>CAWJDU010000001.1:0-1141976 GCA_963841685.1 Vulcanimicrobiota bacterium
TCGACGGCATCCATCAGCTTGAAGATCGCATCGGCATCCGCATCGCCGCGCTTGCCGGAGCTGTTGAGCGCCTTCGTCGCGGAACCGCGGATGACGGGGATGTTGTCGCCGTCGTACTCCTGCTTGGAGAGCA
This sequence comes from Vulcanimicrobiota bacterium, assembly GCA_963841685.1. Taxonomy (GTDB): domain Bacteria; phylum Vulcanimicrobiota; class Vulcanimicrobiia; order Vulcanimicrobiales; family Vulcanimicrobiaceae; genus Vulcanimicrobium. Next base: position 134 of record CAWJDU010000001.1, read on the forward strand.
GCTCGCGCACTTCCATCTCGACGAGCTCGAGCAGCTCCTCGTCCTCGACGAGGTCGACCTTGTTCAGGAACACGACGATGCGCTGCACGCCGACCTGGCGCATGAGCAGCACGTGCTCGCGCGTCTGCGGCATCGGACCGTCCGTCGCCGCGACGACGAGGATCGCGCCGTCCATCTGCGCCGCGCCCGTGATCATGTTCTTGATGTAGTCGGCGTGGCCCGGGCAGTCGACGTGCGCGTAGTGACGCTTCGCCGTCTCGTACTCCTGGTGCGAGATGGCGATCGTGATGCCGCGCTCCTTCTCCTCGGGCGCGTTGTCGATGTCGTCGACGTTGCGCTTCTGGATGTTGGCGTTTTCCGTCGCGAGGCAGTTGATGATCGCAGCCGTAAGCGTCGTCTTGCCGTGATCGACGTGTCCCGTCGTCCCGATGTTGACGTGCGGCTTCGACCGCTCGAACTTTGCCTTTGCCATGATGCCTTGTTGGTGGTCCTTTGCTTCTTACGTGCGAATCGTGCTTATGCGGTTGCGAGCTTCTTGCCCTGAGCCTTCGCGACGATCTCTTCCTCGACCGAGCGCGGCGCTTTCTCGTAGTGCGAGAACTCCATCGTGTACGTCGCGCGGCCTTGCGTCGCGGAGCGCAGGTCGGTCGCGTAGCCGAACATCTCGCTGAGCGGGACGTTCGCCTTGATCACGACCGCGCCGCCGATCGCCTCGTCCTGCGTCTGGATCTGTCCGCGGCGGCGCAAGAGGTCGCCGTTGACCGCGCCCAGGTAGTCGCGCGGCGCCGTCACCTCGACGGCCATGATCGGCTCGAGCAGGATCGGACCCGCGGAGCGGTTCGCTTCCTTGAACGCCATCGAGCCGGCGATCTTGAACGCCATCTCGCTCGAGTCGACGTCGTGGAACGAGCCGTCGAACACCGTCGCCTTGAAGTCGAGCACCGGGTATCCCGCGAGCACGCCGGACTCGGCGCGCTTCGCGGATGCCTTCCGCGACGGGCTTCTGGTATTCGCGCGGGATGACGCCGCCGACGATCGCCCACTCGAAGATGTAGCCGGTGTTCGGCTCGCCCGGCTTCGAGGCGCACCCAGACGTCACCGTACTGACCCTTGCCGCCGGTCTGGCGGACGAATTTGCCCTGCTTTTCGACCGTCTTCGTGATCGCTTCTTTGTACGCGACCTGCGGCTTGCCGACGTTCGCCTCGACCTTGAACTCGCGCTTCAGGCGATCGAGAATGATCTCGAGATGGAGCTCGCCCATGCCCGCGATGATCGTCTGCTGCGTCTCCTCGTCGGTCCGCATGCGGAACGTCGGGTCTTCTTGCGCGAGGCGCGTGAGCGCGATGCCGAGCTTGTCCTGATCGCCCTTCGTCTTCGGCTCGATCGCCTGCGAGATGACGGGCTCCGGGAACGTGATCGACTCGAGCAGGATCGGGTGCTTCTCGTCGCAGAGCGTGTCGCCGGTGCGCGTGTCGGACAAGCCGACCGCGGCCGCGATGTCGCCCGCGCCGATCGCGTCGATGTCCTCGCGATGGTTCGCGTGCATGCGCAGGATGCGCCCGATGCGCTCCTTGCGGCCGCTGCGCGCGTTGTACACGTACGAGCCCTTCTCGAGCACGCCGGAGTACACGCGGAAGTACGTCAGGTTGCCGTACGGATCGGTCGCGATCTTGAAGGCGAGCGCGGCGAACGACTCGTCGTCGGCCGGCTTGCGCGTGATCTCGCCGTCCCTCTTCGGATCGATGCCGGTGATCGGCTTCGCGTCGAGCGGCGAGGGCAAGAAGTCGACGACCGCGTCGAGCAGCGGCTGCACGCCCTTGTTCTTGAACGCGGAGCCGCAGAGCATCGGCAGCACCTTGCCCTGGATCGTCGCCGCGCGCAGCGCCTTGTGCAGGCGCTCCACCGGGATCTCTTGCTCCGCGAAGAACATCTCGAGCAGCTCGTCGTCCTGCTCGGCGATCGCCTCGATCAGCGACTGGCGCCACTCCTGCGCCGTCGTGTACAGCTCGCCGTCGGCTTCCGTCACCGGCGTCGACTCCGACGTCGAGCCGAGATCGTCGGTGTAGATGATCTTGTGCATCGTGAAGAGGTCGACGACGCCCAGGAAGTCGGCTTCGGCGCCGATCGGCACTTGGATCGGCGTCGCGGGCGCGCCGAGGCGCGTGCGGATCTGCCGGACGCAGTTGAAGAAGTCCGCGCCCATGCGGTCCATCTTGTTGACGAAGATGATGCGCGGAACGGCGTACTTGTTCGCCTGACGCCACACCGTCTCGGACTGCGGCTGCACCGCGGCGACCGAGTCGAAGAGCGCGACGAGGCCGTCGAGCACGCGCAGCGAGCGCTCCACCTCGACCGTAAAGTCCACGTGGCCTGGCGTATCGATGATGTTGATGCGCGTGTCGCGCCACGTGCAGGCCGTCGCGGCGGACGTGATCGTGATGCCGCGCTCCTGCTCCTGCACCATCCAGTCCATCGTCGCGGCGCCGTCGTGCACTTCGCCGATCTTGTGCGTGCGACCGGTATAGAAAAGAATCCGCTCCGTCGCCGTCGTCTTGCCGGCGTCGATGTGAGCAGCGATCCCGATGTTCCGGGTGCGGTCGAGCGGATATTCGCGTTTGAGAGGCATGATCCTAACGAGTTTTCAGGCCGATCACCAACGATAGTGCGCGAACGCTTTGTTCGCTTCGGCCATCTTGTGCGTGTCCTCGCGCTTCTTGATCGAAGCGCCTTGGTTGTTGGCGGCGTCCATCAGCTCGTTGGCGAGCTTCTCGGTCATCGACTTGCCGGGCCGCAGGCGCGCGTAGCTGATCAGCCAGCGCATCGCCATCGCCTGACGGCGATCGGGGCGCACTTCCATCGGCACCTGGTACGTCGCACCGCCGACACGGCGCGGACGGACCTCGACCAGCGGCATCGCGTTTCCGAGCGCCTGCGTGAAGATGTCCATCGGGTCGCGGCCCGTCTTGGTTCCGACGAGCTCGAGCGCATCGTACGTGATCAGCTCGGCGACCGACTTCTTGCCGCGCAGCATCACCTTGTTGATGAAGCGCGCGAGCACTTTCGACCCGAACTTCGGGTCGGGCAGAATCGGTCGTTTGGGGACGGGTCCCTTACGCGGCATGAGAAACGCGGTTCCTTACTTCTTCTTGGCGCCGCGCTTGGCGCCGTACTTCGAGCGCCCTTGCTTGCGGTTCGCCGCGCCGGACGTGTCGAGCGTCCCGCGGATGATGTGGTAGCGAACGCCGGGGAGATCCTTGACGCGCCCGCCCCGGATCAGAACCACCGAGTGCTCTTGAAGGTTGTGCCCGATCCCGGGAATGTACGCCGTGACTTCCTCACCGTTGGTCAAGCGCACGCGCGCGACCTTACGGAGCGCCGAGTTCGGCTTCTTCGGGGTGATCGTCTTGACCTGAGTGCACACGCCGCGCCGCTGCGGGTTTCCCGCGACCTCGAACGTCCGGTTGGGCAGGTCGGGATGACCCGGTTTCGGCCCGGTCGAGACGACGCGGAACGCCGGGGTCTTCACCTTTTTCTGCTGCTGCTCGCGGCCCTTGCGGACCAGCTGGGAGATCGTCGGCACTCGTACTCCGGATTACACACAAAAGCGACCGAACCACGGCGGTCCGGCCGGAACCGTCAGAGCATAGCACTTCGCCGCTAGGGGGTCAACGCCGGTCGCGTTTGATCAGCCCCGACGGCGGGCGGCCGCCGCGCCGACCGCCGCGCCGATGGCGATCCCGATCGCAATACCGATCGCGATGCTATGGAACAGGAGGCCGCCGAGCGCGACGCCGAGAGCAATCCCGATACCGATGGAGTAGTTTTGCGGGCGACCCATGCGCGAGCCGGTTCCCGCGTCTCCGCGGACGTGCCCGCCGAACCAAGCGTGGGGTCACACCGTCGAAACGCGAGCGACCGCGTAGCCGATCGCCTTGCAGCGCCCGCCGTTCGACAGCGACGCCGAGCAGGCGGTCAATCCCACGATCAGCCGCTCGGCGGCGCGAACGACGAACCGGTCGCCGCGGCGCGAACGCGGCGGCGCCACCGACAAGCGACCGTCGGGCGCGATCTCGACGTTCATGAACGCGTTGAAGGTCGTTGGGATCGCGTCCGGCGCGATCCCGTACGGCGCGAGCGCGGACGCCAAGTTGCCGAAGCAGCCGGGTACGTCGTCGTGCGCGCCGTCGTAACAGATGCGCCACGTATCGCGCGAGCACGGAGCGTAGAGGAAATCGTGCATGCCGACGTCGTCGTGCGCGATCTGCAGCAGCCGCCGCGACCGGTTCGACCACAGCCAGTTGCCGGTCGTCAGGCGTACGGTCGCCTCGTAGTCGAACGTGCGTCCGTTCGAGAGCACTTCGCGCGGGTCGTCCGCCGCAGAACGCCACGAGGTCGGCGACCTGGCCGCCTTCGGACGTCCACGATCGTGAGCACGTCGCCGCGCTCGAGGACGAACGCCGTCCCCGTGCGCGGCGCGAGCTGCGTCAGCTGCGCCGAACGAACGGACACGTCCACGTCTCGTCCACCGCGCGGCCTGAATACTGCCGCGCCTCCGAATGCGCTCCGTAGTCGGCGAGGTTGGGATTGAGGTCGCCGTCGAGCGACAGCTCGCGCGCGCGGATCTGGCGTTGCAGGCCGCCGAAGCGGCCGTCCTCGCGCAGATGCTCGAACTGCTCGTGCGCATTGAACACGAGCGTCGGCCACGCGAAACGCCGCGCGGTGCGCGACGCCGCCGGATGCAAGCCGACGACGAAGAACGCCGTGCCGGCGATGCTGAACGAGAACGCCGGATCGTCGGGATCGGAGCTCACGCGCGCGTCCCACCCGTGGTGGCGCGCGTCGAGGTCGTGCAGCCGCTGCAGCTGCGACCACAGCGCGCGCTCGAACGCTTCTTCCGAATCGTGCGCGCGTTCGCGGAAGACCGCGATGTAGGTCGTGAAGTCGCTCGCGAGGCCGCGCCGTTCCTCGGCGAACGCGTAGAGGTCGCGCGCCAGACCCTCGGTCACCGCGGCGTCGTCCATGCGCGCGTACGTGCCGATGCGATACAGCTCGCGGCGGATCGACGACTTCGCGCCGAGACACGAGAAGCGATCGTCGAGGACGAACGAGCGGAACGCTGCGTTCGCGATGCGCGCGAACGGGTTCGCGGGCGCCGCCTCGAGCAGCCGCACGACGCCGTCTTCGCGACCGGCGTGGTACGACGAGTTCGCGCGCGCCGCGTCACTGTCGTACGGGTTGCGCCACGCCCGTTCGAGGTGCTCGACCGATGCCTCGCTCACGGCCGCACCTCGGCCGCGGGCACGGGCGGCGCGTCGTGCAGACGCGCGCGAAGCGTCCGCTCCGAGTGCGCCGCGATCCGTATCCTGCCGTGCGAGTACCGCACGCCGCCGGCGAACCGCAACGCGAGCGCGCACCACGACGGTGACCGCGCGCTCCAGCACCCACGCGGGCGCACACAGCGACGCGACCGGAGCGAACACACGCGCGCCTCCGTCGCGGCGGCGTCCGGCTTCCGCCAGCGCGATCGCCGCGGTCGCGCACGCGAGCACGCCGCGCGCTCGGAAACGCCACACCGCCGCAGCGAGCAGCGGTGCCAGCGCGAGCTGCGCCGCGAGCCGGGCGGGCCGCGCGTGCTCGTCGTACGCTTGGCGGACGCGCTGCGCGATGAAACGGCGCGTCACCGGCGGACGGCGCGCGACGAACAGGTCGAACGCGATCCGTTCGCGGCCGCCTGCTGCGCGGATCGTTCGCACGAGCTCGAGGTTCTCGAAGAGGACGTCGCCGTCGTACCCGCCGGTTCGCCGGACGCGCTCGACGCGCACGCCGAGCGTGCCCGGCCAGTCGCCCCCCGTCGCGCGAGCGATCAAGCGTGCGGCCGGTGTCGATGGTCGCGTGCCACGGCGCCGGCACGAAGACGTTCTGCGGTCGCACGACGTCGGCGTCGTCGAGCAGCACCGACATGCGGCGCAGCGCGAACGCGTCGTACCGCACGTCGTCGTCCGCGATGACGGCCTTGGGCGTCCGCACGCGGCGCAGGCCCGTGACCGACGCCTGCCACCTTACCGTTGAGGTCGATGCGCCGGTCCTCGTCGACGCGGCACATGCCGCACGGTGGACGGCCACGTCGCGCGGTGCGCGCGCGAAGACGTCCGGCGGCGAGCCGTCGACGACGACGACCGGAATCATCCGCGCGAGGTCGTCGAGATACCGGACGAGGTCATCGTCGTGTTCGCACGTCGTGCAGCGTATCGGCAGCACGTACGTGGTGTCGGCGATGAGCGGGGGCATGTCGTTCACCACTACCCCTGCTCAGCGGCTCGACAAACGCTACACAGCGCCCGGTCGCTCCGCATCGAGCGTGCGGCCGCGTGCGAAATCGAACGACATCGAACGATCGTACGAGCCCGTACCCGCGATCATCAGGACGTCGCCGGCGTCGAGGTCGGCGGGAAACCGCAGGCCGTCGACGACGTCGTACTCGAGGCACGTCCGCCCGCCCAAACGGTCGCCGCCGCGCCCGAGCGCGCGCCACGCGCCCTCGCGCCAGACGAAGAACCCGTGCACGTAGCTGTGCATCTGCGGCCATTCCGGATAGCCCGCGTCGACGATCGCTTCGCGCCGGCCCGGGCGCGCGCGGACTTCGAGCACGCGCGTGATCGAGCGCCTCGGCGGGCGTGCACACGGCTTGTCCGGGCTCGACGATCAACGTCGTGCACGCCGGCAGTTCCGCGGCGAGCCGGTCCGCGAGCCACGCCATGTCCGCGGCGAAGTCCGCATCGAACTCCTCCGGCGTCCAGCCGCCGCCGGCGTCGAAGACGGTGATGCGGCTGCGCGTGCGCGCTTGCAGCGCCGCGCCGCGCCGCACGACGTCGTCCGCGACGTCGCGCCAGCTCGCGCCGTGAAAATCGCCGCGACGCGCGTGGAACGACACGCCGAGCGCGTCGCAGCCCGACGCGGCGATTGCGCCGGCGAGCGCGTCGTCGTCCTCGACCGCGACGCCGAAGCGCGACGCGCAGCATCGACGGACGCAACCGCACGCCGCAGCACGTTCGCGAGGCGCGCGCGCGCGTTGCGCGCGTACGCCTCGACGCTGTCCGCGAAGACCCAGCCGAGCGGCGCGGCGGCGTCGCCGCATGCGCGGCAGATGCGGACCGTTGTAGATGACCTCGTGCGGCGCGAAGCCGAGCGTGCGCGCCCACCGCAGCTCGTCCGGCGAGATCACCTCGGCGACGAAGCCGCGCTCGCGCGCCATCGCGATCAGCGTCTCGCCGGGATTCGTCTTGACGCTGAAGGCCGCGATCGCGCGCAGGCGACCGCGGCACAGCGCGTCGCGCGCCCGGGCGACCGCGTCGATCCGGCGCTTGCGCTGCGGCACGCAGAAACACGCGGCGCGGCGTGGGCTCGTCGTCGGCGGGCGCGCTGCGGCGCATCTTCGGGAGCGGCCATCGCAGCCATATGTACCGCGATCACGCGACTCGATGACGGTTCGGCGTTTTTCCCGATATCCGAGCTGATGGCTCCGTTGGCCGTGCATCTCGTCGGCTATCTTTCCATGATCTTTCAGCTGGGCGTGCTGCTGCTGCTGGCGGCGCTCGCGGTGCTCGTGCGAGCGTCGCTCGGCCGCCGGCCGGTCGACGGCTGGACGGTCGGGCTCGCCGCCAACGCGCGCCGCCCTGCTCGTGCTGGCGATCGCGGCGGTCGGCCGGGACGCGGGCGTGATCCCGAAGCTGCCCGGCGCGACGATCGCGTACGCGGCGCTCGAAGACCTCGCGGCCGTCGGCGTTCGTCGCCGCGGCGCGCGCGGCGCGCGGCGCGCGTCCGCTGGCGCCATGGCTGCTCGGCGGCTGTCGGCGCGGCCGTCGTGGTGACCGCGCTCGCCGCCCTTCGCATGGACGACTTTCTCGACGTCTACCGCATCCACGCGGCCTGCTTCGCCCTGCTGCTCGGCACCGCCGTCGTCGAGCTGATCCGCGGCCGGGCGACGGGTCTCGGCGCGCGGCTGCTCATCGTCGCGCTCGCCGCGCTTGCGCTCGACTACGTCCACGTCCCGCTGCTCGGCGCGGCGGGCGTCGTCTTCCCGGCGACGTACCTCGGTCTCGAGAGCTACGCCACGGCGGTGCTCGACATCACGCTCGGCGTCGCGATCGTCGTCGCGACGACGGACGTCACGCGCGTCGAGCTGGAACGCACGCAACACCGAGCTGCGCGAGGCGCAGCGCGAAGCTCCACGCGCTGGCGTATACCGACGCGCTCTGCAACGTGCCGAACCGCGCCGCATTCCTCGAAGCGATCGTCACGCCGCCGCGCATCGGCACGGTCGCGATGATCGATCTCGACGGCCTGAAGGCGATCAACGACCGGTTCGGTCACGCGGCGGGCGACGCGTCGCTGGAGATGACCGCGCGCTGTCTGCGCAAGCGGAGCGGGCGCAGGGCGAGATCTACCGGATCGGCGGCGACGAGTTCGCCGGCATCTGGGACCGCGTCGATCCCGACGCCGTGCGCGACATGCTGGAAACCGCAGCGCGCGATCTCGCCGTGCTCGCCGAAGATCTCGATGACGCCCGCGCGCATCTCGTGGGGCATCGCGGCGTTCGGCGACGGCGTCTCGTTCGCCGACGCGCTCATCGCGTCCGACAACGACCTCTACGACGGGCGCAGCTTCCGCCGCGACTGAACCCTCGAGGGCCGTCGACGGGAGACGCGCTCACGCTGAGCCCGTCGAAGCGCGACGCGTCATCGTCGCCGTCGCCGCCGAGCCGACGCGCGCCGGAATCCAACGCAGCGCAACGGCAGCCGCCGCGATGCACAGCAGCGCGGACGCGATCATCACGCCGCGGAATCCCGGCGAGATAGCCGTCGCGCACGGCCGCGGCGACCGCGTTGCGGTCGCGCGCCGGCACGTCGTGCGGGACCGTGCCCGGCGTAGAGTCGCGCGCGGTCGTCGTGCGCGATCGCGCGCCGTCCGCGCGCTGACGTGCCGGCCGGCGATGCGCGCGTCGAACCCGCATCGAAGACGCTCGCGAGCACGATGCCGAGCGCCGGCGATCGCGATCAGGCCCGCGACGCGTGCGACGGCGTTGTTGACGCCGGACGCGATCGCCGCTCTGCTCGGTGTCGACCGCTTCGAACACCGTCGTCGTCAGCGGAGCGACGAAGCACGCACCGCCGAGCCCGAGGAGCACCGCCGCCGGAAAGTACGACGTCCAATACGATTCGTCGAGCCCAGGCCGGGCGTACGCGAGGAACGCGGTCGCCGCGAGCAGCGCGCCGACGACCAGCGGCATGCGCGCGCCGATGCGCGCGACCAGCCCGCCGGACCACCGCGACAAGGCGAACATCAGCACCACGAACGGCAGCCCGGCGGCGCCGGCGGCCGTCGGCGTGTAGTGCTGGATGTCGACGAGCAGGTAGGGCAAGAAGTACAGGCTGCCGCCGAGCGCCGCGTACAGCAGCAGCGTGTAGACGTTCGCGCCCGAGAACGCGCGCGAACGAAACAGATCGAGCGGCAGCATCGGCGCGCGACCGCGGCGCTCGACGGCGACGAACGCGATCAGGATGACGACGCCGCCGAGGATCACGCCTCCCGCGAGCGGCGATGTCCGCGCCTGCGCGCCGATCAAACCGAACGTCAACGCGCCGAGGCCGAGGGTCGCGAGGATCGCGCCGGGGACGTCGAGCCGCTGCACGGCGTCATCGTCGCGGCTCTCCGGCACGCCGCGCAGCGCGATCGCGACGACGGCGATCGCGATCGGGACGTTGATCACGAACACCCACCGCCACGACAGCGTGCTGCGCGAGCGCGCCGCCGAGCACCGGGCCGATCGCGCCCGCCATCGACGCGAAGCCGGACCACGTGCCGATCGCGCGCCCGCGCTCCGCGCCGGCGTACGTCGCGCTGAGCAGCGCGAGCGATTCCGGCACCGCGCACGCCGCGCCGATGCCTTGCACGCAGCGCGCGCCGATCAGCCACCGCACGTCGGCGGCGACCGCGCACCCGGCGGACGCGAGCGCGAAGATCGCGATGCCGATGAGGAACATCCGGCGGCGGCCGTACAGATCGCCGAGCGATCCGCCGAGCAGGATCAGCGCCGACAGGAACAGCGAGTACGCCTCGATGACCCACTGCATCTGCGCGGCATCGGCGGAGAGATCGCGCTGCATGACGGGCAGCGCGACGTTGACGGCGGTCGCGTCGATGAACGCCATCGCCGACCCGAGGATCGCCGCGACCAGCACCGCGGTCTTCGACACCCGTACGGTCTCACGCGCCGCGCCGGCGTGGACCTGCCGCAGCGCCGGAATGAGCCACGGCGTGCGCGAACCGCATCCCGCCGTGACCGCGAAGAAGACCGCGAAAAAACCGAGGGCGGCGACGCCGCCCGATCGCATTCCGAAGGTCGTCGCGAACGCGACGCTGCGCGATCACCTCGCGATCATCACGCGCGCGGTGATGCAGGCCGGGATGTCGTGGGCGTTCATCGACGCGCGCTGGGAGAGCTACGTCACGGCGTTCGATGGCTTCGACGTCGCGGCCGTCGCGTCGTACGGCGAGTTCGAAACCGACCGGCTGATGCACGCCGACGGCGTCATCCATTCGCGGTCGAAGATCGAGGGCACGATCGCGAACGCGCGCACGCTGCTCGCGCTCGAGCGCGAGTTCGGCTCGATCGCCGCGTACCAGGCGTCGTTCGCGGACTACGACGCCGCCCGGAAGGACGCGAGGAAACGCTTCGCGTTCATGGGCGACCTCAACACGTACTACTGGCGCTTCCGCACCGGCGCGACGGTGCCCGACCTCGAGGAGTGGATGCAGGCGCAGGATCGCGACCACCCGCGCATGCGCGAGATGGTGCAGCGCCGCCAGGGAGCGCCTAAGCCGTGACGTCGGCCTGGCTCTTCCAGATGGCGTTCATCTGTTGCCGGATCAGCTCGGCCGCCGCCGTCGCGACGGGTTCGCCGTCGTCGCGCAGCTCTTGCAGCACGACGTCGGGGACGGCTTGCGCGATTTCCATCACGAGCCGAGCGTAGTCGCTCAAATGCGCCCGCGCGAGCTCGGCCACGGCCGTCTCGCCGAGACCGACCGCCGTCGCATGCAGCATCGTGTAGCTGATCGCGGCGAGGTTCAGCGCGGTGTAGTCGTCGCGCAGGCTCTTCGAGACTTTCGTCTTGCGCATGCTGTCGATCGCCGCCGCGCTCGCGCCGAGCAGCGTGCTCCACGCGGACTTGATGCCCGCCGCTTCGTGCCCGCCGAGCCGCGCCAGACATTGCTCGAGCGCGGCGACGTGCGATGCGTTCGTCGTGTGCAGCGCAGCGAACAGCGCGGCCGCCGCGCCGTAGTTCGCCGACTCGGGCATGCTGATCTGACGCTTGAGCGGCTGCGCGATGTGCTGCTCGAGCGCGAGCATGTCGCTGACGTACGTCGGGATCGAGTGACGTTCGTTCTCGAGCGTCTCGACCGTGTCGACGCGCTCGACACGCGGGTCGCTGCCCGAGTCGTACCGGACCGATTGATCGGCGTTCGTACCGAGATCGCTCATGCGCACGAACGTGCCCGCCGGCCGGCGTTCCTTACGTTGAGAGGACCCGCTCGGCCGGTGTGCTGCGCAGGCGCTACGCGTGCGCGGCGGCCGCTTCGCGCGGGCGCACGCGATCCGCGCGCAGGCGGATGGTGAACGTCGTGCCGCCGGGTCCGCGTCTCCGCGAGAACGAGCGTTCCGCCGGCGCGCTCGACGGCGCGCTTCGCGATCGCGAGCCCGAGGCCCGAGCCCTCGACGTCGCCCCGCGTCGCGCCCCGATAGAAGCGGTCGAAGATGCCGGCGCGGTCGTCCGGGTGCACGCCGGGGCCGCGATCGATCACGCTCACCGCGACGCCGCCGTCCGCCGCGTTCGCGACGATGCGGATCGGCGCGCCCGGCGCGTATTTGATCGCGTTGTCGACGACGTTCGCGATGGCTTCGTGAATCTCGGTCTCGTTCGCGATGACGTTCGCATCGACGCTGCGCTCGAGCTGCAGTTGAGCCTCCGGGTGGATCAGCCGTCGGCCTTCGACGATCTGCTCCAGCAGCGGCCAGAGCTCGAAAGGCTCCGGCGGGCGCACGTCGTCGCCTTCCATGCGCGCGAGCAGCACGAGGTTGTCGATCAGCGTGCGCATGCGGCTGCCTTCGGTCGCGATCGACGTGAAGATTCGCTTCGAGCGCTCGTCGCCGCCGTCGGCCTTGCGGCGCAGCAGGTCGATGTATCCGAGCACGATCGTGAGCGGGGTGCGCAGCTCGTGGCCGGCATCGGCGACGAACTGACGCATCTGGTTCTCCGCCTGCGAGCGCTCGGCGAACGCCGCCGCGACCTGCGCGGCGGCGGCGTTGTAGGCGACGGCGATCGCGTCGAACTCGCTCTTGCCCGCTACGGCGATCGGCTGCGGCGTGAAGTCGCGCGTCGCGAACCGCTGCAGCGCGTGCGTCACCTCGACGAGCGGCTGGAGCACCTGCGAGGTGACGTACCGGCCGATGAGCCATGCGAGCACGCCGGCGGCGGCGCTGACGACCAGCATCCCGGAGAGCATCAGCAGCGCGACGCGCTGCGTGGCGTCCGCGTCCGGGAAGATGCGCAGATCGCCTTCGCCGATGTCGACGCGCTGCAGGTGCGCGCCGAAGGCCGTCCCGAGCGCGAAGCCGATGTTGCTGCCGCCGCTGTTGATCGGCTGTCCCGGCGGCAAGGTGGACCGGCTTTCCGTCGACGACCGCCGGCGGCGGGCCGTGTCCGGCGAACGGGCCGACCGCGCCGGTGGTATGCGACGGCGCCATGCGCAGCAGCAGCGGGACGCTGACGGAACGAGGACCGACACGCCGCCGGCCACGGTCGTGCGGCGGCCGCATCGTCGCCGCCATGCGGATGCCCGGACGCGCGAGACGCGCCTCGATCTCCGTCGCCGCCGCGATGAACGACTCGTGTCGCGCGACGGCGCGCACGCCGAAGGCTTGCGCCTCGCGCGCGTCCGCATCGACGGTGGTCTGGATCACGTGGACGTACGCGATCATGCCGACGAGCGCGAACGCGCCCGTCACCGCGAACACGAGGATCACCGCGCCGGCCACGTACCAACTCGTCAGCCGTCGGGCGAACGACCCGAACATCATCACGTCAGTGCGCCCGCAGCGCGTAGCCCGCGCCGCGTATCGTGCGGATGAGCTTCGGTTCGAAGCCCGCGTCGATCTTTGCGCGCAGATACGAGACGTACGTCTCCACCGCGCCGGGTCCAACGTCGCGGTCGGTGCCCCACACGAGGTCGAGCAGCTGATCGCGCGTGAACACGCGCTCCGGGATTGCGCACGAACGTCAGCAGCAGCGCGTACTCGCGCGCCGAGAGCTCGATGCGGTGGTCGCCGCGCTTGACGTCGCGCCGGTCGAGGTCGATGGTCAGATCCGCGTACGCCACGATCGCGGGCTGTTCGAGCCGCGGGCGCCGCAGCGCCGAGTGCAGCCGCGCCGCGAGCTCGGACATCTCGAACGGCTTCGGAATGTAATCGTCCGCGCCGCGCCGCAACCCGCTGATGCGATCGTCGGTGTCGGCTTTCGCGCTGAGCATGAGGATCGGCGCCTCGGTGATCCGCCGCAGCATCGGGAGCAGCTCGAGCCCGTCGACGAACGGCATCATCACGTCGAGCACGATGGCGTCGGGGCGCCAGTCGCGCACGAGCTGCAGCCCCGTGCGCCCGTCGGGCGCGCTCTTCACGTCGAAGCCGTCCTCGCCGAGGCCGAGCTCGAGCAGCTCGCGCATGTGGCGCTCGTCGTCGATGACGACGACCCGTGGGGATGCCATGATCACTATGGTTTGACGCCGCTGCCCGCGTCGCTTGCGGGCGAGGACGCCGGCGACGGCGACGGACTCGGCGTGGGGTGTGCGCCCGCCGCGCCGCCGACGCTGCCGCCGCCGGTCCCGAGGTCGGGAGGCCGCACGACGAAGAGCCCGATGCCCGGCGCGTAGTACATCGCGTTCGCAATCGGCCCGCGACGGTTCGGCGGCGGGCTCGCGCCGGGCCGCGGCGAGGCTGCGGGCGACGGCGGCGGCGATGCGCCGGCCGCTCGCGCGAGGCGCGCGCCGGGCGTCTCGATGTCGAAGCCTTTCGCCTTGGCGTCCGCGGTCGTAAGCACGCTGCCGTACGAGCACGAGACCACCGCGCGCAGCGGCTCGAGCGCCGCGATGAGCTCGGGCGGCGGCGTGAAGGTGCGCTGCGCGCTTTCCGGCGACGCCGCCGTGACCTGCTCTTGGAACGGCGGCGGACCGCCCGTGCCCGGACCGCCGGGCTCACCGCCCACGCCGCGGCGCCCGCCACGGGGACCCGCGACGCCGCCGTTCCGCTGCTGCCGCTCCTCGCGCATCTTGTCGAGCACGCTTTGCGGGATGCTCGGGCCGATGCCCACGTACCAGGTGCCGGACGGCTCGCCGTGCGGCGTCAACGTCAGGCCGTCCACCGCCGGGAGCGCCGCTCCCGCAGCGTAGTCCTTGACGGCGACGCCGAGCGCCGCGAGCACCTTTGCCGCCTCGGGCCGCAGGTCGGCGGTGCACTCCGCGCGGTCGCCGGCGATCGAGAGCGGATCGACGCCCGGCGGGGGCGGCGTGAACGTCAGCCGGCCGAAGTTGAACAGCCCGCCGCGCGGTGCAGGCGTTGCGCCGGCCGACGCGACGGTTTGCGCGCCGCGCGCGCCCGCCGCGCCGCGCGAGAACCCGGCGCCCGGACGCGCGCCGGTGTTGAACGAGTACGTCACCGTGAACGACCGCGGCGCGTTCGGACGCGCGGCGGTCAGCAGATAGCCGCCGCCGCTCAGCGGGATCGGCACCGACCATCGCAGCGTCGAAAAGTCCGCGGATTCGGTGTTGAACAGGTTCGAGGCGAACACCGTGATGCGCCCCAGACCGGCCTGATGCGACAGGCCTGCGTTCACGAGCACGTACGGATCGATGTACTGGTTGTTGTTCGCGCCGACGTAGTGCGCGTTGAGCAGAAACTCCATGCCGCTGTGCGGCTCGAAGCCGTCGACCGTCAGATTCGCGGTGTGGATCGGCCGGCCGGGGAGCTGCGCACCGAGGATCAGCGTGCTGTCGAGACCGACGAACGCGGGGTTCGCCGCGATGACGCTGGCGCCGCTCGTCGTGTACGACGGGATGACGACGACGTTCTTGCCGATGCCGATGTTCGCTTGCGCGGTGAAGCCTTGATAGATGCCGCGTCGTTCCGTCGATCGGACTGCGAGACGTACAGGTTCGGCACTTCCGACGTTCCGCAGACGTCGTCGTAATAGCCGGTGACCGCCCCGTAGAACGGACTGCTCGGGTCGAGGCCGAGGCTGTCGCCCGTGAGCGTCGCGTTGATGAGCTGGTTTCCTTGTATCTGACGATACGTGGCGAGCGAGAACTGTCCGTGCGCCCATTGGTGGATCCACGACAGATCGTAGCTCGCCGCCGACTGCCGCTGCGGGAGCTGCCCGGGACCGCTCACCTGCGCGGTGTCCGCGAAGCAGTTCACGCGCGCCGACTGCGGGTCGCTGTACGTGCGGATCAATCCGTTGCCGGGCTGCGAGCTGCCGAACGCGAGCGATGCGTTGTACGTGTCCGCCGCCTGGGGACGCCAGTTCGCGCTGAAGCCCGCGAGGATCGACGACCCCGCACCGGTCGTGCCCGCGTACGACGCGTTCGGACCGACGGCGAGCTTGTCGTTGACCTTGAACTGATCGGAGATCTGCACCTGGCGCGACGCGGTGCCGACGCTCGACGGAAGGACGAACCCTTCGCCGCCGGTCAGCGGCGTGAACGTCGTGGTCGCGGCGTACGTCGAGCCGGAGAGCGTGATCGTGTGCCGGTCCTTGGTGATCGTCGCGCTGCCCGCGATGCCGCGCGCGAACGAGTCGTTCTGCGAGGAGAACGGGCTGAGCATCGGTCCGACGACGCAGCCGGCCGGAGCGCCGGGACACGTGTTCTCGATGGAGCGGTTCAGGTCGCTGGTCAGCGAGTAGTTGTTGTTGACGTACGACGTGAGGCTCACGGCGGTGTCGCCGATCAGCGTCTGCACGGTGCCGTACGCGAACTGAAACTTCCCGGCGTTGCCGTTGCCGGGCCCGATGCCGCACGGAAGCGGCGTGACCCACGACGTGCAGAGCGACGAATTCGACTGATTGTTCTGCAGCGCGGTGAACATCAACGTCGTCTTGTCGGTGAGCCCGTAGCGCAGCTTCACGTAGTCGCCGATGTTCGCGTTCTCGCCGCCGTGCTCGTAGTCGAGGCCGCTCGAGTCGAGATAGTCCTGAAACGTCAGCGGGCTGTTGCCGGCGCGCTTCGTCGTCAACACGGCGATGCCGAGCTTGCCGATCGATCCGGTCTCGCCGATCTGATAGTTGTAGCGGTCGAACGACCCGTACGACATCGCGAGGCGCGACTGCCACGTCTGCGTGGGCTGCAGCGTGCGGAAGTTGACCGAGCCGCCCAGCGCGCCTGCCTGCGCACCGAAGTTGACGCCGGCGCCCGTGAACAGGTCCGTGTTGATCGAGCGCAGGTTCACCGCGCTGCCGGGGGCGCCGAGCGGAATGCCGTCCAGCGTGATCGCCGTCTGCGACTCGTCGTGACCGCGCAGCGAGATCGTCTGCGGCGCGTTCGGGTCGTTCGAGTCCTGCGTCACGTCGACGCCGCCGATCGTCGAGAGCGCGTCCGTGAGGGAATCGGAGATGCGGCGCACGGCGCTGTTCTCGTCGACGTCGGTCGTCGATACCGTCACGCGCGCCTTCACCGAGCCGATGATCTTCAGGCCGGATGCATCGGTGCTCGCCGTCGCGGTCGCGGGCGTCTGCGTGCTCGGCTTCTGCGTCCCGAGGTCGACGTCGACGGCCACCTGTTTGTCGCCGAGCACCTCGAACGCCGCCGACGTCAGTCCCGTGAAGCCGCGCTTGCTGACGCGGACGCGGTAGATGCCGCTCGGAACATCGGTGTACTTGACGATGCCGCTCTTCGTCGTGAGCGCGCTCGCGACGGTGGGCCCCATGAGGAAGACGCGCACGTCCGCGAGCGGTTCGTGCTGCGCCGCGTCCTTCACGGTGATCTGGATGATGCCGGTATCGCTCGAGCTCTGCGCAGCGGCGGGCGCACGCAAAGTGAACATCCCTGCACACAGCACCAGAGCGAGCGCAATCCCGCGGAATGCCCTGCTCATATTCGTGCGAAATCCTGTCATGGCGCGCTGTGCTCCGGCTGGGAACGCCGTCCGTTTAGCCCGCGCTTAACCCGCTCCGCCCGCGCGCTGCGCGGACGATTCGGCGATCGCCGCGAGAAAGCGCGCACCGAAATCGGCGAGCTTCTTCTCGCCGACGCCGCTGATGCCGCGCAGCTGGCCGGCGGTTCGCGGCAGCTCGCGCGCCATCGAGCGCAGGACCGCGTCGCTGAAGACGACGTACGGCGGGACGTCACGCTCGGCTGCGATCGTGCGCCGCAGGTCGCGCAGCGCGGCGAACACGTCGCGATCGTAGTCGTCCCCGACACCGCCCGTTGCGACGCGCGCGCGCCGTCCGCGCCCGGGCGCGACGGCCGCGCGGATCACGACCGGCGTGCGCTGCGCGAGCACGCGTGTTCCGGCGTCCGTCAGCGTGACGACGCCGAATCGGGCGGCGTCCTGCGCGATGAGCCCGAGACGCAGCAGCTCGTCGGAGAGATGCCGCCACGTCCTGCGGTCACGGTCCTTCCCGATGCCGTACGTCGACAGACGGTCGTGATACCAGCGGTCGATCTTGTCCGTCCGCGCGCCGAGCAGCACGTCGACGACGTGCGCGATACCGAACCCGCCCGCCGACCCGCTCGCCGACAGGCGGTAGACGCATGAGAGCAGCTTCTGCGCGTCCGTCGTCACGTCGACCGGCGCGCGCGGCTCGAGACAGCTGTCACAGGCGTCGCAGCGCGCGTGCGGATACGTCTCGCCGAGGTATGCGAGCAGCTCCCGCCGGCGACACGCGTTCGAGTACGCGTAGCGCTTCACGCGCTCGAGCTGATCGCGCACGGCGCGCGCTTCGGACTCGGGCTTCTCGGCGACGAACCGCTCCGCGCGCGCGATGTCGCCGTATGCGAAGAACCACGTGCAGTCCGCGGGCAGGCCGTCGCGTCCGGCGCGGCCCGTCTCCTGATAGTAGCTCTCGAGGCTGCGCGGCACGTCCCAGTGCACGACGAACCGCACGTTCGACTTGTCGATGCCCATCCCGAACGCGATCGTCGCGCACATCACACGCACGTCATCGCGGATGAACGCTTCCTGGCGCTGCGCGCGCGTCGCCGCGTCCAGGCCGGCGTGGTAGGCGCGCGCGGCGATTCCCGCGTCGACGAGCGCCTCGGCGAGCTTGTCGGCGTTGGCACGGCTGCCCGCGTAGATGATGCCCGCGTCGTCGTCGGGACGCGCGCGCAGCCACGCGACGAGCGAGTTCACCGTGCGCGGTGCGTGGATCACGCGGTACACGAGGTTCGGACGGTCGAACGACGCGACGTGCACCGCGGGCCGCCGCAATCCGAGCTGCGCGACGACGTCGTCGCGCACGCGCGCGGTCGCGGTCGCGGTGAACGCGCAGAACGGCACGTCGGCGAAGCGCTCGCGCAGCAGCGCGATGCGCCGGTACTCCGGGCGGAAGTCGTGACCCCACTCGCTGATGCAGTGGGCTTCGTCGACGACGAAGCGTGCGACGCCCCAGCGTTCGAGCTCGGATGCGAAGCCCGGCATCGACAGCCGTTCGGGCGCCACGTACAGCAGCTTGTACGCGCCGCGTTCGAGCCCGTCGATGCGCCGCCGCAGCTCGCGCCACTCGAGCGACGAGTTCAGCGCCGTCGCCGGAATGCCGGCCGTGTCGAGCGCATCGACCTGATCTTTCATCAGCGCGATCAACGGCGAGATGACGACGGTGACGCCCGGCGTCAGCACGGCGGGCAGCTGATAGCACAGCGATTTCCCACCGCCCGTGGGCAACAGCGCGAACACGTCGCGGCCGTCGAGAACGTCGCGCACGATCGGCTCTTGCGACGGACGGAACGTCGGAAAACCGAACCACTGCTCGAGCGCCTCGCGCAGCTCGTCCGTCTCCGCCATGAGCGTCATCGTTTCGCCGTCTGCGTACTCGCGACCGTCTCGCAAGATCTGGGGAATCCGCGCAAGGAGACAAGGGTACCGACCGGCGTACAACTCTGCGCTCATCCAGGAGAAAAGGTAGGGGTGTGTTGCGGGTGGGAGTTTTTCTTCGCCAACTCTACGAGTGGGCGGAAAAGCCGTGCGTGCTGACGGTCCGCACGGTGGCAACGGGCGGCGAGGTGCGCGTGACCGGCGTGCTCCGCTCGTACTACAGTCTCGCGTCGATGCACGGGTGGGCGCTCGTCCCGCCCGAACAGCACGGGGGCTGGTCGGCGCAGCGGCTCACGCCGCTCGACGCCATCGCAAACGCGACGCATCGGGAGGTGGCGCTCACCGGGCGGGGCCGGATGCTGCGCTTCGCGTGCGGCGAGCTCATCTTCGAGCTCGAACGCGACGACACGATCCTGACGCCGCCGCCGCGGATCGTGCGCAACGGACGGTATCTCTACGTCGGCGGGCGCAAGCGGCGAAGCGCGGAGTCGTGGATGCTGCAGTAGCCCGCTAGTCGGCGACCTCGGCCGTAGCTGCGACGCGCCGCGCGCGTCGCAGCGCGTCGGCGACCTCGCTCGGGCCGGAGCGCTTCGAGAGCACGCAGTTGGCGCCCGCGAACTTGAGGCGGTCGGCACGTGCGCCCTCACCCTCGGTGTAGGCGCAGATGAACGCCCGCGGCAACGCCTCGCGCATCGCGCTCACGGCGTCGGCCGGATCGACATCGAGGAAGTCGGTGTCGACGAAGAGCGCTTCGGGATGGCTCGCCCGGATGTCGTCGACGTCGAGGGTCGGCGCCACGCGCACGACGCGCATGTCCGCGCCCGCAAGAACGTCGCTCAGGTAGGGCACGAAGAGCGACTGCGGTTCCACGACGTACGAGTCCACCTTGTTGAGGTACCGCGCAGTACGGTCCTCTCACACGAGGGCTTGGGTCCTACACCGCGCTAGGCCAAGCCGGTCTTGATCGCGTGAACGGCCGCCTGCGTGCGTGCCGTGATGTTCAGCTTCGCGAAGATGCGGCTGATGTGGTTCTTGACCGTCTTCTCGGAGAGGTGGAGCTTCGAGCTGATTTCCTTGTTCGACATGCCGCGCGCGATCAGCCGGATGATCTCCGTCTCGCGCACGGAGAGCTCGTTCTGCGCGCTGCGCCCGAAGCCGGCCGAGCGCCGCTTGAGCACGCCTCCCGCGACGCGGGGATCGACGTAGTTGTGGCCGGCCGCGACGCTCTTGACCGCCCGGATCAGCTCGACCGGCAAGATGTCCTTGACGACGTAGCCGTCGGCGCCCGCCGAAAGGCAGCGCTGCATCACCTCGGGCTGCACGTGCGTCGAGAGCACGCAGACCTTCGCCTGCGGGGCCGCGTCGCGGCACGTGCGCATCGCTTCCGCGAACTCCATGTGGTGGCCGTCGAGATCGAGAATGATCAAGTCCGGGCGCAGGCGGCGCAGCGGCGCGTTGTCGATCGAGTCGGCGTCGCCGACGACGTCGATGTCCGTGTCAGCGGCGAGCACCTGGCACAGGGCTTTGCCGAACAGCGCCTGGCCTTCCACGACCAGAACGCGCACCGGCTTGGCCGCGGTAGACGGAGTGGTGACGGCGATCGATCCGAGCATCAGTATTCCTCAGTCCGTTGGGGAAGGGCCGTGGTACTAGGCCCTTCTTAGTGTGACTTCAAACAGGACCGGACGAACTCCCCATATTTGGGGGTTCTCGGGTCCCGGGACCTGCCTGACGGCCGGGCCGTGACTTTGGGCGAGGAAACGGATACGAGAAGGACCGTGCCATCTCGACGGACATCGGCAGCAGCGGCGGTGCTGACTGCGGTCCCCGAAGCCGACCGCACGCGGGCGTTCGTCGGTGAGCTGCGCGCGCTGGTCAAGGCCACGTACGTCCTGTTCTCACGGTCCGATCAGAACGGGCTGCAGACCGAGATGGTCCTGTCGGACACGGCCGGCAACGCCTTGCGCCAGAGCGAATGGCTCCAGGCCGAACGCCTCCTCCAGTCGCGCTCCGAGGCGCCGATCCCGCGGGTGACCGATGCGATGATCGCGCTCGACGGCATGCGAGGCCTGGTCGCCGTCTACGGCGTCGACCGCACGATGTTCGGCGTCGCCATCCTGGCGCGGCCGCGCCCGTTCGTGCCCGAGGAGCGCAAGCTGCTCGAGGGGACGCTGCGCTCCGGCTCGGAGCTGATGCGGCGGCTCTCGACGTTCGAAGGCGAGCAGAGCGCGCAGGAGCGCACCGCGGAACGCGCCTCAGCGGCGCAGTTCGTCCTCTCGCGCAGCTTCGCGATCGAGTCGAAATGGATCCCGAACGACGATCCCAACGACGTGCTGCAGATCATCCTCCAGCTCTCCGACGACGCGCTGCCGCCCGTGGTCGAGAGCGCGGTGCGCTCGGTGACCGCCTCGTGGACCGACGATCCGGCGACATGGATCGACGCAACCGTCGTGCCGCTGCCGTTCATGGTCGTGCGGATCGCGCCGCTCACCGGCCCCGCAGGCCCGAAGATCGGCGTGCTCGTCGAGCGTTTCCGGTCGCGGAACCCGCTGCGCCACGCCGCCGACAAGTTCGCGATGAGCTCGCGCGAGCTCGAGGTGCTCGCCCTCGTTCTCAAGGGCTTCGGCACGCCGCAGATCGCGAGCTCGCTCGACATCGCCGAGTCGACCGCGCACGACCACATCAAGCGCATGATGCTGAAGACGCGCGCACGCAACCGCGTCGAGCTCGCGGCGAAAGCGCTGGGCTGGCGAGGCGCGTAGCTCGCACGCGGCGTCGCGCGGGGTGCGTAGGTCACCGTGCGGGGCCGCTCCCTGCGCGCATCCGGCGCTCCGGTCGCTACGTCTTCACATCGCTTCCGCGCATCCTGCGCACGCTCGTTCAGAGTGCCCCGCACGGTGACCTACGCACCCCGCGCGACGCACGCTGCCGACAAGGCGCGAGAGGCTTCTTGCTTTATGCGCTCGGCGGTAGCTCGCGCAGCGCGGGTGAGCCCGCGGCGAAGTAGTCGCCGTAGTCCTGCACGCTCATCGGCGAACGGTTCACGACGGTTCCGATCAGCTCGTTGACGCCGACCTGCTCGAGCCGCGCGATCGCGCGCCGCGTCGAGCGCCGATCGGTCTGTCCTGCCGAAAGGATCATCACCGTGCCGTCCGTCTTGTTCGCGAGGATCGCCGCGTCGAACACCGGCACCAACGCCGGCGCATCGACGATGACGGTCGCGTAGCGCTCCCGCGCCTCGCGCAGCAGCGCGTCGAAGCGGCTCGACTGCAGCAGCTTGATCGGGTTCGGCGAGTGTCCGCCGCTCGTGAGCACGTCGACGCCCGGACGGTCCGTGCGCTGGACGGCCTGCGAGAGCGTCGCGCGCCCGATCAGGATGTCGCTCAGCCCGAACGCGTTCGATACGTCGAACTTCTTGTGCAGCGAGGGCCGCCGCATGTCGGCGTCGATGATGAGGATGCGCGCCTCGCGCTCGATGCTGGAGACGGCGATCTCGCCGAACGCGCCCGCGATGTTCATCGCGACCGTCGATTTGCCGTCGCCCTTCAGCGGGCTCGTCACCGTCACGCTGCGCAGCGGACGGTCCGAGCTGTAGCGCATCGCGAGCACGAGCTGGAAGTACGACTCCATCGCGGCCGTGCGCACGTTCGCGGGCACCGCCGCGCCGCCGTCGCCGGAGGGCAGCTCCGGGATCGATGCGAGCACGGGGAGGCCGAGCTCGCCCTCGACGTCGCGCTCGTCGCGGATGCGTCCGTCGAACCAGTCGACGAGGAACACGACGCCGAGCGCGAGCAGCAGGCCCACGACGGCGCCGATCATGAGGTTCATGCCGAGTCGCGGCGACTTGGTCGCGAGCTGCGCCGACGCCGGCTCCGTGATCGTGACGTCGCTGATGCCGGTGCTGCGCGCGATCGTCGCGTCGTCGTACTTCTGCTGCAGCGCGTTGTACATCGATTCGGCGAACTTCTCTTGCCGCTGCAGCGAGAGCAGCGTCGCGGACTGGACCGGCAGCGAGTTCAACTGCGGATTGATCGCCTTGCGCTGCGCCGCCAGCGTCGAGAGCTGCGCGCTGTCGCTTTGGCTCATCGCGCGTGCCGACGCGAGCTGCTGGCTCAGCTGCTGGTAGAGCGGGTTCACGACGGTGTTCGTCTGCGAGACGACCGTCGGCGGCGCGGCCTTGAGCTGCCGCTTGACGTCGGCGATGCGCGTCTTCAGGTTGATGACCGTCGGGTGCGAGTCCGTGTACTGCTGCTCCGCCGAGCCGAGGTCGACTTGCAGCTGCGCGAGCTGCGCGCGCAGCTGCGGGATCACGGGGTTCTGCGCCGTGCTCGAACCGCCGCCCGTCGTCGAGGTCGTGTGCCCGAGCTGCGCCGAGAGCGACGAGATCTGCGCGTCCGCCTGCTGCTTGTCGAGCTGCACGGAGTTGATCTTCGCGTCGATCGCGCTCGCGGAGTTCACGAGCGACGTCGTCTGCGTCGTGATGTCGGCGATGTTGTGCGTCGTCTCGTAGTTGCTGACGGCGTTCTCCGCGTCGCGCAGCTTCTTCTCCGCCGCCGGCAGCTGGCGCGCGAGCACGTCGAGCGCGCCGGTGGCCGAGGTCGCGACGAGATCGGCTTCGCGCATCACGAACACGTTCGCGAAGTCGTTCGCGATCTTCGCCGAGGTGACGGGGTCCTTCCACGTCACCTGCAGCGAGAGAATGTTCGTGTTCGTCACGGGTTTCACGCGGACCGCGCCCTTGAGCGCTCCCACGGACGTCTTCAGGCCCAGGTCATCGATGACGTGCTGCACGACGGGCGTCTCGCCGATCAGCTCCGCGTACGTCTCGGCCGACTGCGCGGTGTTCGGAATCAGCAGCGCGTTCAGCGACGAGATGCCGGTCTGCACGGCCTGCTGGTTCGCAGCGACGCCCGCCGGGTTGCCGGCGATCATCTTCGTCTCGGTCGTGTAGCGCTTCGGCGTCAAGAGCGTCATGATCGCGACCAGGCCGACGATGCCGCATGAACACCGCGAAGAACAAGCGCCGGCGCCGCGATAGCGTGCCGAGGAAAGCTGTGCCAAATGACGACCGGATCGACGTCACCCGCCGGCTGACGCGACATTCCGAGGACGGGGGTTGCGAGTGGAATCCCACCCCCGGGAAGTCGCTGCGGTTCGTACATCGGAGTCCTTTCCTAGAAACCCAGCAACCGGCCGAGTATACCGAGACCGGCGGCGAGTCCGGAGCTGATCTGCCGTGCCTCGGGTACCCAAATCTTGTCGTCCTTTTGCAAGATCGGGTCGTACTGCTGCTGCCCTTTCTCGAGCGCGTTCAGCAAGTTGATCTGATACGAGGTCGTCTTCCCGGTCGCGGCGTCGGTGCGGGTGAGGAACACGCGGCTCAGATCGGGACGCGTCGACGTCTCCGCGCCGGCGCGCGCCAGCGCGATCGCGAGACGGTCGCCCTCGCTCACCTCGACGTTGCCGGGACGCGAGACCGCACCCAAGACCTGCACGCGCACCGTCTCCCCGCCGGTGATGTAGACGTACGCGCCTTCTTCGAGCGGCAGATTCTGCGCCGGGTCGCCCTCGCGCATGAGCTTCGTCACGTCGGCGGTTTGCATCGTACCGTCGAGCTGCTGGACGCGCGCCATCGGCGGCTGCGTGCCGATCGTGCCCACGCCCCCGGCCGCCGCAACCGCATCGCTCAGCCGCGAACCGCTGCGCATCGGGTACTTGCCGGGGTTCTTGACGTTGCCGAGCACCGTCACGGTGATCATCCCCGTCTGCTGCACCGCGAGCGACACGACGGGATGCTTGTAGAACTTCTTGAGCGCGATCGCGAGCGCGTCGCGCGCCTCCGCCGCGCTCATGCCGCCCACGAACACGCGGCCGACGAGCGGATACTGAATCGTGCCGTCGGCCTGCACGACGGCGGTCGCAGGCAGCGTCGTGTCCCCGTACACGGAGATCGCGAGCGTGTCGCCCGGATGGATCGAGTTGGACACCGAGACGCCCGCATCGGCGCCGGGCGTCGCCGTCGGCACCGCTGCCGGCGGCGGCGTCTCCGGCGCTTCGGTCGTCGTCGGAACGGGCTTCTCTTGCGCGCGAATGCGCGCGGGCGCCGCGAGCAGCGGCAACACGAGTGCGAACGCGACGGCGAGAATGCGGAGCAGGACGACGGTACGGCGCGGAATCATGACGTTTCCCCGGGATCGTGCGGCGGCAGGTATTCCCGGATCGCAGCGGCGCGTCCGGTCGCCGCCTGCACGTTGTGCGCGACGACCGTCCATGCGGTCGATGAGAAAACGTCGACGTCCGCGTCCGCGTTCCACCTGCCCGTGCGCCCAGTATACAGCATCGCCGCCTTGGCGCCGGCCGGATTCAGCGCGGACAAAAAACCGCGCGAGCACGCACGCCGCGCGGTTCGTTGTGCCGTCCTTGGAACGATGCTCACCTCACGAATCCTTTCGTTCGGGTTCAGAGCGGCTCTCGCGCCCCTCGAATCAGATCACGGACAGGGCGGTGGTCCGACGACGGTGCCCGTTCCGGGGGCCGTGCGGTGCACCGGGCGACGAGCCGCCGTAGTGGAACAGGAAGGGCAGCACCGCGGCGAGAGGCAGCAGGCTGATCCCGTGCGACGCGGCAGCGACCGGAACGATCGGAGCGGGCGCGACCGCGGCGACGATCGGCGACGGCTGCGGCGCAACGGCGGCGACGGACGTGCAGTTCGGATACGTGCCGGACATGCCCGGACCGCATTGCGGCGGCGCGACGGCGGCGACGTGCGGCACCGGGAAGTTGCGGATCTGCTGCGTCGCGACGTGCGGCACCGTGCGGCGGATCACCGACAGGTTGCCGCACTTGGCCGGCAGGAACAGCGCGATGATCTTGTCCCCTGCGTGCAGGTCGATTTCGACGCCCTTCTGGTTCGCCGGGATGATCACGTCGTGCAGCACGTGAACGCGGCCGTCGGAAGCCCACGTCATCGCGTCGAGGTGCCGAGGCACCGTGACCCAATTCGGCTTGCCGACTTCCAGCGCGAGACGGAACTGCTCGTACTGCTCGTTCGTCAAGCCGATGTCCATCCCGGCCTGACGCATGAGCGTCTCGTTGTGCTTGAAGTTGTACTCGAAGCTCGCCGGCGTTCGTGCTCTGCCCCATGAGGGGTGCACGACCCAGCGTCGCGATCTCGATCGGTTGGGCCAGTGCCGGGAGTCCGGTCAAAGCGACCATGACGGCGACGGCGGCCGGGCGTACGATCCACATCGTGGTACTCATCTCCTTATGCAGTTGCATGAGTGTTGCCCGTCACTTCGCCGGACGCAGCGTGCCCCCAGCCCCAGTCCGTTAGGATAAAGGTCCTAACGGGCCTAACCGGCCGTCAGTACATCGCAAGGGTCCCGTCGACGCGCGCCTTGTTCACCGCCCGGACGAAGAGCCAGAGCGAGATCGGCATGAGGACGACGGTCGCGGCCAGGAGCCACACGGCGTCGTACGCGACGGCGCCGATCGGAACGCCGGCGGCGGCCGCGCGAAAGCCGTTGAGCGCGTGCGTGATCGGCAGGCACCAGCCCACGAGCTGCAGCGGCAACGACATCGCGGACAGCGGCACCCAGACGCCGCCGAAGAGGCTCGCGCTCGACGTCGATACCCATTCGACGGGCCCCGTCTTCTTGATGACCATCGCCAGCGCCGCGGCCAGGACGCCCAAGGGCGAGACCGCCAGAACGGTCAGCGCCAGGAACACGAGCGCCGTGAGGACGTTCGCGTGCGAGAGATCGAGTCCGAACGCCAGAGCGATCAGCAGGTACGCCGCAGTCTGGAGAGCGGTCAACGTGAACGACCAGACCCCGGACGAGAGCACGAGCGCCGGCATCGTCGTCGGGGTCGCGAGGACCACTTCGAGGGTTCCGGTGAGCTGGCCGTCGCGCATCGCCTCAGCGAAGCTGTTCAGCGCGGCCGTCTGGAAGCGCACGAACGCGAAGTTGATCACCAGGTACTGGAAGTACGACGTGACCTGGCCGCCCGGACCGAAGCGCGCCGACGGGTGGACGAGCAGCGAGATGTACCACGCCACGACGACCTCGACGACGATCGAGGCCCACGAGATCGCGAAGTTGCCGGGATACGACATCGCGACGATGGCGTCGCGGCGGAAGATCGCCCCGACCTTCGGGAGCACCGAGGCCGGCGCGAGCCTAACCGCGTTCGCCATCGCCCACCGCGCTCTTGAAGACGTCGAGCGCCTCGAGGTCGATCGGACGGAAGTCGCGCAGCGGCGTCCCGGACCACGAGACGGCGCGCATCAGCGCTCCGAGGGTGCCCTCGCGGGGGTCCGTCTCCACGTGCAGGTCGACGCCGCGCTCGGACCGCTCGATGCGCAGGTCGCGGAAGCCGGGGATCGTCCGCGTGCGCGCCAGCAGGTCGTCGTCGACGTCGTCGAGCGTGATGCGGTAGCGCGCGACGGCGCCGAGCTCCGTACCGAGCTCGCGCGGCGGCCCCATCGACACGATGCGTCCGCGGTTGACGATCGCCACGCGGTCGCATACGTCCCACGCCTCCTCGAGCAGGTTCGTCGCGAGGATCACGGTCTTGCCGGCCTGCTCGACCAGATCGCGCCGGATCAGCCGGCGGATGTCTTCGGCGTGCACCGGATCGACGGCGCGGGTCGGCTCGTCGAAGAAGATGATCGACGGGTCGGCGAGCAGCGCGCGGGCGACGGTCAGGCGCACACGCATCCCGGACGAGAAGCCGCCGAGCCGGCGATCGAGGTGCGACGTGAGATCGACGCGCTCGACGCACTCGGCGATGCGGCGCCGGAGGCGCTCGCCGCTGAGCCCCATCAACGCGCCGAAGAACATCAGGTTCTGCCGCGCGGTGAGCCGGAAGTAGAACGAGCGCTCGTCGCTCGTGCACAGCGCGATGCGGCGCTTCGCCTCGAGCGGCTCGGCCGCGACGTCGATGCCGTCGATCGTCATCCGCCCGCGGTCGGGGACGGTGAGCGTCGCGAGCAGCTTCAGGAGCGTGGACTTGCCGGCACCGTTCGGGCCGAGGAGCCCGAAGAGCTCCCCGCGCCCGACCGTCACGTTCACGTCGAACAGCACCTGGCGGCGCGGGGGCCGCTGGCCGGCGAAGCCGCGCAGCATCGCTCCGAATCCGTGCGCGTCCGGATACGACTTGTCGACGTGCTCCACCGTGAGCATGGCGTCCCTCATGGCCGTTCCATCATCTCCGAAACAGCGACCGAGCTAACGGCGAACAGCCGTCCGAGTGCAATGGTGGCGAAGACGATCAGCACCGGCGTGAGCGGGAGCAGCACGGTCCGGTTCACTTCGAGCGGGTTCGCGACGATCGCGACGAGGGTGCCCGCGGCGGCGCCGAGCAGCACGCCGAGATCGTCGCGGCGCGTGGCCGTCGCGCCGTACGCCGCGAGCACGACGGGCAGCAGCGCGGCGTACCGGTAGACGCCCACCGTGAGCAGCACGCCGGCCGCGGCGGCGAGGGCGAGCAGGTACCAGTGCGCGAACGAGCCGTCCGCGTACGGCCCGTGCACGACGTGCTGCCACGCGTACTGCCACCGCAGCTGCGTGGCGAGGCCCGGGCCGTGCATCGCGGCGGAGTACGCGAGGAAGGCGACGACGGCGAGCGCGGTCGTCCCGACGGCGGCGAGCGCGGCGCGGCGTCGCGCGGGCTCGCGCCACACGGCCAGCGTCAGGCCGCACGCCGCGGCAAAGGGCAGATACGCCGCCGGCCGCGTGAACGTCAGCAGCAGCGAGGCGACGAGGACGCCGGCGAGCACCGCCGGCGACGGCCGTCGTACGTCCCAGAGCAGCGCGCCCAACGCCGCGACCCAGAAGAGCAGCGCCAGCTCGTCCGTCAGCGGCAGCGCCGCCAGCGAAAGCACGTGCGGGGCCGTGGCGAACGCGAGCGCGCCGAGCGCCGCGATCCAGGGCCGCACGAACAGCATCAGCACGGCGCACACGAGCACCGACGCCGCGACGTACGCGACCGCGCTGATGACTTGCAAGCCGCGCGGCCCGAACCGCCCGTAGAGCACGGCGCCGAGCCGCGGGTAGAGCGGACGCGACGTGAACAGACCGTACTGCTCCGCGTAGTACTCCGGCGGATGCGGCGTGTAGAACCCGGCCGCCTCGGGATTGCGGCCTTCGGGCGTGTCGCGCATGAACGCGTCGGCCGCGGTCTTCGCGCGTTCGCGCGAGAGACCGCGGTCCTCCAGCGTCATCCGCAGGTAGATCGCGGAGTCCGAGGTCCAGATGCGCGCGTCGTGGTGAAGGCGGTACGCGCCCATGACGGCGGCGGCCAGAAGCACGACGGCCAGCGCGGCGGCGGACGAGCGCGTCGCGGTGTGCGTCAGCACGCGATTGCCCGGCAGCCAGCGAAGCAACCGGGAGCGCGGAAGGCGACGGGGTACGATGGCAAGGGATGCGCGTCGTTCACGTGTGCGGGGACCTTGGTCTGTACGGTGCGGAGAACGTCGTCGCGTTGCTGATGCAGCACACGCACGAGCCGGACGTCGAGCTGGTCGCGATGACCGTGAACCGCTCGCAGCACCCGGAGGCGCGCGAGCGCGCGGGCGTACCGGTCGTCGCGATCGATCGGAACGGGCGCAAGGACGTCGGCTTCCTCATGCGCATGGTGCGCGCCCTGCGGCACCTGCGTCCGGACGTGGTGCACACGCACGGCCACCACGGGCGGTACTGGGGCCGGCTCGCGGCCATCCTCGCCCGCGTTCCGGTCGTCGTGCACACCGAGCACAATCCGGACCTCCGGCCGCCGAAGCCGCGCGCCGTCTTCACGGCGCTGAACCGGCTGCTGAACCCGCGCACGACCGCCTTCGTCGACTTCACGCCGCGGCGCCGCGAAGAGCTCGCGCGCGCCGAGCGGATCCCGCTCGAGCGGATCGCCGTGATCCCGAACGGAATCCCGCCGGTCGAGCACACCGCCGAACGCCGCGCGCGCGGGCGCGCGGCGCTGGGGCTGCGCGACGACGAGATCGGCATCGTCGTGCTGGCACGCCTCTTCCCGCAGAAGCGCATCGACCTCGCGATCGACGCCGTCGCGGCGCTGCCGGAGCCGCTGCGCTCGCGCGCGCGGCTCGTGCTGGTCGGCGACGGTCCGCTGCGCGCCGACCTTTCCGCGCGCGCGGCCGCGGCCGGGGTCGCCGACTCCGTCCGCTTCCTGGGCTTCCGCACCGACGCGCGCGAGCTGCTCGCGGGCGCCGACGTCGCGCTGCTCAGCTCCGAACGCGAGGCGATGCCGCTCGCGATGATCGAGGCGATGCTGGAGCAGGTGCCCGTCGTGACGACGCCGTGGGCGGGCGCCGACGCGATGCTCGGCGCCGGCCGCTTCGGCGCCATCGCGCGCGACTTCTCGCCGCGCGCGCTGGCCGACGCGCTGCGCGAGACGGTCGAGCATCCCGGCCCGGCGCGCGAACGGTCCGCCGCCGCCTGCGCGTACGCGAGCGACGAGTTCGACGTCTCGACGCAGGCGCGCCGCTACGCGCGGCTCTATCGCGACGTCAGCGCGCGCACGCGCGCGACGAAGCCCCTCATCACCGCCGCGCGCTCGTAGTTCGCACGCACGAACGGCGGGCCCGCGGCGCGGCAGCGCGCCTGCAGCTCGGGGTCGGCCAACAGCGCGCGGACGGCCGCGGCGAGCGCGCCGGCGTCCTCGGGCGGCACCGCGACGCCGGCGCCGGACTGCTCGACGACGCGCCGCGCCTCGCCGCCCGCGCTCAGCACGATCGGCGTGCCGGCGATCATCGCGTCGAACAGCTTCGTCGGCAGCGTGTCGGTGATCGTCGCGACCAGCGGCACGACCGTCGCGGCCGCGTCCTCCAGCGCACGGGCCGCATCCGGGCGCGGCAGCGGCCCGGTGAAGGCGACGTTCGGGAGGCCCTCGGCCGCGACGCGCGCGCGCAGCCCGGCCGCGGCCGAGCCGCCGCCGATCATCACGAAGCGGATCGTCGGATCGTCGCGCAGTCGCGCGGCCGCGTCGATCACGACGTCGAGCGC
Source organism: Vulcanimicrobiota bacterium (assembly GCA_963841685.1). GTDB lineage: Bacteria > Vulcanimicrobiota > Vulcanimicrobiia > Vulcanimicrobiales > Vulcanimicrobiaceae > Vulcanimicrobium. The sequence continues at coordinate 31,287 of CAWJDU010000001.1, forward strand.
CATCGAGAGGCCCATGTTGCCGACGTAGACGACGTCGCGGACGCCGGGCAGCGGCGCCAGCGGCGGCACGGCCGCCGGCTCGACCGGGTCGAAGCCGTTCGATGCGAGCACGACCTTGGCGGGATCGACGCCGCGCGCCACGATCTCGTCGCACTGCGGCTGCGTCACCGAGGTCACCATGGCGGCGCGCGCGTACGAGCGCGTCCGCCACGCGCCCGACGGCCCGCGCGACCGGCGAGCTCGCCTTCCAGGCGCCCATCTTCACGGCGACGTCGGGGAAGACGTCGCGCACGTCGACGAACAGCGGCGCCCGATGCGCCGCCGCGGCGAGCAGCGCCGGCAGCGCGAGCGTGATCGGCGGCGACGACACGACGATCGCGTCGTACCGCTCGCGGACGGCGACGATGCGCCGCGCGATCCCGGCCGCGACCGACAGCCAGTTCAGGATCCGGTTCGCGGGCGTGGCGGCGGACGCGTACGTCCACACGCGCTCGACGATGACCGCGCCGTCGTGCTCGACGAGGTGCCGGCTGCCGCGGTACGCCGGCGGGATGACGCCGTCCGGGAACGACGGCATCGCCGTGTAGACGCGGACGTCGTCGCCCGCGTCGGCGAACGCTCGCGCCATCGCCGAAAGGCGGTTGGCCGCGGCGAGCGGCTCGGGCGGATAGAATTGCGTGATCAGCGCGACGCGCACCGGGAGCCTCCTTGCTTTCGCGGGCACTATTCCCACGAATGCGAGTCGTGTGGGCAGCCGCGTACGGCGGCATCCAGCGCGGCGGGTTCGTGCCCGCGCTCGAGCGCGTGGCGCGGCGCCTCGTCGCGCGCGGCGACGCGCTCGACGTCGTCCTGCCCGACGTCGGCGCCGCCGCCTGGCACGACGACCTCCGGGCGATCGGCGCGGGCGTCCACGTCGTGCCCGACGCGCCGTGGACGGCCGCCCGGCGCGTCGCCGCCCTGCGCGGCGACGTCGTGCACGCGCACTTCCACGACTGGCTGGTCGCCGTGACGCTCGCGGCATGGCCGTCGCGCGCGCGGCTGCTGTGGCATCTGCACTCCACCTTCGAGCCGAACGCCGGGGTCCTGCGCGTCACGCCGCGCCGGCGCGCTGAAGTTCGGCTTGCTCGGCGCGCGCGTCGAGCGGTTCGTCTGCGTCAGCCGCACGATCGCGGACGGCGCCCGCGCCCTCGGGGCGGCGTCGCGCAAGGTCGTCGTCGTGCCGAACGCGGTCGACTCCGCCCGCTTCTTCCCTCCGAGTCCGGCGGCGCGCGCCGCCGCGCGGGCCCGCTTGGGGATCGACGGCCCCGCCATCGCGTTCTTCGGGCGCGACCCGCGCATCAAGGGCGCCGACGTGCTGGCGGGCGCGCTTCCGCGCCTCGGCGCCACGACGGTCGTCGCGGTCGCGGCGCCGGACGCCACCGTCGCGGAGCTGCGCCGCGCCGGGCGCGTCGTCGCCGTGCCGTTCACCGACGACGTGCGCGAGGTGCTCTGGGCGGTCGATGCCGTCGCCATGCCGTCGCGGGGCGAGGGGATGCCGTTCGTCGCGCTCGAGGCGCTCGCGTGCGGGATCCCGGTCGTCGCCGGCGACCTGCCGTGGGCCGCCGAGCTCGCGAACGAGCACGCCGGCGTCAGCCTCGCGCGCGCCGAAGACCCCGGCGCGCTCGCCGCGGCGATCCGTTCGGTGCTCGACGCGCCCCGCGCGGTCTCCGGCGGGCCGGCCGGCGACGACGCGCTCGAACGGTGGGCGTCGCAGATCGTGAACTTGTACGACGGGCGGGAATGATCGAAGCGACCGTGGACTCGCCGATCACCAGCCTGAACGGATTCAAGGCGGAGCGCGAGCGCTGGGAGCGGCTGTACCGCGCCGATCGCCATTCGCACGTGTTTCTGTCGTGGTCGTGGCTCTTCGCATACCTGTCGACCGCGCCGGCCGGATGGACGGTGCTCGCGCTGCGCGACGGCGACGAGCTGGTTGCCGCGCTGCCGCTGCGCACGTCGGCCGTGCCGAGCCCGCTCGTGCCGATCGCCTCGCAGCTCTCGTTCGCGAGCACGCCGTTCGGCGACTATCAGGGGATGCTGTGCCGGGCCGAGCGCGAGCACGACGCACCGCGCGCCTTCGCGCGGGCGATGCTCGCGCTGCGGTGGGATCGCGCATGGTTTCCCGACGTCGTCGACGCGCGGTTCATGCGCCTGCTCGACGCGCTCGGCGGCGACGTCGCGCGCGTCGAGCTCACGGGCACGACGCGCAGCCCGCGCGTCGACCTGCCCGCGACGTGGGATGCCTTCGCGAAGACGCTCGGCCCGGGGACGCGCGCGACGACGACGCGCTCGGTGCCGCGGCTCGAGCGCGAGGTCGCGGGATTTCGCGTCAGCTCGCCGGCGGACGGCGATGTCGATGCGCACGTCGAGGCGATGGTGCACCTCCGTCACCTGCGATGGGGCGGCAACCTCACGCGTGCGCGCGCGACGTACGGACGGCTGTACCGCGCGGCGTACGATGCGGGCTGCGCGCGCATCATCGTGATGTGGGACGGCGCGAAGCCGATCGCCGGCGCGACGGCGTTCGTCGACGGCGTGCACGGTACGTACAGCCTCTACCAGCTCTCGTACGACAAGGCGTACGCGCGCTACAGTCCCGGCAAAGGCGCGGCCGGCCTCGCGATTCGGGACGCGATCGCGAACGGCTACCGCGTCTTCGACTTCCTGCGCGGCGACGAACCGTACAAGGCGCTCTACGCGCCGGACGCGTGGACGACGTCGCACCATCGCGTCGCGCGCGGCGGGCTGCGCTCGTCGCTGTTCGACGCGATCAACCCGGCGTACCGCACGCTGAAAGGTGCTGCGGCGCGCGTCGTGTACGGACCGGGACGACGGATATGACGGGCGGGGCGGCACGCACGCGCATCGAGCGCGTGACGACGATCGAGGCGTTCGAGCGGGAGCGCGCGGCATGGGAGGCGATCGAGCGAGTCGATCCGCACGTGAGCGTCTTCACGACGTGGCGCTGGCTGCGCGCGTACTTGCCGATCGCGCGGCACCGCTGGACGATCCTCGCGCTGCGCGAGGGGGCGGACACGCTTGCGTACCTGCCGATCGCGCGCAACGGCTCGATCGTCGACCGCGAGCTCTTCCTCGGCGGCAACCCGACCGCCGACTACACGGGCATGGTCGCGCTACCGGGCCGCGAGCACGAAGCCGTCGATGCGTTCGCGCGCGCGCTGAAGCGCGAGCCCGCCGACGGCGTCAACTTTCACGACGTCCGCGACCCGCGCGTCGAGGCGCTCGCGGAACGGCTCGTCGAGCGCGGCCTGCGGCTCGAGTCGACCGAAGAGTCGCGGTGCCTCTCGTGCGAGCTCCCCGACACGTGGGACGAGTACGTGACGAACCGCATCTCCGCGAAGACGCGCGTCAACATGCTGCGCGTCGAGCGCCGTCTCGCGGAGGCTCTGCCGAACTTCCGCATCTCGGAGCCGGCGGACGCCGACGTCGACCTGCATGTCGAGGCGATGGTGCGCGTGAACCACGCGCGCTGGGGCGGGAACCTGCGCAACGCGCAGCGGCGCTACGGCCGCATGTTCCGCAACGCATACGATCTCGGCGTCGCCCGGATGATCATGTACTGGGACGGCGATCGTCCGATCGCGGGCGCGACCGCGTTCGTCGACCGCGAGCGCTCGTTCTTCGGTCTCTACATGATCGGCTTCGACGAGGAGTACGGAAAGCTGTCGCCCGGCAAAGGGATCGTCGGACGCGCGATCCGCACCGCGATCGAGTCCGGCTTCCGGCGCTTCGACTTCATGCGCGGCGACGAGGACTACAAGGCGCGCTACGCGAGCGACGTGCACGTCGTGCGGCAGTTCCGCCTGACGCATCCGGGACTGCGGGCGACGGCGATCGCGAAGCTGCGGCCGAAGTTCTTCGAGCTCAAGCTGGCCGTCGCGAACGTCGTCTACGGGCCGGGCCGCACGCTCTAGCGACCGCGTTCGACCGCGAGCGGCGGCCGCCGCAGCATCTCGTACGCCGCGACGATCACGATGCCCAGCATCGCGAGCTGGCCGAAGCCGAGATGCGGAAACGCCGGGTCCATCAGCGCGGCGACGAACGGCAGCGGCACGAGAAAGAACGGCAGCGCGCGCGGCACGAGCGCGGCGTACGGCAGCGCCCAGGCGAGGTACCACGGATACACGATCGAGCCGAGCGCCACGAACGACCATCCGGCCGTGCGCCACCCGAGCGCGCGCCACAGCGCCGCGAGCAGCGCGACGGCGGCGACGGCCGCGAGACCGAGCTTGATGATGCTCGCGGTGACGTAGATGAGGCCCGTACTGCTGGTCGTCTGGTGGAGTCGCGCGAAGAGGTCGCGCACGTACGGCACGCCGCCGAGCGCAACCGACAGCGCGGCACACGCGGCGATCGTCGCGAAGGTCCACGACGACGCGGCGCGCGCGCCCGTCGACGGGCGCGAACACGTACAGCGCGAAGGCCGCGAACGGAATCTTGATGAGCGACGCCGCGAGCACGCCGGCGAGCGCGAGCGCCGGAAACCGCCGCGCGGCGACGACCGCGCCGAGCAGGAACGCGACGGCGAGCAGATCGTTGTGCGCGTTCGCGACGTACAAGGCGTAGATGCCCGGATTGACGGCGACGAGCGCGACGAGCAGCGCGTCGCGCGTCCACAGCGCGAGCAGCGCCACGATCGCGATCAGCGCGACCAGCTCGAGCACGCGAAATGCGAAGATCGCGCTGCCGAGCGACGCCGCGCCGCCCGCGACGAGCCGCGAGATGCCGAACCACAGCGGACCGTAGTAGCACGGTACGAGCGGCGACCCCCACACGGCATTGACCGCGCGAAAGCCGTCGGGCAGCGTATCGTGCGGCGGCGTATACGCCTCGGCCAAGCTGTGCAACTGCGCGTACCCCGAGTACGCGTACGAGTCGAAGCTCGACATCGCGGGCGAGCGTAGCGCGATCGCGACCATCGCGACGGCGACGAGCGCGAGCACGACCCGGTCGGCGTTCGCGATCGGGCGCGAGCGCAGCACGCGGTAGAGCGCGTAGAGCACCGCCGACTGCAGCGCGCCGATCGCGATCAGCACCAGGAGCACCCAGCGCGGCGGCCCCAGCGACGGGTCGATCACCGGGTACGGCAGCGACCGCACGAACCCGGGGCCGATGTACTGATCGCCGTTGGCCAGGCCGACGCCGATGTGCTGCGCGTACGCCGCGACGAGCACGAGCCGGAGCGCGATCGCGAGCGTCGCGGCCAGGACAACGCCCGCGGCGGCGGTGAACACGGGTGACGCGATGATCCGTCGCCGTTCGCTGATCGCCGTCGCCGCCATCGTGCTCGGCGTCGTTGCGTCCGTCGCGATTGCGTCCCTGCTCGGCAACGGCATGGGCTTCGGCTTGTCCGCGGCGCTTCCGTTCGCGTTCGGTACGCCGGCCGCGGCCGCGACGCCGGGGCCGCCCGCGCCGCCCGTTCCGCTCGCAGGTCCGCCGCGCGTGAAGACGTGGTACTACTACGGCTTGAACGGCGTCGACGCCGATGTCGCGCCCGGCGTCATGGTGCGTTACGCGGAGTTCGTCGAGGACGACGGCGACAAAGTCGAGCACGCGACGAAGTTCAAGCTCGCCGGCGGCAAGTACGCGGTATCGTACACCGATCCGGCGTACGTGCCGTACTGTTTCCCGCCGTTCCGCGGAACGCAGCAGACATGCCGCGGGCAGGTCGGCAAGCTGATCCACGACGAGGGCGCGTGGTTTCACGGGCCCGACGGCACGCGCGTGCGGCGCTTCGTCGACGCGCAGTTCGGCTACCAGCAGGCGATCAATCCGGAGTCGCCCGCAGCACGCAAGGCGTGGCGCGAGACGACGGAGGCGATCCTGCGGAACGGCCCGATCGACCTGTTCTACGCCGACGACTCGGGCGGGCCGCTGCGCGCGGGCAACATGTCGCCGACGAGCTCCGAGTTCTACGACTTCAACGCGGCGGGCGTCGAGATCACGAGCGACACCGTCTTCCGCGATCAGTGGATCGCGTATCTCTCGTTCGCCGCGAAGCCGCTGATCATCAACGGCAACGATCCGACCGACGGGCTGCCGTCGTACGGCGGCGCGTTCCTGCGGCCGGCGTTCGTGTGGGGCGCGGCGCACGAGGGCTGCTTCCGCCGCGGCAACGGTCCGGTGACGAGCGAAGGCCACGGCGACTGGGTGATGGAGTCGAACAGCCTTCTCGCGAACACGGCGCTCCACAAGTACGCGATCTGCTTCATGCTCGGCACGCCGAAGCCCGACGCGCGGCTGTACGCGCTCGCGTCGTGGTGGCTCACGTACGACGCGCAATGGTCGGTCGCCGCGCCGATCGATCCCGTTCCGAACGAGAGCGCGCTGCTGCCCGAGTACACGATCGCACCGGCGTACCCGCGCGCGACGGTGCGCGACGTTCGCGAGCTGCGCTCGCCCTCAGGCGCGTACGTGCGCGAGTTCCGCGGCTGCTATGAGGACGGACGCCTCGTCGGCGCCTGCGCGGCCGTCGTCAACCCGACGGCGCACGACGTCGCGCTGCCGTCGCTCTCCGCGCGGTACACGCGGTCGCTGCAGCTGAACGCCGACGACGTGCTGCACGGCGGACGCGCAAGCTGGGTCGAAGGCGTGCCGGCGAGGATCGCTCCCGCGAGCGCGGCGATCCTCGCTACGTAGCGTCAGCGCAGAACGGCCGCACTCAGCGGCGCGAGCGTCGACGGAACCGTTCCGCGTCCACGTCGCCTTGCCGCCCGAGTACTCGCTGACGTCGTCGACCGCGAGCGACGTCGAGTAGTGCCCGGTCAGCGCGGGCATCGCGACGGGGTTGCCGTGCGGGTTCACGACGGCGGCGCACGGCCCGATCGGCGAACCGGACTGATAGCATGCGGCGAACTCGCGCACGTACGCGCCGCCGGGCGCCTCCAGCACCGAGATGTCGGTCGACGCGCGTCGTCAGCGGCCGCGTCGGCACCACGTCGAACTCCGGGACGACCGTGTAGCCGTCCGAGAGCGGCTGCGAGGTGTACGGCGCCGCGACGGAGAGCTTCGGATCGTACGTCATCCACCACGACGCCATGTCGTAGATGCGGTTCGCCGGCGTGGGCGTCGCGTACATCATGCAGATCGCGTCGACGTGGTGCGTGAACGTCGCGAGGATGCTGTTCGATTGGTTGACCCAGCGACCGCCGTTGTCGCCCGCGACGCCGGACCCGTCCGAGTAGCAGCCTTCGTAATTCTGCGCCGACACGTTCGGCGCGCTCAGCCACGCGCCGTTGTAGGACGGCATCAGCGTGTACGGCGTGACGCCGTTGACGATCACCGGCTTCGCCGCCGCGGCGAGCATCGCTTCGTTCGCGGGAATGAATTGCGCGTCGGTCGTGATCTCGACGGCGGGTGCGTTGAAGCCGTAGAACCAGCCGGACATCTGCGTTCCGTCCGAGCCGATGTACACGCCGCCCATGTCGTCCGCGAAGAAGAAATCGATCGGGCCGTTCGCGAGGATCGCCTGCGTCGTCTGCGCGTACGCGGCGCGCGCGGCCGGCGACGCGGGGTTCAGCGCTTCCTGATAGCCGAAGTTGCTGTCGACGTAACGGCGCACGCGCGAGCCGTCCGCGCCGTGGAACCATCCGGTCTCATCGGTGACGAGCTTGCCGACCTGACCGCGGCACGGCGTCACCGGCGGGGTGAACGGCGGGAAACAGTACGGCACGTACGCGGGGTCGGTGTAGGACACGGCGTACTTGCCGCCCGCGGCCTTGAACGCGGTCGCGTGCTGCACTTGGTCGCCGTCGTCCTCGACGAAGTCCGCATGCGCGGCCATCCACGCCGCGGGGATCGACGCGTTGACGCCGTTGATCCCGAAGAAGTAATACGTCTGCACGTGGTTCGGAACGCTTCCGGACGCCGCGCGGCGTCTGCACCGCGATCGTCGCGCTCGCGGTGCCCGAACCCGGCACGCTCGCGGAGACGGAGACCGGTTGCGAGACGCTCTGCCCGTTGTACGCGAGCGAGACGCTCGTCGAGGGCGAAGCGATCGACGGCCGTGCTGAGCGCGAACGCCGAGCCGCCGCTCGTGGCGAGCGCGATCGGCGCGGCGTAGTTGTCGGAACCGACGATCGTGTAGCCCGCGGCGTCCTTCGCCGCGACGATCACCGGGATCGTTGCCGGCGTGCCGGCGCTGACGCTCGACGTTCCGAGCGCGATCGCGACCGACGACACGACGCCGCCGAACGTGACGTTGAGCACGTTGTTTTGGCCGGCAACGATCGCCGCGGTCGTCTGCGCGTTCGAAAGCACGTGACCGGTGCCGTTCTGTGCGTCGTAGAGCGCGATCGCGAACGTCACCGTCCCGGGCGTGACGTTGACGCGTCAGCGAGCACGACGTCGTGCAGTTCGTCGTCTGCGCGGAACCGTTGTACGTCACCGTCGCGGATTTCGTGCCCGGCGAGACGTAGAGCGCGGCGCCGCGCGCCGGAGCTCGCCGCCGCCGACGGGATCGCCACCGAGATCGCGACCGGAACCGGGCCGGACGACGACGATGGCGTGCTGCCGTTCGAGGACGGCGTGGGCGTCAGCGTCGAAGCGCCGCCGCCTGCCGCCGCACGCGGCGAGCGTCAACGCAGCAAGGAATAGCGATACCCGGAACGCGACCGTACGCGCACGCATGAGCGAAACTCCACTTCAGGTTGCGCTCGACGCGTGACTTGGGTTACACTACGCCAAAGTCGGTACGCCGAGTCAGGCTGCTGACGAGACGCTGCACCTCCGGCGAGCTTGCCGGCATGACGGGGGTGTAGCGTATTCTTTTTCGCGCCTGTTGCACTCGCGTCGACGGACCGTCAACGGCGAGCGTTGCTTTCCTGTTATCGGACGATGGGAGTCGCGCTTAAGCGAACGTCGTTTCGTTCGTGGGGGTGCGCCGCGCAAGCACGCGCCGCGCAAGCGACCGAATTTTCCGTGCCGTGCTTGGAATCTTGCGAAAATCGCTGTACACGCGCTTGCCGTCGACCACGATCCGGCCGCCGGCGAAGCTCACGGTGTGAATCCCGTCACTCCAGCGTCCGAGATGGCGCGCGGCGTGGCGCTGAACGATCTCTTCACAATACGAGGTCGGCGTGAGCTCGTCGATGCGTGCGATGACGAGGCCGCCGCCGTATGACTCGGAGCAGTCCTGCGCGGGCCGGTAGAGCGCGCCGTCGACGACGAACGGCTGCCCCGCGGGGCGCGCGCTCGCGACGTCGACCACGATGGGGTTGAGCGCGTGCGCCGACCACGGGCCGCGCGGCGAGCCCGCATGGAACGCGTACAGGGCGAGCGTCGAGCCGTGCGAGTACCGCGTGCAGAACGCCCACCAGCGCTCGTCGTGGCGGAAGATCGTCGTGTCGACGCCGTCGAACGCCGGAAACAGCGCCGTCTCGCGCTCCCACCGGTCGGGGAAGCGCGTGCAACGGTACAGCGCGACCTCGTTGCCTTCCGAGTTCTCCGGCACGATGTAGAGGTCGCCGTCGATCTCGACCGGATACGGGTAGCTCAGGTGCGTCGGCTGGTCGATCGCGCGCGCGCGCCGCACGACGTTGTCGGCGGCGTCGAGCACGAGCGCGTCGATGACGCCGCGACCGTGACCGTACTCGAATGCCTCGACGAACAGCGCGCGCACGCCGTCGCGCTCGACGATGAACGGGTCGGCGATGAACGTGTTGCGGCTCGGAGCAGGCAGCCAACGGACGTCCAGCGGTTCCGCGGACAGCAGCCGCGCCGCGCCGCCCTCGACGAACCCGACGTTCCACTCCGCCATGCCGAGGAACGCGCTGCCGGCGGCGGCGGCAAGCCGCCGGACGAGCGCGGCACCGAACCGGACGCCGCCGGCGACCCCGAGCCGGCGCGGTACGGCGCGCTGCACGAGCGGGCGCGCCGGCAGGCACGGCGCCGTCGGCGAGCGCGCCGAGCAGCGTCGCGGGCCAGCGGGCCGTCTCGCGGAGGGCGAGCTTGAGCGTGGTCGGATACCAGCGCGTGATGCCGAAGCGGCCCGTTCGCATCACGTCGTCGGCGCCCGCGCGGCGCCGGATCAGCGCGGTCTCGAACGTGGCGCGTCCTTCCGCAGTCTCGCGCGCGAACGGCTGCGTGGGATCGTCGTCGTCGCCGAGCCGAAACCGCCACACCCCGGCGGGGACGTCCGCGGACACGCCGATGACGGTCAGGTCGACGACGGCGTCGTCGCCGCCGTCCGCGCCGTCGTTCCGCTGGACGGCGACGACCGAGAGCGGCGTGCGCCCGAACCGCGCCGCGATCCCGCGCGGGGCGCGCGCGGGCGGGCCTGCGACCGTCACCACGCGCACCGAGAGCCGGCCGTCGGCGCGAAGCGCGTCGATGCACCATGCGTGCCATTGCGGTAGCGGTCCCGGCGGGACGGCGACCGCGACGTTCATGACGCGGGCGCGGACGCCGGCGCGGGCTCGCGTCGCAGTCGCGTTCGTGCACGAGCAGGCGGCGCGGGAGCGACGGCCGGCGGAGGCTCGTAGACCGTCCCCGCCTGCAGCCGGCGCGCCTGCGACCGCGCAACCGTGCGCAGCTGCGCGGTCGTGGAGAGCGCGACCCAGACGTACTTGTACGTCTCGAGGCCGATGAAGAGCGAACACACCGACAAGCCGATCAGCGAGGCGATGAACGCGATCTTCAAGTCGTAGAGGCTGCTCGTGCGCGGGATGCCGCGGAAGTGGCGGAACGTGGCGATGAATGCGAGCAGGAACAGGACGAAGCCGATGATGCCGAGTTCGACCAGCACCTGCAGCGGCGTGTTGTGCGGCGGGCGGCTCCAGCCCGCGTTGTACGCCTGAAACACCTTGAGATACGTGCGGTCGTAGGCCTCGATCGCGCCGCCCGCGCCCCAGCCGATGATCGGGTGCATGTTGAACGCGGCCAAGCCCGTCTGCCAGATCGACGTGCGGCCCGCACCGCCCGTCGCCAGTGCGTCGGCGATGCGCCCGCCGATCGCCGGCACGAACACCGGGGACGGAGGCCACGATGCCGCCGAACAGCACGATCCCGAGCACGCGACGGCGTGAGAACAGCACCGTGATCGCGATGATGATGAGGCACGCGAGCATCGCCTCACGCGAGAGCGCCATCGACTCGCCCGCGAACAGCACCATCAGCGCGAAGAGCGCGCCGACGATCGTGTGCACTTTGCGCGAGTTGAGCACCGCGACCATCGCGAGCGCGATCGGCGTCAGCATCGCGTTCGCGAAGTGGTTCGCGTCGATCGTGCGGTTGTCGATGTTGATCATGAGACGCCCGGCGTCGCCGCCGATCGTCTGCACGACGGGCGAGTCGTGCAGCAGGTACATCCCGTAGAAGCTCGAGGCGACGCCGCCGAGCACGATGCACGCGCAAATCGCGCGCAGGTCGCGTTCGTCGACCGGCGCGACCGCGAGCACCGCGTACATGCCGATCAGCGAGAACGTGATCTGCATGTCGAGCATGCCGTTCGACACGTCGGCGGACCACAGCAGGCTGATCAGCAGCCACGCGAGGTACGCCAGCCAGAGGTACAAGCTGAGCGGCGGCGCGTTCAAGCCCTTGCGGCGAAACGCGTAGATCACGATGAACGCGGCCGAGAGGATGCCGAGCAGCTTCGTGAGCGTGCCGGATCCCGAGATCTTCAGCATGTTGTCGAACGGGATCAGCACGACGTAGATGCCGTACGGGAACAGGTACGACCGCTTCAGCGCGAGCACCAGCAATGCCGGCGCGACCGCCAGTCCGGCGACGTAGACGGTCAGCCGCACGTCGCCCGTGCCGATCGCGTAGATCAGCCCGGCCGCCAGCGCGCCCAGGACGGCGATGCCGAGGGCGAGGCGAGTCCGCCGGTCGGTGAAGTCGGGACGCCTGATCGACGCCGCGCCTAACATCCCGCTATCTCGATCCGTGCCCGCGACGGGTCATCCTTGAGCCTCAGCGCCGCAGGCGCTCTCCAAGCAAGCATCCGATTCGTTCTCGCTGTACCCAGAGCCGGGTACCGTCACACCGTAAATGAGCGCTCGCAGTCGCTCGCTGGTGCGCGTTCCGTCGAATTCGCGCTCGACGCGGCCCCGCGCCTTCGTCCGCAGCCGCGCGCGCAGCGCGGGATCGCGCGCGACGCGCTCGAGCGCCTCGGCCAGCGCGTCCGCGTCGGAGTGCGGCACGAGCATGCCGGTCGTCGCGTCGACGAGCTCGCCGATGCTGCCCGAGTCGGTCGCGATGACGACCGCGCCGGCGGCCATCGCCTCGAGGAGCGCGACCGGGACGCCTTCCATCAGGCCGCCCGGACGCTCGATGCTCGCGATCACCGAGACGTCGAACTCGCCGGCCTCCAGACGCGCCAGCAGCGCGTCGTGCGGGATCGCGCCCGGCCATCTGCACGCATGCCGGCGAGCCCCGCATCCGCGATCTGCGCGCGCAGCTCGTCGCGCAGGTCGCCGTCGCCGGCGAGCGTGCACGTGAACTCGACACCGCGCTCGCGCAGCGCGGCGAGCGCGCGGATCAACACGTCGTGGCCCTTGACCGGCACGAGCCGCGCCGCGCACACGATGCGCAGCGGCCGCACCGCGTCCGTCGTCGGCGGCGCGCGCGCGCGGTGCGGGCAGCGCGACGCCGAGCCGCACGAGCACGACCTTCGCCGGGTCGCCGCCCGTCATCGCGAGCAGATCGCGCCGGCCGCGTTCGGAGATCGTACGGACGAAGGCGGCGTCGCGCAGCTTGCGCGCCGCCATGTTGTTCTCGTAGATGTCCCAGCGGTGCGTCGTCGCGCTGAACGGGACGCCGGCGACGCGCGCGGCAAGCCACGCGACCGTCGCAGGCGTCGAGAGCCAGTACGCGTGCACGCGATCGATCCCGTGCGCCCGCACGAGCTCCGCGAGCGCGAGACCTTTCGCCACGACCGCGAGGTTCTTCACCTTCGCTACGAAGCGGATACCGTTCGCCGAGCAGGGCGAACAGCGCGGACGCGACCGCGCGCGGCCGGCGTATCGTCGCGCGCATCGCGAGCGCCAGCGTACGCACGCCGAAGAGCGGAAGCGCGAATCACGTCCGCCGGCACGTCGGCGTAGCCGTGCTCGCGTGCGGCCGGCGACGTCGGAAAGAGGACGATGCGCCCGAACGAGGGCGCGAGCGCACGAAGCTCGGTGTCCAAGAACGGCTCGGCGTGTCCGAACGGATACTTCGCCGAGACGATGCAGAGCGTCACGAAGCGGTGGCGAGCACCTTCGGGGCGTCTTCTTGCGCGTCGCCGCGCTCGACGTCGGCGTCGATCGCGCGGCGGAACGCCTCGCTCAAGAACGGCCGCTCGAACACGCGGTAGAACGCGTAGGCGGCAGCGACGATCGCGACGATCAGCGCGGACCACACCGCGGCGCTTTCGAGCGGCGCGGCGTGCGCGCGCACGAGCAGCGCAGCCGTGAGGTCGACGATCGGCGCGTGGATGAGGTAGAGGCTGTACGAGAACGTGCCGAGGAACACGATCGGACGCAGCGCGAGGAAGCGCGCGCCGAAGATACCGTCGTTGCGCGCCGACGCGATGAAGAACAACGCGAGCGTCGCGCCGAGGACGAGGTCGGGCGCAGCAGTGCCCCAGTCGGTCGTCGACGCCGTCGTGGTAGCGCACGATCAGCGCGACGCTGGCGACCGCGCCGGCGGCGGCGAGCCACCGCCACGGCACGCGCGGCCCGCTGCCGCGCGCCGTCACGTGCGCGGCGACGACGCCCATGCCGAACAGGCCGAGCAGCCACGGCACCGTCCAGTCGAGACGGTGCAGCACGAGATGCGGCACGAAGCCGATTGCGAGCGCCGCGAGCAGTTGCGCGAGGACTCCGAACCGCCTCCACAACGGCACGAGCAGCAGTGCGAACACGACGTAGATCTGGCACTCGAGCGCGATGCTCCAGAGCGGACCGTTGAGGTATTCGGTCGTCGCGTAGAACAGGTTGTGGATCAGCGCGAGGTGCAGAACGACCGCGAGCGCGATGTGCGGCGGGTTCACGTGCGTGCCGCCGATCGATCGCGGTCGCGGCGAACGGAATCGTCGACAGCAGCACGACCGGGACGTACGCGGGCATCAGCCGGCGCGCGCGGCGCTGGAAGAAACGCTTCGCATCGAACGGCCGGTCGGCGCGCTGCGCGACCGGAAGCCCCAGGCAATATCCGGAGATCACGATGAACGCGGCGACGGCGAAGTGCCCGTACTGCAAGAACGGCGTCGCGGCGAGCAGCGCCGGGATCGTCGCCGTCGCGGGATGCGCGACGGCCGCCTGCCACACGTGGTAGAGCACGACGTAGAGCGCGGCGACGCCGCGCAACCCTTCGACGTGCGAATAGTACGGGCGAACGGCGCTCGAACGCACGCTCATCGCGGCGACGTCACGCAGCCTTGTGAAAGAGAACTTCGGCGGCTGTCTTCAGGCAGATCGCGAGATCCATGAACAGCGACCAGTTCTCGACGTAGAAGAGATCACCGCGCAGCTTGTCCGGCACGTCGTCGAAGTCGAGGAGCCGTTTGCCGTAGACTTGCGACCAGCCGGTGATCCCCGGCGGCACGAGGTGGCGCTCCGCGTAGCGCGGATACGCCTTCTCGAACTCGTGGACGAACACGGGACGCTCGGGCCGCGGCCCGACGATCGACATGTCGCCGCGCAGCACGTTGAACAGCTGCGGCAGCTCGTCGAGCGACGTGCGGCGGATGAACCGGCCGACGCGCGTGACGCGCGCATCGCCCGACGTCGCGAGGCGCGCGCCGTCCTTCTCCGCGTCCATGCGCATCGAGCGGAACTTGAGAATCTTGAACGTCTTGCCGTCGCGTCCGATCCGCTCCTGACGGTACAGCACGGGCTGTCCGTCCTCGAGCGAGATCGCGGCGGCGACGAGCGCCATGACCGGCGCGAACAGCACGGCGGCGATCGACGCGATGGTCAAGTCGAAGAGCCGCTTGCCGAGGATCGCGCCCGGCTGCGTCGCGCGCAGCGGCTTCGCGACGATCAGGGCCTGCCTGCCGATCGATTCCATCGTCAGGTCGTACGCCTGCACGCGGATGCGCGGCGGCGCGAAGGCGATCGTCATCCCGGTGCGCTGCGCGGCGGACAGCACCTGCGGCATCATCGACGGCGCGAGGATCTCGGTGAACACCATCGTGTCGCACGACCACGCCGCGGCGGCGTGGAACCACGGCAGCGCGGCGACGGCGTCCGCGGTCAGCGCGCCGACGGCATCGATGTTCGGCACGGAGATGCGGAACACGCGCGCGTTCGGCAGCGTGCGCATCGCGTCTTCCGCGAACTCGAGCCGCGTCGGGTGCCCGACGACGGCGATGCGGCGCGGACGCGCGAGCATCACGGCGTCGCGGACGCGGTGCGCGATCGCGCGCGCCGTGCCGACGAACGCGATGGCGAACACGAGCCCGAAGATCGCGACGACGCGCGACGTCGAGATCAGCGGAAAGATCGAGAAGACGACCAGCACCGGCGCCGACGCCAGCGCCAGCGCCGCGCACGCATGATAGAACTCGTCGCGCACCGACAGCGCGAACGACCGCTGGTAGAGGCCCAGCTGCCAGAAGACGACGACGCTCAGCAGCGCGGTGAGGCTCGCCGGGACGGCGACGTGCCGGATGGCGACGGACCCGAGCCAGAAATGCTTGATGAAGACGCTCGAGAGGTACGTCGCCGCGAGGAACAGCCCGACGTCCATGAGGATGAGGGCGAGCACCCAGGCACGCGAAAAGGAGTGCACGCCCGGACGCGCGTCGGCATGCGGAAGAGCGGCGAACTCGTGTTCTAGGGAGGCGGCCATTCGGGGGCGATCCTTGCGTTGGCGTGCGCATCAGTGCGCATCCTCACATTTCGCCACGCTTCGATTAGGTCTATGTGCGTCGAACGTCCTCTGTTCGCATGGGCCGAAGTCCCTGGCCCAAATGCCCGAGCGGGTCCTTCGGGACTGCAGTACGCGGAACGGCCGGCGCTAGTTCGCCAAGCCGCGCAGGACCAGGAGGCCGATCACGGTGCAGTCGACCAGCGCCAGCGCGATCAGGCCGAACATGAAGAGCTCGATGCCGTTGAGGCGGGTGGCCCGGGGCTTTGCCGATGTGCGCGCGTCTGGATGCCGCGCGCGAAGACCCGAATCCATGGGTGTGGACTCCTCTCGCGAATAGAAATTGCGGCGGCCGCCGTACCTTGGAGTATCGGATCGCGCCGCCTGCGACGTTAGCCTGAGCGAGAGGTGTGACGCAGAACCGCGCCGCGCCGGCCGGCGTTCGCGGTTCAGTCGAAGAGCGACGGCCCCGGGACGAGCTCGTAGCCTTCGATCTGCAGCAGGCGCAACTTCGTCGACACGCCGCCGGGGCCGGAAAACCCGTGCATCCGCCCGCCGGTCGCCACGACGCGGTGGCACGGGACCACGATCGGGAAGGGGTTGGCTCCGAGCGCCGCTCCGACGGCGCGGGCGTCGCGCGGCGTCCCGGCGCGCACGGCGACGATCGCCGTACGTCAGCGTCGCCCCGCGCGGAATCGAGCGCGCGATCGCATACACCGTGCGGTGGAACTCGGATACGCCGTCCAGATCGAGGACGACGTCGTCGAACGTCGCCGCTTCGCCGCGCAGCAGCGCACGGATGCGTTCGATCGCGGCGACGACGTCGGCCGGCGGCTCCGCCTCGACCGCGCCGGTGAAGCGGCGACGCATCTGCGATGCGGCGGCGTGCACGCTCGGCTCGGGCAGATGCACGCCGCGGATGCCGCGCTCGCGTCCACGCGATTCCCGCGTGTCCGAGCTCGGTGTCGAAAACGGTGAAACCGATCGCTGCCATGCTGTTGCCTGGTGAAACACAACCGTGCGCAGCGCCGTTGCATCGCGAATTTCGCAGCGCGCGACCGAGCGCCGCGTAGGCAACAGATTTCGCCGCGGCGGGTATGAAACGCCTCACGATGAAGAAAAACACCGCAATCGAAATCCTGCGCCCTGTCGCGCTGGGGCTGGGCATTTTCGGCGCAACCGCAGCGATCGGTGCGGCGCAAGCAACGAACCCCTGCGCTCCCGGAGCGACGAACATGTACGGCCCGCAAACGTGGTCGACGTTCGACCCGGAGTACAACAGCGTCACGTCGTGGCAGTCGTCGTGGGACACCGGCGCGTATGACCGCAACCACATGATGCTCGGCACCGTCGGTTCGTTCAAAACGGGCCGCCTCACGCTCGCGAACCGCGCCGGCGACACGACGGTCGTCGACCTGAAGGAAGGCACCGTGATCGAACCGACCGGCGCGACGCCGCAAGCCGGCCAGCGTGTCGCGGTGTTCGGCTACTGGTCGAACGGCACGTTCATCGCGAACCGCGTCGTCCTGCACGGCTAGTTCGCACGAACGCTAAACTCGCGCACCACCCGGCGCCCCGGCGCCGGGTTTTTCTTTTACGACGTCACCGCGACGCGATGTCACGCTGAGCGGCGATGTCACCCCGAGCTCGCTGTCACCCTGAGCTCGTCGAAGGGTGAGAGATCACCGAGCCATCTCAAGAAACCGGCAAACCCCGTTCGCGACACGCACATCCTCAACCGACGAACACTTCCGCGGCCGAAGCTCCGGACTCCCGACCATCACGGCAAGCGCGCGCGCCCGCGAGATCGCGACGTTGAACCGTTGCCGATCGAAAATGAAGCTGAGGCCGCGCGGCGCTTCATCGGGCGACGACGCGGCCGTCGCGTAGAAGACGACATACGCCTCGCGACCCTGGAACTTGTCGACGGTGCCGACCGCGACGTCGGCGAGCCCGCGCTTGTCGAGCACGCGCCTGATGCATTGCACGTGCGCGTTGTACGGTGCGACGACGATAATGTCGGCCGGCGCGCGCCGGCCGCACGACGCCGTCGATGTCCGTGACGGTACCGCGCAGCAGCAGCGCGATCTCGTCGGCGATTCGCTCGGCTTCCTCCGGCGAGCGCTGCCGGTTCTCGGCGTGCGTGACGGAGATGTAACGCAGACCCGTTCCCGCGAGACCCGGGCCGTCGACGTGTTGCCGTTCGCGGCCGTCCGCGGAGCGCAGCTTCCCTTCGTACAGCAGCTCCGAGATGAACGCGCAGACGTCGGGGTGCATCCGGTAGGAGTCGGTCAGCAAGATCCCGCGCTCCGGCGCGACCGGCCGTAGCGCGCCGCGGTCGCCGGCCGGCGTGCACGGATCGCGCAGCAGGTGCTCCAGCACCGACGAGCCGACGTCGCCCGGATGCCGCGTGTGCGTGACCTGCGGCAGCTGCAGCGGATCGCCGAGCAGCACGACGTTGCGCGCCGACGTCATCGTTGCGATCGCGGCCGGCAGCGACATCTGGCCCGCCTCGTCGATGAAGAGGTAGTCGAGGCGCTGATCCATCGCCTCGGGTCCGAACGCCCACGCCGTTCCTGCGATGAGGTCGAAGTTGTCCGGGTTGATCTTGCCGGATTCATTGCCGATGAGCGCGCTCGCCGGATAGACGGAGTCCGGGTCCGAGCTGCTCGTCTTCTTCACGCCGCGAAACGTCACGCCGCGTTCGACGGCCGCCTTCTCGATCGCCGACAGCAGGTTGTGGATCGCCTTGTGGCTGTTCGACGTCACGCCGACGCGCTTGCCGCGCCGCAGCAAATCGACGATCAGGCGCGCGCCGACGTACGTCTTGCCCGACCCGGGCGGCCCTTGGACGAAGAGATAGCTCTCGTCGAGCGCGTCGACGACCTCGCGGACGGAATCCTCGTCGGCGTGCTCGGGCTGGATGCGATCGCCGGCGAGCCGTCCTCGCACGCGAGGCGCACGTGCGGTCAGCACGTCGTAGGCCGCGCGGTACCGGCACGCATCGCCGTCGACGAGGAGCGCTTCGCCGAACCGCATCAGCGCATCGAGCACCGAACCAGCATCGACGACCTTCAGCTTCACGACCGCTTGCGGCAGCGGCAGCTCTCGCCGCTGCTTCCCGCGCTTGAGACGCAGGATGCCGAACTCGTCGCCGTCGTCGATCGACTCGATGTTCCCCGTCGGCTTCTTCGTCGCGGGGTCGCGGACGTCGCCTTCCTTGAGCTTGTGGAGCTGCGCGGGGAACCGGAACGTGTGCGCGACCGAACCGCGCGGCAGCTCTTCGCTGTCGATCAGCTCGAGCCCGACGATGGTCTCCGCATCCTCACGCAGCTCGTCGGGATCTTCGTGGAACGTCTCGCAGCGATCGTGAAAGGCCCAGTAGACCGGCTTGAGCTCCCGCCAGAAGTACTCGAGCATGTGCCGCGTGAGGAAGAACGGACGCACCGCATCGAAGCGCGGATCGTCGCTCGCCGGGTCGAAGTCCGCGGGTAGCCGGTCTTGGAGCCGGCGCACGAGATCGTCGTAGTCGTGAACGTCGTCCTGCGTCTCTTCTTCCGCCGGCTTCCCCGCGTACGGCGGAATATCGACGCCGAGCTGCTGCTCGGCCTTGGAGCGCAACTCGAGAAGCCACTCGCGCAGCCCGTACGTCGAGAAGCAGTCGTACTCGTTGTAGCGCTCGATGTCGTCGAGGATGCCGTCGTCGCGCGTCGCTGCCGCGCGGCGCGACACGAGCCATGCCTCGAACTGCAGGATCGAGTCGTCGCCGGCCTTCACGCCGGACGCGTCGCCGCGCTTTCCGTAGTACTCCTCGATCTTCTTGATCGAATAGCTCGGCTGACCCGACGACCAGCGCCTGGCGCACGACGCGGTACAGGTCGACGAGCACTTCCTCGCGCAGGATCGTGTCGACTTCGCGCTCGCGCGTCGCGTGGCGGATGCAGAGCTTCTGCAGCGCGGTCTTCTCGTACGATGCGTAGTGGTACACGTGCAGGTCGGGATACCGCTCGCGGCGCCGTATCACGAAGTCGATGAACTCCTCGAATGCCTTCTTCTCCGCGAGGCGGTCGCTGCGCGGTGGATCGTCGCGGTCGCAGCCCCAGAACGGCGTGAACTTCTTGTCGTCGGCCGTGTACGCGCCGAAGAGGTACTCCAGGCCCGTGCCGATGTCGTAATACGGGTCGCCTTCCATGTCGAAGAACACGTCGCCGGGCGACGGCGGCGGCAACAGCGCGAAGCCGCGGCCATGCGCGGGCGCGTCCTCGATGAACTCGTAGCGGTACGGATCGGCCTCGTGGTCGGCGAGCGCGCGGCGCTGTTCGTCCTGCAGGCGCGCCTGACGGCGCAGCTTCTCGAACGTCGGCGCGACCATGCTCGACGGCCGCGCGTCATCGGGCGCGGTCGCCAATTGGGCGAGGGTCGTGATGCCGACCGCGTTCAGGCGGTCGGTCTGGAGCTGCATGATGCCGGCGACGCCGCTGAGGTGATCGTCGCGCCGGCGACGCGCGTCGCACTCGCGCATCCCACGCGCACAGCTTGCAGTGGTCGACCTTCAGCGGGTACGTCGCTTCGTTCGCGTGCAGACTGTGCGTGAAGCGGTCGCGAACGCTGCGGAAATACGCCGCGAAATCGTCGACGCGAAAGCGCTGCCGCTGTCCGTCGCCGAGCACGACGTACATGAACCGCGGCGATGCTGCCTGGACGCGGGCGACGTGCTCGCTGTAGTAGCACAGCTGCAGCAGAAAGTACGGCTCGGTGTGCCGCGCGAGCTTCGTGTCCTCGACCTCGTAGTGCCAGTCCCAGCGGCAGCCGTCGAGCGGCTCGTCGACGCGGCGCAGGAAGTCCGCGTGCCCGACCCACGTGCCGTCGAAGAACGTCGCCTGGTAGATGACGCGCTCGCCGCGCGCCATCGCGTCCTCGGTCGCGCGCGCGGCCGCAACGTAAGCCTTCGGCGCGCGGCAGCGCCGGTCCGGCGCGCGCGATCTCGGTGATCGGGAAGCCGGCCTCGCGCAGGCGGTCGCAGTACATGCCGCTCGTGCTGCTCGCCGAGCTCCGCGAGCAGCTCCGCCTGGCCGGCGCGCGCCTCGGCTGCGCCGCTCGCCGTGCACCGCAGCGAGGTCGAGCGCCGTGAGGTGCTCGCAGGCGAGGAAGTTGTTGAGATCGGTCGCGGAGAGGATGAGGGCATCGTCGAGCAGTTGCAAGGAACCCGGCTCCTTCTGAGCCCGACTGCTACGAGGACACCGCGCCACCTGGGTGGCACGGTGCATGTAATTTCTGCTCCGGCCTGCCCAAGTCCGCCGGCGCGGTGCGACGCCTGCAAACGATTGCGGGACTCCGCCCATCGGCGCGCGTGCGAGTATTTCGGGTCGTCGTTTTGCGTGCGCCGGAGTCGTCGCCGACCAACGCTCGCTCAGCTACGCTCGCCGAGGCCTCGCGCCCAAGCCTCGACGAAAATCCGTACGGGGCGCACGATGACGTGACCGTTCGCGCAGAGGTACCGTCTGGGAGGGCCCGTGTGACTCCGTAATCCGCCGCACGAATCGTGTACGACAGCTGTCGCCGTCGCGCGCCCGTTTCGTATCGCCGAGGTGATCGAGAGTGGACGAATTCGATTAGCGCATAGCAAATGAGACGACTCGACGCCTGCGTGGGTCCAATCGTACTGTTCGCGGTATTGCTGTCTTACCACCGACAGCGAATGGAGACTGGGGTGGGATGCAGTGCACAATCGCGTAATCGAATACGATCCAAACTCTTTCTTGGCCGGTGTCGGCGAGCGCCGCTCCAACCAAAGCTTGCACACCTGCGTATCGCCATCACGGAGCCCGACTGGCTTTTTCCGGCGAGTGTGACTTCGCGAAGCGACTTTCTGCTGAGCCCTCGACGGTTGAATCTCGATCTCTGCGCAGCAATGGATCGTTCAAGGTGCGCGGCACGAATAGGGTCGCGCGCTATGGCATCGTTTCAAATTACACCCGAGCCCGTGCCTCGCGAGGAAGCCAAACAGGCGAACAGTGCCTCATTCTCGACCTCAATTCACGTCTGCGGCAATCATGAACCAGTTCGTCCGAAGCAAGCACGCATGGTAGCTACCTTACTGTATCGATAACCTCCGCTGGCAGGTCGACTTCTGGCTTTCCCCACACGTCATCAAGCGTCTTCGCGTTCACCAGACGCTCCCGCGTCGTATAGCGAAGGCTTTGCAAATGCTTCGCGTGTCCGGTACTCAAGTACTGGATCGGCCCGATTGCTTGCGCCGGCTCAGCGAATATCAGTCGATACTTCCCAGGCTCATATTCGGACGGTTGAATCTCCTTTACAGGAGCGATATGCGTGATGGCTGATATCGGAGCAACCTGATACGCCGCGATGTACTTAATCTGCGGACGCATGCTTCCATGAAGTCGCACCGAGTACCACTCGTTCTGGCCAAGGAACACGTCATGGAACCCGTCCTCACGAGCGGGAACCACCACTGTATCAACATCTCGAACCGCGATCTGCTTGGCAGTCGCTGCGTCCGCACCCGTACCGCCATATAAGTCGTTCGCGACATCTGCCAGGAACGGTTCAAACTGGTACAACCGCTGGCCCGTGTCACTTTCAAATCGCGCAACTTCGAGAACCTCAACCGCGAAGTTCAAACGCTGCGTGAAGAGAGTCTCCAATCGCTCGGACGCCGCATCGACAATTACGATCGCCGCGAAGGGTGCTCGAATAACCCCCTCCAACAAGTGATCAACGCTATTGAGATTGCGGCGCGCCACAAAGTGTTGACACTTTCCCACGCGGCGGGTGCCGCCTTTAATGCATCATGCAATATGCTCTTTAGCCGCCAGCCATCGTCGTCGAACGAGAACGAGAACTCGAGAACTTGTACGGCCATGTGGCGAAACAGATCGTGCCCACTCAGCTCAACTTCGACAAAATATAGCTGCGCTGTTGCGCCAGTGAGATCTATTACATATCCATCAGGTATGTTCTTGCCGACTTTCTTCTTCACGTTCAGATAGATTCGATCCGGTCCAAACATGTCGGTAGCGAGCTCTACGATCGCCGCTTCAAAGTCGGCTTCGCTAGCATACTGTACAAGGCGATACAGCAAACCATTATGTGAGATCAACGAACATCTCCGATCACGCGGCCACCCGTGCAAATGCGAGAGCCGCCTCTCCTAATGGAGAACAGCCACCTGCTTCCCGAAGTTGGAACCAGCGGATGCGCTGATTAACAGTCACCGCTTATACCAGCTCGAAAGTCGGACAGTAACAACATTCCAAATCACATCCCCACGGCCCACTCTATAGTGCCGGGTCGACGAAGAGTTGGCTCGATACGATTTCACCAATCTGACTCAACCAATCGCCTGGCTGATCTGTCCGAGAGGCGGCGTCCACAGCGAGATCGAGGAGCCGCCGGATTTCAGCCTGAGAGAATCCTTGTCGATCGGCGGCAAGGTCGATCAGAAACTGTAGCTGACGAATCTCGAGCGGAACGATCCGCAACGGGAGCCGCGTGACGTGATCCGGGATGCGGCCGCTCGCGTGAATCAAGAAGAAGTTCGCGGCTTCCTGATTGATGGTCGGCGCAACGAACAGCGAATACGCAGCACGATCACGACTTAGCTCGACGTTGCGCCGCATGTGGGCGGCCAAATGGAACGTTACCGGCTCACCTTCGGCGGCGTACTGTTTACGGCCTTGAAGCAACGTGGCCTCTAAGAGCACGTCGAAATCCTCGAACGCAGCAATTCCATCTGCCCGATTCCCGGGCGCGTGCGCTACGGGGTTAAGGTCCGCATCAACCGCGAAATTCCCGCGAACTTGGTCAGTGTGATCGAGCGCAAGAAGCGCACGCCATAAATTCCATTCAAGTTGCAACGACGGCTCTAACACATCACGGCCCGTAACGTCATCGAAATATGCCATGACACGACGCTTTGCGTTCGGGTCTCTCAGCTGGCCAGTAAGCGCAGTCCTCCGAACGTCCGTCAACACTCTTGGAAGCCGATCTAGCAACTCATCGAGTTCCGAGTCGGCGACGGTCTCGAGCTCTGACGCTTTAGGAACGGTTCGGCCATCCTGTGGGACGGCAAAGCTCGCATCCCGCAGCCCTGCCTCTATCGAAGCGATTAATCTCGACGCCTGTTGAATCTTCGCGACGCGATCATCCCAGGGCATTCGAGGCCTCGACCAATCGCCAAACCACTTGTAGAATTTACGGACGCTCGCATAGTTGGGATGAACCTTTGGTGCCCCAGCGCGCAACAGTGCTCGAGCGTCGGTAACTCGCGACGGGTTCAAACGAATCTTGTCGCGCACGATTGAAAAGAGGCCGGAGTAAGCGAGCAGGCGGGTCAGCGCATCAGCGTAATCCAGAGCGCTCCCCGGTTTGACGGATGCCCCTCTACGCTTTCCTCAGCTCCGTTCGATCGAACTTCTTCTTACTCGCGCTGCGTCCTCGACGGATACGCACTTTCTCTAGGGCACGCGCCTGCTTCTTAACGTCAACGTCGCGCACGCAACGCAGTAGACCCATGGCAATCTCGAACTTTGTCAACCCATCAAGCCGGTCAACCAGGAAGAGAGCCGCGTAGAACGGGTGCACTGCGAATGACGCCCCGTCCCCGAAGAGCGTCGCCGCGTCTTCGTAATCCTTGCCTCGGTGCTGCGGAGATGGAAACTGCCACTTAGCCAACTGACGGGCGAAGATTCGCTGTTCTTCATCGAGCGTTCGTCGTGCAATTAAGGCGTGCCCAGCATCTGTGATGTGGATCGTCTTGCTTCCTGGATCCTGATATACAAAACCATATGTCTTCATCGGCGCGACCCGATCCCGTGCGAAGAACTCGTTACGAACTCGGGTTGCCGCGCCTTCGTAGCTGCTAGACCTCTCGAGGTCGCGAACAAAATCTGCTTGACAGCTCCTTGACCATTTCCTCCCGTCGTGTCGTTCAAGAATAATGAGTTCGTCCCGAATCTTTCTCGGTGACCGGGGCGACACCCAGACATTCCAACAGATCTTCATACGCCCCTAACGCGATTCTGTAACGATCAGGTAGTCTTTATTCAGCATCCCAGTGTCCCGCTCGTGGTGCGTACTTCGGCTCGATGCGACCCGGTCGTTGCCAAGCTGAACTGCGATAAATCGCGTGACAGGTAACCCGGCGCTCGCACATTCCTCACCGAACCGCTTGCGATCGTCGTCCGTCTTAAATCCGGTCCAAAAGAAAGCTAGGCGACCCGGCTGCAATACGCGAACCACCTCGGAAAGGGTAGCGCGAAGATTGTCCCAATACGCATCGCCCCGGTCACCACACAAACGACCCTTCTCAGGGAACTGCTCACACTGAAGAAAGCGCGCTACGAACTGCGTACGTTTCGAGCGCCCTTGCGACGGTCGCTGGATCCGCAACAGCCCGTATTCGACGTCGAGGTCTTTATACGGCGGACTAGTAACGACCAACGCCACTGAACTCTTACGAACGTCGCTCATGTCGTGGTTACTTTGGTTATATATTTGTGGCTGAACGAAGTCGGGAGGAAGCGACTGCAATTGGTCCGCCATTTCAGCTACTTTCCTGAAGAACATCGAAAAACTGACGCGTGCGGGACTTAGGCCGTCGAACAAGTCCAACTCTCTGCTCATAGAGAGTGACACGCTGTCATAGTCGCGGCGACCGATAATCTTGACCGTATGGATTAGGGCGAGCGAAAAGAAAGCGCGCTCGGCCTGGTCTTGGATTGCCCAGATAGCGGCCGCGATGCTTGCAATGTCGACCGCAACATCTAGACCTAAGCACGTTATATCGTCCTCGTCGAACAGCGTCGTTGGAGACATCGACACACCTGCTCGTCGCAGGGCGTCCGCGGTGCAAGTCAATCGCGCCTTGCTTATTGGTGTTGTCTTAACCGTTGCAATCAGCGCGGCGAGCGGGTTCAGGTCGTATGCAATCCCCTTGCGATGCAGCAGTCCCGCTTCTAGCGGAGTTGTACCTCCGCCGCAATACGGGTCAAGTACAATGTCGTTCGGCGATGAAAGCGTCTGAATCAGATATGCCGGAAGGCGGTACTGAAACTTCGCAGGGTAGCTATAGAATTGGCGAGTGATTCCCACATCGCGCTGAGGATCATTGGCGATCGCCGTAATTGTCTGGTAGTCCAGCTGAAGTCCAACGCCATGCATTTCCGAGCGGTGTTTCGGCGCGATCCTTCACTGATACTTCCGCTTCTGTGCACGGATGTCGAACTCGGGCATGAATGGCGACGCACCATTGGTGTCGCCGCTATGCGGCGCAGGGTGCGCGAGAGCGGAGCTTGCTCGCCGATAATTCTGGTCGTGCTCAATGCGAGAAGCAGTTAGGCTCGAGACGTCGCCGGCACGACGGCCGCCGGCCGCGATTAGAGTGTTACGACTTGCCGGCATAAGCGTCAGCCGGCGGCACCCGCGCACGCCCCGCGTGGCCGTATACCGCAAACAACATGATGCGAAGGTTTCGTCAGCGCCGTTTGCGGCGGCCGTACTGGTCCATCACTTCGGCGAAGCGTTCCCAGCCGAGGAAATGACAGATAAGTCGTGCTGCGCGCCGGCGTCCAATCGAGCGAGCCACGGCTGATGTGGAGACGGCCGAGGAGCTCGCCGTCCGACGTTATCGAGAGGTCGACGTCGCCGTTTACGATCTCCGCGGCTGGGATCGTGCAGCTGATCTCGTGTCGTGCCATCGAGTCGGGATTCGCGTCAACAGGCTGCTGTCCCGGTTCAAGCGTGACGTCCGGCGATCCTTCAAGGCCGTCTCCGTGCGCAGCGACGACTGCGGAGACGACGCGTTCCACCCCGCGAAGCCGCCATCTCTGCCTGACAGTTGCTACCCGAGCACCAACCAGTCCGTGATCGTTGCTGTCGTGCCGTTGCTGTACATGATCGTGCCGTTGCCGGCGCCGTTCACGGTGAACGTCGCGACGGTTTGGCCGGTGTCCGTCTGCTTCACCGTGCCGGTGATCACGACGGGGCTTCCGCTCGCGGTCATCGTCACCGTGCCGTCGTCGTTGGCGTCGGTCAGCGTCACGGCGATCGTGACGAGCGCGCCGCTCGTCGTGTACGTCACCGAGCCGCTGAAGCTCGCGCTGTCGATCGTGCTTCCGCCGCTCACGACCCAGTTCGGGAATTGCCCCGCGCTCAACGCAAGCGCTTGATAGCCGCCCGCGAACGCCGATCCCGAGCCGTTGAGCGCGATCGTCGCGGTCGACGACGTCGAGCTCGCCGACGCGTTCAGCGTCATCGTCGCACCGAGGTCCTGCGACGCCGCCGCTTCGTGCACCACGGCGCCCGAACCGCAGCCGAGCGTCGTCGACGCAATGCTGCACGCGACGCCGACCGCCGCGTTCTGCGGCGCGGTCGCGCTCGGCGCATCCGTCGCTAGGATGCTGATCGTGCCGGAGTTCGAACCGCTCAGCGTGATGCTGAGCGCGACCGTCGTGTAGTCGTCGACCTGGCCGCCCGTCGTGTAGTACGTGTCGGTGCCGGTCGCCGTCGCCGCGCTCGACGACGTCGCCACGAGGTCGAGGAAGATGTCCTGATACAGCTCCGTGCACGCGCTGTCGTAGAACGCGCGCTCGTAGAGCTGGACTTCGCTCTGCGAGATGTCGTTCTCGGCCGTCTCGATACCGTCCGAGCACGCGGAGTACGTAATGCTGCTGAGCCGGCGCAGCGCCTTGCGGCGACGCCGTGCGCGATGCACCCTCACGCCACCCGGACGCGGCCTTCCGCGCCGCGGCGAAGACGTGCCGTGCGACGCCGGCGCCGCTGACCTGCGCGTACGTATACGCCGATTCGGACGCCGACGGCACCTGCAGCGCCTGATTCGCGACGCCGCGCTGCACGCTGACGCTTTGGATCGGCTTCGTCGGCGACGAGGTCGGCGTCGTCGCGGCGTGCTGGTCCCGCCGCCGCCTCCTCCGCCACCGCATGCCGAAAGCACGAATGCTGTAAGCGCAATCGCAAGCGCGCGTCTCATAGAAGCCTCCAAGCACAACAGAAAGACCCCACAACCCGTAAGCTCTGTGGGCTCGACCGCACCGTTGGCCTTTGCCGGGACAAGCCCTCCCGTACTCCCGCCGCCGGTCCTTTCTCCCGAGCAGGCGGCGCCGGGCGCTCCTGCGCGTTCGGATTCGGATAAGACGTCCGGGCAGTGGTTTGCGCGTCCGTCGTGGTAGCCGATACTGCTAAGGTGACGGCGCGCATGGATGCAGCGTACGCGCGGTGGCTGGAAGCCAACGCTACGACGACCGTCCTGGTGTACTGCGGAATCATCGCGTTCTTTCTGCCGGCGTTTCATTACGTCTTGGTCGCCGTTCCGGGCGTGCCGCCGGGATCGGACTCGATGGCGCTGCGCCTGCGCCTCGGCCGGCGTCTCGGTCGCGATCGCGATCGCCGTCATCGTCTCGAAGCGCATGCGCCGTCACGCCATGCAGCTGCAGACGATCAACGTCATCGTCGCGGTCACGGTCATCGCCGATGCTCGTGGTGAACAGCGGCGACCACTACGCCTACATCTCGTCCGGCTTCCTCGTCATCGTCGCCGCGCCGCAGGCGTTCTTCCGCAAGCGCGACATCGCCGTCACGTTCCTCGTCGCGTTCGGCGTGCACGTCCTGTATTCGGCGTCGCGCGGCATGCTGTTCGCGCCGATGAACGTCGCGGCGCTCGTGACGTTCGGCACGGGGTACGTCATCGGATTCGTGTCCGCGGTGCTGCGCTTGCGCATCCAGGATCGCGAGATCCGCAATCGGCTCGAGGCGCAGACCGTCAAAGAAGAGCTGCAGGCGGCGCACGCGACGCTGCTGCACGTCGCCCGCTTCGATGCGCTCACCGGGCTGCCGAACCGCAGCGCGGTGCAAGAGATCGTCGCCGAGCGAGATCGCCGCCGCTCGCGAGCGCCGGCACGAGCTTCGCGATCGCGTTCATCGACCTCGACCGCTTCAAAGACGTCAACGACACGCTCGGGCACGACGTCGGCGACCGCCTCTTGCGCGACATGAGCTTCCGTCTCGCCGACGTGCTCGGGCATGCCGGCATCCTCGCGCGCTGGGGTGGCGACGAGTTCATCGCGATCCTTCCCGGAGGTGCGGCACGACAACGTGGTCGCGGTGCTTGCGGCGCGGCTCGTGCAGGCCGCCGGCGAACCGATCGTCATCGACGATGCCGAGATCGCCGTCACGGCGAGCGTCGGCATCGCGATGTATCCGCGCGACGGCGACGACGCCGCGGTCTTGATCCGCTGCGCCGACACGGCGATGTACGAGGCGAAGCAGCAAATGGGCTGCGGCTTCGCGTTCTTCAGCGACGCGCTCCACACCGCGGCGGCCTCACGGCACAGCGTGCGATACGCGCTGAGCAAGGCCGTCGCCGACGGCGAGCTGGTGCTGCATTACCAGCCGATCGTCGATGCGACGTCGGGCCGCGTCATCGCGGCCGAGGCGCTGGTGCGGTGGCCCGCCGCCGACGGGCGCCTGCGGATGCCGGCGGAGTTCATCGGCATCGCCGAAGAGAGCCGCATCATCGTACCGCTCGGCACGTGGGTGCTCAACGAAGCGTGCCGGCAATCGGTGCGCTGGCGCGAAGACGGACGCGAGATCGTGGTCGCGGCCAACGTATCGCCGCGGCAGATCGCGCATCCGGACTTCGTCGACACCGTCGCGAACGCGCTCGCGACGTCGGGCGCCGATCCGGCCTCGATCGAGATCGAGATCACCGAAGCCGCCATCATGGCGAATGTCGAGAACGTCATCGCGACGCTGCAAAAGGTGCACGACATGGGCATCCGCGTCGCGATCGACGACTTCGGCACCGGCTACAGCAGCTTCGCGTACCTCAAGCGGTTCAAGGTCGGCTCGCTCAAGATCGATCGCACGTTCGTCGACGGAATCGAAGAGAACGCGAACCTCGCGATCGCGACCGCGGTGATCAGCGTCGCGCACGCGTTGAAGCTGCCGGTGACCGCGGAGGGCGTCGAGACGCGCCGAGCAGGGCCAGCTGCTCACGGAGCTCGGATGCGACCGGCTGCAGGGATATCATTTCGGGCGGCCCGTGCCGGTCGATGAGTTCGACCGCCGGCTGCCGCGTCTCGTCACGGCGTAGCGCCGGCGCGTCAGTACGTCAGCGCGATCGTCTTCTTTTCGTTCGCGGCGAACGTGTACGTCGTGGGCTGCACGGTCCACTGCAGCTGCACGGAGCCCCGCGACGCGTACCGGAAGTTCGTCGCCGGGTCCTTGCGCGCCGAGCCGGTATCGAACGGGATGATCCGCGCGTCGGCGACGAGCACCGGTCGCACGCGGAACCACACCGGCGAATCCGCCGGCACGCTGATCGCGTAACGGCACGTCCCGTCCGAAGCGGTGATACCGTGCGCGCTCGCGATGAAATGGTTGTCGTTCGCGCCGAGCACGTCCACCATGATCTGCGCGCACGTCGGCATCGTCTCGTGCGGCGCCGGCTCGTGGAACGTCACGGTGCCGGTCGCAACCGCGAGCGCCCTTTGCGTCGACCGCAACGAGGCCGGCGAGCAGCGCGGACGACGCGGCCAATGCCGCTGATGCGGTGCGAACGAACGCCCAAACGCCTGGCATGGTCCTGTGCGGCTACCCACCATAGGCGGCGCGCTCTCACTCGCGGGTCTCTTCTCCTAAGGCACCCGGGACCGTCGTCTCATCCGGTGGCGCGTACGACGAGCGCGACGTTGACGATCGCGATCCCGAAAACGACGGCCTCGGCGGCACGCCGCGCGCCCCGGTACGTGTCTCCGGCGACGCGACGTCTTCGTCGCGAACATCGGCAACAACACGATCACGGAGTACGCGCCGCCGTATACCGGTGCGCCGATCGCGACGATCTCGAGCGGCGTAAACGGCCCCGCCAACTTCGGTCTCGCGCTGTACCCGCGTTAGCGCGTAGGCGCGCCGCGCCGGGCCTTCTTGAGGCCCTCGAGCTCGTCGAGCGTTCGCGGCCAGTCACGGCCGAGAAGCCGCGAAAGGCTGCGGTCGGCGAGAAGCTTCCCGCCGGTCTGACACTCGGCGCAGTAGTTCGTCTCGTTGTCGGCGTAGCGGATGCGCTGGATCGGGCGTCCGCAGCGCGGACACGGCTGTCCGAAGCGGCCGTGGACGGCCATGTCTTTGCGGAACGCCGTGACATGCTCGGGAAACGCGTCCGCCGCTTCGGCGCGCAGCCGGTCGATCCAGAGCTGCAGCGTCGCTCGCGTCGCATCGTACAGACGTTGCCATTGCTCGCCGGTGAGGTCGTGCGTGAGCGCGATCGGCGACAGCTGCGCCGCGTGGAGGATCTCGTCGGAATACGCGTTGCCGATGCCGCTGACGATGCGCGGGTCGGTCAGCGCGCGCTTGAGCGTGCGGTTCTCGGCGCGCAGCGCGGTGCGGAAGGCGTCGACGTCGATCGCGAAGACCTCGATGCCACCGGGGTCGAGATCGAGCAGTGCCGCTTCGCCGCGCACGACGTGCAGTGACGCACGGCGTTTCGAGCCCGCCTCGGTGAGCACGAGTGAGCCATCGCGGAAGTCGAAAGCCGCGAGCGCGTTGCGCCCGGCGAGCTTCGCGTCCGGCGGCCGCCAGTGCAGCCGGCCGGCGATCATCAGATGCAACACGAGCCAGAGTTCGTCGTCGAGCCCGATCGCGATGCGCTTGCCGATGCGGCGCAACTCGTGCACCGTGCGGCCTTCCACGGCCGCGATCGGCGGGTCGGCGGTGCGCAGCAGAAACGGGCTCGCAAGGCGCACGCGCTCAACGGCTGTGCCGGCGATGCGCGGCTCCAGCGCGCTGATGTACGCATCGACGTCCGGAAGTTCAGGCACGAAGTTGCCGTCGTTTGGCCGTTCGGGACTTGCCGAACGCCAGGCAACTGCATCATCGCCATGCTAGTCGAGTGCGCGAGCGATGCAGCATCATTGCGCACGCGCGCCGCGGAAGCACATTGTCGCGGCTGCCCGGTGCAGTCTTGAACCGCGTACGAGTATCGCTCGACGACGTCCAAAGAAAAGACCCGCTCTTGCGAGCGGGTCTTCTCGTTGGCCGGACTGTCTCTCACCCTTCGACAGGCTCAGGGTGACAGGAGCTCTCGCCGAGCGGGCCACCGCGAGCCTACAGGTCTTCCGGGTTGATCCCTCGCGGTTTGTACTGCGTGCGGACGCCCGGGGCGCCGACGGTTGCGGCGTCGTCGTATTCGCCTTCGTACTGGACCGTGTTCTCTTGCATCCGCTGGCGCTCGTACGGGCCGAGCACCTTCGGATTCATCTCCTGACCGTTCGGCGCGATCACGTCGCCGTACGACGTCATGCCGTCGCCGTCGGGGTTGAAGTCGAGGAACACGTTCTTCGGACGGCCCTCTTCGTCGAGGTCCTGACCTTCCGGCTCGATCTGGATGTTGCGGTACCGCGACATGCCGGTGCCGGCCGGGATGAGCTTGCCGATGATGACGTTTTCCTTGAGGCCGAGCAGCGGGTCGTGCTTGCCCTTGATCGCGGCGTCGGTGAGGACGCGCGTGGTCTCCTGGAACGACGCCGCGGAGAGGAACGACTCCGTCGCGAGCGACGCCTTCGTCACGCCGAGCAGCACCGGACTGCCCTCGGCCAGCTTTCCGCCGTCGGCCTTGATCTTCTCGTTCTCCTCGACGAACACCGCCGCTTCGATCAGCTGACCGGGGAGCATCCGCGTGTCGCCGCCGTCGACGATCTTCACCTTGCGCAGCATCGAGCGAACGATCACTTCGATGTGCTTGTCGTTGATGTCGACGCCCTGCGAGCGGTAGACCTTCTGCACTTCCTGCACGAGGTAGTTCTGCAGCGCGGTCTCGCCGTTGATCCGCAGAATGTCGTGCGGGTTGAGCGAACCTTCCGCGACCGGCTGACCCGCGACGACGCGCTGGCCTTCCGTCACGGACAGGTGCGTGTTCGCCGGCACGTCGACTTCGTGATCGACGCCGTCGTCGTCGGTGACGAAGACGACGCGCTTGCCCTTCTCCTCGCCGAACTTGATCGTGCCCGCGAACTCCACCACCGGCGCTTCGCCCTTCGGCTTGCGCGCCTCGAAGATTTCCTCGACGCGCGGGAGACCGGTGATGATGTCCTCTTGCGCGACGCCGCCCGTGTGGAACGTGCGCAGCGTGAGCTGCGTGCCCGGCTCGCCGATCGACTGCGCCGCGATGATGCCCACCGCTTCGCCGATGTCGA
The DNA here is from genome assembly GCA_963841685.1 of Vulcanimicrobiota bacterium. Lineage (GTDB taxonomy): Bacteria > Vulcanimicrobiota > Vulcanimicrobiia > Vulcanimicrobiales > Vulcanimicrobiaceae > Vulcanimicrobium. The sequence continues at coordinate 64,373 of CAWJDU010000001.1, forward strand.
CCTTGAGGCCGGTCGCGAGATTGCGGCCGTAGCACATCGCGCACACGCCGTACTTCGCCTGACACGCGAGCACGGAGCGAATCTTCACCGACGTGATGCCGGCGGCGATGATCGCCTTGGCCTTGTCCTCGTCGATCTCTTCGTCGCGCTTGACGATCTTGTCGCGCGAGTTCTCCGGATTGCGGACGTCCTCGGCCGCGCGGCGCCCGACGATGCGGTCGCTCAGCGGTTCGATCGTCTCCTTGCCGACCGCGATGTCGCCGACGGTGATGCCGTTCGGCGTGCCGCAGTCTTCCTCGCGGATGATGACGTCCTGCGCAACGTCGACGAGACGGCGCGTCAGGTAGCCCGAGTCCGCCGTGCGCAGCGCGGTGTCGGCGAGACCCTTGCGCGCGCCGTGCGTCGAGATGAAGTACTCGAGGACGGTGAGGCCTTCTTTGAGCGACGCCTTCACCGGGATCTCGAGGATGCGGCCCGACGGGTCGGACATGAGTCCGCGCATACCGCCGAGCTGCTTCACCTGCGCGATCGAACCGCGCGCGCCCGACGTCGCCATCATGAACACCGGGTTGAGCGGGTTTTGCGCCGCCTGCATCGCGCCCGTGACGTCGTCACCGGCACGCGACCAGATCTCGATGGTCTTGTTGTAACGCTCGTCGTCCGAGATGAAGCCCTGGTCGTAGAGCGAGTGCAGCTCGTCGACCTCGCCCTGCGCTTTGTCGAGCAGATCGTGCTTCGACTGCGGAACGATGATGTCGCTGATCGACACCGTCGTTCCGGACTGCGTCGCGAAGTGGAAGCCGAGCGTCTTGATCGCGTCGAGGAACTCCGCGGTTTCGGCGTTGCCGTACTTGCGGTAGCACTCGGTGATCAGACGCTTCAGCGCCGTCTTGTCGACGATGGCGTTGAGGTACGGGTACTGCCACTCCGCCGGGAATGCTTCGTTGAAGACGATGCGGCCGACGGTCGTCTTGACGCGCTTGCCGCCGAGACGCACTTCGATCCACTCGTGCAGACCGATGAGCCGGTGCTCGTACGCGATGATCGCTTCCTGGCCGTCCTTGAACGCGGGCAGCATCGCCGAACCGTCCTCGTTGCGGCGCGTCGCGCCGTTGCGATAGACGGGCGAGCTGTACAGCGCGTCGTCGGCGAGCGCGGCCTTCGCGGGACCCTTGTACTCGTCGGGCTGGAACGTGAGCCAATACAGACCGAGGACCATGTCCTGGGTCGGGATCGACACCGGGTTCCCGAACGACGGCTGCAGGATGTTGTTCGAGGAGAGCATCAGGATGCGCGCCTCCGCCTGCGCTCCCGCGCTCAGCGGAAGATGCACGGCCATCTGGTCGCCGTCGAAGTCGGCGTTGTACGGCGTGCAGACGAGCGGGTGCAGATGGATCGCCTTGCCTTCGACCAGCACCGGCTCGAACGCCTGAATGCCGAGACGGTGCAGCGTCGGTGCGCGGTTGAGCAGCACCGGATGCTCGCGAATGACTTCGTCGAGCACGTCCCACACTTCCGGACGCACGCGCTCCACCATGCGCTTCGCGCTCTTGATGTTGTGCGCCTGACCGCGGTCGACGAGCTTCTTCATCACGAACGGCTTGAAGAGCTCGAGCGCCATCTCTTTCGGCAGCCCGCACTGATGGAGCTTGAGGTTCGGACCGACGACGATCACCGAACGGCCCGAGTAGTCGACGCGCTTGCCGAGCAGGTTCTGGCGGAAGCGGCCCTGCTTACCCTTGAGGATGTCCGAGAGCGACTTCAACGGGCGATTGTTCGGCCCCGTGACGGGACGGCCGCGGCGGCCGTTGTCGATCAGCGCATCGACTGCTTCTTGCAGCATGCGCTTCTCGTTCTTGATGATGATCTCGGGCGCGCTCAGCTCGAGCAGCCGCTTGAGGCGGTTGTTGCGGTTGATGACGCGGCGATAGAGATCGTTGAGATCGGACGTCGCGAAGCGTCCGCCGTCGAGCTGCACCATCGGACGCAGCTCGGGCGCGATGACCGGCACCGCGGAGAGGATCATCCACTCCGGCTTGTTGCCGCTCGAGAGAAATGCTTCGACGACCTCGAGGCGTTTGATCGCCTTGATGCGCTTCTGGCCCGACGTCTCTTTGAACTCGCGGCGCAGGTCCTCTTGCAGCTTGCGCAGGTTCAGATCGCGCAGCAGCTCGCGGATCGCTTCGGCGCCCATGCCGGCCTTGAAGCGCGTGCCGTACTTCTCACGGCTCTCGCGGTACTTCTGCTCGGTGAGGATCTCGCGCTTCGTCAGCGTCGTGTCGCCCGGATCGGTCGTCACGTACGCGGCGAAGTAGATCACCTTCTCCAGCTGACGCGGCGACATGTCGAGCAGGATGCCGATGCGCGACGGCACGCCCTTGAAATACCAAATGTGCGTGACGGGTGTGGCGAGCTCGATGTGGCCCATGCGCTCGCGGCGCACTTTCGCGCGCGTGATCTCGACGCCGCAGCGGTCGCAGATCATGCCCTTGAAGCGGATGCGCTTGTACTTGCCGCAGTGGCATTCCCAGTCTTTGGTCGGCCCGAAGATCTTCTCGCAGAAGAGGCCGTCGCGTTCCGGCTTGAGGGTCCGGTAGTTGATCGTCTCGGGCTTTTTGACTTCGCCGAAAGACCATGCGCGAATTTGTTCGGGCGATGCGAGCCCGATCCGCATCGCGTCGAAGTTGTTGACGTCGAGGAGGTTCATCGATTCCTTTGCTCAGCGCGTCGGCGATGAGAGGCGGCCGGGAGAGCGCCTGGGAGACCGGGTGGCCTGGGATGCGTTGACCCTTCGGCAAGCTCAGGCGCGCCAAAAGGAAATGACCCCAGGAGACGCCGGGTCCGACGTTCCTTGGACCCGCGTTATCGGCCGAAGGGCATAGGCAGGTATTGTATCAGAAGGGGTGCCGAAACTCAAGGCGGATGACGGCCTCATGACCGCTCGCTGGGTCCGCGGGGTAGCGACCTTCGTCGCGGCCGTCGTACTCGTCGTGCTGCTGGCCGTCGTTGCCTATGCCGGCTGGCTCGCATGGGCGACCAGGACGGGCGTCGCGTCGGTCGACGGTACCCGCACCGGCATGCCGGTCGACCGGCCGGTGACGATCGCTCGCGACGCTCGGGGCGTGCCGCACGTGCGCGCCTCCTCGGCGCACGATCTCTTCGTCGCCGAAGGCTACGCGATGGCGTCCGACCGGCTGTTTCAGATGGACATCACGCGGCGGTTCGTCTACGGCCGCCTCGCTGAGCTGCTCGGTCCGCCGCTCGTGCGAGTCGACCGGCGGATGCGCCGGTACACGATCCACGACGTCGCGGCACGCGTGCTGGCGAACGCCGACCCGGACGAGCGGACGATCCTGACGGCGTTCGCCGACGGGGTCAACGCTGCCGCGACACACGAGCCGGCCCCGCCGGAGTACCGCGCGCTGTTCGCGCGCTTCGAGCCGTGGACGCCGGAGGACGCGCTCGCCGTCGGCTTCGCGACGGTACTCGACCTCGACGACAAGCCCGACGACGTCGTCATCCGCGACGAGGTGCGCCGGCTGCTCGGCCCGGCCGGCACGGACGCGTTCTATCCGCTGAGCGACCCGCGCTACGACGTGCCGACGGACGGCTCGCCGCCGGGCGCGATCGCGAAGCTCCCTGCACTCCCGGCGCCACACACGGGCGACGCCGGCATGTCACCCTGAGCCCGTCGAAGGGTGAGAGCGGGACCGGAACGTCAGAGACGAGGCGTCAAAGAACACCGCGCGAACGTCAGCATTCTCTCTCACCCTTCGACGAGCTCAGGGTGACATTGCGGATTCCCTCGCTCCGACAGACGGCTCCGACATTCCCATGGGCAGCAACGCGTGGGCGTTCGGCGCGAATCGCACGACGATCGGTCGTGCGGTCCTCGCGAACGACCCGCATCTCGACATCGGGATCCCCGCCATCTGGTGGCTGTTCGAAGGCAGCGCGCCGGGCATCCACATCGCGGGCGCGGCGCTCGCCGGAACGCCGGGCGTGACGCTCGGGCACAACGAGCACCTCGCATGGGGCGTCACCGCCGGCGAGACGGCCGCGATGCGCGTCTATCGCGAACCGGCGCGCGGCGACGAGCTCTTCGAAGACGGGAAGTGGATTCGCGCGACGCATCTGAGCGAGCCGATCCGCGTGCGATTCGGCGCGACGGTCGACGCAGGCATGTTGCGAACGCCGCGCGGCATCGTCGATCGCGCGCAGCGCGGACGGCGGCGACGCGTACGTCATGCGCTGGAGCATGCAGACGTCGCCCGTCTCGCCGCTCGCGCCGTTCACGCGGCTGCTGCGCGCGCGCACCGCGGCGGACGGCGTCGCCGCGATGCGCGCGCTGCCCGAGCCCGCGCTGAACGTCGTCTTCGCCGACGACGCCGGACGCGCCGCGTACCACTTCGCCGGACGCGTGCCGCTCGATCCGCAGTTCGGCCGTTGGGCGAACGACGGCGCACCACGGGGCGATCTGCAGTACGACGCATCGCCGCACGTCGATCCGTCGCGCGATGCCGCGCGTCGTCACGTCGAACAACCGCCCGACCGGCGCCGGTCCGCGGCTCGCACCGTATTGGCCCGCGCCCTATCGCGCGTACGAGCTGCGCAGCCTGCTGCACGCCATGCCGCGCGCCGCACCCGCGCGCCTGAGCGTCGATGCGATCGCGTCGGGCCAGCGCGACGACGCGTCGCCGTCGGAACGCGAGTTCGCGCGGCTCGCCGGCGCGGCCGCATTTCGCGGGCACGCGAACGAGGACGAGGCGTTGGAACGCATGGCGGAGACGCTCGCGACGTTCGACGGCTCCATCGTCCCGAGCTCGCGCAGCGCGACGCTCGTGATCGCGTTGCGTCTGGACATGGTGCGCGAGCTCGCGCGGCTGCATCTTCCGGAGGAGCTTGCGCGCGTGGAGCCGCCGTCCGGTGCGGGATTCGAAGTCGTGCTGCGCATGCTGCGCGAACGTCCGCGCGGCTGGGTGCCCGGCGACGACTACGACGCGTTCGTCGTCGCGTCGATGCGCCGCGTGAGCGCGTCGCTCGCGCACGGCGGCGAGATCCCGGCGTTCGGAGACTGGGCCGCGCAGCCGTTGAAGCACCCGCTCGCGCCGTTCGGATTCAGCTTCTGGAACGGGCCGACGATGCCGGGACGCGGCGGCAGCTTCGCGCCCGCCGTGCAGTGGAACGCACACGCGCAATCGTTCCGCGCGCTCTGGATCGCCGGCGACTGGGATCACGGAACGATCGACATCGACGCGGGCGAGTCCGGCGAGCCGGGCTCGCCGCACTACCACGATCAGACCGGCGGATGGGTGCATTTCGCGCGCACGCCGATGCCGTTCAGCGACGCCGCGGTGCGCGCCGCGACCGTGTCGACGCTCACGCTGACGCGCTGACGCGCGCGGGCCTCGCCGCTCCGCGGGCTACATCAGCGCAACCTTGTACGCATGCGTCCGCGTACGCAGCGCGTCGCCGCACGTCGTCGCCGTATCCGCGCTGATGTCCACGCCGTCGGGCGTCGCGACGAACGAGGCGAGATCCCACCGCTCGACGTCGCCGATGGGCTTCGGCCCGTACGCCGAGTACTGGACCGGATTGCCGACGCGATTGGCGGCCTCCGCGTGCGTGAGCATCGTGGGCTCGCCCGCGTACGGCGCACGCGCCGACGTTCCGCTCACGTCGACGCCGTACTTCCTTGCCGCGGCCGCGATGCCCGCGCACAAGAACTCGAGCGCCATGAGCGTGACGGGCTCCGGTCCGAAGTCGTGCTCCGTCGCGCCCGCCATGTCGTCGGTCGAGATGCCGAACGCACCGGTATTGCGCATGTACGTGTGTGAATGCGTCGGGTTGTTGTTCACCCCGATCGCGTTGTCGCGCGGATCACCGCAGATGTCCAAGTGAAAGTGCTGGCCGTCATACCGCACCGCGGCGTTGTAGTCGTCGAAGTCCTGATTGTAGTGGCCGACGCTCCAGTGCGCGTAGATTCGCTCGAGCGCGCCGGCCGGAACGTCGGGCAGCTTCGCGAGAAACGCGCGCGCCTCGGCGAGCGCGTCGGCGTTGAGCGGCGCTGCGGGATCGAAGTTTCCCAGCGGATTGAATGCCATCGTCTTTGCCCTCCACGGCTGCCGGAAGCCGTGCTCCCCCGGCGCGGAAGGCTTCTCGACGTATGCTCGGCTTGCCCTGCACCTCAAGCCGATGCAGGCCAAACGACGCGCCGGCGCATCGTTCGCGCTCGGCATCCCGCTCTTCACGCGCGGCAACTGACCGTTCACGCCCGCTCGCACGCGCGCGCTCGTCGCACCGGGCTATACTGCGGCAAACGCCTTGCATCGAGGAGGATCTTCGTGTCGCCTCTGCCCGCATTCGGCACGAACGGTCATGCCGACGGTCGTTTCCGCAGCGCGTCCGACGCGACGCGTCCCTATACCGACGACGACGTCGCGCGGCTGCGCGGCAGCGTTCGCATCGAGCATACGCTCGCGCGGCGGGGCGCGAAACGCCTGCGCGCGTTGCTTGCGCAGGACGAACCCGTCGCCGCGCTCGGGTGCATGACGGGCGGTCAGGCCGTGCAAGCCGTGAAGGCGGGCCTCAACGCGATCTATCTTTCCGGCTGGCAGGTTGCGGCGGACGCGAACACCGCGGGACAGATCTATCCCGACCAGTCGCTGTATCCGTACGACTCCGTGCCGAAGGTCGTCGAGCGCATCAACAACGCGTTCATGCGCGCCGACCAGATCGACACGATCGAGGGCCGCTCCGGCGAGCGCGACTGGTTCGCGCCGATCGTCGCCGACATGGAAGCCGGCTTCGGCGGGCCGCTGAACGTCTTCGAGCTGGCGAAGTCGATGATCGCCGCCGGCGCTGCGGGCGTGCATCTCGAAGATCAGCTCGCGTCGGAGAAAAAGTGCGGGCACTTGGGCGGCAAGGTGCTGATCCCGACGTCGCAAGCCGTCCGCAATCTGATCGCGGCGCGCCTTGCGGCGGACGTCTGCGATGTGCCGACCGTGCTGATCGCGCGCACCGACGCGGACGCGGCGAACCTGCTGCTCAGCGACGTCGACGATCGCGACAAGCCGTTCCTGACCGGCGAACGCACGCCGGAGGGCTTCTTCCGCGTGCGACCCGGAATCGATCAGGCGATCGCGCGCGGGCTCGCGTACGCGCCGTACGCCGATCTGATCTGGTGCGAGACGTCGCACCCGTCGCTCGACGAAGCGAAGGCGTTCGCCGACGGCATCCACGCGCGGTTTCCCGGCAAGATGCTCGCGTACAACTGTTCGCCGTCGTTCAACTGGAAGCTCAAGCTCGACGACGCGACGATCGCGGGGTTCCGCGCGAAGCTGTTCGAGTACGGCTACCGGTTCCAGTTCATCACGCTCGCGGGATGGCACGCGCTCAATCACTCGATGTTCGCGCTCGCGCGCGACTACGCCGAGCGCGGGATGTCGGCGTACGCGGACTTCCAGCAGCGCGAGCTCGCGAGCGAGCCGGACGGCTACACCGCGACGCGCCACCAGCGCGAAGTCGGCACGGGCTATTTCGACGAAGTCGCCAAGATCGTCGGCGGAGGCTCGTCCTCGACGACGGCGCTCACGGGCAGCACCGAAGAAGCACAATTCACAACAGCGGCGGTAGCCTAAAAGTCACCCTGAGCTCGTCGAAGGGTGAGAGCGCGACGTGCCCGTTCGAGCCGCGCTGCGCGCGCGACCTGACGTGCACGATCGTCGCTCACCCTTCGACGGGCTCAGGGTGACATGGGGTGGGCCGCGTGACGGTGCGGCGTCTTACGGCGCGAAGAGCTGCGGCGCGCGCGTCTTGATCTGCGTCTCGAGCCACATCTTCTGACGCTCCGTCTGCACGGGCATCGCTTCGCACAGCGCGAGCAGCTCGGCGTGCCGCAGCGCTTGCGCCCCCTGCGCGGCGAGCTTCCACATGATCTCGACTTCGCCCACGAGCATCGCGAGCTCCACGAGGTCATCGAGCAGCCCGTCGGGCCCGCTGCGCGGCCCCCCGAACAGCAGCGCAACATTCAGCTTCAGATCGATGCTCGTCCGCTTCCCGAACGCGTCGACGATCGGCTCGAGCGCGTCGACGTGCGCGTACGACCACGCGGCAAGGACGGGCGCGGTTGCCGCAATCTCGACCTCGTCGGCGTGTCGCTTCGCGACCGCGGTCAGCCCGTCGCCGACGGATCGTTCGCAGCGCTGGAGCGAGGTGAGGTACTGCGCCAGCTTTGCGCTCATCGCTTGCGAATCGCCACTGCGGCGAACTTCAGATACGGCTGTTTGCTCACCGGGTCCCACGCCGTCAACGTCAGCTCGTTCGCTTCCGTCGCCGCGTCGGCGTTGGCCGAGCCGTAGTGAAATGGGATGAAGAGCGTCCCTGCGGCGATGTCGGCAACGCGCGCCGGCACGACGACGCGACCGCGCCGCGACCGGACTTCGACACGATCGCCGGCCGCGATGCCGACCGCTTCCGCGTCGCGCGCGGAGATCTCGACGTAGGGCTCGGGCGCAGCCTCGTTCAGCGCACGACTGCGGCCGGTCTTCGTGCGCGTGTGGAAATGGTACACGATGCGGCCCGTCGTGAGCCAAAACGGGTAGTCCGCGTCGGGCTGTTCGTCGGGCGGTTGGAACTCGGCCGGTTTGAGGATCGCTCTGCCCATCGGATCGCGCGCGCGATACGATTGCGGCGTGACGGCGGCGCCCGTCGTGAGATCATGACCGTAACTTTCGCATGTGTCGGCCGCCGTCATGAAGACACCGTCCGTGTAGAGGCGCTCGGTTCCGCCCGGCGCTTCCGCCGGCGCCGGCCATGGAATCCCCGAACCGCCCGTCAGCGCATCGTACGAGAGGCCGCTGTAATCACACGGACGTCCCATGCTGCACCGCTTCCACGCTTCGAACGCCTCGGCGGGCGACGACCACGCGATCAACGGTGCTCCGTCCTTGTCGCGAAAATCCATGCGGCGCGCGAAGTCCACGAAGATATCGAAGTCCGATCGCGCTTCACCGGGCGGGTCGATCGCCTGGTACGACACGTGCACCGTGCGATCCGTATTCGTATAGGTGCCCGTCTTTTCGCCCCAAATCGCGACCGGCAGCACGACGTCGGCGAACTGCGCTGTTTCGGTGAGGAAGGCATCTTGCAGGACGACGAAGAGGTCGTCGCTGGAGAGAATCCGCCGGATGCGCGCGGCGTCGGGCATCGACACGACGGGATTGGTCGCGGAGATCCAGAGCAAGTTGATCTCGCCCTGCTCGCAGTAGCGAAACATTTGCATCGCGTGCGTCGGCTCGGACCAGTGCGGGATCCGCTCGACGTCGACGTTCCAGAGTTGCGCCAGCCGCTCCATGTGCATCGGGTTCTGCCAATTGAGGAACCCGGGGAATTCGCCGTCCGCGCCGGTTTCGCGCGTGTTCTGCGACGTGGGCTGTCCGTTCATCTGGAACAGACCGCAGCCGGGCTTGCCGAGCATGCCGCGGATGATGTGCAGGTTGTTCACTTGGCACGCCGCGGCCGTCGCGTGCATCGACTGATACACGCCTTGCAGCACGGTCGAGACGAGCCTCGGCGCGGTGCCGACGACCTCCGCCGCCTCTTCGATGGAGCGCGCAGGTACGCCGGTTACCGTCGCGGCGCGTTCGGGCGTCCATTCGAGCACGGTGCGCGTCAATTCGTCGAAGCCTTGCGCGTGGAGCTCGACGTAGTCGCGATCGAACCATTCGTTCACCACGAGGACATGCAGGATGGCGTTGAGCAGCGCGACGTTCGTGCCGAGCCGCGGCTGCAGGTGCACGGTCGCATGCGCGGCCGTGCACGTCGTGCGCGGATCGACGACGACGACGCGCGGCGGATTCGGCCCCGCAAGACGATCGAGCACGCGCATCCAGAGGACCGTCTGCTGCGATGCGGGGTTGTGTCCGACGATGAACAGCGCGTCGGCCACGTCGAGATCGCTCAGCGTGGCCGGCTGTCCGTCCGCCCCGAAGCTTTCGCGGAGCGCCGCGGACGCGGTCGCGGTACACAGCCTCGTGTTGCCGTCCATGTGCGGAGTGCCCAGACCGGCTTTCCCGATCAGCGCGAGCGTGTAGTACTCTTCGAGAAACAGCTGTCCGCTCGTATAGAACCCGATCGCGCTGCTGCTGCGCTCGCGCAGGAGCGTCCGCGTCCGCGCGACGACGGTCTCCATCGCTTCGTCCCAACTCGCCGGCTGCAGCGTGCCGTCGCGACGGATCATCGGCTGCGTGAGGCGATCGCTCGCGGCGTTGGCCTCCCAGCCGTAGAGCCCTTTGGGACCGAGCCTTCCGCGGTTGACGCGGTCCACGGCGCGTCCGCGCACGCCGACCATGCGACCGTCCTTCACGCCGATGTCGAGCCCGCAGCCCATCGAGCACAGCACGCACGCCGACTGCACCCACCGGTCGGGCTCGTCGACGAGTCGCTCGTCGACGCGCTCGGGCCATTCGCCGGCGTACGGCGTGCGTGCGCCCCAAACATCAGCGATACGGTCGTCGTGCTGCACTGCTGGGGCCCTTTACCCCGACCGCTGTCGTCTCGTGCGGCTCGCTTTACTCGCGCGCGCGGTGTTGCCGGAACGTGACGTTGAGGCGTGTTTCGGTGACGCGCGGGTCGCGCGGGACGCGGTGCTCCCAGTAGAGCTGCGTGTCGCCGGCCATCACAATGAGGTCGCCGTGCGCGACGTCGACGCTGACCGGGTCGTGGCGCAATCCACTGTCCTTCTTCGGCCGCAGTTGGAACGTACGCGTGGCGCCGAGCGAGAGCGACGCGACCACGAGGCGTGCATCGCGCGAGCCGTCACGGTCGCCGTGCCACGCGACGGCGTCGTTGCCGTCGCGATACCGATTCAGGAAGCAGTAGTCGAACGTCGTCCCGGTGTGCCGTTCGCACATCTCGCGCACGAGTCGCAGCGCGGGCGTCCAGGGCTGCGGCATCTTTTCGCCGCGTCCGGCGACCTCGCGCGGCACGAGGACGCGCTTGCCGTACATCATGCGCGAGTCGGCGCGCCATTGCGTGTCGGCGTTCAGCTCGCGCACGACGGCATCCGCGAGGGCGCGGTCGAGAAATTCCGGGACGTACGTGACGTCGCCGCGGTCGCCGACGAGGCGCATGGGCGCGGCTGCGGAGGCGAACAGGGCGAGCTGGCGGGCGAGCATCGGCATTGAGTTTATGCGAACGTATGTTCGACGACAGGTCTGCAACGCCTTGGCCGAGGTCGTTTCGCACGAGCGCCGCCATGCGGGATGGCACGATCGTCGCGCACCCTTCGACGGGGCTCAGGGTGACTCGTGCTCTACCGTGACGGGTGGCGCGAGGGCGCGTTCGCTGCGAGATAGGCGTCCGTGTCGGAGACGAGGCGCTTCTGCAGGGCCGCGGCGAGGCGAGCGCGCTCCATGCCCCGCGCGATGTACGGCTCCGCGTTCGGCGGCGCGTGCGCGCGAACCCACGCCTCGAGCTGCTCCAGCGGTGCCGCTCGCCAGAACGTCGCGGGGATGTTCGTAAACGCCAGCGAGCGCGAGAACTCGGACTGCGCGCCGGCGATCTGCGCCTGGTGCGCTCGATAGAACGCCCACGCGGCCTGCGGATCGTGCGCGGCTGCCGCCATGATCAGACGTCCCCGAATGCCCGCCGTCTGCGGCGGCATCTCGGACGACATCACGATCTGGAACGCTTCCTGCAACAGTTGCGGATCGCGCACGCTCGTCAGCGCTCCGTACGCGATGCGCGCCTCGGCTTCGTTGCGGCTCGCCTTCGCGTACGTGTGGAGACGATCGAACGTCGCACGGTCGGCGTACTGCGCGACGATCGGCAAAATCACCGCGCGCTGGTCGAGGCTGAGCGGCGCAGCGCCGCCGCTCGCGGCCGCGAAACGCCGGCGCGCCTCCGCGATGATCGCCGGATCGCCCCATCGCCCGAGATCGAGGATGACCGCGCGGCGCACGTCGCCGGTGCCCGGCCTCTCGCCGGGCTTCGGATCCCAACCGACGCGATCGAACGCCGGGCGAACCGTCGTGCGCGCGTACGCGGCGAACGCGTCGTGCCCCGGCGTGCCGCGCTCGTTCACCTCGATCGTATACAGCGCGTCGGCGATCTGCGTCCACGCGCGCGCGTCCATGTCGGCCCCCATGGACGATGCGAGCGAAAGATACGCGCCGAGCCGAGCCGCGCCGGCCTGGACGAGCGCCCACTCATCGTCGAGCAGCGCGATCTTGTCCGTGTCCGGCAACGCGGCGAAGTTCTTGCGATCCGTCGCGAGCGTGGCGTCGTCGTACGCGACGCGATAGAACCCGAGATCGCCGGCGTTCGCGCTGAGCGGCTCGTCGCAGCGCCCGGCGCTCAGCGTCTGTCCGTCATCCGTGAAGAGGACGGTTTGCACCGTGCCGGCGACACCGGAACGTACGCGCATCGGAACGCTCCAGCGCGGTTTCGCCGGATCGGTGCCCTCGAGCAAGAACCGTTTCTGCGCGAGCGACACGGTACGGTTGCCGGCGCCGTCGCACGTCGCGCGCACCGACACGAGCGGGAATCCGGGTTTCGTCGTCCAGTCGGACGCGATGCTTTCGACGTCGCGCCCGCTCGCCGCGGAGAGCGCACGCCACAGGTCGCCGCTCGTTGCATTCGAGTACGCGCGCGCCTTGATGTAGCGCCGCACGCCGTCGCGCCACGTATCCGGGCCGAGGTACGCTTCGAGCATGCGCAGCACCGACTGGCCCTTGTCGTACGTGATCGCCGAGTCGAACGACGCGTCGGCATCGAGCTCGTTCACCACGTGCTGCTCGATCGGGTGCGACGTGATCCGCGCGTCGGCCGCCATGGCGACTTCTTTGGTGGCGTCCTGCCGCTCGCCCCATGCCCACGTCGGATTGCGGAGCTCCGTCTCTTTCGCGGACATCCACGACGCGAAGCTCTCGTTGAGCCAGATGTCGTCCCACCATGCCATCGTCACGAGATCGCCGTTCCATTGATGCGCCATCTCGTGCGCTTGGATGCTGAAGACGCGCTCCTTCTGCGAGACGGACGCGTCCTTCGGAGCGAGCAGCGCCTGATCGTTGTACGTGATCGCGCCCCAATTTTCCATCGCGCCCTGGAAGCCGCCGGGGACCGCGATCGAGTCGAGCTTCGGGAGCGGATACGGGTAGTCGAAGTACGCGTCGTAGTCGGCGAGAATCTCTTGCGCGTTCGCGAGCGCGTACGCGCCTTGCGACTGCTCTCCGCGCACCGCCCACACGGCGAAGCCGCGTCCGTGCGACGTCGCGTCGATGTGCGCGAGGTCGCCGGCCGAATACTCGAGCAGATACGTCGGCATCGGCGGCGTCCGGGCGAAGACGGTCGTCGCAACGCCGCCGTGCACGGTTCGCGAGACCGGCGGCATGTTCGAGGTGTTCGTCCACGATGCCGGGACGGTCGCCGTCAGCTCGAACGTCGCACGGAATGCCGGCTCGTCCCAGCACGGGAACATGCGGCGCGCGTCCGTTGCTTCGAACTGCGTCGAGAGCATCACGCCGGTCGCGCCGCCGGGCGTGCGGTACGGCTGCACGAACAGTCCTTGCGCCGAGGACTCGAGCTTGCCGTCGTACGCGAACGTGAGCGTATGCAGCCCGGGCGACACCGTGCCGCCCATCGTCAGCGTCGTCAGCTGCTGCGCATCGTCGCGTCGCAACGCCGCGCGACCGCCGTGCCGTCGAGCCGGACGTCGTGCAGCGTCTCGTGCAGCGAGTTGAACGCGATCGTCGTGACGGGTTGACGCACGCTCAACGCGATCGTTTCCGTGCCGCTCAGCGTCTTGGCCGCGACGTTCGGGAACGATCGCGATGCGATAGTCGACCGGCACGACATTCTTCGGAAGGCGCCCCGGATTGCTGTCGAAGTCGAACGGAGGCTTCGCCCCCGCGGACGCACCCATCAGCAAGAACAGCGCGGCCGCGAGCGCGGACCGCGTGAGCCGGTCGATCATGACCGGCATCTTTTGCGGTCCGCGCAACGGAGCCCCTTAGCGGTGCGTGCGAGCGGCTCGCGTCTCGCGGTTGTTCGCTCGGGAAATCGCCTCGGCAACCTCATCCTTGCGCATGTGCGTCGTGACGTGCGCTCCAAGCTTGCGCGCTTCGTCGAGCAGCTCGTCCTTCGTCTTGCCCTCGACGTCGACGCCGCCGAACGACTTGCCCGTCGCGTTCGGGCCGTGTTGCGCGGCGTGCGGGTCCGACGGGCCGCGTTCGGCCTTGGGCTCCCAGTGGTCGCCGACTTTCTCGAACGAGTGCTTCACGCTCGCCCACGCCGCACGGTGCGCGCGTTCTTCGTTGCCGCCGTACGTGCGTTCGGCGCTTTCGAGCGTCTCCTCGTACGTGTTTTGCGCTTTCTTCGGCGAGCGTTCGAGCGTCGAGGGCAGCGGCGCGAACTCGCCCTTCTTCCCTTTGCTAGGCATGATGTGATCGTACCCGCGGTAGAGGGCGATGGATGAATGACGATCGCGACCCGGCGCTCTCCGCCGACGACACCGACCCCGACGAGGACGCGCTCGACGACGCGGTGATCGCCGCCGACGACACCGGCATGTTGGCCGGCGAGCGCCTCATCACGGTTGCGGAGACCGAGGAGCCGATCCGGGAGCTCGCCGACGAGACCGACAGATTCCGGCGAATAGAGGTCACGTGTAACCGGTGAGGTAACTGCGAGCGGGTGAACGGACCTCGTAGTGCGCGTGCGTCGCTGTGGGAGAAAGCCATGAATCTCCCCTCCGCACGCGATGAAGACTTTTTTGGTAGCAACCGCCGTCCCGTCGGGGTCGATGGCCAGCATCTCCGCGTGATCAACGATACGGCGCTACGTTCGCGACTCATCATGGCAGGTATCGCGGAAGGGTTACAATCGCCGAAAGGTCCGCAACGGATCAAATCCATCATCCGACTCTATCCGGACTTCGACGCACCGCGGCCCACGAACCGGCCGCGAACGCTGCGCGCCGCAGGGCCGGCGGCGCCGGAGCCGCCGCGCGCGGCGTTCGGGTTGCCGACCGTCGAAGAGCTGAACGCGCTGTTGAATCGCATTCAGTCGACCGAGCGGGAAGTCAGTCACGAGATGCAGGGCCGGCTGAACGGCGACATCGAGCGACTCAAGAAGCAGATCGCGACGCTGGAAGGTGATGAGTTCGAGCGCGCCTTTCGCGAGCTGGATACGGCGATGCGGCAACGGCGCGAGCTCGCGACGCAGATTCGCGAAGAAGCCTTCCGGCGCGTCGACGCCGACAGCTCGTTCGAGCCGCGGCGCTATCTGCGGCTGATCTCCCGCCAGCGCGGCTGAGGCTTCAGCCGCAACGCTGAAGCCGCGCTACTGCATGTCGGGGATGCCGGCGTCGGCGCTCGCCTGACACTCGACGTGCCCGCAGATGCACGCGCCGTCGCCGTGCGGACCGCCGATCGCGGCATCCTCGCAGCGGCGGCTGCAGTACTCGGCGTCCGGATCGAGCCGTTCCGTCGCCGACGCCTGCGTCCGCGCCGAGTACGGACGCGTGCACAGGCAAGCGTCGTGGGCGCATCGTGCGGTCGTCGTCATGCCGACCTGGTACCCGGTCGCGCCCCGGCCGACGTGCTCCCGAAGCGGGCGCCACCGCGGTGGGCATACGGCGCACATGGCGGAACGGAACGATATCATGCGCGACGCGATCATGCTCGCGGGCGGCGTCGCGGCGGGCGTTGCTCTTCGGGCGTCTGGGGATGCCGATCGTCGCGAAGAGCGCGGGCATGGCGCGCGCGGCGAGCGGTAGAGGCGATGCGTTCGATGAGCTCATCGACGATCACCGTCGCGTGACGGCGGCGCTCGAGAAGGCGACCGTCGAACAAAGCCCGGCGAAGAAGCTTGCGCTCTTCGCGCTGATCAAGCGCGACCTCTCGAAGCATTCCGTGGCCGAGGAAGACGTCATCTACCCGCTCGTCGCGGACACGCTGCTCGACCCGGAAGGCGCGCACCAGCTCTACCAAGACCACGGCAACGTCAAGACGTTCCTCGCGGAGATCGAAGAGGCGCTCGAGAACGGCGACGACGCGCGCTATCGCACGAAGACGCGCGCGCTGCTCGCGGCCGTTCGCGAGCACGCGAACGAAGAGGAGACGTTGTGGTTCCCGCGCTTGCGGGAGCTGCTGGACGACAAGAAGCGCGTGATGGTCGCCGGCAAAGTCGACCGCGAAAAGGCGTTGCTGGCGTAATCGTTCGCTGCCGTCAGGCGTCGAACGCCAGCGGCAGACGATCGTACGACCGGATCGTGTTGTTGAGGCGGACGCGCGGCGCACCGATCGGACGGATGCGCCGGACGCGCCGCGCGATCGCGGTCAGCAGCGCTTCGCCCTCGAGGCGTGCCAGCATCTCGCCGACGCAGCGGTGGATGCCCCAACCGAATCCCACGTGCCCGCCCGTGCGTCGCGTGACGTCGTACCGATCGGGCTCGTTCCACCGCCGCGGATCGCGGTTCGCGGAGGCGAGGAAGAGCAGTACCTTTGCGTCCTCGGGGATGTCGACGCCGGAGACGTGCGTCGCGCGGGACGTCGTCCGGAAGAACGTTTGCACCGGCGACTCGAGCCGGATCGCCTCGTCGAACGCCGCGCGCGCGAGCGCCTCGTCGGCACGCAGCGCCTCGAGCGCGTGCGGATTGCCGCGCGAGGCAGAACAGCGCCGCGGCGATCGAACCGATCGTCGTGTCGAGGCCGGCGCTGAGCAGCGAGCGCACGAGCATCGCGGCTTCGTCCTCCGCGAGATCGCCCGCGTCGACGGCGTCGTAGACGCGCGCGCCGAGACCGTCGTCGGTCAGCGATGCGCGCGCGCACAGCTCCATGATGCCGGGCAGGACGACGCTCGTCGCTGCGAGCGCGGTCTCGAGACGCGCGTTGCGCGGGCCGAACGCATTGAACACCATGTCGCCGAAGGTGAGCAGCTTCTCGCGGCCCGCTGCCCGCAGCCCGACCGCGTCCGGAAATACGCGTAGCGGGAACGCCTTCGCAAGGTCTTCGGCGCCGTCGAACTCGCGGCGACGCACGAGCTCGTCAACCAGCGCGCCGGCCTGCGCCTCGAAGACGGGCTTGAGATCTTTCAGCGCGCCCGGTGAAAGCGCACGCAACAGCACCTTGTGCGTGCGCGTGTGCAGCGGAGGATCGGCCTCGAGGATGATGCTCGGCTTGCGCCACGGCGTCTCGCGGCGGAAGTTCGCCATGCCGGCGCCGGCGGCGGAGCTGAACGTCTGCCAGTCGTGCAGCGTCGCGGCGACCTCGTCGTAGCGCGCCATCGCCCACACGCCGTAGCGCTCGAGGAACACCACCGGGCCGGCCTCGCGCAAGCGTTCGTGATGCGGCCAGGGTCCGTGAGGAACGCGTCGTCGAACGGGTCGACCGCGGAAACGGGTGTGCGATCGGCGAGCATGGGCGTACCTCCGCGCTGCGTCGAGTGTTGCCGGTGCGGGTGTGCGTGATCCTTCGCGAGGGCGCCTGGCGCTATCTTGTGAGGTCGTCGGATGTCGCGATCGTCGTTCACCGTTTGGACAGGCTCAGCGATGAGAACGGACCCCAACCGCTCGGCCATTCCACGCTCAGCGCCGCATCGTAGTATTGAACCAGCTCGCTCTCGTGGACATGAAGCGGCGAAGTACCGACGGGCGTCAGCCGCTTGGCCCGCTGCCCATGTACGACCGACAACTTCGAGAGAAAGTCGCGGCGCGGCAACGTGTCCGATTTGGCAAGATTGCACCGTGCACAGCACAATACGAGATCCCATGGCGGATCGGACAAAAGAAAGCTCCACGGAATAACGTGATCCACATGCGGCGTTCTCGATTCGCTCGCAAGCGGCGCGCTACAGTAAAAGCACTCGTCCGGATCGAGCTCTCTGAGAATCTTCAGAAAGCGCCCTAACGACGATCGTCGCTCCACTCCATTGCGCTCGACCTTTTCGATGATGCGCGGAGCGAGCAGATTGACTCGCTCCAAGTACCGGGCCCACCAAAGGTTCGCGATGGACTCGAGCACGGCCGCATGTATTGATAAAAAGTGCAGCGCGTCAGCCGTGAATTCGATGGCGCTTTGGGCCTTCGTCCACCGATACAACGGCGGCATACTGCTCGGTGCGCTGCGATGAAAGGCCTGTAAGACATTGATCCGGAGGATTCCGGCGAGCTTCGAGACGAGACGCGTATGGACTTCCGGCGGCAGCGCCGCTATCGTCCGTGCCCCATGCTTTTCGGCGGCGGACCGGATCGCTTGGACGACCTCCGGCTCGCTCACGAGCGTCGCAGCCTGACGCAAGCGAAACACGACGGTCTGCGTCCAATAGAGCCGCAGAAATTCATGTCCGATCGTGAAAAGCCCGACTCGGTCGGCGGCCGGATCCTTGCGCACGATGCGGACCAACGCCTTGAGTAACGCCGGCTTGTACGAGGATGACATCGATGCGCCTCGCGCAAGCGCTACGATGCTCCCGACGGTGTGCTGCCCGCTCAGTTTGCGGCCTCCGTTTCGTGCCGCGATGGTTTGCAGGCGCGGATACCTTAAATCCTGCGACACGATCGCTTGCGCTATGTTCTGAATGTCGTCGGATGTCGCGATCGTCTCTCACCCTTCGACGGGCTCAGGGTGACATGGCGAAGGCCCGGGATTTTTCCCGGGCCTTCGTTGTTTTTGCGGATCGTGTTCGACGAATCAGTAGTCGTCGTCGGTTGAGTGGGCCAGAGGGCCTTCGTCCTCTTCCTCCTCTTCCTTGTACTCTTCGTCCTCCTCCTCGAGCACGTAACCGACTTCTTCGTCCTCTTCCTCGGCGACGGCCGGCACTTCTTCGTCGACGACTTCGTCGACGACGATCTCGCCGTCGTCCGTCATCGTCGCGCGCAGACCGCCGAGCGGGCTCGCCGGGAGCAGCTCGTCGTCCGGCGCACGTCCGCGCGCCGGAGCGGCCGCGACGAGCGGAGCCGAATCGTCCAGCTCTTCTTCTTCCTCTTCAGGCTCTTCCTCGACGACGCCGGCGACTTCGGTCTCGGCATCCGCTTCGTCCGCGGGAGCGCCGATCGCGGACGAAGCGGCGGCCTGCGACAGACGATCGCGTTCGGCTTCGCGCTCGGCGAGCGCCGTCTGCGAAAGACGCGGATCCTCGTCGCCCATCAGGAGACCGATCTCCTGAGCGCGCTCCGTCATGTCGTCGTCCTGAATGCGGATCTCGACCTCTTCGCGCTGCTCCGTCAAGACCTTGACGTCAAGCGCGAGCGACTGGAGCTCCTTGATCAGAACCTTGAACGACTCCGGAACGCCCGGCTCGAGCACGTTCTCGCCCTTGACGATGGCCTCGTACGTCTTGACGCGGCCGACGACGTCGTCGGACTTCACCGTGAGCAGCTCCTGCAACGTGTACGCCGCACCGTAGGCTTCGAGCGCCCACACTTCCATCTCGCCGAAGCGCTGGCCGCCGAACTGCGCCTTGCCGCCCAGCGGCTGCTGCGTGATCATCGAGTACGGGCCCGTCGAACGCGCGTGGATCTTGTCGTCGACGAGATGCGCGAGCTTGAGCATGTAGATGTAGCCGACGGTGATCGGGCGGCCGAACCGTTCGCCGGAACGTCCGTCACGCAGCCACGTCTTGCCGTCCGCGGGCAAACCCGCATCCTGCAGCCACTCGCTGATGTCTTCCGCGTGCGCGCCGTCGAACACCGGCGTCGCGATGTGGAACCCGAGCATCGCGGCGGCCCATCCGAGATGGGTCTCCATGATCTGGCCCAGGTTCATGCGCGACGGGACGCCGAGCGGGTTGAGCACGATGTCGACCGGCGTGCCGTCTTCCGTGTACGGCATGTCCTCTTCCGGCAGCACCTTGGCGATGACGCCCTTGTTGCCGTGCCGGCCCGCCATCTTGTCGCCTTGCAGAATCTTGCGCTTCTGCGCGACGTACACGCGGACCAGGTGGTTCACGCCGGGCGAAAGCTCGTCGCCGTTCTCGCGCGAGAAGCGCTTGACGTCGATGATCTTGCCCTTCTCGCCGTGCGGTACTTTCAGCGAGGTGTCGCGCACTTCGCGCGACTTCTCACCGAAGATCGCGCGCAGCAGCCGCTCCTCGGCCGTCAGCTCGGTCTCGCCCTTCGGCGTCACCTTGCCGACGAGGATGTCTTCCGGACGCACCTCGGCGCCGATGCGCACGATACCGTTCTCGTCGAGATCCTTGAGCGAATCTTCGCCGACGTTGGGGATGTCGCGCGTGATCTCTTCCGGCCCGAGCTTCGTGTCGCGGGCTTCGCACTCGTACTCCTCGATGTGGATCGAGGTGAAGCGGTCGTCCTTGACCATGCGCTCGGAGATGAGGATCGCGTCCTCGTAGTTGTAGCCTTCCCACGGCATGAACGCGACCAGCACGTTCTGCCCGAGCGCGAGCTCACCCTGATCCGACGAGGGTCCGTCGGCGAGGATCTGGCCGCGCACGACGCGATCGGCGACGCCGACGATCGGGCGCTGGTTGATGCACGTGCCGGCGTTGGAGCGCGTGAACTTGAGCAGGTCGTACGCGTGCTCCAGCCCGTCGTCGTCGTGCTTGATCGTGATCTGGTGCGCGTCGGCAGCGATGACTTCGCCGTCGGAGCGCGCGAGCACGCAGCCGCCGGAGTCCTTCGCCGCGCGGTACTCCATGCCGGTGCCGACGACCGGCGCCTGCGGACGGAGCAGCGGCACGGCCTGACGCTGCATGTTCGCGCCCATCAGCGCGCGGTTCGCGTCGTCGTGCTCGAGGAACGGGATCAGCGCCGTCGCGACCGATACGATCTGCTTCGGTGAGACGTCCATGAGCTGCACCTTGCCGGGCGGCTCCTCGACGTACTCTTCGGCGTAGCGCGCGACGACGGCCGGCGCCGTGATCTTGCCGGCGGCGTCGATCTCGGTGTTGGCCTGCGCGATGATGTACTCGTCCTCACGGTCGGCCGTGAAGTACCGGATCTCGTTGCTGACGACGCCGTCGTGCACGACGCGGTACGGCGTCTCGATGAACCCGTAGCGGTTGACGCGCGCGAACGTCGCGAGCGAGCCGATCAGTCCGATGTTCGGACCTTCCGGCGTCTCGATCGGGCAGATGCGGCCGTAGTGCGAGTGGTGGACGTCGCGGACCTCGAAGCCGGCGCGCTCGCGCGACAGGCCGCCGGGCCCGAGCGCCGACAGACGCCGCTTGTGCGTCAGCTCGGCGAGCGAGTTCGTCTGGTCCATGAACTGCGAGAGCTGCGAGGACCCGAAGAACTCTTTGATCGCCGCAACGACGGGGCGGATGTTGATCAGCGCCTGCGGCGTGACCGTCTCGATGTCCTGAACCGTCATGCGCTCGCGCACGACGCGCTCGAGGCGCAGCAGGCCGACGCGGAACTGATTCTGCAGCAGCTCGCCGACGGAGCGGATGCGGCGGTTGCCGAGGTGGTCGATGTCGTCCTTGTTGACCTTGCCCGTCGCGACACGAATCAGCCGGCGCATGACGGCGATCATATCCTCGCGCGTGAGCGCCTTCTTGTCGACCTGCGGGATCCGCAAGCCGACCGCAGGATATTCTCTTTCGAGCTTGCCGCTGAGCTTGTAGCGACCGACGCCGGCGAGATCGTAACGCTTTTCGTCGAAGAACAGCGACTCGAGGAGCTTCTCGGCGTTCTCCGCGTTCTCGGGCTCGCCGGGGCGCAGCTTCTTGTAGATTTCCTTGAGCGCGTCTTCCTTGGTCTTGACGTCCTTGTCTTTTTCGAGACAGTTGCCGAGAATCGCCCGCGCGCGTCCATCCGTGTCGATGTTATCGAACAGCGCGAGAATCGCTTCGTCCGATTCCCAATTGAAGCCCAATTCGGGCCGCGACAGCGCGCGAATGAACGTCGTCGCGTAGATCTTGCGATTTTTGTCGATGCGGACGCCGATCGTGCCTTCGGTCTCGTCGTTCTTCGTGCCGTTGTCGGTCTCGAACTCGATCCACGCGCCGCGATTCGGGATGATCGTCGCGTTGAAGGTGTCGCGGTTGTTGGTGTCCTTGTCCGCAAGGAAGTACACGCCCGGCGAGCGCACGAGCTGGCTCACGATCACGCGCTCCGCGCCGTTGATCATGAACGTGCCCTTGTCCGTCATGAGCGGGAAATCGCCCATGAAGATCTCTTGGTCCGGGATACCTTTGATTTCGCCCGACTCCGCCGTGATCAGACGAACGCGCACGCGCAGCGGCGCGCTGTACGTCATGTCGCGCTCGCGGCACTCTTCGACCGAATACTTCGGCTCGCCGAGACTGTGCTCGCCGAACTCGAGAACGAGGTTGCCGGTGAAGTCCTTGATCGGCGAGATCGAATCGAACGCTTCCTTCAGACCATCGCTGATGAACCATTTGAAGGAAGCCTTCTGCAGCTCGATGAGATCGGGAAGCTGCAGAACGTCGGTGATCTTCGCGAACGAGTGGCGCTGCCGTTTCGCGCCGGGATCCTCCGGAAGCTCAACGGTGAACGCTTCCTCGGGCACGTGAAAGCTCGCGTTCGCGATGTTCTCTTGCTTGACCGCGGTCCCCGCACCGTTTCCCGCCGGCGCTGCAGCGTCGGTCTTCTTGCTGCGGCTGCGCGGGGTCTTGGGCTTGTCCGCCGTCGTTTTCGTCGCCATTCTATTTCTAGGGGTCTTCCTGCGTGAACGCACGCTGGCTCGGGGACTGCCGTGCACCGGAAACGCGAAAAGGCAACGACCCGCCCACCGGAGTGAGGGGTCCTCGCTCTTCCGTTATGCCGCTATCCGCCGAGGGGCATAGGGCCGTATCCTATCACCGCCCCGCTAGGGGCGTCAACCCTGCCAAGTGCGCCGGCGCTGAAGCAAGCGGGACCATTAGAGGTCTTCCTGTTCCTCTTGCTCTTCCTTGGTCTTCGACTCCGGCTGGGGCTTTCGCTCGTCGGTCGCTGCGGCCGGCTTGTCGGCGCTCTTCTCCGCGGAAAAACGAACCGGGCTGACCGAGCGCGAGCGTCGCGAGTCTTCCGTTTCCAACGAGCTGCCGGCCGGTCCCTTGAGAAAGCGCGTGCCCTTCTTCTCGGCGACCTGATTCGAGAAGAGCTTACCGTGCATCTGAAGATGGCTCTCGGCGTCGACGAGGTTGTGACCCAATTCGATCCCGCATGACGCGCAGCGAATCATCGTGCCTGCGATCTCGGCCTTCTCGTACGGCTTCTTCGAGTGTTGGATGTGCAGAGCAGCCGCGACGTTCTGCTCGGCGTGGCGGTCGGTTTTGTTCTCTACGACCGTGTGCGTTCCGCCGAGGAACTGGCCGCGCAGATTTTTGGCCAGCTCCAGTTCGCCGAGCAGGTGAGTACGCTGCGACTCGTCGATCGTTTTGTCGCTCTCGACGGCCTTTCGCCGCGCCGCGTGTTGGTCGTCGTGAAAGAGAAGCTTCATCGCGGTGCGCTTCACGTGCTGGTCCGTGGACTTCAGCGCGGCGTTCTTCAAAAGCAATGCCGGATCGCGCAGTGCCTCCGCCATCCACTGCTGCGACGCAAGGTTGTTCGTGCTCGAAAAGAGCTCCGGCTGCTCCCCCTTGCGTACGCCGTAGCCGAATTGGACCTCGACCGGGGCCTGCTTTGCGTTCTCGGCGTTCCAGCGAACGACGTCGGAGATCTGCGAGAGCATCTGTTCCGGCCGTCGCTTCGCGTAATCCGCGACCGCGGGCTGCCGGACGACCTTCCGATTCGTGCTGAGGCCTTTTTGATTCGATCCGCTCGCTCCGGATTCTCTCGCGCTCTCGTTGTGCAGCGCGAACTTGGCCGGAGTAACTTTCGTGTTCGCGATCGTCGGCGGTTTCGGCAACGTTCGCAGCGCTTGTTCGACCTGCTCGCGATCGGGCAGCTTCCCCGGCTCGCTCTTCGCGGGCACGGACGTACGAACCGGCTGCGGCAGCGTCGGCGCTGACCCTTTCCACATCGAGTCGATCTGCCTCTGGTCCGAATAGCTCGGTTTTTCGAGCGGAATCGTCGGTGCAGCCCAGGGGCCGGAAAGGCGGGTCGTTTTGTTGTCGATCGAGGACGTCGGCGGACGCGGCGAGTTCATGACCGTCAGCATCGGCGAGTCCGTGAGGTCGATCGGTTCGTTCGCCCGGTTGTTGTTCGCCGGCTTCGGCGGGCGCTGTACGGCGGTCGACATGAGCAGGGGCGAGTACGGGACGTCGCTCGGCGGATCGTCCTCATTCTTGCGATTGTTGTTGGCCGATGGCGCCGACTGACGCAGCAGCGCCGACGCGGTCGGGTGGCTTCGTTCAATCAGCACCGAGGAAAACAACGACGGGACGATCTGCGGCGGCGGTGGGGACACCAACGACGCGATCGTCTTCGGCTCATCCGGCGCGGCCGTCTTGAGCTTCTTGTTCGGGTCCTGCCCCTCGTCGTCTTTGGTGTTCTTCTTCTTTTGCGGCTGAAACACGGCGCCCCCGACCCGCGCTTCGCCGCGCGGTACGGACGACTTACGCCGCGTCGTGGCCGGAGGTGTAGGTGCTGAAGACCGGCAGCGTCTTCACGCTGTCCACGGCCGCTTCGAGAGCAAGGTACCGGTCCATCGCGCAGGTGCACTTCCCGAAACGGTCGCCGGAGCATCCGGCGTAGTCGTGTTGCGAGAGAGCGTGCCCGCAAGGGCACAGGACCAGGTTATCCATGCAGCTCGTTCTCCCTGACGGTCGGCCGAGTGGTACGCGGGTATGCGAACCCGCGCTCGCATGGTACCCTCGCGGGCAGGCCGTTAACGGACGCTCCTCGAGCCCTAATGCCGCACGGCGGTGCGCAACGGCGTGACGCGCGCGAACATCTCGGCGATGCGCGCGCGGCGGGTCTTCCGCTCTTCGAGCCGGGTGACCGGCGCGTGCGCCGGCATGAACTTGAGCGAGGTGAACCGGGCTGAGGCGCCGGTCGTCCCGCCGACCGCGAGGGCGATGCGTACGCCCGCGTCCCACGGCGGAAGCCACGAACCGTCGATGCGGCCGCCGAGGGTCGTCCAGCCCTTGCCGTCGGTGCTGTAGGCGAAGCGGTAGGCGCTCCCGTCGAGGGCCGTGCAGCGCAGGTGCACCTTCTCGCTGCGGACGCGGGTGACCGCGAGCTCGACGAGGCGGCCGCCACGGCGGCGCCACACCGTGACCATGCCGTCGTGCGCGCCGATGCCGAGGGCGTCACGCTGCGAACCGTACGCGCACAGCGACGCCGTCGTCTCCGGCGTCTGGTCGCGCGTGTCGACGATTGCCGTCGCGGCGTAGTCGCCGGTCGTCACCGTGCGCGCCGCGACCGCGGCGAGCGGATCGCTGCCGCGCCGCTGGTGCTCCGCCGTCAGCACGAGTGCGCCGCGTTCCGTCTCCATGCGCGGTGCGCTGGACTGCGGCCACTGCCATCCGCGGTCGAGCGCGCCGCCGAAGTCGGCGGTCCAGCGCGCGCGCTTCGGGGCCGCGTGCAACAGCGCGAACGGCGCGTCGGCGATGCGGCTCGGGCCGCGGCCGTCGTTGATCGACGGCCAGCCGTCGAAGTTCCAACGGATCGCATCGAGGCAGAGCTGACGTCCGACGTAGATCGCGTCGGCCCGCTGCTCGTACGCGTGATAGAGGTAGTACCAGTTGCCCTTGCCGTCGTCCACGGGCGCGCCGTGCCCCGGGCACCGGAACGCATCGTTGGTGGCGAGGATCGGGTTGTGCGGGCACTTCTCCCACGGGCCGGTGAGCGAACGCGCGCGCGCGACGCCGACCGCGTACGCGCACTCCTCGCCGCAGCACTTATTGCCCGAGTAGAACATGTAGAACCAGCCGTTGCGGCGGATGACGTGGGGCGCCTCGACGAGTCTGCCCTCCCACGGCGCGTCGTTGCGCAACAGCTCGGTCTTCTCGCCCAGAAGGATCAGGCCGTCGTCGGAAAGCCGCTGCGCCCAGATCGGCGTCGGCTTGTTGTATGCGTTGCCGTCTTCTTTCCAGAGCAGCCACCGGCTGCCGTCGGCGTCGTCGGCCGCCATCGCATCGATCGAGCCGTATGTCTGCCCGATCAGCGGACCGTGGTCGATGTACGGCCCTTCCGGCCGGTCGGCGGTCGCGACGGCGATGCACAGCGGACCGTCCTTGCGCCGCGCGGTGTAGTAGACGTAGAAACGCCCGTCCTTCTGTGCGAAGTCGGGCGCCCAAAAATTGCCTGCGCACCAGCCGGGGCGTTCGGCGAAGACGTGTCCGACGAGCTCCCAGTCGACGAGATCGGTCGATCGGAAGATCGGGAAGAACGGCGCCCAGTCGGTCGACGTCGTCACGGCATAGAAGCCGCGGTCACCAACCCGGATGACGGAGGGGTCGGGAAAATCTCCGGCGCGGACCGGATTGCGATACTTCCCTTGAAAAGCCGCATGCAGCGGGTTCGATAACGACACCACGACGTTCGCTCGATTGGGCTATCGGCACGGTGCCGACAACACTTTAACGAGGCGCCTACCCGATCGGTGCCGCTCCGTTCGAAGCTCTCACCTCCATTACAGAAACGTTGCGTTGGAAGCGCGCGCCGTACGCCGATTCGAGTGCGCGGGCGAGCGGCGCGACGGCGTTCCGGCGCGCCAACACGACGATCGAACCGCCGAATCCGCCGCCCGTCATGCGGGCACCGTACACGCCGTCCACCGTGCGCGCCGCATCGACGAGCACGTCGAGCTCCGGCGCGCTGACCTCGTAGTCGTCGCGCAGCGAGTCGTGCGATGCGTTCATGTGCGCGCCGGCGGTCGTAAGATCGCGCGCACGCAGCGCGACGACGGTCGCCAGCACGCGCGCGTTCTCGCCGACGACGTGTCTCGCGCGCTTGCGGAGCAGCGCCGGCAGCTGCTTCCCGCGCCGCGCGAAGTCGGCGATCGATACGTCGCGGAGGGTCCGCACGCCGAGCAGACGCGCCGCCTCTTCGCTCTCCGCGCGGCGGTCGTTGTAGGCCGATCCGGACAGCTCGTGCTTCACGCCGGTGTCGGCGACGACGATCGCAGCCTCGCTCGGGATCGGAACGGGCGTGACCTCTTGGGAACGGCAGTCGATCAGCAGCGCGTGGTCGCGCACGCCGAGCGCGGACGCGAGCTGGTCCATGATTCCGCTGCGCAGCCCGACGAAGCCGTTCTCCGCCTCCTGTGCGGCGTGCGCGAGCTCGTGCGGCTCGAGCGACTCGCCTGCGGCGCCGAGCAGCGCGAGACCGGCCGCGAGCTCGAGCGCAGCCGACGACGAAAGCCCCGCGCCGATCGGCACGGACGTGCGCAGGACGATGTCGGTGCCGGCGGTCGGCAGACGCCGGGACAGCGCGAGCGCGACGCCCCGCACGTAGTCGCTCCACGCACCGGCGGGTTTCGGATCGTGCTCGTCGAGGTCGAACTCCGCCGTGTCGTTGCGATCGAGCGAGCGCACGCGCACGATGCGATCGTCACGCGCAGCGGACGCCGCGAACGTCGCGCGATCGATGGCCAGCGGCAGCACGAAACCTTCGCTGTAATCGACGTGCTCGCCGATCAGGTTCACGCGTCCCGGCGCGCGGTAGAAGCGCGGCGCGCGTTCGCTCAGCTTCGCGAACGCGTCGCGCAGCGCGTTCAGCTCGATCATCCCTCGACGCGCTCAGGACACGTGGCCGGGATCTTCCCGCGGAGCTCCTCCGCCTTCTCCTCGGCGAGCGTGTCGTCGATGAACATCCCCGCGCCGGCCTCCGATCCGGCCAGGTACTTCAGCTTCGTTGCCGTTCGCATGGGCGGATAGAACTCGATGTGCACGTGGTACGGGTCGTCCGTCTTCGGCGCTTGGTGGATCGCCATGATGTAGGGAAACGACACGTTGAAGAGCGCGTCGAAACCGACGAGCACGCGCTTGAGGATTCGCGCGAGGCCGCGCACCTCGGCGTCATCGAGCGCCGTCAGCGAGCGCGCGCAGCGCGTCGCGACGAGGTGCGTCTCGTACGGATAGCGCGCGAAGAACGGGACGTAGGCGACCCAGCCGGCTTCGGTCGCGAGCATGCGGCGCCCATCCTCGATCTCGCGGTCGCGGACGTCGCAGAACAGACAGCGGCCGGTCGTCTCGCGATGCGCCGTCGCCTGCGCGATCTCGCGGCGCAGCACGGGCGGCACGAACGGATACGCGTAGATCTGCCCGTGCGGGTGGCTGAGCGTCACGCCGATCGCTTCGCCTTTGTTCTCGAACGGGAAGACGTGCACGATGTCGTCGCGCGCTTGGAGCGCGCGCGTGCGGTCGCGCCAGACGCGCACGAGGTGCTCGATGCGCGTCACCGGCGCGGCGGCGAGCGTCGCGTGATGATCGGAGGTGTAGACGACGACCTCGCACTCGCCGCGCGCGGGCTCGACCGGTTCGAGCGGCGTGCCCTCAACCGCCGGCGGAGGCGGGACGCGGCGCAGCGACGGAAACTTGTTCTCGAACACGACCATGTCGTAGTTCGCTGCGGGGATCTCCGTCGGAAACTTCCCTGGTCGCGTCGGACACAGCGGGCAGTAGTCTTCCGGCGGGAAGAAGGTGCGGTCCTGACGCTGCGTCGCCGTCGCGACCCACTCGCCGAGCAGCGGATGCCAGCGCAGCTCGCTCACGGCAGCATCAGGCCGTCACCACGGACGTGTCCGCGTCGTCGAACGTGTAGTAGATCAGGTAGCGGTCATCGGAGATCGTGATGATCTCCTTATGCATCCCGGGCTCGGCGGTGCCCGGATCGTCGTCGGCGGTCACCGGTCCAGGTGCTTCCCCGCGACGTGCTCCGTCAAGCGCCGTTCGAGCGCTTCGTCGCCGGCCGCGTCGACCCGGAGCAGCGACCAGCGCTCGATGTGCTCCGCCGTCGTTCCCGGCGCGAGCGTCGTGAGCGGCGCGAGCGTCTCGATCTCGCAGAACGCGCCTTGCGTGTACACTTCGACCGAGCAGCCGCGGTCGGGATACTCGCCGCTCGGGTCGTACGTGGCGCGCAGCACGAACGCGATGCCGTCGACGACGTAGGCGAACCAGCCGCGCTCGCACGCGACGCCGATCTTGTTCGGCTCGCGGGCATCGGGATCGCAGCGCAGCCGCAGGAAGCGTTCGCCGAACGTGACCCGCGCGTCGGCGAAGTTCGTGTAGCGCCACACCGCCATCGTGCGCGCGGGCAACAGCGCTTCGGGCTGCGGGGCGAAATGCGGGTTCGGGATGACCGCGGCGCCGCCCGTGCGCGCGACCGTGATCGCCCACGGCGCGAGCGTGCGCGGCTCCCGGCCGTCGTTCGCGATCGTGTGCCGCACGACGAGCTCCGTGCCGTGCGGCGCGACCTCGACGGTGAACGCCTTCGTCAGGCCGGTCGCATCGTCGCGCCGGCCGCGAACCGAGAGACGCCGCTCGCCGCGCTCGATCGACGGCGGCCGGTCGTCGATCGTATACGTGTCCGGGAAGACTTCGGGCGCGGCCCAGAGACGATGTCCGCCGTACGCCCGCCAAAGACCGCGCGGCGTCTCGCGCTCGACGCCGGCGCCGTCGCCGAGGACGTTGATGTCGCCCGCAAAGCCGTAGTGCGTGATGCGCGGCCCGTACGCGGTCGGGACCCGCACCTCGACCGTACCGTTGCCGAGGACCGCGTCAGGCGACGGCGGTGCGGTCACGCTCCCACCACGCCGGCTCGGCCGGCGCGCTGGGGATGCGCCCCGCCGCGAGCTCCTGCACGACGTCCGCGACGAGCGTTCGCTGCGGGACGCCGTGCGGACCCGCGCACGTGAACACGCCGTCTTCGCAGACGTGCTCGGTGCGGCACAGCAGCGACGTCCAGTCGACCATGCCGAACGCGGCCCACGCGCCGAACGCGACGACCGGCACGCCCTCGTCGCGCACCGCGAGCGCGTCGGCGAAACGGTGCAGCATCCAGCGTGCCCGCTCGCGTTCGTTGCCGAGCACGTGCACCTCGGACATCGCGAGCGGAAGGCCGAGACGCGCATGCGACGCGCGCAGCAGGGCGCGCACGTCCATGCGCTCCGGCGCGAGGTCGACGATGCCGAGGTTGCGGTGCCCGCCGTTGCCGTCGCTCTCGACCCAGCGTTCCGAGTTCGGATAGTAGTTCCAGCCCATGACGTCGGGCGGCTGCGGAGAGCGCGACAACAGGTCGAGATCGGCGCGCGGCACGCCGCAGCGCTCGCGCAGGTAGCGCTCCATCGGGTGACCGTCGACGATGCGGCCCTGCAGCAGCTCGCACGAGAGGTACATGCGCTCGCGTTTGTGCTCGACGTACGCGGCCACGTGCTCGTCGGCCGCGGTAAAGCTCTGCAAATCCTCGGTGAGGAGGAACGTCGCGTCGGGCACGACCTCGCGGATGCGCTCGCACGCGAGCGCGATCGCAAGCGCTTCGTTGACGATCGCGCGCCCGAACGCTTCATCGTCGAAGAAACGATTCGGATACCACGCTGCGTAGATCGTCGAGAACCGCGCGGTCGTGAGCGGCTCGTTGATCGGCGTCCACCGCTTGACCCACGGGAACTGCCGCGCAGTCGCCGCCGCGTATTCAGCGAACAGCTGCGGGAACGACGGATCGATGAGGCTCGTGTACGCGGGGCCGCTGCCGTGGTGAACGAGCGTCACGATCGGCTCGATGCCGCGGTCGGCGAGAGCCTGCAAACGATGCGAGGGCCACGAGTAGTCGCGCGCGTCCGGATGGTACGGCGCGACCTTCTCCCACAGCACGGGATACCGCGTTGCGCGCACGCCGAGGCTTGCGAGCAGATCGATGTCCCCGTCGCGCGCTTCGTGTCCCGTCTCGCGCAGCTGGTCGCGCGTACGCAAACGATCGATGCGCGCCACCGTCGGCTCGGGCGACGCCCAAACTTCCGGCGACGTCACGCTACGATGCGACCGCCGCAGCCGTGCGCGCGATGTCCTCGAACGTGACGAGCGCCGACGCCACGACTTGGTCCATGTTGAAGTACTTGTACTCCGCGAGGCGTCCGACGAACGTCACGTGCCGCTGCGCGGCCGCGAGCGTCGCGTACTTGCGGTACAGCTCGCGGTTGTCCGGACGCGGGATCGGGTAGTACGGATCGCCTTCGGCGCTCGGGTACTCGCGGCTCAAGATGGTCTTCGCGTGCTTCTGCCCCGTGAGGTGCTTGTACTCGGTCGTGCGCGTATAGGGCACCGCGTCGTTCGGCTCGTTGACGCAGCCGACGGGCTGCACCCACGCGACGTCGCGCGTTTCGAACTCGAACTGCAGCGAGCGGTACGGCAACTTTCCGAACTTGTACTCGAAGTACTCGTCGATCGGGCCGGTGTAGACGACGTGGTTGAAGCGCGCGCGGTCGAGAATCCACGCGAAGTCGCAGCCGGTGACGACCTCGATGCGCGGGTGCGAGAGCATCTTGGTCACCATCGCGGTGAAGCCGTCCTTCGGCATCGCCTGGAACGCGTCGGTGAAGTACCGGTCGTCGTCGTTGGTGCGCGTCGGGATGCGCCCGCACACGGTCGCATCGAGCTCGGCGGGATCGAGGCCCCACTGCTTGCGCGTGTAGCCGCGGAAGAACAGCTCGTACAGCTCGCGCCCGACGCGCGAGAGGATCATCTCCTCCGAGTTGTCGATGCGTCCGAGCTTCTGAGCGCGGCCCTCGAGGAAGCGCCCCACGCCGGCGGCGTCGAGGTCGAGGTCGTACAGCCGGTTGATCGTCGTCCGGTTGATCGGGATCGGGACGAGCATGCCGTTGACGCGCGCGAGCACGCGGTGCTCGTACGGGATCCATTCGGTGAACGCGCTGAGGTACTCGACGACCTGCTGCGCGTTGGTGTGAAAGATGTGCGGACCGTATTGGTGGAAGCGCACGCCTTCGGGCGACAGCGGATCGTGCGTGTTGCCCGCGACGTGGGGCCGCTTGTCGATGACGAGGACGCTGGCGCCGAGCTGGCTGGCCAGCCGCTCGGCGATCGTGCTGCCGGCCAAGCCGGCGCCGACCACCAAAAAGTCGTACACCTATACTCAATTCCACCCGCTGCTTGCGCCCGCGGGTCGACGGCGGTTCGTGTTGGGTATGCCGCGTATACCCGAAATCGCGCGGCGCTGTTAGCTTGCTTCCACTCCAAGGAGAGTTCCATTCCGTACGATCCCATCGACGTCGTCGTCGCCGGCCTGCACCTGAGATGGCGCGGGGTCTGGCAGCGGCCGAATCACCTGCTGTCAAGGATCGCACGCACCGTGCCCGTCATCGTCCTCGAGGAGCCGATGACGGCGGCCGCCGGCAGCGAACCTGATCCGGTCGATCCGATCGAAGCGGACGGCGAGCGTATCGAGACGTTCGACGGAGTCACCGTCGTCACGCCCCGGCGCGTGACGGCGCCGGCCGACGTCGTCGATCATCGCTCGCTTGCCACGGTTCGCGGCCTGGTCGGCGATCGCCTTCCCGCCGTCTGGCTGTACACGCCGATGATGCTCGCACTGGCCGACGCGTTCCCCGGCGCGCCGCTCGTGTACGACAAGATGGACGAGCTCGCGAAGTTCGCGAAGGCCGACCCGCGCATCGCGCCGCGCGAGGCCGAGCTGCTCGAGCGCGCCGACGTGGTGTTCACCGGAGGCCGTTCGCTGTTCCGCACGGTGGAGCACCGGGCGCGCGCCGTGCACTGCTATCCGAGCGGGGTCGACGTCGACCACTTTACGCGAGCGCGCGGAGCCGGCGTGCATCCCGACCTCGCGCCGTTCGCCGGACGCGTCGTCTTCGGATACGTCGGCGTGATCGACGAACGCATCGACCTCGACCTGATCGACGCGCTCGCGGAGGGCCATCCCGATGCGACGATCGCGATGATCGGACCGGTCGTGAAGATCGACCCGTCGATGCTGCCGCGCCGTGCGAACATCGCGTACCTCGGGAAGCGCTCGTACGCCGAGCTTCCGTCGTTGCTCGCCGGATTCGACGTCGCGCTCATGCCGTTCGCGCTGAACGAGCACACCGAGAACATCTCACCGACGAAGACGCTCGAGTATCTCGCCGCCGGCCTGCCCGTCGTGAGCACCGCGATCGCGGACGTCGTCGCCGATCACGCGGACGTCGTGTACGTCGCGCGCGACCGCGAGGAGTTCATCGCGCTCGTCGAGCACGCGCATGCGCCCGAGCCCGAGCGCGCGGCATGCGCCGATGCGAAAGCGCGGGCCGCGACGTGGGACGCGATCTCGGCCGCGATGCGCGACGACCTGCGCGAGGCCGGGATCGACTACGCGGCGGGCAGTCCCTCGCGGAGCAACTCGGCCGCTTTGGCGTAGCAGCCGCACGACACGCCGGACAAGCGGATCGGATCGACCACGCGTACGCGCGCATAGCCGTGCACGACCAGGCCGTCGGACACGAACCGTCCGAGCGCCGTCACCACGCTCGCGCGCCGAACTCCGAGCATCATCGCGACGACGTCCTGCGTGATCATGATCTCATCGCCGACGCGGTCCCGCGTCGCGAGGAGCCACTTCGCGAGGCGCTGCTCGATCGTGTGCCGCGCGTTGCACGCGATCCACTGTCCGCGGATCGAACGCAGCGCGGCCAGGTAGCGGAAAATCGCGTCACGCAGGCTCGCATCGCGCTCGAGCGCGTCCAGGAAGATCGACGCATCGAGGCGTCCGAACCGGCCCGGCGACTGCACGACCCACGTGTCCGGCGTCGATTTGACGCCGAGCGCGATCTCCGCGCCGAGCAAACCCTCGAATCCGGACGCGTCGACCTCGACGTTGATGTCGCCCTCGAGCGGCCGCAGGGTCGATACGATGCCCGAAAACGGGAACCAGACGGCTTCGATTACGGCTTGCGGAGCATGCAGCACGTCGCCGATGCCTCCTCCGTGCGCCGTCATCCGCGCTTCGAAAAGCGCACGCGTAGCCGGGGCAAGACCGCTGAGGAACCGGTTCTTCTCGGCTGTACCCGCCAGCATCTCAAATGTCATACCCGGACATTCGCATCGCCTCTCGGTCGAGCGGCGGGTTCGGCGAGCTCGAACGTCAGGCTGAGGCGAACTTCCGTCCGCGCCCGGTGCGTGCGGATCTCCACGGCGTCCATGAGGGCGCGCATGAGCGGCAAGCCGCGACCCCGTTCCTCCCGCCGTTTCGCCGGCTTCCACTTGCCGTCGTCCTCGATCACGAGGTGCAGCGCGCCGTCCGTCGCCTCGGCACGCACGCGCACGAGGCCGGGCACGCCGGTGTACGCGTGCTCGACCGCGTTCGCGAGCGCCTCGCCGGTCGCGGTGATCACGGCGAACCGCCGCTCCTCGTCGAGTCCGATCCGCCCGGCGTACCGCTCGAGGCTGCGGCGCACGAGCGGCACCGCCATCGGGACCGCGGTGAACGTGAACGCGAAGGTCGAGCTTGCGTCGTCCGGTGCGGCGATCGTCAGCGTCGCGACGTCGTCCGTGTTGCCGGAGCCGTCGAAGATCCGCTGCAACAGCGCGCGCGCCGGCTCGGCGTCGCGTTCGCGCACGCCGTCGCCGACGGCGCGGACGAGACGCCGTTCGCCGTCGATGACGTCGCGCGTGTACTCGATCAGCCCGTCGGTGTAGAGCGCGAACAGCGCGCCGGGCGGCAGCGTGAACGTCCAGTCCGCGGCGTCGATCCGATCGACGATGCCGAGCGGCACGCCGTCCTTCGGAAGCAGCGCGGTGGTGCCGTTCGGCAGGGCCAGGATCGGTGACGGGTGTCCGGCCGACGCGTACGAGATGGTGCCGTCGCGCGGGTCCGCGATGCCGAAGATCGCCGTCACCATCACGGGGTTCGCGCGCATGTTCACGATCGTGTTCGCCCGCTCCAGCACGAGCGAGGGCGACGTCGGGTTGAGCGCTGCGGCGCGAAACGCCTGACGCACCTCGCCCATGACGATCGCCGCGCGCAGCCCGTGGCCGGCGACGTCGCCGATCGAGAACGCGAGCCGCCCGTCCGGGATGCGGAACGCGTCGTACCAATCGCCGCCCACGATCGCTTCTTCGGCGCCCGGCAGATAGGCGGCGTCGAAGCGCAGACGGTCGTCGCCGGGCAGCGCCTCGGGCAGCAGCGCGCGTTGCAGCGTGTCGGCGACGTGGTGCTCGCGCGCGTAGACGCGGCCGGCATCGATCGCGACCGCGATGCGCAGCGCGAGCTCGTCCCACACGTCGAGACCCGTCTCGGGATCGGCGGTCGTGTCGGCGCCGGCGACGCGCATCGCGCCGAGCGACTTGCCGCGTACGGCGAGCGGGAACGACGCGGCGCGGCGCATCGAGCCTGCGCGCGCGACGGTGGTCGCGATCTCGCCCTCGTCCAGCTCGACGGCGAAGCCCGTCGCGAACTCGGGCACGACGAGGCGCGCCACCGCGTCGAGCGTCTGCGCGTAGTCGAACGACGTCGCGAGCTCGCGGCTCGCGGCGACGAGCAGCCGGAGGGACGCGGCGAGTGGCATCAGGGCGTGCGCCGCCGGACCGGCAGCGCGACGCGCACGTGATTCCGGCGGCCGGCCACGCGGTCCGCGCGCAGATCGGATCCGAGCGCGGACACGATGAAGAGCCCGCGCCCGCGTTCGCTGAGCACGTCGTCGGGCAGCGTCGAGCGCAGGTCGAATCCTGCGCCGCGGTCGAGGACGTGCAGCACCGCGCCGGCGCCGCTCCACTCGAGATCGATGTCGATCGGCCCGGGCGCGTAGCGCACGACGTTGCCGATCAGCTCCCCGAAGATCAGCTCCGCGGCGCCGAGATCCGAATCGTCGGTCGCATCGCGCGCGAGCGCCGCGATGAACGACGAGCGCACGCTGTGCGCGGCCAGCGCATCGGCGGATTCGAACGACCAGTGCGTCTCGCGCCCGAGCGTCAGCGTCAGGATCGCGACGTCGTCGCGCGGCTCTGCGCCCTCGAGGACGATGTCGCGGATGAGGTTCGCGGGCGAACCCGAGTGCAGCACGGCGTCGTGCGCGAGCGCCGCATCGAGCCGCGCCTCGCCGACGATCACGTCGTGCGTCGCCTCGATCAGACCATCCGTATAGAGCACGATCAGCGAGCCGGGCGGGATGCCGACGATTTTGCGCGTGCGCCGCCGCGGCTCGACGGGCACGCCCATCGGAAGGTCCGGTTCGCCGAGCCGGACGACGGTGCCGTCGGGGCGGCGCACCAGCGCTGCAGGATGTCCGGCCGACGCGTACGCGAGCGACCACGTCCGCGGATCGACCGCGGCGACGAACGCCGTGACGAGACGGTCGCGGTACTCGAGCTGCAGCGCCGCTTCGGCGGCGGCGAGCACGGCGCTGGGTTCGAGTCCCTGCAGCGCCGCGACGCGAATCGACTGGCGCACCGCGGCCATCAGCACCGCGGCGTCGATGCCCTTGCCGGCGACGTCGCCGACGGTCAACGCGAGCCGCCCGTCCGGCAGCGGGAACGCGTCGTACCAGTCGCCGCCGACGCTGATCTCCTCCGACGCGGCGATGTAGACCGCGTCGAGCAGCATGCCGTCGAACCGGGGCAGCGACTTCGGCAGCGCGGCACGCTGGAACGAGTCGACGACGCGCTGCTGGAGCCGAGATTGGCGGACGCTCTCGTATGCGAGCGTGACGCGCTTCGCGAGCAGCTCGGCGACGCTCACGTCCGCCTCGTCGTATGCCGGCGACGCGGCGCCGCGCATGCAGCACCAGCGCACCGGATCGCTCGCCGCGCTCGACCATCGGCACGACGATCGCGCTCGCGAGATCGAACTGGACCGTCGTCGCGAAATGCCGCTCGTCGCGCGCCGACGCGCGCAGCTGCTCGGGCGTGATACGCGGCACCAACACCGTGCGGCCGGCTTCGATGATGTGCACGATCCGGTCGTTCGGTCCGACGGGATAGCGGCGTGCGGCGTCCCAGCCGCGCGCAAGCCGCTCGGGGTCCGCGTGGGCGAGCGCGGCGACGCGGACGCTGCCGTCCGGCTCGCGCACGTAGACGCCGAACCAGTCGGCGATCGTCCGCGCCGCGAGCGCGCCGACCTGGTCGAAGATCGACTGCTCGGTCGCCGCGCCGGCCAGAACCTCGCTCACGTCGGCAAGAAACGCGAGCGCTTCTTCCGCCCGCACGCGATCCTCGATGTCGACGGCGGTCGCTACCCAGCCTGCCGGTCCTCCGCCGGCGTCGAACGCAGGCGCCGCTCGCACCGCGAACCAGCGGTACACGCCGTCCGGCCGCCCGCCGTATGCGGCATTGCGCTTCCAACGGTTCCGACGAGTGCACCGCGTCCGCCCAGCGCGCGACGAGCCCCGGACGATCGTCGGCGTGCATCGCCTTCTCGGGGCTCGCGACCGTCTCCGCGAGCGACAGCCCCGTGTATGCGACCCAGCGCTCGTTCACGAACTCGAGCGCGTTGTCGCGGTCGAGCGTCCAGACGAGCTGCGGCATCGCGTGCGCGAGCCGGCGATACCGATCCTCGCTCGTGCGAAGGGCACGCGCGAGCGCATCGACGGTCGCCTGTTCGGTCTGGCTCACGCGATGGATTCCGTTCTGACCGTTTGGAAGTACCCCCTCGCTCGACCGGTGACGCGGCGCTGTCGAGATGCGTATTGTGATGTGCGGAGCATACCGTTTCGTCGCGGCGGACGACGGGTAGCTTGCTCGTCAAACGGTGCCAATAGCCGGGACTTCGTCGTATGCCGATACGAGAAGTGCGGCATTGGCAATTCGTCGTGCTCAGCCACACCCAGGAGACATGCGCATGCCCCCAGCGGCTGTCGCCGGAAAACCGAAGATCAACGGAAAGCGCGTCGCGTCGAACGGAGCGGCGAACGCGCCGAACGGACCGGCACCCGCGAACGGCGCGCGCGACGCGACGAAACGCCAGCTGCTGAGCGCGCTGCGCGCGGTCGCGCGCGGCGACTTCACGGTGAAGCTGCCGACGACGTGGGACGGCATCGACGGCGATATCGCGGAAGCGTACAACGAGGTCGTCTCGATGGACGCGCGCATGCTGCGCGAGTTCGAGCGCATCTCGAGCGTGGTCGGACACGAAGGACGGCTCGGACAGCGCGCCGAGGTGCAAGCGCCGGGCTCGTGGGGCGACAAGCTGCTCGCCGTCAACCGGCTCATCGACGATCTCACGCATCCGATCGCCGAGGCGAGCCGCGTGCTGGGCGCGGTCGCGCGAGGCGATCTTTCGCAGCAGATGTCGCTCGAGGTCGACGGCCGTCCGCTGAAGGGCGAGTTCCTGCGCAGCGCGCGCACGATCAACGCGATGGTCGACCAGCTCAACTCGTTCGCCGGCGAGGTGACGCGTGTCGCGCGCGAAGTCGGTTCCGAAGGTATCCTCGGCGGTCAGGCGCACGTGCGCGGCGTCGCCGGCACGTGGAAGGACCTCACCGACTCGGTGAACCTGATGGCGGGCAACCTGACGAGCCAGGTCCGCAACATCGCCGAAGTGACGACGGCCGTCGCGAACGGCAACCTCTCGAAGAAGATCACCGTCGAAGCGCGCGGCGAGATCCTTCAGTTGAAAGAGACCATCAACACGATGGTCGACCAGCTCAACACGTTCGCGGCCGAAGTCACGCGCGTCGCGCGCGAGGTCGGTTCCGAAGGACGGCTCGGCGGACAAGCCGACGTGCGCGGCGTCGCCGGCACGTGGAAAGACCTCACCGACTCCGTCAACACGATGGCCGGTAACCTCACGAGCCAGGTCCGCAACATCGCCGAGGTCACGACCGCCGTCGCGAAGGGCGACCTCTCGAAGAAGATCACCGTCGACGTCAAGGGCGAGGTGCTCGAGCTCAAGGGCACGATCAACACGATGGTCGACCAGCTCAACGCGTTCGCCGGCGAGGTGACGCGCGTCGCGCGCGAGGTCGGCACCGACGGACGACTCGGCGGTCAGGCGATCGTCGAAGGCGTCGCCGGGACGTGGAAGGATCTCACCGACTCCGTCAACACGATGGCGCGCAACCTCACCGGTCAGGTGCGCAACATCGCCGAAGTGACGACGGCCGTCGCGAAGGGCGACCTCTCGAAGAAGATCACCGTCGACGTGAAGGGCGAGGTCGCAGACCTCAAGGTCACCGTCAACACGATGGTCGACCAGCTCAACGCCTTCGCCGGCGAGGTCACGCGTATCGCGCGCGAAGTCGGCACCGAAGGGCGCCTCGGCGGACAAGCGCAGGTCGAAGGCGTCGCCGGCACGTGGAAGGACCTCACCGACTCCGTCAACACGATGGCGTCGTCGCTCACCGCGCAGGTGCGCAACATCGCCGAAGTGACGACCGCCGTCGCGAACGGCGACCTCTCGAAGAAGATCACCGTCTCCGTTCGCGGCGAGGTGCTCGAGCTGAAGACGACCATCAACACGATGGTCGACCAGCTGAACAGCTTCGCGGGCGAGGTGACGCGCGTCGCGCGTGAGGTCGGCACCGAAGGGCGTCTCGGCGGACAAGCCGACGTGCGCGGCGTCGCCGGCACGTGGAAAGACCTCACCGACTCGGTGAACTCGATGGCGGGCAACCTGACGAATCAGGTGCGCAACATCGCCGAGGTGACGACGGCCGTCGCGCGCGGCGACCTTTCGAAGAAGATCACCGTCGACGTCAAGGGCGAGGTGCTCGAGCTCAAAGGCACGATCAACACGATGGTCGACCAGCTCAACAGCTTCGCGGGCGAGGTGACGCGCGTCGCGCGCGAAGTCGGCACCGAAGGCCGTCTCGGCGGTCAGGCGCAGGTCGAAGGCGTCGCCGGCACGTGGAAAGACCTCACCGACTCGGTGAACTCGATGGCCGCGAACCTGACGAACCAGGTGCGCAACATCGCCGATGTGACGACGGCCGTCGCGAACGGCGACCTTTCGAAGAAGATCACCGTCGACGTGCGCGGCGAAATGGCGGAGCTCAAGAGCACGGTCAACACGATGGTCGACCAGCTCAACGCGTTCGCATCGGAAGTCACGCGCGTCGCGCGCGAGGTGGGTTCCGAAGGACGTCTCGGCGGTCAGGCCTACGTGCAGGGCGTCGGCGGCACGTGGAAAGACCTCACCGACAACGTCAACTTCATGGCGTCGAACCTCACCTCGCAGGTGCGCAACATCGCCGACGTGACGACCGCCGTCGCGAAGGGCGACCTCTCGAAGAAGATCACCGTCGACGTCAAGGGCGAGATGCTCGAGCTCAAGGCGACCGTCAACACGATGGTCGACCAGCTCAACAGCTTCGCGGCCGAGGTCACGCGCGTCGCGCGCGAGGTCGGCACCGACGGCAAGCTCGGCGGTCAGGCCGTCGTCCCCGGCGTCGGCGGCACGTGGAAGGACCTCACCGACTCGGTCAACTCGATGGCGGGCTCGCTCACGGCGCAGGTTCGCAACATCGCGGACGTGACGACGGCCGTCGCACGCGGCGACCTCTCGAAGAAGATCACGGTCGACGCGCGCGGCGAGATCCTCGAGCTGAAAGGCACCATCAACACGATGGTCGACCAGCTCAACGCGTTCGCCGGCGAGGTGACGCGCGTCGCGCGCGAAGTCGGCTCCGAAGGCATTCTCGGCGG
Source organism: Vulcanimicrobiota bacterium (assembly GCA_963841685.1). Classification (GTDB taxonomy): domain Bacteria; phylum Vulcanimicrobiota; class Vulcanimicrobiia; order Vulcanimicrobiales; family Vulcanimicrobiaceae; genus Vulcanimicrobium. Next base: position 104,807 of record CAWJDU010000001.1, read on the forward strand.
CCAGGCGCAGGTGCAAGGCGTCAGCGGCACGTGGAAGGACCTCACGGACTCCGTCAACTCGATGGCGGCCAACCTGACGAACCAAGTCCGCAACATCGCGAAGGTCACGACGGCCGTCGCGAACGGCGACCTCTCGAAGAAAGTGACCGTCGACGTCCGCGGCGAGATGCTCGAGCTCAAGGACACCATCAACACGATGGTCGAGCAGCTGAACGCGTTCGCCGGCGAGGTGACGCGCGTCGCGCGCGAGGTCGGCTCCGAAGGCATCCTCGGCGGACAAGCAAAGGTGCCGGGCGTCGCCGGCACGTGGAAAGACTTGACGGACTCCGTCAACACGATGGCCGGCAACCTGACGAGTCAGGTGCGCGGCATCGCGAAGGTCGTCACGTCGGTCGCGAACGGCGACCTGCAGCGCAAGCTCGTCGTCGATGCGAAGGGCGAGATCGCGGAGCTGTCCGACACGATCAACGGGATGATCGACACGCTGGCGATCTTCGCCGATCAGGTGACGTCCGTCGCGCGCGAGGTCGGGTTCGAAGGAAAGCTCGGCGGACAAGCCGAGGTGCCCGGCGCCGCCGGCCTGTGGCGCGATCTGACGGACTCGGTCAACCAGCTCGCCGCGCAGCTGACGTCGCAGATCCGCGCGATCGGCGAAGTCGCGACCGCCGTCACGAAGGGCGACCTGTCGCGCACGATCGACGTCGGCGCGCAGGGCGAGGTGGGTCAGCTCACCGAGAACGTCAACGAGATGATCCGGAATTTGCGCGACACGACGCGCAAGAACCAAGAGCAGGACTGGCTCAAGACCAACCTCGCTCGCTTCACCGGCATGCTGCAAGGCCAGAAAGACATCAAGACGGTCGCGAAGCTCATCATGAGCGAGCTCGCGCCGCTGGTGAACGCGCAGACCGGCATCTTCTACCTCAACGAGCCGATCGACGACGTGCCGCTGCTCCGCTACACCGCGGGCTACGCGGCGCCGAAGCGCCGCGGATCGCTGCAGTTCTCCGCGGGCGAAGGTCTCGTCGGGCAGTGCATCCTCGAGAAGGATCGCATCCTCGTCAAGAACGCGCCCGCGGACTACCTGCAGGTGAGCTCGGGAACGGGGCACGCGCAGCCGCTGAACGTCGTCGTGCTGCCGGTGCTGTTCGAAGGCGACATCAAGGCCGTCATCGAGCTGGCGGCGTTCGAGTCGTTCAGCGACAACCACTTGCTGTTCCTCGATCAGCTCACGCAGTCGGTCGGCATCGTGCTCAACACGATCGCGGCGAACATGCGTACCGAGGAGCTCCTCAAGCAGTCGCAGTCGCTCACGATCGAGCTGCAGTCGCAACAGGAAGAGCTGCAGCAGACGAACGAGGAGCTCGAGGAGAAAGCGCGTCTGCTCGCCGAGCAGAACGAAGAGGTCGAGAAGCGCACGCGCGAGATCGAAGAAGCGCGCCGCGCGCTCGAGCAGAAGGCCGAGCAGCTCGCGCTCACGTCCAAGTACAAGTCGCAGTTCCTCGCGAACATGTCGCACGAGCTGCGCACGCCGCTGAACTCGCTGCTCATTCTCTCGAAGCAGCTCAGCGACAACAAGGAACAGAACCTGTCCGGCAAGCAGGTCGAGATGGCGCAGACGATTCGCCGCGCCGGCTCCGACCTGCTCACGCTGATCAACGACATCCTCGACCTCTCGAAGATCGAGTCCGGCACGACGTCGGTCGACATCGCCGAGCAGCGCATCTCCGACATCTGCGACGACATCGAGCGGACGTTCCGCGGCGTCGCGCAGGAGCGCGGCCTGCTGTTCGCGATTCACGTCGGCGACGAGGCGCCGGATACGTTCGAGACCGACCAGACGCGCCTGATGCAGATTCTCAAGAACCTGCTCTCGAACGCGTTCAAGTTCACGGCGCACGGCTCCGTCGAGCTCGACGTCGACCGCGTCATGCGGACGGTCGAGGGCGTCAGCGTACCGTTCGTCGCGTTCTCCGTCCGCGATACCGGCATCGGCATCCCGGCAGACAAGCACAACGTCATCTTCGAAGCGTTCCAGCAAGCCGACATGTCGACGGCGCGCAAATACGGCGGCACCGGTCTCGGCCTCGCGATCTCGCGCGAGATCGCCGGACTGCTGGGCGGGGACATGACGGTGGAGTCCGAGCCCGGGGTGGGATCGACGTTCACGTTCTACCACCCGGTCGAACGCACGGCGCGCGGCGCGGCGGGCATCGACCTGGCACCTCCGCTGCCGCGTCCGAGAACGATCGCGAAGCCGGTCGCGAAGCCCCTGGTGCTCGAAGCGGTCGACGTCCCGGCGACGCCGCTCGTCACGGGCGGCATCGACGACGATCGCGCCACGGCTCGTCCCGATGACCGCGTCGTGCTCATCATCGAGGACGACGCGACGTTCGCGCGCATCCTGCTCGGGCTCGCGCGCGATCGCGGGTTCAAGGGGCTGATGGCGAGCAGCGGCGCTGAAGGCCTCGCGCTCGCGCGGCAGTTCGTGCCGGACGCGATCACGCTCGACATCGGCTTGCCTGACGTCGACGGGTGGGCGCTGCTCGATCAGCTCAAGCGCGATCCCGCGACGCGCTCGATTCCCGTGCACGTGATCTCCGGCGAAGAGCAGTGGCAGAAGGCGCTGGACAGCGGCGCGTTCGCGCATCTGCGCAAGCCGGCGAGCGAGGATGCGCTGACGCAGGCGTTCGACAACCTCCTCGGCTTCGCCGACGCGTCGTCGCGCAACGTGCTCGTCGTCGAAGACGACGTCACGCAGCTCTCGGCGATGGCAAACCTGATCCAATCGGGCGAGGTCACCGTCACGGCCGTCGCGACCGGCTCACAGGCGCTCGCGGCGCTCGACGACGCGCGGTTCGACTGCGTCATCGTCGATCTCGGCTTGCCGGACATCGAAGGCATCGCGCTGATCGAGGCGATCAAAGGGCATCGCAACCACGAGCGGGTGCCGGTGATCGTCTATACCGGCCGCGAGCTGACCGAACAGGAAGACGCTGCGATCCGCCGTCTGTCCGAGTCGGTGATCGTGAAGGACGCGATGTCGCCCGAACGGCTCATCGACGAGACGTCGTACTTCCTGAACCAGGTCGAGGCGCGGCTCCCGGAGGCGAAGCGGCCCGTGAGTCACCACGGCACCACGAACGGATCGTCGCTCGAGGGGCGAACGATCCTGATCACCGACGACGACACGCGCAACATCTACGCGCTGCGCAGCGCGCTCGAGGACTTCAAGATGAACGTCCTGAGCGCGGAGTCGGGTGCGGAGGCGATCGGGCTGCTCCGGACGCACCCCGAGATCGACCTGGCCCTGATGGACATCATGATGCCGGAGATGGACGGCTACGAGACCATCCGGCGCATCCGCGCGCGCGACGAGTGGAAGAATCTTCCCATCATCGCGCTCACGGCGAAGGCGATGATGGGCGACCGCGAGCAGTGTCTCGCCGCGGGCGCATCGGAGTACATCTCGAAGCCGGTCGACATCGATCAGCTGGTCGCGCTCGTGCGCGTCTGGATCAACGTTACTGCATGAATGCCAGCCTTTATCCGGCAAAGCGGGGACCGCTTTGCTAGCTAAAGGCCCGGCGCCGGAGCCGATCGCTCCGGCGCTGCAAGGCATTTCCGCGTCCGCGAGCGGTACGAACGGCAACGGCGCCGCCCCGGCGCTCGCCGATCTCGAGCTCAACCTGCTGCTCGAGGCCGTGCATCGGGTGTCGGGCTACGACTTCCGCGAGTACGCGCCTGCGACGCTGAAACGTCGCGTCGTCGAGCGCGTGCGCGCGGAGAACGTCGCGACGATCACCGGCTTGCTCGAGCGCGTGCTGCACGATCCGCCCGCGATGGGGCGTTTCATCGACGCGCTCGCACACAATCCCAGCTCGCCCTTCCGCGAGCCGCAGTTCTTCAACGCGTTCATCGGCTCCGTGCTGCCGCGCCTGCGAACGTTTCCGCACGTCCGCGTCTGGGTGATCGGCTCGGGCGACGATGCGTACTGCCTCTCGATCCTGCTGCGCGAAGCCGAGTTCTACCATCGCACGCGCATCTATGCGACCGTCGTCGGCGAGATCGCGCTCGACCGCGCGAAAGCGGGAACGTTCCCCGCGGAGCTGCTCGACGAGTACGCCGCGCGCTATGCCGAGGGCGGCGGCACGAAGCGCTTCTCCGACTACGTCGACGTGATCGGCGCGCAGTGCGTCTTCAAGCCGGGGCTACGCGACCAGATCGTGTTCGCGCAGCACAACCTCGCGACGGACGCGTCGTTCAACGAGTTCCACCTGATCGTCGCGCGCAACCAGATGCCGCAGTTCAGTCGCACGCTGGCGTATCGCGCGCATCAAGTGCTGTACGAAAGCCTCATTCGCCTCGGCTACCTCGGCGTGTCTGCAAAAGAGACGCTGAGGTACACGCCGCACGTCGGCGCATACGACGAGATGCCGCAGACGGAGCGCTTCTACCGCCGCGTCCGCTGATCGGCGGCATGGGTCCGCGCGGACCCGAGCGAACGACCCGGCCGGGGGTCTCGGGTGGAAACTACCTCTCTTCCGGTGTGTACCGCCTCCGACAGCATCCAGACCGCGCTGGAGCGGCTGGCGGCTGCCCAACGCGCCGCCATCGTGGTCGAGGACGGCGCATCCAAGTGGATCGCGTACATCGGCCGGCTGCGCGATGCGCTCGACGACGGCAAGAACGAGGTCGGCGATCTCGTCCCCGGCGTTCGCCGAGTGCTGTCACCGTCGGACATCGTCGGAGCCGCAAACGCGGTCGAACTTGCGGCGGAAGGCCTGGCCGACCTGGACCCGGCGTATCTGCCGGTGCAGCCGGCGAACGCCGCCGCGGCCGTCGTCTCAGCGCTGACGTTCGACCCCCTGTTCCGGCTCACCGCAAACGAAACCGTCGAGCCCATACTGGGGACGGGCCGTCTCGAAGGCGACGACGTCGTCGTCGGCCTGCGAGCGGTGCGCTGGCACGACGACGCTGCGCTCACGAGCGACGATGTCGTCACGTCATGGAACGCGTTCACGGCGAAGGGCGCCGCGACCGTACCGTTCGGCGCTGATGTCGTCGGCCGCATCGTCGCGGACAAGGTCTCACCGACGAGCGTGGTGTTCCGCACGCAGCGGCGCGGACGCGCGGCGCTTAGGATCCTGTCCGAAATGCCGATCGTGCCCACGCATTCGGCGCGCACGCTGACCGGAACCGGCCCCTTCAGGCTCTCGCAGATCGATTCCGAGCGCATCGAGCTGCTCGCCAACGATCGCTACGTGCTCGGCAAACCGGACATCGATACGATCGTCCTCAGCAACGCTCGTCGCATGTCAACCAGCGCGCTCACCTCCGCGGCGAAAAGCATCATCGCGAACGCCGTCCCGAACCTGCATCTCGAGCCGACCGCGGACCTCGTCTTCGCGCGGACGATGTCGCAGCGCTCGCAGCGTACCGATTCACTGTTCCTCGCGGGCACGCCGGCATCGCCGCTGGCTCGACGCATACTCATCGCGGCCAGTCCGGAGACGGCCGCGATGCAGCGGCTGCCGGCCGGCTTGCGCTGCGACGGGCGGAAAGAACGCCATCGATACCCCGACCCCGGCGCAGAAGCCGGCGATCCGTGCGAGTGCTGCGCAGACCTGGGCGACGAGGGCCGCGTGATCGCGTGGGAGTGGTGATCTCGTGTTCAGCTCGATCATCGATTCCCTTGCGTCGCTGCTCCCGAAGTACTTCATCTTCGGCAGCTATGTTCCGACGCTGATCTTTCTGTTCGTGAACGCGGCGTTCGCATACGGCACGTTCGCTCCGCTGCGCGCGGCGCTCCGTGGGCTCACGGCGCCGCAAGCGGCGATCGCCACGACCACGGCGTTCGCCGGTACGATCATCGTCGCGTACGTCTATTCGGCGGTGAGCGAATTCTTGCGCGGTATCCTGGAAGGCTGGCATTGGGGTTCTCTCGGCGATCGTATGAGCGATGCCCAGGGCGAGGAACGCAGCGGTCTGCAACGCGCATGGCAAACCGCACGCGACGCGGCGCGCGACTATCCGGAAATGCGTGTCCGGTTGCGGACCGACATCGCGGATGCCCTACGAGCCGGGCGCGCCGCGCAAGCCGCCGGCGCGCAAGCCGCCGGCTATGAGCCCAGCAAGGAGAGCCGTGAGATTCGCAAGCTGCAGCGACGAATCTCGAGTGTCACCGTCGAGCATCTGCGTGATCTCGTGAACCGCTTCTGCGCGATCGCGCGGACCCATGACTCGAGGACCAGTGAAGCGTTGCGTGCCGACGCGGCGCAACTGCGCCTGGTGTTGAACGACGCGCAGGATGCATTGGACGACTGTGCTCGGAAAGCGTACGAGCAGCGCACGAGGCGGTTCGGCGAGGGACGCCCCGCGCCGACCGGCCTCGGGAACGCGGCCAACGCCGTCGATACATACGCGCGAACGCGCTACGGCTTCGAGATGGACGCCCTGTGGAGCGCGATGCTGCTCACGCTGCAGCGTACGGACGACAAGGCGTACGCGCGGCTCCTCGACGCGAAGACGCAGCTCGACTTTCTCGTTGCGTGCTTCTGGTACACGGTGCTCACCACCGCGTCGTGGTGCCTCCTGCTCGCCGGATTCAGCGCTGCGCCGGTCACGTTCGTCGTCGTCGCGCTCGGCGGTGCGGCGGCGGCCTTCGCGTACTGGAAGCTCATCGCCACCAACTATTACGCGTACGCCGCGGTCGTGCGCTCGACGATCGACGGTTTCCGGTTCGCGCTGCTGCGCGATCTGCACGTCCCGCTGCCCGGCGGCATTCGCGACGAACGCGCCTTGTGGGCCGCGATCGCCGGCGTGTCGTCGTTCGCAAACCCGGTCGAGCTGAGCTACGATCATCGGGCATGAGATCGCCGTGACGACGTCTCAATGGGGCTGGACGGGCGCGATCATCATCGCGTACGTCGCCGTCTTCGTCACGGGAACCGCCTTCATCGCCGGCGGACCGCGGCCCGCACGCGAAGGCGAGTATGCCGTTACGCGAACGGTACCGGTGAACCACCGCCTCGCCGGCGAGGACGTCGTCTTTGCGCCTACACGACGGTACGAACTCTCGTGGTCGCTGCACGACGCGGCGGATTTTCGCGGACGATACACGACGCACGCATACGGCCGCGGCGATCCGATCGCTCTCGCCGACACCACCGAACGAGCGGCGTTCGTCGCGCCGCCGAACGCATTTCTATACTGGATCGCGTCCGAGGCGTTTGGGCCCGCCGACCGCGACGCCGTCGACGCGGGTTCGACGGTGGATCTCTGCGCGCTGGACCGCGACGACCGGCAGTGTTTCACGCATCTCTTCGTCGCCGGCGTCGCGTGCGACACCGCCGCGCGCTGCTCCGTCGCTGTGTGGATCCCGCTTACGAAGCGTCCGCTACTGGTGCGCGCACTCGACACCGCGAACGGGCACCGGACCCTTCATGCGTTCGTCCGCCGGCCCGTGTACGACCATCGCCGTGCGAGGAACCGACGATGACATGGCAGCCCTCCGATCCACCCGCGGTGATCGCAGCGCGGCGAACCGCGCTGTGGACGCTCGCGTACGACGAGCTCGGTCCCGTGCAACTGAAGATCGAAGCGGATCCCGACGAGCTGTGGTCGTACGCCGCGGCGGTGCAGTGCGGTCCGGACGGCGACTTGACCTCGCTCATCGCGCGGGACCGTTGTGTTTGCGCGAAGGCGCCGGTCGGCGCGCTGATCGGCAAGATCGGCGGCAGCACCGCCGGTGTGGACGATGGACGCGTCTTTCCGGTCGGCAGCTATTGCGTGGTCCACCTCGCCGACGGCGAAGGCCCGCTGTATCTCGGCATCAACGACGAGATCACGGGCATGGCCAATAACGATCGCGCGCTGACGGTACGGATCTCACGCCGTTCGCTCGCGACGCCGGCAAGGACCACCGCGCCCGCTGATCAGCAGACGTCGTCGGGCAAGGACCAAAGCGCCGCCGGGCGGCGGTAGGCAGCGAGCGAAACCGGCTCGTTCGGCGCACGAGCACCTCGCATCCGCAGGTCCTCGAGGAGTTCCGCTCGGCGCTCGCGGAGCGCGGCTGCGATCTCCTGTGCGCGACGAAGACGCTGCTCATCACGGCGCCGCCGATCATCGATCATGCCTACCCCTTACCCCGGCCAAGTCACCAAGGGGCAGGCAAGCGCCAACGAGCGATTCCGTAAAATTTGCACCAACACGGCAGAGGCGGTTGCCAGCGCCGTCTAAGGTACGCGCTCGAAAGCGAGGGCACGCATTGGCCTACGAGGTGATCAAGCGGGTCAGCGGCCGGGCGTATCGGTATCGGGTCGAGAGCTTCCGCGATCCCGAGACCCATCGCGTGCGCGGGCGCTGGACGTATCTCGGGCGGGTCGACCCGGCCGAAGCCGGCCTGCCGGAGCGCCCCGCGAAGCCGTCGTCGCGCGACCGGCTGTTGGACGCGGTGACGCGGCTCCTCGCAAACGACGACGCCGAGTCCCTTTCGGCCGGGACGATCGCGCGCGAAGCGGGCGTCGCGTACGGCACGTTCTATCGCTACTTCACGGACCGTTCGCACGCCGTGCGCGATGCGCTGCTGCGCGACGGTCCGCCCATGGGCAACGTGCGCGCCGCGTTCGGCGAGCCGGTCGGCGCGCGCGATGTCGAGCGCCTGCGCGTCGCGACGTGGATCCGCGAAACGGCGAGCGAGGCACGCGTCCGGCGCGGCGCCGTGCGCGCATGGCACGTGTACTCGAACTCGGACGACGCGGTCGTGAAGGCGCGCCGGGAGGCGATCGACGGCGCCGTCGATCGCGTCGCGACCTATCTCGAAGCGCTGCGGCGCGCCGGCATCGCCGACGTCGCGTCGGCGCGCTTCGCCGCCTATGCGCTCGTCGCGCTCGCCGTCGCGCTCGGCCGCGACGCCGCACTCGACGACGACATGGCGGCAGAGCAGGTCGAAGGCGTCGTCGCGCTCGCCTGGGACATGAGCGGTCTGGCCTGATCCGGCGCGAACAACACGTGCTCGTCGCGCATCAGAAGTAGTAGCTGGCGCCGAAGCCGACGGTGCGATAGCGCCCGGTCGCGGTCGTCGGCGATACCGCGCTCGACGCGTCGAGCTGGAGTCGCGGCCCGACGTCGCGCGTCACGCCGAACATGTATTGCGTGCGCGTCGCGCTCGCCGGACCGATCGCGTTCGAGAACGTCGCGATCTCGGCGAACACGCCCGTCGCATTCGGCAGCGCTGCGTTGACGACCAGCGTCGGCACGAACGACTGCCAGCGCTGCGTGCCGTTGGTCTGCGAGCCGCTCGCGAGCGTGCTGCCGAGTGAAAATCGCGGGACTCATCGTGTACGCGAGATTGAGCGCGTACGTCGCGGTCGTGCCGTTGGACGAGCCGCCGTTGAGCCCGGTCGGCGCGGTGACGTTGACCTGTCCTCCGTAGCCGAACTTCGGCGTGTAGCCGAAGACGTATTTCAGGCCGGCGCCGGCGTCGCTCGTCGCGACGGACGTGCCGCCGGCGTTGGTACGCACGAACGAGGGCGGGACGATCTGCAGCTCCAGCGCGGGGATGGCCGTGCCGACGCGGATGAGCGCGCCTGGATAGGTCACCGTGTTGCCGCCGGCCGATGACGACGTGGCATTGACGTAGCCGGCCTCGACTTCGACGTGATTCGGGCGCACAGTGCAGACGGAGTTCGTCACCGACGGACGTGTCGCGATCGCGGAGATCGACGTGCACGGATCGTTCGCGCGGAGCGCGGGGCCGATGGGGTTGGGACGTGCGGTCGGCGATGGTGACGGTGATGGCGCAGGTGAGTCTGACGTCCCTGACGCTGGAGATTTGGTCTCACCCTTCGACGAGCTCAGGGTGACACAGGCGGCGCAGAGCAGCAGCGCGGCGAGAAGCTTCACCCCATGATCTCCTCAGCTCGGCGGCGCGCGCGCGCGCTGCCATTCCGCGCGCGTCAGGCTGAACAGCATCACGTCGACGTGACGTCCGCGGATGACGGCGCCGCTGCGGAGCATGCGCTCTTCGCGAAATCCGGTGCGGTCGAGTACGGCGCGTGACGGCGTGTTCTCCGGCACGATGCACGCCTGAATCTCGTCGAGCTCGGCCGTCATGAAGCCCTCGTCGATCACCGTGCCGAGCGATTCGCTCGCGTACCCCAGCCCGCGCGCCTCGGCGACCAGGCTGTAGCCGACCTCGCCGATCTTCGGCGTGCGGTCGTTCACGCGCAGGGAAATCCAGCCCACCGCGACCGGCGGATCGCCGGCCTTCACGAGCCACTCGAAGCGGCCCGTGGCTCCGGGGCGCAGCGCCCTCGGCCGCGCGCGCACCTGACGCTGGAACTCCTCGACGCGCACGCGCGGAATGTCTTGGTACTTGCGCAGGTCCGGCGCGTTGAGCACTTCCCACAACTCACGCGCGTTGCGGGCGTCGACCGGGACAAGCGTCAGCCGCTCGCGGCGCAGCGCCCTCATCCCGGACCGGCCTACGGCGCCCCCTTGCCGCGCGCCTTCCGCCGCGTGAACGGAGCGCGGAGGCACTATGCACGTTCGCTATTCCGGTACGGTGACAACCGAGCCGACGTTCTTCTCGTCGCGTCGGTCGCACCACACGCACGAGCAGTTCGACGTCCGCGCGGACGACGGCTCGACGTTCCGCGTCGTCGACAACGTCAGCATCGCTCCGCGTATCGCGGTGCATCCGGGCGAGCGCGTCACCGTGCAGGGCGATCTCATCCACCCGCGCGGCGTGCCGCCGATCGTCCACTGGACGCACCGCGATCCGCGTCATCACCATCCCGACGGCTTCGTCGCCGTGGGAGGGCGCGTCTACGCCTGAATCAGCGCCGCTTCGCGCCGCCCTTTTTCGCCGCGGATTTCTTCGCCGCGCCGGACGTCTTCTTCGCGCCCGCGGACGACTTCTTCGCCGCGCCCGCCGTCTTCTTGGCGCCCGCCGACTTCTTCGCCGCGCCGGACGTCTTCTTCGCGCCGCCGCGCTTCGCCGTGCCGACGGCCTCCTTGAGGCTGCGGCCCGCGATGAACTTCAGGACGCGCTTCGCCGGCACGTTGACCGGTTCGCCCGTCTGCGGATTGCGCGCCACGCGCGCCGCGCGATCGCGAATGCGGAATTGGCCGAACGGCGTCAGCTGAACGCGATCGCCGGATTTGAGGACCGCCGTGATGCGGTCGAGCATCGCCTCGATGAATTCGACGGCCTGCCGCCGGGGAAGCTCGAAGTCGTCGGCGAGCTCTCTCGCCAGCTCGTTCTTGGTCATGGATTCCTTTCAGGGTCGGGTTTTCGGCTCGGACACGCAAGCCGTGTTGGCGTGCCGTATACGCCGCGCGGCGGCGGTTTCCGGCCGAGTTTTCCGCAATTTTCCGGCTTTTTTCGGCCGGGCGAGCGCATTACGAATGCAGGAGCTTCCGGCGGGCGGCCGCGACCGTTTTTTTGAACCTCGGAGGCCCGAACGACGCGAAGTCGTCAACCACCTTCTGGTACCGCGGATCCGCCGTCGACGTCGATTGCAGCGTGAGCAGGTCAGGCACCGGCTTGTTCTTGTCGAGATGAATCTCGTACTGGCGGCCCGCCGTGGTCGCGAGATAGTGTGGATCGGAGAAGGTGAAGCGGTGTGATCCGGACCGGTCGCCGGCGACCTGCGCGACGAAGATTTGGTAGATCGTCTCGGTGTTGCCGCGCAGCGGCCGCGTCTGCAGCTGCCAGATGCCGTCCTGCACGAGCTTCTCGAACGCAAACGTGACGTCGTAGCCTTCGATCGGCTCCGTGAACTTGGCGACGCGCGTGCCGGCGCGGTTCTCGGCGGAATACGTCGCGCTCGATTTGCCGTTGACGTTGTCGAGGCGCCACGTCTCGCGCGCGATCGGCCCTTTCGCGTGCACCTGCGTGTCGCTGAAGTGCAGTTCCGAGCGCTGGTTGCGCACGTTTTGGACCTGCTGGAAACGCTGCGATTCCGGACGGTAGAACAGCAGCCAGCCCGTCACGATGCCGGCGAGCGCGAGGATCAGAATCAGCGGCGTGGTGGGAAAACGACGCATATCCCCGTTATGACCCGGCGCCGCTGCTCCCGGTGTCGCGGTGCGCGTCGAGCACCTGGTTCACCAGGGCATCGGCGGCCGCGTTGTGCTTGCGGCGCACGTGCTGCACGTCGGTGCGCGCGAACTTGCGCAGCAGCGACTTCGCCTCGGCGTGCAGCGGAATGAGGCCCGGGTTCTTCACGCGGTACGCGCCGGAGAGCTGTTTGACGACGAGCTCGGAGTCCAGGCGCACCGCGATGTCGTCGACGCCGCGCGCGAGCGCCGCTTTCAAGCCTTCCAGGAGCGCGGTCCACTCGGCAACGTTGTTCGTCGTCACGCCGAGGAACGTGCCGATCTCCTCGAGCACCTCGCCGGCGTCGCCGTACAGCACCGCACCGGATGCCGCCGGACCGGGATTCCCGCGCGAACCGCCGTCCGCGAAGAGCGTAGCCTTCACGAGGAGAGGGGGAACACCATCGGACGGCTGAATACCTTTTGCGGCTCCGTCGGGCAGTGGCGCAGCTTGGTAGCGCATCAGTCTGGGGGACTGGGGGTCGCAGGTTCAAATCCTGTCTGCCCGATTCGTGGAAAGCCCGCTCGATCGTCGATCCGGCGGGCTTTCGCTTTTACGTCAGCTGCGTTCGCCGATCGGCGTCGATGCCGCGCACGAGCAGCCACAGCATCAGCGCGAGTTCCGCGATGAAGCCAAGGGCTTGCATCGCGAACGATGCCGGCGCCGGCAGCGGGAACAGCGAGACCATCATCCATCCGGCGCCCGCGAATATCATCAGCACACCGATCGCCCGCGGGACGAAGCGCGACGCGATGATGAGGTAACCGATCGCGGCGTCGAAGCCCCCGAAGAACAGCAAGAATCCGGTGTGCGGGCCGACGCCGAACAGCGCGAGCGTCATTGCGACGCATCCGGCGAGACTGAGGGCCAGCGCGACGCGGGCGACGGCGCCGTTCACCGGGCGGAACATCTCGTACAGCAGCAGCGTCAGGGCGACGTACGCGACCGTCGACAAGATGTTCGCGGCGTCGCTGACCGCGACGGGCGTTCGCCCCGCCAAGCTTTCCGCCGCGATCGCGACGACGAAGTATGCAAGGTAGACCGCGCCCGTGAACCGGCCGTTCGCGCGAACGGAAATCCCGCGCGTCCTCGGCAACGTCGTCATGGCGTCCCTCGCTTTGTCGGTTGTCCGTATCTACAGCGAGGACCACGCGCGTGTTTCAGCCCGTGCGCCCGCGCTCAGCCACCGGTAAAGAAGCGGGACGCTTGTCTGAGGAACGCGCCGGTAACGTCGGGCGCGTCGCGGACCGATGCCGGCAGCACGAAGTCGTCGCGCGGGTCGTCGTATCGGTCGAACGTCACGTCGTCCCCGTCCGACATGCGGCACCGGCGGAGCAACCCGGTCGTTGCGTCGACATAACACACGGCGCTCGCCGGATGGCTCGTCGACCTCAGCCGCATCGCGAGAACGTGGTAGCGGTGTCCCGCGATCGTCTGATCCCGCAGCGCTCGGACATCGTGCTCGCCGGACGCGGTGTGGCGATGTACCGGCTTCGGTGCGAAGTTCGCGGCGAGCACCCGGGCGTAGTCCATCTTCTCCCACCGGCCTCCGTTCCTGCTGCTGTATGCAACCGAACCGATCTGGTAGGTTCGCTGGACCAACGTGCCCCGGCGATACACCATATACATTTCGCCGCGGTGGTTGACGACCACGTCCATCGTGTCTCGCGCACCGCGGAAATGCGACCGAGACGACTGGAAGTACCTCGCATGCTTGTCGTCCGCGGCGTGCGCGCCGTTCCAGGAGGACAGCGACGTCACGAGCGCGAGCGCATCGGACTGTTCCGCACGGCACGCGACAGCCGTACCGGCGAAGGCGACGAGCGCCGCGATCACCGTGCAGATCGCCTGATGAGGTCTCATCGCGACGGCGCGTTCAGCCGTCCGGCGTGACCGTCACGGCGCAGAACGTGCCGGGATGCGTCGTCATGATGACCGGCGCGAGCGTGACCCGGATGTTGACCGCGCCGTGCGGATCGACCGTGTAGGCGAAGGTCGTCGCATCGCACGTCGCGCTCTGCGTGAGCTTGAAGTCCGCCGCCGGCGTGAAGTTGACCGTGACGTTGTTGGGATACGCGAACGCGCAGAACCACGAGTTCCACATCCCGTCCCAGCTCCCGTCTTCTTGCGCGCACTGTTGCTGCGTGATCAGGCTGTCCCAAAGTGACACGTATGTCGGCTGGACCGAAACCTGCTGATTCGGCGGAAGGTAGAGGCACGCGGAGGCATGCGCCGCAGCGCAGAACGCGCGCATGTCGGCGGGCGCCGAAGCATACTGCGATGCCGGCTCGACGACCGGCTGCGGCACGGTCTGCAGCGTCGCCGGGTTTACGGCGCTCGCGATCGGATGCGTCCCGCCGCGCAGCGGGATGTTCTTCGAGGCGACGATGGCACCGACGCTGCCCGCACGCGCGAGCGCCAGCTCGCGCGCGCGATGCGCCGCGCGCAAGGCCGCGAGCGTCGTCGTCCGCGAACCGACGAGGACGACCGTCCCGCCGGGTGCGCTTTGCAGCCTTTGCGCGAGGCTCAGCTTTGCGATCGGCACGACGGTCTGGGCGACGACCGGTACGGCGGCGGGTGCGAACAATGCGGCGACGCCGCACAGTCCGGCAACGACGGGTGCGCTCATCGAGAGCGCCGTGCGGGGACTGCTCATGGTGCAACCGTAGCGCCGGCGTCGGCAGGCGTCAAGACGGCAGTCGACCTGCCGCGAGTGAGCGCGCCGGCAGCGTCCTGCGCCGCTCGACGACGTCCGTCGCGCATGCCGTTCGGCGAACAGCATGAGAGCGGACCGCCTCACGGCGATCCGCTCTCACGATGTCCTCTCACCCTTCGACCGGTTCAGGGTGACATCAGTTTACTTTTTGCGTCGCTTCGCGCCGCCGACCGCGTCCTTCAGACCTTTGCCCGCCGCGAACGCCGGGATCTTTCGCGCGGGAATCTTCAGCACGGCGCCCGTCTGCGGATTGCGCCCCGTGCGCGCTTTGCGCTCGCGCACGACGAAGCTCCCGAACGGAATCAGCTGAACTTTCTCGCCTTGTTTGAGCGCCGTCGTGATCTCGTCGAGGATCATATCGACGATCTCGCCGGCTTGACGTTTCGACAACTCGTGTTCGTTGGCCAGCGAGTCGACGATATCGGCTTTGGTCACAGTTTGCGATTGCACCTCAAAAAATTCCGATGACGACCGGCTCCGAAACGCCCAGCGGTGCCGCTCGCCCGGGTCAGGATACGCTCGCACGCAGCCCGCTCCTTCCGCGACGGGTTCCTTTGAATGCATGCATCGCATCCTCACTGCCTCCGCCGCGCACGGTACGGTCTCGCTTGTGGCAGGCGTCACGACGGACCTCGTCCGGGACGTGCGCGAGCGGCACGACCTCGCGCCGACGGCGAGCGCCGCGGTCGGGCGCCTGCTGACCGCGGCCGCGCTGCTCGGCGCTTCGCTCCAGGGCCGCGAGCGCCTCACGCTCCAAGTCGTCGGGGATGGACCCATCGGCGGCATCACGGCCGACGCATGGCGCACGTCGAACGACGCGATCGGCGCGCGCGCCTACGCGCGCAACGGCCGCGCCGACGTGCCGTTGAACGCGCGCGGCAAGTTCGATGTGGCGCGGGTCGTTGGTCGCGGCAACCTGCAGGTGACGAAATCGTACGAAGTCGGACAACCGTACAGCGGTATCGTCCCCCTCGCGAGCGGCGAGATCGGCGACGACGTGGCGGCATACCTCGCGAACTCGGAGCAGATTCCGAGCGTCGTGGCGCTCGGCGTGCTCGCCGATCCGAACGGCATTCGCGCTGCCGGCGGCGTCATCGCGCAAGTGCTGCCCGGCGCGGACGAATCGACGATCGCGCGGCTCGAGCGCAACGCCGCCGCCATGCCGCCGGTAACCGCGCAGATCGGGGGCGGCGCCGGCGCCGAGGCGTTGCTGCGCGCGGTTGCCGGCGATCTCGAGCTCAGGACGTTCGACACGCTCGACGTCGCCTTCGACTGCCGCTGCACGCGCGAGAAGGTCGAGACGGCGCTGCTCGGTCTCGGCAAAGACGAGCTCGCGAAGATCGCGCGCGAGCAGCCGGAGACGGAAGCGACGTGCGAGTTCTGCAGCGAGCGCTACGTGCTCACCGCGGACGACGTCTTGGGGCTCGCCGAACGACTGGGTTAGCTCTTCGCGGCCGCTTCGGTGCCTTTGGTCTTCGCGCCGCCGATGCGGGGGCGGAATTCTTCGACGACCTTGCCTCTGCCGACGTTCGTGTACCACCAGCCGCACTCGCAACGAATCGGTGCGCCGTGGTCCTGCGGGTACGGATAGACGCGCGCGCAGCGCGGGCAGGTGAATCTCGGGCCGGCGGCCGGTGGCGCCGCCGTGTACGTGATCGCGGCCGCCGAGGCCGCGGGTTTATGGGTCGCCATGTCGTTCGGCTTCTGTCTCCGATTGAGGCTGTTGGTCGGGGATGACGCGTACGAACCTTCGCGAGCCGGCCTGAAGTACCGCCGGCTGCGCCGCCGTCCAGCGTGCGCCCGGATCGGTCAGCACGACGCCGTCGATGCGCACGCCGCCTTCCGCGATCAGGCGCGTCGCCGCGCGCTTCGACTCGGCAAACTTCGCCGCGACGAGGAGATCCGCCACCTTGTTTCGCCCGTCGAGCGCGAGCTCCGGCATGTCGGACGGAATCTCACCGCGTTGGATCGTGCTCTCGAACCAGTCGCACGCCGCGCGCGCGGCGTCCGCACCGTGGTACAGCGCGACGATGTCGCGCGCGACGTTCTTCTTCTCGTCCATCGGCGAGCGCGTACCGCCGGTGATGCCCGCTTCGAGGTCCGCGACGCGCTCTTTCGGCCACCACGCCGCGAGTCGCGCGTACCGCGCGATCAGGCCGTCCGGGATGCGCATCGTCTTGCCGAACATGTCGTTCGGCGACTCCGTCAGCCCGATGTGGTTGCCGAGCGACTTCGACATCTTCTTCTCGCCGTCGATGCCTTCGAGCAGCGGAACCGTGATGCAGATCTCCGGTTCCTGTCCGGCGTGCACCTGATACGGGCGTGAGATCAGCAGGTTGAAGAGCTGATCGGAACCGCCCAGCTCGACGTCGACGTTCATCGCGACGGAATCGTACGCGACCGCGACGGGATAGACGAACTCGTGCAGCGCGATCGGCGTGCCGCCCTCGTAGCGCAGCTTGAAATCCTCGCGCTGCAGCATCTGCGCGACGGTCGTCTGGGAAAGCAGCTTGTAGATGTCGTCGAACGTGAGCTTCGAGAGCCACTCGCTGTTGTAGCGCAGCGTGACGCGGCTCATGTCGAGCACCTTGCCGGCCTGCGCGGCGTACGTGCGCATGTTGGCGGCGATCTGTTCGTCGCCCAGCGGCGGTCGCAGCGCGTTCCGGCCGCTCGGATCGCCGATGCGCGCGGTGAAGTCGCCGATCAGCAGGATCACGTCGTGGCCGTCCTCGACGAAGCGCTGCAGCAGGCGCAGCACGACGGCATGCCCGATGTGCAGATCGGGCGAGGTGGGATCGAGGCCGAGGTACACGCGCAGCGGACGCCCGCGTTCGAGCCGTTCCGTCAGCTCCTTCAGCGTCTCGACGTGGTCGCAGCCGTCGGTGAGCGCAAGCGCGCGTTCCCGCGCAGTCATCGTGGGCTGGTCATGCGAGTCGGCGAGCGGAGTTCAAAGACCGTCACGCCGCCGCCTCCCTCGTCGGCGTTGCCGTAGCGAACGTTCTGCACGAACGGATGCGCCTTGAGATACTGCTGCAGGCCCTTGCCGAGCAGTCCGGTGCCTTTGCCGTGAATCAGCCGCAGCGGCGAGTGGCCGAGCAGGATCGCATCGTCGATCCACCGCTCGACGAGCGGCTCCGCCTCGACGAACCGCTTTCCGCGCACGTCGATCTGCGTCTGCGCCGTCGTCGCCGCCTCGAGCGCCGTCTCACCGTAACCGCCGGTGTCACCCTGAGCTTGTCGAAGGGTCCGCGAATCTCGTGACCGTCGCTCACCCTTCGACGAGCTCAGGGTGACGCCGGCGCCGGCACCGATGCGGCGAATGTCCGACTTCGGCACCGTCACGCGCATCGCGCCCATCTGCACGAGCACGTCGTTGCCGAGATCCTCGATCACGGTGCCGTCCTGCTCCCACGACGTCACGTGCACGCGATCGCCCGCCTCGACGTCGTGCGACTGCTCCTCGCCGGTCTGCGGCACGCGCACGTCGATGCCGAGATCGCGATGCATCGCATCGAGCGTGCGCGCGAGCAGCTCCGCCTGTCCCGACGTCACGCGCGGCGCGCGCTTGCGATCGTCGCTGCGCCTGCCGCTGCGCGAGCTCCGCGGTGAAACGCCGCAGCGCATCCGCGAGCTGCGCGTCCGCCTTCTTCGCGAGCTCGCGCCGCTCGCGCTCCAGCGACTCCGTCCGCCGGCGCGCGTTGTCCTCGAGCGCGCGCACGTGCGCGCGTTCGCGCACGAGCGCTTCCCGCTCGCGCGTCGTGCGGATGCGCTGCTCCGCGACTTCCGCCAGCGCGCGCTCGTAGTCGCGCTCCTGCGCGGAGAGCAGCTCCTCTGCGCGCGCGACGACGTGCGGGTCGAGCCGCATGCGGCTCGCGAGCGCGAACGCGAGCGACTGTCCCGGCGAGCCGACGTCGAGCTGGTACGTCGGCTCGTACGAGTCCGGGTCGAACCGGACGCTGGCGTTCGACGACGTGCGCGTGGTCGGCGCCGAACAGCTTGAGCTCGGTCGCGTGCGTCGTCGCGACGACGCGCGCCCCGCGCTCGAGAAACCGTTCAAGCACCGCGACCGCGAGCGCGGCGCCGGCGTTCGGCTCGGTGCCGCTGCCGATCTCGTCGATGAGGATCAGCGTGCGTGCGTTCGCGGCGTCGACGATCTCCGCGAGACGCCGCAGGTGCGCGGAGAACGTCGAGGCGTTCTGCGCGATCGACTGCTCGTCGCCGATGTCGGTACAGACGCGCTCGAAGCGCCCGATCGGTCGCGGCGGCCGCGGGAACGTGCATGCCGCACGCCGTCATCGCGACGACGAGCCCGACGAGCTTCAGCGCGACCGTCTTCCCGCCCATGTTCGGGCCGGAGACGACGAGGATGCGGACCTCGTCGTCGAGCCGGACCGTTTGCGGCACCGCGCGCTCGTCGAGCAGCGGATGCCGTCCGTCGACGATGGTGAGCACGGCGTCGTCGACGAGCTCCGGCGCGATCGCCTGCATGCGATGCGCGAGCGCGGCGCGCGCCGAGGCGAGGTCGACGTCGACGTACACTTCGACGTTCGTGTCGATCTGCGCGGCTTCCGACTGCACCATCGAGGAGAGCTCGGCGAGGATGCGCGCGATCTCGAACTCTTCCTGCGCGCGCAGCTGGCGCAGCCGGTTGTTCGCCTCCAGCGTCTCGAGCGGCTCGACGAAGAGCGTCTGTCCGGACGAGCTCGTGTCGTGCACGATGCCTTGCACCTGGCCCGCGAACTCCGCCTTCACGGGCACGACGAAGCGGCCGTCGCGCACAGTCACGATCGCGTCCTGGATCGCGTTCGCGTACCGCGACGAGCGCACGATCGCGGCCGCGCGATCGCGCGCGTCGTCCTGCGCCTGCGTGATGCCGCGGCGAATGCGCCCGAGCGCCGCGCGACGCGCGGTCGAGCACGTTCGCGCGCTCGTCGATCGCGTCGCTGATGCGGTGCACGAGCTGCGGCAGCGCGCGGAACGGCGCGCAGCGCTCGCGCAGCAGCGGCGCGTCGATCGCCGTCTCGCGGATCGCCTTCACGGCCGCGGCCGACGCCGCGAGCGCGTCGGCGATCGCGCGCAGGTCGCGAGCGCCGAGCGGGACGCCGCGCGCCGCCGTCGCGACGGCCTCGCCGACGTCCTCGATGCGCTGCGATCGAGAATCCGGCATCCGCGATGAGCGCGCGCATCTCGGTCGTCTCGCCGACGAGCTGCCGGACGAGCACGAACGCGTCGCTCGGCTCGCAGGACAGCGCTCGCGCCTGCGACTGCGGCGCGTGCGTCTGCCCCGCATACCGCTCGCGGATGCGCTGAAAGTCCAGAACCTCGAGCCCGCGCTCGTCGACGAGCATGACCCGCGACGATTCGGTTCGAACGGCGACGACTACTGCGGGTGTGAGGACAACCTACCGATGCGAACCAGCAAGCGACTGCACCCGCCGATCACCGCGCTCGCCGTGTGCGCTCTTGCGTGCGCGTTGGCGTGCGCCGCGGGGGCGGTCGCGATTCTCGCCGCGGGGACGAGCGATGCGGACGCGGCGTTCCGGCAGGGACGGTTCGATCGCGCGAAATCGCTCTACGCGCAGGCGGTGCAAGCGAATCCGCGCGACGCGGCTGCCAAGCCGGCCTCGCGCGCATGGAGCTGTACGACAACGCGCTCGGTGCCGCGAGCGCGCACGCCATCGAGGCCGCGAGCATCGAGCCGAACGACGCCGAGGCCGCCCGCGTGCTCGCGACGGTGCGCGACCGCACGGCGATCGCCGCGCAGGCGCGGGCGCTCGCCGTGCCTGCATCGGGCGTTGCGTTGCCGTTCGTCGAGACGGACCCGCTGCCGATGGTGCGGATCGCCGTCAACGGTCACCCGGCGTACGTCATGATCGACACCGGCGCGCCCGACATCACGCTCGATCCCGAGTTCGCGCGCGAGATCGGTCTGCGGATCACCGGCGGCTACGCCGGCACGTTCGCGGGCGGCCGGACCGCCGAGCTGCGCGACGCGCGCGTCGACGCCGTGCGCGCGGGAACCGTGACCGTGCGCGACGTGACCGCGACGATCTTCCCGTCACGCGCGCTGGCGCTGTACCAGCACGAGCGGATCGACGGCGTCATCGGCACGGTGTTTCTGTCGCGGTTCATCGCGCGGATCGACTACCCGAATCATCGGCTGGTGCTGTTTCCGCGCGGCGTCCGCGTCGCGTCGACGCGCGGCGTCGACGATCGCGCGGTTCTGGCTGCTCGGCGATCACTACATCTTCGTGCGCGGATCGATCAACGCGCTCGACGATCAGCTGTTCCTGCTCGACTCGGGCGCCGCGGGCGCGGGGTTCATGCCGGAATGCTGGACGATCGCCGCGGCGCACGTTCGTACGATGCCGGAGCGCGCCGGGTACGGCATGGGCGGCGGCGGCGCCGTGCGCGCGATCCCGGCCATCGCGAATCGTCTCTGCCTGGCGACGGCGTGTCAGCGCGACGTGCCGGCCTCTACACGCCGAGCGGCTCGCCGTTGTCGAGCTTTCCGTTCCGCACCGCCGGGATCGTCTCGCACGAATTTCTTGCGCCGGTACGCCGTGACGTTCGACTTCGACGCGATGCGCGTCATCGTGAGCTGAGCGCGCGCGGTCGCCGCCGGAGCGGACACGGTGCGAAGGAGTCTGCTTCCACAAAATTCATACGTTCATGCGCGCTGCACGACCGCGTTCGCGTCCGTCTTGCTCTCGGCCGCCCCGCTCGGCGCCGCGGCATGCGCGAGCCGACGCCGGCCGCGGCGACTACGCCGGCGCCGTGTATCACGCCGGCGATTTCGACGCGCGCCAAGGCGCTGTACACGGCCGCGGTCCGGGCGAATCCGCGCGATGCCGACCGCCGAGCCGGCCTCGCGCGCATCGACCTCTATGAGAACGGCTCGACGCCGCGAGCCGCGATGCGACGGCGGCGCTCGCGATCGACGCAAACAACGCCGTCGCGCAGGGCGTGCCGCCACGGTGCGCGAACGCCGGCGAATCGCGGCGAGCGCGCGCGCGATCGTGCTGCCGGCGAGCGGCGTGTCGATCCCGTTCGTGAAGACCGATCCGCTGCCGCTGCTCCGCGTTCGCATGAACGGACATGCGGCGAACATGGTGCTCGACACCGGCGGGCCGGACATCGTGCTCGATCCGGATTTTGCAGCGAGATCGGATTGACACGTCACCGGTGGACATACGGGCACGTTCGCGGGCGGCCTGACCGCGCAGGTGCGCGAAGCGCACGTGGCACGGTCGAACGCGGTCCGATCGTCGTGCACGACGTCGACGCCGCCGTGCTACCTTCACGCGAACTCGATCTTCAACGACGTGCGCATCGACGGCATGATCGGGACGGTGTTTCTCTCGCGGTTCACGGCGACGATCGACTACCCGAACGATCGTTTGATCCTGATGCGGCGCGGGTTCGGCGCCGGCCGTCACGCCGAAGGCCGTCGTCGCGCGCATGTGGCTCGTCGGCGACCACTTCGTGTTCGCGCACGGGTCGGTGAACGCGCTCGAGGATCAGCTGTTCATGATCGATTCCGGCTCGCCGGGCGCCGGCTTCGGTCCGGACGCGAAAACGGTCGAGGCCGCGCACATGCGAACGATGCGGAAAAGGCGCGAACAGGAATCGGCGGCGGAGGCGAGGTGCAGTTCGTTCCGGCCGTCGCCGACAAGCTGTGTGTCGCGAATGCGTGTCAGCACGACGTCCCGGCGCGTACATGCCGGGCGGCTCGCCGCTCGCATCTTTTCGTTCCGCGTAGCCGGCATGGTGTCGGACGAGTACCTCGCGCGTTACGCGGTGACGTACGACTTCAACGCGATGCGCGTCGCGATGACGTCGTAAACGCGCCGCAAGTTCGCGCTCACGGCGCCGCGGCACGTCGTCGATCCGGACAGCAGCGGCGAGGCGCTGACGGACACGGAGTACGTGACGCCGCTTTGAAGCGGCGGGATCGCCGCGCTCGACACGCCGTTCACGGTCGAGACGGAGCCGCCGGAGAGCTGGGTGGATTGACCGTTCACGGCGGCGTTGAGAGTGACGGTCGCGCCGGAGCCTTGCAGCGTGCTCGGAGTGACGGTGAACGAAACGCTCCCGACGTTCGTCGGAACCCCGGTCGCACCGTTCGCCGGGGACACGAGCGCGCCCTGACCCAGCACGCCGGTGACCGCCGGACACGGGAGCGACGGCGATGACGAACCGGAACAGCCCGCCGCGAACGGCAGCGCGGCGAGGACGAACGCGCAGAGCCACTTCATCCGCCGAGCTTCTCTTTCAGCAGCTCCTGCGCGAGCGACGGGTTCGCCTTACCGCGTGACGCCTTCATCACCGCACCGGTGAGGAAGCCCATCACGTTCGTCTTGCCGGCCTTGTAGTCGGCGACGACCTTCGGATTCGCCGCAAGCACCTCGTCGACGATCGACTCGACCGCGCCGCGGTCGCTGACCTGCGCGAGGCCTTCGCGCTCGACGATTGCCTTCGCCGAACCGCCGCTCGCTCCAAAGCGTCTCGAGAACCTGCTTCGCGGCCTTCGAGTTGATCGCGTTCGACGACGTCAGCGCGACGAGCTCGGCGAGCGCGTCCGGCGTGACCTTGCCTCGGCAACGGACGTGCCGCTCTCGTTCGCGAGTCGCGAGAGGTCGCCGAGCACGAACGCCAGCACGCCGAGCGCGTTGCCGCCGGCCGCGTCGACGGCGCGATCGAACCACGCCGCGAGCGGCGCGTCGTCGACGAGCTGCGTCGCGCGCTTCGAGTCGATGCTCGAGCTCGTCGACGTAGCGCACGTACCGCTCGTACGGCGCCGGCGGCAGATCGGCGCGGATGCGCTCGACGATCGTCCGGCGTGACGTCCATCGGCACGAGATCGGGGTCGGGGAAGTAGCGGTAGTCGTGCGCTTCTTCTTTCGAACGCTGGCTGTGCGTCTCGCCCGCGGCTTCGTCCCAGCCGCGCGTCTCCTGGATCACGCGCCCGCCGCTCTCGACGACCTCGATCTGCCGGCGAATCTCCGACTCGATCGCGCGCCGCACGCTGCGGAACGAGTTCATGTTCTTGATCTCGGCCTTCGTGCCGTACTCGGTCGCGCCGCGCATGCGGATCGACACGTTGGCATCGCAGCGCAGCGAGCCTTCCTCCATCTTCACGTCGCTCACGCCGAGCTGGCGAAACGTGCGCGCGAGCGTCTCGAGGTACGCGACCGCTTCGTCGGCGCTGCGGATGTCGGGCTCCGAGACGCATTCCATCAGCGGCACGCCCGCGCGGTTGAAGTCGACGAGCGACGACGTCGAGCCCGCGAGACGGCCGTCCGCCGAGCCCGCGTGCGTCGACTTGCCCGTGTCTTCTTCGAGGTGGATGCGCGTGAGACGGCACTCGCCGCGGCGTCCGTCTTCGAGCCAGTACCGCACGACGCCGCCGACTGCGTGAGCGGCATGTCGTACTGCGAGATCTGATAGTCCTTCGGCATGTCCGGATAGAAGTAGTTCTTCCGGTCGAACTTCGAGTGCGGCGGAATCGTCGCGCCGAACGCGAGGCCCGCGCGCAGCATCAGCTCGATCGCCGCGGCGTTCGGGCACGGGCAGCGCGCCGGGCAGCGCGAGACACACCGGACACACCTTCGTGTTCGGCTCGCCGCCGAACTCGTTCGGGCAGCCGCAGAACATCTTGCTGTCGGTCTTGAGCTCGACGTGGCACTCGATGCCGATGACGGGCTCGTATTTTGCAAGAGCTCGTCGGTCGACGGCGATGCGACGGTCGTCATGTAGCGGGCGATCTTCTCCGTCATGGTGTATCCGCAAGCATACACGCCCCGCATGGTGCCCGGCAATGACGGGCGTTCTGTCGAGCGCGGCTGGATGGCGAGATTGTCGCTCACCCTTCGACGCAGCTCAGGGTGACACGAGGCGGCCGACGGTGACGCCGTCGCGGACGGTGACGACGTCGCGGACAGTGACGCCGCGACGCTGATGATGTCGCCGGCTGGAGCTTTTCCGCGTAGTGCGTGGCTTGTTCGAAGGCGTGCGCGTAGCCCAGCAGCTGCTTTTCCGTGAAGAGCGGGCTCGTCATCTGCAGGCCCATCGGCATCGGGCGGTCGCCGTCGTCGGGGACGGCCGGCTCGCACGGCACGGAGAGCGACGGCAGGCCCGCGAGCGATCCCGGGATCGTGTAGTAGTCCATCAGGTACATCGTCACGGGGTCGCTCTTCGCGTTGAAGCGGAACGCGGGCGACGACGCGGCGGGCGAGACGATCACGTCGCAGCGCTCGAACGCGCGCGC
Source organism: Vulcanimicrobiota bacterium (assembly GCA_963841685.1). GTDB lineage: Bacteria > Vulcanimicrobiota > Vulcanimicrobiia > Vulcanimicrobiales > Vulcanimicrobiaceae > Vulcanimicrobium. The sequence goes on from CAWJDU010000001.1 coordinate 129,899, forward strand.
GAAGTCGTCGGCGATGCGCGTGCGCGCCTTCTGCGCCTTCACGTAGTACGCGTCGTAGTAACCCGACGAGAGCGCGTACGTGCCGATCAGGATGCGGCGCTTCACCTCCGGCCCGAAGCCCGCGGCGCGCGTGCGCTCGTACATCTCGCCGACGTCCGCGCCGTCGACGCGCAGGCCGTAGCGCACGCCGTCGAAGCGCGCGAGGTTCGACGAGCACTCCGCCGGCGCGATCAGGTAGTACGTCGCGAGACCGTAGTCCGCCGTCGGCAGCTCGACGTCGACGAGCTCGCGCGCCGAGCCGCTCCAGCACCGCGTATGCGTCCTCGTACGACGCGCGCGACGCCGCGTCGAGCTTGTCGAGGGCGAACTCCTTGACGAGCCCGACGCGCACGCCGCGCAGATCGTCGCGCAGCGCATGTGCGGTCGGCTCGACCGGCCGGTCGACGCTCGTCGCGTCCATCGGGTCCTTGCCGGCGATGACGTCATAGACGAGGGCCGCGTCCGCGACCGTCCTGCGCGAACGGACCGATCTGGTCGAGCGACGACGCGAACGCGATCAAGCCGTATCGCGAGACGCGGCCGTACGTCGGCTTGAAGCCGACGACGTTGCAGAACGCGGCCGGCTCGCGGATCGAGCCGCCGGTGTCGCTGCCGACCGAGATCGTCGCCTCGAAGCCGGCGACCGCCGCCGCGCTCCCGGCCGAGGAACCGCCCGGGACGCGGTCGAGGTCGTACGGGTTGCGGGTCAATCCGAGCGCCGAGTTCTCGCCCGACGATCCCATCGCGAACTCGTCGAGGTTGGTCTTGCCGACCGGCAGTGCGCCCGCCTCGAGCAAGCGCGCGCACCGCGGTTCCGGTGTACGGGGCGATGAAGTTCGCGAGGATCTTCGAACCCGCGGTCGTCCGCGTGCCGGCCAAGCACATGTTGTCCTTGATCGCGACCGGGACGCCGGCGAGCGGCAGCGTCTCTCCCGCCGCGATCCGCGCGTCGACCCTCCGCGCCTGCTCGCGCATCAGCTCGGGCGTGAGCTGGAGGTACGCCCGGATGGCTTCATCGGCCGCCGCGACGTACGGGATCAGCGTCTCGGCGATCTCCGCGGCGGCGACGGCGCGCGCGTTGACCTCCCGCGCGATCGCGCGGGCGGAGTCTCGAACCGCGTCCACGTCAGCCCTCCTCGGCCAGGATCCGCGGCACCCGAAAGAATCCGAGCTGCGCCTGCGGCGCGTTCGCGAGCGCGGCGTCGCGCGAAAGCATCGTCTCGGGCCGTACGGCGTCCGGGCGCTGCACGTTCCGGGACGGGACGACCTGCGCGGTCGCGGCAACGTCGCTCGTGTCGAGCTGCGCGAGCGCGTCGACGTGGGTCATGAGGCTGCCCAGCTGCGGGCCGAACGTCTCGATCTCATCGTCGGTGAGCGCGAGGCGCGCGAGGCGCGCGACGTGCCGGATGTCGATTCGGTCGGAGGCCATGGCGCCCACGAGTTCGCGAAATTCGGCCCGGCTCCGTTAGGAGCGAAGTCTCCGCACCTCAAGTAGGTAACCCCTACGCAGGCGCCGTACGGAACGATACCGGCGCATGCCTCAGCATGCGCCGTACTCCGCTGGGTGTGCCGAGGCTTTTTCCTCGCGATCATCGTCCGAGGTTCTTTTCGCGTGAAACGACTGGGTTCGGCGCTCTTTGTCCTGCTCGGTGCGGTGATTGCGCTCGTCGCATGCCAAGGCGGCACCGTGCAGCCGCCCCTCCCCGGACCCGCGGCGACGCTGCCTCCGGTGCCCGCATTTTCGCAGACGACGACGTCGCCGCTGCCGCAGTCGGTGAACGGCGTCAGCACGGTGCAGCTGCCGAACGCACAAGGATTCGGCGGTTCCGTCGCGCTCCCGATTGCGAGCGTGCCGCCGAACACGACGATGACGGTGACGTACTCGTCCAACACTCCGTCCGGCGTGCCGCCGCTCGGCGGCGTCCGCCGCATCCTCGATCTTCCGCCGCACACGACGGTTCTGTACGCGTGCTTCACGCTGAATTCTTCCACGAACGGCGGCGTCACGCTGACCATCACCACGAACGCGCCGCCGACGTTCACCTTGACGGCGCCGCCGCAATATCTCGCGGTGGACGTGAAGTGGTTCTTGAACGAGCTCATCGACAACACGTGGTATCCGTACGCGGGCCCGGTGTACCCGTCGAACAACAGCGTGGTCTATACGGGGCCGTCGCCGATCACGTTCACGGCCAACCAGCAATTGTGCTTCGCGGTCACGGTCGAGACGCCGAACCAGCCGAATCCGTCGCCCGTCCCGACGCCGACGCCGTCGCCGGTCGGACAGACGCCGTCACCGACTCCGACGCCGACCGCGACGCCGGTCGGACAGACGCCGTCGCCCACGCCGACGGCAACGGCGCAGCCGACCGCGACTCCGACGCCGACCGCGACGCCGGTCGGACAGACGCCGTCGCCCACGCCGACTGCGACGCCGACTCGACGCCGACGCCGGCGATCGACGCCGACGCCGACGCCGTCTCCGGCGCCCACGCCGACGCCCACGCCGACGCCGACGCCGACTCCGACTCCGACGCCGACGCCGACACCGACGCCGACTCCGACGCCGGTCCCCGGATCGCTCGTCGTGAACCCGAACACGCTGCAGTTCCTCGGCGTCGGTGCTTCGTACGCGCAGACGACGGCCGTCTCGGAGACATCCTACGGCGGCACGTTCGGCGAGAGCGACACCTGCAGCGGTATCGCGACGATCACCACGTCGAACGCGCACGGACCCTCATCGACGTGGACCGTCACGCCCGCGGCGTCCGGTCAATGCACCGCGACCTTCACGGACACGCACGGTCAACACTCACAACTCCAAATCACCGTCACGACCTCCGGTTGGATCATCAACGGCGGCAAGTGGTGACGGATGCCACCCCTCCAAGGAGCGATCTCAATGCGTAAGATCCTGACCTTCGCGGCCGTGCTCGCGCTCGCGGGTTGCGGTGGAGGCGGCGGCGCAGCAGCAGCGCCCCGGCGCCGCCGCAGAGCCCGCAGCCGACGCAACGCCGACCGGGCCGCAGAGCAACTACGTCCGGCCGCAGTTCTACATCAAAGTTCCGCCGCGCACGAGCGCGAAAGTCGCGCTCGCCGAAGTACGTCGGCGAGCACGATTCAGTCGATCAAGATCGCGCTGACGGCCGACTCCAACGGTGTTCCGGTGGGCACGATCGGCGGCAACCCCGCCGAGACGGACATCAACTTCGCGAGCTGCGGCGGCGGCTGCGTCGTGAACGGGCCGCCGAGCCCGCCGGGAACCGATTCGTTCACGGTCGTCACGTACGATGCGACCGGCGCAGCGGGGAACGCGCTCAACGCGGGTCAGCTCAACAACGTGGCGATCACGGCCGGCCAGAGCAATCCGGAAACGATCACGCTCGGCGCGATCCCGGCGTCGCTGGCGATCTCGAACGTCCCGTACGGCGTCGGCTCGCTCGCCGCCGGTACCACCGGTCAGACGACGGCGATCAGCGTGATCGCGAAGGACGCGGACGGCAATACGATTCCCACCGGCCAGTCGCCGGCAGTGTACTACGTCGACGCCACCGGCGCGGCGATCAACGTCACGGTGAGCCGATCCGGACACGAACGCGCACGGCTCGTGCGTCATCGACAGCGGTACGTCGACGTGCACGAGCGGCGCCGCAACGTCGGTCACGTTCTCGGGTCCGGACATCACGAAGCTACTCGCGTACGACGGTCTCGCGGAGAACCCGGTAACGCTCACCGCCTCCGCGAGCACGGCGCGACCAGCGGGACCGCAGTCTTCGAGCCGGTCCTGAACGCGCCGGTGTTCAACGGCACGCCGGCCACGCCGAGCGGCGTCGCGGAGAACGGCTCGCCCGAGATCGACCTGTTCGCGACGACCCTCGTCGGCTCGACGGGCACCGAGTACTTCACCGAGAGCGGCTGGACGAACTCGCCGTACAATCAGCGCTCTCACGTTCGCGAACACCGGGTCGTGCACGAGCGGTTCTGGAATCACCGCGACGTCGATGGCCGACATCGCGACGATCACCGTCGGCAGCAACAGCACGACCAACGGCACGCCGATCACCGCCACGGTTGTGGCATCGCCGAAGGCCGGCTCGTGCCCGTCGACGATCAGCGACGGCCTGTCATCGAACACGACGGACGAATCGGCGTCGCTGACCGTCACGTACACGACGTCGTCGGTCACCGGCAACTCCAAGGGCCGCCAACCAGTCGCCCGCTTCCGCGCCGCCGCAGCCGCTCACGCGGTTGCGGCGGCTCGCAGCCGCCTCGGCCGGCTGCGGCCGGCTGCGATTTCCGAACCCGAGTCTCATTCAGCCTGCGGCGGCTGAGGAATGGTGTCCATGACTCGCCTCGGTAAAAAGGTCTTCTCTTCGGTACTCGCCTGCGTCGTCGCCGCATCGCTGGCGGCGTGCGGCGGCCGCGGCGCGCAAAGCGCGCTGCCGAATACCGCTCAAATGCCGGGCATCGTGCCGGCCGGCGAGCTCGTCGCGGCGACATTCAAGATCACCATTCCCGCGCCGTCCACGAGCAGCAAGACGCGCAAGCCGCAGTACATCTCGGCGGCGACGAAGTCCGTGCGCGTCAACATGACCGCGGACACCGCCGGCGTGAGCATCACGTCGCAGTTCAACGTGGTGACCGCGGTGACGAACAGCTCGGGCAGCGCACCGGGCTCGCCGTGCAGCGGTTCCGGTCCGTGGACGTGCACCGTCTCGATGCAAGTGCCGCCCGGCAACGACACGTTCACGTTCACCACGTACGACCAGTCGGACGGCACGGGCAACACCCTCTCGCAGCAGATCCAGATCCTGGTCGTCGCGAAGGGCAAGGCGAACTCGTTCAACGTCACGTTCGACGCGAACGCCAACGCGATCTCACTCAGCGGCACGCAGCCCTGCACGTCCGGATCGATTCAGGGCGCGTTCGGTTCGGGTTCAGGATCGAGTCCGGTCACGATCAACGTGAGCTTCACCGACCCGGCCGGGAAGACCATCGTACAACCCGGGCTTCCGCAGATCGAGATCGAGGACAGCAGCAGCGTCTGGCAAGCCGCGTCGGGCACGATCACCGGCACCGGCGGGAACGTCAATTTCACGATCAATCAGTCTGCGCAGGCGGTGACGCTTACGCCGACCACGGTGCCCGTGAGCAACGTGAACGTCAAGGTGCGCGGCGTGCCGCCGGGCCCCGACGGGCTGACGTTCACGCAGGAGCACGACTTCACGTTCTCGGCGTCTACCGCGCCGCCGACCAGCAACTTCCTCGCGATCATCGAGCAGAACACCGCCGGCACCTCGGGGTCGGTCAACTTCTTCACCACGTCGCTCGGCGGCTCGGGCGGCCCGGATTCGCTCAGCCCGTGGTCCACGCCCAGTCTCGCGCAAACGCTGTCGATCAGCTCGCCGCAAGACTACGACGTCGACAACCCCGAAGAGCTCGTGTTCGACAGCGGCGGCAACCTGCTGATCGCGAACGGCGGCGCGGGCGGCGCCAACAACGGCAACCCGCCGCACACCGACTACGGCAACTTCGCGTGCGTCCCCGCCGGCGCGATCGCCACCGGCGCGAACCTTGCGACGACGACCCAGACGAACATCCACGTTCCGGACTCCATCGCGCTCAGCAGCAACGGGACGGTGGCGATCGGCAACAATCCGACCACGACGTACAACGTGCAGACGTTCGTTCTGACCACGGACTACGTGGCGGGCGCGAACTTCGCGAACCCCGGATCGTACGGCGTGCCGTTCGGCCGCCCGCTGGTGAACCTGCCCGACGTTGAACCCCGGCACGTTCGCGTTCGGCATCTACGACGGCACGAACTCGAAGATCGTCGTCCTGAACTCCTCCGGAACGACCTCGACGATCACGAACGCCCAAGACGCGACGATCACGGATCCGTTCTCGATGGTCTGGGACGACCACAACGGCCAGCTGCTCGTCGGCACGAACGTCGCGCATCAGAGCTACCTCAACTACTACACGGTCGGCAACGGCCCGTCGATCACGAAGGCGGGCGGTCAGCGCATCCAGCCCGACCCGGATACGGCGGACGACTGCCCGGGCGGCGTATCGCCGTGCTCGGGCGGTCGAGGCGCAGCGCATGGCGGTCGCGCCGACGACCGGCTATCTCGCCGTCGCGCTCGAGAACAGCTACAACAGCTACTACGGCGGCGAAGAGATTCAGATCTACGACGCGAGCCACAACCCGCTCGCGAACGGCGTCATCGCGTTCGACGGCGCGAACACCGGAGCGCTTGCGTGCGGAACGTCCGGCGCGCCGGATCCGACCGCGGACTACGTCTACGGCGTGTCCGGCGTGGCGATCCGCGACCTGAAGTGGCTCTCGTCGACCAAGCTGCTGGTGCTCTTCACGCAGCCCAACAAGACGTCGGTGCAAGGCGCGTACATCTACGACGTCAGCACGACGGCGGCGCAGTCGGGCTACTGGGGTCCGTACTCGGGCGGCTCGTGCGTGCCGACCGCGGTGCCGAACGGTCCGAAGCAAACCTACTTTTTGAACCTACCGACGAACGGGCCGTACGCGGCCGCGTTCAAGCCTTAGGAAAGGGGTTCCATGGGCTCACCGTATATCGGCGAGATACGGATGTTCGCGGGGAATTTCGCACCCGCGGGATGGATGACGTGCGACGGTCAGCTCCTCCCGATCTCCGAGTACGACACCCTCTTCAATCTGATCGGGACCACGTACGGCGGGGACGGCACGTCGACGTTCGCGCTGCCGAACCTCGCGGCACGCGTACCCATCCATGTCGGCAGCAACGGCACGTCGACGTACACGCTCGCCCAGAACGGCGGCGTCGCGAGCGTGACGCTGACGACGAACCAAATCCCGAACCACGGACACCCGATCGTCGCGGACAACGCGGCCGCGTCGACGAACCAAGGCTCGCCCGCCAACAACTACTACGGCAATCCGACCGCGAACTCGATCTACGCGAACGCCCCGCTCGGGCGCAACATCCACACGATGATGGCGCTGCCGAGTCAGGGCGGGTCGCAGCCGCACGACAACATGCAGCCGTTTCTCGCGATCACGTACATCATCTCGCTGTTCGGCGTGTACCCGAGCCCGACGTAAGGAAGAGCGATGTCGAATCCGTTCGTAGCCGAAATCCGCATCTTCCCGTTCAACTTCGCCCCGAAAGGGTGGGCGTTCTGCGACGGGCAGATCCTGCCGATCTCGCAGAATACCGCCCTCTTCTCGCTCGTCGGGACGCAATACGGCGGGGACGGCAAGTCGAACTTCGCGTTGCCGAACCTGCAGGGCTCCGTCGCGATGCACACCACGCAGTACAGCGGCAACTCGCCGTTCGGCCAGTTCTCCATCGGGGAGACCGGCGGTGAGGATTACGTCACGCTCCTGACCTCGGAGATGCCGGCGCACACGCACAACGTGCAGGCCGACGTGAACGCCGGCGACACGAACACCACGAGCCCGAGCGGCGCGCTGCCCGGGAACACCGGGAACATCCCGCTGAACATCTACTCCAGCAGCGGAACACCGCAGACGGCGATGATGAACCCGGCGATGGTGTCGGTGGCGGGCGGGAGCCAGCCGCACAACAACATGATGCCGTACCTGACGCTCAACTACTGCATCGCCCTCCAAGGCGTCTACCCGCCGCGGACGTAGGAGAGAAATTCGATGGCGACCCCCTTTCTCTCGGAGATCAAGATCGTCTCGTTCAATTTCGCGCCCAAGGGATGGGCGTTTTGCAACGGGCAGCTTCTTCCGATCAACCAGAATCAGGCGCTCTTCTCGCTGCTCGGCACGACGTACGGCGGCGACGGTCGCGTGAACTTTGCGCTGCCGAACCTCCAGGGCCGCGTGCCGATGCACATGGGAGGCGGGCAGACGCTCGGCGAGCGCGGCGGCGAAGAGGCGCACACGGTCATCATGAGCGAGATGCCGGCCCACATCCATCCCGCGAACGGCGACGTGCGGCCCGGCAACGCGAATCAAACGATTCCGACGAGCACGCTGCCGGCGGTGAGCTCGCCGGCGACGGTGTACTCGCCGGGCAGCAGCAACATGGTGGCGATGCACGCGTCGATGGTGACCCTGGTCGGCGGGAGCCAGCCGCACGAGAACCGTCAGCCGTTCCTCACGCTGTCCTTCTGCATCGCGCTGCAAGGAATCTTCCCCTCGCAGACCTGACGAGATTCGAATCCCACTCTCGCCCCTCTCGACGAAAGGATCCCGTTCATCGTGAAGCGCGCCCCGTTTATGGGAGCGGCCGCAGCGGCCTTTCTGACCGGCTGCGGCAGTCACCATGTACTCCAAGCGCTTCCGGGTGTCGCGCCTTCCAAGAACAATCGCGCCCAACCGTTCGCGGCCGGCTTCGTGCCGGCGACCGCCGACAAAATTCCCGACAACGTCCTGACGCGGCCGATCATCGGCGAGGCGTGGCGCTTCGACGGCGCCGTCGCTCCCGCGGGCTGGATGCTCGCGCAGGGCCAGACGATCTCCGCCACCGGCTACCGCCTTCTGTTCAGCATTCTCGGAACGAGCGCCGGCGGCGACGGCAAAGCGTCGTTTCGTCTGCCGAAGCCGGGCATCGGCTACATCGTCGCGGTCGCGGGCATGTATCCGTCCAGTCCGACCGTCCTCGCCCAGTCGGGACGCCGCATGACGACGCACGACGACGCGCTTGCGCGCACTGCGGCGCGGCCCCGAACGCCGCAGTTGCTGCCGGACCGCGCGCGCGCGCTCGCCGACGCGCGCAAGCTTTCGGCATCATCGGTGCGCTACGCGGCGGGCGTGGCGCGTCCCATGCCGGCAGACGTAGTCGCCCGCATGGAGTCGACGCGCGTGTCGACGCGCGACGCCGCGCTGGCGAGTTTGAGCGAGACGAACCGGAGCACGTTCGCCGCGGCGGCGGACGACCTCGCCCGCGGCGCGCTCTCGCTGAACGACGGCATCGCGCGCCTCACGGCGCGCCTGAGCGCTTCCGAGTCGACCGCACTGCTCGACGCCAACGACGCGCGCATCCGTACGCTGCGCGGCGAGTGGTCGGGGATGGCCCGTGCCAACCCGCCGTTCGAGGCCGCGCGATTCCTGTTCTCCATCGGCTTGACGCACGAACAGGTGCGCGGATTCGTCGCGCACCAGCCGCAAGACTGACCGAGCAGCATGGGCAAGATCGTCAACTTCCACATCCCGGCCGACGATGTGGAACGGGCGGCGACGTTCTACCGCAGCGTGTTCGGGTGGGAGTTCGCACCGGCGGCGGGCGCGCCGGTGCCGTACTGGGTGCACGGCGGCGAGGTCGCCGACGGCGCCGGGATCCCGGCCGCGATCACGGCGCGCCAGGACATCGTCAAGGCCCCGACGCCGACGGTCGCGGTGGACGACATCGACGCACGCCATGATGCTGATCGCGACGCGGGGCGGCCAGCAGGGGCGCGTGCAGAACATCCCGGGCGTCGGGCGGTTCGGCTACGCGATCGACTCCGAAGGCAACATCATCGCGCTGCTGCAGCCCATCGCGAACGGGCAGACCTAGCTGGAAGCTTCACGACGACGTGCCGTACGCCAGCGCGCGCAGTGCGGCGTACGGTTCGTCGAGCCAGCGGCGCGCGTCGTTCTCGATCGCCTCGGAAACCGGATCGTTCGTGTTGACGAACGGGTCATCGCGCTTGGCGTCGCGTAGCGCGATCGCATCCATGCGCTCGCGATCGTTCGGCGCAACGTCGACCCCGAAGACCGGCGCAATGCGCCATGCCACCGCGGCCGGGAGCTGCTCGTAGTCCACGAATACCGCGCGCGGGTCATCGGCGTGCCGCAACGCCGCCGTGCAGAACGCCGCGATCACCCGCGCCCGATAGTCCGCGGCGTCGCGTTCGCCGGGAACCGCCGCGACGGACGCGGCCTGCGGCAGCGCTGCCGTGCCGAGCGCTGCGGGCGGAATCGTGCCCGCGATGACCTCCGGCCCCGGCTCGCGCTGCTGCGAACGGAGCACCGCGCGCGGTTCTCGCGCGGCGAACGCCCACGGCACGCCGGGAAACGCGCGCCGCAGCAACGGCAATGCGAGCACATGCCACGCATGCAGCTTCACGACGATACGCCGTTCGCCGTCCGCGAACGCCTGCGCGAGCCCGCGCAGCGCGCGCACCGCGGCATCGACGTCGGACGGATCGCGCGCATAGCGGCGCAGCACGCCGTCGAACGGCTGCGGCTCGGGCAGCACGATCACGGACGGAATCTGGGCCAGCATGCGCGCGATCAGCGTCGACCCTGCGCGCGACATGTGGAACAGGAACCCGGCTGGAGCGGCCGCGTTCGGCTGCGCCGCGAACGCGTCGAGCACGTCGATGGGAGTCCGCCGCGCGAAAAGCGCGTTGAACGGACGGCGCATCGCGATATCGGCATCGTGCTCGAAGAACGCGTGCGCCGGCGGGTCGCGAAGCATCGCCCAATCGATTCGCGACTGCCCGACCGCGACGTGAACGGGCGTCCAGCCGCGCAGCGATGCGGTCAGCGGATCCAGCGCAGCGCCCATTCCGCGCGGGCTCGCGCCGCCGCCGCGCTGAGCTCATCGCGCGTCACGTCGACGTGCGCCGAGCGCGCGAGCTGCTCGATCGCGTCGAACAGTTCGCCGTCCGGCAGCATCGCGAGCGCCCGCGCGAGATCGGGATCCGCGTGCACCTTCGCGCGCAGCGCCTCGAGAGCGTCCGACGACATCAGAGCCGCCGCACCGCGACGTTCTGCGCGCGCATGAGCCGTTCGAACCCCGGAACGATGTCGGCCCGCATGACGACGGCGAATCCGGCGCGCTGCAGAAGCCGTTCGCTGCGGCCGTTGTCCGGATCGTAGTACGCCGTCAGCTGCTTGAGCTTCAGTTCGTCCGCGGCGTAGCGTATCACCGCGGCGACCGCTTCGCCGGCGAAGCCTTTGCCTTCGTACGCGCCGTCGACCGTGTAGGCGATCATCGCACCCGCGTCGGGCTCCGCCGTGAAGCCGTGCAAGTGCACCACGGCGACGAGCGCGCCGTTCGCGGATTCGAACGCGAGAAGCGCGGTCGGCTTGCCATCCCGGCGATTCGCCCGCGCTTCAGCCGCCCAACGACGATGCGACTCCACATCGTCCGGCCGCGGCGGCTCCCACGGTGCGAACCGCTCGGCGTTGCGCCGGTAGTACTCGCGCAGCGCCTCGGCATCCGCCTCGACGGGCTCGCGGATCGACAGCCGTTCGGTCTGCATCGCGAACGGGCTTCGCGCCGCGAGCCTGGGTCTCAGTTGCGCCGAAGCCGTTTCACCGCCTCGCCGTGTTCGGCGCACGGCTGGACAATCAGTGCCGTGAAGCTGCGTCCGACGCCGCGGCAGCCGCAAGCCCACCGGGCGCCGAGCGAAGCCGACTCGATCGCGCTCTCGAGCTCGATCGAGTAGCGAACCTTGTTGCCGAGAATCGCGCGCAGTTGCAGAGCCGTCGCCATGGTGAACCCCACCCGCCGCGCCAAGAGGAAACGCGGCAACGAGCCGCGTTCGTTACGATCGCGATGCTACGGCATTACGACGCCATCATATGAAATCCCCTGCATATGAAAACGCGCCCCGCGAACGTCCGCTACCGCCCGTTGTTTGCGAGCCTGCAATCGATTACGCGTCGCGCCGGACGATCCGCAGCATCGAGCGAGACGCCGCGCCCCGCGCTTTGGCGACTCGGTCGGCGCACTCGAGCAGGTCGAGCACGGCCGAGTCGGCGATCGCGTAATACACGGACGCCCCGCGGCGATCGGAGCTCACGAAGCCGTTCGCACGGAGCACCGAGAGCTGTTGCGACATCGACGTCTGTTCGACGTCGAGCCGTTGACAGAGGTCGCTCACGCTCTGCTCGCCCTTCCTCAACGCGTGCAGCACCCGCAGCCGAACGGGGTTGGCGAGCACCTTGAAGATCTGCGTCTGCACCGCGTAGCGCATGGCGCGTGACATTCGCACTCCTCCCCTGGGGTATTCCTGGGAAGTAGGCGCCGACTCGGCGGCCGAACCGCGACCCGCGTGGGACCCATTCTGGTCGGCACGAGCGGTTGGACGTACAAGGACTGGCGCGGCCGCTTCTATCCGCCGAAGCTCCCGCAGCGGGAATGGCTCGCCTACTACGCGACGCGCTTCCCGACCGTCGAGCTCAACGTCACGACGTACCGCCTGCCGAAGGAACACGATCTGGCGCGTTGGGCCGCGGTCGCGCCGGGGTTCGTCTACACGGTGAAGCTGAGCCGGCTGATCACGCATCGCAAGCGTCCCGGTGAGCCGCGGGCGTTCGTGGACAACTACATGGCGCGGATTGCGCCGCTCGAGCCGCGCATCGCGAATCTCCTCGCGCAGTTTCCGCCGTTCTGGGCCCGCGACGACGACGCGCTACGCGCGTTTCTCGACACGCTGCCGTCGCACCACCGCTACGTCGTCGAGTTCCGCAACCCGACGTGGTATCACGAGGACGTCTACGCGATCTTGCGCGAGCGCCGCATGTCGCTGTGCCTGCACGACATGCGCGAAAGCATCACGCCGCACGTCCTGACCGGGCCGGTGCTCTACGTCCGGTTGCACGGCCCGGTGCGCGCGTATGCGGGGTCGTATCCGCGGCGGGCGTCTGGAGCAGTGGGCGGCGACGATTCGTGAGCTCGCCCGTCAGGTCGAGTCGACGTTCGTGTACTTCAACAACGACCAGAACGGCTATGCGCCGCGGAACGCGCTGACGCTGATGGAGCTGCTGTCCGACACCGGCGCAGTGATCCCGCCAAGTCACCCTGAGCCCGTCGAAGGGTGAGCGAGGCATCGATGCCCTGCAGAGCCGCGGCTCGAACGGCATGGTTCCGCTCTCACCCTTCGACCGGCTCAGGGTGACTTGCGCGGCTGCGTGATAACGACGGCAGGTCTCCGAAGCGCGACTGGATCAGCGCGCGCTTTTTCGCGCGCGACCAGCCTTTCAGGCGCTTCTCCGCCGCGATTGCGTCGTCCGGTCGATCGAACGACTGCGAGTAGACGAGCAACACCGGCCGCCGAATGCGCGTGAAGCATTCACGGTTCTCTCCGCTCTGGTGCTGCGCGATGCGGTGCTCGAGGTCGGACGTGACGCCGACGTAATAGCTCCCGTCCCAGCACAGCAGCATGTAAACCCAGTAGTCCCGCACGCCGTTCTACTGCCCCGACTCGCCGCCGCCGGCAAGGTCCATGTGTCACCCTGAGCCCGTCGAAGGGTGAGAGCGGCGACGAGCCATTCGAGCCGCGGCTCTGCGGGCATGATGCTCTCTCACCCTTCGACCGGCTCAGGGTGACACGGGGATCTGCTCTTACTGCTCGACGAAGTCCGGGTACTCGGTCTTCGCGTACTTGTCGTCCGACGGCCATTCGGGGATGCGGTCGTCCCACGGCGTCGCTTCGCGCTCGGGCAGCGTCACCGCGGCGTTCGTGCCGCCGCGGTGCAGCGTCACGAGCGTCTCCACGTGGCCGGTCTGCGGAAACATGTCGAACGGCTGCACGACGCCGAGCGCGTAGCCGCGCTTCGCGAGGTACGCGAGGTCGCGCGCGAGCGTCGCCGGATTGCACGACAGGTACCAGAGGTTCGGCACGCCGGCCGTCGCGATCGCGTCGAGCGTCGCTTCGTCGCTGCCTTTGCGCGGCGGGTCGAGGAACACGATCTGCGCCGCGGCGAGCGCGGCCTTGGCCGTCCTTGTTCGCGACCGCGCCTTCGACGCGTCCCTCGACGAACTGCACGCGATCCTCGACCGCGTTGAGCGCGGCGTTCTCGCGCGCCTCGCGCACCGCCGCCGGGTTCTCCTCGATGCCGACGACGCGCGCTCCGCGCGATGCGAAGAAGATCGCGAACGTGCCGGCGCCGCAGTAGAGGTCGACGATCGCGCTCTCGGACACGACGCCCGGCGCGAGGAACCGGAAGATGCGCCCGACCATCTCGCTGTTGACCTGGAAGAACGACGCGGGCGAGACGCGGTAGCGCACGCCTTCGATCGTCTCGTCCATCTCGCGCGAGCCCCAGACGTACGCCATCTTCCGCCCGAGCACGGCGTTCGCCGTGCGCGGCTCGAACGAGTTCGACACGCCGACGACGCCGCGGACGCGCCGCGCGACGGCGGGAGCGCGCTCGCGGATCGCCTGCGATTGCCGGTCGGTCGTGATCGACAGCACCGCTTGCCCCGACGCGGCGCCCGCGCGCACGATCGCGTGCTTCGCGCCGGCGAACGCGTCCCGCGAGTCCGTCGCGCGCGCGGCGTCGTACAGTCCGGCGATGCCGGCGTCGAGCTGCGGCAGCACGACGGGACACGCGTCGATACGGACGAGCGCGTGCGAGCGCGCCTGGTAGAAGCCGAACGACGTCTCGCCGTTCCGCTGATCGACGACGAGCGCCATCTTGTTGCGGTAGTTGCGGGGATACGTCATCCCGACGGGCCGGCGCACGTCGACGTCCGCGAAGCCGCCGATGCGGCGCAGGGCGCTCCGCACGATCTGTTCCTTCCACGCGAGCTGCGCGGGATACGAGAGATGCTGCACCTGGCAGCCGCCGCACACGCCGAAGACGCCGCAGAACGGCTTCGCGCGCATGTCGGAATGCGTCTCGTAGTCGACGACGTCGGCGACCGCGTACTTCGGCTTCACCTGCGTCACGCGCACGCGCGCGCGTTCGCCCGGCAGCGGCCCGTTGGCGAACACGACGAAACCGCTCACGCGCCCCACCGCCTGACCGTTCGCGAGAAGATCCGTGAACCGCACCGAGGCAACGGTTCCCGGAACGAGGCCGCTCAGGTCGGCTTCTTCTCGTCGAGGGTCTTGATCAGGCGGTTCGCTTCGTCGATGAGGGCCTGGATGCGGTCGGCGGTCTCATCGGACGCGGACGGCGCCGGACGCAGCGCCGCGCGGAGCACGAAGTACGTCAGCGTCGCAGACGCCCCGGCGACGCCGAGCCAGATCAGCGTTCGGGCGAGCGGGAAGCCGGGCGCCTTGGCAGGCGCCGGCCGTTCGTCGGTGGTCGGCGCGGCGGTCGAATCGGTCACGGTCGATGCCGGTCCTTCGACGGCGCGCGCCGGGTCCTCTTCGATCTAGGCCGCGGTTTCGACGTCCGCGGTTTCGAGCTCACGGCGCTCGCTCGTCGAGATGATGCGCGCGAGCTCGAGCAGGATGATGAGCCGGTCTTCGACCTTGCCGACGCCCCGGATGTACTCGGTGTCGACGCCGGTCAGCATCTCCGGCGCGTCCTCGATCTGGGCGGTCGGAACGCGGAGCACTTCCGACACGGAGTCGACGACCATGCCGACGCGCTTCGCGCCGATCTCGGTGACGATGATGCGCGTGTTCTTCGTGTGCTCGGCGCGCGGCATGCCGAACCGCGTGCGCAGGTCGATGATGGGGATCAGCTGCCCGCGCAGGTTGATCACGCCTTCCATGAACTGCGGCGCGCGCGGCACGTGCGTCACGGAGACCATGCGGTTGATCTCCTGCACCTGGTCGATGTCGACGCCGTACTCCTCCGCGCCGAGCTTGAACGAAACGACTTGGACCGTGTCGGACATGTTGCTACACTCCCGAGAATTCGGCACGAGCGGACTTGCCCGCGCCGGCGGCGGCGATCAGCGAGTGGACGTCGATGATGAGCGAGATGGAACCGTTGCCGAGGATCGTCGCGCCCGAGATGCCCGGGATGCGTCCGATCACGTCGGAGAGCGGCTTGATGACGATCTCCTGCTCGCCCTGGAACGAGTCGACGACGAGCCCGACCTGACGGCCCTGGAGGCCGACGATGACGATCATCACCTTGTCGGGATCGCGTTGCCCGTCGAGCCGGAAGAACTCGGCGATGCGCACGAGCGGCACGACGTGCCCGCGCAGCGTGATGACCTCGCCGCCGTGCACCGTGCGCACGTCGGACGCGGCGTATGCGCTGCGACTCGATGACCGCGTCGAGCGGGATCGAGTAGAGCTCGTTCGCGACGCGCACGAGCAGCGCTTGGATGATCGCGAGCGTCAGCGGCAGCTTCATCGTGAACGTCGTTCCGCTGCCGGGCACCGAGTCGACGTCGAACACGCCTTTGAGGCGCAGGATGTTCTTCTTCACGACGTCCATGCCGACGCCGCGTCCCGACACGTCGGTGACGTTCTCCGCCGTGGAGAATCCGGGCGAGAAGATCAGCTCCATCGTCTCGCGGTCGGTCAGGCGGTCGGCTTCGGTGATGATGCCGGTGCGGATCGCCTTGTCGCGCACGCGCGCGAGGTCGATCCCGCCGCCGTCGTCGGAGATCTCGATGATGATCTGATTGCCTTCGTGATACGCGTTCAGCGCGATCGTGCCGTGGCGCGGCTTGCCGCGCGCGACGCGCACGTCGGGCGGCTCGATACCGTGATCGACGCAGTTGCGGATCAGGTGCATGAGCGGCTCGCCGACCTCGTCGACGATCGTCTTGTCGAGGTCCGTGTCGGCGCCGGAGATCTCGAGCTGGATCTCTTTGCCGCGCGCCTTCGCGAGATCGCGCACCGTGCGGGGGAACCGGTCGAACACCTGTCCGATCGGCACCATGCGCACCTTCATGATGCTCTCTTGGATCTCGTTCGTCGTGCGGGCGAGCAGCGCGGACGACTCGGTGAGGTCCTTCGCGAGCGACGTCAGCGACGCGCCCGCCTTGTCGCGCTCGCCGAGCTCGCGGCCGAGCGTCGATGCGATGTCGGAGATTCGCGTGCGGTTGATCACGAGCTCGCCGACGAGGTTCAGCAGCAGGTCGAGCCGCTCGATGTCGACGCGGATCGTCGCGTTCTTCTGCGGCTTCGCGGCGACGTTCACCGCCCCGTTGGCCGTCGCCGGTGCAGGCGCCGCGGCGCGATCGGCCTTCGGCGCGGCGCCCGCCGGCGCCGGCGTGAGGAACTCGTCGACGATGCGCTCCGCGTGTTGCGCCTGCTCCAGCAGACGCGCGACCTCGGCTTCGAACGCGCTGACCAGCGCGTCGTCGATCGGTGCGAGCTCGTCGTCCGCGTCGTTCGACGCGCGCGGTCCTTCGATCGCCTGGGCCGTTTCTTCGTACACGCCGGCCGCGCCGTCGAGCCGCGCGACGTACTCGTCGACGCCGTCCGGCTCGTCACCGCCGCCGACCGCGGCTTGCACGAGGGCGCTGAGAATGTCGCGCCCCTCGAACAGCAAGTTGACGCCGCTCTCGGTGAGCGGCATGCGGTCCTTGCGCAGCAGGTCGAAGACGTTCTCGAGCTTGTGCGCCAGCTGCTGCACCGCGGAGAATTGCAGCATTCCGGCGCTGCCCTTGATCGTGTGCAGCGCACGGAACAGCGAGTTGACGATCTCGGGATCGGCGCCGCCCGCGTCGACGAACTGCTCCAGGCGGAGCAGATCGGCTTCGATCGCGTGGAGCAGCTCGTCGGTCTCGTCGCGGAAGTACTGAACGAACTCCGAGCGATCGAAGAACTCGTCCGTCATCTCAATCCGATGTGCGGATCGGACGCGAAGCGTCCGAACGCGACGGATTCAGCGCAGCTGAATCCACTCATTCGACTCCGAAGACCGAGAGCAGCGGTTCCAGCGAGCCGGTTTCCGGGATCAGGATGAACTGCCCGGACACCGCGCGGTCCTTGTCGAGGAACTGCGACTCGATCAGGAACACGTCCTGATCGGGCAGGATCGACATGAGCGTGCGGAACGCCGCTTGGACCGTGCCGTACGAGAGCGTCGGCACCGACGGCAGCAAGTTGACGCCGGTCAGCGAGATCAGCGCGGTCAAGTACGACCCGGCGATGATGTTGCCGAGCTCCTTGAGCGTCGAGTCGATGATCGAGTCGAAGATCTGGATGTCGCCGATGATGCGGCGGATGAAGACGTTGACGAACTCCGCCGCCTGCTCGCGGTCGAACAGGACGACCATCTGTCCCGGCGCCTCGCCGCGGATGTACATGTGCAGCGCCGCGACGGAGCGCTCGGGCGAGCCGATGCGGCTCGAAAGGTCGCGGTACTTGAGCACGTCGATCCTCGGCTCGGAGAGCTTGACCGTCGTGTTCAAGAGCTGCGAAAGCGCGGTCGCCGCGTGGCCGGCGCCGATGTTGCCGACTTCTTTGAGCGCGTCGCGCTGGAGCTCGCTAAGCGTCAGCGGTTCCGTCATGCCAGCACCTTCTGGATCGTCTCCAGGATTTTCGGCGGTTGGAACGGCTTCGTGATGAACGACTTCGCGCCGGCCTGGATCGCCTCGACCACCAGCGCCTGCTGTCCCATCGACGTGCACATGATGATGCGCGCCTGCGGGTCGTCCGCCACGATCTGCTTCACCGCGGAGATGCCGTCCATCTCGGGCATCACCATGTCCATCGTGACGAGATCCGGACCGAGCTCGCGGTATTTCTCGACCGCTTCCGCCCCGTTCTGTGCTTCGCCGACGACCTCGTAGCCGTTCTTGCTGAGAATCCCTTTGATCATCATGCGCATGACGACCGCGTCGTCGACGATCAGTACGCGTTTCGCTTCCATACTTCCGTGTGCTCCCTCACGCCAAGCCGCGGTTTCGCCGTTCGGCTTGCCGCTTGTTGATGAAATCCGTGATCGCGCGGTCGTCCTCGGGCTTGATTCCTTGGAATCGCACGCCCAACGAATGCCGCTTCGTGTTCTCGATGTCCGACGCTCGCATCACTTCGGCGAGCAGCAGCAGCGGCGTCGCCGCCGTGCTGACCGCGAAGCGCAACTCGATGAAGCCGCCCTTCTTCACCTCGCGATCGATCGTCAGCGACGCTCCCGAGCGGCTGAGATCGGTCAGCGATCCGCGCATGTACTCGCCCGTGCCTTTGCCGCCCGGCGCGAAACGCCAATGCGCGGGCACGGTCGCCTCGATGCGTACGGCAGTGCGTTGCGACGCACCGGAGAAGACTTGCAGGGTCTCGACGCGATCGGGGATCGCGAAGACCGCGGTGCGGTCGCGCAAGGCGACGCACTTCGCGCTGAAGCGAAAACGCCCGACCGGGTTCGTGTAGCTGAACACGCCGGTGTCGCCGAGCTTCGTGCCGGGCAGCCCGCGCACGGTGAAGCTGCGATCGCTCAGGCCTTCGAGGCAGACCGATCCGCGCGGCCCGCCGCCGGCGATCGTGACGTCCACGAACGAGTTGACCTGGGGCAGCTTGAGCTTGAGCTGCGGCGCCGCGGGTTTGCGCCCGAATCCGAGCAGGTGCAGCACGTCAGGTCGCCGCTCCGGCGAACTCCGGCGCGGTCTCTTCCGTCGTCGAAACCTGTCCGATCGATTCGACGCGCAGGCCCGGCGCGATCTCGCTGTACGACAGCACGACCAGTCCCGGCGCGGCGCGCTCCGTGAGGCGTTTCAGCGCGAGACGCGTACCCGGCGACGTCAGCACGATCGGCTGCAAGCCGCCCTGCTGCGCGTCCTGCATGCGCTTCGTGAGCGACGCGTAGATCTTCGCGACGGTTCCCGGATCGAGCAGCGCGTACGCATCCTCGCCGCGGCGCACCGCCTCGCCGAGCAGCGTCTCGAGACGCGGATCGACCGTGATGACCGACAGCAGACCGTTCTCCGCGTACTCCGCGCAAATGTGGCGCGCCATCGCGGCGCGCACGCGCTCCGTGAGGTAGTCGATGTCCTTCGACGCGCGCGCACCGTCCGCGAGGTTCTCGAGGATCAGCAGCAGGTTGCGGATCGGGATGCGCTCGCGCAGCAGGTTCTGCAGCACGCGCTGCACCTCGCCTACCGTGAGCAGGTTCGGGATCAGCTCGTCGACGACGACCGGATAGTGCTGCTTGACGTTGTCGAGCAGCGCCGAAGTCTCCTGACGTCCGAGCAGGTCGGGCGCGTGCGTCTTGATGATCTCGGTGAGGTGCGTCGCGATGACGGACGTCGGATCGATGACGGTGTAGCCGGCCATCTCGGCGTCGCTGCGCGCGCTTTCCGCGATCCAGATCGCGGGCAGGCCGAATGCGGGCTCCGTGGTCGGGATGCCGTCCATCGGCGCCATCGCGGTACCTGGATTCATCGCGAGCACGCGCGACACCATGACCTCGGCGCGCGCGACCTCGAGGCCGTAGATCTTCACGACGTACGTCGACGGCTTGAGCTGCAGGTTGTCGCGCACGCGAATCGGCGGCACGACGATGCCGAGATCGCGCGCCGCGTGCCGCCGGATCATCGTGATGCGCTCGAGCAGATCGCCGCCCTGCGACACGTCGACGAGCGGGATCAGGCCGAAGCCGATCTCGAGCTCCATCGGGTCGTACGAGAGCATCGGAACGACCGATTCGGCCGGTTTCGTCGCCGGCGCGCCCGACGCGCCGAGCGCGGCCCCGCCGCTCTTGGCGATCGCGGTCGCTTTCGCCGCAGCCGCCTTCTTCTGCGCGCGACCGCGGAAGAACAGGAGCAGCATCACCGCGGCCATCGTGAACATCGCCCACGGCGGCAGGCCGAACAGCCCGAAGAGAATCAGCAGCACGCCGGCGATGAGCAGCACGCGCGGCTCCTGCACGAGCTGACGCGTGAGGTCGTGCCCGAACGAGCCTTCCGATGCGGCGCGCGTGACGATGATACCGGTCGCGGTCGAGATCAGCAGCGCGGGGATCTGCGTGACGATACCTTCGCCGATCGTCAGGAGCGTGAAGCGCGACGCCGCTTCGGGAAGCGACATGCCCTTCTGCAGCATCCCGATCGCAAGACCGCCGATGATGTTGATGAAGACGATGATGATCGCGGCGATCGCGTCGCCGCGCACGAACTTCGACGCACCGTCCATCGCGCCGTAGAAGTCCGCGGACCGTTGGATGTCCTTGCGGCGCTGGCGCGCCTCGGCTTCGGTGATCAAGCCCGCGTTGAGGTCGGCGTCGACCGCGAGCTGTTTGCCGGGCATCGCGTCCAACGTGAAGCGGGCCGCGACTTCCGCGACGCGCCCCGCACCGTTCGTGATGACGACGAACTGGATCACGACGAGGATCGCAAAGATGACGATGCCGACGGCATAGTTGCCGCCGACGACGACGTTTCCGAACGCCTCGATCACCTGACCGCCGTACGCGTGCAGCAGAATCGTCCGGGTACCGGTGATGTTCAGCGCGAGCCGGAACACCGTGATGATCAGCAGCAGCGTCGGGAAGACGCTGAACGACAGCGCGTTCTCCGTGTAGAGCGTGACCAGCAGGATCACCAGCGCCAGCGTGATGTTCAGCGAGAGCAGCAGGTCGAGGCACCACGGCGGCACCGGGACGATCATCAGCACGATCAGCATGACCGAAGCCGCGGCCACCCAGGCATGGGAGGTCGAGCTCAGTCGATCGAGCAGGCCCGGGCGCGCCGGAGCGGCCGTTGCCACTAGGTCACGGTCCTCACGTCCTTACGGTTATCGGCGGCGGCGCACCGAGCCGTGAGTAGGCCGCATGGCCTGCTCCCCATGGAGGCGGACGCCTCGTTTCACCGTTGCCTCGCAAGCGCATGTTTGATAGGTATGCCGGATCGACCGGCTGGTCATCGGCTTGGAGGGCTGCGTTTGAAGCGTTTCAACGGCTTCGGCGTTCTTCGTGTATCCGGCATCTTCGCGCTCGCCGCCGGCGCCGTGACGATCGGCTTGGCGGGCCTTGCACAGACACCGGCGCAGACGCAATTCGGCAGCCCGCCGCCGGGCGCGATCCCGATCTTCTTCGATGATCAGCACGTCTACGCGAAGCCGGATTCGCTGCGGTCCGGCCGCGTGCTCGCCGGGCTCGTTCGCCGCAACGTGCTGATGGTGCCGCTGCGCTCGATGTTCGAGCGGATGGGCGGGACGGTGACGTGGGATCCGGCGACGCGGACCGTCGAGGTACAGAAGCCCGGGTCCGACGTGAAGGTCACGCTCGGCAAGCCGGTCGTCGTCGTGAACGGCGAGCAACGTCCGCTCGACGTGCCGCCCGAGCTGTACGACGGCGTCGTGCTCGTCCCGGTCCGCGTGCTCTCGGAGGCGATGGGCGCGTACGTTCAGTGGCTGCCCGACCGCCGCGTCGTCGTCGTCCGGTTCCTCGGCGAGCCGGCGCCGCCGCCCCCGCCCGCGACCCCGCCGCCGGCGCCGGCCCCGATTCCGCCGACGGCGGCGCCGGCGCCCGTCGGTACCCCGACCCCGGTCGCGACGCCCGCGCCGCGACGCAACGAAGTGTTCGTCGCCGGCGACTACCTCTTCTCGCCGAAGGTCTACAACGAGCTCAGCCCAGGCAACACGGGGACCGGCTCCTACGACGTCCGCGGCGCAGCGGAGTTCCCGCTGTTCAGCCTGCCCGCGATGATCGAGGTCGACTACCGGCATTACCAGTTCCCGCACAACGCGTTCCAGACGGCCGCCGTGTGCGCACCGGGCGCGAGCGGCTGCGCCACCGTCGCCGGAAACCAGACGTACAACACGGGGCTCTGCCCCTCGCCGAACGATCCGGGCTGCGTGACGGTCGCGGGTTACCCGGCCATCATCGCGTACAACGGGCTCGGCCAGGCCTACGTCCCCGCGCTCACCGCGCAGGAGGACGAGGGTGACGTGCGGCTCGGATTCCGCGTCCTCGACCCGCGCGTCTACATCGGCGCGGCGTACATGACGAAGCAGTACAACTACCTCGGCTATCCCCGGATCTCGGGCGCCGGCTTCGGCGTCACGAAGCTCCCCGATCTCGACCAGCCCTTCTCAGTCGAAGGGAGCATCTGGTACTATCCGCAGCTGTCGGGCCGGTACACGTACCCGACCTCGCCGTACCTCGGACCGCTGTCGGGGCAGACGATTCCGTTTGCGTACGCGTACTGGAAGTACCGCATCGGCGCGACGATCGATCTCGGCAAGGGCTCCGCCGTCTTCATCGATTTCGGGTACGCCGGCGAGCGCGCGGACGCGCGCTCGAATGCGCCCTCGAACACGACCGTGAACGCGCCGTACGCCGGAATCGGCGTGCACCTGTGACCGGCACGCGCGTGCCGCGCGTTCGGCTCCCGTGGCTCGCGCTTGCCGCGGTGACGCTGGTCGCAGGATGCGGCGGCTCCGGCGGCAGCAGCCCGCCGGTCGCGCCGGTTCGGACGCCGGTCTCGCCCGACGCCGACGCCGACGCGCCGGGCCGTCCGGAGTCCCGACGCCGACGCCCACTCCGACGCCGAGCGCATCGCCGGCGATCGTCGAGCTTCTCGCTGAGCGTGCAGGTGCCGAACCCGGCGGTCACGCCCACGTCGCGGGAACGCAGGCCGCAGTACGTCTCGCCGAACATGGCGTCGCTCGCCGTGTACGACGGCACGACGTTGATCTACGTCGGCAACTACGTGGCGTCATCGCCGCCGCAGTTCACCACCGTGTACGCCAACAGCGGCGCGACGCGCGTCACCGGCGGCAGCTGCGACAATGCGACGCCGAACGCCACGTGCACCGTCAGCGTCGTCACGTCGCCCGGTTCGCATGCCTTCGACGGCATGGTGTACGGGAACACGCAGTCGAGCTCGTCGTTGACCGGCGTGATTCTCAGCGAAGGCGAAGTCGCCGTGAACCTGACGCCCGGCGCGAACGCCGGCCAGACGATCGTACCGCTCGGCGTCGCCGACAAGGCGACGTTCGTTCCGCCGCCGCTGATCTACCAGCTGAACGGAACCGGGCCGTACGTCGGCATCATCGGCACATCGTACACGTTCCAGTACGCGATCGACGATGCATCGGGCGCGCAGATCGTCCAGCCGGGCGCGTACGACAACGCGCCGGTCACGATCTCGGAGACCGACGGCGGCGGCATCGTCACGATGACGCCCGTCTCGCAGAGCACGCCGCCTGCGTCGACGGGGACGCTGACGTTTCACCGTGACGTGCGCGGCCAACGGCACGGCGACGTTCACCGCGTCGGCCGCGTCGCATCCGAACGCGGCGTACGCGTCGGCAATCGCGTACACGTCGAGCAATTACTCGAGCGGAACGCTCGGAACGACGACGCTGCAATGCGTGCCGAACTCCGCGACGCTTCCGATCACGGGGCAATAAGGGAATGGCGATGCATCTGCGTCCGTTGACGATCCTTGGTTTCGCCGTCGCGCTGTCCGGGTGCGGCGGCGGCGAGCGGCGGCTCGTCCGCGCCGTCCGCGCCTCCGACGGCGACTCCGCACGCGAACGGATCGTTCGTGATGTCCCTGACGATACCGCGGCCGGCGTCGTCGACACGGCGCACGCCGAAGTTCATCGCGCCGGGCACCGGGTCGTTCGCGGTCTACGACGGCACGACGCTCGTCTACGTCGCGAACGTCGAGTTCGACAGCCAGACGCAGTTCGTCACCGTCTACGCGGCGGCCGGACCGACGACCGTCACGCCCGGGACGTGCACGTTCACGTCGAGCACGTCCGTCTGCGCGCTCACGGTCACGACGACCGTCGGCGCGCACGCGTTCGACCTGATCGCGTACCCCGGCGCGCAGACGGCCGGAACACCGCAGACGCTCACCGGCGTGATCTCGTCCGAAGGCGAGGTCTCGGTCAACCTGTCGCCGGGGACGAATCCCGGCGCGACGCTCACGATGGACGGCGTCGCCGATCAGCTGCTCTTCGCCGGGCTCTCGGAGGCCGCGTACAACGCTACGGTCACGTACGGATACCGGATCGAAGACTCGACGAACGAGCAGATCGTGCAGCCGGGCACCTACGACAACGGTCCGGTGACGATCACGGCGACGCCGAGCGGCATCGTCACGATCGCGCCGAACTCGTTCACCGCCCCGCCCGCCAGCCTCGGCGATCAAAACTTCGACGTGACGTGCGTCAATCCGAACGGCGGCGCCGTGACGATCACGTTCAACGTGAGCACGCAGCCCGATACGGCGTACGCGTCGGGGCTGACGTACTCGACGTCGAACTATCCGGGAGCGACGATCGCATCGATTCCGTTCACGTGCGATCCGGCGACCGGATCCGATTCCGATCACCGTCGAAGAGGCATTATTATCACGTGAGGCGTCCGATGTGCGATTCCGTCCGCGCGTCGCGCGCGCGGCAACCGTTCTCGTCGCCGGAGGCGGCGGCGGGGCGACGGCGCATGCCGTGACGCGCTCGGTGTCGCCGACCGCGCAAGGAACGACGACGATGACGTTGTCGATCCCGCGCCGCCGTCTCGAGCGCGCCACGCCGCACGCCGAAGTACGTCTCGCCGGCGCTGACGTCGCTCGCGTTCTTCGACGGCTCGACGCTGGTCTACGTCGGAAACTTCGACGCCGCGAGCACACCGCAGTTCACGACCGCGTACGCGAGCAGCGGCCCGACGTCGGTCACGCCCGGGACGTGCACGAGCGCGACGACGATTACGTGCACGATCACGGTTACCGCGCAGATCGGCGCGCACACGTTCGGGATCACGACGTATCCGAACGATCAGACGGTTTCCGCGACGCCGCCCGCGCTTACCGGCGTGATCCTCTCGGAAGGCGACGTCGCCGTGACGGTCGCGCAAGGCAGCAATCCCGGGGCGACGATGACGCTCCTCGGCGTGGCCGACGCGATGAATTGGGGCGTTCCGGGCGGCCTCGTGAGCGTCGGAAGTAACGCGACGGTCACATATCAGGTGCTCGACGCGGGCGGTTTGCAGATCATCCAGCCCGGCGACTACGACAACGGACCGGTCACGATCACCGCGAGCCCGCCCGGCATCGTGGTAATCGGCACGGTCTCGAACACGACGCCGCCGGCCGCTCTCGGGGACCAGACGTTCACGGCGCACTGCGCCTCCGCGGGAAGCGTCACGTTCACCGCGGCGGCGGGCGC
Source organism: Vulcanimicrobiota bacterium (assembly GCA_963841685.1). Taxonomy (GTDB): domain Bacteria; phylum Vulcanimicrobiota; class Vulcanimicrobiia; order Vulcanimicrobiales; family Vulcanimicrobiaceae; genus Vulcanimicrobium. The sequence continues at coordinate 155,669 of CAWJDU010000001.1, forward strand.
CGCGCCGAACACGGCGTATCCGTTCGGGCTCACGTACTCGGCGAGCAACTACTCGAGCGGCGCGCTGGGTACCTCATCCTCGATGAACTGCGTGAACAGCTGACGCGCGCGCCTACGCGATCGTCTTGTTCTTGAGCTTGAACACGAACGCGATCACCTGCGCGACGGCGGCGTAGAGGTCGGGCGGGACGGGCGAGTCGAGCTCGACCTTCGCGTAGAGCGTGCGCGCGAGCGGCGGGTTCTCGAGAATCGGCACGTCGTTCTCTTCCGCGAGCTCGCGAATGCGCTTCGCGACGAGATCGGCGCCCTTGGCGGTGAGCACCGGAGCGGCCATCTTCAGCTCGTCCCATTCGAGCGCGACGGCGAAGTGCGTCGGGTTCGTGACGACGACCGTCGCTTTCGGCACGGCCGCCATCATCCGCTTGCGCGCCATCGCGCGCTGCCGCTGGCGCAGCGCGGCCTTCGCTTCGGGATTTCCCTCCGACTGACGATGCTCGTCGCGCACTTCCGTCTTCGTCATCTTCAGCGACTGCTCGAGGCGGCGGCGCTCCCAGATGTAGTCCGCGATGCCGAGGATCAAGAGCAGCACCGCGACCTTCACGGCGATCCCGAAGACGATGCCCTCGACGGTGACGATGATGTCGTGCGGCGACTCGTGCGCGAGCATGTACAGCGTCGTGAAGTTGTCCTTCACGCCGAACCAGCAGATGAGGACGACGATCAGCAGCTTCAACAGCTGCTTCGCGAACTGCACGAGCGTCTGCGCGGAGAAGAAGAGACGCTGCAGGCCCGCGAGCGGGTTCAGCTTCGCGAAGTTCGGCGCGACCAGCCGGGGCGAGAACAGCACGCCGAACTGCAGCACGTTCGCGACGACCGCGAGCACGACCGCGGCGCCGAAGGCCGTCATCAGCAGCGGCAGATACGGCATCACCGCCGTGGCGAACATGCCGCCGACGGACGCGACCGTCCAGTCGTCGACCGTGCCCGCGTGCGTCAGCGAGACTTGGAACGCCTGCGCGCCGGCCTGCACGGCCGCCATGAATCCCAGGTGCAGCGCAAGGACGATCGCCAGAAGCACCGATGCTCCGCCGACGTCCTGCGATCGCGCGATCTGCCCGCGCTCGCGAGCCTCGCGCCGTCGTTTCGGTGTGGCCTTTTCGGTGGCGTCTGGGCGGGCCATGGTCTACGGGCGGACGGCCATCGCGCGGAGCGCCGCATCGAGCTCGCGCGCGGACGTATCGACGAGCGAGGGGAAGACGGCGCCGAACAGCGGGATCGACACGATCAGCATGATGAGCCCGACCGTGATCTGGATCGGGAACCCGACCACGAAGACGTTCATCTGCGGCGCGACGCGCGCCATCATGCCGAGCATGATGTTGACGAGAAACAGCGCGACGGCGACCGGCGCCGCGATCTCGAACACGATGAAGAGCGAGCTCGCGAAGAACCGCATGACGTCGCCGGCGAGGAGCTGCGGCGCCGCCGCGTACGGCAGCGGCACGAGGGAGAACGAGCCGGCGATCCCCGAGATCAGCATGTGGTGCGCGTCGACGGCCAGGTACAATAACGTCGCGAGCGCCAGTTGCAGCTCGCCGATCACCGTGGCGTTCTGACCGCTCTGCGGGTTGATCACGCTGGCCACCGCGAAGCCGATCTGCACGTCGATGATCTCGCCCGCGAACTGGATGCCCGCGAAGAGCAGCAGCGCGACGAACCCGTACACGACGCCGACGAAGACCTGCGCGACGATCGCGACGACGAGATCGCCGAGGCCGCCCAGCGGCGCGATGACCGGCACCGTGCGGACGATGACGAGCGCGAGGATGCCGCCGATCGCGAACCGCAGCAGCCGCGGGATCTGCGTCTGCGAGAACACGGGAAGCAGCGCCAGCATGAAGCCGACGCGCACGAGGACGAGCAGCACGGTCTCGAACTGCGCCGCCGACAACCCGAACGGATTCAGCGCGTTGGTCACGGCAGCACCCTGCCCGGGGCGCTCACTGGATGAAGTGCGGTATGCCGGTGAAGACGCGGGCCGTGAAGTCCGTCAGCATCGCGAGCATGAACGGGCCGAACAGGAGCAGCGCGAGCGCGACCACGACGATCTTCGGGATGAACGCGAGCGTCGGCTCCTGGATCTGCGTCACCGCCTGAAAGACCGACACGATCAATCCCGTCGCGAGACCGAGCAGCAGCGCCGGCGCGCACACCAGCAGGGCGACGAAGATCGCCTCGCGTCCGAGCGACAATACCGTCGCATAGGTCACCGGTTGAAGCTCGCGAAGAGCGCGGCGACGGTCAAGTTCCAGCCGTCGACCAACAGGAAGATCAAAATCTTGAACGGCAGGGAGATGATGACCGGCGGGATCATCATCATGCCCATCGACAGCAGCACCGAGGCGACGACCATGTCGATGACGACGAACGGAATGTAGATCGCGAAGCCGATCTGGAAGGCCGTTTTCAGCTCGCTGATGACGAACGCGGGCACCAGCAAGTACGTCGGGACGGCGGCAGGGTTGGCGGGCCGCGGCTCCTTCGAGATCGTGTAGAACAGCGCGATGTCTTTCTCGCGCGTCTGCTTGAACATGAACTTGCGCAGGGGCACTTGCGCGCGATCCAGCGCGACGCTCTGCGTGATCTTGTTCGAGAGGTACGGCTGCAGCGCGTTCTTGTTGATGTCCTGGATGACGGGGTTCATCACGAAGAACGTCAGGAGCAGCGCGAGGCCGACGAGGACCTGCGTCGGCGGCACCTGGTTCGTGCCGAGCGCCGTGCGGACGAACGAGAGGACGACCACGATGCGGGTGAACGACGTGAGCAGCACCAGCATCGTCGGCGCCAGCGACACGACGGTCAGCAGCAAGAGGATCTGCAGCGACATCGCGACGTCCGACGGCTTCGTCGACGGGCTGACGCCGATGTTGACGTGCGGGATCGCCACGGCCGGGACGGAGGGCGCGGGAGCGCCCTGCGCGAGCGCAGGCACGGCGAAGCACGCGACGGCGAAGACGGAGCCGATCGCGGCGAGGAGGATCAGGAGACGGCGGTTCACTGCTGCTTTCGGAATCTCTGCAAAAGGCGAAGCACCGCATCGCGTTGCTCGCCGAGCGCCTTCCGTTGCATCTCGATGTAGGGGTCGACGACGTCACCCGGTACGTCGGCGATGTGTGTAACCCCGGCGGATCCTCCGCCTACCAGATAGTATCGGTCGCCGACCTTCACGACGTGAAGGGTCACGTTCTGCGCGAGGAACGTCGACTCGACGACGGTCACGAGGCGCTTGCCCGTTCCCGCCACGATGCGCCCGCGATTGAGCGAGCGAACGGCATACGTCAGCCCGAACAGCAGCAGCCCGACGACCGCGAACGCCCAGATGGCGCGAAACGCGATGTCCAACTAGACGCGGTCGACGACCGGGTTCAGCTCGCTGATCTTGACCGCGAACTTGTCGTCGACGACGACGACCTCGCCGCGCGCGATCAGGATGTTGTTGACGTACAGGTCGATCGGGTCGGTCGACAGCTTGTCGAGCTCGAACACGCTGCCCGTCTGCATCGACACGACCTCGCGCAGCGAAAGCTCCGTCTGGCCGAGCACGGCCGAGATCTCGAGGGGGACGTCGTGCACGAGGTCGAGGTTGGCGTGCCCCGGCGCGGCCGTGCGCATCGGCGTCGGCTGCATCGGCGCGAACGTCACCTGGCGGCCGTCGGCGGGCGGACGGTGCGTCACCATGGCGGGCGCGGCGGATGCCGGCGCCGCGGGGCGATACTGCGAGCTCGTCGACGGCGGCGGTGCGAGCCGGTGCTGCGCAAGCACGTCGAAGTCGAGAGTGATCGTCGTCGAGAATCCCTCGCCGAGATCGAGCGGCGCGGCGAACGTCACGAAGGGCGGCGCCGGAAACGCGTGCGCGTCCGCGGCGACGGTCGACTCGATGCCGAGCGCGTCATGGTTCGTCTGCGATGCGAGCGCTTCGCCCATCGCGCTCGAGATCTGCGCGACCGTCTCGGCGACGATCGAGAGCTGCATGGCGTCCAGCTCGCCGCCGTCGCCCGGCGCCCCCAGCATGAGCTCGACGATGCGCGCGAGGTCGCGCTTGCCGTAGCGCGCCGCGAACGAGAGGTCGGCGGACGCGATGCGCGTCACCGTCGCGACGACGTCCGGCTCGATGCGGATCGACCCGTCGCTCTCCGACGCGGCCGATGCACCGGCGCTCACCGTCCGGCCCGCCAGCGTGCCGAGCACGCTCGCTGCCGAAGCGAACATCGCGTCGGCGATCGGCTGCAGGTTATCGCTCACTGCTCAGTCCTCGTTCTCGACGATCCGGCTCACGCGCACCGCGAGGCGATCGCGGTTCACGCCGGGGAACACTTCGAACTTCTCGCGCTCGTTCACCGTCGCGCTCAACGGCTCGTCGACCGACTTGTCGAACAGCACCAAGTCGCCGGGCTGCAGCGCGATCAGATCGCGGAGCGAGACGACGGTCTTGCCGAGCTCGACCTTCACATCCACGGGCGCCCGCTCGACGTTGCGCGCCAGCTGCGCGATGTCTTCCTCCGTCATCCCGCGGCCGGCGACGATGCTCGGCGACCACTGGAAGTCGGAGAGCTGCGCGCCGACCGACTGCAGCACGGCGTACGGCAGGCAGAAGTTCATCGAGCCCGTCATGTCGCCGACCTTCAGCTCGCACGTGACGAACGCGACGATCTGGTCGAGCGGGATGATGCGCGGGATGAACTGCGGGTTCGAGTCGAGCGCCTCGATCTTGAGCGACAACGTCAGCAGGTAGTTCCACGACTCGCGGTAGCTGTTCAGCATCCGCGCCATGAAGCGCTGCATCAGCGTGCGCTCGATGTCGGTGAGGTCGCGGAGCTTCTGCGGATACCAGCCCGGGCCGCCGAGCAGACGGTCGATGACGGAGAACACGAGGTTGAGGTCGATCTGCGCCATCCCCGAGCCCGGCAGCGGGTCCATCGAGAAGATCGAAAGGATGGACGGCGTGCCGATCGACGACACGAAGTCGCCGTAGCTGATCTGGTCGATCGACATGACGGTCGCCTCGACGCGCGTGCGCAGGTACACCGACAGCGAGTTGTTCAGGAGGCGGGTGAAGTTGTCGTGCAGCGTCCGGAGCGTCTGCAGCTGGTTCGTGCCGAACTTGTCGAGCCGCTTGTTGAAGCGGAAGTCGAACGGCTTGATCTTGCGCGCGTCGGGAATCGCCGGCTGCGGCGTCGCGAGCTCGCTGACGAGGGCGTCGATCTCTTCTTGCGATAACGTGCTCACGAGGTCCGCGATGCTCCGTTCAGGATCACGATGTCGACTCTCCGGTTCTGCTGCCGGTGCACCGGCGTGTCGTTGCGGAACTTGGGATGGAACTGGCCGTAGCCGGCGAACGAGATGCGCGTCGGCAGAATCTTGTCGTGCTCGACGAGGTAGCGGGTGACGCCGGTCGCGCGCGCGGCGGACAGCTCCCAGTTGCTCGGATACCGGCTCGTCGCGATGGGCACGTTATCGGTGCTGCCCTCGACGCGCACGTCGTTCGATACGTTCCGAATCTGCGTCGCGACGACGTCGAGCAGCTGCTTCGTCTCCGGCCGGAGCTCCGCGGAACCTGAATCGTAGTACGCCTTGTCGCTCAACAGCGTCACGACGAGCCGTCCCTGCTGATCGAGGCGCGTCTCGACCTTCGACTGCAGCCGTGCCTGCGCGATGTACTTGTCGAGCTTCTCCTTGATCGCGACCATGTTCGCTTCGTTCGTCGTGCGCCCGTGCTCGTCGTTGGTCGTACCGCCGTTCGGCGGGTTGTTGATCTCGCTCGTGCTGTTGAAGCCGCCCGAGATCGCGCGCACAAGACGGTTGAACTTCACCGCCGAGATGGTCGAGATGGCGAACAGGATGATGAACAGCGCGAGCAGCAGCGTGATCATGTCGGCATACGTGAGCAGCCAGCGCATCATGCCGGCGCTCTCCAAAGCCTCGCTCTCCCCGCCGCGTCGACGCAGGCGCGATCGCGTCTCGCTCCGCGTCGATGCCACTACGCGCCCGCGAACTCGGGCTCGCCGACGGCGCCCCCGGGATCGATCTCGGTCTCGCGCTCCTCGGGGTCGAGAAACGCGTGCAGCTTCTCTTCGAGCAGGCGCGGGTTGTCGCCGGCCTGGATCGAGAGAATGCCTTCGACCATGATCTCGCGCAGCAGCAGCTGCTCGCCGGCGCGCTCCTTGATCTTCGAGGACAACGGAATCCAGAACAAGTTCGCCAGCGCGATGCCGAAGAACGTCGCGACGAACGCCTGCGCGGTCGCCACGCCGAGCTGACCGGCGATGTTGCTCGAGCCCGACAGCGTGCCGAGCGCTTTGAGCATCGCGATCAGACCGAGCACGGTGCCGATGATGCCGAGCGTCGGCGAGAAGCCGCCCATCGTCATGAAGACCGCTTCGGCCTTCTGATTGCGCTCCTGCACGAAGCCGATCTCGGTCTCCAGAATCTTGCGGATGATGTCGGTGTCGCGGCCGTCGATGACGAGCTGGATGCCTTTGCGCATGAACTCGTCTTCCAGCGCCGCGGCCTCGTTCTCGAGCGCCAGGAGGCCTTCGCGGCGCGCCTTCTCCGCGAACGAGACGAGCGTCGTGATCACTTCACGTTCGTGATAGACCGGCTCCGTGAACGCGGTCTTCAGCCCGTCGGTGATGCCGCGCAGGAACGTGCGGAGCGGGAAGGAGACCATCGTTGCGCCGATGGTGCCGCCGAAGACGAGTATGAACGCTTCGTAGCGGGCGAAAATGATGCGAGCGTCGACGTTCCCGATCCACGCAGACAGCGCGAGAGCGCCGAGGGCGAGCAGCAAACCGACGATGGTGGCGAAATCCATCTGTGAATCTATCGGCGGTCGCCGTCGGCCAGTTGAGCCTCCGGCGAAGCTTCAGCGAGGGGACGCTTGTTCGCCCTCGAGGTAGATGCGCCGTTTGAACTCGATGATCTTCTCACGGACTTCCTCCATCGAGTCGCGCACGATGAATTTGTTGCCGGACGTGAGCGTGATCACGGTGTCCGGCGTGGATTCGAGGAACTCGATCAGGTCGGGATTGACCATCACGGTGTCGTTGTTGAGCCGACGGAGCGCGATCATGATTGCTCCTCTCTTGTCAGAGCGGACATCGCGGGTACGGCGCCCGGCGCCGACCCGCGATGTCCCGCGAGCCCCTTGCTAATGGATGAGGCCGATGACGGTTTGCTCGTCTTCGGAGGCCGTCGTGATGCTCTTCGAGTTCGCCTCGTACGCGTTCTGCGCTGAGATCATCTTGGTGAACTCGTCGGCGATCGACACGTTCGACTCCTCGAGCGCACCCGCGTCGATGGAGCCGTACCGTCCCGTGCCCGCCGTGCCGACCAGCGCCAGGCCCGAGTTCGCCGTCTGGGCGAAATCGCTGCCGCCGAGCCGCTGCAGGCCGCCCTCGTTCTCGAACGTCGCGACCGCGACTTGTCCGAGCGTTTGGGTTTGACCGTTCGAGAACGATCCGGTGATCGTTCCGTCCGCGCCGACCGTGATGTTCGACAGGATACCGGCCGCGAAGCCGTTCTGCGCGATCACGTTCGCCGACGACGTTCCGGACAGCGACGTCGAGTTGCTGAAGTCGAGTCCGATCGGACCCGTCGCGGGCGCGACGCCGCCGGCCGTCGGCGCGATGGCGTTGTCGGTGCCGTTGGTTCCCCACGACACGACGTTGAGCTGGTTGCCCGTCTGCAGCGACACGGCGCCGCCGGTCGTGTGCACGTTCGCGCCGGTGATGTTCTGACCGGCAGCCACGCCTTCGATCGACGAGGAGTTGACGTACTGGCCGTTCTGGTTGAAGTAGACGTAACCGACGGTGCCCGACGAGGCAGCCGCCGTCGTCGCGGGGGTCACCACGCCGCCCGCGGCGATCGATCCCGGCGCCGTGATCGCGTCGAAGGTCGTGCCGTCCGCGAAGGAGACGTTGACCTTCCAGCGCGAGCCGACGTTCTGAAGGTTTCCGCTCGTGTCGGCGACTTGTCCCGGAAGACCGTTCGTCGCCGGCGGACCGGCGGACGCGCCCGTCGCGTCCGGCGTGTACGTGATCGTCGCGAGATGCGGGTTGCCGAGCGAGTCGTAGATCGTCGTCGAGATCGTCACCGGCGCGCCGGTGCCCGCGACCGGCGGTGCGGCCTGCAGGCCTTGCGCCTCCTTCGTCCACTGGCTCTGGTCGACGTTGCCGCCGAGTGAGACGTCGAAGACCTGGTCGCCGGTCGGACCGAACTTTTCTTTCGTGTTCAGGCCGGTGCCGACGGCCTGCGATTGCAGCCCGAGCGGGATCGTGATGTCGGCCGGCGTGCCCGTCTGGTTGATGATGCCGGACGCATTGGCCGTGTAGCCCTGCACCGCCATACCGCTCGATCCGTCGTAGAGCAGTCCATTGGAGTTGAGCGAGAAGTCGCCGTTACGCGTGTAGACCGGCTGCCCGTTGCCGTTCGGTTTGCGCATGATGAAGAACCCGTCGCCGTCGAGCGCGAGGTTCGTGTTGACGCCGGTCGTCGAGAGACCGCCCTGTGCGAAGTTCGTGTCGATCGAGCCGATCTTCACGCCCAAGCCGAGGTCCTCGCCGTTGACGCCGCCCGTCGTGGACGTGGGCGCCGTCGCGTAGCTCTGCGCCTGGTAGAGCATGTCCTGGAAATTGACGTCCTGACCTTTGTAGCCGGTCGTGCCGACGTTCGCGATGTTGTTCGAGATGGTGTCGATCTGCGTCTGGTAGGCTTCCAGACCGGTGACACCGATGAACAACGAATCGAAAGCCATGTTAGACCCTTCGTGTCATCGGATCGCGCGGCGTCATTCGATCGGCCGCGCGCGAGAGCTCCACGTCGTGGTCCGCTCTCAGTGAGGTAATGGTGTACCGCAGCGCCATCTAATCGATGACCGCCGCGGAGTCGATGTTGGTGAACACGTTCTCCTTCATGCTGCTCTGGTCGACGGCGGTGATGACCGTGCGATTCTGGATCGACACGACCATCGCGACGTCGCGCATCATGAAGAGCGACTGCTTCGAGCCCTTGGCCGCAGCTTTGTCCGCCATCGCGTTCATCTTTGCGACGTCGTCCGAGCTGAGGTGAATGTTGCGCGAAGCGAGGCGCTGCTGCGCGTGCGCGGAGAACTTGAGCGGCTGCGCGACGGCCGGGGCTTGCGCCGTGCGAAGCACGTCGCGAAACGATCCCGTCCCCGTGGGCGGAATCTGCACCGGTACGCCTTGCGGGCGCGTGACCGGGTTGATCGCAGGCGGGATCTGCGGCCCGTCGATGCGATTGTCGGCCATGATCCGCTAGCTTCCGCTCGCGGTCGTCGCGCCCGCACCGATCGACAGAATGCCCGACGTCGGGATCTCCAGCGGCTGTCCGTTGGAGCCGGCGATCAGGTTGCCGTTCGCGTCCGCGAGCGTGAACTCCGGAGTACCGTTGATGACGGAGATCGTCTTCACCGTACCCGTGACCGTCTGCGCGTTGCCGCTCGCGTCCGTGTACTGCGCCGACACCGTCTTGCCGAGAAGCCCGGCTGACTGCATGACGGAGAAGTTGGACTGAAACGCGCTGAACGCATCGCTCAGCTGCGTGACGGCCTGCACGCTGGAGAATTGCGCGAGCTGCGCAACCGACTGCGTGTCGTCCATCGGATTGAGCGGGTCTTGGTTCTGCAGCTGGGTCGTAAGCAGTTGCAAGAACTGCGTCTCGCCGAGCTGCGAGTTCGACGTGCCCGTCGCCGTCGTGAGCGACGTCGAGGGGACCGCCGGATTGATCAGCTGGTTGATGGTGGATGACATGATCGTCCTCTTATGCGAGGTGGTTGAAAGCGCCGGGCAGCGTGCGCGCCGAGTAGATCGGCGGCCCGAAGCTCGACGTCGCGAGCAGCGAGGTCTCGTCCGTCTCGTCCTCCGCGGCGCCGGCGCCGGCGATGCGGCGTGACGACGAGCGGGTGAACGATGCGTTCGAGCGCGACTGATCGCGGGCGTCCGCGAATCCGCCGCCGGCGAGTCCGACGGTGAAGCTCGACAGCTTCAGGCCGGCGTCGGCGAACGATTTCGCGAGCTGGGACTGGGCGCCGGCGAGCGCGTTCTGCGCTTCCGGCGTGTGGGCGATGATCGACGCGTCGACCGAACCGCCGGAGACGATCAGCTTCACGCTGACGTCGCCGAGCGTCTCGGGGACGAGCCGCAGCCGCACGGTGGACGTGCCGTCCGTCGTGTTGACGGAGATGCCGCGCAGCAATTGGTCGACGACCGCGTTCGGATCGACGTGCTGCGGTTGCGGCAGCGCCGATGTCGGCACGGGCGGCGTGACGGCGCCGGTGTTCTGCACCGGTGTCGCGAGCGACGGTACGGCCTGCGCGGCCGGCCCGGTGCTTGCGACGTTCGATGCGGCGGGCTGCGCCGTGGACGCGGCGCTCCCGTCGTTGCGGTCGCCGTCCTTCGCGAGCGCGCTCGCGAACGCGGTGACGAACGTGTCGAGGGTCGACGACTCCGACTGCGCCGGTTGCGCGGATGCGACGGCGGACGCGGTGCGGGTCGTGGTTGCGTTGCTCGCCGCATCCGCGGCGAGGCTCTTCTCCGCGGTCGCCGCGACGGGATTCGTCGCCGCGGGCGCGTTCGGGAGAACGGCGCGCGCGATGATGCGGCCGAGCAGCGTGTCGCCGCCGGTCGCGATCGCGAGCGCGGGGGAATCGAGCGCGACGGTCCGGCCGTCGCTCGCCGCCGGCGCTGCGACGGGAACGAGGGATGCGGACATGCTCGCACTCGGCGTGGTTTAGGTGGGGGCCGGAGATGCGGGTCCCGCGAGCGCTGCGAGCGCATCGCGGAGGATCGACTCCGTGGCCGGGGTTGCAGTCGCTTTCGCCTGATCGGCGTCCGAGCGTTGTGCTGCGATCGTTCTGATCGGTTGCCCCGTGTCTCCGTTGGCCACCCTCGTCGCGATGCCGGCGATTCGCCGCAGTGCGCTGACGAGGGATGCTGCCCTCTCGGCGTTCGTGCCCGGCGGTCCGGCTCCGGAGGGCTGGAGCGCCTTCGTGAACATGGCGGTCAATCGCTGCGCCGCCGCCTGCGGCGTGATGCCGAGCTGCGCGGCGACCGAGGTCGCGAGCGAGCTCGCCAAACGCGCGATGACGTCGTCGAGCGAGGTCCCCCGGTCGAGCTGCGCCTTGATGGCGGCGACGAGATCGGCGTCGGGCGTCGTCGCGGAGCTCGCGCTCGCGCTCGACGTCGGGGCCGATGTCGATGCCGCGGCCGTGGGATTCGTAGCGGCCGCCGAGACGGCAGCGATCGAACCCTCGAGGGTCGCATGGAAGAGCCCGCCGCCGCCGAGCGACTTGGAGTTGCCCGGGAGGCCGGTTCCGGCACCGCCGGAAGGCGAGATCTTGGGGGTTGGGATCGTGAGGATTGGGGTCAGGGTGTCACCTCCTTTCGGTGAACGGTGAACGGACGTCCGCGACCGGACGCCTCCTCTGGTCTATCGGTCCGCTGCGGACGCGACCTGAGCCTCGGCGCGGCTGATTCGCGCCGCCACGTTCGGCGGAAGCGCCGCGAGGATCGCGGCGGCGCTGTCGGTGTCCATCTGCGCGAGCACGCGCACGACTTCGTCCTGCGGCGAGCGCTGCGCGACGGCCGCGGCTTTGTCCGGATCCATCGCCGCCCACGTCGCGGCGAGGCGCTTCTCGCCGGCGCTGCTCGCGGTCGGTGCGCCGAAGCCCGTCGCATCGGCCGCAGCTTTCGCGTGCGCGACGGCGCCGGGCGCCGCGGTCGCCGTGTCGGACGGCGCCTCGTCGGCAGCAGCGAGCTGCTGCTGCAGCGTCGTCGCGCGCGCTTCCGCCGCGACCTTCGCCTGCCGCTGCGACTCGAGACGTGCGTTCAGCGCACGAATCTCGCGGTTCCGGTCGGCGATTTCGGCCTGCTGTCCGGCGAACGAGAGCGGCCGCGTCACGACGGCGCCGACGTGCGCGCCCACCAGCCACGCGGGGCGCAGCGGACCGTTCGCGATGAGACGCTGCGTCGGCGCAAAGCCGATCAGGAACCCGATCACGGCGATGACGAGCAGCGGAACGAGGATGCGACCGACGTGGCGGCGTCGCTTGCGGTGGCGGGTGATGATCACGGGGTGCTTCCTTCGGCGTGGTGCGTGCGGTCGTAGGCGCGGGCGTTCGCATCGTCGAGCTCACGCTGCTCGGCGAGTGCGGCGTCGCGGTCGAAGCTCTCGCGGCGCCGTTCCTTCAGCGTCGCGAGCACTTTGCGGTCCTTCGCGGCGGCGATGAGCCGCGCGCGCGCACGTTCCGTCGCGCCGATGCACGCGTTCACGCGCTGCTGCGATGCGGCGAGCGCGCGATCGAGGTAGTCGAGATGCGCGTACGACGTGCGCAGCGTCTCGACGTCGAACGACGCGTGCTCGGCAGTGAGCCGGGCGCGCAGCACATCGCGGCGATCGAGCAGCGCGTCGTGCGCCTGCTGCGCCGCGAGCTGATCGGCGAGCGCGCGCGCGTGCTCTCCCGCGCGTTCGTTCTCGACGCGCTTTCGCTGACCGAGCACCGGATCGAGCCGGAATGCGAAGCGTTTCACGGCGCTCCGCCCCAGGCTCCGCGCCCCCCACGCGTTGCGTGGGGCCCCCAGGTCGCGCGCGCGCTCACGAGTTCGGCGACGCCGGCGTACCCCGAGGGCGCGCGCATTGAGCGCTTCATGCTAACGTCAGGAGCCCGCGCTGCGCGTCGTCGAAGCTCGAGGCTTCGTAGATGCCTTGGCGCAGGAACATGCGGACCTGATCGATGCGCGCGAGCGCGTGGTCGACGCGCGGGTTGGAGCCCGGGACGTAGGCGCCGATGTTGACGAGGTCTTCCGCTTCGCGGTACGTCGCGAGGATGTCGCGCACGGCGGATGCCGCGGAAACGTGCGACGGCGGGACGACGTCCGGCATGACGCGGCTGACGGACGCGAGCACGTCGACCGCCGGATAGTGGTTCCCCGCGGCGAGCTTCCGCGAGAGGACGATGTGGCCGTCGAGGATCGAGCGCACGGCGTCGGCGACCGGCTCGTTCATGTCGTCACCGTCGACGAGCACCGTGTAGAGCGCCGTGATCGTGCCGTGCTGCGAGGTTCCGGTGCGCTCGAGCAGCTTCGGCAGCAGCGCGAACACGGACGGCGTGTAGCCGCGCGTCGTCGTCGGCTCGCCGATCGCGAGACCCACCTCGCGCTGCGCCATCGCGAAGCGCGTGACGCTGTCCATCATGAGCATCACGTCGAGGCCCTGGTCGCGGAAATACTCCGCGATGCGCGTCGCGACGAACGCCGCTTTGATGCGCACGAGCGCCGGCTGATCCGACGTCGCGACGACCACGATCGAGCGCTTCAGTCCGGTCTCACCGAGATCGCGCTCGAGGAAGTCGCGTACTTCTTTGCCGCGCTCGCCGACGAGCGCGATCACGTTGACGTCCGCCGCGGTGTTGCGCGCAATCATGCCGAGCACCGTCGACTTGCCGACGCCGGAGCCGGCGAAAATGCCGGCGCGCTGTCCCTTGCCGACCGTGAGCAGCCCGTCGATCGCACGCACGCCGACGCCGAGCGGTTCGGAGACGCGCCGGCGCAGCAGCGCGTTGGGCGGCGTGCCGACGACTTCGGCCCGGCGCGCGTCGACGATCGGGCCGAGCCCGTCGATCGGGCGTCCGAGACCGTCGAGCACGCGGCCGAGAAGCGAGTCGGAGAGGCCGATCTGCAGCGGCTTGCCGAGCGCGACGACCATCGAGCCGGCCGCGATCCCGCCGAGCTCGCCGAGCGGCATCAAGAGCACTTTGGCGTTCCGGAATCCGACCGCTTCGGCGAGCGCCGGTTGTGCCGTGCGCCGGTACGCGATCGATGCCGTCTCGCCGATCGCCATCGGCGGTCCGTTCGACTCGACCACGGTTCCGATGACCTGGCTGACCTTGCCGTTCGTGCGAACGAGGTCGGCGTCGTTCAGCTCGTCGAGATAGCGCGAGGCGGAAAAGACCGGCACGTCACGACGCCTTCGCCGAGGGCAGCTCGGCCGTCGCGAGCACGTCGACCGGCGCCGGTTCGACGACGACGTCGTCGTCGATGTGCAGGATCGCGCGCGCTTCCTCGAGCTGCGTGCCGATCCGCGCGTCGATCGTGCCGGCGTCCGTGTCGACGACCACGCCGCCGCGGTCGACACGCTGGTCCTCGACGACGCGGAGATTGCGGATGTCGCCCATCGCGATGAGCTCGTCGCGATGATCGCGCATGCGTTCGAGATCGGCGGGGTTGACGCGTACGGTGACGGTGTCGCGCTCGATGAGGCGCGCGACCGCAACCTTCGCCATCTCGATCACGACGCCGCGGTCCAGCGCGATCTGCTGGTGCAGCACGCGCTCGGCGATCCCGACCGCTAGCCGCACGAGCTCGGGCTCCGCGGCCTCGATCAGCTTGTGCCGTTCGGCGCGCGCCATCGCGAGCAGGCTGCGCATCGTGAGCAGCATGTCGTTCATCTCGCGGTCTGCGGCGTCGCGGCCGGCCGCGAATCCTTCGTCGTGGCCGCGCTTGCGTGCGTCCTGGACGAGCGTGTCGGCGCGCGCGGCCGCATCTTCGACGAGCGCGCGAGCGCGCGACTGCGCGTCCGCGATGAGCGACTCCGCGTTGCGCGTCGCTTCCTCGATCATCGCCTGCGCCTGCGCTTCGATCGCGCCGAGGTCGACGGACGGCTCCGCGGGGAAGGTGCCGAGCGGCGCGTCCGCCAGCAGTCCGCCGGTAAAGCCGAAATCTTCCGCCGAAACGTCGTCGGAAGGCAGGGGCTGCGGTTCGGGCAGCGCGATCTCCGGAACGGCGAGCTGGTAGCGCTCGACGCGGAGCTCAACCCCTTTGAGAACTCGACCCAAGGGCTACTCGCCCCTCGCGAGCGTCGCGCGCGTCATACGATGCGGTCTTCCTTGCCGCCGCGCGCGATGACGATCTGTCCGTTTTCCTCGAGCGTGCGGATGACGTCGACGACGTTCTGCTGCGCCTTGCCGACCTCGCGCACGCGCACCGGGCCGAGAACTTCGATGTCCTCTTTGAGGGTCGTGGCGGCGCGCGTCGACATGTTCTTGTAAATCCGGAAGAGCAGCTCGTCGTTCGCGGTCTTGAGCGCGAGCGCGAGGTCCTTGCCGTCGACCTCCTTGAGCACGCGCTGGATCGCGCGGTCGTCGAGGTTGATGATGTCCTCGAAGACGAACAGCAGGTTCTTGACCTCTTCGGCGACCGCCGGATCGCGCTTCGCGAGGCCGTCGAGGATGTTCTTCTCCGTCTCGCGGTCGACGAAGCCCATGACCGCCGCGAGCGATTGCACGCCGCCCGCCTTCGTGAAGTCGCTGCCGCTCACGAGCAGTCTCCGTCCGAGCAGCTCGTCGAGCTGTTCGAGAATCTCGGGTGCCGTCTTCTGCAGGATCGCGATGCGCATCGCGACCTCGCCTTGCAGTCCCGGCTCGAGCTGCGAGAGCACCGCGCCGGCCTGATCGGGCGACATGTAGACGAGGATGAGCGCGACCGTCTGCGGGTGCTCTTCCTTGATGAACTCGAGGAGCTGCGCCGGCTCCGTCTTCTTCACGAGCTCGAGCGGGTTGCCGTGCTTGAGCGCCGCGAACAGGCGGTTCGTCATGTCGTCCGCTTGACCGGCGCCGAACGAACGCTCGAGAATCTCCTTCGCGTACTCGATCCCGCCCTCGTTGATGTACTTGAGGGCGATCGCGCGCTGGTACGCCTCTTGCACGACCGCGTCGCGCTTCTCGATCGGAACGGTGGAGATCTTGGCGATCTCGAGGACGATGCGCTCGACCTCGTCCTGCCGCAAGAACTTGAAGATCGACGCCGCGAGATCGAGGCCGATCGTGATCATCAGGATCGCGGCCTTTTCCGGGCCCGACATGTCGGGCATCGCCGGCGGCGCGTACGCCTCCACCGGGAACGACGCACCGAGCCCGCTCAGCGGGTCGTCGTCGTCGAGTGCCAGGATGGGCTTGTCGTGAATCATCGTAGAGGCGCGCTCAACAACGTTGTGCTGTTCACTCGGCAAGCCACAATTTCACCAGCTTTGCGATGTTGTCGGGGTTCTCGGTCGCGACCGAGGTGACGTACTCGATCATCTGCTCGCGCGTCAGATCGGCGGCCGAGCGTATCGGCGCGGCGATCGCCGGCGTGCCGTCCAGCATCGGATGCTCTTCGAACGAGGGCAGCTCTTCCGCGAGCGTCGAGTCGAAGGTCGGCAGCTCCGCCGTCGGCTTGAACGTGCGCCGGCGCAGCATCGCAAGGCCGAATCCGGCGCCGACCAGCCCGAGGATCGCGAGCAGCGCGATGAACGGCACGACCGGGACGCCGAGCACGGCTCGACGTGCCGCCCGCGATCGCGCGACCCGACCCCGCGACGTCGGGCGCGAACGGGATCGCTTCGACGGAGACTTGGTCGCCGCGCGTCGGATCGATTCCGGCGGCCGCGGAGATCGCGCTGCGAATCTTCTGCACCGTCGCCGCCGAGACGGCGTACGGCGCGGCGTTCGGCGCCGCGTTCGCGGCCGGCGGCGGAACGTTGACGAGCACCGCGACGGACAGGCGCGTCACCTTGCCGGGCGCGTCGACGTGCTTGACGTTCTGCTCGCCGACCTGATAGTTGCGCGTCGCCTCGGTGTTGTTGTAGCGCGTGTTGCCGCCGTTGTTCGCGGTCCCCTGATACGTCGGCACGACGTTGGTCGTCGTGCCGGGGATGCCGATCGCGCCGGGCCGGCCGCCGGCGCCGACGAGCGACTCGCGCTTCGTTTTCTCGGACAGCACGGTGCCTTGCGGCGCGTACGACTTCGTTTCCGTCGAGTTCGCGTCGAAGTTCATCTGGGTCGCGACACGGACCGCGGAACGATGCGCTCCGATCGTCGTGTCGAGCAATCCTTGCAGCGACTCTTGCAGATCCGACTCGTACTTTTCTTTGGCGAGCAGCTGGTCCTGAGTGTGCTTGAGCGCCGAACCGTCTCCCGCGACGCCGCCGTCGAGCGCCGAGGGGCGCAAGACCGTGCCGTTCTGATCGACGATCGTGACGTTCTCCGGCTTGAGACCTTCGACGGCGCCCGCGACAAGCTGGGTGATCCCGCGCACTTCTTGCGGCGAGAGCTGCATGCCGGGACGCGTCGCGATCGCGACGGAGGCGGTCGTCGGACGCTGCGTCTCGACGAAGAGCGAGTCTTCGGGCATCGCGATGTGCACGCGCGCCGACTGGACGGTGGTCAGTCCGGAGATCGTGCGCTGCAGCTCGCCTTCGGTCGCGCGCGTCTTCGCGATCTTCTCCTGGAAGTCGGTCATGCCGAGGTTCGTGCGGTCGAACAGCTCGAATCCGGTGCTGCCGCCCGCCTTCACGACGCCTTCGCCCGCGAGCTGCACGCGTTCTTCGTAGACGTTGTCGCGCGGAACGAGGACCGTCGCGCCGCCGTCCGCCAGCCGGTGCGGAATCTTCTCCGAATCGAGCTTCTGAACGACGGCGTTCGCCTCGTCCGGCTGCAGATTGGAGAACAGCACCGCGTATTCCGGGCCGCGCATGCGAAACGCGCCGAACACGCCGAGGGCGAGAATCAACGTCAAACCGACCGCGCCGATGACGAGGCGATTGGTCGGTGTCTGCGCGCTCCACCACATCCGGAATCGATCCGGATATGACGCAACAGACGAGGTCAGACGCTCCAAATGCCACCTTGCCGAAGCCGCTACGATGCCGCTTCGTGGGTATGCCGACCGTGGCACGACTGACCGGGCCGTCCGTGCCCGGTGCTGTGCATACTATCGGCCGAGCATGTGCGGTTGTTTAAGCGGCCGGTGCAGAAACCGCGTCAGCCGGCGAGCGCGCTGCGTTCCGGACCGACCGATGCAGCGGCGATCGGCACGCCGGTGAGCTCCGCCAGACGGTGGAGCAGCGTGCGTGCGGCTGCCGGAAGGTCGGCGATGCGCCGCACGTCGCGGATGTCTTCCTGCCATCCCTGCAGGAACTCGACCTCGACCTGCAGGTGCGGATCGGCCATCGCGTCGACGCCGCATTGCGCGCCGTCGGCGCGACGATAGGCGGTCACGATGCCGATGCGTTCGAAGCCGGAGAGCACGTCGAGCTTCGTGATGACGATCGCCGTCAGTCCGTTGATGCGCGCCGCGTAGCGCGCGGCGACGGCATCGTACCAGCCGCAGCGCCGCGGCCGTCCGGTCACCACGCCGAACTCGCGGCCTTGCGCGCGCAAGCGCTCGCCGCGATTCGTCGAGCAGCTCGGACGGAAACGGTCCGCCGCCGACGCGCGTGCAGTACGCCTTCGCGACGCCGAGCACGCGTCCGACGAACGTCGGGCCGACGCCGAGCCCCGTGCACGCCGCGCCCGCGACGGTGTGCGAGCTCGTGACGAACGGATAGGTGCCGAACGTAACGTCGAGCATCGTCCCCTGCGCGCCTTCCGCCAGAATGCGTTCGCCGCGCGCGATCGCATCGTGCACAAACGCGACGTCGTCGACGATGTGCGGAAGGATACGCCGCGCGTCCGCGAGCGTCTCGTCGATGGCGGCATCGACGTCCGGCGGCTCGCCCGCTTCGTCAACGCGGCGAGGCGGCTGCCGAGCGCGTAGCGCACCTTCGCGGCGACGGTGTCGCGGCTCGCCAGATCGCCGAACGTCACGCCGAGCCTGCCGGTGCGATCCATGTACGCCGGCCCGATGCCGCGCCCCGTCGTGCCGATCGCGCCGGCGCCGCGCGCCCGTTCGGCCAGCCGGTCCAGCGTCGCGTGATACGGAAGCACGACGTGCGCGCGCGATGCGACGGAGATGCGCGAGATGTCGACGCCGAGCCGCTCCAGCGTGTCGAGCTCCGATGCGAGCCCGCGCAGCGACACCACCGTCCCTGCGCCGATCAGGAGCTTCACGCCGTCGACGAGCACCCCCGACGGCACGATGCGCAACGCGAGCTTCGTGTCGCCGACCTCGATCGAGTGCCCGGCGTTGTCGCCGCCGCCGAATCGCGCGATGACGCCGTAGTCGCGCGCCAGCAGATCGACGATGCGTCCCTTCCCTTCGTCGCCCCACTGAATGCCGACGCAGACGTCTAACGGCGCTCCGCCCCCGGCTGCGCGTCCCCCACGCTTCGCGTGGGGCCCCCACGGGAAGCGCACGATGTTATCCGCCGCTGAAGTCGAGGTCTGCGGTGCTGCCGACCGGCAGCGGCTGCACGCCTTCGAACGACGTCATGACGTACTCGCTGAAGAGCGCGTTCGGCCAGCCGAAGTCGGCGCGCGTGAACTTCTCGGGGTCGTCGGGATCGAACGACTCGTGCAGCTGGTGGTCGCCGGGATCGGACGCGATCAGCTGGTTGAGCACGTCCTTGCGTTCGCCCTCGCTGGTCGCCGTGAAGCCTTCCATCAGCATCGCGATCGGCCACACCCAACGGTCGAACGTGTGCACGGAGCCGATGCCGCGCGCGTACTTGCCGACGTAGTACGTGGGGTTGTCCTTCGACAGCAAGAAGCGGCGCGTGTTCTGATAGATGAACGACGAGCCCTTGCCGTATCCGATGTACGGCGCGGAGAGCAGCGACGGAACGTTCGCGTCGTCCATGAGGAGCGCTTTGCCCGTGCCGTCGACTTCGTACGCGTAGACGTATCCGTACGGCGGCTGGAAGACGACGCCGTACGTCTGGATGCCGTTCTGCACTTCGTCGCGCAGGCTCTTCGCGCGCTGCGCTTTGATGAGGTTATGGTAGACGTCGCGCTCGATCTCTTCGAGCTCGCCCAGCGCGACGACCGCCATCATCTCGGACGGGATGAGATAGTTGTACGTGCACGCATCGTCGGAGGGCCGGAAGCCGGTCCAGATCATGCCCGTGTAGGCCACCGGGTTGCCCTTGCCGCCCTGGGGAATCTCCTTGTGCGTGTAGGTCGAGTTGCGCGGGTGGTCTTGCTCGCGCTCCATCGTCAGCAGCGCGCTGTCGAACCCGCGCGAGAGATCGCCCGTGAAAACGGACGAGTCGCCCGTGACCTTCCAGTACGTCCACGCGAGCGTGATCGGATACGCCAGCGAGTCCAGCTCGAACTTGCGCTCCCAGACGCGGTAGTCCAGCGTGAACGCGTTCGCGTACGGATCGGCCTGCAGGTACTTGCCCATGCGCGCGATCGTGCCGCGCAGCAGTCCGGCGACCTGCGGATCGTTCCTCGCGAAGAAGAGGTACGGACGCACCTGCACGCTCGCATCGCGCAGCCACTCCGCGGGGATGTCGCCCGTCTTCACGTACGTCGTGCCGTCGCTCGCGATCGTGATCTGCTTGCCCGTGTTCAGCAGCGCGGAACGATACATCGTTTGCAGCTTCTGATCGGAGACGCTGTAGCCGGCCGCCGCTTTGGAGACGGCGTCGACCTCGATCGCCGCGGACGGCCGAGGCGCGAGCAACGCGAGGGTCGCCAGCGTGCTTAACGCTGCGCGAACGATCGTGGATCGCATCAGTCCCCGCGACGTTACCATGCCCGGCTGAGCGTTTCCTGGATGCGCTCCACCGAAATTTGCAGCGCGCTCAGCCGGCGTCTCCGAGCGCGTCGGCGAACTCGGTGCCGGCACGCTCGCGCAGCACGCGGTAGATCAGCGACGCGGGAAATCCCAAGCGTTCAAGCTTCCGTGCGACCGTGGGATACGACGCGTCCGGCACCGCACGCCGCACCTTCTCGTATGCCGCCTCGGCGCGCGCGGATTCCGGCACGGTGGCCGCGGCGACGCGCCGGCGCGCCGCATCGCGGTCGATGCCGCGCTTCACCAGCTCGGCGACGAGCCGTGCGTCTCCGACCGACGCGTGCTTCGTCTCGACGTAGAGGGTCGCGTACAGCGTGTCGTCGAGGAGGCCGTCGCGCTTGCACGACGCAACCGCGCCGGCGACCGCGTCGTCGTCGAAGCCCTTTCGTGCGAGCTTCTCGTGCAGCTGCGCCTCGGTGAGACGGCGCTGCGCCAGCATGCGCAACGCCGTCACACGCGCGGACGAAGCCATACTCGCCGGCCTCGGTCTATTCGGCGTCGTCGCTTCCGGCGGCGGCGCCCACCGGTTTCGCGATGCCGTTCGTCGAGACGTTCGCCTTGAGCGCTTCGCGGATCTTCGCGGCGATCTCGTCGGCGACGTCGGAGTGCTCCTCGAGGAACGCCTTCGCGTTCTCGCGGCCTTGGCCGATCCGCTGCTCGCCGTACGTGTACCACGAGCCCGACTTCCCGACGATGTTGCGCTCGAGCGCGACGTCGATGATCGACCCCATCTTCGAGATGCCCTTGCCGTACGTGATGTCGAACTCGGCCTGCCGGAACGGCGGCGCGACCTTGTTCTTCACGACCTTCACGCGCGTGCGCGAGCCGACGACCTCGGTGCCGACCTTGATCTGCTCGAGCTTCCTCACGTCGAGCCGGACCGACGCGTAGAACTTCAGCGCGCGTCCGCCCGAGGTCGTCTCGGGATTGCCGAACATCACGCCGACTTTTTCGCGCAGCTGGTTGATGAAGATCATCACGCACTTCGAGCGCGAGATCGCGGACGTGAGCTTGCGCAGCGCCTGCGACATCAGCCTCGCCTGCAGGCCGACGTGCGTGTCGCCCATGTCGCCTTCGAGCTCGGCTTTCGTAACGAGCGCCGCGACGGAGTCGACGACGACGACGTCGACCGCGTTCGAGCGCACGAGCATCTCGGCGATGTCGAGCGCCTGTTCGCCGGCGTCGGGCTGCGAGACGAGGAGGTTGTCGAGGTCGATGCCGAGCCCTTGCGCGTACGTCGGGTCGAGCGCGTGCTCGACGTCGACGAACGCCGCGGTGCCGCCGGCTTTCTGCGCCTCGGCGATGACGTGGAGCGCGAGCGTCGTCTTGCCGCTCGACTCCGGACCGTAGATTTCGATGACGCGTCCGCGCGGCAACCCGCCGACGCCGAGCGCGAGGTCGAGGGCGATCGATCCGGTCGAGATGACGTCGAACGCCATCTTGTCCGTGAACTCGCCCATCTTCATGATGGAGCCCTTGCCGAACTGACGCTCGATCTGTGCGAGCGCGTTCGAGAGGGCGAGCTGTTTTTCGTCGGCCATGATGCTCCGTGCGGCAGAATGCTGTCGGTTCGATCCGACGGTATCGCGCCACCGTGCCAGGTGCGTGGCAGAGTGCGAAGCCGTCGCCGGACATTCCCACCTGCTCCCGCGCCGGCAAGGCGCGTCATTATGGCTGCTCTTCGGGGCGGGCGAGCATCGAACCTGTGTTCGACCTTCGTGGTATTTCGGTCTTTACTTATTTAAGCCGATGCCTCATAATGGCGGCCATGGAGGCGTTTGCCGCCCTCGCGGACCCGACACGGCGCCGCATCGTCGAGATGCTTGCCGCGCGCGAGCTCGCCGCCGGCGACATCGCGCAGCGGTTCGACATGACCGCGCCCGCCGTGTCGCAGCACTTGCGGCTGCTGCGCGAGGCGCACCTCGTGCGCGTGCGGCGCGACGCGCAACGCCGCATCTACGCGCTCGACCCGTCCGGGCTCGCCGAGCTCGACGCGTGGCTCGCGCGCTATCGCCGTTTCTGGCACGACCGCCTCGCTTTGCTCGAGCACGAGCTCGGAGGAACACCATG
Source organism: Vulcanimicrobiota bacterium (assembly GCA_963841685.1). Taxonomy (GTDB): domain Bacteria; phylum Vulcanimicrobiota; class Vulcanimicrobiia; order Vulcanimicrobiales; family Vulcanimicrobiaceae; genus Vulcanimicrobium. Next base: position 178,309 of record CAWJDU010000001.1, read on the forward strand.
AGCAATACGCCCGCCAGTGGCCCAGACACAGCCGACTTCGGCGAGGTGCTCGACGCGAGCACGATCCGCTTCGTGCGCGATCTTCCCGGCCCGATCGAGCGCGTCTGGGACTATCTGACCAAAGCGGAACTGACCGCGACGTGGCTCTACGGCAACGAAATCCCGCAGACGGTCGGCGAGGAGTTCGGATCGTCGTGGGAAGGCGAAGGCGACGAGCCCGGCGGCGCGATCCGCTTTCGCGTGCGCGTGTACGATCCGCCGCGCGTGCTCGAGTACGACTGGGTCGACGTGCCGTCACCGAGCGGCACGATCACAGACTCGTACGTGCGCTTCGAGCTCGAGCCGGTCGGCGATCGCGTACGGCTGACGCTGACGCAGCGCGCGCTGCCGGCGCACGCGTTCCAGTCGGTAGCGGCCGGGTGGCACGCGCACCTCGACGTGCTGCGGGCAACGCTCCGCGGCGAGGACGCACCCGAGCTGAACGCCCGCTACGAAGCGGTGCAGCCGTACTACGCCGTCGCTGGGCACGTAAGACCCGCTCGCGAGGAGCATTCGGCGCGCCTTGGTAGTCGTGACGATGCTCCTTCGCCGCATCGTCACGACCGCGCTCGTCGCGTCGCTCGCCGCATGCGGCGGCGGCGGCGGTCGTCGAGCAGCTCGCCGACGCCGACCGGTCCGCGCACGATCGCCGGCACGATCACCGAGTTCTCGACCGGAATCTCCACCGGCTCCGCGCCGTTCGGCATCACGCAGGGTCCGGACGGCAACTTGTGGTTCACGGAACAGGCGCAGAATCGTATCGCGCGCATCACGCCGTCGGGCGGCGTGACCGAGTTCTCGACGGGCATTACGCCGGGCGCCGGGCCGGCCGGCATCACGACGGGTCCCGACGGCAATCTGTGGTTCACCGAGGCGAACGGCGATCGCATCGGCACGATCACGACGGCCGGCGTCGCGACGGAGTACTCGGGAACGATCGCGGCCGATCCCTACGGCATCGCGTCGGGGCCCGACAGCAACCTGTGGTTCACGGAGCAGTTCGTGTCGGCGAATCGCATCGGCCGCATCTCGACGTCCGGCAACGTCGTCGAGTTCACGCTCGGCATCACGCCGGTGTCGGGGCCGACGGCGATCGTCGCGGGCCCCGACGGCAACCTGTGGTTCACCGAGAGCACCGGCAACCGGATCGGGCGCATCACGCCGACCGGCGTCGTGACCGAGTTCACGGCCGGGCATCAGCAGCGGCGCGCAGCCGACCGGCATCTGCGCGGGACCGGACGGCAACGTCTGGTTCACCGAGTACAGCGGCAACCGGATCGGCAAGATCACCACGAACGGCGTGGTGACGGAATACTCGACGGGCATCAGCGCCGGCGCGCAACCGTTCGCGATCGCGCAAGGACCCGACGCAGAACTTGTGGTTCACCGAACAGGGCGGCAACCGCGTCGCGCGCATCACGCCGGGCGGCACGGTGACGGAATTCTCCGTCGGCATCTCGCTCGGCGCGCTGCCGTCGGGCATCACCGGCGCGCCGACCGGGATCTGGTTCACCGAGCCGGGACTCGACCGGATCGGCCGCGTGCAGTAGCGCATCGCCGCCTCAGGCGGCTGCACCGACTTCGAACAGCGCCTTCGTGAACGCCGCCGGGTCGAAGGGCGCGAGCGCGTCGGCTGACTCGCCGAGGCCGATGTACTTCACCGGCACCGCGAGCTGATCGACGATACCGACGAGCACGCCGCCTTTCGCGGTGGAGTCGAGCTTCGTCACGACGACGCCCGTGAGCTGCGTCGCATCGTTGAAGAGCTTCGCTTGCGAGAGCGCGTTCTGGCCCGTCGTGCCGTCGACGACGAGCAGCGTCTCCGCGGGCGGACCGCCCGTCTCGCGCTCGATGACGCGGCGCATCTTCTTCAGCTCTTCCATGAGGTTCGTCTTCGTCTGAAGCCGGCCCGCGGTATCGACGAGGACGACGTCGATGCCGCGCGCCTTCGCGGCGCTCATCCCGTCGAACACGACGGAGGACGGGTCGGAAGCTTCGGCGCCGCGGATGTACTCCGCGCCCGCACGCTGCGCCCAAATCTCGAGCTGTTCCGCCGCTGCCGCTCGAAACGTGTCGGCCGCGACGACCATGACGCGCTTGCGCTGCGCGCGCAGCATCGTCGCGAGCTTGCCGATCGTCGTCGTCTTGCCGCTGCCGTTCACGCCGACGACGAGCACCACCGCGGGCTTCCCGTCGAGACGCAATCCCATGTCGGGCAGCGTGAGAAAGCTCTGCACGTCGCGGCGGAAGCGTGCGACGACCTGGTCGCTGCCGGCGTAACGGTCCTGCGCTGCGACGACCTTCAACGCATCGACGATCTTCGTCGTCGTCGGCACGCCGAAGTCAGCCTTGAGCAGAATCTCCTCGAGGTCGTCCCACAGGTCGTCGTCGACCGGGCGCCGCGCCAGCGCCATCTCCTCGAGCTCGCCGCCGAACGCTTCGCGCGTCCGCGTCAACGCGGCTTTGATCTTCCCGAACCAGCTCACTGCCCGCGGGCCGTTCGTCGAGCCTGGGTAGGAAGCCCGCATGCTCACGATGCGCGAGATCGCGCCCGGCGTCGCCGTCTCGGCGATCGGCATGGGCGGCTACCACCTCGCCGAGAAGATCGACGAAGCGCAGGCGATCCGACTCGTGCACGCTGCGATCGACGCCGGCATCACGTTCATGGACAACGCGTGGGAGTACAACGAGCACAAGAGCGAGGAGCGGCTGGGGAAGGCGCTCGCCGACGGCAATCGTCGCGACCGCGTCTTCTTGATGACCAAAGTGTGCACGCACGGACGCGGCAAGGACGGTCGCGATGAAGCAGCTCGAGGAGTCGCTGCGGCGTCTGCGCACCGACCATCTCGATCTGTGGCAGGTGCACGAGTGCGTGTACGACGACGATCCCGCACGGCATTACGCGACGGGCGGCGTCATCGAAGCGCTCGACCAGGCAAAGCGCGACGGCAAGGTTCGCTTCGCCGGCTTCACCGGCCACAAGCATCCCGGCATCCATCGCGAGATGATCGAGCGCGGCTATCCGTTCGACACGGTGCAGATGCCGCTCAACGTGCTCGACGCGAGCTACCGCAGCTTCGAGAAGAACGTCCTGCCGCTCGCGCGCGAGCGCGGCATCAAAGCGCTCGGCATGAAAGCGTTCGCCGAAGGCCGGGCTCTGGAAGCGGGCGGCGTCGATCCGGACGACGCGCTGCGCTACGCGATGTCGCTGCCCGGCGTGCTGACGACGATCACGGGCATCGATTCACAGAAGGTGCTCGACCATCACGTTCGCATCGCGACGGAGTTCGAGCCGTTGGACGACGTCGCGATGCAGGCGCTGCGCGATACGTACCGCGACCGCGCGACGGACGGCCACATCGAGCTCTACAAATCGACGGCGAAGAACGACGCGGACGAAGGCCGCGCGCAACACGGCTTCCCGCCGATGGAGAAGCTGGCGATGTAGGTCGATGTCATCCTGAGCTCGTCGAAGGATGAGCGTGCATCGCGAACGGCGAGATGATCTCTCACCCTTCGACGAGCTCAGGGTGACATCGACTTCGCGAGGCGTGCGATCACGGTGACGGCACTCCGGCTTGTCGGTAGAAGTGCAGCATGTCCGACTTGAACTGCACCAGCGCGTCGTGGTTCAGGTACGCTTCGTGGCCTGAGTAGAAGTAGATGAAGTGCAGCCGGCGTCGCTGGTCGGCCGTCAGGTTCATGTGCTTCAGGAAGTACTCGGTGCCGAAGAAGCTCGTGGCCAGGTCGAAGTAGCTGTTCGCCGAGAGCACGTGCAGCGCGGGGTTCTGCACCATCGCGGCCTGCAAGTCGCCGACGACGTTGGGCGCGCTCGGGTCCTTGCCCCGCTGGTACTTCCATTGCTGGTTGACGCCGATGTCGAGCACGTCGTACGGGCGATCGTCGTGATACTGCAGCACGTCGTGCGCGTAGTGGTTGAACGCCTGGGTGAACGCCGCGGACGTCATCGTGTCCGACGGATCGTAGTCGACGTACGACGCGTTCGCGTCGATCGTGCGCCCGACGTAGCGGCCGTCGTACCGGCCGACGTTCAGCCCTTCTCTGCGCAACAGCTGCTGCTGGAAGCGGTTCGGATCGATGCGCAGGTTCGCCGCCTCGATGTAGGACGCGTCGAGGCCGGTGTACTCGTGCAGCTTCGCCACGATCTGCGCTCGGGTCGCCGCATCCAGCGTATCGCCGCGACGCAGCGCGTCGGCGTACGGCCCGCCGGCGAACGCGCGCACCTGGTCGAGCCAGCGCGGCAAGCTCGTCTGATTCGTGCCCGCCTTGTGGTGGTACCACGCGACCGCCGCTTCCGACGGCAGGTACCCGATGTACGCGAAATCTTCGCCGGGTCCGTTGCCGATCGGGAGGACGTTGTAGTCGAGCGCGGCGGAGAGCAGCACGACGCCGTTCACCGCGACGCCGTCCTGCTGCAGCACGTTGACGACGTTCGCCGCGCGCGTCGTGCCGTACGATTCGCCGAACAAGAACTTCGGTGACTGCCAGCGTCCGTTGCGCGTGATCCACCGCTGCACGAACTGCGAGAACTCCTTCGCGTCCTCGTCGACGCCGTAGAAATCGGTGGGCTTGCCGCGGCCGACGACCGCGCTCCACCCGGTGCCGACCGCGTCGACGAACACGAGATCGCTCGTGTCGAGCAGCGACTGCGGGTTCTCGCGCAGCGCCGGGTTGGGCCCGGGCTGCGTCGCGTTCTTCGGCACGTCGACCCGCATCGGACCGAACGAGCCCATGTGCAGCCAGATCGTCGACGAGCCGGGGCCGCCGTTCCAGAAGAACGTCACGGGACGCCGGCGCGCGTCGCCGTGGTCGGCCGTGTACGCGACGTAGAACATGCTCGCCGTCGGCTGATTGTCCGCGTTCCGCAACAGGATCGTGCCGGCCCGCGCGGTGTATCCGATCGTACGGCCGCCGAGCACGATCGTGTGGTGCGTGACCGCGTCCTTGACGTTCGGTAGGGGAATCGGCGTCGGCGTCGGTGACGGGTCGGCGGCTTGCGCCGTCGCGCCGTGGGAGAACGACGCGCTTCCCGCGACGACGGCCGCGGCGGCGAGGGCGATGAGTGCGCGGCGCATCGTCAGCGGCCCGCCGCTTCGTTGTAGAACCGCACGAGATCCGCTTTCAGCGCGCGGCGCGCGTCGTCGTTTTCGTACACCATGTGTCCCGATCGGTAGAAGCCGAACTCGACGTGCGAACGCAGCGGCGCGGCCAGCGCGAGGTGGTCGAGCGTGTACTGCGTGCCGAAGAACGGCGTCGCGAGATCGAAGTATCCGTTCGCCGAGAAGATGCGCAGCGACGGATTCTTGGTGAGCGCTTCGCGCAGATCGCCGGCGGCGTTCGGCGCCACGATGCTGCGCGTGCGCCGGTACTTCCAATCAGAGTTCACCGTCTCGCTCAAGCCGATGTACGGGCGGTCGTCCTTGAAGCCGAGATCCTCGCGCACGTAGCGCGTGAACGCGCCGACGTACGCGTCAGACATCGCGTCCGAGAACGACGGGTCGTACGTCGCCGCGTCGTACGTGGGGTCGAGCGACGGGCCCTCGTAGCGCGCGTCGACGCGTCCCGTCACGAGACCCCGCGATGCGAGCAGCGTGTGCTCGAAGCGCGACGGATCGATGCGCAGGTTCGCGCGGTCGATGTACGCCGCGTCGAGACCGGTGTACTCGTGCAGTTTCGCGACGATCGAGCGGCGCGTCGCCGGATCGAGCGTGTCGCCGCGGAACAGCGCGTCGCCGTACGGCCCGATCGCAAACGCGCGAACCTCGTTCACGAGTGCGGTCAGGTCCCACGTCGCCGGCAGCGCGTGGTGATACCACGCCACGGCGGCGAGCGAGGGGAGGAACGCGATGTACGAGTAGTCCTCGCCGAGGCCCTGACCCGTGTCGAGCACGTTGTAGTCGAGCGCCGACGACAGCAGCACGACGCCGTTGATCGCCATGCCGTCGGCCTGCAACCGCGCGACGACCGTCGCCGCGCGCATCGTGCCGTACGACTCGCCGAAGAGAAACTTCGGCGACGCCCAGCGGTCGTTCGCCGTCGTCCACGCGCGGATGATCGAGTCGAACGCGCGCGCGTCCTCGTCGACGCCGTAGAACATCGCCGGCGTTCCCTTGCCCGAGATGCGGCTGTAACCCGTCCCCGGCGCGTCGATGAAGACGAGGTCCGACGTGTCGAGCAGCGTCTCCGGATTTCCGATGATCGGCGTGTTCGGCGTCGGCAGCGTCGCATCCGACGGCACCGCGACGCGCACGGGACCGTACGAGCCCATCTGCAGCCACATCGAGGCGACGCCCGGCCCGCCGTTCCAGAGGAACGTCACGGGCCGCGTGCGCGCGTTCGTCGCGTCCGCGGTGTACGCGACGATGAAGATCTGCGCGATCTCATCGCCGTCGGCGTTGCGCAAGGGCTGCATGCCGGCGTGCACCGTATACGCGAGCGGATGACCGCCGACGGTCACCGTGTGGTGCGTCACCGCCGGTGCCGGCTCGGGTGGATCGGCGGCGAGCGCGACGCGCGGCGCGACGCCGCAGAGGAACAGGGCGACGGCGAGCGCCGGCGCGAGTCTCCGCATTTTCACGGAGGCCGCCGTTCGGCGCGTGTTACCGCGCGGCCTCGCCGTCGACCGCGTAGACGAAAGCCAACACTTCGGCGACCACCGCGTAGAGCTCGCGGGGCAACAGCTGCCCGACCTCCAGCTTGGCGAGCGCCTCGACGAGCCCGGCGTCCTGATGCACCGGCACGTCGTGCTCGCGAGCAAGCCGAACGATCTCTTCCGCGGTCAGGCCGCGTCCGATCGCGACGATCTCCGGCGGGTCCGACTTCACGGGGTCGTATGCCAGCGCGGCGGCGGCGGGACGCTGCGGCGCGTTCCGGCGGGCGTCGTAGTAGCGAGCGTTCATGCCGACCGGTCCACCGCGGCATCGGGATCGGCGGGCGTCGCGGGCGGCGCTTCGACCGCGACCGTCGACGTCGTGCCGACCGACGCGGCCGCCGACGCGACGCGATAGCGCAGCGACTCCAGGCGCGCCGTCAGACCGCCCAGCGCGTCGCGGAACGCGCGCATCGCGACCGACGACTCGGTCCGCACGTCGACCGTCACGTCGCGGCCGACGGTGACGAGATCGATCGCGACGGTACCATAGTGCGCCGTCTCGAGCACGAACGCGATGCGGAAGTTCGACGGATCGACCGGCGTCGAGCGTCCGTGCTCGGGCGCATCGCGCGTGACGGTGATCTGCGCGTTCGCCTGCCCGTGCGCGGTCGCGAGCGGGATCGTCAGCGCGATGCCGCTCGGGTTCGACGCGAGCGCCTGCGCCGCGGAGAGCTGCGCCGCGGTGATCGCGCTCAACGCGGCGGCGAGCGACGGCGCGAGCGACGCCGGCGTCGCGGCGTCGGATGCGAGCGCGAGCATCGTGCCTTTGAGGTCGACCGCCAGAGCGGCGCCGCGTTCCGCCGCGACCGCTGCTGCAACCGGCGCCGTGCCGGGCGCATTCGCGCTCAGCGACCGCGCCGCGAGCAATGTGGCGAGCTTCGGTTCGGCGCCGTCCACGACGTGCGTGACGTACGCTTCGATCTGCTCGGCGAGCGCCGGCGACTGCGGATCGATGCGCCCGACGAACGCGAGCAGCGTGCGCAGCGTCGCGACGTTCGGCGTCGTCGTTTGCGCGCGGCAGCGCGGCTTCGAGCGCGGCGAGCGCGCCGGCCAGCGCGCCCGGCCGCTGGAGCGCGATCGTCGCGGACGCGACGTTGCTCGGCGTGACGGGCAGCCGCAGCGCGCGCAGCAGCGCGGCGGGCTCGCCGTACGTCGCCGCCGTCGGCCGCAGCGGCGCGATCACCGGCTTCGCTGCGACCGGCAGATCGACGAACGGTGCGGGCGCGGCCGGCGGCGCAGGCGCGCGCGCGGGCGCGAAGCCGCCCCGCGCCGTGGGCGTCGCGGCGGCGGACGGCGGCGCGGCGGACGCGCGCGCCGCGTCGAGCCGCGCTTCGATCGACGTCGTCTCGGCTTCGATGGCGACCGGGCGCTGCGGCTGTACGGTGCCGCTGCTGCGGGGTGCTGCCGCCGACGAGACCGGGGCGCCGGGCACCGCCGGCGCGGCCGCGCGCGCAGCCGGCGCGGCGCGCGCGGAAAGGTCCGCCTCCGCCGCCTGCGCGGCGTCGTCCGCGGCTGCCGCGGAGGCGACGTTCGCGCGCACGACGACCGACTCGAACACCGGGCCGATCGGGGGCCGCGCTTGCGCCGCTGCCGGCGGCGAAGCCGCGGTCGTCGACGGCCGCGAGGGCGGCATCACCGGCGCCGGCGTTCCCGCGCTTCGCGCCGGCCCGGGCGCGGGCTGAATCGTCGCCGCAAGGAACACGGCGGCCGGCGGGGCGAGCGGCGGCGGCGGTCCCGCTTCGACGGTCGCGTCGGCCTCGGTGCCGACGACCTGCATCAAGATGCGGTCGCCGTCGAATCCGGTGACCTGCACCTGGACGACGTCGCCCGGCGTCAGCGTCGGCGGCAGCGATGCGGCGACGCGCCGTCCCGCGATCTCGAGCAGATCGGTCAATCCGTTCGACGGCAGCACGCGCGCCGTCACGACGGCGCTCTCGACGAGCAGGGCGCGCAGCGCCTGCGCATCGGCAGCGAGCTGCGCGAGCTCGGCATCGACGAGCGCGGCGAGATCGGCGCTGCCGGCCGGAATCCCGCCGGGGACTCCGCCGGTGCCGTCGACGCTCACGTCACGCGGTGAAGTCGATCAGGTGCGGCGGCTCGTCGGGGTCCGGCTCGGCCGCGGCCTGCGCCGACGGCGTGCCGGGACGCCGTTGGTCCGGCTCGTAGGTGTCGCCGCCGGCGTCGCGCTCCGCGTTCGGATCGATGCGGTTGCCGAGGGCCTCGCCCGTCTCGCCGACGCGCTCTTCGCGCTCGTGCACGTGCGCAGCGAACGACGCTTGCGCGGCCTGCTGCGCCGCGCGGGGCGCGTCCTCGGCGCGCTGCGTGAGAGGCGCCGTCTGCGACGCCTGCCAGATCGACCCCTGGAGATCGGTGGGCCGGATCGCCATGGCGCTACCCGGTCGCCTGCCCCGTCGACGGGTCGCCGGGATTCGGCGCGTTGCGGCGCGTGTATTTTTGCTTCACGGTCGGATCGCCCTCACGGTAGCCGAGGTCGGCTTTGAGCGAACGCAGCTTCGAGCGCAGATGGATGACGGCTTGCGCGTGAATCTGCGACACGCGCGACTCGGACACGTTGAGCGCGCCCTTGATCTCCTTGAGCGTGAGACCTTCGAAATAGTAGAGGGAGATGACGGTCCGCTCTTGCGGCGGCAGGTCCTCGACCGCGCGGATCAGCGCTGCCTTCACCTCGCGCGCCTCGACCGCGCTCGTCACTTCGGTGCCGTCGTCGCGCAGCGTGTCGAGCAGCGGGATCTCGTAGCCGCGCTCGTTCGGAAGAAACTCTTCGAGCGAGAGCACCGACGTGCCGCGAATCTTTTGCATCAGCACGTCGAGCTCTTTGAGGGAGAGGCCCATCTTCTCGGCGACCTCTTCTTCGGTCGCCGCGCGCCCGAACTCGATCTCGAGCTGCTGGTACACGCGCTCCAGCTCGCGGGCCCGCTGTCGTACGGCGCGCGGCACCCAGTCGAGGGCGCGCAACGCGTCCAGAATCGCGCCGTTGATGCGCGTGATCGCGTAGGTCTCGAATTTGACGCCGCGGGCGTCGTCGTATTTCTCGATCGCGTCGATCAAGCCGAGGATGCCGTCGTTGATCAAATCGTTGATCTCGACGTTGGGCGGGAGATTTATGGAAATGCGACCGGCCACATACTTCACCAAGTGAAGATATTTGTGGACGATCTCCTCACGACTGAGCTCTACTCCGCCGATCACATACCGGGGAGTATCGCGGAGTGCTTTCACGGCACGCTCCCATGACGGGACACCCGCCCCGGTTTTCCGGTCTGTTCCCCCCGCACGACTGGTCCTCCCCTATAACGGGCGAACAAACTGTTCGTCCTTCGTTAACCGCTTTGGCCCGCGCCGGCCAGCTCGCAGAGCGCGCGCGCCACGCCGTCGAGCGCGACGACGCGGTCGACCACGCCGGCCACGGCGGCCGCGCGCGGCATTCCGTAGACGACGGAGCTCGCCTCGTCTTGACCGACGACGTAACCGCCACGGTCCTTGACCGCGCGCAGGCCGGCGACGCCGTCGGCACCCATGCCCGTCATGATGACGGCGAGCGTGCCGGAGCTGTACGTTTCCGCGACCGAGGTCACCATCACGTCGACGCTCGGGACGTGCAGCGATCCGCCGGCGTCCGGCGCGAGCGCGACACGAACCGCGCCGCCCGCACGGCGGACGCGCAGCTGCACGCCGGCCGGCGCGATGATCGCGGCGCCCGGCTCCAGCGGCATCCCGTCCTCGCCTTCGGCGACGGCGATCGCGCACGCGGCGTCGAGCCGCTCCGCGAGCGGCCGCGTGAATCCGGGCGGCATGTGCTGCACGACGACGATCGGCAGCGGGAACGCCGCCGGCAGCTCCGTCAGGACGCGCGTCAGCGCGACCGGTCCGCCGGTCGACGTCCCGATCGCGACGCACGCGAACGGAGCGGTGTGCGAGGCGGCGCGCGGCGGGGCCGGCGCCGGCTCGCGCACGGTTCGCATCGCGCGCATCGAAGCGCGCCGCGAGCCGAAGTGCATGACCTTGTCGATCAGCTCGCGCTGGACGTTCACGATGTCGATCAGCGCCGAGTCCGGTTTGGGGATGAAGTCGACCGCGCCCGCCTCGAGCGCGCGGAGCGTGGTCTCGGCACCGTCGCGCGTGAGCGCGCTCACCATGATGACGGGCGGTCCGTTGCGCTCGACGATCGCGCGCGCGGCGTCGACGCCGCTCATCCCGGGCATCTCGACGTCCATCGTGACGACGTCCGGCCGCAAGCGGTCCGTCATCGCGATGCTCTCTTCGCCGGACGCCGCCGCGCCGACGACGCGAATCGACGGCTCCTTCTCGAGCATCTTCTGAATCGCGCGCCGCATGAACGCGGAATCGTCCGTGACGACGACGCTGATCTGACTCGAAGGCGCTCGGTCCATCAGCGTGATCTCAGCCGGTACACGATCGCGTCCGAGCCGACGATCGGCTCGTACAGGTCCGTCATATGGAACAGCGACTCGGCGTGACCCAAGAACAGATAGCCTCCCGGGCGCAGCGCTTTCGCGAAGGACTCGACGACTCGCTTCTGCGTCGGCTTGTCGAAATAGATCAGAACGTTCCGGCAGAAGATCGCATCGAACGGGCCTTCGACGCCGACGCGGGGTGCATCCAGCAAGTTGAGGCGACCGAACGAGACGAGACGCTTGATGCGGTCCTCCACGACGAAGCCGTCGCCTTGTGGTGCGAACCATCGCTGGATGATCGCCGGCTCGGTGGCGCGGAACGACAGCGCGCGGTAGAAGCCCTTCGCGGCGAGGTCCAGGACGCGCGTCGAGATGTCCGTCGCCCGGATCGTGAGCGCGGCGTCCGTGAGCTTGCCGGTTTCGAGCAGCGTCATCGCGAGCGAGTACGGCTCTTCGCCCGACGAGCACGCGGACGACCAGAGCCGCACGCGCGGCGAGCGCGTGAGGAACTCGTCGAGGACGCGGCCGGCGAGGGCCTTCAGCTGCGCGCGCTCGCGGAAGAAGTACGTCTCGTTGTTCGAGAGCACCGAGGCGAGGTCGTCCCATTCCTCGCTCGCGCGAAGGTCGCGCCGGAGAAAGTCGACGTAGGCGCCGTACGTCTCGATGCCGCGGCGCGCGAGGCGCGTCGAGAGCCGGCTCAGCAGCAAGAACCGCTTCGTGTCGTCGAACCAGATGCCGTACCGCTCCCGGATCATGTCGCGGAGCGCCGTGAACTCCGAGTCGGCGATCTCTAGCAACGGCGCAGCACCATCGTCAACTGTAGCGCACGCGCGGGTTCGCAACCGCGTAGAGGACGTCGACGGCCGTGTTCACCACGACGAACACCGTCGCGAACAGCAAGATGCAGCCGTTGATCAGCGGCATGTCGCGGTTCGAGATCGCTTCGAACGCGAGCCGGCCGACGCCGGGCCATGCGAACACGGACTCGGTCAGCACGGCGCCGCCGAGGAGCAGGCCCGTCTGCAGTCCGAGGACCGTGATGATCGGCAGCAGCGCATTGCGCAACGCGTGCTTGACGACGACCGCGCGGCGGCCCAGCCCTTTGGCGCGCGCCGTGCGGATGTAGTCGGACGAGAGCACGTCGAGCATCCCGCTGCGCGTGATCTTCGCGATGATCGCGAGCGGAATCGTTCCGAGAGTGATCGCGGGCAGGACCAGATGCCACAACGCGTCGAGCGCGGCGCGGCCGTTCCCGGCGAGCAGCGCGTCGATAACGATCAAGTGCGTGCGCGCCGGCACGTAGTACGTCAGCGCGACGCGTCCCGAAACGGGGAAGAGGTTCACGCCGTGGAGCGACGGCAGCACGGCCAGCAGGTACACGAGGATCCAGCCGAGCCAGAATACCGGGATCGAGACGCCGAGCACGGCGGCGGCCATCACGGCGGCGTCGAGAAGGCTGCGACGGCGCACGGCGGCGAGCACACCCGCCGGAACGCCGACGATGACGGCGACGAGCATCGCGCTGACCGTGAGCTCGACCGTTGCGGGAAAGTACTGCCCGAGCTTCGCGAGAACGGGCTGCGCGTCGAACACCGACTGTCCGAGATCCCCGCGCGCGACGGCGAGCACGTAGTCGGCAAGCTGCACGAACCACGGGCGGTCCAGGCCGAGCGACGTCCGCAAGTGCGCGATCTCAACCGGTGTCGCGTGCTCGCCGAGGCGCAGCGCGATCGGGTCGCCCGGGATCGCATGCATGAACAAAAAGCTCGCGATCGTGATCGCGAGCAGCACCAGCACGAGCCGGACCAGCCGCTCGACGATGAAGCGCAGCACGGGCCTTCAGACACGCAGCGCGGTGAGCGAGAACCGGGCGGCCTGCGCGTACAGATAGAGCCACTCCGCCGCGCTGAACGCGTTGCGGTCGCGCTGCAGCAGCGCGGCGAAGCGCGGCGTCGACTCGAGTTGCCGGAAGAGCACGTCGAACCGATCGGGCTTGCGTTCGAGAAACGTCATGAGCTTGTGCCGGTGGCGCAAGCGTCCGTAGAACGTCCGCTTCACGGCGCGCTCGTACGAGCGGGCGACGTCGCGCTCGCGGCCGCGGCGCAACGCGCCGACCGCCGCCGCGGCATACCGCCCCGTCATCGCCGCCTCGTGAATGCCTTCGCCGGTCGTTGCATCGACGAGCCCGGCCGCCGTGCCGCCCACCATAACTCCATCGGCCGCGATGCTCGGGCGCGGGAGCCCGCCGTACAACAGATTGCCTTCGTCGCGCACCGTGTACGGGATGCCGGCGAAGAGCCGCGCCTCGATCGTCGCGAGAAACGCGTCGAGCTCGGCACGCAGCTCCGCGCCCGCGACTTTCGCCTGGATGCCGAGTCCGATCGAAAGATGGTCGCGTTTCGGGAACATCCACGCGATCACGTTCCGGCCCGAGCGAGAGCTCACGTAGTAGTGCATCTCCAGCACGCGGTACGCTTCCGGCGCGGCGGGCCGCTCGGGATAGACCCGGTACTGGAAGCACGTGATCAATCCCGCGCTCCAGCCGCCGTAGCGGAAGCGCGCGTCGACGTCGTCGAGCCGCGCAGTGGAGCCTTGCGCGAGGAACACCGAGCGCGCGCGGATCGTGCGCCGCTCGTTACAGCGCATGTCGGCGTACTCGACGACGATGCCGTCGCGCTCGCGCCGCAGTCCGCGAAACAGCGTGCTCGTGCGGATGTCGGCGCCTTCGCGGCGCGCGAGGTCGCCGATCGTGCCGTCGAGCTCCTCGCGCGTCGTCGTGTGCGCGGGACCGACCGCGTACGCGTACGTCCGTTTGACGGTCGTGAGCGTGATCGTCGCCGGATCGAGGTGCACGATCGAGCGCGGAAGGTCGAACTCCTCGCAGAATCCGGGACGCAAACCCGCCGCGCACACGCGCTTCGCGCCGACGACGGGATCGCGCTCGAGCACGGTCGTCGCGACACCCTGCCGGGCGGCCTCGCGCGCGGCCGTCCCGCCCGCCGGGCCGCACCCGACCACGAGGAACTCGGTCGACTCCATCGGGCCCGCCCCTTCGCGCCGCGCCGCGCGATGCCCGTTACGCGCGGAGGACCACAACTCCGGTGCGATAAACGACAAACCGTTCGAGGTGCTCGGCCGGGCGGTCGGGCCTTTCTTTGTGTGTCGTCGTAGAGGACTAGCGGTTTGACGTTGACATCTCAGCTCGGGATCGAGCTCGGCCTGATCGCCGGCATCATCGCGATCCTGTACGGCCTGTACTTGATCTCCTGGGTGCTCAGGCAACCTGCCGGTAACGAGGCGATGCGCGCGATCGCCGCCGCGATCCAGGAAGGCGCGATGGCGTTCCTACGGCGTCAGTACACGACGGTCGCGATCGTGGCCGTCGTGCTGTTCATCGTGATCGGTGTGCTGCCGTCGCCGCTCGGGTGGGAGGCGGCCATCGGATTCGCGATCGGCTCGATCCTCTCGGGCGCGGCCGGCTTCATCGGCATGATCGTTTCGGTGCGCGCGAACGTGCGCACCGCCGAGGCTGCGCGCGGCGGGCTCGGCCCGGCGCTGAACCTCGCGTTCCGCGGCGGCTCGGTGACGGGACTGCTCGTCGTCGGACTCGGCTTGCTCGCGGTCAGCGGCTACTACTGGATTCTGCTCACCGTGAACGCCGGCGACGAGGCGCGCTCGCTCGGCGGGCTCGTCGGACTCGCGTTCGGCTGCTCGCTGATCTCGGTGTTCGCGCGCCTCGGCGGCGGCATCTTCACGAAGGCGGCCGACGTCGGCGCCGACCTGGTCGGGAAAGTGGAAGCCGGCATTCCGGAGGACGACCCGCGCAATCCCGCCGTCATCGCCGACAACGTGGGCGACAACGTAGGCGACTGCGCGGGCATGGCTGCCGACTTGTTCGAGACGTACGTCGTCACGACGACCGCCGCGATGCTGCTCGGCCACTTGATCCTCGGCGGCGTGCAGGGCGCGACGACGTTCCCGCTCGTGCTCGGGGCGCTCTCGATCATCTCGTCGATCATCGGCACCTTGTTCGTCGGACGCGGACAGATTCGCAAGAGCGGGATCATGAACTCGCTGTACAGCGGGATGATCGCGGCCGGCGTGCTCTCGGCGATCGGCTTCTGGTTCGTCTCCGCGAGCGAGTTCGGCGGCGGCGTCATGGCCGGCACGCGCGCGATCGCAGGCTGGCAGATCTTCGTGTGCGCGCTGATCGGCCTGGCCGTCACCGGCTTGATCACGTACATCACGGAGATCTACACCGGCACGACGTTCCGGCCCGTCAAGGGCATCGCGCACGCGTCGATCACCGGCCACGCGACGAACATCATCGCCGGCCTCGCCGTGTCGATGCAGGCGACGGCGCTGCCCGCGCTCGTCATCGTGCTCGCGATTCTGTTCTCGTTCGCGCTGGCGGGATTGTACGGCGTCGGCATCGCGGTCATGGCGATGCTGTCGATGGCCGGCATCGTCGTCGCGATCGACTCGTTCGGCCCGATCACGGACAACGCGGGCGGCATCGCCGAGATGGCGGAGCTGCCGCAGGACGTGCGCGACGTGACCGACCCGCTCGACGCCGTCGGCAACACGACGAAGGCCGTGACGAAGGGCTACGCGATCGGTTCCGCCGCGCTCGCCGCGCTCGTGCTCTTCGCGTCGTTCCTGCAAGAGCTGAGCGACCGCTGCCACGACGCCGGTTCGGCGGCGGCGTGCTATAACGGCGTCTCGTTCGGCATCGGCGATCCGTACGTGCTGTGCGGTCTGCTCATCGGCGGCATCTGCACGAACTTGTTCTCTTCGCTCGCGATGCAGTCGGTCGGACGCGCGGGCGGCGCCGTCGTCGAAGAAGTGCGCCGTCAGTTCCGCGAGCGTCCCGGCATCATGG
The DNA here is from genome assembly GCA_963841685.1 of Vulcanimicrobiota bacterium. Lineage (GTDB taxonomy): Bacteria > Vulcanimicrobiota > Vulcanimicrobiia > Vulcanimicrobiales > Vulcanimicrobiaceae > Vulcanimicrobium. The sequence goes on from CAWJDU010000001.1 coordinate 194,339, forward strand.
ACGGCACGCAAAAACCCGACTACGGCACGACGGTCGACATCGTCACCCGCGCCGCGCTCAAGGAGATGATCGTTCCCGCGCTCATTCCGGTCGGCGTGCCGATTCTCGTCGTGATCCTGTCCGAGATCGGCGTCTTCCAAGGCACGCAGGGCGCGCAGGTGATGGGCGGCATCCTCGTCGGCTCGATCGTCACCGGCCTCTTCCTCGCGATCGCGATGACCGCCGGCGGCGGCGCGTGGGACAACGCGAAGAAGTACATCGAGGACGGCAACTACGGCGGCAAAGGCTCGTCCGCGCACGCGGCCGCGGTTACCGGCGATACCGTCGGCGATCCGTACAAAGACACCGCGGGGCCGGCGATCAACCCGATGATCAAGGTGCTCAACATCGTCGCGCTGCTGCTCGTCGGGTTCCTCGTCCACTAAGACATTGTGGCGGGTCGCCGGGGCGACACGCTGTGTTGACCGGCACGCACATCTGTCACCCTGAGCTCGTCGAAGGGTGAGAGCGCATCGTCGCATCCGCGCTGCGTGCAGCCAGCTTCGCGCCGGATGCGTGGTGGTTCGCGTTAGGGCGCGGTCTCGTCGATCTTGAAGGGGACGCTCTTGTCGAATTCGGCGCGGTCTGCCGGAGACATTCGGTCGCGCAGCACGCGGAGCGTGTAGCCACCGACAAGAATCCCGTGGTCGATGTACATCCAGTCCGATATCTCTGCCGGACGCACGCGTTCGGCTTCGCCGGCGGTGACATTCTTGACTGCGTCCGGGTCGTTGTCAATCACGCCGTGGAACGCCGTACCGTCGAACGAGACGCCGGTGAGCCAGAAGTGTTCGACGGCGTCACCGTCCGTGATCCGCATCTTCACCGAGAAGCCCGACTGCGATCGCTTCGGCGACCGCAGCGCCGCGATGAACCTCCCGGTGGTACGCCGGGCTCGGTCGATGGCCGCATTCATTTGCGCATCGTCCGCGGACACCGATGTGACCGGGTCTCGCGGGTCGGATTTCGCGCATACCGGCGAGAGGACGAGCGCAAGCGTGGCCGACAGCCAAGCGGATCGCTTCATGGCTCCGTCAGCTCGCCGCTTCGTCGAGTTCTGCTTGCGCGTCGAGCAGGGCCGTGATGGCGTCGCCGTTCATCGGGCGGTAGAAGTGGAAGCCCTGACCGTATTGGCAGTCGAGCTCCATCAGCTCGTCCGATTGGCGCGCGGTCTCGACGCCTTCGGCGACGACGTCGATGCCGTACGAGCGCGCAAGTTGCGTCAGCATCCGCACGATCGGCGTGCTGCCGATCCCGCCCTCGGCGCTTTCGACGAACGAACGATCGATCTTCATCGCATCGAACGGCAGCTGGTGCAGGTAACGCAGCGATGAATAGCCGGTTCCGAAGTCGTCGATGCACAAGTGCACGCCGGTCGCGCGCAGGCGCGCGAGCGAGCCGAGCGAGAGCGTGTTCGACCGGATCACCGCCGTTTCGGTGATCTCGAGGACGATGTCGTCGGCGGAGAGACCGAAGCGGCGCAAGTTGCGCGCGACGAAGGCGTCGAGATCGGGCTCGAGCACTTCCTGCACGGAGAGGTTCACGTGCATGCGCAGGTCGAAGTGCGGTGCGCGGCGGCGCCACTCGGCGAGCCGGCGGCACGCGTCGATGAAGACGAATCGTCCGATCGGGACGACGAGCCCGACGTCTTCCGCGAGCGGAATGAACTCGCCGGGAAGCACGTCGCCCGTCCCGCCCTTGCGCCAGCGAACCAGCGCTTCGAAGCCCACGAGACGCGCGTCCTTCAGGCGCACGATCGGCTGGTAGTCGACGGAGAACTGGTCGTTCTCGATCGCCTCGCGCAGATCGCTCGTGAGCGCGAGCCGGCGCGCGGCTTCGTAGTGCATGTGCTCGTCGAAGAACGCGTGACGCCCGCGACCGAGCGACTTCGCGTGGTACATCGCCGTGTCGGCGTTGCGCAGAACGTCCTCGATGCGCTCGACCGCGGGATCCACGACCGCGATGCCGACCGACGCCGTGTTGTAGACGGCGCGGCCGTCGATGAGCATCGGAGCGACGAGCGATTCCTGGACGATCTCGACCGCATCCTGGACGTGGCCGAGATCGGCGCAGTGCGACACCAGCACGGCGAACTCGTCGCCGCCGATGCGCGCGATGAAGTCGTCCTCGGCGATCGTGCGGCGCATGCGATCCGCGAGCGCGATCAGCAGCGCGTCGCCGGCGATGTGGCCGAGCGAGTCGTTGATCGACTTGAACTCGTCGAGGTCGATGAACAGCACGGCGTAGTGATGGTCGGCGTGCTCGCGGGCATCGTCGATGGCCGCCGCGAGGCGCTCTTGGAAGTACGTGCGGTTCGGCAGCCCTGTCAGCGCGTCGTGCGTCGCCTCGTGGCGCAGGCGCGCCTGGTTCGCCTCGAGGAGGCGGCGGCGGTCGACCTCGGCCCGGTGCGCCTGCGCGTTCGCAAGCGCGAGTCCCATGAGGTTGACGAAGACCTGGAGGCTGCGCAACGTCTCGCGGCTCGGGATGCGTCCGTCCGCCGGGTGGTCCGGGCTGAGGTACCCGATCATCTCACCGTCGGGATCCCGCAGCACGAGGCAGAGCGCATCGCGTTCGTGCCACGCATCGCGGGCGCGCACGCGGCGAGTCGCGATCGGTCTCGCCGGCGTAGATCGAACGCTCCCACTGGAACTCGCGCTCCGCCGGGATGTAATACGCGTTCTCGAACACCTCGTACGACGGCTGCAGCACCGACAGGATGTCGGCCTTCTCGATCCGCTCGTTCTTCCGTTCGCGGACGATTTCGCCGTCGTAGCCGAGGAGAACGCGCCGAGTCATCCCGTCCGCGTGATTTCCGTCCGCCAGCACGATGGTGACGTACCGGAACCCGAAGAGATCGGCGACACCTCGCGCGATCGACTCCAATGCCAAATCGAGCTCGCGCAGACGCAAAATGTCCCGCGTGATCTCCAAGACCCGCTCGAAACGCGGTTCGACCGACATTCTTCCAAGGTATCGGCGCGAGATTGCCGGTACGCTAGTGCGCCCGGGCGGACCGGAGTGCCACCCTGTAGGCACTCGAGGGCCGTATTCTCGGCCCATGGACACGACGTTTCTCTGCCCCGACTGCGGCGCCGAGCACGCGGCCCCGGCCGAAGCCGGCCTCGGACATCAGATTCGCTGCCTCGACTGCCAAATCGAGGTCGACCTCGCGCTCGAGATCAGGCTCGCGCCGACCGAGCGCATCGCAGCCTAAGCTTCTTCCGAGCGGCTCCAGCAACGTCATCGCGTCGGGTCGTCGGGAGCACGCTTCGCCTCGTCGTCGGCGCGCTCGACGAAGGCGCGGCTCGCCTCGATGCTCGGCATGCAGAGCCGCGCGGCGTTCGCGAGCGCCGCGGACAGTTCGGCGACCCCGTACTCGCGGCCGGCTTCGAGATAGTACGGCACCCGCGGAATCGCAAGGTAGTGGTCGCGCCGGTGGCCGGTGTCGCTCGGGTCCGTGAACCAGAGCGCTTCGAACTTCAGTGCGAAACACCGCACGATCCGGACCTCGAAGCCCGTCTCGAGACGCGCGTCGATCTCGTCGCGCAGCGCCGTGAGCTCGCGCTGCAGCCGCAGCGACGCATCGCCGCCGTCGTGCAAGAGGTTCAGCGCGAACGGCTCGCGCGCGACGCGTTCCGCCGAGAGCGGGCCGGCGCCGGTCGCGAGGCGCTCGGGATCCAGGTCGTACAGATCGATCTCCAACGGCTCACTCCGTTCCGTGGATCGCGCCCGGTGTTCCGCATGATGCCGCGGCAGGCGGTCGCGAAGCAGGGAAACCGTCGCGCGCCGCTCGGCTCCGTGCGGCGGGCGCGTGAGGATCGTGTAGAACCAGGTCCCCGCGCCGGCGTACGCGCTCGTGAAACGCGACGCGTCGAGGTGCGCCGGCGCCGGCCCGAACCACGGGTCGCAGAAGCCGATCCGCGCCGTCGCGATCTCGACCGCGCACACGATCACCGCGTGCACCGAGGACGGAAACCGGAAGAGCGCCACCACGGGACGGTCGCGTTCGAGCTCGCGCCGCAGCGTCTCGAGGCTCAAGGGCCGGTGCAGCGGCGGCGACGAGAGCACGTCGCACCGGACGAGCACCGTGTCGACATCGTGCGCGACGTCGCAGCGGGGCGGCGGCACGGAGCGGCCGCAGCAGCTCTTGTCCTGCCGTAGGAACGTTGTCGCGTATTCGCATTGCTTCCGACGTGGACCGCCGTAGTGCTCGACAATCCCCTTCGACACCGCTGCCCAGCACCAATTGAGGCCGATTTGGCGCTCCAGCACGACGTCGATGGAAGCGTCCCACCGAGGTTCGTGCGGCGGGACGGCGTCAGTCCGTGCACCGATCACATACGGAGCGGTGCCCGCGCGCGAGCTATTCCAGCAGCGCGAGCGCGCGATCCGGCGTCGCCAGCTGCTCGGCGGTGCACTGGCGCGGCGCCTTGTCCGAACGCCACCGCACGGGACGCGTCCCGTGCCGCATGCGTCCGCCCGTGACCTGATCGAACTCGACCTCGAGCACGAGGTCGTGCTTCAGCTTGACATAGGTGCGGTCGCGGTCTTCGCCGCGGCTCCATCGGCTCGGCGCGTTGTCGGGCGCCATGCCGGTGAAGCCCGGTTCGCCGACGTGCGGACGAAGGCGCGCGAGCAGCGCGCGCTTCTCCTCGCGGGAGAACGCGCTGCAAAAGCCGATGTAGTCCAGCCGTCCGGCATCGTCGTACAGTCCGAGCAGCAGCGAGCCGATCTGCGACGTCGAGCTTTTCGCGTACCGGAAGCCGCCGACGACGCAGTCGGCCGTGCGCATGCGCTTGACCTTGACGGCGCCGTCGCGCGTCCCGCTCGCATAGGGGACGTCGCCGCGCTTCGCGATCACGCCGTCGAGCGCGCCGCCGACGCGCGCGAACCATCCGTCGACGACCGCGCGGTCGCGCGTCGCCGGGGACAGCCGTAGCGTCTCACCGTCGAGCTGCTCCGCGAAGCGCTCGAGCCGTTCGCGCCGGTCGAACAGCGGCCGGTCGACGAGGTCGTGCCCGCCCTCGCTGAGGAGATCGAACGCGAGATACCACGCGGGCGTGCGCTTCGCGAGCATCGCGACGCGCGACGCGGCCGGATGAATGCGCTGCTGCAGCGCATCGAACGAAAACGCGCCGGCGATCGGGACGACGAGCTCGCCGTCGAGGACGAACGCCTTCGCGCGCAGGCGCCCGAGCGCGTCGACGATCTCCGGGAAATAGCGCGCCAGCGGCTGCCCGGCTTTCGACTGCAGCGTCACGTCCGCGCCGTCACGGAATGCGAGACACCGGAAGCCGTCCCACTTCGGCTCGTACTGCCACTGCGGTCCGTCCGGAACGTCGGCGACGGCGCGCATCTCCATGGGCGGATAACCGAACGGGATCACGCCGCGGTCCTACCCGGCTTTCCGCGTGCGCCGCGGCTTCGCGGGCTCGGGGATGAAGCGCTCGAGCTTCAGACGGCCGGTCTTCGCCTTCATCGGCTCCCACAGGTCACCGATGCGGACGAAGCGATCGCGGACGTTGTCGAGGCGGAAGTCGTCGAGCTCGCACCCGGCGGCGATCTCGTCCCACGTTACCGGCACCGAGACGGTGGCGCGCGGTCGCGCGCGCACCGAGTACACGGAGGCGAGCGTCTTGCCCCACGCGTTCTGGTTGTAGTCGACGAGCACGCGGCCCGTGGGTCGCTTCGCGATGCGGTACTCCGCCGTGATGACGTCGGGATACATGCGCTCCATCGTCTGCGCGAACGCCTTCGCGAACGTCCACACCTCTTTCTGCAGCGGGCCGCGCTCGATCGGCACGTACACGTGGATCCCCGAGGAACCCGACGTCTTCGCGTAGGCGGGGATGCCGAGCTCGTCGAGCGCTTCGTGCACGAGCAGCGCCACCTTGCGCACCGTGGCGAACGAGGTGCCGCCGCCTTTGACGGGATCGAGGTCGAAGTGGAGGTAGTCGGGACGGTCGGTGTCGTCGCAGCGCGAGTACCACTCGTTGAGGTCGATGCACCCGAGGTTGATCAGCCAGAGCAGTGATGCGAGGTCGTCGACGATCGGAAACGCGATCACGCTGCCGGAGCCGTGCTCGATCGAGCACGTGCGCAGCCACGGCGGAGCATTGCTCGGCGTGCGTTTCATGTAGAAGAAGTCGCCGGCAGCGCCGTTCGGATAGCGCTTCATCACCTGCGCGCGGCCCTGCATGTACGGCACCAAGAAGGGCGCCACATCGGCGTAGTACTGCAGCAGGTCGCCCTTCGTGATGCCGAGCTCCGGCCAGAACGGCTTGCGCAGGTTCGTGAGCGCGACGTCCTTGCCGTCGGGATGCACGACGGCAGCCTCGCGGTCGCGTGGAATCGCGAACGCGCCGGGTTCGATCGTGGTCCTCATGCCTCGCGCCATCTCGTCAGCTGTCCGAGGACCCTTTCTCCCTCGCCGAACGCGTCACCGTCCCGGTACGGCCGGCACGCGAAGAGCGGGTCCGCGGTACGCCGAAGGCAGCGCGGTGTTTCGGGTCATCACGTGCAACCTGAACGGCGTGCGCGCCGCGGCGCGCAAGGGCTTTTTCCGGTGGATGGAGACGCAGCAGCCCGACGTCGTGTGCCTTCAGGAGACGAAGGCGCAGGAGCATCAGCTGCCGCCCGAAGCGCTCGACCTGACGCACTTCCACTCCGCGTTCGTCGACGCGCAGAAGAAAGGCTACAGCGGCGTCGCGATCTACGCGAAACGCGAACCCGTGCGGATCGTGCGCGGGCTCGGGATGGAAGACATCGACCCGGAAGGCCGCTTCGTCCGCATGGATTTCGAGGGCGGCCTCTCCATCGCGTCGCTCTACGTTCCGTCCGGGACGACCGGCCCGGCGCGCCAAGCGTTCAAGGAACGCTTCCTGGACCGCTTCATCGCGAACCTCGCGCAGATGAAGGCCGAGGGGCATCCGTTCATCGTGTGCGGCGACTACAACATCGCGCACCGCGACATCGACGTCTACAATCCGAAGTACTGCAGCACGATCACCGGCTTCTTGCCGCAGGAGCGCGCGTGGATGGACGACGTGATCGAGCGCGTCGGCTGGGTCGACGCGTTTCGCGTCGCCGATTCGAACCCGAAACGCTTCACGTGGTGGTCCGGCTGGAAGGGCGCGTGGGAGAACAACCTCGGCTGGCGCATCGACTATCAGCTCGTCACGCCTGACCTGCGCTCGCGCGTCGCGGCGGCGTCGATCTATCGTGACGAGCGCTTCTCCGATCACGCGCCCGTCACGATAGACTACGACCTGTGAACGCCGCGCCGCGCTAGCGGTTCGGGTTCGGCGGGACCTTCTTGCCGGAGCGGCGCGCCTTGGAGAGGCCGATCGCGATCGCTTGTTTGCGACTCTTCACCTTGCCGCCCTTGCGGCCGCTGCGCGCCTTGCCGCTCTTGTACTCGCGCATCTCCTTCTCGACGTCTTTGCCGGAGCCGCGGCTGTATTTACGACCGCCGCTCTTCTTGCGACTGCCGCTCTTCTTCCGTCCGCCGGTGCTCTTCTTGCGGCCGGTGCTCTTCTTGCGCGACGAGCTCTTCTTGCGACCGCCGGTGCTCTTCTTACGTCCGGTGCTCTTCTTGCGCGACGAGCTCTTCTTGCGGCCACCGGTCTTGCGGTCTTCTTGCGGCCGCTGGTGCTCTTCTTCCGGCCGGTGCTCTTCTTTCGGGAGGTGGTCTTTTTGCGACCGGCGCTTTTCTTGCGGCCGGTACTCTTCTTGCGGCCGGTGCTCTTCTTGCGTGAACTCGAACGGGCTGCCATAGGCGAAACCTCCTTTGCCTTCCGAATACCCGTGTTTGCGCTCGCTCGAACCGTTGCACGCGCGAGCAGTCGCGCGGGGTAAGCGTATGCCATGATGGACGAGCACGCCAAAAATCCGATCGACGCGCATCGCGAAGGGCTCGAAGCGCTCGAACGCGCGCCGCATCACGCGACGACCGAGCATGAAAAGCCGCCCGCCGAGCGTCCTACGCCGGTCGAACCGCCGGGCGAACGGCATCGCGGCGGCCCCTTACCGAGTCAGAAGCGCTGAGCACGCGGCACCAGACGCGGCTCCGCGGCGTTATAGCCACTGTAATGAAGAACGCAATCCGAGCCGCGGCGGTGTCCGCGGCATTGATGGCAGCAGCGCTGCCCGCCGCCGGCGCGGCCGCGACGCAGACGACGGGCCAGCCGCAGCATTTCGCCTTCCAGACGCAGCTCTCGGATCGCTATCATGCCGGCGGCTACGCGGGCTCGTTGACGCTGGACGTCTATCCGAACGGCATCGTCCAGGGCTACTACCATCCGCTCGACGGCACGATCCAAAGCATCGCCGGCGGAATCAGCGGCCGCGAAATTTGGTTCGACCTCGGGCGCGGCGTGCACCGGCTGCACCTGATCGGCACGCTGCACAACGGCGTGTTGCGCACCACGGCGCAAGTGCCGGGCCCGGACGTCTGGGCATTCGACTCGGTCAGCGGCGGCTAGACCGGCCGGCGATCCACAGCGGCTGCGCGGCGACGCGCGCCTGCGCGGTGACGTACTCGACCGCATCGGCAACGGTGCGGTCGATGTCGTTTCGCTCGGTGTCGAGGCGCAGGTCGGGATGTTCCGGCACGTCGTACGGCGCGTCGACGCCCGTAAAGCCCACGATCTCGCCGGCGCGCGCGCGGCGGTAGAGATTCTTCGGGTCGCGCCGTTCGCACGTCGCGACCGAGGCGGCTACGTACGCCTCGCGGAACGCGTCGCCGACGATCGCGCGCGCCCGCGCCCGGTCCGCCGCCGCGGGCGAGACGAGCGAGATCAGCACGATCGTGCCGGCGTCCGCGAGCAGCTTGCCGACCTCGGCGACGCGCCGAATGTTCTCGGTGCGGCCCTCGTCGGAGAAGTCGAGGTCGCTCGTGAGCCCGGTGCGGATCGTGTCCCCGTCGAGCGCGTACACATGGTAGCCGCGCTGGAAGAGCTCGCGCTCGACGTGCATCGCGATCGTCGTCTTCCCTGCTGCCGGTAAGCCCGTGAGCCACAGCACGAGCCCGCGGTGACCGTTCCGCTGCGCGCGCACCGCGGCGTCGATGAGGTGCGCGGTCGCGTACACGTTTGCGCCGAGCGGCTCGAGCTTGACTGCGTGCGCGGCCGCGATCGGCACGCCGTCGCGCGCGATCGCGCATCGGTCGCCCTCGTCCAGCGCGACCGGAACCGCGGTTCGCAGCGCGAGCGTGTAGATCGTGCCGCGCGAGGCGCCGAGGTGCTCGATCGGCTGCAGCGTCCGCGGGTCCGCCGCCGACGTGATCGCGATGATGCGCGCGGCGACGTCGGCGGTGCCGGCGCGAAGCCGCACGGTTTCCTGGACGTGCGGCGGCTCGCGGTCGAACCAGCATGCGCGCACCTGCAGCGACCGTACGGTCACGGGCGACGTCGTCGAGCGCGCCGATGACGTCGCCGCGATCGACGTACAGCGCGGTGTCGAACACCACGCCGACCGGATCACCCGCCTGGGCGCGCGCGACGTCGCGCGGCCATGCGCGGAGCGCGGCGACGTGCGCCGTCTTGCCGGACGGAACGATGCGCACGGCGTCGCCGACCGCGACCGTTCCGGCCCGGACGATTCCGACCGCGACCCGCTCTTCGCCGCGACGGTAAACGTCTTGCACCGCGATGCGCAATGCCGCGTTGCGCGCCGTCTCGGCGCGTTCCGGCACCGCGGCCAGCAAGCCGACCAGCGTCGACCCCGCGTACCACGGCGTGCGCGGCGAGCGCGACGCGATGTTGTCGCCGTCGCGCGCAGATACCGGAATTGCGGCGACCGGGGCGATTCCGACGACTTCGAGCGCTGAGCACGCCGCATCGACGACGTCCCGGAACTGCGCGTCTCCGTCGATCGCGTCGACCTTGTTGATGACGAGAATCGTGTGCGCGATGTCGAGCACGCCCAGCAGCGCGATGTGACGGCGCGTCTGGTCTTCGACGCCGCGGACCGCGTCGACGACGAGCAGCGCGGCGTCCGCGTCGCTCGCGCCGGTCATCGCGTTGGCGAGAAACTCTTCGTGGCCCGGCGCGTCGATGATGACGAAGCGCCGGTCGCCGATGCGAAACCATACGCGCGTCGTGTCGATCGTCACCGCCTGGTCGCGCTCGTCCTGCAGCGCGTCGAGCGCGAACGACCACTCCGTCGTCGAGACCGCGCCGGCGGCTGCTCGCGACGACCTCGTCGACGCGCGCCTGCGGCAGCGTTCCGGTGTCGTACAGCAGCCGCCCGATCAGCGTCGACTTGCCGTGATCGACGTGACCGAGCACGACGATGCGCGGGTCGCTCACATGTAGCCCCCGCTGCGCAGCCGCTCGAACGACGCCTCACTCTCGTGGTCCATCGTACGGCCCGCGCGCTCGGGCTCGCGCGTCGTCTCCAGCTCGGCGATGATCGCGTCGATCGAAGCAGCGTCGCTCGCGATCGGCACCGTGATGTTCTTCTCGCCGAGCGAGCGATACCGCATGCCGTCGCGCGCGAGGTACAGCGGCACGATCGGGATGTTCTCGCGGCGCGTGTAACGCCAGACGTCGAGCTCGGTCCACGCGAGCAGCGGGTGCACACGGACGTGACCGCCGTGCGGCACGTCGGTGAGCGAGTAGCCCCAGAACTCCGGCGGCTGCTCGCGCGCGCTCCAGGCGCCGTCGAGCGCACGCGGGCTGACGATGCGTTCCTTCGCACGCGTCGCCTGCTCGTCGCGGCGGATGCCGACGAACACCGCGCGGTAGCCCTCGCGCGCGAGCAGCGCGCGCAGGCCCTCGGTCTTGCGCGCGGCAGCCCGCGACTGCGGCGGCAGGCTCTGATCGACGGCATCTTCGAGCGGGCACATCTCGGCGCGAACGTCGAGCTTCCACTCGCGCGCGATGCGGTCGCGGAACGCGTACACCTCGGGCAGTTCCATGCCCGTGTCGAGCAGCACGACCGGCATCGGAACGTCGCCGAGGAAGGCCTTTCGCATCAGCCACAGCAGCGCGGTGCTGTCCTTCCCCATCGACCACAACACGCACGACGGCGCGAACAGCCGGTGCGCGTCGCGGATCACCGCGACCGCATGCGCCTCCAGCGCGTTCAGATCATCGCTCACCCGACGCGATGCGTGTCGCACGGGACAATGCGTGGTTCGTTCACCATAGCAACGGCACGCCTATTCTCCGCCGCCGGGCGCGCCGCCCCCGCCGGCGCGGTCGCCACGACTAGCCGGCAAGAGACGAGAGCCGTCTCACATAAACGAGCCCGCGTGGACGGCTCCGACGAACGGGCACCTCGGCGCGAACGGGGCTCGATCACGCTACGGCGCGCGCGCCGAAACGAAGCCGACGCGGTCGCGGCCCTGTTCCGAGCGAGCAAAGAAGCGGCGATGCCGTACCTGCCTGATTTGCATACCGCCCATGAGGATCGCGCGTTCTTCCGCGACCGCGTCTTCGTCGACTGCGACGTGAGCGTCGCAGAACGCGGCGGTGCGCTGGTGGGATTCTGTGCTCACCGTCCGAGCTGGATCGATCATCTCTACGTGCATCCCGATCATCAGCGGAGCGGAGTCGGAAGCGTGCTCGTTCGTCACGTTCAGCAGGCCCACGACCACATCAGGCTCTGGGCGTTCCAACGCAACGTCAGAGCGAGAGCGTTCTACGAAGCGCACGGTTTCACGTGTGAACGCACGACCGACGGCCGCGACAACGAAGAGCACGAGCCCGACGCGTTGTACGTGTGGTCATGCCGCTGATCGTGCGGCCCCCTGCGCTGCGAAATTAACGATCCGGTCGTGCTTCCAAGCCGTATACTGACCGCCCGCGCCTGAATGGAGTAGTGGCTGCTTCCTATGTCGCGGGCGACCGTCGCGTGCACAGCGTATCTACGGATCGTCCGGATATTGCGCTCTCATCCTCGCTTCCCTCGAGCATTCCTCGGCGTCTATCTCCATCGCACTCGCGATCCGCCGGAATAGCGAAAGGTCCCCCTCGCTCGGCTCGCGACCATCATTATACAACCCGACTCCGAGCTGATCGAGCGCTAGCCCGTATTCACCGTGATCAACGTAATGTTGAAAATGACGCGCGAGCGAACCTTCGAGGCGAACCCCGCCTCGAAGCTGGACGAGCAGCGGCTCAATGATCGCAAAGCGCCGTTCCACAAACTCAAACCTTCGAGCTTCGTCGTAACATTTAGGCTACTTGGGGTTCCGCGGCTGATTTGTGGGATACGCCGTACGTATTTTGCGGCTTCTCACGACGACCCTAATGTCCACACCACTTCTCGTCCCTTCAATAATTTCATCGTCTTTGTCCATGCTGCGCCTGCTGCAAGGATTTTCGCGACGCTTTCGATATCCCGTATGATGTCTTCGCTCGACGTTCCACTACGCGACTCTGACTTACTCGGCCGATCGGGCCTGGTCACGTTCAGCAGGTAAGCGAACACATCAGCCTCTGGGTGTACCAGCGCGTCAGGGCGCGACCATTTCACGAAGCGCGGTTCACATGTGAAGCATCGACCGACGGCCGCGACAACCAAGAGCACGAGCCCGACGTGTTGTACGTCTGGTCAACGCACCGACCTTACGTTGGGATCTTTCCCTCTTCGTACTCCCAAAGGCCGCGCGCTTCACCGCGCTGCAACAGGTCGCGGATGATGTCGTAGCTGCCCGCGGACGGTACATCGAGCGCGCAGAGTGGTCCGCTGTCGAGTCCCTCATATGCACAGCCACTCTGCAATAGCGCATTCCAGATATCACGAACCGCAGAGTCCTGGAACGATACACCTTCCGAAAACATCAGTCGAACAGTCCCGTGGTGCGATGCTGAGATTATGCGAACGAACTGCAGAATATTGTCGACTCTGTTTGCTTCAATCACGTCCGTAATCGCTATGCCGGTCGCGTAAATTGGGATGTTATCGACTGCGTACGAGTCATCAGAGAGGCGCTTACACCAGAGCCACTCCCCTGAGCTCGGCGGCCAACCGAATTCGTCTTGTTCGAGCGGAAACAACACACGCTCGCCGTCATATTCTCGTTCAGTAGTCATCTGGGCATTCTGACATTCTTGCGCCTCATAGTGGCGTAGCGCCGCCTCCGTTTCCTCCGTTACCACCGCTACTCCCGCTGAGCAGCAGATCGTCGGTGTGCTCAAAGAGTCCGAGGCCGGCGCGAAACGCCCGATCTGTGCCGCAAGCACGCCATCAGCCCAGCGACGTTCTACAAATGGAAGTCTAAGTTCGGCGACCTTGAGGTCAGCGACGTCGCGAAGATGCGCGGCCTCGAAGATGAAAACCGCCGGCTAAAGCGGCTGCTGGCCGATTCTGCGCTCGAGATCGACGCGCTGACATTAATCGCCTCGGGAAACTTCCGACGCCCACGCAGCGGCGACGAGCTGCTCGGGCGGTGATGGAACAGATCGGGCTGAGCCAAACGAAAGCGTGTGCCGTCGCAACTTGCATTCGAAAGACGTTTCGGCGCGTCTTGCGACGGCTCGACGACGGACCGCTGCTCGAACGGCTGTATGAACTCGCGGCTGAGCGGCGACACTTTCGGTATCGTCCCCTCGGCGTGATGCTTCGGCGCGACGGTGTTGTGGCGAACCACAAGCGAGTGTTCCGCGTGTACCAGTCGGCGAATCTGCAAGTCCGCGAGCGCACGAAGCAACGGGTCGCATTCGGCCGCGGCGAGCCGCCGGTCGGGACCGCGGCGGTGAACGAGCGTTGGTCGCTGGACTTCGTGCATGACACGCTGCAGAGCGCCCGTCGAATCCGCGCGCTCACGGTCGTCGACGACTTCAGCCGGGAGTCGCTGGCGATCGAAGTGGACACCTCAATAAGTGGCATGCGGATGACGGGCGTACTGGATCGCATCGCCACCGAGCGCGGATACCTAAAGACCATCGTGATGGACAATGGCACCGAGATGACCAGTTTAGCGATGCTTGCATGGGCGGCTTCGCATCGAGTACGCTTGCATTACATCGCGCCCGGGAAACCGACGCAGAATGCTTTCATCGAGAGCTTCAACGGCCGGTTCCGTCACGAATGCCTCAACGCGCACGTCTTCGTGACACTCGCTGAAGCGGGGCGGACGATCGAGGCTTGGCGCGAGGACTACAATGCGCGCCGGCCGCACAAATCGCTGGGCCACCTGACCCCGAACGAGTTCGCTCAGGACCACCTCCAAGTAGCGTAATCAGCTCTACTTAAGATCCGGATACCAAGTGGGGCAACGCCACTCGCACAAAGTTGATCGCAGCTCAACCGTTTTCATCCACGGCCGACCGTTCCGCCGCCCAATCAGGCGGGCGGAGAAAGAGCCATCCGCGCTGCCAATGCAGGATGAATAGACGTGCGTTAGCGGCAACGTTGATCGGCGCGTCCGCTCGGCGCAATTCCTCCAGAACTGCAAGTGCACGCCGCTCATCACTTAAGAGTAGCATCTTAGCCGCGTATAGTCGCACGTAAGCGTCCTGGCTGCTGAGCAAGTCGATGAGCGCCGACTGTGCTCCGCGCGCAACGAGTTCCTCATGTGCCGCATTCAATCGAGTCGATGCATCTTGAAATTCGAGACGGTCCGCGTCATTCGCCGCTTGAAACCGGCCCATTTCGGCGGCCGCATCGACGAACTTCTGAAGCAGCCCGATGACCCCGTCATCGTTCAAAGCAGCGTCCTCTCGCGCGCTTAAAGAATGTCATGGCCGACTTCCTCAAGGTCTTGCCGCAGCAAGGTCCTGTCTAATACGGAATTTGATCGAGGTCCTGAAGCACCTTTAAGCCTTCGGCATATTGCTGTCCGAAGCTCATTTGGCTGATTGCCTGTCGGATGTTAAAACTATGGTACATTGCGTTGATCTCGTAATGCACGTTGGCAGGTAATTGGATCAAATTTTCCTCGTTGTGAACCATTTGGGCGCCGAACCTCGCGATGTTGGCCTCGTGCTGCTCTACGATGTGACGCCAATGGTAGCCCTTTTGGGCGAATGACGGGTGCCCTGAGAAGTAGCCCAATGATAAGTGCGGAATCCGGAGGCAACGCCTCAAGGGAGACCGCTCCGTGAGAAAATCCCGGTTCACCGAAGCCCAAATCGTCGGCATTCTGAAAGAACACGAGACCGGCCAGGCGACCAAGGACGTCTGCCGCCGACACGGCATCAGCGAGACGATGTTCTACAAGTGGAAGCGAAGTTCGGCGGCATGGAAGTCAGCGACGTCGCCAAGATGCGCGCGCTCGAGGACGAGAACCGCCGTCTGAAGCGCATCGTCGCCGACCAAGTGCTGCACATCGACACGCTCAAGATCGCGGCTTCGGGAAACTTCTAACGCCTGCGCAGAAGCGTCGAGTCGTGCAGGCGGCTCGCACCCAGCTCGACATCTCCGAACGTCAAGCGTGCCGATACGTCGGCGCCGCTCGACGGATGATTCGCTATGTCCGAATCGCGAACAACGACGGTCCCTTGCGCGCCCGGCTCGAAGAGCTCGCGGCGGAGCGCCGGCGCTTTGGCTTTCGGCGTCTCGCAGTATTGCTCCGGCGCGACGGTGTCGTCGTGAATATCAAGCGCGTTCTGCGGATCTACCGCGAGGCGAATCTGCAAGTCCGCAAGCGCATTCGCCGGCGCGTAGCGCTCGGGCGAGGTACGCCCGCTCCGATCGTGAGCGGCCTCAACCAGCGGTGGTCGCTCGATTTCGTGCACGACACGCTCAGCTCGGGTCGCCGAATCAGGACGCTGAACATCGTCGACGACTTCTCCCGAGAGTGCCTTGCGATCGAGGTGGACACGTCGCTCTCCGGCCCGCGCGTCGTCCGAACGCTCGATGCGATCGCCGGCGTCCGAGGCTATCCTGAAACAATCGTGCTCGACAACGGGACGGAACTGACGAGCCTGGCGATGCTTTTGTGGGCTCGCGATCGGCGAGTTCGGTTGCATTTCATCCAACCCGGCAAACCGACGCAAAACGCGTACGTCGAGAGCTTCAACGGCCGGTTCCGCGACGAGTGCCTGAACGAACATGACTTCACGACGCTCGCTGAAGCGCGGGCACTCATTGAAGAATGGCGCCTCGACTACAACTCGCGTCGGCCGCACCGCGCCTTACAGAACCGTACGCCCGAGGAGTTCGTGCGCGAGCTCAAAATCATCGCACCTCCGCCCTTATCCGTGGCCTAACTGCGGGCTACCCGTCACAGGGGCTCCGTGATGATTTCGCTCGTCGCAAGCCGCGCGGACGGGACGTCATCGACGGTCCCAATTCCGCTGAGCGTCACACCTGGCGCGTAGCGCTGATAACTTCGATTCGTTTGAGACGACGAAGCCCGCCCGGCAGTGTGCCGGACGAGCTTCTACATGGTGCCGAGAGGGCGAATCGAACTCCCGACACCAGGTTTTTCAGACCTGTGCTCTACCAACTGAGCTATCTCGGCGCGACCAACCCGGGTTCGGCGGGTCCGGTGCCGGCCCTCCCGGCATGGGGCAGTTGCGCGGCGCCGTTCACGACCGCGGCGCCCGCCGCCACGGCATCACGACGTATTCGAGCGCGTCGACGGTCGCGGTGAGGCCGAACCCAAGCAGAGACACGGCGACCAGCGCCGCGTAGAGCCGCTCGACGTCGAGCAGCTGCTGCGCGTTGAAGATCGCGAAACCGAGGCCGACGCGCGTGAGCTGATACTCCGCCGCGACGGCGAGCACGATGCCGATACCGATGCTCAGCTTGAGCCCGGCGTAGATGTTCGGCAGCGCTCCCGGCAGCAGCACGCGGAAGAAAAAGGACGCCGGCCGGATGCGGTACGCGCGCGCGACGTCGAGGTAGATCGTCTCGATCTGCCGCACGCCGGCCTCGGTGTTGATGACCATCAGGAAGAACACGCCGACCGCGATCGCGGCCCACTTCGCCGCTTCTCCGGTTCCGAAGATGAAGTAGAACAGCGGCAGAATCGCGATCTTCGGGATCGGGTACAGCAGCGCGATCACGGGTCGGAAGTACGCGCGAACCCAGCCGTTCATGCCCATCGCGAGGCCGATCAGCGTGCCGGGCACGCCGCCGAGGATCAGACCGACGATCAGCCGCGACACCGTCCAGTACGCGTTCGTCGCGAGCTCGCCGCTCGCGGCGTATGCGGCGAAATTCGCGGCGATCGCGCTCGGCGGCGGGAACAGTCCCGGATTCAAGAACCGCGTCGACACCGCGATCTGCCACAGCAGCACGAGCGAGAGCGGCGCTCCGATCGCAAGCCATCGCCGCGCGTTCATCGCAGCAGGTTCCAGATGTGGACGACGTGCTCGCCGAATCGCGGCTCGCCTCGAATCGCGATCGCATCACGTGGCCGCGGGAAGTCGATCGGCACGATCTCTTTGACGCGGCCGGGGCGCGCACTGAGCACGACGACGCGGTCCGCCAGCGTGACCGCCTCTTCGATGCCGTGCGTCACGAACACGACGGTCTTCGGCGACCGCTCCCACAGTCGCATCAGCTCGTTCGCGAGCCCGACGCGCGTCTGCTCGTCCAGCGCGCCGAACGGCTCGTCCATGAACAGCACCGGCGGGTCCGTGACGAACGCGCGGGCGACCGCCGCGCGCTGCTTCATTCCGCCGGAGAGCTCGATGCGGCCACGCGCGCTCGTACGCGTCGAGGCCGACGAGCGCGAGCACGTCGCGCACGCGAGCGCGCACGTGCTCGCGCGGAACGCCGAGCGAGTCGAACGCAAAGGCGATGTTTGCGCCGACGCGCATCCACGGAAACAGCGAGGCTTCCTGGAACACGGTCGCGCTCGGCAGCTCGCCGGCGCGCAGCGCGCGAGCGCCGACGTCGACGCGGCCTGACGTTGCAACGTCGAGCCCAGCCATGATGCGCAGCATCGTGCTCTTTCCGCAGCCGCTCGGACCGACGACGGCGACGAACTCGCGATCACCGATCTCGAGATCCACATCGTCGAGGGCGACCGTCCCGTTCGGATACCGCTTCGTCACGTGATCGACGACGATGGCGGCCACCCGGCCGGTCAGCGGTAGAACGTGTACGTTGCGCTGTAGTGGCTGGCAACGGTTGCGCCGGCATGCGCTGCATCGCAGCCGGTCGCGGGAGCCACGCCGCCTTCCGTATCGTCGCGCACGACGAATCGCACGTCGCTCAGAACACCGCTGCCGCCCGCCGCCGCCACGCGCAGGACGAGCGCCGGGACGGCGTTCGGCCGCGCGAGCCGCGCGACCGGATTCGCGCCCTCGGCGACGATCGAGCTGCCGTCGACCGCCGTCCAGCGCGGGCCCGTGGTGTGCGTACCGAAGTCGGTTCCGTCGTCGTTCACGAGAACGGCCTTCGGGCCGACGAGCGTCCACGCGTACGTCCCGTCGGGTTGCTGCTTGCAGCTGTAGACTTGCGCGCCGCCGGCCTGGACGTGCCGGACGACCGTAACGCCGGGCGGCGGCACGATCTGCGCGCCCGCGGCGACCGGCACGAACGCGAGCGCGGCAATGCTCGCGCAAATGGTGCGAACTGCGATCATGGCGCGATGGTAGCACATCGCAAAAGAGCCCCGAGCGGTCTGCTCGAGGCTCTCCGAAGTGGCGACGCTGAAGGGGCTCGAACCCTCGACCTCCGCCGTGACAGGGCGGCGCTCTAACCAACTGAGCTACAGCGCCATATCGGCATGGTGGGCACGGTTGGGATTGAACCAACGACCCCCCGCGTGTGAAGCGGATGCTCTCCCACTGAGCTACGCGCCCACGTCCATCCGATCGGCGAACCCGCGTATTCTCCCCGAGCGGGGTGCCCCCTGTCAACCGCGTCGAGGCCTGCCTGCTACTACGGCGGGGTAGAAGCGCGAAGCATGATCGCGACGGATGCTCCGCAGGCTGCGAAAGCGGCGGGCCTGCGCTACACGACGGATGCCGCGCCAGGCATTCGTCGCGTGAAGCGCGGGAAGAGCTTCACGTTCGTCGCGCCCGACGGTTCGCCGATCAGGGACAAGTCGCAGATCGCGCGGATCAAAGCGCTCGCGATTCCGCCGGCATACACCGACGTCTGGATCTGTCCGATCGCGGACGGTCATCTCCAGGCGACGGGCCGCGACGCGCGCGGGCGCAAGCAGTACCGCTACCACAAGCGCTGGCGTGCGGTACGCGACGAGAACAAGTTCGACCGGATGCTGGAGTTCGCGAAGGCGCTGCCTGCGATACGCGAAACGATCGCGCGCGACATGGCACTGCCGGGCATGCCGCGGGAGAAAGTCCTCGCGACGCTGGTCTCGCTCATGGAACGCACCGCAATCCGCGTCGGCAACGAGGAGTACGCGCGCGAGAACGACTCGTACGGACTCACGACGCTGCGCGACGAGCACGTCGACGTCCGCGGCTCGAGCGTGCGGTTCCACTTTCGCGGCAAGAGCGGCAAAGAGCACGACATGATCGTACGCGACAAGCGGCTCGCGCGCATCATCAAGCGGTCCGCGGAGCTCCCCGGACGGCAGCTGTTCGAGTACCTCGACGACGACGGCACGGCGCGTCCCGTGCACTCCGACGATGTCAACGAATATCTGCGCGCCATCAGCGGCGGCGACTTCACGGCGAAAGACTTCCGAACGTGGGAAGCGACGATGATGTGCGCGCTCGAGCTCGCAGCCGTCGACGCCGCCGAGCACTCGCAGACCGAGCGCAAGAGGTTCGTCACCGAGGCGATCAAGAACGTCGCCGAGCACCTCGGCAACACGCCGGCGGTGTGCAAGAAGTCGTACGTTTATCCCGGCGTGGTCGACCACTTCGTCGCGAACGGCGCGCTGCAGCTCGTCGAGAAAGCGGTGTCGCGCGCGTCCGCGCACGCGCTCGATCCGCACGAACACGCGGTCGTCGCGATGATCGAGCGCATCATCGAAGGCGAGAACGTACCGATCGCGCACGCGCTCGAGAAGTCGCTCCACGAAGAGCGCGCGAAGCGTTCACGCAAGCGAGCGAACGGCCGCAAAAAGGCCGCGTGACGGGTAACAGGCGGGCATGCGTACTCTTCTCATGGCAGCCGGCCTCATGGCGCTGCCGCTCAGTATGATGATGTTCGGCGCGCCTTCCGCCGCGCAGGCGAAGGTCGGTTCCGCGTGGGTCGAGGGCACGCTCGTCCACGTGTCTTCCTCGAACATCAAGGTCAAGGACGACAAGACAGGCCAGGAGCTCGGGTTCCTCCTCGTGCCGCACTTCGATCAGGTCTTCTCCTCGGACGGAAAGTCCACGTATCAGATGAGGTCCTTGCACTCGGGCATGCTGGTCAAGGTCTTCTACGACCAGAAGCTCCTCGGCGCGCGGCACGCGGATCGCATCCTCGTCCTGAACCGCCGAGAGATGCCGGTCAAGCAGCAAAAGGGCTGATCACCGAGATCGGGCCGGCGTCGGGTGGCGCCGGCGTCCGGTCGTGTGGCGGCAAGAGATTGCGGTCGCTCGGGTGTATCGACGGCAAGCGGACCTCGACGGCATTGTCCAGGCCCGGACTTCGTACGGGAGAACAGGCTTGAGAATACGTCAGCTGCTCGCAACGCTGGCCGCCGCGGCGTTGATCGTCGAGCTCGTCGCGCTCGGCGGCAGCACCGCGGCGCAGGCCGCCGGGCCTGCGAAAGCGCCCGTGAACGTCGCGCTCATCTATTCCAAGACCGGGCTGCTCGCGAGCTACGGCGCGCAGTACGCCGAGGGATTCGCGGCCGGGCTCGATTATGCGACGCACGGAACGGGCATGGCCGGCGGTCACAAAATCAACGTGACCGAGCGCGACGATGCCGGCGATGCCTCGAAGGCGGTCGCTGCGGCGAAAGAGCTGATCGGCCAAGGCGACAAGATCATCGCCGGCTCGACGGCCTCGGGCGTCGCACTCCAGTTGGGACCGCTCGCGAAAGAGAACAACGTGCTGTTCATCTCCGGCCCCGCCGCGACCGACGCGCTCACCGGCATGAACCGCAACACGTTCCGCTCGGGCCGCCAGACGTATCAGGACGTCCTCACCGCCGGAACGATCGTCGGCTCGAACATGCGCGGCAAGCACGTCCTCGTGTTCGCGCAAGACTCCGCGTTCGGACAGGCCAACGTCGGCGCGGTGCGTACGGTGCTCGGCAACGCGGGCGGCGACGTGTCGAGCGTGCTCGCACCACTCTCGGCGAACGACTTTGCCCCGTTCGCGCAGAAGATCAAGGACGCGCATCCCGAGCTGCTGTTCGTCGCGTGGGCGGGAACGACGGCGCCCGCGATGTGGAAGTCGCTCGACGACGCCAACGTATTCGCGACGTCGCACGTCGTGACGGGCCTCGATCAGCGCTCGTCGTACGCGACGCTCGGCGCGGCCGGTTCGAAAATCTCGTTCCTCTCGCACTATTTCTACCAAGCGCCGAAGAACAAGGTCAACGACGCGCTCATCGCCGCGCTCAAGAAGCAGGGGAAGGTCCCTGACCTGTTCGATCCCGACGGTTTCGTCGCGGCCGAGATGATCGTGCACGCGGTGGAGAAAGCCGACGGCGACGACGTCGGCAAGATGATCTCCGCGCTCGAGAACTGGTCGTTCGACGCGCCGAAGGGCCGTCAGATCATCCGCGCAGCGGACCACGCGATGCTGCAGCCGATGTTCGTGGCGAAGCTCGCCGGCAAAGGGACGTCGCTCGAGCCGCAGCTCCTGCGGACGATCCCGTATCAAGCAGTCGCGCCGCCGGTGAAGACGTTCAAATAGCGATCGGTCGTTCGGAGCACGAAGTCATGCTGAGCTCGTCGAAGCATGAGAGAGCATCTCGCACGAAAGGCGCGATGCGCTCTCACCCTTCGACAGGCTCAGGGTGACAACGACGGCGGCGATCGCTTTGACGACCACGGGCGGCGATCACCGCTGACACGCATTCGTCCATGAACCCCGTATTGAGCACGGTCGGGCTCGGGCTTCGGATTCGCGGCGCCGTGATCGTGGACGACGTCACGCTCGACGTTGCGGACGGTGAGTTTCTCGTCATCATCGGACCGAACGGCGCCGGGAAGACGACGTTGTTCAACCTGCTCTCCGGCGTGACGCGTCCGACCGCGGGCCGCATCATGCTCCGCGGGACCGAGGTGACGCACGCGCCGCCGTACGCGCGCGCGCGTCTCGGCCTCGGACGCACGTTCCAGACGTCGACGATCTTCTCCGAGCTCACCGCACTCGAGAACGCGCGTCTCGCGGCGCAAGCGTATCTGGGCGGCTCCGACCGGCTCTGGGTGCTCGCGGATTCGCAGCGCGCCGCGATCGACCGCGCGCACGAAGCGCTGCGCGCCGTCGGACTCCACGCGCGCGCCCACGTCAAGGCCGCGTCGTTGTCGCATGGCGAGAAACGCAAGCTCGATCTCGCGCTGCTGATCTGCGGCGATCCGCACGTCGTGCTGCTCGATGAGCCGACGGCCGGCATCGCCGTCGAGGACGTGCCGGAGATGATGTCGCTGATTCGCAGCATCCACCGCGACCGCGGCAAGACAGTGCTGATGGTCGAGCACCGCATGGACCTCGTCATGGACTTGGCCGACCGCATGGCCGTGATGCATCACGGCTCGCTGCTCGCGATCGACACGCCGGAGCGCATCATCGCGAACGAGACCGTGCAGTCGGCGTATCTCGGAGATCCGCTGTGAACGAGGGAGCGCTGCTCGACGTGCGCGATCTCAACGTACGGATCGGCGAGGCGCACATCTTACAAGGCGTATCGTTCAGCGTGCGGCGCGGCGGGATCACGGGACTGCTCGGCCGCAACGGCGTCGGAAAGACGACGACGCTGCGCGGCATCCTCGGGCTCGTGTCGCGTACGGGAAGCGTCCAGCTGGGCGGCGAGGAGACGACGCGACTGTCCGTGCACGACATCGTGCGCCGCGGCGTCGCCTACGTGCCCGAGGATCGCGACGTGTTCGCCGGACTCACCGTTGAGGAGAATCTGCGGCTGGCGGAGCGCGACGGCACACCGCACCGGTACGACGTCGTGTACGAGCTGTTTCCGGAGCTCGAGCAGCGCGCCGCGCAGAAGGCGGGGACGCTCTCGGGAGGACAGCAGCAGATGGTCGCGCTGGCGCGGGCGCTGCTCAACGCGGACAACCGTATCCTGCTCGTCGACGAGCCGACGAAGGGTCTCGCGCCGCTCGTCGTGCGGCACGTCGTGGACGCGCTGCGCCGCGCGGCCGAAGCGACGACGATCCTCCTCGTCGAGCAGAACCTCAGCGTCGCGCATGCACTCGTGCGCGACGTCGTCGTGCTGGACCAGGGACGCGTCTCGTTCACCGGCGACGTGGATCAGCTGATCGGCGATCCGGCGCTCGCGCGCCGGCACTTGGGTCTCGCGGCCGCGGGGAGCCACCGATCGTGACGACGTTCGCGCTGCTGCTCATCACCGGCCTCGGACTGGGCGCGCTGTACTTCTTGATCGCCGCAGGTCTCTCGCTGATCTGGGGCTTGATGCGCGTGCTGAACTTCGCGCATGGCGCGTTCTTCACGGTCGCGTCGTATGCCGGCTGGAGCGCCGCGCGCGCGCTGCCGTCCACGGCGCCCGGTGTGCAATGGGTCGTCGCGGTCGTCGTTGCGATCGTCGTCGGCGGCGTGTTCGCGGCGCTCACGGAGATCGTACTGATCCGTCCGCTCTACGCGCGGCATGTCGGCCAGGTGCTCGTGACGGTCGGACTCGCGCTCGCGACCATCGCGCTCGTGCAAGGCGCGTTCGGCAGCGACCCGCAACAGCTGAACCTGCCGGTCTGGATGACGAACACGATCGCCGTCGGCAGCAGCAACATCCCGAACACCCGGCCGCTCGTCATCGCCA
This sequence comes from Vulcanimicrobiota bacterium, assembly GCA_963841685.1. GTDB lineage: Bacteria > Vulcanimicrobiota > Vulcanimicrobiia > Vulcanimicrobiales > Vulcanimicrobiaceae > Vulcanimicrobium. Next base: position 218,154 of record CAWJDU010000001.1, read on the forward strand.
GCGCGCTCATCGTGTACCTCGTCTTGATCTTCTTCTTGCAGCGTACGCGCTTCGGGCTCATCGTGCGCGCCGGCGTCGAGAACCGGGCGATGGTGCAGGCGCTCGGCATCGACGTGCAGCGCGCGTTCACGCTGGTGTTCGCGATCGGCGGAATGGCGGCCGGCCTCGCGGGCATGCTGGCAGGAACCTACTACGGCACGATCGATCCCGGGCGCGGCACGTCGATGCTGATCTTCGCGTTCATCGTCGTGATCATCGGCGGCCTCGGCTCGGTGACGGGCTCGGCGATCGCCGCGATCGTCGTCGGCGTGATGCAGCAGTTCCTGAACTACTACGGAGCAACGGGCGTCGGCGACTTCTCCGTCGTTCTGCTGCTCGCGATCGTGCTGCTCGTGCGCCCCGGCGGTTTCGCGGGGGCCTCGACGTGAACCCGCGCGTGCGGACGCCTGCGCTCGTTGTCGGCATTGCCGTTCTCATCGCGCTGCCGTGGATCGGCATGACGATCCCGGGCGTCTTCGGCGATGCGCTCAATGCGCCCGGAACGCTGAACCTCCTCGGCCTGTGCTTCGTGTTCGGCGCGCTCGCGTTGACGTACGATCTCGTGTTCGGATACGTCGGCCTGCTCTCGTTCGGACACGCGCTGTACTTCGCGACCGGCGTGTACGTCACGGCGGTCGCGGTGACGCGCTGGCACTGGTCTCTTCCCGCCGCGATCGGGCTCACGGCGGGCGTGTCGCTTCTTCTCCCGCTGGTGTTCGGCGCGATCTCGCTGCGCATGCGCGACATCCCGTTCGCGATGGTAACGCTCGCGTTCGCGCAAGCCGGCTCGATCCTCGTGCTGCAAAACCCGCTCGGGCTGACGGGCGGCGAGGAAGGCCTTGCACTGGGCGGCGACACGCTGCCCGCATTTCTGGTCGGCGTCGCGAACACGCGCAACCTCTACTGGATCGCGCTCGCGCTGCTGATCGTCGTCTACGCGATCGCGTGGCGCGCGGTCAACTCGCCGCCCGGGCGCGTGTGGCAAGCGATCCGCGAGAACGAACGCCGCGTGAACGTCCTCGGACTCAACCCGTATCTCTACAAGCTCGGCGCGTTCGTGCTGTCCGCATTTCTCGCATCCGCGACCGGCGTGGTCTACTTGCTGCTCCAAGGCGGCGCAAACCCACAGGTCACGACCGCCGACTTCACGCTCGCGCTGCTCGTCATGGTCGTCCTCGGCGGCGTCGGCACGCTGTGGGGCGCGGTGCTCGGCGGCATCGTGTACGAGTACCTCGACTTCCGCCTGGTCGCGCTCGCGAACACGAACGCCGTTCAGACGCTCCCGGGCGCGCTCCGCGTACCGCTCTCCGAGCCGCTGTTCTTGCTCGGCGTCCTCTTCATCGTGCTCGTGCTGTTCGTCCCCGGCGGTCTCGGCGGCGCGCTCCGACGCCGCCCCGCCTCGTAGCCCCAAACTCAGACACCGACGAAGGGGGTTTGACGAGCCCACCCCGCATCGGCTACACTCGCTCCTTGGACGGGCGGCTAGCTCAGTGGGAGAGCGCTACATTGACACTGTAGAGGTCACAAGTTCAATCCTTGTGCCGCCCACCATGTACACACGGCCTCGCGGAAATCGCGAGGCCGCGTTCATTCGTCGAACGTCCCTCCCGGGCATTACCGCACACGCGATCGCAAATGCGGTCGCCGCCACGAGGTGGTTCCATTCTTTTGCGTTCATCAGCGTTTGAACGGCTGCCAGAGCTGATGTTGCAAGAGCACGCGCGCCGCGCTTGCGACCGTATCGAGGGTCGTCAATGTATCCATGCGGCGGACGCTCTGCAGTCCGAGCTGCGGATAGCTGCCGACCGAGATGAGCGTGAATACTTCGCCGTGGTTCCCGACGTACTGCGTGATCCCGCAACCCGGGACGTACGATACCGAGTATGCCTGGCCGGCGTACGTGTAGGCGACCGTCGCACCGGTAGCCGCCGTGGGGCACGCGGCGGCGCCCGGCACAGGGCCAACGGTTTGAACCGTCGCGGTCGCGCCCGGATAGGTTTGAATTTGCTGTCCTTGCGTCAGCGTGGATGCGACGAGGGTGGGCGAACCCGGAATCGCACCGTTCGCGTAGATCGTTCCGTCGCTGTTCAGAATCACGTACGACACCGCGGCGTAACCGCTCCCGGTGTTTTGTACGCCGACACTGCCCAGCTTTGACCCGCTGAACGCGTTCGGTACGAAACCGCCGACAGCGAAACCAACCAACGGATCGACGCCGTTTTGTACAGGATCTGCGTACACCGAGATCGTGTACTGCTGGCCCTGTATGGTGCCTTGATAGTTCCAGCCCCGATTCGCTTGGTACGCGACCATGTCGCCGGAGACGGATGCCGGCGCACCACCGCCGCCAACGCTCGGCGACGAACCGCCGCCTCCGCCGCCACCACACGCGGACAGCGCGACGGCAACGACGAAGCCGCCGCTTTGCAAAAGGCGCTTGAACATCGATTTCCTCCCGCAGAATATCGTTGCTTCGCCGTTGGATTCGCCGATCGAAGGACCCTTTTTTTACAAGGCGTGGTTGACGAGTCGCGCGAGGCCGTAGGCGGCGCCGGCGGCGATCGCCCCGATGAACCAGGTCGTGACCGAGCCCAGCAACACCGGCGTCGCGAGCACGCGCGCGCGCACCGCGCCGAACGCGAAAAGCGCGATGCTCGTGAAGGCGATCGACCACAACAGCGCTTCGTGCGCGTTCCCGATGAACACGTACGGCGCGAGCGGGAAGATGCCGCCGACCACGTAGCCGCCGCCGACGAGCGCGGCGCTGCGCGGTGCCGCGCGTTCATCGGGGCGTTCGAGGCCGAGCTCGTTGCGCATCATGAACTCGACCCACTGCTGGCGATCGCTCGCGATCTCGTTCACGACGCGCGTCAGCACCGGCTCGCGCACGCCGTAGGTGAAGAGGATCTGCGCGACCTCGGCCTTCTCTTCGTTCGGGATCTCTTCGGTTTCCCGCAGCTCGCGCGCGTACTCTTTCGCGTAGTGCGCGGCCTCGCTGCGCGCGGCCAAGTAGCCGCCCAAGCCCATCGAGATGGCGCCTGCGACGATCTCGGCCAGCCCGGCGGTGACGACGACGCCGCTCGCCGCGACGGCGCCCGTGACGCCGGCCGCGAGCGCAAACGGCACCGTCAGGCCGTCGGCCATCCCGAGCACGAGATCGCGGATCGTCTGCGTGCTGCCGCCGTGACGCTCGTGGTCGGTCGCTGCGATCATCGGGCGATGGTAGCGAACCCCGCTGATTTCGTCACGGCTCACGCCCCCGTGAGGCTCGCCGAACGCGCGCGGCGAAGAGACGCGCCGTGACGACCTCGACGCATCCGGCATCCGCCGTCGACATCGCCCAGTTGCGCCACACGGCGGCGCACGTGCTCGCGTACGCGGTGCAGGACCTGTTCCCGGACGCGAAGCCGACGATCGGCCCGGCGATCGAGAACGGGTTCTACTACGACTTCGACCGCGCCGAGCCGTTCACGCCGGAGGACCTCGAGCGTCTGCAAGCACGCATGCGGGAGATCGTGCAAGCCGACTACCCCATGACCGGGCGGCGCGTGTCGCGCGAGGAAGCGATCGAGCGGTTCCGCGACAATCCCTACAAGGTCGAGATCGCGCGCGACATCCCGGAAGGCGAACCGATCACGCTCTACACGATCGGCGACTTCACGGACCTGTGCCGCGGCGGACATGCCGACTCCACGGGCGCCATCGGCGCGCTCGAGCTCGAGTCCGTGGCGGGCGCGTATTGGCGCGGCAAGTCGGAGAACCCGATGCTGCAGCGGATCTACGGCACGGCGTTCCCGACGCAGCAAGAGCTGGACGATTATCACGCGTTCCTCGAGGAAGCGGCGAAGCGCGATCACCGCAAGCTCGGCACGGACCTCGACCTCTTTCATGTCGACGAGCTCGCGGGCGGCGGATTGATCTTCTGGCATCCCAAGGGCGCGGTGATGCGCGGCATCGTCGAAGACTTCATCCGTGAAGGTCTGCGCGAGCGCGGGTACCTGCCGGTCGTCACGCCGCACGTCGTGCACGAAAATCTGTACGCCACGTCGGGCCACCTCGACAACTTTGCGGAGTCGATGTTCGGCCCGATCGAGGTCGAGGGACAGCGTTTTCGGCTCAAACCGATGAACTGCCCCGGCCACATTCTGATCTACGCGAACGAGCTGCGGTCCTATCGCGATCTTCCGCTGCGCTACAGCGAGTTCGGCACGGTGTACCGCTTCGAGCTGAGCGGTACGTTGCACGGGCTGACGCGCGTACGCGGCTTCACGCAGGACGACGCGCACCTCTTCTGCACGCCGGAACAGCTCCAGGGCGAGTTCGAGCAGACGCTCGACGAAGCGCTGCGCCTGATGAACGCATTTCGCTTCAGCGGTTTCGAGTATTTTCTCAGCACGCGCGAGCAGCGCGGCCCCACGGACGAGATTGCCGAGGACGCGATCCGGCGCGCACTCGAATCGCATGATTTGCCGTACGGCATCGACGAGGGCGGCGGCGCGTTCTATGGACCGAAGCTCGACATCAACTTACGCGACGCGATCGGCCGCAAATGGCAGCTGGGCACCGTGCAGGTCGACTTTGTGCTGCCCGAACGGTTCGGACTGAAATATCGCGGGCCGGACGGCGCCGATCACCGCCCGGTCATGATCCACCGCGCGCTCGCGGGCTCGATGGAGCGTTTCTTCGGAGTGCTCATCGAGCATTTCGCCGGCAATTTTCCGGCGTGGCTCGCGGCGTCGCAAGCCGTCGTCGTGCCGATCTCGGAACAGCAGTTGGACGTCGCGTACGCCGTGCGCGATCGTTTACGCGAGCGCGGCTTCCGCGTCGACGCCGACGCTTCGAACGAAAAGCTCGGTTACAAGATCCGTCACTGGAAAACACAGAAGGTTCCGTACATCCTCGTCATCGGGAAGCGCGAAGCCGAAGAGGGGACGGTCAACGTCAACGAACGCGGCGTCGAGGAGAAGCGCACGGTGACCGTGGACGCATTCGCCGACGAGCTCGCGGCGCGCGTCGCCTCAAAAGACTGAAGCGCGCTCAGGCGTCGGGACAGCTCTCGACGGCGAGCGCGTGGAGCAGCGGCGTCAGGCTGTCGGACTCGGGCGCAAGCTCGACGGCGACCGCGTTGCGGCCTGCGTGCTTCGCGCGGTAGAGCGCCGAATCGGCGCGCGCGACGAGCGCGTCGACGTCGTCGCGCCCGGCGAGCGTCGCGAGCCCGATGCTGACCGTGACGACGCCGGCCGGGACCGGCGAGCGCCGGTGCGGTATCCCGAGCGCGGCGACCGCGGCGCGTAAACGCTCCGCGACTTGATAGCCACCTTCGCGGTCGGTCTCCGCGAAGAACGCGACGAACTCTTCGCCGCCCCAGCGCGCGACGACGTCGCCCGCGCGCATCGCAGCCACGCGCAGGGCGGAGGCGACCGAACGCAGCGCTTCGTCGCCCGCAAGATGTCCGTACGTGTCGTTGTACTGTTTGAACGCGTCGACGTCCGCGATGACGACCGCGAGCGGCCGGTCCGCGCGCCGTGCGGCGCGCATTTCGTCGTTCAGGCGAGATTCGAAATAGCGGCGGTTCGCGAGCCCGGTGAGACCGTCGACCATCGAGAGGTCGCGCAGCCGTCCGAACAGCGCGTCCATCTGACGCAGGTACGCGTAGAGCACGGCTGCGGACGAACACAGCACGAGCATCCGTCCCGCGTACCATCCGACCGTGTAACGCGTTCCGCCGGCGAGCGAAAGTTGGACGTCGAGGCAGGCGGCGACGAGCGCGACGATCAGCCAGGTGTGCAGCACCGTGCGCGCCTGCGTCCACATCACCGCGAGTGCGAGCGTCGCGAGATTGACGCGATGATCATCCAGCGCTCGGCGTGTTGCCACAGCGGGCGCGGGCCGGTGCCCAGCATCAGCGACGGAAGCCGGTCACCGGCCACCACGAACAGCACGGCCGGGACGGCAACCATCACGAGCGCGCCTGCAACGATCACCCACAGCCACCGGAACGACTGCGATTCGTCGGCCGTGAAGCGCTTGACGCGATCGAACCACAGCGCGAGGCACACGGCGATCGGGAACTCGGCGTGCCACGCGATCCACACCCACGGCGCCACGTTCACCGCGGGGCCGGATCCGATGACGCCCGGAAATGTTGCGCCGTACGCGAGCACCGAGAGGCTGCCGACGAGATACGCGCCGCCGAGGAACGCCGTGCCCACCACGCGGCTCGCGATGAACTGGCTCATGAGCAAGTACGCGGTGACGAGCTGCGCGGCGAACGCGATGCCGAGCAGCATCGGAACGAACGCCGGCGCGGCCGACACGACGACGGGCGCGGCCGGAAGCAACGACAACGCCGCCGCCGTCAAAATGAAGATGACGGCGACCGCGACGAACCGTTGGCGACCGTCGATCGGCGCCGTCGCGACACTGAGCAAAGGACTCGACTCCGTTCGAACGCGCTGCGCGCGACTGCTTCCTATACTGTTTCGGCAGGAACGGCTTGCAATCCACGCGGGCTCGGCCGCGTCCACAGCACCGCGGCGAGCATCGCCGCACACGCCTGCACGGCGACGATGAGCGCCACGACGGCCGGCCAGCCGCCGCGATTCCAGACGACCGCCGGCACGACCGCGCCCAGTCCGCCTCCGATATAGTAGATCGTGATGTACAGCGACGCCGCGGTCGAGCGGCGTTCGCGCGCCACGACCCCGATGTATCCTTGCGACGACGCCTGCGCCGCGAAGACGCCGGTGGACAGGACCGCGAGCCCGGCGACGATCGCGGGCACGGCGGGGATCAGCGTGAGCAGCGCACCGCACGAGCTCGCGGCGAGGCCGAGGACGAGCGCCGTACGATGCCCGGCGCGGTCGATGACGCGACCCGCGAGCGGCGTCGCAACGACCGCGATGAGATAGACGAAGAACACGTTGCCGAGCGCGATCGTGTCGAGCCCGAACGGCGGGGCGGCGAGATGAAACGTCACGAACGTCAGCGCGGTCACGAGCGTGAACAGCACGCTGCCGCCCACGGCGAACGTCGCGAGCAGCACCGGATCGCGCAGGAACCGCCCGACCGCGCGGATCGCGTCGGGCGCGGACGACTGTCGCGTGAAATGGCGCGCGCGCGGAAGCAGCGCGAGCACGAACGCGCCACCGATCACGTTCAGCGTGCCGAGCACGATGAACGCGACGTGCCAGTTCCACCAGCCCGCGACGATCGCCGTGAGGTACCGGCCGAGGAATCCGCCGAGGACGTTGCCGGTGATGTACGCGCCGATCGCGCGGCCGCCGATGCCGGGCGCGAACTCTTCGGCCACGTATGCGAGCGTCACCGCGAACACGGCCGGCATGAACAGGCCTTGCACGAACCGCCACGCGACGAGTGCGTGCAGCGTCGTCGCGCCGGCGGCACCGAACGTCACCAGCGCAAGGCCGAGGATCGCGGAGACGATCACGCGCTTGCGTCCGAGCGCGTCGGCCAGCGGGCCGACGAACGGCGCCGCGAGCGCGCACGCAAACGTCAGCGCCGAGATCGTCGCGCCGACCGCCGCTTCGCCGGTGTGAAACTCGGTGCGGAGCGCCGGCAGGAGCGGCTGCGTCGCGTACATGTCGAGGAATGCGGTTCCTCCGCAGGCGGCGACGGCAAGATACCGCGGTTCGACGCGCACCCGCCTATGGTACCGGAAGCGCAACCGCGCACCATGCCGCGGAGGTCGGAACGTCGGTGCTGCTGCTCGGGATCGAGACGTCTTGCGACGACACGGCAACCGCCGTCGTCCGCGACGGCGTGCGCGTGCTTGCGAACGTGTCGACGAATCAGGACGAGTTTCACGCGAAGTACGGCGGGATCGTCCCCGAGATCGCGTCGCGGCGGCATGCGGCCCTCTTGTCGGCCGCCGTGGAAGACGCGCTCGACCGGGCCGGCCTCGCGCTCGACGCTGTCGACGGCATCGCGGTGACCTGCGGGCCGGGCCTGATCGGAAGCCTCGTCGTCGGCGTCGCGGCAGCCAAGGCGCTCGCCTTCGCCGCCGCGCCTGCCGCTGTACGCGGTGAACCATCTGCACGGACATCTCTTCGCCCCGTTTCTCGAGCGCGACGAGCCGCCGCCGTACGCGTTTCTCGCGCTGCTCGTCTCGGGCGGGCACTCGCAGCTCGTCGAAGTCGAGTCGCCGACGGCGCTGCGCATCGTCGGGAAAACGCGCGACGACGCCGCAGGCGAAGCGTTCGACAAGACGGCGCGTCTGCTCGGACTTCCGTTCCCGGGCGGGCCTGCACTCGAAGCGCTGGCGCTCGACGGCGACCCGCAGGCGATCGCGTTTCCGCGCCACCGTCCCGATCCCGGGACGCTGGACTTGAGCTTCTCCGGACTGAAGACGTCCGTGCGCTACTTCCTCGAAAGCGACGACGGCAAACGCGCTCGTCGCGTCGGACGTGGCCGCCTCGTTTCAGGCGGCGGTGGTCGATGTGCTGATCGACCGCGTGCGGCGTGCGCTCGACTTGCGCGACTACAGCGCGATCGTGCTCAGCGGCGGCGTCGCTGCGAACGGTGCATTGCAATCCGCGTTCACCGCGCTCGGCGCGGAGCGCGGCATCGCGACCTTCGTCCCGGAACGCCGCTTCTGCACCGACAACGCCGCGATGATCGCCGCCGCCGCGGACCGCCGCGGCGAGCTCGGACGCTGCGACCCGCTCACGTTGGTCGCCGACCCGAACCTGCCGTTCTAAAGACCGAACTCTACAGCTGACATCGTACGTACCGCATACTATGCTCTACGTATGGTCCGGACGTTCGCCGGCAAGGACAGCCAGAGGCTGTTCCGTCGCGAACGCGTTCGTCGCTTCCAAGCGTTCGAGCGGGTCGCGCTACGTCGCCTCGTCGATCTCCACGGCGCGACATCGCTGAATGACCTCAAAGGAACCGGCTTCGGACTCGAAGCGCTAAAGCGCGACCGCAAAGGCCAGCACGCGATTAGGATCAACGATGCGTACTACCATTGACATTTTGCCAGTCCACAATCTGACAGGCCGATAATCTGACAACCGACAATTGGAATTTGAGATGCTTATCGCTCCTATCCATCCCGGCGAAGTGCTCGCCGAGGACTTCATGGCCCCGCACAATCTCACTGCGAACGGACTTGCGCTTGCGCTGCGTGTGCCGGCGAACCGTATCAGCGATATCGTACGCGGCAAGCGTTCGATCACCGCAGAGACGGCACTTCGCCTGGCTCGCTACTTTGACACGAGCCCGCAGTTCTGGATGAACCTCCAGAGCCACTATGATCTCGAAGTCGCGCGCGACACCACGGGCATGGCGATCGAAGCGGACGTTCAACGTATCCGCGACAGCACTGTTAGCCTCAACAGCAGCGAGAAGATCGGTCATGAAGGCCTGCCGCGAAAGCCGCGCGGGCAGTCGCGCCGAGCGACGCGAAAACTGACTGCGGGCCGCTAGTTAGGCCGGTCCGCGAGACTTCGCGGACGGTTTCAAAACAGCGATGCGTCGAGTCGTGGAGAGCGGCGCGTTTCAGGCGACCGTCCCATGCGCGAGTAGGTAGTCGATGGCGTGCGCAAGGTTTGCTTCGGTCGGTTCGTCTTCGAAGAGCACGTCGTTGAGGAAGAACGCCGGCGTGCCGGGGATAATGTCGGCGGCGCCCTCTTTCTGATCCTCGACGATTCCGGCGTAGGTGTCGTCGCGCAGCGCGCGCTCCATCGCGCTCGTGTCGAGGCCGAGGTCGTGCGCGTACTTCAGCAGGTGCGATTCGTCGAGCGCGCGCTGGTGCTCGAACAGCGTGTCGTGCATCTCCCAGAAGCGGCCCGCGTCCGCGGCGAACTCCGCCGCTTCCGCCGCTTTCTGCGCGTGGGGATGCTGTTCGAGCGGGAAGCTGCGGAACACGACGCGCAGCCGGTCGCCGTACCGCTGCTCGAGCGCTTTCACGGCGCCGTACGCGACGCCGCAGTAGGGGCACTCGAAGTCGCCGTACTCGACGAGCGTCACGCGTGCACCGTCGGGGCCGCGAACGTGATCGTCGGGGCCGACGGGAACGGTGAGCCGGACGAGGCCGTCGTCGTCCATGCGATCAGCGTTCGCCGCACCAGCGCCGTAACGCTTGCTCGACCGCTGCGAACTCGACGGGCCGCACGCGGTCGCGCAGCGCTTCCTCGCTCGTCGCGTCGCCGACGGCGAGCGGGAGGCGCGCGAGGACCTCACCGCGGTCGGTGTCGGCCGTAACCCGGTGCACCGTCGCGCCGACCCAGCGCACGCCGTCGCGCAGCGCATCGCGAAGCGCGTGTGCGCCGCGCAGCGCGGGGATCAGCGTGCCGTCGGGCGCGAGGACGACGTCGTCGCGCGGATCGGTCGGCAGGAGCGCCGGGTGCAGGTTCACCGTCTCGGGGAACCGCTGCATGAACGTTGCCGGCAGCACATGCATCCATCCGAGCAGCAGCACGAGCTCGGGTTCCGTCGCCGACACCGCTTCGATGAGGCGCTCGTCGTACGTGCTGCGCGACTCGTTCGCGCGGTCCCAGACGACGGCATGCGCGGCGACGCCGTGTTCGCGCGCCGCGGCGAGCGCGCCGGCGCGCGGGTCATTCGCGATGACGGCGACCACGCGCAACGGCAACGCACCGTCGCGTACGCGGTCGAGCACGTTCCGCGCATTCGTCCCCGCACCCGACGCGAGGATCGTCGTGCGAGACGGGTCCCGGCGCACGTGCGCGGCTAGGCGGTACGCGCGGGCCGCACGATGACGCGCGGGTCGCCTTCGCGCCGCGGCTGCACGAAGCCGACGACGCGCGCGCCCGGCGCGGCCGCCAGCGCGGCGGTGACGTCCGTGATCGGCAGGATCAGCGTGTAGCCGATGCCCATGTTGAGCGTCCGATAGCGTTCGTCGTGCGCGAGGTTCCCGCGCGAGACGAGCTCTCGCATCAGCGGCGGCACGTCCCACCGCGTCTGCTCGAATACGGCCGCGACGCCGTCCGGCAGCGTGCGCGGCACGTTGTCGAGCAGCCCGCCGCCGGTGATGTGCGCCATCGACTTTACCTCGGCGACGCCGCGAATCGCGCGCACGGTTTCGAAGGTACGACGGGTGCGGCGCGAGCAGCGCGTCGGCGAACGTCGCCGCGCCGAACGCCGCACCGTACTCGTCTTCCGCGATGAGCGCGCGCGCGAGCGTGTAACCGTTCGTGTGCAATCCGGCCGCGGGCAACCCGACGATCGCGTCGCCCGACTCCACACGGTTCGGATCCGGCACCGCATCGAGGTCGACGACGCCGACGATCGTCCCGGCGAGATCGAAGTGATCGGGACGATACACGCCCGGCATCTCCGCCGTCTCGCCGCCGAGCAGCGCGCACGCGTTCTCGCGGCACGCGCGATGCACACCGGCGACGATCGACGCCGCGATGTCGGGATCGAGCTTGCCGACGGCGAGATAGTCGAGAAAGAACAACGGGTCGGCGTTCATGACGAGGATGTCGTTCACGCAATGATTCACGAGGTCGGCGCCGACCGTGTCGTACCGCCGCAGCGCAGCGGCGATCACGATCTTCGTCCCGACGCCGTCGGTCGAACCGACGAGCGCCCGCTTCGGGTCGCCGGGCAGCCGGAAGAGTCCGCTGAATCCCCCGAGCGAACCGAGCTGATCCGGATGTGACCACCCGGACGTCACGTCGCGATAGCGCTGCACCGCGACATTTCCGGCGTCGATGTCGACGCCGGCGCGCGCGTACGCATTCGCAGGCTGCGGAAGGACGTCGCTCACAGCCTGCCCCGACCCCGTCGACACGGGCAGGACGCGCCGACGGCGCCAGTAAACGCGAGCAGGTTGTCGATCACGGTCGCACGACCGCTTCTGTTCTTCCGGAGGAATCCATGCAGGTCCATGTCTCGAGCGATGCGGCGACGTCCGCGCGAACGGGCGCGCTCGTCGTACCGGTCTTCGCGGGCGGCGCAGTCGACGGCGTCGCAGGCGAGGTCGATCGCGCGCTCGGCGGCGCCATCGCCGACGTTCTTGCGAGCGGCGAAATCGCCGGCAAGCCGAACGAGACGTCCCTGATCCATGCGAAGGATGCGCCGTTCAAACGCGTGCTCGCCGTCGGGCTCGGCGAGCGTGCGAAGCTGACGCCCTCGGCGCTCGCGAAGTACGCCGGAACTGCAGTTCGTTTTCTCGGCAAGCGCGGCGTCGAGTCGATCGCGATCGCGTTGCCCGACGGCGTCGACGCCGCGTCGGCAGGATCGTTCGCCGCGGAAGGCGCCATCGCGGCGACGCTCGATACGACGATCTATCGCAGCGAAGCGGACAAGCCCGTCGTCACGAAAACCGTGGCGATTCTCGCCGGCCGTCTCGACGGCGCGGCGCTCGCGTCGGCGGTACAGCGCGGCTGCGTGCTCGGCGAAGCGGTCAACGCCGCACGCCGCATGGCGCTCACGCCAGGCAACGACATGACCCCGACGCACCTCGCAGCACGCGCGCGCGAGCTCGCGAAGGACGCGGGGCTCGACGTCGACGTGCTCGACGAGGCGCGGATGCGCGACCTCGGTATGGGTTCGCTGCTCGGCGTCTCACGCGGCTCCTCCGAGCCGGCGACGCTCAGCGTCATCACGTACAAGGGCAACCCGTCGTCGAACGAGACGATCGCGCTCGTCGGCAAGGGCCTCACGTTCGACTCCGGCGGCATCTCGCTCAAGCCGCCCGAGAACATGCACGAGATGAAGTACGACATGTCCGGCGGCGCAGGCGTGATCGCGGCGATGTGGGCGATCGGCAAGCTGAAGCCTCGCATCAACGTCATCGGCCTCGTGCCGTCGTCCGAGAATCTCCCGGGACCGAGCGCGATGAAGCCGGGCGACATCCTCCGCGCGATGAACGGCAAGACGATCGAAGTGCTGAACACGGACGCGGAAGGGCGGCTCATCCTCGCCGACGCGTTGTGTTACGCGCGCAAGCTCGGCGCGACGAAGATCGTCGACGCGGCGACGCTGACCGGCGCCTGCGTCGTCGCGCTCGGGCACGCGGCGAGCGGCACGATGTCGAACGACGACTCGTTCGTCGAGCGTTTCTTGAAGGTCGTCGCGGACGTCGGCGAACGCTACTGGCCGCTGCCGCTCTATCCGGACTTCGACCAGCAGATCAAGAGCGACATCGCGGACCTGAAGAACACGGGCGGACGGCCGGGCGGTGCGGAAACGGCGGGCGCGTTCCTGAAGGCGTTCGTCGAGGACACGCCGTGGATTCACCTCGACGTCGCGGGCACGGCGTATCTCGAGAACGAGTCGCCGTACATGGCGAAGGGACCGACGGGCACGCCGGTGCGCGCATTCGTCGCCATCGTCGAGGACCTGGCGAAGAACGGCACGCCGAGCAACGGCGCGGCGAAGAGCAAGGTCGCCGCGCTCGCATGAGCGCGGACGAGCCCGTCCTGCCGGACCCCGACGCGCCGAAGCAGCCCGCCGGCCCGGTCAGCGATCCGAAGCCGCCCGGAGAGCCCGACCGCGACGACGCCTACGACGAAGCGGTCGAGGACTCGTTCCCCGCGAGCGATCCGCCCGCGGCGTCGGAGCCCGGCGTTCCGTAGCCGAGCGCGCTCACGATGTCACCCTGAGCCCGTCGAAGGGTGAGAGAGCGTTACGCCTTCAGCGCGGGCTGACGGTCGGCCTGAGGGTTGCCGTGCGAGGTCGCCGGGACGCTCGGGTAGCGGCCGTTCAGGCAGCCCAGACAGAAGTCGCGGCGCTCGCGTCCGGTCGACTCGATGAGGCTCTCGATGTTGAGATAGCCGAGCGTGTCGGCGCCGACGCGATCGCAGATCTCCGGCACGGTGAGGTTCGCAGCGATCAGCTCGGCGTACGTCGCCATGTCGACGCCGAGGTAGCACGGGTGCGCGATCGGCGGCGACGTGATGCGCAGGTGCACTTCGCGCGCGCCCGCGTCGCGCAGCAGACGCACGATGCGCGGGGTGGTCGTGCCGCGCACGATCGAGTCGTCGACGACGACGACGCGCTGATCCCGCAGGTTCTCGATGATCGGATTGAACTTCAGCTGCACGCCCTGGCGGCGCAGCTTCTGATCGGGGCTGATGAACGTGCGCCCGATGTAGCGGTTCTTGATGAGCCCTTCGACGTACGGCAGCCCGCTCTGCGCGGAGTAGCCGATGCCGCCGGGGATCGCGCTGTCGGGAACCGCCATCACGACGTCGGCGTCGACCGGGTGCTCCCGCGCGAGCGCGCGTCCCATCTCGTAGCGCGCCATGTAGATCGAACGTCCGCTCAAGACGCTGTCGGGACGCGCGAAGTAGATGTACTCGAACATGCACAGCGCCGGCGGCTTCACGACCTCGCTGTACTCGGTGCGCAGCCCGCGCGCGTCGGCGCACACCACTTCGCCCGCGTCGAGCTCGCGCAGGTATCGTGCGCCGACGGTGGCAAGCGCGCACGACTCCGATGCGATCATGTAGCCGTGATCGCCGTACGTGCCGATGCACAGCGGGCGTACGCCCCACGGATCGCGGAAGCCGTAGACGGCGTCCCTCGTGCACATCGCGACGGAGTATGCGCCTTCCGCGACCCGCATCGCCGCTTCGATCTTCGCGGGCCACGTGTCGCCGGGTGCGAGCGCGATCGTCTTGGCGAGGATCTCGCTGTCCGACTCCGCCGTGAGACGAACGTCGTGCGGCAGGCGCGCCGCGAGATCGTCGGCGTTCGTGAGGTTACCGTTGTGCGCGAACGCGAACGGTCCGAGGTCCGACTCCTCGACGAACGGTTGCGCGTTCACGATGACGGAGCTGCCGGTCGTCGAGTAGCGCGTGTGCCCGACCGCGACGAAACCGCTCAGCCGTCCCAGGATCTCCTCGTCGAAGACGCCGGTGATCAGCCCCATCTCGCGGTGGCTGTCGATGCGCTGTCCATCGCCGACTGCCAGACCGGCGCTCTCCTGGCCGCGGTGCTGCAGCGCATAGAGGCCGAAGTACGCGAGCCGGGCGACGTCGTCGCCCGGCGCGTAGACCGCGGTGATGCCGCACATTGCCGAGTCGCTTCGCCGCCGGCGACGGCGATACTCTAACGGCGGCGGGAGCCGAAGAGCTCGAGCAGCGCCAGAAAGATGTTGATGCCGTCGAGGTAGATCGCGACGGAAAGCTGGACGGGCGAGAGTCCGTCGCCGCCGGCGCGTATGCGACTGAAGTCGACCAGCGTGAGCAGCGTGAACACGCCGAGCACGAGCCAGGAATACGTGTCCGGGTGCACCCAGTGCGTGAACATCGAGATGACGCCGACCACCACGAGCGCGATCAGCAGGCCGAAGGCGATGCCGGTGAATCGCCGCCAGTCGACCGAGAACACGAACGCAACGCCGCCCAGCACGAGCATGCCGAAACCCGTCGTGGCGGCCGCGTTCACGACGACGTCCGGGCCGAACGCGTTGACGTACCGCGCGATGACCGGCGCGAGGCCGATTCCTTCCAGGAACGTGAATGCGTAGAACCACAGCAGCGCGACCTGGGGGCTCTCGCGCACGGCGTTCATCACGAACAGGAGGATGAAGCCCGCAAAGAACGCGATCATGCCCGCCGTGGGCGAGATGCCGCGGAAGAGGTACGCGGCCGCAGCCGTGATCAGGAAGCCGACGCCCGTGATCCCGAGGACCTGGCCGAGGAGCGCGGACGTGCCCGCCACGGGGCCGCCGCCCGCCGGGCTGCCGCCGTAGCGCGGCGTTCTCATCGGAGAGACTGGCTGGTACATGCTTCCTTTGTACCGCACAAGCGGGGTCGGGGTTACGCTCGGCCGAACTCGCTGCGTAATGGTCGCCGCGCTCCGCGCCCGGGCCGCGGCGGTGTCGACGCGCCGGTCGTTCGGCGCGCTTTCGGCCGCTGCGATCGCTTTCGTGGTCATGCTCGCCAGTTCGCACCTGCGTTCGACGCATCAGAACAACTACGTTCGCGTCGCATACGCGTGGCTGCACGGCCGCATGTGGATCGACTGGCC
The DNA here is from genome assembly GCA_963841685.1 of Vulcanimicrobiota bacterium. Taxonomy (GTDB): domain Bacteria; phylum Vulcanimicrobiota; class Vulcanimicrobiia; order Vulcanimicrobiales; family Vulcanimicrobiaceae; genus Vulcanimicrobium. The sequence goes on from CAWJDU010000001.1 coordinate 234,165, forward strand.
CGGCCGCTGGATGGACGCCGTCGCCTACAACGGCCACTATTACGGCGTCGACGGCCCGGTGCCGGCGGTGTTCATGGTGCCGTTGGTCGCGATCTGGGGCAACGCCGCGAATCAGACCGTCGTCGCGATCGCGTTCGCCGCCGTCGCGACCGGACTCGCCTGGACGCTCGCCGAGCGATTCGGCGTCGAGGACGTCTCGACGAAGGTCTTCCTGATCCTGTTCTTCGTCGCGGGCACCGACGTGTGGTGGTGCGCGATGCTCGGCGACGTGTGGTTCCTGGCGCACCTGTGCGCCGTCGCGTTCGTGCTCGGCGCCCTGGTCGAGCTGCGCGGCAAGTGCCGCGGTTGGCTCGTCGCCGTGTGCGCCGTCCTCGCCGCCGGCGCGCGCTTTCCGGAAGTCGCAGCATTCCCGCTCTTCGCGTGGGCCTTATGGACCGGCGGTCTCGCCGAACGTTCGCCGGCGCGCGAGGAACGGTTCGCGCGCCTGCGCTCGGCGAGCATCGTGTTCGTCTGCGCGGTCATCGCCTTCATCGGCTACGACGAACTGATGTGGGGGACGTTTTACGACATCGGCCACACGGTGTACTACCACGCCGACGCGTGGGGCGCGCCGGTGGGATCGCCCTTCCAGCTGGCGTACGTCCCGTACCAGATCTACTCGTTCTTCTTCCGCGCGCCGCTGCTCGTCGAGTGGCTTCAGCACGTGCAGTGGCCGTATGTCAAACCGGACACGAACGGCATCGCGCTGACCTTCACCAGCCCCGCACTCGTGCTCGCGTTCCTCGCGCGGACGCCGGTCACGATCGTGCGCGCGCTGTGGATCACGACGCTGCCTCGTCGCGATCCCCGAGTTCACGTACTACCTGAACGGCTGGGTGCAGTTCGGCATGCGGCACTTCCTCGACATGCTGCCGTACGTGTTCGTACTGATGTGCATCGCCGTGCGCGAACGTCTGCCGCGGTGGGGCGTCGCGCTGATCGTGTACTCCGCGCTCGTCGGCGCGTGGGGCGTCTGGTACTGGAACAACTTCGTGCGCACGGGAACGTGACGAACGGCGGCCTGTTAGAAGAGCGCGTACCGTTCCGCGCCGCCCGAGAGGGTCGGCCGGCAGCCGAGCTCGAACATATGTTCGATGGACGGTCTGCCAGTCGTTCGGCGTCCGAGCGAGGTGCGGGTCACCGAGATCGCCGCGAAACACGCGCTGAACCGCGTGCGCGGGATGGGGTTCACGTGGTCGCTGAACCCGTACACGGGCTGCGCCCACCAGTGCGTGTTCTGCTACGCGCGCGCGACGCACGCGTATCGCGAGCTCGACGGCGTGCGCGAGTGGGGCTCGGTGCTCGGCGTGAAAGTCAACGTCGCGACGGCGCTGCGCGCCGACCTGTGCGCCCGGACGTACCGCGGTGAAGAGATCGCGGTCGGCACGGCGACGGACCCGTATCAGGCGCTCGAGGGTCGCTACCGCCTCATGCGCGGCGTGCTCGCGGCGCTCCGCGACGCGCGCGCACCGTTTCACATCACGACGCGCTCGCCGATCGTCGTCCGCGATGTCGACCTCCTCGCGTCGTGCGCGCAGCGCGCGAGCATCAGCGTGAACGTCAGCATCGCGACGCTGGACGAAGCGCTCGCGCGCGAGATCGAGCCGACCGTCGCCCCGCCTCGGCAACGGTTGCGCACGGTCCGGACGCTCGCCGCCGCCGGCGTCCCGGTCGGCGTTGCGGTCGCGCCGGTGCTGCCCGATCTCACCGACGGCGACGCGTCGATGGCCTCCGTCGTGCGCGCCGCGGCGGAGGCCGGCGCATCGCACGTCTGGCACAACACGCTGAACCTCGGGGACGTCACGCGCGACGCCTACTTCGCCTTTCTGGCCGCCCGACGTCCCGAGCTCGTGGAGCGCTACGAACGGCTCTTCAAGCGCGGCAAGTACGTCGAGGCGCCGTACGCGCGTTCGGTCACGGAGCGATTCCACGCCGTGTGCGCGGCGACGCGCTTCGCGCGCCGGCGGACGATCGTCCAAGACCGTACCGGCGAGCAGATGATCTTGCTCGGTTCGGGCTGACCGGCGTCGAAAGCCCTGCATGACGAAGCCGCGGGGCCGCGAAAACGTCAGCTCCGCGTGGCGCGCAGCAGCACCGGCGTCAACACCGTCGCCAGCTGCCGGTATCCCGCATCGGACGGGTGAAAGCGGTCCTCGGAGAGGAATCGGCTGACGTCGCCTTGCGGGTGCTCCGTCGCCGCGAAGAGGTCGACGAACGATGCGCCGTACCGCGACGCCGCGGCGCGAACCGCGTCGTCGTCGGCACGCGACAGCAGCGCGACGGCGGCGCGCTCGAAGCCGGTGAACAACGGGCTCATGCCGACGTCGGGGACGCCGCAGCAGACGATCGCCGCGCGCGGCTGCAGCACGCGCACGCGTCCGACGAGGCGCGCGTACGTACGGGCGAACGTCCGCGCATCGACGCGCCGTACGACGTCGTTGCCGCCGACGCACACGATCACGACGTCCGCGTGCACGTGCGCGAGACGCGGCGCTTGCAGCCGAAGTACGTCGGCCGCCGTCGAACCGCCGATCGCGTACGAATCGATGCGGCTGCCCGGCCGGCGCGCCCGCACCGCGAGGTACGCGCGAAAGACGAACCCGCCGCGCGGCTCCGATGCGCCTTGACCCAGCGCCAGCGAGTCGCCGAGCGTGACGATGCGCACCGGACGTTCTGCGGCGGCCGCATGCATGGACGCAGTGCGCCGGCGCGCGCACGCGGCGACCGCGAGCACCGCCGCGAGCGCGGTACTACGCCGCATCGTCGGCGGCGATGCGGCCGTCGGCAAGCCGGATCACCCGGCTCGCGCGTCGCCACACGGCCTCGCTGTGCGTCACGACGATCAGCGTCTGCCCGCGCGCGTTCAGCGTGCCGAGCAGCTCGAGCAGGTTGTCGGCCGTGCGCGAGTCGAGCTCTCCCGTCGGCTCGTCGGCGAGGATCAACGCGGGGTCGTTGACGAGCGCGCGCGCGATCGCGACGCGCTGCTGCTGTCCGCCCGACAGCGCGGCGGGGCGGTGGTGCATGCGGTCGCCGAGACCCACGTCGCGCAGCGCACCTTCCGCACGCACGCGTGCGTCGGACGCGGAGCGGCGGGCGTACCGCGCGGCCAGCGCGACGTTGTCGCGCGCGTCGAGGTTCGGCAGCAAGTTGAATCCTTGGAACACGAAGCCGATCGCATGCGCGCGCAGCGCCGCCAGCTCGCGACGCGACGTGCTCGCCAGCGAGCGTCCGTCCACGACGACGTCGCCGGACGTCGGCCGGTCGAGCGCGCCGACGACGTGCATCAGCGTCGTCTTGCCGCTGCCGCTTTCGCCGACGATCGCGACATACTCGCCCGGCCGCACGAAGAACGTCACGCCGTCGAGCGCGCGCACTTCCGTCGCGGCGCCGGGCGCGTGGACCTTGACGAGGTCGCGCACCTCGACGACCGCGCTCATCGGCGCAGCGCCGCCGTGGGCTCGAGGCGCGCGGCACCCAGCGCCGGCACGAATCCCGCCACGGCGCTCAGCATGACGGCGAACGCGAACGCGCCTCCCGCGACGCGCGGCGAGATCGCGAAGAGCTGCAGATTGCCCCCGGCGGCGCTGCGCGCGTCGATGCCCGCCACGACGGCGAGGCCGAGCACGATGCCCGCAAGGCCGCCCAACGCGCCGATCGTCGCAGCTTCGCCGACGAACGTCAGGAGGATGTCGGTGTCGGTCGCGCCGATCGCCTTCCGGATCCCGATCTCGCGCGTCCGTTCCGTGACCGCAATCGTCATGGTGTTGATCACCGAGAAGGCGCCGACGAGCAGCGCGATCAGCGCGGCGCCGAACGTGATCGCGTCGAAGATCCCGAGCGTCGAGCGTACCGCGTTCGCGACCTCGTGCGGATCACGCGCGGACAGGCCGTCGATCAGCGCGATGCGCCGAGCCAGAAGGCCGACGTCGACATCCTTCTTCGCGACGACCATGAACGCCGAGACCGGATCGCTCGGCAGCGACGTCAGGAACGGCGGCACGTCCTGAAGCAGCAGATCTTGCGCGTCGGCGAACGGCACGACGACGGCCGCGTCGAACACCGTGAAGGTCTTGTCGAGGATGCCGACGACGGCGAACGAGTTGCCCTGAAGCGAGAGCACATCGCCGACGCTCGCATGCTCGGCGGCGGCGAAGTCAGGACCGACCACGGCGATGCGCCGTTCGCCGGGTGCGAACATGCGGCCGCGCGCGACGAGCAGCAGCTCACGACGCAGCTGACGCTGCTGTTCGGGAAATCCGAACACGAACGACGGCGGGCCGAACCGCGCCGAAGCGAACGTGCTCTCGTAGGGAACGATCACCTCGGGCACCGCCGCGCGCACGCCGTCGAGCTTGACGAGCCGCGCGTACGCCGCGCGGATCGTGTCCCGCGCGTCCGGAGCGATGAGCGTCGCGCGGCGGATCGTCGCGAAGACGACGTCCGTGTTCAGCGCAGTCGAGCGCGCGACGATCGTGTGCAGGCGCTCCGCGAGCGATCCGACGACGGTGAGCGCGAGGATCCCGATGGCGATCCCCGCCGCGGTGAAGAACGTGCGAGCCGGCCGCGACGCGAGGTCGCGAAGCGCCGTCACGACACGCGTGCGATGTCGCTGCGATACGCGAGCGGGACGCCGCGCGGAAACCGCTCGCGCAACGTACCGATCGCGGCGTATGCGCGTTCGCGCGCGGACGCGACGTCGCCGCCGCGCGCCGTGACGGTGAGCACGCGACCGCCCGGCGACGACACCGTGCCGTTCTCGCGCGAGGACGGCCCCCAGAACGCCGTCGCACCCTCACCGAGCCCGAGATCGGCGGGCAGGCCGCCCACCGGCGTGTTCTCGAGCGGATAGCGCGACGTCGCGAGGACCACGCCGACGCACGCATCGGGCGACCACGTCACCGCATCCGCGTCCAGCTTTCCGTGCGCCGCCGACGCGAGATAGCGCGCGAAGTCGCCGTCCGCTCGCGGCATGAGCACTTGCGTCTCCGGGTCGCCGAAGCGCGCGTTGAACTCGATCACGTACGGTCCGCGATCGGTGTGCATCAGGCCGCAGTAGAGCACGCCGCGGTACTCCTCGCCCTCCGCGCGCAGTCCGCGCAGCACGGGCGCGACGATCCGCTGCTCGACGGCCGCGAGCAGGTCTTCGGGAAACCCGGCGGGGGGTGAGTACGCCCCCATCCCGCCGGTATTCGGTCCTCGATCGCCGTCGCCGGCGCGTTTGTAGTCGCACGCCGCCGCGAACGGCGTCAGCGCACGTCCGTCGCCGATTGCGAACACGCTGATCTCGCGTCCGCTCAGGCGCTCTTCGACCACGACGTCGCTGCCGCCGCCGGGCACGGCTTGCGCGCGATACCATTCATCGAGCACGTCGTGCGCGCTCGCCGCATCATCGCAGACGACGACGCCTTTCCCGGCGGCGAGACCGTCGGCTTTCACGACCGCGCCGCCCTTCCAGTTCTCGAGCGCGCGTCGCGCCTGATCGGCGTTGTGCACGACTTTGAAGCGCGCGGTCGGCACGTCATGCCGCTCCATGAAGCGCTTGGCGAACGCCTTGCTCGTCTCGAGGCGGCCGGCGCTGCGATTCGGGCCGAAGACCGCGATGCGCGCGTCGCGGCAGCGGTCGCCGACACCCGACGCGATCGCCGTCTCCGGGCCGAGCACGACGAGATCGATCGCATGCTCTTGCGCGCGCCGCGCGATCCCGCGCGCGTCGGTTGCCGGAAGGTCGCTCCAATTCGTCCCGCGCGACGCGGTGCCGGCGTTGCCCGGCGCGTGGAACAGCGCTTCGCATGACGGCGACGACGCGAGCCGCCACGACAACGCGTCCTCGCGCGCGCCGCCGCCGACGACGAGCACCTTCATGCGGGCTGCGGCGTACCTGCCCGGCGCGCTTCTTCCTCTTGCAACAGGCGCCACTGCACTTTGCCGGACGCCGATCGCGGCAGCGAATCGACGAACTCGATCGTCGTCGGAACTTTGTACGCGGCCATGTGTTCGCGGGCCCACGCGATGATGTCGGCCGCCGTCGCCGTCGCTCCCTCGCGCGGAATGACGAGCGCCTTGACGTGCTCGCCGAGCCGCGGGTCCTGCGCCGCGATAACGCACGCCTCTTTGATCGCCGGATGTGAGAACAGCTTCGTCTCGACTTCCGCCGGCCACACCTTGAACCCGCCGGCGTTGATCATGCGCTTCACGCGATCGACCAAGAAGAAGTATCCCTCGTCGTCGACGTAGCCGAGGTCGCCGGTGCGCAAGAACCGCTTTCCGTCAATGTCGAGGAACGCCTCGGCCGTCGCGTCCGGCTGGCGCCAGTACTCGCGCATCACCTGCTGGCCGTGGATGATGATCTCGCCCGTTTCGTTCGCCGCGAGCTCGCGCCGCGTCTCGGGATCGATCACGCGCGACTCGACGCCGAACGTCGGCACGCCGAGGCATTGCAGCTTCGGCCGATCGGGCGGGTTCGCGTGCGTCATCGCGATTGTCTCGGTGAGGCCGTAGCCTTCCATGTAGTTCAGGCCGAGGCGCTCGGTGAGCTCGGAGCCGACCGCGGCCGGAAGCGGCGCACCGCCGCCGCCGATTGCCGTGAGCGAGCGCAGCGCGTCCGCGCGGTACGCGGGATGCGCGAGCAGATCGACGACCATCGTACTGATCGCGGTCATCCCGGTGCACTGCTGCCGTTCGATCAGCGCGAGCGCCGTCGCCGGATCCCAACGCGTCATCATGACGAGCGTCCAGCCGTTGCACATGCCCGCGTTCATGTCGCCGGTCATGCCCGTCACGTGAAAGTACGGCAGCACCGAGAGCGGCCGTATGCCCGGACCCGTCGTGCCGCCCCACATCGGCGTCGCCCACGCGGTGCGCTGAATGGAGCGGTGCGTGTGCACGCAGCCTTTCGGGCGACCCGTCGTGCCGGAGGTATACGGCAAGATCGCCATGTCGTCGCCGCCGGTCGTCATCGGACGCGGCGCCGGCGCTTCGCGCATCGCGTCGCTCCACGCGACGAACGCGTCTCCGGGCAGCGGCGCGCGCGGCGCGGACACGGGCGCCGGCAGCGTCAGATCCGTTTCGCGCTCGAGGTAGTCGGAGTACGCCGCGACGATGACGCGCTGCACGCGCCCGCCGACGTGCGGCGCGAGCTTCGGCAAGAGCTCCTGTCCGACGATCGCGACGGTTGCGCCGCTGTCGTCGATGTACGCCGGCAGCTCTTCGCTCACGAGCATCGGGTTGAGCGGAACGACGACGGCGTCCGCGCGCAGGATCGCATAGTACGCGATCAGATACTGCGGCGAGTTCAGCATGTACAGCAGCACGCGGTCGCCGCGCGATACGCCCGCGCGGTGCTGCAGGTATCCCGCGAGCGCCTCGACCTCGCGCCACACGCGCGCGTATGGAATCGGCGTGTCGTAGTAGACGATTGCCGGCTGATCGGGCCAGCGCGTGGCCGTCGTCGCAAGGTTGTGCGCGAGGTTCGTCGACGGCGTCGGAAAGTCGCGTGGCCGCCGCTTGGGCCAAAAGGCGAGATGGCGCTGTTCCATCACAAAGGATGCCGCTTCGGCCGGTATGAAGGCGTAGTCCTTGTCGATTCCGAGTCATCTTCCGCCGGTTACGCAGATCGGCGACCGCATCGCGCAGATTCGCCTGCCGATGACCGGCAACCCGATGCGCTACGTCAACGGCTACCTGCTCGATGATGACGACGGCTTGACGCTGATCGACTGCGGCTGGAAAGCGGACGACGTCTTGGCCGCGCTGGAGGAAGGCCTGGGCGTCTTGGACCGCCGCATCGCCGACGTCCGCCGTCTGCTCGTCACGCACTTCCATTACGACCACTACGGGCTCGCCGGAACGCTCGTCGCGCGGGGCGTGCGCGAGCTCGCGATGCACGAACGCGACTGGTCGTTCTTGCAAGCGAGGCGCGAGCGCCGCGGCGACGACGACTCCATCGTCAATGCCTGGTTCGAACGCAACGGGCTTCCGGCCGAACCCGACGACGGCGATTCGCCGTACGACCGCTTCGACTACGTCGCACCGACGCGGCTGCTGAACGACGGCGACCGCGTCGGACGGCTGCGCGTCGTCTGGACGCCGGGACACTCGCCGGGACATCTGTGCTTCGTCGACACGATCTCCGGACGGACGTTCACCGGCGATCACGTGCTCGATCCGGTGACGCCGCACGTCGGACTCTGGCACGACAGCGGGCGCGACCCGATGGGCGATTACGTCGGATCGTTGCGCACGGTGCGCGTGCTCGAGACGAGCGGCGCGCTGCCCGCCCACGGCGAAGCGTTCGAGGGGCTCGCGCAGCGGGTCGACGAGCTGCTCGAGCACGAAGCGCAGCGCGAGCGCGACGTCGTCGCGGCACTCGCCTCGGGGCCGACGAGCGCGCGCGGCGTTGCGGAATCGCTACGGTGGCGCCGGCGCGGCGACCGCTTCGATCAGCTGAATCCCGAGCACCAGCAGTTCGCCGTCGCGGAGACGCTCGCGCACCTGCAGCGGCTCGCAAACCTCGGCCGCGTCACGCGCAACGACGGCTCCGCAAGGATCGTCTGGTCGCTACAAGACGAGGGTCACCCTGAGCTCGTCGAAGGGTGAGAGCGCATGGTGCCCTTCGTGCGCGTGCTTCGCTCATGCTTCGACAGGCTCAGCATGACACCGGGACGGCATGACAGCGGGCGGAGGTTATTCCCACTCCACCGTTGCCGGCGGTTTCGACGTGATGTCGTAGGCGACGCGGTTTACCCCTGGGATTTCGTTCACGATACGGGCGGAGATGCGTTCGAGCAGGTCGTGCGGCAGGCGGGCCCAGTCGGCCGTCATGCCGTCTTCGCTGGTGATCGCGCGCACGCCGACGAGGTTGCCGTACGTGCGCCCGTCGCCCATCACCCCGACGCTGCGCACCGGGGTGAGGACGGCGAAGTATTGCCACGGCCGCGGCGACAAGCGCCCTTCGCCGATCGCGGCGTCGATCTCCGACGTCACGATGAAGTCCGCTTCGCGCACGGTTTCGAGCCGTTCGCGCGTGATGTCGCCGATGATGCGCACTGCGAGCCCCGGCCCGGGGAACGGCTGACGTTCGACGATCGCGTTCGGCAGGCCGAGCACGCGCCCGACCTCACGGACCTCGTCCTTGAACAACGCGCGCAGCGGCTCCACGAGCCCGAGCGCCATCCGCTCCGGCAAGCCGCCGACGTTGTGATGCGACTTGATCTTATGGCCGGCTTTCGATCCGGGTGTCTTCGACTCGATGACGTCGGGGTAGAGCGTTCCCTGCACCAAGAAGCGCACATCGGGAATGTTCTTCGCTTCTTCTTCGAAGATCGCGATGAACTCGTGCCCGATCCGGATCCGCTTCTCTTCGGGGTCGTCGATGCCGGCGAGCCGCTCCAAAAAGCGCGCCTGCGCCGCAACGTGCACGACGTTCAGGTGCAGGACGTCGCGAAACGCCGATACCACGCCCAGCGATTCGTTCTTGCGCATCAGCCCGGTGTCGACGTAGATGCACGTCAGCTGCTTGCCGATCGCGCGCGACACCAGCGTCGCCGCGACGGCCGAATCGACACCGCCCGAAAGCGCGCACAAGACGTTCGCATCGCCGACCTGCGTGCGTATCTTCTGGATCGCGTCGTCCACCCACGAGTCCATGCGCCACGCCGGCGGAATGCCGGCGATCGTGTGCAGGAAGTTCTCGAGGATCGCGCTGCCCGCTTCGGTATGCACGACCTCCGGATGGAACAGCGTCGCGTACAGCTTGCGATGGTCGTCGCTCATCGCGGCGACGTGCGAGCTCGCGGTGTGCGCGAGGGGCGTGAAACCGGCCGGCACGTTGTCGATCGAATCGCCGTGCGACATCCACACGCGCGACTCGGCGGGCACGCCGAGAAACAGCGGCGACTCCGGACGGTCGAGCACGAGCTGTGCGGGGCCGAACTCGCTGCGGCCGAGCCGCACGAGCTTGCCGCCGAAGCGCTTCGTCATGATCTGCATGCCGTAGCAAATTCCGAGCAGCGGGATGCCGCTCTCGTACACGCCCGGATCGCAGTCCAGCGCATCGTCGACGAACGTCGACTCCGGACCGCCGCTCAGCACGATTGCGGCCGGTTCGCGGCGCGCGATCTCGTCCCATGACGTGTCGAACGGCAAGAGCTCCGAATACACGTTCGCCTCGCGCGCGCGCCGCGCAATGAGCTGGCTCACCTGCGAGCCGAAGTCGAGGATGATGACCGTCGCTGGACGCGCGCGCACCGAAGCGGTCACGTCAGAATCTCCTCCAGCCGGTGTTGGTCGCGGGCCCACACGAGCTCCATCGCGATGCGTTCGCCGACCGACACGTCGCGCCCCCACCGGTAAGCGGTGTACGGCGTGTAGCGCGTTCCCGGCGAGCCCGGAATGCGCAAGCTCACGTCGTAGCAGACGAAGTCTTTCGGCGGGCCGCTGACGATCACGCACTGCAGCGCGAACGGGCCGATCACGCCGACCCCGTCGACCTCGCGCGCCGCGCGCACGAAGCGTTCGCCCAGGTCGAACGCCTTCTCCAGCATCGACTCGGTCAGCGTCGCCGCGATATGGCCCGCTTCTTCCATTCGTACCGGCTCGTCCGCGAGCTCACGCGCCTGATTGAACGGCAGGCCGACGAGCCCATCGCGGTTCGTCTGCCGCCGCGTATCCGTGCCCATCAGCTCCAGCTCGCCGAGCAGGGGCGACCAGAAGAAGTTCAGGTTCACCGTTGGACCGAGCGCAAACTCTTCGATCACGGCGCCGCGCAGCCCGTCCTGGGTCACGATGCCCTGCTCCATGAGCCGCACCGTCGTCTCCGCGTACTCGCGTGCATCGCGGACGAGAAAGAACGCGCGCTCGAACGACACTTTCGCGTGCGGCGCCTTCACCATCACCAGCCCGTCGATCGCATCGGGCGACGCGATCCGGCGCGGGTACCGGATGCCGGCGCGCTCCATCAGCGCGTACTGATTCTCCGGCTCGTCGCGCTCCTCGGCACGCAGCAATCGGCGGTTGCCGAAGAACGGCACCGTCATCCGCTCCTCGATCTGGGCGTAGCTGTAGCGCTGGTGCAGGTAGACCTCGAACGACCTGTTCGGCACGAACACGACGTGCTCGCGGCGCAGCCGGTGCTGGACGTCGTCGTCGAGCAGGTCTGAGAAGCGCGCGACCTCGAGCGTTCCATCGACGCATCCTCGCGGCGGACCGTCCTCGCGGCGCGCGTAGAACTCGTCGTACGTACGGTTGCGACCGCGCTCCACGACGATCAGATTGCGAACGCCCTGCGCGCGCGCCCCGGACGCGATCTCGAGCGCCGAATGGCTGCCGACGCAGCACAGCGCGAGCGCGCGCTCGTCGTACGATTCCAGCGTCCGGCGCACATCGAACACGCCGCTACGCCTTCACGACAGGGACAGGAAGCCCCTTGCCTCGCTCGACGTCGGATAGTTGACGAGCAGCGTGCGGCGGACGTCGGACCGGGCCTTCTTCGCTTCCGCCGTGTCCTCGCGGCCGAGTGCGTCGTACACGCGCTTGTACAGGCGCGGCAGCTCGTAGTCGCGCGGATACTGGTGCTGCCAGTCGTTGAGCGCGTCGACCACCCAGACCGTGTCGCCCGTCATGCGGCCGCCCCACCCCGCATCCAGATACTTGTTGATGCGCATGATCTCGTTGCGGACGCCGATCGGCGAAAGCTTCGTGTGCCCGAAGTACTCGTCGGCCGGCGCGGTGATCACCAGATAGGTGTCGTGCGAGAAGACGCGTCCGATGACGGCGAGTCCGTGCGCCGACGCGCGATGCGAAGCGATGATCTTTGCATCCGCACGTTCCGCGTCCGAGTATCCCGCGCCGAAGTTGCGCGCCGCGTCGACCATCGGGAACAGGACGCGGCCGAGATCCTGCGGCACCGACGCGATCGGAAACGTCGCCTGCGCGGCCCGCGACAGGGCGATCGCGCGCCACCGGGGATCCTGCGTGAGGTTGTACGCGCGAAGATCGGCGTCGACTTGCAGGAGCAGCGCCTCGACGTCGTTCGGATACGCGGTCGCGAGCGTTGCCGCATCGGCGTCGGCGTCGTACGCGAGCTTCGCGTTGCTCGCGTCCTCCGCGTCCAGCTTCGCGATCAGCGCCCGCGCCGCCGCACCCCGCTGCGGGTCGTTCGCGTACGCCTCGGCCGAAAGCCGGACGTACCACTCCGCGGCGTCGTTGCTGACGAGCGGATCGTACGCGATCTGCGTCGCGACGTCGACCGTCGTGCCTTTGAGCTTGAGGTCCTCCGGATCGTCGCGGAGCCGCAGCTCGTATGCGCGGCCGGCGTCGAGCACCGCGGAGAAGTAGTCGAGCTGATCCGCGAGGTGCCACCCGGCGGCCTGGCCCTTGTCGTACGTGGCCTTCATCGCGCGGTACAGCGCCGCCGGATCGACGTCGAGCGCCGCGCGCGCCGGCAGGAGCGGCGCGACGACGATCGTCACCGCCGCCGCGGCTGCCAGGACACTACGCAGAAGCGATCGTGCTATCGTCGAGAACGGCGTCGAGCGAGTTGGAGAGCAGGGCATGCTTGATCTCTCGGGCGATGCGTCGTCCCGTTGACATCGGCTCGCTGTAGTTCAGATACGAGTACGGCGATCCGTCGATGAAGAGGTTGGTGCCCGCGACGATGCGCGCGGAAATCTCCATGATGTAGAACTGCGTGTCCGGCGTGATGATCGTCTCGATGCAGAACGCACCGAACAGTCCTTTCGGCCCGCAGATTTCCTGGCTCACGCGCACGACGTCCTCGCCCATGCGATACGCCTCCGCGAGCATCGACTCCCGCAAGCTGATCGGCTGGTTGCCGACGACGACGTACGACGGATCGAGGTCCATGCCGACCTGCGCCTGCGACGGGATTCGCCCGAGCGAGTCGACGTTCGTCTCGTAGCGGCGATCCATCGACATGATCTCGAGCTTGCCGGTGAGCGGCGAGTAGAAGTAATGGATGTAGAGCGGAACACCGATGATGTACTCTTGCAGGATGTAGTTCTGCCGCGCGAGCAGCGACGCGCGCTCTTCGAAATCCATCGCGTCGCGCAAGAACATGTAGCCCTTGCCGCCTTGCGCGCCGTACAGCTTGACGATGACGGGCCGGTCGATCTCGGCTCCGGTCTTGAACTGACGCGGCAGACGCAGTCCCGCACGCAGAAGCCAATCGCGCTGGAGCTCGCGGCTCGCTTCCCAATCGAGCACGGCCTTGTTCCCGAAATACGGGATGCGCATTTTCTTGTGCTCTTCGAGCGAGAGGTATGCCACGAACGAGCCGTGCGGGACGATGATGATCTTGCGCGTCTCGAGCTCGGGCACGAGCGACATGAAGTCGCTGTACCGGTCGATCTTGATCACCTCGTCGACGAACGCGTACGAGCTGTACAGGCGCTCGGTATCGCGGTTCGCGATCGCGAGGGTCTTGAATCCTTCGTCGTGCGCGCCCTTGAGAATCTGCAGTGCGGAATGCGAGCCCAGCGTCGCGATCGTATAGAGCTCGCCGACGGCGCTCTTGCGCGAGCTGGGCTGCGTCAGAGGCTCGATGACCATGGTCATGCGCGGACGACTTCCATTGCGGCTTGTTTGTCGATCACCGTATTGCTACCTGGAACGAGGGATTGCAGAGAAATGTCTCAACCGCGCGGTCCAGGTAGCCGGACGCGACGTCGCGGCCGGACTCGTCGAGCAGCCGCCACGCTGTGCGGCGCCGCACCGAGTGCACCCCTGGAAACGTGCGCCCTGCGACGTTGGTCGACGCCGTGTCGTCGAGCGGCGCGATCCAGACTTCTCCCGGCAGCGGCCGATGCGCCTCGCGTTCGGTCAGCCGATGCTTGTTCGGGTTGTGGATAACTTCGATCGACGAGACGCTGCGCTCGAGGTCGCGGGCCGACGAGTCGACGTCGAACTGCCAAATGTCGGCGCGCGTCACGCGCGCGACCGGGATGCCGAGCCGCGCGAGCGTCTCGTACGCGGTGAACGCCTCGTTGTCCGGAATCGTGAGCGTGACCGCGAACGTGCGCATCATACGACCGCCTCCGCGAGCACCGCGCGCGCGAAACACTCGAAGAACGCGATCCCGCCCGAGGTTGCAAGCGCCTCCGACGCGCCGGCGCGCACCGCGTGCGGGTCGGCATCGAGGTGCTGGAACGTCCACGCGTCGCGTTCGGGATGCGGCATGATCGCAAGCACGTTGCCGTCCGCGTTCACGAGACCGGCGCAACTGAGCGCCGATCCGTTCGGCGCATCGACGGGACGGCCGCCGCGATCGCAGTAGACGAACGCGAGATGCCCCGCGGCGATTTGCGCGAGCTCGTGCGCCGGCGCCGCGAGGCGCCCGTCACCATGCGAGGCCCACGCGGGAATGACTTCACCTTCCTCGATGCCGGCGAGGATCGGAACGCGCTCCGGCGGCAGTGCAAGCTTGACGTGCACGTGCACCGACTCAAACCGTCCGCTCGCGTTCGGCGCAAACGCAGCCGTCGGCCGGCGCAGCGGGCCCGTCCCGGGAACCAATCCCGCTTCGGCCAGGATCTGCGCGCCGTTGCAGATACCGAGCACGAACTTTCCGTCCTGCGCCGCGTCGATCACGCGGTCCATGAGGGCGTCGTGCGCAGCGACGGCGCCGGCTCGAATGCGATCTTCGTACGCGAAGCCGCCGGGCAGCACGAATGCCTCGACGTCGTGCAGCATCTCGGGCTGCGACCAGTGCACGAGCTGCGCCCCGAGCCCGACGGCGCGCAACGCGCGCACCGTCTCGTCTTCGCTGTTCGTGCCCGGAAAGACGAGCACGGCGACGCGCGGCTTCACGCGTAGAAGTTCCGCAGCGGCGCCTGCCACGCGTTGCGCAGCGTCGAGAGCAGAGATCCGTTCGCTGCGTCCGCCCGGATCGCGATCCGGTCCGAATACCGCTTCCGGCTGCGGGATCGTCTCGCCGATCTTGCGGGCGACCGCGCCGCAGCGGGATGCGGCGCGCAGTGCGTGCGGGAGCGCGGCGCGATCGACCTCGAGCACGAAGCCGGGCGCTTCTGAGAATGCGGCGACGCCGCACGCGGGTTCGTCGAGCCAGAACCCGAGGCTGCGTTCCGCCGACGCGAACGCCATCTCGGCGAGCGCCGTAGCGACGCCACCGTCGCTGACGTCGCGCGCCGCCAAAATGATCGCCGTCCGCGAAGCACTCGCGGACCATCGTACACGCCGCCGCGAACGCATCGAACGCGGCGCGCGGCAGACCGCTCGCCGCGACGCCGGCGATCTCCGCGATCGCGGAGCCGGCGAATGCGGGCGACGGCGCGCCGACCAACACGAGCGCCGATCCGGGGCGCTTGAAACTTGCCGTGGCTGTGCGCGAAACGTCCGCCAGCGTGCCGACGCACGCAACGATCGGCGAGGGCGCGACGTGCTTCCCGGACGAGGAGCGATTGTACAGCGAGACGTTTCCCGACACGAACGGCACGCCGAGCGCGCGCGCCGCGTCGCTCAGACCGTCGACCGCGGCGACGAACGCGCCCATCTGTTCCGGCACCGTCGGGTCGCCGAAGTTCAGGCAGTCCGTGAGGCCGGCCGGCGTCGCGCCGACCGCGGTGACGTTCGCGATCGCTTCGAGAACCGCGAGCTCGGCGGCGCGCCGGGGATCGATCTTGCCGTAGCGCGGGTTGCCGCCGACGCCGAGCGCGACCGCCAGCGGCGCATCCGGAATCGGCACGAGCACGCCCGCATCGGCGTAGCCGGCCGGGATCGCGGTACGGCCGCGCACGACGCCGTCGTACCGTCGATAGATCGGCGCGCGCGACGACACGTCGCGATGTCCGAGCACGTCGCGCAGCAGCGAGGCCATCGAGCGTCCGCGAACGGCGTGCGCGACAAGCGCCTCGTCGGCGTCCCCCGCGCTTGTCGCCGGCGGCACGATGTACGGTCGCGAGTAGCGCACGCCGCCGGTGAGAAACGCGAGATCGACATCCATGACGGTGACGCCGCGATGCCGGGCGACGTAGCGTCCGGAATCGGTGACCTTGCCGACGATCGAGGCGCACGCGCCGCGCGCGATGCGCGGCAGCGAGTACATTTCATTGTAGATCGAGAGCAGCGTCGGCGTGAACGACGGCGGCACGATCCAGCAGAGGCGCTCCTGCGTCTCGCCGATCGCGATAACGGTAGGCGGCAGATCGTTCTGTGCGGTTGCGACGCGGTCGAGCTCGATCTCCGCGCCCGCTCCGCCTGCCGCGCACAGCTCGGCGCTGCAGCCCGCAAGGCCACCCGCTCCGAGATCCTTGAAGCCGGCGTCGATGCCGTCGGCGCGCAGCGCCGCGAACACCGCGTACGACGCGCGCATCAGCACGTTCTTCAGGAACGGATCGGGCACCTGAACGGCGCCTTTGTTCGCGTCGGCGTCGTCTTCGTCGAGCGTCAGCGACGAGAAGGCCGCGCCGCCGAAGCCGCTGCGGTCCGTGGCCTTCCCGACGAGCACGATATCCCAGCCCGCGCTGCCCTGCGGCGCGCGGGAGTGAATGATGTGCTTTTCCTTCACGAGTCCGAGCGCGACGACGTTCACCAGCACGTTGTCGTCGAACGACTCGTCGATGAAGACGTCGCCGCCGAGGTTCGGCACGCCGATCGCGTTGCCGTACGCGGCGATCCCGTCGACGACTTGCTGCGCGACGTAGCGGCAGTGCTCGTTCTCCAGGCGGCCGAAACGCAGCGGATCGGCGATGCCGATCACCTCCGCACCCATGCACAGCACGTCGCGCACGATCCCGCCGACGCCCGTCGCCGCGCCCTCGAACGGCACGACCTGCGAGGGATGATTGTGCGACTCGTGCGCGACCACGATGCCGTACGTCTCACCGTTCCACTCGCCGAGGCGTACGATGCCCGCGTCTTCGCCGACCCCGAGCAGCACCGTTGGACCGTCGGTCGGAAGTTTGGAGAGATGCTCGCGCGACGACTTGTAGGAGCAATGCTCGCTCCACTGCGCGTCGAACGCGTACAGCTCCGTGTCGCTCGGCACGCGGCCGAGATGTTCGCCGATGCGGCGAATCTCGTCGGCGGAGAGCGCGAGGCCGAGCTCGCGACCGCGTGCGACCGCGTCGTCGAGCACGGCAGTCACGTTACGCGAACGCGCTTCCCGGCGCGGCCGCCGGCGGCGGCTGGTTCAGCTGCAGATTCGCCGCCATCGTCTGCGCGCGCGCCTGCGTGTCGGCGAGCAGCACGCGACCGAACGTGACCGTGTCGTCGACCGCGAGAACACGCGCGCAGCGCGCCGCGGCAGCCTCGTACTCGCTCTTCGTTACGTTGCATCGAACGACCGGCTGACCCGTCGCGTGCTCGAGGATCGACGGCAGCGCGCTCTCGGCTCCAGTGACAGCCGCGAACGCGACCCGCGCACGCTTGAAGTTCGCGTCGAGCGATGACGCGACGATCGCGGCGTGCTCCGGCATGCGGCCCGCGGACACGACTTGACGCACCATCGCGAGACCGTATCGCCCGATCGCGCGGCCGAGAACGTCGCCGGCTTCCACGAGCTCGGCGCCGTCGATCACGAGCGCGACGATTCCCTGCCGCAGCTGCGGGAAACTTCCGACCATCAGCGCGACCGACTCGTAGTCGTCCTTGATCTTCTCGAGCGCTTCCGGCGTGACGCTCTCGAGGTTGCGGTAGTTTTGCTTGTCGAGCGCGAGCTCTTCGCGGCCCTGCGGCCAGATGCGCCACGCGTCGTTGTCGACGACGTCGGCGAGCACGATCGCTCCTTTGTTCTCGCCCGACGCGAGCCGGCCGAACTCGACCTTCAAGTCGACGAGCATGATGTCGCGCCGGCCCCATGCGTGCGCGAGAATCTCGTACGTGAGGCGCGCGTACTCGCTCATCGTGGCCATCTCGTCCGTCGTCGCGATGCGCCGCGCGACGATCTCCGCGGGCGTGATCAGCGGATCGTGGTTCGCGTCGTCCTTCAGGAAGAACTCGATGACGCGCGGCGTCAGGATCGCGCCGCGCGGCAGGTCGGGACGGCGGCGCGCGAACGATCCCGCCGACACGCCGCGCACGACGACCTCGAGCGGGATCATCTGACAGCGACGCACCAGCATCTCGTTGTTGTCGTCGTCCTCGCCGCCGTTGTGATAGTGCGTCGGGATCCCGCACAAGTTGAGGAGCCGGAAGACGCGCGCCGTCGTTTGCGCCGCGAGCCGGCCCTTGCCGTCGATGACGTCGCGCCGAGCGCCGTCACCCGCGGTGATGTCGTCTGCCTGCGTGACGACGACCATGTCGGGCTGGCCGTCCAGCTCGTACAGCACCTTCGTCTTGCCGCGTGCGATCTCGTGTCCCTTATTCATCATGATTCTTCTCAGTACCGATCGTTTCGCGGATGCGGCGGGCGAGGCGGCGCGCACGGTCGGGAGCGTCGCCGACGTGCTCGCTCGGGTCGAGCCGTTCGCGCACTTCCGCCGGATCGACCCAGCGCGCGATGCGTTCGTCGTCCGCGAGAAGCGTCGCGAGCGGGTTCGAGTTTCCCGCAGCGAGCTCATCGTATGCGCGCATTGCGCTCTCACGGATGACCTCGTGCAGCTCCTGACGATCTCCGCCGCGCTTCGCCGCTTCGATCAGGATTGCTTCGGTGCCGGCGAACGGTCCGTACACGCGAAGATTTTCGGCGATGCGGCGTTCGTCGACGCGCAAGCCGTCGACGATCTTCCGCGCGAGCGACACGATCTCGTCGGTGCACAACAGCGCCTCCGGCAAGACCGTGCGGCGGTTCGCGCTGTCGTCCAGCGTCCGCTCGAGGAGATTCGTCGAAGCATTCTGCCACGCAACGCCGGCGTACGCAGGCAGCAGGCGCGCGAGCGAGTCGATGCGTTCGGACATGACGGGATTGCGCTTGAACGGCATCGCACTCGATCCCACCTGCTTCGCACCGAACGGTTCCGCGACGTCACCGAAGCCCGGGCTCGCGAGCACGCGCACGTCGAACGCGAATTTCGAAAGCGACGCTCCGAGCCCGGCCAGGCTCGAGAGCAGCACGTAGTCGAGCTTGCGCGGATACGTTTGCGTCGCGACGTCGCGCGCGCTCAGGTCGAACCGCGCCAGCACGTCGTCTTCCTGCTGTTGCGGCGTGCTCGGCGTTCCGCTGAGCAGCGCCGTGTACGACGCGGACGTGCCGACGGCTCCTCGGATGCCTTTCGCGGTCAGCTGTGCGCGCGCAGCGCGAAGCATGTCGCGGTCGATGAGCAGATCCTGCGCGTAGACCGCCAGCCGGTACCCGAGCGTCGTCGGTTCGGCGGGCTGCAGATGCGTGTAGCCCATGCACACGAGGTCCGCGCGGCGTTCGATCTGCGTCGCGAACGCGTCGAGCAGCTCGTCGAGCGAGGCGAGGATGGCGTCGAGCGCGCGCCTCATGCGGAACGTCTCGACGGTGTCCTCGACGTCCATCGACGTCGCGCCCAAGTGGATCTTGCCGCCGCCGACGGTCGCCTGGCTCGCGTAGACGCGAATCTCCGCCATGAGGTCGTGGCCGATCTCGCGCTCGATCGCCAGCGCCGCGTCGAGGTCGACGTCCTGAGCATGCGCGCGCAGGTCGTCCAGCTCGGCATCGCTCACGAGGCCGGCGCGCTGTTGCGCCTCCGCAAGCGCAACCCACACCGCCCGCCACAGCTTGCGCCGTTCGCGCTCCGAGAAGAGCTCTCGCAGCGACGGGCGCGCGTAGCGCCACGAGAACGGCGAGGCGTAGGTGGTATCGTTCACGGTCCGGCGCGTCGATTTCGCGGCACGCCGAAGAACGGCCTCGACGCGACCGGCACGGCAGGAAGGGAGGTCCTGGCCCGCCGCGTGGAATCGCGAACGGTACGGAACGGGCACCGTCCGCGGCGGTGAACGGACGCACCCTCCGCGGACGACGCGGCTTCACGCTGATCGAGTTGACGATCGCGGTCGCGATCGTCGCGATGACGGTCGCCGCCGGCGTCGGGCTGTCGCTGTCGTCGCGCTCGCTCGCGGTGACGACGGCCGCGACGGAATTCGATCAGCTGCTGGACGGCGCGCGCACGATCGCCCGCGAGACGGGCGGAGCAACGATCGTGTTTTCCCCCGACGCGTTCGGTGACGGCACGCAAGCGCAGGTCATGACGTCCGGCACCGGAGGAACGCTCGTCGCGACGACGATGCCTGTCGTGCGGACCCGCGCCGCGATCGCCGAGGCCCAAGTGCTGGGCGCGCTGCCGTTCGCGTTCGTCGTGCACGCGAGCGGCCTCTTGGGCGGCAAGCCGGGATTCCGCGCCGGCGATTCGACCGGTACGCCGGAAGTCGGTTGCCCGGCGAGCGGCGCATTTCATTTCACGATCAGCGCGTCCGGCGAAACCGCGGACCGGTTCGTACCGTGTCGCATCAACCTCGCATCGACGGGAACCGTCGCGTTCACGGTGTGGCCCCCAGCGAGCGTTGCACCGTTACCGACGCCGTGCGTCTCGTGCACGGCCGGCGACGCTTCCGCCGATGCCCGTCACGTCGCCGACCTGCCCGCCCAATTACGCCCCGATACCCGACGGCTGCACGCCGAACGCCGGCCCGCACTACCATGTGACGGCATCGGCTGCGACTCCAACGATGACGCGCGGGCGGCACCGACACGGTGACGGCGCAAACGACGCTGACGAACCCGCTGACGGTCGCGCCCGGAACGCCCGCGACCGTACCGGTGATTGCGAGCGCTAGCGGCGCGTGCGCCGTCTCGCCAACCGGATCTCAGCCATCCGGCACGTCGTTCACGATAAGCGCGACAGCTGCGGGAACGTGCACGATCACGGTGCAGGCCGATACGTCCGCCGTCCCGGGCGCGAGCGCCGACTCAGCGACCGTGGCGATCACGATAACGTCCGCTCCAACGCCGACACCGACATCAACACCGACGCCGCCGGGCTGCGACCTCGTGCAGAACGGCAAGTGCTATCACGTCATCGTGCCGTAGACGAATCAGACTATTCACGAAGTATGTCGCGCCGGTGCCGCTCGTTTGTAGCGATCCGTCGGCATCGTGCTGGTATGTCAGATTCGGTCAGTAGGGCATTCAACTTACGCCGGTGCGATTCATACCACCCATGCCGCCGACGGATTCAAACAGACGAGATGCTCGTTCAACGCCTTCGATAAATCAGTCGATGGGACGGCTGTTTGCCATATTCGTGCAATATCGAGCATTCCCGGCGAATAAGCCGATGCAGTGGACCACAGATCATTGATGGATCGCCCAGCTCAATGCTCCGACCGGCTATGGTGAACCATCGCTGTTTGTCGTCTCGAAATCATGTCGTCCCTAATTGCAGCTCAAGCTCACAGCACAATATCCCTGGACTGAAGGCACGACCTACTGCAAGTCAGATGCTCGCGGCGATTGTTAACAGAACATTCGGCGAGCTCGCAGCATTCGTTTTTCGAGCACCAGCTGCGACGAACTTCAGCAATACAATGGTACTCCCGACTTTCCCGGCTGCGACGCATCGGGTGACTGAAAGTGGTTCGACAACCGAGTATGGATTCTACCGGTTGGCTTACTTCGAAATATATCAAGCCACAGAATGACGCATGGACGGCGCTGACAAAGCCAGGCGTCTCTGTACGACGTCGTCTCACGGCTAAAGATTCTCTATTATTAGAATCCGTAACCCGTGGTTTGTTCCGGAATAGCCAACGAGATTCAGTCCCCCGACTGGCGCATCGACAGCGTACAGATCGATAACGTAAGGCTGTCCGCACGAACGCTCGGAGCGCGCGATTGATGTGACCGGCACCGGAGTACCCAATCGGAACTCCGATGCCGTCATAAAAGCCTGCCGGGACGGACGCTAGTCCGGACACCACCGGCGTGTTTGCGGGCGCGGCGCTCACCGACGCCACTTTGGCGGGTGCGACGCCTTGCGCTCCGGTCAATGCGGCTGCTACGGCGCACGGCGTCACGGTCGTCGTGCAAATTCCGAATCCGACCCCGTTCGTTTTGCCCTTGCTGAAGTTCGGCGCGGCGTTGTGCGAGATCGTTTCGCCCGTCGTCGGTTGCACGACGAACGTCGGCTCGTTGAAGACGTATAGCCCCAGCGTGCCCGCCGCAACGGTTCCGCCCAACACGACGGTTTCGCGCGTATTCGGCGTCGGCGAAATCGTCGTCACTGCAAGCGCTGCGGAACCGAAGTACGGCCCCGGCGCCGTCGCGCACTCGCGAACCCGGCGACTGTCCAGGCGACGGTGATATGGCCGTGTACACCGCAACGGTGTGCCCGATGCCCGCCGGCACGGAGTACAACGTCGCTGACGCCTTGCCGTACGCAACGGTCGGCGAGGTGATGAGGAGCGGCGTCGCATCGATACAAACGTCCACGGACGCGGCGTCCGGCGAACCGTCGATCACGCGAATCAAGGCCTGTCCGTTTGCACCGCTCTGGTAGACGCCGTTTCCGCCGCCCGCGCTGTTCGGCGGGCCCGCGAACGGAAGCGACGTCCCGGAGCCGTTACCGCACGCGGTCATCGTCACGGCGAACGCTCCGACCACGGCGAAGCGGGCGAGAAGACTGCGCATTCGTGGAGCGACCTCTCAGAGAGCCGAGGGCGAGCAGCGATGCGGAGTACCGAAAAACGGCCCGCAAGTGACGGCGCTGACCTTGGATTCGTGTGCAGGCGAATCCTCCGGTTTGTCAACGCGGCGAGGCGAGCCGTCCCGTGAGGTCGACCGTGAGGAGCTCGATCATCGCGCGCGGATCGTCGATGCGGCCGGTCACGACGGCTTCGAATCCACGCACCGCCGCTTCATAACCGTAGCGCGCGCGCCGCTCGCCCACGCGGCGCGCGATCGGCCGCAGCGCGCGCTCGCGCCAGCGGTGCCGCGGAGGTAAATCGCCGCCGTTCGGGCGCGCGAGCTCCCACAGGAGCGCGAATTCGCCGGCCAGCGCGCTGGCGAGCGGGACCGCCGCACCGCGTGGATCGTTCGCAAACACATCGAAGGCGATCTCGAGCGCGTCCGCGCCGCGGCCTTCCACGACGGCGGCGGCGTATTGCCACGCCTTCGGGTCTTCGATCGTCAGGCTTTCGCGTTCGAGATCGGCGACCGTGATCGTGCGACCGAGCAGCGCGAGCTTCTCCAAGTCGTTGCGAATCGAGCCGATGTCGGAATCGCTTTCGGCGAGCATCGCGATGACGCGCGGCTGCGCCTTCGCGCCGAGCCGATCGAGCGTTTCGCGTACGAAACGTTCGCGCACGTCGGCATTCACCGTCGTATCGACACGCAGCGCCTTGCGGCCCGCGAGCTGACCGAACGGCTCGGGCTTCGTTCGCTTCGCCGGCGAAAAGAGGTCTTCGAGGATCAGCGTGTTGCCGGCCGGGACATTCTCCGCCACCGCCCACACATCGCGGCGCGGCTGCGCGCGCAGGCGATGACAGTTGCGAACGACGATGACTCTGCGATCCGCAAGAAACGGCATCGCGTTCACGGCATCACCGACGACGCGCCCGATCGCGTCGGACTCCGGGCCGTCGAACACATCGCAGTTCAGTGCTCGCATGTCTTCGGGGAGCAGCCCGTCAAGGAGCACGTCGATCGCGCGCTGCGCGAGGACCGCGTCCTCGCCCTCGACGATCACCAGTGCGTCGACCTTCGGGTTCTTGTCGAGAAAGTCGTAGAACTTCACGCCACGGGCAGCGGCAGCCGCGGGCGATACTCGAGGTCGGCGATCGCTTCGACGTATGGAGCCCGCACGACGCCGAACTCGGTAATGAATCCCGCGATCAGACGGCCCGGCGTCACGTCGAACGCGGGATTGAACACGTCGTGGTGCGACGCGAGTCGAACCTCGTCCGCCGCGCGCTCCTCGATCGGAATGAGGTCGCCCGATGCGAGCGCGAAGTCGAACGTCGAGCGCGGCGCCGCCACGTAGAACGGAATGCCGTGGAACGATGCGGCGATCGCGACGCCGTACGTTCCGATCTTGTTCGCGGTGTCGCCGTTGCGCGCGATACGATCCGCGCCGACCACGACCGCACGAACGGCGCGCTTGTGCATCGTGATCGCGGCCGCCGAATCCACGATCAGCGTGCACGGAACGCCCGCTTCGTGCAGCTCGAACATCGTCAGACGCGCGCCCTGCAGCAGCGGGCGCGTCTCGTCGACGAAGACGTGCAGCGATTTCCCCGCGCGATGCGCGGCGATGAAGCATCCGAGCGCGGTGCCGTCGCCGCCGGTGGCGATCGGTCCGGTGTTGCAGTGCGTCAGGACGTTGCCCGATGTCGGGGAACAGCTCCACCGACGCCTCACCGATGCGCCGGTCGACGTCCCGCTGCTCGTCGTGGATGCGCTGCGCTTCGGCTAGCTCGTGTCCCGGCGCCGCGAGGACGCGGTCCACGGCCCACGCGAGGTTGACCGCGGTCGGGCGTGCGGACCGGATGCGCTCCGCGGCGGCCTCGAAGGCCGCGCGGTCGTTCGCGTACGTGGCGGCCGCGAGCGCGACGCCGTACGCGCCGAAAATTCCGATCGCCGGCGCGCCGCGGACCGCCAGCGTGCGAATCGCCTCGACGATCTCTTCGACCGTCGACGCGCGCTCGCGCGAGACCGCTTGGGGAAGCGCCCTCTGATCGAGATAACCGACGGCGTCGCCGTCGTACCAGACCGAATCCACCCGGCAGGATTCGGCGAAGCTCAGTGAACTACCGTCACGCCCGCACGACATTCATCGCCGTGTAGCAGCCGCGACAGTACACGGGACGGTCGCCGCGCGGCCGAAACGGTACGGTCGTCGCGGTCCCGCACTGCGCGCACACGGCATCGAACATCTCGCGCAGTCCCGCCGTCGACGACGGCGCCTGACCGAGGCCCGATGCCCGCTGTGTCTTCCGCGCCGCACGGCAGTCGCGGCACCGCTGCGGCTCGTTCTCGAAGCCCTTCTCCGCGTAGAACATCTGATCGCGGACCGTGAAGGTGAACGCATTCCCGCAGTCTTTGCAAGTCAACGATTTGTTCTCGTACACCGACCTCGGCGAGGCGATACCGCCCGGCCCCCCATGGATGGATGGAAAACACGGCGCCGACCGATGGCAGGCGTCGTAGGGGGCAGTATACGGTAGGCGGGCCGACTTGGCAAGATTAGCGAAACCCGATTCGCGTCGTTTCGCGCTTCGGCTCGATCACCGCCACGGTCGCCGCCGCGACGGCCGCTTCGTAGCCTTTGTCGCCGCGCTCCGGATCGGCGCGTTCTTCGGCCTGGGCTCGGTTATCCGTCGTGAGCACGCCGAAGCCGATCGGCACGCCGGTCGTGATCTGCAGCGTCATGATGCCCCGCGCGCACTCGCCGGCGACGTAGTCGAAATGCGGCGTCTCGCCGCGGATCACGACGCCGAGCGCGACCACGCCGTCCAGTTTGTCGCCCGCGATCAGCCGGCGCGCCGCAATCGGCAGCTCGAAGCAGCCCGGGACGCGGACGATCTCGACGTCGTCGTCCGCGACCGCGCAGTCGCGCAGTCCGCGGCGCGCGCCGTCCTCGAGCTGGGCCGCGAGATCGGCGTAGAAGTCAGCCACGACGATCGCGAACTTCTTGCCGTGCGCATCCGGCAGCTTCTGCGCGCGATCCGTCTTCATTCCGCGCCGACCGGATTCGGCGCACCGAACATGTGGCCCATCTTCTCGCGCTTCGTCTGCATGTAATGAACGTTGTGGACCGTCGGCGCGATCTGAAGCGGTACGCGCTCGACGATGCGCAGGCCGAAGCCTTCCAGCCCGGCGATCTTCCTGGGGTTGTTCGTCAGCAGCCGCATCTCGCGAACGCCGATGTCGACCAGGATCTGCGAACCGATGCCGTAGTCGCGCTTGTCGACGGGCAGGCCGAGGAGACGATTGGCCTCAACGGTGTCCGCACCGGCATCCTGCAGCGCGTACGCGCGGAGCTTGTTGGCGAGCCCGATGCCGCGCCCTTCCTGGTGCAGGTACAACAACACGCCGCGACCTTCGCGCGCGATCGCCGTGAGGGCAGCGTCGCGCTGCGGACCGCAATCGCAGCGCAGCGAGTGCAGCGCGTCGCCCGTCAGGCACTCGCTGTGCACGCGCACGAGCACGTTCTTGCCGTCGCCGATGTCGCCCATCACGAGCGCGACGTGCGCGATCTTGTCGGTCTTCGTCTCGTACGCGAGCCCGCGGAACTCGCCGTGCACCGTCGGCAGGCGGAACTCCGCGATGCGTTCGACCAGCTTCTCCGTGCGCATCCGGTACGCGATCAAATCCTTGACCGTGATCATGCGCAGGCCATGCTTCTTCGCGAAGAGCAGCAAGTTGTCACGGCGCATCATCGAGCCGTCCTCGTCCATGATCTCGCAGATCACGCCGGCCGGGTACAGGCCCGCAAGGCGCGCGAGATCGACCGATGCTTCGGTCTGACCGGCACGCACCAGAACGCCGCCTTCGCGCGCGCGCAGCGGAAACGTGTGGCCGGGCCGGAGGAAGTCCGCGGACCCCGACTTCGGATCGACAAGCGCGAGGATCGTGTTCGCGCGGTCGTGCGCGGAGATTCCGGTCGTGACGCGTCCGCGCGCTTCCACGGACACGGAGAACGCCGTGCCGAGCGGCGCGGTGTTGTCGTTCACCATGTTCGGGATCTGCAGCTCGTCGAGACGCTCGGTCGTCATCGGCACGCAGATCAGGCCGCCGCCCTCCTTGCGCATAAAGTTGATCGCCGCGGGCGTCACTTTCTCGGCGGCCATGACGAGGTCGCCCTCGTTCTCGCGGTCCTCGTCGTCCATGACGATGACCAGCTTGCCCGCGCGTACGTCGGCGATCGCCGACTCGATCGAGTCCATCATGCTCCGTTCAGGGTCGAGGTGCCGGTTCAGGCTCGGCAAGGCGGAAGCAAGCTTGCGGACGCTCTGATACGTCGGCTGGCGACGCCCGCTCCGCAGCAGCGAGATCGCCGCCTCGGTGAGCCCTGCGCGCTGCGCGAGTTGCGCCGACGTCAAGCCGGCTTCCGCCATCGCGCTACGCAGCTGCTCGGAAAACTGCTCCACGGCTCCCATGACACCGCCGAAAGTTTGCAGGTGTCAAGACGATATACTTGACTCATTGACATTCGCCTGTCGCTCCGCTACCATGAGGGTATGCCAGCCGCTAAGCCGCGCTCCACGACCGTACCGGCGACCCTGCATGAAGCCATCCGCTATTTCTCGGACAAGGACCGCGCCCACGACTTTATCGTGAAGCTGCGGTTCCCGAACGGCCCGGCCTGCCCGCGGATGGGCTGCGGCTCGGCCAACGTCGGCTTCATCAGCACCCGCCGCATGTGGCAGTGCAAGGACTGCAAGAAGCAGTCCAGCGTGAAGGTCGGCACGATCTTTGAGGATTCGCCCATCGGCTTCGACAAGTGGCTTCCCGCCATGTGGATGCTCGCCGGGGACCGGAACGGTATCTCCTCGCACGAGCTCGGCCGCGCGATCGGCGTCACCCAAAAGACGGCGTGGTTCATGCTGCACCGCATCCGGCTCGCCATGAAAGAGCGCGATCTTGCTCCGCCGCTGAGCGGCGAGGTCGAAGCGGACGAGACGTTCGTCGGCGGCAGCAAGAACCGCGAAATGTACCGGATTCGGAACGTCGATGGGTCGCCGGATGGCGGCGGCTCAAGCATGGACCGGCGACCGGCA
This sequence comes from Vulcanimicrobiota bacterium, assembly GCA_963841685.1. Taxonomy (GTDB): domain Bacteria; phylum Vulcanimicrobiota; class Vulcanimicrobiia; order Vulcanimicrobiales; family Vulcanimicrobiaceae; genus Vulcanimicrobium. Next base: position 261,858 of record CAWJDU010000001.1, read on the forward strand.
AAGCGACGGTGTTCGGCATGGTGCAGCGCAGCGACGGCAGCACAAGAGCCGCGCTCGCGCGATGGTCGTGCCGAATCATCGCGCGGTCACGCTCATCCCGTGAAATCTACAAGAACGTCGTGCCCGGCTCGGTTCTCTACACCGACGCGCTGCGTTCGTACCGGCAGGCCGATCGCGACTACATCCACCGCTTCATCGACCATTCGCTCCGCTACGCGGAAGGCCGCGTTCACACGAACACCATCGAAAACTTCTGGTCCTGCGTGAAGCGGACGCTGCACGGAACGTACATCGCGCCGCGCGCCTTCCACCTCAATGCCTACCTGGATGAATCGGTGTTCCGGTTCAACAACCGCGAGCTACCGGATGCAGCGCGTTTGGACGAGACGATGAAGGGCGTCGAGCAGGTGTCAAGTGGGGCCCGGTTGCGCTGCGCGAAGTCTGGGGTAAAGCTGGGAAGTGCCGCGGGCGCGCGCCGGACGGCCTGGAGGTTTGTGATGAACTCGTCTCTGCTCGGACGCCTGACCGTCGGCGCAAGCTGTGCGGTTCTGATCGCCGCGCTGGCCGCGCCCGGGCTGGCAAATCCTCCGGTCACGGTCACACTCAACGGTAACCAGCTCAACCTGAACCCTCCGCCCACCGAGCGCGCCGGGCGCATCTTCGTACCGCTGCGCGGCGTATTCGAAAATCTCGGAGCTTCCGTCGTCTACGCCGGCGGTGTGATCAACGCGACGGGACGCGGGCATACTGTTTCCCTGCGCATCGGCTCGCAACAGGCGACCGTCGATGGCCGGACTGAGCCAATCGACGTCGCTCCGTTCATCATCGGGGCTTCGACGTACGTACCGTTGCGTTTCGTCTCGCAGGCGCTCGGCGCGGCGGTCGACTGGGATAACGCCAACCGAGTCGTCGCGATCTCTGCGACGGGCGCTAACGTCGTGTCGCACCCGGCCGACACCACGCTCACGCCGTCGCCCGACAACTACGGCGAGCGTGGCTCCATCACGTTGACGAACGTGTTCCCGGGGCGCGGACAGACGGTCAGCTCGCGCCGTCCGACGATCGAGGCGCGGTTCGGGGGCGGCTCGGTGGAGCCGAGCTCACTGCGAATCGTCGTCGATCAGGTCGACGTAACGAACGACGCAACGCGTTCGCAGCGGTACTTTTCGTACGTGCCGCGCGAGCCGCTCGCCGCCGGTGAGCATCGCGTGCGCATCACCGGCGACGATGCGAACGGCAACGCCTTCACTCGCGGCTGGTCGTTCACGTCCGGCACATCGACCGCAACGGTCGAAGACATCCGTAACGTGCGGCCGCAAAACGGCGCCACCGTGCCGAGGCAGTTCGTCGTCTCAGGTCGCACGACGCCGGGCGCGCGCGTGATGATCCAGATCGGCGCGACGCAGCAACCGACCGTGGGCAGACTGATCGGCATGATTCTCGGCGGTACGGGCGGCAGCAACAGCGACGTGTACGACGTGGTCGCTGACCCGAACGGCACGTTTTCCGCGCAAATCACGATCGGCGCGCCGTCCGGGTCGTCACTCGGACTCGTCATCAACGCGACCGACGCGCGCACCGGCGCGTCCGCCACCCCGGTCCAGGAGACGTTGACGGTCCGATAAAGGTCGTGCGCACCTCCCTGGTTGACGTGTCGCGATATATCGTATAGTATCGCGTCATGACACACGAACACGCACGCCGATGGTTCCGCCATGGGCGCGGTCAGGGCGGATCCGGACTCGAATCCAGCCGGCGACACTTCAGCGAGATGATGTGGGGCCTCGCGTCCGAGGCCGCCTGGGGCGGCTGGCGCGAACGCGGGCGCTCGCTCCGTCGCGGCGAGGTCAAGTACGTCATCCTCGAGACGATCGCCGAGGGTCCGAAGCACGGCTACGAGATCATCACGGCGATCGAGGCGAAGCGCAACGTTCGCCCGAGCGCGGGCTCGGTCTATCCGACGCTGCAGTTGCTCGAGGACGGCAGTTTCGTCACGTCATCGCAAGTGGACGGCAAGCGCGTTTACGCGATCACGGAATCCGGCCGCGCGATGCTGGCCGAGCGCGACTCGTTCCGATGACGCCGAGCCCGACGACGACGAGTCACCGCGCCCGCAGCAGCGTCTGCGCGAAGCCGCCGCGAAGCTCGGGATGGCCGTGATGAGCGCGCGCCACAGCAGCGATCCGACGATCGACCGCATTTGCGACGTGCTGAAAGACGCGCGCAAGCAGGTCTACGACATCCTCGCGAACGACGAGAACTAAGCGGCGCGCAGCGCGTCGGTGAAATCGCGCGGCAGCCGCGCGGCACGGAGCGTCGTGCGGTCGACGGCCGCGAGCACCAGCGCGCCGTCGACGAGCCGCGTCCCGTCGGACTTCTCGATCGGGAAAGCGAACGTCATCGAGGATCCGCCGAGCTTGCGGAGCTGTGCGCGGCAGACGACCTCCTCGTCGAGCTTCGCCGGAGCGCGGTACTCGCACTCGAGCCGCACGCGCGCGATCCACACGCCGTACCGGTCCGCGAGCACGTCGTACGGAAAGCCGAGCTCTCGAAAGAACTCCGTCTCCGCGGCTTCCATGAAACGCAGGTAGCGGCCGTAGTAGACGATTCCCATCACGTCGACGTCGCTCCAGCGAACGCGCTCGCGAACGGCGGGGCCGATGCGCAACGGCGTCATTTGCGTCAGATTTCGTAGGCCCACGCGACTTCGTCCGGCGTCGGTCCCGCATCGCGGCGCGCATACGCGCTCGCGGCGCCGAACGCGTACCGCGCGATCGGGTCGACTTCGAGGTTGACCCGGTCACCCGGACCTTTCGTGCCGAGCGTCGTGCGCTTCAGCGTCTCCGGGATGAGCGCAACGGTGAACTCATCGCTCGTCGCCGACGCGACCGTGACGCTGACTCCGTCGATCGCGACGTAGCCTTTCTCGACGATGTACGGCGCGAGCGCATCCGGCAGCACGACACGCAAGCGGAAACCTTGGCCTTCGGATTCCTTCGCGAGAATGGACGCGTTCGCGTCGACGTGTCCGTAGACGAAGTGTCCGCCGATGCGATCGCCGACGCGCAGCGACAGCTCCACGTTGACGCGCTCGCCCGCACGGACGCGGTCGAAGCCGGTGCGCGCGACCGTCTCCGGCACGACATCGAAGCGCATCGTCCGCGCGTCGAACGCGGTCACGGTCAGACACGCGCCGTTCACCGCGACGGAGTCGCCGATTGCGACCCCGCCGGCGAGCGCGTCGGGCGCTTCGACGACGAGCGTCATACCGCGCGTCGTATCGCCGTCGACGGACGCCACGGAGCCGGCGTATACGATCAGGCCGGAGAACATGCCGTAAGGTTCGCGGAGATCAGCATATCGTCGCCGACGCGTTCGATGCGGTCGAACCGCCACCCGTTCAAGGACGACACGTCCGCTCCCGCGAGCGCGGGCACCGCGCAGTCGCTGCTCAGGAGCACGGGCGCAACGAGCCAGACCAGCCGCTGCACGAGCCCGGTCGCGAGCAGATTGCCGGCCAGCGTGGGGCCGCCTTCGCAGAGCACCGTCGCGATGCCGCGCTCGCGCAGCGCGCGCATCGCGGCGCGCAAATCGAGATTGCGGGCGTCGCGCTCCCCGACGGGGACGAGTTCGGCGACGTCCTCGAGATCGGCGTGCGCCGCCCGCGCGCCGGCCGGCAGCAAACACGATCGTGCGCGCGTACGCGTTCGGCGGAGCGTCATGCGGTCGCGCGAACACCCGCCGCGCGGGCGGAACATCGCCGTGCTCGCACACGACGACGCGCACGTACGGCTTGCGCCGCGTCGCGTGCGGACGAACCGTGAGCTGCGGGTCGTCGACCCGGATCGTCCCGGCGCCGACCATGACCGCGTCGTGTTCGATGCGCAGATCGCGCACGCGCTCCCGCGCGAGCGGACCGGTCAGCCACTGCTGCGCGCCGCTGCGCGACGCGATGAACCCGTCGAGCGACGCCGCCATCTTCAGCGTGACGAACGGCACATCGTGCTTCACCGTCCAGGTGAAGCGCTCGATCATCCCGCGCGCGTCCGCGTCGTCGAGCACGTCGACCGCGATGCCGTGCTCGCGCAGCGCGCGGACGCCGCCTCCCGCAGTGCGCGGGTTCGGGTCGAGCACGCCGATCACGACGCGTGCGACGCCGGCCGCGATCAGCGCTTCCGTGCACGGCGCCGTGCGGCCGTGATGGTTGCACGGCTCCAGCGATACGTACGCGGTCGCGCCGCGCACGTCGTGACCACGCGCGCGCGCGTCGCGCAACGCCTCCACCTCCGCGTGCGGCTCGCCGCGAAACTGGTGCCAGCCTTCACCGAGCGTCGCGCCGTCGCGCACGATGACGCACCCGACAGGCGGGTTCGGCGAGACGTCGGCGACCGCTCGCGACGCCAACTCGACGGCGCGCGCGGCGTACGTGCGCTCGCGGTCTACGGCCTGACCTCGACGCCCTTCCAAAACGCGACGTATCCCTCGATGTTCTTCGCCGCGTCCTTGGGGTGCGGGTAGTACCACGCCGCGTCGGGATTCTGCTTGCCGTTCACCTCGACGGTGTAGTAGCTGGCGGTTCCCTTCCACGGACAGACCGAGTGCGTTTCCGACGCCTGGAAGTATTCGCGCTTCACCGCGTCGGGCGGGAAGTAGTGATTGTTCTCGACGACCTCCGTCCGGTCGCTTTCGGCGAGCACCGCGCCGTTCCAAAGTGCCTTCACGTGCGTCATCGACCCGGCGCCGCACCCGTTGGTTCCATCGCGGCGGTCAGCCCCGCGTGCGCGCCACCGCGACGACGCGCCGCACGTGCACGCCGGCGGCGCGCAGCGCCGCGATCGCGTCCGACGCCGTCGCGCCGGTCGTGACGACGTCGTCGAGCAAAGTCGCCCGTTCCGGCAACGGTGCGCCGCGCCGCAGCCGGAACCGTCCCGCCGCGGCGAGACGCGCGCGGCGCCCGAGCCCTGCCTGCGCGCCGCCCCTCTTCTCCAGCACGTTCGCCCACGGCACGGCGCGCCGCAATGCAAGCCGCCGCACGAGCTCGAGGCTCTGGTCGAAACCGCGCGACGCTGCGCGTGCGCGCGACGTCGGCATGGGAACGAGCGTGCCGACGATCGGCGCCCGCGCGGCGAGCAGATCGGCGAACACGTCGAGCGCGTCGCGCTCGCCGTGCTTCATGGCGACGACCGCCTTGCGCAGCGCGCCGTCGTACGCGCCGAGCGCGAACGCGGACACGCCGTCGACGTCGAAATCGATCGCGTCGTGCAACGTCGGCGCGCATGCGGCGCACAGCGCCGGCCCCGCCGCATCGCACGCCGCGCATGCCGGCGGGAAAAGCCATGCGCGCAACAGGTCCCACACACGCGTCGATCACGCGGAGCGCGTGCCGGCGCTAGAGGCTACGCACGCCGCGCGTGGAGAAGGTCCGGCGAGGGGGAAAACATGCCGACCATCAACCAAGCCGGCCTCGATCTCATCAAGAACTTCGAAGGGTGCCGTCTTACCGCGTATCCCGATCCGGGGAGCGGGGGCGAGCCGTGGACGATCGGTTACGGTCACACGGGTCCCGAGGTGCACGAAGGCCTGACGATCACCCAGGAGCAAGCCGATCAAGACCTGCAACGCGACTTGCAGAACTTCGAGCAGGCGGTGAACGATCTCATTGCCGTCAGCTTGACGCCGAACCAGTTCGCGGCGCTCGTGTCGTTCGATTACAACACGGGATCGCTCGCGACGTCGACGCTGCTCAGGCTCGTCAACGCCGGCAACTTCCAAGCCGCGGCGGGACAGTTCGCCTTGTGGGTGCACGACGGCAACGGCAACGTGCTGCCGGGGCTCGTCCGGCGGCGCGCCGCGGAAAAGCAGCTCTTCCTCACGCCGGGATAATTCAGGCCGGGCTCGGCTCGTTGGCGACGATCGCACCGTCGAGCGTCGCGCCGTCGTCGACGGCGTAGCGCTCGCCGACGATCGTGTCGCGCACGGTCGCGTGTGCGCCGATGGTCGCGCCGTTCCACACGATCGCGCGTTCCAGCAGCGCGCCGGCGCCGATGCGAGCGTCGTCCCCGACGACCGACGGTCCGACGATGCGCACGCCGCCCGCGATCTCGGCGTTCTCGCCGACGCGAACCGCGCCGCTGATCGTCGCATCGCGTGCGACGCGCGCGCTCGCCGGTACGCCCGTCGCGCGCGCGCCGCGAACCTGCACGCGGCCGGTGAGGACGTCGTCCGTCGCGCGACGGTACTCGTCGGGCGTGCCGATGTCGCGCCAGTACGCGCCGCGCAGGTGCATGGCGTAGAACGGGAGCCCGTCGCGGAGGAGCTCCGGGAACACCTGTTTGCCGAAGTCGTAGAACGTGTTCGCCGGAATACGTTCGAAGATCGCCGGCTCGAACACGTAGATGCCGGTGTTCGCGAGCTTCGAGCGCTCCGTGCCTTTCGGCGGCTTCTCCTGAAAGCCGGTGATGCGGCCGCCCTCGTCGAGCACGACGACGCCGTACTGTTCGACGTCCTCGACCTCGACCAGACCGATCGTCGCGAGCGCGCCGCGCTGCTTGTGGAACCGCACGAGCGAGGCGAGATCGGCGTTGGTGAGATCGTCGCATCCGACGACGACGAAGGTCGAGTCGAACCACCCGTCCATCTGCTTGAGCGCGCCCGCACTGCCGGTCAAGTGCGGCTCGCGCAGGTAGTGCAGGTGCACGCCGTACCGTGAACCGTCGCCGAACGCCGACTCGACGAGCTCGGCGAGGTAGAACACGTTGATCGCGACCTCGTCGTAGCCGAACGAGGAGAGCCATCGCATCACGTGACCGCTGATGGGCTCGCCGGCGATGGGGACGATGGGCTTCGGCACTTGCTTCGTGAGCGGGTAGAGGCGCGTGCTCATGCCGCCCGCGAGGATCATTGCGCGCATCAGGAGCGAGTGTTCCCCACTTTGCGAGCGGTCACGGTCTCGGCGAGCGCGGCGAGCGCGAAGTGCGGCAGCGCCAGCTGCCGGCGCCACCGGCGCGGCTCGCGCGCGAGACGGTACGCCCACTCCAATCCGGCGCGCTGCAGCAGCGCGGGCGCCCGCAGAACGTTGCCCGCGTACACGTCGAGCGAGCCGCCGACGCCGATGCCGGCGCCGCATCCGGTCGCGGCGAGGTGTCGCGTCAGCCACAGCTCTTGCTTCGGAAAGCCGAGCCCGGCGAGAAGCACGTTCGCGCCGCTCGCGCGAATCGCCGCGGCGACCGCGCCGGACTCGCGCTCGTCGAAGTAGCCGTCGCGTGCGCCCGCGATCGCGACCCCGGGGAAGCGGCGGCGCAGCGTGTCGGCCGCGCGCGCGGCGGTGTCACCGGCGCCGCCCAGCAGATAGAGGCGCACGTCGCCGCGCGCCGCGGAGCGCCGCGCCAGCTCGTCGACGAGCTCCACGCCGGTCACGCGCTCGCGCAGCGGGCCACGGCGAAGTTTCGAGGCGAGCAGCAAGCCGATCGTGTCGCACGTGACGAGCGCGGCGCCGTTGATCGCGTCGCGGAATGCCGGGTCGCGCCGCGCCGCCATCACCATCTCGACGCCGAGCGTCACGACGACTGCCGCGCCGCCCGCGTTCGCGAACGCGACGATGCGCTCGACCGCCGCGTCGCGGCCGACGGCATCGACCCGACAGCCGAGGATCATCATCGCCGATTCAGACGGCGATCGGTGCGGGCCGGTACGGCGCGATCAGCGGCTCCAGCGTCGCTTTCAGCGTGTCCGGCATCGGGCTGAGGGGCGCGCGGCAATCGCCGACGCGGAACCCGAACGTGCCGGTCGCCCACTTCACCGCGATCGGGTTCGTGATCGTGAACAGCGCGGCGTTCAGCGGCGAGAGGTCCTGGTGGATGCGCGCCGCCGTGTCGACGTCGCCCGCGTCGAACGCTTCGGCCATCGCCCGCAGCTCGCGCCCGGCGAGGTGCGCCGACACGGAGATCAAGCCGTAGCCGCCGACCGCGAGCGCCGGCAGAAACATGTAATCGTCGCCGCACCAGAACGTCACGTCCGCGCGCGCGCGCTCGCGCAGGATCGCCGTGAACTGGTTGATGTCGGACGTCGACTCCTTGACGCCGACGATGTTGCGATGGCGCCGCGTCAGCTCGGTGAACGTCGCCGGCAGCATGTTCGCCGCCGTACGGCCCGGGATGTTGTACACGATCAGCGGCAGCGACGTCGCCTCCGCGACCGCGCCGAAGTGGGCGAGCATGCCGTCCTGCGTCGGCTTCACGTACGACGGCACGGTGATCAGGGCCGCGTCGACGCCGCATGCCTCAGCCGCTTTCGTCATCTCGATCGACTGCCGCGTGTTGTTCGTGCCGGTGTTCGCGACGACGGTGCCCGCGTCGCCCAGCGCGCGCTTCACCTCGCGGAACAGCGTCAGCTTCTCGTCCGTGTCGAGCGCGTTGCCTTCGCCCGTCGACCCCGCGACGACGACCCCGTCGTTGCCGCGTTCGATGAGGAAGCGCGCGAGCCGCGCGGCTTCCGCGACGTCGACGTCGCCGTTCGCGTCGTACGGCGTCACCATCGCGGTGAGAAGACGACCCAGGGATTTCATCGTGCCACCGCTCCTCGGCCGAGGCGGAACGTGTCGTGCAGCGCCTGCTCGGCGGTGCGCGCCTGGTCCGCCGGGACCAAAATCGAGATCGTGATGTTGGAGTCCGTCGAGTGGATGATCTCGACGTCCGCGTCGGTCACCGCCTTCACCACGCGGTAGATGACGCCCGGCGTGCCGCGCATCCCTGCGCCGACGACGGAGATCTTCGCGCAGTGCGGCCGCATGCGCAGCGCGAGGTTGAGATCGGCGAGCGCGGGACGCACGGCGTCGGCGGCCTCGTCGTCGACGATGAAGAACACGCCGGCGTCGTTGACGTTCACCATGTCGATCGAGATGCCGCGTTCGGCGACGCGCGCGAGGACGTCGCGGTCGACGTCGGATCGCTCGAGATCGTCGGTGAGGCCTTGGATGATGCGGCAGAACGTGACGTCGTGGATCACGGTCAGCCCGGTGACCGGGCGCGACGGATCGATCGCCGCCTCGTCGTCGATCGTCGAGCCGACGTTGCTGCGCAGTCCCTTCACCATGTACGGCGTTCGCGTCGCGTGCGCGAGCTCCGCGGCCTTGTGGTGCATGACCTTCGCGCCGTTGCCGGCGAGCTCGACCATCTCGGCCTGCGTGACGCGCTCGATCGCATGCGCGCCGGCGACGCGGCGCGGGTCGGACGTCATCACGCCGGACACGTCGGTGTAGATCTCGACGGCCGTCGCGCCGAGCGCGTCGCCGAGCGCAACCGCCGTGAGGTCGCTGCCGCCGCGGCCGAGCGTCGTCGTCGCACCGTCGGCGGTGCCGCCCTGGAAGCCGGTGACGACCGGGATGACGCCGCGGCCGATCAGCGCGCGCACCGGCGCCGGGTCGACCTCGACGATCTCGGCGTCGCCCCATTCGGCGTCGGTCGTGATCCCGGCTTGCATCCCGCTCATCGCCTGCGCGGGCACGCCGAGGCTCGACAACAGCTCCGCGAACACGGCGGACGCGATGAGCTCGCCGCACGCGAGCAGCAGATCGCGGTTCGGCCCGTTCGGCGCCGGCCCGAGCAGCGCGGCGAGCGAGTCGGTCGCGTACGGTTCCGGCGCACGTCCGATCGCGGAGCACACGACGACCGGCCAGTCCCCGCGCCGCACGACGTCGATCACGCGCGACGCCGCGATCTCGCGCAGCTCGTGCGTCGCGAGCGACGAACCTCCGAACTTCTGCACGACGACGTTGCTCACGACGGCGAAGCCTCGCCCGCTTGCGATGCGGGCGGTCTCCCACGCTTCGACAAGCTCAGCGTGACGTCGGCGGCGCGCTCGTCACCCTGAGCTCGTCGAAGGGTGAGAGAGCGTCCGGAACGCAAGACCCGGTGCCCCGAACGCAAGAGCAGCTCGAGAATCTGCACGCCGTTCGTCGCCGCGCCCTTGCGCAATTGATCGCCGACGACCCACAGCTGGAATCGCGTGCCGGTCGGATCGTCGGGCTCGGCACGGACGCGCGCGACGTGCACGAGGTCGGTGTCTTCGACGTCACGCGGGGTCACGATGCCGTGCTCGTGCAGCACCACGCCGTCGGCGTCGCGCAGCACGTCGTGCAGCTCGGCGACGCTCGTGCGTCGCGCCGTCTCGAAGAATACCGCCTCGCTGTGCGCGCGCATCACGGGCACGCGCACCGTCGTCGCGGCCATCACGAGATCGGAACGGCCGAGCATCTTGCGCGTCTCCGCGACGACCTTCGACTCCTCGCCGGTGTCGCCGTCGCCTCCGAAGCTTCCGACCTGCGGCACGACGTTGCGCGCGATCGGCGCCGCGAACGTTCCGTCGGGCGCTTCGCCGCGCTCTTCGCGGGCGAGCGCGTCGAGCCCGGCGCGGCCCGCGCCGCTGACCGCCTGATACGTCGCGACGCGCACGCTGCGCAGCCCGATCGCGCGCTCGATCGGCGCGATGCCGACGGTCAGCACGATCGCCGTGCAGTTCGCCACCGGGAAGATGCGGTGGTCCGGCCGCACGGCGTCGGCGTTCACTTCCGGGACGATCAGCGGCACGCCGGGCGCCATGCGGAACGTCGACGAGTTGTCGATCACCACCGCGCCCGCATCGACGAGCGCCTGCGCGAGCTCGGCGCTCGCATCGTCGCTCGATGCGAAGAACGCGACGTCGAGACCGTCCGCGACGAGGCGATCGCGCGTCGCGGCGACGACCGGAATCGTTGTCGCCGTGGAAGCGGACGCCGTCCGCGCGATCGCGCGAGGCGTACGCGTGCAGCGTCTCGACCGGCACGCCGCGCTCTTCCAGCACGCGCAGGATCATGCCGCCGACGACGCCGGTCGCGCCGATCACGCCGATTCGCAGCAGCGGGCGCTCGAGCACCATCTCGGCCGCCGATTCCGGTTCCATCATGCGAGCCTGGCCTCGGGCTGACGAAGCGCCAGCATGTCCTCGACGATCGCGTCGAGGCCGATCACGAGGCCGCGCTGCTCGCGTACCGCGCGCACCGCCGCGACGATGCCCGGGCCGAACGACTCGCGCGCGAGCGAGTCGTGCCGAATCGTCAGCGTCTCGCCCGTTCCGCCGAAGATCGTCTCCTGGTGCGCGACGAGGCCGGGCAAACGGACGCTGTGGATCGGCGGATCGGGCGCTCCCGCTTCACGGATGCGCCGCGCGGTCAGCTTCGCCGTGCCGCTCGGCGCGTCGCGCTTCGCGTCGTGGTGCAGCTCGATGATCTCCGCCCGCGGGAACACGCGCGCGGCTTGCGCGGCGAACCGCATCATCAGCACCGCGCCGAACGAGAAGTTCGGCACGAACATCGCCGCTGTGCCGGTCTTGTCGCACCGTTCGGCGAGCGCGCGGAGCTCCTCGTCGCTCCAGCCGGTCGCGCCGATGACGACCGGAATTCCCGGCATCGACGGCCGCGCGCGCGACGTCGAGCGTCGTCGGATACACCGTGCAGTCGACGACGACGTCCAATCCGGACGCGATGAACGCGCCGAGGTCGTCCGTGGTCGTGATGCCGCTGACCGGCTCGCCCGCCCGGCGCGCGAACGCCGCCGACAGCCGCATGCCGTCGGCGGCGTGAATCGCGGAGCAGGCAACGCGCCCGAGTCTCCCGAGCGCGCCGGCCACCCCGGCGCGCAAAGGTGACATCGGCTCTAGACTTTCTCCAACGGCGCGTATTTGAGCATCACCATCTTCTGCCCGACGTTCGGGAAGTTGATCGTGAGCAGCCCATCGCCGCCGGCGCCGACGGTGTTGACCACCGTGCCCTCGCCCCACTTCGGGTGGCGGACCTTGTCGCCCGGGTTGAGATCCATGCCGACGCCCGCGCCGGCGTTTTCGTGGATCGAGACCTCGCGCCAGCGCCCGCCGCCCGGACGCGGCCCGATACCGACGCCGCCGATGACCTCGACGGACGGCATCTCCTCGATGAACCGCGACTTCGGATGCGAGAACGTGTTGCCGAACAGCGTCCGGCGCGCCGCGAACGACAGGTACAGCCGATCCATCGCGCGCGTCACGCCGACGTACGCCAGCCGGCGCTCTTCCTCGAGCTCCGTCATGTCGGTCAGCGCGCGCGTGTGCGGGAACACGCCCTCTTCGAGGCCGGTCAGGAAGACGATCGGGAACTCGAGGCCCTTCGCCGCGTGCATCGTCATCAGCGTGACGAACGACGACTCGGGATCGAGCGTGTCGATGTCGCTGATCAGCGCGATGTTGGCGAGGAAGTCGTCGATCGCGTTGCCCGTCTCCGGGTTCTGCTCGAACTCGCGCGCGACGCTGACGAGCTCTTGCAGGTTCTCGATGCGCGCGCGACCGTCGGGCGTCTCGTCCGCCTGCAGCTCGCGCAGGTAGCCCGACTCTTCCATCACCGCGATCAGCAGGTCGCTCACCGAGAACGACTGCGCCTTCTCGCGCAGGTCGTTGATGAGCTCGGCGAACCGCTCCAGCTCGCGCTGCTTCTTCGGCACGGCGCGCTTGAGCAGGTTCGAGTCGAACACCGCCTGGCCGACGGAGACGCCCTCTTTGTTCGCGGCTTCCAGCAGCGACGCGAGCGTCTGCTGCCCGATCGAACGGCGCGGCACGTTCACGATACGGCGGAACGCGACGGCGTCCGACGGGTTCACGATGTAGCGGAGGTAGGACAGCATGTCCTTGACCTCGGTGCGCGCGTAGAACCCGACGCCGCCCACGACGCGATACGGGATGCCTTCGGAGAGGAAGCCTTCCTCGAAGTAGCGCGACTGCGCGTTCGTGCGGTAGAGGACGAGGAAGTCGCGGTACGCGGCGCCTTCGCGCACGTGCTCCTTGATCTTCTCCATCACGTAGCGCACCTCGGCGCGCTCGGACTCGGCCTGGAACGCCGTGATCTTCTCGCCTTCCGCGCGCTTCGTGAAGAGCTTCTTCGGATGGCGGCCGGCGTTGTGCGCGACGAGCTCGTTCGCCGCACCGAGCACCGTCTGCGTCGAGCGGTAGTTCTCCTCGAGCTTGAAGACCTTCGCGCCCGGGAAGTCTTCCTCGAAACGCAGGATCATCCGATAGTCGCTGCCGCGCCACGAGTAGATCGACTGGTCGTCGTCACCGACGACCGTGATGTTGCCGTGCTCCTTCGCGAGCGTCGCGACGAGACGGTACTGCGCGTAGTTCACGTCCTGGTACTCGTCGACCAGGATGTACTTGAACTTCGTCTGGTAGCGCGTGCGCGCGTCCTCGTCTTCGTCGAGCAGCTTGATCGCGCGGGCGATCAGGTCGTCGAAGTCGAGCCCGTTCGACTCCGCGAGCCGGCGGTCGTACTCGCGGTAGACGTTCGCGTAGCGCTCGCCGGCGAAGGACGGGTTCTTCTCCTCGTACTGATCCGGCGACCAGAGGTTGTTCTTCGCCTTCGAGATCTCGGCGAGCGCGGCGCCCGGGGCGATCTGGCGCTCATCGTAGTCGAGATCGGTGACGACGTCGCGGACGATCGCGCGCTGGTCGGCGTCGTCCATGATCGCGAAGTTCGACGCGATGCCGATCTTGCGGCCGTCACGGCGCAGCATCCGGACGCACATGCTGTGGAACGTTCCGACCCAGAGGTCGCGGGCCGGCGCACCGACCATGCGCTCCAGCCGCGACTTCATCTCGCCCGCCGCCTTGTTGGTGAAGGTGACGGCGAGGATGCGATCCGGGAAAACCTTCTTCTGCTCGAGGAGGTATGCGATCCGGTGCGTGAGCACGCGGGTCTTGCCGGAGCCCGCTCCCGCGAAGATCAGCACGGGGCCGTCAGTATGCTCGACGGCCGCGCGCTGGACGTCATTCAATAGTTCCGACTGCGCCAGCATTAGGTGAATCTTCGCCATGTACCGTACTTTGGCCTAGTCGGCGCGATTGAGACGTCCGTTCGGACGGCGGAATGGACGTTCGTCCCGGAGAAATCGCCCGGTTCCTTCGAGAAGGAGCGCGCGTGATCGATCAGCGCTCGTTGTCGCGCTCGCAGGAGCGCACTCTCGCCTCCGTCGTCGATACGTTCGCTCCCGCGGACGCCGACGCCGCCGCGACGCTGGAGATCGTCGCGGGCGCGCTCGCGCGCCTGCCCGCGCACAAGCGTTCGAAGCTGCGCACCGTCCTGTCCCTGCTCGCGAGCCCGCTCGCCGGGCTGATGCTCGCCGGACGCCTCGCCGGGTTCGCGCAGCTCGATCGCGCGCGGCGCGAGCGCGCGCTGCTACGTCTGTCGCAGTTCGGCGCGCTGCGGCCGGCGTTCGATGCGTTCGCGCGGCTTTCGCTGTTCGCCGCGTACGCGTCGACCGACGAGCGGGGCCGCAGCTGCGTGTGGACGCGGCTGGGATATCCCGGCCCGCGCACCGACGTACCGCCGGATCGATCCGCTGCCGATCGCGTCCCCAGTGGACGAACGCATCGTTGCGGATGCCGTGGTGATCGGTTCCGGCGCCGGCGGCGGCGTCGCCGCCGCGCTGCTCGCGCAAGCGGGATTTTCCGTCGTCGTGCTGGAGGCCGGGCCGGCATTCGAAGAGATCGCATCGCACCAGCGTGAGGTCGAGTCGTTCGACCGGCTCTACCTCGAAGCCGGCCTGTGCGCGACGGCCGATCTCGGCGTGTCGATCCTCGCCGGCGCGTGCGTCGGCGGCGGCACGGCCGTCAACTGGTCGACGTCGCTGCGGCTGCCGCCCGCCACCGCCGCGGGCTGGTCGCAGATCATCGGTCGCGCGGAGTTCGCGGGCGAGCTCGCCGACGCGTACGATGCGGTCGAGTCGCGCCTCGGCGTGACGGCCGCGACGAGCCACAACCGCAACAACGCCGTCATCGTCGACGGCTGCACGCGTCTCGGCTGGAGCTGGCGCGCGATCCCGCGCAACGCGGAATGCGTGCGCGACGGCTGCGGCTACTGCGGATTCGGCTGCGCGTACGGCACGAAGCGGTCGACCGCGGTGACGTATCTCCGCGACGCCGTCGCGGCGGGAGCGCGCGTGTTCGCAGGCGTTCGCGTCGAACGCATTCGGTTCGCGAGCGAGGACGGCGGACGGCGCCGCGCGATCGGTGTCGACGCGGTCGAGACGGCATCATCGCGCGCGGTCGCCGTCGACGCGCCGCTCGTCGTCGTCGCGGCGGGCTCGCTGCGAACGCCGGGCGTGCTGGCACGCAGCGGCATCGCGTCGCCGCATCTCGGCAAGCATCTGCACCTGCACCCGACGAGCGCGATCTCGGCGCAGTTCGCGGAACGCATCGAATCGTGGACGGGCGTGATGCAGAGCGCGCTGTGCGACCGTTTCGCCGGCGTCGCGGGCGGCTTCGGCGCGACGATCGAGGCGGCGCCTTCGCATCCCGGATTGATGGCGCTCGCGTCACCGTGGAACGGGCGAGACGACCACGCGACGACGATGACGGACGCGGCATTCCGCGCGAGCCTGATCGCGTTGACGCGCGATTGCGGCGAAGGTTCGATCGCGCTCGACGCGCACGGGGACGTCACGTATGCGATCGACCGCGAGGATGCGCGGCATCTCGCGCAGGGGTTGGCCGCCGCGGCGCGGATCGCGCTCGCCGCCGGAGCGACGCGCGTCGCGACGCTGCACGCGACGCCGCTCGAGATGACCGCGGACGAGGCGGCGAACGGCGGGCTCGACCGCTTCGAAGCCGAGCTGCTGCGGCGTGCGGACGCGCGCGCGCCGATCGCGCTGTTCTCGGCGCACCAGATGAGCACGGCTCGCATCGCGAGCGATGCGAGCGCAGGCGTCGTCGATCCGGACGGCCGCGTCTACGGCGTGGACGGCGTGCTCGTCGCCGACGCGTCCGTGTTTCCGACGGCGTCCGGCGTGAACCCGATGCTGACGATCATGGCGCTCGCGCACCGCGCGGTGTCGGCACACGTGCGCGGGTTCCGACCCGGCGGCGCTGCGGACACGACGCGGAGCGCGCGCCGCTAGGATCCGTTCGCGACGCGCGCGTTCGCTTCGATCGACGCACCGGCCGCGATGTCGGCATCGTGCCCGATCACCGCGCCGCGCGCGATCACGGCGCCCGCGCCGACCTGCGTGCGGCTCGCGATGATCGCCCACTCGATGCGCGCGTTCGTGTCGATGCGAACGTCGTCCCAGATGAGCGAGTCTTCCACGACCGCGCCCGGACCGATCGTGCAGCCGTCGCCGACGACGGTGTACGGACCGACGACCGCCGTGGGATCGATGCGGCAGCCGGCGCCGATGAACACGGGCGGGCGCACCGCCGAACGCGCGATCGTCTCGCGGCCCGGGCCGTCGACTTCGGGCCGAAGCCCGAGCGGCATCACGCCGTCGAAAATGTGCCGGTGCGCGTTCAAGTACGCCTCCGGCTT
Source organism: Vulcanimicrobiota bacterium (assembly GCA_963841685.1). Taxonomy (GTDB): domain Bacteria; phylum Vulcanimicrobiota; class Vulcanimicrobiia; order Vulcanimicrobiales; family Vulcanimicrobiaceae; genus Vulcanimicrobium. The sequence goes on from CAWJDU010000001.1 coordinate 278,215, forward strand.
GCCGAGATCGATCCAGTAGTCGTCGGTCGTGTACGCGTACAGCGGCCGGCCGTCGGCGATCAGCTGCGGGAACGTCTCGCGCTCGATCGACACCGGCCGGCCGGACGGGATCGCGTCGAGCACGGTGCGCTCGAGCAGATACGTGCCGGCGTTGATCTCGTTCGTCGGCGCTTCGCCGCGCGGCGGCTTCTCCACGAACGCCGACACGCGGCCGGCTCCGTCGTGCACGACGCAACCGAACGCACTCGGGTCGTCGACGCGGATCAGGTGCAGCGTCGCGACCCCGCCCTTCTCGCGGTGGTAGCGCATCATGCCGCGCAGGTCGAGCGAGGTCAGCACGTCGCCGTTCAGCACGAAGAACGGGCCGTCGATGTACTGCGCGACGTTCTTCAGCGCGCCCGCCGTGCCGAGCGGCGTCGCTTCGATGATGTACCGCAAGCGCAGACCGAGCCGCGAGCCGTCGCCGAAGTACGAGGTGATCGCTTCGGGCAGGTAGCCGGCGGGCAGGATGACGTCGCTGATGCCGGCATCCTTGAGGCGCCGTAAGGTCCGCTCGAGGAACGGCATGTTCATGACCGGGACCATCGGCTTCGGCGTCTCTAGGGTCAGCGGCCGGAGCCGCGTGCCCTCACCGCCGACGAGGACCACTGCCTGCACGGGACAGACTGTATCGTGCGCGGGCGCCCGGATGCCTGCCTCGCATGCGCGCATGCGCCGTGTGCCTGCCCGCTGGCACAGCAGGCGATTAGGCTTGCGTCATGGGCAACAAACGCGGAAATCGGTACGATTGGAGCGTGGTACAACGGTACGTCGACGAGGGTCACGGTCGCGACGAATGCATGGCGCGCTTCGGATTCACGACGATCGCGTGGTACAAGGCGATTCGGCGCGGCGTGCTGCACGCGGAGCTGCAGCGCCAACGCATGATCGACTGGCGGGCGGTGCAGCGCTATTACGACGAAGGTCACAACTACCGCGCGTGCAAGGAGCGGTTCGTTTTTGCGGCCGCCTCCTGGTCGAAGGCGGTCAAGCGGGGCGAGCTCGTGCCGCGTCCGAGACGGCCGCCGCTCGAACTGATCTTGCGAAACAGCCGGAGCCGCTGTACCATAAAGCGTCGTTTGCTCATGGCAGGAAAGCTCGCGAACCGCTGCGATATTTGCGGTCTGAGCGAATGGCTCGGCAAACCAATCTCCGTTCAAATCGACCACATCAACGGCGTCCGGGACGATCATCGCATCGAGAACTTGCGAATGCTCTGCCCGAACTGCCACAGTCAAACGGAAACGTTCGCCGGAAAGAAACGAAGACTGCAAGGCAAGCAGCCGCTATCCCGGGTCGTCTAATGGTAAGACGGCAGCCTCTGGAGTTGCTTATCGAGGTTCGAGTCCTTGCCCGGGAGCATAACCCAAGCGGCCCTATCGTCTAGAGGCCTAGGACGCCGCCCTCTCACGGCGGTAACACGGGTTCGAATCCCGTTGGGGCTACCACGAGAACCGCGCTACGGCGCGGTTTTTCCGTACGCGCGGCTTGGGGCCACGCGCCGTATTTCCGTTCGCCGCACACCGTTGTCGCCCGCGCCGAGGCCCGTTGGTACGGCGCGGGCTGCGCGCGGACCGCTGCCGCGGGGCCTTTGCTACCGAACACCGCCGCTTGGGGCTGCCGCGCCTCTTAGGGTCACGGCGCGACGGGATCCGCGATAATCACAAGGGAGTCGGCCGGATCTACCGCACGGCAGATTTTGCAAGCCTCCGGTTGAGCGAGCACGTGGCTTGTCCTGGCCACCATGGCGCTCGTAGTTTCCTCGCAAGAGGAGTTCAACGGTCAGCGGACCGTCAACGTCGGCAACCGCGTCTTCGAGCGGTTTCGCACGGTGACGTCGACTTCAACAATACACGTTTACCGCCGAATGACACGCCGGTGGCCGTTCCGGACGACGCTGTGTCCTAGCTCGGCTCGCGCGCGGCCGCGGCGACGGCGCGCGCCAGTTGGCGCACGTACATCGCGGCGCCCTGCAGCGCGCTGGCGGGCACCGCGCCGCCGTAGCGCCGTTCGACCGGATCGAGTGGGTCGCACACAGTGTCGGCCGGCGCGGACGCCGGCTCGCGGTCGATGTATCCGAGCGCGATGTCGTAGACATCATCCATCGTCCACGCCGGTTGGGTCTCGAGCCGATGGAACAAGCGGCGCTGGTGCCAGCCGGCCCCGTCACCCTCCTCGTGCCCCATCGCGATGTACGCGCCCCACCCGAAGAGCGCTTTCTGCTGGATCTGATCGAGGCTTCGCACGGGAAAGTGCGCGAGGCTGACGCCGTCGAGAAGGCTTGCCGCCACCGGTCCCCGCGCGTCCGAGATCGCGTGATTGCCCTGCCCGATCGTGAACGCATCGTCGAGGCGGCGGCGAGAGAGAACCAGTTTCGAGATGGATCGCGCTTCGGTTGCGCGGCGGTGCCTGATGCGCCGCAGAACGCTGGGCTCCCGGGCGGGGTCGCGCGCGGTGGGCACGTAGGACGACCACGCCACCAAACCGTGGCAATTCGCGGCGAGCCGACGCAGCGCCCCCTCGAGCGCCGCGCGGTCGCGAACGTTCACGAACTCGTCGGCGTCCAAGAGAAACAGATACTCCCAGTCGTCGTGCGCGGCAGAGGCGCGAGCGACGCGCGTCATCGTTTCGGACATGCGCTTGGGGAGCACGGGGTCGTGCAGCACCATCAGCGGTAGGCCTTCGGCGCGTAGGGCGTCGAGGATCTTCGGCGTCGCATCGAACGACGCATTGTCGACGACGGTGAGCGCGTCGAGGAACCGGAGGTTGTGGCGCACGAATTCCTCGATGACGTCACTCTCGTTCTTGACGCGCGCCAGCCCGTGGAGCTTCACGCCCGGTCCTACCCGCGCCGCGTGCGCGCGTCCTCCGCGGCGGTCGAACGGTTGGCCCTACTGGCAAAAAGCCGGCAAACCGACGCGGCCGATGGGTAGGCAGGCCGAGCACGTCGTACATGCGTTCCGCGGTGGAGCAGCCAGACTGGGCTTCTTGGCACAAGGCCTATGACGACCGCTCGTCGTCTTTGGCGGAGCGTTTGCGCATCGTGCAAGCGCGGCTTCGGAACGTCCTCGACACGCGCGCCGGGCGAACGACGCGGATCGTGAGCGCGTGTGCCGGCGAAGGCCGCGACGTGATCGAGGTCGTCGCGGCGCACCCGGCGCGGGAGCTCGTCGAGATCTCCCTCGTCGAGCGTTCGGCGGAGGTCGCGGACAAAGCGCGCCGAGCCGCGTTGGGGCGTGGCCTACGCAACGTCGCGGTCGTGGAGGGCGACGCGGGCCACAGCGGCATCTATCGCGATCTGGTCCCCGCCGACGTGCTGCTGTTCTGCGGAGTCTTCGGGTGGATCACCGATGCGGACGTCTTTCGCACGGTCGATTTCTTGCCGCGCCTGGCGGCCGCCGGGGCGACCGTGATCTGGACGCGCCATCACCGGCCGCCCGACCGGACCGGACCGATTCGCGAGCGGTTCGAAGCCGCGGGGTTCGATGAGATCGCGTTCGTCACGCCCGCGAACTCGGTCTCCAGCATCGGCGTCCACCGCTTGGCCGGCCGGCCACTGGCATTCGTCCCCAACGCGGAGCTGTTTCGCTTTTGAGCCGACTGCGGCGGACGGCCCACTTTCTTCACGTCAGCAAAGCGGGCGGCAGCGCGGTGCGCCACGCGCTGTTGCCGGTCGCGCAATCGTACGGCATCATCGTGCACGGCCACGCGACGCGGCTGCGTGACGTGCCGCTCGACGACGACGTGTTTTTCTTCGTCCGCCATCCGCTGGAACGGTTCGTCAGCGGGTTCAACAGCAGGCTGCGCGGCGGCCGCCCGCTCCGCGACCTCGCTTGGACGCCCGAGGAGGAGCAGGCCTTTGCGCATTTCCGGACGCCCAACGCGCTGGCGGAAGCGCTGAGCGCTCCCGACGCGTCCGAGGCGGACGAAGCCCGCTTCGCGATGCGACACATCAACCACGTCAGGTATCTGCTCACCGGTTGGTTCACGCTCGACGAGATCGTCGAGCGCCAGGCGAGGATCGTCGTCCTCGGATTGCAGCCGGAACTGGCGCACGATTTCGCGTTGCTCAAACGCCGACTGGCTTTGCCCGACGGCGTGGAGTTGCCGACGGACCCGGTGCAGGCGCACCGGACGCCGCCCGGATTCGAGACTCGCCTCAGCGCCGCCGCGCGCTGCAACCTCGAAGGCTGGTTCGCCGAAGACATCGCGTTCTACGCGGCGTACGCAGCGTTGCGCGATTCATGGCTCCGTGCCGAAGCGGCGCGTCCGCGGGTGGCCGACGTGCGGTTGGAGTACGACGCAAGGCGTCGGAATCTTTCGACCGAAGGGCCGCGGTCATGAGCAAAACGAGAGTGTTGTACGTCCTTACGCAGTATCCGCAGTTGTCGGAGACGTACATTCAGAACGAGATCGGGGCGGTGCAGTCGGAGTTCGACGTCGCGATCATCTCGCTCACGCCCGCCGACTACCCGCAGGAGACGTTTACGCCGTACAAGCTGCTCGCGGCGCTCGACGACATCCAAGCCGAGATCGCGCGGTTTCGGCCGCATGTCATCCACACGCATTGGCTCCATAAACAGCTCGACACGGTCGTCACGCTGGCGCGTTCGAACTCCATCCCGTTCACGGTCCGCTCGCATTCGTTCGACACGCTCTTTGCGCCGGCGTCCGTCCCGCGGTCGCTGAGCGACGCGATCGGTGCTCTCAACGGCGACCTCTGTCTCGGCGTTCTGCGATGCCCTTCGCGGTGCCGAGCCTGACCGGCGCGGGCCTGGACCCGCGCAAGATCAAGACGGTCTACCCCGCGGTGCGGTACTCGTCGTTCCTGAACCGTGACGCGAACGGGAGCGCGGTAATGAACGTCGGCGCGTCGCTGCCCAAGAAGAGCTTCGAGGACTTCGTAGCGCTCGCGGCGTCGTTGCCCGGCACCGCGTTCGATCTCTACCCGATCGGATACGGCGCCGCCGCGCTCGCGCAGCTCAATGAAGCGCACGGTCATCCGGTGACTCTGCACACCCCGGTCGAACCGCACGCTATGCCGCACGTCTACAAGGCCCATCGCTGGCTGGTCGTCACCGCGTCGAGAACGATCGGGACCGTGGGGTGGCCGCTGTGTATCGCGGAGGCACAGGCGAGCGGAGTCGGCGTCTGCGTTCCGTCCCTCCGCGCCGATCTCGAGGAGTACGTGGGCGAGGGCGGTTTCTTCTACGACTCTCTCGACGAGGCGCGCGACATCATCTCCCGTCCCTACCCCGACGACAGGCGCGAAGCCGGTTTCGACCAGGCCCGGAAAAGCGACATCGAGCTGCACAAGACGGCCCTCACGGATCTGGCGCACGGCTGCCGTCGCGGCGTGACGTCCGACGCACCGGGTGCCAGCGTGCATGGGTGCGACCGCCGCGCCGGTCGCAAGGATGGCGCTCCGAGCAGATCGATCCGCGGACCTTTCGGGTGCCGCCGCAAACCGAATCAATGCGGCGCGCGCGGACCGAACGCAGCGCGTTCGAGAGCAGCCGGGGTCCCGGTTTCCGGTGACGTTCGACGCGCCGGAGCTGAATCTCACGCGGGGTGCGCGCCATACTTCGACCTGCTCCGCTTGGCACACGCGCGGCTCGAGCCGCGCCTTTACGTCGAGATTGGGGTGCGGCATGGCGCGAGCCTAGCGCTCGCGCGCTGCCGCGCGGTCGGCGTCGATCCGTGTTCCGAGATCACCGCGCAGCTCGGCGCAGACGTCGCGGTCATTCCGACGACTAGCGACGAGTTCTTCGCCTTGGGCGCGCACGCGAGCGCGGTCGCGGCCTTCGACCTGGCATTCATCGACGGACTGCATCTGTTCGAGAATGCGCTGCGCGACTTCATCAACCTCGAAGCGAGCGCGTCGCCCACGGCGGTCATCGCCGTTGACGACGCGTTGCCGTGCCTGCCCATCCAAGCTGAGCGCACCCGGCGTACGGCCGTCTGGACCGGCGACGTCTGGAAGCTGGCCGGCTGCTTGCGGCGCCACCGGCCTGATCTGCTCGTCTACATCGCCGACACGCGGCCGACCGGCACGATGATCGTCGCCGGGCTGGATCCGCGCAGCCGCGTGCTCGACGCAGCGTTCGGCGAGATTGTGGGCGAGCTCTCGCTAGATGCGCAGCCGCCGGCCGGCGTCCTGAACCGGGAGGGCGCGATCGCACCGACCGATTCGCGGTTGTCCTTCCTGTTCGACGGCCTGCGCGCGTGCCGCGATGCGAACATGGCGCCCCGCGCGCTGATTCAGGGATTGCGCCCGGCCGCGGTCCGCGCGGGCGGATAACGTGCCGCTGGTTTCGGTGGTCGTGATCTCCTACAACATGCGCCGCGAATTGCCGCGCACGCTCTATTCGCTGTCGACGGCGATGCAGCACGGCATCGAACGGTCGGAGTACGAGCTCGTAGTGGTCGAAACGGTTCGGTCGACGCCCACGCCGCCGCCGAGTGCGCGGGCGCCGACGCCGAGATCGTCTTTCATTCCTTGCCGAATGCCGGATGGTCGCCCGTCCCCGCCGTGAACGCGGGCCTCGCGCTATGCACGTCGGACCTGATCGGCGTCATGATCGACGGCGCGCGAATCGCCTCGCCGGGATTGCTGCACGCAGCCATTGTGGCGTCGAAGCTTCACGAGCGTCCGGTTATCGCGAGCCTCGGCTTTCATCTCGGCCCGGCGCAACAGCCCGAAAGCCTCCTCGCCGGATACGATCAGGCCACCGAGGACCGTCTCCTCGCGGAGTGCGACTGGACCACCGACGGCACCGCCTCTTCGACGTTTCGGTGCTCGCCGGGTCGTCCGCCGGCGGCTGGTTCCGACCGATCGCGGAATCGAACGCGCTGTTTCTGACCCGCGCGATGTGGGACGCGCTGGGTGGGTACGACGAAGCGTTCGCGCAACCCGGAGGCGGACTCGCCAACTTGGACGCGTATGTGCGGGCGTGCGCGCTCGACGGCAGTCAGCTCATCATGCTCCTCGGCGAGGGCACGTTCCACCAGATGCACGGCGGCGTGTCGACGGGCGCCGCGCGGCCGAGGTGGCCGGAGTTTCACGACGAGTACGTTCGCCTGCGCGGCCGGGCGTACGAGAAACCGGCCAACGTGCCGTGGCTGTTCGGAACGCTGCGCCGACCCGCACTGCCTTTCGTGAAGCAGTCGCTTGAGGGCCTGGTGCTTCCGATGTAGATCCGTGCGAGTCCCGTCGTGATTCGTGCGCCGGGCAGTCACTCGCACCAGCGCGACGATCGCCGCCACTTTTATGGTGCGCGCGGCCATTGTGGCGGTTAGGACATTTACACCTCAGGCACGAACCGCGCCCTGGCGATGGATGACGGGGGAGTACAGCAAGAACGATTGGGTATCAGCCCTTGGCGAATGCGGCAACAAATCCCACGCGTCTTCAGTGCTACGCGCTCATCCCGATGTAATACAACATCTGGGAGTGGTCGATGTGGATACCCCGTCGCCGTATTACTGCTTCGCCCTCAAACGGTTCTACGTCGACGCGGCCTCTTCACGCTCATCGAGCCCGCGCGGTTCTACGCGAACGAGCCGCCGTGAAGCCTCGTCAAGCGGAGCACTCCCCCACCAACTCCAGATCGATTGAAATCCGGCTCCCGGGGTTGGACTCGAACCAACGACCCGCTGATTAACATTTCGCGGCTTCGATTGCTCGGCGGTCGCGGGAACCGAGCGGATTATCGCGCCGCTTGGCGCGCTGGACCCAACGATGAAGTCGGCACCATCGGCTTTTGAAGGTGGTCGACAATAAAGTCGAGATCATCCGGGTGCTCCTTGACCTCACGTATTGCCGCGCGCGCGACGTTGATCAGTCCGGCAAAGCGATCGTCAACGCCCGCGTGACAATTACAGCCTTTAACGCGCCGACGAGATCGCCGCGACGCGTATCGTCCTTGCTTCTGGTCACACGAAGATCGGAAATGAGTCGGACGGTTCTCGGCGTCTCTCGGGCTACGACAAGACTCACGGATTGCCCCGTCGTGCAGTTCGCGGCGTCGACGCTACGCGCTCGTCGTTCGAGCCGCGTCACGCGCGCTTCAGGCTTCGCGAGTCGGTCCGACACCGACCCGTCGTCTTCGCCAAAGGCAAGACGTACGGATCAGCTTTCAGCGCCGCGCGATCCGCAGGCGAGCGCGAACGCCGGCCCGTGAACGTGCCCGCTTTCAATGTGCCGCATCGCGCCCTCGGACACGCCGACCGCCTCGGCAACCGCCGCGAGGGTTAACCCTTCGGCTTCTCGGAGCCGCCGTAGACGCGCCCCGAACGTCTCGTTTGCCATCTCTGGGCGTTCGCGATTCGCGGCCCGCCTTCCGCGCGCGGTTACAGCAACAGGAATGACGGTACGCGTGTGTCACTAGCCATTGCGTGCCAGTTCAGCGGGGAAGCTGGGACGGAGCGGTCGCGCGACGTCGGCTCAACAGTGCGGACGTGAACCTCAAGAGCCCGCTTCGGCACGGCGCTAGAGGGGCTCGGGTGTCCGCCGCTGCCGGCTATCGCAGCCAGGAGGCCCGCTGCCGCTCTCGTTCACGACGAGAGGCGGCTTCAGACCAGCGACGATGCTGGACTCGGCAGGCAACGATCCTTTAGCGAATGATAGGAACGGCCGAAGGCTTCGACATATATGTTTCGGTCATGATACGGCCGCTTATCCGTAGCCTTTCCGCGGTGCTTTGCGCCGCCGTCTGCGTTGCTATTGCTCGTCCCGCAAGCGCGGACGATGTCAGCGGCGCATACTCATGCATGACGCGCACCGGCATCAAGCTCGGCGTCATCCTGATCCAAAACGGTGACGATGTGAACGGCACGTATATCGGCACAACGGGATCGCGGGCCATCTCACCGGCAAACTCGACAACAACGGCGTGATCCAGTATCAGTGGGTACAGCGACCCAACGAAGCCTCGAATACGGGCGGTGACGGCGGCTGGGGCCGAATGACATTCGACGGCGCATCCGCGATTACGGGGATGAAAACCGCCTGGGGGCGCCCGAATGATACCGGACCGGTCGGCCTGGACCTGCGGGTCGCCGCTCTAAAGACAGCCGTTCACGCGAGCGCTCGTTCGTCTCGCACGCACGCGGCGGCGGACGCCGCGTGCACGATGTCCCCCTGACGTCCTAAGGCCGCTTGGGCACCGGCGCGCCGCGGTTCGCCGTCGATTGCCTCCATCGTGATGGCGCAGTTTGTTGTCCGATGCTCGCTGAAGGACCGAGAGAACCCGATGGGCATCGTCCGGACAGGCGTGAACCGCATGCTGCGCAGACAGTTTGTTTCTTACCCGACGTCAGGACGCACATGGATTCGGTTCATGCTGTCGGAATTGCGTTGCGATCGCTCGATCGATTTTCATCACGACGGCTTCGAGTTCAGCGACGCAGCAAGCCGCCGCACTCATTCGACCTCTCGAGCCGTTCGACAAATCGCCCGCCGACGTGCGGTTCGATCTTCAGGTCGGGACGCGCCGCAGTTTCGTAGGTCACGTGCCACCACCAGTGCGCAACGCGGCTCGTCAACGCGTCGAACACGGCCGCGGGCGCGCCCGCAATGCGCGTGACTTGCTCGATGCTCACGTGGCGGACAGCGTTATCGGTGCCTTCGGCATCGCGACGCCTCTCTCCTTCGACGATCGTCCCAGCGGGACAGGTTGTTGGCCCAGAGTTGCTGATACGGCGTAGAGCCAGCGTTCGTAGATGCGTCTGAGCGGCGTTGCGTTGATGGAGTTCCACCGCTCGCGGCCCTTGCGGCGCACCGAAACGAGGCCGCATTGCTCCAGCACGTCGAGATGCTCCACTACCGCGAATCGCGATTGCGGGAATTGAGCACTGATCTGGCCGGTTGTGCGGGGCGTTCCGCGCAGCATGTCGAGGATACGCCGGCGAGTCGGATCGGAAAAAAAAGCGAACACCGGCCGACCGTTGGCGCCGCTCATGCCTTGCGCGCTGGCCGAAATCTCATCTGTTACCTCGGGTAACGTATCCGCATTGTCCTCGGCAAGCCCCTGGACGCGGTCAGCCGGCGTTCCCGCTCAGCGCGTTGCGGCTTCCCGTAGGGCTTCACGAGCGAGACTTCCACGCGGCGATTGAGCGCGCGACCGCGTCGGTGGAATTGTCTGCGACGGGACGTGTAAGGCCGTAGCCTTGCGCCGTCAAGACGTCGCCAGCGATGCCGTGCTGCGTCAGCCACGTCACGACGGAAGCGCGCGCGCAAGCGAGAGCCCCATGTTGTATTGCGCGCCGCCTTGATTGTCGGTGTGGCCCGCAATAATCCACCGCGATCTCGGGATGCTCTTGACGAGCTCAGGACCTGGTTGAGCGACGACAGGCTGTCGGGACGCAGCTTCGCCGATGCGGTGTCGAAGTGAATGCCGTAGATCGCCACGGTTCCGCTTTGTTCGATCTGGCGCTTGAGGTCGGCGACGCTCTCTTTGTGCTTTTTGAGCTGAGGTTCGCTTGCGCCGTGCTGCCCGGCCGGAAGATCGAGCAGTTGCGTTGCGCCGTCGTATCCCACCGCGCCGGCCGTGACAGAAACCAAGCCCGCCGGTACGTCGCGCAGCGAGCAGTTGCCGTCGGCTCCGGTCGTTGCCTTGACGTCGGCGGCGGCGACGTCGGCTTTCGCGATCGGTTTTTGCGTCGCAGCGTCGACGACGTTGCACGAAATGTTGACTGCGTAACGCCATGGATCGTGATTAACAAGGATGCGTACGAAATCGATGGCATAGCCGTCGGCTTTGCCCGTCGTCGGATCGTCGAACAAGAGATTGACGGTGCCGGATTTCAGAATCGGCCAATACTCAGGCAGCAGCTCGATCGTGATCAACTTGCCGATCGGGCCGGTTTGATCGAGTTGATTGATCGCGTCTTCGAAGTTCGGCAGGCGCGTGCCGTTGAGCGTCACTTGAAAGTGCGAATGCAGCGGCACCGGTTGAAAGTCGTCGACGAAGCTTGGATGAAGACTCGTGGATCTTCGGCGGCAACGTCCGACGTCGACGGGAATCGCTTGCGGCAGATTGTCGGGACGCCTGCTGCAGCCGGAGTAGCCTTCCAACGGGCGACCGCCACGCCGTTCTTGGTCGGCACGCCCGTGCCGAGCATGATTGCGATCGGTTCCGGGTGCCGCGCCGGGTCGCGGATGCACATCCACGCGTGCGCCGGCGTCGACTTGCCGGAGAACGGCGTGAAGTGCTGCGGCCACCCGTAGCCGAGGTTGTCGATCGCGCCGGTGCGCACGAGGAGCTCGGCCTCACGGCCGTTCCGTCGTTCGTACTGCTTCTCCCAGCCCGGCGCCAGCCCCGGAGGGGGCGTCGGGATCGTGGGCTCCGGCGACGGAGTGAGCGGCGTCGTGCTTTCGGATGGCGACGCGCTTTCACCGGGAGATACGACGCCTGCCGGAACCTCCGACGACGCTGGCGACGGTGCCTCCGACGGTACGGCAGATCCACTCTCTCCCGGCGATGCCGCGACCTCGGCGGCGAGCCGCGACAGTCACTGACGGCGTCTCTGACGGCGCCGGCTCACTCGACTGGTTCGACTTGGTGCAGCCGGCCGGCACGAATGCGAAGATGAGCGCGACCAAGGAAGCAACTCCACGTAGCGTTCGCACTGGCCCTCCGGTTCAATCGCGCCGTCGACGGCTCCCGTCGCGCAACGAGGCATTCGAGCGGCACGCCCTCCCGGACCTGTGTGCGTTGCTGCGCGTGAACGCGATGAGACGCGCGGCCTAACGGCTTGACGTCCCGCTATCGAGCAGCTTCGTGAGCTGTGCTCTTGGATTCCATCCTGTCGGGGAGAGGTGCGCGACCACCATGTCATGCCCGACGCAATCCACCGCTGTCGCCACCGCTTGATGGCCGCATCCGTCGGCACGCCCTGGGCTGCGTCGTCGAACCCGTACTCAAATCCGCATGACGGGCAAATCTCGAACGACCCTACGCCATCCGCATCGTATGGCGGCTCGTCGAGACTGTCCCATCCGCATGCAGGACACACGGAATGCACGCCCTCGTAGGTCATCGCGGCTCCTCGCCCTTCATCGCAGAGCTTCCCTGCGCACTGTGCCAACACGTATGCATAAGAGGTCCGAGGCTGCATTGCCGCCCGAGAGCATCCGGGGCAACCCTACTCAGGCGATCGAGCGGTGCCGCGATGCGCCGATACGAAGGGATGTCGACATGGGAAACACGTCGCGAGTAGCTCTTGCTGCGTTGGCGCTCGGCGCCGCTGCGGCCGGCGCCGTCGCCGTCGGCGCGCTCGCCATCGGAGCCCTTGCGATCGGCAGACTCGTTGTTCGCCGCGGCCGCGTGCGTCGATTGGATATCGACGAGCTCAGCGTAGGCGAGCTACGCATCGAAGGCCGATCGTCGCGGAACGCGCGACGCATCAAGCGGAGTAGACCGACCGCACTCGCTCAGCGTCGTGGACTGCGGGACGGCTCTATAGTGCTGCCGCGAAGAAATCCGCGCGAAGTTGATCGTTTGCTCGTGCGCGCCCGCTCGCGCGCGGACCATGTGCCGGCGCAAGCACGGGGAAGCGCGCACTCGCAGATATGAGTCAGAGTTCGCCGCAGGCACTTCATTGCTGCTCTGCGTGTGCCGGCGGCTAGGAGGCCCCGCGTTGAAGGTCATGCGGTCGCCCGACGGCGTGGATTCCCACCCAAGACCCGCGCAATGAGCTCGGTGCGGTTGCGGGTCTGCGTTTTCTCGAGCATGCTGTTGATGTGATCTTGCACCGTGGAGGATGTGATATTCAATGCACGGCAACTTCGTCGAGGTGGTTTCCGTCGAGCAGCTGCGCGAGAACTTGCACTTCCCGGGGCGAGATGTGATAGTGCGTCGCTGCGCCGGTGAGCGAATTGTGCGGCTGAAAACGATCGACGTGGACGCCGATGAAAAGGCCGATCGGTCCCGACATCGGCTGCGTGCGGACGACCAAGAACGGAACCGGATGGGCGACCCCCGTCTCCTTCACGGACTGCTCAGACCAGGCCGACGTGAGCCGGCGCACCGTGTCCTCGAGCAGGCCGGAAGTCGTTCCGCGATCCGGGTGTGAAGGCCCGTCAAAGCGATGCGACGCTGATCCTCCGCGCTCCACGCCAGCACGATCTGAAATCGTCGTTCAACACGTAAAAGGCACCCTCGGATTGCTCCGGCAACGGAGCGATTTCATCGGGCGGCTCATCGATGACGTCGTGACGTGGCGGCTGCAGGCGGAGCGCCGATAGCTGATCGGAAACCGCGTCGAGCGCCAGCGTCAGCATGCTCATCTCGCTCGACGTAAACGGCCCAGTCCACGGTGCGAAGCAGCGTGAGGATGCCGAAGTTCGTGCGCGCGTCCGCGAACAACAGCGTGACGCCGCTCGCGAAGTCCTTGAGGCTGCCCAGTGTCGCGGCGATGCGCGGTCCCACCGGCGCCTTTGTTCGCTGGCGCTTGAATTCGTCGGCAAGCCCGGCGACGCCGTTCGCGTGCGATCCGAACAGGGACGCGAGATCGCCGTTACGCTCGATGCGCGCGAACGTCCACCGCGATGCTGGCACGACCGCGAGGATTCCGGACACGATCGAGTACGCCGCGTCCGACTCGGGCATCGCGTCCGCGGTCGCCGGCGCGGCCGGCCGGGTCTAGGCGTGTTTCGCGGATCGGCCTCTTTCACGATGGTCCCGGCCTCGTCCCTATAGTACCATAGGTTCGAGGTGAGCGCGCTATCGCGCCGTCACCTCTTTGCGTGGCGGATTTTGCGTTTCTGCGCGGCCGCATCGCATGCCATCGCGAAAGCGTTCCATACCATGGGCCACGTCTGCTGTTTGGCAGGCATCGATCCTGCCGTCGTCCCCATATTCACCGCCGCATTGGGCGCGGCGGGAGCGGGAACGCACGCGTTGATTGCGCGCCTCGACGTCGCCGAGCTTCGGCTCGCGGCGCCTGAGGTCTCGTCTGCGATGTCGACGACATCGACGTCGATGCACTCGAGATCCTGCGCCAGATCCGCTTCGTTTTACCCGACTGCACGATCGCGGTCTTTACCGGGGTCGTGGAACGCGCGTGGGGCGCAGCGTGTCATCTTGCGGGCGCGAATTGTCTGCTCTCGAAGGGTTCCAGCGAACGGCGGCTGACCGCCGGCTTGCGCGGTGCGCTGCACAGCGGCTGCTACACGGATCCGCGTTTCTTCGCCGCATGATCGCTGAGAACAACGAGTTCTACGGGACTCTCGACGTCCGCGCCACCGTCTGGAACTCGCCCGCGGGCGATGCGCAGGCCGGCGGGGACTGGTGCGACGTGATCTCCGTCGCCGACGACATCATCGCCGTCACGATCGGCGACGTCGCGGGCCACGGCGAGCCCGTCGCCCATGCGGCGAGGATCATGCTCGCGTGCATCCGAGGCGCGCTCGGGGTGGTGCCGGCCCTTCGCACGCGCTCCGCAGCGCAAACGAGCTCGCATGCGCGATGAACGGTGGGACGATCGTTACCGCGGTCGTTGCGACGGTCGAGAAGCGCACGGGCACACTCACGTTCGCGAATGCGGGTCATCCACCACCGCTGATCCTGACGGCCGGACGCAGTCTTCCTGCAGAAGGCGCCCGGCAACATTCCCCTCGGAATCTTTCGCCACGATGTCGCGGAAGATCACGTCCTCGAAATCCCGTCAGGTGCGCTGCTCATCTCTACACGGACGGTATCACCGAACACCGCCGCGACCCGATCGAGGGTGAAGCCGAACTCGTGCGCGCCGCCCGGCTGGCCTACGACCGCCCGGCACTCAACGACGCGGATGCCGTCGCCCGAGACGTCCTGGCGGGAGGTCGCGGCGACGATGACGCTGCGACGATCGGGCTGCGTTTTGGCGGGGTTAATCCTGAAGGCTCTCGGTGATGCGTTTTCCCTTTCTTCGTTGACCGCGGCGCGCGCAGTGACAGCCGTTGCTCCCGCGAGCGCTTCGCGTCTCACGACGTACAGCGCGACGGCGAGCGCGGTGACTGCCGGGGGGCCCGATTTTGCGGTACAACGCAGCACGCATGCGGTGCGCCCGCCGACTCGGCATGCTCACGTGGGGGAAACCGTCGCCGCACACCGACTTAACGGCAAGCTTACACGGCGTGACCGGCTGTCGAGTTTGTGTCACACCCGTTTCGCGCCCGGCGTCGCGAATGATACAACGGATGAGTCGTCGACATGGATGCGACGAAGAGCCAACGGTGAGGGCGGATTGTGATCGAAACACGGACGGAGTCGACGCGAGGATCGCACGGTGAGCGATTCCTGCAATGCAGCCTGGGCACGGCCAAGCGAGCCGAGCAGTTCTACGCGAACCAAGTGCTCGATCACGTCAACGAGCAGATGCGCGATTTCATCGCCCAGCGCGACATGATGTTCGTCTCAACGGCCGACGCCGCAGGCAACTGTGACGCGACGCTGCGCGCCGGCCGGAACGGGTTCGTGCGCGCGCTCGACGAGAAGACGCTGCTCTATCCCGAATATCGCGGCAACGGCGTCATGGCCAGCCTCGGCAACATGACGGAGAACGCCCACATCGGTTTGTTGTTCCTCGATTTCACGGGAACGCGCGTCGGTCTGCACGTGAACGGTTCCGTTCGCCTTTTCCACGACCCCACGGCGTACGACGGCGACGAGCCGCTGCCGCACGCGAACAAAAAGGGCCAATCGCCGCTGGAGCACTGGGTCGAGATCACGGTGCACGAGGCGTACATGCACTGCTCCAAGCACATCCCGCGCTTCGGCGTCCTGCAGGCAGAGCGCCGCTCCGAGCCCCGCGCCGACGAGGTCGCGGACGGCGACTTCTTTCGCGCGCGACGCCAGAACCTCGACCGGCGAGGCGTCTAACCGCCGTTCTCGCGGCCGGTCGTAGCCGACCCGCGAGTGCTTGAGGCCGGCGCGACATGCGCTACTATATCGCCGTACGATAGACCGTACCGTGATATAGTGGCAAGCGACGACCCGATTTCGTTCCAGCCGGTGCTGCTGATCCTGATCAGTCTTGCGGACGAGGCAAAGCACGGCTATGCGATCATGCAAGACATTCGATCGCTGACGGGGTGGGAGATGCGCGCCGGCACGCTCTACGGTGCGCTCGGGCGGATGGCGGCTCGGGATGGATCGACGAAGTGCAGACGGAGGACTACCGCCGTCGTCCGTACGTCTTGACACAGGCCGGCCGGGCCGAGCTCAGCCGCCAACTGCATTTCCTCGAGACGCTCACGCACGAAGCCGTCAAGCGCACCAAACGCAAACCGCTACGGAGGAAAGCATAGGTGCACAACATCGCGTCGAAGCAAGCGCAGTTCAACCATGCGTTCGTGACGATCCACGTCGCCGACATGCAACGGTCGATCGACTTCTACACAACGAAGCTCGGCCTCAAAGTCAAATCACGCTACGGCAACGAGTCGCCGTGATCGACGCGCCGGGCGTCGCGATCGGCTTGCATCCGGCGACCGAGAAGGCACCTGCGGGAGCCGTTTCGATCGGCTTCGGCGTCGACGACGTGGAAGAAGGCCGCAGACAGCTGCAAGGCCGCGGAATCGCGACCGACGGTGATATCGTCGTCGACACGCCGATGCGGTTCGTGTTCCTGAAAGATCCGGACGGCGTCCAGCTGTACCTCGCCGAGCAAAGCGAATTCACGTAGGCACCACCTCGCTCGAAACCGCCTAAGAGAGGGAACCTACCGAGCGCCGTGAAACGGACGCGCGATGACTTCCAAACGCTACGTGCAAACCGTCGTCGCGGGGATGTTCGCGCTGGCGCTATTCGTCAGCGCTGCGCGGCCGGCGCATGCGTTCTTGGACAAGACGCGCTTCGTCGCGCACTTGGGAGTCGCGTACTTTTGCTTTCACCATTGGGTGTTGAAGCCGTAGGAAGACGGTGCCTTTGCGTCCGGCGCGCCGCACCGACCTCGGCCCTCGTCAAGGGCGGGGTCGCTCTCCTTTTCGCCGTTCACGAAGTGCGCGTCGCGAGCAAGATCGCGCGCGAAAGCAAGGACCCGCTGTTGCAGAAGCTCTCCGGCGGCGTAACGAGTCTGAGCGAGTCGTTCGGCACGATCGGTCAGCGCCTCAAGAGCGGTCAGTTCTCGCCGGACGACGTCAAGCGTCTAGTTTCCTCGACGACGTCGTTGGGCTCGGCGGCGGCAGCGGGCGGCGCGCCCATCAAAGACGTTCCGGTCGCCGTGCCCGGCGGCTAGAAATCGACGCCGCGACGCCGTTGCCGGAACAATCACGACCGTTCGCGGACGATTCCTTCGACGGACGGTTCCCGACGAGTCACGAACGCATGACGGGGCTGCCGTGGGATGCGTCGTATCATGACGGCCCTGCGCCGTGGGACATCGGCCGGCCGCAGCCGGCGATCGCGCGTTTGGCGTCCGAAGGGCGATTCGCCGGGCCGGTGCTCGACGCGGGTTGTGGAACCGGCGAGCACGCCCTTCTCCTCGCGTCGCTCGGATTGCCGGTGGTCGGCGTCGACGTCGCCTCGACGGCGCTCGCAATGGCCCGAGCGAAGGCGGCCGGCCGCGCGGTCGAGGCCGAATTCCTCGCCGCCGACGCGTTCGAGCTCGAACGCTTGGAGCGCATGTTCGCGACCGTGCTGGATTGCGGGCTCTTCCACACGTTCGATGCCGAGGAGCGACCGCGCTACGTGGCGAGCCTCGCGTCGGTGACCGAACGCGACGGTACCGTGTTCGTGCTGTGCTTCAGCGACGACGGTCCCGACACGGGGCCGCACCCCGTCAGCCGGGACGAGTTCGCAGCCGCGTTCAGCGCGACCAACGGATGGCACGTGGTCGCGGTGGAGCGGGAACGGGTTCACACGCGATTTCACGGCGAGAACGGCGCGCCGGCCTGGCTCGCGACGATCAAACGGACCACTCCGTCCGGTTGAGCGCACACGAGCCGATGCATGCACCATCGCAGATGCGCACGCGCCGTCTGGTATGCGACCGTTCACGATGGAACACGTCGACGCGCTCGCGTCGATGGACCGTGATGCGGTCGTGCAGCAATGGCTGTTCGGAACGACGTACACCGCGGAGGAGACGCGAGGGCGCGCGGAGCGGCGCGTCGCGTACTGGAACGAGCACGGCGCCGGCGACTACATCGTCCATACGCACGACGGAGAGTTCATCGGGTTCGCCGGGTTCTTTCCGTCGACGCGCCCCCACGCGATCGCGATCGGATACGCGCTCGTGCCCGCGTACTGGGGACGCGGGTACGGCACGGAAGTCGCGCTGCTGTTGACCGAAACCGCGCGGGGCCTCGGGCGTTCCGAAATCGTGGCAACCGTCCGGGACACGAACGTCGCGTCGCGCAGGATCCTCGAGAAGGCCGGTTTCGTCGCAGTCGAGCGCGTCGAGTCCGAGATCGAGACGCTGCTCTACCGCTACGAAGGCGCGGACGAGGTGTACCGGGGCGGGACAGGAATGCTCGAGAACGCTATCGGGAGGAACTGAACGAATGTCACGATCGAAACCCGCGCCGGTGATGTGGCGCTTCGCGACGGCTGCACCGAGCCTCGATCACCCGCGTTCCACTACGACGATTCGCGGTCGCTGAACATGGTGCGCGACCTTGACGGCGAGGAGCGACCCTTCGCGACGTCGTCCGTTTCGACGGCGTTCGTCAAGAGCGACCGCGTCGGAGAAGCCGAAGACTAGCACCGGGTAGCGCTCGGGTCGCTGCATGATCCTGCTGCTGACCCGCAGTGACGACGTCGCGGCCGACGTCTTGGTGCTGGAGCTCGAGCGCCTCGAGTTTCCGTTCGTTCGCGTCAACACGGATCGCGTTGCGGAGCACTATCGGCTGTCGTGGACGTTGCACGATGCCGCCGCTCGTCACGGCATCGGGACGTCGCGTCCCGATCGAGGCCGTGACGAGCGTCTGGTGCCGAAAGAGCTTCGGCAGCGAACCGCCGGTCGCCGACGACGAATATCCGAGCAATTCGTGGAACGCGAATCGCTCGCCGCGCTGAGCGGGCTGATCGAAACCGCTCCCGTGCGCTACTGGATGAGCCGGCCGTCGGCCATCCGCCGCGCCGAGCACAAGCTGCTGCAGTTGCGGATCGCGGCCGAGGTCGGGTTCGCCGTGCCGGAAACGCTCGTGTCCAACGATCCCGGCGCGGTGCGCGCGTTCACGCGCGATCGCGATCTGATCGTGAAAGTCGTGCGGTCCGTCCGTACGTCGACGGCGTCCGGCGACCGATGGCGTACGCGTCGGCGCTCGACCCGAACGCGATGCCGTCGGACGGGGAGATCGAGGCATGCCCGACCGTCTATCAAGCGCGCGTGCGCAAGGAGTACGAGATGCGCGTCACCGTCGTCGGCGAAACGGTGTTCGGGACGCGCATATGCACGCGCTCGTCGCACGTCGATTGGCGCGCCGTGCCGTCGAAGGACGTCGCGTACGAGGACTGCGCCGTGCCGCCCGACGTCGCCGGACGATGCCTTGCGATGTTGCGCCGGCTCGACCTGCGCTACGGGGCGTTTGATTTCGCCGTCACGCCGGCGGACGAACCGTACTTCCTCGAAGTCAATCCCGGCGGACAATGGGCGTGGCTCGAACGCGCAACGGGCGTCGCGATGACGACCGCGCTCGCACGCGACGTTGCACGCGGCGCAACCGCCATAGCGGCCTCCGGCCGTCAGGCGGAACGGGCTGGGCGTTCGCACGTACTCCATAGTGTCCGCGGACGTACCGGCTGCGGCGCGGCCGAAATAGCGTTCGACCACGCGCAGCGCAAACTCGATGCCAACGCTCGCCGCCGGACGTCGAGATGTCCCGGTCCTCGACGTAGCGCGCTCCGCGCACGACGTTGACCTTCGGATACCACTTCGCCAGCACGTCGTACGCGGCGTGATGCGTCGTGGCCTCGAGCCCGTCGAGCAGCCCGGCCTTCGCCAACAGAAACGCTCCCGTGCACACCGACATCGTCATGCCGGCGCGGACGCTCGCGTGCTTGATCCACGCCACCGATTCCGGCAGCTGCTTCGTCGCGGGCACGACGAGACGTCGGGTTGCGGCGCGTCCTCGAAGGTGTAGTCCGGGACGATCCTGATGCCGCCGAGCGACGCATCGCGGTGATTCGGCGCGACCGTGTAGGTGCGGATGGGCTTCATCGCGTCGGTGAACGCTTCCCACGGGCCCGCGACATCGAATCAATACCGTCTCCGGGCCGACGACGAACGCAATGTGGAGGGCACGACCGAGCGGCAGCGATACGGGCTTTCCGCGATTCGGCATACGCCGATCCGAACCGTCGTCCGCCGCCGCGGCCGGAGCCCGCGCCGTCGCGGCGGCGACGACGCCGCCGAGCCCCAAGACCGCGTTCCGGCGGTTCATACGCCCGCCCTCACGCGCACATCGATGGTCGCCGGCCCGTCCGCTTCGCACGGCGTCGCCGCATCGCTCTTCCCTCCGCACGCCGCGAAGGCGCGAACCCGGGCACGTTCATCGTCGACCGGCGCCGTATCGAACGCAAACGTATGCCGCACGACCGGGGCGTTCGCAGCCGTCACGTACGCGCCGCAGCCGATCAGCGCGAGCACGCAGGCGAACGACGCCACTGCGGCGGCGCGACCGCTGCGTTGCGGCGAGGGCGCGAGCAGCGTCTTCACGCGCAGGCGAAGGCCGCTTCCCGCGCCAGCGCGCTGAGAAGCCCCGCGTGACCACCGTTGTTCGTCGCCTCCGCGAATCGGAGCAGCAGCCCGGCGTATCCGAAGGCGTCCCCGGTTGCGCCGACGACGGCGCGGTCGCACGCCATCTCACTCTCGAGCACGAGCTGCGTGGTCCGAAGCCACAGGTGCGCGGTTGGACGAGGCGCTCCAAGGCCCTAAAGGCGGAAACGGACCAACGGGTGAAGTATCCGGAACAGATTCAACCGGGGCCCGGTAAGATCGAACCCGAACCGGTAATTCCAGAACCCATTGAGATCCCGATCGAGATTCCGAGATGAACACCACCGATCGAAGTGCCGCGTTGCGGCAACTTGCTAATGTGGAGATCGATCGTTCCGTTGGTGGCTTGATTGAGGACTACTGTTGACTCGTTTCCGGTGTGCGACGATGCCGTCGAAGTACTCGAACGCTTTCTACTGTCGCCGTTGATCGACAATCGAAGTGCCACACTGTCGGCGCTGGTGATTGCTCGGCGGCCGCCTGGGATATGACGCCGACGCGATCCTGCTCCACTATGCTGCGCGCGAAAGCGAAGACGAGGCAGCCACGTTTCAATCGCTGGCTATTCTTCGTCGGTTGCGCGATCGCGGAAGCCCGCAAGCCTGGCGGTCCCTGACACTTCTTGATACTGATCCGTACGTCAAGAGAATGTACGGTGACGACGAAGTTTAGCACCGTCCCGAGTGCACGGTCTGTATTCGCTTGTCGTGTTGACGCTTCGCCCATGTTTCTCTTCGCATCCGGTTCAGGAAGAATGTGAAGACGGGCGAGCCCGATGACTCGCCCGTTCGCTTGTGACGTCGGCGCTATTTCTTCGAGGCGCCGCCTGGTTCGGCCATCTTGCTCTGTTTGGCGGCGGTGACTTTTAGGCCGCCCCAGACGTCAGGCCGCGACCGACCGTGAGTTTGAGGTTTTGTTGACGGTGTGGAGGGCTCCCCAAAATCTGGGCCAGCGGGATCACATTTTCGAGCCACCTTGACGGTGTACCGGATTCTCGGCCGAAGTGTGCTAGAAATTCTCGGCTTATGAGGTGGGGGTGGAGCGGCTGCGGGCATACTCGTCGGGCGTGAGATTCCCGAGCGACGATGCGGCCGATGGTCGTTATATTCGGCCCGCCAAGCGGCAGTCATCTCGCGCGCAGCGTCGAGCGATTCGAACCAGCTCGCATTGAGCAGTTCTTGGCGACGCGCCCGTTGAACGATTCGCAAAATGCGTTATCTGTCGGCTTTCCGGGCCGGGAGAAGTCGAGTTCGACCTTGTTCCAATACGCCCACTGGTCGAGCGCCTTCGACACGAACTCCGGGCCGTTGTCGCAACGAATCCAGCGCGGCTTACCGCGCTCGCGCGACAATGCGCGATAAGACCTCAGCAACATCGGTACCTTTGAAGCCCCAAGCCGACCTCGAGCGAGAGGCACTCACGACTAAAATTATCGACTATGGTCAAGAGCCGAATCTTGCGGCCGTCGACGAGGTTGTCGGCCATGAAATCCATCGACCATGTCTGGTTCACGGCCTGTGCTCGGCACGCGATCGCGCAGCACGAGCGATTTCGCCGGCGCGGCGGTTTAAGCCGCATCGAAGGCCTTCTTCGCGGTAAATGCGGTACACGCGCTTGCGGTTGACGACCCAGCCTTCGCGACGCAGCAGCACGTGAATTCGCGGATAGCCGTAGCGCACGCGCGCCGCGGCGATCTCTTTGATGCGCGCCCGCAGCGCCGGCACGTCGATCTTCACGCGACTTGTACTGCACGGTCGAGCGATTGACTGCAGCAACCTGACATGCGCGCCGTTCGCTGATCTTGTAGGCCTTGCGAAGATACGGCAATGCAAAGCGCCGGCGCATCGGCGCTACCATTTTTTTGAGATGACATCCTGGAGCATCGTCTTGTCCAAGGCCAGATCGGCGACGAGCCGTTTGAGCTTGCTGTTCTCTTCGCGCAGCTGTCGCAGCTCGCGGATTTCGGCCGTACCCATCGTGCCGAACTTCTTTTTCCACGCATAGAACGTGGCTTCGGAGATGCCCAGTTTGCGCGACAATGTCGGCGACCGGCGTACCGGCTTCGGCTTGCCGTAGGGCGTGTGCGACCTGCTCGTCGGAGAAGCGGGATTTCTTCACGGCGAACCCCTTTGAGGGCGGAGATTCGCCGAAAATCCTAGTTTACATCGGTCCGAGAAACCGGTTTACGGTCACGCCTTTGACGGTGTACTGGAAGACGCCGGCGCCGCCGTTGAAGAAGCGTTCTCGAAAAAGGTACCGCGTGAGAAGCGCGTTCGCCGAGCGCGACGCACGCGAGGGATAATAGCGACTGGCGGGGCAGTCCGGGCGTCCCTCAGCGTACGCCGGGCGCGGGCCTCGCTGGTCCCCGCACGCGAAACCACGCGCATGCGGCGAACACGACGATTGCGAGGACCTGCGCGATGCCCGCGAGCGCGAGCACCGGCCGCGCGATCGGCACCTGCAGCGCGGGCTCGCTGATCAGCCGCGCCGCGAGTCCGACGTTGAGCAGCAGCCACACCGTCAGCGGCGCCCACCGCGGATAGCGGCCCGCGGTGTCGGGAAAGCGTTCGCGGTTCAGCGGCAGCATCCACCACGCGATGCCGATCACGAGGTTCACGAGCCATCCGACGAACGCGAGGTGCGCGTGCTCGATCGGCAGCATCGGCGGGTACGGCACGCCCGCGGCTTCGCACAGCGCCATCGCGGCGCCCCAGACGAACGCGAGCGCGAGCGCGACGAGCGACGTCTTCAGGAACAACCGAGATTCACGCGGCATGTCGAGCCTCCGCACGGCCGCGCCCGACCGCGACGCGCACGTTCGCCGCGAACAACACCGTCGCGGACACACCCAGCGCGGCCGCGGCCAGCTCGCACGCGCCGATGTGATGCGGGATCGAGATCACCAGCGCCAGCACCGCGCACTCGTACGCGAGCATCGTCGCGCCACGCCAGCGCGGCGTTGGTCAATTTCCACGGCGGCGTCTCGTCGTCTTCGCCGAGCACCGACGTCGCGATGAGGCGGATGCCGATGTGATGCAGGTGCGCGAGCACCATGTTGCCGATCCAACCGACGAGCGCGGCCGCGACGGCGACCCTGACCAGCGAAGGATCAGCGTTCGCGCGTAACGCCGCGACGTCGCGACGATCAGCCACCCGGCGGCGCACACGACGCCGATCCGGCTCGCGGGATTCGGGACGCGCGACCGCAGCGCTTGATCGCCCGCGTCGACGACGAACGCCGCGCACCCGACGGCGATCACCCCCACCCGGCGAGCGCGAGCGGCGTTCCGGGCTGCGCGAACAGCACGGTCAGCAGGCCCACGATGAGACATTGTCCGACGGCGATGTGCGCGATCGGAATGCGCGTACGCACGTCCAGGATGACCGGCAACGTCCTCGTCGCGACGCCCGTCGTCAGCGCGGTCAGCCAACCGACGATGCCCAGCGTCGCGTGCACGCGCGGCGTCCAGGCCGGGACGGGGACGCCGCGGCCGATGGCGAGGGCGAGCGCGACGCCGAACGCGGCGGTCAGCGTCAGCGCGGCGAGCGTCGCGCCCAGCGCGGCCGCGATCACGGCTTCGCGGCGGCCGCCGCCCTTCGACGACAGCGTGCGGGCGGCGGCGAACGCGTAGGCGCCGATCGCGCATGCCGCGATGACGGCGCCCGCGACCAGAACCTGCGCGTTCCACACGAACCCGCAGACCACGAGCGCTGCGCCGCCCGCGACGCCGGCGAGCGCGCCGCGTGCGAGCGATTCGAGCCGCCACGGGCGATCGGTCGTTCCGGGCAGGATGCGCACGAGCACCGAGAGCGCCACGGTCGTGATCCACCCGAGTGCCACGGCGTGGACCCACGCGAACGTCAGCCCCGCACGCGGGGTTACGCCGTCGATGCCCACGATGACCCAGGCCGCGAGCTGAAACGCCAGCGCCGCAACCAGCGGAGATGCCGGAATCCACCGCGGTTCGCGACGCGGGTCAGCGGGGGCCGCGGCGCTCGTGATGTACCCTTGCGGCATGGACGAGCTCGACGTGACGACCCTTCCCCGCGGTCAGAAGCACGCGACGATCTTCGCGCGGCTCGCGGCGCTGCAGCCCGGAGAAACGCTGCGCATCTTCAACGACCACGATCCGCAGCCGCTGCGCATCCAGCTGGAGGCCGACCACCCGGGCACGTACTCGTGGACGTACGTCGACGCCGGGCCCGATGTGTGGCGCATCGATCTCACGCGCCTTCACCGCGGCGAGGGCTAGGAACGCCCGCGGCAGCCCGCTTCGTCGCGGTCCGCGCGACGGTGCCGGCGAAGCCGGCTAGCAGCCCGGGCGATGTCCGTCGCGCGCGTCGACGATGGCGCAGCATGACTCGCACACCAGGTGCAGCCAGCATGCGTCATCGCCGCCAGCGTCGTCGCGCCGTGTGCGCACCTAGCCGACCGCCTCGTCGACAAGCCGGATGTTCGCCACATGCGCGGCGGACATGGCGACGAGCAGACCGTGCAGCGCCGGGTCGGACACGGCAGCGAGGTGCTGGTCGATCTGGCGCACGACCCAGCGCTGTCCACAGGTCAGCGACGCCAGCTTCCCGGCGAAGTCCGGTACGGCGCGCACCTTGTCGGCGAAATCGCCGACGGCGCTCGACGGCGTGCCGCCCTCGCGGCGCACGGCGGCCGCGAGCTCGCGCGCCCAGTACCCTTCGTCGTGGGCCACCTTGCGGAGCAGCTCGCGCAGCTCGGGCGTACGGGCGAGATCCAGCATCTCGGCAAGAGCGCGGCCGCCGGCCCGCTCCGCTTCGCACAGCGTGTTCGCCAGAGCCCAGCTCCGCAGTCATGGGCATGACTATACCGCGTCAGTGCATGATCACCGCGATGAGGATGCTGAGCAGGACGGCCGCCGGCGAAACCCGGCGTGCGGAGCCGATCGCGGCGGATCGCGAAGATCGCCGTACACACGAGCGCCAAAGCCCAGGCGATCGGTGCCAGATTCTCGTTCATCGTGTCGCCGCCGTTCGGACGTACGTCTTCACCACGTCGCGCAGCCGGCCGGCGGTCGCGTCGAGCGCGCGGCTCTCCTCGTCCGACAGCTCCGGCCAGAGCACCTCCACGGCGCCGCTGCTTCCGACCACGCTCGGCATCGAGAGCGTGACGCCGTAGCGTTCCTGATGCGGATCCCACCGGCACGATGGCGCGCTCGTCGCGCACGATGATCTCGGCCAGCCGCGCGGTCACGATCCCGATCCCGTACTGGCTCGCGCCGATGCCTTCGATGATGGTGATTTCGCGAAGCGTACGCCGTCTTCGATCGAGCGGCGGAAGTCGCCGACATCCCACCCGCGCTTCGCGACGAGGTCCGCGACGCGAACGCCGCCGATCGTCGCCGTCGACCACAGAAAGACGCTCGCCGTGCCGTGTTCGCCGATCACCTGCGCGTTGACGCTCCGCGGGCTCACGCCGAAACGCTCGCCGAGATGCACGCGAAAGCGCAGCGTGTCGAGGAACGTGCTCGTGCTGAGCACCCGCTCGTGACCGGCGAGGCTGCGAGCAACCTCGACCAGCGGTTCGGGCGGCGTCGTGCGACCAAGATCGGAGCGCTCGGGGCGGCGGACACGACCTTCGGAATGATGTCTTCGAACGCGCTGACGTTCGCACCGAGAAGCCGCAGCCGGACCAGCGAATCGCTGCGGTGGGTCGCGCCGCCGGCCTGCTCGTTGATGCCCGCGGTACGATCACGAGATCGGCATCGGCGATGGCGTCGTAATCGCCCGAGTCGACCTCGACCAGCGGCGACACGGGCACGCCGTAGCGCAGGTCGGTGGCGACGCCGCGCGCGCGTGCAGCGTTCTTGTGGACGAGCGTGATCTGGCACGCGTGCCCGCGGCCGCAGACCGCCATCGCGACGCTTCGCCGACGGCTCCCGCGCCGACGATTCCCAGCTTCATGCGTGCGCCGCGAGCGGCAGCTCCGCGCGAAGATCGCTCCAGCGCGCGACGCGTCCGAGACACGTTCGGATGAGCATGAGTGCCATGCGATGCGCATCCTCCCCGTCCATCGAGTCGACGCGATCTTCCAGCACGACCAGGTCGAAGTCGCGGTTGACCGTTTCGAACGACGTGCACAGGATGCAGCTGTTCATGTTCACGCCCGCGAGCAGCACGGTGCGCGCGCCGAGGTCGCGGAGCACGAACTCGAGGTGTGTGTGCAGGAACGCGCTGTAGCGTTTCTTCGTCTCGACGCGGATGTAGGTCAGGGGCGCGGAAAGCTCCGGTACGACGTGCGTCCCGGGCGAGCCGGCGAGATTGTGCTCGTGCGAGCGCGCTCGCGTCGCGGAGCGCTTCCCGCCCAGAACGGGTTCGACTCGGACTCGCGCAGCATGCGGTAGATCGTCACGACCTGCACGACCGGGATGCCGGCCTCGCGGATCGCCTCGAAGATCGGTGCGCTGCGCGCGATCAGCGCGCGACTGCGATCGGCAGGCAGCGGCAGCGTCGCGACGGCGGGATCGAGGTGCCCGCGGTGCATGTCGACGGCGACCAGGACCGGACGTTCCAGCATATGCCGCCGAATGCGGCTCGGCGCGGAACGCGTCCTTCCGGACGGCTCAACGGCGCGACGCCATGGTGACGAGCGCGAGGATCAGCGTCAGCACGACGCTGATCAGCAGCGATGTTCCCAGGGGCACGAACACGCGCCAGTTCGCGCCGCCGAAGCTGATGTCGCCGGGGAGACGCCCGGGTCGCAAGCCCGGGACGAACTGGATCAGCACGCCGACCGCGAGGATGACGGCGCCGACCGCGATCAGCGCCCGTCCCAGCGTCATCTCAGATCACGCCTGCGACGGCAAGCCACAGGAACGCGAGCGAGACCATCGTGAGCTGCATGTCCGCGATGACGAGCCGGCGGCCGTAGCGCTCGAAAAAGCGGTTAACGCCCGCGTAACGTGGCGACAGCGGCGTGGCCGCGGCCAGTGCGAAGCCGGCGGCGTTGACGCAAAACATCACGAGCGCGAGCTGCAGCGAAGAGAACGCGGAGCGGGCGCCCGGGACCGCGACCACGAGCGCCGCGTACGCCAGCGCGAGGCCCGTACCGACCCCGGCCGACACGTACGTTTCACGCACCGACATCAGGCCGAGGCCGTCGGTCGCCATCGCGAGCAGCAGCGAGCCGAGCACCAGCGACGCCGGCAGCAGAAACTCGAGCGCCGGAACGAGACGTCCCAAGCCGTTCGCCTGGAGCAGCGGCAGCAGCGCGAACCATGACAAGAACACCGTACGGTACTCGATCGTCGACGCGAGGCTGAAGTGCACGCGCTGCACGAAGTCGCCGCTCGTGCGACCGCGCGGCAGGTACGAGATCAGAAACGCGCTGCCGACCCAGAAAAGATATGCGACCAGAAACATCACCACGACGGCGTCGAGGGATGCTTCCGCGCCGGCGGACCGTTCGCGCGCGAGCGTCACCACCAGCACGACGCCGGTGAACGCAAAGCCCGCGAGGCTGCCGACGATCGCGACGTGCAGCTTCGAGACTTCGTCGAGCAGCCACGGATAGTCGTCGCGCCGCTCTCCTCCACGCCGGCTCGCGGTGAGTACCGCCGCGATACCGATGGCGGCCGCGACGGCGAAACCGAGGATGGCCCACATCGGAGCTCGTTCGCGACCCGGCCTACGCCGGCGGCTTTGCGGGTTCCGGCAGCTCCTTGAACGACTGCTTCACCCGCGCTTCGCTGTTCGGATACCGCGAACGAAGGCGCTCCCACTGCACGAGCATCTCGTCGCTCTCCGGATCGCGCCGGTAGCGCGTCACGCCGAGGTAGTACTGCGCCTCCGGAGCGGCGTACGAGGTCGAGAACCGCCGCAGCACATCCTCGTAGATCGCCTCAGCCGCGTCGAACCGCTTCTCGCGAAGGTGGGCCTTCGCGAAACCGCACAGCATGCGCGGCGCGAACTCCGACGGCGGAAGAAAGCCTTCCCACGCGTACAGCTCGTCACCGGTGTGGCTCAGCACGCGACAGTCGGGTGTCCAGATGTGACGGATGCGGTGCAGCGCGACCTGCCGCTCCTTCTCGGAGTTGTCGAACTGCACCGGGATCGCATGCTGCAGCATCGCGTGCACGACGAAGTCTTGAGGATACGTCACGGTATCCAGCGCTTGGCATCCGCCTCAACCGGGGTTGAAGACGTCCAAGAAGACCAGTTTGCGCTCCGTTCGCGCGCGTTCGAGCGCCGCGTCGAGATCGTGCTCCCAGGGGATCTTCACCGTGTCGGTCATCGGCGGCCCTCCGCCGGCCGACTTCGCGCGCCGCCGGTCGAGGTCTTTCACCGTCCCGGTGACGAACGGCGCCGGATGCGCCTTCCGCTCGAAACGTTGCCCCGCCGGCCGTGATCGTCGCGCTCGCCGGGCGCCGGATCGATGCACGCGCCGCCGGCGCAGCCGCGCTTTCCGAGCGAGTTCATCGAGACCGCGCGCGCGCGCATCGCGTCGACGCTGCACGAGGCGGGCACGAAGACGCTGGTGTGCGCGGCCGCGTGCGGCGCCGACTTGATCGCGCTGTCCGTCGCGGCCGAAGTCGGGAATCGCCCGGCGGATCGTGCTCCCGTACGATCCCGCCGAGTTCCGCCGGCGCTCCGTCGTCGATCGGCCGGGCGACTGGGGTGCAGCATTCGATCGTGTCGTCGAGGAAGCGCGCGCGTCCGGTCAGCTCGTCGTGCTCGGCTTGAGCCCGGACAGTGAGGACGCGTTCCGTACGACGAACGAAGCGATCCTCGACGAGGCGGCGCGTGCCGCGCACGCGTCGGGCGACGACGTCTGCGCCGTCGCCGTGTGGGACGGCCCGTACGCCGCGGCCGGAGGGGACACCACGCACGCGTTCGTCGAGGCGGCGCGCCGTCGCGGCGTCGCGGTGCGCACCGTCCCGATCCTCTACCGGCGCCGCTACGATGAGGCGAAGTCACCTCCCGACGACGTGATCGACGACATCGACCACCTGCCGGACGACGCCGTGCTCCGCGACGCGCTTCGCGCCTGTCTGGAGTCGATCGCCCCCGAATACGTGCGGTCGGACGGCGTTGCGCTGTCCATGCAGCGCCGGCATCAGCTTGTCGTCAACACGTCGGCCACGCTCGGCACCGCCGCAGTCGTCGTCGCGCTGCTGCAGACGTTGCCCGTGGTCAACCGGATGGGGAACTTCCCGACGGTCGAATCGACGTCGTATTACGTTTCTGGGCTACGTGCGCCGTGCTTCTTGGCATAGTCGCATCGCTTCAGCAGCGCTGGTATCTCGAGCGGCACCGCGCCGAGATGCTCCGGCTCCTGAAATATCGGATGCTATTCTTACTCGCGACCGGCGTCCACGACGAAGCGTCGTTCACGCAATGGCGAGGCGGCGCTGGCGGACGAGGTCCAGCAGATCCGAGCCATCGATCGCAAGAAGCGATGCGGAAGTGGATGCAGGGGAACGAGTCCCAGATGATCGCGCTGGCGCCGCACATCGTGTCGCGAGCAGCGAAGCACTTGAATGCGCTACGCAGCTACTATCTTCGAACGCGCCTCGATTATCAACAGTGGTACTTCCACCGCAAGGCGCTGCGGTACCACGCGGTGGACCGCCGGTGCCGCCGCTGCCGCCATTCCTGTTTCTGTCGAGCGTCGGTTTCGCGTCCGCGCACTTCGTCATTGCCGCCGTCGACCGGCCACCGGGCGGCGTCTCGTTCGCAAGGAGGACCGTCGTCATTGTTGCGATCTGCGTCCTGATCGCCGGGATGTTCCGGTTGAGTCGGTCCGCCAACGAATACGCCCGAACGCGATGGGTCCGGGGGAAAACACTTTGCCCTCGTGTCGACGGGGGCGCGATCGAAGCGATGCGCTCGCCTCGTGAGATCGCCATGGCGCTGCTTGAAACGGAGCGCCTGCTCGAAGACGAGCAGCGCAAGTGGGTTCGTCTCATGCACGACGCGGAATGGTTTGGTAGCCGGGCCAGTGCGAGCCGAAGTGGTCCGGCCTCGTCGCGAGGTTCGCGTACGCGTCACCGAGGCGCGAGAGAGGTCCGACCACGTTCGTGCTCGACAGGAGCGGCTGCACCGCATCGGCCTTGAGATCGGGAAGCCCCAACGCATCGA
Source organism: Vulcanimicrobiota bacterium (assembly GCA_963841685.1). Classification (GTDB taxonomy): domain Bacteria; phylum Vulcanimicrobiota; class Vulcanimicrobiia; order Vulcanimicrobiales; family Vulcanimicrobiaceae; genus Vulcanimicrobium. Next base: position 309,070 of record CAWJDU010000001.1, read on the forward strand.
TCGCCGGCTGCGTCAGCTCGGGATTGTAGCGAACGTACGTGAACCGCTTCGGCCAATACGTCGGGTCGCCTTCGTGCACGTTGACGAGCGCGCCAAACTCTGCGTCGATCGGACCACCGTACGTGCATCGGCCGAAGATGCGGCACAGCACATCCTGCTCGACGTTCGCGGCGTTCAACAGCGCGGAAGGCACGTTCCGCACATTGTAGAGCAAGTTCATCTGCGACGCCTTGAGTCGGCGGCCGCCGTCGCGAGCGAACCCGTGCCGATCGACAGCAGCAGCATCGCGTCTTCGCCGGTCGGCCACGTCAGGCGGTATTCCGGCAGGGTCGCCATGAGGTACAGGATGAACGAGGGATTGTCGGAGACGGAAACGAATCCGTCGACGAACTTCTGCGGGCGCCCGCCGACGACGAGCTCTTGCGGCGCAAAGTACGTCGGCGCCGCCGTGCTCGCCCGGATCAGCTGCCACAGCGGAAACAGGAGGTTCGAACCGGGCGATGCGGGGTCGTTATACTTGGCGAACGGGTTATTGCTGAGGGGCCACGTTGAGTCGGTGTCCGCATTGCGGACGACGAGCAGCAGCAGTGACTGCAGGGAACGGTCGCCGAACGTCTCGTCACCGAGCTCGGACTTCAGCTTTGCCTCGAAGGCGCGCGAAACGTAAGCATAATTGAAGCGCCGCCACCACGGCGCGCGCTTCAGCAGCGACCGCGCGCCCTCGAGGTAGAACGTGCGGATCGGTCGACCGGGAATCCCTTCGCGATCGCCGTCGCGATGACGGCTCCCGTGCTCGTGCCCGCAACGTAGTCGAAATAGTCGGACAGCACGAGATCGTCGTTGCCTGACGCTCGCCGCAGCTGCGCCTCGATGTGCGCAAGAATCGCGATCGTGATGACGCCGCGGATCCCGCCGCCGTCCAGCGCGAGCAGACGCTTCGGGCCGGCCTGCGTTGCTCGCTCGTAAAAGCTCATTGTCCGTTCGACGGACGGTGTCACCACGCGCAGAACGGCCAGTTCGCAGGCTGCTCTCCCCGCACGCGGCATTGATCTGCTTGTTGACGATGTAGCCGATCGCGTCGTCCAGCGCATGGAAGTTCTGCTTCTCCGGGCTGGGCGCCGCGCCGATGGTCGTGCCGATGCCGCTGCCCGCGAACGCCGACAGCACGCCGCTCTGGAGCGAGGCCGACCCCTACGCATTCTGTACCGTGCTGTTCGCGCTGCAGTTGCGACCGTTCGCCGCCGGGAGCTATGGGCGTCGTCGTCGGATACGTGATGACCGTCGTCGTCTGATTCGTCCGCTGCGGCGTGAGCGCGAGATACGTCGACGTCAAGATCGCGATCGGAAAGAACTCGACCTGCGTGGACGTTCACGCCGTGTTCTGTGGTCGACGCCCAGACGATCGAGAGCGGATTCGGCGAAACGGTGGGCCGGCTCGATCAGTCGCATCGCACGCCCGAGCACTGCGCTGCGACGACATTGAGGAAGACCTCGCTGTTCGTGCGAGAGAGGAGATTCCGTTGTCGACCGAGTTCGACGCCGCCGTCGGCAGCACGACGAACGCACCGACCGTATTGCTGTCGAACCGCACTGCTTCGCAAAGTCGTTCAACGTCATCGCGCCGCCCGGAACGACCCACGCCTTGCGCACCGGCAGTGACTTCTCGCGGCGACCGACCCAGCGTTCCGCGCGAGGCGGTTTGCGAACGCGACGGTGAGGCGCGCGTTGATCGCCGGATCGGTGTCCATCGCGATCGTGAAGACGACCCGGTGAGTGAACTTCATCGGCGCCCATGCCGGCATCGTGGGCGCTTCGGCGGAGCTCGGCGCCAAGCGTCGGCGTGACGCAAAAGACGCGAGCACCGCGATGCAGAGACCCGAGAGCGCTCGATACATGGCCGGTGTTCTCCTCACGTGCATAGCGTCTGCTGCTTGTAGTGATCCGGGTCGAAGCGCGCCGTCGTGACGGCGCCTGCCGGCGACGTCGTCGTCATCGTGACGGTCGGCTTCGCCGTTGACGACCGTTCGAACCGTACTTCGTCCCGTCCGGGCACATCGAGCGTCCCGACGCTGCCGTCGCCGCCCGGATACGTCGCACGCAGGGTGCGCTTGTCGGTATACGTGACCTCCGTCAGGTCGTCGTTGTCGTCGTACTTGTACTGCAGCAGCCGGCCGGTGACGCTGCGCGACGAGATCAAGTCCGCCGTCGCGTCCGGGTAGCTCTTGTACGTGTAGACGGCCTGCCTCTGGGCGCCGGCGTCGATCTTCGTGACGTGGCCGTCCGCATCGTACGTGAACGCATATCGCTTGCGGTCGTAGTCCTGCATCGCGACGAGCCGGTCGTTGTCGTCGTACTCGTACGCGACGAACTGGTGCGGCTTGCCGGGCAGCCACGAGCGCAGGAGCTTGCCGCGCGCGTTGAAGATCCCGGCGAAGTTCTCGCACGCGCTGCACGCCGGATCGGCGATCTTCGTCACCTGATAGCCCTCGGGCACGCGAACGACCCGCGACCACGTCATGCCGACGGCCTGCCCGCGGTACATCTCGCCGAGCTCCACGTTCGGCGGCGAGAGGACGCCGGTCTTCAGAAACGCCTCATATTGGTTCTGCGCGTCGGTATCTTGCTTGCCCATCATCACCCGATACCGCTGGTTCTCATCATCGCTGCCGACCATCTGCGCCTGTTGCGCCGCGTCGATCAGCTGCGGCATCGGATCGGGGGCGGCTTCGTCGCGCGTCGACTCGAGCACCGTGGTCGATCCGCCGCCGAACACGGTGAACTGAATCTTACCGTCCGGCCGCATCGCGAGATTCTGGTCTTGCCAGCTGCCCCAGCCGTAGCCGAACAGCCCGCTGAACGTCGTGGTGGAGTTGTATCCGCGCTCGATCCGCATGAGGCCGCCGGAATCGCCGGAATCGTCGACGTCGATCTGGCCGAAGTACACGTTCAAGGTGGGCATCGAGACGGTGACGGCACCGGCCCGCGCCGTCATCGACGCCGCCGCGGCAACCGCTGCGACGGCGGCAGCGAGCACGATCGCGATTCGTCTCATAGCTGCGCTCCCTTCAGCTCGTCGAGCGCGGCTCGCACGAGCGCCTGCGGCTCGAGGTGGTTCGTGTCGGCGTCGCGCAGACGCGCGCCAGCGTCGTCCCGATCTCGGCCGCCGACGGGAACGCCGCCGTACACCGCGACGCATCCATGGCAGCGCGACCACGACCGCCTTGCCGTTCGCGATGAACGCGGCGGCCGTGACGGACGTCCCGGAGATGCCGAGCGTCTCGAGCAGCTGACCGGTCTCGCAGCTCCAGAGCTCGGCGTCGCCGTCCACCAACATCACCGTCGGCGCGGAACCACCATCACCCAGCAGAAGCCCGACATGCGCGCGATCTCCAGGCCGTCGTGCGGTTCAGCGCGACGTCGAGCTTGACGGTGCCCTTCGCCGCGCTCGCCGCTTCGACGTTCCAGCCGCCGCGACCCCCACCATCATCACCGCCCGCCGATGCCGAGCCAGAGCGCATCGCCGGAGAACGCAGACGGTGATCGGCGCCGTCCAGCGCTGCCAGCGCCAGCGGCCGGTGACGCCAGATCGTGATGCTCTTTCCAGTAGACGCCCACGGGGCTGAACCTCCCAGCTGCCCGCCAACCACCACCGGGCATCAGGATGACGGTCCAGGATCGATCTGCAGTTGTCGTGCCACAGAGAAAACATTCATCGTGCGCACACGTCGATGAGGTGCGCGGTCCATTTAACAATGGATGCGAGCAGATGATGACCCGTCCGCCGTCCGCCGTACAAATCTGCGTCGAATGCCGCAGCCACTCACCGTCGAGATTGACGCGCACCGTCTTGCCCAGTCACGTCCGACCAGATCGACAATTCAGCAGCAGTTCCCGCGACCGTCGTATCGACGACCTCGCGCTCTGGCGAACGCAATATCACCGCCGAAAGGTCGCGCATACGCTTCGCCACAACATTCCAGCACCGCTGACGGCAGCGGGCGTTGACGGCGCGACCTCCAGCTCCACGCACGCACATCCAACACCCAGCCGCGACGAGCGCCGATCTTCGCCCGTACGCGTTGAAGTCCAGCGCGTCGACCCACGATCCGTCCGACGCGAGCGTGAGCAGCCACCGCGGCCGAGCGCCAGACCCGTCTTCGCCGCCAGCATCCCGGTGCCGTTGCCGCGCCGCTGGCGAAGAGGTTCGTCCCAGACGCGCGGCGAGCAGGACGTCGATGCGCGCGTGCTCCAAGGCCATGAAGACGTCGTGGCGCCGCGGCAGATCCCAGAACACAAGATTGCCCGACGGGCCGTCCTTCCCGGCAGTGACCAAGCTGATCAGACCCCGCGGCGAACGCCACGAACGAGCCCGCCGTGTGGCCGCGCATGACGACCTCGTCCGACGTCTTCGAGGTTGTACATGTGGATCGTGCCGTCTCCGTGCACGGTGACGAGCGAGGCGCCCTCGGCGCTGAACGCCGCATCCGTGGTGTGATCGGCCAAGCTCGACGCCTCGTTCGCGAACGCCCGCAGCTGGCGCAGGCGGCAGTAGAAGATCTGCGTCGTGCCGTCGTCGGACGCGGTGACGATGCGGTTGCCGCCCGGATCGAACACGATGCTGTTGATCGGCGAGCCGCGATTCGCGAGCGCGATGTGCAGCGATCGTCCAAGCTCCTGAGCGAGGCCGTTGCGGCATCAGCCAGCCCAGGCATCGCTGACGTCCGTCGCGACGGTTGCGCCGTCGGACGACGCGGCGAGGTGATGGCACGGACGCGCCATGAACGCGTCGGTCGACAGCGAGCGCTCCGAGTCATCGGCGAGATTCCAGCTGTGGATAGCGCCGGGGTCCTCGCATGCCAGAGGCGTCTTCGCCGTCGCTCGTGAACGCGACGTCGAAGCCGATGGCGGTGTCGAAGTCGCCGGCGGCGACCGGTTTCACGCGAGGCGGACCAATCGACCAGCGTGCCGCTGGAGGCCGACCACAGCCGCACCGTGCCGTCCTGCGACGACGCTCCGACGCCGTCCCGTCCGCCATGAACGCGACCGCGCTGATGCGCTCGAGATGTCCCGTCAGCCGCGTGACTGCCGTCCGGCACGTGCGCGAGCAGGCAGTTCCGTCGCGGAAGCCGATCACGACGACCGTTCGCTCGGATCGAACGCGAGCGCCGTAATCGCGTCCGACTGGTGCGGCGGCCCCGCCACCTGGCGTCCGTCGAAGTCCCACAGCAGCGTGTCGCCGACGTGTCGCCCGTCGCGAACCAGCGATGCTGACGCGTTCGGGCTCGACGCGACGACGAGCACGGACTGTCCGCGCGCGACATGCGCGGTTGCGACGCGCGTCTCGACTTTCTCGGCCGCCTGGGCGGCAAGACCGACAGCGCCGGATCGTCGGGCTTGTCGCGATACGCCGCGGCCAGGAGCACCTCGGAATCTGCGTCCGCGGCGAAGCGCCGCCGTTCCGTTCTCGAGGAACAGCGTGCCGCGGCCGCGGACGGCGTCGTGCTTCGCGGCGACGGCCTTCTGCGTGGCGTCCGTCGCGAGACCGTACTCGTTCTTCAGCTTGGCGTTGCTCGCCGCGATCGTGACGGCGAGCGTCGCATTGGCGCTCTGCATGGCCGTCGCGCGCTGCGACTGCACTTCGGCGGTGTGCTGCGCGGCGATCGCGTTGCGCTGCGCCATGACGGCGTTCCGGTGCGCGGCGTCGGCCCACCGCGCGCGCGCGACTCGGCGACGGCCCTCGCGTTCGCGTCGGCCTGCGCCGCGCGCGCCTGCACCGCGAGCTGGTCGGCGCTGACTTTCAGGCTCGCTGCGTGCGCGGTCTCGGCGCGCGCGATCGCTTGCGCGTCGCCGGCGGCGCGGAAGAACACCAGGCCCGCGATGCCGGTCAAGACGTTGATCGCCGCCAGGATGCCGACGATCGTGATGAACTGTCTCCGGCGGAAGCGCGCTCGCCGCCGCTCGTCCTCCATCTCGCGGCGGCTGCCCTCGAGCAGGTCGCGAACTTCCTCGAACTTTCCGCCGTAACGTTTCGCCCACGCGCTCGTGCGGTGATGCGCGTCCCACCACTGCGAGTACGACTCGACCTGCGCCGACGGATGGTGACGCGGTCGGCCACTATCCCGCCTCCAGCCACGTCAGCAGCGCCGATACCGCCGCGCGTCGCGCTCCTCGAGCGTGAGCCAGCCGTCCTCCGGATCGCTGATCCGATTCCAGCGGCGCAGCAGCGCTTCGTGCACGACGTCGATACGCGTACCATCCGCGAGGCTGAACTCCGTCGCTTCCGACGGCAGCAGAAAGCCGCAGTCGTCGGCACGGAAGCGGTCGACGACCGTGCGCACGTCAGCCCGCGTCGCATCCCGTCGTCGACGAGCTGCCCGACGGATCGCACGCCGCGTCTCGCGCCCGTCACGGTCGCGTTCCGCAAGCGCGCGAAACACCTGCTCGACGACGCGCGCGAGTCCGGCGAGCTCGGCGATGCCATGATCTCGTTCGCGTGCTGCGAGAGCGCGACTTTGATGCCGCCCGCACGGCGGTACGCGTCCAGGTCGAGCCGGCGCGACGCCTGCTGCAGCGACCACATGCGCGCCAGGCAATGCTGCAGCACCGGCAGCTGATCCGACTCGCTCCCGCCTTCCGTCAGGAGACGCTCGACCAGCGCCGACTCGATCGACGCGTTCGCCATGCGGATCGGCTCGCGGATCACGTCCTCGCGCTGATCGCGCGCGAGCGACGGCACGAGGAACTGCGCGCCGCTCACCACCTCCGGCAGTCCTTGGAAGTCGCGCAGTCGCCGATGAAGTCGGAACGCATCGTGATCAGCACGTGCACGGGCGCGTCGGGACTGCGCGTCGCTTCGAGCAGCAGCTGCACGAACCAGACGGCTTCGTTGCGCATCGCGCGCGCGACGCCGACGTCGCGGAACCGAGGCCGAAGCGGAACAGCTCTTCGAACTGGTCGACGACCACCAGCACGTGCTGATCGCGCAGCTCCGGGACCTCGCGCAGCGCGTCGACCAGTCCGAAGCTCGACCCCGTCAGCGCGAGGTCGATGCGGTCGCGCAGGATCGCATCGTCGTCGCCCTTCGACGGCTCGGCGACCTCGCGGTGCAGCTGATGATGCCGCGCGAGCGCCGCCATCGGCGCGTCGCCGGGATGCATCGTGAAGAACCGCCACGGCCGGCCGCCGCTCTGCGCGCGCTCGCGTTCGAGCTTCGGCAGCAAACCGGCGCGCACGAGCGAGGATTTCCGCCGCCCGAGCTGCCGACGACCGACACGAAGCGGCTCAAGTCGAGCAGCCGGTACAACGCGCGCACCTGCTTCTCGCGGCCGAAGAAAAAGTCGCAATCCGGCGTGTCGAACGGCCGTAGCCCCGGAAAGGGGCGATCGACGCCGACGAACGGCCGCGACGGTGCGTGCTCGATCACGCGCTCGCCGCTTCTCCGCCGGGCATCGCCTCGAACAGCGGATCGAGCGCTTCGGGAGGCACCGGCTGCGTGTCGTACTGCCGCAGATCGAGAACGCGATCGATGCCGTCGTAGCGTTCCATCGACACGTTCCACTCTTTGTCGGGATCGTCGGCGGGCGGACCGCGGCGAGCCCGCGCACGCGAAAGTCCTTGTCGCGGCCGAGGCCGCGGAAGTCGCGCCACACGTCCGGCTGCATCGAGATCCACGTTTCCGGCGCGTTCCCCCAGCACAGCACGACGGCGTCGCACGCCGCCAGGCGCGCGCGGTTCTGCGCCGCGATCTCGGCGGGATCGCCGCGGAAGATCGGTTTCACCGGCTCGACGTTCCGCTGCTGCAGCGCCTTGCCGACGCGCAACGCGTACTGCACGTCGTCCTCGCGGCAGTGCAGGTACACGCGCGAGTTCTCGAGCACGCCCTGATCCGCCGGCGCCTCCGGCGGCTTGCGGTCGAGATAGCCGAGCACGACCTCGACGAACGCGCTCGCTTCGCAGCCCTCGATCTTGTCCTGGTCGCCGGGCAGCGCTTCGCCGAAGCGCTCGAGCACCTTCGCGGGATCGCGCTCTTCCTCGCGATCCGATGCGTCGAGGTGCGCTCCCGGCAGAAAGCGCGGCGCCCAGATGAAGCGGAAGAACGATGCGCCGCCTGACGTCGTCCGCTCGGCGAACTGCCCGCGCGGCGCAGCTGCAGGCGCACGATCGGCTCCGCATCCTCGCCGTCGGGCGCGGGCCCCGGATTGCGTCCCAGCAGATGCACCGACGCTTCGGTGCCGGCGAGCGCGCGTCGACGAAGTCGCCGGCCGCCTGGACGCCGTCCAGCGGGATTTTCGTCGCGCCGTCGGGCACGACCGCGAAGCCGCGCTTCCTCAGCTCGGTGACGACGCGCTCGTACGACTCGCGCATGTCGGCCGCCGGCTGCGCGACGTAGATCGTTCGCGCGCCCGTCGCCCGCGACGGGCGGCGCCGCTCGCGGCGGGAGCGGCTGCGCCGGCGCCGCGCTCGAACTCGTCGGCACGGTCGTGCAGCTCAGTCGCGAGCTGCTCGATGCGCGCGTGGTAGAGGCGCTTGAACTCTTCCTCGGGCTTGCCCGTCGTGTAGTCGAAGAACTCGCGGCGGCGCTGCGGCCCCGTGTCGTCCTCATCGAAGAACACGTAACCCTGCTTGTTCGCGAGCAGCGGCGGCCACTGGTCGAACGGCACGGGACTCTTCACGACGGGAATCACGCGCGCGCTCACTTGCGAGGGCGTCTCGCTCGTGCGCCAGCGCTTCGAGAACGTCTCGAGCTCCAAACGGCAGTACGGCCGCGAGAGCCAGTTGTTGGAGAGCACGACGACCAGCACGTGCGAGGAGTTGATCGCGTTCTCGATCACGGGGCCGAACTCGTCGCTCGGGCGGATGCCCTTGTCGTCGCGCCAGATGTAGGGCGTGGCGGGGCCGAGGCGTTTGAAATGCCACTCGAGGTGACGCCACAGGGTGGACACGAACCCCGGCGCTCCGGTATCGAGCGCTTCGAGATCGTCGTGGTGGGCGTACGAAATGAAAACCTGAAGCGGCAACGAGGTCTCCCGCGAGGCTGCCCGCCGATGTTCGCTTGCCCCTCGAATGCCTCGAAAGTCCCGGTCTTCGCCGGGCCTCATCGGCCGGCGGGATCGCTTCTTCCGCGACGTCGAGCGCGTGCGCGATGCGCCGCAGCACCGTGTTGTCGATGCCGCCGTCGCCGCGCAGCTCCGCGAGCGCGGTGCGTTCCGCCCGAAGCATCCGGCGTTCCGCGGCGAACCGGCGCCGCTCGTCGGCGTCGACCGGGGCGCCGGGCAGCCGGCGCGCCGACGCGAAGTGCCGAGCCAGCGTCGCGCGCGTCGTCGGCCGTGATCTGCTCCTCCTTCAGCAGCGCGCGCAGCGTCGCATCGGCCGCGCTCGACATCGCGTGCAGCGCCGACTTCATCTCCTCGGCCTCCTCGTCGCCGCCCGGCGGAATTTTCAGCGCGCGGACGACCGAGGGCAGCGTGAGGCCGCCGCCGACGAGCGTGACGAGGATGACGCTGAACGTCAGGAACACGACGAGGTTCCGGTGTCCCACGTGCGCGCCGGACGCGGTCAGCGCAGGGATCGCGAGCGCCGCCGCCAGCGAGACGGCGCCGCGGAGGCCCGCCCAGCTCGCGACCAGCGCGCGGCGAATGCTGGGCGCGCTGTACTGGCCCTCGCCGCCGAACCACGGCACGTACTCGAGCAGCACGAACCACGCAAAGCGCACGACGACGATCGTGACGTTGACCGCGACGGCGTACCCGAGCACGGTCCACCACGCGTACTCGCGCAGCACGGCCGCGCCGACCGTGTGCAGCTGCAGCCCAGCAGCAAGAACAGGATCGCGTTCGCGAGGAACACCGCGGACTCGAAGAAGTCCGAGCCGCGAATGCGCGCGGCCGGCGCGAGGATGAACGGCGTGCGGCGGTTCGCGATGATCCCCGCCGTCACGACCGCGAGCACGCCCGACACCGCCAAGCGCGTGGCGAGCGCGTACGTCAAGAACGGCAGCGTGAACGCGACGAGACCTTGGAGGTCGACGTCGCGCACGCGCAGCCACGTCTGGATCGCGAGCCAGCCGCACGCGGCGCCGACGATGACGCCGCCGGCCACGCCGGCGACGAACTGCAGCGCCGCGATCCCGGGGTTGAACGCGCCGGTGACGACCACGGCGACCGCCGTGGTGTACAGGATCAGCGACGAGGCGTCGTTGAGCAGGCTCTCGCCTTCGACGACCGCGATCAGGTGGCGCGGCATGCGCATGCGCTCGAGCACGGGCGCCGAAGCGAGCTCGTCGGTCGGCGCGACGACCGCGCCGAGCACGAACGCCATCGGCCACGCGAGCCCGGGATCGCGGCGTGTGCGACGAGCGCGACGATCAGCGTCGTGACGATGACGAGACCGATCGCGAGGCTTGCGATCCAGCGCGCGTTCGCGCGCATCACGTCCGTCGGCGCGGTGATCGCTTCCCAATACAGGAGCGGAGGCAGAAACACGACCAGGACGAGGTCGGGCTCGAGGTCGACCCGCGGCACGAAGGGCAGAAAGCCGATCACGAGGCCGCCGAGCACGAGCACGATCGCGTACGAAACACCTGCGCGCCGCGCGAGCGACACGAGCGGGATCGTCACGACGAACGCTGCGATCACCAGCCACAGCAAACCCTGAGCGGAGTCGCCCATCGGCGCCCTTTTCCCGGCACGCAAGCGGTACGGCTCCCGCGCTCGAATCCCGCGATGATGCCCCACCTCGACATCGGGCCCGGCGCGATCGACGCGACGGAGCGTCTCATCCGTCCGTATGTGCGCCGCACGCCGGTGCTGCACGACGGCGCGCTCGCGCTGAAGCTCGAAGGCCTGCAGCACTCGGGCTCGTTCAAGGTGCGCGGCGCGTTCGCGAATCTGCTCGAGCGAAGCGATTCCGGAGACGGGCGTCGTGGCCGCATCCGGCGGCAATCACGGCGCCGCCGTCGCGTACGCCGCGATGGTGCTCGGCGTCGCGGCCGTCATCTACGTCCCGTCGGTGTCGTCGCCGGCGAAGGTCGAACGCATCACGCGGTACGGCGCGCGCATCGTCGTCGGCGGCGACCGCTACAGCGATGCGTACGAGGCCAGCTGCGAGTACGCCGAGGCGAGCGGTGCGCTGGCGGTGCACGCGTTCGACGCGCGGCACACGATTCTCGGGCAAGGCACGCTCGCGAAGGAGCTCGAGGACGACGCGCCCGGTCTCGACACCGTGCTCGTCGCGGTCGGCGGCGGCGGTCTCATCGCCGGCGTCGCGGCCTGGTACGACGGGCGCGTTCGCGTCGTCGGCGTCGAGCCGTCCGGCGCGCCCACGCTGCGCGATGCACTCGCCGCCGGCGAGCCGGTCGACGCCCCCGCCGGCAGCATCGCCGCCGACTCGCTCGCGCCGCGACGCGTCGGCGTGCTGCCGTTCGCGATCGCGCGACGCTGCGTCGACCGCGTAGCGATCGTCGAGGACGAGGACATCGCGAGCGCGCGCGCGGCGCTCTGGGAACGATATCGCATCGTCGCGGAGCCCGGCGGAGCGGCACCCTACGCCGCGCTCCTCTCGGGCGCGTACGTGCCGCGCGACGGCGAGCGCGTGGGCGTCGTGATCAGCGGCGCGAACACGACCCTCTCCTGGACGTGATGCGCGCGCGGCTCGACGGCGGCTCCGACGGAAACGGCCGGGCGCCGCGCGAACGTGCCGACCAAGATGGCGGATGCGCAGCGGTGGAAGTTCGACGGCGTTCGCGTCGTGCACGGGTGCGACGTCGATCCGAACACGCCGCAGACGGCCGGCATGCACCGTGCCGCGGCGATCACGACGGCGACGGCCGGCGCGCACAAGCTCTGGGCCGGTACCGTCACGATCCACCCCGACGCAAAGACGGGCGCTCACCATCACGGCGAGCTCGAGAGCGTGATCTACGTCGTGCGGGGCCGCGCGCGGATGCGGTGGGGCGAGCGCCTCGAGTTCACGGCGGAAGCGGGTCCGGGCGACTTCATCTTCGTCCCGCCGTTCGTGCCGCACCAGGAGATCAACGCCGCGCACGACGCGCCGCTGGAGTGCGTGCTCGTGCGCAGCGGTCAGGATCCGGTCGTCGTCAACCTCGACATTCCGCCGGCCGAGCAGCCCGAGACCGTGCGCTGGATCGACGACATCCACCGAGCGTGAGCGGGCTCGTCACGCGATGAAGCGCGCGGGCGCGCTGGCGCTGGCCGGCGCCGTGTTGTGCGTGCCGGTGCGCGCGCTCGCGCGCCCGCGCGCGACGTTGACCTGGTACGCGACGACCGTGGACCGGCGCCGCGAGGTCGCCGCGGACGCGGACACGGCACTGCCCGCCGCGTCGATCATCAAGCTGCTGATCGCGCTCGCCGCGATCGAGCGCGCGCGCGCCGGCGAGCTCACGCTCAGGACGAGCGTCGAGCTGCACGCCGCCGATCGCGTCGGCGGTTCCGATCGCTTCGGCGCCGCACCCGCGGGACCGTATCCGTTCCACGACCTCCTCGCGGCAATGCTGTCGCTGAGCGACAACACCGCGGCGAACGCGCTGCTGCGTTTCACGGGGATGGAACGATGCAACGCCGTCGCCGTCGCGCGCGGACTGCGCCGTACGCGCGTGCGCCGCAGGTTCTACGACTGGGCCGCGCAGCGCCGCGGCTTGGAGAACACGACGTCGGCGCGCGAAAGCGCCTGATGCTGCTCGACATCGCCGGCGCTGCGAACGGAGCGCGGCGAGGCGAGGCGCGGTCGCGCGTGCCGCGATGAGCGCGATGCTCGCGCAGGAGGATCGCGAGACGATCCCGGCCGCGCTTCCGGCGCGGCGCGCGATCGCGAACAAGACCGGCGAGCTGCCCGGCGTGCGCAACGATGCCGGCATCGTCGGATACGGGCTGCCGGATGCGTACGCCGTCGCGGTGATGGATCGCTACGGCGACGAGTCGCGAGCGGCTGCCGTCACGGCAGATCCGTCGCGTCGTCGAGCGCATCGATCGCACGATGCGGTGCACGTCGCCGAGCGCGTGCTGACGGTCGCGGCGAGCGCGCGATGCCGCGCGGCGCCGCGCGGGGCGGCACGCGCGAGGGCGTCGATCAGTGACCGTGGTCGCCGTGGTCTCCGTGGTATCCGTGACGATCGCCGTAATCATGTTTCGCGAGACGAGTTCCCGCGGTAGCCGTTGCCGTGCCATTGGCCTTCCGGACCGCGGTACCGCCCGCCGTGCGAGCGATAGTACGTCGCCGTGTTGTTGTCCACGTAGTAGCGGTGGCCGCTGCGGACGTAATAGTACTGCCGGCGGCCCGAGTCGAACAGGAGTCCGCCGATGATCGCGGCCGCCGCACCGGCGATGATCGCCGTCGAGGTCGTATCCGCGGAAGCCGGCTGGGGCATGGTCGTCGTGACCGCCGCCGCGGTCGTCGCGCCGGCCAACAAGAAGGGACCGAAGAGTGCGTTTCATGAGTTTGTCGTTCCCGCCGGGGCTGAGAATTCGCAGAGAGCCTGCGTTTTCATGGGATTCCAACCGGCGCCGCGGCGGGGCTGGGACATCCGGCGCCGGGGGGCGAAGCTGTCGCGCGATGCGATCACCGGTTCATGCAGCGCGCGGCATCGCGCTCGCTCTCATATTCGCCGCGGCGGTGGCCGCGCGCGCGAACGCGGCGGGCGTGCTGCGCATCCAGCAGAGCGACGGCCAGGTACGCCAGTACGCGGGCGTCCGCCTCAGATTCGTCGAGGACACGCTGCGCGTCCGCAGCCGCGACCACGCCGGCGTACTGCAGGTGCAGACGGCGGCGTGCACGTTCGAAAACCAGCTCGAGCGCTGCTTTCCGTCCGGCGCGACGCTGAACCAGGCGGGACGTACGCACGACATCGCGATCGTTCGCGGCACCGTTTTCATCAACCGCGATACGACGCCGCACCGGCTGCACCGTTCGTCGGAGGAGCTTCCGCCGAACGGCGTGCTGGCGGTGTTCCGCACGCAGCACGGCACGTTCGTCACCGTTCGCGGCATGCTCGACGGAGCGAGCCGATGACGCACGCGACCCGCGCCTTGACCTTGCGGCCGCGCTGTCGCTCGCGAGCATCCCCGCGATCGGCTCCGCGGAGCAGCCGCACAACGGCCCGCAGCATGCCGCACCGCCGGGGCGCCCCGCCGCGCCGCCGTCGCGCCCGGCGCCGCCGCAACGCGCGCCGCAGGCGCCGGTCGCGCCGCGCCCCGCGCCGCAGTACGTGCGCCCGGCGCAGCCGCAGCCGCCCGCCACGCGAGGCTTCGACTTCCGTCGGCGACACGGCGCCCGCCCAGCGGCGAGCCGGCGCGGCCGGCCAACCGGCGCGGCCGGAGATCGTCACGCCGACCCGCTCGGGCCCGGCGAACGCGCAGCACCCCACCGCGCCTCGCTACACCGGGCAGTCGCGCCCCGCGCAGCCCGGGCAGCAGACGCACGCGCTGATGCGCCACCCGTCCCGCGCCGGTCCGCGGCACGGGACGCGCCGTGCGGAACCCCCGTCGCTGGAACGGCTGGCAATGGAATCGCGGCGTCGCGTGGGCGCCGGCGGCGCCGTACTGGGGCGGCGGCTTCTGGGGCCCGTACGCGATCGCCGGCCTGGCCGCCGCGCCGTTCTTCGGCGACCTGATCTATGACGGCGTCGACTATCCGTCATACGGCGTCGAGACGGCGAGCGCGGGCGCGCAGCTGCTCGAGAACTACGGGCTGCAGCAGACGCAGTGCGGACCGCCGGACCTCGTCCACATCTGGGGACCGGACGGCAGCCTCATCTGCGCCGCCCCGAACGATCTCGTCGCACCCGGCGACTACACCGTCGACTACTCGACGCTGTCGCTGGTCTCGGCGACGCAGTAATTCGGTCTAGGCCGGAGGCGGCGTTGCGCCGGCTCCGGCAAGGCGGCGCAATCGGAACGCGAGCCCGATGAAAAAGATGCCCGCGAGGATCGCGTAGACGCTGATCGTCCACACGAGCACGAACAAGCCCCACAGCGGCGTGAAGTACACGATGATGCCCGCGAGGATCGAGAGCAGGCCGACGACGATCAGCCAGATCTCGTTCGCGAGGTGTCCGCGCATGCGCACGCCCGTCGCGACCGACAGCAGGCCCGTGACGATGAACCAGAAGCCGACGAGATATGCGAGTCCGACGATCGTCGCGAGCGGCGCGAAGAACGTGATCACGCCGACGAGGATGCCGAGGACGCCTTCGACGATCAGCCACGGCCACCGGCTCTCGGCATGGTTCATGCGAACGGCGGCGACGATCGCGAAGATGCCGTCGACGAACGCGTAGGCACCGAAAAGAATCGCGATCGCGAAGATCGCGGCGCCCGGGAAGAACGGCATCGCGATGCCGAGCGCCAGCGCCAGGATGCCGCGGATCAGGAACACCCACCAATGCGAACTGATGCGTGCGATCATCGTGCGCGCCTCCTCACGAGCCGCGTACCCAGGAGCCGTGCGAAACACGCGCGAGCGCGGCCGCCGCGTCGCGCGCGAGCGTGCGGACGATGTCGCGCCGCGGGCGCCTCGCGCGCGAGCGCGTGCGGCCTGACCCGCCCAGAGCGACAGGTACTCGGGATCGTGCTGCGCGGCCGCCGCCGTGCGGATGTCGCGCGTCATCGCGTTCTGGAACGGATACGGCGCGATGTCGTCGGGGTCGCGCAGCGTGCGCGTGACGCGGTTCGGGACGCCGCGCGCGGTCCGTCCCGAGAAGGTTCGCGTCAGCACGGTGCTCGCGGCGCGCTCGCTCGCGAGCACACGGCGGTACGCCGGCACGATGCCGCTCTCCGCGGCGAGCAGAAACGCCGTTCCGAGCGCCGCCGCCTGCGCGCCGAGCGCGAGCACCGCCGCGACGCCGCGCCCGTCGCCGATGCCGCCCGCCGCGTAGACGGGCAAGCTGCGTCGCGTCGACGACCTGCGGGACGAGCGCGAGCGTTCCGACGAGCGACTCCGCGACCGGCGCGAGAAACGTCCCGCGGTGCGCACCCGCCTCGGCGCCTTGCGCGAAGACGCCGTCGACGCCCGCCGCCTTCAGCGCCACCGCCTCCGCGACGGTCGTCGCCGTGCCCATCACGGGGATGGCCGCGTCGCGGAAGCGCCGCATCACCGCCGCGTCCGGAATGCCGAACGTGAACGTGAACACGTCGGGGCGCGCGGCGATCACCGCGTCGATCTGGCGCGCGTACTGGTCGACGGGCGTCGCGGGCGCCGGCGCGTGCGGGATGCCGAGCGCGTCGCGAAACGGACGCAGGCGCTCGTGCGCGTGCGCGAGTACGCCGGCGGGCGCCTCGTACGGCGGCTGCTCGACGAAGAGGTTGACGCCGAACGGCCGGCGCGTCGCCGAACGGATCGCCGCGGCGTCGCGCGCCGATCTGTTCCGGCGTGAGGTACGCGCACGGCAGGATGCCGAGGCCGCCGGCTTCGCACACCGCGACGACGAGACCGACGGTCGCGGCAGCCGCCCATCGGCGCGAGCACGATCGGAAGCTCGAAGGCCGGCAGCGTCATGCGCGCACGCGCTACACGAGCTTCCCGGTCGTCTTCTCCAGCATCTCCCAGCCGCGCACATCGTACTGACCGCGCAGCTGCGCGTAGAGTCCGGACGCGCGAATCTTCGCCGCGAACGGTTCGAGCGCGGGACGGTTGAATATCATGCCTTTGCTCGTGAGCTCGGCTTCGATGCTGATCTCCTGCGCGCTCATCGCGCGCGACGCTTCCGCGGCCGCCGCGTTCATCTCGCGATCGACGACCTCTTGCAGGTTCTTCGGCAGCTTCGACCACGCGTCGCCGTTCGCGAAGAGCATGTACGTGAGCCCGCTGTGATGCGTGAGCGAACAGAACTTCACTTGCTCGTAGAACTTGAAGTTGCGCACCGTCGGAAGCGGTACCTCGATGCCGTCGACGAGGTGGGTCTGCAGCGACGTGTACACTTCGGACAGGTTGATCACGGTCGGCGATGCGTCGAGCGCCTTGAACGTGCCGACGTCGAGGGGCCCGGCCGGGACGCGAATCTTCAGCCCGGCGAGATCGGCAGGCACGTTGATCGGCCGCACGCGGTTCTGCATCTCGAAGAATCCGCCGTAGAAGCCGGTCTCGAACCGGCGGAGCCCGAGCGCGTTCGGCCGCCGCGCCGATGTACCCGCCGAGCGGTCCGTTCGCGGCCGCTTGATACTGCTGCGGCGACTTGAACGCGAACGGCACGCTGAGCAGCGACGCCGCCGGGATCACCGCGCCGAGCACGTTGTTGCCCACCTGCATCATCTCGAGCGCGCCGGAGCGCAGCTGCTGCAGCATCTGCTGATCGCCGCCGAGCAGGCTGTTGCCGAACACCTTGATCTCGACCGCGCCGTGCGTCGCTTCGCCGATGCGCTTGACGGCGTCCGCGGTCGCCACGCTCATCGGATGCGTCGGCGTCTGGTCGTTGCCGAGCTTGAGCGAATACTGCGCCGCTTCGCCGGGCCATCGGAGCACCGCGATCGAAGCGAACGTTCCCGCCGCCGCACCGGCCGTCAAGAAGCGTCGACGTGTAGCTGCCATGAATCGATCTCCCGTCCGGCGAGGGCGCTGGAGCGACGCGGTTCGTGCGCCCGAGTGCGAGTCCTGTGCCGTTCACGACCGCCGTCGTCGGCGTGATCGCCGGCTCGTGGACGCTAGCGCTGAAAGGCCTTGCGTCCGCGCTGGATCAGCGTCATCGCCTCCGCGACTTCGACCGATCCGGTGATCTCGACCGCGTTGCCCTGCGTCGCCGAGTACCCGTGCAGGAAGCTTTCGAGCTCCGCGCACGCGTCGGCCGGCACGTCGCCGAGCGTGTCGAAGCCGTCCGTCCACGTCGTCACGCCGGCCGCGCGCATCGGCGCCGCGACGACGCGATCGTTCTCCTCGCCGTTCTTTCTCAGACGAATCGCGCCGAGCACGCGCACCTTCTGCAGGCAGCCGGAAAAGGTCGGCCGCTCGTTGAGGACGACGACGTCGAGCGGGTCGCCGTCGCCGCCGCGCGTCTGCGGGATGAAACCGTAGTCGTACGGCCACACGTAGCCGTGCGGCATCGCTTCGTGGTACGCGATGATGCCGAGCGCGGGCTCCAGCGCGAACTTGTACGGGCTGCCCTTCGGCGTCTCGACGATCGCGTGCACGACGTTCGCCTTGCGATCGTCCTTCGACGGATACGCGGGGATCAGCTCGTAGTGCGTTGCGTTGATCGATTTCATGCTGTGCCTGCCGGCGCACGATGCCGCGATCGCCGACGCGAATGCGGCGAGCTCACGTCCGTCGTTCATGCGGTGGTCCGCGGCGACGGTGATCGTCATCGCCGCACGGACGACCGGCACGCCGCCGGCCGCGACGACGGCGTCGTGAACCGCGCCGAAGCCGACGATGGCCGATTCTCCGGCGCGCACGATCGGGATGCCGGCCGTCGTCCCGTAGCTGCCGTAGTTCGTGACGGTGACCGACGCGCCGGCGAGATCGCTCGCGCCGATGCGCCGCGAGCGCGCCTCGCGCGATGAGCCGGTCGAGCTCCGCGGCGATCTCCTCGAGCGTGCGCCGCGCGGGATGGTGCAGCACCGGCACGATGAGGCCGTCGTCCGTGGCGGTCGCGATGCCGATGCCGATTGCGCGGTGCCGGCGTACCGCGCAGCGCTCCGCGTCGAACGTCGCGTTGAAGCTTGGATGCTGCTGCAGCGCAGCGGCGACCGCGCGCACGAAGAACGGCAGGTACGTGAACCGCGTCGCGGCGCGTTCGCGCACGAGCGCGCTCGCGTCGACCTCGCGAAACTCGACCATCGCGGGGATCGTGCGCCACGACGTCGTGACGGCCTCAGCGGTCGCGCGCCGCAGACCGTGCAGCGGCACCGCGTCGTCGCCGTGCGCATCGGTCGCGACGCCAACCGTGCGCGCACGCGCGGCGTGGCGTTCGATGTCGTCGAGCAGCACGCGCCCGCCGGGGCCCGTGCCCCGAACGCCGCGCAAATCGACGCCGAGCTCGGCGGCTCGGCGGCGCGTGCTCGGCGCCGCTTGCGGCGCGGCGTCGCTCGAGACGGACGCGTTCGCATCGCGCGCCGTTGCCGGCGCGTCACGCTCGATGCGCATCAGCACGGAACCGACGCGAACCGTCGAGCCGGGCGTGCCGACACATTCGATCACGCGACCGGACGCGGGCGCGGGCAGCTCGACCGCCGCTTTGTCCGTCATCACCGTCACGACCGGCTGATCCGCGCGCACCGCGTCGCCCGCATGCACGAGCCACTCGACGATTTCCGCTTCGGCGAGACCTTCGCCGACGTCGGCCAGCGCGAGCTCGACGACACGCGCTTCGCTCACGCGGCGGCCAGCGTACGGCGCGCCGCGCGCACGACGTCGTCGACCGACGGCACGTAGAACTCCTCGACGCCGGCGAGCGGGTACGGCGTGTCCGGCGCGGCGACGCGCTCGATCGGCGCGTGCAGGTCGTAGAACGCGTGCTCGACCAGCGTCGCGACGATCTCCGCGCCGAAACCGCCGGTCAGCGGCGCCTCGTGCACGACGACGCAACGGCCCGTGCGCGCGACCGCGTTCGCGAGACCCTCGACGTCGAGCGGCACGAGCGTGCGCACGTCGACGACTTCGGCGCTGACGCCGTCGGCCGCGAGCGCATCGGCCGCGCGCTCGCAGAGCTGGACGGCCGCGCTCCACGCGACGAGCGTGACGTCGCTTCCGGCGCGCGCGATGCGGACGCGCCCGAACGGCACGCGAGTACGGTTCGTCCGGCACGTCGTCTTTCACGAGCCGATAGCCGCGCAGCGGCTCGCAGAACAGGACGGGATCGGGATCGGCGATCGCGCTCGGCGAGCAGTCCTTTCGCGTCGTACGCCGTCGACGGCATCACGACTTTCAGCCCGGGCGAGTGCGCGTAGAACGCTTCGAACGCATCGCTGTGCAGTTCCGGCGTACGCACGCCGCCGCCGAACGCTGCGCGCAGCACGAGCGGCACGCCGCACCGTCCTTGCGAGCGAAAGCGCATGCGCGCGACCTGCTGGCCGATCTGGTGGAACGCCTGGTGCGCGAACCCGAGAAACTGGATCTCGGCGACCGGCCGCATGCCGGACACGGCCAGCCCGAGCGCCGCGCCGACGATCGACGCTTCGGCGAGCGGCATGTCGACGACGCGCGCGTCGCCGTACTTCGCGAGGAGGCCGTCCGTCGCGCGGAACACGCCGCCGAGGGCGCCGACGTCCTCGCCGAGCACCATGACGCGCTCGTCGTCCGCCATCGCCTCGTCGAGCGCGGCCCGAATGGCCTGCACCATCGTCATCTCGGCCATCAGCGCAGTCCGCGCGTGCGGTCCGCGCGCTGCCGTTCGAACCGCGACGGCGGCTGCGCGTAGACGTGCGCGAACAGCTGCTCCGCGCTCACGCCCGCACCGGACGACGCCTCGAGCAGCGCGCGTTCGATCTCGTCCGCGATCTCCGCATCGAAGCCGTCGATGCGCGCGCGCATCGCGGGATCGCGCTCGGCACAGCGTGCGCTCGACGCGCGCGATCGGGTCGTCGGCGCGCCAGCGCTCGACATCGGCCGGATCGACGTAGCGCGTCGGATCGTCCGCCGTGTTGTGCGGGCCGACGCGGTGCGTGAGCGACTCGATCAGCGTCGGGCCGTCGCCGGCGCGCGCACGCTCCACCGCACGCGCCGTCGTCGCGTACACGGCGAAGAGGTCGTTGCCGTCGACCTGCTCGCCCGGAAATCCGTACGCGTGCGCCCGCTCGGCGAGCGTCGCGCCCGCGCTCTGCTTGCGGCGCGGCGTCGAGATCGCCCAGCCGTTGTTCTGCAAGAAGAACACGACCGGTGCGCGCACGAGGCCCGCGAGGTTGCACGCTTCGTGGAAGTCGCCTTCGCTCGACGCGCCGTCGCCGAAGTAGACGAGCACGACGGCATCGCTGCGCTGCAGTTTCAAGCCCCACGCGAGGCCGACCGCCTGCGGGAGCTGCGCGGCGATCGAGATCTGGATCGGCATCATGTTGACGCCGTCCGGGATCGCACCGCCGGCGGGATTGCCTTGAAAGTAGCGGATGAAGTGCGAGAGCGGGTACCCGTGCCGCACGAGCGCGGGAAGCTCGCGATACTGGGGCACGATCCAGTCGCGCGCCGGATCGAGCGCCCACGCCGAGCCGACGACGGATGCTTCTTGTCCGCCGACCTGCGAGAACGTGCCGAACTTCCCTTGCCGTTGAAGGCTCGCGCCCTTCGCGTCGAACGGCGCGGCTGAGCTTCATCAGCCGCAACGCGGCCAGCACGTCGGTGTCGGCGAGCACGCCCGCGGTCACCATCCGCCGTACCCGGTCCAGCCGCCGTCGACGTACAGCGCCGTCGCGTTGACGTACGAGGCGTCGTCGGATGCGGCGAACGCGATCACGTTCGCGACTTCGGCGGGCGACGCCAACCGGCGCAGCGGCGTGCGCCGCGCGACGTCGGCTTCACTGAACCCGCCGCGCGCCATCGCGCCCTGCACGAACTGTGTCGCGGTGTAGCCCGCATTGACCGAAACGACGCGCACGCCGCGCGGTCCCCATTCGACGCCGAGCGTCGCGGTGAGACCGTCCAATCCGTGCTTGGTGGCGCTGTACGCGACGCGTCCCGGCATGCCGAGCCGCGAGAACACCGAGCCGATGTTGATGATGACGCCCTTGCCCTTCGCGAGCATCACGCGGCCCGCCGCTTGCGCGCACGCGAACGGCGCGGTAAGGTTCAGCTCGACCACGGTTCGCCAATCCTCCAGCGCGAGATCTTCCGCGGCGGAGAGGCTCGGCATGCCGGCATTGTTGACGAGGATGTCGACGGTGCCGAACGCATCGACCGCCGCGGCGACGAGGCGCTGGGGAGCGCCCGGTTCGGCGACGTCGACGCCCACGGCGATCGCGCGCAGGCCCTCGTCGCGCAGCGCGCTCGCGACGGCGTCCGCGCGCGCCTGCGAGCGCGAGTTGATCGTCACGGCGGCCCCGAGCTCGGCGAGCCGGCGCGCGGCGGCCAGTCCGATCCCGTCCGAGGACCCGGTCACGATCGCGACGCGACCTTGCAAATCGGTCACGGCGCTTCAAGTCGACACGGGGCGAGGGGAAGTCCTCCGTTCCGCACGACCGCCTGCTTCACGGTCAGCGCACGGGGAAGGAGCGATGCATGCGCATTCGGCTCGGAACGGTCGGCCACTTCGGCCTATCCGTGAAGGACCCGGACGCGAGCGCGCGCTGGTGGACGGCCAACTTCGATCTCGACGAGATGTTCCGTTTCGAGGGCGGCGTCGGCCTGACGAACGACGCGATCACGGTCGTGCTGCACCGCGGCACGCCGCACCCGGGCACGTTCGGGCACATGTCGTTTCACGTCGAGGACATGCGCACGCTGCGCGCGGCACTCGATCGGCTGCGGGCAAACGGTGTCGCGCTGGAGGACCCGGGCGACGAAATCGGCCCGGAATCGCCCGGCTCGAAGCATCTCGGCTTGTGGTTCCACGATCCCGACGGCTACCGATGGGAGCTTTCGGTGCAAAACGGCGCCGAGGAATCGTGATGGCGGAAAAGAATTTGCGAGGCCGCACGCCCCCTCCGGGGGTGGGATAAGAACAACCACTTTTCGTCCGCGCGTGCGCTCCGCTGCATACGGGAGGTCTCGAACGACGTGAACGGTCCCAATCAACCCTTCGGCGCTCGGCTGCGCCGCATGCTTCCGCGCTGCGCAGCGCTGGCCGCGATGGCGAGCCTGACCTTCGCGAGCGCCGCACCGGCGGCGGAGCCGCCGATCAAGATCGGCATCATCGCCGAAGCGTCCGCCGTCGCGGGCGCCTCGATCGCGAGAGCGGCGCAGATGGGCGCCGACGACATCAACGCGCACGGCGGGGTGAACGGCCGCAACGTCGAGGTCGTGATCTACGACAACCATTCGTCCGCGTCCGAGTCGGTACGCGCGTTCCAGCGCGCCGCGAGCGAGGATCACGTCGCCGCCGTCATCGGCAGCTACATCAGCGAGGTCGCGCTTGCGATCGAGCCCTGGTCGGGCCGCCTGAAGCTGCCGTTCATCACGCCGGGTGCGGCGAGCACCGAAATCTCACGGCACGTACACGAAGACTACGACCACTACAAGTACACGTTCCACGGCTGGCTGACGTCGGCGTTCATCGCGCAGTCGATCTGCGACTTCGACCACGATTTGATCGTGCCGATGCACGCCAAGTCGACGGTCGTCGATGAGCGAGGACGCCGCGTGGACGACGCCGCTCGACGCGCGCTTCCTCGAGTGCCTGCCGAAGGCCGGCCTCAAGGTGCTGGATCACATCCGCTTCAACCCGGACACGACGGACTTCACGCCGATCTTCAACAAGATCGAAGGCGAGCATGCCGACGTGATCACGACCGGCATCAGCCACGTCGGCGTGCAGCCGACCGTGCAGTGGCACGACCAGCACGTGCCGATCGCGATGGTGGGCCAGAGTTCGCAAGCCACGACGAGCAGCTTCTGGAAGGACACCAACGGCGACGCCGAGGGCGTCATCACCGCAACGGCCGCCGCACCGGGCGTCTCGTTCGGCCCGCAGACGATTCCGTTCACGAACGCGTACGAGAAGCGCTTCGGCGACTCGCCCTCATACGCGGGCTACTCGACGTACGACGAGATGCACATCATCGCCGACGCGATCAAGAAAGCCGGCGGCACCGATCCCGACAAGATGGTCGCCGCGATGGAGCAGACGGACTACGTCGGAACGATCGGCCGCATCAAGTTCTACGGGCGTAACGACCTGTACACGCACGCGATCGAATACGGTCCGGGCCTCGTGACCGGCTGCTTCATCCAATGGCAGAAGGGCAAGCAAGTCGCGCTCTGGCCGAAGGAAAAAGCGCTGGGCAAGATCGAGTTCCCGAGCTTCATCAAGACCCCGCACTAAAGGCACCACCCGGCCGACACACGAACGCGCGCCCCGGGCCACCGCTCGGGACGCGCGCTCGCGTGCTTCGACGGACTCGACACGGACGACGCCGGAGACGCGATGACCGCACTGCAGATCCTGATCGACGGGTTCGCCATCAGCGCGCTCTACGCGCTCGCCGCCGTCGGCTTCACGTTGATGTTCGGCGTATCCGGTGTGCTGAATCTGTCTCACGGCGCGATCATGGTGGTGGCCGCACTGATCGGCTGGTGGGCCGCCGGCACGCTCAACCTCGGCGTGTACGGCGGCACGGTCGTCGGCATCCTGGCCGGGCTCGCCGCGGCGTACCTGACGTACTTTGTCGTCGTGCGTCCGATCCAGCGGTCGCGCAAGATCCCGCGCGAGGAGACGGAGATCTTCCTGCTCACCGGCACGCTGCTGTGGGGCATCATGATCCAGGTCGCGTTCGCCGCGATCTTCAGCGACAATCCGGTGACGATGCGTCCGCTGATCTCCGGTGTCGCCAACATCGGCGGCGTGCGCACGCCGTGGAACGAGATCATGATCGCGGTGCTGTGCTGGGTCGTGATCGGCCTGTTGTGGCTGCTGATCAATCGCACGCGGGCCGGAAAGCAGATGCTCGCCGCGTCGATCAACCCGCGCGGACTCACGCTGCTCGGCTTCGACCTCTCGCGCATCTATTTGCTCGTGTGGACGATCTACGGCGTGCTCGCCGGCGGGGCCGGCGTGCTGCTCGCATCGTTCCTCGGCGTGTCGACCGCGAACGCGGGCCAGCTCACTGCAAGCGCGTTCTCGATCGTCGTGCTGGGCGGTCTCGGCAACGTGTCGGGCTCGCTGATCGCGGCGTTCGTCGTCGGCTATCTCGAGACGATCACCGCGTATCTCATCGCGCCGACCCTGCGCCCGGTTCCGGCGCTGATCCTCCTCGTGCTCGTCATCTACTTCCGCCCGCAAGGGCTCCTGGGACGGAGGTGATCGCCCGATGACTCGCATCGCGCGGTCGCGGATGTTCTGGGCCGTCGTCGTGCTCGTCCTGATCGCGACGGTCTTGCCGCTGTGGGCATCCGCGTACATCCTCGGCGTGCTGACGCTGGCATACTACTTCGGCGTCTTCTCGATGGCGTGGGATCTGCTGTTCGGGTTCGCCGGCTTGGTGAACTTCGGCCCGACGTTCCTGATCGGGCTCGGCGCGTACACCGCCGCGATCCTCGACAATTCGTACCACCTGCCGATCCCGGTCGACATCCTCGCCGGCGCGCTCGCCGCGGTGATCGGCGGACTGCTGCTCGCGATGCCGGCACTGCGCCTGCGCGGACCGTACTTCGGCCTGGTAACGCTCGTCGCGGTCCTGCTGCTCCAGAACGCGATCGTGATCTTCGCCGGTGTCACCGGCGGCGAGATCGGGATGACCGTGCCCGACGTGCTCTCGATCGACCCGCGCCTGAACTACTGGTACGCGCTGGCATTCCTCGTCGTGTGCGCGATGCTGCTCTACGGGCTGTCGCGCTCCACGATCGGGCTCATCCTGCAGGCCAGCGGACAGGACGCCGTCGAGGCGGCCGCGCTCGGCTTCAACGTGACGAAGCACAAGCTCGCGGCATTCACCATCAGCGCGCTGTTCTCAGGCGTCGCGGGCGCGCTGCTCGTGTTCTACCAGGCGTCGGCGTCGGTCGGCTCCATCATCGACATCGCGCTCGGCGTGCAGATCATCATCTCGGCGGTGCTCGGCGGACGCCGTACGATCCTGGGCGCGGCGCTCGGCGCGGTGCTGCTCATCGTCGGCGCGGAGTTCTTGCGGCCGCTCGGGCAGTGGAACACGTTCGTCGTGTCGGCGATCGCGCTGCTCGTGATCCTCTTCGTCCCGGGCGGTCTGCTCGGCGGCGTGCTGCGCGCGAGGGAGCAGGGATGACCGCAACCGCAATCGAGACGCCGCGTATTCAGGTACGCGGCCTCGTCAAACGCTTCGGCGGGCTCGTCGCCGTCAACGGCATCGGCTTCGACATCCACCCGGGCGAGATACTGGGCCTGATCGGGCCGAACGGCTCCGGCAAGTCGACGGTGATGCGCTTGATCATGGGCATCGAGCGTCCCGATGCGGGATCGGTGCGCGTGGACGACGTCGAGATGGCCGGCTGGGCGCCGTACCGCATCGCGCGCGCGGGGGTCGGCATCGTCTTCCAGCATTCGCGACCGCTGCACCGTCAAACGGTGCTGGAGAACATCAAGCTCGCGATGCTGCCCGACTCCCTCGTGCGTCTCGTCGCCGAACCGCATGTCGACGCGCGCGCGAAAGAGATCGCCGAATCGGTCGGTCTCGGCGCGGTGCTGAACCGTCATCCCTCGAGCCTGCCGTTCGCGGACCTCCGGCGCATGGAGATGGCGAAGGCGATCGCTCGCAATCCGAAAGTCGTCCTCATCGACGAGCCGTTCGCCGGCTTGACCGCGGGCGAGATGGGCACGTTCGCCGACCTGATCCGTGCGTTGCGCGCGCAAGGCCGCGCCGTGCTGCTCGTCGACCACAACGTGAAGAGCGTCGCGGCCCTCGTCGATCGCGTGCTCGCGATGTACCTGGGCGAGAAGGTTGCCGAAGGCACCGCCGACGAGGTGATGCGTGACGAGACCGTGCGCCGCGTGTACCTCGGCGGCGCGATCCAAGCGACGGATCGCGGCAACAATGCAACCGCGACGGCCCCCGCCCTGCTGACGGTCGCGAGCCTGCGCGTGCTCTACGGCAAGGCGCAGGCGCTCGACGACGTGTCGATCGACGTGCGCGAAGGCGAGTTCGTGTCGATCATCGGTTTGAACGGCGCCGGCAAGACGACCCTGTTCAACGCGATGTCCGGACTCGTGCCGTATTCGGGCGACATCGTTTTCGGCGAGCGCAGCTTGCGCGGCATGACGCCGGGCGCGATCGCGCGCAGCGGGCTCGTGCAATGTCCCGAGACGCGCGAGCTGTTCGGTGACATGACGGTGCGCGAGAACCTCGACCTCGGCGGACAGCATCTGTCGGCGTCGAGCCGCGCCGAGCAGCTCGCGTGGCTGTTCGAGCTGTTTCCGATCCTCCTTTCGCGGCAATCGCAGATCGCCCGCACGCTGTCCGGCGGCGAGCAGCAGATGCTCGCGATCGCGCGCGCGCTGATGATGCAGCCGAAACTGCTCATCCTCGACGAGCCGACGCTCGGACTCGCGCCCGTGATCCTGGAGCAGCTCTCGAAGGCGTTGGAGCGGCTGCGCCGCACGACGCCGATCACCGTGCTGCTCGGGGAGCAGAACGTCACCTTCGCGCTGCCGCACGCCGACCGGGTCTATCTGATCGACCACGGCCGCATCACGTGGGAAGGCGACCCGGTCCGCTTCGCGGCCGAGAAGGGCAGCGGCTACCTCTAAGGAAGCCCACGCGATCGATGGACGAAGGCGCGCGTCGCGCGGTGCTGTTTGCAATCGGCGTCGTGTGCCTCGTTGCGGCGGGATACGCGATCAACACCGCGGTGCGCGCGGTGCCGCGACCGTCGCACGCCGTTGCGATGGCGTCCGCGACGCCGCGTCCGCCGGCGCACGCATCCGCGCAGCCCGCGTCGTCACCGTCGCCCTCGGCCGCTAGGCCGCAGTCCACCGCGCCGCCCGCGACGCCGCCTGCGAGCCCGCAAGCCGCGACACCGAGATCGTTCACGCCCCAAACCTCTGCGCCGCAAGCGGCGAGCGCACAGCGCGCGACTGCGCAGACGGCGACGTCGCAACGGCCGAACGCGCAATCGCAGACGGCCGCTCCGGCGCCGGCGCACCCGGCGGCCACGGGCGCGCCGGCCGCAGGCGCGACCGCAATGCCCGCCGCTACGGCGGCACCGCGCGTGACGGCACGCGCTGCGTCGACGCCTTCGCCGCAGTACGTCGGCGGGCGGCCGAACGACGCGTGCCTGCGCGCGCTCACGTACATCACGACGGCGGCGAACGAGCGCATCACGCGCACCGCCGTATACAACGCCGCGCGGGCGGGCTTGCAGGAGAACGAGCACTGCCCCGAGCCGCGGCGCTCGGTGAACGAAGGCTACCTGCTCGCGATGCTCGCGCCCGCGGAGTTCACGCTCGCACGCGGCGACTGGCGCGTCGATCTCGACCGTTCGAACATGCTGCTCGAGCAGTGCGTGCGCGAGCGCGACTTCGCCGGAACCGAGATCGCCGACGACTGCGCGAAGCAGCGCAGCTACAACGACACGGTGCGTTCGAT
The DNA here is from genome assembly GCA_963841685.1 of Vulcanimicrobiota bacterium. Lineage (GTDB taxonomy): Bacteria > Vulcanimicrobiota > Vulcanimicrobiia > Vulcanimicrobiales > Vulcanimicrobiaceae > Vulcanimicrobium. The sequence goes on from CAWJDU010000001.1 coordinate 337,206, forward strand.
CATCGAGCGGCAGTCGGCGCGTCGAGGGTCCTGAACGCCGCGATCAACTCCCGCTTCGTCTCGAAGCCGATTCCCGCAGCGTCCGCAAGACGCACGCGCCCGTTCTCGACCGCCGTTCCGTCGGCGAGGCCGCCGAACGGCGCGAAGCTGAACGGGTTCACCTCGCCCCCGCCAAGCCCGAGTGCGGCGGCGACGTGCAGCGTGAACAGGTGTCCGCCGTGCGGCCAGAACGCCGACCGCGGCCACCCGCGTCCCTCCATCGTCTGGACGATGCGCGCGAAGCCCGGCACGCCGTAGCAGTGCGCGGGGTCGAAGAGCAGAATGTCGCGGTCCGGGCGCAGGCCGCCGTGATCCGCGAGCAGCGCCGCCTCTTGCGCGGAGAACATCGCTTCGCCGGCGGCGATCGGCGGGGCGTACGCAGCGGCGACGTCGCGCAGCGTCGCGAGATCGAGCGGGTCGCACACGTCCTCGAACCACCACAGCGCGTACGGCGCCAGACGCGCCGCAGCGTCGAGGCTGCGCGCGGGATCGTACGCGTTCATCGCATCGACCGCGACGCTTCCGGCGGGAAAGACGTCGAGCGCGGTCTCGATACGGCGAAGATCCTCCGCGATCGGCGCGGCGCCGATCTTCAGCTTCACCGCCGTAAAGCCCGCGTCGCGCATGCGCAGCATCTCGTCGCGCAGTCGCACAAGGTCGTCGTGCGGGTACGGATACCCGCCGCTCGCGTAGACGGCGACGTCCCGTACGGGCGCGCGGCCGAGCCGCCGCGCGAGCAGCCGGTACAGCGGCTCGCCGGCGATCTTCGCCGCCGCGTCCCACAGCGCCATGTCGAGCGTGCCGACCGCGACGCATCGCTCACCGTGACCGCCGGGCTTCTCGCCGCGCATCATCACCTTCCACGCGCGAAACGGATCGAGCCCGCCGTCCTCGTGCGCGAGCTCGCCGTCAGGCGCGGCGAGCAGCCGCGGCGCGAAACGGTCCCAGATGAGACCGTGCTGTCCGAACCGCCCGATGGACGAGAAGCCGAGTCCCACGACCGGCGCGCCGTCGCGCACGACGTCGGTCGTCACGGCCACGATGCTCGTCGTCAGTCCGCCCGACGGGATCGACGGATCCGCATAGCGCGAGATCGGCAGCGTGCGTTCGGCGACGTGCATGATGCGCATCGGCGTTCAGCCGGCATCCGCGCGCGTCGAGACGCCGTCGCGCACGCGCCAGCGTCCGCGCACCATCACGTGCCGCGGCGCCGCGCGATCGGTCGCGAACACGTAACGGTCGAGAATCTCGTCGGGCGGTGCATCGGCGAGCGGCGGCGTGCGGTCGTCGAGCACGACGAGATCGGCACGCAGACCGCGCGCGATCGCGCCGGCCGCAATGCCGCACGCGCGCGCACCGCCGCGCGCGGCCGACGCGTACAGCGCCTCGCCGCACGATGCGCCGTCCGCGGTCGCGGCGACGACGCGCCGCCGGTTCACGAGCCGCGCGCCGTACTCCAGCCAGCGCAGCTCCTCGACGGGCGAGATCGAGACGTTGCTGTCCGAACCGATCGCGAACGCTCCGCCGGCGGCGGCATACGGCCCGAGCGGAAACGCGCCGTCGCCGAGGTTCGCCTCCGTCGTCGGACACAGCCCGGTCACCGCGCCGCTGCGCGCGAGAGCGGCGCGCTCGTCGTCGTCGAGGTGCGTCGCGTGCACGAGACACCAGCGCGCGTCGACGGTCAGGTTCGCGAGCAGCCACGCGACCGGGCGCGCGCCGAGCGCGGCACGCACCTCCTCGACCTCGCGCAGCTGCTCCGCGATGTGCAGGTGCACCGGAACGCCGGGCGGCGCGCCGTCCACCAGCGCGATGAGCTCGTCGGGCGCGACGGCGCGCAGCGAGTGCGCGCAGGTGCCGATGACGACGCCGGCGTCGTTCGCGTACTCCCTGCGCAGGCCGGTGGCGATCTCCTCGACGTCCTCGACGGTCGCCGTGAAGCGCCGTTGCCGCGCGCCGAGCGGCTCGCCGGCGGCGCCGCCGCGCGTGTAGAGCGCGGGCAGCAGGCAGATCGCGATGCCCGCATCCCGCGCGGCGGCGATCAGCGCACGCGACATCGCTGCCTTGTCGGCATACCACGCGCCGCGCGGATCGCGGTGGAGGTAGTGGAACTCCGCGACGGCGGTGTAGCCTGCGCGCAGCATCGCGTCGTAGACGCGCAGCGCGATCGCGTACAGCGTGTCCGGCTCGAGCGTCGTCGCGAGCGCGTACATCGTCTCGCGCCAGGACCAGAAATCGTCGCTGCCGGTGCGCCGTTCGGCGCTGCCGGCCATCGCGCGTTGGAACGCGTGCGAGTGCGCGTTCGGCATCCCCGGCAGCACCGGACCGTCGAGCAGTTCGGCGTCGCTCGCGCTCGCGCCCATGCGCACGTCCAGGATCGTGCCGTCCGGCGCGACGTCGATCGCGACGTCGGGAGCCCAGCCGTCGGGCAACAGCGCCGCGCGCGCGAACAGGAGCATCGATGCATACAGAACGCCGCGCGCGCGGCTGAATCCTGGATTTTCGTCGCGAAAGGGCGGGCATGGAGCGGTTCGACGCCGTCTGGTTCAATGCCGACATCGCGACGATGGAACCCGGCGGCGTCGCGTACGGCGCGATCCGCGACGGCGTCATCGCGGCGCGAGACGGCGCGATCGCGTGGATCGGCGCCCGCGCGGCGTTCGGCGCCGACCCGCGCGACGCGGCCCCGAAGGCGTTCGACTGCGCGGGGCGCTGGATCACGCCGGGACTGATCGATCCGCACACGCACGTCGTCTTCGGCGGCGACCGCGTCGCGGATTTCGAACGCCGCGTCGCCGGCGAGTCGTACGTCGCTGCGGCCGGCGGCGGCAGCGGCATCGCGTACACGGTCGCGCGGACGCGCGCGGCGAGCGACGACGAGCTCTACGCGAGCGCGGCGGAACGCGTCCGCACGATGATCGCGAACGGCACGACGACGGTCGAGGTCAAATCCGGCTATGGCCTCGACGTCGATACCGAGCTGCGCATGCTGCGCGTCGCGCGGCGTCTCGGGCACGATCTGGGCGTCACGGTGCGAACGACGTTTCTCGGCGCGCACGTCGTGCCGCCCGAGTACGCCGCGCATCGTGCGGCATACGTCGATCTCGTCTGCGACGAGATGCTGGCGCGCGTTGCGCGTGACCGGCTCGCCGACGCCGTCGACGTCTTCTGCGATGCGATCGCCTTCACGCCGGCCGAGACGGAGCGGGTGCTCGCGGCCGCGCGCGCACACGGACTCGCCGTGAAGCTGCATGCGGATCAGATCGCGGACACGGGAGCCGCAGCGCTCGCGGCGCGATTCGGCGCGCTCTCCGCCGACCACATCGAGCACACGGGACCAGACGGCGTGGCGGCGCTCGCGCGAAGCGGTACGGCCGCCGTGCTGCTGCCGGGTGCGTTCTACTTTCTGCGTGAGACGGCGAAACCGCCCGTCGACGCGTTGCGCGCGCACGGCGTGCCGATCGCGCTCGCGACCGATTGCAATCCGGGGACCTCGCCGATTCTCGCGCTGCCGACGGTGATGAACATGGCGTGCGTGCTCTTCGGGCTCACGCCCGAAGAGGCGCTCGCGGGCACGACGCGCAACGCGGCGCGCGCGCTCGGGCTCGACGACCGCGGCGTGCTGCGCGCGGGCATGCGTTGCGATCTCGCCGTGTGGGACGTCGACTCGCCGGCGGAGCTGTGCTACTGGCTGGGGGCAAGCCGCTGCGCCGGCGTCGTCGTCGCAGGCGTGCCGACCAGCCGATGCTAGCGCAGCGCCCGATCGAACAGCGCCAGCGTCTCTGCCCACGCCGCTTCGGCTTGCTGCGGACGGTAGCTCTCGCGGTCGCGCGACGCGAACCCGTGCGGCGCGCCGGGATAGACGCTGAGCTGGTAGCGCTTCTTCGCCTTCGACAGCGCCTCGGCGACGCGGCCGTGCTCGGCGGGCGTAATGCCGTCGTCGTCCGCGCCGTAGATCATCAGCAGCTCGCCGTGCACGTCGGACGCGCGGTCGACGACGGGCTTCCACAACCGCGGCTGATCGGGCGCGATGCCGCCGCCGTAGAACGACGACGACGCGACGACCTTCTCGAACGACGCGTTGGCCAAGTACGAAAGCCGGCCGCCCATGCAGAACCCGACCGAACCGTACCCGTCGTGCGCGACCTGCGGCTGCGCGTCGAGGAAATCGAGGCACGCGCGAATGTCGGCGAGCATCCCGTCGTCGGTGAGGGTCTGCAGCATCGGCATCACCTGGTCGAATTGCGCGTAGCTGAACGTCTTGCCGCGGAAGATGTCGGGCGCGATGCCCGCATAGCCGTGCTCCGCGAGGCGCCGTACTTCGCTTTGGATGTAGTCGTTGATCCCGAACGCCTCTTGCAGCAGGACGACGCCGGGAAACGGGCCGTTGCCCGAGGGCAGGGCGAAATATCCGCGCAGATCTCCGCCGAGCGGAATGAACTCGGCGCGCGCGACATCGTGTTTGTGCATGGCGCTGCGTGTCTTACCGGCCCGATGCTCGCGCACCCTTCGACGAGCTCAGGATGACAGCGATCGCACCCACGCGCGAAAAGTGATCGCACCCACGCGAAAACGGGACGCTTGCCTCGTATCGCGCCGACGTCCCGTCACCCTGAGCTCGTCGAAGGGTGAGAGCTCGTCGAAGGGTGAGAGCTCGTCGTCGGCAACAGCGCTGCCAGCAGCGGCGTGAAGCGGCCCGCGCGCACGAACGCCGCGACGCGCGCGATCTCCGGCGCCAGATAGCGGTCGCCCGTGCGGCCGCCGTCCGGTGCGACGAGCGCGAGCATCTCTTCCAGAACGGCGGACGTGCGCAGCGGCCGCCGGAACGCGATGCCGCGCGCGGCGGCGAGCAGCTCGATCGCGACGATGTTCGCCGCGTTCGCGAGCATCGCGTCGAGGCGCCGGGCGCCGTGCGTCGCCATGCTGACATGGTCCTCTTGTCCGGCCGACGTGGGGATCGAGTCGACGCTCGCGGGGTGCGCGAGGAGCTTGTTCTCCGATGCGAGCGCCGCCGCCGTGACCTGCGCGATCATATAGCCGGACTCCAGCCCGGGATCGGTCGCGAGGAACGCCGGCAGCGCGCTGAACGTCGGGTCGACCAGCAGCGCCGTGCGCCGTTCGCTGATGTTCCCGATCTCCGCGATCGCGACGGCGAGCGCGTCGGCGACGAGCGCGACCGGCTCGGCGTGGAAGTTTCCGCCGGAGATCACCTCGCCCGTCTCCGCGAACACGAGCGGGTTGTCGGACACGGCGTTCGCCTCGTCGATCAGGACCGACGCCGCGTCGCGCAGCGTGCGCAGCACGGCGCCGAGAACCTGCGGGATGCATCGCAGGCTGTACGGGTCTTGCACGCGTCCGCAGTCACGATGCGACTCGTTGATCTCGCTCCCTTCGAGCAGTTCCCGCAACGCGTCCGCGACGTCGCACTGCGAACGGTGTCCGCGCACCGCATGGATGCGGGCGTCGAACGGCCGCACGCTGCCGAGCGCGGCTTCGATCGACAGTGCGCCGGCGACGAGCGACGCCGCGAGCACGTCTTCCGCGCCGGCGAGCGCGCGCAGCGCGAGCGCCGTCGACACCTGCGTGCCGTTCAGCAGCGCGAGACCTTCCTTCGCATGCAGCTCGACGATGCCGATGCCGCCGGCGGCGAGCGCGTCCGCCGCCGGCATGCGCCGACCGCGCAGCTCCGCATCGCCGACGCCGATCAGCGCCGCCGCGAGGTGCGCGAGCGGCGCGAGATCGCCCGACGCGCCGACGGACCCTTGTCCCGGAATCACCGGCAGCAGGTCGCGTGCGAGACATGCGTGCAGCGTCTCGATCAGTGACCAGCGCACGCCCGAGTAGCCGCGCGCGAGCGAGTTGATCTTCAACGCCATGACGAGACGGACGACATCGCGCGCGAGCGGTTCGCCGACACCGCACGCGTGCGAGACGACGAGGTTGCGCTGCAGCTCGGCGAGGCGTTCGCGCGGGATGCGCGTCTGCGCAAGCTTTCCGAAGCCGGTGTTGACGCCGTACACGCTGGTGTCGCCCGCCGCGAGGGCTGCGATCACGTCGGCGGCGCGGTCGACCGCGGTCTTCGCCGCGCGATCGAGGTCGAGATCCGCGCCCGCCAGCAAGGCGCGAACGTCGGCGAGTCCGAGCGCGCCCGCGCGCACGCCGACCGTCACTCGTGCATCGGCAGGACGAGACCGTGCTCGCGCGCGCATGCGAGGGCGTCGTCGTATCCGGCGTCGGCGTGCCGCGCGACGCCGCTCGCCGGGTCGTTCCAAAGCACGCGCGCGATGCGCCGCGCGGCCGCATCGGTTCCGTCGCACACGATCGCGACGCCCGCGTGCTGCGAGAATCCGATGCCGACGCCGCCGCCGTGGTGGATCGAGACCCACGTCCCGCCGCCCGCGACGTTGAGCATCGCGTTCAGCAGCGGCCAGTCGCTGACGGCGTCCGAGCCGTCCTTCATCGCCTCCGTCTCGCGGTTGGGCGACGCGACGCTGCCGCTGTCGAGATGATCGCGTCCGATCACGATCGGCGCCTTCAGCTCGCCGCGCGCCACCATCTCGTTGAACGCGAGCCCGACGCGGTCGCGTTCGCCGAGGCCGATCCAGCAGATGCGCGCGGGCAGTCCCTGAAACGCGATGCGTTCGTGCGCCATGTCGAGCCAGCGATGCAGGTGCGCATCGCCCGGGATCAGCTCCTTGACCTTGGCGTCGGTCTTCGCGATGTCGTCGGCATCGCCGGAGAGCGCGACCCATCGGAACGGGCCGACGCCGCGGCAGAACAGCGGGCGAATGTACGCCGGTACGAATCCGGGAAACGCGAACGCGTCGGCATAGCCGGCGTCGAACGCCATCTGCCGGATGTTGTTGCCGTAGTCGAACACGGGCACGCCGAGCCGCGCGAAACCGACCATCGCCTCGACGTGCGCGACCATCGACTGCTTCGCGGCGTCCGCGACCGACATCGGATCGCGCTCGCGCGCTTCACGCCAGCGTTCGAGCGACCACCCCGCGGGAAGGTAGCCGTTCGCGGGATCGTGGGCCGACGTCTGATCCGTCACGGCGTCGGGAAGCACGCCGCGGCGCAGCAAATCGGGCACGATCTCCGCCGCGTTGCCGACGACGCCGACGGAGAGGGGCGCCTTGGTGCGACGCGACTCGTCCATCATCGCGAGCGCCGCGTCGAGCGAGTCCGCGCGTGTGTCGAGATAGCGCGTTTCGATCCGCTTCGCGATGCGCGCGGGGTCGCACTCGATCGCGAGCATCGACGCGCCGGCCATCGTCGCCGCGAGAGGCTGCGCGCCGCCCATGCCGCCGAGCCCGGCCGTCAGAATCCACCGTCCGGACAGCTCGCCGCCGTAATGGCGCCGTCCCAGCTCGGCGAACGTCTCGAACGTGCCCTGCACGATGCCTTGCGACCCGATGTAGATCCACGAGCCGGCCGTCATCTGACCGAACATCATCAGGCCTTTGCGGTCGAGCTCGTGGAAGTGCTCCCACGTCGCCCAGTGCGGCACGATGTTCGAGTTTGCGATGACGACACGCGGCGCGTCGGGATGCGTGCGGAAGACGCCGACCGGCTTGCCGGATTGGATCGCGAGCGTCTCGTCGTCCCGCAGCCGCTCCAATGCCGCGACGATGCGCTCGAAGCTCGCCCAGTTCCGCGCGGCCTTCCCGATGCCGCCGTAGACGACGAGATCGTCCGGGCGCTCGGCGACATCGGGATCGAGGTTGTTCATCAGCATGCGCAGCGCGGCTTCGGTCTGCCAGCTGCGCGCGCGCAGCGTCGTGCCGCGCGGTGCGCGTATCGTCCGGGTCCGTTCCTGAATCACGTCGGCCTCCGGAACCGCTACTCCCGGCCGGGCCCGAGCGGCTCCTTCCGAACCTTCGTGTCACCCTGAGCTGGTCGAAGGGTGAGCAGAGTCACCCTGAGCCTGGTCGAAGGGTGAGAGAGCATCCTGACGTTCAAGATGCTCTCTCACCCTTCGACAGGCTCAGGGTGACATGAGGCTCAGGGTGACATGGATGTCGACCTTGGCCTGGCGGCGCCGCTGCGGTGACGTTCGGTCAGCCGCCGCACGCATTGCACGCCGGGTGCGTGCGATCGTAGGCGGGCTGCTTGAGGTACTCGGCCGCGTTGTACGTCCAGAACTGCGAGACGTTCGGATACGTCTGGATCACGACGTTCTGCAGCGCGTTGCCCACGCGCTCGACCCGGCGAATGTAGATGTTCTCCACCGGATTGCCGTGGTCGTCGAAGTGGACCGGCCCGCGCGGCGCGTCCGTGATGCGCACGCCGCGCATCGCCCGGACGAACGCGGCGGCGTCCGACGTGTTGCCGTGCACGGCGGCGAGGCCATGGTCGAGGTACTCCGCGCCGACGTACGTGCCTTCGGCATAGTAGGACGGCTCGTGTCCGTACGCTTTCGTGTACGCTGACACGAAGCGTTCGTTCGCCGCGGTCTTGAGCGCGGCGCTGTACTGCAGCGCGGTCACCATGCCGGCGGCGTCGGGCGTGTCCTGCAGCGTGCTCTCGTCGGTGGTGTTGCCCTGACAGATCAACGGCATCTTGAGGCCGAACGCCTTGTACTGCTTGATGAAGTTCACCGCGGCGGCGCCGGAGTAGCTGCACATCACGGCGTCGACGTCGCGCGGAAGCGACGAGAGGAACGGCGAGTAGTCGGACGTCACGAGCGGCGTCCACACCTGCTTCATGACCTTGCCGCCGTCGCGCTGGAACGTATCGACGAAGCCGTCGATGCTCTCCCAACCGAAGCTGAAGTCGTACGCGACCGTTGCGACCTTGCGGTACTTGAGCGTCTTGTACGCGTAATCGCCCAAGACGTGCGTCGGCTGACTGCTCGTCCACTCCGTGCGCAGGATGTACTCGCTCGGCGTCCGCTGCGTGAGATCGTCGGACGAGACGATCGGATACACGGCGGCGACCTTGTGCTGGTCGAGGTACGGAACCATCGCCGATCCGACCGCCGCGGAGAGCGGACCGAACACGACGTCGACGTGATCCTGCTCCACGAGCTTGCGGAGCTGCGTGAGCCCGATCGACGGATTTCCCTGACTGTCGGCAACGTCGACGTCGACCTTCATCCCGCCGAGCATGTTGTTGTGCTCTTTGAGGTAGAGCTCGAACCCCTCTTGCATGTACTTGCCGGGAGCGGCGAACACGCCGGTCACCGGATAGAGAAAGCCGATCTTGACCGTTTTCGCCTGCGCGTCCGCGCGCGGCGAGCCGGCGGCGATGCCGGACGCAGCGAGCGCGAGCGCGACGACCGACGCGATGCGTCGAGCGCGCGTCACTTCGCGATCCCCTGATAGGTCGGCGAGTACACCGGCTCCTTGAGGTACTCGGCCGGCTTGTACGTCCAGAACTGCGACACGTGCGGATACGTCTTGACCACGACGTTCCACGTCTTGGCGTACTTCGCCGCGTCGCCCGTCGTCGCAACCACCTTGCGCACGTACACGTTCTCGACCGGGTCGCCGTACGCATCGAGCTGCATCGGCCCGAACGGCGAATCGCTCAACTTGATCTCGCGCACCGCGCGCAGCAGCTGTCCGGAGTCCGAGATGTTGCCGTGGACCTTGTCGAGCGCTTCGCCGATCCACTGCGCCGCCGTGAAGAACGCCGTCGCCATGTACGAGGGCAGCACGCCTTCCGACTTCCCGTAGTTTTCGATGAAGGCGCGCGTCGCGGGCGCGTCACGGCCTTCCGCGAAGTGTCCGAAGCTCGTGATGCCTTCGACGATGTCCGGCGCGATCGAGCGAATGTTGGACTGGTCCGTCGTCGTCTCGTTCGCGATCAGCGGAATCTTGTTCTTGAGCCCGAGCTGGCTCCATTGCTGGAGGAAGTGCACCGCGTCGGCGCCCACCATCTCGACGAACAGCGCGTCGGGGTTCGCCGCCTGCACCTTGCTGATGTACGGCGTGTAGTCGGCGGTGCCGAGCGGCGCCCAGATCTGATCGATGATCTTGCCGCCCTTCTGCGTGAACGTCTGCGCGAAGCCGCCGGCGTTCTCATAACCGAAGGCGTAGCTGTTCGCGAGCGTCACGACCCTCCGGTGGCCCTGCTCGTACGCCCACTCGCCCGCGACGTGGGTCGGCTGGCTCGACGACCAGCCCGCCACCTTGATGACGAACGCGTTCGCCAGGCGCTGCGAGAGGTCGTCCGCGGAGACCGTCGGCAAGAACAGCGGGATGCGGTGCTGGGTCGCGTACGGCGCGACGGCGAGGCCCTCGTTTGCGAGGTAGGGGCCGACGAGCATCTGCGCGCCGTCCTGCTCCACGGCGTGGCGCGCTTGGTCGAGCGCGTGCGCCGGGTTCGACGCGGTGTCGTAGACCGTCGTCTGAATCGCGCGGCCCGCGACTTTGCCGCCGTGCTGCTTCCAGTAGAGCGTCCAGCCCGCGACCATGTCGTGCCCGGCCGCGGCCGCGGAACCGGACGTCGGCGCAAGCAGCGCGACCTTGATCGGCCCGTTCTCGGCGGACCGCGTGGGCGTCGCGACGCACAGCGACAGGATCGCGATCAGCGCGGCCGTCGCCGACAGTCTCGGTCTCATCCTCATCGTTGACCCTCCCTCGTGAATTCAGATGCCTAGGTACTTGGTACGAACGTCGGCGTCGTCGCGAATGACGTTCGGATCGCCGTGGAACACGACCCGCCCTTTGCTGATGACGTACGCGACGTCCGCGACGGCGAGCGCGAGCGGCAGATTCTGCTCGACCAGCACGATCGCGAGCCCGGTTTCCTTCAGGCGGGCCATCGTGCGCTCGAGCTCGCGCACGATCAACGGCGCGAGACCTTCCGACGGCTCGTCCATCAGCAGCAGCACCGGATTCGCCATCAGCGCCCGTCCGATCGCGACCATCTGCTGCTCGCCGCCGCTGAGCTGGCCACCGTAGTTCGTGCTGCGTTCGCGCAAGCGCGGAAACAGCTCGTACACGGTCGCGAGATTCCATCGTCCGGCACGCGCCGGCAGGCCGCCGAGGCGGAGGTTTTCCTCGACCGTGAGCGACGGAAAGATGCGCCGGCCCTGCGGCACGAGCCCGACGCCGCGCCGCGCGATGACGTGCGAGGGAAGCCGCTCGATCGGCTCGCCGCCGAAGCGGATCGCTCCCCGGCGCGGCGGCGTGAATCCGATGACCGAGCGCATGAGCGTCGTCTTGCCGACGCCGTTGCGGCCGAGCACGGCGGTGACGCGGCCCGCATCGGCGTGCAGCGTCAAGCCCTGCAAGATGTGGCTGTGCTCGTAGTACGTATGGATCTCGTCGACGGCGAGCAGCGTCGCGGTTCCGGCCGTCACAGCTTCCCGCCGAGATAGATCTCTTGCACGGTTTCGTCGCCGCGAATACGTTCGAGCGGGCCGTCCGCGACGAGACGGCCGTGATGCAGGACCGCGAGACGGTCGACCACGTCGAACACGACGCCCATGTCGTGCTCGATCAGCACCAGCGTGAGCTCGCGCGACTCGCGCTTGAGCATCTCGGTCACGAGCGACGCGTCGCCCGGCGCCAGCCCCGCGGTCGGCTCGTCGAGCAGCAGCATCTTCGGCTTCTGCGCGAGCGCCATCAGGATCTCGACCTGCCGCTTCTCGCCGTAGCCGAGCGCGTCGACGAGCTCGCCGGCACGGTCCGCGATGCCGACGCGCGCGAGCAGCTCGCGCGCCTCCGCATCGCGGTGGCGGAAGCGGCTGCGCGGCGCGAGCAGCGCGAAGCGCTCGCGGCTCGACGCCTGCAGCGCGAGCACGAGGTTGTCGAGCACGGTGAGCTTCGGGAACAGCGTCGTCGTCTGGAACGTGCGCGCGAGGCCGCGGCGCGCGCGAGCGTGCGCACTCAGCCGCGTCACGTCGCCGCCGAGGAAGTGCACGTTGCCGCGCGTGAGCGGCAGATCGCCGGCGACGATGTTGAACAGCGTCGACTTGCCGGCGCCGTTCGGGCCGATGATGCCGCATCGCTCGCCGGGCTGGATCGTCAGCGACACGTCTTCGAGCACGGACAGGCTGCCGAAGCGCTTGGTCACGCCGTGCAGCGCGAGGCACGCGCTCGAGGCGCCGTTCACGGCGTCTCCGCGAGCGGCACCGGCGCGCGCCGGCCGCGCAGCTTGCGCCACAGCCGCGGCACGAGCACGACCAGCCCGCCCGGCGCGTACATCACGACGACGAAGTAGACGACGCCGAGGATCATCTCCCAGCGCTGCGTCACCGCGCTGAGCTCGTTGCTCAGGAACACGACGACGAACGCGCCGAACAGCTGTCCGTACAGCGTGCCGATGCCGCCGAGGATCACCATGATCAAAATCTGCGTCGATTGGTCGAGCGCGAGCGCGACAGGACCGACGAACTCGTTGTACCAGGCGAACAGCACGCCGGCCAGTCCCGCGAACGCGCCCGAGATCAGGATCGCGAGGTACCGGTACAGCCAGACGTTGTACCCGAGGGCGCGCATGCGGCGCGGCGTCTCGCGCACGCCTTTGAGGACGAGGCCGAACGGCGAGCGTACGATGAGCATCAGCAGCACGAACGAGACGACCAGCGCCGCGAGACAGACGTAGTAGTATCCGGTGTTCGCGGAGACGTCGAACGGACCGACGTTCGGCCGGATCAGCCCGGTGATGCCGTTGTCGCCGCCGCTGACGGACACCCACTGGTATGCGAGGCCCCACACGATCTCGTTGAGCGCGATCGTGATGATGATGAAGCCCGTGCCTTCGGCGCGAAGCGCGACGACGCCGAAGATCGCCGCGGTGACGACGGCGCCGGCGATTCCGAGCAGCACCACCGGGACGAAGTCGGTGATGTGGAACCTCGTCGCGCCGATGCCCACGACGTACGCCCCCACGCCGAACAGCGCGGCTTGGCTGAAGTTCACCAAGCCCGTGAAACCGACGAGCAAATCGAGGCTCATGGCGACGATCGCGAAGATCCACGTCTGCGTGAGCAGCGAGACGTAGAACGTCGGAACGCCCGCCTTCGGCAGCACGAGCGCGACGACGACGCCCGCGACCGCCACGGCGATGAAGCGATTGCGCGCGCTCACAGCCTTCTCCCGAAGAGCCCCTGCGGGCGGAACGCCATGATCAGCGCGACCGGAACGAAGATCGTGAAGTACGAGAGCTCCGGAAACATCGCTTTGCCGAACGCGTTCACGAGCCCGATCAAGAGGCTGCCGATGAGCGCGCCGGTGAGACTGCCCATGCCGCCGACGATGACGACGGCGAACGCGAGCGGAAGCAGCTCGCCGTCGAGCCCGGGATATGCGCTCGTGATGGGCCCGCCGAGGAGCCCTCCCAAGCCCGCGATGAACGCGCCGGCGGCGAACACGACGAAGAACGAGCGGTTCACGTCCACGCCGAGCCCGCGCGCCATCTCTTCGTCGTCGACGGCCGCGCGGATCATCATGCCGAGCATCGTGCGCTGCAGGGCGGCGAACATGATCGCGGCGATGACGATGCTGATCGCGATGACGGCGAGCCAGTACTCGGGGAACACGAGCGTGCCCATCGTGATCGAGGCGGACAGCATCGGCGGCGGCGAGATCGAGTGCGGGTCGCCGCCCCACAGCGCGAGCACGCCGTCGTCGAGGATCAACGCGAAGCCGAGCGTGAGCAGCAGCGACGTGAGCGGGTCGGCGTGGTAGCGGTGCAGGAACGCGCTGTAGACGGCGAGCCCCAGCACCATCGTGACGACGCCGGCCGCGACGGCCGCCAGCCAGAAGTTCGTGCCGTGCGCGACGAGCGTCAAGCCGACGTACGCGCCGAGCAGGTAGAACGCCGTTTGCGCGAGGTTGATGATCCGCATCAAGCCGAAGATCAGCGTGAGCCCCGATGCGATCAAGAACAGCAGGCTGCCGTATGCGAGCCCGCCGAGCGCGTTCTGAAGGTAGAAGTTCGCACCCATCGACGCTTACGGATCCGCGGGCAGGCCGGCCATGGTCTTGAGCACCGACGCGATCGCCGCGGTGTCTTGCTTGCCGCGCCCTTGCGCGAGCGCGGCCGTGTAGAACACGGCGCTCTGCGAGAACAGCGGCGTCGGCGCGCCGACGTCGCGCGCGAACTCGGCGATGATGTCGATGTCCTTCTGGTAGACGTCGAGCTTCATGCCGGGGTCGTCGTACCGGCCACTCGCCATCAGCGGGCCGCGGACCTGAAGCATGCGCGACGCGCCCGCGCCTTCGCCGACGATCTCGAGCATCGCCGCGGGATCGAGGCCGGCCTTTTGCGCGAGGACGACCGCCTCGGCGGTCGAGAGGTTGTGGATCGTCACGAGGAGGTTCGCGATGTACTTCAGCTTCGAGCCCGTTCCGTAGGCCCCGACATACCGCACGCTGCGCGCGAGATGCTGCAGGATCGGTTCGGCGACGTCGTACGCCGCGCGCTCGCCGCTCGCATACACCGTGAAGATCCTTCGCGCGCGCTTGCGGCCCGGTGCCGCTCACCGGTGCGTCGAGCACGTCGACGCCGTGCAGCGCCAGCACCTCGCGGCACCGCTCTTTCACCGCCAGCGGCAGCGTGCTCGCCTCGACGACGACCGTCCCGCGCGCCGCGCGCGTCAGGCCGTCGTCGCCTTCGAAGACGCGCTCGACGGCGGCGACGCTCGGCAGCGCGGTGATCACCACGCGCGCGCCGTCGGCCGCGCCCGCGGGCGAGCTCGCACCCGTTCCGCCGCGCTCCTCGAACGCGCGCAGCGCGGCATCGTCGACGTCGAATCCACGCACGCCGAGACCCGCGTCGATCAAGTGGCCGGCGTACGCCGAGCCCATGATCCCCAAGCCGACGATCGCGACCGTCGTCACGTGCTATGCGACGGACGTGCTCGGCGCGGCGCTGCGTCCGGCCGCGATCGCCGCGTTGACGCGCGGCATCACTTCGGTCGCCATCAGCTCCATCGAGCGCCGCGCGAGCGCGGGATCCGCCCAGTCGTGCCCGGCATACAGGAGCGTCCCGAAGTCGCCGATCTTCTCGCGAAACGCGAGCAGCTGCTCGACGACCGACTCGACCGTTCCGCAGATGACGAGCGAGTCGAGCACGTAGTCGAGCGTGACCGCTTCATCGGGCATGTCGCGCTCGGCCTTGAACAACTCCGGCCGGCCGTTCTTGATGAGCTTGGTCATCAGCGAGTGGAAATAGTAGGCATACGGGCCGTCGTGGCCTTTGGCGTAGCGCTGCGCGGTCGCCTCGTCGTCGGCGACGAACACGCTCTTTGCGACGCGCCAGTCGGCCGGATCGGCGGTGCGGCCCGCGTTCGCGCAGCCCTCGCGATACTTCGGCCAATGCGAGGCGACCCAGTTCGGCTGCAGGAAGTTGGCCGAGATCGGCGTCCACCCGCGCTCCGCCGCCGAGACGACGCCCTTCGAGAACGGCGCGACGGCCGTGACGACGATCGGCGGGTGCGGCTTCTGGTACGGTTTCACGATGCTGCCCTGGCCGGTCTCGGCGTTCATCGTGCGCCGCGTGGTGATCGACCAGAACTGGCCGTGCAGATCGTACGGCGCATCGCCGGCCCAGATCGCGAGCACCTGATCGATCGCCTCCACGAACATCGCCGTGCGGTCGCGGTCGAGGTTGCCGAACGCCTCCGCGTCGGAGAGCAGACCGCCGGGACTGATGCCGAACAGCAGGCGTCCCTCGAGCAGGTGGTCGAGCATCGCGATCTGCGCCGCGACCTGCGCGGGATGCGTGTTCGGCAAGTTCACGGTGCCGGTTCCGAGCACGATGTCGCGCGTCGCGTCGATCAGCGAGGCGATGAACGTCGTGCACGACGTGACGGGCTCCGCGGTGTCGGTGACGTGCTCGCCGACGAACGCCTCGACGAAGCCGAGGCGGTCCGCGAGGACGATCGACTCGCGGTCTTCCTTCAGCACGGCCGTATAGTTCCGTGCCGGCGGGTGGAGGGGCATCGTGAAGTAGCCGAGGCGCATCGCCGATCCTCTCGTTCCGGCCGTATCTATCGCCCGATCACTTCTTTCGGGCCGACCCGGGCGCCGGAGTCCCGGGGTGTTCACGCGGGCGGGACGCCTTCTCCTTCGGACCGGCGCCGCTTGCAAGGACGCCGTTTACTTATCGCCATATCATCTGCGCATGGCGGCGAAGCGGTCGCCGCGCACGCGGCTATCCGCCGACGAGCGCGAGCGGCACATCGCGCGCGGCGCGGTCACGTTTTTCTGCGAGGTCGGGTTCGGCGGGCAGACCCGCGAGCTCGCGAAGCGGCTCGGCATCACGCAGCCTCTGCTGTACCGGTATTTCCCGAACAAGGAAGCGCTGATCGAGCGCGTCTACCGCGAGGTCTACCTCAACCGCTGGGACCCGCGCTGGGAAGAGCTCCTCGACGACCGCACGCGCACGGTGCGCGACCGGATCGTCGCGTTCTACCGGGAGTACGCGAAGGCGGTCCTGAGCTACGAGTGGATCCGCATCTTCATGTTCTCCGGGCTGCGCGGCATGAACCTCAACAGCCGCTACCTGACGCTCGTGCGGGACCGCATCTACACGCGCGTGGTGCGCGAGCTGCGGCGCGAGCACGGGCTGCCGTCGCCCGAGGAGGTGCCGATCTCCGAGCTCGAGTTCGAGCTCGTGTGGGGCCTGCACGCGAGCATCTTCTACATCGGCATCCGCAAGTGGATCTACGGCCTGGAGATGCCGGAGAACGTCGACGCGGTCGTGGAGGGGCTCGCCACCGCGTTCCTCGACGGCGTCCCCGCCGTCATGACGAACGCGCTGCGGCAGCCTGCGCGTCGAGCGCGGCGGCGCCCCGCGTAAGGAACGAGCGCGCGTTGCCGCCGAGGATCGCCGCGCGCGCCGCATCGTCGAGATTCGGGATGCGTGCGACGACGCCGCGCGGGTCGTCGACGCCCATGTCGAACGGCCGGTCCGTCCCGACGACGATGCTCGAGACGCCGGCGCGCTGCACGAGGAACGCCAGCGTCGCGTCGTCGTGCGTGATGATGTCGAAGAAGATGCGCGAGAGGTATGCGCTGGGCGGATTCGGGATCGTCTTCGTCTCCTGCCGAACGCGATAGCCGTGATCGAGCCGGCCCGCGATCGTCGCGAGCGTGCCGCCGCCGTGCGCGAGGATCATGTGCAGCGCGGGAAACCGTTCGAACACGCCGGCGAAGATCAGGCGCGCGGCGATCAGCCCCGTCTCCGACGGGTTGCCGAAAAGATTGCCGAGATAGTACGGGACGGCGCGCTCGCCGCCCAGCTCGTGGTGCGGATGCATGAACACCGGCACGCCGAGCTCGCAGCACGCGTCCCAAAAGACGTCGAGGGCCGGATCGTCGAGCGGCGCGCCCGCGACGCTCGAGCCGATCTCGACGCCCCAGAAACCGAGCTCCAGCACGGCGCGCCGCAGCTCGGCGACTGCGGCGGCGGGCGACTGCAGCGGCACCGTCGCGAACGCCGCGAAGCGCTGCGGCGCGCGCGCGACGACGGCGGCGAGCGCGTCGTTCCCGGTGCGGCAGATGTCGCTCGCGACGTCCGGCGCGGCGGCGTACGCGAAGAAGAACGGCGGCTGGCAGATGATCTGCCGGTCGATGCCGCTGCTGCTCCGCGAGCGCGACGCGCGCATCGACGTCGTACAGCAGCGGGAAGTACGGCAGGCGCGTGCGCTGCGCGGCGTACCCGCAGACGCTCCGATCGAGATCGAGCACGCCGGCGTCCTTGCGCGGGTCCGCGAGACCGCGGCGTCGCAGCATCTCGACGAACTCGTCGGAGAGAAAGTGCGCGTGAGTGTCGATGCAGAGCGGCATTGGGGCCTCCCGGCGCCATCCGGGCGCCTTGACACGAACCCGGCCGCGGGTGTTTTATCGATAGATAAATAACCCTCTCGGGGGCAGCGAACACGGCACACCAGCACGCGAGCGCGCCGTTCGACGCGCGCGACCTGCGCAAGGCGCTCGGCACCTTCGCCACCGGCGTGGCGATCATCACGACGCGCGATCGCGAAGGACGTCTGTTCGGACTCACGGGCAACTCGTTCAGCTCGGTGTCGCTCGACCCGCCGCTCGTGCTGTGGAGCCTCGCGTGCTCGGCTCCGAGCCTTCCGGCGTTTCGCACCGCGACGCATTTCGGCGTCAACGTGCTCACGACGCAGCAGCAGCATCTCTCCGTGCACTTCGCGCAACCGCTTCCGGACAAGTTCGCCGGCGTCGGTCACGAGCTCGGCGAGTACGGCGTGCCGCTCATCGACGGCGCCGCCGCGCAGTTCGAGTGCCGCATCGTCGACCGCTACTACGGCGGCGATCACGAGATCTTCCTCGGGCACGTCGAGCGCTATTTCTACGAGCGCAAGCCGACGCTGTTGTTCTGTCACGGCGCGTACTGCGAAGCGCGCGAGCTGCACGCCGACGACGCGCCCGCCGATCCGCCCGCTGCGCGAGATCGCGCTCAATAAGTTCGTCGACTCAGCTGCGCCACGGAACCGAAACTCAGGGCAGCAGCGTTCTTTCCAGTCGGAAGCTCAGGCTGCTGTTCCGATTGACCGTTGCATCGCCAACGCGGTACCCGGACCGCACGGTCGACGGACCGTCGTACCACGAGCCGCCGCGGACGACGTGCGTGTTGCAGCTCGGGGCAGGCCATGCCGATCCGTCTCGCGGTGCGCCGCTGTAGTCACCATGATAGCAATCCTGCACCCATTGCCACGCGTCACCCGCAGTGTCGTAAAGACCGAACGCGTTCGGCTCGAATGATCCCACGGGAGACGTTTCGCGGTTGTCCCACTCGCTGCCGCATCCATCGCAGTCGCGTTGTCCCTGCTGATCGTTCCACCGGAGCGATACGCGCCGGTCGTGCCGGCACGAGCCGCGTACTCCCATTCGGCTTCGGTCAAGAACCGGTACGCCTTTCCAGTCATTTTAGAAAACCAAGCAACATACTGCTGCGCGTCGTCCCAACGGACGTTGATCACCGGTCTCGTGCCCCGTCCGAAGCCGCTATCGCTCGCCTGAGGACATCCTCCGACCGAGACGCAGGCATCCCATCCGCGAACGTTACGTCAAACTTGGATACAGCAAAAGGCTGTAGAATTACCACTTTGTGCGGTGGCCCTTCGTTGTCGAAGCGGCCCTTTTCAGATCTCGGAGTTCACATCGTATAGCTGCCCTGCGGCAGTACGATGATAGCTGGATAGTCTCTTGCACACTCGCGAAAGATTTCCAATCGTGTTAGTGCGTGCTCGGCTTGGGCTGTCAGCACGTAAGGTCGCACGTTGGGGAGCATGTAAGGACGCATCACCGTGTACCAGTTGAGCTGTTCCTTGATATACGACTGGTTGATCCAGCCGACGAGCCTCGCAATGAAGCCGACAAGGAGCGCATAGACCAACGCCTGCACGCGCCGACTCCTCACGCCGGCGGACATGTCCTTCTTGCGGCATTCGGCGAGGTATTCGCAATCGGCTGCGTCCAAGTTTGCCGCGAGATACGGTCGGTCGCCGAGCCGGTTCGCTGCCTCGAGTTGGCCGGTTGCGTGTGCAAGCCAGGCGGGACTCTTGCCATTTTCACGCCAATCGCGCGAGCCACGTTTGACGCCGTCCATTACGCCGAGCACAGTTGCATCTTCTGCGAGCCATCCTTGAAGCAGGCTCCACTGCCGAAGCAGTGCTTCATGCGCCGGCTCGATGGTACGCTCGCCGGTGTCTCTCGCGACATCGGCGGCGAGAAGACGTTGCTCGACGAAATGTTCGATGAGCGGGCGAGCCTCGGTTGGGATCTCAGATACGCGGGCGACGCGCCGTCGCGGCACGCCCGTTACGGATCGATGCCGGCGAGCCACGGATCAAAGCTAGCCGCAACAGTGATAATTGCGTGGCGCGACCGCGCGGTACGCTTGGGTCCGCGTCGGCGGCGATGAGTGCTCGCTCGATGGCAGCTCGATAAAGCCCTGATTAGGCCCAGAGCCTCGTAATGCGAAAGATTCAGGCGGCCCCCGGACCCGTATTCAAGATAGAGCCGCTCCAACGTAAATGCTAGCAGGGGCAGCGCGTCGCGCCCGGTACCGGCCTCGACCTCCCCGAGCAAGGCTTGGGTCAACGCCGGCTCGATCTGCAGCCGACGCGGCCCATCCCGTAGCCGTTCGGCCGGTCCCTCGATCACTGCCTGATACGCGCCTTTTGGCAAGGGCGGCAGGCTCAGCGTTTGCTGCGCGATGCCGTCGAGCGCTTTCGCGCATTGTACTCGCTCGTACGAATCAGATCGTACTGTAAGTATCACGATGAATTCCGGCACCGTGCCGATGAGTACTCCTAGTAAGAGCGCGAGCAGCAATTCGCTCTCGACCGCGCCCTCGGTGAAGAACAGTTCTTCCCCTTGGTCAATCGGCAGAACCAGTGTCGGAGGCTTATGTCTCGGCTTGTGAGGCACTCGCGAGGGGCTGGCACTGCTCGACAACAGCGCGAGCAATGGCAGCAGCGTAGACGCACCACCGTCGATAGCGGCTCGTATCTCGGCGCGCGTATGCACGAGACCCTGTACGTGGATTGCGCGTTCGAGCGAGTGCAGAAGCCCGTTCTCGCTGGTGATCGCAGCACGTTCGGGCCGCAGGATCGGCAGAAGCAGAAAATTACCGTCGTTTCGGTGCAGCCGCGGCAGCACCCGGCACGCAGAAAGGAAGATTTCCCGGCGCGGACGCACCGATGATAACGAGGAAGCGCGGCGCAGCCGCATCGCGAAGCATGCGCAATCGGTCCAACGCCTCAACGATGGCGCCTCGCGATCGAAAAAGATCCTGCGTCCACTCTCCAACGGTCGCAAGCCGCGATATGGTGGTCGATCCGGATCGTCCTGCGGCGGCCACGCGAAAAAGCGAGTATCCAGACCCGCGCGCTGCAATCCGGCCTTCAGGCGCGAAAGGCCTTTGCTGAAAAAGTCACGCGCGCTTCGTCGCCTGTAAACGGCATTGTCACGCGCATCATGATGTGGTCGCGACCCGCGCAAAGGCGCACCATCTGCCACATGCTGGTGAGATGACGCAAGATCGGCGACCGCAATATCATCTACGAGAAGGCCGAACAGGCGTTTATTGAGGCGATGCGCGAGATTGAACTCCTCAAGCACCATCCCGAGGCTAGCCACGCTTTCGAAATGACAAACAGCACCGCTTCACAGCGGAACGCCGCCTCGTTGAGAGCACGCTCCCAGCGTTCGCCTCCCGCAATACCGCGGTCAGGGTCACGTCGAGGAAGACATCTTCCCACCCTTCGCGTTCGAGCCAGTCGCGAAGCCCCACCGCTTCAGCATTGCTGCCGTTCGAATGGCTGAGAAAGATGCGCGACATGCGGTACTTCCTGACCAGTGACGGAACGCGCCATCGGAGTTTGACGGAGCCGTCATGGAGCCGTCCTGGAGCGTCGTGTTCGCGAGTCGGAGGACACTTTCATGGCACGGAGCGCGAGACATTAAATTCGCACCGCCATCAGCGCACCGTGCACGTGCCGAGCTTCGGATTCCGCCGGCTTCGCGCCGTGCGCGGGCCCGAGCTTGATGCGCGCGAGCGACGCGGCGGGCCGTCGGGAACGGCGTCGCGCCCGCGGGGTAGCAGTTCGACGCCAGCAGGAACGCCATCACGTTCGCGTACTGCGCCGGCGTGAGCGAACCGGGGTTCGAGAACGGCATGTTCTCGAACACGGTCGTGCGCATGTCGGCCAGCGTCCACTTGTTGCGCTGCGCCGTCTGCAGAAACTCCGTCCCGGCGACGGCGGGTCCCGCGGCGCCCTGCATATCGGCGCCGTGGCACTGCACGCACTGCGCGCGGTAGACGGCGGCGCCCGCCTTCGCTTGCGCGGCGGTGAACGGACGGCCGCGCCGCATCGCCGACGGCGCGCGCGTGCGTGCAGTGGACGTGCGTCCGCGCGCCGCGCGACCGTGCGACGCGAGCACGCGTCCACGTGACGCCGGCGAGTACAGCACGACCGTCGCCGCGCACGACGACGCGCGCGACGGCGAGCTCGGCGGGATCGCGAACGCCGCGACCGGCGCGCGGCAGCGCGACGTACGTCAGGCGACCGCGGTCGACGCCGTACGAGGGCGCGCGCGCGGGACGGCACAGCCCGGCGTCTGCACCGCGTCGCGCGGCACGCCGAGCGTCGTGTTCGCGAGCGCGCCGCGAGGCCGCCGAGGACGCCGTCCTCGGCGGGCCGCCCGACGACGAGCGCGAGGTTCGCGAGCGCGTGGGTGAGGTCGGCCTGGTAGTCCTCCATCTCTTTCTCGCGCAGCGCGTCTTGCAGGTTCGCGGCGGCAGCGAGCACGTTCGCTTTCGCGCCCTGGACGGCGGGCGTCCACGACAGGTCGCCGTCTGATCGAGCATGCGGTCGAGGTGGCCCAGCGTTCCGACGCCGTCGCCGGGATCGCCGAACGAGGCGGCATAACCGTCGTCACGGCGTCCGACGAGCGCGTTCATCGCGCGGTGCGCCGCGCGCAGATACGCGCCGTGGCCGACGGCGTAGCCGTCTTCGATGCGCACGATCTCGCGCACGGACGCGCGCACGTCGGCGAGGGCCGCGAGGGCGCTCGCGTGGTCGTCGCGCGCCGGCGCGGCGCCGGCGAGCGCGATCACCGCGATCGCCGGCGCGAGCACGCGCATCAGCCGCACGGCGTTACGGCAGCGTGAACGCGGTGATCATCGCGCGCGTCGGGTGCGAGTAGCGCCCTTCGAGCGTCGGCGCACCTTGCTTCAAACGCGGATCGGCGAAGTTCACGCCGGCCGGTCCCGCCGCGACCGCGACGTACCGTTTGCCGTCCGCAACGTACGACGTGGGCGGCGCCTGGATCGTCATGTCGGTGGCGTAGTGCCAGAGCACGTTGCCGGTCTTCGCGTCGTACGCCGTGAAATCGCCGTTCACGCCGCCCGTGAACACGACGCCGGACGACAGCGAGAGCGCTCCGCCGATCTGCGGGAACGCGAGGTGCTTGCGCCACATGAACTTGCCGGTGCCGATGTCGATCGCGTTCATGTAGCCCGTGCTCGGACCGTAGAGCGTCGGGAACGCGCCGCCGAGATAGAACTGGCCGGCGACGTACGCCGCGGTCCCGTTCGATTTCCAGAGGCCGCACTGGTCGACGCTCGGTACGTAGAACGCGTTCGTGTCCGGCATGTAGCTGCCGCCGTTGAACTCGACGCCGCCGTTCGTGTTCGGGCACGCGATCGTCCCCGTGCGGTTCGGCACGGTGTTCTGCCCCTTCTGCGTGCTGACCACGACGTGGTAGACGAGCGCACCCGTTCCCGGCGTCGAGCACCCAGAAGTTGCCGCCCTTGTCGCCCGCGGCGACGAGCTTCCGCGCCGATCCGCCGACGGTGCCGCTGAACAGCACCGGCGGCATCGCCGGATCCCAATCATGCGTGTCGTGCGGGATGAACTGGTGATACCATTTCAGCTTCGGCGTCGTGCCGCTGATGTCGAGCGCGACCATCGAGTTCGTGTAGAGGTTCGTGCCTTTGCGGATCGTGCCGAGAAAGTCGGGCTGCGGGTTTCCGGCGTCGACGTACAGCGTGTTGCTCGCCGGGTCGATCGCGACGCCGCTCCAGATCGCGCCGCCGCCGCGTTTCCACGAGTCGCCGCTCCACGTCGTGTGGCCGGGCTCGCCCGGGCCCGGAATCGTCTTCCAGTCCCACAGCCGTTTGCCGGTCGCCGCGTCGAATGCGCTGATGTACCCGATGCCGCCCCAGTCGCCGTTCGACGCGCCGAGGATCAGCATGTTCTTGTACGGGACGGGCTGCATGGTGAAGAACGTGTTCGTCGACATCGTGCGCGGCGACGACGTTCCAGACCGGCTTGCCCGTCGTCGCGTCGAGCGCGATCAGCTTGCCGTCGAGCGTCGCTTCATACACCTTGCCGTCGCTCAGCGCGACGCCGCGGTTCGCGGAGAACGCGATGACGTGCGGCTTGTACGGGAAGTGCCACTTGACCGCGCCGGTCTTCGCGTCGAGCGCATAGACGTCGTTGTGCGACGACGTCACGTACATCGTGCCGTTCCACACGATCGGCGACGTCTCGAGCGGACCGCGCGCGTCGACGTTCGCGCTCCACGCTTTCTTCAGCGTGCCGACGTTCGCGGCCGTGATGTCCGTCTCGGACAGATAGCGGTTTCCGCTGTAACTGTGCGCCGGCAGGATCCAGCTGCCCGCGTCTTGCGCCGCGTTCGCGTAGCTGTCGGGCGACGGCCACCCCGATTGCGCGCTCGCCCTCGGCGCCCCCGGCGGATCGGCGACGAATGCCGCCACGAGCATCACTGCACGCATACGCATGATGAACGCCTCCCCTACCGGCCGCGCCGGTATGGCCGAAGCTTGCGCTCGCGCGCCGCGCGGTCCTCCGTTAGCGCGGGTGAGCCGGCACCACAGGCAGCAGCACGTAGGGCGCCTCGTCCGCGGTGGCGTGCAGCGTGTTCGTGCCGCCGAACACCTCCGGCGGGCGGTCGTCGGGATCGTCGTGGAGGAACGGGCCCGAGCCGCGCATCTCGTTCTTGAAGTTCGAGAGCCGGCCGCCGCTCGCGCCCGGATAGACGTAGTCGCTGCCGTGGACCGTGAGCGCGAGCGCGGTAGCCCGGCCGGGCAGCACGATCGACGTCGGCCAGATCTCGACGTCGAGCTGCGACCGGCTCGCCCGGCGCGAGCGGCTGCGGCTCGTCGTGGGGGTGGTAGGGCCGGTACGGCGTCGAGCAGCGCCGGGTCGAGCTTGCGGTGCGAGGCGCGCAGCCAGCCCTGCGCGAGCGGCGTGTGCGGATCGTTCGAGCCCTGGAACACGACCTCGTTGCCGTCCGGGCGCGAACACGCGCAGGATCGCGAAGACGTCGGCGTCGGCGCGTCGAGGACGAGACGAAGAGCTGCGCGGCGAGCCGGCCCGGTGAGCTCGGTCTCCTCGGCGAGCGGCTCGCCGGCGAACGTCGACGCCCTCGCCGAGCGCGTCGAACGCGACGCGTCGCCGTCGCCGCGCTCGGCGGCGTCGCGCGCAGCGTGCGCGCCGTCGAGATCGAGGTAGAGCTTCGTCCAGCGCGTGCGCGCGAGCGGCCACTCGTACTCGGCGCGCTCCACGAAGCCGTCGACCTGGCGCACGTGCAGGCGCACGCGCGGCTGGTCGCGTCCCAGCCGTTGTCCTCGCCCTTCAGGAAGTGGTCGAAGAAGCGCTTCTGCAGCGCCACGCCGTAGTCGGTGTAGAACTCGCGTCCAGTGCTCGACGCCGTGCACCTCGAGCCACTTCTGCCGTCGACGCGGCGCGCGACGAACGCCCTCGAAGTTGCCGCGCAGATGCAGGGCCTGCCCGCCCCAGTTCGCCGGCGAGAGCAGCGGCACGGTCACCTGCTCCCAGACCGGCGAGCGCGCGCGGTGGTACTCGTCGTCGAGCGGGTGCGCGCGGATCTCGCGCGCCGAAGTCGGCGCGGTTCGCGCGCGAGCTCGCTCGTCGGCAGCGTCTCGGGGCCGCACGACCGGCTCGCCGGTGACGGGCTGCGCGGGCCGCGCTCGCCGCGCGCCGTGCTGGACGCTCTTCACCTGCATGTCGTACCAGTTGCGCCCAGAACGTGCAGCAGGATGCCGCCGTGGTGGGTGGCGTCGCGGTAGAAGTCGGCCGCGCCCTCCCACGACGCAGATCGCCGCCAGATGCGGCGGCTGCGAGCGCCGCGACCTGCCACTGGTTCATCGCGTAGTAGGAGATGCCGCTCAGGCCGACCTTGCCGTTCGCTCCACGGCTGCGCGCCGGCCCACTCGATGCACTCGTAGAGGTCGTCGGTCTCGCGCGGCGACCACGGGTCGAGGAAGCCGGGCGAGCGGCCGGCGCCGCGCGAGTCGACGCGCACGCACGCGTAGCCGTCGGGCACCCACTTCTCCGGGTCGACGGCCTCCCAGTTCTGGTACGCGGTTCGTCGAGCCCGCCGGCACGTCCGGGATGCTGCTCGGCCATGCGCTTCCACTGCTCCGGATAGCCGTCCTGGAACGCGAGCCCCTTCCCGTACGGGCCGTAGCGTGAGGATCACCGGGTAGCGCGCGTCGCCGGCCGGGCGGAAGACGTCGGCGCGCAGGACGACGCCGTCGTCCATCGGGATCGGGACGTCCCAGTCGATCAGCATCTCGGGGTCATGGGCATGATCGGTGCGGGCATCCATCGTGGTGTCACCCTGAGCTTGTCGAAGGGTGCGCCACATCTTCCTTTCCCGAGGACATCCCGGTGACGACGCTCGACGGTATCGCAACCTACGGACACCTGATCGACGGCGCCGAGTGCCGCGGCGCGAGCGGCCGTACGTTCGAGGTGCGCAATCCCGCGAACGGTGCGCTGGTCGCGCGCGTACCCGAAGGCGATGCGACGGACGTCGACCGTGCGATCGCCGCCGCGCAGCGCGCGTTCGCCGACGGCCGCTGGTCGCGCATGAGCGTCCGCGACCGCGCGCGCATCATCAACCGTTTCGCCGACGCGATCGAAGCCGCGCTGCCCGACCTCGCGACGATCGAGTCGACGTGCGTCGGCCGCCCGCTGCGCGAGATGCGCGCGCAGCTCGGCCGCGTGCCGGAGTTCTACCGCTACTTCGCCGCCGTCGCGCGCACCGCCGAAGACGCCGTCACGCCGTTCGAAGGGCCGTACCTGAACTACGTGCGGCGCGTCCCGCTCGGCGTCGTCGGACAGCTGACGCCGTGGAACCACCCGCTGCTGATCTTCTCGAAGAAGCTTGCGCCCGCGCTCGCGGCCGGCAACACCGTCGTGGTGAAGCCGTCCGAGTACACGCCGCTGACGACGCTGATCGTCGCGCGGCTCGCCCTCGAAGCCGGTGTGCCGGACGGCGTGCTCAACGTGGTGACCGGTTTCGGCGGCGAGGCGGGCGCCGCGCTCTGCACCGACAAGCGCGTGCGCAAGATCGACCTGACGGGCGGCACCGAGACGGGACGCCTCGTCGCCAAGGTCGCCGGCGAGAACCTCGTGCGCGTGACGTGCGAGCTCGGCGGCAAGGCGCCGGTGATCGTCCTGCCTGACGCGGACCTCGACAGGCGGCCGCGGGCGCGACGTTCGCGGCGTTCATCGCGTCGGGGCAGACATGCGTCGCCGGGACGCGCGTGCTCGTGCACGAGTCTCACGCCGACGCGCTCGTCGAACGCATGGTGCGGCGCGCCGGCGCGATCCGCATCGGCGATCCGCTCGACCTCGCGACGCAGCTCGGGCCGCTCGTGTCGGCGCGCCAGCTCGAGCGCACGGAACGCTACGTCGAGATCGGACGGAGCGAGGGCGCGACGGTCGCGTGCGGCGGGAAGCGTCCCGGCGGCGCGCTCGTGATCGGGCTTCTTCTACGAGCCGACGATCTTCACGAACGTCCGGTCGTCCATGCGCATCGCGCAGGAAGAGATCTTCGGGCCCGTCACGTGCGTGATGACATATCGCGACGTCGAGGATGCGATCCGCATCGCGAACGACATCGACTTCGGCCTCGCCGCCTCGGTCTGGACGGCGGACGCGGCCGGGGCATGCGCGTCGCGGAGCGCCTCGAGTGCGGCATCGTCTGGGTCAACGACCACCATCGCATCGACCCGTCGCTGCCGTGGGGCGGCATGAAAGACAGCGGCATCGGTCGCGAGACCGGCCTGGAAGGCTATCGCGAGTACACCCAGACGAAGAGCACGATCGTCAACCTCGACGAACCGGTCGACTGGTACGCGACGGACGACGTCGTGCGCCTGAGCTGAACTACGCGAGGCGAGACCGGACCTTCCAGAAAGGACTTCGTCGTGAGCTATCCTCGTGTCATCGTCATCGCCGCACTCGCAGCCGCGACGCTGGGACGCGGACCGGCGGCGTCCGCACAGACGCCGCTGCGCGAGCAGCTCGTGGGAACATGGATGCTCGTCTCGAGCGAGAGGACACGCGCTGACGGAACGATGTATTTACCGTACGGCGCTCATCCGTCGGGAACGCTGATGTTCCAGCGTAACGGCCGCTTCGCGGCGATCCTGATCAATTCCAACGTACCGAAATACGCGTCGAACAGTCGCGAGCAGCCGACCCCTGAAGAAGCGCTCGCGGCCGCGAAAGGCACGAACGCGTTCTTCGGAACCTATAGCGTCGACGAGAACGCGCGCACGTTCGTTTTCCACATCGACAGCAGCAGCAACTACCCGAACGCGAACGGTGCCAATCAGATGCGGATGATTCGTGACCTCACCGACACGACGCTCGTATATTTCAACGCCGATCCGCCGAACAGCGGCGCCCTGGCCGTGCTGACGTGGCGTCGCGTCTGAGGAGGGAGGAAGACGATGCCGCCCGGAGGGGGCGCAGTCGAAACGGGGAACAGTCGTCCCATGGGCGCCGCTACCGCCGCCTCCGCCGAGGGCCGCAACGAGCTCGCGCGTGCAGTCCTCGCGAGCACGATCGGCACGTCGATCGAATGGTACGACTTCTTCCTGTACAGCACCGTCACGGGGCTCGTGTTCGCGAAGCTGTACTTTCCGAAAAGCGATCCGCTCGTCGGAACGCTGGAGGCGTTCCTGGTGTACGCCGTCGGCTTCATCGCGCGGCCCGTCGGCGCAGCGATCTTCGGGCACTCGGCGACCGCATCGGCCGCAAGGCGACGCTGATCGCGACGCTCCTCACGATGGGGATCGCGACGTTCCTCGTCGGCTTCGTGCCGGGCTACGCGCAGATCGGGATCTGGGGCGCCATCATCCTGACGTGCTGCGTTTCATCCAAGGCATCGGCGTCGGCGGCGAATGGGGCGGCTCGGTGCTGCTCTCGATGGAGTGGGCGCGCACCGCGGGACGCCGCGGGTTGATCGCGAGCTGGCCGCAGTTCGGCGTTCCCGCCGGCCTGTTTCTGGCGAACATCGCCGTGCTCGCGTTCAGCAGCCTGTCCGGTGCACCGCGTTCCTGGAGTGGGGCTGGCGCATCCCGTTCTTCCTGAGCATCATCCTCGTCGCGCTCGGCATCTGGATCCGGCTCGGAATCCCAGAGACGCCGACGTTCCGCGGGTCGTCGCCGAGAACCGCATCGAGAAGACGCCGGTGCGCGAAGTGTTCCGGCTGCAGGGTCGGGAGATCGTGCTCTCCGCGCTCGCGCGCATGTCGGAACAGGCGCCCTTTTACATTTCACGGCGTTCATCTTCTCGTACGGCACGAGGGTGCTGGACCAGCCGCGCAACTTTCTCATCACCGCCGTGCTCGTCGCGTCGATCGGTTCCGCCGTGTGGATCCCGCTCTTCGGGCAGTCTCGGACCGCATCGGCCGGCGTAAGACCTACATGATCGGCTGCGCCGTCACGTTCGTGTTCGGGTTCCTGTATTTCGCGATGCTCGACACGGGTGCGCCGGCGTTGATCTTCCTCGCGATCTTCCTTTCGCTGATCCCGCACGACATCCAGTACGGGCCGCAGGCCGCGTTCATCGCCGAATGGTTCACGCCGCGTCTGCGGTACAGCGGCGCCTCGCTCGGATACCAGCTCGCGTCCGTGATCGCGGGCGGCCCCGCGCCGTTGATCGCGACGTGGCTTTCGCGTGTACCATACCGGCTACGCGATCGCGATCTACATCGCGCTGTGCGGCGTGATCAGCTTCTTCGCGTGATGGCGATGCGCGACTATACGGGAGCGGAGATCACGACGAGTACGACACGTCGAGCACGCTGACGCCGTCGAGCGCGTAGCCGGCGTTCACCCCGTGGACGTCGCGCGCTCCGCCGAGGTCCACGGGTCGACGAGCGTCTTGATGTGCGGCGCGCGGCCTTCGAGATCGGGACGATGCCGTCTTCGACGACGCGATCCAGCGGGATCGCGACCGGCGCGACGTCGGCCCACGCGCCGGGATCGAGCGCGAGCAGGCGCGCCGCCTCCGGGGACGTCCTCGCGGCCGATCAGCGCGTTGGTGCCGGCGATCTCGCAGCTCTTTCGTCGTCACGCGGCGCGCGTCGATCGCGATCGGGTGCTTCGCGATGCCGACTTCCACGACGCGTCCGCCGGGGTCGCACGCCGCGATCGCCGCCGCGATCCCGGCGTCGCTGCCCGTCACCTCGAAGACGAGCGTCGGAACGAATCCGCGCTTCGCGAGCGACGCCGTCGTCGCGTCCGCGTCACCGGCGTGGACCGTATCGATCGCGCCGAGATGCCGCGCGATCGCGAGCCGCTCCGCGCGACGTCGACGGCGACGACGTTCGCGCCTGCCCGCGCGAGCGCGAAGATCAAGAACGCGCCGATCCGCCGGCGCCGATGACGAGCACGTGCTCGTCCGGACGCGGAGCGCCGCGGCGCAGCGCGTGCACGGCGATCGCCATCGGCTGCGTCAGCACCGCGAGATCGCCGTGCAGTCCGAACGGCTCGGCGCGGTAGACGATGTGCGCCGGGACGCGCACGAACTCCGCGAGGCCGCCGTCACGATGGAGTCCGACCGTCGCGTAGAGCGCACAGATGCTCGTGCGCCCCGCCTTGCACTGCGGACACTCCCCGCACCACAGCGCCGCACCCGTGACGGCCGCCTCGCCTTCACGGAATCCCTCGACGCCGTCGCCGACCTCTTCGATCGTCCGGCGAACTCGTGCCCGGGGATGATCGGACCTTCGTGTCCGGTGAGCTGTGCCGCTGCTGCACGGGATACATCTGCGCGCCTGCGTACTCGCTCGCGTCCGTGCCGCAGATGCCGTTCGCGTGCACGCGCACGAGCACTTCGCCCGGCGCCGGCCGCGGACGGGGAACGTCCTCGATGCGGATGTCGCGCGCGCCGTGATACACCGCGGCGCGCATCGTGGCTGCCATTGCGGAGTTCCGGCGCGCGGGGGCGACGGCCTTGCGGCGTGGAAGCGGCGGCGATGCTTCCCACGGCCGCACGACCTACACGCCGTCGTTCGCGCGCCCGCCGCTCGCGCCGTTTCCCGGCGGATCGCGCCTCGCGCTGCACGTCATCGTCAACGTCGAGGTGTGGGACTACGCCCGGCCGATGCCGCGCACGGCGCTTCCGCCGCCCGGCGGCGTCGCGACCGTACCCGACGTGCCGAACTTCGCGTGGTACCAGTACGGCCAGCGCGTCGGCATCTGGCGCCTGCTGGAGACGCTCGCGAAGTACGGCGTGCGCGCGACGCTCAGCGTCAACTCCGCGGTGTGCCGCGAGTATCCCGAGATCGTCGAGCGCACGTTCGGCGCGGGATGGGACATGATGCCGCACGGCGTCGTGCAGCGCACGATGGCGACGGTCGACGACGAGAACGCGGTGATCGGCGAAGCGCTCGACGAGCTGGAGCGCGCGACCGGCAAACGTCCGCGCGGCTGGCTCGGGCCGGCACTGGTCGAGACGCCGCGCACGCTCGACGCCCTGCTCGACGCGGGGATCGAGTACTGCTGCGATTGGGGACCCGCCGACGACGTGCCGTACGACCTCGCCGTCGAGCGCGGCCGCATGGTCGCGGTGCCGTACCCGATCGAGTTGAACGACATCGTCGTCTACGCGGTCGAGCGCCATCCGGCGGCCGAGCTCGAGACGCGCGCGCTCGCCGCGCTCGAAGTGCTCCACGCCGAGAGCGCGTCGTCGCCGCGCGTGCTGCCGCTCGCGCTGCACCCGTACCTGACGGGCACGCCGCACCGCATCGCGGTGCTCGACCGCATCCTGGCCGCTGCGACGCGCCGCTACGGCGCGTGCGCGCTGACCGGCAGCGAGCTGCTCGACTGGTACATCGCGCAGGTTCCGCTTACGGCCAGCTCGTCTCGCGCGACGGCGTGACGATCAGCTCGCGGATCTCGCAGCCCTTCGGCTGCGAGAGCGCGAACACGACGGTCTCGGCGACGTTGCGCGGATCGTTGAGCTGGTTCTTCTCGAACGCGTCGGCCGCCGGCTTGAACTGCGGGTCGCGGCCGTCGAAGAAGTGCGTGTTCATGCCGCCCGGGATCAGCAGCGTCACGCCGACGCGGCCCGCGAGGTCGAGCGCGAGACCGCGCGTCAGGCCCACGACGCCGAACTTCGACGCGCTGTAGGCGGTGGCCGCACCGAGCACGCGCAGCCCCAGCGTCGATGCAACGTTCACGATGCGGGGGTTCGCCGCGCGCTCGAGGTACGGCAGCGCGGCGCGCGCGAGCGACGCCGTGCCGATCAGGTTCACGTGGATCACGCGCTCCCACGCGTCGGCGTCGACGGTGCCGAAGTCGCCGCACGCGTCCATGCCGGCGTTGGCGACGACGGCGTCGATCACGCCGCCGTTGCGCTCGGCGACCGCACGCATCGCGTCTTCCACGGCGCGGCGATCCGCGACGTCGACGACGTGGTGCGCGTACTCGCGCGCCGCGCGGGGCTGCGTGATGTCGAATGTCACCGGCATGCCGCCGTGCCGCGCGACGGCGTCCGCGACGGCGGCGCCGAGCCCCGACGCGCCGCCGGTCACGACGACGGTTCCGAGCGTCTGCACGTGAAGATTCTCCCTGTGATGGTTTATGACAGCGGTGTGTTCTGGTCGTAGACGAATCTGAAGACGCCGTCGGCATTGCGTTCGAACAGCAGCGAGAGCAGGAAGCGGGACGGCTCGCTCTCCGGCGTATGCCGATACGTCACCCGGAGCAACGCGAATCCGGACGACGCCGTCTCGCGCGTCAGCACGACGTCGTAGTCGAACGACCAGCGCTCCGGCACCCCGAACCACTCGGCGTGCGAGCGCAAGACGGCGTCGATGCCTTGCACGATCGTGCCGCGCCCGTCGACGACGACGACATCCGGCGCGAGCGTCGCTTCGAACCGATCGGCATCGCGCGCCCGCAAGGCGGCCAGATGTTCAGCGAGCGCCTCGTTGAACGCGGCGCCGCGTGCGAGCCCCGTCATCGTAGTTCGCCCGTCACTCTTGGTTGTACCGCCGCTTCGCGAGCTGGTCCAGCACGGTGAGCAAGCTCGGCGCGATCGGCGAATGGCTCGCTTCGCCGTCGCGGCGCGTCGCCTGATCGTCGGCCGGCGGCGGCAGCGCGCGTGCAGCGAGCGCGAGCGCACGGTTCGTCAGGCGCGGGAACAGCGCGTTCACGATCGGCGCGATGCGCGCGAGCGGCGTGATCGTCACGAACGTGTGCCGGTGCGCGATGGCGTGCACGATGCGGACGACGGCGTGGTGCGTCGAGCTCGAGATCAGCGGGTTGCTGTCGGAGAGCGTGAACCACGCGTACTCCGCGCGCGTGCGGCCCTTGAACGTCGCATGGTCGGGCGAGCCGGTTCGCATCAAGCCCGGGCACACGAGCGTGACGGTGATGCCGTCGTGCGCGACTTCGGCGGCGAACGCTTGCGAGAGTCCGGTGAGTCCGAATTTGCCGGCCGAGTACGGTGCGAGATGCGGGACGCCGACGAGGCCGCCGACCGAGGACACGTTGACGATCCGTCCGTCGCCGCGCGCCCGCATCGACGGCAGCACCGCGCGCATCATATGCAGCGGCCCGAAGACGTGCGTCTCGACGGACTCGCGGAAATCGTCGAGCGACTGGTCCCACACCGAGCCGACCTCGATGACGCCCGCGACGTTGATCAGCACGTCGACGGGGCCGGCGCGCTCCTCGACGTGCGCGATCAGCGCTTCGGCGTCGGCACGGTCGCGCACGTCACAGGGAACGGCATCGACCACGAGGCCCCCGCGGCGAGGCGCTCGCGCGCGCGCTCGACCGTCTCCGCATCCCGCCCCGCGATCGTGACGCGCGCGCCGCCGCGCGCCAGGTCCTCGGCGAGGGCGAAGCCGAGGCCGCGCGATCCGCCGGTGATCACGACGACGCGGTCGCGCAGCGACTCGCGGTCCACGACGTGCGAACGGCGTGAGAGCAGCGCGGCGCCTGCTGCGACGGCGGCCGCACCGAGGGCGAACGAAGCGATCCGGCGAGCTCGTGGCATCGCCGAACCCTTACCCAGCGATCGCGTTCCGTCCGGCGGCTTTGGCTTGATAACAGGCGGCGTCGGCTTCGTCGAGCGCGTCGGCGGCGCTCGCTGTGCCGGGCTCGATCGGCGCCAGGCCGATCGACACGCCGACATCCAGCACGAGGCCGTGCGACTCGATGCGGTACGATTCGACCGCCGATCGCACTTTGTCGGCGACGCGGCGCGCGTCCTCGAGGCCGCAGTTCGAGAGCAGCAGCGCGAACTCGTCGCCGCCGATGCGCGCGAGCACGTCGCCGTTGCGGACGGCACGCGCCATGAGGTTCGAGACCTCGCACAGCAGACGGTCGCCCGCGGCGTGTCCGAGGCGGTCGTTGACCGGCTTGAACCGGTCGAGATCCAGGAAGCCGACGGCGTGGTGCTCGCGCCGTTCGTGCGCGGTCGTCATCGCTTCTTCCAACCGCTGCATGAACGCGCGCCGGTTCGGCAGGCCGGTGAGCGGATCGTGCGACGCTTCGAAGCTCAACCGCATCGCGAGCCGGTTCTCCATCGTGACGTCGCGCAGCACGATCACGGCGCCGCCGTCTTCGGCGTCGATGCGCGACGCGATGAACGCCACGTCGACCGTGCCTTCGGACGTGC
This sequence comes from Vulcanimicrobiota bacterium, assembly GCA_963841685.1. GTDB lineage: Bacteria > Vulcanimicrobiota > Vulcanimicrobiia > Vulcanimicrobiales > Vulcanimicrobiaceae > Vulcanimicrobium. The sequence continues at coordinate 371,668 of CAWJDU010000001.1, forward strand.
GCAGATGCGCCGTGCCGCGGCGCACGTCGTTCAGATCGTCGAGCAGCCGGACCGGCTGCGCGTCGTCGTCCAGCATGACGAGCACGTCGTCGACGTGCGCGCCGCGTGCGTCGGAGGGATCGACGCCGAGCATGCGCTGAGCCGCCGCGTTGAGGAACTCCACGCGGCCGTCGACCGGGACGGTGACGACCGCTTCCGCGATCGCGGCCAGCGTCGTGTTCAGCTTGCTCTTCTCGATCTCGAGCGCGTCGGCAAACTGCTTGCGCGACGTGACGTCGCGGAACGTCACTGCGTGCTGCACGGCGTTGCCGTCGTCGCGTACCGGCATCGACGAGACCTCGACCCAGAACGGAGCGCGGTCGCGTCCGTACAGCACCAGCGCTTCGTGCGCCGGTTCCCGCTCGAGCACGCGCGCGCGCAGCGACGCAATGCACCGGCGATCCGTGAGCGGTCCGAACAGGACGTCGAAATCCTTGCCCGCGAGGTCGGACGCCGTCAGGCCGAACAGCCGCGCGAATCCGGCGTTGACGTGCAGCACGTACGACGATGCGCCGCCGTCGCGCGGCGTTCCGAGGATCGCGACCGCTTCGCCGAGTTGCTCGATGCTCTCGTCAGCGTCTCGATCGCACCGGACCACTCGACCGCGGTGCGGCGCGGGTCGCATCGCCGCGCCGATCTCTGCGGCGAGCGCCGCCGGCCGCCGCGTCGTCGATGTCCGAGCTCGGCGCGATGAGCAGCAGCTCGCCGGCGCTTCCGTCGGCGAGCACGAGCGGGTAGGCCTGAAACGACCACGCGCCGTTCGGCGCCGCACGACGAGCCGCGCGCAGCAGCGCGCGCGCGGCATCCGCGTCGCATCCCCATACCGCGAGCGGCGCGTCGCCGTTCTCCCGCGCGACGAGCGCGGCAGACGCGCCCGCGACGCGGGCCGCGATCCGGAGCAGCGCGGCGGTAGCTTCCATGTCAATTCTTGATATCGGCGTGCGGACGCGCTGAGCCGAGCACCGTTCCGCAGGTGTGCGCGGGCTAACGCCCTACGCGGGCGATCACACGACGCCGGCGATGCCGCTCGCCGGGCCGGCGAGGTGAACGCGCCGCACGCCGGCGCCGCTTCGGCGACGGCTCCGCCGAGATCGCGGGCGGTCGCCGCGCTCCGCGTCGCGCGCGAGCTCCGCGAAGCCTCCGAGCGCCGCCTCGATGCGCTCGCCGAGCACGAGCGCGCTCTGTACGTGCGCGCGCCGGTTCGCGACGGCGCGCATGTCGACGTTGCCTGCCGCATCGTGCATCTTCTCGCCGAACGCGATCGCGATGCCGATCAGCCCGTTGTAGCGCTCCAACAGCGTGCGCTCCGCGCCGCTGCGGCGCCGCGCCGTGTCCTCGAGCGCGAGGCGCAGCTCGCGAAGTCCGTCGTTGCGGTCGTCACCCCAGAGATGCTCGAGGTCTGCGCGCAACAGCGCGTTGACGTTCGCGACGACCAGCCACGCGACGCTGTTCGCGCAGCGGCGATGTGCTCGGTGGATCTCGATGACGACCGCGGTCAGCAAAGCGCCGAGCGCCATTCCCGCGAGTGCGACGACCATACCCGTCTCCGTACGAACCGGCTTCCTGTGCGAAGGTGATCGGCACGGGTACCGCGTCGGACGAGCGGACGAACGTCACATTTCAGTATGGCTCAGAGCTTGAGCAGCGCCTTGAGCTGCGCGTGCTTGCCGGCATGCACCTTGTACTGCTCGCCTGCGGCGGCGTGCTTGCTCTGAATCTTCCGGTGCTCGCCGACATGGTGGTCGCGGAGCTGCTCGCTGCGGGCCTTCGCGGCGGTGTGCGCGCGCATCTCGTCGGCGGCGCGCTCCGCTTCCGCGGCCGCCGCGTCGGCGTTGCGCTGGTGGGCGTCCGCGAGCGAATCCCAGTCGATCCGCATGCCGTTGTGCTCGACGATGCCGCCCCCGCGCAAGCCCTGCGCGAAGCGCAGGTTCTCCGCCGCCGAGCTCGAGTGCTGCGCGTGGCGCTGCGCCGCGGCGTCAACCTTCTTCTGCGATTCGACCGACGCGGCGTGGTGCTGCTGCGCGTTGGCTTCCTGCACGCGCGCCTCGGTTTCGAGCTGCGCGCGCTCGTCGAGCGCGGCTTTCGCGTTCACCGCGTGCTCCTTGTACAGATGCTCCTCGACCTGCGCGTGCGCGACGCGCGGAAGCAGCCCGAACGATTGGCGCAGGCGGTTCTCGGTGATGTCGTCGCCTTCGGCTCCCGGCGCGAGCCCGATCGTCACGAGCTCCTCGCGATGCTCGCGCATCTTCGTGTCGACGGCACCGAAGCCGGCGAGATTGCCGGCGACGCGGTTGTCCCCCATCTCCGCGTACGGCGTCAGCGTGCCGCGCTGCGTGTGGTCCGCGTGAATCAGCTCGTGGCCGAGCTGGATGTGCTCCGGCACGTTCTGCGCGAGGTATTGCTGCTTGTCTTTGTCCCACACCGTCACCGGCGACGCCGGCGCGACGCGCGGCATGTGGACGAACGCGTTGGATCCCGTGCCCGGCGTCGACGCGTTCGGGATGTTGTACGGCGTCATGACCGGATCCGCGACGCCCTTCTCCGGGTGAATCCCGATCTTCACGTCGTTGGCGTGCGCGACGATGCGGTTCACGAGCTTGTATCCCCAGTGCTCCCTGCCGCCTTGCGTCGGCGGATGCGCCTCGAACGCGACGGTATTGCCTGTGCGCTTGACGCGGCCGCCGCTGTCACCGAGCAGCGCGTTGAGCCGCGCGACGTTGGCGTCTTTGTCCTGATCCTCGCCGTGCAGGCTGATCGTGCGCTGGATCGGCGCGCACGGCACCGCCTCGATGCCGATCGCGTTGAGCCGCTGACCGCGCAGTGCGCCGCGTGGTCCGGCGGCGCGCGCCGAGTGCCGCGCGGCGACGGTTCGCGCGCCGGCTCCGGCGTACGCGGCGGCTCGAGCGCGCGCTCGCGCGTCACAGACGCAGCAGCTCGACGCGCCGGTTCAGCGCCTTGCCCGCCGGCGTCGTGTTCGGCGCGACCGGCCGCGTGAGTCCGTAGCCCTTCGCGATGAGCCGGCTGCGCGCGATGTGATAGCGCGTCACGAGGTCGTCGACGACGGCTTGCGCGCGGCGCTGCGAAAGCGCGAGGTTGTACGCGGCGCCGCCGTCGGAGTCCGTATGGCCTTCGACTTGGAAGCGCAGGCCGGGCGTGGACGACATCGCCTGCCCGATGTCCGCGATGACCGCTTCCGAACGCGGCTGGATGTGCGCCGAGTCGACGTCGAAGTGGATCCCGTACAGCCGGATGCGCTTCTGCGTCGCGAGCTGCTGCTTCTGCTGCTGCGGCGGCGCCGTGCCGGTGAGCGACACCGTCGCCTGCGCGGTCTTGCCGCTGCCGTTGTCGGCGAGGACGCTCACGGTGTACACGCCGGGCTTCTGCGATGCAGGCACGTGGACCGACACGGCGATCGGCTCGGTGCCGCCCGCGATGTCGAACGCGCTCGGCGTGACCGTCGCGGGAATGTCGCCCGCGGCGCGAACGGTCGCGTGTCCGCTCCAGCCCTGGTTCGCGAGGACCGTCATCGGCGCGCGAATCGTCTGCGCCTTGCCGCTGACGAACGTCGCTTCCTGACTCGGCTCGAGCACGAACGATTCCGTGACGTTCTGCGGAGCACGGCAGGTCGGCCGGCGCCGGCAGCGCGAGCTCGAGCATGCGCAGACGCGCCGGCGTCCCCTGCTGGTTGCCGCTCATGTTGATGCCGTCGTAGATGAGCTCGCCGCCGCCGTCGACGGCATAGCTCTGCACGAAGCCGTTGACGTTCGTCGGCTTCGCCACGAACACGTGCCCGCACCAGTGCGTGTCCTTCGTCGCCATCGCGTTGGACGATCCGAGGTCGCTGCCGCTCAGGACGTAGCTGAGGATGTCGAGGTAATGCGTCGTGTCGTTCTTGTCGTTCGTCCCGAGCGCGTTGTTCTCGACCTGGATCATGCCGGCGTTGTTCGTCTCGGGTCCGGGGTCCGCGGCTTGGAACGGATACGGCAGCCACGTGAAGTCGGCGCCCGTGCTGCAGCCGCCCGCGCCGAGGATCAGCTTGTGACCGGCGGCGACCCACTGCAGGAGCAGCTGCAGCTGCTCGGGCGACACGAGCGTCGCGTCACCTTGCAGACGCCGCGCATGATCACGGCTTCCTTGCCGGCGAGCTCGGACGGGTCGAGCATGCCCGTACCGATCGCGTCGAACGTGTATCCCGGTACGGCCGGCTGCGCGTCGCGTCGGATAGAACGAAAAGATCGGATCCTGGTCGAGCACGAGCACGTGGTGCGTGCCGGTGCCGTTCGGGCGCGGCTCGCAGAACGCGGGCTTCTCGGTCGTGCGCATGAAGAAGACCGACTGGTGCGTCGCCGGCGTACGAGCCCGCGAGGACCGATGCCGTCGTCGTTGAGCACGGCGCGGATGCTCGCGGGGTTCTCGTCCGTGTTGCCGGTGAACGTCCGAGTCCACGTTCGCGCCGTCGAAGCGTCCGACGAACGTGCCGGTGCAAGTCGGTGTTCGTGCACTCCGTCATCGTCAGCGACGGGCCCACGGCGACGAACCGCGCGCGCGTGTCGTTCTGGTTCGTGCCGACCGGCGAGAACGATGCCGTTCTTGTACGGACGCGCTTCTTCGATGTAGATGCCGGTCGGATCGAGCGCGATGCGGCGGCGGCGGCGAGCGTGCCCGTCGCCGCGACGCCGTCGAACAGCTGGTTCGCCGTCACGCGCACCCAGCGCGCCGGCTTCCCGAACGTCAGCGTCTTCTTGCGCGTGCTGTCGTCGGCCGTGACCGTGCCCGCATCGGTGAAGCCGTCCGTCGCCGACGTCGTCGACGTCGCGAACGTCACGCGTCGCGAACGGATCGGTGTCTTTGTTCTTGCCGCGCATGTCGCGCCTCGAACTGCGGCGATCGTCGCCGCGCCGGGCAGCTCGAACGTGAACACGTACGGCGCTTTCGCATCGTCGGGCAGCTCGGTGCCGATGCCGATGCGCGGCGTTGCCGAGGTTCCCGTCGTTCATGCGGTCGAGCGCGCCGGCGCGTAGCTGCGCAGGATCGTCCCGTTCGCCGAGCTCAGCAGGTTCGGATCGGGCGTATCGGTCGGCACGGGCGCGGGCGTCGAGCCGCCCGACATCGCTGACCGTGCTCGACAGCTCCGGCGCCGGCGTCGCCGCGGCGTCCGGTGTCGGACTCGACGTCTCCGTCGCGGTCTGACTCTTGCCGCTGCACGCGGTGCCGATCGACGCGACGAGCACAAGGGCGATGGCGAAGCGGCGCACGGGTGCCTCTCCCTCCGGATGAGCGGTTTCGCGCCTGCTTGCTCCCCGCGCGGCAACAATCATGCAACGCGAGCGGACGCGCGTCCGTTCACACGCCGGTCACGCCGCGGTCCGTGCCGGCGCGTACGCTTCCGCCGATGGAGAGCCGCCCAGCCGTGGACGCCGAGCCCGGACCCGGCGCCGCGATCGCATTCCGTGCTCGACCGGTTCGGGCGCGGCGCGCTGCGCGTCGCTGCGGATGCCGGCGTGCGCCTCGTTCACCTGCGTCCGCGCGAGCGCTACCGCGACCGCTCGCGCGCGCTGCGCCGTCTCGCGAGCGGCGTCGACGACTGGCCGGTCCCGCCGGCCGGGCTGTTCGTCGTGGAGGAGCGCTCCGTGTACCTGCGCTCGACCTCGCCGATGACGGTCGCGCACGAGTTCGCTCACGCGCTCGACTGCGCGCTCGGCGGCGGCGTCTACCTCAGCGGCGTCGACCCGCGGGTGCGGCGCGCGTTCCGCGACGCACGCGCCTTCGTCACGCCGTACGCGGCGTCGGGGCTGGACGAGTACTTCGCCGAGAGCGCCCGCGCGTGGGTCGAGGCGAACGACGCTCGCTCGCCGTGGCCGCGAGCGACCCGCGAGCGCCTGCGCGCGATCGATCCGCGCATGGCCGCGATCGTGGAGTCGATCTTTGTCCGCGACCTTGCCGCGTGATCGCCCGATTCTGCGAATTAGCAGAGACTCCGCGGACGAGATTCTTGGTATCCTAGTGCAGATGTCTCCGCAGCTACGAATCCTGCGCGGCGGGGCGGTCGTATGTCTCGCGCTCACGGTGCTCGCCACCGCCGGATGCGGGCGCGGCAGCCGCCGACCGCCGCGCTCGACCGCGAACGCCGTCGTCCCCGTCGTGCAGGCGGCCTTCGGCACGGTCGCGCCCGTCAGCAACCTTTCCGGCACCGTCGCACCCCTTCAGAACGTCGCGATCACCTCGAGCTTGGTCGAGCCGGCCGACACCGTGTACGTGCAAGAGGGCGACCACGTCGTCGCCGGACAGCTGCTGGCGCAGCTCGACACGGCGGACCTGCAGGCGCAGCTCGCCGCGGACGTCGCCACCGCCGGCAGCAACCACGCGAAAGCGGAGCAGACGTACGATCAGGCCGGGCTGACGATCTCGCAGAACAGCAACACCGTCAACGCGGCTCGCGCGGCGGTACGCGCGGCGCAGCAAACGCTGTCGAACGACCAGCTCACGCTGCAGCGCGACGCGCTGCTGCTCAAGCAAGGCTACATCGCGCAGTCGCAGTACGATCAGCAGGCGACGACCGTCAAGAACGATCAGCAGAACGTGCGCTCCGCGCAGGTCACGCTGCAGAACGACGTGACGCAGGTGCAGGCGAACGGTAGCGTGAGCACCGGCCTGCAGGGTGCGCAAGTCGCGGCGGCGCGCGCCGACGAGCAGACGGCGCTCGCGCAGGCGCAGCAGGTGCGCGTGCAGATCGCGAAGGCGCGCATCGTCTCGCCGATCCGCGGCGTCGTCGTCAACCGCAACCTCAACCCGGGCGAGTTCCCGGGTTCGCGGCAGATCTTCACGCTGCAGGAGACCGATCGCGTCTACGCGATGCTCAACGGCGCGGCAAGCCAGATCGTCGGCATCCGCAACGCAACGCGCGTGCGGCTTTCGTCGTCGAACCTGCCGGGCAAGACGATGACCGGCACGGTCGTCGGCGTGCTCAACGGCGTCACGCCGGGCTCGACGAACTTCGTCGTCAAAGTCGAGGTCGACAACGCGCGCAATCTGCTGCGTCCCGGCATGATCGTGTCGGGCAGCGCACCGCTGCCCGGGCTCGCAGGGCATCCGCATCCCGGTGACGGCGTTCCTCGACACGACGAACTCGACGGTGCAGGTCGTGCGCGACGGCGTGATCCACACCGTGCAGGTAACCGATCTGAATCAGGACTCGCGCAACGCCATCGTTGCGGGCCTGCAGCCCGGCGAGACCGTCGTGGCAAACGGACAGCTCGGACTCCACGACGACCAGCCGGTCACGACGCAGCCGGCGCGGGTCGCAGAGCGATGAACATCACCGCGCTCTTCGTCCGGCGCCCGACGCTCATCTTCGTCCTGCTGGCGCTGATGCTGCTGGCGGGCGCGATGGCGGCGACGTCGCTCGTCCAGCAGCAGTTCCCGAACGTCTCGCAGCCTACCGTCAGCATCAACGTGTCGTACGCCGGCGCGTCGACGACCGTCATGCGCGACTCGATCGTCAAGCCGATCGAAGACGCGCTTGCCGGCACGCAAGATCTGCAGACGATGTCTTCCAACATCCAGGCGCGGCCAGGCATCGATCGTCGCCAGCTTCTACATCACGTCCGACGAGAACACGGACCTCGTCAACGCCCAGAAAGCGCTCACGGTCGCCGAGCACAACTTGCCGACGGACCTGCAGCCGCCGACGGTCGCGATACGCGACCCGTCCCAGGCCGTCGTCGTCACGATCTCGCTCAACTCGTCGAAGTTGACCGCGTCGGAGCTCTCGCTCGTCGCGAACGGACGCATCGTCCCCGCGATGGAGCAGATTCCCGACGTCTCGGGAGTGAACGTCGGCGGCGTCGTCACACCGGCGTACGAGGTCGTCGTCGATCCCGCCAAGCTGAACGGCTACGGGCTCACGCTGAACGACGTCGTCAACACGGTCGGCCTCGAGCAACACGCGCGCGCCGGGCGGCATCGCGTACCAGAGAATCGCGAGACGCAGATCGACATTCGCGGCGACATCACGTCGCCGGCCTCGATCCTCGATCTGCCGCTCGCTGCGCCGTCGACGGGCTCGTCATCGCCGTCGTCCGGCACGGTCGGCGCCGTCGATACCTGGACGTCGGCGCCGCAGGTGCTGCGCGTTGCCGACGTCGCGGACGTCGTCGCGGGCTACGAGCCCCGCCGCAGTCTACGCGTCCGTCAACGGCAACAACGGCGTCTACCTGCAAGTTCAGAAGGCATCGCAGTCGTCCGAGGTCACTGCCTCCGACAACGTGCTCGCGGCGCTGCCGCGCATCCGCGCGCAGTTCCCGGACATCAACTTCTCGATCCTCAACGTCCAGTCGAAGTACACGGCGCAGCAGATCGACGGCGTCATGCGCACGCTCTCCGAAGGCATCATCCTGACGGGCATCGTGATGCTGTTCTTCCTCGGCTCGTGGCGCAACATGATCGTCGTGCTCATCGCGATTCCGGCATCGTTGTGCGTCGCCTTGTTCGTCATGAAGATGATGAACCTCACGATCGACACGATCTCGCTGCTCGGCATGACGCTCGTCGTCGGCATCCTGGTCGACGACTCGACGGTCGTGCTCGAGAACATCGAGCGGCATTTCGACATGGGCCAGTCGCCGCATCAGGCGGCGATCTCCGGCCGAAGCGAGATCGGGATGGCCGCGGTCGTCATTACGCTGGTCGACGTGGTCGTCTTCCTGCCGATCGCGTTCTTGCAGGGGCAGGTCGGCCGCAATCTCGCCGAGTTCGGCATCGTCGTCGTGATCTCGACGCTCACGTCGCTGTTCGTGTCGTTCACGATCACGCCGTCGCTCGCCGGCAACTGGGCTCTGCGCGGCCACTGGAAGCCGTGGTGGATCATCCGCAAGTTCGAGCGAGGCTTCGAGCACGTGCGCTCGTGGTACGCGCACCGCGTGCTGCCTTGGGGTCTGCGGCACAAGGGCCTCTTCATCACGGCGTGTCTGCTCTCGTTCGTCGGTTCGATGGCGTTCGTGCCGCTCGGCATCGTCGGCTCGGAGTTCATCCCGCCCGTCGACCGCGGCGAGATCTTCACGCAGATCACGTATCCGGTCGGTACGCCGCTCACGACGACGACCAAAGCGGTGCTCGCGATGGAGCGCAAGATTCGCAATCTCGGGGACATCGACGCGGATACCGCGGTCGCCGGCGGCTACAGCTCGCCGTTCGGCGGCTTCCTGCTCCAGGGCAACGTCGGGCAGATCCACGTCTGGCTGAACGACAACCGGAAACACTCGACGATCTACTGGGTCGGCGTGTACCGCAAGATCGCCGCGCAGACGCTGCCGAACGTCAACGTCGTCGTCATTCCGGCGACGGGCACGGGCGGCGGGAACGCACAGCCGATCGACGAGCTCGTCACCGACATATCGGGCGGCGATCCGACCCCGTACGCGGAGCAAGTGTACAACAAGTTGCGCCAGGTGCCGGGCACCGCGAACGTCTACAGCGCCGCGTCGCAGCTCGAGCCGCAGGTCGAGCTGAACTTCGACCGCACGAAGGCGCAGGCGCTCGACGTCAACATCGGAACCGCGACCACGGCCGCGCGCGCGGCGTTCGGCGGCGACATCGCGACGTCGTTCGAGACGGCCGACGGCCTGGAGCAAGTCGAGGTGATCTACCCCGTCCAGAACCAGACGAGCCTCTCCGAGTTCGCGGCGATCCCGATTCGCGCGCAGAACGGCCAGATCGTGCATCTCGGCGACTTCACGACGCTCACCTGGGCGCCGGCGCCGCCGCTGATCACGCGGGTCGACCGCAACTCCGTCGTCGACATCAGCTCGAACGTCGTGCCGGGCCAGTCGCTCTCGAACGTGCAGCGCGCGTTCCAGAAGGTGCTTCCGTCACTGCGCCTGCCGAAGAACATCATCGTGCGGCCGCGACCGAACGGCCAGCAGGACCTCATGGGTCAGACGCTCGCGGGCCTCGGCGGTTCGCTGGTGCTGTCCGTCGTGCTCGTGTTCTTGCTGATGGTCGCACTGTACAACAGCTACCGCTCACCGCTGATCATCATGTTCTCGGTGCCGGTCGCGGCCGTCGGCGCGCTCGGCGCGCTCGTTCATCACCGACGAGACGCTGAACCTGTTCTCCCTGATCGGAACGATCTTGCTGGTCGGCATCGTCACGAAGAACGGCATCCTGCTCGTCGACTTCGCGAACACGCTGCGCGAGCGCGGTAAGACGAAGCTCGAGGCGATTCAGGAGAGCGCGTTCACGCGCTTCCGTCCGATCATCATGACGTCGATCTCGGTCGTCGCGGGCAACTTCCCGCTCGCGCTCGCGCTCGAGCCGGGCTCGAGCGTGCGCTCCAGCCTCGGCGTCGTGGTCATCGGCGGCATCATGAGCTCGCTGATCCTGACCCTCGTGCTCGTGCCGATCATGTACACGCTGCTCGCGCCGGACGACTTCCACGCGACGCACGGTCTGGAGCCCGATGCGGAGATGCCGCCGCACGCGGACGCGCATGTCGACGGGCATGCCGTGACCCCGCTGCCGACCGCGCTGACCTGACGAAAAAGAGAAGAGCAGCCTCTTAGGTGGGCTGCTCTTCTTCTTGCTCTTGCGCTTCGGCGGCGCGGCTGTGGCCGAAGATCGCGCCCCAGAGTCCGGCGATCCCGGGCTTGCGGCGACGGCGGTCCGTCTGGCGCCGCTCGGTGCCGACCTGGACGTCGCCGGGCTCACCGGTGCGTCGCGGTCCGCGGCGCCGGTCGAACTCGGGATAGGACCGCGCCTCTTCCGGCGGCGCGGCCGTCTGCTGGTCGTGCATGGCTGGTCCTTTGGCTATCGGCTAGCGACCGGCGTTGTTTAGCACGTCCATGCGCGAACAGCCGGATCTGTGGATTACCCGCCCGTACGGCCCGATAATCCACAGACCGCTCGCTTCCTTTGATTTCCTTACGATTTCTTTGCGATTCGGGGTTCGCTCGAGATCGCCCAGACCAGCGCGACCAGCAGAAAGTTCGTCACGAGCGAGCTGCCGCCGTACGAGACGAACGGCAGCGTGATCCCGGTGAGCGGAAAGAGCCGGAGCACTCCGCCGATGATGATGAGCACCTGGCAGCCCGAGGACGGTCGCGAGACCCGTGGCGAGCAGCTTTGCGTAGAGGTCCGGCTGGCGCTCCGCGACTCTGAGCGCCCGCAGCACGAGCGCGAGGAAGGCACCGGCCAGCACGATCGAGCCGATCGCGCCCCACTCTTCCCCGTAGGCCGCGTACACGTAGTCCGTGGCGACTTCCGGGATGAAGTCTGGCCGGCCGAGCCCGAAGCCGGTGCCGAACAGGCCGCCGTTCGCCAGCGCGAAGAGCGACTGCACCGCCTGGTACCCGGCGCCGAGCGGATCGTGGAACGGATCGCGCCACACCGCGATGCGCCGCTCGACGTACGCATAGTGCGTCGCCGCCAGCCACGCAGCGAGCCCGAAGATCGCGGTCGCACCCGCGACGAGGTCGACGCGGCGCGTCGCGACGTACAGCATCGCGACGAACGTCGCGAGCAGCAGCGTCGCCATGCCGAGGTCGCGCTCGAACACGAGGATGCCCATCGACACGCCCCAGCCGAGGAACAGCGGCCCGAGGTACTTCGCGTTCGCGCGCAGCGACCACGGGCGCGTGCGCGCGATGACGTCCGCCGTGTCGTTCAGAGTACGACGCCATGAAGAGCACGACCAGCAGCTTGATCACTTCGACGGGCTCGAACTGAATCGGTCCGAGACGGATCCACAGCCGCGCGCCGTTGACTTCCTGACCGAACAGCGCGAGCGCGACGAAGAGCACGATCGTGCCGAGAATCCAGATGTACTTGTACGCGGCGAGCACGCGGAAGCGCGCGAACGCCGGCCCCGCCGCAACGGCGAGCACGAGCGAGAACGCGAGCCACACGATCTGCTTCTGCGCGAGGTCGGGCTGCAGCCGCGCGACGACGGCGAGGCCGACCGCCGACAGCACGACCGCGAGCGCGGGCAGCGTGTCGTCGCGCGAAACGTTCGCCGGCCGAAGCGCCGGCCACGCGAGCGCGAGCACGCCGAGCGCGATCGGCAGCCATTCGGGCACGAGCGCCGCGCGCGGCGCAAGCCGGAGCGTCGCCGCGGCGATGACGAGCGCAAGCGCCATCGGCCCGCACGCACGCAGGCGCATGCAGCACGCTGGGAGCCGGCGTCAAGCCGGCGTGAACATCGCGTGCAGGAGCAAGATCGCGATCACGGTCGCGGCGAGCATGACGGCGAGCGCGAACGTCGCTTCGCGAACCTGCGGCCGCGGGCACGACGAGACGTGCGGCGGCTCGTGGAACGCGCGCCCGACGATGACGGTCCCGGCGCCCTCGCCGCGGATCCCGGCGATGGCGAGCAGACGCGCGGTGACGTCTTCCGACGACGCCGATGCGCGCAGCGCGTCGGCAATCTCGTCATCGTCCAGCAGCTCGTGCAACGCGCCGCTGGAGAGCACGAGCGCGTCGCCGTGCATCAACCGAACGTGATCGACGGCCGGCTCGAGCGTCGGCTGCGTTCCCAGCGTGCGCGTCAGCAGCCGGAACGTTCCCTCGCCGACGGCGTCGTCGGTCGTCAGCGTCGCAAGCGTTCCTTCGCGGCCCAGATACGCGCGCGTCGCGCCGACGTGCCCGACGAAGGCATGGTCGCCGACGATGAGCGCCGCCGTGAGCGACGTTCCGGACGCGACGAAGTCGTCGGTGCTGCCGGAGTGCGCGTACACGCGGCCGTTCGCCGCGGCGAATGCGGACGCCAGCGCGGCGCGCGGATCGCGCCGTTCGCGGCGCACGCGCCGCCGGAGGCTGTCGCGCACGGCTTGCGCCGCGACGGCCGGCGCGGAACGTTCCCGAATGCGGCCGAAGCCGTGAGCAACCGCGAGCAGCACGATGCCCGGCGCGACGATTTCCGCGACATAGGCTTCGTCGCTGCCGCGCTGTGGGACACCGGGTCGCGAACCGACCGCTATCTCCATGCTCCGACTCCTCGGAAAACGAGGGCTGCCTCGCCGACGGTGATCTCGTCGTCGACCTCGAGTCGTCGCGGCTCGGCAACCGGCGAACCGTTCACCGCCGTTCCGTTCCGGCTTCCCAGGTCTTCCACGAAGACGCCCTCGTCCCGCATCTCGATTCGCGCGTGCAGCCTGCTCACCCGCGGATCGTCGAGGCGAAGATCGGCACTCGGGGCCCTCCCTACGAGTATACGCCGTCCGAACCGATACGTCTTGATCGTGCCCGCAGAAAACACGGTCAATTCGATGCCGGTGGGGATCGAGGCGTCGATCGCGACGGCGGGCGGCGCTCCGCGACGGTCGCGCACGAGGAGGACGTAAGCGGCGACCGCCGCCGACAGCCCGAGCGTCACCAGCCGCGGGTCGGTCACGGCGCGTCGACCACCTTCAGCGGCGTGTCGCCGACCGTGACGATCTGCCCGCGGTCGAGGCGCGAGCGGCGCACCTGCGCGCCGTCGACGAACGTGCCGTTCGACGATCCGACGTCTTCGATGCTCCAGCCCGAACCGTCCGCGACGATGCGGGCGTGACGTCGCGACGCGCGGCCGTCGCGCAGTCGCAGCACGCTGTCCTCGGCGCGTCCGATCGTGAGACCGTCCGCGAGCGGCACGCGCGTGCCGTCCGGTTTCTCGAACGCAAGCGCCTGCGCGCGCTCGTCGACGACCGCTTCGATCGCGAGCGAGCCTGACACGACGTCGGCGTCCTCGTCGATCAGAACGCGTGCGCCGGCGCCGCGATCGGCCGGCAGCGCTTCGCGCAGCATCGCGCTCCAGCGGCCTTCGAGGAAGTCGCGGTCGGCGGCGAGACGCGCATAGTCGTCCGGATGCACCCGCACGAGATACAGATCGCTGGGCGACGCCTGCGCGGTCGCGACCAGCCGGCGCCCGATCTGCGCGGGGTCGAGCGCGCTCGGGAACACGCGCGCGAACGCGTCTTCGACGACGCGCGCGCATGCGTTCTCGATCCGGGCGAAGACGTTCACGCGCGCTGCATCTTCGCGACGTAGAAGCCGTCACGTCCGTCGATGCCCGGCGGCACGAGCAGGTCGCCGAACGGCGTCGCGAACGGCGCGTAGCGCTGCGGAATCGGCGCGCGCGCGAACTGCTCGTGTGCGGCGAGGAACGCGTCGACGACGTCTTCGGACTCGCGCCGGTCGGTCGAGCACACGGCGTACACGAACGTGCCGCCCGGACGCACCGAGCGCGCGGCGGAGTCGATGAGCCGGCGCTGCACCGACGCCATCCGCTGCGGGTCGTCGGGACGCTTGCGCCAGCGCGCCTCGGGCTGGCGCCCGAGGATGCCGAGTCCGGAGCACGGAGCGTCGAGCAGGACCGCATCGGCGTCCGGCGCGGCTTCCATCGCCGTGACGTCCGCCGTGACGAGCGCGACGGACGCGATGCCGGCGGCTTCGAGCCGCGCGGCGGTGTGCGCGGTCTTCCGCGCGATTGTCGTCGACGGCGAGCAGCGTGCCTTCGTCGCGCGTGCGGCTCGCGATCTGCAGCGTCTTGTTGCCGCGGCCGCAGCAGAGGTCGACGACGCGCATCCCCGGACGCGGATCGAGCACGTCGACGGGGAACGCCGCCGACTCGGCGTGCCTGTGCCAGCGGTGCTGCGCGAGGCGCTCGACGTCGGCGGACGCGGGCGTGTCGATGACGAGCAGGTCGCACGCGAAGGCGCTCGCCGTAGCGCGGCGATGCCGTTCTCCGCCAGCGCGCGCGATGCGTCCTCACGCGTGATGACGCGCAAGTCGACGCAGGCGCCCGCGGGCGACGGCGCGTTGACGCCCGCGACGATCCCGTTCAGCCGATCGACGCCGAAACGCTCGCGCCAGTGATCGACGATCCACGACGGCAGCGACGCGCGTGTCGCGAGGTCGGCATCGCGCGGCGGATCGGCAGCGATGCGCCGCAGCACCGCGTTGATGAGACCCGCGGTGCCCTTGTGACCGTACTTGCGCGCAAGGCCGACGCTCTCGGATACCGCCGCGTACGCTTCGACGCCGCGCATGACGCGCAGCTGGTACGTGCCGAGCCGCGCGATCTCTGCGATCGGCTGCGGCAGCGTCTTCGCGCGCTCGCCGAGGTACGGCGCGAGCTCGAAGTCGAGATAGCGCCGCATCTTGATCGCGCCGTACGCGAGCTCGGTCGCGAAGGCGCGATCGCGCGGCTCGAGCTCCGTCTTGCGGAGACGGTAGTCGAGCGCTTCACGCGCGCGGCGCGGATTGGGCCCGAACACATCGCGACACACCTGCAGCGCGACTTCGCGCGCCGTCGCCGGGCGCGCCGTCATGCGCGTTCTCCGTGCGCGCCGCGCTGCCATGCGTGCGAACTCCCACCGGACATGGGGCCGCGGTTCGGCGCGATCAGCCGGTCGACGACGACCGCCGACGCGCCGTCGGGCGCGATGCCGGCGCACGCGAAATGCCGCACGCCGCGCACGACACGCAGCTCCCCCGCATGCTCGGGCACGACGCCGGCGCCGATCTCGCGCGCGAGCTCGCCGGGCGTCACCACGCGCGCCGCGAGGATCTTGACCGCTCTCGCTGAACGTCGTGCGCGCGAGGGCTGCGGCGAGATCGAGCGGATGTGGTCGTACACGCGCTGCGGCGGCTGGGACCAGTCGAGCACGAGGTCCTCTTTCGACAGCGGCCGTGTCAGCGTACGCGCGATTTCGTCGTCGCTGATAGCCCGGCCTGCGCGCTTCTTCCGTCTGCGGCGTGCGCTTCAGCACGCCGTCGGCATAGCACTGGAGCGTGGAGACGATGACGGCCGGCGCTGCGCGCCGCGAGCCGATCGTGCAGCTCGCCGTACGTCTCCGCCGGCCCGATGATCTCGCGCTCGCGGACGAGGATGTCGCCGGTATCCATTCCGGCGTCCATCGCGATGACGGTCACGGCCGTCTCGGTCCGGCCGTCGCGAATCGCGGACTGCATCGGCGTCGCGCCGCGATACAGCGGCAACAGGCTCGGATGGACGTTGAACGCGATCGGAACGGCATCGAGCAGCACCTGCGGCACGATCTTCCCGTACGAGGCGACGACGAACGCATCCGGCGCCGAGCCCGCGCGCCTCGGCGGCGAACGCACGCAGCTTCTCGGGCGTGAGCACGCGCAGGCCGAGCCGTTCGGCGGCGCGCTTTACCGGCGTCGGCGTCAGCTTGTGCCCGCGCCCCGCGGGACGGTCCGGCTGCGTGACGACCGCACGACGTCGTGTCGCGGCGCGAGCGCTTCGAGCGCCGGGAACGGCGAACTCGCTCGTCCCGAAGAACGACGAGCTTCAGCGAGTCCCTGCGGCGACTGCTTCGGCTTCCTCGACTTCGTCTTCGGTCTGCGCCGGCCGCACGTTCTTTGCTTTGTCGATGTAGAGCACGCCGTTCAGGTGATCCATCTCATGCTGCAGGCAGCGCGCCGAACAGGCCCGTGCCCTCGAGCGTGATGCTGCTTGCCGTTGCGGTCGAGGCCGGTGCACACGACGCGCTCGAAGCGCGTCAGGTCGCCGACCATCCCGGGGACGGAGAGGCAGCCTTCGACCGACTCGACTTCGCCTTCCGTCACCGTGAACTTCGGATTGATCACGACGAACGGGCCGTGCGCGTCTCCCTCGTCCTGCAGGTCGACGGTGAAGATGCGCTTCGACACGCCGATCTGCGGCGCGGCGAGACCGATCCCCGGCGCGTCGTACATCGTCGACGAACATGTCGTCCAGCAGCTGCTGGAAAATCGGGTCGGCGATCTCGGACGGATCGACTTTCTTCGCCACCTTGCGCAGCGTCGGATGTCCTTCGGTGATGATCTCGCGAATATACGCCATCGGCCTCTTCAGTATAACCGCCCTTGCCGATCCGCGGTTCCCGCGGCGCACGGGGTCGTGTCCGTTGCTTTCGCCCGCGACCGGTAAGCGCCCCGTAACATCGCGCGGGTACGATCACGTCACGATGCGCGTGCCCGCCGGCGCCGTTTTCTTGGCAGCCCCCGCCAGTCGCGACCGGGTCGCCGTACCGTTCTGGGACGGCATCCTCTCGCACCGTCGCCGCGACCGTCGTCGGTGCCGGCGTCGCGCTTCCGGCGACGCGTCGCGCTGCTCGTCGCCGTCGTGCTCGCGACGGGTCGCGAACCGTCGAGCGCGCCCGGACACCCGCTCGAAATGACGATGGGGATCGTCTTCTACGCCGCCGCCGGAGCGTTCGCGTGGTGGCGGCTGCGCGCGGGCGGGCGGAACTGTTTTCCGCGCGTTCACCGCACACGACGTGCGCACGATCGCGATCGGTGCCGCCGTCCTGCTCCTCGTGAAGATCGGCACGGTGATCCAACTCGTCGCGACGAGCCAGACGAATCACGTCCAAGCGGGCTTCGAGCACTTCGACGTCGTCTCGAAGCAGCCGGACGTCACGGCGCTCGCCGTCGTGCTGACGGTGGTCTCCATGGTCGCCGTCGGGCCGATCGTCGAAGAGATCGTGTTTCGCGGCCTGCTCTTCGGCGCGCTCGCCGCGCGCACGGGCGTCGTGCTCGGCGCCGCCGATCAGCGCGCTGATCTTCGCGGCGGCGCACGGCGACGCGGTCCTCTTCCCCGCGCTCGCCGCCGTCGGCTTCATCAACGCTCTCGCCTACGCCGCGACGGGGAATCTCTGGGTGCCGATCGGACTGCACGCGCTGAACAACGCGCTCGGCGCAACGTTCCTGATCGCCGACTCGCTTCACGCCGTCTGACGCAGCGGCGCGCGAGAGCGCGCCTACAGGATGAACGAGGAGAGGTCGGCGTTTCCGGCGATCGACTCCAGCCGCGCGCGCACGTACGCGGCGTCGATGACGAGACGCCCGCCCTCTTCCGGCGCGCGAAAGGCGATCTCGTCGAGCACGCGCTCGAGCACGGTGTGCAGGCGGCGCGCGCCGATGTTCTCGGTCTGCTCGTTGACGCGCATCGCGATCTGCGCGATCTCCGCGATGGCGTCGGACGTCACGTCGAGCTCGACGCCGTCCGTGCCGAGCAGCGCGCGATACTGACCGATCAACGCGTTCTCGGGCTGCGTGAGGATCGTCTCGAAGTCCGCGGCGGTGAGCGAGTCGAGCTCGACACGCACCGGAAACCGGCCCTGCAGCTCGGGGATGAGATCGGACGGCTTGGAGACGTGGAACGCGCCCGCCGCGATGAAGAGCACGTGGTCGGTCGAGAGCGGCCCGTGCTTCGTCTGCACCGTGCTGCCTTCGACGATCGGGAGGATGTCGCGCTGCACGCCTTCGCGCGAGACGTCGGGGCCGCGGCCGCCTTCGCGTCCGGCGACCTTGTCGATCTCGTCGATGAAGACGATGCCGTGATCGCCGGCGCGCCGCAGCGCTTCGCGCTTGACGGCGTCCATGTCGATCAGCTTGTCCGCTTCCTGCTGCGCGAAGATGCGGCGCGCGTCGGCGACGGTGACGCGCTTCTGCACCTTCTTCTTCGGGAGCAGCCCGCCGAGCATCTCGCTCATGTCGTTACCGCCCATCCCGCCGTCGCCGGCTCGCCGCCGCCGATGACGCCGATCGGCAGCTGCGCCGCCTCCTCGACCTCGATGTCGATGAGGCGCACGTCGTAGAAGCCGCGCAGCACGTCGGCTTTCGCCGCCGCGCGCACGCGCGCGGCCTCGTCGTCGGAGCAGCGTGCGCGCGACGGTCTGCGTCGCGGCCGGCGCCTGCGGCTGGTTCCCGAAATTGCCGAAGATCGAGCCGAACGACGCGGCGAACGGGTTCGGCGCTTGCGGCTGCGGCGCGCGCGTCTCGGGATGCAGGATGTCGACGATGCGCTCGACCGCGGCGTTGTCGGCGGCCTCGCGCACGTCGGCGCGGCGTTCCTCGGACACCATGCGCACCGCCGCCTCGGCGAGATCGCGCACCATCGACTCGACGTCGCGGCCGACGTAGCCGACCTCGGTGTACTTCGTCGCTTCGACTTTGATGAACGGTGCGCCGGCGAGCGTCGCGAGACGCCGTGCGATTTCGGTCTTGCCGACGCCCGTCGGACCGATCATCAGGATGTTCTTCGGCGCGACTTCCTTGCGCACGTGCTCGGGAAGCCGCTCGCGACGATACCGGTTGCGCATCGCGACGGACGACGGCGCGCTTGGCGTCCGCTTGCCCGACGATGTACCGGTCCAGCTCGGCGACGATCTGGCGCGGCGTGAGGTCTTGCGCGTTCTGCGTCACGGTAGGCTCAACACTTGGAGGTCGTCGTTGGTGTAGATGTCGATGCGCCCGGCGATGCGGAGCGCTTCGCGCGCGATGTCGGCGACGCCGAGGCCCGAGTGTGCGAGCAACGCCATCGCGGCCGCCTGCGCGTACGGGCCTCCGCTGCCGATCGCGGCGACGCCTTCATCGGGCTCGATCACGTCGCCCGTGCCGCTGAGGACGAAGAGATGCTCGGGCGTGCCGACGATCAGCAGCGCCTCGAGGCGACGAAGCGCACGATCCTGGCGCCAGTCCTTCGCGAGCTCGACGGCGGCTCGCAGCACGTTGTCCTTGTACGCGCTCATCTTGCCCTCGAATTTCTCGAGCAACGTGATGCCGTCGGCCGCACTGCCCGCGAAGCCGGCGAGCACCTTGCCGCCCGCGATGGCGCGCACCTTGCGCGCGCCGTGCTTCATGACGGTCTTGTCGACGGTGACCTGCCCGTCGCCGGCCATGGCAATCGAACCGTCCTTGCGAACGGCGCAGATCGTGGTCGATCGAATGCGCATCCTCTCGAAATACCCGGTGCGAGCACGGCGGGTTACGCCCACGCGGCGCAAGGCACGCAGGCCGATGTTCGCAAGCGCGCGCTGATCGCCGGCTGAACGCCCGCTACACGCCCGCTCCGACGGGTACGCCCGCGCGCACGGCATCGGCGAACGCGTCGATCGCCGCAAGCGCACGTGCCGCCAGCGCACCGCGGCGCAGACGTTTGTCCCGCACGGTCTCGGACGAGCGGCGAAAAGAACGTCCACGTCACGTTCGCGGGCTGGAAGTCGGACGTCGCTTCGTTCTGCAGGTGCGCGACGACGGCGCCGAGCGCCGTATCCGCCGGCACCGCGACCGGCGGCAGCCCGAGCACGTCGCGCGCTGCGGCGATGCCCGCGATCGCGCCGCACGCCGCCGCTTCGACGTAGCCTTCCGCGCCGGTCACTTGCCCGGCGAAGAAGACGCGCGGGTTCGCGCGCAGGCGAAGCTGCGCGGAGAGCAGCCGCGGCGAGTCGATGAACGTGTTGCGGTGCATGACGCCGAGCCGCAGCCACTCGGCGTTCGCGAGCCCCGGCAGCTTGCCGAACGCCTCTTTCTGCGCGGGCCACGTCAGACGCGTTTGAAAGCCGACGAGGTTGAGCGCGGTCCCCGCCGCGTTCTCTTTCCGCAGCTGCACCACGGCGTACGGCGTCTTCCCCGTCGCAGGATCGCGCAGGCCGACCGGCTTCATCGGCCCGTACCGCAGCACGTCCTCGCCGCGCAACGCCATCTCTTCGATCGGCAGACAGCCCTCGAAATACGGCACGTCGCCGCTCGCGGCGTCGGCCTCGAACCCGTGCGGCGCATGCTTCGGCAGCGTCCGCAGATCCTCGACGAAACGCACGATACGTCTCGCGATCGAGCGGGATGTTGAGATAGTCGTCGCCGTCGCCCTTGTCGTACCGCGACTTGCGGTACATCACCGAGAGGTCGAGCGAGTCGAGCGCGACGATCGGCGCCGCCGCATCGTAGTAGTGCAGCCGTCCGCCGACGAGCGCGTCGATCGACGCCGCCAACGGCTCCGACGGCAACGGTCCGCACGCGATGATCGTCGTGCCGTCCGGAATCGCCGTGACCTCTTCGCGCCGGACCTCGACGTTCGGCAACGCCGCCAACCGCGACTCGACGAGCGCGCCGAACCGCTCGCGATCGACCGCGAGCGCGCCGCCCGCCGGCACCGCCGTCTCTCGCGCCGACGTGACGATCAGCGAGTCGAGCCGCGCGAGCTCTTCTTTCAACAGCCCGACCGCGTTCTCGAGCGCCGCACCGCGCAGCGAATTCGAGCACACGAGCTCCGCCAGCGTCCCGGTCAATGCGCGGGCCCGCGCTTGAACGGCCGCATCTCGAACAGCACGACGGACACGCCGCGCCGCGCCGCCTGCCACGCCGCCTCGCACCCCGCAAGCCCGCCGCCGACGACCGTCACGTCAGCCACGGCTACGACTCCCAACGCGACCATGCGCTGGCGCACCCTTCGACAAGCTCAGGGTGACACAATGCCGCCACCGCACCGCAAGAACACGACGTCGCGGGCACGCTCACCGTCGCGCGCCGGCCGTGACGGCGTTCGGGGCGGGCATGGTCAAAGGCACCGTGCCCGCCCCGAACGCCCCGCGCCACGCGACCGTATCGACGGTGTCAGGCCGGCACGTGCTCCGCGTCGACGCTCTTCCGCCTCGCCGTCGTCGTTCGCAGCGCCGAGCCCGGTCGCGTGCGTCACGATCGGTATGGCAGACGTAGACCACGTTGCCGCCGCGGCGCGGCTTCTCGACGACGTAATCGCCGCAGACCTTGCAGCGTTCTGCCGCGAGCTTGTCCCACGAGACGAAGTCGCACTGCGGATAGTTCGCGCAGCCGTAGAACGTGCGGCCCTTGCGGGACTTGCGCTCGGCCACCATGCCGCCGCAGGTCGGGCACTTCACGCCCGTGTCCTTGAGGATCGGCTTCGTCGTCTTGCACTCGGGATATCCGGTGCACGACATGAAGCGGCCGAAGCGGCCGGTCTTGATCACCATCGGCTTGCCGCAGTTCTGACAGACCTCGTCGGTCGGCTCGTCGCGCTGCTCGAACTTCGGCAGCACGCGCTCGGCCTCGTCGAGCTCGCGCTTGAACTCGCCGTAGAAGTCGGCGAGGACGCGCGCCGTCGCCTCCCAGTCGCCGCCGCGCTCGGCGAGGTCGTCGAGCTGCGACTCCATCGACGCGGTGAACTTCAGGTCGACGATGTCCTTGAAGTGCTCCGTGAGCAGGTCGTTCACGGCTTTGCCGATGTCGGTCGGATGGAAGCGGCGTTCACGCTGCTCGACGTAGCCGCGCGCCTGGATCGTCTCGACGATCGCGCTGTAGGTCGACGGGACGCCCGATGCCGTTCTCCTCGAGCGCGCGCACGAGCGTCGCTTCGGTGAAGCGCGGCGGCGGCTCGGTGAAGTGCTGCTTCGGCTCGATCGCCTTCGTGTCGAGCGGCTCGCCGTCGGAGAGCTTCGGCAAGATGCGCGGGGCCTTACCGTTTCGTTCAGCCTGCCCTGAGCTTGTCGAAGCATTGCGCAGGCGCTCCGAGCGCTCGATCGTCGCGTCGTCGACGCCCTCTTCATATACCGCGGTGTAGCCGGCGAACTTCAGCACGCTGCCCGTCGCGCGGAACGTGAAGCGCTGCGCGGCGGCGATGTCGACCGTCGTCTGGTCGTACACGGCCGGCGCCATCTGCGAGGCGACGAAGCGCTCCCAGATCAGCTGGTACAGCCGCAGCTCGTCGCGCTTGAGCACGCCCGCGAGCGACTCCGGGGTGTGCAGCACGGACGTCGGGCGGATCGCTTCGTGCGCGTCCTGCGCGCCTTCCTTGACCTTGAACGTCCGGCCGCCGTGAAACTCGGGACCGAACCGGCCGGCGATGTAGTCGCGCGCCGCGTCGCGCGCCGAGTCGGCGATGCGCGTCGAGTCCGTGCGCATGTACGTGATCAGGCCCTGCGTGCCGTCGCGGCCGCCGAGGTCGACGCCCTCGTAGAGCGCCTGCGCGATCTGCATCGTCTTGCGCACGCGGAAGCGCAGCTTGCGCGAGGCTTCCTGCTGCAGCGTCGACGTCGTGAACGGCGCCGCCGGCGTTGCGCCGCGTCTCGCGCGTCTTGACCGAGTCGACCTCGAAGCGCGCGCCCTCGAGCGCGGCGAGGATCGCGTGCGCCGTCTCGCCGTTCGTCGATGTCGGCCTTCTGGCCGTCGACTTGGAACAGGTCGGCCGGGAAGACGATCGGCGAGCCGTGCGCGGCGAGCTGCGCCGTGATCGTCCAGTACTCGCGCGGGACGAACGCTTCGATCTCGCGCTCGCGATCGACGATCAGCCGCACCGCAACCGATTGCACGCGGCCCGCCGACAAGCCGCCGCGGACCTTGGCCCACAGCAGCGGAGAGATCTTGTAGCCGACGAGACGGTCGAGGATGCGGCGCGCCTGCTGCGCGTTCACGCGCGGCATGTCGATCTTCTGCGGGTGCTTGAGCGCCGCCAGGGCGGCGTCTTTGGTGATCTCGTGCAGCTCGATCCGCTTCGGATTCTCGAGCTTCAGCAGCTCCGCCAGATGCCACGCGATCGCCTCGCCTTCACGATCGGGGTCGGTCGCGAGATACACGTCGGACGCCGACTTCGCGGCGGCCTTGAGCTCCTTGATGACGTCGCCCTTCCCTTTGATAGTGAGGTAGCGCGGAGCGAAATCGTGCTCGACGTCGACGCCCAGCGTCGACTTCGGAAGGTCGCGAACGTGACCCACGGAGGCCTTCACGACGTAGCGCGCCGGCAGGAATTTCTTGATCGTCTTTGCTTTCGTCGGCGACTCGACGATGATGAGCGGCTTCGCCACGCGGAGGGTCTCCAAAGGGTGCGGCTCGCCGGAACGAGCTTCGGGCCACAGTATAAACCCGGACGTCAAGCGTCTCCAATTCGTCTCGCGAGAGCGCGCGCGTAACAGCGCTTCCGCCCGAAGAGTTGCAAGAAATACGAAATCTGTGTATTCTGCGACTAAATGCGTCGACACGTCGGCGCACTTCCCTCTTGGAAACAACTCCGTCCGCGCGGACGAGGAGGTTGAATGGACTCGGAAATGGTGAACGGCAGCGGTTCCGACGAAGCCGGCGACGGCGTAGCGGGATCGGCTCGCGGCGGACGCCGCAAATCCGGCGGCCGTAAGAAGTCGTCGAACGGGCGTAAGAAAGCTGCGGGTGGCCGCAAGAAGGCTGCCGGCGGTCGCAAGAAGGCCGCGGGTGGTCGCAAGAAGGCCGCCGGTGGTCGCAAGAAGGCTGCGGGCGGACGCAAGAAGGCTCGGGCGGACGGAAGAAAGCCGCGGGCGGACGCAAGAAGGCCGGCGGACGGAAGAAAGCCGCGGGCGGACGCAAGAAGGCCGGCGGACGCAAGAAGGCCGGCGGACGCAAGAAGGCCGCGGGCGGACGCAAGAAGGCCGGCGGACGCAAGAAAGCCGCGGGCGGACGCAAGAAGGCCGGCGGACGCAAAAAGGCCGCGGGCGGACGCAAGAAAGCCGCGGGCGGACGCAAGAAAGCCGCGGGCGGACGCAAGAAGGGCGGACGCAAGAAGAAGTAAGTCGCAGCGCAACGCGACGATGAAGAGCGGTCTTCGGACCGCTCCTTTTTTCGTTACGTCAGTACTGCCGGACCGGCGGCGAGATCGGGCGCCTTGCCGCCGTGTTCCTCGACCCAGTGACACGCGGCGCGATGTCCCGGCTCGTACTCGTTGAACGCCGGAACGTCCGCTCTTGCAGCGGTCGAACGCCACCGGGCAGCGCGTGTGGAAGCGGCAGCCCGACGGCGGATTCACCGGCGACGGAATGTCGCCGGTGAGGATGATGCGCTTGCGGCGGCGCTCGACGTCCGGATCGGGGATCGGGATCGCGGAGAGCAATGCTTGCGTGTACGGATGCAGCGGGTTGTCGTAGAGGCGGTCGCGGTCGGCGATCTCGACGATCTTGCCGACGTACATGACGGCGACGCGGTTCGAGATGTGCCGGACGACCGAGAGATCGTGCGCGATGAACAGGTACGTGAGCCCCAGCTTCTGCTGGAGGTCTTGCAGCAGGTTGATCACCTGCGCCTGGATCGAGACATCGAGCGCCGACACCGGCTCGTCGGCGACGATGAACTTCGGGCCGACCGCGAGCGCGCGCGCGACGCCGATGCGCTGCCGCTGCCCGCCGGAGAACTCGTGCGGGATAGCGGTTCGCGTGGTACGGCTGCAGCCCGACGAGCCGCAGCAGCTCCTGCACGCGCGCGTCGGCCTCTTTGCCGCGCGCGATGCCGTGGATCTCCAGCGGCTCGCGCACGATCGAGCCGACCGTCATGCGCGGGTTCAGCGACGCGTACGGATCCTGGAAGATGATCTGCATCTCTTTGCGGAGCGGCCGCATCTCGGCGCGCGAAAGACCGATCAGCTCGCGACCTTCGAAGCTCACGCTGCCGCGCGTCGCCTCGGCCAGGCGCAGGATCACGCGGCCGGCCGTCGTCTTCCCCGAACCGGACTCGCCGACGAGTCCGAGCGTCTCGCCGCGGCGGATCTCGAAGTCGATGCCGTCGACCGCCTTCACGTCGGCGACGTGGCGCTGCAAGATGCCGGCGGTGATCGGAAAGTACTTGTACAGGTCGCGAACGACGAGCAGATCGTCGGACGGGCGCACGCCGTTCTCGCTGAACGCCGCGGCGCTCATCGCGCGACGGCGCCGCGGCTGCGCAGCCGTGGCCGTTCCCGGCAGCATCGGCCGGTTCTCGGCGGGAATGGTCTTCTGGCCCTCGGCGCGCTCGTCGTAGAGGTAGCAGCGCGCGACGTGACCCGCGCCGAAATCGTACAGCGGCACGGGCTCGATCGCAGATCGGCATGCGATACCGGCAGCGCGGCGCGAACGCGCAGCCGGGCGGCATGCGAAGCAGGTTCGGCGGCTGGCCGTCGATCGGGATCAGCCGGTCGCCGGCTCTGATCGAGCCGCGGCAGCGATTCGAGCAGTCCCTGCGTATACGGCATCTTCGGCGCCGCGAAGATCTGCTGGGCGCTGAACCGTACTCGACCATGTTGCCGCCGTACATGACGAGCACGTTCTCGCACGTCTCGGCGACGACGCCCAAATCGTGCGTGATCAGCACGATCGCCGACCCGAGCCTCGCCTGCATCTCGTTCATCAGCTCGATGATCTGCGCTTGGATCGTCACGTCGAGCGCGGTCGTCGGCTCGTCCGCGATCAGCACGGCGGGATCGCACGAGAGCGCCATGGCGATCATCACGCGCTGCCGCATCCCGCCGGAAAACTGGTGCGGGTAGTCCTTGATGCGCCGCTCGGCGGCGGGGATGCGCACGAGGCTGAAGCATCTCGACGGCGCGTTCGCGCGCCTCGCGCTTGTTGAGCCCGAGGTGCAGCCGCGTCGCCTCCGCGATCTGCTCGCCGACGGTCAGACACCGGGTTCAGCGACGTCATCGGGTCCTGGAAGATCATCGCGATGTCGCGCCCGCGAATCTTCCGCATCTCGGCTTCGCTCTTCTCGAGCAGGTTCTCGCCTTTGAACAGGATCGTGCCGCTCTCGATGCGCCCGTTCTGCGCGATGAGCCGCATGATCGAAAGCGAGGTGACGGACTTGCCGGAGCCGGATTCGCCGACGATGCCGAGCGTCGAGCCGGGCTCCACGCTGAACGACAACCCGTTGACGGCGGCGACGACGCCGTCTTCCGTCTTGAACGTCGTTCTGCAGGTCGTGGACCTCGAGCAGAGCCATGGTCTACGGGCGCTCCGCCACCGTGGTGCTAAATCCCCGAAAGGCTGACGAGCGTCGCGACGACGACGAATGCGATCGCGACCGTTTGCGTCACGCGCGCGATCTGCGCGTCGAGACCGAGCCGGCGCGTCGTCGACTCGACGCGGCCGCCGACCGTTCCGCTGAGCCCTTCCTGCTTCGTGGTCTGCAGCGCGAGCAGCACGACGAGCAGCACGCCGAGGACGACGAACAGACCGGCAAGCCCGTGCGTGAGCCACGGCACGTGCTGCGCGAGCGGCGAGTGCGGCGTCAGGTCGTAACTGAAGCCGGGCGGCAGCTGGAGCGGGACGGTCGTCGCTTTGACGCCGGGAGCCGCCGCCTTGGCGGCGACCGGCGCAGCCGAGGCGGCCGCGAGCAG
The DNA here is from genome assembly GCA_963841685.1 of Vulcanimicrobiota bacterium. Taxonomy (GTDB): domain Bacteria; phylum Vulcanimicrobiota; class Vulcanimicrobiia; order Vulcanimicrobiales; family Vulcanimicrobiaceae; genus Vulcanimicrobium. The sequence continues at coordinate 398,588 of CAWJDU010000001.1, forward strand.
CACGGGGAGCACGATGAGAGGACCTCCGGTGAGGAAAAGAACCGCCGGGGATTGGCCCCGCCGCGCCGCGACTCCTGTCGCGATCAGTGCGTCGGAGCGGCCACGAGCGCGCGTACGCGCGCCGCGACGTTGTCCGCCGACAAGCCGAACTGCGCGCGCTGCGCCTCCGGCTTGGCGTGCTGGACGAGCACGTTCGGGACGCCGATGCGCTCGACCGCGATCGCCATCCCGCGGTCGTTGACGAACTCGACGACCGCCGAGCCGAACCCGCCGGCCAAGCTGTGCTCTTCGAACGTGATGAACCGGCGATGCGTCTCGGAGAGCTCGAGCAGCAGCGTCTCGTCGAGCGGCGCGACGAAGCGCGCGTTCACGACGGTCGGCTGCACGCCGTTCGCCTGCAGCAGGTCGTACGCGTCGAGCGCGGCGTCGACGGTGTTGCCGAGCGCGAGGATCGCGACGTCGGAGCCGCGGCGCAACACCTCGGCGCGGCCGAGCACGAGCGGCGCCGGCGGCTCGTCGTGCTTCCCGCTCGTCGAGCCGCGCGGGTAGCGGAGCGCGGCGGGCCGGTCGAGCGAGAGCGCGAGGTCGAGCATCGGCTGCACTTCCGCTTCGCTGCGCGGCGCCATGATCGTCATGCCGGGCAGCGTGCGCAGGTAGGCGATGTCGTAGAGGCCCATGTGCGTCGGCCCGTCGTCGCCGACGAATCCGGCGCGGTCGAGCGCGAACACGACCGGCAGCTGCTGGATCGTGACGTCGTGCACGACCTGGTCGTACGCGCGCTGCAGGAACGTCGAGTAGATCGCGCACACCGGCTTGACGCCCCGCGTCGACGCGCCGGCCGCGAAGCACACCGCGTGCGCCTCGGCGATGCCGACGTCGAAGTACCGGTCGGGGAATGCCTTCGCGAACTTCGCGAGGCCGGTGCCGTCCGGCATCGCCGCCGTGATGCCGATGACGCGCTCGTCGCGGTGCGCCGCGGCGATCAGCGCGTCGGCGAACGCTTGCGCGAACGTCGGGCGCGACGCTTTCTTCTCGAGCTTTCCTTCGTCGGGATGGTACACGCCGGGTCCGACGCCGTGGAACGTGCGGCTGTCGTCCTCGGCGATGTCATAGCCTTTGCCCTTCACCGTCTTGACGTGCAGCAGCACGGGGCCGTCGATCTTGCGCGCGTTCGACAGCACGTCGATCAGCGTGTCGACGTCGTGACCGTCGATCGGGCCGATGTACCGGAAGCCCATCTCCTCGAAGATGACCGGCGCCTTGTGATCGGCGAGCGCGAAGCGCATGCCCGCGATCTCGGCCGTCGAGAGCGCCTTGCGCGCGGCGACGCCGAGCGGCACGTGATCGAGCACGCCCTTGAGCACCTCGCGGCCGCGCGTGAACAGCGGCTTCGACCGCAGCGTTCCGAGGTAGGAGGCGATCGAGCCGACGTTCGGCGCGATCGACATCTCGTTGTCGTTGAGCACGACGATGAAGTTCGTCTTCAGCAGGCCCGCGTTGTTGATCGCCTCGTAGGCGAGGCCGCCCGTCAGCGCGCCGTCGCCGATGATCGCGACGACCGTCTCGCTGCGGTGAGCCAGATCGCGCGCGGACGCCATGCCGAGGGCCGCCGAGATCGACGTCGACGCGTGTCCCGCGCCGAAGACGTCGAACTCCGACTCGCTGCGCATCGAGAACCCGCTGATGCCGCCGCCTTGGCGCAGCGTGTCGAAACGCGACGCACGTCCGCTCAGGAGCTTGTGCACGTAACTCTGATGGCTGACGTCCCACACGATCGCGTCGCGCGTGAGGTCGAGGACACGGAACAGCGCGATCGTCAGCTCGACGACGCCGAGGTTCGGCGCGAGATGACCGCCGTTCGCGGCGCAGACGCGGACGAGCGTCTGGCGTATCTCCGCCGCGAGCTGATCGAGCTCGGGACGGCTGAGGCGTTTCACGTCGGCCGGGGTTGCAATCCGCTCCAGGATCATATCGGGCGGGGGTTCGACGGTTGCGCCCGAAAGCCCGGTCCGCGTGCAGGTCCCCCTAGCGCCGACCCCGCTGCGCGTGCGCAAGCGGGTGTGGACCGATGTCGGCCGCATCATCTCGACCGTCTGCAATCCGTTCCTCACGTCGCTGGCGCTGTTCGTCATTCTCGCCGACGTGCGGTCGAACGGCGTCACCGATTTCTGGATCCTGCTGTTCAACAGCGCGTTCTTCATGTCGATCGGGCCGATGCTGTTCATCTTCTACCTGTACGCGACGGACCGGATCTCCGATCTCGACATGTCGATCCGCGCGGAACGCGAGCGCGTGTTCATCGCGTTCGTGATCTTCTACGCGCTGGGCGCCGTCGATCTGTGGGCGATCCACGCGCCCGCGATCATGACGGCGTCGATGGCGGCGTACGCCGTGAGCGCGCTGGTCGTGCAGTGGATCACGCGCTACTGGAAGATCTCGACGCACGCGCTCGGAATCACCGCGCCGCTCGTGGCGCTGACCGTGCTCTTCGGACAGCGCCCCGCGCCGTTCTACGTGCTGATCCCGCTGGTGGGCTGGTCGCGCGTGTACTTGCGCGCGCATACCGTGCTGCAGGTCGTCGCGGGGACGCTGCTCGCGCTCGGCACGACGCTGCTCTTCTTCCGCCTCTTCCACGTCGTGTAGCCGACCGGCGAACGCGGTAAAGACCGAACGTGATCGCCGCTCGTTCCGCCGGACTCGCCGTCGCGCTTGCCGGAGGCGCGCTGGTCGCGTGCTCGGGCGGGGGAGGCTCGTCGGCGACGCCGTTCTCGAACACGCCGTTCGGCGCGGCGACGCCCACGCCGACGCCTGGCGCGTCCGCATCTCCGCGCGCGAGCGCGTCCCCGTCGGCGACTCCGCGTGCCACCGCGACGCCGACCGCGACGCCGACGCCGGCTGCCGTGTCGGCGCTCGCACAGTATACGATCGACCCGGCGAAGGTGTTCGTCGCCGGCATCTCGTCCGGGCGGCTTCTTCGCGGTGCAGATGGACGTCGCGCATTCCGCGACGTTCAAAGGCGCCGCGATCTACGCCGGCGGCGTGTACTGGTGCTCCGGATTCGGTCAGGCCGCGCAGGCGCTCGCGTCGTGCGGCGGCGAGGGGCTCTACGCCCCGGAGCTCACGCAGTCGGAGACGTATCTCGACGAGCAGTCCGCGCTCGGCAACATCGATCCGGAATCGAACCTCCGCGGCAAGCCCGTGTACCTGTGGTCCGGCGCCGGCGACACCGTCGTCGCGCAGGCCGCGATGAACGACCTGCAGTCGGAATACCAGCACTACGGCGCGCGCATCGTGCGGTACGACAACGCGTTCCCCGCGGAGCACGGCTGGGAGTCGCCGGACGGCGAGCTGCCGTGCGGGACGCTCGGCGAACCGTTCATGATCGCGTGCACGTCGGGCGGCGCGACGTACGACTCGGAAGCGGTCTGGATGAGCGCGTTCTACGGCACGCTCGCGCCGCGCAGCGGCGGTACGCTGCAAGGCTCGCTCATCAACTTCGACCAGACCGCGTTCGGCGCGAGCGCGGGCAACTCGATGGACACGAACGGCTACGTCTTCGTGCCGCGCGACTGCGCGCAAGGCGCGACGTGCGGCCTGCTCGTGGCGTTCCACGGCTGTCTCCAGACGCAGTCGGACATCGGCACGAAGTTCGTCACCGAGTCGGGCATCGACGAGTGGGCGGATCGCAACCACGTCGTCGTGCTCTATCCGTACGCGGTCAAGTCCGCGACCGTGCCGTACAACCCTCAAGGCTGTTGGGACTGGTGGGGCTACGACGACGAGAACTACGCGCTCAAGGCCGGCACGCAGGTTTCGATCGTGTACAAGATGGTCCAGCGCGTGACCGGGCGCTGAGCCGTCGTCGTCACCCTGAGCCCGTCGAAGGGTGAGAGAGCATGCTCACCGCAAGAGCCGCGGCTCGATCGGTGAGGATCGTCGCGCACCCTTCGACGAGCTCAGGGTGACACGGGAGCGACGACGACGACGAGGACGACGCTGGAACGATGCGCCGTTATCTCGCGACGAGCGCTGTGACTCGAACGCCGGCGTCGCCGGTCCAGCGGCGCACGCCGCGTTCGAATGCGTCGGGATCGCCGTTCGTGTAGAACGTCGTCGACGACGTGCCGGGCGGGAGGCCGAGGCGCGCGACGAGCTGCTTCGCCGCGGCGGCTTGCGCGCGCGCCGGATCGATGCGCTCGACGCGCGCGGGCAGCGCGTCCGCGAACCAGCGGTCGAGCAGCGGGAAGTGCGAGCAGCCGTAGACGAGCGCGTCGACGTCCGGCGCGAGCGCGTCCGTGATCTCGCGCACGGCGTCGCGCGCGGTCTCCGTCTCCGCGTCGCCGCCTTCGACGAGCGGCACGAGGCGCGGCGCGGCGATCTCATCGACGCGCACGTGCGGCCGCGTGCTCGGCGATCGCCGCCGCGTACGCACCCGCGCGAACCGTTGCGGCCGTCGCAACGACCGCGATGCGCCGATGCGGCGTGCGCGCGAGCGCGCGCCCCGCCGACCCGATCAGGTCGAGCACCGGGAATGCCGACGGCGGCCAACCGTGGTTGCGCGCGACGGCGCAACTCGTGTTGCACGCCGCGACCACGGCATCGACGTCGAGCCCGCCGAGCAGCGCGAGGTTCTCCGCGAGGAAGCCGTGCAGCTGCGCGTCCGTCTTGTCGCCGTACGGCAAGTGGGCGTGGTCGGCGAAGTAGACGACGTCCTGATCGACGCCGGCCTCGCGCAGCGCGGCGAGCACCGTGAGGCCGCCGAGGCCGGAGTCGTACAGGCCGAGCACTATTGCTGACTCACCGTGTTCGCGCTCGGCGAGCCGGCATACGCCTTGACCCCGTTCGCGATGCCCTGCGCGACGTTCTGCAAGAACGAGGGCTGACGCAGCAGCGTCGGCGTCGCCCGGGTTCGTGACGAACGCCGTCTCGATCAGCACCGCCGGCATCGTCGTGTGCCGCACGACGTAGAAGTTCTCGTGCCGCGTGCCGTCATCGAACGTGCCCGCAATCGGGATCACGCTCTTCTCGAGCGCCTGCGCGAACGATGCGTCCTGCGGCTTGTACCAGTAGAACGTCGTCCCGTGCGCGCTCTCGACCGGAGCGGCGTTGATGTGCACGCTGATGAACAGGCGCGCGTTGACGTCGTTCGCGACGTCGCAGCGCGTCTGCAGATATGCGCGGTCGTCGGCGTTCGGCTTGCCGTCCGCGTGCATCTTCGCGAGGTTCGCCTGGCTGACCGGATCGACGTCCGTGTCGCGCGTCATGCGGACGGTCCACCCTTGCGCGACGAGCAGCGCGCGCAGCCGTTCGGCGATGTCGAGCGTGAGCGCCTTCTCGGTGAGCCCGTTGTGCTGCGTCCCCGCGTCGGCTCCGCCGTGGCCGGGATCGATCACGATGATCTTCGTTCCGCTGCCGTACTTCCACGGTCCGCTCGTCGGCGACGCCGCCGGTTCCGGCGTCGCGCCGCTCGCGACGACGGGCGCACCGCCGGTGCGGCCCACGCCGGAGCGCGCGAGATCGACCGCAGGGTCGGTGAAGACCGTGATCGTCAAGCCCGTGTCGCTCGGATCGAGCTCGACACGCTGCTGTGCCGTCATCGTGAACGCGATGCGGACGACGGGCGCGTCCGATGACCCCTGCTGGCGGATCCGCACGGACTGCACCGCGCCGAACTGCGGCTGCTCGTCGCGGCCGGGGCCGGTCAGGGTCGTGTTCGCGAGATCGACGTACCAGCGGTCGTCGGCGAGACGGTGCCATTCGTACGTCGTGGCGCCGCTCAGCGCGACGTGCACGGCGAGCGCATCGCCCGGCCCTTGCTCGAGCGCGACGTCGGTCACCGTGGATCGGCCGGCGACGACGAGCGGCGGTACGGACTCCGCCGCGGGCGGCGATGCGAGCGGCAACGGCTGCGGTGAGGGCAGCTGCTGCGCGACCGCGGACGGCTCGAACGCGACGCTCAGCGCGTCGGGCGAGCCGGACGCGACGACGTGATGCGCCGTGCCGCGAATGCCGCCGATCGCGATCGTCGTCGTCGGCACGCGCACCGATCCGCCGGCCGCGACGTCGATCGTATCGACGGCGCCGCCCTGCGGCCGGCGTGCCGGCGCAAGCGACGATCCGAGCCCCGCGAAGGACAGCACGATGCGATCGGCCGTGTCGGCCGACGTCGTCGTGACGAGCGGCATCGCGCCGCGCACCGTGACGATCGTGCGCCCGCCCTCGCTTCGCACGTCGAGCGCGCCGATGCGCGGCTGCAGCACGACGTCGCCCGGTTCGCTCACGGGCTCGACGTAGAGCGCGCGCGCGAGGGCGTACAACGGCAGCACGACGTCGTCGCCGTCGAGCCACGGCGCGAACGCGGCGACCGCGCGCACGCCGGCGACGGTGTAGCTGGAGTCGTTCAGCTCGAAGACGACCGTGCGGCGGTCTTGCGCCGTGACGATCGCGAACCGCTGGTGCGGATCGAACGACACCGTCGCGCCGAGCCGGTCGAGAAACCGGCGCAGGCCCGGATCGCGCGTGCTGACCGCGATGTCGCCTTGCGTCGAGACGGCATGCTCGAACACGAGCCGCGTCCCCTGGAACCAGAAGGTGGGCGGACGCTCCTGCGCCCGCGCGCCGGTGACCATCGCCGCGATGAGCGCGGCGGTCGTGACGATCTCAAAAACTCGAACGCGAGAGCGGTTCATCGAGCTCGAGGTGTCCTCCGGGAAGCGTTGCGACGCGCGCACCGTCGATCCGCACGCGCACCGAGTCGAAGCCGAGCTGCGGTTGCGTGAGCGTCCAGACGAGCGCCTTGAACTCCGCCGATTCGGCGAAACCGCCTTCGGCGGAGCTCGCGACCTCTTTCGAGATATCGACGTCTGCGGTTGATCCCTGAACGTCGAAAGCCAGCACGCGCGTTCCCGCCGGGAAACGCACGGCGTCGATGCCGGGCGGCGGCCCGGCGACGCACTGCGTCGCCGCGAAGAAGCCGGCGCTGCGCCGATCGGCCCCGCTCTTGAGCGACAGCGTCCACGGAACGAGCGTCGTGCCGTCCGCCTTCGTGTAGTAGACGTCGATCGACGTGCCGACGCTCCCGGTCTGCGAGCGTGTCGTGAACCACCACGCCGCCGCGACGGCGACGACGAACAGCGCAACCAGCGCCGCGACGCGCTTTATGCGTTTCGTCCTTGCCGGCGGTACGTGATGCGGCCGCGCGTCAGATCGTACGGCGACAGCTCGACGTCGACATCGTCGCCGGGCGTGATCCGGATGCGGAACCGCCGCAAGCGTCCGGCGAGGCTCGCGAGGATCGTGTGCCCGTTCTCGAGCTCGACTTTGAACGTGGAGCTGGGAAACGTTTCGACGACGCGGCCGACGAGGCTCAGCGTGTCTTCTTTGACGACCGGCGCGAGCGGTTCACGGCGCTTCTTGCCGCCGCCGCGTTTTCGTTTTGGAGGCGGAATGGGGTCTCCTTACGGGCGATGTGTGCGTTGGGCGTCCCGTTCGACCCGCGTTGCCGATTCGCTTCCGAATGCCGTTTCCGCCGCGCCGGCGCGCCGGCGCAACCGAACTTCACGGCGTCGCTCGCGGTTGCGAAGAACGTCATGCTGGTCGGTGCGATCGTGTTCGGAATGGTTGGAGTCGCGGCGGGGTTCGCGTGGGACTACGTCATCGCGCGGGACCGGGACGACTAGCCCGGCACGACGGCCTCGGCGCCGGCATGGTGCTCGCAGCGAGACCACCGCACGCTCGTACGCTCATCCTCCAAGGCGGGCGTCCCCATTGCGGTACAGCCGCAACCCCAGTGCACGAGGAGCTGCGACGGGCCGCCGGTGCGGACCGTCATTTGCTCGAGGTGCGGGGCGCCCAGGTGGGCGATCAGTGCCGCGAGCTCGTGCAGCTGGACCATCGTGGCAAGCTCGTACCCGTCCTTACGCGGTCCTTACGTTGCGCCGGGGCACCATTTCGTGCCGGAGTGTGTTAGAGTGATCGAGCCGGACGCCCAGAGGCGTCGTTCGTCCGGCTGAGAGTACGAGTATGTTCCCGCGTGGTCTGGCGCTCAGGCGTTCTCCCGGTTCAGGTACATCGCACGTCTTCACTTCCTCCGACGCCGGAGTTCTGTAATCGATGTACACTGACGAAACCCTGAATTGCACTGACTGCAACGCACCCTTCACGTTCTCGGCGGGCGAACAAGAGTTCTTCGCCGCGAAGGGCTTCACGAACAAGCCGAACCGCTGCCCGGACTGCCGCGCGGCGCGTAAGGCGCAGCGTGGCGCCGGCGGTGGTGGCGGCGGCGGCGGCGCGTCCTACTCGGGCGGCGGATACGGCGGAGGCCGTCAGCAGCGCGAGATGTTCCAGGCCACGTGCAGCGCCTGCGGCAAGGTGGCCGAAGTGCCGTTCCAGCCGCGCGGCGACAAGCCGGTCTATTGCCGCGACTGCTTCCAGTCGCGCCAGACCTACCGCTGATCCGAGAGTGACCGCGACGCCGTGGCGATCTGGAGCTTCCAGGCCGCCATCGGCGTTCCGTCCAGCTTGAGGTTCGCCAGCAGCACGCGCAAGCGTGCTGCGGCGGGTCCGGTTCCCGATGTCCGAGCGCGACGGAACGCCGGTTCCCACGACTGATACCAGAGCGTCGCGACGACCCGCAGCGACGACGGCTCGCGAGCCGTCCGCAGCGGAATCCGGTATGTCGTGACGGCACGCCCCTTGCCGTTCGCGTAGTTCGGGTCGTTCGCGACGTATGCGCCGACCGGCCGCGTCGCGTCGAGCCAATTCTTCGGCAGCACGATCCCCGGCGGACCGTCCTTGCGCCAGCCCTTCGGCAACAGACGGTTATCTTTGACGTGCGCGTCGCGGCGGATGAAGCTCTCGGTGAGGTCGCCCTCGCGGTCCCGCGCGAGCTCTTCGAAGATCTGCGCTTCGTCGGTGCGCGTGACCGGGTGCCGCTCGTCGAAATGCGGCTGATACCGCTGCTTGCCGTCCGCGCCGCGCGTGAAGTACTCGGTCGGCAGCACGCGCGCCGTGTCCGCGCCGTCGACGATCTCGCCGTTCGCGTTCGTCATCCCGGACGCCCAGACGATCGTGCCGTCCGGCGCGAGAACCTGCAGCTCGATCCAGGCGCGCCGGAAGCCGACGCCGCTCGGAAACCGGTGTCCCGTCTCGTTCGTCACGCCGACGTTCGCGATCAGCGTGCCGTTCTCGACGCGCGACGTCAGATCGACCGTCGCCGTCTTGTATCGTGCTTGGCGCACGACGTTGCCGATCGCGTCGTCGAGGTCGGTCGACGAGCCGGACATGTAATCGTTGAGCCGTACGCCGAGCGCGTCGGAGTTCGTCTGAAACGTGCGCAGCAGGAACGCGTTGAGGCCGAGAAGCTCGTGGCGCGCGAATCCCTTCGTGCGGTAGCGCACGTCGATGCCGTCGAGCGGCGCGCGATGCTCGGACTGCGGATACGTCTGGTCCTGCACGAGCGCGATCTGCGTCTGCACGCGCGGCACGTGCAGGCCCAAACGGTCGTTGTCGACGGCGGACTGCATGTGGCAGTCCTCGCACGACCGCGCGACGCCCGGCTTCGGCTTGTACTCGGTCTGGTACTGACTGTTGACCCACTCGACGTACGTGTTCTGCTCGATACCGTGCGCCATCGACGCGGTGACGGGATGGATCTTGTCCGGCGCGTCGACGACGGGCAAGTCGATGCTGTGACAGCTCGTGCAGAGGCGCGCCGACGTCGCGAGCGCCGAGAACACCGGCTTCGCGCCGAGCGATGCGTTCATCGGGTGCACGGCAAGCACGTCGTCCTTGAACGGTCCCTGCAGCCGGTCGGGACGTCCGACGGAGAACAGACCCGTGCTGCGGTTCTTCAGCACGAACGCCAGCGAGCGCGACTCTTCGGGCGTCTGCGTGATGTGATGGCACACCGTGCAGCTGATGCCGTCGCGCGCGAGCCCGCCGAGGTGGAACTCCGGCGTGCCCGGCTTCGCCGCGAACACCCAGCGCAGCGAGAAGTGCGCGTTCGGACCGTGCTCGATCTCGTTGGTACGCTTGCCCATCACGCCGTGGCAGCGCATGCACGTGTCGACGACTTGTTGCTGCAGCGTCGCGCGCGTGCGCGCCGGACGATCGCCGGCGATCCTCGCGTTCGGGATCGACGCGACGTACGCGAGCTCGCTCTCGAGCTGCGCGAAGAACACGGGATCGCGCCCCGCGAGGCCCATCGGCGACCACCGCCACTCGCCGTACTCCGAGACGTTCACGCCGGCCGGTCCCGGCGGCGGCGAGGGCGGCGGCGTGGACGACGGCGGCGGAGTGAGCCACATCAGCGGCCCGGCCGGCGGCCCGGACGATGCGCTGTGACAGCCCATGCACTGGCTGGATGTCATGAACTCGGGCGGCATCGCGTCGTGCGGGCTCGTGCCGCGATCGTCCAGCGGCTCCGCCGGAAACGTCTGGATCGCGATGGGTACCGCGTGCGAGACGATCGGCGGATGCGCCGCATTCTTCTCGTGCTCGGGTTCGGCTTGGCCCCGCACGGCGAGCGCCGGCGTGCGCGCTGCGGCCGGCGCCGGCCGGGGCGTGCGCCAGGAGTCGTCGACCTTGTACGTGATCGGTTCGCCGGCGAACCCGCGGATGTTGTCCGTCGCCGCGAACGTCGACGCGATGTTCGCCGACGCATGACAGCGCAGACAGTACAGCCCGAACCCGGCGTTCGGATACTGCGTGCCGCCGAACGTCATCGGCGGCGTCGCGTACACTTCGGCCCAGAACCAGCCGTCGCGCGACGCCGATGAACGGCGCACCATCACCGTCCAGTCCGTCGGCAGCAACGCGTTCTCGCCGCGCCCGTCGTAGATCGCGGCCGGCGGCGGATACTGCTCCTTGATCATGACCGCGCCGTCGCGGGGCACGCCGCGGCGCCCGCCGCGCAGCCACGCGATCATCTCCGGCGAGTAGTAGATGCGCACCGCGGGATGCGTCCCGTAGTACTGTCCGTGCACGTACGGTCCGGTGTCGCGCACGTACTTGTCGACGCACCACCCGAGCTCACGATAGCGGTACGACCGAAGGTACGCGAGCATCGTCTTCTCGATCGCGACCGGTTCGCCGGGCGGTACGACGGACGGCAAGCGCAGGGCGTCCGGCACGGCCTGTGCGCGAGGACACGGATCGGTGACGACGGCCGCGCCGGCCGGCAGCCCCGTAGCGTGCGTAGCGCCGAGGCCCGACGCGACGGCCAAGGCGATGCCCACGACGACGAAAAGACGATACTGCACGCCGTTCGCGCTCGACGCGTCTACTGCGGGAACAGCACGCGCGTCGTGCCGGTACGATCGACGTCGTCGGCGCGCGCGTACGTGCGCCACGCGACGTCCATCGCGGGGTTCGTGACACCGAACCCCATGCGCTCGTTCTTGAAGTGGTGCCGCAGGTGGTACTTCTTGATCCAGCGCCCGAACGGCGTGCGCGGCACGAACGCAATGTGCGCGACGTAGTGCACCCACTCGTACCACAGCAGCCCGAGGACGCTGCCGAGGAGCAGCGCGGCGCTCGTGCTCCACGTGCGCGTGATCGCGACGTCGATCGCGAGCGTCAGCGCCGCGACGGGAACGACGAACCACGGCGGCAGGAACAGCAGGCCGAGCTTCGCCGGATCGAGATGGTGATCGTAGTGCAGCCGGTGCTGCAGCCGCAATACGAACGGCTGCTTCGACGGCGGCGCGTGCAGCAAGAAACGATGCGTCGTGTACTCCGACACGAAGAACACGAGCGCGCCGATTGCGATCGCGCGCGAGCGATGCGACGCCGAAGGCCAGCACGCGGAGCGCGAACGGCGCGATGAGCGCGACCGCGGCGACCGCGAGGAGCACGTTGCTCCCGTGGCGCCAGAACGCGGCGAAGGTCGTCATCGCTCGTCCTCCGGCCGTCTGCGCGGCAGCGCGTACCACGCCTCGTCGCACGCGCGGCGGTCGGCGTCGTCGAGGTCGACGTCGAGCGCGCGCAGCGAATCACGGAGCTGATCCGCGCGGCTCGCGCCGACGATCGCCGCCGTCACGCCGGGCTGCTCGAGCACCCATCGCAGCGCGACGTGGGTGATGTGCTTTCCGCGCGACGCGACGTCGTCGGCGAGACGCGCGACGACTTCCAGCTGCTCGTCCTGCCAGTAGCGCTGACGATAGAGCGTTGCGGCGGTGCCGAGCGAGAAGCGCGTGCCTTCGCGGGGCGCCTCACCGGGCTTGTATTTTCCCGTCAGCACGCCGGCCGCCAGCGGGTTGAACACGACCGCGCCGACGCCGTGCGCTTGCGCGGCCGGCAAGAGTTCCGCTTCGATCTGCCGGTACAGCAGGTTGTAGCGCGGCTGCACCGCGTCGAAGCGGACCGTGCGCGCGCGCTCCGCGGTCCACAGCGACGACATCAGCTGCCACGCCGCGATGTTGCTGCAGCCCGCGTACCGGATCTTGCCCGCGCGCCGCAAGTCGTCGAACGCCGCGAGCGTCTCGCCGATCGGCGTCTCGGCGTCCCAGCGATGGATGTAGTACAGATCGATGAACTCCGTGCCGAGACGCCGGAGCGACGCGTCGCACGCGTCGATCACGTGGCGGCGCGAATTGCCGCGGTCGTTCGGCCCCGGCCCCATCGGATTGTAGACCTTCGTCGCAACGACGAACCGGTCGCGCTTGCCGCGCATCCATGCGCCGACGATCTGCTCCGTCCGCCCGACGGTCTCCAGCGTGCCGCCGACCGGATAGACGTCCGCAACGTCGATGAAGTCGACGCCCGCATCGGCGGCGGCGTCCATGATCGCGAACGACTCGTCGCGGTCCGGTCTGCAGCCCGAACGTCATCGTGCCGAGGCAAATCTCCGAGACCTTCAGCCCGGTACGGCCGAGGCGAACGCTCCGCATGCCGGGCGCATTCCCGAACGCGCTGCACGCGTCCCTTCGCGTCCGCTACGCGAGCGTGCGCGGCGATGCGCGCGAGCGCCGACGACGCCGGCGCATACGAGCGCGGCATCGCCGATCCGCGTGCCGTAGTCGGCGACGAGCGCGGCATGGTAGATCGCGCGGTACCGTGCGCGGAGTCGCGTGCGCTCGCCGATGTCGCCGTACGCCGCGAAGAACGCCGCGCGATCGGCCGGCGTGAAGATCAGATCGCCCACCGCGAGGTCGAGCGCGGGGTCGCCGACGTGCACGTCGCCCCAGTCGATCACGCCCGCGAGCGCACCGTCGCCGGCGAGCAGAACATGGCGCGCGTAGAGATCGCCGTGCACGATCCGCGCATCGCCCTCGTCCGCGCGCGGCGCGATCGGCGGCCATCTGCTCGAGCAGCGGCCCCGGATCGACGTCCGCGCCCGACGCGCGCACGAACTCCAGCCGGTCGCGCGCGATGTCGAAGCGGCGCGGGTGCTCGAGCCGGCCGATCTCGTCGCGCGGCAAGCCGCGCTCGACCGCGTCCGCCGGGATCGAGCGCATGCAGCGCGCGCACAAATCCCCCGAGCTCGCGCGCGAGCCGTGTGCCGCCCAGCGCGCCGGGCAGTGCGCACACGGTCGTTCCGGCGAGATACGGGATAGCCGGCGAACGGCCACGGATAGCCGCCGCACGGCGTACCCGCGAAGCGTGGGCGCGGGAATCGGGAGCAGGCAGCGCGGCGGCGAGCGACGGCAGGATCGCGATCTCGCGCTCGATGAGCGGCACGGCGATCGCGCGGCGCGGAAAGCGAAAGACGTACGCGCCGTCGACCAGGTACGCGGTGTTGTCCCAGCCGTTGCCGAACGGCTCGACGTGCGCGCTCGCGAACGTCCGGAAATTGCGCGGCGATGAGCGCCTGGGCTTCGTCGCGCGAGACGACGCGCTCCGCGGTCCATCTCGGCGCGGCATGCTTCGTGCGCACGCTGCCGGCGGACGTTGTCATCGCATGCGCGGGCTACGATGCCGCGTGCAGCGGTTCGGCACCGCGCCGCCCGTGAGGCTCTTCACGATGCGCAGCGGGTCGAAGTCCGAGACCTCGATCGTCTCGCCGTCGTCGCCGCTGCGACGCGCCGCGCGGAGCGCTTCGATCGCGTCCGGCAGCGCGAACTGCTCGCCGACGTAGCCCGCGACGAAGCGGCCGCCGCGAATCTCGCCGCGCGCTTCCATGCGGCGAAGCGCGACGAGCAGCTCGCGCCACGGCGGCGCGAGCGTCTCGCGCCGCGCGACGTCGCGGAACACGACGCCCCAGCGCTCGAGCAGCCGGCGCGCGAAACGTTCCGGATCGATGCGGCCCGTCTCGGACCGCAGCAGCGTCCAGCGTCCGCTCGACGAACGCGGTCGCGCACGCAGTCCCTTCTCGCCGAGCCGGCGCTTCGCGTCGATGAGCGAGCGCAGCGCGTCGAAGCCGTCGGCGGTGACGAGGCCCGCGGCGACGAGCTGCCACAGCGACTCCTCGACTTCGGACGGCAGCCGCTTCGTGCCGCGCACGATGTCCGCGAAGAACGGCGCGCCGCGGCGCGCGATCTCGTCGAGCACGTCGTGCGCCGCGTGCGAGAGTGCGGCGTTCGCCTCGCCGTCGCGCGCGACGATCAGCGACTCCGCGTCCTCGCGCTTGAGCAGCGCGATCGGCGCCAGCTTCGTCGGGCGGATGCGGCGCGTGCGCTCCGCAGCCTGTCCTGAGCTCAGCCTGTCCTGAGCTTGTCGAAGGGTCGAAGGCTCGTCCTGCGCGAGCGCGGGATGCGGCGAGAGCCGTGCCCACATCACCTCACCCGAGTAGCACAGCTGGTCGAGATACTCGCGCTTGTAGCGCGCGATACGCGCGGGCAGGATCGACGCTTCCCACGCGGCGGCGGGAATTTCGTAGCCCTCGAGCTGCTTGATGATCTGCAGCGTGCCGTCGATGCCGTGGAGCCGCGACGACGGCGCGACGTGCTGCCAGCGGTACAAGAAGCGCACGTAGTCCGCCGTGCTGACGGCCTCGATCTCGCGCCGCAGCCTTCCCAGCGTCAGCCGATGGATGCGCGCGAGAACGCGGCGGTTGCACCACTGCTCGTCGTCGCCGCCGGTGAAGCGGCCGCGCAGCAGCTGCCCTTCGGTTTCCAGATGCGCCAGTGCCAGTTCGACGCTCGACGCGTCGACGCCGAACCGCTCGGCGAGCACCGCGGCCGTCACCGGACCGCACGATTCCAGCCAGCCGCGCAGCACCTCGACGAGCGCACCTTCGCGCGTCGCGGGCACGGGCTGCGATGAGCGGCACCGCCGCGACGTCCGGCGCGATGGACGCCGCGGGAAATGCGGAGCGCGCGACGTCGAGCCGCTCGGCGCACGTCCAGAAGCGGCGTTCGCCGTCTTGCACCGTCGTCGCGCGGCGTTGCGCGACGAGCTCGTCGTACCACGCCGTCCATTCCGCGACCGGCGGCAGCACGATCAGCGTGTCGAGCGCGTCGTGCAGCTCGTCGGCATCGCGCACGACGGGCCACACCGATTCGCTCACCTCGGCGATCGCGGCGGCATCCAGCACGCCGGCGCCGTTTTCGCCGTCCGTGCGGGTCGTACGCCGCAGGGTGACGGCGCGCGCGCGGCGCTCCTCGAGCGGCGCGTCGTCGAGGTACGCGTACGGGTTCGCGTTGAGGATCTCGTGGCAGAACGGCGACGGCTCGGGCGTGTCGACCGCACGCGTTCCAATCGCGCCGCCTTCGATCGCGCAGGAGCACCTCGATCAGCCCGTCGAGGTCCATCGCCTCGCGCAGGCAGTTGTCGATCGTCTCGCGGACGAGCACGTGGTCCGGGATGCGAATCGGCCCGGTGAGATTCTCCGCGCACGCGGCGGCGTCGGGGAAGCACGACGCGAGCAAGTCTTCCGCGCGCATCCGCTGCAGCTGCGGCGCGACCTTCTTCCCGCCCCGCATGCGCAGGATGGCGAGCGCGCGCGTCGCGTTCCAGCGCCAGCGCGCACCGAACATCGGCGCGGCCAGCATCGCCTGCGTGAGCGTCGACTCGACGCTCGCCGACTTCACGTACTCCCATACGATTTCCAGCGGGAACGCGTGCTGGTCGCTGAGCGAGAGACAGATGCCGTTGTCCGTCGCCGCCGCCTGCAGCTCGATGTTGAACGAGCGGCAGAACTTCTTGCGCAGCGCGAGTCCCCACGCGCGGTTGATGCGCGCGCCGAACGGCGTGTGCAGGATCAGCTGCATGCCGCCGGCCTCGTCGAAGAACCGCTCGGCGACGACCGTCGTGTGCGTCGGCACCGTGCCGAGCACCGCTTTGCCGGCGCGGACGTACGCAACCGCCTGCTCCGCGCCGCCGCGGTCGAGACCGCATTCGTCGACCAGCCACGCCTGCGCGGCCGCGTCGTCACGCGCGTCGATCTCCGCCCGCAGCGCGCCGACGGCGTGCGAGAGCTCGATCGTGCGGCCCGGACCTTCACCGTTCCAGAACGGGATCGACGGCGGCGCGCCGTGCGCGTCCGCGACGCGCACGACGCCGGGTTCGACGCGCCGAATCTGCCACGACGTCGTGCCGAGCAGGAAGATGTCGCCGGCCATGCTCTCGACGGCGAAGTCCTCGTCGAGCGTGCCGACGACGTGTCCGTCCGGCTCGACGACCACGTTGTAGCTCGCCGTCTCGGGGATCGCGCCGCCGGACGTGATCGCGGCCATTCGCGCGCCGCGGCGTCCGCGCAGCCGGCCGTTGACGCGATCGAAGTGCAGGTACGTTCCGCTGCGGCCGCGCGACGTCGCGACGCCGTCCGCCAGCATCGTGACGACGTCGTCGAAGTCCTTGCGCGCAAGGTCGCGAAACGGATACGTCGACCGCACGAGCGCGTACAGCCCGTCGACGTCCCAATCGTCCGCCGAGCACGCGGAGACGATCTGCTGCGCGAGGATGTCGAGCGGCGAGGTCGGGATCGTGAGCGCGTCCATCGCGCCCGTGCGCATTGCGCGCACGAGCGCGGCGCACTCGAGCAGCTCGTCGCGCGTCGTCGCGAACAGACGGCCTTCGGGCTTCGCGCCGACCCAATGACCGGAGCGGCCGATCCGCTGAAGCGCGACGGCGATCGAGCGCGGCGAACCGAGCTGCACGACGAGATCGATCGAGCCGATGTCGATGCCGAGCTCGAGCGAAGCGGTCGCGACGACGCACTTCAGCTCGCCCTTCTTCAGCCGGTCTTCCGCCTCGAAGCGCAGCTCCCGCGCGAGGCTGCCGTGGTGCGGCATCACGACGCCCTCGCCGAGCCGCTGCGTGAGGCCGAACGTGACGCGTTCGCTCATGCGCCGCGTGCTGACGAAGACCAGCGTCGTGCGGTGCGCGCGTACGAGCTCGGCGACCCGATCGTAGATCTCACCCGACATCTCGTTGCTCGCGACGCAGCTGAGCTCGTCCGACGGCACCTCGACCGCGAGCGTCATCGCGCGGCGATGGCCGACGTCGACGACCTTCGCGTGCGGGCTCAGAAACGCGGCGACGGCGTCGAGCGGCCGCACCGTCGCGGAGAGCCCGATGCGCTGCGGCCGCGGGTTGCCCGCGCGCGTCACGAGCTCGTCGAGCCGAGCGAGGCTCAGCGCGAGGTGCGCGCCGCGCTTGTCGGCGGCCATCGCGTGGATCTCGTCGACGATCACCGTCCGCACGCGCGCGAACAGCGCGCGTGAGCGTTCCGCGGTCAGCAGGATGAAGAGTGATTCCGGCGTCGTGACGAGCACGTGCGGCGGCGTCCGCAGCATCTTCGCGCGCTCGGCCTGCGTCGTATCGCCCGTGCGCGTCGCCGTGCGGATCGGCGCGAGCGGGATGCCGCGCTCCACGGCGCGAGCGTTCAGCTCGGCGAGCGGCGTCTCGAGGTTCTTGCGAATGTCGTTCGTCAGCGCTTTGAGCGGCGAAACGTAGACGACGAACGTGTCGCCGGCCAGCGTGCCGTCCGACGCGCGCCGGACGAGATCGTCCAGGCACAGCGTGAACGCGGCGAGCGTCTTCCCCGAGCCCGTCGGCGCGGACACCAGCACGTCGTGGCCGGCGCGAATCAGCGGCCAGCCCTGGACTTGCGGCTCGGTCGGCTCGCCGTACCGATCGGCAAACCAATCGGCGACGAGCGGGTGAAACGCGCTCAGCACGGTGCCTCTCATTCGACCCGCGCGCGGCCGGATCGTTTCCGCTCGCGCCCGGAGCCGAGCCGAGCGGAACGCGGGACGGCCGCGCCGGAAGGTGTGCGCGATGGGCGGGATGACGTTCGCGCTGGGCCGGCTCGCTGCGCTGGCCTTCCTCGTGGTGGTACCGGCGGCGGTCGCTGCGCAAGGTCTTCCGCCGCCGCCTCCCCCGCCCGTTCCGGCGTCGGTGTCCCCGGCGCCGTCGTCCCCGGCCCCGTCTCGCGACGCCTGGGCCGTACGCGAGCCCGAGCCCGTCGCCGCCGGCGGGTGCTGCCGGTGCCGATCCACGTCGACCGCTCGCGAGTCGGCGTCGTGCCCGGCGCGACCGTCGTGGTGCACGTCAGCGGCGGGACCGGACCGCTCACCGTGTCGCCGTCGTTCAGCGGCGCCGACGCCGACTACGATCCCATCGCGCGCACGCTCACGATCACCGGCCGCACGAACGGGCGCGGAACGATCACCATCGCCGACACGTCGGGCGACAGCGCCACGGTGAACGTCCTCGTCGGTCCGCCGGCCGGCGTCGTCCCGAACGACGTCACGCTCTCGCTCGCGAACACCGCGTCGCCGCAGTTCGTGTCGGGACGCCTTGCGGACGCGATTGCGCAGGTCGCGCAACTGCGCCCCGGCGCGACGGCCGGCGTGAACGCGACGCACCTGCTGCAAGAGAACGACGCGCAGTACGCCGGCGGCGCGCCGCTCGGACCGCTCCATGCCGGCGACATGGCGATCGTCTCCGCGTCCGTCACGCTGCACGGCAACGATCAGTCGGTCGACGTGAGCGGCACGACGACCGCGCACATCGCGGTGGCGTCATTGCCGCAGCTCGATCCGATCGTGCTGTTCTACAGCGACGACCCGGAGACGCTCGGAGCGCTCGACGACGGCGTGCTGTTCCACGGCACGATCGATGTGACACGGCCGGCGCGCGTGTACGCGTACCACGTCGACGGCGCCGGACCGCGCAGGCAGCTGTATCTCGCGCTCGCGCCGACGACCGGCGCATCACAGGTGCAGGTGCTCGGCGCGGCGGCGGGGCCGTCGGACGCGTTTCCGTACGTCGGTCACGTCTCGACGCTGCGCTACATGCTCGA
This sequence comes from Vulcanimicrobiota bacterium, assembly GCA_963841685.1. Classification (GTDB taxonomy): domain Bacteria; phylum Vulcanimicrobiota; class Vulcanimicrobiia; order Vulcanimicrobiales; family Vulcanimicrobiaceae; genus Vulcanimicrobium. Next base: position 417,777 of record CAWJDU010000001.1, read on the forward strand.
ACATGCGAGCCAGGAGAGCTTCGTCGCGACCGTCGCGCCCGGCGCGCCGTATCTGCTGCCGCTCGGTGCGGGACCGATGCTGCCCGCACAGCTGGACGCCGCGATCTACGACGTGCGCGTGCTCGACGGACCGGGCGTCGACGTGTCGGTCGTCGCCGCGAGCAGCGGCGTCGATCCCGCGCAGTTCTTGGGCCAACCGGAACATCCGAGCGACGGACACTATCGCCGCGGCGAGTTCGCGCTGACGAACGTTCCGCCGATCGCGCTGACCTTCGCGGCCGGCGGGCCCGAACCGCAGCCGTTCGCGGTCGGCGTTCGGTACTTCGCCAATGGTCAGCCCGCGTTTCCGAACTTGCGCGCGGCCGACGTCGCGGCCGCCGGTCAGCGCGCGCCGCTCGCGGGCGACTACGGCGTGCTGCGCAACGTCGCGCTGCAGCTCTCGAACCCGACCGCGACGCCGCAGAACGTCTACCTCTACGAACAACCCGGCGCGAACGGCGGCGTGACGACGACGATGTGGTTCACCGGCGATCCCGCACCGACGCAAGTGAAGTGCGTCAGCGATCCGTCGCAGCGCTATCTCGTCAAAGGGTGGGGCCTCGCACCGGGGCAGACGCTCTCGGTGACGGGCCAGTACATGACGGACGGCACGTCGTTCTATCCGCTGATGTTCGGCCTCACGTCAACGCAGCCGCAGGACGCGCCGAACAACGGCTGCGGCCCGAAACCCGGCCCTACGGGGCAGTGAAGGGGACCAGCTGATCGCTACGCGCGAGCGGCGCTGCGTGAGAGCGCTTTCCGCGCGCGGTCGGTGACGCTGCGGATCGCCGTCGAAAACGCGGCGCGACGCGAGAGCGCCGGCGGCGCCTCGTCGGTGAGCGGCGTCGTATCGGCGCCGGCGAGCGCGCGGACCGACGGGCTCGCGTCGATCGCGCGGCTGGACGCGTATGCGAGCTGGTTCGCGGGGTAGCGGTCCAGCGCGTAGCGGTAGTTCACCATGATGCCGAACGATTGCTCGAGGCCGCGTGGCGTCGTGTCGCCGAGCCAGTTCACGCGTTCGATCAGCGCGCCGTTCGCGATGTGAAAGCGTTCGACGCCATCGGACGGTGCGCCGTCCGCGCGCTTCGCGTCGAGCAGGTAGCGCGCGACCAGCCGCAGCAGCGGCTCGCGCACCGCCGCCGACGCTGCGGCGTCGCGCTGCCAGCCGGGCGTCGCGAGCGCCGCGCGAACGGGTTCGGCGACGCGGTCGCCCAGCGAACGGATCCACGCCGCAAACCCCGGCACGGGTGAAAGCGTCGCGAACGTTCGGATGCGCGGAAGCTCGTGCTGTAGCTGTTCGACGGCGCGCTTGATCAACGTGTTGCCGAACGGGATTCCGGTCAGCCCGGGCTCGCAGTTCGAGATCGAGTAGAACGTCGCGTTGCGCGCCGACGCCGCGTCGACGCGCGGTGCGTCCTGGTTGAGGATGGAGCGGATCGACGCCGGCAGATCCTCGGTGAGCGCGACCTCGGTGAACGCGAGCGGCGTACCCGGCAGCGCCGGGTGGAAGAACGCGTATACGCGCCGGTCGTCGTCGAGCCGGTCCTTCAGATCGAACCAGCCGCGGACGGCATGCACGGCTTCCGAGCGCGCGAGGCGCTCCAGCAGCGATGCCGAGTCGGACCACGTGAGGCGCCGCAGCTCGAGCGCGCCCGCATCGAGCCGAGCCGCGAGGAACGCGCGAAGGTCCTCGTCGAGCGCGGCGAGGTCGGCCGCGGCGGGCTGCGACGCGATCGTCGAGCGCACGGCGGCGCGAAGATCGACCACGAATCGGAGATCGCCCGGCGGCGAGGCGAGGTGGCGCAGCACCTGATCCCGGGCCGGCTCGAGCGTGCGCCGCAGCTTCGCGAGCGCGGCGCGCCGACGCGAAGGCTCGGCATCGCGAGCGCGGTCCAAGTCGCGGTCGACCGCGGCGTCGTCGGCGCCGAGCCCGTCCAGCAAACGGAGAAACCTCAGCGTCTCGTCGCCGTTCGCGACGGCGAGCGTCGACCGGACGGTGCGGACGTGTTCCCGCGCCGTCAGCTCGCCGACGGGCAGTGTCCGGAGCGCATCGACCGCGCGCTCCACGAGCGTCCCACGAGCCGGCATGATCTTCATTGTACCGCCGATCGGGACGCGCGCGTATCGACTGTTCAAGCCTTTACGAGCAGGCGCCGCCCGGCTTGACCCCTGGCCGTCGGCCTGATCGCCGTACGTCACCCTGAGCCTGTCGAAGGGTGAGCCGAGGTCATGCGAGTCGAGCTGCGCCTTGCGTTCGGCTCGCTCTCTCACCCTTCGACGGGCTCAGGGTGACGACGCTACGTCTCCGTTGCTTCCGGGTCGACCTCGACTTGCGGTTTTTGCGTCAGGCCCGGGCGGATCTCGGCGTTCGTCACTTCCTCGTCCGGGAACACTCGCACGAGCACCGCGCGGACGATGCCCGCGACCGGCACGGCGACGATCAGCCCGAGGAACCCCAGCAGATGCGCGCCGATCAGCAGCGCGAAGATTACCGCGAGCGGCGTAACCTTCACGGTGCTGCTCACGATGCGCGGGCCGAGCAGGTGGGCTTCGATCTGATTGATGATCGTGAACGCGACGACGACGCCGACCGCCGTCGGCCAGCCGTTCGAGAACAGCGCGATCAACGTCGCCGGGATCGCGCCCGCGAACGGACCCACGTACGGGATGACGTCCGCGATCCCGGCCCACACGCCGATCAGCAGCGCGAACGGCACGCGCAACAGGACGAGCGCCGCGCAGGCGAGCGCCGCGACGACGGCCGCGACGATCAGCTGACCGCGCACGAAACCGCCGATCACCGCGTCGACGTCCGCGAGCAGGTCCATCGCCAGCGACCGCCGCTGCGGCGGGATCATGCGCGCGAAAAACCGCTTGATCACGGCCGACTCCGCGAGCATGTACAGCGACACGACGGGGATCGCAACGCAGAGCGCGCCGACGGTCGCGATCGACAGCAGCGCGGGGAAGACGCGTCCGGTCACGTTCGTTCCGAAGCTGTGCAGATGCGCGGACGCCTGCTCCGGAATCTTCTCCGCGTAGACGCGCAGCGACGGCGGAAAGTGCGTCACGAGCGGATTGTGCGTGGTCGAGAGATACGTCTCGATCACCCGGCGCATCGCGGGGAGCGACGCGACCAGGTCTTGCCCTTCCGCGAGCATTGCCGGGATCAGCAAGTAAATCCCGAGCACGATGATCACCGCACCGCCGCCGTACACGATCGTCAGGGCGGCCCACAACGGCAGTCGCACGTTGAGCGCGCGCACCGGCGGCACGACGAGGTACGCGAGCAGGATGCCGCCGACGAGGATCGTCGTCACGTCGGCGAGGTCGACGAAGACACCGACGACGCGCTGCAGAATCAGGTATGCGAGCACGATCGCGCCGAGCAGCTTGAACCACGCCTCCGCGCGCCGGTACCAGCGCGGGTCCGGCGCTCCGGCTACACGCTCTCGCGGATGAGCTGCCACAGCGTTGCGACGAAACCGGCGCCCGCCGCGACGGCGAGCATGGGATGCAGCACGATGCCGATCAGCAGACACGTCGTGCAGAACGCAAGGATCACCGGCCACGGCGACTCGGCCGAGAACACGCCGATGCGCTCGCCGGCCAACTCGCGCGGCGTGCGCTGTTCGTCCCCGTCGAGCCGCGTGCGACCGCGCATCGCGTACAGATACGTCGTCGCGAACGCGAAGCCGAGGCCGAAGATGCCGAGCAGCAGCGTGCCGACCATCTCGTGCGTGGTCCAGAGGTAGATGCGCGGCGACGACGAATCCGAACGTCATCGACGAAGCGAACACGCGCGCCGCGATCGTCACTTCGGCGAGTCTTTCGCGTACTGCGGGTAGTGCAGGTCGAACGCCGGGCGCTTCGAGCGGATCGGCGGCAGCGCGACGAAGTTGTGCTCGGGCGGCGGCGACGACGTCGCCCACTCCAGCGTGAACCCGCCGCCCCACGGATCGTCAGGCATCGGCTCGCGCGAGCGCGACGACACGATGATGTTCCAGACGAAAACGGCGGTCGCGACCGTGATCGTCGCCGCGCCGATCGTCGCTGCGAAGTTCAGCGCGCCCCAGCCGGGCAGATCGGGATACGTCTGCACACGCCGGGGCATCCCCAGCACGCCGAGCGCGAACATCGGCGCAAATGTCAGGTTGAACCCGACGAACATCAGCCAGAAGTGCACGCGGCCGAGGCCTTCCCGCAGCTTGACGCCCCAGATCTTCGGAAACCAGAAGTACAGCGCGGCGAAGATTGCGAACATCGACCCGCCGCCGAGCGTGTAGTGGAAGTGCGCGACGAGCGCGTAGCTGCCGTTGACCTGATAGTCGATGGGCGGCGATGCGACCATGACGCCCGTGACGCCGCCCACCAGAAAGTTCAGCATGAACCCGATCGTGAACAGCATCGGCGTCTCGAAGCTGATCGCGCCGCGCCACATCGTGCCGATCCAGTTGAAGAACTTGATGCCGGTCGGCACGGCGATCAGGAACGACATCCCCGAGAAGAACGGGTTGTTCACCGCGCCGGTCGTGAACATGTGGTGCGCCCACACGCCCATCGACAGCCCCGCGATGCCGAACGCCGAGAGCACGAGCCCGGTGTAGCCGAAGACGGCCTTGCGCGAGAACACGGCGACGATCTCGGTGACGACGCCGAAGAAGGGCAGGATCATCACGTAGACTTCCGGGTGCCCGAAGAACCAGAACAGGTGCGCGTACAGGACCGGATCGCCCCCGCTGCCCGGATCGAAGAAGTGGCCGCCGAGGTGGCGATCCATCAGGAGCATCGCGAACACGGCGGTGAGCGGCGGGAACGCCATGAGGATCAGCATGGCGGTCGCGATCACATCCCACGTGAAGACCGGCAGACGCCACATCGACATGCCGGGCGCGCGAAAGAGAATCGGCGTCACGAGAAAGTTGATCGCGGTCAGGATCCCCGACACGCTGGTGATGCGTCAGCCCGATCAGCCAGAGATCCTGACCGGCGCCCGACGAGACGCGGATGTCGGAGAGCGGCGCGTAGGCGTACCAGCCCGCCGACGCTGCGCCGCCTTCGGTGAAGACGCCGGAGAACACCGTCAGCCCGCCCATGAGGAACAGCCAGAACGACAGCGCGTTGAGCCGAGGGAACGCCATGTCGGGCGCGCCGATCTGCAGCGGGATCAGATAGTTCGCGATGCCGAACCCGAACGGCGCGACGAAGAGAAAGATCATCGCGGTGCCGTGCAGCGTGAAGACCTGATTGAAGGCATGCGGGCCGACGAACGTCTGCTGCGGGCCCGCGAGCTGCAGACGCATCACGTCGGCGAGAAAGCCCGCGATCGTGAAGAACCCCAGGCTCGTCAGCATGTACATGATGCCGATCTTCTTGTGGTCCGTCGTCGACAGCCAGGCGAGGATTCCGTCCTTGACGAGCTCGCGCCGCGGCGCATGCGCTGCGATGGCGCTCACGTCGCGCCCCGATCGTGCAGCCACCGCGCATACTGCCGCTGGTCGACGACGCGCACGACGAACGACATGTGCGCGTGATACGTCCCGCAAAACTCCGCGCAGCGCCCGGGGTAGACGCCCGTGCGCAGCGGCGTGAAATCGAAGACGTTCTCGCGTCCCGGAATCGCCGATCGCTTGAAGAGGAACGCCGGTACCCAGAACGAGTGGATCACGTCGCTCGAGACGAGATGGATCTCCGTCGTGCGCGCAAGCGGCAGCACCAGCTCGGGCGGCGTTCCGGTCTGGCCCTCGACCGCGACGTGCTCGCGCGGATAGAGGAAACGCCACGACCAGCGGAAGGCGACCACGCGCACGACCTCGCCGGCCGGGGTGACCGCGCTGTCGACGTGGCGCTCGGCAGCGTACGTCACCGCGAACAACCCGCCCACGATGAGGATCGGGACGATCGTCCACACGATCTCGAGCGGTACGTTCTTGTAGAAGCGCGCAGCCTGCACGACGTTCGGGTCGCGGCGCCGGTACGCCGCGGCCGCGAAGAGGATCAGTCCCGCGACGATCGCGTAGACGACCGCGCCCGCGATCAAGAAGACGCGCCATACGGCGAACATCGCGGTCGCCTGCGACGTGGTGTCGACCACTCGGTCTACCTCCTGTTGTGCGAGCGTACCCCGCGGGTACACGTGCGGAACACCGTCTCGGAGGCTTCATGTCGACGCGTCTCGGCTACGCGGTCGAGGACAACCGGCTCGCGGTTCGCGGCCGGACGCTCGTCCTCGGCGTCATCCTGTTCCTCGCTTCGGAGCTGATGTTCTTCGCGGCGTGGTTCGCGGCGTATTTCGATCTGCGCGGACAGGCGCGCCAGTGGCCGCCGCCGGACGTCCACCTCAAGCCGTTGGAGCCGGGGATCGGAACGGTGCTGCTCGGCGTCTCGAGCATCCTGGTCATCGTCGCGACGAACGCGATCCGCAAGCGGCGGTTCCGTCTCGCGCGCGGCAGCCTCGCAGGCGCGATCGCATGCGGTCTCGTCTTTCTCGCGTTGACGGGGCACGAGTGGGCGACGAACGGCTTCACGTTCGCGAGCAACGCATACGGGTCACTGCATTACGGCATCACCGGTTTCCACGCCGCGCACGTCACCGCAGGTCTGTTCCTGCTCACCTTGCTCGCGATCGGCGTACACCGGCCGGCGTTCCTCGGACAAGACTTCGCGGGCGCCGACGCGATCGGATACTATTGGCACTTCGTGTTCGTCGTGTGGGTCGGCATCTACGCGATGCTCTGGTTCGTGCGGTGAGCTCGCCGCGCGAACGGCGCGGCGAACGATGGGCCGCAAGCTGGCTCGTCGCCTCGATGGCCTGCAGCGTGCTGTTCGCGGCCGCGTTCGTGCGCGGCGGTCAGCCGCAGCTGGAAGGCATCGGGCTCGGCGGCGCATGCCTCGCGCTCGCGGCGGCGCTCATCGTCTGGAGCCGCGCGCTGATTCCACCGCGGCGCGTCGAGGACGAACATCTTCCGCTCGTCCACCCGCCGGCGCAGCGCGCCGATGCGGCCGCGCTGCTGGTCGAAGGCGGCGCCGGAGATCGTCGGACGCCGCGCGTGGCTCGTGCGCTTCGCGTGCGCGACCGCGGGTGTGCTCGGCATCGCGGCGCTGTTCCCGATCCGCAGCTTGGGTCCGAACCCGAACGGCCGGCTCGGCGAGACGAGCTGGAAGCGCGGACTGCGCTTCGTGCGCGAGGACGGTTCGCCGGTAAACGCGTCGGCGCTCGAGGTCGGCAGCGTCGTCACGGTCTTTCCCGAAGGCGCGGTCGGCCCCGAAAAGCTCGCGAACATGGCGAACGACGCGGTGATGCTCGTGCGCGTGGAAGAGAACGCGCTGCGCATGCCGCGCGGACCGCGCGAGCTGGACGCCGGACGGGTTCGTCGCGTACTCGAAGATCTGCACGCACGCCGGCTGTCCGGTCGCGCTGTATCGCGAAGGTCCGCAGCAGCTGATGTGCCCGTGCCACCAGTCGACGTTCGACGTGACGGACGGCGGTACGGTCGTGTTCGGTCCGGCGGCGCGCTCGCTGCCGCAGCTCCCGGTCGAGCTCGACGCCGACGGTTCGCTGCGCGCAGGCGGCCCGATGTCGGGCTTCATCGGTCCCGAGAGCTGGGAGCACGCGTGATCCGTTCGCTCGTCACGTGGATGGACGAACGGCTCGGCGGCGTGCCGTTCCTGCGCAACGCGCTGAAGAAAGCGTTTCCCGACCACTGGTCGTTCATGCTCGGCGAAGTCGCGCTGTACTGCTTCCTGTTCATCCTCGCGAGCGGAACGTACCTGACGTTCTTCTTCCACCCCTCGGACGCGCGCGTCGTGTACGACGGCACGGCGATTCCGTCGCTGCACGGGCGCACGATGACCGGCGCATACGCGTCCGTGCTGAAGCTGTCGTTCGAGACGCAGGCCGGACTCGTGATCCGGCAGGCGCACCACTGGTGCGCGCTCGTCTTCGCGGCCGCGATCGTGACGCACATGGGCCGCATCTTCTTCACCGGCGCGTTTCGCAAGCCGCGCGAGCTCAACTGGGTCATCGGCTTCACGATGTTCCTGCTCGTCATGGGCGACGGCTTCACGGGATACTCGCTTCCCGGCGACGCGCTGTCCGGCGCAGGCTTGAAGATCGCGCAGTCGATCGCGCTGTCGATTCCCGTCATCGGCGGGTGGGTCGCGTTTCTCGTGTTCGGCGGCAACCTGCCGACGGCCGAGACGACGAACCGCCTGTTCGCGATCCACATCCTGTTCTTGCCGCTCGCGCTCGCCGGATTGATCGCGCCTGCACCTCGCCGTGCTGTGGCGCCAGAAGCACACGCAGTTCCCCGGCGAGGGCAAGCGCGAGAACAACGTCGTCGGCTCACCGCTGTGGCCGAACTACACGGTGAAGTCGGTCGCGCTGATGCTCGCGACGTTCGGGATCCTGCTGCTGCTCGGCGGCCTCGTCGAGATCAATCCGATCTGGCTGTACGGGCCGTACGACCCGTGGACCGTCTCGTCGCCGGCGCAGCCCGACTGGTACGTCGGCTGGCTCGACGGCTCGCTGCGGCTCGGACCGCGCCTCGCGTTGCGTTTCGGCGGGCACACGATCACCGCGCTGTTCTGGGCCGGCGTCTTGCTGCCGGCGGGCGTCTTCGCGTTCGTCTACGCGTGGCCGTGGATCGAGCGCGTCCTGCAGCCGGACGATCGCGAGCACGAGCTGCTCGACCATCCGTGGCAAGAACCCGCTGCGCACGTCGACGGGCGTCGGCATGCTGACGTTCCTCGCGCTGCTTCTGCTTGCGGGCAGCGACGACGTGCAAGCGCGATTGCTGAACGTCTCGGTGCAGTCGATCACGTGGGTGTACCGCTTTGCGGTGTGGCTGCTGCCGCCGCTCGCGTTCGCGATCGCGTGGCGCGTCTGCATCGAACTGCAGGCACGTCATGCGTACGAAGCGGATCATCCGCTCGCGCGTCGAGCTCGTGCGCACGGCGGAAGGCGGGTACGAGGAAGAGCCGGTGCCGGTTCCATGATCGCCGCAGGCGCGCTCGCGATGCTGCTCGCCATGGCGCCCGCCCCGCGCGCGACGGTGCCGAGCAATCCGGCGTCGCCGGTCCCGAGCGCGTCGCCGGGATCGATGTCGCACGGGCATGCCGCCGCCGCCCGCGCACGTACGTGAGCGTTCCGGCGCCGCCGTCCGTCGGATCAGGTGAAGGTCGGCGGCGAGCTGTACGCCGTGCACTGTCTCTCGTGCCACGGCGCGCAGCTGCAGGGGACGCCGATGGCGCCGGGTTTGACCGGCGCCGGCGCGGCCGACGTCGACTTCGAACTCTCGACGGGACGCATGCCGCTCGAGGTTCCGGGCACCGAGCCGACGCGCGGTCTGCCGTCGTTTCCGCGCCCGCAGATCGACGCGCTCATCGCGTACATGGTCGAGCCACGGCGGCGCCGGACCGCCGATTCCGGTGCTGCACCACAACGGCGAACCTCACGCGCGGCCGCGTGCTGTTCGAGGAGAACTGCCAGCAATGTCACGGCGCGACCGGCGACGGCGCCGTCGCGGGGTTCGGCTGGCTCGCGCCGTCGCTCAAGCCGGCGATTCCGGTGCAGGTCGCCGAAGCGGTGCGCGTCGGCCCGGGGATCATGCCGCGTTTCGGCGCGGGCGAGATCTCGGACAGCGATCTCGACGCGCTCGTCGGCTACGTCGAGTCGCTGCACCATCCGGACGACCGCGGCGGCTACTCGCTCGCGAGCGCCGGCCCCGTCGGCGAAGGACTCGCCGGCTGGATCGCCGGCGTCGGCGGAACGATCATCGTGATGCTGCTGGTCGGCGAAACGCTCAAGACCAAACCGCGCGGCTGAACCCCCCGTTGTCACCCTGAGCCCGTCGAAGGGTGAGAGATCGTCACGGTAATCTCTCATCCTTCGACAAGCTCAGGATGACACGAGCTCGAATGACAACAGCTCGGATGACACGAGCTCGGATGACACGAGCTCGGATGACACGAGCTCGGATGACACGAGCTTCAGGATGCACGAGCTCGGATGACTACGTTGCCGCCTTCGTTACCGCTCGCGCGGTGAACACGTCGGCCATCGCGCTTCGGTACGTCGCCGATGCGAACGTGTCCGAGCGCGCCGTCACGCCGCGTGCCGCGCCCGCGCACGCCGCCTTGACGGCTTGCGCATCCGATCGGGTCGACGCCCTTGAGCGCGCTCTCGACCGCGCCCGCGCGGAACGCGAAATCGCCGACGCCCGTGATCGCGATGCGCGCCGATGCGATCGTGCCGCCCTCGAGCGTCAGCACGGCGGCGACGCCGACGACGGCGTAGTGCGACGCCGGGTGATGGAACTTCACGTACGCGGAGTGCGGCGCGGCGTCGAACGCGATCGACGTCAGCACCTCGTCGGGCGCGAGCGCGGTGTCGAACATGCCGCGGAAGAACTGCGCCGCGGTGAGCGTCGCGCGTTCCGCCCTTGCCGGCGACCGTGAACGTCGCGTTGAGCGCCTGCAGCACCGCGGGATAGTCGGCCGACGGATCGCCGTGCGCGGCGGCGCCGCCGATCGTGCCGCGGTTGCGCACCTGCGGGTCGCCGAGATCGTTCGCCGCGTCCCACAGCACGCGCGCGTGTTTCTTCAGCTCGTCGCTCGCCGCGAGCGTCGCGTGCTTCGTCAGCGCGCCGATCGTCACGCGGTTTCCGCTCACGTCGACGCGGTCGAGCTGCGGGATGCCGCCGAGGTCGATCAGCACCGACGGCGCGGCGAGCCGCAGCTTCATCATCGGGATGAGGCTGTGTCCGCCGGCGAGCAGCTTCGCGTCGTCGCCGTGCTCGCCGAGCAGCCGGATCGCGTCCTCGACGCTGCTCGCGCGGACGTACTCGAATGCCGAAGGGATCATCGCACGCTCCCGTTCGTGGGTTTCGGCCTGCATCGCGGCCCAGAGCTTCTCGGGCTTGAGCGGCATGTCGATGTGCGTCACGCCGAACGGCGCGAGCGCGTCGATCACCGCGTTCGCGACCGCCGGCGTCGAGCCGATCGTTCCCGCCTCACCGATGCCTTTGATCCCGAGCGGATTCACCGTCGTCGGCGTGACCGTGTGGTCGAGCTCGTAGTGCGGCACCTGCTCGGCGTGCGGGATCGCGTAGTCCATCAGCGTCCCGGTCAGCAGCTGGCCGTTCTCGTCGTAGATCACTTCCTCGAACAGCGCCTGCGCGAGCCCCTGCGCGATGCCGCCGTGCACCTGGCCTTCGACGATCATCGGGTTGAGGAGCCGTCCGCAGTCGTCGACGGCGAGATACTTCTCGATGCGCACCTCGCCGGTCTGCGCGTCGACCTCCGCGACGCAGACGTGCGTGCCGAACGGGAACACGAAGTTCGGCGGCTCGAAACGGCGCGTCGCGTCGAGGCCGGGCTCGAGTCCCGGCGGCAGCTTGTCGCCCATGAACGCGAGGAAGCCCGCTTCGGCGGTCGACATCGACTTCGACGGATCGCCCTTCACCTGCATCTTGCCGTTGCGGTACTCGACGTCGTCGGCGCTCGCTTCCCACTGGTGCGCGGCGATCTTGATCGCTTTCGCCTGGATCGTGTCGATCGCGAGCTTCAGCGCCGCGCCGCCGACCGCGGTTCCGCGCGAGCCGAACGTGCCGACGCCGTACTGCACCTTGTCGGTGTCGCCGTGCACGACGGTGACCTGATCGATCGGCACGCCGAGCTCGTCGGCGACGATCTGTGCGAACGTCGTCTCCTCGCCTTGACCGTGCGGCGAGACGCCCGTCAGCACCGTGATGCTGCCCGTCGGCTCGACGCGAATCGTCGCCGAGTCCCAGCCCGCGGCCGGCATCGCGGCCGACGGGCCCATGCCGCAGACCTCGACGTACGTCGACACGCCGATGCCGAGGTACCGTCCTTGCTTGCGGAGCTCGTCTTGGCGCCTGCGCAAGCCCGCGTAGTCCACGAGCTTGAGCGCCTTGTCCATCGTCGTCGCGTAGTCGCCCGAGTCGTACGTGAGCCCCGTCGCGGTCGTGTGCGGGAACGCCGTGATGAAGTTGCGGCGGCGCACGTCGACCGGGTCCAGCTTCAGCCGCTGCGCGACGAGATCCATCGCGCGCTCGATGAAGAACGTCGCCTCCGGTCGGCCCGCGCCGCGATACGCGTCGGTCGACATCGTGTTCGTGAACACGCCGACGACCTCGGCGCTGATGTTCTCGAAGCGGTAGCACCCGTGCGCCATCAGCAGCGTCAGCGTCGGGATCACCGGCGTGAGCAGCTGGTGGTACGCGCCGAGGTTCGCCGTGATCTTCAGCCGCAGGCCCGTGATCGTGCCGTCGTTCTTCGCGGCGATCTCGAGGTCGTCGATCTGATCGCGACCGTGGATCATCGCCTGGAAGCACTCCGAGCGCGTCTCGATGTACTTCACCGGGCGCTCGAGCTGCATCGCGATCCAGCAGATCGCGGCCTCTTCGGGGTAGACGTTCAGCTTCGCGCCGAATCCGCCGCCGACTTCGGGCGCGATCGCGCGGATCTTGTTCTCCGGCAGGCCGAGCACGACCGCGAGCTGCGTGCGCAGCAAGTGCGGGATCTGCGTCGCCGAATAGATCGTGAGCTGCTGCATGCCGGCGTCGTAGTTCGCGACCATCGAGCGCGGCTCGATCGGCACGGGCGCGACGCGCTGGTTGACGATGCGCTGCTTGATCGTGACGTCGGCCTCCGCGAACGCCCGGTCGACGTCGCCGGCCGCGAACGGGAAGACGTACGCGACGTTCGTGCCGAGCGACTCGTGCACGTACGGCGGTCCGGCGGCAGCCTTCTCGGGGTCGACGACGGCGGGCAGCTCCGCGTAGTCGACGACGATCTTGTCGGCGGCGTCGCGCGCGCGGTACGGCGAGTCGGCGACGACGACCGCGACCGGATCGCCGACGAACCGCACCTCGTCGACCGCGAGGACGTAGTGCGGCGGCGTCTTGAGGTCCGGCATCTTGTGCGCGACCGGCAGCGACGACGTCAGCCCGTGCTTCGCCTGCAGGTCCTGGCCGGTGTAGACGCCGAGCACGTGCGCGTCGTCCTCGAGCTGCGATGTGTCGACGCCGTTGATCTTCGCGTGTCCGTACGGGCTGCGCACGAACGCCGCGTACGCCGTGCCGACCTGGCGCACGTCGTCGACGTACGTCGCGCGGCCGGTGATGAGCCGAGGATCTTCGCGGCGCCGGATGCGCGCGCCGACCATCGTCGTGAACGCCATCAGACCTTCGCCTCCTCGAGCCGCTCCGGCAGGATCGCTTCGCCGCTCGGCGGCGGCGCTTCGGCGGGCGGATGGATCGGCATGAGATCGCGGACGCTGTGGCGCTCCGCACCGTCGCGCATCGCCTTGCCGGCGGCGCGCACCGCTTTCACGATGTTCTCGTAACCCGTGCAGCGGCAGAGATTGCCTTCGAGTCCGGCGCGAATCTGGTCGTCCGCTCGGATCGGGATTGCGGTGCAGCAGGTCGACGGCGCTCACGATCATTCCGGTCGTGCAGTATCCGCACTGCAGCCCGTGCGCCGACCAGAACGCTTCCTGCATCGGGTGCAGCGCGTCGGCGTTGCCGATCCCTTCGATCGTCGTCACCTCGTGGCCGGCGGCCTGCACCGCGAAGACGGTGCAGCTCTTCACGGACACGCCGTCGAGCAGCACCGTGCATGCACCGCAGCTGGACGTGTCGCATCCGATGTGCGTTCCGGTGAGGTTCAGATAGTCGCGCAGCGCGTGAGCCAGGAGCAGTCGCGGCTCGGCGTCGATCGTGGCGCGCTTCCCGTTGACGGTGAGATCGATCTGCATGAAAGTCTCCGTGCTCTGGGTGCGGGTTCCTGAGCTACCGAGAGGCCGACGGAATATCCTTGCGGCTTCCAGAAACGACGAACGCGTATGACCGAAGTGCTGGACACGATCGAACGTTGGCGCGCCGACGGCGCTCGCGTCGCGATCGCGACGGTGGTCGGCGTCGAAAACTCCGCGCCGCGCGATCCGGGCGCCGTGATGGCCGTGAACGAGCGCGGTGACGTCGCCGGTTCGGTCAGCGGGGGCTGCGTCGAGTCGGCGGTCTACGAAGAAGCGCAGGACGCGATTGCGACCGGACGTCCGCGCCTGGTGACGTACGGGATCAGCGACGCCGACGCGATCTCGGTCGGCCTGACGTGCGGCGGCACGATCCACGTCTTCGTCGAGCGGCTCGACTGGTGAGCATCTTCGACCGGCTCGCGGCCGCGCTGCGCGCCGATGCGCCGGTCGCGCTCGCGACGCGTCTCGACGGCACGCGTGCCGGCGCGAAGCTGCTGGTCACCGACGACGACGACGCAGGGCGATCTCGGCACCGCGGGTCTCAACGTCGCCGCCGCGGGCGAGGCGCGCGCGCTGCTCGCCGTCGGCGAGACGGCGGTCCGTACGTTCGGCGAGAACGGTGAGCCGATCGGCGTCGACGTGCGCGTGTTCATCGCCGCGTACGCACCGAAACCGGTGATGTACGTGTTCGGCGCGATCGACTTCTCGCGCGCGATGGCGCGGGTCGGCAAGTACCTCGGCTACCGCGTCACCGTGATCGACGCACGGCCCGTCTTCGCGACGAAAGCGCGCGTGCCGGACGCCGACGAGATCGTCGTCGCCTGGCCCGACGAGTTTCTGGCGAGCGCGCCGGTCGACTCGCGCACCGCGCTCATCATCCTCACGCACGACATCAAGTTCGACGTTCCCGTGCTCCAGGCGGCGCTGCGCACGAACGCAGGCTACATCGGCGCGATGGGCAGCCGCCGCACGCACGAGAACCGCGTGGAGGAGCTCAAGCGCGCCGGCGTCACCGACGCCGAGCTCGCGCGCATCTCGGCGCCGATCGGCCTCGACATCGGCGCACGCACGCCGGAGGAGACGGCGATCTCGATCGCCGCGGAGATCGTCGCGCTGCGCGAGCACCGGCGCGGCGGCCGTCTCGTCGACGGCGCGCTGCCGGTGCACAACACGCGAACCGCCGTTTAGCCGGACGAATCCGCGTCCGCGAGCGGACGCCGCATGTGCCGCGGCGCGGGCGCCGGATGGTTGAGACGCACGAGGCTGTCGACGGCGGCCATCACGTCGCCCGCGACGCGCGACTGGCGGCCCGCCTCTTCGACGTTGCCCGCGAGCGCGGCGCGCTCGGCAGCCGCATTCGCGTCGACGGCGAGCTGCGCGAGGCTGTGGACCTCGGCGCTCGAATCGGCCTTCAGCGCCTCGGCGAGGTGGCTCGCACTGAACGCACGGTGTCCGAAGCCGTGTTGGCCGAAACCGCGGCGCATCGGCATCATGCCGCCGGGTCCCATGCGACCGCCCGTCTCGGGCGGTCCACCGCGCATCGCGACGGCCGTCACCGGTGCGCGGACGTGGTGACGGAGGCGCGGGGACGTCGTGCGGCCCTTGCGGGCCGTGTCCGCGGACGCTCGTCGGTCGCAGCGCGCGCAAGGTCGGATGCGACCCGCGCTTCGGCCGTCGCGCCGCGCGCGTCGTTGCTGCCGTAGCGGGCGATCGCGCCGCGATAGTGCGTCCGAGCGGCGTCGATGAGGCGCCCGGTCGCGCCGGCCTGCTCGGCGCGGCCGATCGCGCGGTACGCCATGCGTCAGCGCGAGCGCGGGATCGGGAGCGCGGCCGCATCATCATCGCCCGCGGCGCGGGCCGCTCGCGGGCGCGGGCAGCCGTGCTCTGCGCCGCAGCCGGAGCGGCTCCGCGGCAAGCGCGAGCGCGGCGAATATCAGGGTCGTTCGCATGGCGTCATTGTCGCGGCGGAAGACTTGGAGCACGCTGAAGATGCCGCCGTTCTGGGAAACGGACGACGGTGCGCCCGCTGACCTCATCCGACGTCTTCATCGATCGCTGCAAATCCGGCGTCGCGTGGTGCTCGTCGAAGATCGGGCCCGGCGTCGTCACCGGCGCCGCGGACGACGACCCGTCCGGCATCGCGACCTATGCGATCGCCGGCGCATCGCTCGGATTCGGGCTGCTGTGGGTCGCGCTGATCACGACGCCGATGATGATCGTCGTCCAAGAGGCGTGCGCGCGCATCGCCATGGTCACCGGGCGCGGGCTCGCGTCGGGCATGCGGCGCGTGATGCCGCTCTGGCTGCTGCGCGCGCTCGTGTTCTTGGTCGTCGGCGCGAACACGCTCAACATCGCGGCGGACATCGCGGGCATGTCGTCGGCGGGCGAGCTGGTGTCGCACGTGCCGTCCGGCGTGTGGGCGGTCGCGCTCGGCACGCTGCTCGTCGTCGTCGAGGTGTTCGCCTCGTACCGGCTGTTCGCGTCGGTCGTGAAGTGGCTGTGCCTCTCGCTGCTCGCGTACGTCGTCGACCGCGTTCGTCGTGCACGTCGACTGGCTTGCCGCGCTGCGCCACACGGTCGTGCCGGAGATGCGGCTCGACCGCAGCTGGATGGCGACGTTCGTCGGTTTCCTCGGCACGACGATCACGCCGTACCTGTTCTTCTGGCAGGCCGCGCTCGAGGTGGAGGAAGAGCGCGTCGCAAGGACGCGTCACGGTGACGCAGCGGCGCGGCGCGACGGAAGCGGAGATTCGCGCGTCGCGCGCCGACGTCGCGTCGGGGATGATCTTCTCGAACGCGGTGTGCTGGTTCATCGTGCTGACGACCGCGTCGACGCTGTACGCGCACCACGTCCGCATCGCCACCGTGCGCGACGCCGCCGAAGCGCTGCGGCCGCTCGCGGGCAACGGCGCGGAGCTGCTCTTCGCGCTCGGCGTGATCGGCGCGGGACTGCTCGCCGTTCCGGTGCTCGCCGGCTCGTCGGCGTACGCGCTCGGCGAGGCGTTCGGATGGCGATCGGCCGGACTCGCACGCGAAGCCGAGCTCCGCGCGGCCGTTCTACACCGTCATCGCGCTCGGCATCGCGTTCGGCGTCGTCGCCGACCTCGTGCGCGTCGACACCGTCGGGATGCTGTTCTGGTCGGCCGTCGTGAACGGCTTCGTCGCCGTGCCGCTGCTGATCGGTATCGCGATCGCCGCGAACCATCGCGCGCTGATGGGCAAGTGGCGCAACGGGTGGGCTTCCAACGCGTGGATGGTCGTCACGATCGTGATGATGGCGGTCGCCGCGGTCGGCGTGCTGGTCACGTCGTGAGCGGCAGCCCCACGTAGTTCTCGGCGAGGCTCTGCGACGCCGCGCGCGACGACGTGACGTAGTCGAGCTCCGCGAGCTGCAGCCGCGACGCCGAACGCGTCCGCCGTCCGGCGGGCGGTGCAGCATCGACGTCATCCACCACGAGAAGCGCTCGGCGCGCCACACGCGCTGCAGGCACGTCGCGGAGTACGCGTCGAGCGCGGCGCGGTCGCCGCGCGCGAAGAACGCGTCGAGCGCGCGCGCGAGCACGGCGACGTCGGCGACCGCGAGGTTCATGCCCTTCGCGCCCGTCGGCGGCACGATGTGCGCCGCGTCGCCCGCGAGGAACAGCCGGCCGTACTGCATCGGCTCGACGACGAAGCTGCGCATCGCCGTCACGCCCTTCTGCGTGATCGGACCTTCCACGAGGTTCGGAGCATCGTCGCCTTCGAGCCGCCGGTGCAGCTCGTCCCAGATGCGCCGGTCGGGCCACTGCGCGAGATCCTCGTCGGGCGCGCACTGCAGGTACATGCGCTGCACCGACGGCGAGCGCTGCGAGAACAGCGCGAAACCGCGGTCGTGCAGCGCGTAGATCAGCTCCTCGCACACGGGCGGCGAGTCCGAGAGGATGCCGAGCCACGCGAACGGGTAGACGCGCTCGTACGCCGTCAGCACGCCGTCGGGGATGGCGGCGCGCGCGATGCCGTGAAACCCGTCGCATCCCGCGACGACGTCGCACGCGATCTCGCGCTGCCTCGCCCGACGCATCGCGATAGCGGATCGACGGGCGCTCGCCGTCGATTCCGTGCACGCTGACGTCCGACACGTCGAAGTGCAGCGGCTCGCCCGACGCGAGGTGCGCCGCGATGAGGTCCTTGACGACCTCGTGCTGCCCGTACACGGTGATCGTCTTGCCGGTCAGCGCGGGAAAGTCGATGTGCCGGCTGCGTCCGGCGAAGCGCAGGTAGATGCCGCGATGCACGAGACCGTCGCGGCGCATGCGCTCGCCGACGCCGTTCGCCTCGAGCAGCTCGACGGTGCCGTGCTCGAGCACGCCGGCGCGAATGCGCTGCTCGCAGTACGCGCGGCTGCGCGACTCGAGCACGACCGACGAGATTCCGCGCTGCCGAAGCAGCAGCGCGAGCACGAGACCGGCGGGGCCGGCGCCGACGATGCCGACCTGCGCGCGTTCGACCGGAGTCTCCGCTCATGCGTGCACGCTTCGGCATACGGGGATCGGTCGCCGTCTCCTCGTACTGCGCGCAGCGGAGGAACGCGTGCGCATACAGATCGGCGTGATGGGATCGGCGGGCGGCGACATCGCCGAAGACGACCTCGAAGCGGCGAAACGGCTCGGGCGGCGCATCGCGGAGCGCGACTGCGTGATCGTCACGGGCGCGTGCCCGGGACTGCCGCACGCGGCGGTGCTCGGCGCGCACGAAGCGGGCGGCGCGAGCCTCGGCGTGTCGCCCGCGCGGTCGCGCGAAGAGCACGTCGAGGTCTTCGAGTCGCCGCTCGACCCGTACACGGCGATCGTGTTCACCGGCTCCGGCCTGATGGGCCGCGAGACGCACAACATCCACAGCTCCGACTTCGTGCTCTTCGTCGGCGGACGCAGCGGAACGCTCGGCGAGTTCGCCATCGCGTACGACGAAGGCAAGCTGATCGGCATCCTGCGCGACTCCGGCGGCATCTCGAACGACTTCGCCGGCATCGCGCGGCTCGTGCACAAGGACACCGGCGCCGTGATGATCGAGGACGACGATCCCGAACGGCTCGTCGACACGTGCCTCGAGCGGTACGTGCGCGAAGCGCGTCCGACGAGCGTCGCGCTCGCCGCGCAAGCCGGATCGCGCATCGGACGGCGCGCGTGGCTGAGCTCACCTTCGTCGGCGCGGCGGGCACGGTCACCGGCAGCAAGCATCTCCTCACGACCGGCGGCAAGCACGTCTACGTCGACTGCGGGATGTTCCAAGGCACGCGCGCGACGCAAGCGCTGAACGACGTGCCGCTTCCCGTGCCGCCTGCGCAGACGGACGCGATCGTCATCACGCACGGTCACATCGACCACGTCGGATACTTGCCGAAGATCGTGCGCGACGGGTACTCGCGGGCCGATCTACTGCACGCCCGCGACCGGCGGACTGATCGCGATCGTCCTCGAGGACGCGGCGCACCTGCAGGCAACACTTCGCTCAGCGCGGTCTCGAGCACGAGCGCGCGAACCACGTCGCGCCGTTCTACGACGAAGCGGACGTCCGGCGACGCTGCCGCTGCTGCACACGGTGCCGCTCGAGACGGACTTCGACGTCGCCGGGATGACGCTGCGCTATCACAACGCCGGTCACATCCTCGGCTCGGCGTTCATCGACGCGCGCATCGAGGGCAAACGCGTGATCTTCTCCGGCGATCTCGGGCGCTACGGCCGGCCGCTGCTGTACGATCCGGCGCCGCTCGAGACCGCGGACGTCGTCGTGTGCGAGACGACGTACGGCGACCGCGATCATCCGCCCGACGCGCTCGCCGAGTTCGAACGCATCGTGCTCGCCGGCGTCGCGCGCGGCGGTACGATCGTCATCCCGGCGTTCGCGGTCGAGCGCACGCAGGACATCCTGTACGCGATCGGCACGCTGCAGACGCGCGACGCCGCGCTCGCGAGCCTTCCCGTGCACGTCGACAGCCCGATGGCGATCGAGGTGGACGCGCTGTTCGCGGCGTTCCCCGACGCGCACAAGCCGCTGCCGTCCGCGCCCGGCACGACGGTCGGCTGTCGCAACGTCACCGTGCACGTCACGACGGACGAGTCGAAGGCGCTCAACCATCTGGACGGCCCGGCGATCATCATCGCGTCGAGCGGGATGGCGAGCGGCGGGCGCATCCTGCACCACCTGCACAACCACGTGTCCGATCCGCGCGCAACGATCGTGTTTCCGGGCTACCAAGGCCCGGGCACGCTCGGCAACCTCATGGTGCACGGCGCGAAGACCGTGAAGATTTTCGGCGACGTGCTGCCCGTGCGCGCGACCGTCGAGAATCCGAGCGGCTACAGCGCGCACGCCGACCGCGGCGAGCTGTTACGCTGGCTCGGCACGCTGACGACGAAGCCGCGGCTGTACGGCGTGCACGGCGACCCGCCCGTCACGACGGCGTTCGTCGCGACGGTGCGCGAGAAGCTCGGGTTCGACGCGGCCGTCGCGGCGCGCGGAACGACGGTGACGATCTAGCGCCCCGGTCCTTCATGGCGCACGTTTCGTCCGGTGCGTACGTTATCGTACTGCTCGACGCGCTGAGTTCGCGTAGACTTTGAGCATCCCCGAGCGCTTCATGCGCGCGGGTGTTCGCCTTTCGCGCTCGCCGGGGGGCGGCCTCGGCGGAGGATGCCAACCCAGAATGCCCCGGGTCGTCAGGTTGACCGGAGAAATCGACGTCTACACGGCGCGCCGGGCATGCCGCGCGCTCGACGAGATCGACGGGCCGGCGGTGGTCGACCTCTCCGGGGTGCGCCTGCTCTCGGCAGCCGGGCTGCACCGAGCTTGCGCGGCTCGCGTCCCGCACGGGCAAAGGCGTCGTCACGCTTCCGGCGCGCCGCCGCACGTGCGCCGCGTGCTGACGATCGCGCGCTTCGACGAGCTCTTCCACATCGACGACTGACGCGGCCGCGCAGGCAGGAGCCGCCCGCCTGCAGACAGGACCGTGCGGTAATGGCTACCGCCGCCGCGGAGCGCACCGTTCCCGCCGCCGCGGCACGCTCGCGCCGCGAGATGCTCATCTCGATCACCGTGATGCTCGGCATGATCATGGCGATCATCGACGCGACGATCGTCAACGTCGCCCTGGCGACGATCGCCGGCAACCTGGGCGCGTCGCTCGACGACGTCGCCTGGGTCGCGACCGGCTACATCCTCGCGAGCATCATCACGATGCCGCTCAACGGCTGGCTCACCGCGTATTTCGGGCGCAAGACGTACTACGCGGGCTGCATCGCGATCTTCACGATCGCGTCCGTGCTGTGCGGTACGGCGACCAGCGTGTGGCAGCTCGTGTTCTACCGCATCCTCCAGGGCTTCGGCGGCGGTGCGCTGCAGCCGACGGCGCAGGCGATCCTGTTCGAGACGTTCCCGCCGAACCGCCGCGGCAGCGCGATGGCGCTCTTCGGGATCGGCGTCATGGCGGGGCCGGCGCTGGGTCCGATCGTCGGCGGCTACATCGTCGACAACGCGACGTGGCCGCTGATCTTCTTCATCAATTTGCCGATCGGCATCGCGGCGTTCGTCATGACGCTCGCGTACGTTCCCGACCCGCATTATCTCCAGAAGCCGAAGACCGGGCTCGACGTCTTGGGACTCGCATTGCTCAGCGCGGGGCTCGGGTCGCTGCAGTACGTTCTCGAGCGCGGCCAGCACGACGACTGGTGGTCGTCGAACACGATCGTCGCATTGTCGTGCGTCGCGGCCGTGACGCTGCCCTGGTTCCTGATCCGGATGGTGCGGTCGCGCTATCCGCTCGTCGAACTGCAGTCGTTCCGCTTTCGCGGTTTCACGGTCGGCAACGTGCTGCTGTGCGTCGTCGGCTTCGGACTGTTCGGAACGAGCCTGATCATGCCGCTCTTCTTCCAGACGATCATGGGCATGACGGCATACGGCACGGGGCTCGCGCTGCTGCCGGGCGCGCTCGCGACCGCCGTCGCGATGCCGATCGTTCCGCGCCTGATGCGCATCGTCGACGTGCGGTGGCTGCTCACGGCGGGCGCGCTGCTGTTCGCGTGGTCGTGCTGGGCGCTCGGCGGGCTGAACGATGTCGCGGGCTACTGGGACGTCTTCTGGCCACGGCTCGTGCAGGGCGCCGGTCTCGGATTGCTGTTCGTACCGGTGACGACCGCGATGCTGGCGGAGATCCCTCGCAACGAGCTGGCGAGCGCGACGGGCGTCTCGATGCTCGTGCGCCAGCTGGGCGGCAGCCTCGGCATCGCGATTCTCACGACGCTGCTCGCGCGCGAAACCGCGGTCGCGTGGTCGGCACTCGCCGCCGGCGTCACGCACGCGTACGGTCAGTCGGTGCAGACGCTGACGAACCTCGTCGCCCTGAACTCGACGGTGATCGCGTACGACTACCTGTTCCGACTCTCGGCATTCGTCTTCATCGGCAGCATCCCGCTGATCTGGCTGCTCAAGCGCTACGACCCGAACGCGGGCGGAGGCGGAGCGCCGGCCGTCGCCGCCGACTGAGCGAACGCGATGAACCGGTCCGCGCCGAGCTGGTCCTCGAGCGCGTTATCGCGGCCGGCGAGCGGTCGCCGGACCACGTTGCGTCATTGCGATGTCATCCTGAGCCTGTCGAAGGATGCGTGACTCTCCTCAGGTTCGCGGCGTCATTCGGTTCGGCTGCTGCGCGGGTTCACGAGCGCCGTCATGATGTGATCGCGCCATGCGCCGTTGATGAAGATGAAGTCGCGTGCATAGCCCTCCGGCACGAAGCCCAATCGACGTAGCAGTCCGGCGCTGCGCTCGTTCGTCGGCTGGTAGTTGGGGCTCCGCATCGACGTATCCGATGTGCGCGGCCTGAAGACCGAAACGCACGACGTGCATGACGTTGACCCGCGCAACGATGCGCTGCTCGCTGCGCAACACCGCGATGAACCAGTACCCGGTGTCCGCGTCGGCTTCCGCGCGAAGGCGCGCCAGCCGCTCACGGCGCTGATCGCGATCGACGGCGGGACTGCCCGACCCCGACCATGGCGCGAAGTGCTCGCTGTTGCGGCGCTCGTAGTCGATGACCTCATCGACGTCGTCCGCCTCGACCAGCCCGACGACAAGGTGCGCGGTCGCGATGCGGTACGGCGGTCGCGGTAGATCATTGCCGTCAGCCATGAAAACCGTCATTGCGGTTTGCGGCACGGCATCATCCTGCGCTGCTCCGTCGTCTTTCCGCTGCTACGTCTGTGAACTTCTCGAAGGACGGCGGCTGGCTCGGCGCGAGCCGTCGAAAGAGAAAAACGCGCTTGCGCGCGTTTTTCGGAAGATGGTGGAGCTGCCGGGGAGCCGCCCCCCGGGTCCGAAAAGCCGGACCGCCGCTTTCTCCAGGCTCAGCACCGATTTTGTCTTGAGCGCGTCAGCTTCTCGGTACAGGAATCAGCCGCGCCGCAGTTCCGTCTTTGATTTCGGATGCATCTCGGAACGGACTCCGCATCCTAGTCGGACTTGTTGACCGCGCGCGAGACGGATCCGACGACCTCTCGCGGGCGGTGACTGTTAGCTAGAAGCTAGGCAGCCAGTGCGTATTCGTTGTTCGCGTGTATAACGCTTGTGATCGTTTTAGGAGGGCTCACAACTCCGCCTGCTTACGTCGGCCACGGATCTCCCCGTCGAGACTGCTCAGCCCCGCGAACGAGGTCCGAAGTGGACCAGCGGTCACTATAACACATCCCGCGCGTTCACGGTTCCCCGGCTGCTGCCGCCTCGGCGACCGAGCCGAAGCCGTCGCGCCTGAGCAGGACGGCGAGCTCGTCCTTGACGCTGGTGACGAGCCCCATCCCGCCGTAGATCAGCCCCGTGTAGAGCTGCACGGCCGAGGCGCCGGCCCGTATCATCGCGTACGCGTCCGCGCCGTTCGACACGCCGCCGACGCCGATCAGCGCCACCTCACGGCTCGTGAGCGCTGCGACCCGGCGAAGCAGCGCGAGCGCCAGCCGGAACAGCGGCGGTCCGGATAGCCCGCCCGCCTCGGTGGCACGGGACCCGCGAAGCTCCGGCGGCCGTTGCCGGGTGGTGTTCGCAACGACGATCGCATCGATGCGCGACTCGAGCAGCGTCGTGACGAGCCGTTCCAGCAAGGCGTCGTCGATGTCGGGAGCGAGCTTCGCCGCAAGCGCCGGACGGCGTTCGCTCCACGGCACGGCGTCGAGACGCGCGAGCAGATCGGCGAGGCGCGCCGGGTCGAGGAACACCTGCCCGTTCGCCGTGTTCGGACAGGAGACGTCAAGTGTGAGGTAGTCGGTATACGGCGCGAAGCGCTGCGCGAGCTGCACGAAGTCGTCGGCCGGATCGGCGCTGTCGGCGTTCGAGGCGAGGTTGACGCCGAGCGGGATCGCCGGGCGTCCTTTGCGTTGCACGCGCCGCTCGACGGCATCCGCCCCCTCGTTCGGAAAGCCCATGCGATTGATCACCGCGCGGGCCTCCGGCAGCCGGAACACGCGCGGGCGCGCGTTCCCGCGCTGCGCGCGCGGCGTCACGCCGCCGACTTCGACGAACCCGAATCCTTGCGCCGCCATGCGGTCGTACACGCGCGCGTTCTTGTCGAAGCCGGCGGCGAGTCCGACCGGGTTCGCGAGACGTCGGCCGAACAGCGCCGTGGCGAGCACCGGATCGTCCCCGTGGCGCTGCGGGAACACGAGGTTCGCCTCGAGCGCCCACAGCGCGAGCTCGTGCGAATCCTCGGGCTCGAGCGCATGCAGTAACGGACGCGCCAGCAGATACGGATCGAACGGCACGGTCACACGGCTCCGCGCGTCGTTATGCGCGCTGCTTCCCGCCGCCCGTGAGCAGCGACAGCAGCCACGAGACGATCGTCATCACGAGCGCGCCCCAGAACGCCGACCAGAACCCGTCGACGTACAGTCCGACGTGCAGCGCCGCGACCAGCCAGAACAGCAGCGCGTTGATCACGAGCGTGAAGAGCCCCAGCGTCACGATCTCGAGCGGCAGGCTCAAGAGGATCAGGATCGGGCGCACGATCGCGTTGACGATTCCGAGCACCAGCGCCGCGACGAGCGCACCGATCACGCCGCTGACATGGATGCCGCCGATCAGGTGCGCCACCACGACCAGTGCGATCGCGTTGACGATGAGCCGGATCAGAAACCCCATCCCTGCGTCCTTCGCCGATGCGACGAGGCCGCCTCGCGCGAGCGAGACGGCCTCGGGATGAATCGCAATGCGTGCCGTTCAGCGATGGCCGCGCTCGTTACCGCGGGTGTCGCGGCTCTGACCTCCGCGCCCGCTGGGATAGTAGCCGCCGCGCTCGCGCGGAGCGACGTAGTCGCGTCCGCGGTACTCGCCGCCGGCGTAGACTCCGTGCGGATGCCACCACCCGCCGCCGCCGAAGAAGAATCCGAGACTGATGGACGGCCCGTAGTAGTACCACGGGTGTCCGCCGTACCACGGGACGTCGCCGTAGAACGTGTAGGGCGTGTCGATCTCGTTCGCGGCGAGGTACCCGCCCGCGTTGTAGCCGAGGATGCTCACGACCATGCCCGGCTGCAGCGTCAAGCCCGTCGGGTTGATGATCGTGCCTTGATGCAACTGGACGCTGTCGACGTACCCGCGGTCGTCGCGCACTTGCAGGTTGTACATGCCGTCGAACGCGACGATGCGTCCGTGGACGTTGTCCTCACCCGTCGCGTACGACGGCTGACCCTGCGCGTACGAGGGAACGTCCTGCGCCTGCGCCGCGAGCGGCGCCGCGATGAGGAAGGCGGCCGCGACGGCCGCGATGTGCTTGCGCATCATTTAGTGATGCCCGCCGTGGCCGCCGCCGCCGTGTGCGCCGGCATGCCCGGAGTAGTGTCCGGCCGCCCGGCCCTGCGTCGAGCGCGAAGCATGGCTGCCGCCGTAGTATCCGCCGCGCGCCGCGGGAGCGACGTAGTTGCGGCCGCGGAAGCCGCCGCCGGTGTAGAGCGGACGGACGTAGTGCGGCGCGTAGACGCGCGCGCCGCCGTACCAGCGATACGGGCCATGTCCGAAGTAGCCGCCGTGCCACCATCCGACGTTTCCGAAGAAGAACCCGAGGCTGATCGACGGACCCCAGTAGTACCACGGATGCCCGCCGTACCACGGCACGCCGCCGTAGAACGTGTACGGTGTGTCGATCTCGTTCGCGGCGAGGTATCCGCCCGCGTTGTAGCCCATGATGCTGACGATCATGCCCGGCTCGAGGGTGATGCCGGTCGGGTTGATGATCGTGCCCTGGTGCATCTGCACGTTGTCGACGTAGCCGCGCTCGTCGCGGACGCGCAGACTGTAGGCGCCGTCGAAGGCGACGACCCGGCCGTGGACGTTCTCTTCACCGGAAGCGTACGACGGCTGTCCCGCCGCGTACGAGGGAACGTCCTGCGCCTGCGCCGCCAGCGGCGCGGCAATCAGGACAGCGGCCGCGAGGGCCGCGAGAGATTTTGAGAACATGACAATCATTCAACGTCCCCAGGGCGGCAACTGTCTTTAAAACTTGCTGTGAAACCGGTTCGGCCCACGGCACGCCGGTTCAGCCGCCCAGCGCGACCTTCACTTGCGAGGCCAGCGTCGGAGTCATACCCTTGACGGCGGCGATCTCGTCCACGGACGCGTTCCGGATCGCGCGGACCGAACCGAACGCCGTCAGCAGCCGCCTCTTGCGCACCGGGCCGACGCCTTCCAGCGTGTCGAGCACCGACTTCGTCATCGCCTTGCCGCGCTTGTTGCGATGGTGCGCGATCGCGAAGCGGTGGGCTTCGTCGCGAACCCGCATCACCAGGTGCAGCGCCGGCGAGCCCGGCGGCAGCACGATCGGCTCACCGTTCCCCGGGACGAACAGCCACTCGTGCTCCTTGGCGAGCCCGGCGACGGGGATGCCCCACATGTCGAGCTCGTGCATCACCTCGACGACGGCGTTGAGCTGGCCCTTCCCGCCGTCGATCAGCAGCAGGTCCGGCTTCTCGTGAAAACGCTCGCGCTTGCGCGCGTGCGCCTCGATCGCGGCGGTGGCGACGTCGGCGTCGGCGACGGGCGGGCGGTCCGCGTCCTGGCGCAGATAGCGCAGGCGCCGGCGCAGCGTCTCCTGCATCGAGGCGAAGTCGTCCGGGCCTTGGACGGCCTGGATCGTGAAGTGCCGGTAGTCGCTCTTCTTCGGCCGGCCTTCGATGAACACGACCATCGACGCCACGGAGTTCGTGCCTTGAATGTTCGAGATGTCGTAGCACTCGATCCGGTGCGGCGGTGACGGAAGGTCGAGCGCCGACGCGAGCTCCGTCAGCGCGCTCGCTGACGCCGTCTCCGTCGCTTCCTGGTGCACGAGGAACGCGCGCAGGTTCTGCTCCGCGTTCTGCTTGACGAGCTCCAGGTAGTCGACGCGCTCGCCGCGCTGCGGCTCGAGGACGCGCACCCGCACGCCTTTGATCTCCGTCAGCCACGCTTCGATGACGCTCGCGTCGTCGGGCGCCGACTCGACGAGGATCTCTTTCGGCACGGCCGCCTCGAAGCCGCGACGGCGCCGCGAGCGCGCCTTCTCCGCGACCGGCGCCTGCTGATCGCGCGCGGCGCGCAGCGCGAGGGGCGAGCCGGTGCGCTCCGCGTCCGTCGCGGCGTCCATGCCGAAGTTGCCGGTGCGCGAGGTGTAGAACTGCTTGATGAAGTCGGACACGATCTCCGCGTCGCCGCGCTCCGACGTGCCTTCGATGATGAAGAACTCTTGCGCGAGCAGCTTGCCGTCGCGCACGAGGAACACTTGCACGCCCGCCTGGCCCTGCGACCGCGCGAGCGCGATCAGATCGACGTCGATGCGCGAGCGCGACACGACCTTCTGCGCCTCGATCGTGCGCCGCACGGCGATGATGCGGTCGCGCAGACGCGCGGCCGCCTCGAAGTTGAAGTGCCCCGCCGCGTCGCTCATCTCGCGCTGCAGCCGCTCGATCAGCGGATCGTAATGACCTTCGAGGAAGAGCACGACCTCGTCGACCAGTGTGTCGTAGTCTTCTTCCGACTGGTAGCCGACGCACGGCGCGAGGCAGCGCTTGATGTGGTACTGCAGGCACGGACGCTTGCGCCGGCCGTCGATCGGCTCGCTGCACGTGCGCAGCGGGAACACCATGCGGACGAGGTCGATGAGCTCGCGCAGGCCGTGCGCATTCGTGTACGGGCCGAAGTACCGCGCACCGTCGTCCTTCACCACGCGCGTGAAGACGACGCGCGGAAACGCCTCGTTCGTCACCTTGAGGTACGGGAACCGCTTGTCGTCGCGCAGCCGCACGTTGAACGGCGGCTGGTGGCGCTTGATGAGGTTCGCCTCGAGGATCAGCGCCTCGACCTCGTTCGTCACGACGACGGTGCGCACGTCGACGACGCGCTCCACCATCTTCAGCGTGCGGTACGGGTGCGCCGCGGAGTCCTGGAAGTACGAGCGCACGCGGTTCCGCAGCGAGACGGCCTTGCCGATGTACAGGATGCGGCCGTCCTCCCCGATCATCTGATAGACGCCGGGGAGATCCGGGAGCTGTGCGAGGGTGCGTTCGAGCCGCGTCGCGTCGACCGCCATCCCGGATTCTACGCGGTCAGGCACGCGAAGTCAGTCAGGCGCGATCGGCGGCAACCTTTTTCGCGCGCGCTCGCACCGCGACGACCGCCGCGATGACGACCAGCACGACGAGGGCGACGATCGCGACGCCGGCCTTGTGCAGCGTCGCGACGATTCCGTCCAAGTTCTGGCCCGCGACCTCGCCGACATACGCGAGGCCGAAACAGAAGATCGCCGAGCCGAGCAGCGTGAACGGGAAGAAGTAGTGCGCCTCCATGCGCGAGATCCCGGCCGGCAGCGACGAGACGCCGCGCACGAACGGCACGAAACGGCACCAGAACACCGTCGCCTTGCCGTAGCGTTCGAAGAACGCGTGCACGCGGTCGTACTCGTGCTGTCTGAAGCGAATGTACTTGCCGTAGCGGTGCACGAAGGGCAGCCCGCCGAAGAAGCCGATCGCGTAGAGGATCGACGTGCCGATGAGCTCGCCGGCGGTCGCGACGATCGCCAACGCCGATCCACCCCGGAAGCGGCCCGAGCGGCGGCAGGTGCCCCTGCGCGGCGAGCCCGCCGGCCGTCGGCACCATGACCTCGAGGGCAGCCGGGAAGCCGAGATTGCCGAGCAGCACGACGAGCAGCAAGCCCGCATACCCGAAGTGCACGATGACGTCGTGCAGCGTCGAGGTCAGGTGCTCCACGAGCGCCTCAGGATGTCGGCCGCGAGGCCGCCGCCCTCCTCGCGGATCGCCTCGAACAGGTCGATCGGCTCGATCTCGCGATCACCGGCGCGGCGCTCCGCGATCTCGACGATCTTCCGGACGCGCGGCGTCACGAGGATGCCCTCCCACGTTCGCCCCTCGCCGGTGCCCAAGGCGCGCTTGACCTCGGCATGCACGAGCGCGGGCTCGATGCGGCTCTCGGCCAGGACCCGGTCGATGCCTCCGTCGTGCTCCTCGAGCAGCGCGTACAGCATGTGCTCGGCACCGACGTAGTAGTGATTGTGATTGCGGCACTCTTGCTCGGCCGCGCGAAGCACGCGGCGCGCGGCCGGACTAAAACGTGAGAACAACCGCACCTTCCGGGGTCGTGGTCGGGGCGGCAGGATTTGAACCTGTGACCTCTGCGTCCCGAACGCAGCGCTCTACCAAGCTGAGCTACGCCCCGTAGCCGACCGAGCCTCTCGAAAGACAAAACCAGCGAATTCGCAGGCCCGATAGCCTCTCCTCCCCGCGGGAACAACATCCATTGCACCGAATCAGCGAGCGTTTCCATGAGATATCTCATCGTCGGTTGCGGCCGCGTGGGCTCGACGCTCGCGAAGCTGCTCGTCGCCGACAAACACGACGTCGTCGTCGTGGACGAGAACCCCGCCGCGTTCAAACGCCTCGGAAACCGGTTCGCCGGTCAGGTCGAAGTCGGGACCGGCATCGACTACGACGTGCTCAAGCGCGCAGGCGCCGAGCGCGCCGACGGCTTCGTCGCGGTGACCGACGGCGACAACCGCAACGTGATGGCCGCGCTGATCGCGCAGAAGATGTTCCGCATCCCGAAGATCGTGTGCCGCATCTACGACCCGCCGCGCGGACAGCTCTATCGGGAGCTCGGCGTGGAGACGTTCTCGCCGACGACGCTCGGCGCGCAGATCATCCGCGACCGCCTGCTCGACAACGCGTACGCATCGCGTCCCTCGTTCGACTTCGGACGTCTGACGTCGCTCGTCGCGACCGTCTCGCGGGCTCAGGCCGGGAAGCGCGTGGGCGACGTCGAGCGCGACGGCCTCGTGCGCATCGCGGCGATCCGCCGCCTGGGCAGCGTCTCCGTCGCCTCGCCGGGCGAACTGCTGACCGAAGGCGACGAGATCAACGCGATCGTCGCGCCGGAAGCGCTCTCGCAGTTCGCGGCCGACTTTTCGACCGCGCGCCCCGAAGCGCGACTGTCGGCGTAACGGAGGCGCGGGTCGGCAATGTTCGTTCTGATCGTGGGCGGCGGCAAGGTCGGGACGTATCTCGCGCGCGGGCTGATGAAGCAGCAGCGTGAGGTCGTCGTCATCGAGAAGGACGCGCGCAAGGCGCAGATGATGACCAACCTGCTCGAGACGGACGTCGCGATCGTCGGCGACGGGTGCGATCCGAACGTGCTCATGCAGGCGGGCGTGCAGCGCGCCGACGTCGTCGTCGCGGACACCGGCGATGACGAGGACAACCTCGTCGTCTGCATCATCACGAAGAAGCACTCGACCGCGCGCTGCATCGCGCGCGTGAACAACCCGAAGAACAAGCTCATCTTCGAGTCCCTCGACGGCGAGCAGCCGGTGAGCGTGATCTCCTCGACCGAGCTGATCCTCGCGATCATCGAAGAGCGCGTGAACGCCGCGACGCCGGCCACCTAGCCGGCGCACGCGGGCGCGTGATGGAGGGGCGACCCCCTTCCGTCAGGAGACGCGCATGATTCAAACGCAGTGGCCCGGGCTCGGGCCGAACTTCGACGTGACGTCGCTCGATGCGCCGGCCGGCGGCGGCCCGTCGCTGTGGCCCAGCGAGGGCGCCGCGCGCGGCACCACGCCGGCATCGACCGACGCGATCGGCCGGTCGTGGTGGAGCTGCGGCACCGCGAACGCCAACGGCGGGAACCTCGGCGCGCTGCTGGGCGGGAGCGGCGGCGGCGGCGGAAGCAACTCGCTGTTCGGCGTCTTCTCCAGCATCGTGTCCGCGTTGCAGCAGCTCGCCGGCGCGTTGATGAACGGCTCGAACGGCCCCACGCAGACTGCGACTCCGCAGCCCTGGCAAGGTCAACCGTGCCAGAGTCAGCCGTGGCAAGGTCAGCCGTGCCAAAGTCAGCCATGGCAAGGCCAGACCATGACGCCGGGCTCGCAGAATGGGGTGCCGGGCGGACCGGAGCAGCGGTTCAGCGACGTCAACGTGACCTCGACGGGCGATCCGCACATCGCGGAGGTCGGGACGCGCGCAGGCCGCGGCGGCACCACCGCGGTCGACTCGCATTGGGACAGCATGACCTCGCACGAGGACCTCGTGCACACCGATCAGGTCGAAGGCGGATACCGCGTGTCGACCAAAGCGACGCAGCCCAACGCGAACGGCGTGACATACAACGAATCGGCGTCGGTGCACGCGAACTTCGGCCAAGACGACGTGACGATGAACCGCGACGGCTCGTATCGCATCTTCAGCGACGGCCGCGCGCTGACGCTCGGGAAAGGCGAGTCCGCGACGCTCTCGGGCGGCGAGCGCGTCGACGTCGGGCAGAACGGTGCGATCACCGTGAGCGCGGCGAACGGCGCGGCGACGATCTCCACCACGCTGACGAGCACCGGCAACGGCGTCGACGTCGCGACGCACGGCCACGACGTCGCCCTCGGCGGCGACGCGATCGTGCACGGTTAATGCGTGTGCGTGAAGTTCCCGAGCGCGACGCCGAGCCGCTCGATCCGCAGCAGGGCGTCGCGCATGCCGATCGGATCCGCCGGACGTCCGACCTGCGCGAAATAGCGCTCGGGATCGATGTTCAGCGTGCGCGTCTGCACCATCGTGACGCGATGCGCGCGCAAGAACGCTTCCAGCGCCTCAACCTCTTCGCGGTCATCCGTCACGCCGGGATGCGTCAGGTAGTTCAGCGATACGCGCAAACCGCTCGCGACGGCGAGCGCGATCGACTCCAGCACGTCGTCGAGCGCATAGCCCGCCGGCCGATAGTATGCGGCGTACACGCGCGGGCGGAACGAGTTCACGCTGATGCGGACCGCTTGCAGCCCCGCGTCGATGAGCCGAGCGAGGCTTTTCGGCAGCGAGCCGTTGGTGTTGAGGTTGATCGTCCCGTTCGAGCGTTCCGCGCGAATCCGCGCGATCGCGCGCGCGATCGTCGTGACCCGCAGCAGCGGCTCGCCCTCGCAGCCTTGACCGAACGAGACGATTCCGTCGGGCACGCGCTCGAGGTGCCGGACGGCGATCCTCGCGACGTCGCCGACATCGGCCTCGAACGCGACGCGCGCCTGCGGCGACGGCAGTCCGGCATCCGCAGGCAGCTCGGAGATGCAGCCGGCGCACGCGGCATTGCAGCGCGGCGACACCGGCAACGCCGCCTCGCCGCGCTCGAGGAAGACGTTCTGCGCGGTGAAGCATCCGTACTCGGCGGCGCAGACGCCGAGCTGCGCCAGGGTGCGGTTGCGCGGATCGGCGTCCTGGCGAGCGCGCACGCGCGCTTCGAGCTCGCCCCCGGCGAAGTAGCGCGGCGTCCAATCCTCGCTCTCGTCCGTCCGCATGGCGGCGACATGGAGCGCGTCGTCGACGACGCACGCGAAGGTGTAGCCGAACAGCGGCAGCGCCGGCGCGTCGGGGCGCCGGCGATACGCGGGCAGCAGCAGCCGCGTGTAGCCGGCCGGGAGCAGAGCGGCGAGCGCCGTGCGGCGAGCGGCGACGCCGCCGCCGCGGAGCAGCGGCATGCGTCCGGGCAGCATCGACGTGACGGTGCCGCGAGGCGCGAGGATCAGCTCCTCGGCGCGCGGCTCGCGTTCGATGCCTGCGTCCGCGAGCGGCGACCGCGTCTCGTCGAAGTAGATGCGGCCGCGCGCGTCGGTGTACGCGAGGCCCGTCATGCGACGGTGCGCTCGAACTCCATCACGGCGTCGCCGATGAGGGTCGCGGGCGAGCCCGCGGTCCACACGACCTCGAGCACGCCGCCCGGCACGTGGAGTACGACCGGCGAGGCGGCATCGTTTGCCGCGACCAGCACGGCGCCGACCGCGACCGCGCCGGTTCCGCACGCCTGCGTCGCACCCGCGCCGCGCTCCCAGTGCCGCACGCGCCAGCCGTCACGCTGCCGCGCGACGAAGTGCACGTTCGTGCCGCGCGGATACCGCGCGTCGCGCTCGATCCGCGGCCCGTCGACGTCGAGCGCGACGCGGTCGACGTCGTCGACGCGGATGACGACGTGCGGGTTTCCGAGGTCGACCGGCACCGCGCGGAAGCCTCCGACGAGGTGCGGGTCGCCGATTCGCGGCTCGCCCATCTCGACCGCGATGCGGTACGGCGCGCGCGAAAGGATCGTCGTGCGGATCGGCCCGGCGAGCGTCTCGACGGTCGCCGACGCGCGTCCGTCGTGCTCGTCCATGTAGCGCGCGACGCAGCGCATCCCGTTGCCGCACATCTCGGCTTCCGTGCCGTCGGCGTTGACGATCCGCATCCGCGCGTCGAAGCGTTCGGAAGGCTCGATCAGCAGCACGCCGTCGGCGCCGAGTCCGTGCGTGCGGTCGCACACCCGGCGCGCGAAGCCGGCCGGATCATCGAGCGGCGTGATGCGCCTGTCGACCAGCACGAACTCGTTGCCCGCGCCGCTCGTCTTGACGACGGCGACTCCGGCGGTCACGGGGCGACCGTCTCCGCCGCGTCGGGGACGAGGGGCGAGCTGACGGGACCGTTGGGAGAGATCGTCGACACGGCGTGCTTATAGATCAGGTGCGCGCGCTTTTCGTATTCAAGGACGATCGTGAACGAGTCGAAGCCCTTCACGACGCCGCGCAGCTGGAAGCCGTTCACGAGGTAGATCGTCACGGGGACCGCTTGCCGCTTCACCTCGGCAAGGTACGCGTCTTGGATGATCGGCGATCGTCCGGACCCGGTCGAAACGGCCATCCGGCAGCGTTAGGCCCAGCCGGGGAGTGCTCCCGCCGCGCGCACCGCCGCGTCGAACCGCTCGGCGTCCCCGATGCGCAGGACGGCGGGTTCCGTGCGGAGCCATGTCGCTTGCCGCTTCGCGTACCGAGCCGTGTTGCGGATGAGCTGCGCGCGCAGCTCCGCGCGCGTGGAGAACCCGGCCAGAAAGGCGAGCGCTTCGCGGTAGCCCACGGCGTCGGCTGCTACCGCGCCGGCGCCGATGCGCGCCGCCTCCGCGAGGAAGCCGCTCGCGAGCATGCCATCCACGCGATGCGCGATGCGGGATGCAAGCGCGTCGCGCGGGACGTCGATCGCCAGCTTCATGTGCGGGATCCCGCGCGAGCGCAGCGAGGCAATCGCCGGAGCGGCAGCCGCATCGCGGTTGCTGCCGCGTTCGGCGAGAGCGATCTCGAGCGCGCGCGTGATGCGATACGGATCGCTCGGTGCGATTGCTGCGGCGCGGGCCGGCGCGAGCGCGCGGAGCCAGCCGGCGAGAACGTCCGTCGGATGCGCGCGCGCCTCGCGCGCGAGCCGCTCGCGCAGCACCGGGTCGAACGCGGACGAGAGCTGCACGTCACCGCTCAGCGCGCGCACGTAGAACCCCGTGCCGCCCGCGACGATGGCGCGGCGCCCGCGCATGTGGATCGCGTCGATCGCGGCGAGCGCGTCCGCCGCAAAGCGCGCGGCGGAGTAGCGTTCGCGCGGGTCGAGGAACTCCACGAGGTGATGCGGCACACGCGCACGGTCATCGAGCGACGGCGCGGCCGTGCCGATCGACATGCCGCGATAGATCTGACGCGAATCCGCACCGACGATCTCGGCACCGAAGCGCTCGGCGAGCGCGAGCGCGAGCGCGCTCTTTCCCGACGCCGTCGGACCGGTGATGATCAGGACGCCGGGCGTCACACGCGCTTGAACAGCCGCGCGATGGCGTCGCCTTCGAGCCGGACGATCGTGGGCCGGCCGTGCGGGCAATGCATCGGGTTGTCGCAGCGCTGCAGGCGCTCGACGAGCGCCGTCATCTCGGGATATTCAAGCCGCTCGCCGGCGCGCACGACGGAATGGCACGCGAGCGACGCCCACACGCGCTGGTCGGCGTCGAGGCCGCGCACTTCGTCGGACAGGCACGCGACGAAGTCGGCGACGTCGAATGCGCGAATCTTTCCGGCATGGACGAGGCGCGCCGGCGTCGCCGTCACGCGGTACGTGCGCTCGCCGAAGCGCTCGACGTGCAGACCACCGGCTTCGAGCGCGTCGCGCGTCGCCTCGAGACGATCCGCTTCCTCGGGCCGGACGTCGAACGCGTGCGGGATCAGCAGCGGTTCGGCGGCGACGTGCGCGCGCGCGTTCGCGACGATCTGCTCGAACACGATTCGCTCGTGGGCGGCGTGCTGATCGATCAGCACGACGGCGTCGCCGTCGCTCGCGAGGATGTACGTGCGGTCGACCTGTGCGAGCACGCGCAGCGTCCCGCTGGGCGCAACATCATTCGACTCGCGCGCTGCGATGAGCGAGTCCGCCCACTCGGCTATCGGTTGCGCGCCGACGAGCTCCCGCGCGGGCGGCGCGAAGGAGATGGAGCGCTCGAGCCGATCGACGGCACCGCGCCGCAGCGCGCCCGCGATCGCCTCCTTCACCGTCACCAGGACGCGATCGCCGTGACGCAACCGGACATCGGTCTTCGTCGGGTGCACGTTCGGGTCGACGTCGTCCGGCGGTACCGTCAGGTACAACACGCCGTACGGATGACGGCCGACCATCGCGAACGTGCGGTACGCCGCGGTCCACGCGCCGCTGACGAGCGTGCTGCGCAGCAGACGTCCGTTGACGAAGAGCACCTGGTTGCGGCGGTCCGGACGATCGTCGCCCGGCGAGCTGACCCAGCCGCGCACGCCGGCGTGCCGGTCGGCGTGCTGGACGCCGAGCATCGTGCTCGAGGCGACGCCGAACACATGGCGCAGGCGAGGCGACATATCATCGCCCGCGGGAAACGCGAACGTCGGGCGGCCGTCGTGCTCGAGCGAGAATGCGACGTCCGGATACGCGAGCGCGAACGTCGCGAGCCACGCCGCGATGCGCGTGAACTCCGCCGCCGGCGAACGGAGGTACTCGCGGCGCACCGGGACGTTGTCGAACAGCTCGCGCACGACGACGCGTGTGCCGGCCGGTCCCGCGAGCGGTCGTGGCTCGCCGATCGACTCGCCGTGCGCGTCGATGGCGGTCGCGATCTCTGCGCCGGGCGTTCGCGCGATCATCGTCACGCGCGCGACGGCCGCGATCGACGCGAGCCCTTCGCCGCGGAAGCCGAGGGTCCCGATGCGCGCAAGGTCGCCGGCGCCGCCCAGCTTCGACGTCGCATGCCGCGTGACGGCGAGCCGCAGATCGTCCGGCGCGATGCCCTCGCCGTCGTCGGCAACCTCGATCTCCGCGAGTCCGCCGCCGCGCACGCGCACGGCGATGCGCGTCGCGTTCGCGTCGAGCGCGTTCTCGACGAGCTCCTTCACGACCGAGACGGGACGCTCGATCACCTCGCCCGCGGCGATCTGCCCGATCGTCTCGGGATCGAGGAGCCGGATCATGCGCGCCGGATTCAACGCGCCGAGGTCAACCTCCGCGCGTCAGGAGCGAGCGCAGATGTCGGCCGGCGTACTGCACGGCCCCGCGACGAAACGAAGCGATTTGACCGAACCGGTGACCGGGATCGTGCGCGAGGGGAACGTTCGTCCCGTCGAATCCGTGCCGCTCACCGTCGCGACGCTCTTCGCGTTCGGCTGCACCGTGATGTTCAGGCATGCGCCGGCGGAGATCGTCTGGCGATACGGCGCTCCGCCGCCGAGAACGACGGTCGCGTTGACGACGTTCGGCGTCGTGTTGCACACGATGAGACCGGACGCCGCCTGCAGCGGGATGCGCTGAGCGGCGCACACGCCCGCCGAGGCGGCGAACGCCGCGAACGACGCGGTCGCGACGACGCGCATGAAGCTCATTGCCACATCGTTCCATCGTTCTTGACGACTTTGAAATCCGAGAGCATCGGCGGCGGATTGTTCGGTGCCAGCACAACGCGTATCCCGGCGACGCGCGGGTCGTCCGCCACCCAGAAGCACTGCGTGTCGTCGAATCCGGCGTTGGACGGGACGATGCCCCGCAGTTGCTTCTCGGGGCCGATCGGACGCCGGTCACCGTCCCACAATTCGTACTTGACGTCGTACGGGCGCGAGTCGCGGATGTCGACCGTGTAGTAGACGACGCTTCCGAATTGAGCGGCTTCTCCGGGAGTGAGCGGCACCGCCTGGTGCATCGGGTCCATCGCGTCCGCGAAGTCGGCGCGCGTCATGTACTGCTTGCGCGTCACGCGCTCGCCGATTTGCAACTTCGTGACCGACGCGCTGGCCGCAGGCGCCGGGCCCGGCGGCGCGGATGCACGGGGGAACGCGTACTGCAGGATCGCCGCGACGCCCGCGAGCAGCGTGACGACGCCGGCGGCCGCGCCCCACAGCAACTGCATTTTGCTCGGGTCGAATCTGAACCGGGATCGCCCATCGTCGTTCGCCACGGCACCCCCTGTCCGTCAGCCTTGTCGCGTGCCTCAGTATAGCGGGCAAACGGCGTCGCGTCGATGGCCGCAGCGATCCGCGGTCGCCGGACGACCGCGGCGGACCGGACCGCGGCCGCAGAATGCCGTGGACGGCGATCGCGTCGCTACGGTGAGGGCGAGCGCGCGGCTCCATCCTGCGCGCGCTGCGCGGAACCGTTGCCGTTGGCCGTCTGGGCGACGCGCGGCGTGATGTCGAGCTGCCACGACCGCTCGAGCGGGAGCGCATCCGGCTGGTGCGCGCGGAGGAACTTGATCAGCTCTTCGCGCGCGTAGCAGCGCAGGTCGAAGAGCTCTGCCGAACCGCGCGCGCTCACGAGCGCGCGGATCTGCACGGTCTGCTCCGTCGCGTCCGTCAGTTGGACCGTTTGCACCTGACCGTCCCAGAGCTTCGATCGGCCCAGAATCTTCGGCAGCTCCGCGCGCAGCGCGTCGATGTCGACCTGGTAGTCGGCGAACAGGTAGACTTCGCCGATGAGGTTGGCCGTCTTGCGCGTCCAGTTCTCGAACGGCGTGTTGATGAAGTACGACAGCGGCACGACGAGCCGGCGCAGATCCCACAGGCGCACGACGACGTACGTCGTGTGAATCTCTTCGATCCGGCCGAACTGGCCTTGCACGACCACGACGTCGTCGATGCGCATCGGCTGTGTCAGCGCGAGTTGAATGCCGGCGACGAGGTTCTCGAACAATGGGCGCGCCGCGAGACCGGCCACGATGCCGGCGAGACCGGCCGAGGCGAGGAGCGTCGTACCGAGCGCGCGGATCCCCGGAAACGTCATCAGCATCATGCCGACCGCGACGATCACGACGATCGTCACGCTCACGCGGCTCAGGATGTCGACGCGCGTGCTCAGCTGGCGCGCGAGCAGGTTGTCCTCGATGTCCACGCGATGGCGCGCGATGACGACGTCGCCCCACAGCCGGATGAGCGCGATTCCGGACCATGCGAGCCCCGCGATCACGAGCAGACCGACGGTGTGCAGCAACGGGCGCGTCCACGCTTGCGGCAGGATGATGTTCGGCAGCACCGCGAGGATCGCGACCAGCGGCAGCACGTATCCGGACGGGCGGCTCGTGCGGTGCACGACCGCCGCCGCGAACGGGTTGCCCGTGCGCTCGGCCCAGCGCGCGAACGTCCAGCACAGCACGCGATGCACGACCATGCCGATCAGAATCGCGATCAGTATCCAAACGATCGCTCGAATCGCGTC
Organism: Vulcanimicrobiota bacterium; assembly: GCA_963841685.1. Lineage (GTDB taxonomy): Bacteria > Vulcanimicrobiota > Vulcanimicrobiia > Vulcanimicrobiales > Vulcanimicrobiaceae > Vulcanimicrobium. The sequence continues at coordinate 456,622 of CAWJDU010000001.1, forward strand.
CATCGAGGAGCCCGCGGTCAGAAACGTGTGGTCCATCCCGGACGTCCTACCACCGCGCTGCGAAGCGCGACTCGGACGTTTGTCACACTGCGACGGGTTCTAATGCAAATCGAAGAGCAACGGCTGCTCGATGACGCTCGGTTTCATCAGCTTGCCCTTCAGCGGGGCGCTTTCTTCCACGGCCGGGCGCCCTTCCAGCGCAGCCGCCACCTCGCGCGCGCGCGCAACGACGGCGGGCGGCAGACCGGCCATGCGCGCGACCTCGATTCCGAACGAACGCGAGGACGATCCGGGCAGCACGCGGTGCGAAAACACGGGCGCTCCGCCTTTCGTGCTCTCCACCGCGGTGATGTGGAAGTTCGCGACCAGCGGCCGGTTCTCGGCGAGATCGACGAGCTCGTGGAAGTGCGTCGCGAACAGCACGATCGGCGCGCGCGACTCGCGCTCGAGCAGGTACTCGCAGATCGCCTGCGCGATCGCGAGGCCGTCGACCGTCCCCGTGCCGCGGCCGATCTCGTCGATCAGCAGCAAGCTGCGTCCGGTGGCGCGCCGCAGGATGTTCGCCGCTTCCGCCATCTCGATGTAGAACGTCGACTGTCCGGACGCGAGGTCGTCGCCGGCGCCGATGCGCGTGAAGATGCGATCGACGACGCCGAGGCGCGCCGAGCGCGCCGGCACGAACGATCCGATCTGCGCCAGCACGACGAGCAACGCCGTCTGCCGCAGGTACGTCGACTTTCCGCCCATGTTCGGTCCGGTCAGCAGGATGAAGCGCGCGCGGTCGCAGCCCGCGTGCACGTCGTTCGGCACGAACGATGCACCGAGCAGCGCCTCCATCACGGGATGCCGGCCGTCGACGAACTCGACGACGCTCTCCTCGACGAACGCCGGCCGCACGTAGCCGCGCTCGCCGGCGACGTGCGCGAGCGAACAGTACGCATCGAGCTCGGCGAGTGCGTCGGCCGTGACGAGCAGATCGTCGACGCGCATCGCGACGCGCTCGACGAGGTTCTCGTAGAGCACCTGCTCGAGGCGCTGCTGGCGCGACTCCGCCGAGGCGATCGCCGCGTCGAGCTCGCGCAGCTCGGGCGTGACGTAGCGCTCGCCGTTCGCGAGCGTCTGCTTGCGCGTGTAGTCGGCGGGCACGCTGCCGACGTGCGCCTTCGGAATCTCGATCGCGTACCCGAACGCCGACGCGTACTTCACGCGCAGCGGCTTGATGCCGGTGCGCTCCCGCTCGCGCTCTTCGAGCGCGGCGATGCGGGTGCGCGCGTCGACGCGCAGCGCGACGCACTCCGCCAAGTCCGCGCTCGCCTCGGGCCGCACGACGCCGCCGTCGGCCAGCGTCGCGGGCGGCTCGTCGACGAGCGTCGTCTGCAGGTCGGCGCGCAGCGCATCGAACTCGCCGACGCGCGCGGCGATCGTACGCATGCCGGCCGGAAGCGTTTCGTCGCGCAAGGCGTCGCCGATCGGATCGAGGAGCGCGAGCGTACGTCGCAGCGACGCGAGATCGCGCGGCAGCGCGCGCCGGAACCGCACCTTCTGCGCGATGCGTTCCAGGTCGAAGCACCCGTGCAGCACGTCCTGCAGCGCGATGCGGCGCGCGGCGTCGCGCACGAGCGACTCGACGCAATCGGCCCTCGCGCCGATCGCGCCGCGGTCGACGAGCGGCGCGAGTATCCACCGCCCGAGCAGACGCGAGCCCATCGCGGTGCGCGTGCGGTCGATCGTCGCCAGCAGCGTCGCGCGGGCGTTCGCGCCGAGCGCCTTCGTCAGCTCGAGGTTCTTGCGCGTGTTCGCGTCGAGCGCGACGAACGTCGCCTGCCGGTAGAACTGCGCCTCGCGCAGCGGCGCCGCCGCCGTTCGACTGCACGCTCACGCGCCGAACGAACGCGCCGAGCGCATCGAGCGCGCGGTGCATCGCGAGCGAACCGTCGAGCGAGAACCCGTCGACGGGCTCGCGCGCGCGTTCGCCGACGAGCGCGAGCACGGGCGGCGTGATGCGCGTGTGGTCCGCGTCGAGCGCCGATTCCAACGTCGCGCGTACGTCGACCGGGACGTCGGCGACGAGCTCGGCCGGATCGATGCGCGCAATCTCCGCGAGCGCGTCGTCGAGCGCGGAGTCGCCGTCGAATGCCGTCGCGGCGACGTGCCCGGTTGAGACGTCGGCGTGGGCGATCGCGATGACGTCGTCGAGCGCCGTGATCGCGGCGAGGTAGTTGTGCGCCGACCGCTCGAGGATGTGCTCTTCCAGCAGCGTGCCGGGCGTGACGACGCGCACGACGTCGCGCCGCACCAGCTTGTTCGGCACGGGCGCTTCCAGCTGCTCGGCGAGCGCGATCACGCGCCGCTGCGCGACGAGCTTCGCGAGGTAGCCGTCGAGCGCATGATGCGGGACACCCGCCATCGCGACGCGGCGTCCGCCGCCCGCTTCTTTCGACGTCAACGCGATCGACAGCGCGCGCGCGATCGTCTCGGCATCGTCGCCGTACGCTTCGTAGAAGTCCCCGACGCGCGACAGCAGGAGCGCTTCGGGATAACGGTGTTTCATCCCGAAGTACTGCTCGAGCATCGGCGACCACGCCGTGGACGTCGTCATCCGAGCCGCGACCGCATCCGACGCCGATTCCCGGCGGCCGCGAGGCGCTCCCTGTGGACAGCATGTGCAAGCATGTGTAGAGAAGCGCGCGCGTCGAAGGGCGCGGTGTGCGACGCCGGCTGATCGTCACGGTCGACGACTTCGGACTCTCGATCCCCGTGAACGAAGCGATCGAGCGCGGTCACCGCGACGGCATCGTCACGGCGGCCAGCCTGATGGTCGCCGAGCCGGCCGCAGCGGATGCCGTCGCGCGCGCGCGCGCGAACGCGACGCTCGCGGTCGGTCTGCACGTCGTCGTCGTCGCCGGCCGCCCGCTGTTGCCGCCCGAGCGCATCCCGGATCTCGTCGGACCGGACGGACTGTTCTCATCGCACCTCGCGCGCGCCGGCGTCCGGTACTTCTTCAGCCGCCGCGCGCGGCAGCAGCTCGAGGCCGAGATTCGCGCGCAGTTCGCGGCGTTCGCCGCGACGCGGCCTCGCATTCGATCACGTCAACGCGCAGTGCCACTATCACCTGCACCCGACGGTGCTCGGGATCATCCTGAAGGTCGCGCGCGAGTACGGAACGCCGCCGATGCGCATCCCCGACGAACCGTTCGCGGCATCGTGGCGCGCGACGCACGACCGGTATCGCGCGCGGCTCGCGAACGGCGTGCTGCTCTCGCCGTTCATGCGGGCGATGAAGCTGCGCATGCGCGCACGCGGCGTCGCGCACAACGACCACGTCTTCGGCTTCAACGACACCGGCCGCATGACGGAGTCGCGCGTGCTCGGCTACGTGCGCAGCCTGCCGGCCGGAACGACGGAAATGTACTTCCACGCGGCGACGGGGCGGTGGTCCGGGATCGCGCGCGACCTCGCGTCGTACCGGCTCGAGGACGAGTTCGCCGCGCTCACGAGCCCGCGCGTCGCGGACGCCGTGCGCGCGAGCGGCGCCGAGCGGATCGCGTTCCGCGACATCCCGCATGCGCGCTGACGCGCGCGGCGTCGTCAGCGGCGTCGGCGCTCGTGGCCTCGCTCGCGGCGATCGCGTACACCGGGTTCGCCGTCGTGCGCGTGCTCGCGTTTCGCGCGCCGGCTCGAACGGCGCCGAGCCGACCGCGCGACGCCCGCAGCTCGAACGGAGGCGCGACCGGCCGTGACCATCCTCAAGCCCGTGCGCGGCGTGGAGCGCGGCCTGCACGCGAACCTGGCCTCGTTCTGCGCGCAGCAGTATCCCGCGTTCGACGTCGTGCTCGGCACGCTGGACCCGAGCGATGCGTCGGTGCCCGTGCTGCACGCCGTTGCACGCGCGTCGCCGGCACGTGCGACGGTCGTCGCCGGCAACGGCGTCGCGCGGTATCGCAACCCGAAGATTTCCACGCTCGCCGCGATGATGCCGTACGTCACCGGCGAGATCGTCGTCATCGCCGACAGCGACATGCGCGTCGAGCCCGATTATCTGGACGCCGTCGTTGCGCCGTTTGCCGATGCGGCGGTCGGTGCGGTGACGTGCGTCTACCGTGGCGAGCCGGCGACCGATACGCTCGCCTCCGCGCTCGGCGCCATGTGGATCACCGAGCAGTTCGTGCCGTCGGTGCTCGTTGCGCGCGCGATCGAGCCGACGGCGTACTGCTTCGGCGCGACGATGGCGGTTCGCCGCGCGACCTTCGACGCGATCGGCGGTCTCGACGCGCTCGGCGACCACCTCGCGGACGATCACGAGCTGGGACGACTCGTCGCGGCGAGCGGCGCGCGTGTCGAGCTCGCCGACTACGTCGTCGACGCGCTCGTGGACGAGGAAAACCTGCGCACGCTGGTGCGGCACGAAGTCCGCTGGGCGCGAACGATCCGCTCGGTGCGTCCGGGCGGGTACGCGGGCGTCGCGTTGAGCTATCCGGTGCCGCTCGCGGTGATCGCAGCAGCCGCTCGCCCGCCGCGTGCGCGTCGCCGCGCTGCTGATCGCGGCCGCGAGCGCGGTTCGGCTCGCGCTGCACGCCGCGACGCACGCGCTCACGACGCCGCGCGCGCATCGCCCGGTGCTGATTCCGCTGCGCGACGCGCTGGGCTTCGCCGTGTGGTGCGCCGGCCTGTTCGGGCGCACGGTGCGCTGGCGGGACGCGCGCATGACGCTGACCGCGGACGGCCCGGAGCAACACTGAGGGCCCCGTCGCACGCTGCGGCCGAGGCCCTCTTCGTCTAGCTCATTGGATTTCTCCGCCGGTATGATGCCACGCGCTCAGCGGCGCCAAACGCGCTCGCTCGCCCGGCAGGCGGCCGTCGTCAGAACGGGTAGTGCTGCTGCGGGTCCTCGATCGTGATCCACCGCAGGTCGGTGAACTCGTTGACGACGGCCGTGCCGCCGAAGCGTCCCCAGCCGCTGCGCCTTCACGCCGCCGAACGGCATCTGCGCCTCGTCCGCCACGGTTGGTCCGTTGATGTGGCAGATGCCCGCCTGAATGCGCTTCGCGACGGCCATCGCGCGGCGGATGTCTCGGCTGAACACCGCGGACGAGAGTCCGTACTCCGTGTCGTTCGCGACGGCAACCGCTTCGTCGTCGTCGTTCACGCGGATCACGACGACCACGGGGCCGAACGACTCCTCGCGGTACAGACGCATCGCGGGCGTCACGTTGTCGAGGACGGTCGCGGCGACGATCGTTCCGTTGCGCGTCCCGCCGGCGGTCTTCGCCGCGCCTTTGCCGACCGCGTCGGCGATCTGCGCCTCGATCCGGTTCGCGGCGTCGTCGCCGATCAGCGAGCCGATGACGACGTGTCCCGCCGGATCGCCCGCCGGCAGAGACGACGCGCGCGCCGACAGGCGCCGCACGAACTCGTCGGCGATCGCCTCGTGCACGACGACCTTCTCCGTCGACATGCAGATCTGTCCCTGATTCGCGAACGCGCCGAAGATCGTCGCGTTGACGGCTGCCTCCACGTCGGCGTCGTCGAGCACGACGAGCGGCGCCTTTCCGCCCAGCTCGAGCAGCGACGGCTTGAGGTGCTCGGCGCACAGGCGCGCGACGATCTTCCCGACGTGCGTCGATCCGGTGAAGTTCACGCGGCGCACGGCGGGATGCGCGATCAGCGCCTCCACGACGCTCGCCGCGTCCTCCGGCGCGTTCGTGACGACGCCCAGCACGCCGGGCGGCAGCACGGCGTTCAGCGAGTCGACGACGAGCGCGTGCACGGCCGGCGACGCTTCGGACGCTTTCAGGATCGCGGTGTTGCCGCACGCGAGCGGCGCGGCGATCGCGCGCACGCCGAGGATCACCGGAGCGTTCCACGGCGCGATGCCGACGACGACGCCGGCCGGCTGGCGCACGGCCATCGCGAACATGCCGGGCTTGTCGCCCGGGATCACTTCGCCGCGCACGTGCGTCGTGAGCGACGCCGCCTCGCGCAGCATCCCGGCCGCGAGTTGCACGTTGAAGCCGGCCCACGGGGCCGTCATGCCCTCTTCCTCGCGCATCAAGCGCGTGAACTCGCCGGCGCGTGCGGCGAGCGCATCAGCGGCTTTGAGGAGCATGTCGCGGCGCGCGTTCGGCCCGAGCTCGGACCACGCGGGGAACGCGGCCGCTGCGGCGTCGCACGCGGCGCGCGCGTCATCCGGCTTCATCGCGCGCGGCGTGCTCGCGACCTCGCCGGTCATCGGGTTCAGCCGCCGGAACGTCGCGCCGCCGGCGGCGCCGTTCGTAGCCTGGGTCGTCATCGACGTGTCGGGCATGTGCAGATCTCCGGGCGATCATTTCGCGATGCGGAACTGGCCGTTCTCGATGCGCGACATCAGCACGGCTTCTTCGCCGAGCCCGTAGTGCTGCGCCGGCGAGAACCGGAACGTACCCGACACGCCGACGAACGTCGTGTGCTCCATCGCGTCGCGCAGCGATGCGGCCGTCGCGGTGCCTTTGACCTTCGAGAGGGCCGCCTTCAAGAAGCCGACGCCGTCGTAGCCCCACGTGCCGAAAATGCTCGCGGGCGCGTCCTTCGGGTATCCCTTCTCGAAGTCGGGAACGTACTTCTCGAGCAGCTTCTTCTGCGGGTCGCTGTTCGGGAGCTCCGTGTAGACGTTGACCTTCATCGTCGCGATGAACGCGCCGTCGAGCGCCTTGCCGGCGGTCTTCGGAAACACGCCGGTCGCCGCGCCGTCGGAGTAGTAGAGCGGCATGGTGAGGCCGAGCTCGCGGAAGCCGTCGACGATGACCTTCGCCGACGGCAGCGTCGTCCAGCAGATCAGCGCCTGCGCGCCGGATCCTTTGACGTGCGTGAGCTGCGTGGTCGCGTCCGTCGCCGGCGGGAGCGATCGCGTCGCTCGATACCACGTCGAATCCGCTCGGCCTCCCGACCTCCTCGAAGTGCGCCAGCCCGGTCTTGCCGTAGTCGTCGTTGCGGTAGATGAAGGCGACCTTCGTCTGGTTGCGTTTCTTGAGGTAGGCCTGCATCGCCATCGCGACCTCGGTGTCGTTGATCGGCACCTTGAACGTCCACTGATGCTGCGCGACCGGCGTCACGACGCTCACGCTCGACGCGTACGAGACGAGCGGAACACGGTTCTGCTCCGCGAGCGGCGCGATCGCGAGCGACGTCGGCGTCAGCGGCGTGCCGAAGATCGCGATCGGGTGCTTGTCGAGCAGCTGGCGGAAGTCGTTCACCGCCGTCGTCGCATCCGACTGATCGTCGAGGACCGTCAGCTGGATCGTGTGTCCGTTGATCCCGCCGGCCTTGTTGATCTCCTCGACGGCCATCTCCATGCTGTCCGCCTCCGGACGCCCGAGCGTCGAACCCGGGCCGCTCTCCGAGAGAATGGCGCCGATGACGTACGGTTCCGCCGCGGCCGATGCATGGCGTGACGCCGCGACGGAAGCGACCAGCGCCACACCGATCAGTGCGGCGACGAAACGAAGACCAAACGAGCGCATCATGATCCTCCTTCAGAACAGTGTTCCGGCGCGTGCGTCGACCATCACGTCGATCAGCGACGGCATCGGTTCGGCGAAGCTCGCGTCGAGCGCCGCCTCGAGCTCGGCGACGGTGGAGACACGGCTCGACCGCAGCCCGAAGGCGTTTCCGAGCGCGACGAAGTCGATCCCGGTGATGCTGTAGTCGAGCGAGCGATCGTGTCCGAGCAGCTCGACGAACGACCGCATCGCACCGTAGCCCTCGTTGTTCACGATGACGAACGTGATCGGCAGCCGGTGGTGCGCGGCGGTCCACAACCCGACGGTGCCGTAGTGGCTCGAGCCGTCGCCGATCAAGCCGACCACGCGGCGGCCGGGCCGCGCGAGCGCCGCGCCGACCGCGGCCGGCAGGCCGTAGCCCAGGCTGCCGCTCGCGGCGCTCAGATAACGTCCGGGCCGCATCGGCAGCACGTCGTGCAAGGTCGTGTGCGTCGACGGGGCCTCCTCGACGACGATCGCGTCGCTCGGCATGCGCGCGCGCAATGCGGTCAGCATCTGCTCGATCGTCAGCGTGTCGCCGGCGCAGTTGCGCACGCGGCGTGCGCGCTGCGCGCGTCTCGGCGCGCGCTTTGGTTTTCTCCGCCAGCAGCCGCAGCGTCGGCTTCAGCGCCGCGATGACCGTCGTGCCGGTGACCGCCGCCGACGCCAGCCGCGGATCGTCGACGACCTGGAACACGCGCGCTCCCGCGCCGATGAACGGCCCATCGCGGTGGATGTGGTAGTTGAACACCGGCGCGCCGAGCACGACCACGACGTCGTGCTCGCGCAGCGTCTCGACGACGCCGCTGCGGATGCGCGGCAGCGCACCGCGAAAGAGGCGATGATCCTCGGGGAAACCGCAGCGGCTCACGAGCGCGCTCGCGAACACCGGCGCGTCGAGCTTCTCGGCCAGACGAACGGCTTCGCCGGCCGCACCGTCGCGGTCGACGCCGCTCCCGGTGACGAGCACCGGCGAACGCGCGCCGTTCAACGCGTCGGCGAGCTCGTCGAGGACGGCCGACTCGGGCACCGGCTCGTCGATCACGCGGCGCGCGTCGATCGGCGTCGCGCTCGCGTCCCAGTCGTCTTCGGCGACCGACACGAACGCGGGCCCGTACGGGCGCTGCATCGCGACGGTGTACGCGCGCTGGATCGCCGCCGGAACGTCCTGCGCGCGCGCGGGCTCGATCGCCCACTTCACGTACGGCATCGGCAGCATCGTCGCGTGCTCGGCGTACAGGAACGGATCGCTCGGGAGCATCGCGCGCGTCTGCTGTCCGGCGACGACCACGAGCGGCGCGTAGTTGCGGTACGCCGTGAAGAGCGTCCCCATCGCGTTGCCGACGCCGCCGGCAGAGTGCAGCTGCACGAACGCCGCGTTGCCGGTGAGCTGCGCGTACGCGTCGGCCATCGCGACGACCGGGCCTTCGGCAAGGCCCATCACGTAGCGAAAATCGTCGGGCCAGTCGCGCAAGAACCGCAGCTCGGTCGAGCCCGGGTTGCCGAACAGCGTCGTCATGCCCAGGTCGCGCAGCAGCGCGACGGTCGCTTCGCGCACCGTGCTCACGTGCGGCGCTCAGACCGCGAGGAGGTCGATCGGCGGCGCCTCGACAGGCTCGGCCGGCGCATCGAACGCGTGCGCGCGTCCGACGCACGTGCCGCGGACGCCCCACACGGACGCGCCCTCGACGCGTACGTCGGCCCACGGCCGCGCGAGATCCGGCACGGTCTCGACCATGGGAAAGTTCACGGTCACGTTGTCGATCGTCTTGGCGCTGAGCTTGGTCGCGTCTTTGCGCGAGACGCCGTGGACGAGCGCGCGCACGGTCGTGGCTACTTTGCGCTCGTGATATGCGCGAACGGCCGCGTCTTGCACCGCGACGAGCCGGCGGAAGCGGTCCTGCGCGACGTCGCGCGCGACCGGGTTCGCGGCGTGCCACACGGCGGCCGGCGTGCCGCGCCGCGGCGAGTAGACGAACATGTACGCCTGCGCGAAGAGGCCCGTCGCGCACACGTCGAGCGTCGCCTGAAAGTCGTCCTCGGTCTCGCCGGGGAAGCCGACGATGAGATCCGTCGTGACGGCCCAGCTCGGATTGTGCGCCGTGAACGCGTGCACGCGCTCGAGGAACTGCTCGATCGTGTACTTGCGGTTCATCTTGCGCAGCATCGCGTTCGAGCCCGACTGCAGCGCGAGGTGGAAGCGCGGGTTCATCTTCGGCAGCGTCGCCGCGACGCGCGCCAGCTTCTCCGTGAGGTCCTTGGGGTGCGAGCTGACGAAGGCGACGCGCTCCACGCCGTCGATCGCGCAGACCTCCTCGAGCAGATCGGCGAAGTCTGCGCCCGTTGCGGGCTCCTTGTACGCGTTCACCGTCTGGCCGACGAGCGTGATCTCCCGCGCGCCGCGCGCGAGCTTCACGCGAATCTCCGCGAGGATCTCGCGCATCGGGCGGTGATCGAACCGTCCGCGCACGTGCGGCACGATGCAGAACGTGCAGTAGTACGAGCAGCCGCGCTGCACGTTGACGAACGCGCGCAGCGCGTCGTACGGCCCGGCGATCCCGACGCCTTCGCCGCCCATCACCGTGTCGATCTCGCGCTCGACCGACGTCTCGTCGTCCGGATAGTCCGCGCGCCATGCCGCGAGCGCGTCGCCGAGCGCGCCGAGCTCGCGCGTGCCGAACACGCCGTCGACGTGCGGCACGATGCGCTGCATCCGGTCCTTGTCCTGTTCCGCGAGGCACCCGGTGACGATGACCTTGACCGAGGGGTCCGCGTCCTTGACCGCTTTCCAGTGCGCGATGCGCCCGTACGCGCGCCGCTCGGCGTTGTCGCGGACGGTGCACGTGTTGAGGACGAGCACCGATGCGTCTTCCGGGCGCTGCGCGAGCGTGAAGCCCGCCGAGATCGCACGGCGCTGGATGTCCTGCGAATCGGCTTCGTTCATCTGACAGCCGTGCGTTTCGATGTAGATTTGGGCCAAGCCCGACCGGCTTCGATGAGGAACGTCGCGGTTCATCGCGTGCCGGACGAGAGCATGGTCAGCAGGTCGAGCGGCAGATAGAGACGCGGTCCGATCATCGTCGGCGCGGCGTCGTACTCGACCGGCTTTCCGTCGATGCGGTACGAGGCGATCCCCATGCGGGCGACGACCTCGTGGCCGGAGTAGCGGATCACGAGATGATCGCCGTCGAGGCGGATCGCGCTCTTCGGGATGTAGTCTTCCGCCGGGGCGACGACGCTCGGACGCGGCGCCTCGACGTCCGGCTGCAGCACGACGTCGGTGCGCGTCTGGGGCCACACGGTCACCTCGCGAGTGATGCGGCCGTGCGGCGTGTGCACCGAGAGCTCGTGCGTTCCCGCGGCGAGCGGGATCGTGCCGTCCTTCGCCGGTACCGGCTTCGCGCCGTCGACGAACACGGTGCCGGCCGCGGTGCCGTGGATCGCGATCGAGCCGAGCCCGGGGCGAAAATCGCCGCGCGCCGGATCGAGCTTCGTGGTGCTGAGCGTCGTTTGCGACGCCACGACGGAGACGTCGAGCTGCATCGGGTTCCAGCCGGTCTTCGTCAGACCGAGATTGTGGCGGCCGGTCGCCAGCCCGCCGAGCACGAGCGGAGTGCGACCGACATAGATGCCGTCGACCCACACGTCGGCACCCGAGGGAAGCGTCGTCACGTAGAGCGACCCGGTCGGGGTGGCGGCGAGCAAGAGAAGGCACGCTGCGACCGCCGCGAGGCGACGGAGCATATCGATGGAACCTTGGGCGGTCATGGCCGAAGCCCTCGCATCGTCCCTGCGCGTGCGGCCGGCGACCGTCGCGGTCGTCGGCCGCCCGAACGTCGGGAAGAGCGCGCTGTTCAACCGTCTGCTCGGACAGCGGCTCGCGATCGTCGAGGACACGCCCGGCGTCACGCGCGACCGTCTCTATGCGCTTGCGGAATGGAACAACCGCACGTTCACGCTCGTCGACACGGGCGGCATCGAGACCGACGCGGATCCGGCGGATCCCATCGCGCGCGGAACGCGCGCGCAAGCCGAGTCGGCCGCGCGCGACGCCGACGTGATCGTGTTCGTGGTCGACGCGCAGGACGGCCTCACGCCGGTCGACGACGACGTCGCGCAGATCCTGCGTCGCAATCGCCGTCCGGTGATCCTCGCGGCGAACAAGATCGAATCGCCGAAAGCGGCCGCGTCGATCCACGCGGAGTTCGGGCGGGTCGGCTTCGGCGAGCCGTTCGGCGTATCGGCGCTGCACGGCGAAGGGACCGGCGATCTGCTCGACGCGATCGTCGCGAAGCTGCCGCCCGAGGACGTCGCCGACCCCGGCGAAGCGGAGCTCTCGCTCGCGCTGATCGGACGGCCGAACGTCGGCAAGTCCTCGCTGCTGAACGCGCTGCTCGACGAAGAGCGCGCGATCGTCTCCGACGTGCCGGGCACGACGCGCGACGCCATCGATACGCTGTTCGCGTGGAAGGGCCGCACGTTCCGTCTGATCGACACGGCGGGCGTCCGGAAGAAACCCGGCCAGCACGGGTCGATCGAGTACTACTCCTCGCTGCGTTCCCTCAAAGCGATCGCGCGCTGCGACATCGCGATCTTGCTGATCGACGCGCTCACCGGCCCGACGCAGCAGGATCGCCGCCTCGCCGGCATCGCGCTCGAGGAACGCAAAGCGCTCGTGATCGTCGGCAACAAGTACGATCTCGTGCGCGAGCTCGGCGAGTACTCGCAAAACGAGCTCGCGAACGAGATCCACGCGCAGCTGCCCTTCGCGTCGTTCGCACCCGTGACGTTCCTGTCCGCGCTCACGCGCCGCCGCCTGCAGAGCCTCATGCCGCTCGTCGAGCACGTCGGCGAGAACCTCGACCGCCGCATCCCGACCGCCAAGCTGAACGCGGTCGTGCGCGATGCCGTGCTCGCGCACCCGCCGCCGATCCACTCGGGCAAACCGCTCAAAGTCTTGTACGCATCGCAGCCGCAAACGCACCCGCCGCTCTTCGTCTTCCACGTCAACGACCCGGAGCTCGTGCCCGCGTCGTACCGGCGCTTCATCGAGAACACGCTGCGCAGCGAGTTCGATTTCGAAGGCGTCCCGCTCACGTTCGAGTTCAAGTCACGACGCGCGGAGGACGAGACGTGAGCACGGCCGCCGCGAGCATCGTTGCGGCGGTCATCGCGTTCTTCGTCGGCGCGATTCCGTTCGGCGTCCTCGTGTCGCGCACGTTCTACGGAACCGACATCCGCCAGTCCGGCAGCGGCAACATCGGCGCGGCGAACGCGCTGCGCACGCTCGGCAAGCGCGGAGCCGTCGCCGTGCTCGCGCTCGATGCCCTCAAGGGCCTGCTGCCGACGCTCATCGCCGCGCTGCTCGCGGGACCCGTGCCCGCCGCATGCGCGGCGACCGCAGCCGTACTCGGGCACTGCTTCTCGCCGTTTCTCGGCTTCAAAGGCGGGAAGGGCGTTGCGACCTTTCTCGGGGCCGCGGTCGGCTTGTGGTGGCCGTCGGGGCTCGCGTTCGCGCTCGTCTGGGGCGTGGTCGTGGCCGCGTGCGGGTATGCGTCCGTGGGCTCGATGCTCGCGTCGCTCGCGATGGCGCCCGTGCTTTGGTTCGGCGTCGGCGCGACGGGCCTCGAATGCGGGCTCGTCTGCACGCTCGTGATCGTCATCCGTCATCGCGAGAATCTCGAGCGCTTGCGGACCGGGACGGAAAACCGCTTCCGCATGATGAAGGCGCAAAAACAGCAATGAAGGGCGCATGCGCTTCGCGCATACGGCGTGAGTCCAGCGCCACACGTGGCGCCTCCGCAGTCGGCGCGAGATTCTTGAGGAAAAAAATCGATCTGTGATTAGCTCCAACGACTTCCGCAACGGGGTGACGATCGTCATCGACGGTCAGCTGTGGACCGTGATCGAGTTCCTGCACGTGAAGCCTGGTAAAGGCTCGGCCTTCGTACGCACGCGTCTCAAGAACGTCAAGACGGGCGCGACCGTCGAACGCACGTTCCGCGCCGGCGAGAAGCTCGAGCGCGCGACCGTCGACAACCGCGACATGCAGATGCTCTACAACGACGGCGACGGCTACCACTTCATGGACAAGGAGACGTACGAGAACGTCACGCTGCAGCGCGACCTCATCGGCGATCCGGCGGATTTCCTCAAAGACGGCATGATGATCGCGGTGCAGTTCCACGACGGGACGCCGATCGGCGCGGACCTGCCCGCGCACGTCGAGCTGCGCGTCGAAGAGACCGATCCGGGATTCAAGGGCGACACCGCGACCGGCACGACGAAGCCCGCGAAGCTGGAGACCGGCGCGACCGTCAACGTACCGCTCTTCGTCAACCCGGGCGACGTGATTCGGATCGACACGCGCGATCGCCGCTACATCGGGCGCGTCCAGAGCTAGCGCGATCGGCGTCCCCGGCGCGTGAGCTTCGCCGGCGCCTCGGCGCTGTTCGTCATCGGCGTCGCCGCCAGCATCTTCGGATCGCTCGTCGGTCTCGGCGGCGGCTTCATCATCATCCCGGTGCTGCGCATCGCGTTCGGCGTCGCGCCCGCCGTCGCGGCCGGGACGTCGCTGGTGATGGTGCTCGCGAACACCGCTGCCGCGACGGCCGGCTACGTGCGCAATCGCACCGTCGACATGCGCCTCGCGATCCCGCTCACGATCGGCGCGGTCCCCGGCAGCATCGCGGGCGTCATCGCCGTGCAGCACTTTTCGACGACGGTCTTCGACGTCGCGTACGGCTGCGTGCTCGTGATGAACGCGGTCCTCGTGCTGCGGCGGCGCGCGCTCACCTCGCGCCTGCCGCACGAGGTGACGTTCGCGCACGACTGGCGCGTCGGTGTGACGGCCGGCTTCGGCGTGGGATTCTTCTCCTCGCTCTTCGGGATCGGCGGCGGCGTCGTGCTGATCCCGCTGCTGCTGATCGCTGCGCGCATGGCGCCGCACGTCGTCACGGCGACGAGCGCGCTCGTCATCACCACGACGTCGCCGGTCGGCGTCGCAACGCACGTGCTCGGCGGCGACGTCGACTGGGCCTACGCCGTCCCGCTCGTGCTCGGCGGCTTCGTCGGCGGCAGCATCGGCCCGCTGATCGCCAAGCGCGTCTCTTCGCCGCAGCTCATCACGCTGCTCGCGAGCGCGCTCATTCTCGCCGCAGTCGGTCTCGCAGCGCGGCATCTGTTCTAACCGGATCGCGACGATGGAAAAGCGAACACCGCGCCTTTCGACGCGGTGTTCGTTCGGTGGTGTGACAGATTGAGACCCGCCGCAGCGTCATCGTATCACACCCCGCCGGCCGGTAAACCGCCCGGGCTGGAGCGGGCGGGGATCGAACCCGCGGCAGCGGGTCTCATCCGACGCGTCGACACCGTCGAACCGCCCCAGCGCGCTCATCACGCCGACGCGGCTGACAAGGGTGCCCTGAAAATGCCGAACAGACGGTCATGAGCACGCGTCGCGAAGTCCTCGTCGCCGGAGTGGGCGCAGCCGTCGTTGCCACGGCTGCGAGCGCCGCGGCACAAACCGCGCACGGCACGATTCTCGACGAGCCGGCGTTCGTCGCGCGCGTGCGCAGCGGCGCGAAGCATCGTCAGGCGATCGGTGCGGCACGCGTCAACGACGGAGCGGCACTGCAATTCGCGGTCAACACGTTGAACGGTTTTCAGAACGGCTGGAACGAGCCCGCGGCGAACGTGCAGATCGCGGTGGTGCTCTTCGGATCCGCCGTCGTGATGGGACTCGACGACCACGTGTGGCAGTCGAACGGGATCGGCGGCATCGTCAAGGCTTTCCAAGGCGACTGGCTCACCGCCGACGGCTCACGCGGCAACCCGTGGTCGCACCTCGTCGGAATCGCGCCGCGCGGCGACCGTTCGATCCCGGCGCTCGTCGCGCGCAACGTCCGCATCGTCGTCTGCAACACCGCGCTCGGCGAGATCGCGAACCGCATCGTTGCGGCGGGCACGGTGAACGGCGCCGGCGCGGACGCGTTCGCCGTGCAGGCGTATCTGCGGCAGCACGTGCTGCCGGGCTGCGACATCGTCCCGGCCGGCATCAGCTCCGTCGCCGTCCTCCAAGAGAACGGTTACACGTACTTCAGCGCCGCGCTCTAACGGCCGCGCGACGCGGCTCGCTGCAGCTCGACCGGACGCACTTCGACGACCTCGAAGACGACGAGGTGCCTGCGGCAGCGCGCGCACATCACGTGCGGTGACGGCTTGCGCTTGCGCAACACTTCCATCAGGCACTTCTCGCAGCGGAGGATGTAGCGCCTTGGCGACTCGTTGATCGGCGCGGCTTTGCCGAGATCGTGGTAGATCGAGCGCAGCCCGAGCTCGCGCATCTTCGTCTTGAACGCCGGCGTGTGGCCCGGATTCTCGCCGCGCGAATGCAGCCACGCGTGGATCATCTCGTGCAGCAGCGTCTCGCGCAGCTCGTCGACCTTTCCGGCAAGGTGCTTCGGAGAGAGCTCGATCAGCGGCGGCTTGTAGCTGATGCGCCCGGCGAGGTTCGAGAAGCGCGCGTTGTACGCGATGCGATACGCGGCGATCTCGCCCGCGAAATACATCATGTTGTACTGCGCGAAGAGCAGCTGGAGCTCGGCGACGTCGGGCAGACCCGGGAACACGGACGCTCGATCTTCGCGCCCGCCGTGCAAGAACCCGGTTGCGAGCGGCGTACATCGATGCGTGGGGCTTCCGCCGCGCATCGCGATCCCTGTGCTGATCATCTTCGCCGTGCTCTTCTTGGGCGTCATCGGCGGGCTGCTGCGCGTCGGCTTCTGCACGACCGGTTCGGCGTTCGGACCAAACGGCGTCGCGGAACAGGGCGACGCGCGACTGCAGGCGACGCCCGTGCCGATCGCGACCGAGCCGCCCGGCACGTTCACGGTGCCGCAGAGCGGCACGGGCCCCGCCGCCGGCTCGACGGGATTGCCGGGCGCGGGCGTCGGCGGCGGGACTCCGGCCGGCCCGCCGGCCGCGGTGATGCAGGAGCTGCGCCAGCTTCGCGAGCGCGTCGCGCGCGATCAGAACGACGTCGTTGCGCTGTGCCGGCTCGGCGACCTCGAGATGGACGCCGCGAAGTACGACACGGCATCGGAATACTACGAGCGCGCGCTCCGCGCGATCCCGAACTATCCGCCCGCCCTGTACGGCGACGCCGTCGCGCTGCAGGACTCCGGGCACCGCACCGACGCGATCGTGCACTACCGCCGGTACATTCGCACGGTCGGTCGCGGCGCGCCGCATGTCGACGACGCGCGCGCCGCGTTGCGCCAGCTCGGCGGCTGACGTTGCCGACCGTGGCCTATCAAGGACACGCGGGCGCGTTCAGCGACGTCGCGGCGCGCGAGCTCGTCCGCGACGCGCAGACGCGGGGCTATCCTTCGTTCGACGCCGCTGCGGAAGCGCTCGCGACCGGTGGCGTCGACTTCGCCGTGCTGCCGGTCGAGAACGCGATCGCGGGCCCGGTTCCCCGCAACTACGAGCTGTTGTGGGAGCATCAGGCGCTGCGCATTCACGGCGAGACGACGCTGCCCGTCGAGCTGTGCCTGATCGGTCCACACTCCGCGACGATCGACACGATCCGCGAGGTGCGCTCGCACCCCGTGGCACTCGAGCAGGTGAACCGGCTTCTGGCCGCGCGCGGGTGGCGACGATCGACGACGACCGATACGGCGGGCGCGGTGCGCGAGATCGTCGAGCTCGGAGACCCGGCGATCGCCGCCGTCGGCCCCGCGCTCGCCGGCGACATCTACGGCGGCACGGTGCTCGCGCGCGCGGTGCAGGACGAAGCCGAGAACTACACGCGCTTCTTCTTGATCGGGCACGAGAGCGGCGCATCCTTCGACGAGCTCAGGATGACGACCGTGCGTGCGTGCGTCGGGATCTCGGTCGAGGATCGTCCGGGCTCGCTGCGCGACGCGCTCGGCGCGTTCGCGGATCGCGGCATCGATCTGCGCTTTCTGATCGCGCGTCCCGACCGCCGCGTGCCGTTCCGCTACCGCTTCTTCGTCGAGCTCGCGAACGTCGACGACGCACGGCTGCGCGACGCGCTCGCCGCGATCGGCGGCGAGCAGCGCATCCTCGGCCGCTACTGAGCGAGCGCGGCCGCGAGCCCGCTCAGGTCCTGGATGCGCGCGAGCGACGGCGCGCGTACCGAACACGCCGCCGCGTGATGCGGCAGCGCTTCGCGCGCGAAGTTCGCGCGCACGCGCGCGATCCACGGCTCGCCGAGATACGCCGCGAGGCTGCCGAGCACGATGACGTCCAGGACGAGCAGGTCGCACAGCAGCGCACACGCCGCACCGACCGCGTCGGCGTTCTCGTCGATCGCTTGCCGCGCGACGGCGTCGCCGCGCGCGGCGCGCACCGCGACATCGGCGCCGGTACCGGCGTCGAACGACGCATCGATGCGGCGCGCCAGACGCGGAAGCACGCTCGCGGAGCCGTACGACTCGAAGCATCCGGGTTTCCCGAACACGTCGGGCCCGTCGTCGCGATAGCGCACGTGGCCGATCTCGGGCGAGTACCCGCGCGAGCCGTATCGCGCGCGGCCGTCGATCACGATGCCGGCGCCGAAGCCGGTGCCGCACGTGAGGTAGGCGAGTCCGCCGACGCCGCGATCGGCTCCCCACCGCACCTCCGCGAGCGCGCACGCCGCCGCATCGTGGTGCACGACGACCGGACGCCCTAACCTGTCGCGCAGTCGCTCGCCGAGCGGAAAGCCGTGCATTCCGGGCAGGTGCGGCGGCGCGATCACCGTGCCCGTCCGCGCATCCATCGGGCCGCCGATGGCGACGCCCACCGCCGACGCGTCGTCTGCGATCTCGCCCATCGCGGCGACGATCGCGGCGAAGAGCGCTTCGCCGTCACGCGCCTGCGTCGGCCACTCGTGGCGAGCGTGAATCGCGCCGCTCGCGTCGCCGACGACGACGCTGGTCGTCGTGCCGCCGACGTTGACGCCGGCGTAGATTCGGTTCTGCATGCTGCGTTCGCCCGCCGGGCTCCCGGTTCGGTCAGACGCCGTCGTGGAGAACGTCGCCGCGGATGCGATAGCAGACGCCGCGGAACACGGCGACGAGCTCGCCCTCGCCGCGCGTGACGGTCACGTCGTAGACGCCCGTGCGCGCTTTCGACGACTGCTCGCGCGCTTCGGCGACGAGCACGTCGCCCAGACGCCCGGCCGCAACGTACGAGATCGACGCCTGCAGCGCGACGTTCGCTTCGTTGCGCGAGTTGCAGGCGAATGCGAAGGCGGAATCCGCGAGCGTGAACGTCACGCCGCCGTGCGCGATCGCGTGTCCGTTCACCATCGCCTTCGTGACGCGCAGCGAGAGCCGGGCGTATCCCGGACGCGCCTCCTCGATCGTGATCCCGAGCGACTTGCGACGCCGCGTCGCGCTCGAGCATCGCGCTCGCGCACGCGCGCGCGAGCGCTTGCGGGTCGAGCTCCGTCGCGCTCACGCGCCGGCGGTCGCCGCCGGCGCGATCGGCTCGCGCGTCTCGACGATGCGGAAACGGTTCGCGACGAACGCGGCGTCGGTGAGCGACGCGTTGCCGGCCGGGTTTCCGCCCGTCACGTGGAAATCGCTGAACGCGGCGGACTGGTTCACCAGCAGCGCGCCGGTGAGGTTGATCGCGATGTTGACGGTGCCGTCCTGCGCCCAACGCTCCGCCTTCGCGCGCACGGCGTCGTTCGTCGTATACACGATGGCGGTGATCGCGCCGCGCCGCCGTGCGGCGTCGGTTGCGAGGCGCAGCGACTCGTCGGTGTCGGCGGTTCGGATGATGAACGCGATGGGACCGAACGCCTCGCGATCGTAGCGCTCGCGGTCCGCGGCGTCGACGACCGCCAGCAGCGGCGAGCGCGTGCGGGCTTCCGGATACTCGCCGTTCGGCACCGCTGCGCTTCGGCGCACGACGCCGGCCTTCGCGTTCTCCTCGTCCACGCGGCGCAGCGTCGCGTCCGTCGCGATCGCGCCGAGCAGGCCGCTCGCGCGTTCGGCATCGCCCAAGAGCCCGTCGATCGCCTTGACGAGCGCTCCCGTGACGTCGTCGAATGCGACGTGCTCGCCGCCCGCCTCGATGCCGTCGCGCGGCACGAAGATGTTCTGCGGCGTCGTGCACATCTGGCCGGAATACAGCGACAGCGACATCGCGAGGTTGCGGGCCATGCCCTTGAGGTCGTCGGTCGAGTCGACCACGACGCTGTTGACACCCGCCTTCTCGGTGAAGACGAGCGCGCGCGAGTTCGCTTCGAGCCAATCGCCGAACTCGGTGGAGCCCGTGTAATCGAGCAGCGCGACGTCGGGACGCTGCGCGAGGAGCTTCGCGAGCGGACGCTCCGGCGTATCGACGGCGAGCTGGATCACGCGCGGATCGAACCCGGCGTCGCGCAGCGCGCCCTGCACGATCTCCACCGTGATCGCGAGCGGCAGGATCGCTTGCGGATGCGGTTTGACGATCACGGCGTTGCCGGTCGCGAGACTCGCGAAGATCGCCGGATAGGCGTTCCACGTCGGAAACGTCGAGCAGCCGATCGTCACGTCGATGCCGCGCGGCACGACGCGGAAGGTCTTGCGCACGCGAACCGGTTCCGGCTTCGCGGGCTTCTCCCACACGACGCTCTCCGGAACGCGCGACATCTCGTCGTAGGCGTAGGCGATCGCTTCGAGCGCGCGGTCCTGCGCATGCGGACCGCCGGCCTGGAACGCCATGACGAACGCCTGGCCCGTCGTGTGCATCACGGCGTGCGCGAGCTCGAACGAGCGCGCATTGATGCGCGCGAGCGCCTCGAGCGCGACGCCCGTGCGCTCGCCGGGCGTCGCCGCGGCCCACGCCGTCGATGCGACGCGCGCGCCGTCGAACAGCGCATCGACGTCCGCAACCGGATACCGCACGTCGAGAGCGATGCCGTACGGCGAGCGCTCCGTCGCAGCGGTGTCGCCGCTCGACGGCTGATCGAGCGCGAACGCGCTGCCCAAGCGCGCGTCGAACGCCGCTTTGCCGTCGCCCGGCGCCGTTTCACCGTAGACGCGCACGCTCGGGCTTTCGGGAAACGCGCTGTAGTACGCGCGCGAGCGGATCGCTTCGCGCGCTCGGTCGAGCATCTCGCGGTGGCGTGCGAGCAGGTCCGCCGGCGATGTCGCGGTCGTCGTCATGCGATGCGCTTCGGCGGCGCTACGCGAGCGCCTCGCTCAACGCCGCGCCCGCCGCGTCGGAGAACGGCCCGCTGCCGCGCCAGACGATGCGCGCGTCCGGCTCGATCACGAGGACGGTGAGGTGCTTTCGGTCCGGGATCCGGAGCGATCGTGCGAACGCGTCGACGTCGACGAAGAGCGGCACGGTGGCGGCGCGCAGTTCCGGCGCGGTCACTGCGGCTTTCATCGCCGTGACAACCGGCTTGCGCATCATCTTCGGCAGGCCGATCGCGCCGAACAGCCGTGCGCGCACGTCGGGGCGCGACCGCACCAGCCGGTCGATGAACGGCACCCAGCTTTCGATCTCCGCGCGGTGCTCGAGCGCGAACGCGACGAACGCAACGGTTCGAGCGGCGGCGAGATCGCGCGGTGCGACGAACGGCGTTCCGTCCAGCGCCTCACCCGCGACCGCCGGGAAGCGTGCCGCATCCATGCGCGCAGAAGTACCCGCGGCGAAACCGCACGCAACGCCGCCGGTATGCACGCGCGTGAACCTCGTCGTCGCGTCGTATGCCGTCGCCGTGCTGTCCGTCGTGCTGCTGGCCGTTCACGTGCGCCGGCGGTATCCGTCGTCACCGGAGCGCCTGCCGGCGCAGATGGGCATCGACGGCCGGCCGTCGGGCAGGACGATCGGCAAATGGTTCCTGTGGCTGCCGGTCGCGATCATCGCGGCCGTCGTCGCGGTGCTCGGCTTCGCGCTGCTCGCCGGCGAACCCGGGACGCACGCGGCGGCGGAGCACCCCGCCGTGCTGCCGCTGGTCCATCTCACGATCGCCTACATCGCATGGCTCGTCGCATGGACGACCGATCGTCAGATCGCGGTCGCGCGCGACCCCGCGATCCGGTACGCCCGCATCGGCGTGCTCTCGCGCGTGCTGCCGCTGCTGCTCTTGATCGCCGCGATGTTCGTGGTCGCGCCGCCGCGCTAAAAGACCGGGATGATGTCTTCCGGTCCGATGTGGCCGACGTCGACGCCGTCGAGATCGAGCTCGGGAATCGCCGGGAACTCGATCCCCCACTCACCGACGATGGCGCGCACGCGGGCGAGCGCCGTCTTCCAGTTCTCGGCCTGCTCGTCGAACGTCAGCACGCCGAGACCCGCATCGCGCGCGTGCTGCACGAGCACGCGATGGTTCGGCATGAAGTAGTCGGGGATGTCCCAGAACTGGTTCGGCGGCTCCCACAGGATCATGCTCAGGAACACGAAGCCCGCACGCAGCTGCTTCGTGATCATCGTCTTGTACTCGTCGGAGAGTCCCGGCCAGTCGCGCTCGAGCACCGTCAGGCAGATCGCGAGGTGGCGCGCCTCGTCCTGACCGACCTTCTTGAAGATCTCTTTGAACACCGGGTGCGTCGCCTTCTTCGACATGCTGAAGAACAGCGTCGACGAAGCCACTTCGCCCATCAGGAACGACGTGAACAGCACGCTCAGCGGATACTTCGCGAGCGACGCGGAGTAGCCGGTCCAATACCGTCCGCCGTTGTGGTACAGCCAGCCGATGTTGTTCTGCGCGGCGCGCGCGAGATCGCTCGTCGCATCGAAAGTCCATCGGGCCGCCGGGCACGAGCATCTGGATCGCGCGCTGGCAGACCTCTTCGTGGTTCATCTCGTCGCGCGTGATCGAGAAGAAACACTTGCGGATCGGATCTTCCTGGTGCGTCTCGAACGCATGGATCGTCGCCTTCGCGAACACGGCCGGCCCCGAGCCGTCGAAGTTCGCGAGCACGGCGTACCAGTACATGATCCCGAGGCGTTCTGCTTCGGTGAAGTCCTCGGCGCGGAGCGACTCCCACGGGAAAGTCCGACGGGTTCCAGACCTGACGCTTCGAGCGCTCGTAGAGGTCGACGAGCTTGGGCGTCTCGACGCGCCACTCCATCGGAAAGATGTTGGGCTGCGGAACCTCGGGATAGGGGGCAAAGCCCCCGGCCGGGACGACGAGAGCGTTCTGCGCGGTGGTCGTGGACATCGGTCGCGTTCTCCCTACCGAATGGTCGGTCAGGCGCAGTATACCCCGGCGGCACGGGGCGCGCAACGGTGACCGCGGCGGCCCAGCCCACGCTCGGCCGCCCATGCCGTTCGCCGCCCAGCCGGGAAAGCGCACGGCGTGGAGGCTACGCCCCGATTCGTCCAGATCGAACCCGTCGGCGAGTGCAACTTGCGCTGCCGCATGTGCCCCGTGCGGTACCGGGACGTGACGAACGCGTTCATGTCGTGGCGCGACTTCACGCAGGTCGTCGACGACCTGCCGGCGCTGACCGAGCTGCACCTCCAGGGCCTCGGCGAGCCGTTGCTGCACCCGCGCTTCTTCGACATGGTCGAGTACGCGGTCGCGCGCGCCGTCGCCGTCAGCGTCAACACGAACCTGACGCTGCTGACTCCCGCGAAAGCGGAGCGCGCCGCGACGTGCGGGCTCGAAGCGATCTACGTCTCGGTCGACGGCGCAACGCCGGCGACGTACGAGCGCATCCGCGTCGACGCGCGGTTCGATCGGCTCGAGCGCAACGTGCTGCGCCTGCAGGAAGCGCTCGCGCGCCACGCGAGCCCGACGCGCCTGCAGATCACGGCGGTCGCGATGCGCGACAACCTCGACGAGCTCGCCGCACTGGTCGAGCTCACCGCGCGCTGGGGCGCGCGTTCGCTGTCCGTGCAGCACTTGTGTCACGACTTCGGCGAGTCGACGCTGCCCGCGCGCTACGCCCCGATGCGCGACTTCGTCGCGGGCCAGACGCTGCTCGGCGTCGACACCGCGCGAGTCGATGCCGCATTCGCGGCGGCGCGCGACTGCGGCGCAGCGCCTCGGGATCGCGCTGCGGCTGCCGCGCGTCACGCCGCTGCAGCACGCGCCCGGCACGCCCGGACGCTCGCGCTGCGACTGGCCGTGGCGCGGGCCGTACGTCGCGTACGACGGCACGGCGATGCCGTGCTGCATGGTCGCGACGCCCGATCGCGCGTCGCTCGGCAACGTCGTGCGCGATGGCGTCGATGCCGTCTGGAACGGCGCCGCCTACGAAAACTTTCGCGCGCGGCTCGGCTCCGACGATCCGCCCGAGATCTGCAAGAGCTGCAGCGTGTACGCGCACGTGTTCTAGCAGAGTTTCTCCGCGACGCGCGCGAGCAGCTCGCTCATCGTCGGATGCAGGTGCGGCATGTTGGCGATGTCGCGCGCCGTCGCACCGCGGTCGATCAGTGCGATCGCTTCGCCCGCGAGGTCGATCGCGTCGTCGGTCACGATCGTGATGCCGACCACCCGGTCATCGTCCGCGCGGACGAGCATCTTCACGAAGCCCTCCGCCTGATCGCTGACGAGCGCCTCGCCGACCTCGCCGGCGGACAGGGTCGCGACGCGCACGTCGATGCCGTCTTCGCGGCACTGCCGCTCCGTCACGCCGGCCACCGCGACTTGCGGCTGCGTGTACAGCGCGTGCGACTCCCATCGTCGCCAGTCCATCCGCACCGGCTCGTTTGCGAACGCGTTGTTCGCCGCCAGCTCGCCCGCGTACGCGGCGGCGTGCACGAGCGAGCGCCGTCCGAGCACGTCGCCCGCGGCGAACACGCGCGGGTTGCTGACGCTGCGCAGCGTCGCATCGACGACGACTCCGCGCGCACGATCGCCGTCGACGCCTCCCGCGGCGAGATCGAGCCCGTCGACGTTCGGGCGGCGGTTCGTCGCGAGCATCACGACGGCGGCGCGCGCGCCGTGCGCGCCGTCGGCCGTGTCGGCGATGACGACCGCGACGTCGCCGTCGCGCCGTACCTCGCGCACGTCCGCATCCAGGACGACCTCGACGCCGTCCCGTTCGAGCGCGGCTCGGATCGCCGTGCCGACGTCGGGATCGTCGGCGCGCAGCAGCTCGGGAGCATCTTGGAAGAGCGTGACGCGCACGCCGAGCCGCGCGAAGTACTGCGCGAACGCGCAGCCGATCGGGCCGCCGCCGAGGATCGCGACGGCGTGCGGCGGCTGCGTCATCTCCAGCACGTCGCTGCTGGTGATCGTCGCGACGCGATCGAGACCCGCGATGCGCGGCGGGACGATCGACGCGCCGGTCGCGATGACGAACCGCTCGGCGTGAATGTGCCGGTCGTCGACCGCGATCGTCGACGCGTCGACGAAGCGCGCGTCGCCGCGGATCAGCGGATACGCCTCGAGGTCGTGACGCCGATCGGACGCGAAGTAGTCGACGAGCGCGCGCTTTCGCCGCAGAATCGCCGGCATGTCGATGTGCGCCGACGGACGTCGTCACGCCGACGTCGCGCGCCTTCTCGATCTCGCCGTCGGACTGGGTCGCCGCGAGCACCGTCTTCGCGGGCATGCATCCGCGCAGGATGCACGTGCCGCCGAGCTCGTCGTCGCCCGCGACGAGCACGACGTCGCGGCCGGCGCGGCGCCCGGCCTGGGCAGCCATGAAACCGGCGGTTCCGGCCCCGATGACGCACAGGTCGTGCCGCTCGATCACCCGGCCACCGTACCCAGCGCGCTATCGAACAGGTGTTCGATGCGCGACCGCCGAACGCCGGGCCATGGAACCGCGACACCGCCCCCGCACGCAGGCTGGAGCCGCCGGCGACGCGCCTCCGCGACGTGCAGCGGCAGATCGAGCTGCTCGACCGCGAGGATCGCGCAACGCTCCGCCCCTGGATCCTCGCGCGCTACGACGTGCGCGGCTACTGCACGACCGGCGCGCTGCGCGCCGCGCGCGACAGGCAGGCGCTGACGGCAATGTTCGTCCGGGCCGAGCGCTTCGGCGAACGTCTGCGGCGGCTGCGCGTCGACCGCCGGATCAGTTGCGCGCAGCTCGCGCACCGGGTCGGCGTGACGGAAGGAGCGATCCGGCAGATGGAGAGCGGTCAGACGAAGATGGCAAGCTTCGTGATCGGTTTGCGGCTCGCGCGCGAGCTGGGCGTCGAGGCGTGCTACCTCGCGAACGGCAGCGGCGACGACGATGCGTCGTACGATCCGGACGCATCGCTCGCACGGCGAGTCGAGGCACTCGAAGCGCGCATCACGCGGCTCGACGGTGCGCTCAGACCTGTGCGGTCAGCGTAGCGTCAAGCCGTCGAACGCGACCGCGACGATCGCGCGCGCGATCGCGTCGCGCGAGAGCGAACCGCTGCGGTACCACTCGACCACCGAGTTCGACATCCCGAAGAGGAGTCGCGCGGCGAGCCGCGCTTCGACGTCGGGGCGCACGTCGCCGTCGCGTTGCGCCTGCGCGATGATCTGCGTCACGAGGCGGTCGAACGTGCGGCGACGTTCGACGGCGTCACGCTCGCTCTTCGACGATCCGTGCACGCGGAACAGTACCGTGAGCTCCGGCAGCAGGCTCAGCGTCGTCGTCGCGACGCGCTCGACGATGTGGCGCAGGCGGTCGATCGCGCGGCCTTCGCGCGCGGCCGGCTCGTCGAGGATCGCGAACAGCGCGTCGAGCGCGCGGCCGAGGCCGCGCTCGAGCAGCGCCTCCTTGCCGCTGACGTGGTGGTAGATCGAGGCCTTCGTGATGCCGGCTGCGCGCGCGACGTCGTCCATCGATGCGCCGTCGTAGCCGCGCTCCGCGAACACGCGGAGCGCGACGTCGGTCAGCGAGTCGATGTCGTACGGCTTGCGCGTCTCCATCGCGTCACGGTGACGGTGACGGTGACGGCGACGGAGCCGGCGCGGCGGGCGCGGCGAGCGCGAAGCTCGTGCCGAGCACGGCCGTCACGTGCGCGGACTCGGCCGCGACGTCGCTGCCGAGCGCCTTTTCCGCGGCCAGGTGCTGCTCGAACGGCGGCTGCATGCCTCCGCCGAACGGCCCCAGCAGCCCGAAGACGCGCTCGCGCAGACGATCGGGCCGCGTCAGCGAATCCTCGTCGTAGAGCGGGTTCGACGTGAGCTCGTCGCGCAGCGCCGTCAGCGCGGCGCGTTGCGCTCGCCGGCGGGTTCTTCTTGACGCGCGCGTCGATCTCGTTGAGCGCGCGATCGATGCGATCGACCCACGTGAACGCGATCGCCAGGTACGCGTGCCGGGCCTCGCGCTGCTGTGGCGTCCACGGAGTGAACGGATCGTCGCCCAGCGCGAAGCTCTGCTCGTACGTCGTTCCCTCCGAGATGCAGCCGCGCCGTGTAGCGTCCGGGCAGCGCTTCGGCGCCGGTCAGCGGCCCCGCGTTCGGGAACGACGTGCCGAGCCAGCGCGTCGGGCCGTCCTCGTTGCCGTCCCACGTCACGCGATTGAGACCCGGATCGTTGGTGACGAAGAACTTCGCCGCTTCTTCCTTCGGCGGGTTCTGCGGATCGGTCGGGATGGCGCCGCGCAGCGTGCGTACGACGCGGCCGTTCGCGGCAACGATCTCGACCCACGGGCGCTCCTTGGACTTCGATCTCTGGTAGAACGTCAGCGCCGCGCCGGACGGCGCGTTCGGTCCCGTGAAGAAGTTCGCCGGCAGCGCGTTCGCATCGCCCGTTTCGATCGACGGCCACGACGCCCACAGCGTCGCATCGCGCACGGGGAAGAACTGCACGCCGGCGGCGCGCGCAGCCGGCAGATTCTGCAGCGCCGTGATGTCGTCGAGCACGTAGAAGCCGCGGCCGTGGGTTGCGACGAGCAGATCGTTCGCGGCCGGCTGCACCTTCACGTCGTATACGGGCGTGCGCGGCAGACCCGCCTGCAAGCGCTCCCAATGCCCGCCGCGGTCGAACGAGAGGTACAGCGCATTCTCGGTGCCGGCGTACAGCATGTTCCGCTCGCGCGGATCTTGGCGGACGACGTGCACGGGCGAATCGGGCGGAAGGTTCGCCGCGATCGAACGCCACGTCGCGCCGAAGTCGTCGGTGACGAACGCATAGGGCCGCCGGTCGCCGGAGTCGTGCCGGTCGAGCACCGCGAACGCGGTTCCCGCCGCGTACGGACTCGCATCGATCGCTTCGACGCGCCCGTAGCGCGGCCAGCCCGCAGGCGTGACGTTCGTCCAATGCGCGCCGCCGTCGCGCGTGAGCTGCACGAGGCCGTCGTCCGTGCCGGCCCAGATCACGTTCGGCTCCTTCGGCGAGGGCGCGATCGCGAGCGTCGTGTCGTAGTACTCGGCGCCCGAGACGTCGAGCGTGATCGGGCCGCCCGACGCGACTTGATGGTTCTTCTCGTTGCGCGTGATGTCCGGACTGATCGGCGTCCAGTGCCGGCCGCGATCGGTCGTCTTGAAGATCACGTTGCCGCCGAAGTACGCGACGTGACCGTCCTCCGGCGAGAACGCGAGCGGCGCGTTCCAGTTGAAGCGGTACGGCGAGCGCGCCAGCGAGTCGAGCGACGTGGAGACGTCGCGCGGATACGGCGAGATGTCGATGCTCTGCCGTGCGCGCTGATCGTAGATCGCGAGCACGCCGTCTTCGGTGTTCGTCCAGATCAGGTTCGCATCGGTCGGATCGGGGATCGCGTACATGCCGTCGCCGCCGGCGATCGCGAACCAGTCGCGGTTCAAGATTCCCGTGCCGTTGCGTCCCGTGCTCGGCGCGCACCAGGAGCTGTTGTCCTGCAACCCGCCGCAGATCATGTACGGACGCTCGTTGGAAAAGTCGACGTGGTAGATCTGCTCGATCGGGATGCGCGCGAGGAACGCCCACGATGCGCCGCCGGTGTGGCTCAGGATGGCGCCGCCGTCGTTGCCCTCGATGATGCGCGTGCCGTCCTGCGACCACCAGAGCGCGTGGTTGTCGACGTGCGCGCTGCCGGTGAGGTGCTTCCACGTGCGGCCGCCGTTCGTCGACACCGTGAGATACATCGACACCGCGATGATGCGGTTCTCGTTGCGCGGATCGACCGCGAGGTGGCTGAAGTAGAACGGCCGCTGTTCGGGTCGCGTATCGCTCGAGACGCGCCGCCACGAGCTGCCGCCGTCGTCGGAACGCCAGATCGTCCCCTCGTGGGACTGCACGACGGCATAGACGCGGTTCGGGTCGCTCGGCGCCACCGCGATGCCGATGCGCCCGAGCAGTCCGCCCGGGAAGCCGTGGCCTTGAATCTTCGTCCACGTGCGGCCCCCGTCGCGCGAACGGTACAGACCGTCCGCCGGACCGCCGCTCGTCGCGATCCAGGGCTGCCGCCGGAACTGCCAGATCGCCGCGAACACCGTCCCGGGCCGCTTCGGATTCCACGCCAGGTCCGCCGCGCCGCTCGACGGCCCCACGTACAGCGTCTTCGTCCACGAGCGGCCGCCGTTCGTCGTCACGTAGACGCCGCGCTCGGTGCTGTCCGCCCACGGATCGCCGAGCGCGCCGACGATCGCATGGTTTGCGTCGTGCGGGTCGACCAGGATCTTCGAGATTTGCGACGTGCGATCGAGCCCCGCGTGAGTCCAGTGCTTTGCACCGTCGCGCGTGAGCCAGACACCGTCGCCGTACGAGACGTCGTTGCGCGGGTTCGCTTCGCCCGTGCCGACCCAGACCGTGTTCTCACTGCTCGGCGCGACCGTGATCGCGCCGATCGCGCCGAAACGCGACGCGTGATCCCACACCGACGCGAACGACTCGCCGCCGTCGACCGACTTGAACACGCCGCCGCCCGCGCCGCCGACGTAGTACAGCTTCGCATCGCGATCGCTGCCGGCGACCGCGGGGACGCGTCCGCCGGCGATCGCCGGCCCGATCGCGCGGAAGTGCACGCCGTCCGTATCGGGGCCGGGGCTCGGCGCGATGGTCGGGTGTGCCGCGGGCTTCCGGGGCGACGAGACCGTCGGCCCGCCGGCGGCGAGCACGGCGTGCGACACGGAGAAGAGCGACGCGGCCACGGTGACGGCCGCAACGAACGGATGGAGCGATGCGCATCGCGGCGCGTTTTCCGAGCGAGGAGCGAGGTTCCCGCCCGACCGCTTGGTAGGGACGCCGCCGCGTTCGCGGAACCGTCGGGCGCGATGGCGATCGAAGCCGCATCCGGGACCGGGCTGTCACGCGAGCAGCTGTTGGTGCTCTACCGCGGCATGGTCACGCAGCGCGCCGTCGACACCCGCGGGTTCCAGCTCAACCGCCAGGGCAAGATCGGGATCGCGATGGGGTCGGAGGGGCACGAAGCGGTGCAAGCCGGGACGGGCCTCGCCTTCGTGCGCGGCAAGGACGTGCTGTACCCGTACTACCGCAACACGGGCCTGATCCTGGCGTGCGGGTTTCCGCTCACCGATCTGTTCCGGTCGCAACTCGCGCGCAAAGGCGACACGACGGGCGGCCGTTCGATCATCAATCACGTCAGCGCGAAGGCGCTCGGCATCGCGTCGATCTCG
Source organism: Vulcanimicrobiota bacterium (assembly GCA_963841685.1). Lineage (GTDB taxonomy): Bacteria > Vulcanimicrobiota > Vulcanimicrobiia > Vulcanimicrobiales > Vulcanimicrobiaceae > Vulcanimicrobium. The sequence continues at coordinate 486,584 of CAWJDU010000001.1, forward strand.
TCGATCATCGCAGCGCAGTGCACGCACGCCGTCGGCGCGGCGTGGACGTTGAAGTATCGCGGCGAAACCGGCCGCGCCGTGTTCTGTCAGTTCGGCGACGGCGCGACCTCGCAAGGCGAGTGGCACGAAGCGATGAACTTCGCCGCCGTGCACGCGCTGCCGGTCGTGTTCGTGTGCGAGAACAATCAATGGGCCATCTCGACGCACATCAGCAAGCAGATGCGCGTGCCGACCATCGCGACGCGCGCCGCCGGTTACGGCATGCGCGGCGTGACGTGCGACGGGTTCGATCCGGTCGTGGTGTACGACGCGGTGCACGAGGCGCGCGAGCACGCCGCCGGGGGCCACGGTCCGGCGTTCGTCGAGGCGATGTGCTACCGCTTTCTCTCGCACACGACGGACGACGACGACCGCACGTACCGCACGCGCGATGAGGTCGCGGAGCACCGCCCGAACGATCCGGTGCCGCGGTTCGAGAAGCGTCTGATCGAGGCCGGCGTGCTCACGGAGCCGGCGGCAAAAGAGATTCGCCGTGAGATCGCCGACCTCGTGAACCGCACGACGGACGAGATCGAGGCCGAGCCGTATCCCGATGCGCAGTCGCTGTACGGCAACACGTACGCCGGCCCCGACGATCCCTGGGTCGACGGGCCGGCATGACCGCGCGCGACGCGTCAGCGCCGTAGCGCGATCGAGCCGTTCACCGTCGTTCAGCGTGACATGCCGTGAGCCGTCGCCGGCGACACCGTCGGCGCGCGCGCCGGGGCCGTACGTCGGCCGTTCGACGCTGAAGCCCGGCGCCAGGATGCCGCCGGTCAGCGTGCGCGCGTCCAGCGTGACGCCGGTTCCGGGCAGGCAATCTCACCGAAATCGAGCCGTTCACCGTCTTCGCGTCGAGCGGACCGGACGCGCGGTCCGATCACGGTGAGGTCGATGGCGCCGTTCACCGTCGCCGCGCGGCGAACGTCGCGCGCGCGAACGCGCACGCTGCCGTTGACGGCCGCGGCGTCGGTCGGACCGTCGTTGACGACGTCGACCGAGCCGTTCACCGTCGCGGCGTCGACGACGATTCCGCGCGGCACGACGACGTCGAACGCGACCGTCGTATCGTTGTCGCCCCCGCCGGCGCTGCTCGTTTCATCGCAACGCCGGTTTGCGTCGGCCGGATAGCGCACGCAGACGATGATCCCGTCGGCACGCTGGTCGACGCGCACGGCAACCGCGTTCGGATCGCTGCGCTCTGCGCGCTTCGTCGCACTGATGCTGAAGCGGTCGCCCGTGCGGACACGCACGATGCCGTTGACGTCGCGGATCGTCAGCGTCTGACCGGCGTGCAGCGGCCCGGCGTAGTGGAACGGGGTGTCGATCGCCGCTAAAACTAAAAACATAGTTTCGAAGCTAACATCGTCCGGCTCGCGCTTGTCAATCCGGGCGCGAAGGCGTGCTGTGACCGCGCTCCGTGTAGAGCCGCAGCTCGGCGATGTCGCGCGGAAATAGCAGGCCCAGCGTCCAGTCGATCGCGACGCGCACACGGCGGTCGAGTCCGGGAAGGCGCGCGAGGTAGTACGTGCGCCACAGCACCCACGCGAGGAACCCCGACAGCACCACGCCGCCGGGGAGCTCCGCGACGCCGCGCCGCGCGCCGAGCGACGCCATCGTCCCGAGCGCCGTGTAGCGGAACGGTTTCGTCGGCGCGCCGCGCAGCGCGGCGACGATGTTGTCGGCGAGCGCGGGACCTTCGCGGATGGCGTGCTGCGCCGTCGCGGGATACCACGCGGTGCGATCGTTCACGTCGGCGTCCGCCTTCACGGGTATCCACGCGCAGTCGCCGAGCGCCCAGACGCCGGGCACGCCGACGGCCGACATGTCGGGGTTCACGACGATGCCGCCGTTGCGCGCGCGCGTGAACTGCGGAAGGTGCATCAGCACCGGCGACGGCCGCACGCCCGCGCTCCAGATCGTCGTCGCGCACGCGATCGTACGGCCCGACTGCAGCGCGATGCCGTCCTCGTCGATGCGCGTCACGCCGTCGCCGATGATGAGCTCGACCTTGCGCCGCGCGAGGTTGCGCGCCGTGTACCGGCCCATGCCCTCGGGCAGATCGATCAGCAGCGCGCGCCCCGCTTCGATCAGCACCATACGCACCTCGGCGAGCCGCAGCGGCCGGTAGAAGCGCAGGATCGAATGGAAGAAATCGACGAGCTCGCCCGCGCACTCGCAGCCCGGTGTAGCCGCCGCCGACCACCGCGAACGTCAGCAGACGCTCGCGCGCGGGCCCCGGCGGCGTGACGACGGCCTGCTCGAGCGCGGCGACGATCCGATTGCGCAGCGTCTCCGCGTCCTCGAGCGTCTTCAGCGGCAGCGTGCGCGCTTCGACGCCCGGAATCCCGAACGTCGACGTCACCGAGCCGAGCGCGAGCACGAGATGATCGTACGCAAGCCGCGTCAGGTCGCCCGTGAGCGGATGGCGCGCTTCGACGACGCGTTCGGCGAGATCGACGCGCGCGATCTCGCCGAGCACGAACGTCGTTCGCCGCAGCTGCGCGCGCACCGGCGTGGCGACGTGCCGCGGTTCCAGCCCGCCCGAGCTCACCTCGGGCAGCATCGGCGTGAACAGCGTGAAGTTGTCGCGGCTCACGAGCGCGATCTCGGCCTCGTCCGGCCGGAGCTTGCGCTCGAGTCGGCGCGCCGTCGCCACGCCGGCGAAGCCGCCGCCCAGCACGACGATCTGCCTCACTGCTTCACTTCCCATCGACACGGATGCACGTGCACGCCCGCGTTCGCCGCGCTACGCACCGGCGGCCTCGCGGATCGCACCGGCCAGACGCTCGATCTCGGCGACGCGCGCGGCATAGCGCGGCGCGCCCCCGACGTCGCCGGGCACGCGCTCGCCGTGCCGCGTCGCGACGTACCACGCGAGCGTCGCCGCATGCCGCAGCATCGCGTCGGGCACGAGCGCGCGCTCGTCGTCCGAGAGCGGCGCTTCGGCCGCGTACGCCGCGACGAGCGGCGCGATGCGCTCGACGCGCAGCGGGCCGTCATCGTCGTCGCGCGCGAACTCGTCGAGGAGCACGCCGACGTCGTAGATGCGCTCCGTCTCGTGGGCGAAGTCGAAGTCGATCAGCGCGCGCACGTCACCGGGCGATGCGGTCACGACGTTGTGCGGGTTCGGATCGCCGTGCACCACCACGTGCGGCAGCGCGCGGGCGCGCGGCGCAACGCGCACGGTCGCCGAGCTGACCGCGACGACGAGCGCGCTCCAGTCGAGCGCGCGAGCCGACGAGCGGGTCGGCCGCGAAGCGCGCGAAGCGCTCGCGCAGCCACGGAAACGTGCCGAGGAACCGCGTCGCCCGCATGCCGCCCGCGACGTGCACGTCGTGCATCGCACGATGGAAGCGCGCGAGCACCGCCGCCGCGGCGCGCGCGGTCGAGAGATCCGGCGGCCGGTCGTGCCGTCGACGTACGGCATCACGGCGGCGATGCCGCCGCCGGGCGGCGTGACGATCGTGCGCCCGCGCGCGTCGCGCAGCGGCGCGACGATCTCGCACATGCTTCGCGCCGCGTGCTCCGCGATCGCATGCTCGAACGCGACCGCGGCACGCGTGACGTGCAGGCGGCCGTAGCGGCGCACGGCGTAGCGGCCGTCGCGCGCATCGACGAGGACGGTCTCGTTCGAATAGCCGCCGTGGAGCGGCGTCGCGGACGCGCCGTCGACGTCGATTCCGAACGACGCGGCGACGGCGAGCGCATCGGCGGACGTCACTCGCGGCGTCTACGGGGCGGCGTGCGTCGAGCGAGAACGTACGGCCCGATGCACGACGATCCGCCGCAGCAGCCGCCGCTGCCGCCGACGCAGCCGCAGACGCAGCTGTCCAACACGAAGGGGCGCGGCGCGCGTACGGCGGGCGGCATCGCCGTCGCGATCGGCTTGCTGCTCGCGAAGGCGAAGACGCTGCTCACGCTGATCCTCTCGTGGAAGTTCCTTCTGGTCGGCGCGAAGCTGATCTGGCCGCTGAGCACGATGTTCCTGTCGCTGTGGTTCTACGCCGTGCTCTTCGGCGGCTGGAAAATCGCGATCGTGCTCGTGCTGATGATCCTCGTGCACGAGCTCGGCCACTACACGACGTGGCGCAACTTCGGCGTCCAGGCGTCACTTCCGCGCTTCATCCCCGGGTTCGGCGCGTTCGTCAGCGCGCCCGCGACGGGAACGCCCGGCCAGAACGTCGTCGCGGCGCTCGCCGGACCGGCGTTCGGGATCGCGGCCGCGGTCGCGTGTTGGGCGTTCGCTTGGTATCTCGGCGAGTCCGGACATCCGGACGGTCAGCGTTTCTGGACCGGCTGCGCGTACATCGGGTTCTTTCTCAATCTGTTCAACTTGATTCCGATGCCGCCGTTCGACGGCGGCGCGGTGGCCGGCGCGATCGACGCACGACTCTGGATCGTCGGCGCGGTGTTGCTGACGCTCTGGGTCGTGCTGTTCGCGCACACGCCGTTCGGCATCGTGATCGTGCTGCTCGTGCTGCTCACGGCGATCCCGCGCGTGATGGCCGTCATTCGCGGCCAGATCGATCCGCGCGGCAGCGGTCTGTCCGAATCGCAACGCGTCGGCACGCTCGTCGCGTACCTTGCGCTGATCGGGATCGGAATCGCCGGCGCGGCGGCGACGCTGATCGAGCGGCACCCTGCGACGTAGCGCGGCGCTCGTCGCAGCGGCCGTCGCGCTTCTCGTCGCCGTCACCGCGGTTCCGTCCGCCGCCGACGCACGGGCCGTTCGGCCGCGATTTCGAGGCGTACTATGCGGCGGGAGCGACGTGGACCGCGGGCGGCGATCCGTGGTCGCGCGCCGTCTGGCGCGTCGAGTCCGCGACGGCGGGCGTCGATCGTGGCGACGAGCTGCTGCCGTTCGTCGGGCCCGCGTTCGCGCTGCCGCTCTTCGCGACGCTCGCGCGCCTGCCGTTCGGCACGGCGGAGCGCGTGTGGAGCGGCGTGCTCGCGCTCGCGCTCGGCGCGCTGGTCGTCGCGTCGCTGGCGCTCGCGCGCGAACGGCGCATCATCGCGCTGTTCGCCGCGTTGCTCTTCGGCATCGCGAGCGGGCCCGGCGTGAGCGCGATCGCGCTCGCGCAGGCTGCGATGCTGTCAGCCGCAGCGATCGCGTGCGCGCTGGCGGCGCTCGAGCGCGGCTGGACGGCGCGTGCGTTCGCCGCGGTCGCGATCGCAGCCGTGCAGCCGAACCTCGCGCTCGCGCTCGTCGCGCGGCTGCGCGATCGCGCCGCGTGGATCGCAACGGCGTGCGCGCTCGCGCTGTTCGGGCTCGTCACGCTCGCCGCCGGCGGCGGCGTCCGCGGCGTTTCGGCATACGTCCGACGGCTCGCGGAACACGGCAACGCCGAGCGGTTCATCGCGATTCAGTACACGCCCGCGGCCATCGCGCACGCGTTCGGCGCGCGCGACTCGGTTGCGTTCGCGGCCGGCGTCGCAATCGCGATCGCCGCGATCGCCGTCACCACGATCGCGATCGTGCGCGCACGGCTCGATGCGGTCGACGGGACGCTGCTGGCGATCGCCGCGCTTCCGCTCGCCGTGCCGTTCTTCCACGAGCACGATTTCGTCGTCGAGCTCATCCCGCTCGTCGTGCTGGCGGTGTGCGCGCGCGGAACGGCCCGCGCGCTCGCCGGCGCGGCGACGGCCTGCATCCTCGTCGACTGGTTCGGGCTCGCGCAGCGTCCGGCCGCGGCGGGACAGATCCTCGGCGCTCGGCGCGACGAGCGCGCTCGCATTCGTCGCGCTCGGTCGCACCGCACGCCCGGCGCGCGCCGACGGCGTCGCGATCGCGCTGCTCGGGGCGATCGCGTGCGTCGCGGTGCCGTTCGCGCGCATGCATCCGGCGCCGACCTGGCCCGACGCGTTGCCGCCGGGCTACCGTGCGCCGGCGTCCGTCTCCGCCTCGGCCGTGTGGGCGGACGAGCAGCGCGCGGCCGGCCTCGATGCGCCCGACCCGGTGTGGGGCGCGCTGCGCGCGATCCCGCTCGCCGGATGCATCGTGCTCGGCGCAGCGGTGCTCACGGGAGCGCGCCGGCGCACCGACCGCGAAGCCGTACGAGGATGAACGTTCGCGCGGGACACCGCGACCTTCGGCGCTACAGCCGGCACCTGCTGATCCCGGAAGTCGGACTCGCCGGCCAGGAGAGGCTCGCGCGTGCGCGCGTGCTGGTGATCGGCGCGGGCGGCCTCGGTACTCCGGTGCTGCAGTATCTCGCCGCGGCGGGCGTCGGACGCATCGGCATCGTCGACGACGACACCGTCGACGTCACGAACCTGCAGCGCCAGGTGATCTACGCCGACGCCGACGTCGGCCGTCCGAAAGCGCAGGTCGCCGCGCAGCGCGTCGTCGCGCTCAACCCGCAGGTCGTCGCCGATCCGATCGGGATTCGTTTCGATGCGAGCAACGCGCGCGAGCTCGTGCGGCTGTACGACGTCGTGGTCGATGCGACGGACACGTTCGGCGCGCGCTATCTCATCAACGACGCGTGCCGGCTCGAAGGCAAACCGGACGTGTACGGATCGATCTTTCGCTTCGACGGTCAGGTCAGCGTGTTCGCGGCGCCGGGACCGTGCTATCGCTGCGTGTTTCCCGTCGCCCCGCCCGAAGGCACGGTGCCGACGTGCGCGGAGGGCGGCGTGCTCGGCGTGCTGCCCGGCATCGTCGGCACGTGGCAGGCGAACGAGACGCTCAAGCTGCTGCTCGGGATCGGAACGCCGCTCATCGGCCGGCTCGCGCTGATCGACGCGCTCGACGCGACGGTGCGGGAGGTGCGGCTCGCGGCCGATCCGGACTGTCCGCTGCACGGCACGCATCCGACGATCGCGGACGTCTCCGACGCCGTTGAAACGCCGCGCGCGCCGCTCGCCGTCGACGAGATCGCCGCGGAAACGCTCGACGACTACCTCGAAGCGCACGCGGGCGCGCACGTGCTCGACGTTCGCGAGCCGCACGAGACGGCGCTCGGACCCGCGCCGCGCTCGATTCACATCCCCGCCACCGAGCTCGAAGCACGGATGCACGAGCTCGACACGGCGAACGAATACATCATCGCATGCCGAGTCGGCGCAAAATCCACATGGGCCGCCCAGCGCCTCCACGACGCGGGCTTCCGCCGCCTCCTGCACCTCCACGGAGGCCTACTCGCATACGCCGCGTTCAACGAAGAATGGGACGTGTTCTAAGAAGAACGCCCGTTTTGACGTTCTGACGTTCTGAGACTGACTCACGGTAAGCGGTCGAATTCGGCTGCTTATCGTGAAACAGAGTGCTTCTTGTGAAATAGACGCATTCGAAGGCAGAGAGCCACGCGCTGCGCTGAATGAAAGCCGCCCGTTCATATCGTAAGCACCGGGCAGAATGCTGCCCGCCGACGTACCCGAGTATCGGGTGCACACGAAATTATCGCCCGTCGAGCATTGGCGTCATGTGGTGGAGATCGCTGCCTTGATTGCGGCGGCGATCTGGGCGTTCTATGTTTTCATCTACCAAGAACGGATAAAACCGGCGGGCGAACCGCCGCGACTCCAGGTTGACACGCGCGTTGCGCACGACGTGCTCGAAGGGGGCAAAGAGCTCGTCACGATCAACGTGACGCTAAAGAACACCGGATCGGCCGATATCTCGATGGGTGCTTTGCTCGTCAATGCGTACGGAATGCGCTATGCGAGCGATGGCACGCGCGAATCCCGAGAGTTCCATCCCGCTCGCGGGATCACGGTCGTCAACCGCGGCCTGAGGAGCGCCGCTCCGGTGCTACTGTACAGCCACCTGGCACAGTGGCAGCCTCTTGGTGTGGCGCGCCAAATATTGCGGCTGCCTACTGCTCAGGAGTTGACGTTTCAACGGCCGTTCGTGATCGATCGTCATACGTATGAGACGCTGCGGATCACCTACGGGTATTGCTATCAGCGGGTGGACAATCCAACCGCGACTGCGCTCGTCCCGAGGCGCGCGCGAGACGGTGCGTTTGACGTTCGAGACCTTCTCCGCGCAAACGGCGTGCACGCGGGACTCCGTTGCGGTGGAACGCTCTCCTACAACGGCGAATACGCGTTATGAGCGAGAGGAATCGCTCGCTGAGTAGGCAGCCGGAGTTTGGACTCCTGGTTGCCGCGTTGTCCCTCGTCGTTCTCGCCCTCGGCTGGGCGATGGTGCTGCTGCCGCTCGGCACGTTTCCCCTCGCCGTGGGCGATAACGGACAGGGTGCGTACGTTGCCCACGTCCGCCACGGCCCGGCGACGGCCGGTATCGCGGCCGGCGATCATCTGGATCTCTCGACGCTTGTCGTATGTGCAACGCTTGCGCTTGCAGATGGGGGCGCCGCCCGGCTACGCCCTGACGCTGCGCGTACGTCATGCCGGTGTTTGGTCGGATCGCGTCATCGTCCCGTCCCTGATCACCGTCCCGCTCGGCGATCCGCAATGGTGGTCTGGGCTGGCCGAGCTGACGATCGGAGTGCTCATTTCCGCCGTCGTGGTCGCTCGCCGGCCGTCGCTGGCGACGGCGGCGTTCGCATGCTACGTGTGGGGAGCGCTCCCATCGTTCCGGTTCATCGCGTTGTTCTCATGGCTGCCCGACCCCGTGTACGCGCCCGTTGCGACCGTTCTCGAGGCGCTCGTGGCCGAGTTCCCGGTATTCCTGCTCCTGATCTTTGTCACGCGGTTTCCGGCGGAGCCGTCGTCGCCCAGCGGACGTCTTCGCATGCGCGTTGCCGATGCGATGCTCTTCGTCGGCCTTGCAATCTGCCTCGCGTTTGCCGTGTTCGAGCCCGTTCGTCACCACACGTGGTCAAACGTCGCGAACTTGTTCGGCGTCATGGTGGTCGTTGTCGGCGGCATACTCGCGTCATTGCAATATCGTGAAGCGTCCGGTGAAGACCGTCGCCGGATCGGGTGGGTCCTGGTCGGCTACGGCGTGACGCTCGCGAGTTTCGTGGCGACGAACGCCATCATTACGGCGCCCGTGTTGGCGTCGGCGAACCTGCAGGCTGCCGCACAACTCGCCCAGATAGCGCTGCCCCTCGCGCTTGCCTACGCGATTCTCCGGCATCGCGTGCTCGACATCGGGTTCGTGCTCAATCGCACCGTCGTCTACGCCGCGGTCACTTCGGTGGTCGTGGTCGCCGTCAGCCTCGTCGATTGGCTTGCCGGGAAGCTGATCGGCGAGACACGGCTCGCGCTCGCCGCCGAGGCGGCGGTGACGATCGCCCTCGGCGTTGCGCTCAACGCGATGCACGACCGGATCGAACGCGTCGTCGAACGGGTGCTCTTTCGCGACCGCCATACCGCCGAACGCCGGCTACGGAACGGGATCGACGCACTCGCGTTTGCTGCGAGCGATGCGGCGATCGAACGCGCGCTCACGGATGAAGTCTCGGCTGTGCTCGGGCTGCGTTCGACCGCGTTGTTCCGATTGGACGAGGAGACGGACCGTTTCCGCTGCGTTCGGGCCACGGGTTGGGGCGACGCCGTTGCCACGATCGACGACGACGCGCTGCTCGTCCGGACGCTGCGTCTACGCGAACGCCCTTTCCATCTTGCTGACTTCGCAATCGCCGAGTCCGTGCTGCCCACGGGGCCGGGGGCGCCCGGTGCTCGCGGTTCCGGTCGCGGACCGGCACGCACTGCAGGGCTTCGTTCTGTATGGCGCCCTCTCGGAGGGCACGGCGCCCGATCCCGAGCTGATCGATCTGCTGGGGCAACTCGGCAGCGCTGCCGCGGCCGCGTCGGCGTACGTCGAAGCGCGCGCCGCGCGCGCGCGTCTCGCCGACATCGAGAAGCATCTCGCGGGAATTCCGATCGCATCGGGGTGAGCAGATGACCCGGTCCTCCGGTCTGACCACGCTGCGCTCCCTGATGGGTGGCGTTCCGACGTCACGAACCGGAGCAGATTCGCGCAAAAGTCGCGGCGCTTCGAAACGTACGGTGAAATAGACTACGATCAACGCCGATCAGATGTCGATATTCATGGCATCGTCGAACGGCGAGAGCTGGTTCGGCAAAAGCCCGTTGAGATCGCTGTTGCGCGCGTACATGTCCTCGCGGATGTCCAGGACGGCGATCGGCGACGTCGGCGGCGATGCCCTCCTGCACGATGTTCGCATACGGCTGCCGTTTCTGCGTCGTAGATCCGCTTGAACGCGTCCATCGCGCGGTGACCTTGCGGTCGCAGTAGCGCGGATCGTTTGGCCCTTGCGGCGGGATTTGATTGCAGGAGTACAGGTTCGAGAGGTCGCCGATCGGATCGCCACCCCAGGCGAAGATGATCATGTCCCACTTGCCGCCGTACACGATGCCGTGGTCGGCCATACGCCGCGAACATCAGCGGCGCACGGATAGTGCTGTACGCTGATGCTGACGCCGAGCTTCTGCCAGTTCGCCCGGAGCAGCTCGATCATCTGGTCGGCATCCGGCGTGCCGGTCGACGTCGCGAACTCGAACGTCATCGTGCGGCCGTTCTTGGTGCGCAGGCCGTTCGGTCCCATCGTCCAGCCCGCGGCGTCGAGCAGCTTGCCGGCCGCGGCGAGGTCGAACGGTGTCGGTCGGGACCGACTTGTCGAACGCCGGATGCGCCGGCGAGACCGGGTCGTCTTGGATCACGCCGATGCCGTGGTGCAGCTTCGCCTTGATCTCCTCGACGGTCGATCGCCATCCGGAGCGCGTGGCGTACGCGCGGGTCGTCGAGCGGCGGGTGCGTGTTCTGAAAGTCGAGGTGATCGAAGTAGTAGCTCGGATAGCGGTCGACGACGATGCCCGGAATCGCCGCCGCGCGCGGATAGAACGCGAACGACACCGGCGCCCACAGGTCGATCTCGTGCGTCTCCAGCTGCGTGAGCACCGTGTTGCGGTCCGGCACGATCTTGAAGATGATCTTCTTGAGCTTCGGCAGGCCGCGGAAGTACAGCGGATCGGGCACCATCGTGACGGAGTCGCTGCGCTTCCACGACTGGTACTTGAACGGTCCGATCCCGACGGGCAGCGCGTTGTACGGCGCGTTGTTGATGTTCGCGCAGCTTGCCGAGCAGGTGCACCGGCAGCACGCACGGGTTCGCGCCGCCCGATCCGAAGAACGTGTCCGCGTACGCCGCGTACGGCTGCTTGAGGTGGTACACGACGGTGTACTTGTCCGGCTCGTCGATCTTCGTGATCAGGTTCCAGCCGTCGCGTCCGACCTCGTTGTTCGCCGGATTCAGCACGACTTTCGTCGAGAACACGACGTCGTCCGCGGTGAACGGCACGCCGTCCGACCACTTCGCGTCCTTGCGCAGGTGGTACGTGATCGTCAGGCCGTCCTTGCTGATGCCGCCGTTCTCTTGCGTGGGCACGACGCGTCGCGAGCTCGGGCACCGGTCAGATTGCGGCGGTCGTACTTCACGAGCCATGCCATCGTGAGCGACGCCATGTAGCCCAGCACGGTCTGCTGCACGAGGTGCGGGTTGAGGCCGACGATGTCTTCCGCCGTCGCGTAACGCAGCACGTGCGGGATCGTGTACGGATGCCGCCCGCCCTGCGCGGCGGGCGTCGCCTCACCGCCGCCCCCCGCGGTCGACGCGACCTTCGTGCAGCCCGTCGCGAGCAGCAGCGCGGCGAGAGCGAGGGCGGTAGTCTGCTTCACGGTGCGGTCCTCAGATGTCGGCGTCGACGAGGTCGTCGAACGGGGTCACTTGGTTCGGCCGGAACCCGCGCAGGTCGTCGTTGTACGCGTAGACGTCCTCGCGCGCATCCAAGACGATTGTCGGCACTTCGGCGACGATCCGTTCCTGCACGATTCGCGAGGCCGCGCGCTGCTTGGCCGGATCGTACGTCGTGATGAAGGCGCGCAGCGCGCGGTCGGTCGCGGCGTCCCGGAAGCGCGGGATGTTCTGGCCCGCCGGCGGGATGCGATCGCTCGCGAAGAGGTTCGTCAAGTCGCCGTTCGGCGCCGTGTACCAGGCATAGATCGTCAGGTCGAACTTCCCGCCGTAGATGATGCCGCCGGTCTGCATCGGGGCGAAGAACAGCGGCGACGGATAGCGCTTGACGTCGAACCGAACGCCGATCTGCTGCCACGACGCGCGGATCAGCTCGAGGATCTGGTCGGTGTCCGGCAGCCCCGTGCCGGTCGCGAAGGTGAAGTCGAGCCGCTCGCGGTTCTTCACGCGCACGCCGTCCGGACCGCGACGCCAGCCGGCATCGTCGAGCAGCTTGTTCGCCGCGGCGACGTCGTACGGCACGCGCGGTACGTCGATGTGCAGCGGGTGGCCCGGCGGAAACGGCGTCTCCTGGAGGATGCCGATACCATGCCGGATCTTCTCGATGATCTCGCGACGGTCGATCGCGAGCCGGAGCGCCCGCCGCACGGCCCGATCGCGCAGCGCGCCGTGATCCATCTCGAGGTCGACGTGGTTGTAGCCGTACGAGCCTTGACGCGTCGTCGCGACGCCGGGCAGCGAACGCACGCGTTCGTAGTACGCCGGCGGAACGAGCGCCCACAGATCGATCTCGTGCGTCGTGAGCTGGGTGAGGGTGGTGTTGCGGTCCGGGATGATCTTGAAGACGATGCGCTCGAGCTTCGGCTTGCGCCCGAAGTAGTTCGGATCGGCGACGAGCTCGACGCTGTCGGCACGCTTCCACGACAGGTACTTGAAGGGACCGATGCCGACGGGCAGCGCGTTGTACGGCGCGTCATTGATCGTCTTCAGCCCGCGCAGCAGGTGCTCGGGCAGGATGCACGGCTGGGCGCCGCCCGACCCGAAGAAGTTGACGTAGAACCCGCTGTACGGCTCGTTCATGTGGAAGACGACCGTGTACGGGTCCGGGGCGTCGACGCGCACGATGCGGTCGAAGCCTTGGTGCGTCTGCTCGTTGTTCGCCGGGTTCCGCACGACGCCGACCGAGAACACGACGTCGGCCGACGTGAACGGCGCGCCGTCGGACCATTTCGCGTCGCGGCGCAGGTGGTACGTGATCGTCTTGCCGTCGGAGGAGACGCCGCCGTTCGCTCGCGACGGCACTGCCGTCGCGAGCTCGGGCACGGGTTTGTTCGCGTGGTCGTAGCGTACGAGCCACGCCATCGTCAGCGAGCTCATCAGGGAGAGCGTCAGCTGCGAGTTCAAATGCGGGTTCAGCCCGACGATGTCTTCGCCGGTCGCGTAGCGCAGCACGTGCGCGATCGTGTACGGGTGCCGCGCAGGCTGCGCGCTGGACGCGGTCGCGGCGAACGCGCACGCGGCGGCGAGGACGGACGCCGCGAGGCGCCTCAGTAGTGGTACCCCCAGGGGTTCCAGAACGGCGTGAGGATGACCGGCGTCGCGCTGAAGCCCTGCAGCGCCGACGGATACGTGATCACCATCTTGCGGAACCACATGATGATCGACGGATCGTCTTTCGCGAACTGCTGCTGCACGATCTTGTAGTCCGCGATCTGACGCGCCGGCATCCACCGTTCCGTTCGCATCATCCATCGCCGCGGTCGCGCGCGCGTTGTTCCAGCGCGGATAGTTCTGTCCGTGCGGCGGCATGAAATGTCCCGAGTAGATCGCGCTCTGATCGACCTCGGGCGCACCCGACCAGGCGTACAGCGCGACGTCGAACTTGCCGCCGGCGATGACGCCGTTCAACGTCTGGTCGAAGAACAGCACCGTCGGATAGTTCTTGATCTCGACGGCCGCGCCGATCGCCTTCCAGTAGACCTGCAGCTGCGTCTCGACGAGGTGCGCCGTCGTCGACTCGACCTGCGCGGACAGCTGGAACGCGAGCCGTACGCCGTTCTTGACGCGCACGCCGTCGGCGCCGGCGCGCCACCCGTCCGCATCGAGCATCGCCTTGGCGCGCGCGGGATCGTACGGATACTGCATCACCGTCGGGTCGTACGCGCCCTTGAACAGCGTGGGGTCCATGAACGTCGGCGACAGCTCGCCCAGGTTGTGTTCGATCTTGTCGAGCATCTCGGGGCGGTCGATCGCGTACGTGAGCGCGCGCCGCACGGCGACGTCCCCGAACAGCGGGCGCGTCAGGTTGAAATCGATGTGGTCGAAGATGTACACGACCGGCGCGATCGTCGTCACGCCGGGAACGTTCTTGAGCCGGCCGTACTGCGCCGCCGCGAGATTCCACGCGATGTTGACCTCGTGCGTCTGCACTTGCGTCGCCAGCGTGTTGCCGTCCGGCACGATCTTGTACACGATCTCGGCGATCTTCGGCTTGCCCAGGAAGTAGTCGGGATTCGCCGCGAACCGGATCTCGCTGCCCCGCTGCCACGAGACGAACTTGTACGGCCCCGAACCGACCGGCGCGGAGTTGAACGGCGCCTGGTTCATCGAGCCCTTCGCGTCGTCGTACTGATCGATGATGTGCGCGGGGAGGATCGGGCTGTTGCCGTTCACGCCCCAAAGCTGCTGCAGGTACCACGCGTAGACGTGCTTCATGTGCACGACCGCCACGTAGGGGTCGCTGCAGTCGATGTCTTTGATCGCGTCCCAGCCGACCGTCGTGTCGATGATGTTCTTCGGGTTCACCATCATCTTCCAGGTCGAGCGCATGTCGACGCACGTGAGCTCGCCCTGGCCGTCGTGCCACTTGATGCCGTGCCGCAGCCGGTACGTGATCGTCAAACCGTCTTTGGCGACGTCGCCGTTCGCGATCGTCGGAATCCGCATCACCGCATCGGGCACCGGGCGCGCCTTGTCGTCGTAGCGCACGGCGTACGAGAACAGCAGCGACGAGAGCTCGAGCGTCGGCGTGGCCGACGCGAACGCCGGGTTCAAGTTCTTCGGATCGGAGATCGTCGAGATGACGAGGCGGTCCGGACTCGGCGGCGGCGCCTCGCCGCCCGGCGCGGGGCCGCCCGACTGCGCGACGTTGCCGCCGATGCGCGTGCAGCCGCAGGCGATCGCGCCCACCAGCGCCGCGGCCAGCGCGAGGCGCCTCACGAGCGCATCGTGTCGGGATCGATGCCGCGCTCGCGGCAGAATGCGACGAACGCGTCCGGCGCGATCTCGGAGGGCTTGATCTCGCTGCGGCCGCCCCAGAAGACGTTGGTGTAGTCGAACTCGATCCCCGCTTCGCGCAGGTGCTCGTCGATCGCCGCCTTGTGCGCCAGCACCGTCTCCTTCTCGGTCCCGTGCGCGACGCCCATGACGTTCACGCCGCGGAACTCCGGCCCGCCTTCGCGCCAGTACGCGTGCGTCATGATGTAGTGACGGCCGACCTCGCGGCCCGCATCGATCTCGCGGCCCGGCGCGACTTTCCAATGGAACAGCGCGTTGTACCGCGTCACGCTGCTTGCCGCCCGCCGCCGCGCTCGGCTTGACGTGCTCGAGGAAGGTCGAGAAGCGGCCGATCACGCCGCGCGCGTTCAGATCGCGTCCGACGCGCTCGAACTCGTCGAGCGACACGCCCGCCTCGGCGGCGCGGCTCGCCCACACGTCGCGCACGATCTCGCGCGGGCGCGAGCTCGCGCTTGATCGCGCCGAGCACGCGCCACTCCGCATCGCTGAGCGCGACGACCTCGGTGGTCTTCACGTCCGCCGGAACGTCGGCGCGCGCGCCGGGTTCGAGGCCGCGACGGCGCACGTGCCCGACGCCGAGCGCGAACAGCGCCTTCGCCGGCATCAGCCGGTACGCTTCGGCGCCGATCCACTGCGCGAGGTACGCGGCATACTTCGCGAGCGAGAAACCCTGCGGCACTTTCAGCGTCGTCCAGAGACGATAGTTCGGACCCGGTCGTCGCGGCGTCGGTCGTACGAATCACGACGTGGCCGGAGAACGGATCATCGCGTGAAGAGCCGCTCGAACGCCTCGTTCAGACCGTTCGGCCGGAACCTGCCACGCGCAGAGCGCGCCGTCGGCGAGGTTCGTCGCCATCAGCGTCTGGCGCACGCGGCGGATCGTGCCGGCGCGCAGCATCGCGGCGACGCGCTCGAGGACGACGTCGACGGCGACGCCGCTGCGCGACGCGATCTCGCCGAAGGGATCGCGCTGAAACCCTTGCAGGCGATCCTCGCTGACCGCGAGGATCGCCGCATTGGTCGGATCGTCGATCCAGACGGGGATCGTGGTGTTCATCTCGCCGGGGACTTCACCCAGCGGCGTTGGCGCCCTCCGCGTAGAGCAGCGTCTGCTCCGCCTGTCGCACCGTGTAGACGGCGGTCACTTCGTCGGTCAACGCCTGCGTCAGCCCGACCTGGGCGTTCAAGCAGCAGCGGCAGCGTCGTCACGCCCGCGCGGTACTGCGCCTCGGTCGATTGCAAGACTTGCTGCGCCTTGCTGAGCTCGGCGTTCGTCTGACTCGAGCGCGGCGTACGCCGGACACGAGGTTCACGAGGCCCTGGCGCACGTTCAGCTGCACGCCCTGCGTGGTCGTGAGCAGCTGCGCGTTCGCGTTGTCGAGCTGCGCCTGCGCTTGCGCGGTCTCCGCGCGCGTCACGCCGCGGTCGTACACCGGCACCGTCAGCGTCAGCCCGATCTGACCGGAGTTCCGGAACGAGCCGCCGCCGGCATCGCTCGACGTCGTGCCGTAGCTCGCCGAGCCGTTGATGCTCGGGAAGTTCGTCAAACGCGCCGCGCGGAGGTTCTCCTGGAACGAGATCACGTTCTGCTGCGCGGACGTGATGTCGGGCCGCAGCGCGAGCGCGCGCGTGATCGCGATCTGCGTACGTCGGCGTCGGGAACGCCGGCGTCACCGTCAGCGTGCCGCTCGTCGCGCTCAACGCCGGCACGTCGTCCTTCGGCTGCACCGCGATGTCGGCGTCGAGACCGAGCGCGTTCGCGAACGTCGCGAGCGCGACGTTTTCGGCGGCCTGCGCGCGCACGACGGCGACGCGCGCCTGCGCGGTCGGCAGCTGTGCCGTCGCGAGATCGGCGCGCGCTTCGGTGCCGGCGCGGATGTTGGCCGCGACGAGGTTCTCCTGCACGACGTCGAGCTGCACCGTCGCGAGGTCGACCTGCGTCTGACGCTGCGCGGCAAGCGTGTTGTAGTACGCCGTCGCGACGTTGTACGCGACCGTCTGCAGCTGGCGCTGGTACGTCGCGATCGCGGAGCTCTGCGTCGCGCGCGCGCTGCGAATCTGCGCCGCGGTTCGGCCGCCGTCGAAGATCAGCTGCTGCAGGTCGAGCGAGAGCACGTTCGTCGTCACGTTCGGCGCGAAGGTGGACGAGTTCGACGTCGTCGTGGTCGTCGTCGTGCCCGTGCCTCGGTGCCCGTTCCGGTCCCGGGCGTCGTCGTGACGCTGCCCGTGCCGTTGCTCGCCGACGTTCCCGTGACCTCGCGCCGCGAGTGCGTGCTCGACACGGTTCCGGTGACCGCCGGAAACAGCGCGCTCTCCGCGAGGGAGAGCGGCGCCGTCTCGATGCCGACCGTGGCGCGCGCCGCGGCCAGCACGGGCGAACGCGCGTACGCGATGAGGATCGCCTGCTGCAGCGTGATCACTTGCGGCACGCCGGGTTCCGCGCGCGTCTGCACGACCGGCGCCGGCGTTCCGTACGCCGGGAACGGCAGCGGCGAACGCTGATCGGCGGGCGGCAGCGACGGGATCTGCGATGCGTTGACCGCGGCGGCGCCGCCCGACGCCGGCGCCGTGCCGCTCGGTGCGCCCGGGATCGCGCTCGACGGCGGGGGCGTCCCGACCGCGCCGGGCAGCGCGCTCGGCGTCTGGTTCGTCGGCGACGTCGGCGTGACGGGCCGCGGCGTGATGATCGGAAGCGGGGTCGCGCGCCCGGCGGGCGCCGACGGCGTCGTGGGGTTCGTCGGATTGCTCGGATTCGTCGTTTGCGCCAGCGCCGGCATCGCGGCCAGCACCAGCGCGCCGGCCGCGGCCGCGGCCAGCGCGCGCATCGTCGGAAAACGATGCATCATTGCGCCCCGCGCGCCGCGCCCGCCGGACCACCGATCGCAACGATGCTCTTGTCCTGCAGCGCATCGGGGCGCGTCGTGATTACCGTCGTACCGGCTTGGACGAGCGGACTGCGAACCTCGGCCAGCGTGTCGGTCTCGAGGCCGACCTGCACCGGGACGACTTTCGCCTGCATCAGATGCACCGGCGCCGCACCGGCGCCACCCGGCGCTCCGCCGCGACGGTGCGCCGGCCGCGCCCGCAGGCGGCGCCGGAAGGTTCGCTACGATGAACACGTTCGATCCGCTCTCACTCTCGAAGACGGCAGTGCGCGGCACGACGACCGCGTCGGGATGGAATTGCTTGCGCACGTCGACGCTGACCAGCATCCCGCCACGCAGCACGTCGCCCGGATTCGGTACTCGCACCCGAGCGCGATACGACAGCGTACCCGTCGTCGGCGTCGCATTCACGTCCATCACGGAACCGGCATAGCTCCGATTGCTCGACGCTCGTGGTCGTGAAGGACACCGGCGTGCCGCGATGCACGTACGACAAGTCCTCGTCCGGAACGTTGACGTTGATGTAGACGGGATCGATCTGCGAAACTTGGACGACGGGCTGATTCGGGCCGGCGAATGCGCCCGGGATCGAGCAGACGCTGCGTCACGACACCGTCGAACGGCGCGACGATGCTCGTTTGCGCGATCTCCGTCTGCAGCAGCCTCACCTGCGCGACCGCGCGCGGCGAGCTGCCCGCGATTCATCTCGACCTGCTGCGCTTGAATCGGGCTGGCCTTGACGCCTTGCGTCTGCGCGTAGCGCAGTCCGACCGTCGCCTGGCGCTCCGACTCGCGCGCGGTGTTCAGCGCCTGCAGCGCTTGCACGTACGCGGCGCGCGCCGCCTGGAACTGCGTCTCCGCGACGTAGCCTTGCGCGAGCAGCTTCTGATCCGCTTGGTACGTGTCGAGCGCGCTGCGATACGCGGCGTCGGCGGTCGCCGTGCCGTTGCGCGCGGCGGCGAGTTGCTGCTGCGCGGTCACGACGGTGCTCGACGCCTGCGCGGCGGTGACGGGCACCTGCAGCGTGGACGAGCTGAGCTGCGCCGACATCTGACGGACCTGCGCCTGCTGCTGTGCGAGCGTCGCGCGGAGCGTCGAATCGTCGAGCTTCGCGACGATTTGCCCGCGGCGCACGTGCTGGCCCTCGTTGACGTACACCGCCGCGACGTTGCCCGACTGCGGCGAGCTCAGCGTCGACGCCTGAACGGGCGCGATCTGCCCGTCGAGGACGACCGACGTCGCGATCGCCTGACGATGCGCTTGCGCGACGTCGACCGCCAACGGGCTGCGGGCCTTTCGGCGCGTTTCCGCCGCCTCTGCCGCATGCGCTCGCCGCCGCGACGACAAACGCCGCGGCCAGCAACGTACGCCCATTGGGTCTCATGGTGCTCCTTCTTAACGGCAGATGCTGCGAACGGGCTAAGAGCCGTTGTTACGGCGCCTCGGCCCCAGCGTCTTACCGTGCGAAACGTGAAAATGATTCGTCCGGTTGCCGGTCGTAACGTCTTGCGAAATGCGCGGGAAGATCGACGTGGGGAGGACCTATCAGAGCCAAACCCGGGTCGAAGAGTGGATGACGGCCGAAAAAGCCGGCAACAAAGGGGTCCCGGTCCTCTCGACCCCGATCTTGCTGCAACTGGTTGAAGAAGCCGCGATGCAGTGCGTCGCGCCGCTCCTCGATGCCGAGGAGATCACCCTCGGGACGCACGTCGACCTCTCGCACATCGCCGCGACGCCCGTCGGCTTGATCGTGCGCACCGAAGTCGAGGTGCTGAAAGTGGACGGCCGGCGGGTCGAGTACGCGTTCACCGCGTTCGACGAGCGCGAGAAGATCGCCGAGGGTACCCACGAGCGGTACGTGACGTCCAAGGACAAGCTCCGCGAACGCATTCAGGAAAAATGAGGACGAGCGGAGCCGGGAAGCTCGGCGTATAAAGCGTGCCGAACGATTCGAGCGGACGCTCGGGTGCTTTCGAGGGAACCGGACGGAACCCACGCGGCACCTTCGGCGTTGTCCGGATCAGAAGCGGAGCGAGCGCTCCGCTCAACCCCCGTGATTAAGGCGCCCGACACGTGGGTAGGTCCGAAATGGCTGAGCAAGCGAGTACCCTCGCGCGCTCCCCTTCCCGGGCCGGCCACGCCGGCGCCACTGCCCTTCTCGACTACAACACCTTAGCTAGGGAGTAATACGTGAAACGACTGAGCACCGGGCTCCTTGCCGCGCTCGTCGCGGTTGGAATCGGTACGACGTCGGTCTCGGCCCAGACTTCTGCGGCGGCGCAAGGCAACATCGGACCCTACGCGCATACGCAGATTGCTCAGGCCGCTGGCCAGTCGATGCCGCCCGCTGACTTCGGCACGCCGCCTTCCGGCGAGGTCCCGATCCTCTTCAACGACCGGCACGTCTATACGAAGCCGGACCGCCTGAAGGCGAACCGCGTCCTCGCCGCGCTGGTGCGCGGCAATACCATCTTGATCCCGCTCCGCTCGATGTTCGAGCAGATGGGCGCGACGGTTTCGTACGATCCGGCTTCGAAGACGGTTGACGTCTCGAAGCCCGGTTCCGACGTAAAAGTGACCGTCGGCCGTCCGGAAGTCGTCATCAACGGCGAAAGCCGTCCGCTTGACGTTCCTCCGGAGATCTACCGCGGCGCCGTCGTCGTGCCGGTCCGCGTCATCTCGGAAGGCATGGGCGCATACGTCCAGTGGGTCCCGGATCGTCGCATCGTCGTGGTGCGCTACATTCCGACCCCGCCGCCGCCGCCTCCGCCGCCGCCGGCGACCCCAACCCCGGCCGCCGCCGCCGGTAACTCCGGCGCCGACGCCGGTGCCCACGCCGACGCCGGTCGCCCGGAATCCGTACGAGCACTTCATCGTTGGCGACTACATCTTCAGCCCGAAGGTGTACAACGAGTTCTCGCCCGGCAACAGCGGTACAGAGCGGTTCGTACTCGGTCCGCGGCGCCGTTGAGTTCCCGCTCTTCGGTCTCCCGTGGATGCTCGAGGGCGACTATCGCTCGTGGTCCTATCCGCACAACAACTACTTCACGACGGCCCAAGTGACGGGCACGCCGGCCGCATGCGCGCCGGGCGGCATCACGGGCGAAGGCTGCGTCACGGTCATCGGCGGTTACGGTCAGACGAACGTTCCGTCGTTCACCGCTCGCGACACGGACTTCGATGGTCGCTTCGCGCTGAAGATCGCCGAGCCGCGCATCTACATCGGCGTCGGCTACCTGCACCGCGAAGAGAACTACGGCTATCCGAAGCAGAACGGCTTCGGGTTCGGCGCCGAAAAACTGCCGGATCTCGATCAGCCGTTCTCGGTCTACGGCAGCGTGTGGTACTACCCAAGCATTCAGGGCGACTTCACCTTCCCGGTCGGCGCGCCGGCTTCAGCTGAGTCGGAACGACGACGCAGATGCAGGCCCGGTTCCTCAAGTACCAGGTCGGTGGAACGTTCGTCGCTCGGTAAGACGGGCCTGTTCCTCGACGCCGGATTCCTCGGCGACACCATCCGCAACAAGAACATCATGCCGTCCGACGCGACGCATGCTGGCGGATACGTCGGCCTCGGAATCAAGTTCTAGCGTCCGCTCCGGACGTCACGAACGCGAAGACCCCCGGCTCACGCCGGGGGTCTTCTTTTCTGTTGCGCGGGTGCGACCGCGTCTATCGGTGCGGCGACGGCCTGCGCGCTGTTGCTGACCGCCGCCGGGCTCGGCGACGCTTCGGGAAGCATCGCCGGCACCGCGATCGGGACGACGGCGGGTGCCGGCGGACTCGCGCTCGCCTGCCCGTCTTCGCGCTTCGCGACCGCAACGATTCCGCTGCGCGGATAGTCGTGACGCAGCCACGCGAACGTCGCGTGCACGCGGCGCACGCCGTCCTCGGTGTGAATCTTCGCGTAGAAGCGCTCGAGCGCGAGCAGCGTTCCGGGCAGCCACGAATCGCACGGATATTTGCGCTGCCAGTCGTGGATCGCGTCCTCGGTCAGCGCGATCGACGAGAGCGTCGACGGCGCTTTGCCCGGATCGCCGTCGATCTTCAGGCCTTGATCCTTGATCGTATTGCGAATGCCGAGGATGCTCAATTTCAGGCGTCCGAAATATTCGTCGGCCGGAGCGACCTTGCAGCGCGGGTGCGCTTTCGCGATCTTCTTGGCAGGGTGCTTCGCGGCTTGCGCGTGGTGCGTTGCGGATTTCGGTTGCGCGTGTGACTGCGCGTGCGCCGGTGCAATCGCAATGGTCGCGACTGCAACGAGCGAAGCACAAGCGATCAAACGTTTCACTTGGGGCGTCCTCTGAAGGGTGCCTCGGCGTTGTGGGGTCGTCAATTAGGTGACTGCTCGTCCGACACCCGTCGCTGCCGTGCAAAACGCGTGCGGACGATCGCGCCGACTTCGCCGAGCGGTGGCCCGCGCTGCTTGCACGGATCGCCGCCGCGGCTGACTCCGGCGCGCGGCTGGTGGTCGTCCCCGAAGGGACGCTTCCCGCCTAGGTGATCGGCACCGATGCGGTCGATCCGCAGCACCCGGCGGGCGCCGCCGAAGACGTGATTCGGCGTCGCAGCGGCGACCGGCGCAACGATCGTGTACGCGGACAAGTGCTTTGTCCGGCACTTCGATCGCCGCTGGTCCGCGAGGGGACGTCCGTCGAGCCGGTCGATGCACCGCCCGGTCGCCGGGCGTCTTCGTCTGCGCGGACGGCCGCATCCCGACGAGCGGCGCGGCGCTGGTCGAACAGGGGGCCTCGATGCGCATCGCGATCGCGTGCGATGCCGACGCGCCGCTGCACGAGCTCGCCGCGCTCGCCGACGCCGACCTCGTGCCGGACGCGCGCGCGCGCTCGTGACACCGAGGCTCGACGGCGTGCGGCTCTTCATCTGGAATGCCGGAGACGCACTCGACGCGGCGTGGATCGCGGCGTTCGCGCGTACGCGTGCCGCCGAGCTGCGCGCGTACGTCCTCGCCTTCGACCGCTCGCGCGGGCGCGCGTTCGCGGTCGATCCCGACGGAACCGTGCTGTGCGGCACGTTCGGCGATTTCGCGATGAGCGCGTTCGCGTTCGACCGGACGCGAACGGACCGGTGGAGGGTTGCAACCGCGACCGACGTACGAGAGGGCCTCGTGCGGATCGACAGCATCGCTCGACGGCGCGCTACGTGACTGCGTGCCGGTAACGCCGTTCGAAGCCGCGCACGAGCACACGAAGCACGGCGAGGGACCGCGATGGATCCCCGTTGCGGCCGCCGCGCTCGCGGTGCTCGCCGCGGTCGCGGGCTACTTGAGCAACGTGCGCTCGACGTCCGCGCTGTTCGCGAAGAACGAGTCGATCGTCGCGACGACGCGGGCGTCGGACGCCTACGCGCAGTATCAATCCGAGCGCCTGAAGTTCTACATCTCGCAGACCGCGGTCGAACAGGGCATGAACGCGGGTGGAAACGCCGCGAAGCTGCGCGCGACGGCGAAGCGCGAAGCCGCGAAGGCGCCGCCGCTGCTCGCGCAGGGCCATGCGTACGATCAAGAAGCGATCGCGTGGAACGCGCGCTCCGAGCGACTGCTGCGCCAGCACGAGACGATCGAGTTCGGCTCGACGCTCTTCGAGGTCGCGATCGTGCTCGTCTCGGTCACCGCGCTCGTCGGCTCGCGGCTGCTGCCGATCACCGCCGGCGTCGCCGCGACGCTCGGCATGATGTTCTCCGTCGTCGGCTTGTTCGTCTAAGTCAGCCGCTGCAGCGCGCTCCACGCGATGCCTGCGATGAACGCGCCGATCCCGGCGAGCAGCGCCCACAGCGGCGGCGCCGAGGCGACGGCAAGGGCGGGATAGGTGCCGATCGTCGCGCGCACGCGGATGCCGCCGAGCGCGACCGTCGCGCCGGATTCCGCGAGCGCGATTCCGAGCGACCGGCCGTCGTCCGCCGCCATCGCGAGGACGAGCGCGGGCTGCGACGCGTCGCGCATCGCGGCGCCGTGTCCGACCTGCGCCAGCTGCGCCGGCGTGAAGTAGAGCGCGCGCACGACACGGTGCCGCGCGGGCGCGGCGAACGTGTCCAGCGGCACGTCGATCGCGCCGATGCGCTGCCGCTGCGGGAAGAGGATCACGGGCGAAAGGAACGACGCGTTCGACGGCTGCGTGATCGTGAGCCGTGCGCCGTGCGCGTCGAACTCCTCGACGTACGCGGCGGGACGCGGCTCGAGATACAGCAGCGAGTCGCCGAGCACGCGACGCTCGCCCCGCGCGAGCTCGACCGGCGCCGCCCCGCGCCTCCGCAGCGCGACGCTTCCCGTGCCGAGCGCGACGCCGTCGGCGTCGACGGGCGCGAAGAATGCGGCTGCGCCGAGTGCGGGGATCGGCACGACCGTCCCCGGCGTCCCGGTGATGAGTGCCGTGTCCGGACCGAGCAGCCCCGACGCGAGCCCGGCGACGTCGACGATCGCGGCGCCGGCGATCGCCAGCAGCGCGCGTTTGCCGCGCACGCCGGCACGTCCCCGCAGCGCGTCGTTCGCGTACGCGATCAGCGCGGCGAGCGCGAGCACGAGTGCGAGCGCGTACTGCCAGGAGTGATAGAACGGCGTCACCGGCGCGACGACCTGCGCGAGCACCAGCGCGATCGCGACGGCGGCGATCGCCAGCGCGAACAGTCCGCGACTTCACCGCGCGGCGAGAGCCGGCGCGACGGCGGCGCGCATCTGGTCGAGCGTCATCGGACCATCGATGCCTTTCACCACGCGCCCGTCGCGTCCGACGATGACGCTCGTCGGCAAACCGATCCCTTCGTACGTGCGTCCGTACTGCTGCGACTCATCGAGCAGGATCGGGAACGTGACGCCGTGCGCGCGCGCGTACGCCGACGCCTGCGCCCGCGACTCGCCTTCATCGACGCCGAGCACGACGACCTTGCCGGCGTATTCGCGTGCGAAGCGCTGCAGCGCAGGCATCTCCGCATTGCACGGCGGGCACCACGTCGCCCACAAATTCATCAGGATCACCGAGCCGCGGTGTCGCGCGAGCGAATCGCGCGTGCCGTCGATGCGCTGCACGTCGAACGACGCCGCCGGCGCGCCGGCGAGCCCGGCCGGGCCGCCGGCGCCCGCCCCGTTCGGATTGGGCGCGTTGTAACATGCGGCGAGCGCGAGCACTGCAGCCGCGCCGAACAACGGACGCACTAGCGCGGCTCGCGCACGCGACTACGCGCGAGCGCGACGATCAGCGCGGACGGCGTGCGGCGCATCGACGGGAGTCGGGGACGTTGCAGGGGACGACCAGAACCATCACCGTGACATGACGAGCGGCGTTCGCACGAGCCGGGTTTCGCGGTGAATCGCGCCGTTCCGTTCGCGTGGCGCACGCGCCGCGTGCGCGCGGCCGGCGCGGGCATCGCCGTGCTCGAGGCCGGCGCGCCGCCGCCCGCCTCGCCGGTGCTGCTCGTGCACGGGCTCGGGCACTGGGCCGATGCAGCGTGGAGCCGGCTCGTCCCGGCCCTCGACGCCGGGCGCGCGTACATTGCGTTCGACTTGCCCGGCTTCGGCAGCAGCGACAAGCCGGCCGTGCGCTACGACGCCGCGTACTTTCGCCGCGTCGTCGACGAGCTCACCGGCGACCTCGGCATCGAGCGGTTCGCGCTGGTCGGGCATTCGCTCGGAGGGTTCATCGCCGCGGACTTCGCCGGCGAGCATCCCGACCGCGTCACGCACCTCGCACTCATCGCGCCGGCCGGCTTCACCCGCGTCCCGCGGAACGTCGCGACGTCGTTCGTCGCGCGCACGCTCGGCGCACCGCTCGCGTCTCGCGTGCCGTCGCAGCGGTTCGTGCGACGTCTGCTCGAGCGCGCCGTCGTCGACCGCGCGGCTGATCGACGAGGAGCTGCTCGATCGCGCGTATGCGCTCGCGGGCGATGCGGGCGTGCGGCGCGCGTTCTTCGGCGTGTACGCGTCGGCCGCCGGACTGATCGCCGGCCGGCGCGCGCTGCACGCGCGCTTCGCGCGCTTCACCGGGCCGGTGCTCTGCGCGTGGGGCCGCGCGTGACCGGTACATCCCGATCGGCGCGCTCGACGACGTGCGCCGCGTGTACCCCGGCGCGACGGCGCTCGTGCTGGAGCACAGCGCGCATCTGCCGATGGTGGAAGAGCCGCGGCGACTCGCTGCCGCGCTCGACGCGTTTCTGCGCGCGTAGCGCGGCTTACCAATCGCCCATGCGCTCTTCGTCGACGAAGCCTTCGAAGACGATCGAGCCGGGCGCGAGCACGCCGGACGCGACCGGCACGCCGTTGTAGCGCAGCTCGCGCCGCATCGCATCGTCCGGATGAGCGTGCCGTCAGCGCGGCGAGGCGCGCGAGCACGTCGGGCGCGCAGAGCACGCGCTCGGGCGCGACGTTGTAGAGCCGCCGGAAACCCGCGAACGCGTTCTCCAGCTCCTCGTCGCCGAACGCGACGCCGAGCGTGACGGTCCAGCGCACGCGCTCCAGGGCGTGTTCCTCAGGCGCCCGAACGCCGACGGCGATGGCGGCACGAATCTTGGACGGACGCGCGATCGCCGCGGAGCTGCGCGGCGGCGTCGCGGCGCGCGCGCAAGCGCTGCGCGCGCGCGGCGTCGTGCCGGCGCTCGCGATCGCGATCGCCGGCGACGACCCTGCGAACCGCGGCTACGCGCGCGGCATCGAGAATGCCGGCGCGAAGGCGGGCATCGACGTGCGGGTCCACGCGCTCGACGAACGCGCGAGCGAGGACGACGTTCGCGACGCTGCTCCGCGCGCTCGCCGGCGATGCGACCGTGCACGGGATCATCCTCCAACAGCCGTTACCGGCGCACCTTTCCGTACGGCGCATCGCGGACGCGATGCCGCTGCAGAAGGACGTCGACGCGACGAATCCCGCGAGCCTCGGCCTGCTCGCGAACGCCTCGAACACCGCGTTCGCGCCGGCGACGCCGCTCGCGTGCATGCTGCTTCTCGAGCAAAGCGCGCACGCGAACCTCCGCGGCGTGCGCGCGTGCGTCGTCGGGCGTTCGCCCGTCGTCGGGCTTCCCGCCGCGCTGCTGCTGCTCGCACGCGACGCGACGGTGACGATCGTGCACCGCGGCACGCGCGATCTCGCCGCGCAGACGCGCGCCGCCGACGTGCTCGTCGTCGCGACGGGCCGTCCGCGCACGATCACGGCCGGCATGGTGGCGCCCGGCGCGACGGTGATCGACGTCGGCACGACGTACGTCGACGGCAAGGTGACGGGCGACGTCGCGTTCGACGAGATTGCCGAGGTCGCGGGCGACATCACGCCCGTACCGGGCGGCGTCGGCCCGGTCACCACGCGCAGCGCTCCTGCGCAACGTCGTCATCGCGGCCGAGCGCGCGGCCGGGGGTGAGACCGAAGGCGAAAGCTTCGCGCGCGGCGCGAAGCCGCTCAGTTGAGCGAGAAATGCTTCCCGAACAGCTGCTCCTGGTGTTTGCGGAACTCGCCGCCGGGCGCGTCGTCGCGCACGATCCGCTCTTGCTTCTTCTTGCGCTCGATCAGCGAGCGCAGCTGCGGCAGCAGCCGGCGTAGGAACCCGAGCTCCGCCGCGAGGCGCGCCTCCGCGGTGCGCAGCTCGAGCAGCCGCTGCTTGAGCGAATCCGCCACCTGCAACGCATCGCCGACGACGTAGCTGGCGTCGACGGGATCGTGCGGCACGTCGACCGCTTCGGCGCTGCCGCTGAACGCGACGAGCAGCTTGGCGTACTCGCGAAACTCGTGCAGCACACGGTGCGTCAGGTCGCTCGCGCGGGCGTCGGGGTCCGAGTCGGTTTCCTCGAGGAACTCGACCTCCGCCAGCAGGTACGGGTCGCGGCTGACGATGCGGTCGATGCGAAACCGCCGCCCGCCGGTCGTGCTGATGTGGTAGCGGCCGGCGGGAAGCGGCGTGACTTCCGAGATCTCGGCCGTCGTGCCGATTTCGTGCGGCACGACGTCCGGATCGCCGGCTTCGTCTCCGTCGCGGATCAGCACGACGCCGAATGCCTCGTTCGCATCGAGACATTCGGCGATCATGCGGCGGTAGCGTTCCTCGAAGACGTGCAGGTTCAGCACCGCACCCGGAAACAGGACGGTGTTGAGCGGGAAGAGCCGCAGCCTACCCGTTATACGGCCTTTCCGGAATTCGCGGCGTCGAGCCGCTGCTGCACGACGTTCCAGTCGACGTTCGCGAAGAACGACTCGATGTATTTGGAACGTTCGGCCGGCTTGTAGTCGAGCAAGAACGCGTGCTCCCACACGTCCATCACGAGCAGCGGTGCGAAGCCGGCGACGTTGCCGTCCTCGTGCAGCGTGATCCAGTGATTCGACACGCGCTGCGTGTGCGGATCGTAGTACGCGATCGCCCAGCCGACGCCGCGCATCCCGCCGACGGCGCTGAAATCTTTCTTCCACGTGTCGAAGTCGCCGTACACGCTGCCCAGCGCGTCCTGGACGCCCGAGGCGGGCCGCGCGCCTGCGTTCTTGGTCATGTTGCCGAAGTAGTACTCGTGCAGCACCATGCCGTTGTACTCGAATCCGAGCCGGCGCGTGAGCTCCGCGAAGTGCGGGTTCGCGCCGCCCGCGTTTCCGCTCTTGATCTGCTCGGCGATCTGCTCGTTGAACAGGTTCGTGTTCTTGACGTAACCCTCATACAGCCCGAAGTGGACCTGCAGCGTGTTGTCGGAGATGCCTTGCAAGCCCGAAAGATCGAACTTCTTCGGCGTGTATGATTGTTGGGCCAGCGTTGCCACCGGAAAGCCTCCAATGTTGATCTGTCGTGGGGTAGACCCGACGCTTCGACGACGCGCGCCGCACCCCCACTCGGCCCGGCAGGTTCCCGGTCCCGGCGAGCGGCAAACCCGCACATCGTGCGCGATCTCGGCTATCTGACGCGGGCCCATCGGGAGCCGCCGCCGCTGCTCCTCGAGCTGGAGCAGCACGGCACCCGCGACGGGATTCCGATCGTCGACCGCGCGGCGGGCCGCCTCCTGTCGGTGCTCGTGCACTGCATGCAGGCCAATCGCGTACTCGAGATCGGAACGGCGTACGGTTACTCGACGCTATGGATGGCGCTCGCCCTGCCGCCGGCCGGACGGATCTGGACGATCGATCCGAACATCGAGCGCACGCAGATCGCGGCGAGCTATTTCAAGCGCGCCGGCGTCGACGACCGCATCGAGATCATCAACCAGCCGGCGCTCGACGTGTTGGGCACGTTTCCGCAGCGCAACGTCGACATCGTCTTCATCGACGCGATCAAGACGGAGTACGAGCAGTATCTCGAGGCCGTCGTGCCGACGCTCAAACGGTCCGGCATCGTCGTCGCGGACAACCTGCTCTGGTCGGGCCGAGCTGCAGCTGCGCCGAAACGCACGGACGATGCGGAGACCGTCGCGATCCGCGCGTTCAACCGCGCGTTCCTGACGCATCCCGAGCTCGACGCGACGATCCTTCCCGTCGGCGACGGTATCGGCATCGGCGCGCGGCTGGACTGAACGCATGATCGTCGAGACCTTTCCCGTCGGCGCGCTGGGCTGCAACTGCACGATCCTCGGCGATGCCGCGAGCGGCGAAGCGATCGTGATCGACGGCGGAGACGACGCCGGCGACATCGCGCGCCGGTTGAGCGCACACGGACTGCGCCCGCGATACCTCGTGCACACGCACGCGCACATCGACCACATCGGTGCGCTGGGCGCGCTGCGCGAGCGCGCCGGCGGCGACGGTCTCCTCCACCATGCCGACCTTCCGCTCTATTCGACGCTCGCCCAACAAGCGCGCTGGCTCGGCATGCCGGCGGCGCCGGCCGTCGTCCCGATCGACGGAGACCTGACCGACGACGACGTGCTGCGCGCGGGACCCATCGCGCTGCGGTGCCTGCACACGCCGGGACATACGCCCGGATCGACGTCGTTCGCGCTCGAAGCGGACGGCCGCACCACGCTCTTCACCGGCGATACGCTCTTCCGCGGCGCCGTCGGACGCTGGGATCTCGGCGGCACGTCGCTGGAGGACATCGTCGCGTCGATCCGGCGCAAGCTCCTCGTGTACGACGACGCGACCGCGGTCGTTCCGGGGCACGGACCTGCCACGACGATCGGCGTGGAACGAGCCCACAATGCTTTCCTGGCATAGCGTGGCGCAGGGGAAGCGCGGCGAACGCCCGTACGCCCGCAAACGATGCACATGAGGGTTCTCGCGGCCGCTGCCGTCGCGGCGTCGATCGGTTCGGCCGGACTTACCGGGTGTTCGAGCAGCCCCGCGACGACGGTCTATCACACGCCGGCACTGCAAACCAACGGCGGCCGCGCGACGGCGCGCAGCATGGTGGAGACGTCGATCATCGCGACGGAGAGCTCGAACGGGCTCGCCGTTCCGGGCGGCGTCACGCCGGCGTCCGCGATTCGGATCGTGCGCAACGTCGTGCACCGCCGGCTCGGCATCCTCGCAGCGGGCGCCTCGACCGGCGCGTGCACCAACGGTACGAAGCAGAGCCAGGTCACCAACAGCGACGGCTCGGTCACGACGACGACCGACCTCTACTACGACTCCGCGTGCACCACGCTCGAGAACGAAGAGGTCATCACCGTCGCGCAGGCCGTCACGTCGACGACGACCGCGTCGGGAACGCTGACGACGTACAATCGCGCGGGAACCGTCACGAGCTCGCACGTTCTCGCGCTCGGGGACGCGCTTCCGAGCGGCTCGACGACCGAGACGATCACCCTGACCGACAATGCCGCCGCGTCGATCGGCGGCACGACGACGGCGCAGCTCGGCATCACGTGCGTCGGCGCTCCGAACGCCGTGACGATGACGTGCACGGCGGCGCACCAGGGGACGACGGCCGGCTCCACCACGGGCGAGGCGCTGACCGACACGACGACCGCCGGCAGCAGCGGCGCCCAGAACTCCACGACGTTCAGCGCATCGTTCTTTCTCGGCTCCGCGGGAATCGCGGTGAGCGGCACGACGTGGGGCGTCACGAACGTCAGCTCCTACAACTCGGGCACCGGGACGTTCTCGTTCTCGTCGGCGGGAACGACGGGCAGCGGAACGATCACGCTTGCGGATACGCTGTACACGTACTCGGAGACCGGTACGCTCGCGGCGGCCGGGCTCGCGCTCACGATCGTCGAGAACCCGAACGAGGCGGTGACGGCCGTGACGCCGATCGCGACCGCCGCGGTCGACGCCGGCGGCAACGGAGCGATGACGTATACCGACGGCACCGTCGAAGCGATCTGGGGCGGCCTGTTCGGGCCCGTGACCGGGACGTTGGTCCCCGTGACGGAAAGACGTTCGATGCGAGAGGACGGCGCCGCTGCAGGGTAGGCAGTCCTCAACGGACCGCCGCTCTGGAGGGAACCAGTCGATGAACGTTCGCGCTCGCGCGCTTTTTGGTGGCATCGCCCTGACGCTCGCGCTCGCCGCATGCGGCGGCGGCACGACGTCCGTCGGCGGCGGCGGCGGCGGCGGCGGGCAGCAGCCCAACGGCCCCGGCACGCTCTCCGTCACGCCGGCGTCGCTTGCGTTCAGCGGTCCCGGCGCAGCGCCGCAGACGTTCACCGTGTCGAGCACGGTGCCGAACCTCGCCGCGCCGAACCTCAACACCTCGGGATGCGCGCCGGTCGCCTCGATCGCGACGACGGCGACGACGTTGCCCGCGACGTACACGGTGACGCCGAACGCGAACGGCAGCTGCTCGTTCACCTTCGACCTCGGGCACGCGTCCGCGGCGATCGGCGTGACCGTCGGACCGTCGAGCGGCAACACGATCAGCGGCAACCCGCAGAACGTCAACCTGTACGTCGGCGGAACGAACGGCAGCGTCTCCGTCACGTCGAGCACGGGCTCGTACGCGTTGGACGCGACGGCGTGCAGCGGCATCGCTTCCGTCACGCCGCGCCGGCTCGACGCCGGGCCGTCTACACGGTCGCGCCGATCGCGGTCGGGACGTGTCAGTTCGTCGTCACGAGCGGTTCGACGTCGTTCACCGTCGGCGTCACCGTGAACGCGACGCCGAGCGGCGCCGCGGCGCTGAGCCTGACCTCCTCGAGCCTGACGTTCTCGAACTCGACCGCATCGGCACCGCAGCAGGACACGCTGAACTTCACGGGCGCCGTCGGTTCGGTCTCGATCAACGAGGATTCGTGCATCGGCAACACCGGCAACGCGAAGCTCGCGTACCTCACGCTGAACGGCGTCGCGCCGGGCGCGCCGGTCTCGCTGCCCGCGTCGTTCACGGTTTCGCTGTACGGGAACGGCGCGACGGGCACGTGCAGCATCGTGTTCACGCCGCAGAACGGGACGGCCGCGACGCTGACCGTCACCGTCAACCCGTAGCGGTCAGCGCGCCGGAAGTATCTTCCCGTCGTCGTCCGCTCCGAGGAGGAGCGGACGCAGCAGCGGCAGCGCCGGGTCGCCGTACTGCAAGAGGTCGTGGTGGAAGCGCGCGAGGGTGTACGCGCTCCCCATCTTCCTCTTGTAGTCCGCGCGGAGCTTGAGGATCTCGAGCTTCCCGAGCGTGTAGTAGCCGTACGTCGCATCCTGCGTGCCGCGCTTCGCCTCGGCGCGCGCGCTCGCCGGATCGAGAAACGCTTCGCGCTCGAAGAACGCGACCGCCTGCGGCACGGTCATGCCTTGCGTGTGCATCTTCACGCCGACGACGTAGCGCGCGTTGCGCCAGATCGCTTCGCGCAACTGCATCAGGCGCACGCGCGGATCGCCGTTGCCCCAGCCCTCGTCGACCATCATCTGCTCGTCGTAGTGCGCCCAGCCCTCGACGAACGACGTGGCGGTGAGCAGCTTCTCGCACAGCGTCAACGGCAAGTGCTTGTCGATCGTGAAGTTGACGAAGTGTCCGGGATAGACTTCGTGCGCGGAGATGATCGGCCGCTCGTAGTCGTTGAACGCCTCGAGGTACGCCTCTTGGTCCTTCGGCGAGTCCTTCGGGTTGACCGGCGTGACGTTGTAGTACGCCTGCGTCGCGACGCGCTCGAGCGGACCGGGCGCATCCATCGACGCCTCGGTCGTCGCGCGCTCGAACTCCGGCGTCGGCGTCACGGTGATGTTCGCATCGGACGGCAGGTCGATGATGTGGTGCGCGAGGACGAACGCGCGAAGTTTCACGAGGTCTCCCTGCGCCGCGCTCATGAGGTGCGCGGAGTCGGGATGCACCCTGTAGAGTCGCGCCAGCACCTGCTCGGTCGTCGCGTGCGGGTCGATGCGCTTCGCGGTCGCGACCATCTGCGCGTGCGTGTCGTCGAGCGCCCTCTGGCCGATCGCGAGGTAGCGCTCGAGCGGGATGTCGATCCCTTCCTCGTACTTGAGCCGCGCGCTGTAGTTCGCCGCGCCGATGGCGAACGTCCCGGACGGGTGCGCGACCCAGCGCGTCTGCAGGTAGCGCGCAAACGCCGCGGTCGCGTCGACCGCCGTGCGCGTCGCGCGCCGGAAGCGCGCGCGCGTCGCGGCGTCGCCCACGCCCGCGAACGCCTGCGGAACGGTGCGCTGGAAGAGCGCGACGCCGCCCGCCGCGTCCTCGGCAGCGATCGACGCGGTGTCCTTGTCGACGGCGGTCAGGTTCGCGCGCGCCTGCGCCAAGAGCAGCGGCACCGCTTCCTCGCGCGCGATCGCATCGCGCAGCCGTACCTCGGGCGGCGCGAAGTTGCGCTCGATCAACAGGAACACGCCGCCGCTCGCGAGCTGCACGTACCCGTCGGGCTGGTGCCGCCACTGCTGCATCGTCTCGTTCAGCAGGAGATCGTCATGCAGCGCGTTCTCGAGCATGCGTGCGTCGAGGGCGTTGCGGCGCGACAGCGATCGTCCGTCGATCGTCGCGAGCCGGTCGAGGTAGCGATGATCGCGCGCGACCTGCGCCGCGTAGTCGCCTTCCTCGTACGATCCCAGTTGCGTGTCGTACGCGTGGATGCCGGCCTGCGTCGCGTACACCGGGTTCGCGCGAAAGGCGTCGTTGAAGTACGACTGCGCGAGCGCGACGAAGGCTCGGTCGGACGATGCGCCCGGAACCGGCGCTCGGGCTTTGCGCCGCGGACAGCGGTGCTGCGGCGAACAGCAGACCGAGCGCAGCGGCCGCCACGAGACGAGGTTTCGGAAGCATCACGGCGGGTTGGCGCGCGCTTGCTCCCGCTCCTCGCGACCGCATCCCGAACCGGGGAAGGGGAAACGTTCCGTGATCCGTCTGATGTTCGCCGCCGCAGCTCGCCGCGTCGCTGACCGCGCCCGCGCTCGCCGCCGACTACACGATCGATCCGAACCACACGCAGGCCACGTTCACCGTGACGCACCTTGCGATCTCACGCGTGAGCGGCAAGGTGCCGGTGATGTCCGGTACGGTGTCGCTCGCGGCGAACGGCTTGCCGTCGGCGATCGCCGTGACGTTCAGCGCGAAAGACATCGACACGCAGAGCGCGGACCGCGACCGTGACCTGCGCTCGCCGGACTGGTTCGATGTCGACCGCTACCCGACGATGACGTTCGTCTCGAGGTCCGTGTCCGGGACGCCGCAGTCGTTCACGATCGCCGGCGATCTCACGATGCACGGCGTCACGAAACCGCTGACGCTGAGCGCGAAAGAGCTCGGCCGGATGACGGACGCGCGCAACCGCGTGCACGTCGGCTACGACGCGACGGCGACGCTCGACCGGCGCGACTGGGGTTTGAACTGGGGCAAGACGACGCCGGGCGGTTCGCTGATCGCCGGCAACGACGTAACGATCGACGTCAACGTCGAGATCGTCGCGAAGAGCTGATCAGCCGGGAACGGCGCACAGGCTGCTGATCCAGTAGTGCGCGCCGGGCGGCCATCCCGGTTCGGCAACGGGGATGTCCGTCTCGTAGTACTGCGCGCTCTCGAGCGTCGCGCGCGGTCCCTTCACGAGACGAAAGCGCTCGCCGATCGTCGCGGGGAACGTGTGCGCGCGCACCGGAAGGTTGCTGCCCGGGCCGAAGAGGTAGAGCGGCGCACGATTGCACACAACGGTCAGCGTGCGCCGGCGACGGATGCGGCGCGGGCGTCGGAGCCGTCGGCGATCAGCGCGAGCGCGGCCAGCGGGGCGAACGGCCGACGCGTCACGTGCCCGTGCCGATCAGTGCAGCTTGATGGTCAGCATGCCCTCGTCCGGGATCACCTTCGGGCCTGCTTTCGCGTCTTCTTCGGTCGTGCCGTTGCCGCGCTGCGCCGCGGCTGCCGCGGCGACCGTCGCCCGCGCTTCCTCCAGCATTGCGTCGGTGACCGCTCCGGACGCGCGCTTCGCGCGATAGTCTTCGATCGCGGCCTGCAGCGCGAACCTCGAGCGCTCCGGATAGTCTTTCTTCTTCTCGGGATAGCCGCCGAGCGCCGACTCGATGTCGGAGTCGGTGATCGCGAGCGCCTCGTCGATCGTCTTGCCGCGCACGAGCTCGACGAGCAGCGAGCAGGTCGCCGTGCCGAAGCCGCAGCCCGTCGTGAAGTACGAGACGTCCTCGATGACGTCGCCCGGGCCGACCTTCAGGAAGAACGTGTACAGGTCGCCGCACGAGTCGCTGAAGTACTCGCCGCTCGCGGTCGGGTTCTCCATCGTGCGGAAGCCGGCACGGTGCTCGACGAGCTGCTGGAATTTCTGAAAGTTCATGCGCGGTCCATCACCATATCACTCACCTCGAATCGGCATTCGCTGCCGCCGGTTGCGAGGCTCTCCACCTGCCGGGCCTTGCCCGGGGCGACGCGGTCGAGGATCGTGTGGATCGCACTGCACGCTTCGGGATTCTCGGCCACGACGTTCGCATAGGGACACGCGTGCTCGTGCAGCACGAGCGTGCCGTCGGCGGCCTTGCGCAGCTCCGCCGTGACGCCGGACGCCTTCAGCGCGGAGACCAAGTGCTCGAGACGTTCTTCCGCGGGGTGCTCGTCGTCGACGGCGCCGATGCGCTCGGCCGAGCGGCGGCCGATGCGCTCGAAGACCGCCTTCACCGCATCGGCGCCGCCGGCGGTGCGGATTTCGCGCAGCACGGCGTTCAGCATCTTGTCGTAGCGCTGCGGGAAATAGCGCTCCGCTTCGGACGTCAGCGAGTACTCGACCGTCGGTTTGGTGCGCCCGCGACGGACGCTGCGTCCGGCGATCAGGCCGTCGCGCTCGAGGACCACGAGCTGCTGCCGGATTGCGTTGGCCGACAGGCCGAACTCGCCGGCAAGGTCGTATGCCGATGCCGACCGGCGGCGGCGGAGGGCGCCGACGATCTTCCCCCGAGTCGACTCGAAGAAGCGGTCGTGCATGCACGCCGAGAGTACCACGGACCGCCGAGATAGTCCAGAGTTTCCTTGACTTTCTCACCCTGCGGCTTTACGATACCGTGGCATGTCTGAGGAGCGCGGACTGGTCGCGCGTGGACTCCGGGTCCGCGTCG
This sequence comes from Vulcanimicrobiota bacterium, assembly GCA_963841685.1. Taxonomy (GTDB): domain Bacteria; phylum Vulcanimicrobiota; class Vulcanimicrobiia; order Vulcanimicrobiales; family Vulcanimicrobiaceae; genus Vulcanimicrobium. Next base: position 522,890 of record CAWJDU010000001.1, read on the forward strand.
AGAACACCGAGATTTTGAAGGGCATCGACCTGAAGGTCGAACCGGGGCGCGTCCACGCGCTCATGGGCCCGAACGGCAGCGGGAAGTCGACGCTCGCGTTCACGCTCGCCGGCCATCCCGGCTACGAGGTCACCGGCGGCTCCGCGTCGCTCGACGGTACCGAGCTGCTCGCGCTCCCGCCGGACAAGCGCGCGAAAGCCGGTCTCTTCCTGTCGTTCCAGTACCCGGCGGCGATCCCGGGTGTCTCCGTCGCGAACTTCATTCGCACGGCGCGCCAGTCGGTGCGTCCGGACGATCTGACCCCGGCGAAGTTCCGCAAGCTCGTCTTCGACAGGCTCGACACGCTGGACATGGATCCCGCCTTCCTCGGGCGCTACGTCAACGACGGCTTTTCCGGCGGCGAGAAAAAGCGGCTCGAGATGCTGCAGCTTGCGATCCTCGCGCCGAAATACGCGATCCTCGATGAGACCGACTCCGGACTCGACATCGACGCGCTGCAGTCGGTCGGCAACAGCGTCCAGGCGCTGCGCGCGAGCGACGAGGGCAGCGGCATCGGATTCCTCGTGATCACGCACTATCCGCGGATCCTGCGTCACGTGCCCGCGGACGTCGTGCACGTCATGATCGACGGTCGCATCGTGAAGACCGGCGGTCCCGAGCTCGCGGAAGAGATCGAGCGCAACGGCTACGACGCACTGCGCGATGCTTCGACGAGCTCGGCGCAGGCGGAGGCCGCGGCGGCTCGTGCCTAGCGGACTCGGCGAAGCGCTCGACGCGCTCGCGTTCGCGCCGACGCGCGAGACGCTGGATCGCGCGATCGACGTGCTCGCGGAGCACGAGGATACGGTTGCGGTCGACGCGGCGCGACGCCGCGAAGCCTTCGAACGATATGCCGCCCTGCCCGCGCCGGGTGCGCGGCCCCACCGCGGCTGGAAGTACGACTACGACAAGCTCGGGTTCGACGAGCTGCGATGGACGACGGGCAGCGCGCACATGCCGGCGGCTCCGGCGTACGCGAACGGTGCGGCGCGAGGGAACGCCGGCGCCGCCGACGCCGATCGTCCCGCGCTCGCGACGGAGAACGCCGGCGGCATCGTCTTCGTCGGTGCGACGCACGTCGACGCCCCGAGCACCGTCGACGCGCGCATCCTGCTCGAGCCGCTGACGGCGCGGACGCTGCTGCGCGACGGCGTCGTCCCCGCGATCGGGACGATCGTCGACTGGCGCACCGACAAGTTCGCTGCGCTCGCGACGGCGTTCGAGAACTGCGGCGTCTACGTGAACGTCCCGGACGGCGTGCAGCTCGAGGTCCCGATTCAGATCGTCTTCGCCGGCGCACCCGACGACGAGGCCGTGTTCCCGCACGTCTTCGTACGGCTCGGAGCCGGCGCTCGCGCCACCATTCTCGAACGGCACGTCGGTGAGGGCGACCCGTTCACGTGCGGTATCGTCGAGATCGACGCCGGTGACGGCGCGCAGATCGACTATGCCGTCGTACAGCAGGCCGGCGAAGCGGCGCGCATCTTCTTCTCGCGCAACGCGCGGTGCGGCCGCGACGCCACCGTGCGCTGGCACCTCGCAGAGCTCGGCGGCGGGCTCGCGCGCACGGTGATGGGCGCGACGCTCGGCGAGCCGGGCGCGCGCATGGAGACGTCCGCGCTCTTCTTCAACACCGGGATGCAGCACGTCGACCTGACGTCGGGCGCGGACCACCGCGTCGGGCCGACGACATCGGACACGGTCGTGCGCAGCGCCGCGACGGACCGCGGACAAGGCCGCTACGTCGGGAACATCGTGATCCGGCCGAAAGCGCACGGCAGCGATGCGTCACTGCGCGACGATGCTCTGATTCTCGGCAAACGCGCGCACGTCGATTCGATCCCCGCGCTCGAGATCGCCGCGAACGACGTCCGCGCATTCCACGGCGCGACGGTCGGTTCGCTCGACGAAGACGCGCTGTTCTACGCCGGAAGCCGCGGCATCGCACGCGGGCAGGCGCTGCGGCTGATCACGCTGGGGTTCTTCGAGCCCGTCGTCGCACGCTTCCCGAGCGAAGCGCTGCGCGACGAAGTCCGCACGGCGCTCGATCACAAGATCGACGCCGCCACCGAGATCGACGGCTAGCATGATCGCGCAGGCCGATCCGAAGCAGGCGCGCATCCTCGCCGACTTCCCGATCCTCGCGAAGCCGACGTCGCGCGGCAAGCGTCTCGTCTATCTCGACTCCGCGGCGTCGTCGCAGAAGCCGCGCGCCGTCATCGACGCGCTCGTCCACTACTACGAGAACGACAACGCGAACATCCATCGCGGCGTGTACGAGCTCGCCGCGCGCGCGACCGAGCATTTCGAGGAGGCGCGCGCGAAGGTCGCGCGGTTCGTGCACGCGGCGCAGCCGGAAGAGATCGTCTGGACGCGCAACGCGACGGAGTCGATCAACCTCGTCTCGTTCTCGTGGGGACTCGAGAATCTCGGGCCCGGCGATGCGATCCTCACGACGCAGCTCGAGCACCACTCGAACCTCGTGCCCTGGCAGCTGCTCGCCGCGAAGACCGGCGCCGCGCTGCGATTCATCCCGGCGGATGCGGACGGCGAGCTCGTGCTCGACGGCCTCGACAATCTCCTCGACGGCGTGAAGCTCGTCGCGATGACGCACGTGTCGAACACCATCGGCTCGATCGCACCGCTCGAGCGCATCGTTCCGCGCGCGCACGCCGCAGGCGCCGTCGTGCTCGTCGACGCCGCCCAATCCGTGCCGCACATGCCGGTCGACGTGCAGGCCCTCGACGTCGACTTCCTCGCCGCGAGCGGACACAAGATGTGCGGGCCGACGGGCATCGGGTTCCTCTACGGCAAGCGCGCGCTGCTCGACGCGATGCCGCCGTTCCTGACGGGCGGCGACATGATCAAACGCGTGTCGTACGAGACGACGTCCTTCAACGAGGTTCCCTGGAAGTTCGAGGCGGGCACGTCGAACATCGCGGACGCGATCGCGCTCGGCGCCGCCGTCGACTACCTCGAAGGCGTCGGCATGCGACTGGGTGCGCGAGCACGAGGTCCGCATCACCACGTACGCGCTCGAGCGCTTGCGGACGCTCGCTCCGCGCGGTCTCGATGTGTACGGGCCGTCCGATCCGGCGCGGAGAGCGGGCGTGATCTCGTTCAACCTCGCCGACATCCACGCGCACGACCTCGCGTCGATCCTCGACACCGAAGGCGTCTGCGTGCGCGCCGGCCATCACTGTACGATGCCGCTGATGGAAAAGATGGGCTGGCCCGCCACCGCCCGCGCGTCGTTCTATCTGTACAACACGGAAGAGGACGTCGACGCGCTGATCGCCGCGCTCGAAAAAGCGGCGACCGTGTTCAAACTGTGATGCGGGTCGTGCTGATGCGCTGGCGTGTCATGCTGATGCGCTGGCGTGTCATGCTGATGCGCTGGCGTGTCATGCTGAGCCTGTCGAAGCATGAGAGTGCACCTCGCACCCTGGGTACCATGGCGGCTCACCCTTCGACAAGCTCAGGGTGACATTTCGACCATGGACGACTTTTACAAAGAATACATCCTCGACCACTATCGCAATCCGCGGAACTTCGGCCATCTGGACCGCGCGGACGCGACGGCCGAGGATTTGAACCCGCTCTGCGGCGACACGATCCGCATGGAGCTCGCGCTCGACGACGACGGTCGCGTCGAGGACATCAAGTTCAGCGGCAAAGGCTGCGCGATCTCGCAGGCGTCGGCGTCGATGCTGACCGAGTCGATCAAGGGCATGAAGCTCGAAGATGTGGCGAGGCTGCCGCAGGACGCCGTGCTCGAGAACGTCGGCATCGGCATCAGCCCCACGCGCATGAAGTGCGCGATGCTCGGCCTCAAGGTACTGAAGAGCGCCGCGCTCGGCGAGATCGCGTCCTGGCCGGACGCCGACTCCTGATCCGTCCAGCGTGAGCGTGGACGTCGCGCTCCGCTTCGCGATCGCGATCGTGCTCGACGCGTGCGCGTTCGTGGTCTGGGATGTCGGCACTCGGCCGCCGGCACAGCTCGTGCGCGACGTCACCGTATCGGTGCGACGTCCGGCGGCGCTCGCGCGAGGCGTCGTCCGTTTCGTCGCCGGCTTCGCGCTGCTGCTGATCGCGTTCGTCATCGCGCTGCCGGGCTTCGCGTCGGCGCGGTCGTTCCTGTTCGTTCAGAGCGGGATGCTGATCGCGGCGCTCGTCGTCGAAAACCTCATCGGTCCCGATCTTCGCAGGCGGCGTCCGTCACGCTGACACGGCGAGCCGACGCCGCCGTCGCTCACGCCAGCTTGCCGGAGCTCTTCTCGAGCAACGACCACGCCTGTGCGCCGAACTTGTCGCGCCACTTCGTGTAGAAGCCCGACGACGCCAGCTTCGCGCGGAAGCCGCCCGTTTCGGCGCGGCCGATCGTCATGCCGCGGCGGGCGAGCTTCTCCGCGAGCGCGGTGTTCAGCAGCGCCGTGTCGCGGCGCTGCAGCAGCGCGTACTTCGCCAGATTGCGATCGACGACGCCTTGCACGTCCCGCGGCAGCGCATTCCACGCGTCTTGGTTGCCGAGGAAGTGGTACGCCGACCACATGTGGTTCGTCACGCTGATATACTTCTGCACCTCGTACAGGCGGCCGACGTCGATGATCGCGTACGGGTTCTCCTGACCGTCGAACACGTGCGTCTGCAGCGCGGTGTACAGCTCGCTGAAGTTCAGCGGAGCCGGCGCTGCGCCGAGCGAGCGGAACAAGTCGACCCAGAGCTCGCCGGCGGGCGTGCGAATCTTGAAGCCGGAGAGATCGGCGACGGTGCGAATCGGCTTCGCGGACGACGTGATCTGCCGCATGCCGTTCTCCCACATCTTGGGGTGGACGTACAGGCCGGCCGTGCGAATCGCGTTGCGGACGTAGTCGCCGAGCGGACCGTCCATCGCGCGGAACGCTTCGTTCGAGTCCTTGAAGGCGAAGCCCACGCCCTGGATCGCGGCGACCGGGACGACGGACTGCAAGATGCCGCCGTCGAGCGTGAAGAACTGCACCGCGCCCGAACGCAGCTGCTGCAAGGCCTGCGTGTCGCCGCCGAGCTGGTTGTTCGGAAAGATCTGCACGTCGAGACGGCCGGCGGTCTCCTTCGACACCGCGTTCCAGCACTCGCGCATGCGGACGTTGAGCGGATGGTCGAGTGAGACGTTGCTCGCGTACTTGTACGTCCACTGCGCCGCGCTCGCACGCGAGCGCACGACGGCGATCGAGGCGAGCGCCGCCGCACCGCCTGCGGCGAATCGGCGCCGCGAGATCGCGCGCGCGCGCTCGGGTCGAGTCTCGGTAGCGTCGGTCACTGCAGCATCCTCCATCGTGTCGGCATTCGTGGTCAATCGAGCAGCAGCCCGCCGTCGATCGTGAGCGTCTCGCCCGCCACGTACGACGCGCGCGGTGAGAGAAGCCACACGATGGCTTCGGCGATCTCGTTCGGCTCGGCGGAACGTCCGAGCAGCGTCATCCCCTCGACGCGCTCGCGCTGTCCGGGGTTCGCAAACGGCTCGTCCAGCATCGGCGTCAGGGTCGGTCCCGGCGCGACGCAGTTCACCGTGATCCCGTGCGGCGCGAGCGCGCGCGCGGCGCTCCGCGACAGCGCCAGCACCGCGCCTTTGCTCGCGGCGTACGCCGCGGTGCCGGACAAGCCGCCGCCGCGCTTGCCCGCGACGCTCGCCACCGTGCAGATGCGCCCGCCGCGCTGCATGCGCTTCGCCGCTTCGCGGATGCACAGGAACGTCCCGATGACGTTGACGTCGTTCACGCGCCGGAACGCGTCCACGGTGAGGTCCAGGAACGGCGTCGTATCGGCGATCCCGGCGGGCGTCGCGAGCGCGTCCAGCGTGCCGAATGCAGCGAGCGCGGCGTCGAACATCGCAACGACGGACGCTTCATCAGCGACGTCGACCGCAAACGCCACACCGTCGATGTGCTGCGCGACCTCATCCGCCCGTGTTTTGTCGCGATCCGCAACGGCAACGCGATACCCGTCACGCGCCAACAGCTCGCACACGGAGCGTCCGATCCCCGAAGCGCCGCCGGTCACGATCGCCGTCGGCTGATGCTCGCCGAACCATTCCATCTAGGGGCGCTCCGCTCTCGCTGCGCGCCCCCCACGCGAAACGTGGGGCCCCCGGGTCCGACCTCGCAACAACGTGACGGCACGCGGAGGATGCTGCTGCGCTCGGTCCATTTTACAGGCGCTCCGCTCTCGCTGCGCGCCCCCCACGCGAAGCGTGGGGCCCCCGGGTCCGACCTCGCAACGCGTCACGGCACGCGGAGGATGCTGCTGCGCTCGGTCCATCACCATGGTCGTTGCTGCGCTCGGTCCATCACCGGCCGAGCCGATGTCACCCTGAGCTCGTCGAAGGGTGCGCGCGCATCGTGCGGGTTCACAAGAACACTCCCGGGTGTTCGAACGCGCGCACGACGTCGGCGAGGAACCGTGCCGCCGGCGCGCCGTCGATGAACCGGTGATCGAACGACAGCACGCACGTGAGCATTCGCGCGGGACGCAGCTTGCCGTGCACGACGGCGGGGCGCAACGTCGCGGCGCCGATGCCGAGGATCGCGGTCTGCGGCGGGTCGGGCAGCGGTGCGACGCGCTCGATCCCTTGGGGTCCGACGTTCGAGATCGAGAAGCACGCGCCGCCGATGTCCGCGGACGTCAGGACGCCGTCGCGGGCGAGCTGCGACAGACGCACGATCTCGCGCTGCGTGTCGACGAGCGAGAGCGCATCGGCGTTGCGGACGACCGGTACGATGAGCCCGTGCGCCGTGTCGGCGGCGATGCCGACGTCGATCCGTGCGAGCGGTGCGCCCGTCGTCGCGTCGGTGCGGATGCCGGGATGATCGTGCAGGATTCGCGCGACCGCATACACGGCGAACGCCGTCCAGCCGAAGTCGCCGCGGCGTTCGATCAGGTCGTGCACCGCGTCCACGTTCGCGACGTGCTCGACTTGCGGGATCGGCAGGACGCCGACGTCCGTCATCTTGCGGTAGATCGCCCGCCGTGCCGCGGGCAGGCGCGACGGGAGCTCACCCTTCGACGAGCTCAGGGTGACATCGAACTCGGCGCGTGACGGCACGACGCCGATCCCGGCGCCGCCGTGCGAGCGCGCGCCGGGAACGTCCGCCATCGTGATGCGGCCGCGCGGCCCCGTACCGCGGATGCCCTCGAGACGGACGCCGCGTTCGCGCGCGAGTCGCCGTGCGGCGGGCGACGCAAGAATCCGGCCGGATCCGCTCGCGACCGTCGCGCTTGCAACCGTCGCGCTTGCGACCGTCGCGCTTGCGACCGTCGCGCTTGCGACGGTCGGCGCGACGCCGTTGCCCGCAGCCGAGATGCGCGGTGCTTCGACGACGTGCGGCGGCGTGCCGGCGACGTCCGGCGCGATGCTGACCGGCGCGCCGTGTCCCGCCCCGTCGCCGTTTTCACCGTCTTGCATCGCCGCGTCGTTCGCGAGAGCGATCGTTGCGATCACCGTGCCGCACTCGAACTCTTCGCCTTCGCCGCCCAGCGCAGCGGCGAGCGTGCCGCTCGCGGGCGACTCGACCTCGTAGCTGATCTTGTCGGTCGAGACCTCGAGCAGCGGTTCGCCTTCGCGCACGCTGTCGCCGGCGTGCTTGATCCAGCGCGCGATCGTGCCGCTCGCCATCGTCAGCCCGAGCTTCGGCATCGTGACCTGCACCGGCACGGCGTCAGACTTCCCGGCGAACGAGGCGGCGTGCCGCGTCGGCGATCATCGGCGCCTTCGGATACATCGCTTCCTGCAGCACCGGTGCGAACGGCACGGGCACGTGCGCGGCGCCGAGCCGCAGCACCGGCGCGTCGAGCTCGTCGAAGCAATGCTCGCCGATCCAGGCCGCGATCTCGCGCGCCCGCGCCGCCGACGCGCACGGCCTCGTGCGCGACGACGACACGATGCGTGCGCGCGACCGCGTTCGCGACCGCGTCGTAGTCCATCGGCCAGATCGTCCGCAAGTTGATCACCGTCGCGTCGATGCCCTCGGTCTCGAGCGTCGCCGCCGCATCCATCGCGCGGCCGACCGTGATGCCGTACGTCACGATCGCGACGTCCGGCCCGTCGCGCATCGTCTTCGCTTTGCCGATCGGCACGACGAAGTCGTCGTCGTCCGGTACGGCGCCCTTCTGCGGAAACAGCGCCTTGTGCTCGAAGTACAGCGTCGGGTTGTCGCTGCGAATCGCCGCTTTGAGCAGGCCTTTCGCGTCCTCCGCATCGGCTGGGACGACGACCTCGAGTCCCGGCGTGTGCAAGAACCAGCTCTCGAGCGCCTGCGAGTGCTGCGATCCCGCCGACTTCGTGATGCCGTCCGGCGCGCGCAGCGTCATCGGAACGATGCACTGCTCGCCGAACATGTAGCGCAGCTTGGCGGCCTGGTTGACGAGCTCGTCCATCGAGCACGTGATGAAGTCCGCGAAATGCATGTCGACGACGGGACGGCAACCCGTGAGGGCGGCGCCCACGCCCGCACCGACGAGCGCGGCTTCCGAGATCGGCGTGTCGCGCACGCGGTCGAACCCGAACTCTTCCGGAAGCCCTCTGAACTGTCCGAAGATGCCGCCTTGCTTCGCGATGTCCTCACCCATCAGAAACACGGTGTCGTCGCGGCGCATCTCCTCGCGCATCGCTTCGAGCGTCGCATCGGAGAACGAGATCGTCCGCACGCTCAGATGTCCGCTGCCCTGCGAGCCGGCGCCGACGGCAGGAGCGAACGGCAGAAACGCGTCGCGTTCGCGCGCTTCCACGGCGTGCACGGCACCGCCGTCGTCGCGATCGCCGGCGTACACACCGAAGAACGCTTCGTCGCGCTCCGGCGGGGGCGAGCTGCGCGCGAACGCGACCGCGTCGGCGAGCTCCTCGCGCGCCTGCGCCCACAGGCGACTCGAACTCCCCGGCGTGACAGCGCCTCACCGAGCATGCCCTGCATGCGGACGATCGGATCGGACGCGTTCATCACATCCTGGACTTCCGACTTCTGCCGGTAACGCTCGGGATCGCCGATGTAGTGCCCGCGCGCACGGTACGTCTTGCACTCGACGAACGTCGGTCCGCCGCCCGAACGCGCACGCGCGACGGCCTCGGCGACGGCGTCGTGCACGGCGAACGCGTCGAAACCGTCGACGATCGCCGACGGCATGCCGTACGCGTCGGCGCGCGCCGCCACGTCGACGATTTTCATCGTCTCCTCCGTCGACGTCGTCGATGCATAGCGGTTGTTCTCGAGCACGAAGATCGCCGGCAGATTCCACACCGCGCAGAGATTCAGGTTCTCGTGGAACGGACCGCGGTTCGTCGCGCCGTCGCCGAAGAAGCACACCGCGACCTGGTCCGTCTTGCGCTGGACGGCGCTCAGCGCGGCGCCCGCGACGAGCCCGAAGCCGCCGCCGACGACGCCGTTCGCGCCGAGCATGCCGACCGAGAAGTCGGCGATATGCATCGAACCGCCCTTGCCCTTGCAGACGCCGGTCGAGCGGGCGAACAGCTCGGCGACCATGCCGCGCATCGACGTCCCTTTCGCGAGCGTGTGGCCGTGGCCGCGGTGCGTCGATGCGATCGCATCGTCGTCGCGAAGGTTCGCGCAGGTCCCGGCGGCGACCGCCTCCTGGCCGATCGACAGGTGAGCGAACCCCGGGATGTCGCCGGCGAGGAAGTGCTTTTCGATGCCTTCCTCGAGGACGCGAATACGGACCATCGTGCGGAGCAGCGCGATGCCGAGGTCGCGGCGCGAGCCGGCGCGAGCGTGGAGAGCCTGGGACAACGACGATCTCCCGGGGTGGTGGGCCGAAGGCTTTTCGCGGCCCTCGCTGCGCTCCCGCCCCGCGGAAGCCGCTTCTGCGCTAGCGAGCGAGCGGACGGAGGAAACTTTCCTTAGAAAACGCTAAGTCGCTCGCCCACAACACTCACGCCGCTACCCTATGGAGTCAGCTCGTGAAGCATTCGCTTTCGCGCGGTAAGTTCGTCGCCGGCACCGCCGGCGCGGCCGCAGTCGCGTTCGGTGGCGGCCCGTACGTCATCGCCGCGCCGGCCAAAGAGATCGTCATCGGCCTCGACGTCCCGCTGTCCGGTCCGTATGCCGAGCAAGGCGCGGACCAGCTGCGCGCGTACCACTTGGCCATCGACGAGATCAACGCCAAGGGCGGGATCATGGGCATGAAGGTTCGCTCCACGGAAGGGGACGACCAGACGAAGCCCGGCGTCGCGACGGAGAACGCGCAGCGCATGATCGAGCGCGACGGCGCCGTCATGATCACGGGCGGCTCGTCGACCGGCACCGCCGTCGCCGTGTCGGGACTCTGCCAGCAGCGCAACGTGATCTTCATGGCGACGCTGACGCACGGCGACGAGACGACGAACCAGAACTGCCACAAGCACACGTTCCGCCGCTACAACGATGCGTACATGAGCGCTCAGGCGCTCGCGAAGACGATGCTCGCGAAGTACGGAACCGGCAAGTGGTTCTACATCACCGCCGACTACGCGTGGGGCCATTCGAACTTCGACAACATCACGGCGATCATCGAGCCGAAGGGCGGCAAGACGGTCAAGAACGTGCTCACGCCGTTTCCGGGGACGTCGGATTTTTCGCCGATGCTGCAGCAGGCGCAAGCGGCGAAGCCCGACGTGCTGGTGCTGATCGAGTTCGGCGCCGACATGGTGAAGTGTCTCAATCAAGCCTCGCAGTTCGGCTTGACGAAGTCGTGCAAGATCCTCGTGCCTCTCGTCGACGAGTACATGGCGAAGGGCGTCTCGGACAACTTCGACAACGTCGTCTCGACCGTGCCGTGGTACTGGGAGTATCACCAGGCGAAGTATCCGGGCGCGAAACGTTTCGTCGACGCGTTCTCGGCGAAGTACCCGGGCCTGCGGCCGTCCAACGGCGCGGAGTGCGCGTATGCCGACATCTACATCTACAAGATGGCCGTGGAGAAAGCGGGCTCGACCGATCCCGCCAAGGTCATCAACGTGCTGGAGAACACGAAGTTCCAGTTCACCAAAGAGCAAGAGTGGTACCGCAAGGAAGACCACCAGGGCGTGAACTCATGCCTCGTCGTCGAAGGCGTGCCGAACGCGCAGCGCGGGCCGGGCGGTTTCACGTTCGCGAAGGTGCTCGAGGTGCACGACGGCCAGTCCGTCATGGAGCCGCTCTCGAAGCTGTCCTGCAAGATGGAACCCGCGTAGGCTCTCGCCAACAACCGCGGTCACGGGCCGGTGCGCGCGCGCCGGCCCGTTTCCGTCTCTCCCGGAGAGAACGACATGGAAGCGATCTTCCAAGCCCTGCTCGGCGGACTCGTCCTCGGTCTGATCTACATCGCGATCGCGGTCGGCCTGACGATCATCTTCGGAACGCTGCGTCTCGTGAACTTCGCGCACGGCGCGTTCTACGCGATCGGCGCGTACGTGGGACTCGTCATCGCGCAGCACGTCGGCGTCCTGTGGGCGTTCGTCGCGGCGCCGATCGCGGTCGCGATCTTCGCGGTGCTGCTCGACCGCCTGCTGCTGGCGCGGTTCTACGACAAGGCCCCGACGGCACAGCTGCTCGTGACGTTCGGCATCGCGCTCGTCGTCGAGGAGTCGCTGCGGCTTGATCTTCGGCGCGACGACGCAGCAGTACGCGATGCCGGACTGGCTGCAAGGCTCCGTGGCGCTCGGACCGATCCAGTACCCCGCGTATCGTCTGCTCTTCGCGGCGGGCGTCATCGTGATGCTGGTGCTCGTGTGGCTCTTCATCGAGCGCACGAACTACGGGCTCATCGTGCGAGCCGGGATCAGAGACCGCGTCATGGTGCAGCTGCTCGGCGGCAACATCCGTCGGGCGTCGACGATCGTGTTCGCCGTCGGCGCGGCCGTGGCGGGTCTCGTCGGCGCCGCCGCCACGCCGATCTACAGCATCGATCCCTCGACCGGATTCGCGTTCCTCGTGCCGTCCTTCGTCGTCGTGGTCGTCGGCGGACTCGGCAGCTTTTGGGGCGCGGTGCTGGGCGGTATCCTGATCGGTGAGCTGCAGAGCCTGACGAACCTCGCGTACGCGCCGGCGTCGCAAGTCGTGATCTACCTGTGCATGGCCCTCGTGCTGTTGCTCCGTCCGCAGGGACTGCTCGGCGAGAGCGAAGTGATCCGCCAATGATTCGCACGTCCGAGACGGCCGCGGTTGCCGCCGTGCGGCCCGCGCGCGGGCTCGACGGTCTCCGTTTCGCGCTCCTGTGCGCCCTCGGCATCGCCGTCTTCCCGTTCGTGCTGCATCCGCTCGGCGGCTACTCGACGCTCGCGACGCAGATCGTGATCGTCAGCATCGCATCCGTCGGCTTCAACTTGCTGCTCGGCTACGCCGGGACGCTCTCGTACGGCCACGCGATGTTCTACGGAGGCGGCGGCTACATCGCCGCGATCCTCACGCTACGCCTCATGCCGGGCGGCGCAAACCTCTGGCTCGCGATCCTCGTCTCCGTCGCGGTCACGGCGCTCATCGCGCTGCTGATCGGCTCGCTCACGGTGCGTCTGTACGGCATCTACTTCGCGCTCCTCACGCTCGCATTCGCGCAGATGGTGTACTTCATCGTCGAGCAGGCGAAGGACTGGACGAACGGCGACGACGGGCTGCAGGCGCTCCCCGGCACGCGGTTGCCGATCGGACCGTGGAACGTCGACCTCACGGCGCATCTGCCGTCCGGTCAACCTCGGGCCGTTCGGCGATCTCGGTGACCTGCAGGTCTGGTACGCGGCGGCCGGCGCGATCCTGCTCGTCGTGCTGATCCTCTTCCGCGCGCTCACGCGCTCGCAATTCGGCGAAGTGCTCGACGCGATCCGCGAGAACGAGCAGCGCAGCACGCTGATCGGCTTCAACGCATCGGCGTACCGCCTCGCGGCGTTCACGATCTCCGGCGCGCTGACGGGACTCGCCGGCGCTCTGCGCGCGCTCTTCGACGGCAGCGTGCCGATCGATTCGCTCGGCATCGACCGCAGCGGGTCGTTCGTGATCTACACGGTCGTCGGCGGCGTGCAGACGATCTTCGGGCCGATCGCCGGAACGGCCGTGATCATGTTCCTGGAGAACGTGCTCTCGGCGAAGACGCCCGCGTGGCGCCTGATCGAGGGCCTGATCTTCGTCGCGGTCATCGTCTTCTTGCCGCGCGGCATCTTCGGCATCCTCAAGCAACGCGAGAGCAACCCGCGCGCGCTCTTTGCGCGGTCGCTGCGGCTCTCGACCGAGGAACCGGAGCCGGTGATCAAGCCCGCCGCCGAGGGACATCGCGCCGGGCCGATGAGCATCATCGAGACGTTCAAGCTCGGCAAGCTGTTCGGACACTTCGCGGCCGTCCACGACGTCGACTTCCGCGTCGAACCGGGCGAGCTGCGCGCGGTCATCGGGCCGAACGGCGCCGGCAAGACGACGTTCTTCAACGTGATCGCAGGGACCATTCCGCCGACGGCCGGCACGATCAACTACCTCGGCCGCGACGTGAGCCGGCTCTCCGGAACGCGGCGCGTGCACCGCGGGATCGCGAAGGCGTTCCAGACGGCGAGCATCTATCCCGACCAAACCGTGCGGCAGAACTGCCGGCTCGCCGCGCTCGCGCGCGTGCAAGGCCCGTTCGCGCTGCAGGTGTTCCGGCGCTCGACGCGTCTGGACGACGTCGACGCGCTCGCGGACCGCGCGCTGCGCCGCCTCGAGCTCGTCGACGTCGCGGACACGCGCGCCGGCGATCTCTCGCACGGCGACAAGAAGCGCCTCGACATCGCGATCGCGCTTGCGACGCAGCCGCAGGTGCTGCTGCTCGACGAGCCGATCGCCGGCATGTCGAAGGACGAGGCGCGGAAGACGGAAGCCCTCATCCGCCGGCTGTCGACGGAAATGACCGTTCTCATCATCGAGCACGACATGGAGATGGTGATGGGACTCTCCGATACGATCACGGTGCTGCACCAGGGCACCGTTCTCGCCACCGGAACGCCGCAGCAGATCCGCAACAACCCGAAGGTGCAGGAAGCGTATCTCGGCGGCCACACCGAGGCGGAGATGGCATAGTGAGCGCACCTGCGCTCCCGCAAAGCCCCGTCGCCGCGCGCCTGGGCGTCGATGCGATCAACACCTACTACGGCGAGAGCCACATCCTCCGCAACGTGTCGCTGCACGTCGGCGCGGGCGAGACCGTCGCGCTGCTCGGGCGCAACGGCGTCGGCAAGACGACGACGCTCAAGAGCATCGTCGGCTGGCAGCGCCCGCGCACGGGCAGCATCACGCTCGACGGCGACGAGCTCGCCGGCTGCGACATGGTGACGATCGCGCGCAAGGGCGTCTCGCTGGTGCCCGAGGAGCGGCGCATCTTCAGCAACCTCACCGTCGCGGAGAACCTGAAGCTCGCGCAGGTGACGGCGCGCAAGCCCGGCTGGACGCTCGACCACGTCTACGCGAAGTTCCCGCGCCTGCGCGAACGGCTCACGCACAAGGGAGACGAGATCAGCGGCGGCGAGAAGCAGATGCTCGCCATCGCCCGCGCACTGGTGCAAGACGTGAGCGTGCTGCTCCTCGACGAGCCGACGGAAGGGCTCGCGCCGCTGATCGTGCGCGAGGTCGAGAACGTCGTCCGCGAGATCAAAGCGGCGGGCATCACGACGCTGCTCGTCGAGCAGAACCTCTACTCGGCGCTCGCCGTCGCGGACCGGTGCTACATCATGGCGCAAGGCGAGATCGTGTTCGAAGGCACCCCGGACGACGTCCGCGCAAACGACGACGTACGCCGCCGCTACCTGCACGTCTGACGGTCGCCGGTCATGCTGAGCGTGTCGAAGCATGCGAAACGACCCCGCACGATGGGCACCGTGGTCTCTCACCCTTCGACACGCTCAGGGTGACAAGGACAGACGCGCGCGCGCGAGCGCGTTATTCTTCGAGCGTCGTGACGTCGCCCAGGTCTTGGCCCGTCTCTTGCGCTTTCAGCAGACGGCGCATGATCTTGCCGCTGCGCGTCTTCGGCAGCTTCGCCGTGAAGCGGATCGCGGACGGTGCCGCGATCGGGCCGAGCTCCTTGCGCACGTGCTCGACGAGCGCGGTCGCGAGCTCGTCGGACTGCTCGTAGCCCGCGCGCAGCACGACGTACGCGACGATCGCCTCGCCCTTGATCTCGTCCGGCACGCCGCACACGCCGGCTTCACCGCACGCCGGGTGCGACACGAGCGCGCTCTCGACGTCGGCCGTCGCGATGCGGTGCGCCGCGACGTTGAGCACGTCGTCCGCGCGCCCGCGGACTGTGATGACGCCGTCGTCGTCCATCGTCGCGACGTCGCCGGCGACGTAGACTCCCCACTTGAAGTATTCTGCATGCCGTTCCGGGTCGTTCCAGACCGTCGCGAACATGTGCGGGAGCGGCGTCTCGACGACCAGCAGGCCGCCGGCGTTCGGCGGCGCGCGGTTCGCCGTTCGCGTCGCGCACCGAGAACGCGATCGGCCCGAGCGCCTTGCCGCTGCGATCCGGGCGAATCGGCGTCGTCGGAAAAAATCCGAGCGTCGGCGCAGCGACTTCCGTCTGCCACCACTGGTTGCACACCGCGACACGGCCTTTCCCGAGCGACTCGTACAGGAACCGCCACGCTTCGGGATTCAGCGGCTCGCCGGCGCAGTACATCGCGCGCAGCGACGAAAGATCGTGCTGCTCGGCGAGCTCCGGCCCGAACCGCAGCAGCATGCGCGCGAGGGTCGGCGCCGTGTAGAACTGCGTGACGCCGTAGCGTGCGATCGTCGCGTACACGGCGTCCGTCGACGGATAATCGGCCGACCCTTCGCGCACGACGCAGCGGTACCGGTTGGCGAGCGCACCGTACACCATCATCGTGTGTCCGACGATCCAGCCGATGTCGCTGGTGCACCAGTACGAGTCGCTCGGCGTGATGCCGGTCGTCTCGCGCAGCATCGTCGCCGCGCCGACGAGATAGCCGCCGTGCGTCATCACGACGCCCTTCGGCTTGCCGGTCGTTCCGCTCGTGTACAGGATGAACAGCGGGTGCTCGGCCGGCACGATCTCCGGATCGCAGTCCACGGGCTGCTGGTCGCAGTACGCTTCGAGGTTCACTTCGCGCGGGTCGCTCGCCGCCGCGCTCGCCTCGCGGCGGTACACGACGATGCGCCGCACCAGGTCGAGGCCGCGCACCGCGTCGTCGACGATGCGTTTTCAAGTCGACCGCGCGGCCGCGCCGGTACGTCACGTCGCCGACGATCAGCACCGTCGCGCCCGCGTCCACGATGCGATCGCGCAACGCCGTCGCGCCGAGGCCGGCGTAGATCACGGAGTGGATCGCGCCGATGCGCGCGCACGCGAGCATCGCGACGATGCCTTCGATCGTCAGGGGCATGTAGATGCACACGCGGTCGCCCGGCCGCACGCCGTCGAGGCGCAGCGCGTTCGCCAGCTGGTTCACGCGCGCGAGCAGCGCGCCGTACGTGAACGTGCGCTCCTCGCCGTTCTCGCACACATAGTCGTACGCGACCGCGCCGGCAGTGCGTCGCGACGTGCCGGTCGAGGCACGAGACCGTCGCGTTCAGCTCGACCGTCGGCGAACCAGTGCTGCTCCTCGATCGTGCCGGTGAACACGGTCGACGGCTCCGTCGCCCACGCGATGCGGCTCGCGCGCTCGCGCCAGAAGGCGACCGGATCGCGGAGCGACGCCGCGACGAACGCGTCCTGATCGGCGTGCGGGAACCACGCGGACGTTCCGTCCGGCGGCGGAACGATCTCGTTCGATCGAGAGCAGGCTCGTGATGTGCGGCGACGTGGTGTTCACACCGGCTCCTCCGGATCAGATCTTGATGTAGTCGTGCTGGTCGATGAACGGCCCGTTCGGACCGTTGCTCACGTGATACGTCGCCACGTACGATCCGCGCGCCGACGTCAGCTCCACCTCGACGGTCGCGCCCGTCGGGTCGCTCGACGTCGTGCGCATCGATCCGATGCGCGTGCCGCGGTCGACGATCGCTTCTTCGGGCAGCGATGAACCGGATTCGCCTGGCGCCCGCCCGAGTTGCGCGTACGCGGCGCGCTGATTTCCAGCGATCAGCGCGTCCAGATAGCGCCGCACGGTGTTCTGCGCCGCGCTCGCGGGCGTCGCCGGCTCGGCGCGCGGCGCGGGCGTGATGACGAACGGCGTCGAGATGTGCGGCGACGGCGCGGCCGTCGCCGGCCGTTCCGGCGCAGCTTTCGGCGTGGCAACCGCGGCCACGCGCGCGTTGCGACGACATGCGGCGTTGCGGTTACACGCGGCGTCGCGGTCGCGCGCGGCGTGGCCGTCGCCGCCGCGTCGCCGGGCGTCGCGGTCGGGTGCGCCGCGGGCGTCGCGCTTGGATGCGGCGCCGGCGTGCCGCGCGGCGTCGGCGTCGCCGCGGGCGACGCAGTCGGCTTCGGCGTCGCGCTCGGCGTCGCGGTCGCGGCCGGTGTGGGCGAGGGCGTGGGATGCGCGACGAACGTTGCGATCGCGATCGGTCCGCGCGACGCGCGCGCGACGGGCGTGACGAGCGGCGCCGCGCGCGACACCGTCTTCGTCGTTTCGCGATGCTGCATCGCGGAGAGCAACGCGCCGATCCCGAGCCCGGCAACGACGACGCCGATGCCGAGCGCGATGGTCGGCCACATGCTCGACGACGGCGGCGGCTGTGCCGAGCGGCGGCGGCGAGGCGGTTCGGGCATCGATCACTCGATTTCGTGCAAATGCGCGCGGTCCCCACCGGGAGCCGTTGCGCCGTTTCGGGAATGAGCCTCTCCGGAATGCTCCGGATCGCTGTCCCGATCGACGTTTCGGCAGTGTCACGCACCGCATCGACGGCCTTCGCGCTCGTCACGCCGTTGCGCGTCGGCGATCTGCTCGCCGCCGCCGTCGTCGAAGCGCTCGGTCCGCGTGCGCCGCAGGACAAGCGCGAGCGCGTCGTGCGCGCGACCCTCGACGGACTGGCAGCGGGCTCGTTCGTCGTCGACATCGACGGCCGGGCCTATAGCGATCCCGACGACGTCGCCGTCTGCTCCGGGACCGTGACGCTTCGCTTCTTCGCCCGCCGCGCGCTCGCGGCGTGAATCCGGACGGGAACGAGGAGCGCTTCCCGCGGTCCGTCGGGGGGGTGATCGACTTCGCGCTCGCATCGTACGGCGCGCACGTACCACTGTACGTTCTGCTTGCGATCGCGGCGTTCGGCGTCGAAGCGCTCATCGAGTTCGCGACCCCCGCGTCCGCACTCGACTCGCCGCAAGGTCAAATCAAGGCGACCGTGCTCGAGTACACCGCGATCTTCGTGGATGCGTTCATCATCGCGACGGTCGCCGCGGGCGCGGGATCGCGTCTGCGCGGCACGCCGCGGGAAAACGGCCGCATCCTCGCCGCCGGCGTCGAACGATGGCTGCCCGTGATCGCGATCGGCATGATCGTGCAGGCCGTGGTCGACCTGACGTCACCGCTGAGCACGCTGCAAGGGCTTGCCCGATCCGCCGTGGGCGGCGATCGTCACCGCGCCCGCCGTCTGGCTGCTGTGGGGCATCCTCGCGCTCGCCGCGCCGATCGCGGCGCTCGACGGCAAACGCGCCGGCCTCGCGGTGTTCGACGGCCTGTGGCAGTCGCTCGCGCTGTCGATGCGTCCCGCGAACGTCGGCCGGCTGTGCTTCATCGCGTTCGTGTCGATCGTGCCGTCGCTGCTGCAGTCGCTCGGCGCGGACCTCGCGATCCAGCATCACGTGGCGCGGCCGATCTTCTGGTCGGCGATTCCGATCGACGTCATCACCGTCGGCCCGCTGGCGGCCTTGCAGACGGCGTTCGCGCTCGATTTCGCGCGCCGTGCGGGCGGCAGCATCGAAGCTCCGCGCTAAAGGCGCCGGCGTCCTACCGCTGCGCGTACGTCTGGCCGCGGCGCGTCAGTACGAGCTCAGCGTACAGCGCGTTCGGCCACGCGAAATCTTCGCGTGTGTACGACTCGGGCCACTGCGCGTTGAACGACTCGTGCAAGCGGTGGTCGCCGACATCGGACGCGGCGATCCACGCGAAGACCTGATCGACCTCGCGATCGTCCGTCGCGGTGAGCGCCTGCACGCAGAGCGCGAGCGGCCACACGTACCCCCGCGGCGTGTGCGGGCTTCCTTCGCCCGACGCGTACTTGCCACGGTAGAAGTACGGGTTCCGGTCCGACAGTGCGAACCGGCGCGTCGCCAGGTACAGCGAGTTGTTCTTCGGCAGGTAGCCGAAATATGGAATCGAGAGCAGCGAGGGGATGTTGGCGTCGTCCATCACGTTCGCGTGTCCGCGGCCGTCAACTTCGTACGCGTAGATGCGTCCGAACGGCTTGAGGTCGAGCGTGCCGTACTGCTCGATGCCGCGCTGAATCTCGATCGAGAGCCCCCATGCGTTCTGCGCCATGCGCTGGTCGTGCCAGACGTCCCGCGCGACCGTCGTGAGGTCGCGCATGACGACGACCGCGAACATGTTGACCGGGATGTTGAACTGATAGCGCACCGGGTCGTCCGACGGGCGGAAAGCTGTCCACACCATGCCCGTATAGCGCACGGGGCTGCCCCGGCCGTTGTCGGCGAGCTGCGGGTTGCGGTAGTGCGAGCGCTGGGGATGCCGCTGCTCGTCGCGCATGGTCGTCAGCACGCGCGCGAACGCGCGGTGCACCTCGGGCGTGAAGATGCTGCGGTCGCCGGTCTCGCGGTAGTAGTCCGCGGCGAACCAAATCGGGTAGAGTAGCGAGTCGACCTCGAACTTCCGCTCGACGACGTGATAATCGCGTGAGAAGGCATTTGCGTAGGGGTCGATCAGGATATACTTCGCCTGGCGGGCGATCACGCCCCGAAGGGTGTGACGCACGTCCGGATCGTGCGCCGAGAGGCCGATGTAGGGCCGAACGGTCGCGCTCGCGTCGCGCAGCCACTCCGCTTCGATGTCGCCGGTCGACACGTACGTCGTGCCGTCGCGCTGGGCGAGCGCGTGCCGCTGGATCGTCTCGTCGTATGCGCTCTTGTACAGCACGTCGAGCTTCGCGTTGAGCGACGGGCTCAGCGTCAAGCCATCTCCGGCGCGCGCGGGAACGCCCGCGACGATGACGGTTGCTGCGAGAAGCGCGGCGAAGAACCGGCCGACGATACGATTCAGCAACTCATCATCAGTATCGGCACGTTTCCGGAGTACCATAACACGGGAACGTAAAACCAACCAATCGTCTCGCCCGAGGACCCCGATGATGCTCCGCCGCGCAATCGCCGGCACGTTCGCGCTTCTGGCCGCCGTCGTGGCCGTTGCCGCGGCCGCCCGCGCGGACCAGGAGTACGTGGTCAACGGGCACGATACGTTTCGGGCCGGTAACGGCGACGTAAAGAGCGAGACCGTCTACCACGGCGTGCAGCGGTTGACGATCACGCGCAGTCGCAGCGGGACGACGTACGACGCCCATGTCGATTACGACCGGGAGGCGGATGGTGCGCGGCAACATCAGCGCGCTTCGTTCACGGCGACGCTGCTCCCCTCGGGCGAACAAAAAGACGGTGTCGCAAACGATCCGGATTATCTCACCGTGCTCAACCAGCCGTTCGCGGTGCAGCTCGACGTACCGACGATGCGTGATCTGGCTCACGTCAAGCACCCGGTGCCGTTCGACTTTCCGTCGCCGATGACGGGCGCAACGCTGCACGGCACGCTGCGCCGCCTGCCCGATGCGGTCGTGGCGGGCAACCGGGCGATGGGGATCGCGTTCGAGGCGAAGGGCCCGCTCCACGGCGCGCTGCCGGAGCGTCCGGGCGTTCAGCTCGTCGGCACGATCACGATGAAAGGCACCGCGTACTACGCGTACTCGAACGCGCTGCTGGTCGCGCTCGCCGCGACGCTCGGCATCGACGGCGCGGTCGACGACGCCGCCCAGCACTCGCCGATCTCCATCGTGTACGCCCGCTCGATCCGAACGGCCGGCGACCAGCAAGCCGCCCGCCCGGTGCCCGACGCCCCGCAAAACGTAAAACTCGCCACGCGCGGGGAAGCCCAAGCGACGAGGGGTCGACAGACCGTGTACGCAAAGCGCGCAACCGGCGCTCGTGGGGTCCGGTCTACGACCCTGATGAGTGCGCTCGCAGCACCGTTCATCGGAGAGCACTACCGCGTGACCGCACCGGCGACGGTGTCGCACCCCGTCCCCGTTCCGGGACCCGAAGGCTTCGAGTCCATCGTCGACGACTACCAGCGTCGGCTGTACGGCTTCGCGCTCCGCATGACCGGCAACCGCGAGGACGCGGAAGAAATCGTACAGGACGCGTTCGTCCGCGCGTACCGCGCGCTGGCGAAGATGGACCCGCAGCAGCGGGCCGAGCTGCGGCTGCAGCCGTGGCTGTACACGATCACGCTGAACGTGACGCGCAATCGCCTGCGCTCGAAACGGCCGACGAACGTCGCGCTCGATGCGCTCGCCGATCCCGACGCACTCCTCAACGAAACGCAGGAAGGCCCCGATCAGCCGGAAGCGATCGTCGACCGCGCCGCCGACATGGTGCTCGTCGAACAGGCGTTGCTGCAGCTGCCGATGCATCTGCGCGCCGCCGCGACGCTGCGGTTCATCGAGGGCCGAAGCCACCCGGAGATCGCCGAGATCCTGAACCAGCCGATCGGCACGGTGAAATCACACGTGCACCGCGCGGTGCGCATCCTTCGCCGCATCCTCGGGCCGCAAGTCGGGCGCATCGTGCCGAGCGATCGTCCGGCGTCCGCCGACGAGGAAGAGGAGTAGTCCATGCGCTGCTGCGACGTCGAACGTCTGTGGGACGAGATGCGCGACGGGGTCGAACCGCGACGCGAGCATGTACTCGCGCATCTGCGCGCGTGCCCGGAGTGCCAGGAGATCTACCGGGAGAACGAAGGCATCGCGTACTGCCTGACGTGTCTGCCGCCCGTCGACCCGCCGGGAAGTCTGGTTCCGAAGATCCTCGAGCACATCAAGACGACGATCAAGATCGCGGCGCCCGACTCGATCACGAGGGTCGACTCGCCCATCGGTCGCCTCTACATCGCGTTCCGCCACAGCGGCATCACCGCCATCGCTCTCGACCGCGACGAAGGGGATGAAGCGGTGCTCGGCAAGCTGCAACGCCGTCTCGGACGCGGGCTGATCCCGTCGCAGGCGCCGCAGTGGGTCAGCGACACGGTCGGCGCATACTTCCGGACGTACCGGCCCGACCTCGACAAGGTCGACATCAGCGAGCTGACGCCGTTCGAGCAGTCGGCGCTCCGCGCGGCGGCCGAGATTCCGCCCGGCGAAGTGCGAACGTACGGCTGGATCGCCGAGAAGCTCGGACAGCCCTCGGCGGCGCGTGCGGTCGGCCGAGCGATGGCGCGCAACCCGGTACCGTTGCTCTATCCGTGTCACCGCGTCGTCGATGCGAGCGGCGCGCTGCACCACTACGTCTACGGCGTCGACATCAAAGCGCGGATCTTGGAGATGGAAGGGTTTGCTCGGACCAGCGCGCCGCGCCAGGCTGCACGCCACCCCCGCTAGCCCCGGGACAGGATTTTCCGATCACGGTTCGCTATACTTGACCTCACGATACGTCCGCGGACCCTTCAGACCACAGATGTAGCGAAGGCTAACATGCGGACAAGAGGAGGTGGTCATCGTTACTAGCGACAGTCCCAAACCAGGTCTTACGATGATCGGAGGTCTCCGGACGTAAGTCCGGTCTCCGCGAAGCCGACAACCTTGTCCGCCGCCCCGCCGGGGCGGCTTTTTTTTGCGCGGAGGTCCCTTGCTTCGGCCGCAGAAAATCTGCGGCTCGTGTCGGACCGGGCCTTGAACGATAACAACGAGCGCGATCCGCGCCTTTTCGCCATCCCCGACACGCACGGGCACGCCAAAGGCGAGCACAAGCCGTACCTCGAGGAGCGCCCGCTGCCGCTCACGGCGCGGATGCTGTTCCTGTGGTTCTACCATGCATGCCGGCGGGGGTACCCGCGGTTCTTGATGATCGCCGACCACATGAACTACCTCACGTTCGAGGATCCGGCGGCGGTCAATCTCGTCCGGCGCGCGCTGAAGCTCGCGCAAGCCGGCGACCTCTACGGCGCCGCGGAAACGGCGAACGTCGACGTCGCGCACGCCGCCGTCGTCAGCGAAGGCTTGCGCCGCGGCATGCGATACTCGATCGGCGCCGAGGTCGACAACGACCCGCGCTCGCGTCCCGACGCCCAGAACATCGTGGACGCGATGCGGCCGGACGGCATGATCCGCTCGGTCCATTTCATCCCGATCACCCATCCGGTCCACGGCGAGAACTGGCACTGGCCGTTCGACAACCCGGAGTTCCGCGAGCTCTACGAGCACGTCGGCGTGGAGCATCTCTGGGAGAGGTACATCGCGACGCTCGTCGACGCGATCGAGCGCCTCCCGGGCCACATCGTCGGGCATTTCTTCGTCCCGGCGGTCCTCGGCGCATGGCCCGACGACGGCAAGCTGAACGCGTACGAAGACCGCGTGCTCGCCGCGGCCGAAGCGCGCGGCATGGCGATCGAGTTCAACACCCGCTTTCTCTATCGCGACTACACGAACGAGGAGAAAGACCGCTACCTCGAAGCCAACAAGCGCTTGTTGCGCAAGGCCCGGGATCGCGGCGTGGCGATCGCGATCGGGTCCGACGCGCACTCGCCGCGCGACCAGGGCGGCGCCTTCGAGATCGTGCTCGCCGTACTGGACGAGCTGGACATCAACGAGATCGTCTTTCCGATGGGCGGCGCGCTCCGCCGCGTCGCGCTGCGGGTCGTGCGCGAGCCGGAGCCCGAGCCCGTCGTCGCGCCCGCGCCCGAGCCGGCGGACGAGACGCCGCCGCAGCCGCCGAAGCCGGTCCGCAAAGCGCGTCCGAAGGCGTCCGCGGTGCGCGCGCCGGAGACGTCGCCCGCGCGGCCGCCCGGGCGTGTGGAGTCACCGGCAGCGGCATCCGAGCCGGCATCGCCGGCGCCCGGTCCAGCGGCCGACCCGCCCGACGGTGCCGCCCCGCCCACGGCCGAGGCCGCACGGGAAGCCGCGACGCCGAAACGCAGCCGGAGCGCGAAGCCGCCGGCCCGCGCATCGGAGCCGGCGGCGGCACCATCCGCGCAGCCGGCCCCGCCGCCGCCGCCGAAGGTTGCGCCGGCGCAAGGCGCCGCGTCCGCCGGCAGCCGCAGCCAAACCCGCCTCGGCCAAGTCCGTCCCCACGAAGCCCGCCGCAGCCAAAGCCGCCCCGGCGAAGTCCACCGCACGCAAGTCTGCGCCGGCGAAGGCCGTCGCGAAGGCCCCGAAGCGCGCCGCCGCCGCGAAGTCATCTGCCGCGAAGTCTGCCTCGTCAGCCAAGCGCGCGAAGGCCTCGGCAGCCGGGCCGAAGCGCGCGAAGGCGATGTCGCGCACGAGCGCGCCGAAGAAAACAGCGAGCCGCGCGCCGACGAAGCGCGCCGCCAAGAACACGGCACCGGCGCGTCCCGCGGCGAAGGCCGCCGCCCGCTCGAAGCGATCTGCGCCGGCCAAGGCGGCGCCGAAGAAGGCGTCACCCGCCCGCGGAGCCGCGAAGAAAACCGCGGCGAAGAAGGCTGCGCCGAAGAAGCCGCCGGCCCGGAAGACGGCGAGCCGCAAGCCCGGCGGCACGAAGAAGGCGCCCGCAAAGAAGACGGCGGCGGCAAAGCGCCGGTAGGAGGACGATCCCCGTTTGCGCATTCTCATGATCGGCGCTCTCGCGTGCGCGCTGCCGGCCACAGCGTGCGCGAAGCTGGGCCAGACGTCCGGCGGTCCGGTCGGCAGCAGTGCGCCGCGAACCGGAGGCGAATTGCGCGTGGCGGTTCAGCGGAGCCCGAACACGTTGAACCCGATCCTGTCGGCGAACACGACGGAGACGTTCCTCAACCGGCTGAGCTTCGACACCCTGGTGCAAGTCGACGGCCGCACGAAGCGCATGGTTCCCAGCCTCGCGACGGAGGTTCCGACGCTCGCGAACCACGGCATCAGCGCGGACGGGCTGACGATCACGTATCACCTGCACGCCGGCGTACGCTGGCAAGACGGCGCGTCTTTCACGAGCAAGGACGTCGCGTTCAGCTGGCGCGCGATGATGAACGACGCGAACAACGTCAACTCGCGCACCGGATACGAAGACGTCGCGTCGGTCGACACACCGAACGGCACGACCGTCGTGTTCCACCTGAAGCGCAAGTTCGCGCCGTTCGTGAACACCGTCTTCAGCGACAGCGACGATCCGATCTGCATCATCCCGGAGCATCTGCTCGCGAAGTATCCGGATGTGAACCGGGTTCCGTTCAACGATCTTCCGGTCGGCACGGGACCGTTCAAGGTCGCATCCTGGGTGCGCGGAGACCACATCGAGCTCGTCGCCAACGACGACTACTTCAAGGGCAAGCCGAAGCTGCGGCGGATCTACGTCCGTGAGATTCCCGACGAGAACACGTCGCTCAACGCGCTGCGATCGGGCGACGTCGACTGGATCTTCGAAGCGTCGCCGCAACTGTACATCCAGCTGAAGAGAATGACCGGCATCAACGTCGTCCTGAACGATCAGCCGCAGACGCTCGCGCTCTTCATGAACACGTCGCGCCCGGAGCTGCACGACGTCCGCGTGCGCCGCGCGCTCGCGTACGCGATCGACAAGAACGCGCTCGTGCGGAAGAACACCGGCGGCAGCGCCACGGTCGCGTGGGCCGACCAGCCGCCGTACTCGTGGGCGTACGAGCCGAACGTCATGAAGTATCCGTACGATCCCGCGAAGGCGAAAGCGATGCTCGCAGCCGCGGGATGGACGCCCGGCCCGGGCGGGATGCTTCAAAAAGACCGGCGCCCGTTTGCGCTGCAGCTGGCGTACAACGTCGAGAACGCGACGCGCCGCTCCGTCGCCGTGCAAATTCAGGCGATGCTGCAGCAAGTCGGCATCGATGTCGAGATCAAGCAGTACCCAGCGAACCTCTTCTTCGCGACGTACGGGCAGGGCGGCATCATGACGAACGGCAAGTTCGATCTTGCCGTCGCCGGTTGGATCGCGGGGTTCGACCCGGACGATCACTCGCTGTTCGAGTCGGATCAGATTCCGAGACCCGGCCACCCCGACGGCGTGAACTACACGCGCTACTCGAGCGCAGAGATGGACCGCGCTCAAGCCGAAGCCCTGGGGTCGTACGACGAGCGCGTGCGGAAGCAGGCGTACTCGACGATCCAGAAGATCCTGGCACGCGACCTGCCCGAGGACTACATCTGGTTCCCGCGGCAGGCGCAGCCGATCGTGCCGCAGTTCAAGAACTTCGCACCCAGCCCGATCAACGAAGGCTGGAACGCGTACGAGTGGGAGATATGAGTGTCGGCGTACGATGAGAGCTCCAGCCCGATCGCACGTATCCCGGAGCTGCGCTGGCTCAAGAACGTGATCATCGAGCGCGCGCTCACGCGGGGCGACTACCTGCTCTCCGGCGGCGCGCGCAGCGATTACTACATCGACAAGTTCAAGCTGTTCGCCGATCCGCACGTCCTGCGGCGCATCGCGCGGCTGTTCGCGCCGGTCATCGCCGATCTCAACCCGGACGTCATCGGCGGCACCGAGCTCGGCGGCGTCATCATCGCAACGGCCGTGTCGCAGATGACGGGGCTGCCGATGATCGTCGTGCGCAAGCAGCCGAAGGCGTACGGCGCGTTCGCGCAAGAGTACGTCGAGGGACCCATCGACGGCGGACAGCACGTGCTCTTGCTGGAGGACGTCGTGACGAGCGGGCGCGAGCTGCTGGCCGCGAAGGCGCGCCTCGAGGAACTCAACCTGAAGGTCAGCGCGTACGCGGTGATCTCGCGCGGTCTCGCCCCGGTCGGCTCGCTGATCCAGTTCTCGCTGCCGCGCGGCGAAGGCGGACCGCGCACGAATTAGCGGAGGTCGACGATGCGGTGGTCGTCGGCGACCATGATCTCGCCGTCGTACGCCTCGCGCGCCGCGTCGTCGAGGTCGGCGGCGTCCGACTCTTCACCGTAGTGCGTCAGCATGAGCCGTCGCACGCGCGCGCCGTGCGCCATGCGCGCCGCCTCCGCGGCCGACGAGTGGCCGCGCATGCCGATCTCCCGCGCGCCGCGACGCAGCGTCGCCTCGCACACGAAGAGATCGGATTCTCGCGCGAGCTCGGTGACGGCGGCCGACGGCGCCGTGTCGGCCGAGTACGTCATCACCGTGCCGTCGCGCTCCCACCGCATCGCGAAGGCGGGGATGAAGTGCTCGGTGAGCGCGAACCGCAGCGTCGCGGCGCCGATGCGGAGCGGTGCGCTCGGGTCGTACTCGTGCAGCTCGAACACGTCGCCGAGAAAGTCGCCGCCTTCGTATGCGAACGCGGACACGAGCGCGCGCAGCATCGCGATGCCGCCCGGCGGTAAGTAGACCGGCAGGGTCGCGTCGCGACGGCGTTCGCCGTAGCGGAGCGCGTATCGCAGCGGGATGAGATCGATGAAGTGATCGGCGTGCATGTGACTGATCACGACACCGGCGAGACGGTCCTCGCCGACGTGCCGGCGCACGCGCGAGAACGCGCCCGTGCCCAAGTCGAGCACGACCGGCATCTCGCCGTCATCGATCACGTAGGAACTGCACGCGCGGTCCGGACGCGGGATCGAGGAGCTCGATCCGGCGACGATGAGGCGCGGCGAGGCCGTCAGAGCGATCGGACCGCCTCGAGCACCGCAGCGTCGTGGCCCTCCACGGAGACGCGCGGCCACACCTTCGCGATCGTACCGTCACCCGCGACGAGGAACGTCGAGCGCTGGATACCGACGCTCTTCTTCCCGTACATGTTCTTCTCGACGATGACGCCGAACGCGTCGCAAATGCGCGACGACGTGTCGGCGAGCAGCGGAAAGTTCAGATCGTACTTCTGCTCGAACTTCTTCTGCGCGCCGACGTCGTCGCGGCTCACGCCGACGATGTCCGCGCCCGCCGCGTCGAGCTCGCCCTTCACGTCGCGGAATGCCTGCGACTCGCGCGTGCAGCCCGGCGTATCGGCCTTCGGATAGAAGTACACCACCAGCTTTCGTCCGGCGAAATCGCGGAGCCGCACCGGCTTTCCGTTCTGGTCGTCGGCGCCGACGTCCGGCACCTTCACGCCCGCCTCGAGCACTCGGTCCTCATCCTCCCGTTCGTTCGTGCATCCCGCGCGTACCGGCGCGGTGTTTGCTGCTTGAGTCATGTCGTCGTCGCCGTCGACCGAAGTCGCGCATCCGCTCGCCGAGCGACTGATCCGTTACGCCGCCGAGCACCCGCTCGCCGGACCCGTGATCGAGGTAGGCACGGGTTCGGGACGCAACACGCGGGCCCTCGTCGCCGCGGCGATCCCGACGGTCGGCGTGCCGGACAGCGTGCCGTACACGCAGCTGCCGGGTTTGCGCGACATGTACGGCGCGGCGCTGTCGACGCATGCGTACCTGCACGGAACGGCGCCGAAGCTGCGCGCGGGCGTAGCGGAGCTGCGGCGCGTGCTTCGCGCCGGCGCGGCGATCTTCATCACGCTCGGCTCGATCGCAGACGCGCGGTACGGCCTCGGGGTGCCGCTCGACGAGCGCAGCTTCGCGCCGGGCGAAGGCGACGAGGCGGGGATCCCGCACGTGTACTTCGACCGTGACGGCGTGATCGAAGCGCTGGCGGGATTCACGATCGCATCGATGGAGGAAGTCGACGTCGACGCGATCGTCGGACGCTGGGCGCATGCGGACGACGCGTCGGGCCGCGTGCACTGGTTCGTCGTCGCGCGGCGGACGTGACGCGCTCAGTAGCGCGGGACCGACGGATCGATCGTCGCGCGACCACGCATCGATGCCGCCGTCCAGATTGACGGCGTTCGCGTAGCCGTTCGCTTCGAGGAACTGCACGACGCGCGCGCTGCGTCCGCCGTGGTGGCACATGACGATGACGGGCACGTCGCGCGCGACGTCGTCGATGCGTGCCGGAATCTCGGACATCGGGATGGCCGTCGCACCGTGGACCGATGCGGTCGCGAGCTCGTCGGGCTCGCGCACGTCGAGGAGCACGTGCGCCTCGCCCGCGTCGCGGCGGCGTTTGAGCTCGCCGGCCGAGATCTCGTTCACGATGCCGGCGACCGGCCGGTGGCGATCAGGTCCTGCATCGGGCTCGACGCGCTCGCGTAGAGCCGTTTCGGCATGCGCCCGGCGAGGAACGCGTCGCGTCCCGCCTCGACGGCCAGCCGCATCGCGCGCGCCATGCGCTCCGGATCCCGCGCGCGCCGCGATCCCCGTGTTCATCAGCAGCGCGTCGACGCCGAGCTCCATCGCGATCGCCGCGTCGGACGCGGTGCCGACGCCCGCATCGACGATGACCGGAACGTTCGCGCGCTCCTTGATGATGCGGATCGAGTACGGATTGCAGACGCCGAGACCGCTGCCGATCGGCGCCGCGAGCGGCATGACGGCGGCGCATCCGGCCTCTTCGAGGCGCTTGCACGCGATCGGATCGTCGACGATGTACGGCAGCACCGTGAAGCCGTCGCGCACGAGCTCTTCGCACGCGACGATCGTCTCGCGCGTGTCCGGATACAGCGTGTCGGGATCGCCGATCACCTCGACCTTGATCATGTCGGTGCCGAGCGCTTCGCGCGCGAGCTTCGCCGTCAGCACGGCGTCCTTCGCGGTGTAGCAGCCCGCCGTGTTCGGCAGCAGCGTGATCTTCGAACGGTCGATGTAGTCGACGAGCGTCTTGCCGCTGCGGTCGTCGAGATGCATGCGCCGGATGGCGACCGTCACGACTTCGGCGCCGCTCGCGGCGTGCGCCGCTTGCATCACGTCGAGCGACGGGTACTTGCCCGTGCCGACGAACAGCCGCGAACGAAACTCGTGGCGGCCGATCTTCAGCGTGTCGAGCGCG
Source organism: Vulcanimicrobiota bacterium (assembly GCA_963841685.1). Lineage (GTDB taxonomy): Bacteria > Vulcanimicrobiota > Vulcanimicrobiia > Vulcanimicrobiales > Vulcanimicrobiaceae > Vulcanimicrobium. The sequence continues at coordinate 552,815 of CAWJDU010000001.1, forward strand.
GCATCGGTATGCATGGAACGGTTCACCCTCCGGCGACGGCGACGATGATCTCGAGGCGGTCGCCCTCGCGCAGCGCGGCGGCCGCGTGGCGGGTGCGCGGCACGACGCCGTCGTTCACGCGCGACGGCGGTACCGTCGCATTGCACGCCGAGGTCGACCAGCAGCGCGTCGACGGTGATCCCGTCGTCCACGTCGCGCGGCTCCCCGTTGACCGTGATCGTCACGCGCCGCTGTTCGCGACGCGTGCGGGCTGCTTCCGTCACGCGCGCCGGAGCGAAGAGAGCGAGCCGCGCATCGTGCTCGCCCGCGATCGACGATGCGATCGCCCGCGCGGTGATCGGCGCGAGCAGGATGCCGTTGCGGTAGTGGCCGCACGCCACGACGTAGCCTTCGAGCGCCGTCGCGCCGAGGTACGGGCGCCCGTCGTGCGACCCCGGGCGCAGCCCGGCCCACGTCTCGACGACGGCGAAGCTCGCGAGCGCCGGCGCGACGCTGAGCGCCGCGTCGAGCAGATCGTGCGCGCCGCCCGCGGTGACGCGCGCGTCGAAGCCGCGCTCCTCCACGGTCGCGCCGACCAGCAGACGCCCGTCGTCGCGCGGGACGAGGTAACGGTGCCCGAGCCACACGAGCGCACGCATCGCACCGGACGGCACGGCCAGCGCGAGCATCTCGCCGGCGACCGGTCGCACCTGCACCCGCGCGCGCTCCGGCACGCCCGCGAGCTCGCCGGCCCACGCTCCGGCCGCGTTCACGACGACCGGCGCGGCGACGAATCCGAACATCGTGCGCACGCCGCGCACGCGGCGTGCGTCGGCTTCCAATGCGACGTCGCCCGCGCGTTCGATCCGCACGCCGAGCGCATCACATGCCGCGGCGAGCGCGCGTCCGAGACGGCGGTTGTCGACCTGCGCCTCGTTCGCGACGAACAGCGCGCCCGCGACGCCGCGCGCAAGCATCGGCTCGCGCGCGAGAACGGCGGACCGGTCCAGCATCGTGACGTCGCCGCCGTTCGTGCGATACGTCTCCGCGACGGCGGCGAGCGCCGCGAGCGCCGCATCGTCGAGCGCGACGTGCAGCGTGCCGTCGCGGCGAAAGCGCGCGTCGACCCCCGTGCGCTCGCACAGCTCGTCCACGAACGCGGGATACAGCGCGAGCGAATCGCGGCACAGCGCGAGCATCGCCGCATCCGGCGTCGACTCGCTGAACGGCGCCAGCATCCCGGCGCCGGCCCACGACGCCGCACGCGCGGGCTCGGCGCGGTCGACCACGGTCACGTTTGCGCCGCGCTTCGCGAGCTCGTACGCGACGCCGAGGCCGATCAGCCCGGCGCCGACGACGATGACGTCGGGCACTACATGCCGGTGTAGACGGGACCCTCGCCGCCCTGCGGCGGTACCCACGTGATGATCTGGTACGGGTCCATGATGTCGCACGTCTTGCAGTGCACGCAGTTGGAGAAGTTGATCTGCAGCCGTCCTTCGGCCGGTGCGCCGTCCGCTTTGGTGAAGTGCGGCTCGTACACTTTCGCCGGACAGAAGTACTGGCACGGGTTGCCGTACTCGACGGTGCACCGGTCGGCGCAGATGTTCGTGTCGGAGACGTGCAGGTGCGCGGGCTGGTCCTCGTCGTGCATCGTGCCGCTCTTGAACACGTCCGTCACCTTGTCGAACGTCAGCTTACCGTCCGGAACGACGCGCTTCGTCACTTGCGTCGGCGTCAGCTCGTCGAGCTTCTTCATGCGCTCGTAGCCGTGTTCGCCCGTGAGCTTGTCCTTGATCCCGAAACCGCGGCCGCCCGTCATCAGGCTCAGCTGCGCGTTGATCAGGCCGCCCCAGATGCCGCCGCTGAAGCCCTGGTGGAAGTTGCGCGCGGCGTGCAGCTCCGTGTACGCCCACGAGTCGCGGAACGCGTCCTCGTACGCCTTCAGCTTGCCGGCGGACGTGTCGTCGGCTTGCAGCGCCGCGAAGATCGCTTCCGCGGCGAGCATGCCGGATTTCATGGCGAGGTGGATGCCCTTCAGCCGCAAGCCGTTGAGGAATCCGGCCGAGTCGCCGACGATGCACAAGCCGTCCGCGTAGAAGCGCGGCATCGCGTGCAGTCCGCCCTCGGGGATCGCTTTCGCGCCGTAGCGGATCATCTCGCCGCCCTCGAGCAGCGGCCGGATCGCGGGATGCAGCTTGTAGCGCTGGAAGTTGTCGTGCGGATCGGTCGTCGGATCGGCATAGTCGAGTCCGGTGACGAGCCCGATGTCGATGACGTCGTCGCGCATCGCGTAGATCCAGCCGCCGCCGAACGTGTTCCACAGCGGCGCGCCGAGCGTGTGGATCACGCTGCCCGCGGCGAGGCGGCCCGGAACCTTCCAGAGCTCTTTGATGCCGACCGCGTAGACTTGCGGATCGCGTCCCGCGTCGAGCTCGAGGCGCGCGATCGCCGATTTGGTCAGCGTGCCGCGCGGGCCTTCGCCGAGCACGGTGACCTTCGCGGTGAGATCGGGCCCCGGCTCGTAGTTCGACTTGCGCGTACCGTCGTGCGCAACGCCTTTGTCGCCGATGCGCACGCCGGCGACGCGAGCCTGCCCCGAGCCGTCGAAGATTCCCACAGCAGCTCTTGACCAGGGAAGGCCGGAAAGACGTCGATGCCCGCTGCTTCCGCTTTCGCGGCGAGCCACTTCGTGAGGTTCGAAAGCGATGCGACGTACTTGCCGTGATTGTTCAGGACGGGCGGCGTGAACGGCGCCTTGATCTTGCCGCCGTTCGTGAGGAACCACATCGCATCGCTCGTGACCGGCGTGTCGAGTCCCTCGGTGATGTCCTCGTCGGGAAACAACTCGTGCAGCGCTTTCGGGTCGACGACTGCGCCCGAGAAGCCGTGATTCCCGATCTCGCCGCCTTTCTCGATCACCATGACGGCAAGCTCGGCGCCTGCCGCCTTGGCAAGCTGTTGCAAGCGTATGGCACCGGCGAGCGACGCCGGTCCGCCGCCGACGAACAGCACGTCGACTTCGAGGGAATCGCGTTCTGCCATAGCCCGCTCGAGTTCGCGCACGAAGCCGGGCGGTCCCGGGACTGCGCGAACGTTCAGGTGACGCGCAGCATCGAGAGAATCGCGGTCGCCGCGACGCGGTGCGCGGCGATGCGTTCCTCCCACGGGCGCGGACGCGGCGACTCGAAGGTGAGCGCTGCGGGCGTGCCGCGGTAGATCAGCGCGATCGAGCTCGGAAGGCCTGGGAACACCGCGAATTCGCGCTCGTAGTCCACGAGCACGATGCCGCGCTCGAGACGATACATCTCCGTGACGTCGGCGTCCGGCGGCGCGCCGAGATCGAACGCGTCGCCGCCGAACGACTGGACCGGAATGCCGGCGTCGTCGAGCGACCGCACGACGCCGTCCGAGAAGTAGGGCGCGAAGCCGCGCCGCAGCGGCTCGTAGACGTAGCACCCGGTCGCCTCGAAGTCTTCGTGCAGATCGAGCGCGAGCACGAACTGCCGGTCGCGGTTCGCGGTCAGCACGGCGCGCGACTCCGGCGTCGTCCCGCCGCGCGAGAACGAGCGGTTGATGTCGTCGCCTTCGGCGTTCGCGCGCGTTCCGGCGGCGTAGCCGGTCGGATTCAAGCACGGCCACATGCGGTACGCGAAGCGCGGATCGAGCAGACCGTCGCGCACGATCGAGAGCAGCGCCCACGGCGCCGCGCGCTCGTCGCCGTGCACGCCCGCGTGGATGGACACGGCCGGCGCCGCCGCGTCGCCCATCTCCGCCATCAGCAGCGTCCGCGGCGCGCCGACACACGCCACTTCGCGCACGCGCACGCCGCGCACGCGCAGCGCACGCCACGCGGCCACGAGATCGTCGTAGGAAGCGCCGCCGTCGTTCAGCGGCGGGTGCTTGCCTTTGATCGTGCTTTGCCGCTGCGATCCGTCGAACGTTTCGCCGTCGTGCGCCGCGCCGGCTTCGCACCGTATGCGGCTCTCTCAGCAGTACCCGCTGCATCAACGGACATGTCGATGATAACGCTGTCCGAGGCAGGAATTGGGTGCCCGTATTTGGTCGCGACGTGAATGTAAGCTTTGATAGCACGCCCTGCAGCACGTCGCGCGGCGCCGGGGCCGATCGCATCCGTCACGATTTCCAGAGCGGGAACCGTCGCCGTGAACACGCCGTCGCCCTCACCGGACGGCTCCACGATGACGTGATAGGCGAAAGATCTGGCGGTCATTCGTCCGGTCTCCGTACGCCGATAATGCTCAACACCTGCTTCGCTACGCCCGCGCTTACCTGACGACTTTTGTGCCATGGGATGATCACCTTTCGAGGCGTTTCGGGATCGACTTTTCGGGCGAGCTCCTCGCAAGACCATCCAAAGATTCCTCGCGGGCATCCTCGCGGTTTCTGCGAGCGAGCCGTAGCGCTCAGGCACATGCAGTACACGTTGTGGACGACCTTGGCCGAAAGGTACGAGGGCCGCTACGCCAGCGCCGTTCCGTTGATCGATGCGTCGAGCAACTCGATCGGGATGCGCCGAGCGCATGCGGATGCCGCGTTCGCGGAAGATCGACAGCATCTGCAGCGTGCAGCCGGGGTTCGCGCTCGCGACCATGTCGGGCGCGATGCTCGCCACGTTGTCGACCTTGCGCATGCCGATCTCGTGCGCGGACTCCGGCTGAAAGAGGTTGTACGTGCCCGCGCTGCCGCAGCATTGATCGCCGTTCGGGATCTCGCACAGCCGCAAGCCGGGGATCGTGCGCAGCAGCGTCCGCGGCTGCTCGCGCACGCGCTGCGCGTGCGCGAGGTGGCACGCGTCATGATAGGCGACCTTCAGCGTCAGCGGCTTGCGCGCGGCGCGCGGTTCGAGCGTCGCGAGGTACTCGTTGACGTCGCGGACCTTCGCTTCGAACGCGACGGCGCGGTCGCGCCACTCAGGGTCCTCGGCGAAGAGCTCGCCGTAGCCCTTCAGCGTCGACCCGCAACCCGCAGCGTTGATGATGATCGCGTCGACCGCTTCCCGTTCGAAGCGCTCGATGAGCCGGCGTGCGAAACGCTTCGCCTCGTCCGGGCGTCCGCTGTGCAGCGACAGCGCACCGCAGCACCCTTGGCCGCGCGGTACGATGACCTCACAGCCCTCCGCCGCCAGCACGCGAATCGTCGCGGCGTTGACGTTGGGAAACAGCGCGCGCTGCACGCAGCCGGCGACGAGCGCGACGCGCGCGCGCTGCTCGCCGCGCGCGGGCGTGCGATGCGGCAATCGATCGAACGTATCGCGCAGCGTGACGGCCGGCGACATCGCGAGCAGCTGCCGGATGCGCTGCGGGAAGACCTTGCCGAGCGGCCCCGCCGCCGCGCGCGCGATGCCGAGCTTCGTCCCGAGCCACAGTCCCGGTATGAGCGCGCGCAGTCGGCGCGGATACGGAAACAGCGCGAATACGAGCTCGCGAAACGCGCGGTCGTCCGGCGAACGCGGCACGCTGCTCTTCGACCTTCGCGCGCGTCGCTTCGATCAGCAGGTCGTAGCGCACGCCCGACGGGCATGCGGTGACGCACGCCATGCACCCGAGACAGCGGTCGATGTGCTCGCGCACGACGCCGTCGAGCGGGATGGCGCCTTCGTCGACGCCCTTCATCAAGTCGATGCGGCCTCGGGGCGAATCCATCTCCTCGCCCCACGAGACGTACGTCGGGCACGCCGGCAAGCAAAATCCGCAGTGCACGCAGTCCGCGAGCAGCGAGGCGTAGGGCCGAGGCGCCGCCTCGTCGAGTTCTGTGCGCGCAGCTTCCGTCACGACCGGGAAGGCTTCACGCCGCCCACGCGGACGACCTCGGCCGATGACGGGGCTGCAGCGAGCTGCAGCCCCGTCACCCGCTATGCGGGCGCGCCTACGCGCTCGCTCTTCATCGACTTGCGCAGCGCGTCGCGCAGCTCGCGCGTGTCCTTGTGTCCGTGCGCGGAGACGGCGTGCTCGACGGCCGCGTCGATGATCTCGGTCTCGCGGCCCGAGATCGTCAGCGTGCAGTTCTTCTCGCTCGGAAAGTCGCGACAGTCGATGACCTTGCGTGTGTCTGCCATGGGAAAACCTCCTCGCGGTTTACCGCGCTCGTGCGTAGTTGCTCGCGCCGTACCAATCGACGGCGACGACCGGCTCGTCGCCGACGACCCACGCGTCGTGCCCCTTGGGCAGCGACGTCACGTCGCCGGCGCGGGCGACGAATTCCGTGCCGTCGTCCATCCGGATCGCGATCGTGCCGGACACGTGATACTGAAAGTGCGGCGCCTCGCAGCTGTCCGTCGCCGCGATCGGCTTGACGTCGTTCGACCAACGCCACCCGGGCTGCAACACCAGACGGCCGATCTCCGTGCCGCCGACCGTGATGAGCTCGAGCCGTCCGTGCGGAAACTCCCGCACGTCATGGGGCTGCGCGAACGAAAGATGCTCCGTCCGCTGGTCCTGAGTCTGCATTGTGGCTCCTTCGGTTCCGGTCGCCGTGTCGGGCGACTCGAGCACCCCCTTGACTTTAACCTATTAGTAAGTAAAGTCAAGGGGTCGGGACGTACCTCGACAAGGAGATTTCGTTGACCGCACAGAGACGCCGCACCGACGCCGCCGAACGCATTCTCGATGCAGCGACGGAGCTCGCGCAGACGCGCGGCTTCAACGGCTTCAGCTATGCGGACATCGCGGAACGTCTCGTCGTGACGAAGGCGAGCCTGCACTATCACTTTGCGTCGAAGGCCGACCTCGGACATGCGCTCATCGAGCGCTATCACGTCGCCTTCGTGCGCGCGCTGACCGCGATCGAGCGCGACGTGCGCGGCACGCCGGAGAAGCTCCGGCGCTACGTCGAGCTGTTCGACTCCGTCATGCGCAACGATCGCATGTGTCTTTGCGGCATGCTCGCGGCGGAGTACGCGACGCTGCCCGAACGCATGCAGTCGGCGCTCCGCACGTTCTTCGACGCGAACGAGGCGTGGTTGGGCCGCGTGCTGCGCGACGGCCGGCGCGCAGGTGAGCTCGCCTTCGCCGAGCCGCCGCCGGAGCGGGCGCGGCTGCTTTCGGCACGCTCGAGGGCGCGATGCTCGTCGCACGCACGTACGCCGACGGCGAACGGTTCCGCAGCGCCGCGCAGCACGCGCTGGCGGAGCTCCGTGCTCCGCGCTCGCAAACGAACGGAACGGCGTCGCGCCGCGCGGCGGGATCCCCGCGAAAGGCGTAGCGCCGTTCACAGCCCGCCGACGAACCGCCCCGGATTGCACAGTCCGTGCGGGTCGAAGTTCGCTTTCATCTGCCGCATGAGGTCGAAGGACGGCGGCGGCGGGCCCCATGCGTCGACGAGCGCGCGCGCGCTCGTTCGGCATCGCGTCGTAGACGACGCGTCCGCGGCCGTGCGTCGCGCGCGGCGACGGTGTCGCGCAGGTCGCGCACGTGCCAGTCCGGTGACGCCGTCGCATCGCCCGCAAACGTCGCGTCGCTCAGCGCGTGGAACGACGACGCCGAGCAGCGGGTACGCCACCGGCACCGCGAGCGGCGATGCGGGCGCGGCGCTCGCCGCGGTCGCGACGCGCTCCGCGGGCGGCGCGACGACGTGCAGACGCCACGGTCCGTCGCGGCGCACCGCGCGCTCGCGCTGCTCGTACGCTTCGCGCTCGAGCGCGCGTGAGCTCCGCGGCGTCGCGCGTGAACCGCGGCGCGACGTCGTCGAGCAGCGTGCGCATCTGCTCTGTCGACGCCCGCTTCCGTGCCCGCGAACGTCACCACGAGCGCGCGATAGTCGTACAGCGCGACCGACTCCGGCTCGAGCTTGCGCGCGAGCAGCGCATCGACCGCGCCGCCGATCGGCGTCTCCGTCGTCGAAGTGCAGCGACCGCGGCGCGCGTCGCGTCCGGGCATCGGATACAGCCGAAACGTGACGGTGACGATCGCGCCGAGCGTGCCGAGCGAGCCGACCATCAGCTTCGGCAGGTCGAAGCCCGCGACGTTCTTCACGACTTTTCCGCCGCCGCGCGCGCGAACGCCGTCGGGCCGCACGATGCCGACGCCGACGATCAGGTCCTTCGCGGAACCGTACCGCTGCCGCCGGCGTCCGTACGCGTTCGCCGCGACGACGCCGCCGACGGTCGCGTGCTCGCGGTCGTGCACGTCGAGCGGCAGCATCTGTCCGTGCTGGCGCGAGCACGCGATCGAGCTCGGCCGAGCGTCATCCCCGCCTCGACCGTGATCGTCTGGTCCTCCGGCGCGTAGTCGACGACGCCGTCGAGCGCGCTCAGTGCGGATCACCGCGTCGAGCGACCGGGGCGCATTGCCCAGCTCGAGATGCGTCGCACCGCCGACGAACGCGAACGTCTTGCGCTCGGCATGCAGATCGCGCACGGCGTCCGCGAGCGCGTCGACCGTCCGCGGCGTGAGCACGTCGCGCGGCGCGACGCCCGCGACGTCGATCTTCACCGGCGGATCTCGTCCTCGCTCAGCCGCGCCCCGCTTCGCCGCGCTGCTCGATCGCGTGCGCGACGTACGGACCGGGCCGATCGCCGCACAGCCGCGGCGTCGGAAACATCTTCTCCGGGTTGAAACGGCGGTCGCGATCGAACGCCGTGCGCACGAGCTGCATCGTCTCGAGATCGTCCGGCGAGAACTGCTCGCCGAGGTAGCACGCCTTGTCGTGGCCGACGCCGTGCTCGCCCGTCACCGAGCCGCCGTAGCGCAGGCACACGCGCAGGATCTCGCCCGCGCACTGCTCCGCCGCGTGCTCTTGGCCCGGGATGCGCGCGTCGTACAGCACGAGCGGGTGCAGGTTGCCGTCGCCCGCGTGAAACACGTTCGCGATCCGCAGGCCGGCGCGCGCGCCGAGGGCCGCGATCTCGCGCAGCACCGGCGCGATGTCCTTGCGCGGGATGACGCCGTCCTGCACGTGGTAGTTCGGCGAGATGCGGCCCATCGCCGCGAACGCCGCTTTGCGGCCCTTCCACGCGAGCGCACGTTCGGCGTCGTCCTTCGGCGCGCGAATCTCGATCGCGCCCGCGGCCCGCAGATGCTCGCGCGCGCGCTGCGCGAGGTCGTCGGCCTCGGCGGCGACGCCGTCGACGTCCATCAGCAGCAGCGCGCCGACGTCGAGCGGCCAGTCGACGCCGCGTCGCCGCGACGATCGCTTCGATCGCGAGCCGGTCGCACATCTCGATCGCGGCCGGAACGATGCCGGAGCCGATGATGCGCGACACGGCGTCGCCGGCTTCGTCGGTCGACGGAAACGTCGCGAACAGCGTGCTCGTCTTCTCGGGCGTGCGCAGAACGCGCACGACGACCTCCGTGACGATCCCCGTCATGCCTTCGCTGCCGACGATCGACGCCGCAGAGGTCGTAGCCCGGCGTCTCCGGCTCGCCGCGCGATCCGACGCTCGACGACGTCGCCGTCCGGCGTCACCAGCGTCAGCCCGAGCACGTGGTTGACGGTGAAGCCGTACTTCAGGCAGTGCGCGCCGCCGGCGTTCTCGGCGACGTTGCCGCCGATCGTGCACACGCTCTGCGAGCTCGGATCGGGCGCGTAGAAGTAGCCGTCGTCCGCGAGAGCGCGCGTGATGTCGAGGTTGATCACGCCGGGCTCGACGCGCGCGATGCGGTTCGCGAGGTCGACCTCGAGGATGCGGCGCATGCGCGAGAGCCCGATGACGATCGAGTCTTCGGCTCGGCAGCGAGCCGCCCGACAGTCCCGTTCCGGCGCCGCGCGGGACGACCGGAAGGTGCAAGCTTCTGCGCGAGCCGCACGCACGCCGCGACCTCGTTCGGTCGATGCCGGCAGGACGACGATCGCCGGCCGTACGCGGTAGCCGAGCAAGCCGTCGCACTCGTACGTGCGCAGGCGCGACGGCGAGGCGATCGCGTTGTCCGCGCCGACGATCGCAGCGAAGCGCTCGTGCAGCGCGTCCGGCGCGACCAGCGTCACGACGCCGTCGCGGGCGCGGGCACGGCCGCGCGCTCCGCCGCGAGCCGCAGCACGGCGGCGCGCGCGTTCGCGATGTGCGCGGCGGTTCGCGCGCCGGCCGCGTCCTCGTCGCGCGCGCGCAACGCCTCGAGGATCGCCTCGTGCTCGCCGACGGTCGCACTGCGGCGCTCGGGGTCCGAGAGCGACAGGAAGCGGTACGCGATCAGCTCCTCCCGCAGCTCGGTCAGCATCCGCTTGAGGCGTTCGCCGCTCGCGATCGCGAGGATCAGATCGTGGAACGCCGTGTCGCGCCGTTCCATCTCGTTCGCGTCGCCGACGGAGCTGCGCATGCGCGCGACGATCTCGTCGAGCCGGCGCAGGTCGCCGTCGCGGATCGTGCGCGCGGCGCGTCGCGCCGCGAGCGACTCGAGCGCCTCGCGGATCTCGAACACGCACTCGACCTGATCCGTGCGAAGCTCGCGGACGACGCTGCCGCGGAGACCGCGCGGTTCGAGCAGCCCCTCGGCCTCGAGACGCCGCAGCGCCTCGCGTACCGGCGTGCGGCTCGCGCCCAGGCGGGCCGCCAGTTCGGCCTCGATCACCGGGCTGCCGGGCGCCAGCTCGCCGGTCACGATCGCGGTCCGGAGCCGGTCGTGGATGCGGTCGCGCAGCGAGGGCCCGCGACGGAGCGGCTGCAGCGTCTTCGCCTCCATGGCCCCACGGTACCGCACGGGCGTCCGTACGTCAAACTTTTGGGATACCGTATCCCATTGACCGGCGAGGCCGGACCCGGTACAATCGGACGACCTTCCGGGATACTGTATCCCAAAACGCCCACGCTGGAGGCCGCCCGTGCAGACCGCCGACCCGACCACCACCGCGACCGTGCCGGTCGCCCCGCCCACCACCATGACCGCCGCCGAAGCCGCCGTGCGCGTCATGGAGAGCGAAGGCGTCGACCTGGCCTTCGGGATCCCGGGCGCCTCGATTCTGCCGCTGTACGACGCGCTGCGCCGCTCGACGATCCGGCACGTCGTCGTCCGTCACGAAGAGGGCGCGACGCACGCCGCGGACGGCTACGCGCGCGCCACCGGCAAGGTCGGCGTCGCGATCGCGACGTCGGGACCGGGCGGCACGAACTTCGTGACGGGCCTCTACACCGCGATGGCGGACTCGATCCCGATCATCACGATCTCGGGCCAGGTCCCGGTCGCGCAACTGCACCGCGAAGGCTTCCAGGCCGTCGACATCTGCGAGATCGTCAAGCCGGTCGTCAAGAAGGCGTTCATCTGCAAAGAGGCCGCGCAGATCCCGTGGGTCTTCCGCGAGGCGTTCCGCATCGCGCGCGACGGCCGCCCCGGCCCGGTGCACATCGACCTTCCGCAAGACGTCGCGCAGCAGCTGGTCTCCTACGATCCGAGCGTCGAAGAGCCGCTGCCGATCTTCAAGACGCGCGCCGCCCGCCGCGAAGATCCGCCGCGCCGTCGAATGGCTCGCGCGCGCCGAGCGCCCCGTGCTGATGCCGGGCGGCGGCGTCATCGGCGCCGAGGCGTCCGAAGCGCTCGTCGCGCTGGCCGAGCATCTTGCAGTGCGCCGTCTCGCCGACGCTCATGGGCAAAGGCGCGATCGACGAGCGCCATCCGCTGTACATGGGCATCGTCGGCATTCAGACGAGCCAGAAGTTCGCGAACGCGCTGTTCCTCGAGAGCGACGTGGTGTGCGCGGTCGGCGCGCGCTTCGCGAGCCGTCACACCGGCGATCTCGCGACGTATCGCGGCAAGCGCCGCTTCGTCCACGTCGACGTCGAAGCGACCCAGATCGGGCGCATCTTCGAGCCGGACCTCGGCATCGTCGGCGACGCGAAGCTCACGCTCGAGGCGATGCTTGCCGAAGCGAAGCGCGCGTATCCGAACGGCGTGCAGCGCGCCGCGTGGACCGCCCGCGTCAAGGAACTGCGCGACACGCTCACGCGCCGCACCGACTTCGATGAGGTTCCGGTCAAGGCGCCGCGCGTCTTCGGCGAGCTCAACCGCTACTTCGGCGACGACACGACGTTCGTCACCGCGATCGGTCTGTACCAAATCTTCTCGGGCCAGTTCCAGACGACGCACAAGGCGCGCCGGTACTTCGTGTGCGGTCAAGCCGGCCCGCTCGGATGGGAGATCAGCGCCTGCACCGGCATCAAGCTCGCGCAGCCGGAGCGCGAAGTCGTCGCGGTCGTCGGCGACTACTCGTTCGAGTTCCTGATGGAAGAGGTCGCGACCGCGGTGCAGTACCGCGTGCCGTTCGTCATCGTCATGCTGAACAACGCGCACCTCGGGCTCATCCGCCAGGCCGAGCGCGGCAGCTTCGGCTTCAACGCCGACTTCGAAGTCTCGATCGGCTACGGCGAGGACGGCTACGGCATGGACCACGTGAAAGCGATGGAAGCGATGGGCGCCGCGGGCGTGCGCGTGCGTACGCCCGGCGAGATCGCCGGCGCGCTGGCGTGGGCGACCGCGACCTCCAACGAGCGCGGCGTGCCGGTGCTGGTCGAGATCCTCACGGAGATGAAGGAAGACGCGGCGATGGGAGCCTCGATCGCATCGATCAAAGAAGCGGTCTGATGCGCTTCTCGGCCAACCTCTCGTTCCTGTTCCAGGAGCTGTCGTTCTTGGATCGCATCGACGCCGCGGCCGCCAACGGCTTTCGCGGGGTCGAGTACATGTCGCCCTACGAGCACGACGTCGCGGACATCAAGCGGCGCCTGGATGCGGGGCGGCGTCGAGCAAGTCCTGTTCAACCTGCCGCTCGGGGACTTCGCGAAGGGCGATCGCGGGATCGCCGCCGATCCGCAGCGCGTCGCCGAGTTCCGCACGGGCGTGGGCGACGCGGTCCGCATCGCGCGCGAGCTCGGTTGCACGCGCATGAACCTGCTCGCGGGGCTTGCGATCCCGGGCGTCGACGCAGCGCGCGCGCACGCGACGCTCGTCGAGAACGCGCGCTATGCGGCCGGCGCGCTCGATACGATCGGCGCGACGCTCGTCGTCGAGCCGCTCAACCGCATCGAGACGCCGGGCTTTCTGATCGGCACGACCGCCGAGGCGCTGGCGCTGATCGCCGAGACCGGCGCGCGCAACTTCAAGCTGCAGTACGACATGTACCACGCGCAGCGCGTCGAGGGCAACCAGATCGCGACGATCCGCGCGCACGCCGCGCAGCTCGGTCACGTGCAGATCGCGGACAGCCCCGGGCGCAACGAACCGGGCACCGGCGAGCTCGCGTACGAGCGCATCCTGCCGGTGCTCGACGAGGTTGGTTACGGCGGCTGGGTGGGGTTGGAGTATCGGCCGTCGAGGCCGGTGCCCGCGACCTTCGATTGGACCCGCGCATTTCGCACTCACGAGGTAGCCGTTTCGTGAACCACAGCAAACCGTCGATCGGATTCATCGGCCTCGGCATCATGGGCAAGCCGATGGCGCGCAATCTGATGAAGGCCGGCTACGCGCTGACCGTCCTGAACCGCTCGCGTGCGCCCGTCGACGAGCTCGCCGCCGAAGGCGCGACGCCGGCGTCGAGTCCGAGCGAGGTCGCGTCACGCAGCGACGTCGTCATCACGATGCTGCCCGACTCGCCGGACGTCGAGTCGGTCGCACTCGGCGAGAACGGCATCGCCGCCGGGATTCGCAACGGCGCGCTGTGGATCGACATGAGCACGATCGCGCCCGCGACGACGAAGCGCATCGCCGCGGAGCTCGCGAAGAAGGACGTCGCGTCGCTCGACGCGCCCGTCAGCGGCGGCGAGAAGGGCGCGATCGACGCGTCGCTCTCGATCATGATCGGCGGCAGCGACGATGCGTTCGCGCGCGCGAAGCCGATCTTCGAGGCGCTCGGCAAGAACATCGTGCACGTCGGCGAGCTCGGCGCCGGCCAGGTGACGAAGGCCTGCAATCAGATCGTCGTCGGCGTGACGATCGAAGCGGTCGCCGAGGCGCTCGCGCTCGCCGAGCTGCTCCGGCGTCGACGCCTCGAAGGTGCGCGCCGCGCTGCTCGGGGGCTTCGCGCAGAGCAAGATCCTCGAAGCGCACGGTCAGCGCATGATCGACCGCACGTTCAACCCCGGATTCAAGGCACGGCTCCACCGCAAGGACATGAACATCGCCGCCGACGCCGGCGACGCGAACGGCATGGATCTCAAAGCCGCGAAGCTCGTGCGCGAGCGCTTCGACGAACTGATCGCCCGCGGCGACGGCGAGCGGGACCACAGCGCGCTTCGCACGCTGTACCCCTTGCCCGAGCGAACCGCCGCGGGATAGGATTGCGGGATGATCGCGCCCGCACGCAGCGCGCCGGTCCCCGATGCTCCGCCCTCGGGGACCCTTCGCATGTACGCAATCGCCTTCGACCTCGACACCGACGCGCTGCAGCGCGCGTATGGGGCGCCGTCATGGCGTCATGCCGACGCCGAGATTCGCGGAATTCTCGAAGACGAAGGCTTCGCGTGGCAGCAAGGCAGCGTGAACTTCGGCCGTCCCGAGCGCGTCGACGCGGTCGGCTGCGTGCTCGCGATCCAGCGGCTCACGCGCGAGCTGCCGTGGTTCGCGGCGTCCGCGCGCGACGTGCGCATGCTCCGCATCGAAGAGAACAACGACCTGCGCCCCGCGATCGAATCGACCTTATCGGCGTAGACCGCGGTCGTCGGCGTCGCGTCCTTCACGTCCGGCGCGGGCGCGCCGTCGGCGAGGTCGCCGGCCGTCGTCGTCGCTTCGAGCACAGGGCGGATTTCGGTCGCGCTCGCATCGATGAACGCCCGCCGTGCGTCCATCCTGATCGACGACGACGACGGGGACCCGTCCGCGAAACATCGCGGTCGCGAGCGCGCGAAGCGCTTCGTGATACGGTGCCGAGACCGAAAGCGCACCTGGAGGAACGGACGATGCGTCCGCGCGCACGCGCGCCGTGTAGACGGACCGCGGCCCGCACGCGCGCGCGACCGCGACGGCGGTCGTCACGGCGATCGCCATCGGCACGAACAGCCCTTCGGCGTTGCCCGTAAGCTCGGCGACGAGCACCAGTGACGACAGCGGGCCTTGCGTCGACGGCCGCGAGCAGCGCGGCGCTCGCGACGATCGCGACCGCGCCGACGGAGATGCCGGGCAACACGTGCGCGGCCAGTCCGGCGAGCAGCGCGCCGAGCAGCGCGCCGATCGTCAGCGTCGGCGTGAAGAGACCGCCCGGCGCACCGCTGCCGAGACACGCCGCGGTCGTGAGCGGCTTGAGCAGCAGCAACGCGAGCGCGAGCAACGGTGCGATCTGTCCGACGTATCCGAGCTCGACGACGTTCTTGCCGTTCCCGAGCAGCTGCGGGAACGGAATCGCGAGCACGCCGAGCGCCGCGAACACGACGATCGGCGCGACGATCCGCCCCCGGCCTCGCGGTCGACGCGACTCGGCCCACGCGACGAGCCGCACGTAGAGTACCGCGACGAGACCGGCAAGCGGACCGGCGATCAGCGCGAAGATCGTCGACTTGCCACGAGAACGGATACTGCGCGACGTCGTATGTCGGGCGATTCGCGAGCGTGATCCACGCGGTCGCCGTCGCGATCGTCGCCGTCGCGAACGCGACGATCACCAGCGGCAGCGTCACGCTTCCGAGCAGGACCTCGAGGACGAACAGCGCGCCGCCGAGCGGGACGTTGTAGACCGCGGCCAGACCAGCGCCGGAACCGCACGCGGCGAGCAAACGGCGCTGCGCCGCCGAGAGCCGGAGCGGGCGGGAGATGAGCGCGGCAAACGCCGCCCCGGCTTCGCTCGGCGCGCCCTCGCGTCCCAGCGACGCGCCGAGCGCGACCGCGACGATCGAGAGGGTCGCGCGCGCGAGCGTTCGCACGAACGGAAAGCGCGCCTCGGCGAACCAGATCGTTTCCATCTCGCCGCCGTGTCCGCCGATCGCGGACGGGATGATGACGGCCCCGACCCCCGCGACGACGCCGCCGATGACGAGGATGGCGACGCGGTGCGCGGCGTCGACGTGTTGCACCGCCTCGAGAAACGTGCTGCCGGCCGGCGGCCATGCGAGGTGCTGCACGCCGCGCAGGAGCGCCATGAACGCCGACGCCGCCAGGCCTGCGCCGATTCCGGTGAGGACGATCCCGAGCGCGAAGCCGGGCGACAGTGCGTTCCAGCCGTCGTCCGCGCCGACGTTGCGCTGCGTCCTCATACGGAGATAGTCGCCGCTCCGCCGCGTCTTTCCACCCCGCTCAGGGGGACAGTTCGGGTTCGGGTTCGCGCGTGAGGCCGGGCCGATGCGGCCGGCTGGGCGCCGCAGGCGCTGCTTCACGTTTCGGCGCCATCGCGACGTAGACGACGGGCACGAGGACGAGCGTCAGCAGCAGCGAGCTCGCCAAGCCGCCGATCACGACCGTGCCGAGCGACCGCTCCGCCTGCGCGCCGGGATCGAACACGAGCGCGAGCGGCAGCATGCCCGCGATCATCGCGCACGTCGTCATCATGATGGGACGGAACCGTTCGCGCGCCGCTTCGTGGATCGCGGCGATGCGGTCGAGGCCTTCGTTCCGGCGGCGGTTCGCGAAGTCGACGAGCAGGATACCGTTCTTCGTGACGAGGCCGATCAGCAGCACCGCGCCGATCAGCGAGAACAGGTTCAGCGTCTGCCCGATCAGCGCGAGGGAGCCGACGGCGCCCACGACGGCGACCGGCACGGCGAACATGATGATGAACGGCGTGCGATAGCTGTTGTACAGCGCGACCATCAGCAAATAGACGAGCACGATGGAGAGCAGCAGCGCGACCGTCATGCCCGTCACCGTCGCGCTGACCTGCTGCTCGTTGCCGCCTGCGGCCGGAGCGACGGTGACGCCCGCCGGCAGGTGCAGGCCGGCGAGGCGATGGTTGAACGCGCGCTGCACGTTCGACAGCATCGCGCCGGGCGCGAGATCGGCACCGACGTACACCACGCTCTGGCGGTTGATGCGCACGATCATCGGCGGCGCCGGCGCGTTGACGAGGTGCGCGATGTCGCCGACGCGCACGAGCGAGCCGTTCGCGGCGCGGATCGGGATCGCTTCGATCGCGCTCAGCGATGTCTGCGCCGGCTGCGGGTACGTCACGAGCACGTCCTTGAGCCCGTCGGGGCCCGTGAACTGCGTCGCGAGATCGCCGGCGAACGCAGCGCGGATCGCCGTCGACGCGGTTCCGATCGACGCATCGAGCGCACGCGCGCGCTCGCGATTGAACTGCACCTCGACCTGGGGCGCGTCGTTCGTGCCGGAACTCGTCACGTCGATCGCGCCCGGCGTCGCGGCGAGCGCCGCGGCGATCTTCGGCGCGTAGTGTTCGGGATGCCCGTCGAGGCTCGAGACGACCTCGTCGACGGGCTGCGCGTTGCCGCCCGAGATGTTCGTCGCCGGCACCGCGACGACCGTCGCGCGCGGCAGCAGACCCTGCGCCTGCGTTCGCAACCGGCTGACCCAGTACGCCGTCGAGTGTCCGCGGCGATCGTTCAAGTAGACGTCGATCTGCCCGTACGCCGGATTGTCGATGTAGCCGGAGAGCTGCCCGAGGTACGCGCCCGCCATCGTCGACTCCGACCGCAGGTCGGCGATCTGATCGACGAGCCGTTCGACCGCGAGCATGCCGGTGCGCGTCGTCTCGAGCGGCGTGCCGCTCGGATACGTCACGGTCAGATACAGCTCGCCGCGGTCGACGGGCGGAATGTACTCGAAGCCGACGACGCCCAGCGGGATCAACGCGAGCGCCAGCAGCAGCGAGGCGGCCGAGATGACCGCGACGAGCCGCGCGTTGTCGAGTCCCCACGTGAGGAAGCGCGTCACGTACCATTCGCGCAGCGCGGCGAAACGGTCGGTGAACGCGTCGATGACGCCCCACGGCCGCCACGACGACAGCAGCGCCCAGCGGCCCGACAGCGCCGGCGTGATGGTGAACGAGACGAACAGCGACGTCAGCGTGGCGACGGTGACGACGAGCCCGAACTCGCGCATGAACAGCCCGACGGAGCCGGGCAGGAACGAGATCGGCAGGAACACGACGACATCGACCAGCGTGATGACGATCGCCGCGACGCCGATCTCGCTTCGTCCGCGGATCGCCGCCGTCGCGGGCTCCTCGCCGTTCTCGAAATGCCGCTCGACGTTCTCGAGGACGACGATGGAGTCGTCGACGAGAATGCCGATGATGAGCGTCATCGCGAGCAGCGACACGGTGTCGAGCGTGAAGTGCGCGAGCTTCATCGCGCCGAGCGTGACGAGCAGCGACGCCGGGATCGCGATCATCACGACGAGCGCGTTGCGCCACGACCGCAGGAACAGCAGCATGACGATGCCGGTGAAGACGATCGCCTCGACCAGCGTGCGCATCACGCCGGTGAGCTGCTGCTCGGTGTACGTCGACTGCACGTTCAGCACCGCGAACTCGACGTCCGGATACGTCCGCCGCAGCGCGGGCAGTGCCGCGAGCACGTTGCGCGACGTGTCGACCTCGCTGACGCCGGCGGACTTCTGCACGTCGAGCGTCACGCACGGCTCGCCGTTCGAGTACGCGAACACGCGCTGCGTCTCGTACGTGTCCTGGACGTTCGCGACGTCGCCGATCCGGAAGAGATGCGCCTGCGTCGACCACGGGTTCGTCGTCGCGCTCGCGCCGCCCGCCCCGTTGCTGAGCAGCAGGTTCGCCACGGTCGGCACGTTCTGGATGTCGCCGCGCACGTCGAGGTTCGTCTCGCGGTTCGGCGAGTACAGGATGCCGCCCGGCGAGCGGATGTTGTTGTTCGTGATCGTCGTGACGATGTCGGTCAGCGTGAAGCCCGACGCGGTCAGCTTGCTCGGGTCGACGTTGACCTGGATCGACGGCGTCACGGTGCCGTTCGCCTGCACGAACGAGACGCCGGTGACCTGATCGAGCGCGGGCACGATCTTGTTGATCGTGAGCGACGAGAGGTCGCCGACCGAGAGCGTCCGCGAGCGCAGAACGAGCGAGACGACGACCGCCTCCGCCGGGTTGTAGATCGAGATTTGCGGGGTCGTCACGTCGTTGGGCAGCGACCGCTGCGCGTTCTGCACGCGGCCCTGCACCTGCACGAGATCGTTGTTCTGGCTCGACGACAGCGAGAACACCGCGACGATCGCCGCCTGACCGGGCTCGATCGACGTCTCGAGGTGGTCGAGGTCGGGCGAGCCCGCGATCTGATCCTCGAGCGGCCGCACGATCGCATCACGCATCTCCGTCGTCGACGCGCCCGGATACGACACGAGCACTTGGATCGACGGGACGTCGGAGTTCGGGAACTGCTGCTGCACCAGCGACGAGCCGGCGACGGCTCCGGCGAGCAGCACCAGCGCGAGGAACACGGTGACCAGCGTCGGTCGTTCGACGAACAGCCGCGTCAGCGACATCTAGTGCGACTCCGCCGGGACGGGCAGCGCCGTGCCGCGGGCGCGCTCGCGCTCGGCCTTCTTCTCCTGCGGCGGCCCGGGTGCGATCCACAGGTACACGATCGGGATCACGACGAGCGTCAGCAGCAGCGAGCTCAGCAGCCCGCCGATGACGACGGTGCCCAGCGAACGCTTCGCCGCCGAGCCCGGGTCGAGCGCGAGCGCGAGCGGCGTCATGCCGGCGACCATCGCGCACGTCGTCATCACGATCGGACGGAAGCGCTCGCGCGCCGACTCGCGGATCGCGGTGTACTTGTCCATCCCGGCGTGCACTTTGAGGATCGCGAAGTCGACGAGCAGGATTCCGTTCTTGCTGACGAGCCCGACGAGCATGATCACGCCGATCAGCGAGAACAGGTTCAGCGTCTGCCCGGTGAGCGCGAGCGCGCCGAACGCGCCGACGGCCGCCACCGGGATCGAGAACATGATCACGAGCGGCACGCGGTATGCGTCGTAGAGCGCGACCATCAGCAGGTACACGAGCATCAGCGAGAGCATCAGCGCCGTGAACAGGCCCTTCACCGTGATCGCGAGGTTCTGCTGGTTGCCGCCGGGCGCCGCGGCCACCACGACGGTGTTCGGCAAGTGCAGCTCGCGCACGCGCTGCAGGAACGCACGCTGCACCGTCGTCTGGGCGACGCCGGGCGACATGTTGGCGCCGATGCGGATCACGGTCTGGCGGTTGACGCGCGTGATCAACGCCTGCGCCGGCGTGCTCTGCAGTACCGCGATGTCGCCGAGGTGCACGATCGCGCCGGTCCGCGAGCGCAGCGTGATCGCCTTCAGCGTCGCGATGCTGGTCTGATCGGCGAGGGGGTAGAGCACCTGCACGTACTTGATCCCGTTGTTCGTGTCGAACTGCGTCGCCAGCGTGCCGCCGAACGCGGCGCGAACCGCCTGCGACGCGGTGCCGATGTCGACGTTCAGCGCGCGTGCGCGGTCGCGGTTGAACGTGATGTCGATCTGCGGCGAGTACTGCATCGCCGAGCTGTTCACGTTCGCCGTGCCGGGCGTATCCTGGAGCGCCTGCAGCACGCGTCCGGCGTACGCGTCGGGCTCGCCGCGCGTCGCGCTCACCGTGACGTCGATCGGCTGCGCGTTGCCGCCGCGCGTCCCCGTCGCGGGCACGGCGAAGACGCGCGCATCAGGCACCGCGCGGCGCGCGATGCCCGTCATCATCTTGGCGACGTCGGCCGTCGAGTGCGTCCGGTCGTCCTTCAGGAAGACGCGCAGCTGGCCGGTGGAACCGAGGTTCACGCCGCCTCCGAACCCTTGCTGCATCGCTCCCGACGTCCCGGTGATGCGCAGCACGTCGGGCAGCTCCATGAAGCGCCCGGCCAGCGTGCGCACGGCATTGTCCGTCTTCGTGAGCGGCGTGCCCGTCGGATACTGGACGGTCGTGAAGATCTCGCCGCGGTCGACGGACGGAATGAACTCGAATCCGATGTAGCCCAGCGGGATCAGTGCGACCGCGCCCAGCGTGAGCAGCGCGGCCACGGCGACGACCGGGATCCGATGCCGCAGCGCGACGGACAGCACGCGGTTCGCGTAAAACGTGCGCACGCGTTCGAAGCCGTTGGAGAACGCGTCGATGAAGCGCGGCGCCGTCCACCGCGAGCGCAGCGACCAGTTTCCGGCGAGCGACGGCGTGATCGTGAACGAGACGGCAAGGGACGTCAGCGTGGCGATCACGACGACGATGCCGAACTCGCTCAGGAAGCGGCCCGTCTGGCCGGGAAGAAACGCGATCGGGAGAAAGACGACGACGTCGACGAGCGTGATGACGATCGCCGCGGCACCGATCTCGCTGCGTCCGAGGATCGCCGCGGTGCGCGGCGCCTCCCCGCCCTCGAAGTGCCGGCCGATGTTCTCGAGCACGACGATCGAGTCGTCGACCAGGATGCCGATGATCAGCGTCATCGCCAGCAGCGACACGGTGTCGATCGTGTAGTTGAACAGCTTCATCACGAACAGCGACACGCACAGCGACGTCGGGATCGCGATCAGCACGATGAGCGCGTTGCGCCACGAGCGCAGGAAGAACAGCATCGCGACGCCGGTGAACAGGATGCCCTCGAGCAGCGTCTGCAGCACGCCCCACAGCTGCTGCTCGGTGAAGTCCGCCTGCACGTTCAGCACGCGGAACGCGACGTCGGGAAACTGCTTCTCGATCCCGGGCAGCGCGGCGAGGACCGCACGCGACGACGTGACCTCGCTCGCGCCGCTGGCTTTCTGCACGTTCAGCGTGATCGCGGGGCTCGTGTCGACGTACGACGTCACGCGCTTCGGCTCGAAGCCGTCCGTGACGGTCGCGACGTCGTCGATGCGCGGCTGCCGCGACGAGGTCGAAAACGGGTTCGTCGCGGCGGCGCCGGCCCCGGACGTCGCGGCGCCCGCCGCGCCCGCCGCCGACGAGAGCGCCAGCGCCTGGTTCGTCGAGCCCGCCGTCGGCGTGTACTTCTGCGTGATCGTGCCCGAGGGGGACGTGGCGCCGTGCAGCACCGAGCTCGAGCCGGTCAGCAGCAGCGTTGCGACCGACTGCGGCGACTGTACGTCGCCGCGCACGTCGATCGAGGTCTCGCGGCTGCCGGAGTACGCGATGCCGCCGGGCGCGCGCACGTTGTTCGACTGGATCGAGCTGACGACGTCGTTCGACGTGAAGCCGCGGCTCGCGAGCTTGAACGGATCGACCGTCACCTCGATCGCCGGCGTCACGGTGCCGCTCGCGCCGACGTTCGAGATGCCGCCGGCCTGCTCGAGCGCCGGCACGATCTTGTCGGTGACGATCGCCGACAGCTGCGCGAGGCTCATCGACGGCGACGTGACCGACAGCGTGACGACCGTCGCCTGCGCCGGGTCGAACGTGCGGATCGACGGCGCCGGCAAGTCCGCCGGCAGCGCGGCGCGCGCGCTCTGCACGCGGTCCTGCACTTCGACCAGGTCCGTCGTCTGGTCGGAGTCGAGGCTGAACGTCGCCGAGATGTTCGCCTGGTTCTGCTGAATCGACGTGTTGATGTGGTCGAGGTTGGGCGCGCCGGCGATCGCGTCTTCGATCGGCCTCACGACCGAGTCCCGCAGCTCCGACGGCGGTGCGCCCGGATACGACACGCTGACGTTGATCGTCGGAAAGTCGATGTTCGGGAAATTTTGCTGAACCAGCGTCGACAGCGCGAACGCTCCCAGCAGCGACACGAGCGCGATCGCGACGAACACGAGCGGCGGCCGGTTGACGAAGAGCTGCGTCAGGCGCACTTACGGCCCGTTCTGCGCGATCGATTGTCCGTTTTGGATGCCGAGCTGTCCGTTCGCGACGACCGTCGTGCCGGGCTTGAGCCCCGTGACGATCGACGTCGTGCCGTCCGAGGCGACCTCGTGCACCTGGGCGCTCTTCGCGATCACGTCGACGAGCTCGTCGTCCGCGACCATCACGGACGTATGCGTCTCGTCGAGGAACGCGGCGGTCGGGATGCCGATGCCGCGCACCGGCGGCAGCGACGTCGTCGCCGTCACCGGAAGCCCGGATTGCAGCTTGCCGTCCGCGTTGCCGATCAGCACCTTGACCGTGAAGTCCGTCGAGCCCGGCGTCACCTGACCGAGGACCGCGACGACGGTGCCCCGGTACGTTCGCGCGCCGCTGCCGGACACCGCGACGGCGACCGGCGCGCCGACCGGAATCGCGAACGTGTCGCTGCTCGAGGCGTTGAGCTCGGCGTAGACGTGGTTGAGCTGCTGGAGCGTGAAGATCGTGCGCGAGCCCGGATACTCGCCGGGATTCAGGTTGCGGTTGACGACGACGCCGTCGATCGGCGAGACGATCGTCGCCTTGGCGATCTGCGACTGGAGCTGACGCACTTGCGCCTGCGCCTGTCCGACCGTTGCGTGTGCCGCGGCCGCATCCGCCGCAGCGGACGCGACCGTCGCCGCTTGCAGGCCGGCACTCTGCGTGCCGTTGACCTGCTGGCTCGTGCGCGCGGATTCCAACGTCGCGGTCGCGCTGCGCACCGCGGCTTGGTCGTTCGCGACCTGCGTTGCTTCCTGATCGTACTGGCTCTGCGCGATGTATCCGTTCGCGAGCAGCTGGCGGTCGCGGTTCAGCGTCAGCGTGTCGTTCGCGAGGGTTTGCCGCGACTGCGCGAGGGCGGCGGCGGCCGAGCGCACCTGATCGCCGCTCTGACCGATGTTGAGCTGCTGCGTGTAGCGCGCCTGCGTCACCTTCGCGTCGGCCGACGCGGCGTTGCGGAAGTCCGTTGCGACGCTCGCCTGCGCTTGCGCGAGTTGCGCGCGCAGGTCCGTGGTGTCGAGCACCGCGATCACCTGACCGGCGCGGACGTGATCGCCTTCGTTCACGTTGACCGCGTCGGTGGGCTCAGCGAGCTGGCTCGTGATCGCGACGTTCTGCAGCGGCGCGATCACGCCGGAGATCGAGGACGTGGCGCGCACGACGGTCGCGCGTGCCGTGGCGGTCGGGATGGCGTTCGGCACCGAGCTCAGACGTGCGCGGCCGCGTTCGGTGCGGTGCGCGCAGCCCGCGGCCGCCGCCAGCACGACGGCGGCCGCGACCGCCGCGACGACTGGGCGGTTCACGCGATCAGTGCTGCCCCTGGTTGTGACGGGCGCGCATCTCGGCCATCTTCGCATCGAAGTCGCGCTGCTGCGCGGGATTCAACGTGCCGCGGATCCGGCCGAGGAAGGCCTCGAATCGCGCGCGGCGCGCCGCGGGGTCGGCCGGCGGCGGCTGATTCGCGTACTGCTTCCGCATGTCGTCGCGCATCTGACGAATGTGCGCCTTCTGCTCGTCGGTCAGCGGTGGGCGAAGGCTCATCAGCATCTTCGCGAACGCCTGGCCGCGGTGAGCCGTGCTGCCGCCCGTATCTTGCGCCGACGCGACGGCGCCGATCCCGAGCGCGGCGTTCGAGACGGCGGTGCCGGCCCACAGCATCGCGGCGGCGGCGAGCGCGGTGGGTACGGCGACGGACAAACGGCGAGCAACGCTCATGGCACACGGCTCCTGGGAAGTGGTCCGGTCAAGTATCGACGCAGTCCCTGAGATTCACTCGGGATGGTGCCCGCGCCCTGGCGCCGGGGAAACCGCTCCCAGGAAGTCATCAGCCCGCTCCGAGGTTCGGTGCCGATGCAGTGAGCAAGCGGCGCACTTCGCGACGCTCGCCCATCGAAAGGAAACGAGCATGACCACACCCGTGAACGGGGTCACCGACCCCACCCTCACGGCGGGCACGACGAACGGCGGCACCCTGCAACCGTTCGCGAACCTCGATCTGACCGAAACGCAGCGCACGCAGATCCGCAGCATCTTCCAGAACGCGAAGAGCGAGGGACTCTCGCAGGCGCAGGTGCAGCAGCAGATCAGCGCGGTGCTGACGCCGCAGCAGCAGCAAACGTTTCAGACCGACGTGCAGAACGCACAGAGCACGCACTCGGGACGCCACCATCACCACCATGGCGGCGGCGGGTCGTCCTCGCAATCGAACGCGGACAGCATCACGTCGTCCACGCCGTCAGCGACTGCGCCGACGAACGGCCTCACGGAGACGGACGTGCAGAACCAAGTCGCCGCCGCGAATTCCGTCATCCTGCAGCAGTTGCAGAACGAGGTGGGAGCGTAGAGCCGGACGCGGTTTCCGAGCTGCTCGCCGTCGTGCGCGGCAACCCCGCGCACTACGGCGCGCTCATGCAGCTCGGGACGCTGCTCGCGGAGCGCGGCAACGCGCCCGCGGCGCGCACGGTGTTCGAACAGGCCGTGCGCGCGCATCCCGACGCGGCCGCGCCGCGCGCATGCCTGGGCACGCTGCTCGTCGACGACGGCGAGCATGCCGCCGCACTCGAGCAGTTCGAGGCCGCGCTCGCGGCCGACCCGGCATGCCGCGAGGCGCACCGCGGGATCGCGGTGGTCGCGGAGCGTGACGGCGACGTCGCCGCGGCCGAACGCGTGTGGCGCCGCGCGTTCCCGAACGGGTCGATCGAGACGTCGCCGTATCGCGGCGACGGCGTACCGGTCCGCGTGCTGTACGTCACCTCGGCGCTCGGCGGCAACATTCCGATGCAGCACGTCTTCGACGAGCGCGTCTTCGCAGTCGCTACGCTGATCGCCGAATCCGCGCCGGACGAGGTCGAGCTGCCGCCGCACGACGTGCTGTTCAACGCGGTCGGCGACGCCGACCGGTGCGCGCGCGCGCTCGCATTCGTCGAGCGCATCGCCGCGCGAACGCGTGCGGCCGTGCTCAACGCGCCGGATAACGTGCTGCGCACGGCACGCGCGGCGCAACGCGGAACGCCTGCGCGCGATTCCCGGCGTCCGCACGGCGCGGATCGCGACGTTTGATGCGGCGCAGCTGCGCGCACCGGACGGCGCGGGCCGCATCGCATCGGTGGGACTGGCATGGCCCGTGCTGCTGCGCAGTCCCGGCTTCCAGACGGGCGAGCACTTCGAGCGCGTCGATGTGCCGGACGCGCTTCCGGAGCGCGCGAGCGGCATTGCCGGGCTCGACGCTGCTCGCGATCGAGTTCGTCGACAGCCGCGGCGCGGACGGCGCATACCGCAAGTACCGCATGATGACGATCGACGGACGGCTGTACCCCGTGCACCTTGCGATCGCGGACGCGTGGAAGGTGCATTACTTCCGCGCCGGCATGGACGACCGGGCGGACCGCCGCGACGAGGAGACGGCGTTTCTCCGGAACGCGCCGGCGGTGCTCGGCGAGCGCGCCGTCGAGGCGCTGGAACGCGTCGCGGCGGAGCTCGCGCTGGACTACGGCGGCATCGACTTCGCGTTGATGCCGGACGGCGACGTGCTGGTCTTCGAAGCGAACGCCACGATGGTGCTCGTTCCGCCGGCCGCGGACGAGCGGTGGAACGACCGGCGCGCGGCGATCGGCGCCGCGATCGACGCGGCACGCAGGCTCGCCGTCGATCGCGCGCGGCTTACTCGGCGGTCCAGTCCAGCAGCGCGCGACGTTCGTCGCGCGGAAACATCGCCTTCGTCTTGATCGCCTCGAGGTAGCGGCGCTTTCCGGCGCGATTGCCCTTGCCGATCAGCACCGCGCCGACGAAACGGTTCTCGAGGAAGTAGAGCGCACGGTACCATCCCTTGTCACGGTCGACGTACATCTCCGTCTCGATGTCGTCGCGGTACTCCGGCGAGAGACCGAACTGCGTGATCGTCTGCCCGCTGAAGACGAGCGAGCTGTACTCGGGCACGGTGTCGAACTTCTTGCGCTCGCCCTCGGTGCCGGAAACGGCCATGTTGTGCGCGGCGAGCTTGCCGTGCGCGCCCGCGCTGTTCCACGTGCCCATGCGGTAGTGCTGCTCCGCGATCGGATCGTAGAACTCCGCAGCGTCGCCGGCGGCGAACACGCCGGGGACGGCCGTCTCCAGGTGCTCGTCGGTGACGATGCCGGTGCGCGTCTCGATGCCGGTGCCTTCGCACAGCTCCGTGTTGATCGTCAGTCCGAGGCCGATGCCGACGAGATCGGCGTCGATCGACTGTGCCCTTCGTCGTGACGATCTTCGTCACGGCGCCGTTCGAGCGCACGAACTCGCGCACTTCCTCGCCGAAGTGCAGGTGCACGCCGTCCGCGCGCGCCGCGTCGTGCAGCAGCTCGCCCGCAGCTTCGTCCAGCATCCGCCGCAGAAAGCGCGGTCCGCGGATCAGCCAGTGCGTCTCGACGCCGCGCGATACGAACGCTTCGGCGAGCTCGTACGCGATGAACGATCCGCCGACGGCGACGCCGACCTTCGCCGTCTCGAGCGCCTCCGAGATCGCCAGCGTCTCGTGCATGTACTGGAAGTTGTGCACGTTGCCGGCGCCCGCGGCGCCGGGCGCGCTCGCGGGATTCGGCCGTCCGCCGGTCGCGAGGAGAAGCGCGTCCCACGGCTCCTCGCGGCCGGCGGCAGTGACCGTTCGCGCCGCGACGTCGATGCGGTCGACGCGCGTCGACAGCCGCAAATCGATCCGGTTCTTCTCGTGCCATGCGACGTCGCGCATGATCACTTTTTGCTGCGTGACCTGCTTGCGCAGCAGCGGCGGGAGTGCAATCCGATTGTAGAGACAGTACGGTTCGTCGGCGAAGAGGACGATGGAACAAGCAGGGTCCGCCTTACGAAGCTGCTCCGCGCAGGTGGTTCCTGCAAATCCGTTGCCGACGATGACATACCGACGATCCGACACGATGCCTCTGATTAGCGCGCTCGCGCCGAATCCCGCCCCGCCGTGAACCCGCGGCTGGTCAACTTGCTGGCGAGCTTCATCCAGGGCAGCAGCGACTACACGCTCGCGCGGCTCGAGTTCAGCATGCGGTTCGCCGAGCGTCCGTCGCCGCCGCTCCTGAGCCGGCTGCCCGATGCGTCGGAGGCGACGCTGCGCGAGCGGTGGGACGGCGTCGAGCACCAGCTCACGGCTGATCGGGACGTACCTGAAACAGACGGAGTCCGCGCTCGGTAGAACCGAACGAACCGACCCCGCGTTCCGGTGGCTCCGGCGCACCGTCCGCGAGCTCGATCAGTACGCGCGCGCGATGCGCTGGGTCCTGACCGTGCACGACGGTGACGGCGGCATCGTAGGAGCACCTTTCACATGGACTTCTTGAACAAGACGCTCGAACAGGCAAAGGCGCTGCAGCAGAACGCCGCCGACGCGGCGCACAAGGGCTACGAGCAGGCGCAGCCGCTCGTGCGTGAAGGCATCGCACGCGCGCGGCCGCTCGTGCGCGAAGGCATCGAGCGCGCGCAGCCGCTCGTGCGGGAAGGCGTCGCGCGCGCACAAGAGCAGCTCTCGATCGTCGCCGATCAGGCGAAGAAGGCGGCCGACGCGACGGTCAGCGCGGCGCGGTCGGCGATGAAGGGACCAGAACCGCCGAAGGAACCGTAGGCATCGCGAGGGCGGCGTCCTCATCGTCCGGGATGCCCAGCCACGCTTCGAAGAGGCGCGCGGACGCGACGTAGATTCCGAGCATCACGATGCTCAGGCCGACGGCGATGAGCGAGAGCACGACGTGCGTGTCCGCGAGCGCGTCGTACACGCCGTGATACGTCGCCGGAATCAGGATGGCGAGCGTGATGAAGGCGGCGCGTGCCGACGGAACGCGCGCACCGAACCAGATCAGGAACGCTGCCGTGCCGGCCCACACCGCATGGAAGAACGGCAGCGACGTCAGGCGCAGCATGCTCTCGAGGTAGTAGCCGCCGTAATCGTGCGTCTTCACCGCGGCGGCGAGGTACGGTCCGGA
The DNA here is from genome assembly GCA_963841685.1 of Vulcanimicrobiota bacterium. Classification (GTDB taxonomy): domain Bacteria; phylum Vulcanimicrobiota; class Vulcanimicrobiia; order Vulcanimicrobiales; family Vulcanimicrobiaceae; genus Vulcanimicrobium. The sequence continues at coordinate 581,413 of CAWJDU010000001.1, forward strand.
TTGATAGTCGACGCCTTCCGCGATGCCGAACCCGAGACCCGAGAGCAAGCCGTAGAAGATGAACGCGCGCAGCGTCCCGACGCCCCACCAGCGCCAGATCGCGAACAGCACGAGCGCTTTCGTCATCTCCTCCGGAAAACCGATGAACGCGATCGACGACGGGATCGAGATCGCAAGGCTTTTCGCGCCGATGAACGGGTCGCGGATCACTTCGAGGTTGAGGATCAGCGCGATCGTGAGCAGCAGCATGCCGATCAGCGACGTGCCGACGTAGACGAAGACCGCCTTGCGCCACCGCACGCCCGTGCTCTGGAATGCCGCGCCGAAGAAGATCGCCCACAGCGTCGAGAAGTAATAGCCGATCGCCCAGAACGCGAGGTACTCGTTCTTCTGGAGCAGCACGACGAGCGCGAGCGGCGCGATGCCCATCACTGCGACGACGATGATGTTGCGCCACCGCTCGCGCGGAATCGCATCGAGATGCCGGAACGGCTGGAACAGCAGCGGCAGGAGCGTGCGGATCTCGCTCGGCGCGCGCCGGTACAGCGCGGCGCCGCGCCCGACATAGATGCCGTCCTGCCAATGCGAGGGCGACGAGCCCGGCCCGGCGCGAGCGTCGGCGCCGCAGTTCCCGCAGTAGCGCCCGGCAACGGGGGCGCCGCACGACCAGCACGTCGTGACGGCTCCGGCGGTCACTGCTGCGCCGCCCCCGCGGCGGTCGCGAGCTTCACGGCGATGTCGATCCAGATCAGCAGCGCGATCAGCCCGAACGGTATGAGACACACCCCCACGATCGACCACACGCGCTCGACGCGCAGGAACGTGTCGGGATCGGCGAAGCGCCGCCGCTCGAGCGCGACGCGGTTGCCGTTGAACAGCAGGTACGTCATGATCGCGATCGACACCGGCGGGAGCGGCAGGAAGAACAGCCAGTACAGCACGCCGAGCACCGGCGCACCGTGCGAGAACGTCCAAAAGCCCGGCAGCAGCGCGGCGCCCCAATTCAGCTTGTGAACGAGCTTCGTCACCTCGGGCGACTCGTGCACGATCGGGAAGCGCGAGCCGCCGGGGTCGGCGCCGCACGCGGTACAGAACGGCGTGCACACCGGCTGACGGCATGCGACGCAAAGACGCTCCGGCAGGGAACCTGCGGTACCGGCGGTCACGCCGCGCTACTTAGCGTTCTCGGAAACGTCGCCGGGGACGAGTCCCGCGGCGCGCGGCGTCCTTCGGCCTTACGATGCGAGAACCGCTGCGCGCTGTCGTTCGCCGGCGATGACTGCCGCCGGCACCGCGATGCGCACGAAGCCGTCGAGGCCGGCCGGGCCGTCGTCGAGGCAGCGCAGCGCGCGCTCCGAGCCGGTCGCCGCCGCATGCTGCGCGAGCAGCGAACGCAGACGTTCGCGCGCCGGCGCGTCGAGCTCGTGCGGTTTCAGCGGCGTCGGGCCGAGGCGTTCCGCGTCGGCGCGCGGGACGAACAGCTCGCCGCCCGTCATTCCGCTCGCGAGGTTGCGGCCCGTCGCGCCGAGGATGAGGACCGTGCCCTTCGTCATGTACTCGCACGCGTGGTCGCCGGCGCCTTCGACGACGATCGTCGCGCCGCTGTTGCGAACGGCGAGCCGTTCGCCGGCCGCGCCGCGCACGAACGCTTCGCCGCCGCGCGCGCCGTAGAAGCACGCGTTGCCGATCGCGGGCTCGTCGTCGCGGCCGGCGCCGCGGACGATCAGCGATCCGCCGCTCATGCCCTTGCCGACGCCGTCGTTCGCCTCGCCGTCGAGCTCGACCGCGATCGGCGCGGCCAGGAACGCGGCGAAGCTCTGGCCCGCACTGCCGATGTAGCGATACGTCGCGGCGCCGACGTACTCGCCGCGCGCTTTGCGGATGACCGCTTCGTACGACAGCCGCGACGCCACGGCGCGATCCGCCGGGACGATGTGCTGCGTGCCGCCCGGGAATCGCGTGGTCGTCGAGATGCGCGACGTCGATCGGCGCGAAGTCGTTCGGCACGCGCGTCTCCGGCAAGCGGAGCAGCTCGTCGAGATCGATGCCGCGCGCGCGGTCGTCGCGCGGACGCACGAGATCGCTGCGGCCATGAATCTCGTCGAGCGAGTGCGCGCCGAGCGATGCGAGGCGCCGGCGCACGTCCCGCGCGACGAAGCGCAGGAACGTCACCGCATCCTCGGCGGTGCCGGGAAACTTGCCGCGCAGCACGGCGTCCTGCGTCGCGATGCCGACCGGGCACGTGTTGAGGTGGCACTGGTGCGCGTAGATGCATCCGAGCGCGATCAGCAGCGCCGTGCCGAAGCCGAACATGTCGGCGCCGAGCATCGAGGCGACGATCACGTCGCGGCCCGTCTTGAAGCCGCCGTCGACGCGCAGTGCGACGCGGCCGCGCAGACCGTTCGCGACCAGCGTGTGGTGCGTCTCGACGAGGCCGAGCTCCCACGGCAGGCCGGCGTGCTTGATGGAGCCGAGCGGCGAAGCGCCCGTGCCGCCGTCGTGGCCCGCGACGTGCACGACGTCCGCGCGCGCCTTCGCGACGCCGCTTGCGACGTAGCCGATGCCGGACTGCGCGACCAGCTTCACCGCGACCTTCGCCTTCGCGTTCGCGCGGCGCAGGTCGTAGATCAGCTGCGCAAGATCTTCGATCGAGTAGATGTCGTGGTGCGGCGGCGGCGAGACGAGCGACTGTCCCGTGACCGCGCCGCGCAGCGCCGCGATCTCGGGCGTCACCTTGAAGCCGGGAATCTGCCCGCCTTCGCCGGGCTTCGCGCCCTGCGCGATCTTGATCTCGAGCTCTTCCGCGGTGGCGAGGTACTCGGGCGCGACGCCGAAGCGCGCCGATGCGACCTGCTTGATCGCGTTGAGCGTGCGCGCCGGATCCTCGCCGCCCTCGCCGCCGTTGCTGCGCGCGCCGGCGAGCTTCGCGCCGAGCGCGACCGCTTCGTGCGCCTCCGGCCCCAGCGCGCCGAGCGACATCGCCGCGGTGACGAAGCGCGCGACGATCGCCTCTTCCGGCTCCACCTCGTCGATCGCAAGCGGATCGCCGATCGCCACCGGCTCGACGAGGTCGCGCAGCGCGATCGTCTCGCGCGCCTCCAGCTGATCGGACAGCGCGAAGAACGCCGCCTCGTCACGCGCGACGATCGTTCTGCGCAAGTTCTTCAGCAGCGGCGGATCGTAGTGGTGCTTCACGCCGTCGCGACGGTAGCGGAACAGCCCGCGCTGCGGCGGCTCCGCGCCGTCGCCGGCGAGCGCCGCCCACGCGCGCACGTCTTCGTCGAGCTCGTCGAATCCGATCGCCGCCACGTGCGCCGCCATCCCGGGGAAACACGCCGTCACGATCTCGTGGCGCAAGCCGAGCGACTCGAACGTTTGCGCGCCCACGTACGAGCGCAGCGTGCAGATGCCGAGCTTTGCGAGCACCTTCACGAGACCCGGCGCGCAGCGCGTCGAGCAGCGCGCTCGCCGAGCCTCCGCCGTCGATCGCGGCGCGCGCGGCGAGCCACGGCGTGAGGACGTTCGCGCCGGCGGCCATCACCGCCGCGCTGCCGTGCGCATCGCGCGCGAAGCCGTCGCATGCGGCGATCGACGCCTGCATGCGCAGACCCGGACGCCGTCAAGCCGCTGGTGGACGGCGCCCGCCGCGAGCACCGCCGCGACCGGCAGCACGGCGTTCCGGTCGTCCAGCACGATGTAGCTGGCGCCGTCGCGGACGGCGCGCTCCGCCTCGCTCGCAATCGCCTCGATGCGTTCGCGGAGCGTCGTGCCCGCGAAGTCGAGCGCGATGCGGTGCGGGACCAGCCGCGTGTCGTAGGCGAGCGCATCGAACGCGGCTTCGTCCAGCAGCGCGGTCTCGACCGAAACGATGCTGCCCGGCGCGGGCACGTCGCCGTTGGTGTCGCCGCTGCCGACGAACGCGCGCATGTCGAACACGAAGCCTTCACGCAGCGCGTCGATCGGCGGGTTCGTCACCTGAGCGAACCGTTGGCGCAAGTACTCGGTGACGGGGACGCGCCGCTCGAGAAACGCCGGCGCGGCATCGTCGCCCATCGACCACATCGGCTCGGTGCCCTGCGCGAGCGTCGGCGACGACCTGCTTCAGCTCGTCCTGGGTGTAGCCGAAGCGCACGAGATCGCGGCGCAGCGCGGCGGCGTCGACGGGCCGCGGCTCGTCGGCGGCGGGCGGATCGAATCGCCACGATGCGACGGTCGCACGGAAGTCGCTGTTCTCGCGGCGCAGCGCGCGGAACGCCGCCGGACGGATCAGCTCGCCGCTCGCGAACCGCACGACGATGCGTTCGCCGGGACCGAGACGGCCGCGCTCGACGATCGCATCGTCGCCGAAATCGATCACGCCCGCTTCGGACGCCGCAAGCACGAGCCCGCTCTCCGTGCGGCACCAGCGCAGCGGGCGGAAGCCGCTGCGGTCGAGCGCCGCGCCGACACGGTCGCCTTCCGCGAATACGATCGCCGCGGGCCCGTCCCACGGCTCGACGGTCGGGATGTGCGCATCGTAGTACGCGCGCAGACGATCGTCTCCGTCGACCGCAGGCGCGAGCATCAGGTCGACCGCTTCGTCGACACGATATCCCGCGCCGACCATCGCGTCGAGCGCGACGTCGAACTCCAGCGAGTCGCTCGCGCCGCGCGGCGAGACGACGCCGCGCGCGAGCATCCATGCGCGGTTACCGGTGATCGTGTCGATCTCACCGTTGTGCGCGATGGTGCCGAACGGCTGCACGAGCCGCCAGCTGGGCGACGTGTTCGTCGAGAACCGCTGATGGAAGACGGCGAAGCGCGACGCACACGCCGGATCGTGCAAGTCGGCGAAGTACGCGCCGAGCTCGCTCGACGAGAGCAGTCCCTTGTAGACGACGGTCGTCGGCGACGCGCTCACCAGCGTCGCGGCATCGTTCTCTTCGCGCAGCGTGCGGATCACCGCGCGGCGCACGGAGCGCATGCGCTCGCGCGCGTTGCCCGGTCCGACGTCGACCAGCACCTGCTCGTACGACGGCGCATTGGCCGCGGCTTGTCTGCCGAGCACGTCGCGGTCGACGGGCGGCACGCGCCACCGCATCGGCTTGACGCCTTCGGCGCGGATCGCGTGCTCGATCTTCGCGCGCATCGCCGCCGCGAGGCTTTCGTCGAGCGGAAGGAACACGCAGACCGCTGCGAGGTGCTGCTCCGGCACGCGTACGTGCGCGTCCGCGAGGTACCGCATGAAGATCGCGCGCGGCGTCTCGAGCAGGATGCCCGCACCGTCGCCGGTACGGCCGTCCGCGGCACGCGCGCCGCGGTGTTCCATCGCGCCGACCGCGCTCAGCGCGAGGCGGACGATCTCATGGCCGGCCCGCGGTGCGAGAGGTCGGCGAGGAAGCCGACACCGCACGCATCGTGTTCGTCGCTTGTGCCCAGGCGGCTCGAAGCATCGCGCATCGGAGCGTCGATGATAAGGCCAACGCCTGCACCGTGTCATTCGACAAAAGGTGCATCGGCGGGTCGAAATTCCGTCTCAGCGTCGCTTTCTCGCGCTGTGCGCGAGGATGACCGTGCGCCGCGCGGCGGATGCGATGTCCGCCGGGACGGCAGGCTGCGCGGAAAGTTTCTTCTTCGCCACGCGACGCCAGTGCAGCCCGCGGGCATCGAGCCGCACGTCGCGGCCGTCGCGGCGCGCCGCAGCGATCGCTTCGACGAGCGCGAGCACGTCGTGCTCGCCCAGCACCTCGACGTCGCGGACGTCGACGACCGACCGTCGCGCCGCGCGGCCCGACGAGGCCGCGCTCGAGCGCGGAGAACGCGGCGATCATGTCGGCGTCGAGCACGCCGATCAAGCGAACGACCAAGGGCGCGGAAACGGGAAGCGGCTGGGGTGCGTACACGCGTCACTCCTTGTGGAAGGTCTCATGCCGACTGTACGCTCGCCGCCTGGCAATGGTTCAGGAGCAGCGTGAGATCGGCCTGGGATTTGCCTTGGAAAGCCCAGGCTCGCGGTCGCCTAGGCGAGCCCGAGCGCGACCATCATGCGGTAGCCGACGTCGAGGGCGCGTTCGTCGATGTCGAAGCGCGCGTTGTGGTGCGGGAACGATGTGTCGAGGCCGCCGCGCGCGCCGACGATGAAGTACGAGCCGGGCCGCTCGTTCATCATGAACGACATGTCCTCGGCCCACATGACGATGTCGTGCTCGACGACGTTGTCCGCGCCGAGCTCCCGACGGCCCAGCTCGCGCACCACGTCGTTCATCGCGCGCGAGTTGACCGTCGGCGGATACGACCAATGGTAGTCGAAGTCGTAGTCGAAGCGCAGCGCCGTCGCGAGGCCCGCGATGATGCGGCGCATGCGCTCCGGCATCGACGTGCGCACGTCCGGGTCGAACGCGCGCACGGTGCCCTTCATCTTCGCCTCGTCCGGGATCACGTTGAACGTCGTGCCGCTCAGGAATTGCCCGACGGTGACGACGGCGGGATCCTTCGGTGCGATCTCGCGCGAAACGATCGTCTGCAGCGCGGTGACGACGTAGGCACCGGCCGCGACCGGATCGACCGCCAGCTGCGGCATCGCGCCGTGGCCGCCCTTGCCGCGGATCGTCAGGTCGAACTCGTCGGCCGACGCGAAGAACGCGCCGTCGCGCACGCCGATCTTGCCGACGTCGAGCCCGCTGAAGAGGTGCAGCGCGAACGTGCGCTCGACGTGCGGGTTCTCGAGCGCGCCCGCCTCGATCATCTTCTTCGCGCCGGCGTGCCCTTCTTCACCGGGCTGGAAGCAGAACACGAGCGTGCCGGCGATCTCGTCGCGGCGCGCGGCGAGCGTGCGCGCCGCCGCGAGCAGGATCGACACGTGACCGTCGTGACCGCACGCGTGCATCACGCCGTCCGCTGCGAGCGGTACGGCACCTGGTTCAGCTCGGTGATCGGCAGTGCGTCCATGTCGGCGCGGAGCAGCGTCACGGGCCGGGCTTGCCGCCGCGCAGCGTGCCGAGCACGCCGGTGACGCCGACGCCGGTCCGCACGTCGTCGAGCTTCATCCCGCGCAGCTCGTCCGCAACGAACGCCGCGGTGTCGTGCTCGACCATCGACAGCTCCGGATGTGCGTGCAGACGGCGGCGCACCGCGACGAGATCGTCGTGGGGCGCGGTGGCGGAAGAGGTCATGCGCGCGGGTTCGCGCCTCGTGCGGAGGCCGCCTCGACGACGCGGCCGGCCGGCGGAGCGCGACGGGTTCGTCCTGAGCTTGTCGAAGGGCGAAGCCACGATGGATGTTCTCTCCTACGCGCACGGAGCGAGCTCCCTGCCGCTCATCGGGGAAACGATCGGCGACAACCTCGACCGCATCGCGCGGCGCTTCCCCGAGAATGACGCCGTCGTGTCGGTGCATCAGGGCCGGCGGCTGACGTACGCGCAGTTCACCGCCGAGGTCGACCGGCTCGCGAAGGCGTTCATCGCCGCGGGCGTCCGGCATGGCGAGCGCGTCGGCATGTGGTCGCCCAACTCGATCGAGTGGGCGATCGTGCAGTACGCCACCGCGAAGGCCGGCGCGATCCTGGTCAACGTGAACCCGGCGTACCGCCTCTCGGAGCTCGAGTACGCGCTGCGCCAGAGCGGCGTGTGCACGCTCGTCGTGCTCGACCGCTACAAGACCAGCGAATACCTCGCGATGGTGCGTGACGTGCGCGCGACGCCTGCCGATGCTGCGCGAGGCGTCGTCATCGGCGACGACGCCGCTCGCCGCGGGCGAGACGTCGTGGGACGCGTACCTCGCCGGTGCGAGCGCCGTCGACGACGCGCGCTCGCAGAGCGCAACGCGCGCTGCCAGTTCGACGAGGCGATCAACATCCAGTACACGTCGGGCACGACCGGCTTCCCGAAAGGCGCGACGCTCTCACACCACAACATCGTCAACAACGCGTTCTTCATCGCCGAGGGCCTGCGCTACACCGAGCACGATCGCGTGTGCATCCCGGTACCGTTCTATCACTGCTTCGGCATGGTGCTCGGCAACCTCGCGTGCACGACCCACGGGGCGACGATCGTCATCCCGAACTGGACCTTCGATCCGCAGCTGACGCTCGAGGCGGTCGAGAAGGAGCGCTGCACGTCGTTGTACGGCGTTCCGACGATGTTCATCGCCGAGCTGTCGCTGCCGAATTTCAAGGATTTCGACTTGCGCTCGCTGCGCACCGGGATCATGGCCGGATCGCCGTGTCCCGTCGAAGCGATGAAGCGCGTGCAGAACGAGATGCACATGCCCGAAGTGACGATCTGCTACGGCATGACGGAGACCGCGCCGGTGTCGACGCAGACGCTGACCGACGATCCCTTCGAGAAGCGCACCGCGACGGTCGGTCGCGTGCACCCGCACGTCGAGGTCAAGATCGTCGACGCGGAGGGCCGCGTCGTGCCGCGCAATACGCCGGGCGAGCTCTGCACGCGCGGCTACAGCGTCATGCTCGGCTATTGGGACAATCCCGAGGCGACCGCCGCCGCGATCGACGCCAACCGCTACATGCACACCGGCGACATCGCGACGATGGACGATGACGGCTACGTCAACATCAGCGGCCGCATCAAGGACATGGTCATCCGCGGCGGCGAGAACGTGTACCCCCGCGAGATCGAGGAGTTCCTGTTCGCGCATCCGGCCATCAAGGACGTGCAGGTCATCGGCGTCCCGGACGAGCGCTTCGGCGAGGAGCTGTGCGCGTGGGTGATCCTCAACGAGGGCGCGACGCTGAACGAAGAAGACGTGCGCGAGTACTGTCGCGGGCAGATCGCCCACTACAAGATCCCGCGCTACGTCATGTTCGTCGACGGCTGGCCGATGACGGTCAGCGGCAAGGTTCAGAAGTTCAAGATGCGCGAGGAGTCGATCGCGAAGCTCGGACTCGAACGGGCCGCCCGGATCGTTACGGCGTAGCTTTTTTGCGGCGTCCGCCGCGGCGGGCGACTTCCTGAACCTTCTCGGTGACCGCTTCGACGATCGCCGCACCCGCCTTCAGCATGTCGGCGGCCTGGTCCATCGTCTGACCGGCTTTGCGGGCGCCGCGCACGGCCTTGGTCGCCGTACCCTTCGCTTTCTTCGCCGCGCCGGTCGCCGCTTTGCGCACCGAGCCGACGACCTTCTTCGCCGCGCCGGCCCTCTTCGCGCCGCTCTTCTTCGCGCCGGCTTTCCTCGCGCCGCCTTTTTCGCGCCGCTCTTCTTCGCGCCCGATTTTTTCGCGCCGGCTTTTTTCGCGCCGGCCTTGCGCGCGGTTTTCTTACCGCCGCGTTTCGCTGCTGCCATGAACGTGTGTCCTCCGCGTGAAGCGTGGAATTAGCGATAGGTTTCCCACCCTTGCCTGCGGACTAACGCCCGTTTCGGTGTGCGGGCACGGCAACGAGCCCGCCGCACGGAACGGCGGGCTCGCTGCGGTTCGCAGGGTTCGGCGCGTTCAGTGCGTGCCGGGCTTCGCGCTGATCGTGCCGGTCGTCGTCGTCACCGTGATGCCGACGGACTGGGGCGCGTTGTTGCCGTTGTCGTTCACGACGAGCGTGCAGTTGCCGGGGGCCGCCGGCGTGATCGTGAACACCTGCGACGGGCCAGTGCCGCTCGAGGGGGAGACCGACACGATACCGCTGCACGAGCTCGTCGGCCCGGTCGTGACCGTGAACGGCCCGCTGTAGTTCGTCTCCGACACCGTGAGCTGCTGCGCGTTCGCCGCGCCCGTCGCGGTGAAGCTCATCGAGCTCGTGCTGAGGTCGAGACTACCCGGCGCCGGAGTCGGTGTCGGCGAGGCCGTCGGTGAGGGCGACGGAGACGGCGACGGTGACGGCGTCGAGAGCGCCGACGTCGTGCTGAACAGCACGAACGTATACGGGTTGCCCGCGTTGAGCGTCACCGGGTTCGGCGCGGCCGTCCACGTGAACAGGCCGCCGGAGGCGGATGCCGGACCTTCGATCGTCGTCCACCCCGCGGACGGGTTGCTCGGGTCGAACTCCGCGACGTACGAGTGCGTCGGATCGGGCAGCGTCTGCGACGACCCGAACGTGAACGAGAACCCGGGCCAGCTCGGCAGCGTCGTGCCCGGGTTCGTCGTGATCTGGAAGTACGCGATGGGCACGAGGTTCGCGCCGCCGATGTCCTTCGGCAGGCGGCGCGCCGCCGACGGCGCCGGAATGTTGGCGGGCAGCGTCAGGCTGAAGACGACGGTGAACGTCGACCCCGAGCTCGACGCCGGCGCGACGACGGTCCCGGTGTTGCCGTTCGGACCGATCGGTCCGAGGGTGAGCGACGTCGACGACGCGGAGTTCGTCGACAACGTGCCGCTCGTGCTGGTCGGCGCAGGCGTGCCCGTCGGGACGGGCGTCGGCGTCGTGGTGGCGTTGATCGTCGGTCCGGTGACCGTGTTGCCGCCGCATCCGGCAACCGCGGCGGCCGCGGCGACGAATGCCGCGGCGAACAGGGTACGGATGCGCATCGTGCGCTGCATGCTCTTCGTGCTCATCAGTACACCAGCTTTCCGATCCGCCCGGGACTGGGGCCCGTTCCCGGCTCCGCGAACCAGAGTGACCCGTCGTGCGCGACGCCGATGCCTCGCAACCCGAGACCGGTGACCGGTGAAGCGAACTCGCTGACCGTACCGCCCGTCGTGATGCGGCCGATCCGATCGAGTCCGTTCTCCGTGAACCACAGCGCGCCGTCGGCGCCGACGGTGATTCCCACGGGGCCGGCATTGGGGGTCAGGGTCGGAAACTCGCCGGTGACCGAGAACGAGTTCGGGCTCAGACGGCCGATGTTGCCCGTGCCGTTCTCCGTGAACCACAGGTTGCCGTCGGGTCCACGGACGATCGACTCCGGAACCGTACCGGAGGTGAGGCTGATCTCGCTCTGCGCCGTGAAGAGGTTCGTGATGCGGCCGATCTTGTCGACGGCCGACTCGGTGTAGTACAGGTTGTTGTCCGGAGCGGTCGCGATACCGAACGGCCCGGAATTCGCGGTCGGGATGCTCGTCTCACCGGCGACCCCCGAGTTGATGCCCTGGAAGCCGACACGGCTCGATCCGTTGGCGACGTACCAGATGTTGCCGTCGCCCCGGTCGACGAGCCCGAGCGGATTGTCGGGCGGCGGCGGCGAGAACAGCGTGCTGTACTCCGTGAATGTTCCCGTCGTCGTGACCTTGGCGATCTTGCTCGTGCCGGGAGGCGGCGTCGTCGAAAACTCGGTGAACCAGAGGTTGCCGTCGGACGCGCCGATGATCATCTGCGGCTGCGCGTTCGCGGTCGGCACCGTGAACTCGGTGACGACGCCGGCCGGCGTGATCCGTGCAACCGCACCGCCCGGATTCTCGGTGAACCACATGTTGCCGTCGGAGCCGGCGGCGATCCATTGCGGACGGTTCGTCGAAACCGGGATCGAGAACTGATAGAACGTCGGCGTCGGCGTGAACGCCGTTTGCTGCGTGTTTCCGCTGAAGTTCGCCACGATCGTCGCGACGGGTCCGCCCGGCAGACCGCTGTTGAGCGTGCCGCCGTTGTACGTCAGCGTCACGGTCGTTGCCCGGCCCGTTGATGACGGTGCTCGAGAGCGACAGCGTTCCGCTGTTGGTCGAATCGTTCACGCTGATGACGAACGGTGCATTGTACTGCCCCGGGCCGACGATGACGTTGCCGTCGGCGTCCTGGGCGGCGATACCCACCGTGACGGTCGCCGGCACCCCCGCGTTGGGCGACGCGTTGCTCAGGTTCACGGCAAACGTGTGGACGATGCCGTTCAGGACGGCGGACACCGCGTTCGCGGTTCCCGACACGATCGTCTGCGAGACCGTGACTTGGCTGAGCTGATTTCCCTGGCCGTTCGGCGCGTCGTACGTCGTGAACGTGAAGTTGTCGTTTCCGACGTACGCGTTCAATGTCAGGGTCGTCGTCGGCGGGTTGATGCACTGCTGCTGGGGCAACGAGCCGCTGACGCAGACGCTTTGCGCGGTCGCCGGAATGTACTTCGGCGCGCGTGCGGCGGCCGACGTCCCCGTGGACGACCAATGCATCGTGAACGTCACGGTGGCGATCTGCTGGTGGGAGCTCGGCAAGCCCGGTGCCGTGGGCACGGGGGATCCGCTTCCGCCGCCGCCGCCGCAACCCGCGGCGAATGCCGCGAGCACCGCCGCGGCAACAACTCGGGCGACGCCGGCGTTGCGCCGGCTGGAAGGCAATGCGCCCATACGCGAACTCTCCAGTTTTTGAAGCTGTGGACGGCCGGTCGAGCCGCCCGGACGGGCTTGCTTGGGAAAAGGCCCTCGCTTTTCCTCGTCGGCGGGCAAGCCGGGCCGACCGCAGGAGTCGTGCCTGCGTGCGCGCGAGTAAGCGCGGTTCTCACTTCCGGGATCCGAGGGGATCGACTCCATGGCGAAAACGGCGCCCGCACGCGGACGGGAGCTCGACCGGGCGGGACTCGAGGATGCGCAGCTCGTCGCGATGCTGCGCAACATGCTGCTGCAGCGCCAGCTCGACAACCGCGGCTTCCAGCTGAACCGTCAGGGCAAGATCCCGTTCGCGCTCGGGTCCGAAGGGCATGAGGCCGTTCAGGCCGGCGCGTCCGCCGCGTTCAAGCGCGGCGCCGACATCCTCGTGCCCTACTACCGCGATCTCGGGCTCGCGCTCGGCGTCGGGATGACGCCGTTCGAGATCCTCTCGTCGCTGTTCGCGCGCCGCACGGACCGCTCGATGGGGCGGCAGTTCCCGAACCACTACACGAACCGCGACCTCGGCGTCATGTCGATCTCGTCGATCATCGCGGGGCACTGCACGCACGCGGTCGGCGCCGCCGCCGCAATCGCATATCGCGGCGAGGACGGCCGCGCCGTGCTCTGCGCGACGGGCGAAGGCGCGACGTCGCAAGGCGAGTGGCACGAGTCGGTCAACTTCGCCGCGGTCCACAGCCTGCCGATCGTGTTCCTCGTCGAGAACAACGAGTGGGCGATCTCGACCCCGCAAGACATGCAGATGAAGGTGGCCAACGTCGCCGACAAGGCGCCCGGCTACGGCATACCCGGCGTCGTCTGCGACGGGTTCAGCCCGATCGCGACGTACACGACGATGCACGAGGCGTTCGAGCGCGCGCGCTCGGGCGGCGGTCCGACCATCGTCGAAGCGAAGTGCTATCGTTTCCTCTCGCACTCGACGGACGACGACGACCGCACGTATCGCTCGCGCGAGATCATCGAGGAACGGCGCAAGCTCGATCCGGTGCCGCGGTTCGAAGCGGTGCTGATCGATGCCGGCGTCATCGACGAAGCGAGCGTCAAGGCGCTCAAAGCCGACGTGCTGCGCGAGACGAACGAGGCGACGGACGCGGCGGAAGCGCAGCCGTACCCGAGCGTCGAGTCGCTCTACGTCAACATCACCGCGGACGACTACCGCCCGTGGAAGGAGTGGAGCTCATGACCGCCGTCGCTTCGACCCAGCAGACGGTCACGATGACCAACGTCGAGGCCGTGCGCACGACGCTGCACGACGCGCTCGTGCGCGACGACCGCGTGCTGATCATGGGCGAAGACGTCGGCGCACGCGGCAACGTCTTCCTGATCACGAAAGGCTTTCTCGAGGAGTTCGGCCCGCAGCGCGTCGTCGACACGCCGCTGGCGGAGGCATCGATCGTCGGCGTGGCGGTCGGCATGGCGATGGAAGGGCTGCGTCCGATCGCCGAGATCCAGTTCGCCGACTTCATCTATCCCGCGTTCAACCAGATCGTCGGCGAAGCGGCGAAGACGCGGTACCGCAGCAACGGCGACTACACGTGTCCGCTCGTGATCCGCACGCCGTACGGCGGCGGCGTCCGCGGCGCGCTGTCGCACTCGGTCTCGATCGAAGCGCTGTTCTACCACGTGCCCGGGCTGACGATCGTCGCGCCGTCGACGCCCGCCGACATCAAGGGTCTGCTGAACGCCGCGATCGAGTGCCCCGATCCGGTGCTGTTTCTCGAGCACAAGAAGACGTATCGCAGCGTCAAGGGCGAGGTGCCCGGCGGGTACTACACGATCCCGATCGGAAAGGCGGACGTCAAGAAGCCGGGCACCGACCTCACCGTCGTGTCGTACGGCTACAACATGCACCAAGCGCTCGACGCGGCGAATCGCCTCGAGTCCGACGGCGTGTCGGTCGAGGTCGTCGATCTGCGATCGATCCGCCCGATGGACAAGACGACGATCCTCGACTCCGTGCGCAAGACGCGCAAGCTCATGATCGTGCACGAGGACAACAAGTTCGGCGGTATCGGCGCGGAGATCAGCGCGATGGTCGCGGAGGACGCGCTGTTCGATCTCGACGCGCCGATCCGTCGCCTCGCCGGTCCGGACGTTCCGGCGATGGGCTACGCCATGCCGCTCGAGGAAGAGTTCATGATCTCCACGGACGAGATGGTCGAAGCGATGCGTTCGCTGGCGACGTTCTAGCGATGCCGACCACGATCACGATGCCGCAGCTCGGCGAGACCGTCACCGAAGGCACCGTCGCGCAGTGGCTCAAGAAGCCCGGCGACTCGGTCGAGAAGTACGAAGCGTTCGTCGAGGTGTCGACGGACAAGGTCAACGCCGAGGTTCCGGCGCCGGTCACCGGCGTGATCCGCGAGCTGATCGTCAAGGAAGGCGAAACGGTGCCGACCGGCGCGCCGATCGCGATCATCGACGAGGTGGGCGCGGCCGCGGAGACGCCCGCGCCGGCGGGAAGCTCTTCGCCGAGCGAACAGGTTGCCGCCGCGGCGGGCGGCGCGCGCGACGCGGAGGCGAACCGGCAGGGCAGCGGACGATCCCGTACCCGGCGGCAACGTCGGGCTCGGCGGTCCCGGTTTCACCGCGCCGTCCGCGACGCCGACGTCGACTCGACGTCGTCGCCGGCGCTCGACGTCGGCGAACGGCACGTCGTCCGGCACGCGCGAACGGCGTGCGCGTCTCGCCCGCCGTCCGGCGCTTGGCGCGCGAGCACCACATCGACGTCGCGCACGTGCGCGGTACGGGCGATCACGGCCGCATCACGGCGAACGACATCCTCGCCGCCGCGAAGGCGGGGCCCAGCGCGGGAGTCGCCGCGACGATCTCGGCCGGACAACGCGCACGACACGGCTCCGGCGGCGGACGGTCGCCCGCCACGCACGGGCGACGGCGAAGCCGGCGTATACGTCCGCGCAGCCGGGCGACCTGATCCCGCTGACGCAGGCGCGCCGCATCATCGCGCAGCGGATGGTCGACTCGAAGCGCACCGCTCCGCACGCCTGGACGATGGTCGAGGTCGACGTGACGAACGTCTGGACGTGGCGCACGCGCGAGAAGGACGCGTTCGAGCGCGCGTACGGCGTGAAGCTCACGCTGCTGCCGTTCTTCATCCGCGGCGTCGTCGAGTCGCTGGCGAAGTTTCCGCTGATGAACGCATCGTTCACGGACGAGGGCATCCGCGTCCACCGCGACGTGAACGTCGGCATCGCGATCGCCGCCGAGGGCAACCTCGTCGTGCCGGTCATCCGCGACGCGGACAAGCTGTCCGTCAAGGGCCTCGCGCTCGCGGCGGGGGCGCTCATCGACAAGGCGCGCCGCGGCAAGCTCGGCGCCGACGATCTCGCCGGCGGCACGTTCACCGTGAACAACACCGGCGCGAACGGCGCGATCCTCTCGGCTCCGATCCTCGTGCCGGGACAAACCGGCGATCGTCACGATGGAAGCCGCGGTGAGGCGGCCGGTCGTGCGCGACGACGACGCGATCGTCATCCGCTCGATGATGAACGTGTGCATGTCGCTCGACCACCGCGTCGTCGACGGTGCGGTCGCGAGCGGCTTCTTGAGCGATCTGAAGCGGCGGCTCGAGGCGATGGGTCCGTCGGGCGCCCTCTGACCGCAACGGCGCGCGCCGGGATCGGCGCACTCGCAGCGCTCGTGGTCGCGACGATCGCTCCGGCGATCGGCGCGATCGACGACGAACCGGGCGGGCTCGTCGCATCGAGCACCACGCTCGCACGCGTGCGCGCGCTGTACGAGCACGCGCACCTGCGCGAGCATACACGTGCCGCGACCGTCCTCGAGGATTGGCGTCTTTTTCAAGAGGGCACGGTCGGATCGTTCCGCGTCAACCGGCTCGGGAAAGACGTGCGAGAGTCGACGGCCCTGGGCCCCGTGACGTACGAGCGCGGCGTGCTGCGCGGCGTCCACTGGGAGCAGGACCGCAACGGGGTCGTGTTCACGTATCCCGGCATTCACGAGCAGCGCGATGCGGCGAGCGAGCATGCGTTCCGCGACGCGAGCGACGACCGCGACGTGCGCGTCGTCGGCGACTCGCCTGCGTTCGCCGCGTACGTCGTCGAGGTGAACCCGCCGGCCGGCCGGCACGAGTGGCTCTACATCGACAAGCGCAGCGGCTACGTCGTGCGGCGCGAGTACGTCGAGCGCCGGCGCCGCTACACGACGACGTACGACGACTACCGGATCTTCGACGGCGTGCCGGAGCCGTCGCGCGTCCGGACCGTCGACTCGCTCGGCAACGAGCGCGAGCAGATCCTCGTCAGCCGGACGCTCGACACGACGCCCGATCTCCGCGACGTCGACATGCCGCCGTCGCGCCGCGTGGTCGAGTTTCCCGAACGGCAGAGCTCCGTGCGTCTGCCGGTCCGGTTCGTGAACGGGCTCGCGATCGTGCGCGTCATCGTCGGGCGCGCGGCCTACGACTTTTTGCTCGACTCCGGCGCCGCCGGCATCTTCATCGACCCGTCGGTCGCGGAGCAGCAAGGCTTCGACGTGATCGGCAAGCACGTCGGCGCGACGATGGGCTCGTTCCCGGAGTCGACGGCGATCGTACCCCAGATGACGATCGGCGGGCTGCGCATGCGCGGCGTCGTCACGCGCGTCGTGAAGGTGCCGTTCCGCGTCGGCGAGCGGACGCACGTCGCCGGACTGCTCGGCTTCGACTTCTTCGCGGACACGATCGTGCACCTCGACATCGGCAAGACGATCGCCGAAGCGTTGCCGCCGGAGAAGTTCCGAGCGCCTTCGGACACGAGCACCATCGCTCTCGCGCTGGACGACAAGACTCCGACGACGGTCGCGCACGCGGGATCGGCAAACGGCCGCGTCATCATCGACACCGGCGCGAACCGAACCGTGTTCGAGACGTCGTTCGCCGACCGCGCGGATTTCTCGCCGGACCGCGTCGCCGGCACGACGCACGTGCGCGGCATGGGAGGCGTCGCGACGGCGGAGGCGACGCGCGTGCCGACGTTCGAGATGGGCGGCATCTGGACGCGCGGTGCCACCGCCGACATCGCGAACGCCGACCTGGGCGCGGACGACGTCGACGGCGTCATCGGCACGGATTTTCTGCGGACGTACGACATGTGGTTCGACTACCGCAACAGCGCGATTCATCTGCGCCGCGCGAAGCGCTGACGTGTCCGCGACGTGGGAGGACCTGTACGGCCAAGATGTCGAGCGCGAAGAGCCGGCGATCGAATCCCTCGGCGCGACGGAGACGCCGGCACCCAAGCCGATCGCGAGCAACGTGCTTCCGTCCGGGCCCGGAGCTGAAGGACGGCATCACGCATTCGGCACGGTGAACGTCGAACGTCAGGCGCATCCGTTGCCCGCAGCGCGGCGGTCCCCGCTGCCGTTTCCGTCGTTGTCGGCGGAGAAGCACTGGAGCGAGCAGGTGCACCATCACGTCGAAACGGCCGAGCGCGCGACCGGGTTTGCGTTTGCGCCGAAGGCGACGCAGGAGCTCGATCTCGGAGCCATCCGCGCCTACGTCGCGGTGCACAACGACGAGAGCAACGACGCAAGCGCGTTTCCGCAGAACGTCACGCATACGCCGAAGCCGGCAACGAAGCAGACGGAGTTCACCGTCACCCACCACTTCGCCGCCGACGACACGCCCCTACCGCCCGGATCCGATCCAAACGTGATCGCGCGCAGCGAACGCCGCACGTACAGCACGCACGAAGACGGCGGCCAGCTGTACCCGATCTCCGGCGACGGCATCTTCAGCGGTGTCGGCGCCGCGCAGATGCGGCAGCAGCTCACGCTCGCGAAGATTCCCGTGAGCGAAGGCAACGAGAGCTACCTGCAGTCGCTCGAGGAACGTCAACGCGCGAAGCCGACGTGGGCAGCCGACGCGATCGCTGCGGAAGGCGAGCGTAAGGAGCAGCGGGCGCAGAACCGCGAAGAGCGCAAGCAGGCACGCAAGACCGGACAAACGCGAACCGCCTCTGCAAAGGTCAAAGACAGCACCGAAGCGGTCCGCAAGAAGATCGCCGAAAAGAAAAAGCCGAAGCCGGACAAACGCTGAACCCGACAACCGACCGGTCGGGAGCGGTTCGTCGTCACGGCGAAACCCGTCGTCCGTGCAAATTCGCAAGTCCTTCAGCTTCGAGGCCGCGCACGTGCTGCCGCATCATCCCGGCAAGTGCGGACGCTTGCACGGTCATTCGTACCGGCTCGAGGTCGCGATCGAAGGGCCGCTGCAGGCGCAGGGCCCCGCGACCGGCATGATCGAGGACTTCGACGTCGTCTCGCGTGTCGTGCGCGCAAGCGTGATCGCCGAGCTCGACCACCGCTCGCTGAACGAGCTGATCGAGAACCCGACGGCCGAACGCATCGCGTTGTGGGCATGGGAGCGCTTGGCGCGCGAACTTCGCGGACTGGCTGAGCTCACGCTGTGGGAGACTCCGACCTCCTCCGTCGTTCTCAGAGAGGGCGATCCTTTGAGCGGGTAAGCGCTCGAAGTCCCCGACTCGACTCGAAAAGACAGGAGCTACCCCGCATGATCCGCACGCTTTCCATCATCTTCGCTTCCGTGCTCGCCGTGACGCCGCTCGCCGCATCCGCCGCCGTCGGGCCCGGAACGATGCTGTACGGCTACATGAACCAAAATCTCGACTCGGCGAGCGCGCAACTCGGTCAGCGCGTTTCGATCGGCGGCGTCCACTCGCAGGACAACGACATCAACGGCGCCACGCTCTACGGGCACGTCTGCGACGTGCAGAAGGCCGGACAAGGCCGCAACGCCTCGATCCAGCTCTGCTTCGATCGCCTGCACACGCGCTCGGGCAGCTCGTACGCCGTCGACGGCCGCGTCACGCAAGTGCAGGTGAACACCAAGAACAACGCGCTCAAGGAAGCGGGCGGCGCCGTCGCCGGCATGATCGTCGGCAACATCCTCGGCAAGGCGATCGGCACGAACGCGGGCGGTCTCGTCGGCGCCGCGGGCGGCTACATGGTCGCGCGGAACAACCGCGCGAACGTCACGATCCCGCAGGGAGCGCAAGTGACGGTGCAAGTGCTCAGCTCGCGCCGTCAGGCCGGCTACTAGGAGCGCGTTGCTGCAGCTCGCGGAGATCTTCTACAGCGTCCAAGGCGAGGGGACGTGGACCGGCACACCGGCGGTCTTCGTCCGTCTCGCCGGCTGTAACCTCAGCTGCTCGTTCTGCGATACGGACTACGCGCTGAAGTTCTTCGCGAGCGTCGACGGCGTGATCGCGCGCGTGCGCGACGAAGGCGCGGCGTGCCCGATGGTGATCCTCACCGGCGGCGAGCCGCTCGCACAGCGCGAAGCGACGGCGTTGATCGACACGCTGCGCGCGGGCGGCCGGCGCGTGCACGTCGAGTCGAACGGCACGATCCCGACCGCGCTGCCGGACGACGTCTGGCTGACCGTCTCGCCGAAGGAGCGCCTCGCGCCGGAGATGGCGCGCCGCGCGAACGAAGCGAAGCTCATCGTCGACGGGCGCGTGCCGGAGGAATGGCTCGCGGCCTTCCCGCAGTCGACGCCGATGTTCTTGCAGCCCGAAGGCAACAAGCCGGCGAACGTCGCGCTCGCGGTCGACGCGGTGAAGCGCGATCCCGCGCGGCTGCGGCTCTCGCTGCAAACGCACAAGTTCATCGGCGTGCGATGACGCCCGTGTCCCATCTGGTGCCGCCGTCAGCATCCTCGTCGTCTGCGCGGTAGGGCAGGAGCTCGAAACGCTGGCGCCGCGCAACGGCGTCGAGGTCGCGGCGGTGGGCGTCGGTCCGATCGAAGCGGCCGCGGGCACCCTGCGCGCGCTCGCGCGCGGCTCCTATGACGCCGTGATCAATGCCGGAATCGCGGGCGGCTTTCGCGACCGCTGCACCGTCGGCGACGCGGTCGTGTGCTCGCGAGAGGACTACGCGGAGCTCGGCCTGGAGGACGGCACGGCATTCCCGTTGCCGGCCGGCCTCGAGCTCGTGCGCCATGTCGAATCCGACCCGGGACTGCTGCAGCCGTTCTTGGCCGGCGTCGTGCCGGTGATCGTCGGTCGCGGCGTCACGTCGGCCACCGTGACGAGCACGACGTCCCGCGCGCTCGTGCTCGCGCACCGGTTCCGTGCCGACGTCGAGTCGATGGAAGGGTTCGCGGTGCTGCGCGCGGCGCAGCTCGCCGGCGTGCCGGCGGTCGAGATTCGCGGCGTCTCGAACCTCGTCGGCGAACGGGAATCGAACGGGTGGAACTTCCGCGCCGGCGCCGAGGCGGCCGTTGCGACGCTCGACGCACTGCTCGACGTTCTGTTGCACGTATGACGACCACCACCGCCGCGAAACGCTACACGCTCGCGTACTCGCCCTGCCCGAACGACACGTACATCTTCGCCGCGCTCGCGAACGGTTTGCTCGACGGCGCGCCGCACGTCGACGCCGTGCTCGACGACGTCGAGGCGCTGAACGTCGCGGCGCGCGAAGGACGCTACGAGCTCACGAAGGTGAGCTACGGCGCTATCCCGTTTCTCCTCGATCGATACCGCGTTCTCCGTGCGGGCGGCGCGCTCGGCCGCGGCTGCGGACCGCTGGTGGTCGCGCGGCCGGGCGTCGACACGCGCGCACCCGTGCTGACGGACTTCGCCGGCGATGCGACGTTCGCGATCCCCGGCCGCATGACGACCGCGTTCGCGCTCCTGCGCCTCGCGCTCGGACGCGAGCCGAAGGTCAAGGAGATGCGCTTCGACCGCATCGTGGACGCGGTGGCGAACGAGGACGTCGCCGCGGGACTGATCATCCACGAGTCGCGGTTCACGTACTCCGACGCCGGGCTCGAAGAAGTGATCGACCTCGGCGACTGGTGGGAACGCGAGACCGGCGGCGCGATCCCGCTCGGCGCGATCCTCGTGCGGCGCGACGTCCCGCTCGAGGAGGCGCGCGCGATCGACGGCGCGATCCGCCGCAGCCTCCGCTTCGCGCGCGAGCGCGACGACGAGATCATCGCGTACGTGCGCGAGCACGCGTTCGAGATGGACGACGACGTCATGCGCAAGCACATCGGCTTGTACGTCAACGGCTACAGTGAGGACGTCGGTGACGACGGGATCGCCGCCGTTGCGGAGTTCTTCGAGCGGTCCGCGCGCGCGGGTCTCATTCCGCCCTCCGTGCGTCCCGAGTTCGTCTGATGCGCCGCGGAACGTTCGTCGCGTCGGCGGCCGCCGCGGCGCGCCGCGCCGGCGGCGGCGCGCGCGGCGCCGCCGCGCGTTCGCCTCGGCGACGACGCGTTCGTCGCCGACGGTTGGCGCGAGCTGCGCGGACGCACGATCGGCATCGTGACGAACCCGAGCGGCGTCCTCTCGACGGGCGAAGCGCTCGTCGACGCGGTGCACCGCAATCCGCAGATCGACGTCAAGGCGCTGTTCGGCCCCGAGCACGGCATCCGCGGCGTCGCGACGGCGGGCGCGACGGTCGCATCGTCCGTCGACGAACGCACGGGACTGCCGGTGCACAGCCTCTACGGCGCGACCCGGCATCCGACCAAGGCGATGCTCGAGGGCATCGATGTGATGCTGTTCGACATCCAAGACGTCGGCGCGCGTCCGTACACGTACGTTTCGACGATGGCGTACGTGATGGAAGCGGCGGCGGAGTACGGCAAAGAGGTCTGGGTGCTCGACCGTCCCAACCCGGTCGGCGGGGTGCTCATCGACGGTCCGGTGCTCGAGCCGAAATACGCGTCGTTCGTCGGACTCTATCCGATCCCGGAGCGCCACGGCATGACGGTCGGCGAGCTTGCGCGCATGTTCAACGACCACTTCCGCATCGGCTGCACGCTTCGCGTGCTACCGGTCGAGGGCTGGACGCGCGACATGGTGTGGAGCGAAACCGGGCTACGGTGGATTCCGACGTCGCCGAACATGCCGTACGCGCGCACGACGCTCGTCTACCTCGCGACGGGCCTGTGCGACGACGCGGGCGTGAACAACGGCGTCGGCACGGACCGGCCGTTCGAGTACGCGGGCGGTTACGAGTTCGACGCGAAAGCGATGCGCGACGCGCTCGCGACGCGCGCGATCCCCGGCATCGAGTTCGAGCCGGCGGACTGGTCGCCGGCGCGCGGATTCTGGGCGGGCAAGACGCTGCACGGCGTGTCCCTCACCGTGACGGACCCGCACGCGTTTCCCAGCGTCCGCACGGCGGTGGAGCTCCTCGCCGCGGCGCGCGCGCAAGGCAAGCTGCACGTATCGAACGCGCACGTGATGGACCGCGACTGGGGCACGGACGCCGTGCGCCTCGCCCTGACCGGCGGCGCGCCGCCGGACGCGATCGTCGGCGCATGGCAACCCGGGCTCCGCGCGTTCAGCGCGTTGCGCGCGAGGTATCTGCTCTACTGAACGACGGTCAACCGCGCGTGACGCGCCACATCTGTCCGGAGTAGTCGCCGGATACGGTCCGTTTCATTCGCCGCGCATCGCCGCGCGCTCGCGGATCACGTGCAGCTGCCAGACGTGGATGAACCGCTGGATCTCCTCTTGCGTGCGTTCGACGATGTCGACGAACTGCACGCTGTGCCCGATCGCGCGGCGGCGCACGTTGAAGTAGGCCAGCAGCACCTTCGCGCGCACGCGCATCTCGGCGAACGGCTCGGGCGGCACCATGATCTTCTTCGTCTCGCGACCGCGCGGCGTGAGCGTCACGATCTCTTTCTCGACGTGCACGCCGTGGATCAATTCGTTGGGCAGCGTGAAGCGCAGCTCGAGCACCGTGCCTTCGGGCAGATCCTCGTCGCCGGAGATGCGGAAGCCGTTCACCGACAGTCCCTCGGCCGTCGCGCCGCGCATGCCGGCGCGACCGTCGACGACGTACACGACGGGAAACTCGACCGTCGCGCGGTAGCTCGCGCGCTGTGTCTCCGTGATCGTCGCGCGCACCACCGGCCGGCGCCCGCGGGAACGCTGATGCGTCCACCTCTTCCAGAAGAACACCGAGCAGGCGGATTCCAGGAACTCCGCGAGCGCCCTCCGTAGGGCAACGAATCATGGCCGTCTCCGCCTTCGCGTCGCGCCTCGGGGACGCGCTCGGTCCCGACGTCGTGCGTACCGAGCCGGAAGACCTGGCCGTCTACGCCTTCGACGCGTACTCCGAGGACCGGCTCCCGTCGGCAGCGATCGTTCCGCGCGACGCGCGAGAGATCGGCATCGCCGTCCGCATCGCGCGCGAGCACCACGAACCGATCGTTCCGCGCGGCGCCGGAACGGGCTTGTGCGGCGGCGCCGTACCGTCGCGCGGCGGTCTCGTCGTGTCGTTCGCGCGCATGAACCGGCTGATCGAGCTCGACGTGCGCAACCGCCGCGCGCGCGTGCAGCCCGGTCTGATCAACCTGCAGCTGTCCGCGCAGGTCGCGCGGCACGGCGTGTTCTACGCGCCCGATCCGTCGAGTCAGAAGATCTCGACGATCGGCGGCAACGTCGGCACGAACGCCGGCGGGCCGCATTGCCTCTCGTACGGCACGACGACGAACCACGTGCTCGCCGTCGAGTACGTCGACCCGAACGGCGAGGTGCATCGCACGTCGATCGACGATCGCCGGCTACGACCTGACCGGCGTGCTCGTCGGCTCGGAAGG
Organism: Vulcanimicrobiota bacterium; assembly: GCA_963841685.1. Classification (GTDB taxonomy): domain Bacteria; phylum Vulcanimicrobiota; class Vulcanimicrobiia; order Vulcanimicrobiales; family Vulcanimicrobiaceae; genus Vulcanimicrobium. The sequence goes on from CAWJDU010000001.1 coordinate 605,253, forward strand.
CACGCTCGCGATCGTGACCGAGATCGACGTCCGCCTCATGAAGCTGCCGGACGCCGTGCGCGTGTGCGTCGCCGCGTTCGCCGACGTCGAGTCCGCGTCCGACGCCGTGTCGGCGATCATCGGCGCGGGAATCGTTCCGACGGCGCTCGAGATCATGGACGCGCTCATCACGCGTGCCGTCGAGGCGCACTATCACGCGGGATATCCCGAAAACGCGGGCGCGGTGCTGCTGGTCGAGATCGCCGGCGCGCACGAGGACGTCGCATCCGGCGAAGCGGCGATCGCGCGCATCGCGCGCGACCACGGCGCGCTGTCGTGGCGCGCGGCGCGCGACGCCGCGGAACGCGACGCGCTCTGGGCCGCGCGCAAAGGCGCTGCCGGCGCGATCGGGCGCATCGCGCCGAACTACTACATCCAGGACGCGTGCGTGCCGCGCACGCGGCTGCCTGCGGTGATGCACGCGATCGACCAGATCGCGCGCGAGCACCGGCTGCCGGTCGGAAACGTCTTTCACGCCGGCGACGGCAACCTCCATCCGCTGCTCATCTTCGACCGCCGGAATCCGCGCGAGGTGCAAGCGGTGATCGATGCGGGCACGGAGATCCTGCGCACGTGCATCGCGATGGGCGGCACGATCAGCGGAGAGCACGGCATCGGCTACGAGAAGCGCGAGACGTTGTCGCTCGTCTTCTCGACGGACGACCTCGCCGCGATGGGCAAGCTGCGCGAGGTCTTCGACCCGGCGCGCGCGTTCAACCCCGACAAGATTTTTCCGACTGGCGCGATCTGCGGCGAGGTGTCGCGTCCCGCCGTGCCCGCGCACGCCGGATGATCGCGAAGCGTCCTCGTGCGCGGCGCGGTACGAATCCGGCCGCGTTCGCGATCGGCCGTACGGCGCCGGCGCGCGCGGTCGAGCCGGCGGACGCGGCGGACCTTGCGGCCGCGCTGCGCGACGCGGCCGACGCGGGTGACGCCGTCGTCGTGTACGGCGGCGGTACGCTGCAGCGTGCGGCGAACGCGCCGTCGCGTTACGACGTCGCGATCAGCACGCGCAATCTCGATGCCATCGCCGCCTACGATCCGCACGAGCTGACGATCGGTCTGGGCGCCGGCGCGACGCTGAGCGCGCTCGAACGTACCCTCGCGGAGCACGGTCAATTCGTTCCGCTCGACGCGCCGTTCCCGGCGCGCGCGACCGTGGGCGGTACGCTCGCCGCCGGCTGGGCGGGACCGCGGCGCGCCGCATACGGGCGCGCGCGCGACCTCGTCATCGGCGCGACGATCGCGCTCGCCGACGGAACGCTCGCGAGCAGCGGCGGGATGGTCGTCAAAAACGTCACCGGCTACGACATGGCGAAGCTGTATGCCGGTTCGCACGGCACGCTCGGTGCGCTCGTGCGTGTGAACTTCAAGGTGCTGCCGGCGCCCGCGGTCCGTCGCGTCGCGGTCGCGCCGTTCGACTCCGACATCCGCGAGCGCGCGATCGCCCACGCCCTCGCGCTGTCGTTCGAACCGGCGGCGCTGCTCGTGCTCGACGGTTTTCGCGATGCGCTCGGGCCCGCGCAGTCGCGGATCGTCGCGCTGCTCGAAGGGTCGGAGCCCGTCGTCGATCGCACGACCCGCGAGCTCCGCTCGGTGTTCGGCGCGGCCGGCATCTCCGAGACGCGGCTGCTCGACGGCGCGGACGCGGCGCGCGGATTTCAGAGCACGATCGACGCGTACGCGTCGTCCGCGTTCGCGGACGACGTCACGCTGATCGCGCGCGGCCTTCCGTCCGAGGCCGCGGCGCGCGCGGAGAACGTGCGCGCCGCGCTCGCGGGCGCGGAGACGATCGCGGACCTGCGCACGGGCGACGTCGTCGTGCGCACGCGCGAGGATGCGGAGCAGGTTCGCGCGGTGCTGGGACGCGCGACGGTGGTCGCGGCCGGCGCCGCGCGCGAGGTCGACGCGTGGGGCGCGCCGCCCTCGTCGATCGACGTGATGCGCGCAGTCAAGGCAGCGTTCGATCCGCGCGGCGTGCTCGCGCCCGGCCGTTTCGTCGGCGGCATCTAGGCCGCATCGCGATGAAGACGCCCGCGGTCCTCTCGCGCGATCTCCGGCGCACGCTGTCGGCCGTGTTCACGCGCCCGGATCGCGTCCGCCGCCTGATCGCGCTCGGGTCCGCGCGGCTGGCTCGCGACGGCGCGCTATCTGACGACCGTGCTGCCGCATGCGGACCGCGCGCTCGCGGCGATCCGGCTGCGCGCGCAGACGATCCCGTCCGACGCGCTGCGCGAACAAGCGCTCGCGTCGATCGACGGCAAGGCGTATCACGTGCAGGGCGGCTGCATTCTCGCGACGTTCATGCCGCGCGCGAAGGCACGCCGGTACGTCGACATCGTTGCCTCGCTCGAGACCATCTACGACTATCTCGACAACTTGTGCGACCGGCTCCCCGGCGTCCCCGGGCGCGCGTACGCGACGCTCCACGGCGCGCTGATCGACGCGCTGGACGAGCGCCGCGTTCCGACCAGCTACTATCGGGACGGGCCGCACGGCGACGACGGCGGGTATCTTCGCTCGCTGGTCGATGCGACGCGCGCGGGACTGCGCACGCTGCCGAACTACGCGCAGGTGCGCGACCGCGCGGTCGAGGTCGCGCGGTACTACGCCGATCTGCAGACGCTCAAGCACCGTCCCGCAGGGGAACGCGAGCGCGCATGCGACGCATGGTACGCGCGAAACCGCGAACGCTTCCCCGGGCTCGCATGGTGGGAGTTCGCCGCCGCGTGCGGCTCGTCGCTGCCGGTGTTCGCGCTGATCGAGCTGGCGGCGCGGGACCGTTTCGACGCGGGCGAGGTCGACGCGACGCTCGCCGCATACTTCCCCGGCGTGTCGGCGGTGCACATCCTGCTCGACTACTTCATCGATCAGGCGGAAGACCGCGAGCACGGCGAGCTGAACTTCGTCGCGTGCTATGCGTCGAGCGCGGAAGCGGTCACGCGACTGCGGCAGCTCGTCGGCGCGACGGCCGGACGCGTGCGCGGGCTCGCGCACACCGCGCGCCACCGCTTCCTCGTCGAAGCGATGTGCATCTTCTACCTCACGCACCCGAAGATCTTCGAGCAGCGGCTCGACGGCGAGAGCGCCGCGCTGCTCAGCGCGTTGGGCTGAGCGCTCGAGGAGGGTAGCTTCGCTAGCCGCCGTCGCCCAGCCGGCGCTTCTGCCAGCTGCGGAAATCGATCGCCGCGAAGGCGATGAACAGAGCGTTCGCGATCAGCGTCGCGGCGCCGGCGTACGGGCGATACCAGGCGCCTTCGCCGAGCGCGTACGTCAGCGCGAGGCCGAGCAGCACGGCGAGCAGGGCACGCGTCGACAGCGCAAGCACCGGACGCTTCTGCGCGAGCAAGAACGACGCGGCAAACGCAAAGATGAAGACGCACATATCGATGGCGCTGGTCGGCATCTGCTTCGATGTTCGGCGCCGGGCCGCACGATCCTTAGCGTCAACCGAGCGGGCGCTGCGCGCTTAGGGCCGCGTGCCGAGAGGAATGCGGCCTGCAGGCAATCATCCGTCTGGAGGGACTCGTGAAGACATTCTTGTGCGGGGTAACCGCGCTGGCATTCGTCGCCGCGTCGACGGCGTTCGGCGTCGCGGCGACCCCGAGCGGAGCGATGATGCAGTGCACCGGCGCACGCGGGCCGCTCGTCTGGCAGGCGACGGGCTCGAAGACGTACGTCTCGAGAGGCAACCCGCGCTACGGCAAAGGGCGCGGCCGGTTCGTCTGCCGCGGGCCGATCCGTGCGGTGACGAGCAACGGCTCCGGGACCCGGAGCCTGCTGAACCGCACCGGCACCGGACGGGCGATCGCGCCGCGGCCCGCCGGGACGTCCGCACCCGGCTTCCAGCCGACGGGCTCGCGAACCGGCACGGCGAGCCGCTCGCGTACGACGACGACGCCGGCGCGTCCGCGGCCTGCGGGCACCGCCGCGCCCGGATTCCAGCCCACGAACGGCGGCGCCGCCGGGGCGAACGCTGCGGGTTCGTCGCCGGGCCCAGTCGCGCCGCGTCCCGCGAGCACGAACGCGCCGGGCATGCCGCCGGCGAGCGGCGGCAACACGTCGCCCGGTGCCGGTAACCAAGGCAACACGGGCGCCGCCGGCGCCGGCGGCGAGCTTCCGAACAACCCCGGGTCGACGTCCAACAACACCAGCCCGAGCCCGCACGCGAGCCCGCGCCCCTAACCGGAAGCGCGCGCGGGGTGCAAACGCCGCCCGCGGTCGTGCAGCCGTCGCCCACGCCCGAGCCGTCGGCGGCGCCGTGGATCGCCGCGCCGCGGCCGTGGGGCACGCAGGCATGGCTCGACGAGCACGAGCAGTTCGCGGCGCGCGCCCGGCAAGGCGGCATCGACGTGCTGTTTCTGGGCGACTCGATCGTCGCATTCTTCGCCACGCGCGCGAGCGACGTCTGGGACGCGCGCATCGCGCCGCTCGGGAACGTCGTCGACTTCGGCATCGCCGGGGACCGCTCGCAATTCGTGCTGTGGCGCGTGCAGAACGGTGAGCTCGACGGCAGCGGCGCGCGCGTCGTCGTGGTGATGGCCGGCACGAACAACCTCGCCACTGCGACGCCCGACGACGTCGCGCGCGGCATCGCTGCGATCGTCGGCGCCGTGCGCGCGAAGCTGCCGAACGCCGTCGTCGTGCTCAACGCGATCTTGCCGCGTGGGACGCCGGACGATCCGCTGCGCGCGAAGGCGGCGGACGTCAACGCACGAATCGCGACGCTCGCCGACGGCGACCACGTTCGGTGGGTCGATGCCGGACCCGGTTTCGTCGATGGGTCCGGCGCGCTGCTGCCGGGGCTCATGCCGGACGGTCTGCATCCTTCGCCCGCGGGCTACGAGGTGTGGGCGACCGCCTTGCGTCCGGTGCTCGTGGACGTGCTCTCGAAGTAGCGGCGCGTCAGCGCGAGCAGCGGGCGTTCGATGCAGCGGTACGCGACGAACGAGAACGCGATCGCGAGCGCGTAGCCGCCGAACACGATCGCGATGCGCGCCGGCGTGCCGTGCGCGTGCACGCGATGCAGCGCGAGCCCGATCGCGCCGATCACGGGCACGTGCCAGAGGTAGAGCGCGTAGCTCGCATCGCCTTGCGCGCGCAGCCACGCGGGCGCGAGCAGACCGTGCCGCTCCAGCCCGAGCACCGCGTAGACGAGCAGCGCCATCGGCAGCCCGACCGCGAACGGACGCCACCACGCGACCTCGAGAAACTCGCGTCCGGAGTACGCCGTCACGACGCACACCGCGACGATCAGCGCGAGCGCGGCCGCCGTCAACGTGCGCGGTGCGACGAACGCGTCACGCAGCACGAGCGCGCCGACGGTCATGCCGAACGCGAACTCGAGGTTGAACCAGCTGCCGAGCACGCGCACCCAGGGATTCGCATGCGGTCCCAGCGCGCCGATCGCGATCGCGGCGAGCAGCCACGCGACCGTGACGATCGGCAACGCGCCGCGCCGGAATCGCAGCGCGAACGCGAACACCGCATAGAACGCGAGCTCGTACGTGAGCGTCCAGCCGACGACCAGCAGCGGCTCTCCCGGCTGCGGCAGCGCGAGAAACGACGCGAGGACCTCGGGACGCGCGCTGCGGTGCTCGCCCGTCGCCGCGGGCGCGGCGACGTACGCGAGCAGCACGAGCGCGGTGACGACCCAGTACGGCGGGTAGATGCGCGTTGCGCGCCGGACGAGAAACCGGCGCGGTGCGGACCGTTCGCCGAACCAGGTCGCCGTGGAGACGAGCATGACGACGCCGCTGATCGCGAAGAACAGGTCGACGCCGAACGTACCGAGCACGTGGAAGGGCGTCGTCCACGGCCGCCCGGGAAGATACGTCGACTCGACCGCGTACGCATGGACGACGACGACCATCAGCGCCGCGATCGCTCGCAGCGCCTGAACGTTCCCGAGCACCTCCGGAGATTCGACACGACGTGCGAGTGACCGTCCTCGGCGCCAGCGGCTTCATCGGACGCCGCCTGTGCGCGGCGCTTCGCCGGCGCGGGGACGACGTCGTCGAAGCCTCGGTCCGCGATCCGGCACGCGCGGCGGCGGCGAGCGCCGGTAGCGACGTCGCCGTCAACCTCGCGGGCGCGCCGGTGTCCGTACGCTGGACCGACGCGGCGAAACACGAGATGCGCGCGTCGCGCGTCGACGCGACGCGCGACTACCTCGAGGCGCTGCGCGGCATGGCGGACCGTCCGCGCGCGTACGTCGCGGGCTCGGCAATCGGCTACTACGGGACGAGCGCGTCGGAGACGTTCACCGAATCGAGCGGACCCGGGAACGACTTCCTGGCGCGTTTGTGCGTCGCGTGGGAGGCGGAAGCGATGCGCGCTCGCGACCTCGGCATGCGGCTGGCGATCGTCCGCACCGGCCTCGTGCTCGGGCCGGAAGGCGGCATCCTGGCGAAGCTGCTGCCGGTGTTCCGGCTGGGACTCGGCGGCCCGCTCGCATCGGGTCGCCAGTGGAGCTCGTGGGTCCACATCGACGACGAGGTGGGCGTGCTGCTGCACGCGGTCGACGGCGCGGACGGCGTGCTGAACGCGACGACGCCGAGCCCGGTGACGAACGCCGCGTTCACCGAGACGCTCGCGCGGACGGTGAAGCGACCGGCGTTCGTGCCGGTGCCGGCGTTCGCCGGAAGCGTGCTGTTCGGCGAGGGCGCGATCATGCTGAACGAGGGTCAGCGCGTGATTCCGGAACGGACGGTCCAGACGGGATACCGCTTCGCCCACCCGGACCTCGGCGAGGCGCTCGCGTCGCTCCTGGCGTAGACTTTTGTCGTGACGACCACCGTACCGCACGCGCTCGGCGGGGCGCTTCCGTCCACCATGCCGGATATGCCGCTCGGCGTCCGCGCGATCTTCGAGCACGCGACGAGCGTGCACGCGCGCAAGCGCATCATCTCGCGCGACGGGCCGGAGATTCGCCGGTTCACGTTCGCCGAGTTCGGCAAGCGCGTCGCGCAGCTCGCGAACGTGCTCCGCACGCTGGGCGTGCGGCCCGGCGAACGCGTCGCGTCGTTCGCGTGGAACGGGCACCGTCACCTCGAGCTGTACTACGCCGTCCCGATGATCGGCGCTGTCCTCCACACCGTCAACATCCGGCTCTTTCCGGACCAGGCGGCGTTCGTGCTCGACCACGCGGGCGACACGCACGTCTTCTACGACGGTTCGCTGGTGAAGGCGATCAAAGCGGCCGCGGCGCTCGGCCCGAACGCCGCGCGCACGTTCGTGCAGATGGGCCCGTCCGCCGAACCGTTCGACGGCGCGCTCGACTACGAGACGCTGATGTCCCGCGAGCCGGACACCTATGACTGGCCGGACGTCGACGAGCGCGCGGCCGCAATCCTGTGCTACACGTCGGCGACGACGGGCGATCCGAAGGGCGTGCTCTTCTCGCACCGCTCGACGTTTCTCCACGCCCTCGCAAGCGGTCTCGCCGACTCGCTCGGCATCACGGAACGCGATCGCATGCTGCCGATCGTGCCGATGTTCCACGTCAACGCGTGGGGCACGCCGTTCCTTTGCCCGATGATCGGCGCCGACTACATCATGCCGATGGAGCGTCTCGATCCGGCCGGCGTGATCGAGCTGTGCGAGAGCGAGAAGGTGACGTACTCCGCCGGCGTCCCGACGGTGTGGATGGGCGTGCGCGACATGCTGCGCGCGCAGGGCAAGACGCTTCCGCATCTCGAGAAGATCGTGATCGGCGGGTCGGCGATGCCGAAGTCGCTGATGGACGACTTGAACGCGATGGGGATCGAGGCGATCCACGCGTGGGGCATGACGGAGATGTCGCCGATCGGCACGGTCAGCCGGGACGTCGCGGCGCTCGAAAACGATCCCGAGACACAAAAGCACGAACGGTACAAGCAGGGGCGTTTCGTGCCGATCGTCCAGCATCGCATCGTGGACGAGAACGGCAACGAGGTGCCGGCGGACGGCACGTCACGCGGCGAGCTGCTCGTGCGCGGCTTCGCGGTGACGAAGGAGTACTACAACAATCCGAGCGCGACCGCGACGACCGTCGAGCCCGACGGCTGGTTCCACACCGGCGACGTCGTCACGATCGACGAGTACGGCTACATCGAGGTCGTCGACCGCGTCAAGGACTTCATCAAGAGCGGCGGCGAGTGGATCTCGTCCGTCGAGGTCGAGAACGTGCTGATGGGGCACCCGGCGCTCAAGGAAGCGTGCGTGTTCGGCGTACCGCACCCGAAGTGGCAGGAGCGGCCGGTCGCGGCCGTCGTGCTGCGCGAAGGACACGACGCCGACGAGGATGCGGTGCGCGGCTGGCTCGCCGACAAGCTCGCGAAGTGGCAGACGCCGGACCGCGTGCTGTTCATCGACGCGATCCCGCGAACCGGCGTGGGAAAGTTTCTCAAGCGCGAGCTGCGCGAGCGTTACAAGGGGTTGCTGATCGAGACGTAATCGCGCCCCGCGTCAGCGCTCCCGAACGAGCGTGAGCCCGATGAGGTGCAGCCCCAACCGGCGGGCGTCGGGCATGCCGTGCTCGGCCGGCGTGAAGAAGTTCGACACGTGCAGCGTCACGTCGATCGGACGCCCCGCGTGCAACATGGCGGCCGACGTGAGCAATCGGGCAGGTAGTTGGGGAAGCGTCTGCACGAGTACTTCCGCTCCGTCGATCTCGATGCGCATCGCTGCGTCGCGCTCTGCGACCCGATAGCCGGCGACGTCGACCGCGAGCGCATAGCTGCCGTCGGCGTCGACGCGAAAGACCAGGTGCGCGGGCGACGTGATGCTCCAAACGCCGGTCGTCTCAGGCGTCGCCCAGCCTGCACCGAACATCGCCTCGACGTCATCGTGCCCCGCAGCCGCGGCATAGCGCCGTCCCGGAACGAGCGTGGGAATCCGTCGTGGATCGACGCGCACGCGCGCGTTCAGCGCCGAATGCTCGTCGCCGTCGAATTCGACGCCTTCGTGTTCGAGCGTGAGCACCAGCTCGTACGTCGCGGGATCGTCCGGCGCTACGAGGAGAGCGCGGAGGCACGCCGACTGCCCAGGCGGGATGGGATGGGGAAGCGGCGTCGGGTACGCGCCCGCGATCACGTCGACGGTGTGTCCGTCGAGCCGTCGTTCCCAGCGGTGCGCGAGACAGACCCATGCGGGGATGTCGGTCCAGAGGATCGCTCCACCGCGATTGCGGATCGACACGTCGACGATGACCGCTTCCCGAGCCGTGATCGACGCCGGCAGCGCGGCCTCGATCGTGCAGCGGCGGTCGTCGCGCGCGAGGAACGCGCCAGTCGGCCAGACGCGGTCCGGCACGGCACCGAACGCTTCGAAGAGCGACATGCGTCGCGTCGCGCGCTCGCGGCTCGTCCCGGTGGCGAACGCGCGCTCCGCGGCCGCGGCCAACGCGTCGTCGACCGCGACGATGTCGTACACCGATGTTCCCGGCAGCCGATGGCGCGCACGTTGGGTGAGCGTCTCGCGGTCGAGTTCCACGATCTCGGCATCGAGCGAGCCGTTCACGTTCCGGCTCACGCCGACGAATACGGCATCGTCGGTCACGCACAGGCCGCGCGTGAAGCCTCCGATCTCCACGGAACGCCGTGGACCGTCCTCGACCGCTCGCACCAACGTGCCGCGCGCCGACTCGCACACCAGCCACGCACCATCGACCCAGCGCGGCGTGTGCGGCTGCACGAGATCGTCGACGACGACGCGCCCGGAGACTGCCTCGAACACGACGCCGTCGGCCTCCTTCCCGGGACGCTTCCATTCGCGAAAGCTCGTGCCGCGTCCGAACGCCGTCGCGTACAACGACCCCTCGTGCAGCGTCAAGCAGTTCACGTGCCGCTGGTCGATGCCGTCTCCGCCGGCGACGACGCTCATCGATCCGTTTCGCTCCAGACGAAGGATCGCGTCGTGCAGCGACGACACGCACATGATGCGTCCGTCCTCATCCACCAGGACGTCGTGCGGGTCGGACAGCTCGTCGAGACGGTGGTATTCGCGGATTCCCGTCGCGTCGTAGATCAGGAGCTCCGCGCCGTTCCACGCGCGCCGCGCAACGAGCCGGTACAGCGCGCCGTTCGCGACATCGAGGCCGGTGGTCGGGACACGGTCGAGAAATCGCATCGCCGAGCCGTCGAACGCGACGAGGCCGCCGGACAGCGCGCTGTTGAGTGAAGCGAGGAGAATCATGGGTCCGGTTCGCCGTACGCTGCGCCGATCGCGCGTTCGTACCAGACGACGTCGATCCACGCTTCGAACTTGCGTCCCGCTTCGTGGAACGTGCCGACGCGCGTGAACCCGACGTTCTCATGCAGCGCGACGGACGCATCGTTGGGCAGCGCGATGCCGGCGAACGCACGGTGAAATCCCTGCGCTTCGAGGGTCCCGAAGAGCGCACGGTACAGCGCGCGTCCGATGCCGCGCTTGCGCGCATCGTTGCGCACGTATGCCGTCGTCTCGACGGACCAGCGATATGCGGCGCGCTCGCGCCAGCGGCGGGCATATGCGTAGCCGAGCACTTCGCCGCCGTCGTCGCACACGAGCCACGGGTGGGTCGCGGTCGTGGACGCGATGCGCCCGCGCATCTCAGGCTCGCCGGGCGCGATCTCCTCGAACGAGATGACGGTCTGCTCGACGATCGGTCGATAGATCGCAGCGATCCCCGCAGCATCATCCGGCGTGACGGCGCGTATCATTCCGAACGCTTGTCTCCGCCGTCACCCCGAGCCTGTCGAAGGGTGAGAGACGATCGTGCCCTTCGTGGACGATCCATTCTCATGCTTCGACGAGCTCAGCATGACGCCACGCCGCCGCGACGCGAACCTCCGCGTGACGTCAGTTCAGGTTGACTTCGAACAGGCCCGCGGCGCCCATGCCGCCGCCGATGCACATCGTCACGACCACGTACTTCGCGCCGCGGCGCTTGCCCTCGATCAGCGCGTGCATCGTCATGCGCGCGCCGCTCACGCCGTACGGGTGGCCGATCGAGATCGCGCCGCCGTCGACGTTGAGCCGGTCGTTCGGGATGCCCAGCGTGTCGCGGCAGTACACCGTCTGCACGGCGAACGCTTCGTTCAGCTCCCACAGCCCGATGTCGTCGACGGTGAGGTCGTGACGTTTCAAGAGATCCGGGACGGCGAACACCGGGCCGATGCCCATCTCGCCGGGGTCGCATCCGCGGACCACCATGCCACGGTAGAAGCCGAGCGGCTCGAGGCCGCGGTTGCGCGCTTCGCCGGCATCCATGATCACGACGGCCGCCGCACCGTCGCTGAGCTGCGAGGAGTTGCCGGCGGTGATCGACGACTCTTTGTGCAGCACGCCCTTCAGCGCGAGCAGACCTTCGAGCGTCGTGTCGGGCCGATTTCCTTCGTCATTCGTGAGGACGACGTGCTCCTCGCGGTACGCCTTCGTCTCTTTGTCTTGCTCGTATTTCCACGCCGGCAGCGGGACGATCTCCGCGTCGAACTTTCCGGCTCGCTGGGCGGTCGCGGTGCGCTGCTGCGACTGCAGGGAGTACTCGTCCTGCGCCTCGCGCGAGACCTTGTACTTCTTCGCCACGAAGTCGGCCGTCTGCAGCATCGGCATGTAGAGGCTGGGCTCGTGGCGCAGCGCCCACTCCTCGGTGAACTCGTGCATGTTCATGTCGTTCTGCACGAGCGAGATCGACTCGACGCCGCCGGCCACCATCACCTTCGCGCCGTCGACGATCACGCGATGCGACGCGGTCGAGATCGCCTGCAGGCCCGACGCGCAGTAGCGGTTGATCGTCGTGCCGGCGACGCGGCGCGGCAAGCCGGCGCGCAGCGCGGCGACACGCCCGATGTTGTGGCCCGTAGCGCCTTCCGGCAGACCGCTGCCGAGGACGACGTCCTCGACCTCCGCCGGGTCCACGCCGGCACGCTGCACGGCGTGCGCGATGACGTGTCCCGCCATCGTCGCGCCGTGCGTTTGATTGAACGCGCCGCGGAACGCCTTCCCGATCGGCGTCCGCGCGGCCGAGACGATCGCCGCCTCAGGCATGGGTCAACTCCTTGGTCTCCGCGGTTGTGCCGGTAACGGTGCCAGCATTCCGGTCATCCTGAGCTTGTCGAAGGGCGTGCTCGGCGTACCACATCGGCCCGCCGTGGTGCGGCGGGAAACCGTACCCGTAGATCCAGACGATGTCGACGTCGCCGGGCCGCAGCGCGATGCCGGTGCGCACGAGCTCCGCACCGCTCTCGTAGAGCGCCCGCGTACAGCGCGCGATGATCTCGTCGTCGCTCACGGCGCGGTTCTGCGCGATGCCGGCGTCGCGCGCGAGCTGCGCGATCAGTGACTCGACCTCGGGATCGGGGATCGCTTCACGACCTTTGCCGACGGCCTTGTCGTATCTGAAGAAGCCGGCGCCGGATTTCTGTCCGAGGCGGCCCTGCTCGACGAGCTTCGCGACGATCGGAATGCGCCCGAGCGGCTGCCCGTGCTCCGACTGCGAGATGAAGTGGTAGACGTCGAGGCCGGAGAGGTCGGCGACCGCGAACGGGCCCATCGCGAAGCCGAACGTCTTCTTCATCACCGCGTCGATGCGCGCGGGGCTCACGCCCTCTTCCGCGAGGTGCACGGCCTGCGCCTCGTACTCGAACAGCATGCGGTTCCCGATGAAGCCGAACGCGTTGCCCGACACGACGGCGACCTTGCGCAACTTCTTGCCGAGCGCGATTCCCGTCGTGAGCGTCTGCGGCGACGTCGCCTTCCCGCGCACGACCTCGAGCAGCTTCATGATGTTCGCCGGGGCGAAGAAGTGCAATCCGAGCACCTTGTCGGGCCGCTTCGTCGACGACGCGATCTCGTCGATGTCGAGCGTCGAGGTGTTCGAGGCGAGAATCGCGTCGGGCTTCGTCGCGGCGTCGAGCTTGGCGAAGACGTCTTTCTTCACCGGCATCGACTCGAACACGGCTTCGACGACGATGTCGACGTCGGCGAGCGCGCTGTAGTCGGTCTCGTACGCGATCGAGTTGGCGCGCGTCCAGGCCTCCTCTTGCGTCAGGCGGCCCTTATCGACGTTGTACTTGAACGTCCCGAAGACCATCTCGCGCGACTTCTCGACCGCCTCGTCCTTCGTCTCGATGACCGTGACCGGAATGCCGGCCTCGGCGAAAACGATCGCGATGCCGGTGCCCATCGTGCCGGCGCCGATCACCGCCGCTTTCGTGACCTCGAGCGGCTCGGTCTTGGGCAGCCCGGGCACCTTCGCGAGCTCGCGCTCCGCGAAGAACACGTGTCGCAGCGCTTCCGACGGCTTCGACTGCACGAGCTCCATGAAGAGGCGCAGTTCGCGCGCCCACCCGCGCTCGAACGGAAGCTCGATCGCGGCCTGCACGGCGTCGATGAGCTTGTGTGCGGCGTACCCGCCGTTCTCTTCGGGCGGCACCATCATGTGCGCTTGCGCGACGACGAACGGCGTCGCGAAGAGCCCGAGGTTCGCGACGCCGAGCTGGGCCGTGCGTTCGGACAAACGGCGCTTCGGCTTGCCGGCGTACTGCTTCGCCGCTTCGATCAGCGCCTGGCCCGGGCTCGTGGAAGGATCAACGACCGCGTCGAGGATGCCCTTCGCGAGCGCGTCGCGCGCCTTCACCATCTCGCCTTTGAGCATCATCTGCAGCGCGTCGTTGGCGCCGATCAGTCGCGGCAGACGCTGCGTGCCGCCGGCGCCCGGCAGCAGGCCGAGCTTGATCTCGGGCAGACCGACGCGCGAGCGCTCCGTCGCGATGCGGTAGTCGCACGCGAGCGCGAGCTCGAAGCCGCCGCCGAGCGCGTTCCCGTCGATCGCGGCGACGAACGTCTTGTCGCTGCGTTCGACGGTCTCGATCACCGTGCGCACCGTCTTCGTCTCGGCCGTCGGCGGCGTGCTGAAGTCGTTGACGTCCGCGCCGCCGCTGAACGTGCCGTTCGCGCCGGTGAAGACGATCGTCGTGACGGAGGCATCCGCGATCGCGGCTTCGAGCAGCGGCACGAGCTCGCCGCAGGTCGCGTATCCGAGCGCGTTGACCGGAGGGTTGTCGAGCGTGAAGACGCGGATTCCGTCGCCGGGATCGCTCGTCTTCACGCGCTTCGTCGTATCGTTCATCGTCATCTTTCGAGGGAGGCTTGGTGCACGTTCAGCGCGTGCACATCCAGAGTTGCGCCGCGGCGCCTTCCGTCGCGGGCGGCCACGTGAACCGCGTGCCGCTCGGAGCACCGTCACGCGGCGTGAACGCGCTCCACGTCATGGCGCGGGCGTCCGATGCGCCGGCGGAGGGCGACGACGAGGTACGACGCATCCTCTTATGCCGTGACCAGCGCGCGGCGCTCGACGTCGAACAGCTCGTCGTCACCGGCCATCACGTCGGCGGAGCCTTCGGTGATCTGCTTCTTGAACCACGCGGACTGCGAGAGCACGTTGTGCGCGTAGAACGTCGCCGTCGTGATCTTCGCGTCGTAGAACGGATCCGAGTCGCCGGCGGCGATCTTCTCCGCGGCGATCTTCGCGCCGCGGAACAGCTGCCATCCGCCCGCGACGACGCCGAAGAAGTTCATGAACGGCACGGAGTTCGCGAAGGCCTTGTGCAGGTCGCCCATCGCGTTCATGCCGATCCACTGCGCCGACTCGCCGAGCGCCTTCGTCGCGTCGGCGAGCGGCTGCGCCAGCGCCTTGACGCGATCGTCGTCCGACGCGCCGAGCTCCTTCGCGAACGCGCCGATCTCGCCAAGCACCTTCGTCGCGCTCGCGCCCATGTCGCGGATGAGCTTGCGGCCGACGAGGTCCAGCGCCTGGATGCCGGTCGTGCCTTCGTAGATCGGCGTGATGCGCACGTCGCGGTACTGCTGCGCGACGCCGGTCTCCTCGATGTAGCCCATGCCGCCGAAGACCTGCAGCGCCGTCGACGCGATCTCGACGCCGCGCTCGGTGAGCCAGCCTTTCACGACCGGGATCATCAGCTCGACGAACGCGCGATGCTGCTTGCGGACCGCTTCGTCCTCGGACTTGTGCGCGTAGTCGAGCGACGCCGCCGTCACGTACGCGAGCGCGCGCATCGCCTCGAGGTTGGCCTTGCACCAGAGCAGCATGCGCCGCACGTCCGGGTGCTTGATGATCGCGACGGGACGCGGGTCGCGCGACGCGGCGTCGCGGAACTGGATGCGCTCCTTCGCGTACTCGACCGCATGCTGGTACGCGCGGTCGGCGATCGCGAGCCCCTGGACGCCGACGGAGAACCGCGCGGCGTTCATCATCACGAACATGTACTCGAGGCCGCGGTTCTCCTCGCCGACGAGGTATCCGATCGCGCCCTCACCGGACTCGCCGTAGTTCAGCGTGCACGTGGGGTTCGCATTGATCCCCATCTTGTGCTCGATGCCGGCGCACTTGACGTCGTTGCGGTCGCCGAGCGAGCCGTCCGCGTTCACCAGCACCTTCGGCACGATGAACATCGAGATGCCCTTCGTGCCTTCCGGCGCGCCGGGCAGACGCGCCAGCACGAGATGGATGATGTTCGGCGCCATGTCGTGCTCGCCGAAGGTGATGAAGATCTTCTGTCCCTTGATGCGGTAGTGGTCGCCCTCGGGCACGGCCTGCGTGCGCACCTGGGCCAGATCGGAGCCGGCCTGCGGTTCCGTGAGGCACATCGTGCCGGTCCACTCGCCGGAGACGAGCTTCGGAATGTAGCGCTGCTTCTGCGCGTCGTCACCGAACTGCTCGATCGCCTCGATCGCACCCTGATTGAGCAGCGGGCCGTTCGCGAAGCCGACGTTCGCCGCGTTCCACATCTCGAGCGTCGGCCCGAGCATCACCTGGGGCAAGCCCTGTCCGCCGAACTCCGGCGACACCGGCAGACCGATCCAACCCGCCTGCGCGAACGACTTGTAGGCTTCCTTGAAGCCCTTCGGCGTGGTGACGACGCCGTCGTTCCACGTGCACCCGTCTCTGTCGCCCGACTGATTGATCGGGTCGAGAACCTCGCTCGCGAACGTCGACGCTTCGTCGAGGATCGCGTCGAGGACGTCGGCCGAGTCTTCGTAGCCCGGAAGCTTCGCGATCGCATCGATGCCGGCCAGCTCGCGCAGAACGAACTGCATGTCGCGCAGCGGTGCGCGGTACGTGCTCATGACGTCTCTCCGTAGAAGTCGCGGCGCAGGCGTTGCATCGCCGCGATCAGATTGGTGAGGTAAGGCTTGAAGTTGGTCTTGATCGTCTCGAGCCGTTCTTCGCCGGGCGGCGTGATGCGGTAGACCGTCGTCCCGCGCTTCGTCGAGCCCTCGAGCTCGCCGCGGATGAAGCCGCGCTCCTCGAGCCGCCGCAGCAGCGGATAGATCGTATTCGGGTTGACCGGGAAGATGCCGCCAAGCGTGCCGATGCGCTGCATGAGGCCGTAGCCGCTGTCGGGATGAACGTGGAGCAGTTGCAGGACGAGGGCCGGAAAGACGGTCTTCGTCCGGACTTCGCCCGTGAACACGCGGTCGCCCCAGAGCTCGGTCGGGAACTCGACCTTCGACTGCGGCGCGGCGCCCCCGGCGTCGGGGGCGGCCGCCCTTGACCGGGGTGCCATATGTTATTCATAATAGGTTAGAGTTAAGCCGTCAAGATGGTTCAAACCCCGCTGTCAGCGTCTCACGTCCTCCCGTCGTTCATCGCCGGCCGGCTCGCGCCGTCGCGGCCGATCGCCCTCGCGGAGCGCCGCGACGGCGCGGTCCGCGCCCTGGCGTCTCACGAGGTGCACGCAGCGGCGATGGCGATCGCGGGCGGACTGCGGCGACTGGGCGTCGAGCGCGGCGACCGCGTCGCGATCCTGGCGGAGAATTCGGTCGCGTGGCTGCTGGCCGACTTCGGCATCCTGTACGCCGGCGGCGTCGTCGTCCCGATGTTCGCGACGACCGCGAACGACCAGATCGCCTACATCCTCGCGGACAGCGCGGCGAAGGCCGTCTTCGTCGACGACGACGCCGCCGCGGCACGGGTGCGCTCAGCGGTGCCGGGCGCGCCGCCGATCGTCACGCTGCACGGCGAGGGCGGTGACGGTCTCGCCGCGCTGCGCGCCTCGAACGGCGAGCGACGCGCAACCCGATCTTCGCACCACGTGGAGCGCGATCGCGCCGGACGATCTCGCGGTGCTGATCTACACGTCCGGCACGACGGGCGCGCCCAAGGGCGTGATGCTGTCGCACCGCAACCTCGTCTCCGACGTCGAGAGCGCGTTCGATTCGTCGACGAGCGGACAGCGCGAGGGTCAAATCGCGCTCTCGGTGCTGCCGTTCGCGCACATCTTCGAGCACACGGACGCGCTCGGCTACCTCAACAACCGCCTGACGCACTACGTCACGACGCCGGAACGTCTCCTCGACGATCTGCGCGCGATCCGTCCGAACTACGTGGCCTTCGTGCCCCGCATCTTCGAGCGCGTGATCGCCGGCATCATCGGCAACGCGCGCGCCGCCGGCGGCGCGAAGGCGAAGCTCGTGCCGTGGGCCCTGCGCGCCGGCACCGCCTACGAGCGCGCGCAGCGCGACGGCGGCATGACGATCGGCCTCCGCGTGCAGCACGCGCTCGCGCACCGCCTGGTGCTGAGCAAGATCCCTGCGACGCTCGGTCTCGACCGGCTCGCGTACTTCGTGAGCGGCAGCGCCCCGCTGCACCGCGATACGGCGCTGACGCTGGCGGCCATGGGCTTCACCGTGCTGGAAGGATACGGCCTGACGGAGACGGCGCCGGTGGTCACCGTGAACCGCCCGAACGACAACACGCTCGGCACCGTCGGCCCGCCCGTGCGCGACGTCGACGTGCGCATCGCCGACGACGGCGAGGTGCTCGTCAAGGGACCGAACGTCATGCTCGGATACTATCACGTTGCGGCGGACGAGCAGCCGTTCACCGCGGACGGATGGTTTCGCACCGGCGACATCGGCACGCTCGACGCGCGCGGGAACTTGCGGATCACGGATCGCAAGAACGAGCTGTTCAAGACGAGCGGCGGGAAGTGGATCGCACCGTCGCGCGTCGAGACGGCGATCAAGCGGTCGATCTACGTCGGGCAGGTGCTCGTCGTCGGCAGCGGGATGCCGCACGCATGCGCGCTCGTCGCGCCGAACTGGGACTTGGTGCGCGCGAAGCTCGAGCTCGACGCTGCAACGCCGACCGAGCGGCTCGCCGCCGATGCACGCGTGCGCGCGCTGATGCTGCGCGAGGTCGAACGCTATACGGACGATCTCGCCGCGTACGAGCGAGTGCACCGCGTCGCCGTCCTGCCGCGCGACCTCACGATCGAAGCCGGCGAGCTCTCGCCGACGCTGAAAATCAAGCGGCGGATCGTCGAGCAGCGCTACGCTGCGTTGATTGCGGACGCGTACGCCGAGGATTTGCACGCTCGCACGCCGGCCGCACCGTAGCGTTCCTCCGAATTGAGGTTTTCAGCGCGCATGCGCGTTGGAACAACGTGTATCGGCAAGCTACACCGTCGATCCGCGAGGAGTCAATGAACACACCACAACGCTTCGGTACCGCAGTCGTCGCCGCGGTTCTCGGACTGGGCGTCCCGCTGGCGGCAAGCGCCCAGCAGCAGAGCGGGATGCCCGCGTCCGCGACGCCGACGTCGGGCGACACGACGTACGCGACCTTCCAAGGCGTCATCGCGCGGCGCGCGCGCAATACCGGCATGCTCGCGTCGATGACGAACCACATCTCCGTCCACGACATCAGTCTGATTCCGGTCAACAACATGCGGTGGAGCGCGTCGCAGCGCAGCTGGTTCCATTCGAGCATGGGAGATGACGGCTACCGAGCCCTGCAAGCCGCGCTCTCGAAGGCGACCGTTGCCGACGTCGATCGCACCAACGGTCAGAGCGAAGACCAGAGCTCGCTCGCCGACTACCTGCTGCACGAGGGCATCAACCCGCACAGCGTCGTCGCGGTGGACATCGAGTCGCGCAACGACGCGCTGAACCCGCACGTGACGGTGTACTACCATATGCACGGGAACAACCCCGTCCAGACGCCGGCCGGCGCGGGCTAGCCGCAAACCGTCGTAGCGCGCACCGTCGCTATGACAGAGGCGCGTCTTCGAGGATCATCAACGTCGACGTGCCGGTCGCGTAGATCGTGCCCTTCGCGTCGACGAGATGCGCCTCGGACGTCGCGCGTGCGCCGGCCCGCGTGCACGACGCGCGCGTCCGCGTAGACCTTGCCCGTCGCCGCGGTCACCGGACGGTGAAACCGCGTCTGGAGGTCCATCGTCGTCGCGACGCGTCCGGCTGCCAGCACCGACTGCACCGCGCTGCCGAGCGCGGTGTCCATCAGCGTCGTGATGATGCCGCCGTGCACCGAGCCGATCATGTTGTAGAGCTTTTCGTCGGGCATCATCGCGAACACGACGTGGCCGCGCTCGACCGTCTCGACCGTGAAGTTCATCCAGACGTTCACGTTCGTCTTCGGGACGTCGCCGCGCTGCATCATCTGCAGCGCTTCGAGCCCGTCCAGGCGCCGGAAGACGTCGATCGCGTGCGGGTATTCGCCGGTGCGCATCGTCAGACGACGAGCGCTGCTTTGTGGTGCACTTCCAGCGTCTCCAGATACTTCTCAGCGTCGATCGCCGCCTTGCATCCCATCCCCGCGGCCGTGATCGCCTGTTTGTAGCGGACGTCGTACACGTCGCCTGCGACGAACACGCCCTCGACGTTCGTCTTCACCGCCGTCCGGGCTCTCGATGTATCCCGCCGCGTCGAGCGTGAGCTGCCCGCGGAAGATCGCCGTGTTCGGGTCGTGTCCGATCGCAACGAACATCGCGTCGGCCTCGACGATCCGTTCGCTGCCGTCGACGAGGTTCTTCAGGCGCAGTCCCTCCGTGCGCTCGTCGCCGATGACTTCGGTCACCGCGGTGTTCCAGACGAAGCCGATCTTCTCGTGGCTCTGCGCGCGTTCGGCCATGATCTTCGATGCGCGCAGCGTCTCGCGCCGGTGGATCACGAGTACCTCGCGGCCGAAGCGCGTCAGGAACAGCGCCTCCTCCATCGCGGAGTCGCCGCCGCCCACGACGACGATGCGCTTCTCGCGGAAGAATGCGCCGTCGCACGTCGCGCACGTCGACACGCCGCGCCCGCGCAGCCGCGCCTCGCCCGGAATGTCGAGCCACCGCGCGCTCGCGCCGGTCGCGACGATCACGCTGTCGGCCGTGTACTCGTCTTCCGCCGTGCGCACGACGAACGGCCGGCTCGTGAAGTCGACCTCGGTGACGTCGACGTTGTGGATCACGGCGCCGAACCGCTCAGCCTGCGCGCGAAACGCTTCCATGAGCTCCGGGCCCATGATGCCGTTCGGGAAGCCCGGATAGTTCTCGACCTCGGTCGTGAGCATCAGCTGGCCGCCGTACATGTGGCCCGCGAAGACGACGGGTGCCAAGTTGGCGCGGGCGGCGTACGTCGCGGCGGTCAGCCCCGCCGGACCGGAGCCGATGATGATGACCTTGGTATGGGCGCGAGCGGGCATTGCGCCCCCTTCAACCCGGGCCGGGTTGCGTCCGGTTTGCTCCGAAGACGCCCGCGATGGGAGCGACGGACGGCTGGCCGCGGATCGGCCTCGAGGACGACCCTTCCGACGTGCTGAGGAAGGCGATGCGGGGCGCGCGGCTCGACGACGCCGCGCTGGCGAGCCGCACCGGCCTCGACGCGACGGCGATCCGGGCATGGCGCAGCGGCGACGGCGTCCCGTCGGAGGACCAGGCGCGCGCGGTCGCGCGCGTGCTCCGGCTCGATCCCGGAAAGTTCGCCGACGCGGCCGCCCGGCGGTGGTATCCCGGCGCGGAGCTGCCGCCGTACGTGCGCCACCACCCGCACGACCCGCACCCGTCGAACGGCTACCTCTTCTTCCTCGAAGACGGCAAGACGGCCGCGCTGGTCGATCCCGCCGGCTACCCGAAGACGCTCCTCGACGCGGTGAACGAAGGACCGTACGCGCTGCGCTACATCCTGATCACGCACAAGCACGCGGATCACTGCGACGCGACGGCCGACGTCGCTCGTGCCTTTCCGAAGGCCGAGATCGTGATGCACGACGCGGACGTCCACGCGATCGGCGGCCTCGCGAGCCGCGCGATCCGCGTAAAGGACGGGGACGAGCTTCCGTTCGGCGACGCCGCCGCGATCCGCATGCTGCACACGCCGGGACACACCGACGGTTCGTCGTGCTTCCTGTTCCGCTCGACGGTGTTCAGCGGGGACACGCTGTTCGCGGGCTCCGTCGGCGGCGTGTTCGCCGACGTGTCGACGTACGAAGACCTGCTCGCGAGCATCGACGCGAAGCTGTTTGCGCTCGACGACGACACCGTCGTCATGCCGGGCCACGGCCCGCCGACGACGATCGGCGAGGAGAAGGCGCACAATCCGTTCTTCTAGTTCACGCGTGATAACGCACGTTCACGCGTCAACGTGCTGCGTTCACGCGTGAACATGCCGGTTTACGCCCGAATTGCATAGAGAAGTTTACCGGACACCTGATGCAATCGCGCTCGGCTTGCGCTAAGGTGGAACAAGTCACGTTCACTACGCCGATGGGGTTTGCGGCGACTACCAATGGAGCGTCTTCACGGATGAAGCGAATTCTCCCGGCCGTTCTTCTGACGGCAATCGGTCTCACCGCGTGCGGCGGGTCGCATGACACGATGTCGACGGTGCCGCAGGCCAAAGCGAAGGTGCCCCAAGCGCACGTTCGCCATCTCAAGAACGGATCGACGTATCCGGCGAACGCCGCGAAGAAGACTCCGCTCGACATCTCGGGCGGCGGTCCGCGCGGGTTGCTGATGGATCTGGCGATCCTCCTCTTCGATGCGCCGCTGATCGGAGCCACGGCGTCGAACGCGCAGTTCAACGCCGGCATTCTCGGCATCGACGCGATCGACGAGAACGGCGACTCCTGGCAGCTCATCGCGAACTCTTCGCCGCAGGTCGTGAACCTGCTGACGCTGCAGGCCTCTTCGCTGAACCTCGGCACCGGGTCGTTGCCGCCCGGCACGTATCCGTCGCTGCAGCTGCTCCTCGATCCGTCGACGACGTCCGTCGTGTACAACGGCGCGACGTATCCGGTCGAGATCACCGATCCGAACCATCCGTGGTGGGATCCGACGCAGACGATCGAAGCCGTCAGCATCCCGCTGAACATCACCGGCAACGGCGGCGACACCGTGACCGCGTCGCTCGACTTCAACGTCTTCCAGTCGGCGAACCTGTTGAACGGCATCGCGTACGTCACGCCGACGGTTGCGGGCGGCATCGGCTCGCCGTCGATCAGCGGCAGCGTCGTGAACTCGAGCGGTTCGGCCGTCGCCAACGCGACCATCATCGTGACCGACTCGCAAGGCAACGTCGCGAACACGTCGGTGACGGCTGCGGACGGAACGTTCATGGTGCACGGCATCAGCGCCGGCTCGTACACGCTCTCGGTCGCCAACACGTTCACGACGAACGCGGGCGTGACGGTGATGGCGACGAGCGCCGACGCGGGTGCAGCGCCCTCGATGCCGGTGACGGTCGGACCGAACGGCGTTTCCCTCAACCAGATCACCGACTGACGCGGAGAGCCTCCGATGTCGCACACCTCGGGCGGTGTGTCGATCGCTGACTCGCTGCGCGACGCTAGGCTCGCATTGCGAGCGGCCTTCTACGACGCCGCACACGACCTGCTGGATGGATGCGAAGACTGGGCCGCGGAGTTCCGCGAACAGGCCGTCATCCTGAAAGCCGAACTCATCGGCCGCCGCGATCCGGTTGGGGCCGTGAGCTACCTGGCCACCGTCGACGACTTGTTCGCGACCGACGCCGGAAAATTCGCCCTCGCCATTCAGTTCGGGAAAGCGCACGCCGCGGTGCGCGCGTTCTCCCAAGCGGAAACCCGATTCGCCGAGGCGCGCGCACTCGCGCCCACCGCTCCGAACGGGCTCGCGACGATGGCCTATCACGACCTACGCATGCGCTGGTTCCTGCGCGACTACGATCCCACGGCACCCGAAGCCGCGATCGCGCTCACGCATCCCGAACCGAGCATGAAGTCGGCCGCACACGCGTGGCGCGGATGGCTCCACGCAGCGTGCGGCAACTACGCCGCGTACATCGCCGACCTCACCCGCGCGGTCGAATGCGCCACGGAAACGGGCGCGGACGACCTCGATCTCGCCCTCATCGTCCCGTCGATCCACGCGCTCGCGCAAGCGGGCTTCGAGACGGCGAACGACGAGGCAGTCGCAGCGGCGCGGCGCGCGTCCGACGCGATCGCATGGACACCCGATCTCGCGCAGCATCACTACTTCTCGATCCGCGCGTTCGGATGGCATGCGTTCCTCAGCGGACGCGCCGGTGAAGCGCAGTGGGCGTTCAAGGACGCTCGCATGCGTGCGCCGGGTCTGGCATGGCGCGTCATGTCGCACTGCGACCGCGCGTACGTCGCACGGTTGTCGCGCAACGACTTCTGGGCCACGGACGAGCTCGCCCAAGCCGACGCGCTCGCGTACGACGTGCCATGGGCACAGACGCGCGGCGAAGAACGGCAGGTCCTCGTCACGCTGGCGGTGCTGCATTCGGCAACCGACGCATCCCGCGCGCAGTACTATGCATCGCTGTACTCGCAGATCGGAACGGAGAATCTCGATCCGACCCTGGCGCTCCACGGTGACGCGCGTCCGATGGGACACGCACACTACGCCGTCGGCCGAATCGAGCAGACGATGGGGCGGCGCGAGCCGGCCGTCGCCGAACTCGAGAAGGCGTACGCCATCTTCGACCGCGCCGGCATGCACTACCGCGGATTTCAGACGGCGGCGGCGCTCGCCGATCTGACGGCCAACCCGCAATGGCGCGCGGAGGCGGAACGGCACGCCGGTGCATACCCCGACTCACCGCTCGTCGTGCTCGCAAAGCACGCAGGGACCATCAACGACGCAATGCCTGCGCAGCTCTCGCCGCTGCAACGGCAGATCGCCGCGGCGGTCTGGAACGGAGCCGAGACCGCCGAGCTCTCGCGCCGATTCAGCCGAAGCGCGTTCACGATCGAGAACCACGTCACCGCGATCCTCCGCGCCTTCGGCGTCGAGTCGCGGGCCGCGCTCCTCGATGAAGCGCGGCAGCGCGGGCTGATCTGAGGTTTCCGCCGGGCACCGGCCGCAAGGCCGGTGCTCGGTGGGACCATGACCTGACGCGCGCACGCGTCGCCGGCGTCAGCGCCTCGCGATGCGGACGGCGGCGCTCGTTCCGTCGCCGGCGACGCGCACGGTCGGCGGCGACGCTGCGGGCGCTTCGGGGATCACCTGAAACTCGATCACCTTGACGCCGGAGCTCGGAAGCGCGACCGTCGTCCGGAACGGCGCGCACTGACGGTCGCTGCAGAACGATGCGATCCACCGCTTCGGCAGTCCGCCGGCCGTGAGCGCGACGACCTTGCCCGGCGTTCCCGCGACCACGAGGCGGTACTTGTACGTGCTCGACACGGAGCCGGGAAGATCGGGTCCGGTCCACGGCGCGAGTGAGAGCGCCGTCTTGCCTCCGGGATGCGCGGCGTCGAGCGCAACGGTTGCTTCCTGCGCCTCCTCCAGATACATCGCGTAGCGCGAATCGCGTCTTCGGCAGCTTCGCGGCCCACGCGGACGCCTGCGCGAACGCGGCGCGCGCTTTGCCGGCGGCTCCGGATTTCACGAACAGCCGGCCTTCGTACAGATACGACCACGCAAGCTTGCGAATCGCCTTCGCCTCGTGCGGTTTCGCCGCGACGGCCGCACGCGCCGTGCCGATCGCGCGCGCGAACGCGATGGCGCCGTCGTCGAAGCGCTTCGCGTCGCCCGACGAGATACCGAGCTGCACGAGGTTGTCGACGCTCGGTTCTTCTTCGGCGAGGGCGGCGTACGCATCGGCGGCGTGCGCGTCGTCGTCGGCTCGCGTGCAGCGCCGCGGCGTAGCCGCCGAGGAGATCGACGTCCTTCGGCGCCAGCGCGAGTCCCCGCCGGTACGCGGCGATCGCATCCGGCCACCGCTCTCGGGCCGACGCCGCGTCGCCGCGCAGGCGCTCGAGCAGGATCGTTTGCGCGTCGTCGTTTGCGAGGGGCTCGAGCGCCTTCACGGCCGCGTCGCGCAGCACGTTTTCCTCCGCCAGCGTACGAACGTAGTCCGTGTCGCCGTCGACGTTGTCCGCATCGTCGATCGCCTTGAGCATGGCCTTCACGGTCGCGACGACGCTCGCCGCATCGCCGGAGAAGTCGAACTTCGACGGATCGAGCAGCGCGTCGACCTTCTTCTGCGCCGCGCTCGCGAGCACGCCGTTGCGGCCGGCGCGCGCATCGCCGACGAACGCGGCCAAAACGGCCGGCGAGATCGATCCGACGTACCGCGCGCGTAGCACGCCGTCGGGCGAGACGACGAACGTCGACGGAAACGCCGTCACGTCGTACGCCTTCGCGAACGCTTGATTCGCATCGATCGCCTGCGCGTACGGCATCGACTTCGCGGCCACGAACGCACGCACGAGCGGCGCCGCCTCGGTCGAGTCGACGCCGAGGAACACGACGTCGCCGTGCGCGCCGAAGTGCTTCGACGCCGCGATCAGATCGGCGGTCTCTTCACGGCACGGCGGACACCACGTCGCCCAGTCGTTGATGACGAGCGTCTTGCCGCGGAACGCGGCGAGCGAGAGCGTGCGTCCGTCGACCGTCGTCAGGTGGAAATCGGGCGCCGGCGATCCGACCTGCGGACCCGTCAGCGCGAGTGCGGCGGCAGCGAACATGGCGTGCAGCATCGTCAGTCGACCACGTGCGTGAGGATCGTCGCGACGGTGCGGCCTTCGCTCTGCGCGTCGATCCGCACGTTCACGGGCGCCGTACGCGCGGTGATCGGTACGACCTGGAACTCGACGACCTTCACGCCGTCGCTCGGCAGGCGCACCGAGGTGCGAAACGGCGCGCACACGCGGTCGCTGCAGAACGAGCCGATCCAGCGCGCAGGCAGCCCCTTCGCTTCCAGCGCGAGGGTCGTCCCGGGCGCGCCGACGACGACGAGCCGGTACTTGTACGTGCTCGCGATGGAGCCCGGAAGATCCGCGCCGGTCCAGGGCGCGACCGACAGCGCCGGCTGCGCGCCGTGCGCGACGTCGAGCGCGACCGTGCCTTCCTGCGCCTGCTCGAGATACCACGCATGCCGCGGATCGTTCGCGTGAATCGTCGCGGCGGCGGCCGCCGCGCGCGCGAACGCGGCGCGCGCCATCGACGGATTTCCGCGCTGCGCCTCCATGCGGCCGTCGTACAGGTTCGTCCACGCCGTCGCCTGCGGCGTCGCCGCGAGCGACCGGGCGCGCTCGAAGCTCGCGCGCGCGCCGCCGATGTCGCCGGCTTCCGCCTGCGCGCGGCCGAGCGACACGAACGCAGGCGCCGACGGTGCGAGCTCCGCGATGCGCCGGTCGATGTCGACGACGCGCGCGTCGTCACCGAGCCGGCTCGCGGCGTACGCCCGCCCCGACAGCGCGGCGAGATCGTTCGGCTCGTGCGTCAGCGCGCCGGCGTACGCGGCGTCGGCCGAACGCCAGTCGCCGTCCGCCGCGGCCTGGTCGCCGCGCAGCCGCGCGAGCAGCGCGAGATCCGCATCGCCCGACGCGATCGGCGCGAGCGCGGCGATCGCGGCGCTCCGAAGCGTGGACTCCTCGGCGTGCGTCTTGATCAAGTCGTGGTCGCGCGACGGATCGTCCATCGCGTCGTCTTGCAGGTCCTCGGCCTTCGCGATGGCGTCGACGGCTCTCGCGACGTTCGCGTGCACCGTCGACGCGTCGCCGGCGAACGGATAGCGCGCGGGATCGAGCATCGCGTCGAGCTGCGCCTGAAACGCCGTCGTCAGCGGAGCGCTCTCGCCGTGCTGCGCCGCGACGATGTACGCGTGCAGCTGCGCGCGCGGCAGAACGTTGTCGGCATGGCGTGCGCGGAGCACGCCGTCGGGGCCGATCACGAACGTCGTCGGGTAGTTGCGGATGTCGTACGCGGTCGCGAACGCGCCGTTGCCGGGCGTCACCGCTTGCGCGTACGGCATCCCCTTCGCCGCGGCGTACGCGCGCACGACGCTCGCGGGCTCGGTCGTGTCGACGCCGAGGAACGCGACGCCGCGCGACGCGTCGCGTTTCGCTTCCGCGACGAGGTCGGGCGTCTCGATGCGGCACGGCGGGCACCACGAGCCCCACACGTTGATCACCAGGGTCCGGCCGCCGATAGTCCGCGAGCCGCACGGTTCTGCCGTCGACGGTGGTCAGCGTGAAGTCCGGAGCGGGCCGGCCTACGACGGGGCCCGCCGGCGCGCTGCACGCACCCATCGCCGGCGCCGTCTGCGACGACGCGCTCGCGACGGCGCCGGGAACGAGCGCCGGCGCGAGCAGTCCGGGCGCGAAGGGGTTCATGTGAGGTACCGACGCGCGGCGCGCGCGTCCGGTTGCGCGGCCGCTCACGTCCGCAGCTTGTATCCGATCGCCGTCATGCGCAGTGCGACCGCAAACGCCGCCGCGGCGAAGCCCGCAACGACGCCGAGCGAGACGGCGAGCGGCGCGTCGCCCCGGCCGATGTAGCTGTGACGCAGCGCGTCGATCATGTAGAACATCGGGTTCGCCTGCGAGATCGCACGCACGATCGGCGGCATCATCGAGAGCGACGTGAAGACGCCGCCGACGAACACGAGCGGCGTGATGAAGAACGTCGTCAGCACGGCGATGTGGTCGAACTTCTCCGCCAGCAAGCCGAAGATGATGCCGAGCGCGCTGAACAGCACGGCGACCAGGCCGACCGTCACGACGTACAGGACCCAGTTCTGCGGCGCGGCGTGCACGAACACGACGCCGAGCGCGGTGATCAGCAGCGCGATGAAGATCGCGCGCGCGACGCCGGCGACGACGTAGCCCAGCACGACCTCGATGGCCGACAGCGGCGCGATCAGCAGCTCCTGGATCGAGTTCATGAACCGCCCCTGGAACACCGACGACGAGCTCTCGCTGTACGTCTGATCGATGACCTGCAGCATGATGAGGCCGGGGATGAGGAACTGCGAGTACGGGACGCCCTGCACGGTCTGCAGACGGCTCCCGAGCCCGAGCCCGAAGATGAACACGTACAGCAGCGTCTGGATGACGGGCGGCCAGATCACTTGGTTGATGATGGAGAACGTGCGCACCATCTCGCGGCGCACGAGCGTCTCGAACCCGACGACGTTCGTGCTCATCGCCGTGTGAGCTCCAGGAAGACGTCTTGCAGCGATCCGTTCGCGATCAGGGTCGCCGTCGGCTCGAGCGCGACCAGCTTGCCGTCCTGGATGATCGCGATGCGGTCGCAGAGCTCCTCGGCTTCTTCGAGGTAGTGCGTCGTGAGGATGATCGTCGTGCCGCCGCGCTTGAGCTCGCGCAGCAGCGACCACAGCTCGATCCGCAGCTCGACGTCGACGCCGGCGGTCGGCTCGTCGAGGATCAGCAGGCGCGGCTCGTGGATCAGCGCGCGAGCGAGCGTGAGCCGCCGCTTCATGCCGCCGGAAAGCTTGGTGTAGACGAGCTTCGCCTTCGACGCGAGGTCGAAGCGTTCGAGGAGCATGTCGGCGCGGCGTTCCACGTCCTTTCCGCGCAAGCCGTAGTAGCCGGCTTGGAAGATCAACACGTCGCGGATGTTGAGGTAGCGGTCGAAGTTGTACTCTTGCGGCGCGAGGCCCGACTTGGCGTCGCGCGTCGCGCCACTGGTCGGACGACGTCGTAGCCGAAAAGCGAGATCGAGCCGCCGGTGAAGTTCGCGAGCCCGACGATCGCGTTGATCGTCGTCGTTTTGCCGGCGCCGTTGCGGCCGAGCAGCCCGAAGAACTCGCCTTCGCGCACGTCGAACGAGACGTCGTCGACCGCGGTGAACTCGCCGTAGCGCTTGACGAGCCGGTCGATACGCAGCGCCGGGATCGCGCCGTTCGCCGGACGCCGGGACGGCCGCCGGTCACGGAATCGGACGAGCCCGGCGCGCCGAGCCGCGGATAGCGGTGGCGCCTCAGCGTTTCGATGCGCTTGCGGGCGTCCGGGATGCCGCACGTGCGCAGCTGCCGCTCGACTCTCGCCACGTCGAACGGCACGCGGCGCGACTGCGCTTCCCAGCCGCCGTCGCGCTGCGTGAGGATCGCGTAGTGCGCGTTCGGGTCGCCGTCTTTCGGCAAGCCCGCCGACGCGACGTTCACCAGCGTGCGTCCGCGCCACACGCGCACGTACGCGAGGTGCAGGTGGCCGAACGCGATCGTGCGCTGCGCGACGTCGCCGAAGAAGCGCTGCAGCGTCCCGTCGTCCGCGTCGGGCCAGACATGCTCGTCATCGCTCTTCGGGTTGGCGTGACAGACGAGCAGTCCCGATTCACCGTCGCCGAACGCGAGCGAAAACGGCAGCTCGGCGAGCACGCGCGTCCAGGCGCCGCCGATTCGACCGCGCGCCCACGCGACGCCGCGCGCGTCGTCCGGATCGAGCGCCTCGAGAGCCGCCGTCGCCGATCATGCGATCGGTGTTGCCGCGCAGCATGCGCGCGCCGGCGGCGCGCAACCGCTCGAGCACGCGCCTCGGGCGCGGCCCATCCAGGCACATGTCGCCCGCGGCCACGATCGCGTCGGCGCCGCCGCGCGAGGCGAGATCGTCGAGACAGCGCTTCAGCGCGTGCGCGTTGCCGTGAATGTCCGAGAGAATGGCGATGCGCACGCGACCCGATCAGGCGCGCTTGACGGGCAGCGCGAGCGCGAACGGGCCGAAACCGGCTTTGCCGAACTCCCACAGATCGATCGCCTCGACGCCGATCTTCGCTTGGCGCATCAGCGCGATCGACTGCCGGAAGCGGAGGTTCGCGACGACGCGCCGCTCGCCGAACGTCAGCACGCCGGCGGCGAGCTCCTCGCCGCGCGGGACTTCGATCACGCGCAAGCCGCACGCCGACACATCGACACGATCCGGCGCCGCGATGGCGAGCTCGGTGCCGACGACGGAGAACACGTCGCGCAACCGCGCGACGTCGCTCGCGACGGGCAGCTCGACCACCGCGTAGCCTTGCTGCGTCGCGATCGCCTCGAGCTGCTTGCGGCCCAGCGCGTTCGAACGCCGGCGCAATCCGGGATTGTCGCGCGGCACGCCGACGAACACGCGTCCCGGCGCGATCGCGACGTCGGTCGCGTCGAGCAGCCCCGGAGCTTCGATGCGCCCGACGACCGGAATGCCGAGCTCGACGAGGTGCCTCTCGACCTCGGCCACTTCGCCGCGCCGCTCGATGTGCGACGGCCGCGCGAGCACGACGCCGTCGGGGAACAGGAGCGCGCAGTCGGCGACCAGCGAGCGGGTCGGCGACTCCGTGGCGTGGCCCATCTCGTGCACCGTCACGCCGCGGTCGCGCAGCGTCCGCACCAAGATGTCGTGCTGTTCCTGCGCACGCGAGGCGATCGGCGACGGCTCGCCCTTGATCGGCAGCAGCTGGTCGACGGCCGCCGACGGGCGCGCGACGAGCACCGCGGTCAACGTTTCGGCGTCGCTGGAAGCAAAGGGCCGGGCGTAGGGCTTCACGGTCACGACTCGCGCGCGTTCGCCGGGCCGGAGCCGGGCTCCTGACCTGGGAACACGGTTTGCCATGAGAAGCAACCGCGTCGCCGCCGTCTGCGCCGTCATCCCGGCGCTCGCCCTGACGCTGGGGGTCGTCGTATTCGACCGCCTCGAGCCGAGAATTCTCGGACTGCCGTTCGTCCTCGCCTGGATCGTCGCGTGGGTGCTGCTGACGCCGGCCTTCATGTGGGTCGCCTACCGGAGCGTGCGCGCGTGAACGCGGGCGTCGCACTGGGCATCGTCGCCGTCGTCGTCGTCGCGACGATCGCGCTCGGGCTGCGCGGCGTGCGCGGCGTTGCGATGGACCCGCAGGAATACATCGTGGGCGGCCGCCGGATGGGCGCGCTGCTGCTCTGGTTGCTGCTCGCCGGGGAGATCTATACGACGTTCACGTTCCTCGGCGCGGCCGGGTGGGCGTACGGACGCGGCGCGCCGGCATACTACATCCTCTGCTACGGCACGATCGCGTACATCATCTCGTTCTTCCTCGCGCCGCGCATCCATCGCATCGCGCGCGAGCGCGGCTACCTCACCGGCCCGGATTTCTTCCGCGACCGGTACGACAGCCGTCTCCTCGGCGCGCTCGTCGCGGTGCTCGGCTTCGTGATGCTCGTGCCGTACGTGACGCTGCAGCTGACCGGCTTGCAGATTCTGCTGCAGATCGCGGGCTACGGCGCGATCAACGCGCTCGCCGCGGTGGCCATCGGCTTCTTCGTGATCGCGATCTTCACGTTCGTCGCCGGGCTGCACGGCACCGCATGGGCGAGCGTCGCGAAGGACCTGCTCGTGCTCCTCGGCGTGCTGTTCGCGGGCATCGTCTTGCCGATGCGATTCTTCGGCTCGCCCGCGGGCGCGATGGACGCCGTTTTGCGCGACCACCCCGGCTGGCTGACGATCGCCGGCCCCGACTCGCCGAGCGGGATCACGTGGGTCGTCACGACGACGGTGCTCACGGCGTGCGGATTCTTCATGTGGCCGCAGTCGATGGCGGCGGTCTACAGCGCGAAGAACGAAGACACGCTGCGCCGCAACGCGGTCTTCCTGCCGTTCTATCAAGTGATGCTGCTGCTGGTGTTCTTCGCCGGCTTCGCGGCGCTCGAGGTGCTGCCGGGGCTGAAAGGGCCTGCAGCCGATCAGTCGTTCATGCTCGTCGTGCAGAAGTATTATTCGCCGTGGGTGCTCGGCTTCGTCGCGGCGGCGGGAACGCTCGCGGCGCTCGTGCCCGCGGCCGGTCAGCTGCTCGCCGCCGCGAGCATCGTCGGCAAGAACGTGTTCGCCGACTACGGCATCGCGAGCGATCCCGCGGCACAGACGCGTACGACGAGGATCCTCGTGCTCGTCGTCGCGCTGCTCGCGTTCGCGTTCTGGGCGTTCGCGAAGACGACGCTCGTCGGTCTGCTCCTGATCGGATACAACGGCATCACGCAGCTGTTTCCGGGCGTCGTGCTCGGCGTGACGGGCCGCCGCCCTCCGGCGCTCGCGGTCGGTGCGGGCCTCGTCGCCGGCATCGTCGTGCTCGTCGTGTTCGCGGTGACCAAGCAGTCACAGATCTCCGGCGTGAACACCGGGATCGTCGCGCTGATCGTCAACGCGGTCGTGCTCGCGGTCGCGTGGCCGATCACCGCGGCGATGCGGCGCACCGCAGCGGCGGCGTAGCCGCCGCGCCGTTCAGGTGCGCCGCAACAGCGCGATGCGGCCGGGTCCCGCGATCACGAGCGCGAGCGCGATCCCGACGAGGAGGATGAAGAACTCGACGCCTTCGCCGGCTTGGCGGCCGGAGAAGTTCATGAAGAAGCCGTTGCGCGCGTGCACGAGGATCGCGGCGCACGCCATGTCGATCGCGACGCCGAGCGCGGCGAGGCGCGTCAGCACGCCGAGCACGAGACCGATCGTCCCGAGGAACTCGACCGCGATCACCAGGTAGGCGAGCACGGGCGGTATCCCGGGGTGCGCACCGAGCATGCCGACCGTCGTCATCATGCCCGGACCGCCGAAGAGTCCGAGGGCTTTCTGCGCGCCGTGCGGCCACAGCACGATCGCGACGGTGAGGCGGAGGATCAGCAGCGAGACGTCGACTGCACGCATGCTGCCATGTACCGCGAACCGCGTGCGGTCAGTCGCCGTCCGCGTCCGGCTCGGGCTGCGTCCCGTCGAGCACGGCGCACGCCTCCGCGTACAGGATCCTCTGCTCGCGCGCGTACACCGCCGGTCGCATCGCATGGCGGCGCTGCGCGAGCGCGTCCGCGCGTCGCGAGAGATCGACGATGCGCGCGCCGCGCGCGGAGTCCGCGTCGGCGCTGCTCTGGTCGGTTCGCTGGAGCAACGCGGCGATGCGGTTGCCTTCGACGCTCGCCGTTTGCGTCGGAACGGGAATCGCGACGTACGGCGCCGCGTCGCCGCCGCGCGGCGTGAAGAAGTCGCTCATGTCGGTCGCGAGCAAGTCGCCGAGTGCCAGCGTGCCGAGGCCGAGGATCTCCTCCGTCGTCTTCAGCACGCTCACCGTGGACTGGTGGCGCATGCCGACGTAGTGCCGTTTCGCGAACGGTCCCGCCACGATCGCGTACGTGCGGTACTCGTCGACGTGGTCGCGCGACGACTGCGCGTCGTCGGGCATCACGAACAACGCCGTCTGCCGCCACGACGGCAGGTGCGAGAGGTACTGCACGATCTCGCCGAGAGCGCGGTCGCCGTCGGCGACCTCCTCGGGAATCGGCGGGATGCCGGGGCCGGCGCCGGTGTGGTCGTCGGGCAGCCAGATGTACGTATAGCGCGGCTGACGGCCTTGCGCGACCAGACGGCCGTAATCGCGGATGAACTCCTTCGCGCGCCGCTCGTCGCGAATGCGCAGGTTCCATCCCGGATAGTTCAGGTCGATGTGCCCCGCGAGCACTTCCGGCGCGGGAACGTTGAGATGATACAGCCCGCCGAGTCCCTGCGTCGGCGCATCGCGATCGTCGATGCCCGCGTACTGCGGATCGTCGGCCTTCGGGTCGTTCGCGCCGCCCTCGTCGTAGCCGCTCAAGCGTACGAGGTCGCCGTAGTCGCGAAACGCCATGCGCGCTCGCGCGAGCGCGTTGAAGATGTAGCCCAGCCGCGGATAGTCTTCCGGGTCTTCGTTCTTGTTGACGAGGGCGCCGCGTCCGCCTTTCGCGAGCAGCGTGCGTTCGGAATAGAGCGTCGTCATGCCGCCCGCAAAGAACTGATGTCCGCCGTCCGACTCTTCGGCGTCGGCGAAGATGTTCGCCGCGACACCGTACCGGCGCGCGAGCGCGTGGAGATTCGGCGTGATGCTCTCGCCGAACGACACCAGGCTCGGATCGCCGTACGGCGCGCCGAGATCTCCGAGCATCGCGTCGAACGTCTTGTTCTCCTCGAGAATGACGACGACGTGCGTGATTCCCGGCGGATACGCCGGCGCCGACGGCAGCACGCGCCGCGTGTTGCCGAGCGCGGTGAGCGTCGTCGTCTTCAGCGCGGCGCTGCCGAGATCGATCTTCTCCAGCGTCGACCACGTCGCGTTCGAGTCCGCGCGCGTTCGCGGGTCGCCGGTGAAGCCCGGATCGTGGCCGTAGCCTTTCTCGTTCACGACGTACAGCGTCCGGTCGTCGGCGCTCAACGCCAGCGCGGAGGGATACCAGCCGGTCGGGATCAGGCCGAGACGGTGCAAGTGCACGGGATCGCGCGCGTCGATCACCGCGACGGCATCCAACCCCGCGAGCGCGACGTACAGCCGCGATCCGTCCTTCGAAAGGGCGAGCGCCGACGGCTGCGTGCCGAACGGTCCGCGGTCGAACAGCCGCAGTTCGGTGCCGCCCACGGCGCGCGGTGAGGGTCGCAGCGCGATCGTCGCGATGCGGTCGACGTTCGTCATCGCGACGTACGCGTACGCTCCGTCGGCCGCCGTGACGACCGCGGTCGGATGCGCGCCGCCCACGGTGCGCATGCCGTCCGGCGCGGGATCGAGCGGCACGGCCGCATTCGCGAACGGCGGCACGTCCGATGCGAGCGACGACAGGTCGCCGTCCGGCGCGATCGCGAGGATCGACATCGCCGATGCGCGCTGCATGTCGGGCGCCACCGTCGCGAACCGCGGCGCCATCGACCGGTGCGGGCAGCACGCCGTACCGCATGAGCCCCTCATCGGTAACCAGCAGACGTTCGCCCGCAACCGCCGCGCCGAACGGGAAGAAGCCGACCGACTGCGTCGGACCCGTCAGCGTGCGCGTCGCGACGTCGATCGCGCTCACGGTCCCGGCGCCTTCGTTCACGACGTACGCGCGGCGTCCGTCGCGCGAGAGCACGATCGTGCCCGGATAGCTGTGCGTCGCATCCGCGTACGCCGGGTCGCCGGGCACCGGCGGCGTGATGACGTGCTTTGCATCCGGCGTCAGCCGGCCGTTCGCATCCGAGCTGGAACGCGTACACCGCGTTCGACGGGCCGCCCGACGCGAGAACCAGCGTGCGCGCCGGATCGGCGGGATCGTTCAGCGCGACGACGCCGACCCAGAACTTCTCGTTCGGCGCGCGATAGCGGTCGACGACGCGCATCGTCGCCGTGTCGACGACGGCGAGCAGATAGCCGCCGGTCGCCTCGGGGTCGATCAGCGAGTGCACGAGCCCTTCGCGCTCGTCGTCGTCGGTGACGATGGCGAACCGCCCGTCGGGAGTGAGCGCGACGCCGAGACCGTTCATGCCCGTGACGACGCTCGTGCCCGCGGGCGTCACGATCCGTCCCGACGGCAGCACCGCGTCGTACACGGCGCCGCGCAGGTGGCCCGCCGGCATCGTACCGGCCGGCGATTCGTACGAGACCGCGCGAGCGGCGGGGCGGTGGTGCGGCGCCGCGGCGCCGGCGGCGAGCGGAGCACAGGCGAGCGCCGCCGCCGCAGCGGCGACGCGCAAGTCACGGAGCGCGAGCGTCACGAGGCGCTAGCGTTCGTCCAGGCGGTACCCGATCCCGCGCACGCTGCTGATCGCCAGCGTCGTGCCGACTTCGCCGAGCTTCTTGCGCAGCGCGGCAACGTGGACGTCGACGACGCGCGTCGGGACGCCGGACACGTCGTTCCACACGCGCTCGAGGATCTGCGCGCGCGTCAGCAGCTTGCCGACGTTCTCCGCCAGATACCACAGCAAGCGGAACTCGAGCGCGGTCAGCGTCACGCTCTTGCCCTCGTTCTCCAGCGTGTGGAAGTCGCGCACCAGCGTGGCGCCGCCGACTTGCAGCCGGCCTTCCTGGTCGGTGCGCCGCGAGCGCTCGCGACGGCGCAGGAACGACTGCACGCGCGCGACCAGCTCGTTCCCGGAGAACGGCTTGCGAATGTAGTCGTCCGCGCCCAAACCGAGCCCGCGCAGCACGTCGTTCTCGCTGGAGTGCGCGCTGACCATCAGGATGAACGCGTCGGACGAGTTGGCGAGCGACGTGCAGACGTCGAGACCCGAGATGTCCGGCAGCTCGACGTCGAGCAGGACGATCGCCGGCTTGAACACCGGCTCCGCCTCGAGTCCCGCCGAGCCCGTGTTGGCGACGCGAACCTCGAAGCCGCTCCGTTCCAGGATGACTTTCTCGAAGTGCGCCACGTCGGCGTCGTCCTCGACGATCAAGATACGCTCGGACACCCGTGCCTCCCGAAGCTAGCAACCATCCCGGGCAGGGTACGGTATGCCGCGCTCCTGCACCTCGCCGAAGGCACCTAGCGGGTTGAGCCCGCCACGGACTCGTCGTCGGGGAGCAGCAGCTCGCGGCGCGCGACGCCCTCGTCGATCGCGGCCTGCTGCACGGCCTGCGCGACCGCGTCGACGACGCGCGTGTCGAAGACGCTCGGGATGATGTACTCCGCGGAACGCTCCTCCCCGACGATCGACGCGATCGCTCGGGCGGCGGCCAGCTTCATCGACTCCGTGATCTTTCGCGCGCGGCAGTCGAGCGCGCCGCGGAAGATGCCGGGAAACGCGAGCAGGTTGTTGATCTGGTTCGGGAAGTCCGAACGGCCGGTGCCGACGACCGCGGCGTAGGGGGCGGCCGCGTCGGGCATGACTTCCGGCGTCGGGTTCGCCATCGCGAAGATGATCGGGTCGCGCGCCATCGTCCCGATCCATTCGGGCTGGAGGATGCCCGGAGCGCTCACGCCGACGAACACGTCCGCGCCTGCGAGCACGTCCTGCAGCGAGCCGCGACGCCGCTCGCGGTTCGTGTTCTCGGCGAGCCACGTCCAGTGCGAGTTCGCGTAGTCCTGATCCCGGCAGAGCGCGCCGTCGCGGTCGACCGCGATCACGTCGCGCACGCCGGCCGCGAGCAGCATCTTGATCGTCGCCGTGCCGGCCGCGCCGCTGCCGGTCAGCACGATCGTCAGGTCCTCGATGTTCTTGCCGACGACCGCCGCGGCGTTCACGAGCGCGGCGAGGATGACGACCGCCGTGCCATGCTGATCGTCGTGCATCACCGGGATGTCGAGCTCGTCGACGAGCCGGCGTTCCACTTCGAAGCAGCGCGGCGCGCTGATGTCCTCGAGGTTGATGCCGCCGAAGATCGGCGAGATGCGCTTCGCGACGTCGACGATCTCGTCGACGTCCTTCGTGTCGAGACAGATCGGGAACGCGTCGATGTCGGCGAACTGCTTGAAGAGCATGCACTTGCCCTCCATCACCGGCGCCGCGCCGAACGGTCCGATGTCGCCGAGGCCGAGCACCGCCGTGCCGTCGGTGAGGACGCACACGGTGTTGCGCTTGATCGTCAGCGCGTACGCTTTCGACGGATCGTTCGCGATCGCGCTCGACACGCGCGCGACGCCGGGCGTGTAGACCGTCGAGAGATCCTGGCGCGTCTTCACGGGACGCGTGATGCCGGTGCGAATCTTGCCGCCGAGGTGCGCGAGGAACGTCGCGTCGGAGACGTTCACGATGCGCACGCCGTCGAGCGCTTCGATCGCGCTCCGCACCGCTTCCCCGACAGCCTCGCTCGACACGTTGACCGTCACGTCGCGAACGATGTTCGTTTTGCCGACGGTGCGCGTATCGACGGCGCCCACCATCCCGCCCGCGTCGCCGATCGCGCTCGCCAGCGTGCCGAACGAGCCGGGCGTGTTCGGCGTTTCCAGGCGCATCACGAGCTGCGTGCCGATCGATGGGGAAGTCGCCATCGGGTTCGGGTACGGTGGACGTACGCACGTGTCCTCGCCCCACCATCCGGACGACTTCTCTTCCCGGCGACCGTCCCGGGCGCTCGCCAGCGGATACGCCGCGGCGCGGACCGCCGCGCAGAGGCCCGTTTCGTGACGGCGGTCGCGGCGGCGGCGTCCGCCGCGCTCGTGACGCTCGCAGTCGCCGCGGCGGCGAGCGGTCCGCCGCTCCGCCGGCGGCGCGAATGCTACGAGGCGGCCGCTGCGGCAGCGCTCGCGAGCGTCGCGATCGTGCTCGATGCCGATCGAGGCGTGCTCTCCGGCGTCGCACTCGTGCTCGGCGCCGCTGCCGTCGCGCGGTTCGCGCACGCGCTGTTCGCGTCGATGCGCGACGCGCCGGCGCGGCTGTTCGCGGCGTTCGAGCGCGAAAGCGAAGCGCGCAGCCGCTTCTTGCCGCGCACGCTGGTCGATCGCCTCGGGCGTACGTCGCTCGCCGACGTCGAGATCGGCGACCGCGCGACCGAGACGATGACGGTGCTGTTCGCCGATATCCGCGACTCGACCGCGCTCACGGAGCAGCTGTCCTCGGAAGACGCGTTCGTTCTGATCGCGGATTTCTTCGCGCGCTCGGCGCGCGTCGTGCGCGAGAATCGCGGCAGCGTCGACAAGTATCTCGGCGACGGTTACATGGCGCTCTTTCCACGACGCGTCGAAGACGCGCTCGACGCCGCGCTGCAGCTGCAGAACGCCGTGCAGGCGCTCAACCGCGAGAAGATCGGCCCGCCCATCGCCGTCGGCATCGGCTTGCACACCGGCGCGGTGACGTTCGGCACCGTCGGCGATGCACGGCACATCGACACGACGATCGTCTCCGACACCGTCAACACCGCGAAGCGCGTCGAAGGGCTTTCGAAACGGCTGCACGCGCCCATCGTCGCGACCGAGGACGTCGTCCGCAAGATCACCGACCCCGGACGCTACATCCTCCGGCCGCTCGGCGCACAGCGCGTGCGCGGCAAACGCGAGCCGATCGCGATCGTTGCCATCGAGGCGACGGCCGATGTGCGGCGCGTCGATACGGGTCCGTTGTCGCCGCGCGTGCTTCGGCGTTCGTAGTCGCCGGGGCGGCGTGCGGTGCTCCGGTCGGGGACGCCTCACGTCGCGCCGTCCCTGGCGCGCCGTCAGGCTCGGCGCTCCGCGCGCTCCCGCACTCCTGCGGGAGCGGGCTTCGCGACGCCCCGCCGGAGCA
The DNA here is from genome assembly GCA_963841685.1 of Vulcanimicrobiota bacterium. Taxonomy (GTDB): domain Bacteria; phylum Vulcanimicrobiota; class Vulcanimicrobiia; order Vulcanimicrobiales; family Vulcanimicrobiaceae; genus Vulcanimicrobium. The sequence goes on from CAWJDU010000001.1 coordinate 644,236, forward strand.
CCGCACGCCGCCCCGGCGACATGGTCACGATCGTTCGCACAGCAGCGAAGTCCCCATGTCACCCTGAGCTTGTCGAAGGGTCAGCGACTCTCGCGGAATTGCCGCTGCCGGCGAATTTATGCGAAGTCGAGGAATGCCGTCGGCGCTGCGTTTTCGGTGGCGGGTCGCGCGTCGTGCGGCGGCGCCGGCGCGCTCGCGTCCACGACGAAGTATGAGACCAGCAGCGCGAGCTCGTCGGAGCGCTCGCGCAGCATTGATGCGCTCGATTCCAGCTGTTTGATCTGGGCGGCGAACTCGATCGCGGACGAAGACAGCTCGTCGGTGGCGTCGGCTTGGTGCATCGCGGTCTCTGCGAGAACGCGTACGCTGTCGGAGATCGCCCGCGCCGTCGCGTCGAGCTGGCGCGCCGCGGTTGCGTTCTCGTCGACGACGGCGGATACCGCGCCGACGTTCGCTGCGACGTCGTCCGTCGCGCCGCGCATCGCGTCGCCGCGACGCGCCACCTCGTCGGCGACGCCGGCCGTCTTCACGATCGCTTCGCGCACGCGGGCGAACGCCTCGTCGACGCGCTCGGAAAGGTGCAGGCCGCCTGCGACGGCGCTCGCGGACGAGCGCATCGCTTCGTTGGCATCGATGGTACGTTTGCGAACCGAGTCGAGGATGGACGAGATCTCGCGCGTCGCCGAGGACGAGCGCTCCGCCAGCTTGCGAATCTCGCCGGCGACGACGGCGAAGCCGCGTCCGTGCTCGCCCGCGCGCGCCGCTTCGATCGCCGCGTTGAGCGCCAGGAGGTTCGTCTGATCGGCGATCTCGTCGATCGTGCCGACGATCTCGCCGACGCGCGCGGACTGCCGCTCGAGCTCCGTCACGGCGCGCAGCGCCGTCTCGGACGTTTCCCGCAGCTGCTCCATCGCCTCGGCCGTTTTGCTGGTCGCCGCGGCGCCGCCGGCCGCTTCGGATGCGGCACCGCGCGCCGCGTCGGCGAGCGCGTCGCCGGCGGCCGCCAGAGCGACGATCTCGCCGTTGAGCAGCGTCACCGCGTGCGACGCGGACTGCGCCGCCGTCGCCTGCTCGCCCGCGCCGTACGCGATCTGCGTGACCGCGGATGCGACCTCCGCGGTTCCCGTGCCGGTCGCGGTGACGCGCGCGGTCTGCTCCTTCGCGCTGGTGACGAGCGTCTCGATCGCTCCCGAGATGTGCTCGACCGCGATGCTCGACTCGGTCGACGCCGACGCGACGAGCGCGCTCGTTTCCGAGAGCTCCGCCGAGGCGGCCGACACGCTGCCGACGAGACGGCGCAGGTTCTGCACCATCTCCTTGAACGCGCGGCCCAGCCGGTCGGCGGCGCCGTGCGGTTCGGGCGCGCGCGTCAGATCGCCGCCGGCGATCGCCTCCGCGACGGCCGCCATGCGCCGCTGGTGCTCGACCATCGTCCGGAACGACGCGGCCAGCACGCCCATCTCGTCCTTGCTCTCGCGCGGCAGCGCGTCGAGGACCTCGAGGTCGCCGACGGCGAGCCGCTGCGACGCGTGCGTCAAGCGCGACAGCGGCCGCGTGATCGCGCGCATCAGCATCCAGAGCAGGACGATCGTCGCGATCGCGCCCGCGACGGCGACCGCGACGAGCACGATACGGCCGAAGACCGTTTCGGACGCGATCCCCTGCTCGTCGTCCGTGACCGCACGATCGATGCGCGAGCGCAGCGCGGTGAACCCCGCCGCGATGGTCCGCGCGTGCGCGCGCGAGTCGGCGCTTCCGGCGACGTACGTCCCGATGTCGCCTTCGAGCGTCGCGAGCTGCACGCGCGTCTGGGCGTTCGTGCTGAGCCGCTCCGCCTGGTCGAGATAGCTCGACACCGTTGCGGCACGTCCACCGGCCGCCGCGCCGCCCGAGAGCGACCATTCGTCGTACGCGCTCGACAGCGCCGCCGAGAACTGGTGCGCGCGCGACATCTTCTGCGCCCGGACGCTCAGGTCGGCGAACGTCCGCGACGCCACGGCATACGTCGAGATGAGAATCGCGAGCAGCGCGAGGGCGACGAGCGCGATCTTGTAGCGGACGGAGAGATCAGCGATCACCCCTGAGTGATCGGAGCAGGCGACCGCCGATCTGAGCGAGCCCGCGCGAGACCGCGAGCCCGGCCGTCATGCTTCAGGTGCCCCCGACCGCCATCTCGGCGACGCGGAACGACGGCGAGACGACGGCGTCGTCGAAGCGCAGGTCGCCCGCGATCGCGTCGATGCTGCTCAACATCTCGCCGAACGTCGCGGCGATCGTGAACTCGTCGACCGCGTGGCGCGGCTCGCCGTCCTCGATGTAGACGCCGCGGGCGCCGCGGCTGTAGACGCCGCTCGCGTACTCCGTCGCGAATCCGATCGTGTCGAGTACCAGGATGCCGCGCTCGGTCGACGCGACGAGCTCCTCGAGCGTGCCGGCGCCGGGCTTCAGGTAGACGTTGTTCGGCGACACGCCGCCACCGCCGGCGTTGCCCGTCGATGCGATGCCGAGCCGACGGCCCCAGTACGTGTCGCTGAAGAACGACTCGAGCATCCCAGCCCGGATCGCGACCGTTTCCCGCGTCGGCGTTCCCTCCGCGTCGAACGGCGCGCTGCCGAGACCGCCTCGCAGCCGCCCGTCGTCGACGATCGTGACGCGCTCGTTGCCGACGCGCGTGCCGACGCGGTCCGCGAGCCACGAGTTCCCGAGCGCGACGTTCGACGCGCTCAACGCCGAGAACACGTCGCTCAGCACCTGCGCGGCCGCGTCGCGCTCGAAGATGATCGGCATGCGCGCCGTCGCGGGCTTCCGCGCGCCGACGAGCGCGAGCGCGCGATGCACCGCCTGCAACGCGACCTCGTCGGGTTTCTCCGCGCCCGACCAGCCGCGCGCGGCCGTGCCGTAGTGACCGATGCGTTTGTTCTCGCCGTCGATCGCGACCGGCGCCGCGGCACGCGACACCTGCGTCCCCTGCGTGACGCCGCGGAAACCGCGCGTGTTCGCGAGCGCCCACGACGTGATCCCATCGCGCACGCGCGACCCGTCGGAGTTGACGACGCGCTCGATCCGCCGCGCGCACGGCGCGCTCCATCGCGAGCGCTTCGTCGATCTTCGCCTCGTCGTCGCGCTCCGCCACGTCGTCCGACACCGTGAGCAGATCGTGATCGCATACGCCGTCGTCCGGCGCGGGATCGGGCAATCCCGCGTGCGGGTCGTCGCCGACGAAGCGCGCCGCATCGACGACGCGCCGCGCGAGCGCGGCGATTCCCTCGCGCGAAAGGTCGGTCGTCGAGAGCGTCGAGCGCCGCCGGCCGACGAACGCGCGCACCTGCAGCGAACGGCCGCGCGAGCGCTCGAGCTTGGTGACGTCCGCCTCGCGCGCCTCGCACGCGAAGCGGTCCGCGATCGTGACGAGCGCATCCGCGTCGGCCGGCGCCCGCACTCGTCACGAGCCCGGTTGCGAGCTGCGCGAGCGCCAGCGCCTCGTCGCGCGGATCAGCCACGGCCGATACCGCCGACCGTGCAGCTCGCGAGCTTGACGGTCGGGATGCCGACGCCGACGGGGACGCGCTGTCCGCCCTTTCCGCACGTGTACGAGCGGTGCGCCAGCCGCGCGTCGTGCGCGACCATCGTGACCTTCGTCATCGCATCGGGCCCGTTGCCGACGAGCGTCGCGCCGCGCACGGGGGCCGTGATCTTGCCGCCTTCGATCAGGTAGCCTTCGGCGATCATGAACACGAAGTCGCCCTTGCTGATCTCGACCTGCCCGCCGCTGAACGAGGTCGCATAGAGACCGCGGTCGATCGACGCGACGATCTCGTCCGGCGACGACGTGCCGGCAGGCATGAACGTGTTGCACATGCGCGGTTGCGGCAGCACGCGGTACGACTCGCGCCGTCCGCTGCCCGTCGACGCGACGCTCATCAACCGCGCGTTCATGCGGTCCTGCATGTAGCCGCGCAGGATGCCGTTCTCGACGAGCACCTTGTGCTGCCCCGGCGATCCCTCGTCGTCGACCGCGACGCTGCCGCGCTCGCCGGGCAGGTCGCCGTCGTCGAAGATCGTCACGAGGTCGCTCGCAACGCGCTCGCCGACGCGACCGCTGTACAGCGACGTGCCCTTGCGGTTGAAGTCGGACTCGAGTCCGTGTCCGACGGCCTCGTGCAGCAGCACGCCGCCGCCGCCCGGCCCGATCACGACCGGCATCTCGCCCGACGGCGCTTCGCGCGCGCCGAGCTTGACCGTCGCAATGCGCGCCGACTCGCACGCGAGCGCTTCCGGCGTCACCTCGCCGAAGATCTCGATCCCCGTGCGCCCGCCGTCGCCGACGTAGCCGTTCTCCCGCTGCTCGCCGTCGCGCGCGACGACCTGCACGCCGAGCGTCACGAGCGGACGGCGATCCGACGTGACGCGGCCGTCGCTCGACGCGATCTGTACGTACTGCAGCTCGTCCATCACGAACGCGTTGACGGCGACGACGCGCGGATCGTACGCGCGCGCGGTGACGTCGGCGCGCGCCAGCAGATCGACGTACCGCGCCGCATCGACCGGCTCGTCGGGATGCGCGCCGTACAGGGACGGCGCGTCGACGGGCGCGAGCGTAACGCCCGCGTCGCGCGCGTCGCCGTCGCGCGCGATCAGCGACGCCGCCTCGGCGGCGCGCAGCAGCGCGGCCTCGTCGAGGTCGTCGGAGTACGCGTAGCCGGCGCGCTGTCCGACGACGACGCGAACGCCCGCGCCGCGCACGACCGACGACGACGCTTCGCGTACGGCGCCGTCCTGCAGACGAAACGACTGCGTGAGCTTGTTTTCGAAGAAGACGTCGGCGAAATCGCCGCCGCGACGCAGCGCGCGCGAGAGCACGCGCGCCAGCACGTCGCGGTCGAGACCGGTCAGCACGACGCCGTGGGTTCGGTGGCGAGCGCCGCGCTCATGCCGCTAGCTCCGCGCGAGGATGTCGAGCGCGCGGTCGATGCCGCGGTCGACCGGCCCGTCGTCCGCCCGCCGGTCGTTGACGATGATCGTGAACGCGACGCGTCCGTGCCGTCGCGTGTCGACGAAGCCCGCGAGGGCGTTGACGTCTTCGATGTGACCGCTCTTCGCGCGCACGCGGCCCAGCGCGTCCGTCAGCGCGCGCCATCGTACCGTGCCTTCGATGCCGGCGCGCGCGAACGAGGCGACGAACGAGCTGCCCCCCGGCGCGACCGCGCTTCGCGCGAGCAGCGTCGCGAGCGTGATCGGCGCGATGCGATCGGTCGGCGCGAGACCGCTCCCGTCGACGACGCGGAGGCCCGTCCTGCGGCACGCCGTCGGCGCGCAGCATCGCGCGCTCGACCTGCGCGCCGCGCGCCTCGGTGCCGGCGCCGTCGGTGACGCCGACGGCGCGCAGCAGCTGCTCCGCGAAGTGGTTGTCCGATTCCATCATCATCTCGTGCGCGATGTCGTGCAGCGGCGCCGACCGGTGCCGCCACAGCACGTACGGCGCGAGCGGCGCGATCCCGGTGCGAACGCCGCCCGCCACGTCGATGCCGCGCTCGCGCAGCATCGCGCGCGCGACCGCGCCCGCGTACTCGCGCCATGTCGACGACGGGGCGCCAGAACGACTGCTCCGCGCCGGCCGCGACGCGTCCGTCGAACGTGAAGACGTTCCGTGCGGGGTCGCGCTCGATCGACAGCAGCGTCGTGTACGACGTGATGATCGCGCCGCGCACGCGTACGGCGTCCGACGGCGGCCGCACCTCGATGCGCGCCGGCGCGCCCGCGGACGTCGGCACGAGATGAAATTCGACCGTGCCTTCGTCGAGCGACAGCGCGCTCGTGCCCGCGGCGTAGCCGTACTGCAGGTCGTCGGCGAGCCATGCGCCGTTGACTTCCGGTCCGGAGAACGCGCTGCCGTCGGCGACGAGCGCGCCGGACACGCTGCGCACGCCCGCGCGCGCGACGGCGCCGGCGCCGCCGCGCAGATCGTCGCGCGTCAGCGTCGGATCGCCCGTTCCGACGAGGTACAGGTTGCCGTGCACGTCGCCGTCGTGCGGGTCGTCGACCGACTCGAACGTCGTCTCGAAGCGAAAGTTCGCGCCGAGCGTCTGCAGCGCGGTCGCGTCGACGAGAATCTTGAACGTCGACGCGGGCGTCATCGGCGTGCGGTCTCGCGCCGTTCGAACAGCGGCCGCGCGCCCGCGTCCACGATCGCGATGCCGCTCGTCGCGAGCGCCGACGGCGCGAGCGCTTCGCGCAGCTGCGCCTGCAGCGAGCGAACCGACGCGGCGCTCCACGCGGGCGCGCTCGGTGCCGCCGGGATCGCGGTCGCCTGCGCCGGACGGTGCGCGGGCGCGCCGCGGTGCGCGCACGCGGAAACCGCCGTCAGCGCGAGCGCCGCGGCGATCCGGCGAAGCGCGCTCACGTCGCGTCGGCCGCCGGTTCGCCGCGCGCGCCGAGCGCGTCGACGCGCTCGCGCAGCGTCTGCGATTCCTCGCGCAGTCGGTCGATCTCCTCGCGAAGCTCGGCGAGCACTTCCGGTTTCGTCTGCGCGTCGCGCACGTGCATCGCCGCCTCGGCCGCGTCGCGCCGCAGGCGCGCATCGTCCTCGCTCTCGGCGAGACGGTCGAGCACGGGCAGCAGTCGCGCGTCCGCAAGCGCTTCGGCGGCGGCGAACGACGCGATGCGCACGAGGAACGGACCGTGGACGCAGCGCGCGAGCGATCGCGTCGACGGCGTCGTCGCGAACCGCGTAGACGCGGCTGCCGAGTTCGCCGATCGCGCCGGCCGCCGCACGCCGCAAACCGTCGTGCCGATCGGAGAACAGCGCGTCGCCGAGCAGCGGCATCGCGCGCGCGTCGGCGAGCGCGCCGAGACCGCGCGCCGCGCCGGCGGCGATGGTCTCGTTCCACGACGGCGTGTCGAGCGCCGCGCGCAGCGCGTCGAACGCGCGCGGATCGCGCGTCTTGCCGAGCGCGTGCAGCGCGGAAGCGACGACGAAGTACGACGCGTCGTCGCGCATGCGCGAGCAGCGCCGTCGCGACGTCGGCGTCGCGCCACGCGCCGAGCGCGTCCGCGATCGCGCGGCGAACCTTCGGGTGCGCGTGCGCCGGCCGATCCGAGCAGCGCCGCGCGCGCCGACGGCGCGCGCGATGCGCCCAGCGCGGCCGCGACTTCGGCCGCGACGCCCCAGAACGGATCGCTCGCGCAGCGCGCGGCGCGAGCGCCTCGCGCGCGACGCGGCTGCCGTCCTTCGCAAGCGCCTTCGCGGCGCGGATGCGCGCGATCGGCGACGGCTCCGCGCGCAGGATCGGTCGCGTGCATGTCCGTGCCGAGCGACGACGTCCACGACGCGAGGACCCACGCCGCCGGATCGACGCGCACGAGCGCGGGCTCGCGCTCGAGACGGATCGCGAACGTCTGCGGCGCGCGCTCGACGTGCAGCCGCACGCGCGTCTCGCCGGGGAGCGGTCCCGGTCCGGCATTCGCGAGCGCATCGTCCGGCGCGTCGGGCACGAAGCCGGCGTCGACATCGAACGCGTAGGCCGCGTCTTCGTCGTCGACGCGCTGCTTCTGCGCGACGGTCACCAGCGCCGTGCGTGCTCCGCGTCCCAGCGATACGACACGTCGAGCTTCGGATGGCCGCCGCGCTCGACCCACTGCGCGAAGAAGCCGCGCGTGTTGCGGCCCGTCTCCGCTTCGATAGCGCGCACGAGATCGATCGTCTCGACGTTGCGCTGCGCGTTGTCGGTCAGATACCGCCGGATCGAGCGCTTCATCCGCTCCCAGCCGAGCTCGCCGCGCAGCATGTGCAGCACGGCGCCGCCCTTCTCGTAGAGGTGGCGGTCGAACAGCTCGATCGGGTCGCGGAACGTGTTGCACACGATCGGCCGGCGGTAGCGCTCGGCGTCCTCCGCGAGATAGCGCTGCACCGCGCCGTACACGTCGTACGCGTACTCGTCCCAGCCCTTCGCGGCCTCGAGCCACACGGCTTCGAAGTACGTCGCGAAGCCTTCGTTGAGCCACGCGTGCGCCCAGTCCCGGCACGTCACGAGGTCGCCGAACCACTGGTGCGCCAGCTCGTGCGCGGCGAGGTATTCGGCCGAGTAGTCGAGGTGCGCGCGCTCGTCGTGCAGCACGCGGTCGGTCTGCGTCGTCGCCGACGTGTTCTCCATCCCGCCGAAGATGAAGTCGGCCACCGCGATCTGCGAGTACCGGTCGTACGGATACGGCACGCCGGTCGTGCGCTCGAACACGTCGAGGATCTGCGGCGTCATGCCGAACGCGCGCGCGCCGTCGGCCTCGCGGCCGGGCAGCGTGTAGACGAACATCGGCACGCGATCGTGCGGCTGCCGCGTCTCGGTGAACGGGCCGGCCACCATCGTCATGAGGTACGTCGCGTGCGGGATGCGCTGCTCGTAGCGGAAGTGCGTCTTCCCGTCGACGTCGCGCCGCTCGACGAGCTCGCCGTTCGAGAGCGCGAACGTACCGCGCGGCACGACGACCGTCGTCGTCGTCGGCTGCTTCTCCGCGGGGTAGTCGAAGCACGGAAACCAGAAGCGCGCGTCCGTGTCCTGCGACTGCGTCCAGACGTGCCGCGGCTCGCGCTCGATGAAGTACATGCCGCGTCGCGGCTCGTGCACGGCGTACGTCACCGCGAACGAGAGCTCGTCGCCCGCGCGCAGCGGCGGATCGATCGTCAGCTCGAGCGTTCGGCTCGTCGCGCGAAAAGGCACCGGCGTGCCGTCGGCGCGCGTCACCGATGCGACGTCGAGGTCGCACGCGTCGAGCACGAGCCGGCGCACGTCGTCCTCGATCGCGCGCACCGTCGTCGTGCACACGCCGTCGAGGCGCTTCGCGGCGATGTCCGGCTCGAGACGAAGGTCGATGTGCAGCACGTCGACGGCCTTGTCGGGGCCGTACTGCGGGCGCGCGCCCGGCAACGCAAAGGGACGAGGTTCGTTCAAATACCGGCTCCGTCGGTGAAGGTGGGCTCGCCGCCGGGCAACGGCCCGCGCGAACGCGATGGTTTCGAGCACGGCCAGCCACTCCTCGTCGCGGACCGCGTCGCGCAGACGGCGCGCCGGGCGCGACGCGCGCAGCGCGTCGTCGGGCCGCATCAGAAAGCCGTACCGCCGGTTCGCGAGCATCCGTTCGAACGCGGGATGGCCGTACTCGATCAGGCCGACGTCGCGGTCGAGCTCCCAGCGCTGGATCGCGCCGGCCGGCGCGACGAACGCGAAGTGCGTGCAGAACTTCAGGTACGACGTCCATTTGCCGTCGGCGAGAAAGTCGGCGCGGCACGACTTGACTTCGTAGATGCGCACCTGCCGCGTGTACCGGCCGAGCCCGATGACGTCGAAGCGGCACGCCGATCCGGCCGGCGTGAACTCCGTCGCGACGAACGGATAACCGAGGCGGCGCATCCGGTCGCACGCGAGCGCGCGCAGCTCGGCGGTCGTCGTGCGCTTTCCGGCGGTCGCGGTGAGCGGAATGTAGTCGATCAACGCTTCGCGACCGTCGTGTCTTCCCAGCGCAGGTAACGGATCGCGTTCGCACGCGGACCGTCGCACCACGTCAGGAAATAGGTCCGCGCGGGCACGGAGTGACCCGTCGGATCGGTGTACATGTAGCCGAGCGTCGGACCGGGACGCACGTCGTCGCACGCCGCGTCGAGACGTTTGAGGAAGTCCGGCCGGCCGCGCTTGTCCTCGGGATGCCCGGGTCGCGGCACGAGCGGTTCCTTGTCGACGAACAGGATCCGCCTCGGGTGCATCTCGGCGTCGTACCAGTTGCGCGCTTCCTGTCCTTGATGGTTGTACCCGATCACGACCGGCGGGATCCCCGCTTCGAAATCCATCTGCGAGGAGAACCCGTAGCCGTCGGTGACGACGACCGCGTCGTTCGCGTCCGCCATCCGCTTGACGTCCTGCGCGAGCGGCCAGTACGTGAAGATCTCGAACGGGCCGCTGTTGCGCAGCGACGATCCCGTCGCGAGGAACTGCGAGTACAGCTGGCCCGGAAACGCCGCGGCGAGGAACAGGAACGGGATCAGCACGGCCGCCGGAACCGCGCCCGCGGTCGCCCACAGCACGCGCGAACGGTGCGAGAGCTGCGTGAACGCGACGCCCATTCCGACGGCGAGCGAGACGTACGGGCCGAAGATCCAGTGCAGCTCGATGCGCTCGTGGAAGTTGAGCAGGATCAGCAGCACGCTCAGCGGCACCGCGGTCCACGCGATCAGCGCGTTGCGCGGCCGCACGAGGATCAGCAGCGCCGCGATCCAGAGGCCCGGCGAGTACGCGCCCGCATTCGCGAGCAGGTACGTGAACGGGCGGTACAACGACGGCTCCGCGACGTGCCGCTGCTCGAACGTGAACAGGAAGCTGATCCAGTGGTGCTGCGCGTTCCAGATCACGAACGGCGCGTAGAGCACGGCGGCGATGACGAACGAGAGCGCGAGGCCTCGGCGCCACAGCGTGCGCCGGGACGGTGCGAGCGCCCACGCGACGATGCCGGCGACGAGCGCCCACGCGAACATCTTCGAGAGCAGCGCGAACGCGATCGCGACGCCGAGCAGCACGTAGTCCGCGGCGCCCGTGCGTCTGCGATGCGCGCACCGCGAGGTAGAGGCACAGCGCCCAGCCCGCCATCAGCGGACCGTCGGGCGTCGCGAGCACGAAGCCGACCGACAGCATCGGTGCGAGCGTCATCGCCAGCGCCGTCACGATCCCCGCCCGCTCGTCGCCGGTGATGCGTTTCGCTGCGCCCGCGGCCGCGAGCGTCGCGACGACGCCGCACAGCAGGAAGCCGAGGCGCACGAACAGCGGGTTCGCGGTCACCCAGTCGAACGGAAAGATGAGGTAGGCGACCATCGGCGGATGGTCGGCGTAGCCGAGCGCGATGTGCTTGGCCCACTCCCAGTAATACGCCTCATCGCCGGTGAGCGGCACCTTCCAAGCGGCGAATCCGCGCAGCAGCGTGACGAACGCGACGATGATCACCGTCACGTACTGCACGCGCGTGCGCCTCACTCGTGCGGCTCCGTCAGCCCGCCGTTCACACCGAGTATCATCCCGTTCAGGAATCCGTTCTCCTCGGCCGTCGCGAACAGCACCGCCGCCGCGACGTCCTCCCACGATCCCGCGTGACCGCTCGGGTTGTTCGCCGCGATCGCGCGCGCCGCCGCCCGGTCGGCTTCCTTGTCGCGGATATCGCCCGGCTCGACGACGTTCACGCTCACGCCGGCCGCGGCTTCTTCGAGCGCGAGAGCTTCGCGCGAACGCGACGACTCCCGCTTTCGCGGCGCCGTACAGCGCCATACCGCGCGCGGGTTGCGTCACCGACGAGCCGTTCATGCCGAAGAACACGATGCGCCCGTATCCGCGCGCACGCATCGACGGCAGCACCGCGAACGCGAGCGCCACGGACGAGCCGAGGTTTGCCTCGGTCAGCATGCGGTACTCGTCGAGCGTGTTGCGCGCGAAGCGCTTCACGACGATCGGGCCCGACGGCGTGGACGAGGATGTCGATCGGCGCCGCGCGCGCTCTCGACGGCCGCGACGGCGTCCGGCGGCCGCGCCCGGCTCGCGTGAAGTCGGTCGCGACGGCGATCGCGTCCGCGTCATGCGTGCGCAGGAGCTCAGCGTCGCATCGGGCGGCGTGCCGTCGCGCCGGTACGTGAACGCGACGCGGTCGCCGCGCTCGGCAAGCCGGAGCGCGACGCCCTTGGCGAGGCCGGCTGCGGCGCCCGTGACGAGCGCCAAGCGGGGAGCGGGCACGCGGCTTCGTGAGACGCCGCGCGCGCCGCGCCCTGCTTAGGCGATCAGGTCAGCCGTTGGTCGCGAAGCGCCACTCGCGTTCGAACCGCGCGCCGGAACGATCGACGCCCGTCACGCGAACCGTGTGATCGCCGCGCTCCAGCGGCGATGCGGGCCGATAGGTGAACCCGTGCGGCGAACGCGTCGCGTCGCCGGTCACGTCCGCGCCGTCGAGGAACACGCGCACCGAGTTCGAGTCGATGTCGGCGCCCGCGAAGTCGCCTTGGATCAGCGGCCGCCGCTCGACGAGCGACGCGTCGGGCGCCGGCTGGATGATCGCGCACGATGACCGGGCTCGCAGCGGGCATGCGGTCGTCGTCGCGGCGCGGCGCCGGCGTGATCACGCTGACTCGGCGGACTGCCGCTTGTCCGACCTCGCGTCCACCGCCGTCGCGCATCGTGATCGCGACGACGTCGTTCTGGCCGTCCCAGTTCACGAACGCGCCCAGCGCCTGCGAGATGAAGCGCAGCGGCACGTAGGTCGACGCCCCGATGATGAACGGCGCGACGTCGAGCGTCTGCGGTTGGCCGTCGACCGTTGCTTGTTGCGAGCCGATGTGCAGCGAGACCGTTTGGCCGTGACGCGTCGCGTTGATGAGGCCGTTCGCGTAGACGACCGTCGCGCCCATGTTCTCGAACACGCCGCGCAGCGGTACGAACACGCGGCCCGCGCGTTCGGTCGGTGCCGGGACGAGATTGAGTGCGTTACCGTTCAGCGTCACGCAGATCGAACCGGCCGCGAGTACCGGCGCGCTCGAAATTGCCGCGATGATCGCGACTGCCGCGACGCCGGCGGTACGTCGCGCAAGGGATGGTGTCATGCGAAAGAACCTCCGAAAGAATTGCCGCAGGTCCGCTTACCCGGACGCGGCGATTTGACCACGAGCTTGCGATGCTCGGCCGCCCTATCGCAAGCGCAGCGATTCGCGGACGGGCGCCGACGAAGCGCCGGTTCGCGGGTCGGTCGCGGTGACGACGAGCACGATGCGGCTTCCGGGCGGTGCGTTGATGCTCACGTCGGAAGCGAAGCGCCCGTTCGCATCGGCACGCACGGTGAACGCGACGCTGTCGCCCTGCGTGCTGCCGAGGATCGCGCCGATGAGGCCGCCGACCGTGCCCACGTTCGATACGCCCGCGTGCACGCTCACGCGCGCTCCGGAACGGTACGCCCCGATACGACGAACGGGTCGCCGACGAACTCGCCGTCGCGTGGGCGAACGTCGCCCAGCGGTGTGACCGCAGCGGGCGACCCGCCGGTCGCGAAGGACCAATCGCGCGCGAATCGCGCTCCCGTCGCGTCGACGCCCGCGATGCGCACGACGTGCGTTCCGGCCTGCAGCGGGGAGCGCGGCGCGTACGTGAAGCCGCGCGGCGAACGCGTCGCGTCCGGCGTGACATCCGCTCCGTCGAGCGACACACGAATGCTGTTCGGATCCGCGTATGCGCCGTCGAACCGCGCCTCGATCGTCGGCATCTGCGAGCGCACGACGGCGCCGGGAGCGGGCAGTTCGTCGACGAGCCTGACGGCACTGACGCGCGGACGCGCCGGGATCGGCGTGATGACTTGATTCGGCGGCCCGTGTCCGGCGTTTCCGCCGGCGGGCGTCGAGATCGCCACGACGTCGTTCGTTCCGTCGTAATTCACGAACGCGCCGAGCGCTTGCGAGACGAAGCGCAGCGGCACGTACGTCGACGCTCCGATGATGAACGGTGCGACGTCGACCGTTTGCGGCTGACCGTCGACGACCGCCTGTTGCGATCCGATGTGCAGTGACACCGTGTGCCCCCGCCCGGTCGCGTTGATGGTACCGGCGTCGTAGACGACCGTCGCACCCATGTGTCTCGAACACGCCGCGCAGCGGTACGAACACGCGTCCGGCGCGTTCGGTCGGCGCAGGCGCTAGGCCGAGCGGCGTTCCGTTCAGCGTGACGGTGATCGGCCCCGCCGCGCGGGCAGGCACCTGCATGCCGATGACGATCGCTGCGGCCGCGAGCGCGGTCGTCCGCAGCACCGGAGATGAGGACATGCCAAGAAAACTCCGGCGCGATTCGCCGAAGTTCCCTTCTGCTCGTGCGCCGCCGCGGCGCTAACCGCGCGTTAGTCTGCGCGTGCGGGAGCGAACGCCGGCACGGGCTCGCCGTGCTGCGGACGGTCGCTCGACGGCTTGTCGCGGTGCTCGCGACGCCTCGCCTGCCCGTCACTCCACCACGCCGAGAAGCGTGCGGTCGTCACGTACATCGCCGGCACGAGGAAGAGCGTGAGGAACAGCGAGCTCAGCAGCCCGCCGATCAGCACGACGCCCATCGACATGCGGATTTCGCCGCCTTCCGTATGACCGGTTGCGAGCGGCAGCATGCCGAATACCATCGCCGCCGTCGTCATCACGATCGGCCGCAAGCGCGTACCGCCCGCGGTCACGATCGCTTCGGCGTAGGTGAGCCCGCGTTTTCGCAGCGTGTTCGCGTAGTCGACGAGCAGGATGCCGTTCTTCGCGACGAGGCCGAGCAGCATGATCAAGCCGATCGCGGAGAACAGGTTGATCGTCTGTCCCGTGAGCCCGAGCGCGAGCAACGCGCCGATGATCGCGACGGGGATCGAGAACATGATGACCAGCGGCGTCGTGAACGAGCTGTACAGGATGACCATCAGGCAGTAGATCAGCGCGACCGACGTCAGCAACGCGAACGCCATCGACGTGAGGAACTCGATGAAGAACTTCGAGTCGCCTTCGGTGCCGAGCGTGACGCCCGGCGGCAGGAAACCGGGTTCCTTGAGCTTCGCGTTGACGAGGCCCATCACGGCGCCGAGCGTCGTCTTCGTGCGGTCGATGTCGCCGTTCACGCGCGCCACGACCTGCTTGTCGACGTGCTCGATCTTCGTCGGCGCACGATCCCACGTGAACGTCGCGACGGAACCGAGCGGAACGAGGGAGTTGTCGTTCGCGCGAACCTGAATGCGCCGAATCTCGTCGATCGAGTTGCGGCTCGTGAGAGGATACTGCAGCAGCACGTTCACGAGGCCGTTCCACGTGCGCACCTTGGTCGCGACGACGCCGCCGACCGCGGTGCGCGCCGCGAGGCCCGCGGCGCCGGGCGACACGCCGAGCACCGCCGCGCGCGCCGGATCGATGCGCACGGTGAGGTGCGGCGCCCCCGCCTGCGCGCTCGTCTGCACGTTGACCGTGCCCGGAATCGATTTGATGTATGCGGCCAGCTTCGCGGCAGCCGGCTCGATGACGTCGCCGGGGCCGGACAGCGTGAACGAGATCGGCAGGCCGCTGCCGCCGCCGCCGCGGCCGCTGATCGTGACCTCGGCGCCCTTGACGACGGGCGGGATGATGTCGCGCAGCTTCTCGACGACCGCGTTCTGATCGCGGCGATGGTCCTTGCGCAGCGTGACGTTGAAGCTGCCGACGAACCCGCCGTCGGTGGAGCCCCACCCGTCCGGCTTCGTTCCGGCATACGTGCGCACGGTGTCGACGATCGGAATGTCGCGCATCACGACGTTCTCGATCTTGACGAGCGTCGCTTCCGTCGTCGCGAGCGGCGTGCCGACGGGGAACGTCACGTCGCCGTGGATCTGCCCGTTCTGCGAGTCGGGGACGAACTCGGTCTGCACGGTGCGGCTCGTGCCTGCGAGCGCCAGCATCACGAGCCGCGATCGCGATGCAGCCCGCAATCGACGCGATCGATCCGCCGCGATGCGGCACGATGCGAATCCCGCCGACGCCCTGGCCTTCGAGCCCGCGCGCGATCGGATACCAGACGAGCGCCATGACTGCGAACAGCCCGTCGGCCACGGCCGCGACGACGATCGCCTGCTGGCCGCCGACCAGCGTGAGCGCGTTGAGGAACAACAGGACGCTGAACCAGAACACCATCCAGCGGTGCCGCAGCACGAGCGGCAGCCCGCGGTTGCGGTACCACGCCGTGAGGCGCTCGAAGCCGGTCTGGAACCACATGAGGTACGACGGCGGCACGGCGGAGCGCCGCAGCACCGACCACTTCGCCGCGAGCATCGGCGTGAGCGTGAACGAGACGAACAGCGAGAACAGCGTCGCCACGGTGACGACGATGCCGAACTCCTTCATGTACTGGCCGACGAAGCCGCTCAAGAACGCCAGCGGCAAGAAGACGACGACGTCGACCAGCGTGATCGCGATCGCCGCGCCGCCGATCTCCGTGCGCCCGCTGATGGCGGCGTCGGCCGGCGCCTGCCCCATGTCGCGGTGCCGCGTGATGTTCTCGAGCACGACGATCGAGTCGTCCACGAGGATCCCGATGATCAGCGAGAGTCCCATCAGCGAGACGTTGTCGAGCGTCAGCCCCATCACGCGCATGACGCAGAACGTCGCGAGCAGCGAGCTCGGGATCGCGATCATCACGACCGCCGCATTCCGCCACGCGTGCAGGAACAGCATCAGCACGATCGCCGTGAGCACGATGCCTTCGAGCAGCGACTGGTTCACGCCGTTGAGCGACGCCTGCGTGTAGTCGGCCGGCGCGAACAGCTCGTGAAACTCGATCTGCGGGTACTTCTTCATGATGTCGGCCATCTGCGCCCGCACGACCTTCGTCTCGCCGACCTCATCGGACGAGATCGAACGATTGATGTCGAGGATCAACCCCGGCGCGCCGTTCATGTGCGAGATCAGCCGCTGCTCCTGATGCGTGTCGAGCACCGTCGCCACGTCGCGCACGAGCAGGCCCTTCTGCGCCCCGCTCACGACCGGCAGCGGCAGCGCGCCGATGTCGTCCGCGGAGTTCACGTCGGCATGGACCGACACGTCCGTCTCCGCGCTCGGCTTTTCGATCCTTCCGCCCGGAAGGTTCGAGTTGTTCGCGTTGATCGCCGCGTACACGTCCGCGAGCGTCGCGCCGGACCCGATCAGCCGCAGGGGATCGGCATCGACGTCGAACTCGCGTACCGCGGCACCGCTGAGCTGCACCGTCTCGACGTTCGGAATGTGCCGAATGTCCGAGATCACGCGGTCGTTCAACACGTCCGCCAGCGCCGCCGCCGTCAGCGTCTTCGAATCGACGGCGTACGTCAACACCGGCGCGTCCGCACCGTTCTTCTGCACGACGGGCGGATCCAAGTCCGTCGGCATGTAGACGCGCGCCGTGTCGACGCGCCGCTGCACGTCGATCGCCGCATAGTCGAGGTCCGCGCCGAGCTGGAACTGCACGACGACGACCGCCGACCCTTCCTGCGCGGTCGCCGTCATCTCATCGAGATGCTCGATCCCGTCGATCTGGTCTTCGATCGGCTTGACGACGAGCCGCTCCATCTCCGCCGGCGACGCGCCGGGGTAGTTCGCGATCACGACGACGACGGGGAAATTGACGTTCGGCTGAGCGTTCTTCCCGAGCGCGAGGTACGAGATGACGCCGAACACCCCGAGCGCAATGAAAAACATCGCGACGATAATGGGGCGCTGGATCGAGAACCGCGTCAGCCACATAAACGAAGACCGCCTCCCCGGTCACGCCCAGCTACGCGAACTTGGCAACCGTTGTTTCACAACCTCCTAAAAAACCCGTAGCAGACGTCCCCGACAGCCCCGATTGCGGCCCGCGACGAGCCCGCGAGGCGCACAGCGACGATCGTGGCGGGCGGTCGCGGCACACGCCCGCGGCGGGGCGTCTCGCAGCGAGCGAAGCCCGGAGGGCGAGAGCGAGCGGAGAGCCGAGCGACCACAGCGCCAGGATGGCGCGACGGGAGCGTCCCCGCCGCGGGCGTGTGCCGCGACCGCCCCAGACGTGTGGTGCGCGAGACTGGATTTGAACCAGCACGCCGGTGAAGGCGCTAACCCCTCAAGCTAGTGCGTCTACCAATTCCGCCACTCGCGCACGGGGTCTGCCCCGGCGGCGTTCGCCGTCGGGGACAACCACGAGAGTGTAGGGCATCGGCGAGGCCCGTGCAAGAGCCGAGCACGCTCGCCGCCGAGGCTTCAGGCGGCCTCGTCGTCGCGCTCGAGGAGCGCGTTGATCTTCTCGTGCAGGCGCTCGAAGCCGCGGTCGCCGGCCTGGCGATGCACGAGCTTGTGGGCCGCGTCGAAGACGTAGTACGCAGGGACGTAGCCGGTTCGCGAAGCGCTGGACGACGGCGTGCTCGTTGTCGATCGCGCACGGCCAGCCGATCCGCATCTCGCCCTTCGCGTCAGCCGTGACGGCCTCGACGTCGAGCTCGTGCGGACCGCGCGGCTGGTGGATGCTCACGATCTCGAGGCCGCGCGGCCCGTACGAGTCGCGCCAGCGCGCGACGTCGTCCGCGACGTCGTGACAGATCGAGCAGCCGATCGACCAGAAGTGCACGAGGACCGGTTTGCCGGCGAGGCGGTCCGGCGTCGCGACGACGCCGTCCACCCACTGCACGCCGTCGAACGGCGGCAGATCGCTGCCCGTGCGCAGCGGCATCATCGACATCAGGCGACCGACAGCAGCTGCTTGCCCGGCGTCCATTCCGCGGGGCAGAGCCCGCCGGTCTGGAGCGCCTGCAGCACGCGCAGCGTCTCGTCGACGGAGCGTCCGACGTTGTCGTTGGTGACGACCGCGTAGCGCAGCACGCCGTCGGGATCGATGATGAACAGACCGCGCTGGGCGACGCCGCGTCTCCTCGTCGAGCACGCCGTACGCGCGCGCGACGTCCTTCGTGTAGTCGGCGCCGAGCGGGAAGCGCGTGCCGGCGATGCCGTTCTTCTCACGCGGCGTGTTGAGCCACGCGAAGTGCGAGTGCACCGAGTCGGTCGACACGCCGAGCACGTCCGCATCGAGGTCGAGCGACCTCGTCGTAGCGGTCCGACAGCGCCGTGATCTCCGTGGGGCAGACGAACGTGAAGTCGAGCGGATAGAAGAAAAAGATCAGCCACTTCCCGCGGTAGTCCGATAGGCTGATCGGCTTGCCGAGCTCCTTGGCGCGGGTCGCGTCCTTCGTCGACGCGAGCGTGAAGATGGGGGCGGGCTTTCCGACCTGGGCGAGCAACGGGTAACCTCCGAACGGTGTGCGTGCGGTCTCACGAGAAGTGAACATGAGAACCGCTTTCAGTCTCTGCCGCAGCATATCGGACCCGGCCGGCCTGCGCTATCGGCAAAGTCACAGCGCGCCACCCGGTGCCACGCGGGCACGGTTCTTCGAAGCGTGAACAAGATCGAGAAACCCGACGCCGAGTGGCGCGCCGAGCTGCCCCCGGACCGGTACGCCGTCCTGCGTGAAGGGGCGACCGAGCGGGCGTTCAGCGGCGAACTCTGCCACAACCACGACGAGGGCACATACCGGTGCGCCGCGTGCGGCAACGTGCTGTTCTCCTCGGCGACGAAGTACGAGAGCGGCAGCGGCTGGCCGAGCTTCTGGGCTCCGGAGGATCGCGCCAACGTCGAGCTGATCGAGGACCGTTCGCACGGCATGCTGCGCACCGAAGCGCGCTGCGCGCACTGCGGTTCGCACCTCGGTCACGTGTTCGACGACGGCCCCGCGCCGACCGGCGAACGGTACTGCATGAACTCGCTCGCGCTCGAGTTCACGCCGGCGCGCGAAGGCTGAACCTTCGGCCGCCTTTCCGCGACTACGGTTCGCAAAGCAATGAGCGAAGCCGACGATCGCGCCCTCCTGGAGCGCATCGCCCAACGCGACCGCATCGCATTCGAGGCGTTCTTTCGAATGCACGGTCCGGCCGTGCACCGCTTCGTTCGGGATCTGGTCCGCGACGACGGCCTCGCGGAGGAGTTGACGAGCGACGTGATGGTCGAGGTTTGGCGCAGCGCCGGGAAGTTCGGCGCGCGGTCGCGCGTCCGAACGTGGGTGTTCGGCATCGCGCATCACAAGGCGATCGACGCGTTGCGCAAGCGCCGCGCGCACACCGTGCCGCTCGACACGCTCGCGCGGCGCCGCCGCAATCGCCGACGATCCGGAAACGGCCGCGCTCCGTGCCGACGAGCGTCGCCGCCTCGAGCTCGCGCTCGCGTCGCTCAGCGCCGAGCACCGCGCCGTGCTCGAGCTGACGTATGTCGAGGGCTTCTCGCAGAAAGAGATCGCCGAGATCGTCGACTGCCCGATCGCGACCGTGAAGACGCGCGCGTTCTACGCGAAGCAGCGCCTGCGCGACGCGCTCGCGACGGCGGAGAACGCGCGATGAGCAGCCACGACATCGCGGAGCTGCTCCCGTTCTACGCGAACGGCACGCTGGACGCCGCGGCGCGCGCGCGCGTCGAGTCGGAGCTCGCCACATGCGACGCGTGCGCGGCAGAGCTGCACGAGCTGCAAGCGCTGGCGACATCGCTCCAGGCGCGCGCGAACGCCGCGCCGCCGCTTCCCGACCGTGCGATCGACGCCGCGTTCGCGCACATCAACGCGGCGAACGCCGTGACCGCGCTGCACGGCTCCTGGTGGAGCGCGCCGGCGCGCTACGCCGCAGCCGCGGTCCTCGTCGTCGGCATCGGCGCCGTTGCAGCGGCGGCGTACCACGCGCACGAGATCTCCGAGAGCACGCCGCAAGCGGTCAGCGTCGTGCACGCCCCGTCCGAATTGCAACGTACGATCGCCCTGAGCGCCGGCGCGATTCAGCCGAAGCAGCACGTACGCGCACCCGGTGCGGCCTCCGACCAGACCGGGAGTGCCGCTGCGGCGCCCCCGCCCGCGGCTCGGCCCGCGCAACACCGGCTCGCGAAGAAGGCGCACCTCGAGCTGCTCGTGCGCGACGTCGAGTCGTCGTTGAAGTCGGCGCAGTCGGCGGTTCACGCCGCCGGCGGCGATGTCACGGCGCTGAACGACGAGACGCCGCCGGACGCGAGCGCCGTACACACCGCCGAGCTCGACGCCGAGGTTCCCGCCGACCGCCTCGATACGACGATGGAACGCCTCGCCGCGCTCGGCGCGGTGCAGAGCCGTACCGTCAACGCGGAAGACGTCGGACGATGCGATCGTCGACGAAGAAGCGCGCCTGCGCAACCTCCGCCGCGAAGAGACCGACCTTCGCGCGCTGATGGACAAAGGGCGGAACGTCAACGACCTGCTGCAGGTCCAGCAGCAGCTCAGCGACGTGCGCGGCTCGATCGAAGAGCTCGCCGCGCAACACCAGCACGACGTGCACCGCGTCGCGACGAGCACGATCACGCTCGCCCTCAGCGAAGATCGCCCCAACGGCGTCCCGGCCAAACCGGGCCCCACCGCCCGCATCGACGGCGCCTGGCACGCCGGCCTTTCCGCGCTCGGCAGCACGGTCACCGCATTGCTCGCGACGATCGCATGGTGTGTCGCCGTTGCGCCGCTGCCGCTCGGCCTCGCAGCGCTCGGCTATGCCGCGGTTCGACTGATCAGACGCCGCGCCCGCATCGCGTAGCGCGACGAAACGCCGATCGCGTCAGCCGATCTGCCGGCGCATCGCGCGGAACCAGGCGCGCACGTGTCGGGGCGGTGAGGAGCGCGGCAGCCGACGACGCCACCGGCGGCGGCGCAAGGATCTCGTTGGCGTCGACCACGGCGTGCGTATGGAGCCGCCGGCGCGCCATCCGGTCGGCGACGTCGCTCGACACGAACGGCCGCAGCCGCCGGAACTCGTCGATCCACGCGCCCTTCGGCCCCGCGTAGCGGACGGGCGCGTCCGTCACGTCGACATGGTCGGGCGTCCAGTACGCGGAGATTTCCATCCTGTTGGCGCGGCTCGCCCGTTCCATCGCGACCTCCGAAAGCGAGCCGACTCGCCCGCCCTCTTGAATATTTCCACTCCGGAAACGGCCAAACGAGCGAACGAAGTTCCGCCGATCACATTAGCGACCGGCACCCTCATCGAGCGGACCAAGTAGCATGCGAACGCGTCTACTGCATGTTCGGATCGAGCGCATCGCGCAAGCCGTCGCCGAGATAGTTGATGGCGAGCACGGTGATGAGGATGCACAACCCGGGGAAGATCGCCGCCCAAGGCGCGATGGTGATGTTCGACTGCGCGTTGGCGAGCATGTTGCCCCACGACGCCGTCGGCGGCTGAATCCCGAAGCCCGAGAAACGACAGCGTCGACTCGAGGATGATGACGTTGGCGACCTCGAGCGTCGCCTGCACGATGATCGGCGCGATCGCGTTCGGCAGCAGATGCCGGAAGATGATGCGCGCCGTCGCGGTTGCCGAGCGCGCGCGCCGCCTCGGCGAACTCGCGCTCCCGCAGCGAGAGGAACGACGCGCGCACGAGACGCGCGACCGCCGGCCACGACAATCCGCCGATGATCAGCACGATGACGCCGAAGTTGAGCGCCGCCTTGTTCGACGTGCCGGCGACGATCGCGGTGAGGACGAGCAGCAGCGGCAGCAGCGGGATCGACAGCACCACGTCGGTGATGCGCATGATCGATGAAGTCGACCCAGCCGCCGTAGTAACCGGAGATCGCGCCGAGCAGCGTGCCGATCACGATCTCCATGACGACGGCGAACAGCGCGACCGTGAGCGAGATGCGCGCGCCGAACATGAGGCGCGCGAGCAAGTCGCGGCCGTTCTCGTCCGTGCCGAGCAGGTGCGCGGCGACGCCGGGCGCGAGCGGATAGCCCTGCCAGTGGACCTGGTCGATGAAGTTCGGATCGGGCCAGCCGGCGAGCGCGGCGAGCGGGCCCGCGAAGATCGCGGTCAGCGCCATGAGGGCGATGACCACGCCGCCGACCAGCGCGATCTTGTGCCGGCGGAAGCGGCGCCAGACGGTGACGCGTGACGGCGCGGCATCGTCGGCGAGGACCGCGCCGGGAGCCAACGGGATCGAAGCAGCCATCGCGCGCTTACGTGTACTTCACGCGCGGGTCGAGCCACGCGTACGCGACGTCGGCCACGAGGTTGAAGAAGATCACGAGGAACGACACGAGCATCATGTAGCCCATGAGCAGCGCGAAGTCGAACTGCTGCAGCGCGTTGAAGAAGAGCCGCCCCATGCCCGGCCACGCGAAGATCGTCTCGGTGACGACCGCGCCGCCGACGAGGCCCGGAAGCGACAGCGCGATCACCGTCACGAGCGGGATCAGCGCATTCTTGAAACCGTGCTTGAAGATCACGCCGAGGCGCGTGACGCCCTTGGCCGCCGCCGTGCGCATGTAGTCGGTGCGGATCACTTCGAGCATCGAGCTGCGCATGAAGCGGCTCCACGTCGCGATGAAGAGCAGCGAGAGCACGACGGTCGGCAGCACGAGGTGCGTCAGACGGTCACCGAGATCGAAGGTGTCCGACGACGAGATTCCGGCGGACGGCAGCTGGATGTGATAGCCGAACGCGGTGATGCCGACGACGGCGAACGCGAGCTGCAGCATCAGGGCGAACCAGAACACCGGCATCGACTGCCCGAAGAACGCGAAGGTCGTGACGGCGTAGTCGATCCACGAGTACTGCTTGACCGCGCTGATGATGCCGGCGGTGACGCCGACGATCGAGCGAGAGCACGAACGCGGACGTCATCAGCTCCAGCGTGGCGGGAAGACGGTCGAGGATCGCCTGCGAGACGGGCTCCGAGTTCGACATCGACCATCCGAAGTCGAAGTGCAGCACTTGCCACAGCCAGTGCAGGTATTGAATGTAGACCGGCTGGTCGAGTCCGAGATTGTGCTTGAGGCGCGCGATGTCGGCGGCGGTGATGTGCGGGTTCTGCAGGTACGGCGTGAGCGGACCGCCCGGCGCGTTCTGCAGGATCGCGAACAGCACGATCGAGACCAACAGCAGCAGCGGGATGTTCTGGAGCGTCCGGCGGACGACGTAGGTGAACAGAGGCGGCACTCCCTCCGGGCGAAGCCGACGCGGCTTCCGGCCGCGCGAGCGCGTTTCCCGCTACGCCGCGGCCCGCGCCGGGATTCCGAGAATGCGCCGCGCTTCGTCCGGCGTCGCGACCGGGCGGCCGAGCTCGCCGGCGATGCGCACGACGCGCGCGACGAGCTCGTCGTTCCGCGCGAAGCGGCCCTTCGCGTAGTAGAGGTTGTCCTCGAGCCCGACCCGCACGTGCCCGCCCATCGCGATCGCCGCCGCCGCGAGCTGCACCTGCATGCGGCCGATCCCGGCGACCGACCACGTGCAGCCCTCGGGCAGCGCGCGCACGCAATCGACGAGGTGCTCGACCGACGCGTCGAGCGCGCCCGGCACGCCGAGCACGAAGTCGACGTGCGCGGGCAGGCGGATCGCGCCCTCGGCCGCGAGCCGCCGCGCGTTCGAGAGGTGACCGAGATCGAACACCTCGAGCTCCGGAACGACGCCGTGCTCGGCGATCTTCGCCGCGATGCCGCGCATGATCGGAAAGCTGTTCTCGAAGACATCGTCGCCGAAGTTGACCGTGCCGCACGTCAGCGTCGCCATCTCCGGCCGCAGCACGAGCGGCGCGGCGCGCTCGACGGGCGTCATGCCGATCGCGCCGCCGGTCGAGAACTGCACGATGAGATCGCTTGCGCCGCGGATCGCGTCGTACGCCGCGCGAAACCGCTCGACGTCGTGCGTGTTCGACCCGTCGTCGTTGCGGCAGTGGACGTGCACGATGCTCGCGCCCGCCTCGCGAATCGCGCGCGCCGTTTCGGCGAGCTGCGCCGGCGTCACCGGCAGATACGGCGTCTGCTCCGGCGTGACTTCCGCGCCCGACGGGAGCGACCGTGACGATCAGCGGGTCCACGCCACGGATGTTGGGACGGCGCGTCGCATCACCCTGTCGGCTCAACGGTCGCCGGCTATGCGCGAAGCGATGGGTCCAGCGCGTCCCGCAGTCCGTCGCCGAGCAGGTTCACGCCCATCACCGCGATCACGATCGCGAGGCCGGGAAACAGCGCCGTCCACCACGCGGTGTCGAGATACTGACGGCCGTCGGCGAGCATCCCGCCCCACGAGGGCGTCGACGGCGGCACGCCGAGCCCGAGGAACGACAGCGACGACTCGAGCACGACGGCGCGCGCGATCTCGAACGTCCCGAGCACGATCGCTGCCGACGCGACGTTCGGCAGCAGATGCCGTCGCAGGATGCGGACGGGACCGGCGCCCGCGGCTTCGGCCGCAGCGATGAACTCGCGCTCCCGCAGCACCATCGCCTCGGCGCGCACGACGCGCACGTACTGCACCCACGACGTCAGCCCGATCACGGCGATCACGGTCCAGAGTCCCGGCCCCACAACCGCGACGATCGCGACCGCGAGCAGTACCAGCGGAAATGCCAGCTGCACGTCGGTGATGCGCGCGATCACCGCGTCGACCCAACCGCGGCGGTAGCCCGCGAGCAGCCCCGCGCCGACGCCGATCGTTGCGCCGATCGCGACGACGCTCGTGCCGACGATGGCCGAGACGCGCGAGCCCCAGATGATGCGCATCAGGACGTCGCGGCCGAGGTCGTCGGTGCCCAGCGGGTGCGCGGGCGATCCGCCCGTCATCCACATCGGCGGCGCGAGCGCCGACGCGAGATTTTGCGCGTTCGGGTCGCCGTGCGCGATCAGCGGCGCGAAGACCGCGCACGCCGCCACGATGAGCACGATGGCGGCGCCGAGCCACGCCGCCGGGTCGCGCAGCTTCATGCGTACCGGATCCGCGGATCGAGCGCCGCGTAGAGCAGATCGACGACGAGGTTCAGCGCGACGAAGATCGTCGCCGCGATGAGCACGACCGCTTCGACGACCGGAAAGTCGCGCTCGAACACCGCTTCCACCGCGAGCCGTCCGACGCCGGGCCACGCGAACACCGTCTCCGTGATGATCGCGCCGGACAGCAGCGTGCCGAGCTCGATGCCCAGCTGCGTGACGATCGGCAGCCACGCGTTGCGCAGCGCGTGCCGCACCGAGACGCGCGTCGCGGTCAGGCCTTTCGCGCGCGCCGTGCGGAGGTAGTCGGCGGAGAGCACGTCGAGCATCGACGCGCGCGTCAAGCGCATCAGCTTGGCCGTCGAGAAGAACCCGAGCGTCGCGGCCGGCAGCACGACGTTGCGCCAATCGCCGATCCCGCTCGCGGGCAGCCACTGCAGACGTACGGCGAACAACAGGATCAGCATCAAACCGATCCAGTACGTCGGCGCGCTCTGGCCGACCAGCGCGACGAGCCGTGCCGCATAGTCGGTGAGCGTCCGCGGATGGAGCGCCGACAGCACGCCGGCCGGAACGCCGATCAGCACGACGATCGCGAACGCGCTCGATGCGAGCAGGATCGTCGCCGGCAAGCGTTCGAGCGCGAGAGACATCGCCGGCTCGTCGTGGCGCAGCGACACGCCGAGGTCGCCGTGCGCTGCCGCGGCGAGGAACGCGCCGAGCTGCACGATCAGCGGACGATCGAACCCTTCGGCGTGCCGGAACGCGGCGATCTCGGCCTTCGTCGCTTCCGGCGGCATCATCACCGCCGCGGGATCACCGGTCAGGTGCAGGATGAGGAAGACGACGAGCGCGACGCCGGCGAGCGCCCAGAGCGCGCCGAACGCGCGCCGCGCGAGGTAAACGGTCAGGCGAACATCTCGGACGTGCGATCGAGCGCGCGCGTCATCGTTCGCGCATACAACGGTCCCGAGCATGTGCCCTTCAGCCGGAAGTCGAACGGCACGCGCCCCGTGAACCAGTGCATGCAGGATACTCGATGACTCGCCGGTCGCTTCCCATCGCCGCCGCCGCGGCGATCGCGCTCGTGACCGGCGGCACGCCGCCCGCGGCGAACGGCGCCGATGCGACGACGGTGACGATCTCGCAAGGCGTCGATGCGACGACGCTCGATCCCATCAAGGCGTCCGTCACGACGGACAGCAACGTCCACGAGCAGCTCTTCGACACGCTCGCACGCCGGTCGGCCGACGGCTCGTCGCTGATTCCGCAGCTCGCGACGTCGTGGAAGCGCATCGCGCCGACCGTCTGGGAGTTCAAGCTCCGCCACGGCGTGACGTTCTCGAACGGCGATCCGTTCACGAGCGCCGACGTGAAGTTCACCGTCGAGAAGATCCTCGATCCGGCCTACAAGTCGTCCCAGGTCCCGCGCGTCGACACCGTCGCGCGCGTCGACACGCCCGACCCGTACACGGTGCGCTTCATCACGAAGCGTCCGACGCCGCTCGCGCCCGCGATCACGCGGCCGATCTTCATCGTCGACGCGAAAGAGCGCCGCGCGCACGACGACGCATACGCGGCGGAGCACCCCGTCGGCACCGGACCGTACGTGCTGACGTCGTGGCGCCGCGACGACGCGCTCGAGCTCGCCGCGAACCCGAAGTACTGGGGCGGGGCGCCGCACATCGAGCACGTCGTGTTCCGTCCGATACCCGAGGCGGGCGCACGCGTCGCCGCGCTGCGCACCGGCGCGACGGATCTGATCACGAACGTGCCGTTTCAATATGCGACGGTGCTTGCCGGCGGCACCGCCACGCGGGTGGCGAGCGCGAAGAGCGTGCGCGTCCTCTACGTCATGTTCAACATGCTGCAGCCCGGGCCGCAGCAGAACGTGCTCGTGCGCCGGGCGCTGAACTACGCGATCGACGTGCCGGCGATCATCAAGGCCGTGCTCGGCGGGCGCGCGTACGAGCTGGGCGAGCCGATTCCGCCGAACTTCTTCGGCTACGATCCCTCGATCGTCCCGTACAGGCACGACGCGGCGAAAGCGAAGGCGCTGCTCGCGAAGGCCGGATTCCCCGACGGCAAGGGGCTCTCGCTCACCTTGTACGCGCCGCAGGCGCGGTACAACGGCGACAAGGAGGTCGCGCTCGCGATCGGCGGACAGCTGCAGGCGATCGGCGTGCACGTCGACGTGCGCACCGAGGAGTGGGTGAGCTACTTCAACCAGGCGCAGCAGCGCACGCTCTCGCCGATGTTCATGCTCGGCTGGGGCAACATCACGTACGACGCCGACAACACGCTCAGCTCCGACCTCGCGTCCGACGGCACGACGTCGACGTACCGGAACCCGGCGTTCGACTCGCTGGTCGACCGCGCGCGGTACGAGCTCGACCCGGCGAAGCGCAAGGCGCTCTACGCGAAGGCGCTGCGGATCGTGCACGACGACGCGCCGTGGCTCTTTCTGTTCCAATACGAAGACCTCTACGCGACGACGAAGCGGCTGCAGTGGCAGCCGCGCTCCGACGAAGCGATCTACTGCACGGAGATGCGCCTGCAATGAACGGAACCGCCGGCGCAACGCCGTGGCCGAGCCGCGCCGTCGCACGGTCCACGCGCGCGATGGTCGCCTCGCCGCACGCGCTCGCGACCGCCGCGGGCGTCGACGTGCTGCGTCGCGGCGGCAACGCCGTCGACGCGGCGATCGCGGCGAACGCCGTGCTGACCGTCGTCTATCCGGCCAGCTGCGGCATCGGCGGCGACGCGTTCTGGATCGTGCACGATCCGGATGCGACGCGCGGCGGCCCGCGCACCGTCGCGTACAATGCGAGCGGACGGACGCCGCGCGGCGCGTCGCTCGACACGCTGCCCCACGGCGTGCTTCCCGAGCGGGGCGCGCTTTCGGTGACGGTGCCGGGCGCGGTGCGCTCGTGGGAAGACGTGGGACGCGCGCACGGGACGCGCGGTTTGGACGAGCTGCTCGCGCCCGCGGAACGCTATGCGCGCGACGGCTTCGCGATCACGGACGTCGTGGCGAACTACGCGAAGCTGAACGAAGCGCTGCTGCGCCGGGACGCCGAGGCGACGCGCATTTTCCTTCACCGCGGCGTTCCGCGCGCCGGTGACGTGCAACGCAATCCGGACCTCGCCGGCACGATCGGCGCGATCCGTACGCGCGGGGCAGACGCCCTCTATACCGGCGAGATCGCGCAGCGGATCGTGCGCACGCTGCAGCGCGGCGGCAGCCGCATGACCGTCGAGGACCTCGCCGCGCATCGGACCGAGGAGACGACGCCGCTGCGCATCGCGTGGAACGGCGGCGAGCTGGTCGCGCATCCGCCGAACTCGCAAGGCGCGCTGCTGCTGATGGCGGCGGGCGCGCTGGCGGGCGATCGCGGTGCCGACGAGCCGTTCTGGCACCATCTCGGCGTCGAGACGATGAAGCGCGCGATCGCGATCCGCGACGCGACGTTCCGCGATCCGGCGTTCGGCCCGACCGGGGTTGAAGCGCGGCTCGCTCCCGCCGCAATGGCGGAGCTGCGCGCGTCGATCGACCCCGACCGCGCCAGCCCGCACGAGCACGCGCCGGATCGCGGCGGCACGATCTTCCTGTGCGTCGTCGACGAGAACGGCATGGCCGTGTCGCTGATCGAGAGCCTGTACATGAACTACGGCTCCGGCTTGATCGCCGAAGGCACCGGGATCGTGCTGCAAAACCGCGGCGCCTACTTTTCGACGCAGCCCGGAGACCCGAACGTGTACGAGGGCGGAAAACGCCCGGTGCACACGCTCTCGCCGCCGATGTTCTTGCGCGACGGCGCGCCCGCGCTCGTCTTCGGCACGATGGGTGGCGACGGGCAGCCGCAGATTCAGCTGCAGTTCTTGCACCAGCTGATGGATCGCGGTCTCGACGTGCAGCAGGCGCTCGACGTTCCCCGCTGGATCTACGGCCGGCATCAGCTGACGGAACGGCCGGAGCTCCGCACGGGCGAAATGGTGCTCGTCGAGTCGCGCATGCCCGAGTCGATCGTCGACGGGTTGCGGCGTCGCGGACACGCGGTCGAGCCGCTCGGCGCGTACGAGAACGCGATGGGGCACGCGCACGCCATCGCGATCGACCGCGAGCGCGGTACGCTCGCCGGCGGCGCGGACCCGCGGGCCGACTCGCTCGCGCTCGGCCTCTAAGCGCGCAGCCCCGCGACGACGTCGAACGCGGGCAGGCGCGTCGCATGCGCCACCGCATCGACGAGCTCGCGCGGCGGCAGACGAATCTCGCCCGCAACGGGGCACGTCGTGACGGCGACGACACGGATCGGGCGCTCGCACCGGAGATCGACGGCCGCCATCAAGCGCGCGAACCGTTCGCCGCGCACGACGATGCGCGTCGGATCGCGGACGACGACGGTCGCGTGCGCTGCGTTCGCGAGCTCGTCCGCCGTGCGCGCGTCGAGCACGCCGGCGATGCGCACGACGCGCGCGTGCTCGTGCCGCGGATCGTGCCGCGGAACGCGGAGGCGCGCGACGATCTCGGCGGCGGCCGCGGCGACCGCCTCGACGGTATCCCCGCTCACGGCGCCGGTCGCGACGACGACCGCGTCGTCGCCGCCGGCGAGCGCGGCGATGCGATCGATCGCGCCGTCGACCAGCACCGGTCCATCGGTCAGCGTTCGCAGCCGCGCGATCGTCGCGCGCATCGCACGCGCGGACGGCGGTCCTCCGATCTCGCACGCGACCGTGCCGGTCGCGCGCACGAAGACGATGCGGCCCAGAGCGGTTTCGGCGCCGGTCTCGAGCACGGCGAGCGGCGCGTGCGCCGGCAGCAGATCGGACGGCATCGTCGCGACCGTCCCACGCACGAGGCGCACGCGCGGTTTCGGCTCGCCGTCGACGGCGTCGTACGGTTCGCCGTCGCGACCGAGCGACGTGACGCCGATGCGTGCGAAGTCGCGCTGCGCGCGCGCGTAGAGCGCGTTGAACGTCGTCGTCTTCCCGGCGTTCTTCGCGGTTCCGACGACGACGACGCTGCGCGCCGCCGCGACCGTCAGCGCGTAGAGCGCTTCAGATGCCGGCGTGCCAGAACTTGAGCGCGGCAAAGCCGAGTCCCGTCAGAACGAGCACGATGCCCGGCCCACAGCGCCGCCGTCTCCTCGACCGCCACGCCGAGGCGTCTTCCGAGCGTGAGCCCGAGCGTCGTCGACAGTACCGATGCGACGAAGATGAACGCGAGGCTCACGGCGAGCGGCACGCCGATGTAGAGGATCGAGAAACCGATGCCGAGGGAGTCGAGGCTGATCGAAAGCGCGCCCAGCACGAGTCCCCAGCCGCGCGAGAGGTCGAAACCGCCGCCTTCCTCGGTGCCGTGAAGCGCTTCGTACATCATGTACGCTCCGATTCCGACGAGCGCGACGAACCCGATGTAACCGGCCGCATCGCCGAGCAGCGCGCCCGCCGCGCGCCCGAGCAGCACGCCGACGATCGTCATCGACACTTCGGCACTCGCGAACGCCAGCCCGATGCGGACCTTGACGGCGCGCGCAGCGCCCTTCATGCCGACGCCGACCGAGACCGCGAACACGTCGAGCCCGAGCGAGAGCGCGACGAAGACGATCTTGACGACCGCGCCGGCGGTCATGCCGTCTCCGCCGTCAGGCGCGAAGCGGCGGCGGGCCGGGCGTGCCGAGCACCTGCTGCACCGTCGAACGCAGCTGCGCGACCGTGAACGGCTTGCTCAGGAACGCGTTCGCGCCGGCTTCGCGCGCGCGGTCGTCCATCGCGTAGTTGCTGTGCCCGCTCACCATCACGATCGCCATGTCCGCGGTCGCGCGATCGTTCCGGATCCGCGAGATGAGCTCGATGCCCGACATGCCCGGCAGCATGAAGTCGCTGATGAGCAGGTCGTACGGCGCGTCGCTCTGCACGTGCAGCAGCGCGCTCTCGGCGTCGTAGCATAGCGTGACGTCGTACGGTCCCTTGGCGAGGATCGCGCGGATGAGCATGCAGATATCGGGGTCGTCGTCCGCGACGAGGACACGCCATGCCATGCACGACCTCTTCCCGTTTCCCGGTCGGCCGCCACGAACTGCATTGAAAAGACCGTGAAAAGCGCCCGTCGAACGCGGGCCCTTCGTGGCGATCCTCGACGTGATCCAGCGTCCCGGTTTTCAGAAGCGCTTCTTCTTCCTCGCGAAGCGGTTCATCGCCGGAGAGACGGTCGATCAAGCGATGGACGCCGTGGAGGCGCTGAACGCGGAGGGCATCACGGCGACGCTCGACTTCCTGGGCGAGGACGTGACCGCGCGCGAGGAAGCGCAGCGCACGCGCGACGCGTACTTCCGGCTGCTGGATGCGATACGCGCGCGCGGCGTCGACGCGAACGTGTCCGTGAAGCTCACGGCGATGGGACTGCTCATCGACGAAGAGCTCGCGTTCGCGAACGTTCGCGCGGTCCTTTCCGCCGCATCGGCCAACCGCGATCCCTTCGTGCGCATCGACATGGAAGGCTCGGCGGTGACCGAGGCCACCCTGCGCATCTTCGAGCGCGCGTTCGCCGAGACGCGCCACGTCGGACCCGTGCTGCAGGCGTACTTGAAACGAACGCCGGCCGACGTCGAGCGCGCGATCGCGCTCGGCGCGCGCGTGCGGCTGTGCAAGGGCGCATACGGCGAACCGCCGGACGTCGCGTATCAGGACATGCCGGCGATTCGCAGCCACTATCTGCGCGAGGCGGAAGCGCTCCTCGAGCGCGGCATCTATCCGGCGATCGCGACGCACGACGAGCGGATCGTCGCGGCGGTCGAAGCCTTCGTGCGCGAGCGAGAGATCGCACGCGACGCCTTCGAGTTCCAGATGCTGTACGGCGTGCGGCCGGAGCTGCAGCGCCGTCTCGTCGCCGCCGGGTACCGCTTGCGCGTCTACGTTCCGTACGGCACCCACTGGGCGGGCTATTTCTATCGCCGCGTCACAGAGCGCCGCGAGAACCTGCTCTTCGCGCTGCGCTCGCTCATGTCTCGGTAACGGCAGCGTTGTTCGCGCGACGCGGCGAAGCGGGTCGCGACACCGCCTGACCGGCGTGGAAGGGGCGCAGCTCACGATGCGTATGACGATCCGACGACGCGCGGCGCGAAGCGCGCCGGCCGAAACGCCGGCAACGTTCGGCGCGCGAGCGCGCGCGGCCGGGCTCGTGCAGCGGACGGCGCCGACCTGAAGTCATTGACGTACGCGGAAGGAACGGACGACAAGAGCGTGAGCGTCGATGCCCGTCAACGCGCCGAGATCTTCCGCAGCTCGCGAAAAAAGACGCCTAGTCGTCGGCGAGCCGCAGGACCTGCGTCATGCGGTCGCTTTCCACGAGCCGCCCGAGCGTCGCGAATCCGCTCTCCACTTCACCGAACACCGTGAAGTCGCGGTCGAGGTGGAACTGCGGCGAGAGCGTGATGTAGAACTGCGTCCCCGCGCTGTCGCGGATCGCGTGCGCGTTCGGCGGATCGGTATAGTTCAAACCCATCGAGATGACGCCGCTGCGCTGCTCCAGCGGGTTCTCTTCGGACGGCACCGTGTAGCCGGCGTCGCCTTCCCCGTTGTCGTTCGGATCGCCGGTCTGCACCACGAAATCCGGCACGATGCGGAACCATCGCAAGTTGTCGTAGTAGCCGCGGTCGACGAGGTTCAGGAAGTTTGCGACGGTGAGCGGCGCCCATTCGGGATACAGGCGCACGACGATCGTGCCTTTCGTCGTACCGATCCGCACGCGCGGATGCGGTCCCGGCATCGGCCCCGTGATGAGCGCCGGCGTCGACGCGTCGAGCGGGAGGTCGAGACGCGCGTCGGCCGCGACCGGCTTACGCGGCGCTCCGAGGCCGGACGGGCGCGGCAGCGGCGGTTCGGTGTTCACCGGCGACGGCGACGGCGTGACGATCTCGGGCGGGATCGCGGCGAAGTGCTCCGTGCGCTGCAGGCCCGCGAGCACTTTGATCGACTCGTACGCCTGCTCGCGCACGCGCCACGACGGGTCGTTCAGCATCGGCCGCAGCAACGCCAACCCGGACGCTGCCTTGCGCCGCGCGACGAGATCGGCGAACTGGATGCGCACGATCTCATCGCGGTCGCGCACTCCGGCGCGCACCGCGCCGGGCGAGGCGGCTTGCGCGAAGCCGCGGCGCAGCGCCCACGCGGCGTGTCGGCGCACGTCGGCGTCGGGATCGGCCGCGATCGCACGTTCGAGCGACGCCGCGATGGTGCGCGCGTGGACGCTGTTCGACCATCGCCGCGAGGCTGCTGTCCGCGCGTGCCCGTACGATCGGATCGCGGTCGCGAGCGGCCACGAGCAGCGCGCCGTCGAGCGACGCCGCACCGGGGTTGCCGGCAGCCTGAGCGCGCCCCACGGCGTCGACGGCCGCGATGCGGACCGCCGCGGCCGGGTCGCGCGAGCTTTTCGGAAAGCAACTTGGTTTCGAGAGGGGCCTTAGCGGCCAAAAGACCATATGCGTACACTGAGAGGGCACGGACCGAAACGTCTCGGAGCCGCGGTCGCGTTGACTAAGGGCCCGGCCGCGCGTGGATCCTCGGTTCGTCCGAGCGCCAGCGCCGCCCGCCCCGCCAACCTCGCGTCCGGGGACGCCAGCGCAGCGGTCAGCTCGTCGGAAAAGGTCCGGGTACTCTCGAGCTCCACCAAGCGCCGGTAACTCGTTTGCTCTCCCTGAGCGGCCGATACCGGGGCTAGGACACCGACCGCGGCTACGACCGCCGCGGCGGCGATGACCGCACGAACCTTCTCGC
This sequence comes from Vulcanimicrobiota bacterium, assembly GCA_963841685.1. Taxonomy (GTDB): domain Bacteria; phylum Vulcanimicrobiota; class Vulcanimicrobiia; order Vulcanimicrobiales; family Vulcanimicrobiaceae; genus Vulcanimicrobium. Next base: position 678,311 of record CAWJDU010000001.1, read on the forward strand.
GCTGCGGCCGACGGCCGATAACGTTCATGGGTTCGCTTACGTTACTGAGACAGGTCGATTTTCATCCACGAGGTTCACCCCGACACATGTCAACCCCAGAACGCAAATCCGGAAGCGGAATGTCCGTCCGCGAGGCCGGCCAAAAAGGCGGCGAGACCGTGAAGAAAAAGTACGGTCCCGAGTTCTACGAGATGATCGGGCGTAAGGGCGGTCAGGCGACGAAGAAAGCGCACGGCCACGCCTTCTACGAGGCGATCGGCAAGAAGGGCGGCAAGAAGGGTGGCGAGGCGACTCGCGACCGTTACGGCCCGGAGTTCTACGAGACGATCGGTCAGAAGGGCGGCCAGAAGGTCAAAGCCCTGATCGAGCAAGGCAAGAAGGCTGCGGCAGAGGCCGCCGAGGCAGAGAAGCGAGCCAGCTGACGGCATGGCCGGCGTACGCCGGATCGCCGTCATCGTCGCGGCCTTCCTTCTCCTGACGGAAGCGTGGGCGACCGCCGAGGCGCCGCCGCAGCATGCGCTGCCGACGGGAACGGCGGTCGTCTTCGTGACGGACGCCCCGCTCGACGCGGGCCGTCGCGAAGGCGTCGGTCATCGCGCTCCACCTCCGCGACAGCCTCGATGCTGGACGGCGCGGTCCTCGCCCCCGCCGGGACGCGCGCCGAGCTGGTCGTCGGAGGTCGGCGGCGCCCAACGGGGCGCGCCGGCGCGTCTACGTCATCGAGCGCTTCAAGATCAACGCCGGACTGATGCCCGTGCGCGCGTCCAAGCCGATCGTCGCGCCGCTCGCGTCCGGATCGGAGATCGTCGCGACGACCCAAGCGGAGGTCGACCACCTCGCGCGACCGCTGGTCGATTCGCATCCCGTTCCCGTTCGCGCTGACCGGCGATGCGCCGGCCTCCGCGTACACGCCGACGCCCGCGCGAACGGCGCCGCCGTTCAACATCAACAACGGTCGGAGACGCCGCGCCACGCCGGCGCCGACTCCGACGGTCACGCCGACGCCGGTACCGGCGCCGACGCCGTACGTGCCGGAACCCGCGCCGACCGCCTCGCCCTGAACGAAGAAACGGCGACGAGCGCCGCGAACGCCGTTCGCATGATGCGTCATCGATCGCTCTTCGCGCTAGCGCTCGCCGTCGCGACGGTGACGCTCGTCCCGCCGCGCGCGCTCGCACAGTCGCCCGCGCCCGCGCCGGCCGACGCCCGCGCCGGCGCCGAGCGCCGCCGAAGCCGCGTTCCTCGCGCGCATCATGACGAACTTGCCGAAGCGGTATCCGAACCCGCAAGCCGCGACGGCGGCCGGCTGGGTGCGCTACTCGAACGAAGACCGCACGGGCGCGATCAGCTACGTCAACACGAAGTACTGGGACACGACCGATCCCGATCTGCCCGCGCAGCTGTGGTACGACGTCAACGGACGTCTGATCGGCGCCGACTTCAGCGTCTACCGTGCCGAGTCGACCGCGGGCCCGCCGAACCGGTTCGGCATCGCGCCGTCGCGCTGGATCACGATTCCCGCGCACGTGCACTACGTGCTGAAGAACGCGAACGGGACGTACAGCTACGGCAAGGCGATTCAGGCGCAGCGCTACGCCACCGCGAATAACGGCGACTACTCGCACCCGACGGCCGCCGGCCTCGTCGCGGCCGGCGCGTCACGGATCCGTCGACCGTCGCGTTCACGTTCCTGTATCCCGCGATCTACGACGTCTCGGTGTGGGTCGTTCCGAACCCGCTCGGACAGTTCGCCGACAAGAATCCGAACGTCGTGCCGAGCCCGCACGCCGGACGCGGCGAAGACATGTGAGGCTTCGCGCTGCGCGCAGCCGCGGTCAGTTGTCGGACCGATGCCGTGCGTTGCGCTCACCGCGCAGACGCCTGCGCCTTCGCCGATCCCGTTCATCGGCGGCACGCACGCGAAGGGCTTCTGCGCGACGGTCCGCGACAACGTCGCGCCGAGCGTGCTCGGGCTGATGAAAACGGACGAGCTCATCGGCGCCGGACATCGCGCGACGCTGAAGACCGCGATCGGACCAGACACGCGTCGTCGAAGAACGCGCTCGAGATGGACATGCTGTACCTCGCGCAAAGTCGTCGCGTCGATGACGCACAACCTCGGCGTGATCAAGAAGCTTCTCGCGGACGAATCGCGCTTTCCGAAGAAGCCGGTGACCGACGACGACCGCTACGCGCTGCTGCTGAAGAGCCAGCTGCAGGAGACCGCGGCTCGGCAGACGGTCGCGCTCAACCACATCAGCGGCATCGTCGAGACCGTCGCGATGGGCAACATGCGCAACGACGTCGACCTGCAGATGCAGGGCACGCTCGGGACGCCGCCGCCGAGCGCGTCGTCGTCGGCGCCGTCGATCGCGGACCAATTCCTCGGCGTGACGGCGTTGCCCGGCTCGGGACCGGGCGGCATGTTCTCGCGGCCGGGCGTCGGCGTCAGCAACGTGCGCGGTCAGACGATCTGGGACAAGCTCGCGCTCGACATCGAAGTCCAGCAGGCGCACATCGCCGGCGCCGAGCAGGCGCTGTCGCCGACGGTCATCGCCGCGGCGACCGCATGCAAGACGCGAGCACCGCGACGCCCGCGCCGGCAGGACCCGGCGGATTCGCCGCGCTAGCGGCGAACGCGAAAGCTTCGCGCGTTCAGCGCGAAGCTACTCGTTCGACCAGTAGTCTTTGAGCGCTTTGCCGCGGCTCGGATGCCGCAGCTTGCGCAGCGCCTTCGCTTCGATCTGACGGATGCGCTCGCGCGTGACGCCGAACTCCTGACCGACTTCCTCGAGCGTCCGCTGGTGGCCGTCCTCGAGACCGAACCGCAGCACGAGCACCTTGCGCTCGCGCTCGGTGAGGTTCTTGAGCACGTCCTGCATCTTCTCTTTGAGCAGCATCACGGACGCCGCTTCGGCGGGCGCGACCGCTTCCTGATCCTCGATGAAGTCGCCGAGGTGCGAGTCTTCTTCTTCGCCGATCGGCGTCTCGAGCGAGATCGGCTCCTGCGAGATCTTGATGACCTCGCGCACCTTCTCCGGCGTGAGCCCCATCTCGTTCGCGATCTCTTCGACCGTCGGATCGCGTCCGAGCTCTTGCAGCAGCTGGCGGCTGATCTTGATGAGACGGTTGATCGTCTCGACCATGTGGACCGGGATGCGGATCGTGCGCGCCTGATCGGCGAGCGCGCGCGTGATCGCCTGACGGATCCACCACGTCGCGTACGTCGAGAACTTGTAGCCCTTGCGGTAGTCGAACTTCTCGACGGCGCGGATCAGACCGAGGTTGCCCTCCTGGATGAGGTCGAGGAACAGCATGCCGCGGCCGACGTACTTCTTCGCGATCGACACGACGAGCCGCAGGTTCGCTTCGGTGAGCTTGCGCTTCGCGTCCTCGCCGTGGAAGACGACGCCGTTGTCGGCGGTGCCGTTCTTGAGCAGCTCTTTTTCGCCGGCTTCGATCGCCATCGCGAGGCGGCGTTCGTCGTCCATCGACAGCAGCGGGACGCGGCCGATCTCCTTGAGATACATCCGCACCGGATCGTCGAGCGCGAGACCGGCCGGCATCGCGACGTCTTCAGCGCTCGTCGCGGTCGGCGGGCTTTTCGTCCTTCGCCTGCTCTTCGACGATCTCGATGCCGAGCGACGCGATCTCTTCGAGAAGATCGTCCATGCGCTCGGGCGCGACGTCCTCGACGTTGTCGAAAACCGCGTTGATCTCTTCGTACGTGAGGGTGCCGCGCTTCTTGCCGGCGGCGAGAAGCTTCTTGATCTGATCGTCGAGCGAGAGCTGCGGCGTCTCGGTGGTGTGCGGCGGTTTTCTTCGTGCGGGCCATGCTGGTTCTCACCCCCTTTCTTGCGGGGTTCATCCTTTCAGTTCGGCGGCGAGGGCCGCGTGCTCTGCGCGGAGGTCGGCGGGAACGGTCTGCCCCGCCTCGATCAGGCGGTCGATCCGTTGCTCGACCTCGCGGTACCGGCGTCCGGCGTCGTCGCGAGCGAAGCGCGCGACGACGCGGTCGAGTTTCGCTCGCCGTTCCTCCGGATCGTTCAGACGCACGACTCCCGAGACGGACGCGAGCGTAGCCACCGCGTCTTCATCTCCTGCAAACACGGCGAGGACGTCGGACGGTTGCGCCAGCGAGCGAGCGTGCCCACGCAGCGTCTCCCACACGCGGCGCAGCTGCGGATGCTCGAAGCGCTCGGCCGGGATGCGCTCCGCGTACTCGCCGACGAGCGCGGGCTCGTCGAGCGCGATCGCGAGCACTTCGCGCTCGAACGACGGCCGTTCCATCGCCGACGGAACGATGTGCCGCGAGCGCGTTCGCAGCCGCCGCCGCGCGGCGCGAAGTGCGCGGCGTTGAGCAGCAGACGGGCCCTGCGCAGGTCGTCGACGCGAGAGCCCCAGACGCCCGGCGGCGTAGACGCGCCACCGGTCCTGCTCCTCGGGCGGCGCGAGGCGGCGAATCGTCTCCTCGGCCCACCGCGCCATCTCCGCGCCTTGCGTGCGCGCGTCCGCGGCGCGCGATCTCCGCGTCGATCTTGATCTGCGTCGCCGGAATCGGCCGTTCGAGCAGCGCGCGAAACGCATCGGCGCCGTTGCGGCGCACGAACTCGTCGGGATCCTTGCCGTCGGGGATGCGCAGCGCCCACGCCGCGACGCCTTCGGCGGCGAGCATGTCGATCGACTTCAGCGCCGCGTCGACGCCGGCGGAATCGGCGTCGAAGCACAGGATCGCGCGCGCGGCGACCTTGCGCAGCTCGCGCGCCTGCTCCGCGGTGAACGCGGTGCCCAGCGCCGCCACGGCGTTCGTGAAGCCGGCTTGGTGCAGCGCGATGCAGTCGAGATAGCCTTCGACGACGAGCGCGGTGTCCTCGCGCGCCGCGGCGCGGCGCGCGACGTTGAGCGCGAAGAGATAGCGGCCCTTCGTGTAGACGGGCGTCGTCGACGTGTTGAGGTACTTCGGCTCCGCATCGCCGAGCGCGCGTCCGCCGAACGCGATCGTCTCGCCGGTCGTCGCGAGCGTCGGGATCATCAGGCGGTCGCGGTAGAAATCGCGGTAGCCGCCGCGGTCGTTCGGCTTGAGCAGGCCGGCCGTCACGGCGATCTGCGGCGCGACGTCGTTGCGGCGCAGCTCGGTCGCGAGCGATTCCCACGCGTCGGGCGCGTATCCGAGCGCGAACGCCTCGATCGACGCTTCGCTGATGCCGCGGTCCGCGCAGTACGCGCGCGCGGCCGCGCCTTCGCGCGACTCGCGCAGCATCCGGTGAAAGTACGCGCGCGCGACGTCGTTCGCATGGTAGATCGCCTCGCGCTCGTTGCGCGCGCGCGCCGCGCGCGGATCCTCGTTCTCGAGCTCGACGCCGTACCGCTTGCCGAGCATGCGCAGCGCATCGCCGAAGCCGACGTTCTCGTGCTTCTGCACGAACGTCAGCACGTCGCCGCCGGCGCCGCAGCCGAAGCACTTGAAGAACCCGCGGTCGGGGTGGACGTGGAACGACGGTGACTTCTCGCCGTGGAACGGGCACAGCCCGACCAGGTCGTTGCCGCGCTTGCGCAGCGCGACGCCGTACGCCTGGATCACCTCGCCGATGTCGGCGCGCGCGAGAATCTCGCGCTTCGCACCGTCGTCGAACCGCACGGAACGTACGTTCGACGCGGCGGTCTGCCGCGGACTGCCCCGTCTCTCCACAGATCGCGAAGGGGACGCCCGTCGAGAACCGTACGAGGCCGCCATATGCGGCGTGAGGGCGACGCGGGTGCAAGCGACCGCGCGGTGCGCAAGCGCCGCGTCTACGATCCGATTCACCGCTTCATCGAGCTCGACGCCGGCGAGATGGCGCTGCTCAACACCGCGCCGATGCAGCGCCTGCGCCGGCTGCGCCAGCTCGGGCTCGCATACCTCGCGTTTCCGTCGGCGGAGCACTCGCGGTTCTCGCACGCGCTCGGCGCGCGTCGCGATCGGCACGCGCGCGTTCGACGCGCTGCGCGTGCACTCGCCCGAGGCGTTCGACTCCGAAGCGCGACTTCGCGGACCGGCGCCGGTTGCTGCGCGCCAGCCTGCTGCTGCACGACGTCGGACACGGGCCGTTCTCGCACGCGTGCGAGGCGGTGCTGGGAATGCGCCACGAAGCGCGGACGGCGGCGATCCTCGAGCTCCCGGAGATTCGCGATGGGCTCGCGGCGATCGACGTGCGTGCCGGCTGACGTGCTCGCGCTGATCGTCGGCGACGCGTCGGCCGATCCGGTGCTGCGCGAGCTCGTCAGCGGCCCGAACCTCGACGCCGACCGCATGGACTACTTGCTGCGCGACGCGTACTTCACCGGCGTCGCCGGCGGGACGTACGACGCCGAGCAGCTGATCGAGTCGCTGCGCGTGCTCGAGGTCGACGGCCGCCCGCAGCTCGGCGTCGACGGCCGCGGCGTCGTCGCGCTCGAGTCGTTCGTGCTCGCGCGCTACATGATGTTCGCGACGGTGTACTTCCACCACACGACGCGCGCGTTCGAGCGCGTGCTGCAGGACGTGCTGCGGCGGCTGTGGCCGAATCCGCGCGCGCTCGACGACATCGACGAGTTCCTCGCGTGGGACGACTTCCGCGTGATCGACGCGCTGCGTGCCGCTCGAGGGCGAGGACGTGCGTCGCGCTGCGCGAGCGCCGCACGCTGTACGGGCTCGCGGCGGAGTTCAACGCCGAGCGCGACCTGCGCACGTTTCAGCTCTGCGAGGATGCGCTGCGCGAGCGGTGGGGCGACGCCGTGTGGGCGGATTCGCAGGAGCAGCTGCTGCACCGGCTGCCGCTCGGCACCGCCGGTCGCGCCGACGGTGCGCGTGCGGCTCATGGGCCGCATCGTCGACGCGCGCGTCGCGTCCGACGTCATCGCGAAGCTGTCCGGCAAAGCCTACTGGCGCAAGCTGTTCGTGCGCACCGACGCGGCGTCGGTCGCCGAGTCGCGCGCGATCTGCGCCGACATCATCGCGACCGGCGGGCAGCCGCGGCTGCTCTGATAGCGCGCCGTCAGCTCATCCCGCGTTCCGGCGTGCCGCGCGCGACGCGATTCGCCGCGCAGACGTCGTGGCCGCACTCGCACGGCGCGTCGACCGATGCTTTGCCGCGCTCGACGTCCGGCCATCTCGATCGTGTTCGCGGAGCACCACTCGCGTGCACGCGCCCGCGCTCACGAGATCGTTGCAGCCGCACGCGGCGTTGATGCACTGATGGGCCGGTGCCGGACGGCGGATCGATCGAGGCGCTCATGCCGCCGCTTCTACCCGCGAACGGCGATCGGTCAATCGACCGGCGGCCGGCGGAGGGCTCGCTCGGCCTTACCCCGCGCACCTCGCGTTCAAACGCTGCGTGCTCCACGAATTTGTCCACATCGTCCACCGCGCCGCTATGCTCACGCGTGCGACTTCAGCAGCGCAGGGAATCGTTTGCGCAGATCCGCCAGCTTGGGCAAATCGTTGTAGACGACGTACGGATCGTCCGGGTTCTTCTGCACGAAGTGCTGGTGGTACGCCTCCGCCGGATAGAAGGCGACCAGCGGCACGACTTTCGTGACGATCGGCGCGGAGAACGCGTGCTGCGCCGTCAGTTCGCCGATCATCGCATCGGCATCGCGCTTCTGCGCGTCGTTCGCGTAGAAGATCGCGGAGCGGTACTGCGTGCCGTGATCCGGTCCTTGATAGTTCAACTCCGTCGGATCGTGCGCGACCGTGAAGTACACGCGCAGCAGCTCGCGATACGAGATCACGGACGGGTCGTACGTGATCTGCACGGACTCCGCATGGCCGGTCGTGCCCGTGCTGACGGTCTCGTAGTGCGCCGTCGCCGCCGAGCCGCCGGAGAAGCCGGAGACGACGTTGCTCACGCCGCGCAGCTGCTCGAAGACGGCTTCCATGCCCCAGAAGCAGCCGCCGGCGAGCACGGCCGTCTCGCGCTGCGGTGCCGCCGTGGCGGGACGGCCCGGGACCAGTGCCTGCGATGAGGGCGGCGGCGACGGCGAGAGTTCGCAGGGTCTTCACGATGATCACAACGCTCACGCTAGCACGGCGGTTTTGCCATCCACGGTAAGCCGGCTTGCATCCGGGAAGCTCCCGCCCCGTTTGACTGCGGCCGCCCGCTCGTGGTAAGACCGACGCGACATGATCGTTTTCGGCTGGTCGTACCGCTATTTTACGCCTCGCGCGACGCGCCCGGCGCGGTAGGCCCTTGCCGTAACGAGTCCCGACGGACCGAAACTGCAGAGCCTCTCGCCGAGCGAGGGGCTCTCTTCATTTGCGGAGAGCACGATGACGAGCACCCAGGCCGCCGGCGGCGGGCGGCCCGCCCCGACCCTCACGATGACCGCGGCCTTCGAGGGCATCGAAGGATCGTACTCGCACGCCGTGCTGGACGCGTACGCGGCGCGGCGCGGCGTCGTGTTCACGCCGCTGGGCTGCTCGTCGTACCGCGCGGTGGCGCATGCCGTGCTCTCGGGTCGCGCGGACCTCGGGCTGCTCCCGGTCGACAACGCGATCGCCGGCACGATCCGCGAAGGCTACGACGCGCTGGCGGAATACGAGCTCGACCTGCTCGCCGAGATCACGTGGCGCATGGAGCACCGTCTGCTCGGCGTGCCGGGCGCGATCGGTCGCGGCCCTGCGCGAGATCGATTCGCATCCGGTCGTGCTGGCCGAGTGCGGGCGCTTTCTCGGCACGCTGCCGGACGTGCGGCGCGTGCCGGTGCCCGACACCGGTATCGCCGCGCGCGACGTCGCGGCGTCCGGCGATCCGGCGCGCGGGGCGATCGCGTCGTCCGATGCGGCGCGCCGTTACGGTCTCGTCGAGCTCGCCGAGAACATCGCCGACCATCCGGACAACTTCACGCGCTTCGTGCTGTTCCGCGCGCCGAAAGCGAGCGGACCCGCGGCGGAGTTCGAGCCGGCGGAAGACTTCGCGAACCGCAAGACGTCGCTCGTGTTCTCCGTCGCCGACGAGCCCGGCGCGCTCGGGCGGTGCTTGTCGGTCCTCGGCGCGCAGGGCTTCAACGTCTCGAAGCTCGATTCGAAGACGCGGCTCGGCGCGAGCGGCCAGTCGTCGTTCTACGTCGACGTCGACGGCGACGTCCGCGACGAGCGCTTCGCCGGCGCGCTGCAGTCGCTGCGCGAGATGACGGTCGCATTGCACGTGATCGGCACCTACGATGCATCGAGCGCGCCGCCGCGTGTCGCGCGCGCCGCGGCGATCGTGGTCGACGAGAAGCCCGCGATCGTGCCGCAACCGTCGAAGATCGCGTTTCCGAAGGCGCAGCGCGCGGGCGAGCACGTGCGCACGCGCGTGATGGTCGGCGAGGTCGCGATCGGCGACGGACGGTTCGTCGTCATCGCAGGCCCGTGCAGCGTCGAGTCGCGCGATCAGATCATCGGCACGGCGGAAGCGGTCGCGCGTTCCGGCGCGCTGATGCTGCGCGGCGGCGCGTTCAAGCCGCGCACGTCGCCGTACGCGTTCCAAGGCCTCGGCTGGGAAGGCGTTGCGCTCCTCGCGGAAGCGAGCCGCGTGAGCGGACTGCCGACCGTCAGCGAGGTGATGAGCATCGATCAGGTCGAGCGCATGGCCGCATCGGTCGACGTGCTGCAGATCGGCGCGCGGAACATGCAGAACTTCGATCTGCTCAAGGCGGTCGGCAAGACGGAGCGCCCGATTCTGCTCAAGCGCGGCATGGCGGCGTCGATCGACGAGCTGCTCGCGGCGGCGGAGTACGTGCTGAGCGAAGGCAATCCGAACGTGATCCTGTGCGAGCGCGGCATCCGCACGTTCGAGACGTCGACGCGCAACACGCTCGATCTCTCCGCCGTGCCGGTGCTTCGCGAACGCACGCATCTGCCGGTATTCGTCGATCCGTCGCACGGCGTCGGCGTGCGGCGATGGATCGCCCCGCTCTGCCGCGCGGCGAAGGCGGTCGGCGCGCACGGCCTGCTGCTCGAGGTCCATCCCAACCCGGCAGAGGCGAAGTGCGACGCCGATCAGGCGCTGACGTTCGCCGACTTCGAAGCGATCATGCGCGAGCTCGCCGCCGTGCCGGTGTCGTGCTGACGGCCGGGGGAGCCGTCGGCGACCATCGAAGTCTCGCGTTCCCGCTTCCCCGACCGGAGTTTTCAGCATGAGCGCGACCGTCGCCGCACCCGAACGTCCTTCGCGTCGTCCCGACCCGCCCGCGGACGAGTGGCAGGCGCGCGTCGACCTCGCCGCCGCGTACCGTCTCGTCGCGCACTACGGCTGGGACGACTTGATCTTCACGCACATCTCGGCGCGCGTGCCGGGCCCGGACCATCACTTCCTCATCAACCCGTACGGGATGCTGTTCAGCGAGATCACGGCGTCGAGCCTCGTCAAAGTCGATCTCGACGGCGCGACCGTGGAGCCGACGTCGTACCCCGTCAACCCGGCCGGGTTCACCATCCACAGCGCCGTGCACGCGGCGCGCGAAGACGCGAAGTGCGTCATGCACCTGCACACGGTCGAAGGGGTCGCCGTGTCGTGTCAGGAGCACGGCCTGCTGCCGCTCAACCAGACGGCGATGCTGCTCAACGATCGAGTCGCCTACCACGAATACGAAGGCGTCGCGCTGGAGCTGGACGAGCGTCCTCGGCTCGTCGCGGACCTCGGCACGAAGAACGCGATGATCCTGCGCAACCACGGTACGTTGACGGTCGGCGAAACGGTCGCGGAAGCGTTCCTCACGATGTACTTCCTCGAGCGCGCGTGCGCGACGCAGGTCGCGGCGCTCGCCGGCGGCGCGACGCTGCACTACCCCGCGCCGGAGGTGCAGGAGGTCGTGCGCCGTCAGGCGTCCGTCGGGACGGCGCCCGTCGCGCGGCTCGCGTGGGAGCCGCAGCTCCGGATGCTCGACCGGATCGATCCGAGCTACAAGACCTGACCGCTCGCATGACGGTGCGCGCGCAGTTCCCGGACGAGTCCGTCGAGGGGCGGTTCGTTCGGCAAGGCGATGCATTCCGCGAGTGGGTCCGCGCCGACGGTTCGACGGCGTACGCACCCGAGTTCGGCCGGTACCATCTGTACGTCTCGTACGCATGCCCATGGGCGCACCGTACGATCATCGTGCGCGCGCTGAAAGGGCTCGAGGACGCGATCGGGATGAGCGTCGTCGACCCCGTTCGCGACGATTTCGGCTGGGCGTTCCGCACGGTCGACGACGCGACGACGGGCGACCCCGTGAACGCGTTCGCGTACTTGGCGGAAGCATACGCGGCGAGCGATCCGCGGTATCACGGGCGCGTCACCGTGCCGGTCCTGTGGGACACGCGCATGCAGCGCATCGTGAGCAACTCCGACGACGACATCATGCGGATGTTCGAGACGGAGTTCGACGCGCTCGCGCGGCACGACGTCGACCTCTATCCGCGCGAGCACCGCGGCGCGATCGATGAGCTCAACGAACTGATCTACGAACGCGTCAACAACGGCGTCTACGAAGCGGGCTTCGCATCGACGCAGGCGGCGTACGAGCCGCCGGTCTACGCGCTCTTCGAAACCCTCGACATGCTCGACGCGCGCCTCGCAGATCGCCGCTATCTGTTCGGCGCTGCGCCGGTCGAGACGGACTGGCGACTGTTCGTGACGCTCGTGCGCTTCGATGCGGTGTACGTCGGCCATTTCAAGTGCAACATCCGGCGCATCGCCGATTATCCGAACCTCTCGGGCTACCTGCGCGACCTCTACCAGATTCGCGGCATCGCGGCAACGGTCAACTTCGACCACATCAAGCGTCACTATTACATGACGCACGACGAGATCAACCCGACACGCATCGTGCCGGTCGGGCCGATTCTCAAGCTCGACGCGCCGCACGGCCGGCAACGTCTGTCGTGATGCGCCCGCGCGCGAGCGACGGATACAGGGAGCGCCGCAGCGCTCGCGAACGGCCGCTACCCTCGATCCGCGAAAGGAGCGGCCCGATCGTGGCAGCCAAAAAGAAGATCCAGAAAAAGACCGCCACCAAGAAAAAGGGCAAGACGCTGCTCGGGCAGCGCCTGAAGACGCGCCCGGCACAGCGTTAACGCCGGACTACCAGCGGCCCCAGAAGCCGAAGCGCAGCCCGACGCGCGGGTACGGGTACGGCGCCCACACGACGGGCGGAACGTCGACGTCGATCTCGTTCGCGGCGAACGCCCGTCCGGCGTTGTAGCCGTACACGGCCACGCGCTCGCCGTTGCGCAGCGGCAGGCCCGTGGGATTGATGATCGTGCCCTGGTGCAGCCGGACGTTGTCCAGATAGCCGCGGCGGTCGCGCACCTGCAGCGCGTACTTACCGTCGAAGTTCACGACGACGCCGTGGACGGACTGTTCGCTGCTGGGCGAGGCGTAGGACGGCACCGCTCCGCTCGGCCGGGCGGGTTGCGCGGGCCGGCCGGGAACGGCGTACGACGGCGGTGCACCTTGCGCCGACGCCGCGAACGGCGTGACGAGCACCGCAAGCGCGAGAGCGGCTGCCCCGGCGGCAGCCTCGAGTGCATGTTTCATGACACTCTCTAGAACGCGACGCGTGCCGCGCGAGGTGCGCCGGGCGCGCGCCGCGGCGCGACGATCTTCGAAGCTACGCGGCGGCGAACGTGAACCGCGGCTCGCGCACGCCCGCGAAGAACGCCGCCATGTCGGCCACCATGCGTTCGCAACCGGCGCGGTCGAGCGCGTAGCCGCCGCGGTACCGCACGTACACGGGGATCACGACGTTCCCGGACGCCGCATCGAATGCCGGCGGCGCGCAAAAGCGTGCGGCGATCCGATCGTCCGCGCAGAGTTCGACCTCCGCGGAGTGTCCGTCATACGACCACCGGGCGGTCCGGCCGTCGCGCGTGAAGAGCAGGCTGTCGCCCAAGGTTGCGCCCAACGGGGCCAACGCATCGGCCAGCCAAGTCGCGGGTGCCGTCGCCGTCATGACGGCATGGTAACGGCCGACGGCGCATGCGCCATCGGCCGTGCGGTTAACGCGTAACGCTCTTCGTTATACGGTTCGCGAACCGAGGCGCGCGGCGATGCGGCTCGCCGCCTCGTCCGGCTGCGTGCGCGCGACGCTCATCGCAAGCGGATCGCCGTGGTCGAACGACAGCTTCGCCGTCGACTCGTCATCCTGAAGCGCCGCAACGGCCGTGCCGCCGTCGGCGACCCACATCGCCGAGTCCCATGAGAGCTCTTCCGTGCGCACGCCGGAGCCGAGGCGGCTGCGCACCCCGGCGTCGACGGCGTCGATCCATTGATCAAATGTCATATCGATCTCCGACGGCCCTGTCCAATGGGCCAATCCTGACCCGAGCATAGCCGCTTGCCCGGCGGATTGCAACACAGCGGCCATCCTTAGCCCGATGGAGTGCACGGCCGCGCCCCGGTTAGGAGCTTGTCGAGTGCGCCCGGCGCCTGCGCGGGCTATCGTGCACCTAAAGACGTTCGCTTCACGACGCGGAGGATGTTCGTGTTTTCCTTACTCGCCGATGCCAACCCGTACATAGCGGCGCCGCCCTTCGTGAATTCGGGCGACACGGCGTGGCAGCTCACCGCGGCCACGTTCGTCGGGCTGCAAAGCATCCCGGGACTCGCGATTCTCTATGCGGGGCTCGTCAAGAAGAAGTGGGCGCTCAACTCGGCGGTCATGTGCTTCTACGCGTTCTCGGTCGTGCTCGTGTGTTGGGCGCTCTGGGGCTACAACATGAGCTTCGGCAACCCGGCCCTGCTCGGGCCGGGCATCCTCTCGCAGCTCATCGGCATCCCCGGACCCGCGGTCAACGCGGCGTCGGAGCTCGGGCGGGCGAACATCCCGCTGGCCGGAAGCGGCTTCCCGCCGCTGCGCTTCGCCGGCTCGGCGATGATCTATTTCCAGTTCGTGTTCGCTGCGATCACGCCGCTGCTGATCGCGGGCTCGGTGCTCGGGCGCATGAACTTCAAAGCGTGGATGCTGTTCGTTCCGCTGTGGAGCTCGCTGGTGTACACGGTAGGCGCGTTCATGCTGTGGGGCGGCGGCTGGCTCGCGCAGATGGGCGCCGTCGACTACTCGGGCGGATACGTCATCCATCTCGCGGCCGGCGTGTCCGGATTCGTCGCCGCGGCGATGGTCGGACCGCGGCTGCTGCAAGACCGCACGAACTTCGATCCCAACAACCTGATCGTCGCGCTCGCGGGCGCCGGACTGCTGTGGCTCGGATGGAACGGCTTCAACGGCGGCGATCCGTACTTCGCGAACGCCGACGCCGCCGCCGCCGTGCTGAACACGAACATCGCGACGGCGTGCGCGCTGCTCGTGTGGCTCGTGCTCGACATGTTCGCCCTCGGCCATCCGTCCGCCGTGTCGATGATCAACGGCATGATCGTCGGGCTCGTGGCGATCACGCCGTGCGCGGGATACGTCGACGGTTTCGGCGCCATGGGAACCGGGCTCGTCGCCGCGCTCGTCGTGTGGTTCAGCTTGAACAAGCTCGGTCAGCTGCCGTTCATGAAGAAGGTCGACGACACGTTCAGCGTGCTGCACACGCACGGCGTCGCCGGGCTCATGGGCGGTCTGTGCGCCGGCATCTTCGCGAACCCGGCGATGCTCGAGTACTTGAGCGGCGACAAGAAGACGTCGCCCGTGTCCGTGCAAGGCCTGCTCTACGGTTGGAACCCGCATCAGCTGTGGCTGCAGTTCCTCGCCGCGCTCGTGATCATCGCGTGGAACGCGGTCGCGACGTTCGTCGTGCTGAAGATCGTGTCGTTCATCGTGCCGCTGCGCGCCAGCGAGCCCGACATGGAAGGCGGCGACCTCGCGATCCACGGCATCGACCCGATGCCGCCCTACCCCGTCGTCACGCCGCCGATCGAGGTGACGGTACCAAGCTGACATGGGCAGACAGGCAGCTGTCGTACTCTACGTGGTGGCGATGGCAGCCGTCATCGTCGGCATCGATGTCGCGTTCTTCAGAAACCGGTTCTGGGAACGGCTGATGGTGAACGTCGGAATGGTCTTGGTGTTCGCGGCGTTCTACTTGAGATTCGTCAGGCGGCCATGAACGAACGACGATGCTTCCCTCGTCCACAGCTCCCAAGCGCGTGCGATCTGACCGGCGTTGGATGTCGCCGAGCGTTCCGCTTCGCGGTCGCTCAAGTACGTCACGTTGCCGAGGCGCAGGGCTTCCGCTTGCAGGCGGGCGTTGATCTCGGTGTAGACCGCGCGGAACACCGCTTCGCGAACGTCGCGGCCGACGGTCGTCGAGCCGTGCCCGCGCATCAGCACCGCGGGACCGTCGCCGAGCGTGTGTGCGAGCGAGTCGCCCATCGAGGCGTCGCGGACGAGCATGTCGTTGTCCTCGCCGGCCGCGTCGCGAATGTCCCACACGGGCACCGGTCCGCGCAAGAACGAGGCCATGTGGAATACCGGGCGCAGCTCGACTCCCGCGGCGATACCGAACGGGATCACCGCGGCGGAGTGACTGTGCACGACCGCGCCGGCGTCCGGACGCGCTTTGTAGATCGAGCCGTGGATGAAGCGCTCGACGTACGGCGCTCGATCGTCGTCGATCGGCGTGCCGTCGAGCGCGAACGCCATGACGTCGCGTTTGCGCACGAGCGCGGGCGCCATGTTGCGGGCCAAGAGAAAGCGTTCCGGATCGTCCGGATCGCGAACGCTGACATGGCCGAATGCGTCGACGACGCCGCGCGCGTAGAGAATCCGGTTCGCGAGGACGAGGTCGCGGATCAAGACCGGCTCTTCGGCGTGTAGTTCGCCCGATCGGCGATCTTCTGCGACGCCATCGTCGTCTGCGCGGCTTTCGCCGGCGCATCGCCGCACTGATCCGCTTCCGACGCCGGCACTTCCGCCACGATGTCGAACATGAAGTGCGTCTGCGTGCACTGGTGATCGCATCCGTGATACGTGGCCTTCGACGCGTAGTCCGCCTGTAAGAAGTACCACTTCTTGCCGAGCGCCAGCGCGCGACGCACGAGCGGCTTGAGCATCATGCTGATGTTCGGGCCGAACCGGTACGTGCGCTTGCTGGCGTTGGAATCGATGATCGACGAGTCTTGCGGCCCGATCAGCAGATCGAACACGCCCGCCTCGAGCGCGAAGGCGTTCATCGCGAGCGATGCACCGTTCCCTGGTCGGCGAACACGCCGCTGAACGAATCCATGAATCCGATCTTCACGGTCGCGGCGGGACCCGCGGCGAGCGTGTACCGCGGGACCGCAAGCGTGCCTGCGGCTGCCGCACCCGTCGCCAAAAATACCGTCCGTTTCATAGGCGCGCCGATTTCCGTCGCATCGGCCGGACGGCCTCCCGCTCCGCCCCACGCAGCATCCAGGAGCGTGCCCAGGCGGCGTGCAACGTGCGGCAACCTATGAGCGGTATCGTGGTGCGCAACGTCGAGCGCGCGTCGCTCGAGAAGATCGCCCCGCTGGCGGAACGCGGCGTCGCAACCGTCCACGAGGCGCTCGGGCGCACGGGCCTCATGGCGTCGTACATGCGTCCGATCTATCCGGGTGCGTCGATCGTCGGCAACGCCGTGACGGTGAGCGTCGCGCCCGGCGACAACACGATGCTGCACGTCGTGGTCGAGCTCTGTAAGGAAGGCGACGTGGTCGTCGTCGCGCCGACGTCGCCGTGCGAAGACGGATACTTCGGCGACTTGTTCGGCGGCGCGCTGAAGGCGCGCGGCGTGCGCGGTACGGTCATCGAAGCGGGGTGCCGTGACGTGCGCACGCTGCACGAGATGGGCTATCCCGTGTGGTCGAAAGCCGTGTTCGCGCAGGGAACCGTGAAGGAGACGCTCGGCGACATCAACTTGCCGCTCGTGTGCGGCGGCCGTCGCGTCGAGCCGGGTGACGTGATCGTCGCGGACGATGACGGCGTGCTCGTCATTCCGCGCGCGCGCGTCGACGAAGCGCTCGACGCATCGCTCGCGCGCGTCGAGAAGGAGACGAAGAACCGCGCGCGCTTCGCAAACGGCGAGGTCGGCCTCGATGTGTACGGCATGCGCGAGAAATTGACGGCGAAGGGTCTGAAGTACTACGACGATGCGCGAGCCGTGAACGGCGCGGTGCGTGCGTGAGGCAGACCGCGATCCCAAGCACGCTGATGCGCGGCGGGACGTCCAAGGGTCCGTTCTTTCTCGCTTCCGACCTCCCGACGGATGAAGCCGTGCGCGACCGCGTGCTGCTCGCAGCGCTCGGTTCGCCGGATACGCGGCAGATCGACGGCGTCGGCGGCGCCGACACGCTGACGAGCAAGGTCGCGGTCGTCTCGCGCTCGTCGCGGAGCGATGCCGACGTCGACTACCTGTTTCTGCAAGTCGTCGTCGACGAACCGCGCGTCGATGCGTCGCAGAATTGCGGCAACATGCTCGCCGGCGTCGGTCCGTTCGCGATCGAGCGCGGCCTCGTGCGGGCCGAGGACGGCGAGACGAAGGTCCGCATCCACATGGTGAACACGGCGAGCATCGCCGTCGCGACGGTCCAGACGCCGGACGGACGGGTGCGTTACGACGGCGACGCTCGCATCGACGGCGTGCCGGGCACGCGCCGCACCGATCGTCATCGACTTCCTCGACATCGCGGGCTCCAGCACCGGCGGCGCGCTGCTGCCGACCGGCAACGCGCGCGACGTCGTCGAGGGCGTCGAGGTCACGATGATCGACAACGGCATGCCGGTCGTCGTGATGCGCGCGTCGGATCTCGGCAAGACGGGACACGAGACGGTGGAGGCGCTCGAAGCGCGACGCCGCGCTGAAGGCGCGCGTCGAGCAGGTTCGGCTCGCCGCCGGACGGCTGATGAACCTCGGCGACGTCACGAAGAAGACGGTGCCGAAGATGTGTCTGGTCGGCGCGCCGGAGCACGGGGGCGCCGTATCGACGCGCAGCTTCATCCCGCACAAGGTGCACAAAGCGATCGGCGTGTTCGGCGCGGTCAGCGTCGCGACGGCGGTCGCGTATCCCGGGACCATCGCGGCCGACGTCGCGCGCATCGGCGCGCAGCTCGGCGAGCGGCGGCTCGACATCGAGCACCCGACGGGATTCTTCACCGTCGACATGCTCCTCGTCGACGACGACGGCAAGCCGCGCGTGCAGCGTTCGGCGCTGCTGCGGACCGCGCGCGCGCTGATGCGCGGCGAAATCCTCGTTCCTTCGGCGGTCTGGGCCGGACGCGAGCTGCAGCACGCATGATCATCGACTGCCACGGACACTACACGACCGCGCCGAAGCCGCTCCAGGACTTTCGGGACGCGCAGCTCGCGTCGCTGAAAGACGGTACGGCCCCGCCGTCCGCGGACAGCATCCGCATCAGCGACGACGCGATTCGCGAGAGCCTCGAGAACGCGCAACTCAAGCTGCAGCGCGAGCGCGGCAGCGACCTGACCATCTTCTCGCCGCGCGCGTCGGCGATGGCACACCACGTCGGCACCGAGGCGATCAGCCGAGAATGGACGCGCGCGACGAACGATCTGATCGCACGCGTGTGCGGGCTGTATCCCGACAACTTCGCCGGCGTCTGCGCGCTGCCGCAATCGCCGGGCGCGCCGCCCGCGAACAGCATTCCCGAGCTCGAACGCTGCGTCAACGAGCTTGGATTCGTCGGCTGCAACCTCAATCCCGATCCGTCAGGCGGCCACTGGGACAGCCCGCCGCTGACCGATCGCCACTGGTATCCGATCTACGAGAAGATGGTCGAGCTCGACGTGCCCGCGATGGTGCACGTGAGCGCGTCGTGCAACCCGAACTTCCACGCGACCGGCGCGCACTACATGAACGCGGATACGACCGCGTTCATGCAGTTCCTCACGTCGCATCTGTTCGAGGACTTCCCGACGCTGCGCTTCATCATCCCGCACGGCGGCGGCGCCGTGCCGTACCACTGGGGACGCTACCGCGGCATCGCGCAGGACATGAAGCTGCCGCCGCTCGACGAGCTGCTGCTGCACAACGTCTTCTTCGACACGTGCGTGTACCACCAGCCGGGCATCGATCTGCTCGCGAAGGTGATTCCGCGTCGACAACATCCTCTTCGGGTCCGAGATGGTCGGTGCCGTGCGCGGCATCGACCCGCAGACCGGCCACTACTACGACGACACGAAGCGCTACGTCGACGCGCTGCCGCTGAGCGATGCCGACAAGGCGAAAATCTTCAGCGGCAATGCGATGCGCGTCTACCCGCGCCTCGCCGCGAAGCTCAAGGCGGCGCGCTGATGAGCACGTTCGCGATGGATCCGACGTATCGGCCGTACCATCCGAATCCGCGCAAACCGGCGTACGTGCCGCCGCACGGCGCGGTCGACGCGCACTGTCACGTCTTCGGGCCCGGTGACCGCTTCCCGTACGCGGCGGAGCGCAAGTACACGCCGTGCGATGCGCCCAAGGAAACGCTGTTCGCGCTGCGCGACTTCCTCGGCTTCGACCGGAGCGTCATCGTGCAGGCGAGCTGCCACGGCCGTGACAATGCGGCGCTGGTCGACGCGCTGCGGAGCTCCGACGGCACAGCGAAAGGTGTCGCGGTCGTGCGCTACGACGTCTCGGAGGACGAGCTCAAAGAACTCGACGATGCGGGCGTGCGCGCGGTGCGGTTCAATTTCGTCAAGCGGCTGGTCGACGCGACCCCGCGCGAGAACTATCTCCGCGTCGCGGAGAAGATTGCGCCGCTCGGCTGGCACATCGTCGTGTACTTCGAGGCGCCCGAGCTCGAGAGCCTCACGCCGTTCCTCACGTCGCTGCCCGGAACGATCGTCGTCGATCACATGGGCCGGCCGGACGTTGCGAAGGGCGTCGATGATCCGGACTTCCAGCGCTTCATCCGGCTGCTCGACGACAACCCGAACATCTGGACGAAGGTCAGCTGTCCGGAGCGCCTCACCGTGCAAGGTCCGCCGTACGACGACGTCGTGCCGTTCCAGCGCACGCTCGTCGAACGGTTCCCGGATCGCGTGCTCTGGGGCACCGACTGGCCGCATCCGAACATGACGTGGATCGTCCCCGACGACGGCGAGCTCGTCGACCTCATCCCGCGGATCGCGCCGACGCAGCGGCTGCAGCAATCGCTGCTCGTCGACAACCCGACCCGCCTGTACTGGGCGCAAGAGCGATGACCGACGAAGAGGCGTTCGAGGACATCCCCGGGACGATCTTGTTCGACGCCGAGCGCTCGCGACAAGGCTATCATCTCAACATGTTCTGCATGTCGCTGATGAAGGCGGAGAACCGCGACGCGTTCCGCGCCGACGAGCGCGCGTATCTCGCGAAGTGGCCCATGACGGACGAGCAGAAGCAGTCGGTCCTCGACCGCAACTGGAACGGCATGCTGCAGCTCGGCGGCAACATCTACTACACGGCCAAGCTCGCGGCGTGCGACGGCCTCTCGTTCCAGCAGATCGCGGCGCTGATGACCGGATCGACGCAGGACGACTACGCGAAGATGATGCTTCACGGTGGACGCTCGCCTGACGGCAACCGCAGCAAATCGGAGTGGGCACGCCGTGGCTGAGATCATCGCCGGGCGTGACGACCTCGCACGTGCCGGCGATCGGCGCGGCGATCGACCTCGGCAAGACGAACGAACCGTATTGGAAGCCGCTCTTCCGTGGCTACGAGCCGTCGAAGAAGTGGATCGCCGATCTGCGGCCGGATGTCGTGATCCTGATCTACAACGACCATGCGTCCGCGTTCTCGCTCGAAGTGATCCCGACGTTTGCGCTCGGGTGCGCGGCCGAGTTCCCGCCCGCCGACGAGGGCTGGGGCGCGCGGCCGGTGCCCGTCGTGAAAGGCCATCCCGAGCTCGCATGGCACATGGCGCAGTCGCTGATCCTCGACGAGTTCGACATGACGATCGTCAACAAGATGGAGGTCGATCACGGGCTCACCGTGCCGCTGTCGCTGCTGTTCGGACAGCCGGCGGCGTGGCCGGTGAAGGTGGTCCCGCTCGCGGTCAACGTCGTACAGTATCCGCCGCCGACGGGGCACCGCTGCTACATGCTCGGCAAGGCGATTCGCAAGGCGGTCGAGTCGTTCGACCGCGATCTCAAGGTCGTCGTCTTCGGCACGGGCGGCATGTCGCACCAGCTCCAAGGTCCGCGCGCGGGACTGATCAATCGCGATTTCGACTGCGACTTTCTCGACAAGTTCGCGGCCGATCCGCAGAGTCTCGTGAAGCTCCCGCACGTGCAGTACGTGCGCGAAGCGGGCTCCGAAGGCATCGAGATGGTGATGTGGCTCATCATGCGCGGCGCGCTGCACGACGAGGCGAAGGAGGTCTACCGCTTCTACCACGTGCCGGCGTCGAACACGGCGGTCGGGCACCTGATCCTCGAAAACCCCGTGCTGCCGCAGCGGCGCATCGCGGAGACGCGCATCGAGGTCGGCGTTCCCGACATCGAGGACGAGCCGAAGGAAGCCGAAGACGACGTGGTCATGCGATGAAGATCGCCCTCGCGGGACAAGGCGCGTTCGGCGTCAAGCACCTCGAAGGCATCGCGAACATCCCGGGGATCGACGTGATCTCGCTGGCCGGCGGCAGCCCCGAGTCGACCGAACAGGTCGCGCGCGGCTGGAACATTCCGCACTGGACGACGAACCTCGCGGAGACGCTCGAGCAGCCGGGACTCGAGGCGGTCATCCTCGCGACGCCGACGCAGATGCACGCCGCGCAGGCCGAGCAGGTGATGCGCGCGGGCAAGCACGTCGAGATCGAGATTCCGATCGCCGACAATCTTCGCGACTCCGAACACCTGCTCCGCGTGCAGCACGAGATGAACGTCGTCGGCATGGCCGGACACACGCGCCGCTTCAACCCGAGCCACCAATGGATCCACGAACGCATCGCGCGCGGCGAGCTGACGATCCAGCAGATGGACGTGCAAACGTACTTCTTCCGCCGCACGAACACGAACGCGCTCGGCAAGCCGCGCAGCTGGACCGATCACCTGCTGTGGCACCACGCGTGCCACACCGTCGATCTCTTCGCGTACCAGACCGGCGAGCCGCAGCCGTCGATCGCGCACGCGATCGAAGGCCCGAAGCATCCCGACCTCGGCATCGCGATGGACATGAGCATCCAGCTCAAGAACCCGTCCGGCGCCATCTGCACGCTGTCGCTCTCGTTCAACAACGACGGCCCGTTCGGCACGTTCTTCCGGTACATCTGCGACAACGGGACGTACATCGCGCGCTACGACGACTTGTTCGACGGCAAGAACGATCCGATCGACCTGTCCGGCATCGCGCCGTCGATGAACGGCATCGAGCTGCAGGACCGTGAGTTCTTCAGCGCCATCGACGAGGGACGC
The DNA here is from genome assembly GCA_963841685.1 of Vulcanimicrobiota bacterium. Lineage (GTDB taxonomy): Bacteria > Vulcanimicrobiota > Vulcanimicrobiia > Vulcanimicrobiales > Vulcanimicrobiaceae > Vulcanimicrobium. The sequence goes on from CAWJDU010000001.1 coordinate 700,596, forward strand.
GAGCCGAACTCCAGCATCGCGCAGGCCCTGCCGGCGATGCGCACGCTCGACCGTCTCGAACGCGAGCTCCAGTCGGACCGGTAGCCCGCTCTCGCCTACGAGCGGCCTGCGGGCTTGCCGACGCCGCGGATCGCCAGCGCGATCTTTTCCGTGAGATCGGATGCGTCGACTTCGAGCCGTCCGTCGTCCTCGCGCACCGCGAACACGAACTCGCGGTGCGTGCTGCCCGCCCGGTCGACGCCCGCCATCGCGAGCTTCGCGCGCACGTGATAGTGACCGGCGTCGGCGCCCGCGCCGGACGGCTCGCGATCGCTTCGGACCTCGACGGACGCCACCGCCTCGTACGCCGGTTCGCGCTTGCGAGCGATGACCTTCACCGTGCCGACCTCCGCCGTGAGGTGTTTCACGACGGGAATGATGTGCGCTTGCGCGCCGTCGTCGAAGAACGGCGACACCATCGTCGCGAGCAACTGCGCGCGCAGTGATTCGAGCTCGCTGCTCAGCTCGCGCAGGTGGCGCGTGCGATGCTCCGCGATCTCGCGGGGCGGTACATCTTCCCGGCGCGGAGCCGCTTCGGCTAGCGCGCGGTTCAGCGGGTCGTCCATTGTGCATTCTCAAACGCAACACGCGGACTGCGGGTTCCGCACCGCGCCGTTTCTGGGAGGACCTGTGGATGAACGTCGCCGTCGGCACGTGCGGCTTCTCGTACAAGGACTGGATCGGCCCCGTCTATCCGGCCGGCACGAAGCAGCCGGAGATGCTGCCGCGCTACGCACGAATGTTTCCCATCGTCGAGATCGACTCGTCGTACTACGGCGTCCCGTCCCTCGCCGCGGTCGAGTCGTGGGCACGCCGCACGCCTGACGGCTTCCGCTTCACGGCGAAAGCGCCCGGAACCGCGACGCATGCGCCGAAACCGCTGCTCGGCACGGTGCACGACGATGTCCGCCTCTTCAAGACGAACATGCGGCCGCTGATGCATGCGGACAAGCTCGCCTGCGTGTTGCTGCAGTTCCCGAACGCATTCCGGCCGGATGCGGACGCCGAACGCCACCTCCACGCGCTGCGCGACGCACTCGACGGCATGCCGCTGGTGGCCGAGTTCCGGCACCGAGAATGGCAGACGGACGACACGTTGCGGCTGCTGCGCGGGCTCGGCGTCGGCCTCGTCGCCGTGGACGAGCCGCACTTCAAATCGCTGCCGCGCCCGATGACGGACGCGACGTCGGCGATCGCGTACGTGCGGTTCCACGGCCGCAACTACGAGCAGTGGTGGAAGGGCGACAACATCACCCGATACGACTACCTGTACACGGCGGACGAGCTCGGCCCGTGGGCGGACCGCCTCGTCGACCTCGCGTCGCACCAGTCCGTCAAAGAGGTGCTCGCGTTCTTCAACAACCACCGCCGCGGACAGGCCGCGCGCAACGCGAAGATGTTCGAAGCGATGCTCGCGACGCGGTTCCCGCGCGACGCGATTCGTAAGGCGGTCGACGAGCTGCCGGAGGAACCGCCCGCGCCGCCGCGCCTGATCGAAGGCTGATACCGCGAGCGCGCGGAACGCCGCCCGCGTGAGCGACGGCATTCGGCCGCGGACGATCGCGGTGCTCGGGCTGGGCGAAGCGGGTTCGCTGCTCGCGCGCGACCTCGTGCGTGCCGGACACGCGGTGCGCGGCTGGGACCCCGACCTGCACGGCGATCTGTCCGAGATTCCGATCGCCGGCGACGGCGCGTCCGCGATCCGCGGCGCCGACATCGTGCTGTCGGTGAACTGGGCGATCGTCGCGGTCGACGTGGCTCGCGACGCGCTGCCCCTGCTGCACGACGGCGTGATCTATGCCGACATGAATACCTCGGGTCCCGCGCTCAAGCGCGAGCTCGCGGACGTCATCGCACCGAGCGGCGCGGCGTTCGTCGACGTCGCGATGATGTCGCCCGTGCCCGGCCTCGGCATTCGCGTGCCGATGTTTCTCGCCGGCGACGGCGCCGAGAGGCTCGCGCCGATTCTTCGCGCGGCCGGCGCGCCGGTCGACGTTGTCGGACCGCAGCCAGGCGAGGCGGCAGCACGCAAGCTCACGCGCTCGGTGTTCTTCAAAGGGATGTCGGCGGCGGTGTGCGAGGCACTCGACGCGGCGCGCGCGGCCGGCGTCGAGGAATGGCTGCGCGGCGACATCGCGCGCACGCTCGCGAACGCGGACGCCTCGACGCTCGAACGGATCGTCGACGGAACCTACAAGCACGCGAAGCGCCGCGCGCACGAGATGCGCGACGCCGCCGCGCTGCTCGATCAGCTCGGTGTGCCGGCGTTCATCACCCACGCCTCGGTGGCGTCACTGGAGCGCATCCTTCGACAAGCTCAGGATGACAACGGGCATGCGCTCAGGATGACAACGGGCTGCGCTCAGGATGACAACGCGGGCGCTCAGGATGACTCGGCGGGCGAGTCTTCGGCGTCGATCTCGCGGTAGACCGCGGCGGCGTTTGCGAACGCGGTGTTCGCCGCGGGCACGCCGGCGTACACGGCGACTTGCATGAGCACTTCGCGCACTTCTTCGCGCGTCACGCCGGTGTTCCGCGCGCCGCGCACGTGCAGCCGCAGCTCGTCGGTGCGTCCGAGAGCCGCGGTGATCGCGATGACCAGCATGCTGCGCACTTTGCGTTCGAGTCCGGGACGGGTCCAGACCTCGCCCCACGCATAGCGCGTGATGAACTCCTGGAAGTCGCGCGTGAACTCCGTCGTGTTCGCCTGCGCGCGGCCGACATGCTCCTCGCCGAGCACCGCCCGGCGTACCTTCATGCCGCGTTCGTACTGCTCGTCCGGCATTGCTACGAACCCTCCAGGAATGCGCCGACGAGCTCGTTGAACGCGGCGGCGCGCTCGACGTTCAGGATGTGCATCGCGTCGTCCATGACGTGCAGCCGTGCACCGGGAATGGCGCTTCGCATCGCCTCTCCGGCGGCCGGCGTCGCGCCCGGGTCCTGCGCACCGCTGACGATCAGCGTCCGTGCGCGGATCTTCGCATCGTCGTCGCGCAGGTCGGCGTCGCGAACGGCGGCCGCGCACGCGATGTAACCGGAGCGCGGCGTGCGGGCGATCATGTTCCGAAAGCCGTCGATCACGTCAGGCCGCTCCGCGTGCATGCGCGGCGTGAACCATCGCTGGAGCGTTCCATCGGCGAGCGCGGCGGGACCGCCTTCACGCACCGCGGCGATCCGCTGATTCCACACCTCGGTGTTGCCGAGATGGTTGAACGTAGCGCACAGCACGACGGCGCCGACGCGGTCGGGGAACGCGGCGGCGAGTCGTTGCGCGACGAGACCGCCGATCGACAGGCCGACGACGTCCGCTCGCGCGATCGCCAACGCGTCGAGCAGCGCGACCGCATCGCCGGCGAGCTGCGCGATCGACGTCGTCTCGCCGTCCCCGGTGCCGCTGAGCCCGTGTCCGCGCATGTCGTAGCGCAGCACGCGCCGTCGTGATGCGAGCGCGGCGATCTGCCAATCCCACATGTGCAGGCTCGTGCCGAGCGAGTTCGCGAGCATGACGACCGGCGCGCTCGCCGGTCCGTCGAGCTGATGGTGCACCGTGATGTCGCCGGCGCGGATGAACGGCATCGCCTGACGCTCCGAGTCGCGTGGAAGGCGGGCACGGTTCGCGCGGACCAGGCGACCTCCTCCGCGATGGGTAATCGTCGTCGCATGAGACGCTCGCTCGGAGTGCTGACGGCGTGCGCGGTCGCGTTGATCGGCGGCGCCGCGTCCGCGCAATCGTTTCTCGGCGTGTGGTCGACGGGGACGCAGTTGCCGATCGCACGCAGCGAAGATTCGGTCGCGGCCGTCGGCCGCACGATCTTCGTCATCGGAGGATATGCGGCGGCCGGTCCGCATCCGACCGCCCTCGACACGACCGGAAACGTCGACGTCGACGAGCCGCTCGTGCAGGCGTTCGACCTCGACACCGGGCGCTGGACGACGCGCGCCCCGCTGCCGCGCGGAATGAACCACGTCGGCGTCGCGGCGCTGGACGGAAAGATCTACGCGTTCGGCGGCTTCATCGCGCAGAACCGGACGCCCGTCACGGACGCGAACGTCTACGACCCCGCGACGAATGTCTGGACGCCGTTGCCGCCGTTGCCGAACGCGCTCGGATCGATCTCGGTGTCGCCGCTCGCCGGCAAGCTGCATCTCGTCGGCGGCCGCGACGTGCACAGCGTCACGACGCACCTCGTGTACGATCCGTCGACGCGCCGGTACACGACCGCAGCGCCGCTCCCGATCGGGCGCGATCACATGGGCCTCGTCCCATTCGGCGGCAAGCTCTACGCGATCGCGGGCCGGATCGACGACTTCAATCACAACACCTCGTACGTCGATGCGTACGATCCCGCGACGAACCGCTGGACGTCGCGCGCGCCGATGCCGTCGCAGCGCAGCGGCATGGGCGTCGCGGTGTACCGCGATCGTATCCTGGCGATCGGCGGCGAGCGCGCGGGCGGCACGTTCACGAACAACGAGGCGTACGATCCGCGGACCAACGAGTGGGTCTCGCTCTCGCCGCTGCCGGAGGGACGTCACGGCACGGGCGCGGTCGTCATCGGCGACGCGCTGTACCTTCCGGCCGGAGCCCCGGTGAACGGCGGGAGCCGTCAGTCCGACACGCTCTTCATCTTCAGGCAGCCCTGAGAGCGCGCCGGTTCTGGGCCGCGCTGGCGGTTGTCCTCGTCGTCGTCCTGTTCTGGGCGGCGGTCAGCCATCGCGTGTACCGCCACACGCTGCCGTTCCGGCTGCTGCACACGATCTTCGGCGAGGACGGAAGCGCGCAGACGTTCGCGATCAGCACGCTGCTGCGCAAGCTCTACAGCGTCGCGGCGTTCATGGTGATCGGGTTCGTCGTCGATCGTGCGCTGCCGCCCGCGCGCCGCGCCGCGCTCCGCGCAGCCGCGATCGTCGCGGCCTTTTCGGCGGTGATCGAAGTTGCTCAGAAGATGAACGGCGCGCGAGAGGGACTGCTCTCGAACGCGATCGACGTCGCGTGCGGCGGGTTCGGCGGCTGGCTCGCAATCGCGCTGTTCCCGCGCCGGAACCCGCGGTGAGCACGTGTCACCCTGAGCTCGTCGAAGGGTGAGAGACGCACGCGAACGTCAGGGGACTCTCTCACCCTTCGACGGGCTCACGGTGACACGCGAGGGCGCGATGGTGGCGACTCGGACGGTGTTATAGTAGCGCGGCGATCAGTGTTGCGGCTCGCGCTGCTCCATCGGTTTCGACGGGGCGTGTCTTCACCGGGCGTGCAAGCTCTTCCAGCATCGCCGTCGCGATCGATCGCGCGTCGGAGCTGTGATAGTCCATGCAGCGTCCGGCGCCGTAGCGGTTCAAGCGGTGGCGCACGTGGAAGTTCTGCTCGAAGTGGTGCCGCAGCGGGAAGTACAAGAACGGCCTGCCGTTCGCCGCGAGCTCCATCGTCGTCGTCAGGCCACCCTGAACCATCGCGATGTCGCACGCCGCGAGCCGTTCGTACAGATTCGGCACGTATGACGCGATCTCGACGCCCTCGGGACACGGCAGCGTCGCCGTTTCGATGCGCGGTCCGGCGACGACGATCGTGCGGAGCTTGGGAATCTCGGCCGCCGCGTACGGGTGCGCCGCGATGATCCGGCGCAGCAACGGGGCGCCGACGCCCGAGCCCCCGACCGTCACGATGCAGATCGTCTCGTCGGGACGGTAGCCGAAACGCGCGCGCAGCGCGTCGCGGTCGGCGAGTGCCGCCGGATCGAAGCCCGTGACGTACCCCGCGAAATCGAAGTGACGTTCCGTCCACGGGCGAATCGCCGGCAGCCCGGCGCCGAACGTATCGGGCACGATGTCGTCCGGGTTCCCCACGAAGATCGAGCGGTCGCGAAGCGCGGGATAGCGTTCGATGTGCTCGATCATCTCGGCGTTGTAGTCCGTCGTGAGACGCGCTTCGAGCTCTCCGCTCTCCGGCATCGGCAGGTAACCGACGAAGTCCGTCATCCAGACGTACTGCGCGCGCTTTTCCTCCGGGTTCTCGTGGAGGAAGTAGTCCACGTCCCACGCCTCATCGCAGATCCAGACGTCGTACTCGCCGGCCGCCGCAACGTCGCGGAACAGCATGAAGTTTGCGACCAGAATCTCGTCCATGCGCCGGAGCGCTTGAAAGCACTGCAGGTCGTGCTCGCCGCACTCGTCTTCGATGTGCGCGGACTCGCTCGCCAGCAGCGCGCTTGCCGCATGGATGCGCTCGCCGTGCGCCTCGAGAACGCGCGTGACCGGGTGCTGCGCGAGCCAGTCGATCTCGACGTCCGGGTGCAGCGTACGCAGCTCGCGCGCAATCGCGACGTCGCGCTGCGCGTGGCCGAGCCCGATCGGCGACGAGACGTACAGTGCGCGCTTCCGGCGCGTGCGCGCGCGCCGGAAGACCGCCGCCGGCGGTTCGAGGCCGAAGAACCGGTCGCAGCGCGACGTTGACGGCGACGGGATCGCGCGCGTGCGGGAAGTGCCCCGATCCCTCCATCGTGAGCAGCGTGCCGCGAGCTTCGCGCGCCGAGCGCAGCGCCGCGCGCATGCGGGCTGATCCGGTCGCGGTCCCCATGGATCACGAGCACGGGACACCGCACGGCGCGCGCGGCGGCGCGTCGTCTGCTCCTCGTCGAGCTGCGCGCCGAGCATGGTCTGTACGAGGACCCGCGGCGTGGTTTCCATCGCCCACCCGAAGCAATCCTCGATCTGCTTCGTGGAGTGCGGTTCCGGAAGCGCCTCGCCAAAGAAGAACGCCACGAAATCCGCATAGTCGCGCAGCCAGTAGTGGCGGTTGTACTTCTGCCAGCCCTCGTACGACGGCCGGGGCTCGTCGAACGAGCTCATCGCAAGCACACGTCCCGGGTTGCCCGTCCGCGAGCGGGACGGTCGGGCCGATGAACGCGGCGGCCGACACGCGCTCGGGATACTGCTCGGCGAGCCGCAGCGCCCACTGTGCGCCCATCGACAGCGACACGATTCCGGCGGTCGCGGTCTGCGGTCGCGTCGAGCACCGCGACCGCGTAGCGCACGTACGCGTCCACGTCGTACGCGCGCGCGTCCTCGGAGCGGTCGGACGCCGCCGTTGCCCGGACCGTCGAACGTGACGACGCGCGCGTGTCGTGCAAGAAACGCCATTTGCGCTTTCCAGTGACGCGCGTGGACGATCGACCACGCCGGCATGAACAGCAGCGTGCGGTCTGCCGTCGCCGAACACCTCGTACGCGATGCGCACGCCGTCGCATGTCACCGAGCCGCGTTGTCGCGGTTCGAGCGCCCTCACTTTTTAGCGTCCTCCAGCGACTGCAGCCATCGATCGACCATGCGAAGCAGCGCGTCGTGGTGGTTGCGATAACCGATCAGACGCTCCGCCAACACGCCGAAGTTGAACGTCTGCACGAGAGCGGTCATCGCCTCGACGGGAAAGCGGCGGCGGTCGATGCCGTACTCCCTCATCGCGCCGCCGACGGCATCCGCTAAGAGCTCATGCCAGTCGTCGTGCAGCCGACTGAGGCGTTCCCGGAACTCCGGCCGGTTCCAGGCGATCGCTTCCAGCTCGAACCAGATCTTCGGATAGCCGGCGGCCAGGTCTTCGTCGATGTATCCGATGGCGGTCCGCCACTTCTCGATGAACGGCATGTCCGATCCGTACATCGCTCGCTGCCGCGTCGTGATGCGCTCGGTGAAGCGCTCGAGCACCTGCACGAACAACTCCTCCATCGAACCGAAGTAATAGTGGACGAGTCCATGGTTCGCGCGCGCTTCCTCGGCGAGCTTACGCGTCGTGATCTCCGCGTAGCCGTGCGTGATCAAGAGGCGCTCGGCGGCGTCGAGAAACGCCTGCTCGGTGTCGCGGCGGGCGGCCGAGATTCCCAGCCGCCCGCGCAATGGTGAATCGGGAACTGCGGGCCTCGCGATCAGGGGCGGACTTCGTATACGATGTTGAACGGCGTCTCGGCAGCGCGGCGGAACCGCGTGAATCCCGCTTCGGCAACGACGCGGCGAATGCGTTCTTCGCCGGCTTGGGCGCCCAGGGCGAGGCCGACTTCCTGCGCCTTCGACGCCGGCGTGCAGATCGTCGTCGAGAACGCGTAGTACGCGCGTCCGACGGGATTGACGTTGTCCTCGAGGCGATCGTTGGCGAACGGTTCGACGAGCAGCCACGCGCCGTCCGGCGCCAGGGACGCGAGCACGTGCCGCGCGGCTCCGACGGGATCGCCCATGTCGTGCAGGCAGTCGAAGAACGTCACGAGATCGTAGCCCGCGCCGGGATACTCTTGCGCGCGCGCGACGGTGAACGACGCGTTACGTGCGCCGGCGGTGCGCGCGGCTTCGCGCGCGTGGTCGATCGACGCGGCGTGGTAGTCGAAGCCGACGATCGTCGAATTCGGATACGCCTGCGCCATGATGAGCGACGAGGACCCGTAGCCGCAGCCGACGTCCGCGATGCGCGCGCCGCGCCGCAGTTTGTCCTCGACGCCTTCGAGCGCGGGAATCCACGCCGTCACGAGATGCGCGTTGTAGCTCGGCCGGAAGAAGCGCTCGACGCCGGAGAACAGCCGTGGGTCGTGCTCGTGCCACCCGAAGCCGCGTCCGGTACGGAACGCATCCGTGATCTGCGGCTCGACGGCGAACACTGCCTCGATCATGGCGAACGCGCCCTGCACGTAGAGCGGGCTCGTCGCGTCGGCCAGCATGAACGCCTGTTCCGGCGGGAGCGTATACGCGCCGTCGGACGCGTCGTATTCGAGATAGCCGCCCGCGGTCTGGTTTGCGAGCCACTCTCGGACGTAGCGCTCGTCGGTGTGCGTGCGCTCGGCGAGTTGTGCCGAGGTCTGGGCGCCGCCTTCGGCCAGCGCGCGGTAGAGTCCGAGGCGGTCGCCGATCACGACGAGCGCCGCGCTCGCGGCGGCCGCGATGTCGGAGACCGCCTTGCCGGCGAACGCGTGCAGCTTGTCGTTGTCGATCGCGGTCGGCGCGGAAACGGTGGAAGCGGACATGGTCATGCCTCCTGGTGCGGGCGCCGGGTCCCCGACGCCGCGTCTTAGTCATTTGGTTTAGTCATTTGACTACAGAAGAGCAGCCACGTCAATGGCCCAGCGATCGAACGCCACGTGCCGCGGCCTCCCGTGGACGGGTAGCCTACAGGTCGACTCGCGTCGGCGGCTCGCGGCCGTCGAAGAACGCGATGAGGTTGTCGGCGGCGAGGAGCGCCATGCGTTCGCGCGTCTCGAACGTTGCGCTGCCGACGTGCGGAACGATCAGGACGTCGTCGCGGCCGACCAGCGGGTGATCGGGCGGGAGCGGCTCGGGATCGGTGACGTCGAGGGCCGCGCCGCGGATCGTGCGCGCGTCGAGAGCTCGAACGAGCGCGTCCGTGTCGACGATCGCGCCGCGGGCGACGTTGACGAGCGTCGCGGTGGGTTTCATTCTCGCGAGCTGCGCGGCGCCCATCATCCCGCGCGTCGCGGACGAGAGCGGCGGCAAGCAGCACCACGCAGTCCGACTCCGCGAGGAGCGCGTCGAACGGCCGGTACGTCGCACGGCTCGCCGCCTCGTCGGCGCGCGGCTTGCGGTTCGCGTAGATCACGTGCATGCCGCTCACGCGCGCCCGCTTCGCGACAGCGAGACCGATCTGGCCGAAGCCGACGATGCCGAGCGTCGCGCCGGCGAGGTCGTGGCCGAACGGCATGTTGCCGTTCATCCAGCGGCCGTCGCGCACCCAGTTCACGCCCGTCGCGAGGTTCCGCACGGCGAAGATCACGAGCGCGTACGTCAGGTCGGCGACGGCTTCGACCAGCGAGCCGCTCGTGTTCGTCAGAACGATGCCGCGCGCCGCGAGCGCGTCCGTATCGACGTTGTCGTAGCCGACCGACCACGTCGCGACGATGCGCAGCTTCGGTGCGGCGTCCAGGAACGCGGCATCGACGGGGATATTGGAGCTGATCAGCACGCCGTCCGCGCGGCCGAGCGCTGCGAGCTGCGCCTGACGGTCCTGATCGGAGACGTCGATCACGTCGGCGTACTGCTGCAGACGCTCCGTTATCGCCGGTGGGACCCGTGTCGCGACCACGATGTTTGGTCGCTCACCCTTCGACGGGCTCAGGGTGACACGGGGGACGCCGGCGCGGAGGAGACGGCTTCGGCGATTGCTTTGCCGACTTCGTCGGTGCTCGCGGTGCCCCCGATGTCGCGCGTGCGCGGGCCGTTCGTCAGCACGGTTTCGATCGCGCGCACGACCGCGTCCGCCGCGTCCGGATGCCCGAGATGGTCGAGCATCATCGCGCCCGACCACACCTGTCCGATGGGGTTCGCGATCCGCTTTCCGTAGATGTCCGGCGCGGAGCCGTGCACCGGCTCGAACAGCGACGGGAAGCTGCGCTCGGGATTGAGGCTGCCCGACGGCGCGATGCCGATCGTGCCGGTCACCGCGGGGCCGAGATCGGAGAGAATGTCGCCGAACAAATTCGACCCGACCACGACGTCGAACCAATCCGGGTGCTGCACGAAGTGCGCCGTGAGGATGTCGATGTGGTACTGGTCGGTCTTCACGTCGGGGTAGTCGCGCGAGATCGCCTTGAAGCGCTCGTCCCAGTACGGCATCGTGATCGCGATGCCGTTCGACTTCGTCGCCGAGGTGAGATGCTTCTTCGGCCGCTTTCGCGCGAGCTCGAACGCCCATCGCATGATGCGGTCGGTGCCGCGGCGCGTGAAGACCGACTCCTGCACGCACACCTCGTTGCCGGTTCCCTCGAACATGCGGCCGCCGATCGACGAGTACTCGCCCTCGGTGTTCTCGCGGACGATCCAAAAGTCGATGTCGCCCGTCGCGCGGTTCGCGAGCGGCGACGTGATCCCCGGCATCAACCGAACCGGTCGCAGGTTGACGTACTGATCGAATCCGCGACGGAACGGGATCAGCAAGCCCCAGAGCGAGACATGATCCGGGACGCTCGGAAAGCCGACCGCGCCGAAGAAGATCGCGTCGTGGTGCTCGATCTGCGCGAGACCGTCCGGCGGCATCATCGCGCCCGTCTCGGCGTACCGCTCGCAGCTCCAGTCGAAATGCTGCCACTCGAACGCGATGCCGTGCTGTCGCGCGACGGCGTCGAGCACGCGAATCCCTTCGGGGACGACTTCCTTGCCGATCCCGTCGCCGGGGATCGTCGCGATGCGATACGTCTTCATGCTATTGACCGGCGTTCGGAGGCAAGAACCCGAGCGAGATCCACGGCACGAACGCGACGATCAGCAGGCCGAGGATCAGCGCGAGGAAGTACGGCATCAACGGCCGCACCACGTTTTCCGGCGGCGTCTTTCCGATCGCGCTCGCGGCGAAGAACCCGATACCGACCGGCGGCGAGAACAGGCCGACGCCCATCGCGAGCACCGCGACGATCGCGTAGTGCACCTCGTTGATGCCGGCCGCCTTCGCGACCGGGAACAGCAGCGGGCCGAACAGCACCATCGCCGGAATGCCTTCGAGCACCGAGCCGAGGATGATGAACATCAAGATCGACAGCAGCATGATGCCGATCTTGCCGCCCGGCGCGGCGCCGAGAATGTCGGCCAGCTGCTGCGCGAATCCGGACTGCGTGAGCGCCCAGCCCATCGACGTCGCCGTGGCGATGATGAGCAGAATCGCGCCCGCGAGCGACACCGCCTCGATCAGCGTCGGATACAGCGTTCTCCAGTCGTAGCTGCGGTAGATCACGACGCCGACGAGCATGGTGTAGATGATGCCGACCACGCTGACCTCGGTCGCGGTTGCGATGCCGGCGACGACGAAATAGCGGATGAGCAGCGGCAGCAGCAGGCCGGGGATCGCCACGACGAACGACCACGCGATCGTGCGCATCGGCGCGCGCTGCGCGAGCGTCGCGTTCTCACGCTTCGCCTGCCACATCGCGACCGCGACGAGAAAGATCGAGATCACGAACGCCGGCAGGAGGCCCGCCGTGAACATCGCCTGGATCGACACGCCCGTCACCGAGCCGATGATGATCAGCACGAGGCTCGGCGGAATCGTCTCCGCCATCGCGCCCGACGTCGCGAGCAGCGCGATCATCGACGGGCGCTTCTGGCCGCGCCGCTCCATGTCCGGGAACAGCACCGGTGCGACGGCGGCCATGTCGGCGATCTTCGAGCCCGAGATGCCCGAGACGAGATACATCGCGCCGACCAGCACGATGTTGAGACCGCCGCGGAAGTGCCCGACGAGGCTCGCGAGAAAGCCGACGAGCCGCCGCGCGATCCCCGTCGTTTCCATGAGCAGCCCGAGGAAGATGAACAGCGGCACGGCGAGCAGCACGAGGTTCGAGACGCCTTCCTGCATGCGCTGGACGACGATGTCGGGATGCGTCGACGTGACGATGATGATGTAGCTCAGCGTGCCGAGGCCGAACGAGAACGCGATGGGAACGCCGATCGCGACGCATGCGCCGACGAGCACGACGAAGAACAGCACCAGGTTCAGGTTGCCGAGCGTCGCGAACGCACCGCGGCTGTACCACGCGACCGCGCTGATGATGAGCGCCGCGACGACGACGCCCGCCACCGTTTTGGGATCGCCCTCCGCCAGACGAATCAGCGCGAGCAGCAGGATCAGCGCAAGGCCGATGATGATCGACAGGATGACGTACGACTGCGGGATGCTGAGCGCGGGCGTGAGATCGATCTGCTCCTGCTGAAAGAACCTGAGCGTTGCCGGCATCAGCTCGATGACGAAGAGTGCGGTGACGACCGAGGCGATCGTCTCCATCACGTGCCGCACGCCGGGAGACGCGCGGCGCAGCAACACCGTCAGGCTGATGTGCTCGCCGCGCTGGTACGCGACCACCGATCCGAGCATCGCGAGCCAGAGCAGGATGATCGTCGCGAGCTCGTCGCTCCACACCAGCGGGTTGCCGAGGACGTAGCGCGTGAACACGCCGGCGGCGAGGATGCCGATCTCGACGACCACCAGGATCGCGGCGAGCGGCTCGACGACCGCGGCGACGGCGCGATCGATCGCGATCGCCCACGGACGGCGCAGAACGGGCGCGCCAAGCGCGCCCGGGTCGACCGCGGTTTCGACGACGTGAACGCCTTGCACGCTAGGCGAGCTTGTTCGCGTACTTCTCGAGCGCGGCCCACGCTTTCGGGCCGAATTTGTCCTTCCAGCGCTCGTAGTACTTCGCGTCGACCAGCTTCTGCTTGAAGCTGTTCTTGTCGACGTCGTTGAACTTCATGCCGCGCCGCGTGAGCTGGTCGCGCACCGAGCGGTTCAGGATGACGTTGTCGTTGCGCGCCTGCAGGGTCGAAGTCGCCATCTCGCGCGAGATGATGTCCTGAATGCCTTTGCCGAGCTTGTTCCAGACGTCTTGATTGAAGAGCGTCCAGTAGCCGGACCAGATGTGGTCCGACATCGAGACGTACTTCTGGACTTCGTAGAACTTCTGCTGGTCGATGAGCAGCAGCGGGTTCTCCTGCGCGTCGACGACGTGCGTCTGCAGCGACGTGTAGAGCTCGCTCAGCGCGATCGGCGACGGCGCGGCGCCGAGCGACTTGAACGTGTCGACGCGAATCTCGCCGGGCGAGACGCGGATCTTCAAGCCCGCGAGGTCGGCGGCGTTGTGGATCGGCTTCGTCGACGTCGTGATCTCGCGGTAGCCGTTCTCCCAGATCTTGTCGAGGACGACCATGCCGCCTTTCGACATGATGTCGTCGCGGACGACCTTGCCGAGGTCGCCGTCGAACGCGCGGAAGACCGTTTCGCGGTTCGGGTACGCGTACGCAAGGTTCTCGATCGACGCGAGCGGCGCGATCGCGTTGAGGAACGCGCCCGGCATCGCGAGCGACTCGGTCGCGCCGGAACGCAGCTGCGCGATCATGTTCGGATCGCTGCCGAGCTGGCTGGTCGGGAACGCCTTGAACTCGACCCGGCCGTTCGTCGCCTTCTTGATCCGGGCGAACGCTTCGACCGACCGCACCGTGATCGGATGCTCGGCCGGCAGATCGAGCCCGTACTTGAGGTTGAACTGCGCGGCGCGGGCAGGCGTGACGATGCCGATCGTGGCGAGCGTCGCCGCGCGTACCGGCGACGAATCCTTGGCGCGAGACGGTCATGCGGTACTCCTTGAGACGAGGACGCCGTACGATGCGATTGCCCGGATGCTATGTCCTTGAAGCGGCGCCGCGATCGTACCGCGGGTCGGCGATGGCGCCGGACTCGTGCAGGCGCCGCAGCGCCGCGTCGTCGAGGCCGAGCTCGCGAGCGAGCACCTCGCCCGTGTCGGCGCCGACCGTCGAGCGGCCCGGCTCCAGCGGCGGCGCGCCGGCGCGCGCGAAGCGCGGGAACGCGTTGTTCACGACGATCTCGCCGAGGTCCGGATCGGGCAGCCGCGCGAGCGATCCGCGCGCGACGATCTGCGGGTTGTCGAGCACGGAATCGATGGACTCGAGCGGACCGACGGCCGCTCCGGCGCGGTTCAACTCGTCGACGACGTCGTCGCGCGTCCGCACGGTGCAGAACGCCTCGATCAGCGCGTCGAGCGCCTCCCCGTTCGCGACGCGGTCCGCGTTCGTCGCGAAGCGCGGGTCGGCGGCGAGCGCATCGCCGCCGATGGTCCGCAACACGCGTCCCGCGACCTCTTGCGTGCTGCCGGAAAGGGCGACGTACCGGCCGTCGCGGCAGCGGTACGCGCCGCGCGGCGCCGTATCTTCCATCCGGTTGCCGAGCCGGCGATGGAGCGTGCCGTTCGCCGCGTACTCGGTGATCTGCGACTCGACGAGCTTCATGACGGCCTCGTAGATCGCGAAGTCGATCACCTCGCCCTCGCCCGTGCGCAGGCGCCGCGCGTACGCCGCGCACACGGCCGCGGCCGCCGACTGGCCGGCCATCACGTCCGCGAGCGGAAACGCCGGCAGCAGCGGCGGCCGGTCGTCGTAGCCCGACACCGCCGCGATGCCGGTCATCGCTTCGGCGAGCGTGCCGAATCCGGCGCGGTCGCGGTACGGTCCGTCCTGACCGAACGCGGTCATGCGCAGCACGACCAGATGCGGCGCCGCGTCGAGCAGCCGATCGGGGCCGAGGTTCCACCGCTCCAGCGTACCGGGCCGGAAGTTCTCGATGAAAACGTCGAACGACGGCAGCCAGCGCAACAGCAGCGCCTGCGCTTCGAGCGCCGTGCAGATCGAACGCGACGCTCTTCTTGTTGCGCCCGAGCGCCTTCCAATACAGTCCGATGCCGTTCTTGGACGCGCCGTAGCGCCGCGCGTGATCGCCCGGTCCGGGACGTTCGAGCTTGATCACCTCCGCGCCGAAATCGGCGAGCGTCGCCGCCGTCGTCGGCGCGGCGATCATGGTCGAGCAGTCGAGGACGCGGACTCCCGCGAGCGGACCGGTTCCGGGCATGCGGACGTGAACCGCGACGGCCTCGAGCGAATCCTGCCGCGGGGCACTTGCGCACGTGAGGTACAGTAGGTGTAACGGAACAACGACGAGCGCTTGTCGCTCGCGTCCCGATCGCTATTGCGAAGGAACCTTCCATGCTGAAGATGGTTCGTATCAGCGCGCCGCGTCCGTCGCTTGCAAAGCCGGGGCGCTTCGAGTCGCTCATCACCGGCGCGGGCGAGGAACCCGTGCGCGTCGTCGGCCCGACGAGCGCCGCGGTAAAAGGCTCCGCAACCGCCGTCGTCGCCCACAGCGACCGCAACGACTGCGACCTGCGCACGGCGTTTCGCGCGGTCGCAGGCAGCCCGATCTAGCCCCGCACTCGCGGAATCGCGGCGCGCGCGGTCGAAACCGCGCCGCATGCGCCGTTCCACGATCCTCGCGGGCCTCGCTGCGGCGGCGACCGCGCCGGCCGTCGCGGCCGCGCGCGAGCGCGGCGCGGACCTCGATCGTCACCGCGCGGACGATCCGCCCCGTCGAACCCGGCTCGCCGGCCGTCGCGCACGCGTTCGCCGTGCGCGACGGCCGCTTCGTCTACGCCGGCACACGCGACGGCGCGCGCGCCTTTCGCGGCCCGCGCACGCGCGTGCTCGACGCGGGCGACGCGACGGTGCTGCCGGGACTGATCGACGCGCACCTGCACTTTCTCCGCGTCGGGAGCGCGCTGCACGAGGTCGATCTCGTGCACGCGCCCACGTTCGATGAGGTGGTTCGCCGCACGGTCGCGTTCGCGCGCACGTCGCCCGACGCGTGGATCATCGGCGACGGCTGGGACCAGAACCTCTGGCCGGGCAAGGCGTTTCCGTCGCACGACGCGCTGAGCGCGGCGATCCCGGACCGCCCGTCGTGCTGTACCGCATCGACGGACACGCGCTGCTCGCGAACGCGAAGGCGATGGACAGCCGCCGGCGTCGGCGCGTCGACGGCCGATCCCGCCGGCGGCCGCATCCTCCGCGACGCGCACGGCGCGCCGACCGGCGTGTTCGTCGACAACGCGATGGCGCTCGATCGGTCGCGCGATCCCGCCGCCGACGCGCGATCAGCTCGCGCGCGCCGCGCAAGCGGCGCTGCGCGAGTGCAATCGCTGGGGACTCGACGCGATCGGCGATCCCGGCGTCGGCGACGATGCGATCGAGACGTACCGCGCGCTCGAACGCGACGGGCGGTACACGCTCCGCAATCACGTGATGCTCAGCGGCAGCGACGCCGCGCTGACGCGCGAGTGGCTCGCGCGCGGCCCGCAGCCGCTCGACGCGCGCGGGCGGATCGCCGTGCGCGCGATCAAGCTCTACGCCGACGGCGCGCTCGGCTCGCGCGGCGCCGCGCTGCTCGCGCCGTACAGCGACGACCCGTCGAACCGCGGTCTCGTCGTGACGCCGCAGCCCACGATCGAAGACGTCGCGGAGCGCGCGCTGCGCGTCGGGATTCCAAGTGTGCACGCACGCGATCGGCGATCGCGGGAACCGGATCGTGCTCGACGCGTACGAGACGGCGCTGCGGCGCGTGCCGGCTCGCGACCATCGCTTCCGCGTCGAGCACGCACAGGTGCTGGCGCGCGGACGACATTCCTCGGTTCGCGCGCCTCGGGGCTGACGCCGTCGATGCAGACGACGCATCAGATCAGCGACATGCCGTGGGCCGAGTCGCGCCTCGGGCGCGGAGCGCGTGCGGGGCGCGTACGCATGGCGCTCGCTGCTCGCGACCGGCGTGACGATCGCGAACGGCACCGACGCACCGATCGAAGCGGTCGACACGCGGCGCACGTTCCACGCCGCGATCGCGCGCCAGAACGAGTCGAATCAGCCGCCCGGCGGGTGGTATCCGGAGCAGCGCATGACACGCGACGAAGCGCTGCGCTCGATGACGATCTGGGCCGCGCACGCGTGCTTTCTCGAGCACGTCGCCGGCAGCATCGCCGTCGGGAAGTACGCCGACTTCACCGTGCTCGACCGCGACTGGATGCGCGTCGAGCCCGACGCGATCATGGCGACGCGCGTGCTCGCGACGTACTCGTCCGGCGCGCCGGTGTACGAAGCGCCGATCGCCGCGGCTGCGGACATGGGCTTGCGCCGCCGCGCGCGCCGCGGCGGCGGTTGCTGCGGCGAGGCGCACGCGCGCGCGTGACGCTCGAGCGCATCCGCGAGCGCTTCGCGGAGCGCGGCTACGTCGCGAACGAGGACTTCGCGACGGCGCTCGAGCTCACGCTCGCGCTCGAGAAGCCGCTGCTGATCGAAGGTCCCGCCGGCGTCGGAAAGACGGAGAGCGCGAAGGTGCTGGCCGACGTGCTCGGCACGCGGTTGATCCGCCTGCAGTGCTACGAAGGTCTCGACGCTGCGAGCGCGCTCTACGAATGGAACTACCCGAAGCAGCTGCTCCATCTGCGGCTCACCGAGCACGGCGGCGCGTCGGTCGACGGCGCGCGAGGCCGAGATCTTCGGTCGCGCGTTCCTGCTCGAACGCCCGCTGCTCGAGGCGATCACGCAAGATCGCGCCCCGGTGCTGCTGATCGACGAGGTCGATCGCGCGGACGAAGGCTTCGAAGCGTTCTTGCTCGAGCTGCTCGGTGAGTTTCAGGTGACGATCCCCGAGCTCGGAACGATCCGGGCGCGCGAACGTCCCGCGGTGGTGATGACGTCGAACCGGACGCGCGAGCTGTCCGACGCGCTGCGGCGGCGCTGCCTGTACCTCTGGATCGACTACCCGACGCGCGCGCAGGAGCTGCAGATCCTGCACGCGCGATTGCCCGGCATCTCGGAGCGCCTCGCGCAGCAGGTCGCGCGCTTCATGGAGTCGCTGCGCGCGCTGCCGTTTCAGAAGGTGCCCGGCGTCGCGGAGTCGCTCGACTGGGCGCAGGCGCTGATCCGGCTGCATCGCGATGCGATCGACGCCGAGACGCTCGAGCGCACGATGGGCTGCATCTTCAAAGTGCGCGACGACTGGGAGCTGCTGCGCGCCGAGCGCGACCGCATCGAACCGCTGCTCGCCAACCGCGCGTGAGCGTCAGCGAGGGCATCGCGCAGTTCACGGCGGCGCTCCGCGAGCGGCACGGCTTCGGCGTCGGCCACGCCGCAACGCGCGATGCGCTGCACGCGGCGACGATCGTCGGCATCGACGACGGCCCGCGACTGCGCCGCGCGCTGCGCGCGGTCTACTGCGCGACGCCGCGCGAGGCGGCCGATTTCGACGCGGCGTTCGACGCGTTCTTCTTCGGCGCAACGGACGCGGCACAGCCGAACTTTCCGGGGCAGGAGATCGCGGACCGGCACGCCGCCGTCCGTCGCCGCAACCGTCACGCCCGCACGCGATCCGCCGCGCACCGAACGCCGGCGACGACCCCGCGGACGACGTGGCACACGCTTCGCGCGCGCTACAGCGCCGCGGCTGGGCGCTCCGCGGTGCCCGACGATCCCGATCGACGGCCTCGACGCGATGACGGCCGCCGTCGACCGTCTCGTCGCGGGCGTACGCATCGCGCCGTCCCGGCGGCGCGCGCCGCATGCGCGAGGCGACCGCGTCGACGTGCGGCGCACCCTGCGCGCAAGCGTCGACGAACGCCGGCGAGCCGATCGACCTGCGACGCAGCCGGCGCGCGGCCGCGCACCGCACGATTCGTCGTGCTGATCGACGGCAGCCGCTCGAACGCGGACGATGCGGGCCCGATGCTGCAGTTCGCCTTCGCGCTCGTGCAGCGCGCCCGCGATACGCGCGCGTTCACGTTCAGCACGGGGCTGCGCGAAATCACGGCGCAGTTGCGCGATCCGCGCGCGGCGGGCCGAACGCTCCGCGATCTCGGCGATGCGTGGGGCGGCGGCACGCGCATCGGCGACGCGGTGCTGGCGTTGCTGCGCGAGCACGGCACGCGCGCGCTGTCGGCGTCGACGATCGTGTTTCTGTTCAGCGACGGGCTGGACGTCGGAGAGCTCGAGCGGCTCGCGCGCGCGATGCGCGAGCTGCGCGCGCGCTCCTCGGCGATCGTGTGGCTGCATCCGAACGCCGACGCGCCGGGGTTCTCGCCGGCCGCGAGCGGCTTGCGCGTCGCGCGCCCGTACCTGACGGCGTTGGCCGGCGCGGGCAG
The DNA here is from genome assembly GCA_963841685.1 of Vulcanimicrobiota bacterium. GTDB lineage: Bacteria > Vulcanimicrobiota > Vulcanimicrobiia > Vulcanimicrobiales > Vulcanimicrobiaceae > Vulcanimicrobium. The sequence goes on from CAWJDU010000001.1 coordinate 720,140, forward strand.
CGCCGCGGATTTCGAACGGCTGGCCGCGCGCATGTCGCGCGGCGTGCGCGACGCGGGCCGTTGAGCGCGCAGCGCACGTGAACGCGTGAGAGGACGCGCATGACTCCGACCGAACGATCGCTCGTGCAGAGCGACCTTCGAGGAGGCCAAATGAAGCGCGTGTTGCGATGGATCGGATACGCGACGATCGCCGTCGTCGCGGTGCTTGTGATCGCGGCCGCGATCGTCTACGTCGACGCGAACCGCGAGATCGCGGCGAACGTCACGCCCCTCCCGCCGCCGACGGTGCTCGGGTCACGCCGACCTCGCGCGTGGACGGCATCTGTTCGCCAGCGTCGCGGGATGCGCGGAATGCCACGGCGCCGACGCCGGCGGCGCCGCGTTCCTGAACGACCCGATGATGGGACGGCTCAACGCACCGAACCTGACGCGCGGGCCGGGCGGCGTCGGCACGCTGTACGGCGACGCCGACTTCGACCGCGCGATGCGGCGCGGCGTGCGTCCGGACGGTACGCGCCTGCTGATCATGCCCTCGTGGGATTTCGCTGCGCTCACTGACGACGACGCGGCGTCGGTCATCGCCTACATTCGCACGCTGCCGCCGGTCGACCGCGTCACGCCGCGCGTGCAGCCCGGGACCGATCCTGCGCATGCTGATCGTGACGCACAAGGTGCAGTTCGACGCGACGCGCCTCGCGGACGAAGGCGTGCCGGCGTCACCGGCGCCGCAGGGCGTCACGGCGGCGTACGGTGGATACCTCGCGCGCGTCGGCGGCTGCGAAGCCTGCCACGGCGTGAACCTGTCCGGCGGGCATCTGCAGGGCGGTCCGGACGACCCGCCCGCGGCGAACCTGACGCCGTCCGGCATCGGCACGTGGTCGCAAGCGGACTTCGTGCGCACGCTGCGCACCGGCAAGAATCCGTCGGGTCACGCGCTGAATCCGTTCATGCCGTGGCGCAGCGTCGGCACGATGACCGACGACGAGCTCGCGGCGATTTTCCTCTACCTGAAATCGGTGCCGCCGAGAGCGACGGGCAACGGCTGAACGCGCGACGTCACGCGCCGGCGCGGCGAGATGTCATGCTGAGCTCGTCGAAGCATGAGAGAGGATCGTCCACGGAGGGCACGATGCACTCTCAGCCTTCGACAGCGCTCAGGGTGACAGAGGAACGCCTACGTTTTCGCGGCGAGCGCGCTCGCCGGTGCGCTCGGGCGGCGCCAGTGCGCTTTGTGCTGCGGCGAGGCGGGCGATCGGGACGCGGTACGGCGAGCAGCTGACGTAGTCGAGTCCGATCTCGTCGCAGAACGCGACGCTGCTCGTCTCGCCGCCGTGCTCGCCGCAGATGCCGATCTTCAGCTCCGGACGCACCGCGCGGCCGCGGTCGACGCCCATGCGCATGAGCTCGCCGACGCCCGTGCGGTCGAGCACCTGGAACGGATCGTCCTTGAGGATCTTCATCTCGAGGTACCGCGGGATGAACGACGCCTCGGCGTCGTCGCGCGAGTAGCCGTACACCGTCTGCGTCAGGTCGTTCGTGCCGAAGCTGAAGAACTGCGCGATGCTCGCGAGCTCGCCCGCGACGACGCACGCGCGCGGCAGCTCGACCATCGTGCCGATGCGGTACTTCACCTCGATGCCGCGCCGCACGATGACCTCGTCGGCCACGAGCTTCGCCGCGTCGTGCGTCACGCGCATCTCCTCGATCGTCCCGACGCCGGGGATCATGACGTCGGGCTGCACGTCGATGCCGCGCTCGCGGAGGTCGCATGCCGCTTCGAAGATCGCGCGAACTTGCATCGCGTAGATCTCCGGATACACGATGCCGAGCCGGCACACGCGCAGTCCCAGCATCGGGTTCTGCTCGTGCAGCGCACGTACGCGCGCCAACACGCGCATCTTCTCGAGGTACTCGGCGTCGCTCTCGCCCTTCGTCAGCCGCAGCTCCGTCGTCGAGACGAGCAGCTCTTCCAGCGACGGCAAGAACTCGTGCAACGGCGGATCGAGCAGGCGAATCGTCACCGCGCATCCCGCCATCGCCTCGAGGATGCCGGCGAAATCGTCTTTCTGGAACGGCAGCAGCTGCGCGAGCGCTTCGGCGCGCGCTTCGGGCGTGTCGCTGATGATCATGCGCTGCACGACCGGCAGACGGTCGGGCTGCATGAACATGTGCTCGGTGCGCGTGAGGCCGATGCCGCGCGCGCCGAGCTCGCGCGACTTGCGCGCGTCTTCCGGCGTGTCGGCGTTCGCCCAGACCTCGAGCCGCGCCGCCTCGTCGGCCCAGCCGAGAAATTCGCTGAGCCACGCGGGCAGCTCCGAGGGCGGCGGAATCAGCGCGAGCTTGCCGAGCACGACGTTGCCCGTCGTGCCGTCGATCGTGATCCAGTCGCCTTCGTGCAGAACGTGATCGCCGATCGTCGCCGTCTTGGCGCGCCGGTCGACGTGCATCGCGTCGAAGCCGACGACGCACGGCTTGCCCATGCCGCGCGCGACGACCGCGGCGTGCGAGGTGGCGCCGCCGCGCGACGTCAGCACGCCGCGCGCCGCGATCATGCCGTGCACGTCGTCGGGCGCCGTCTCGGTGCGCACCAGGATCACGGCGTCGCCGGCCGGCGCCGCGCGCCGCGGCGGTGTCGGCGTCGAACACGATCTGCGCCCGTCGCCGCGCCCGGCGACGCGTTGAGCCCTTTGCCGACGACGGCGTACGTCTCGTGCGGATCGATGCGCGCGTGGAACAGCTGGTCGAGCGACGCCGCATCGACGCGGCGCAGCGCTTCCGCCTTCGTGATGATCCCGTCACGCACGAAGTCGAGCGCGATCTTCACCGCGGCTTCCGCGCTGCGCTTGCCGCTGCGCGTCTGCAGCATGTAGAGCTTGCCGCGCTCGACCGTGAACTCGAGGTCCTGCATGTCGCCGTAGTGCGTCTCGAGCTGATGCGCGATCGCGACGAACTGCGCGTACACGTCGGGCTGCGAGCTCTGCAGGTCGGCGATCTTCATCGGCGTGCGAATGCCGGCGACGACGTCCTCGCCTTGCGCGTTCCTCAGGTACTCGCCGAAGAGCATCTTCTCGCCGGTGTTCGGGTCGCGCGTGAACGCGACACCGGTGCCCGAGTCGTCGCCCATGTTGCCGAACACCATCGTCACGACGCTGCACGCCGTGCCCGCGTCGTCGGGAATCTTGTTGAACTTGCGATAGTCGATCGCGCGCTTCGACTGCCAGGAGCCGAACACGGCGCCGATCGCGAGCTCCAGCTGCTCGTACACGTCCTGCGGGAACGGCTCGCCCGTGTGGATGCGCACGATCTCCCGGAACTGCGCGATGACCTCTTTCCAGCGGTCCGCGCCGAGCTCGGGATCGGACGCGACCCCGGCCTTCTGCTTCGCCTCGGCGACGACGTGCTCGAACTCGTCCTTCGGGATGTCCAGCACGACGCTGCCGAACATCGCCATGAACCGGCGGTACGCATCGTACGCGAACCGGTCGTTGCCGGTCAGCCGCGCGAGCGCGAACGACCGTCGCGTCGTTCAGGCCGAGGTTCAGGATCGTGTCCATCATGCCGGGCATCGAGACACGCGCGCCGCTCCGGACGGAGACGAGCAGCGGGTTCGGGCCCGTGCCCGAACGTCTTGCCGGTACGCGCCTCCAGCTCGTGCATCGCGACCCGCACGTCCTCGAGCAGGCCGCCGGGGAAGCGGCGGTCGTTCGCGTAGTACTCGCGGCACACGTCGGTCGTGATCGTGAAGCCCGGCGGAACCGGGAGCCCGGCCCGCGTCATCTCCGCGAGGCCGGCGCCCTTCCCGCCGAGGAGCTCGGTCAGATCGCCGGAGCCCTCCTCGAAGAACCAGACGGGCTTTGCTTGGCGTCGTTGCTGGACGAGCGGGCGTGGAAATTCATTATAGCGCACCGTCCGGACGGCGGAAACTTTTTCCATCGAGTCCATGCTTGGTAAGTTTCCCAGCGTGCACCTGTTTTACGCCCATGCTTGGGGGCGAGCGCCCCGCTAGGCTGCGTCGTGGAAGATGACGCCGAGCGTCAGCCGCTCGCCGGACCGCACGTCCGAGACGCCATGGCGGAACCGCGTCCGGAACACGCCGCGGGCGCCCTGGCCGGGCGGACCGCGTTCGGGAAGACACCGCGTCGCCGGCGCGCAGCGGGACGACGTGGACCACGCTCTGACGGCGCGGACGCTGCTCGACCAGAACGAACTCGCCGCCGTCGAATTCCGCGCCGGGCTCGCTGAGCAGCACCGTCGCCTGCAGCGGAAACGCGACGGCCCCGTAGACGTCCTGGTGCAGCGCGTTGTGGTCGCCCGCGCGGTAGCGCAGCAGCAGCGGGGTCGGACGCGTCTGGCCGCTGCGCGCGGCACCGCTCGAGAAAGCCGTCCAGCGCCGCGGGATACGGCTCGGGCTCGCCGAGCATCGCGGCCCACGCGCTCGCGATCGGGGCGAGCTCGCCGTACAGGCGCTCCCGCAGGGCGGCGACGAGCGACCGGCAGCGGGTTCGCGAAGTACCGGTAGACTCCGCGGCCGTACCCGTGCCGCTCCATCACCACCGTGCTGCGAAACGCGCCGTCGTCGTCGAACGCCGCGCGCAGCGCGCCGCGTTGGGCCGCGTCGAGCACGGCAGGCACGACGGCGTAGCCGCGCGCATCGAGCTCGTCTCTCACGCCGGATACAACACGCGGCTCGGGGCGCCGTTGCAGTGCCAGCCAGATGGCACGGCGGTGCGGTACACCGTGACCATGTACCAGCCGCCCGAGATCATCCTCGACCTGTTCGCGGCGTACCGGCGCGCCGCCGGGCTCCCGGAGCTGTCGCGCGAGGAGCGGTTGCGTCTGCTCGTCGCGGCCGAGGCTCCGCTGCCGCAGCCGGCGCAGCTCGCGCGCGTCATTCCGTTTCCCGAGGAACGCTCCGCGCGCGCGCGGCCCGCGAGGCGCTGATGCGGTATTGCGCGACGCGCGGAACTGTGCTACCGGGAACACGCCGTCGATCGTTCCTGCGACCCGCGCTCGAGCGGCGTTGCCTACACCCCGGGGACGATCGGCGGCACCCGCCCGCAGACGACGCCCGCAAGCGTCACTGCGGCGGCTGATCCGAGCGCTTCGGCTTCCGCCCCGCGCTGCGAACGTTGGCGAGCGACTGCAACGCCTGGAACCAGAACGGTCCTCCGAGCAGCAGCGCGAGGAACGTCGCGACGAGACCCGGCCAGCGGTAGTACGTCCCGTTGTGATAGCCCCAGTTGCCTGCGCTCGCCGCGTCGGTGATCGGATGCACGAACGTCGTCACGTCGAACGTGCTCGACACCGCGCCGTTCGACTGCGTCACGTTGCTCTGCACCGTATTCGCCAGCGCCGCGAGCGCGTTCGGATCGCTGGTCGAGAGCAGCCGGACGATCGCGACCGAGTCGACGCCGGTCAGCGACACGACGACAACGGCGATCGCGGCCATGATCCACATCGTCTCGCGCTTGTACCAGCCGGAAACGCGATCCATCTGCGCGTTGAACCAGCCGTCCGTCGCGGCGAGCAGCTTCGTGTAGTCGTCGCCCGCTTCGGAAAGCAGCGCGGTGAGCTGTGCGCGCAGCATCTCGGAGGGGACGAGCGCGACGGTTTTCTCGAGCGCGGCCAGGACCTTCGGCGGCGCCGCGATCGCGAGCTGCGCGAGCGCGACCGAACCGTCCGTGTTCGCCGCGGGCGCCGCGGGCGGCTGGCCGGCCGGAGGCGGCGCGGCGAGCGCGTTGACGGCATCGCGGATCGCCGTCGGATAGCGGTCGGCGATCGTGTGCCACATCGCGGTCGAGAAGTTGCGCGCGTCGACGTACGAAGGCGGCTTCATCTGCGCGATCTGCATGAATCGCCCGAACCGTCCCGCCGCGGCTTGCATGGGAATCTGCGGATCGAGCGCCGGCGTTCCGTTCGGCGTCATCGCTTTCGCCTTCGGTGAGGCGCTGCTGATCAGCGGGATGGTTGAAGATGCTCGCGGCCATGTCGTGCGTGTCGACCAGCGCGAGCACGCCCTTGAAGAGATTCCAGCCGCGCAGGCTGAGCCACGTCGCGATCTTCTCGTTGATCGCCGAGCAGATGCAGCTCAACGTCGCGTACACGCCGACGAGCACCACGGCGATGTCGATGATCTGGTTGAGCGTCACGTGCACCCCTTTGCGAAAGCCGGTTTCACGGGGCTTCGCGAGGTGCGCAGCGTACTCCGTGCGCGATGTCCTCACGTCTTCTTGCGCCGTTCATCATCGCGGTCATCGCTCTCGTGACGACGGCGTCTCGCGCGTTCGCCGACGATCCGGTCCGTCCGCCGACTCCGGCGCCGAGCGCGTCGCCGTCCCCCGCCGCGTCTGCGTCTCCCGCGCCGTCGGTGGCGTGGCGCAGCATCGGGCCGTCGGTGGCCGGCGGTCGCATCGCGACGGTCGCCGGAACGGATCTCGATCCGGCCCTCCTGTACGCGGGCGCCGCCGGCGGCGGTGTGTGGCGCTCGACGAACGGCGGTCTCGATTGGACGCCGGTGTTCGACGCCGCGACGACGCAGTCGATCGGAGCGATCGCGATCGATCCGAAGGACAAGAGCGACGTCTGGGTCGGCACCGGCGAACCGTGGCCGCGCAACGACGTGATCCCCGGCGACGGCATCTACCACTCGACGGACGGCGGCAAGACCTGGCGTCACCTCGGCCTCGACGGTACGTCGCAGATCGCGCGCGTGCTGATCGACCCGCACGACTCGAAGCGCGTGCTCGTCGCGGCGCTCGGCGATCCGTTTCGCGACAACGCGGATCGAGGCGTGTTCCGCACGGTCGACGGGGGCCGCACGTGGATGAAGTCGCTGTTCCTCGGTCCGGGCGTCGGCGCGTGCGATCTCGCGATGGACCCGAAGAACCCGGCGGTGGTGTACGCGGGGATGTGGCGTTTCCGGCGCTCGGCGTGGGGCATGACGAGCGGCGGCGACGACGACGGCATCTACAAGTCGACGAACGGCGGCGCGACGTGGAAGCGCATCACCGGGAACGGCTTGCCGTCGGGCGTGACGGGGCGCATCGCGCTTGCGATCGCGCCGAGCGATGCGCGGCGCATCTACGCGATCGTCGAGTCGAAGGAGGGGCTGCTGTGGCGCTCCGACGACGCGGGCGCGACGTGGAAGCTGGCGTCGACGAACACGCTGATCGACGAGCGGCCGTTCTACTACACCCGCATCGTGGTCGATCCGCACGATGAGGACCATCTCTTCTCGGTCTCCGTGGTGCTCGCGGAGAGCAAGAACGGCGGCCGGACGTGGCACGCGAGCGGGCGGCGCCTGCACGGCGACCATCACGATCTGTGGATCGCGGCGAACGGCCGCAGCATCGTCGAAGGCAACGACGGCGGCATCGGGCTCTCGCACGACGGCGGCACCACGTGGACGTGGCGCAATGTCTTGCCGGTCGCGCAGTTCTACCACGTCGCCTACGACCTGCGCGCGCCGTACGACGTGTGCGGCGGGCTGCAGGACAACGGCTCGTGGTGCGCGCCGTCGCGCACCGGCGACCCGCGCGGAATCCTCGCGCAGGACTGGACGCACGTGCAGGGCGGCGACGGAACGTGGGTGGTGCCCGACCCGCACGATCCGTCGACGATCTGGTCCGCGGCGGGCGGCGGCGACAACGCCGGCGACCTCGTGCGCTACGACGCGCGGACGCACACGGTGGTCGACGTGTCGCCGTACCTGCGCGACCAGAACGTCGTGCCGCCGAGCACGCTGCGCTACCGCTTCAACTGGGAGACGCCGATCGCGTTCGATGCGCACGACCCGCACGTCGTGTACGTCGGCGGCAACGTGCTGTTTCGCACGACCGATCGCGGACGGCATTGGACCGCGATCAGCGGCGACCTCACGCGCAACATCAAGGCGCGTCAAGTGCTCTCGGGCGGACCGCTCACGCTCGACGTCACGGGCGCGGAGACGTTCGATACGATCCTGTCCGTCGCGCCGTCGCCCGTCGCCGCGCGACAGATTTGGGTCGGCACGGACGACGGACTCGTGCAGCTGACGCGCGACGCGGGCGCGCATTGGTCGAACGTCGCGATCCCAGGCGTCGACGCGGACGGCCGCGTGCCGTGCGTCGAGCCGTCGCACGCGTCGGCCGCGACCGCGTACGCGGCGGTCGACCGCCATTTCGTCGGCGACCGCGCGCCGTACGTCTACGTCACGCACGATTTCGGACGCACGTGGCACGCGATCGTGAACGGCTTGCCGCACAGCGAAGTGCATGCGGTCCGCGAGAGTCCGCGCGACCCGCGCGTGCTGTACGCGGCGACCGGCAAAGGCGTGTGGTGGAGCACCGACGCCGGCGCGACGTGGCAGATCTTTCCGGCCGCGCTGCCCGCGGTCGAAGTGCGCGACCTCGCCGTCCAGCCCGTCTCCGGCGATCTCATCGCCGCGACGCACGGACGCGGCATGTACGTGCTCGACGACGCGGCGGCGTTCGGCGCGCCGCCGTCAGGTCCGCGTCTGCTGCCGATTCGCGACGCGATGCCGCTCGAGCGGTACACGCCCACCGCCAATGATGCGGGCTCTGCGGACGCGCCGCCCGCGATATTCACGTTCTGGCAGCCGGCGCCGGCGGCCGAGCGCGCCGACGTTCGAGATCGTCGATGCGCACGGCACCGTCGTGCGCCACATCGCGGGGACGCACGACGAGCACGGCGAGGATGTTCCGAACGTGCCGAACGCGACCGGCTACAACCGCGTCACGTGGCGGCTCGACGCCGATCCGCCGACGCCGTGGCGCCGCGTCGCGAGTTGGGATCGTGGTCCGCAGGAGGGGCCGCCGCTTCCGCGCGGCGAGTACACGGTGCGCCTGCACCGTGACGGCGCGACGTACGTGCAGCACGTCCGCGTGCTCGCGCAGCGCGACGTCGCATCGGAAGCCGACGAAATGCGCGGCTATCGCGTTCCAGCGCGCGATGGACGACGAGCTCTCGGCGCTCGACGACGCGCTGAACGGGCTCGACAACGTGCGCGTGCAGCTCGAGCCGCGCATCGACGTCGATCGCGGACACCGCGCTCGCCGCGCGCGCGCGCGCCGCGCGTCGCCGACGCGCAGAGCGTCGCGTCCTCGATCAGCTCACATCCCGTCAACGACCAGGACGACGATTTCCTCGAGGATCTGCTTCGTGAGCGCGTGCTGACGTTCTTGAGCGATCTTTCGCCGGGGGTTCCGACGGCGGCCGAGGTCGCCGAAGCGACGGCGCTGCGGCGCGAAGGCGACGCCGCGCGTCGCGCGCTATCGCGCGTTCGTAGCGCGCGACGTGCTCCCGCTGAACGACGCGCTCCGACGCGGCGAAGCTGCCGCGCGATCGACCTGAACGCGGTTCCGCCGGCGGTGAAGCCCGATCCCGACGCGGACGAGCATGCGCGCCGCGGCGAGGACGAGCAGTGAGGCCGGACTCAGCCCGGCGGCGGCGTGTCCGTGATGCGGAACAGCCGCTTCATCTGCGTCAGCTCGAAGATGCGCTGCACCGAGCGGGACGTCACGACGATCGTGATGTCGGCGTCCGGCACGCGACGGCGCAGCCGGACGAGCGCGCTGACGAACGCGCTGTCGAGGTAGCGGACCTCGGAAAGGTCGATGACGACGGGCACGGAGCCGTCGATGACGGCCAGACGCTTCTCGACGTCACCCTCTTTCCAAATGTCAAGCTCGCCGTTGAAAGAAACGACGTGCGCACGGTCCACGTGACCTGTAGTACCTCGGACTCATGTGGACGTCCTGGGACGCCGCCCTCGGCTACGGGACGAGCTCCGTCCCGAGGCCGCGCAGCGCCGCATCGATCGCGCCGAAACCGGCGCCCGCCACGACCGCGCGCGCAGCGCCGCCGCGCACGGCCGCAATGGCGGCGCGCATCTTCGGAATCATGCCGTCGGTGAAGGTGCCGTCCGCGATGTAGCCCTCGGCCTCGGCGGTCGTGAGGCGCTCGATCACGGAGTCCGGGTCGTCGACGTCGCGGCGCACGCCGGCGACGTTCGTGATGACGACGTAGGCGTCGGCGTGGAGAGCCGCGGCGAGGGCGCCCGCGGCGGTATCGGCGTTGCAGTTCAGCGCGCCGCCTCCGGCGGCGTCGAGCGCGAGCGGCGCGACCACGACGACGAAGCCCGCGGAGAGCAGGGCGCGCGGTGCCGCCGGATCGACGCGGACGATGTCCCCCCCGACGTAGCCGAGGTCGACGCCGTTGACCGCGCCGGCGCGGCGCGCCGTCAGCAGGCCGCCGTCCTCGCCGGAGATGCCGACCGCCGGCGCGCCGCGCTCCGCGAGAGCGCGCACCAGCGCCTTGTTCACGGTGCCGCAGAGGACGTACTCGACGATGTCGCGGGTCGCGCGCCCGGTGACGCGCAGGCCCTGGACCCGAATCTCGTCGATCGCCTTTGCGTCGAGCTCGGCGTCGATCTGCGGCCCGCCGCCGTGGACCAGCACGAGCTGGTCGCCGCGGGCCGCGAGCGTCGCGACCTCGTCCAAAATCGGGTCGGCCCGTCCGCCGCCATGGCGTTGCCGCCGTACTTCAGCGCGATCAGCACCGCCTAGGCCTCGGTCACCGGGCGCTTCGCTCCTGCTTGCATCTTTATACATCGCGTGTATAATCATGCAGTCTATGGTTACCCTCCCGGCGGCGGCGCGGCTGCGCGGCCGGAACGTCCTGACCGTCTCGGACCTCGGCGCCGACGAGCTCGTCAGCCTTCTGGCGGTCGCGCAGACCCTCAAGGCGCGCGGTCGCGAGCAGATGACGCTGCTGCGCGGCAAGACCCTCGTGATGCTGTTCGAGCAGCCGTCGCTGCGCACGCGCGTCTCGTTCGAGACGGGGATGACGCAGCTCGGCGGTCACGCGATCGCCGTCAACGGCAGCGACGTCGGCATCGGCAGCCGCGAGACGCCGGAGGACGCGGCGCGCGTCCTGTCGCGGTACGGCGACGCGATCGTCTACCGCACGCACGCCCACGAGCCGCTCGTGCGCTTCGCCGGCGCGGCGACGGTGCCGACGATCAACGCGCTCTCCGAAGCGGCGCACCCGTGTCAGGCCTTCGCGGACCTGCTCACGATCCGCGAGCGCTTCGGCACGCTGCAGGGCCTGCGGCTCGCGTTCGTCGGCGACGCTCGCAACAACGTCGCCGCATCGCTCGCGGAGGCCGCCGCGATGTGCGGCATGTCGATCACGTTCGCGGCGCCGCCGACGCACCGGCCGTCCGACGCGTTTCTTGCGAAGCTCGTGAAGCTCGGCGCGGAGCACGGCGTGCACGCGCGCGCGTTCACCTCGCCGCTGCGCGCAGTGCGCGACGTCGACGTCGTGTACACGGACGTCTGGACGTCGATGGGCGAGGAACGCTTCCTCGAACGAAACCTCGCGGCGCTGCGTCCGTATCAGGTCACGTCCGCGATGATGGACGCCGCTGCGAAGCACGCGCTCTTCATGCACTGCCTGCCGGCGCACCGCGGCGAGGAGGTGGCCGCTGACGTCATCGACGGGCCGCGCAGCGTCGTGTTCGATCAAGCCGAAAACCGCCTCCACGCGCAGAAAGCGCTGCTCCTCGCACTCCTCACCGACCTCCGCGGGCTTACCGACTGATGATCGCCGTTCGACAAGCTCGGGACTGAAGACGTATGGAAGTTTTGACGCAACCGAAGACCAAACGCCAGCGCGCGATCCTGTCGCTCATCGCCGCGCGCCCCGTCCGCTCGCAGGACGAGCTCGCGTCGCTCCTCGAGCAGCAAGGGTACGACGTCACCCAGGCCACCGTGTCGCGCGACATCAAGGAGCTCGGGCTGCTCAAAGTACCGCTGAAAGGCGGCGCCGGCGGCGCGTTCAAGTACGTCGAGCCCTCGCTCGGCCCGAGCGTTCACGTCGCGACTGCATCGTGTCGTTTCGGAGGTCGTCGTCGGCGTGCGTTCGGCGGCGAACCAGATCGTGCTGCGCACGCATCCCGGCACCGCGATGATGCTCGCCGCCGCGATCGATGGTGCGGAATGGCCTGAAGTTTTGGGCACGATCGGCGGCGATGACACCGTTCTCGTCATCGTCGAGTCCGTCGAGAAGACGCCCGTCGTTCGGCAACGCTTTGAAGACATGAGAGGCGAGCACGCGTGAAGATCGTTTTGGCGTATTCGGGCGGGCTTGATACGTCCGTGCTTCTGAAGCAGTTCATCGATGCCGGGCATCAGGTCGTCGCGATGACGCTCAACCTCGGCGAGTCGGATATGGTGTCGGGCGAGGGGTCGCAGGACGCGCTCGACGCCGTTCGGCAGAAGGCGTTGCGGCTCGGCGCGCTGGATGCGGTGTTGATCGATGCTCGCGAGCGGTTTGTCGCGGAGTACGCGTATCGGGCTTTGGCGGCGAACGCGCTGTATCAGGGCGTGTATCCGCTCAGTGCGGCGTTGTCGCGGCCGTTGATCGCCGATCTGCTGGTCGAGACGGCTCAGGAGTATGCGGCGGATGCCGTTGCGCACGGGTGCACCGGCAAGGGCAACGATCAGGTTCGCATCGAGGTCGGCGTGCGCGCGCGTGCGCCGCATTTGACGACGTTGGCGCCGCTGCGCGAGCGGCCGCTGTCGCGGCCGGATGCGATCGCGTATGCGGAGGCGCACGGCGTGCCGGTTGCGCATACGGCGGCGAAGCCGTATTCGGTCGATGCAAATCTGTGGGGGCGTTCGATCGAGGCCGGCGTGCTTGAGAATCCGTGGAACGCGCCGCCCGCTGATGCGTACGCGTGGAGTGTCGCGCCCGAGGATGCGCCCGCCCGCGGTGCGGAGGTCGTCATCGCGTTTCGGCACGGCGTGCCGTCGATCGACGGACGCGAGGGCGCCGAGATGGTATTCGAGCTCAACAAGATCGCGGGCGCGAACGGCGTCGGGCGGATCGACATGATCGAGGATCGCGTCGTCGGGTTGAAATCGCGCGAAGTGTACGAGTGCCCGGGCAGCGTGACGCTGATCGAGGCGCACAAGGCGCTGGAACGGCTGACGCTCACGCGCGACGAGCTGCGCCTGAAGGCCGGCCTCGATCAGAAGTACGCGGAGCTGATCTACGACGCGCTCTGGTCGTCGCCGCTGCGCGGCGCGCTCGACGCGTTCAACGCGAAGATCGCGGAGCGGCTCACCGGCGAGGTGCGCGTGAAGCTCGTGCGCGGGCGTGCCGTCGTGACGGGCTCGCGTTCGCCGTTCGCGCTGTACGACGAGTCGCTCGCGACGTACGGAGCGGGCGACACGTTCCGGCACGATGCGGCGGGCGGATTCATCGAGATCCACGGGCTGCCCGTGGCGGCGGGCGCCGCGAAGGCGGCCGAGGCCGCGGAGCGCGCGACGCCGGTGCTGAGCTAAGCGACGGCCGGGCTCGCATGAAACGCTTGACGCGACGGCGCTCGGTGCGGTATGACTATGCACTCGTGAGCATCACCGCGATCACCCTCCGCCGACCGCCGAACGCTGCGCCCGTACGATTCGTACCGGGTCTCGTCTACGCGCGGTAGGGGAGCAACGGGAACGGATCGACGGGCGCGCCGGCAACGGCGCGCTTTTCATTTTTCTGGGAGGTCGTGGTGAGACGGAGTACGAGGACGTGAACGAGGTCAGCGAGGTGGAGCTGCAGTGGGGCGGACGGTTTGCGTCCGAGCCCGACCGCGCGCTGCTCGCGTTCGGCTCCTCGCTGCGCGACGATCTCGCGGTCGCGCCGTTCGACGTGCGCGTGTCGCAGGCGCACGTCGCGAGCCTCGCCGGCGGCGGCGTGATCTCCGTCGCCGACGCGGCGGCCCTCGATGCCGCGCTGCGCACCGTCGCCGAAGAGGTCGCGTCCGGTACGTTCGCCGCGTGGGCGGTCGAGCGCGACTTCGAGGACGTGCACGGCGCGATCGATGCGCGCGTTCGCGAAGTGGCCGGGACCGCGGGCGACCGGCTGCACAGCGGCCGCAGCCGCAACGATCAGGTCGCGACGACCATGCTGCTGTTCGCGCGCAGCGCGGCCGCGGACGCGGCACGCGCGTGCCTCGACACGGCGGCGCTCGCCGCGGATCGCGCCGGGGAGGAGCTCGAGCACGGCACGCTGTTCGCGGCGACGACGCACTGGCAGCCGGCGCAGCCGATGTTGCTCGCGATGTGGATCGACGCGGTCGCGTCGAGCTTCGTGCGCGCGGCGCGCCGCTTCGCGCGCGTCGCCGCCGACGCATCGCGGTCGATGCCGCTCGGCAGCGCGGCGCTGGCGGGATCGTCGCTGCCGCTCGACCGCGCGCGCGGCCGCGACGATGCTCGGCTTCGACGCGCCGTCGTCGAACGCGCTCGATGCGATCGGAGATCGCGACGTGCTGCTCGATCTGATCGATGCCTGCGCGCGCGCCGTGCTGAGCGCATCGCGTCCGAGCGAAGAGCTCGTGCTGTGGGCGACGCCGGCGTTCGGATACGTGCGCGTCGACGACGCGGCCTCGACCGGCTCGAGCCTGATGCCGCAGAAACGGAATCCCGACCCGTTCGAGCTGGTGCGCGCGAGCGCAGGAACGCTGATCGGGATCGCCGCCGGCGCGCACGCGACCGTCAAGGGCGTCGCGCTCTCGTACCACCGCGATCTGCAGGAGACCAAAGCGCACGCGATTCGCGCAGCGCAGCTCGCGTCCGCTGCGATCGACGCGTTCCGCCGCGCGTTCGCGTCACGTGCACTTCATGCGCGACGCGATGACGCGGCATGCCGCCGACGGCTATACCGTCGCCACCGACGTCGCCGATGCTCTGATCGCCGCCGGCGCGACGGCGCGCGCCGCGCACCGCGCCGTCGGCGAGCGCGTGCTTCTCGCCGAGTCGGCAGGGCGCGCGCTCGACGACGGCGATTTGCAGCACCTCGGCGTGCGCGCGCCGTTGACCGCCGATGCGTCCGTGCGCGCCAAGCGAACGGAGGGCTCGACGCATCCCGACGAAGTGCGCGCGGCGCTCGCCGCGACGCGCGCCGGCATCGCCGAGCTCTCGGAAACGCTCTCCGCGCTGGGGAAGGAAGAGTCGTCGTGATCACCGCGCACGTCGTCGGCGCGAGCGGCTATGCCGCGGCCGAACTCATCCGGCTCATCGACCGCCACCCCGGCGTGGCGCTGGGCGTGCTCGAAAGCCGTTCGCAGCCGGGCGCCGCCGTCGCCGACGTCTTTCCGGGGCTGCCGCACGTACACGTCGCGCTCGAGGAGACCGGCACCGCGCTGCGCCGCGTGCGCGAGGACGACGTCGTGTTCCTCGCCGGCGGTCACGAGCTCGCGCGCGACCAAGCACCGCAGTTCCTTGCGCGCGGCGCGCGCGCGATCGATCTCTCCGATGCGTTCCGTCTCCACGCGAACGCGGGCGACGCGGTCTACGGTTTCCCCGAGCGTTACCGCGACGCGATCGCCGGCGCGCGGCTCGTCGCGAACCCGGGGTGCTACGTGACCGCGTCGCTGCTCGCGCTCGTCCCGCTCGAGCCTCTTGCGCCGCGCATCGCGGCCGTCGTGATCGACGCGAAGAGCGGGATCACGGGCGCGGGGCGCACGCCCACGGTGCCGTCGCTGTTCGCCGAAGTGTACGGCGACGTGCGTGCGTACGGTCTCGGCGGGCACCGGCACGGCACCGAGATCGTGCAGGAGGCGCGCGACGCCGGCATCACGGCGCCGATCGTGTTCTCGCCGCACGTCGTTCCGCTCAGCCGCGGGATTCTCGCGGACGTCTACCTCGTGCCGCGCGAACCGATCACGCGCGACGAGGTGCTCGCGCTGTACCAGCGGTTCTACGCCGCGAGCCCGTTCGTCACGGTGTTCCGCGACGTGCGCGCGCCGCATCTTCCCGCGCTCGAAGGCACGAACGATGCGCACCTCGCGGTCGCGGAACGCGACGGCGTCGTGCACGTCCTCTCCGCGCTCGACAACCTCGGCAAAGGCGCTGCCGGGCAGGCGATCCAGAACATGAACCTGATGCTCGGCCTTCCGGAGGAGACTGGACTCGATGCTCGCACAAAAGTCGGCTGATTCGGCGGAGGCGCACGCCAACGGGTCGCCGCGGCTCATCGAAGTGCGCGGTGGCCTCGGCGCCGTGCCCGGTATCCGCATGACCGGCGTACACGCCGGCATCAAGAAGCGCAAGTCCGATCTGGCGATGATCGTGCTGCCCGGTCCGCACGTGTGCGCGCAGGTGGTGACGACCAACGAGATCAAGGCCGCGCCGCTGCTCGCGACCAGCGCGCATCTCGAGGCCGACGGCGACGCCGTCGTCGCGATGGTGTGCAACTCCGGCTGCGCGAACGCGTGCACCGGCGAGCGCGGCGTGCGCGATGCCGAGAACACGGCGCGCCACGCCGCGACGCTGCTCGGCGTGCGGCCGACGCAGATCGTCGTCGCGTCGACCGGCGTGATCGGCGTGACGATGCCGATGGACCGCGTCGCGAAAGGACTCGACCGCGCGCACAAAGGGCTCGCCGAAGGCGCGGAAGCGGCGTATTCCGCCGCGGAAGCGATCATGACGACCGATCACGTGCCGAAGCTCGCCGCGTACGCATGGCACGAGAACGGCCGGCGCTTCGTCGCCGGCGGCATCGCCAAAGGCTCGGGCATGATCGCGCCCAACATGGCGACGATGCTCGCGTTCATCGCGACCGACGCCGCGGTATCGCGCGCGTCGCTCTCCGAGGCGTTGCGCGAAGCCGCCGACGGCACGTTCAACATGATCTCCGTCGACGGCGACATGTCGACGAACGACGCCGTCTACTGCGCGGCGAAGCCGGGCACCGGCGACGCGAGCCCGGGTCTGCGTGCGGCGCTCACCGCGGTGTGCCGCGATCTCGCCGTCGCGATGGTCAAAGATGGTGAGGGCGCGACGAAGACGCTCACGCTGACCGTGACCGGCGCCCGCGACGAAGCGCAGGCGCGCAAAGCCGGACGCGCGGTGATCAACTCGAGCCTCGTGAAGACGGCGCTGTACGGCGAGGACCCGAACTGGGGCCGCATCATCGCCGCGGCCGGCTCCGTCGGCGCGGGACTCGATCCGGCGACCTGGTCGCTGTACCTCGGCGAGAAGACGTGGGTCGAGCGCGGCGCGATCGAAGCGATGAGCGAAGCCGAAGCGCACCACATCCTCGAGCACCACAACGTCGACGTTCGCCTCGACCTCGGCATCGGCGACGCGACCGCGACCGCATGGGGCTGCGACCTCACCAGCGACTACGTGCGCATCAACGCGCATTACCGCACGTAATCCCGATGCTGCAAACGTCACGCGGAGCGCGGCTCGTCACCCAGCATCCGCATCTCATGGCGAACTACGGGCGCCTCGAGATCAACATCGTGCGCGGCGAAGGGTGCTGGCTGTTCGACGAGTCCGGGAACGCGTACCTCGATCTCGTCGCGGGCATCGCGGTGTGCGCGCTCGGGCACGCGCATCCGCGGATCGCCCGCGCGATCGCCGAGCAGGCCGCGACGCTCGTGCACGTGTCGAACCTCGTGCACCACGAGCCGGCGGGCACGCTCGCGGACCGGCTCGCGGAGCTGTCCGGATTCGACGCGGTCTTCTTCTGCAACAGCGGCGCCGAGGCGAACGAAGCCGCGATCAAGCTGGCTCGCAAGCACGCGTGGCGGCGCGGCGAGCCCGAGCGCACGACGATTCTCGCCGCGCACGGCTCGTTCCACGGGCGCACGATGGGCGCGCTGGCGGCCACCGACAACCCGCCGTATAAGGAAGGCTTCGAGCCGCTGCCGCTCGGCTTCGCGTTCACCCGCTTCAACGACGTCGACGCGCTGGAGAAAGCGATCGACGAGCGCACGGCGTGCTTCCTCGTCGAGCCCGTTCAAGGCGAAAGCGGCGTCGTTCCCGCGACGCGCGAGTATCTCGAAGCCGCGCGGCGACTCTGCGATGAGCGCGGCGCGCTGTTGATCTTCGATGAGGTGCAGTGCGGCATGGGGCGCGTCGGACGGCTGTTCGCGCATCAGCTGTACGACGTGCGGCCCGATGCGTTCACCCTCGCGAAGTCGCTCGCGAACGGGCTTCCGATCGGCGCGCTGATCGTGCGCGGCGAAGCGGCGAGCGCGCTGCGCCCCGGCGATCACGGCACGACGTTCGGCGGGTCGCCGGTACCCGCGGCCGCGGCGCTCGAGCACCTCGCGATCCGTGACGTGATCGACCTCGACAGCCACGTCGCGTCGGTCGGCGCGGTGCTGAAGGCAGAGCTCGATGCGGTCGCCGAGGAGTATCCCGCGGTGTTCGAACCGTCGCGCGGCCTCGGCATGATGCTCGGGCTTCCGGTGCGCGATCCGTACGTCGCGAAGGACTTCGTCGGCCGCGGTCTCGATCACGGCGTCTTCTTGAACGCCGCCGGGCGGAACACGCTGCGGTTCGTCCCACCGCTTATCCTCACTGCCGACGAAGCGCGCGACGCCGGCGTGCGGCTGCGCGCGACGGTCGCCGCGACGCTCGCAGCCGTAGGGTCCCTCGCCTGGTTCCGCGCGTAGCGGCGAGCGTTCGATCGCCGCATCCCGTTCGTGCGCGGAATAAGGCCGTTCGCGGGGGCGGCGGCCCCGTTCGTGCGGCGCCCGGGGACGCGGTGCGGCGTGGGCGGTATGGTGCGGGCATGGCCATCGAACGCTATGCGGTCGTCGGCGCGGGCGCGATCGGCGCTTACGTCGGCGCCTCCCTCGCACGCGGGGGACGGGACGTCACCTTGATCGCGCGCGGCGCGCATCTCGATGCGATGCGCGCGCACGGCGTTCGCGTGCTCTCCGAGCGCGGCGACTTCCAAGCGAACGTCACCGCGACGGACGACGGTACCAAGCACGGTCCGTTCGACTGCATCATCGTCTCGCTGAAAGGGCATCAGCTCGCCGGGATGTTGCCGGCAATCGAGCGCATGTCGCACGACCGCACGCAGATCGTGCCGATGCAGAACGGCATCCCGTGGTGGTACTTCCAGCGCGTCGGCGGGCCGCTCGAGGGGACCGCGCTCGAGAGCGTCGATCCCGGCGGAACGCTCGCCGCGGCGTTCGATCCCGCCAACGTAGTCGGGTGCGTGATCTACTGTTCGACTGAGATCGCGTCGCCGGGCGTCATCCATCACCTCGAAGGCACGCGCTTCGTGCTCGGCCGTCCGGACGGCACGGTCGATCCCGCGATCGAGCAAATTTCGGCAGACCTGACGGCCGGCGGGCTGAAGGCGCCGATCGAGCCGGATCTGCGCGCGCAGATCTGGCTCAAGATTCTCGGCAACGCCGCGCTGAACCCGATCTCCGCGCTGACTCGCGCGACGATCGCGGGCATGCTGCGCGACCGCGGCATCGAGCAGCTCGTGCGCGACATCATGACAGAGTGTGCCGCGGTCGCAGCGGCGCTCGGCGTCGAGCTGCCGGTCTCGATCGAGCGGCGCATCGACGGCGCGCGGCGGGTCGGCGATCACAAGACGTCGATGCTGCAGGACCTGGAGCTGGGTCGCGCGCTCGAAGTGGACTGCATCACGGGCGCGGTGTGCGAGCTCGGCGGACTGCTCGGGGTCCCGACTCCGGTCACGTGCCAGGTTCACGCGCTCACGCGTCTGCTCGACACGTACAGCCGCGCCGCGTAGCGCGCATCCGCTCGTCGGCGATCCGCGGTCAGGGTGGACCGTGGAAGTCCAGGCGTTCTACGAGCGGACCGGTCGAGGATACATTCGTCGCGACGACGGCGACGAGCAGTCCGTGGGACCCGCGCATGCAGCACGGCGGCCCGCCGACGGCGCTGATCGCGCACGTTCTCGCAGATGCGTTTCCGCGCGACGACGTGCGCATCGTACGCGTCAACTCGGAGTTTCTGGGCGCGATCCCGGTCGGCACCATGCGCGTGCGGACGCGCGTCGCGCGGCCCGGAAAGCGCATCGAGATGCTCGAGGCGAGCATCGAGATCGAGGGACGTGACGCCGTGACGGCGCGCGTCTGGCGCATCGCGACGCAAGCCGAAGGTAGCATCCCGCCGGGCGTCACCGCGGCCGATCCCGTTCCGCCGCTGCCCGGACCAATGCCCGTTCCGTCATGGCTGCACTTCGGGTACGGCGAATCGATCGAATGGCGCGACGTGCACGGCACCGGCGTGCCGGGACCCGCCACGGTGTGGTGCCGTCCGCGCGTCCCGCTCGTCGGCGGCGAAGCGACGCGCCCGGTCGAGCGCGTGCTGCTCATCGCCGACTCCGCGAACGGCGTCAGCGCCGAGCTGCCGATGGGGCCCTATCTCTTCGTGCCGCCCTCGCTGTCCGTCGCCGTCGAACGCGAGCCAGCGGGCGAATGGGTGCTGCTCGACGCCCGCACCACGTTGATGTCCGACGGCATCGGAGCGACGACGTTCCGCCTCGCCGACGAGCGCGGCTGGCTCGCATACGGCACGCAGGCGCTCTACATCGAGAAGCGCGGGTGACGCTCGCCCGAGCGAGAGGCCGCCTCACGTATCGGCGGGCTCGTCCACGACTTGCGACGCCCGGTTGAGCCGGCGGGTGCGTGGATCGTTCGACTACCCGGATAACGCTCCGGATCGGGGGCGCGTGCTTGGCGCCTCATGAGAACTATCGGCAGCCGGGCGCCCGACTTTTGTCGCCGAACACGAACTCTGAACGTTGACGGATCCGTCTCGAGCATGGTAAAGTCCGACGCACTCGTGACGAATCGCGTATCGTGTCTCATGTCGATGTGCATTTGCTGTCTCCCCATCGGGGATCGGCGAGCTTCGGCATGAGCTAGCGCTTCGCGCACGATCATCGTCGAGAGCCCCCGCCGATTCACCGGCGGGGGCTCTTCGTTTGCATCGCTTTCCCCTCGCACCAGGAGGCGTACGTTGTCCAGGTTCACTCGTTCCGATTTCCTCGTCGCGGCCGGCGCGGCCGCGGTCGCGCCGCTGCTCGCGCGGCCCGCGGCGGCCGCGGGCCTCGAGCGGCTCAGCATCGACTACGCGTACTACAATCCGCCGAGTCTCGTGCTCAAGGCGAAGGGCTGGCTCGACGAAGCGCTCGCGAAGCAGCACACGTCCGTCGAGTGGGTGCTCTCGCTCGGCTCGAACAAGGCGAACCAGTTCTTGCAGGCCGGCGCCGCCGAGTTCGGATCGACCGCGGGCAGCGCGGCGCTGCTCGCGCGCGCGAACGGCTCGCCGATCAAGACGGTGTTCCTGTACTCGCGGCCTGAGTGGACGGCGCTCGTCGTCGCCAAGGACTCGCCGGCGAAGAGCGTGCGCGATCTGAAAGGCAAGAGAGTCGCCGCGACGCGCGGGACCGATCCGTGGTTCTTCTTGCTGCGCTCGCTCGCAGCGCACGGGCTGCAGCCCGGTGACGTGCAGCTCGTCGACCTGCAACATCCCGACGGGCGGATCGCACTCGAGCGCGGACAAGTGGACGCGTGGGCCGGTCTCGATCCGCACATGGCGGCATCGCAGCTGCAGGCCGGATCGCGGCTGCTCTACCGCAACGTCGCCTTCAACACGTGGGGCGCGCTGAACGTGCGCGAGGACTTCCTCGCGCAGCACGGCGATGTCGCGGCGATCGTGCTCCAGCAGTACCATCGCGCGCGCGAGTACGCGGCGGCGCACGTCGACGAAACGGCCCAGCTGCTGTGCGCGGCGTCGAAGGTCGAGCGCCGCGTCGCGGACTTGCAGCTGCGCGAGCGCACGACGTATCCCGGCAACGGCACGCCGAACGCGGAGTATCACGATGCGATCGCCGCCGTGGTGCCGCTGATCCGTGCCGACAAGATCGCGCGTCCGGACGCGGACCTCGACGGCGCCGTCGCGACGCTCGCCGACGCGCGCCCGGCGGCGACGGCGCTGCGTGGGTAGGTTCAGCGTCCCGCTCGCGTTGCTCGGCGCCTGGTGGGCGGCGACGGCGAGCGGCGCGATCAAGTCCTATCAGCTCGCGTCGCCGCGCGATGTCGTGCGCGAGCTGATCGACCTCACGCAGAGCGGCGTGCTCTGGCGCGACCTCGGCGCGAGCACGGAGCGCGTCGCGCTCGGCTTCGCGATCGCGCTCGCGCTCGCGCTGATCCTGGGATCCATCGTCGGCGGATCGCGCGACGCCGAACGCGCGCTGGACCCGACGCTCCAAGCGATTCGCGCGGTACCGTCGCTCGCGTGGGTGCCGCTGATCCTGCTGTGGCTCGGGATCGGCGAGACGGCGAAGATCGCGCTGGTCGCGATCGGCGCGTTCTTCCCGATCTACGTTGCGCTGCACAGCGGCATTCGCGGCGTCGATCGCAAGCTGGTCGAGGTCGGGACGATCTTCGGCCTCTCGCGCATGGCGCTGATCGCGCGCGTGCTCGTGCCGGCGACCCTGCCGCAGCTGCTCGTCGGCGCGCGGATCGGCCTCACGCAAGCGTGGCTGTTCCTCGTCGCCGCGGAGCTGCTCGCGGCGACGAACGGGCTCGGCTTCCTGCTCACCGACGGTCAGCAGACGTCGCGGACGGACGAGATCCTGGTCGCGATCCTGCTGTTCGCCGCGTGCGGGAAGCTGTCGGAGAGCGGGATGCGGTTCCTCGAGCGCCGGCTCGTCGGCTGGACGGATACGGTGCCGCTATGAGCGCGCGTCGCATTCCGGGCGCGGACGCCGCGCGCATCCGCGGCCTTCGCAAGGCGTTCGGCACGCACGTCGTCTTCGACGGCATCGATCTCGACGTCGAACGCGGCGAGCGGGTCGCGATCCTCGGCGCGAGCGGCTGCGGCAAGTCGACGCTGTTGCGCTGCATCGCCGGCCTCGAGCGCGCCGATGCCGGCAGCATCGGCACGTCGGGCGAGATCGGCGTCGTGTTCCAGGAGCCCCGGCTGTTCCCGTGGCTCGACGTCCGGCGCAACGTCGCGTTTCCGGCGCGAACGGACGCCGAGCGCGGACGCGTCGAGAACATGCTCGCGCTCGTCGGCCTCGCGCGCGCGGCGAACCGTCTGCCGAAGCAGCTGTCCGGCGGCATGGCGCAGCGCGCGGCGCTCGCGCGCGCGCTCGTGCGCGATCCCGCGCTGCTGCTGCTCGACGAGCCGTTCGCCGCGCTGGACGCGCTGCGTCGCATCGAGCTGCGCGCCGCGGTGCGCGAGATTCTCGAGTTCACGAAAGCGTCGGCGATCCTCGTCACGCACGACGTCGACGACGCGCTCGCTCTCGCGGACCGAGTGCTCGTGCTCTCCGGCGCGCCGGCGGCCATCGCGTTCGAAGGCATCGTCGGCGAGGGCGCGACGCGCGCGTCGATCCTCGACGCGCTCGGCGTGTCCGCGGGACGGCGCGCGTCGGCGGCGCGCTGACGCGCCGCCGAGCGCGGTCATACCGTGACGGGCACCTCGACGCGGCCGGTGCGATGCAGGACGCACGTCCGCAACGCGAGCCGCGAGAACGCCGGTCCGATCGCGCTGCAGCCGCAGGCCCAGTGCGCGGACACCAGCACGTCGCCCGGACGCTCGCCGACCGCGCTGCGGTACGCGGGAGTGCCGAGGAGGACGCGCAGGTTGTCGAGGGAGCGGAGCATCGTACTGTGTTGTTTCCGCGCGGCGCGCCGGCTCGGCGCGACTTTGGTCCCGTTTTCCCGGGACGCGCGGGGTCGTTACCGCGCGACCAGGCGCCCTTGGCGGAAACGCACGGCGAATGCGAAAGCCGAAGCCACCGGGACGCAGTCGCGCATGGCGGTGCGGAACGTCGACGCCCGGATCGTTTGCAGCACCGGCGCGGAGAGATACGGCGACGGCGTATCGACCACGGACGCCGCCGCGATGCTGGAATCTGCGCGCAGGTTCACGTCGACGATGATGTCGCCGTGCGGCGTCTGAAACGGGAGGTCGTGCAGCGAGATCGCCGCGAGCGCGACGACGGACGCGGGCTGATCTTTGGCGATGCACGCGTCCTTCGCCGGCGGCTCCGATCCGCGGTTGCACAGCTCGGCGCCGGTGATGCGCCATGTCTCGGGATCGGCCGGCGTCTCGAACGTGCGTCGCAGTTGATCGCCCGCGAGCTCGTACCGTACGCGCTGGCGCATGCCTCGTGCGTTGAGCACTTCGAACGTCCACTCGTCACCCGTCCACGCGGGTGCCTCGCCGCGCGCGCGCAGCGGCGAACGCGCCGAGAGCTCGACACGCCAGACCGACCGGGCAGCATCGAACGTGAAGCGGTCGCGCATCGAGTACGGCGCGCCGTGTGCCGGCTCGACACGGTTCTCGACGTCGACCACGCCGCCGGCGCTCGTTCCCGTCGTGCGCGAGATGTTGCCGCGCATCGTGCGGCACGCCCATGGCTGCGCCGAGCGCGTAGACGCGGTCGGCCTGCGGCACGTCGGCGGCGCGCGCCGCGGGGATTCCCGCGGCGATGAGGATCAGCACGATCGCGAAGACCGGCACCCGGCGCACGCCCGTACGGTTCGCATGCGTCGAACGGCCGTCCTCGGCGACGTGCGGCGGGGCGTTTGCAGACGGCACAGAAGGGTCGCGGTCCGATGAACGACCGCACTTTCGGATTCCGCACGCGCGCGCTGCACGCGGGCACGCCGCCGGACGGCGAAACCGGCGCGCGAGCGCTGCCGCTGCATCTGTCGACGAGCTTCGTCTTCGACTCGACGGAGCACGCGGCCGAGCTGTTCGCGCTGCGCACGTACGGCAACATCTACACGCGCATCGGCAACCCGACGGTCGCGGCGTTCGAGGAAAAGCTCGCCAGCCTCGAAGGCGGACTCGGCGCGGTCGCGACGGCGAGCGGCCTCGCGGCGCAGCTGATCTCGGTGCTGAGCCTCGCGCAGAGCGGCGACCATCTCGTCGCCACCGCGAACCTCTACGGCGGCACCGTGACGCAGCTCGGCGTGACGATGAAGCGGATGGGGATCGAGACGACGTTCGTCCCCGGCGGCGACCTCGATGCGGTGCGCGACGCGTTGCGCGACAACACGCGCGCCGTGTTCACGGAGACGATCGGCAACCCCAACGGCGCCATCGCCGACCTCGCCGCGCTGGCGGAGATCGCGCACGCGGCCGGCGTGCCGCTCATCGTCGACAACACGTTCGCGACGCCGTTTCTGTGCCGTCCCATCGAGCACGGCGCCGACATCGTCGTGCACTCGGCGACGAAGTTCATCGGCGGCCACGGCACGGTGCTCGGCGGCGCACTCGTCGAGTCGGGACGTTTTCCGTGGAGCGCGGGACGCCATCCGCTGCTCGCGACGCCGAGCCCCGGCTATCACGGGCTGAACTTCGCCGAGACGTTCGGCGAGTACGCGTTCCTGCAGCGCGCACGCGTCGAGGTGTTGCGCGACGTCGGCGCGTCGATCTCGCCGATGAACGCGTGGCTGCTCGTGCAAGGGCTCGAGACGCTCGCGCTTCGCATGCCCGAGCACGTCGCCAACGCCCGTGCCGTCGCGTCGTTCCTCCACGAGCACGACGAGGTCGCGTGGGTCGCGTACGCCGATCTGCCCGACAGCCCGGAGCGCGAGCGCGCGGCGCGGTATCTTCCGCTCGGCGCCGGCGCGGTGTTCACGTTCGGGCTGCGCGGCGGACGCGAAGCCGGGCGCGCGTTCATCGAGTCGCTGGAGCTCTGGAGCCACCTCGCGAACGTCGGCGACGCGAAGAGCCTCGTGATCCATCCCGCGTCGACGACGCACCAGCAGCTGTCCGACGACGAATTGCGCGCCGCGGGCGTCGGCCCGGACATGGTACGTCTCTCGGTCGGTCTCGAAGACGTCGACGACCTCATCTGGGACCTCGAACGCGGCCTCGCGGCAGCGGCGCGCGTCCCGGGCGTCGCGGTATGATCCTGCGCACGCCGGCCGAACGGCGCGCGCTGCTCGACCGCTCGCGCACCGTCGCGATGGTCGGCGCGTCGTCGAATCCGAGCCGTCCGAGCTACTTCGTCTTCTCGTTCCTCCGCACGCGCGGCACGTTCGACGTCACGCCGATCAACCCGACACTCACGGAGATCGACGGCGTGCGCGCGTACCCGTCACTCGCCGCGTATGCCGCCGAGCGCGGCGCGCCCGACATCGTCGACGTGTTCCGGCGTCCGGAGGAGGCGCCGCAGGTCGCGCGCGACGCCGTCGCGGCCGGCGCGAAAGCGATCTGGTTTCAGTACGGCGTGATCAACGAGGACGCGATTCGCATCGCGGACGAGGCGGGACTCGACGTCGTCGTCGACCGATGCATCAAAGTCGAGTCCGCGCGCTTCGACGGCGGCCTCGCTCTCGGCGGCATGAACACGGGTCTGCTGACGGCCAAACGCAGGGGAGCCTAGCAGACCGTGACGTTCGGGCTGATGCGAACGTTGAACGTCATCGTTTTGTCGGGCTTGTCGGCGCCGGGGCCGAACTGACCGAACGTCAGCACCGCCTGGCCCGGCGACAGCGCGCTGAACAAGAACATCTGCGTCGCGGAGCCGCCGACTTTCGGCGGATCGCCCGGCTTGCGATCGAGGTTGTCGAACGCGACGTCCCAGACCGTTTGGTCGCCGTCCGCGCGAACCGGCGCGGTCGCGGCCAGCGGATCGACGAGCCGCCAGGTGTATCCGGCGTCCGCGACGACGCGCATCGCGACGCCGAACTGCTGCGTCGTGTTGACGTCGACCGGCGCGAGCGGGTCGATCGCGATCGCCGTAAAGCGCGGACGTACGGTGCACGCCGGCAGCGGCGCCGCTGCGGGACGGCAGCCGGCGGCGGCGATGCTTGCGCGATCACGCGTGGCGGTGCGGTGAGCAGCAGCAATGCGAGCAACAGCATCGCGGTTGCTTGCCCGGCGTGACGTAGCCGACCTGTCGCAGCGCGCGTCGCTTCAGCGAGGAGTTCGTCGGTCGCGGATTGATCCTGTCCCCTGTGGCAATCGGATGGGTCGTGCACGCGCGGGCCGACGGCACGATGAACGAAGGCGAGCTGCTCTGGACGCCCGACCCGGCGGTCGCGCAGTCGAGCGTCGTCGCGCGCTTCATGCGCCGGCTCGCGGAGCGCGGCCTCCGCTTCGCGACGTACGAGGATCTCTGGCGGTGGTCCGTGACCGACCTCGATGCGTTCTGGGCGGACGTGTGGGACTTCTTCGACGTGCGTTCGTCGGCGCCGTACGACGAGGTCCTCGACGCTCGCGTCATGCCGGGCGCCGTGTGGTTCCGCGGCTCGCGCGTGAACTACGCCGAGCATCTGCTGCGCTACGAGGAACGCGCGCGGCCCGATGAAGCGGCCCTCGTGCACAGCTCGGAGCTGCGCCCGCTCGCGGAGATGTCGTGGCACGAGCTCGGCGCGGCGGTGCGCGTGCTCGCGACGCAGCTGCGCGCGCTCGGCGTGCAGCCGGGCGACCGCGTCGCGGCGTACATGCCGAACATCGCGGAGACCGTCGTCGCGATGCTCGCGACGATCGCGATCGGCGCGGTGTGGTCGTCGGCCGCGCCCGAGTTCGGCCCGCGCACCGTGATCGATCGCTTCGCGCAGATCGACCCCGTGCTGCTGTTCGTCGCGGACGGTTATCGCTTCGCCGGCAAGGACTACGACCGCCGCGCCGAGATCGAGACGATCCTCGCGGCGCTGCCGACCGTGCGTCACGTCGTGTGGCTGCCGTACCTCGATGCCGGCTCGCGCGCGCCGTTCGACGGCGCCGTCGCGTGGCCCGACCTCATGCGCAGCGCCGCGGTCGACGCATCGTCGTTCGCCTACGAGCGCGTCGCGCACGATCACCCGCTGTGGGTGCTGTTCTCCTCGGGCACCACGGGCTTGCCGAAGCCGATCGTGCACGGGCATGTCGGCGTCCTCATCGAGCACCTCAAGAGCACGGGGCTGGGACAAGACCTCGGTCCGCAATCGCGCATGTTCTTCTACACGACGACCGGCTGGATGATGTTCAACGCGCTGACGTCGGCGCTGCTGCAGGGCTCGTCGATCGTGCTGTACGACGGCCATCCGGCGTATCCGACGCCCGCGCTGCTCTGGCAGCTCGCGGCGGACGCGCGCGCGACGATGTTCGGCGCGAGCCCGACGTTCGTGCAGCTGATGCGGAAGGCGGGCATCGTACCGCGCGAGCGGTTCGACCTCTCGTCGCTGCGCAGCGTGCTGCTCACCGGCTCGCCCGTGACGCCGGAATCCACCGCGTGGTTCTACGATTGCGTCAAGCGCGATCTGTGGGTCACATCGCCGTCGGGCGGGACGGAGCTCTGCGCCGGGCTCGTCGGCGGATCGCCGCTGCTGCCCGTCTACGCGGGCGAGATCCAGACGCGGCTGCTCGGCATGGACGTGCACGCATGGAACGAGGCGGGCGAGGACGTGATCGACGAGGTCGGCGAGCTCGTCGTGACGAGCCCCATGCCGTCGATGCCGCTGCACTTCATGAACGATCCGGACGGCGCGCGCTATCGCGAGACGTACTTCGAGCACTTCCCCGGCGTGTGGCGTCACGGCGACTTCATCAAGATCAACGCGCCGCGGCGGCTGCTACATCTACGGCCGCTCCGACTCGACGTTGAACCGGTACGGCGTCCGCATCGGCTCGGCGGAGATCTACCGTGCCGTCGAGCAGCTCGACGAGGTCGCGGACAGCCTGATCGTGTGCCTCGAGCTCCCGGGCGGCGCGTTCTACATGCCGCTGTTCGTGCGGCTCGCCGACGGCGCCGTGCTCGACGACGCGACGCGGGCGCGCATCGCGGCGAAGCTGCGCGACGGACTGCAGCCCACGGCACGTGCCGGACGAAATGCACGCGGTCGACGCGATCCCGTACACGCTGACCGGCAAGAAGATGGAGATTCCGGTGCGCCGCATCCTCGCCGGCACGCCGCCGGAGAAGGCCGCCAGCCGCGAGGCGATGATGCAGCCGGCGGCGTTGGATTGGTTCATCGCGTTCGCGCGCGAGCGTATCGGAGCCGGCGCGGCCCGGACGATGATCGCTCACCCTTCGACGGGCTCCGGGTGACACCGGTCGCGCGATTAGAGCGGCGGGCGGCGTTCGCCCGTGCGCGTGCGTCGTTCGAAGGCGTGCGCGAACTTCAGCAGGTTGAGCTCGTCGCGGTAGCGGCCGACGATCTGGACGCCGACCGGTAAGCCGCCGGGCGTGAAGCCGCACGGCACCGAGATCGCGGGATGGCCCGTGACCGTGATCGACGTAGCACGAGCGCATCCAGTCGAGGTAGTTCTGCATGTGGACGCCGTTGATCGACTTCACGTACGGCTCGTCGATCGAGAACGGCGGGACTTGGCTCACCGGCGCGATCAGGAACTCGTAGCGCTCCATGAACGCATGCATGCGCGCGAAGATCTGCGAGCGCAGCGTCACCGCGCGGCCCACCTGCGAGCCCGTCAAGCGGCGCCCGACGCCGATGTTCCACACGATCGTGTCCTTGAAGTCGGTCGGATGCGTGTCGAGCAGATCGCCCAGCCGCAGAAAGCCGATGCCGCGCTGCGTCTGGAACACCTCGTCGGCGCCCGACAAGTCCGGTTCGGCGTCTTCGACGATCGCGCCGAGCTCGTCGAACGCCGCGCGCTGCGGCTCGATCGCGGCCGTGACGGCGGGATCGACCGGCAACCCGCCGAGGTTGCGCGACCACGCGACGCGCACGCCGCGAAGGTCGCGCTCGAGCGGTTCGCGGAAGACCGACGGCTCTTCGGCGAGCGAGAGCGGATCGCGCGCGTCGTATCCCGCGAGCACGCTGAGAAACAGGGCGACGTCCGCGACGGTGCGCGCCATCGGGCCGCACACCGCAAGCGTGTTCCACGCGTCTTCGGTCGGCGACTGCGGCACGCGCCCGATCGACGGACGCAGCCCGACGACATTGCAGAAGCTTGCCGGATTGCGGAGCGAACCGCCGAGATCGGAGCCGTCCGCGAGCGCCACCATGCCGCACGCGAGCGCGACGGCCGCGCCGCCGCTGCTGCCGCCGCAGGTCTTCGTCGAGATCGTACGGATTCCGCGTCGCGCCGAACACCGTGTTGAACGTCTGCGATCCCGCGCCGAACTCCGGCGTGTTCGTCTTGCCGAGCGTGATCGCGCCGGCACGCTGCTGCCGCTCGACGAGAATGCTGCTTTGCTCAGGAACGAAGTCGCGGAAGATCGGCGAGCCGAACGTCGTGCGCATCCCGCGCGTGAGCACGAGGTCCTTGTGCGCGACCGGTAGACCATGCAGCGGTCCGAGCGTATCGCCTCGCGCCAGCGACTCGTCCGCGCGCCGAGCGGCTTCGCGTGCGCCATCCGCGTCGAGCGTCACGATCGCGTTCACCTTCGGATTCACCGCCTCGATGCGCGCAAGGTGCGCGTCCATCACCTCGACCGCCGAAACGTCCTTGCGTCGCATGCGCGACACCAGCTCCGTCGCGGGCAGAAAGCACAATTCCGTGAGCGTCGACATGGCTGTCCACGAGCTTCGGGCGACACGGAAGGGCCATCATGCGGCAGGCACGCTAGGCCTTAGGTCCCGAGCGGGCGGTGAGCGGCGTCGAAAAAGCGGGCACAACAAGGATCATGGCTCACGACGGCGCGCGGAGCCCCGAAGAACGACCGCGGCGCCTGTTCGATATGCTCGACGAGGGGGTCGTCGTTCAGGCCACCGACGGAGCGGTGCGCGACTGGAACGCGGCCGCTCTCCGTCTTCTCGCGCTCGAGCCGGATCAGCTCACCGGACGCGCTCCGCTGCCGGACGACTGGCGTATCGTCTGGGAACATGGTCGCGACGCATCCCGGGAGCGTGATCCGCTTCGCAGTTTGCTGAGCCGCGCGCGCGAACGCGGCGGCACGACCGTCGGCATCGACGACGGCGACTTTCGCTGGCTCACCGTCAGCAGCCACTCGGCGTACGACGAGCACGGCGACGAGACGCTGGTCGCGACGATCACCGACGTCACCGCGCAGCGCGATGCCGAGCAGCAGAACGCGCGCTATCGCGACATCATCGACAAGCTCGACGCGTCGTACCGGATCCTCGAAGAGAGTCCGATCGGCATGTGCAGCGTCGACGCGCACGGGCCGCGTCCTGCGCAGCAACATGGCGTTTCTCGCGCTCGCCGGCGCCGATGCGGTCTCGATCTTCGACATCGTGCCCGACGAAGACCGCGGTACGTTCCGCCACGCGTTCGCGCGGCTGATGGAGGGCGGCTCGCCGTCGGTGCGGCTCGAGACGCGCATGCGGCGCCCCGACGGCGTCGAGATCTGGTGCGAGGCGACCGCCGTCGCGATGCGCCGCGGCTTGCCGGACGCCGCGATCCTGCTCTTGATCAACGACGTCACCGAACGGCGCCAGCGCGAGCTGCGCTTGCGCCAGCTCGCCGAGCGCGACCCGCTCACCGGCCTGCACAACCGTCGCAGCTTCGTGCACGCACTGCGGCAGCGGCTCGCCTCGCTGGAGCGTCCGCGCCGCCGCTCGTCCGGCGAGTGGGCGCTGCTGCTGATCGACCTCGACGGCTTCAAGGAAGTCAACGATACCGGCGGCCACGCGAGCGGCGACGCCGTCCTCGTCGCCGTCGCCGACGCGATCCGCGACCGCACGCGCGTCGACGACACGGTCGGGCGCCTCGGCGGCGACGAGTTCGCGGTGCTGTTCCGGTCGGAGATGGCCGACGCGCTGCAGGTCGGCGAGCAGATCATCGCGCGCATCGCGCGCGCCGCCTCGACGGTTCGCGGCGCGCCGCCCGTGACGGCGAGCGTCGGCATCGTTCGCCTCCGTGCGGGCCGCACCGTCGACGAGATGCTGGACGCCGCGGACCGCGCGATGTACCGCGCAAAGCGCGCCGGCAAGGCTCGCGCGATCGAAGCGGCCGTCTGACCGGCTGGAGGAGTCGGGGGCGAGCCGGTGGATGCTACCGCATGAACCGACGCCTGCGCCTCGCCGCGTTTCTCGGCGCCCTGCTGATGCTGCCGTTCCTTGCCGCGCCCGCCGCCGCGCAGACGCCCACGCGCGATGCGACCCGCGAGCAGCTGCGCGCCGTGCTGGCGACCGCCGGCGCGCGATCCGACGTGAACATCACGCTTCCGTCAGAGCACGAAGAATCCGTACAACTTCGTCGGCATGCAGACGACGGGGCTGAAGAACTGCGACAGCCTCGAGGTCGTGATCTCGGTGACGGAGCACGACACGATCGGCTTCCGCGTCTATCCGCACTACAACGGCGGGTACATCAACCTCAACAAGGCGCGCGATGCCAACGCACTCATGCGCCGGCTGCTGTTCCTGAGCGATGAAAATTTTCTGTTCTGGGGTGCGGATGACACGCAGGACGTCTTTTCGGGATACACGATCACGCTCGAGTCGGGATTCCCGGCGGACGCGGTCACGATCGTCGTGCGGAGCATTCACAACACCGACGGTTTCGTCGGCCAGATGCGGCCGATGATCGACGGCTCGTCGCCCGCGTGACGCCCGCGCGCGTCGGGATTCCGGCCGCGTGCGCCGCGATCGTCGTGAGCGCGATGCTCGCGCAGCCGACGGACGCGCTGACACCGGCGCCCGACACGCGGCGGCCGTGCGACGTCGCGACCGTGTCGACGGATGCTGCGGTCGACTCGGCCAACGCAAGGCCCGGCGACGTGTTCCGTTTCCGGCTCGTGAAGGCGGCGAGAACGCCGGACGGCACGACGCTGCCGGCGGGAACGCCGGGATACGGTATCGTCGCGAACGCGCAGCACGCCGAGAAGGGCGGACGCGGCGGCTATCTCGCGCTCGAGACGCGCTTCTTCGCCTTGTCCGGCGGGCGACACGTCGCCGCGATCATCGACCGCGCGCACGACGAAGCGTCCGCGGCGCTCGGCGCATCGGGCAACGCGCCGGGCGTGCTCGGTCTGCTGCCGATCGTGGGCTACGCGGTCGGCGGATACGACTCGCTGCATCATGGCCGCGACGCGACGATTCCGGCCGGGACGCACCTGAGCGTCTTCATCGGCGACGATGTCGCGCTGGGCGAGTGCCGCCCGCCGGCGGCCGGCGAATCGCCGCCGCCCGTACCGCCGCCGTCGCCGGAGCCGTTGACCGCGCCGGCCGCATCACCGATGCCGTCGCCCATACCGTCGCCGACGCCGTCCGCCGCGGTACCCGCACCCAGCGTCTCGCCGCATCCGTAGCGCACGCGTGCTCGTTCGTCTCCGTGCCGGGCGCGAACGTCGGGGCCGATTCGCGCGACGTACGCGCTGCAGCCGTGAGGCGTTACGCCAGGCCCAGGTAGAAACAGCCGCCGCAGAGCTGGACGTAGCGCGTCTCGCCTTCGATCGCGATCTGCTCGCCGGTCGTGATGCGGTTGCCGTCGTCGTCGACGCGCACGTTCATCGTCGCCTTGCGGCCGCACGGGCAGATCGTCTTGATCTCTTCGATGCTGTCCGCGAGCGTCAGGAGGTAGACGGCGCCTGGAAAGGGCTCGCCGAGGAAATCGCTGCGGATGCCGTAGCAGATGACCGGTACGCCGGTGACGTGCGCGAGGCGATGCAGCTGCCGCACTTGTTCGGGCATGAGAAACTGCGCCTCGTCGACGAGCACGCACGAGACGTTCTGCGCGTCGGCGAGGTGGCGCGCGAAGTCGATGCTCGCGTCGTAGGTCAGCGACTTCCGCCGCGGCCCGAGCCGCGACGTGACGAACCCGACGCCGTAGCGGTGATCGAGCTCGGCCGTGAAGATGACGACCTTGCGACCGTGCTCCTCGTAGTTGTGCGCCACCTGGAGGAGCGCGGTGGACTTGCCCGCGTTCATCGCGGAGTACCGGAAGTAGAGCTTCGCCATCCTTACGAACGGCGCGCTTCGCGATAAGGCGCCCGGTTCGCTGCCCCGCCGCAATGCGGGGTGATCCGCGCGGCGCGCCGCTCCGCGGCGGGAAACGGCGGGCGCACGCTAGGGGAACATTCGGCCGCTCGGCGCGCAGGCCGATGCGGTCACGCAAGCCCTAGGTATGCGCTTCAAACGGCCGGTGCGCGCCGTGGTGTTTCGACGTGCCGTGCTGTTCGCGGCATCGTCCGGGACGACGAGTCCGCCGTGGAGCGGACCGTGTACGACGCCAAGCGGCGGGGCGGTCGCGCTCGTCAAGGAAGACGAGAT
The DNA here is from genome assembly GCA_963841685.1 of Vulcanimicrobiota bacterium. Lineage (GTDB taxonomy): Bacteria > Vulcanimicrobiota > Vulcanimicrobiia > Vulcanimicrobiales > Vulcanimicrobiaceae > Vulcanimicrobium. Next base: position 754,080 of record CAWJDU010000001.1, read on the forward strand.
TCGAAGCTATGAGGACGATGCGCGGACGATTTTACGTTCCAAACGGCGCCGCGCTTCGCGATAAAGGCGTCGGGTTCGCTCTCGATCACGGCCCGACCGCGATCGAGTCGACGATGTTCGCGCTCGACCCGTTCAGGTACATCGACCGGATCGGCGGATCGTTCCCGTTGGCGGTCGGTGCGTACACCATGACGCCATACAGCTCGGAAACGAAGAGCTCGCCGGCACGGTCGACGGCAATGCTTGCGCCCTGCCTGTTTCCGACCAGCAGCGTACGCGAAGGCGACGCCGGGCTCGACGACGCGGTGAACGAGCTCGGCGCGAACGCCAACACGCCGCTCGACGCTCCCTGCTGCGGCGTGTAGCTGACGGTCGCGGAGACATAGACGGTACCGTCGCGGGCGACCGCGATCGATTCGATGCCCTGCGCGACGTACGGCGACACGCCCGAAAACGTGAGACCTTTGACCGGCGCGACCGGGTAACCGGGGAGGCTCTGCGCGTACGGCGCGTAGACGGCGATGCCGCCGCCGTTGTTGCGATATGCGACGTAGATGTTGCCGTCGGCGTCCGATGTCGCGGCGGCGCCGGCCGGCACCGTGAACCGCGTGCCTGCAACCGCTCCACTGTTCTGTTGCGGTACGAGCGGGTACGACTGCACCGCGCCGTTCGCCAGGGTGTCGACGCCGCCGCCCGAGTCCCCACCTTGCGACACGCCGATGTCGAAGAAGACCGACGACGGCGTCCCCGGCTGCAACCGATCGGACGTCATGACGTTCGCGGCGCCGGAATCGAACGGTTTGACGACGACCAGATCGTAGTCGGCTCCGCCGCCCGTGCCCGTCTCCAGCGCAGCGAGCGCGCCGGTGGTGGAGACGGCGATCGGGCCGACACGGGGGTTTCCGTTCGGCGTTCCGCCGAGCCCTGTGATCGTGCGCGTCGGCGACGGCGTGCCGGTCGCGTCGATCGGGAATGCCTGCACGGTGTTGTAGGTGCCGACGTACAGCTCTTCCGCGGGCGGTGCCGCGAGGATCGCAAGGCCGACGATGTTGTTGGGATCCAACGGGTCGAACGGTATCGGGTTGTCGATCGAGCGCAATTGCGTGTTCGACGCGCCGTTTGCCGTTTCGGCAAAGACCTTCACGCGGTTATGGATCGGGCCTTTGCCCTTTGTGGCCGACAGACCGACGAACAGCTCGCACGTCGCATTGTCGAATGCGAGCGCGCCGACGCTCATGGTGAACGGGCCGATCGTGCGCTTCGCTCCGTGCAGCGGATACGCGTACACGTAGTCTCCCGAGCCCGCGATCGACGTTGCGACGAAGACCGTACCGTCCTGCGCGACGGCGACGGGCCCGGGCGTTCCGGTGAGCGCCGCGGATCGCGTCGGGGTCGAGACCGTCGTGAGCGGCACGAACGGAAATTCTGCGATGTGCGGCGGAGTGCGTTCGCTCACGTAGACGTTCCCCGACGCATCTTCCGCAAATGAAGCACCGCCCGGCGCGCCGAGGTTCGTTCGGACGAACCAGCTTCCGTTCGGTCTGATGCGCTGGATCGCGACGGTGCTACCGTTATACGGCGTGCCGATATAATCGATCCGCCCGAATGCGTCACCCGTGATCCCGGACGACGACGATGCGTTGCAATAGGGCTCGTTCTGCGGCGCTGCCGCATTGCCGGTTGCGTCGGGGCTGTACACGTCGATCGAGCACCCGAAGTCATTGAGACCCGATCGCCAGTTCATAACGGCGAGCAGCGACGAACCGCCGCCGATTCCGATGGCCCCGAGCTGGCGTGATTCGCTTGGGACTCCCGGGATGTACTCGGTATAGAAGCCGGACAGTGTTCCGAGCGGTGCGGGCGACGTTCCGGAGGCGGTCGCCGGGAACGCAGCGATCTCCGCGGGCGTCGCGACGTACAGCGTGCCACCGGACGCGTTGACGTTGAGCGGCAGGCGGCCGATAGCGGTTCCTCCGGACATCGGTGCGCCGGACGTCGGCGGTATGGACCCAATGCGCCCGCCGCACGCTGCGAAGGCGACGGCGCACAACGCTGCGCACACGATTCGCGCGGCACCGCGCGGAAAAATAGAAAGCATTGCCGACCTTCCCGAAGAGCCGTTGCCTGGGTGATTCCCCGGCGACGGGGCGCGGCTGCCCGACGAAAGTCCCGGTGCGGAATAGGCCTTCGCCTGCCGGAAAGGCGCGTTGTCGGCAGGTTTCGAGCAAGCGGGCACCCGGATATAGGGCGCACATGGAGACACATGCGCTGGAGTACGCCTTCGTCCGCTCGACGGAGGCGGCGGCGATCGCGGCGGGGCGGCTCGTGGGGTTGGGCGACAAGAACGCGGTCGACGGCGCGGCCGTCGAAGCGATGCGCGGGACGCTCGCGACGGCGCTGCTGTCCGGCGTCGTGGTCATCGGCGAAGGCGAGAAGGACGAAGCCCCGATGCTCTACCACGGCGAGGAGATCGGGAACGGCGACGGGCCCGTCGCTCGACGTCGCGGTCGATCCGATCGACGGGACGACGCTCGCCTCGCGCGGCGGCCCCGGCGCGATCTCCGTCATCGCCGCCGCGCCGCGCGGCGCGCTGTTCCGCACGCGCGTGCCGTACATGGACAAGCTCGTCACCGGACCGGCGGGCCGGGGCGTCGTCTCCATCGACCTGCCGCTCGAAGAGAACCTGCGCGCGCTGGCGCGCGCGAAGGGCCGTGAGGTGTCCGACCTCACCGTCGCGCTGCTCGAACGGCCGCGCAACGAGCACCTGATGAAGCAGGTGCGCGCGGCCGGCGCGCGCGTGCGCGTGTTCGGCGACGGCGACGTGTCGAACGCGGTGTACGCGATCCTCGAGGAGCGCGCGAACGTCGACGTGCTGGCGGGCATCGGCGGTTCGCCCGAAGGCGTGATCGCGGCATGCGCGGCGCGCGCGCTCGGCGGCGAGATGCAGGGCCGTCTCTGGGCGCGCGACGAGGCCGACGAAGCGATCGCGGCCGACGAAGGTCACGACATCAAGAAGTCGCTCACGCTCGACGATCTTTGCGCGAGCGAGAACGCGCTGTTCGCCGCCACGGGCGTCACCGACGGCGAGTTCCTCGACGGCGTGCGCTATCGCCGCGGCTCCGCGTTCACGCAGTCGATCGTCATCTCGACGTACACGCGCTCGGTGCGGACCATCGACGCACGCCATGACCTCCGTCCTCGCGACCTGCATCTCGGCACGATGGCGCCGAGCCGCGCCACCACCATCTGACGGAGCGCTTCCATGCAGCTCGACCGTGCGCGTTTTCTCGCCGGCGCCGCAGCCGCGGTCGCCGCGGCCGTGCCTCGCGCGCGCGCCCGCGCAGCCGCCGCCGATCGGTGCAGCTGCCGTTCGCGAACGGCGATCGTCCGCTGGTCGCGTTTCCGCAGAAGCGGCCGCTCATTCTGCTGACGCCGCGACCTCCGCAGCTCGAGACGCCGTTCGCCGTCTTCGACGAAGGCGAGATCACGCCGAACGACGCGTTCTTCGTGCGCTGGCATTTATCCAACGTGCCGCAGTCGGTCGATGCGAGCGCGCATCGCATCGCGGTGACCGGCGACGTCGCGCGGCCGCTGTCGCTCTCGCTCGACGATCTCGGACGGATGCCGTCCGTCGACATCATCGCCGTGAATCAGTGCTCGGGCAACTCGCGCGGCTTGTTCGCGCCGCGCGTCCCGGGCGGACAGTGGGACAACGGCGCGATGGGGAACGCGCGCTGGACCGGCGTGCGGCTGCGCGACATCCTCGATCGCGCCGGGCTGCGCAGCACCGCGAAGCAGGTGCAGTTCCACGGACTCGACGGGCCGGCGCTGCCGTCGACGCCCGCATTCCGCAAGTCGCTCGACGTCGACGTCGCGCGCGGGGACGACATCATCGTCGCGTACGCGATGAACGACCGACCGCTGCCGGTGCTGAACGGCTACCCGGTGCGCCTCGTCGTGCCGGGCTGGTTCGCGACGTACTGGGTCAAGATGCTCTCGTCGATCGACGTGCTCGACCACGTCGACGACAACTTCTGGATGAAGACGGCGTACCGGATTCCCGACACGCCCGACAACGGCGTCGCGCCGGGGGCGACGGGCTATCCGACGGTGCCGATCAATCGCATGAAGGTGCGGTCGTTCATCACGAACGTCGCGGACGGCGCGAAGTTACGTGCGGGGGCGACGCCGCTGCGCGGCATCGCGTTCGACGGCGGCAGCGGCATTCGCAGCGTCGACGTGTCGATCGACGGCGGCACGACGTGGCGCGGCGCCGCACTGGAGCACGATGCCGGCCGCTACAGTTTCCGGCGCTGGAACGCGAGCGTCGTGCTGCCCGCGGGGACCTCGACGCTCGCGGTGCGCGCGACGGCGAACGACGGATCGACGCAACTGCCGAAACCGATCTGGAACCCGTCCGGTTACCTGCGCACCTCGATCGAGACGTACACGGTGACGGCGTCATGACGAAGACGATGTGGGCGATTCCGTGCATCGTCGCCGCGCTCGGCGCAGGCGCGCTCGCCGCGACAAACGTCAGCCCGCCGAAAGGAACGGTGTCGATCTCGCTCCCCGGCGACGCCGGCTTTGCGTTCAAGCCGGGCCCCGGCGCGAACGTCGTGCAGGCGAACTGCCTGACGTGTCACTCGTCGGCGTACGTGTCGACGCAGGCGCCGATGACGCGTGCGCAATGGACGGGGGAAGTCACGAAGATGAAGGCCGTGTACGGTGCGCCGATCGCGGACGATGCCGTGCCGGCGATCGTCGACTACCTCACGGCCAACTACGGCAAGCCGTAACGGCGGTTTCGCCGCGCGCCCGAGCCTCGCCGATCGGGGGCCGTGATGCTCGGAGCGCGGTTTGAAGCAGAGATTCGCGAACAGCCGGCGGTGTGGCGGCGCATCGCCGCGTCCGACGCGGCGAACCGCCTTGCCGCCGCGGTCGCGGGGCGCGACGTGTTGTTCCTCGGCAGCGGCAGCTCGCTGTTCGCCGGCATGCTCGGCGCGCTCGCGTTCCGGCGGCGTGCGGTTCGCGCGGCCGCGCTCGCGGCGACGGAGGCGCGCTTCGACAACGCTGCATACCGCGATGCGTGCGTCGTCGCGCTCTCGCAGAGCGGCCGCTCGCGCGATCTGCTCGATGCGCTCGACGTCGTCGAGCCCGAGCGCCTCACCGCCGTGACGAACGCGGTCGACTCGCCGCTCGCGCAGCGCGCCGCCGTCGTGATCGATTGTCTCGCGGGTCCGGAGACCGCCGTGCCGGCGAGCAAGAGCGTCACGTCGACCGCGGCGATCCTGTTGTGGGCGGCCGCGCTCACCGGCGGTTCGCGCAACCGAACCGCGGCGTCGTTGGCGGCAACCGCCGACGACGTCGAGAGGTGGCTCGCGTCGGACGGCGTCGATGCAGTCGTGCGCGCGGCGCGGCGGGTGGCGACGACGCGCGCCGTCGCGGTGATCGGCGCCGGCTACGGCGTGCCGATCGCGTACGAGATCGCGCTCAAGATCAAAGAGGCGAGCTACGTGCACGCGGAAGGTTTCGCGGCCGGTGAGTTTCGCCACGGGAGCTCGGCGATGCTCGACGCGACGAGCGCGATCGTCGGCATCGTGGACGACGCCTCGCGGGACGTCGTGTGCCGCCCGCTGGCGGAAGCCGAGAAAGCGGATGCGGCTCGCTACGTGATCGGCGCGCCGTGCGGTGATGCGCCGCTGCTCGGCGCGCAGACCGGCGATCCGTTCAACACGCTCGCGTGGCTCGTCGCGGGGCAGTACCTCGCGCTGTCGATCGGACGCGTGAACGGCGTCGATTCCGACGCGCCGCGCGGGCTGCGCAAGTCGCTGAGCTGACTGCGCTTACGAAGCCCAGAATGCGGCCGCCGTCGGGCAGCACGGCCGTCACGCCGGAAGCGCTCGATGACGATGAAGCGCGCGCGACGCGATTCGCCGGTGGTTATTCGACCGGGCCGCTGTCAGGAAGGGCGCGCATGATCTCGTGCGCGACGGCGTTCGGGTCTGTGCCGGACGGCAACTGCACGGCAATCCGCGGGAAGCGTTCGCCGCGCGTTTCGATGACGAGGTTGTCGCGCGCGCCTGTGACGTCGACGAAGATCAGCCCAGCGCCACTGCCGAAGATGCCGACGGTCTTGTAATAGCCGAGGTTCGTCCCTTCGAGCTTGTACTGCAACTCGAGGTCCTCGAAGTTGCTGACGTACGCGTTCACGACGTGCGAAAGCGGGACGTGAAACGAGCCGTGAAAGCCGAGCGCGGCATCGACCAGCGAGATCGTGATCTCGAGTGTGTCGCCTTGAATGGTCACGTCAGCCATGGCTTCCTCCAGGGATTCGGCGCGCCGCTCGAGCGATCACCGCGCGCGCGAGGCGACTTCGTCGATGTGCCGGTGCAAGTCGGCGGGATCGGCGTAGACGCGGAGCGCTCCGCTGCGCTCGAGCTCGTCCTGACCGTAGCCTCCCGAGAGAAGTCCGACGCCGAGCGCGCGGCATCGCGCCGCGGCGAGCATGTCCCAGATGCTGTCGCCGACCACGATGGAACGCTCGATCGGCACGTCGAGGCGATGCGCGGCTTCGACGAACAAGTCGGGGTCGGGCTTCGCGAAGCGGACTTGGTCGCGCGTGACGACGACGGCGTCGCGCGGATCGACGCCGAGCGCCTCGAGATTCGGCGCGGCGGTTTCGAGCCGGCCGCTCGTCGCGATCGCCCAGCGAACGCCTTCGATCGTCAGCGCGTCGAGCAGCTCGACGGCGCCCGGAAGCGGCACGACCGACGCGGACAACCGGCGGTACGCGAACGCGTGGCGCTCGCGCAGACGATCGATGACGTCGGAACCGACGTCGCGGTCGAGCTCGCGCAACAGCTGGTCGGCGAAGAGGCCGCCGCTCATGCCGATCTTGCGGTGGATCCGCCAGACGGAGAACTCGATGTGCTCCTCGCGCAGGGCCTCGTGCCACGCCATGACGTGCTGGTAGACGCTGTCGACCAGCGTCCCATCGAGGTCGAACAGGAACGCGCTCTTGCCGGAGTCCGCGACGTACTCGGTTTGCGTCATGCTGCCGTGTGGGGGCTTCCGTTAGCCCAAAAGGCTGGGTTCCCTCGCCTCGGGAAACGGAGCTCGCACTTCGACCGAATACGTGAGGAACGATGATGACGAACGCGGCCGCTGGGACCGTCGATGACTACATCGCGCTGCAGCCGGAAGCCGTGCGGCATGCGCTGCAGCGCGTGCGCGCGGCGATTCGTACGGCGGCGCCGGACGCGCAGGAAGTCATCGCGTACAACATGCCGACGTACAAGCTCGGCAAATCGCCGTTGCTGAGCTTCGCGGCCTGGAAAGAGCATTATGCGCTCTACCTGGCGACGAAACCGATCGTCGCCGCCTTCGGGAGCGAGCTTCGGAACTGTACGATCGAGAAGGGGACGATCCGGTTTTCCTATGCGGATCCGGTGCCCGAGGAGCTGATCGGACGCATCGTTGCATTTCGCGCCACGCGCGCGGCGCGCTGAGCGTTATTTCTTCTTCTTTTTGGCGTTCAGCTCGACGGCGGCACGGATGAGGTCCTTGAAGGCGGCCTCGTTGAGCGTGTCGGCTTCGTGCAGATCGATCGCGCGCCGTACGTTGCCGTCCAGGCTCGAATTGAAGAGGCGCTTGGGATCTTTGATCGACGCGCCCTTCGCAAACGTGAGCTTGATGTGATTCTTGTAGGACTCGCCCGTGCAGATGATGCCGTCGTCGGACCAGACGGGGACATCGCCCCACTTCACCTCTTCGATGACGTTCGGGTCGGCCTCTTTGATGAGCGCGCGCAGATGCTCGAGCTTTTCGCCCCGCCAATCGCCGAGTTGCGCGAATCGCTCGCTGATGCGCTCGGAAGCCGATGTGCTCGTCGTCGTGTTGGATGTCTTCATCTTCTCCACCAGAGACCGGATACGACGGTCGGGAATTCGATGCGAACCGTCTTTTCCTAGCCTCGGCGGGAACGCATTGCGAGAGGCGTCGATATGGCCGGGAGCAAAATGACCGTCGAACGCTGCGGGCGGAAGGAGTATGGAATCGTGACAAACGTCTCCCTGATCCTCTATACGACACCGGATATGGAAGCGGCCAAACGATTCTTCCGCGAGCTCGTCGGCGCGGATCCCTACGCCGAGTCGGCGTACTACGTCGGCTACAAGAGCGGCGATACGGAAATCGGGCTCGTGCCGAAGGGAAATACACGCGAACCCGGCGCGCTGCCGTACTGGGACGTTGAGGACATTACGGCAAGCGTCGACGCGCTCAAAGCCGCGGGCGGCACGGTCGTGCACGAGATCACCGACGTCGGCTATGGACTGCTGGTCGCCGCGGTCAAAGATCCGAACGGCGCGACCGTGGGATTGCGGCAACCGCCCAAGCGCTAAGCGAACGCAGTACTCGCGGTCACGAGCGCTGCCGCCGCTGCGAGCTTGTGATCGTTGTTCCACGGCGGCCCGAGCGTTTTCCGCATTCGAACGAAGTACGCTTGGAAGCTTTCGCCGTTCAGCGACTGACTCGCCGACGCGACGATCGTCTTCGCGTCGTACCAATGCACGGGCCAGCCGCGCGCGCCGGCTGCGGCAGCGAGAGCCTCGCGGTACATCACCCAGTCGGCGACGTTTCGCGCGCGGTAGTTCGTGAGCCGTTCCGAAATCGTCGGCGGAAGCGGCGGACACGTGCGGAGCGCGATGCCGCCGATGTGCGGGGCCGCCATGGCGACGTCGTCGAGTGCCAGTGCGGCATGTCGCTCCGCCGAGGAGCGCACGCGCTCGACCAACGCAACGGCGGCGTCCACCGGCAGCAGCTGGCCCTCATGGTGATGCGGAAGAGCGGGTAGGGCGTCGTCGACGAGCTCGACGCGGCGCCGATCCAGGACCGACCCATCGCGCGCCACCGTCACGAGCACCGCCCAACCGCCGTGATCCGATACGCCGATGATACCGCGATCGTTCGACATCGACTGTCCGCAGCGGCTTTGTTGCTCGTGACACGCGCCCCTGCGGGAGCGTCAGCGACTCGCCGTTCCATGAACGATGGTGCGATCGTTCACACGTTGAACCTTGCGGCGGGTTGCGGAACCTGCGCGAGCACTCGGAGCGTTTTATCATGCACGATGGACGATTCGCTGAACCGCGCATTTACCGAGGCACCGCGGCGTGGCGTCGACCGCCCGGCAGGTGAGGTGTCTCGGCATCCAACGGCCGTCGTGCACGATCTGACGGACGAGCTGCAATCCTTGCGCGCGCAGCTTCTTGCCACCATCGCGTCGCCGTTCTTCGACGACGCGACGGAAGCCGAGCTGATTCCCGTCATCAAGCACGGTCACGCTCAGGTCGGCACCGTGAAAGTGATCGCACGCAAGCGCGACCCAACGTACGAAGCGGTCGCGTCGATCGAGGTTCGCTGCGATCAGGATGAGCCGCCGGCCGGCGCCCTCGCCGGCGGGCGTTACGAAGTTCGTGCCAAAGTCGCCGTGAGCCGCGGAGGCGCTTCCGGCCGCGCGCGATGCGAACGCGTGTTCGCGGTGCACGAAGTGGACGGCGGATTGCAGGTCGACTCGGCGGACCTGAAAGCGCGTCTCGCGGACGAGATCCGAGAGCTGGGCAAACCGCTCTAGAGCCGACCCATGAGGGTCACGATCCGATCGCGACGACGAAGTTTTTGCCCTCCCACGCTCCAGTAGCAGCCCAGCGGAACGTGAACGCGACGCGCTGCGCCGCAGCGTCGCGCGTAGCGACATCGACCGTGTGCAGGCCAAGCCCGCTGTCCGACGTGTTCACGTCGTGCACCGAAGCCCAGTCGTCCACCGAATACCGAACGAGGGCCGGAGCCGCGACTTCGATCCGCAACTCGCGCCCCCGCTCGACGCTCGAGCAGGGCTGATCGAAACGCCACGTTTCGCGCACCATGGGCGGCGCACCAGAATCACCGTAGCGTCGCACCACCGCCTGGGGCCGATCGAAGAACTCACCGCGCACGGCGCTCCAGCACAGCTTGACGAATTCGGCGTGCGCCCACACGAGCGGCGTCGCGCTTCCGCTCGGTTTACCGGGAAATAAGTGGCGACTTGGGATTGGATCGCCGTCCCACACCTGTTCCGGAATCATGCCGTGCGGGGCCACGCGTATCATCGTCTCGAGGTACGGCGACGGGTCGTGGCCCGTTGCGATTGCGTAGTGACCGCGCTCGCCGGTCAACAGCGGCCAGGCCCGCCCTATGCCGTCGCCGTCGTACGGCGCTCCGTCCTCGTGTTCGCCGTAGCGGTCGTCCGGATACCGGCGCCACACGCTGCCGCTCGGCGTCTGGACGCGCAGAATCGCATCCGCGGCGTGTGTGGTGTTCACGATTCGCGGATCGTCCGAACGTCGCAAGCCGTACCGCACGAGCGCGAGACATTCGAGTCCCAACAGACGGGACGATGGAGCGCCCTCGCGCGTCCACGCAGACAGGTCGAAGCCTGGATCGACCGCAGGAGGCGGCGCACTGCGCAGGTAGTGGCCTTCGATGCCGACGCGCTGCGCAATCGGCGTGTTCGTCGCGTACGTCCACTTCTCGACATGCGCGTTCCACGTGTCGGCGAGCTCGAGCGCATACGATCGAGCCGGATCGTCGAGGAACTCGGCTGCACAGACCAGTGCCGCGATGATGACCGCCAGCGTGAACGGGTTGAGGCCCGCGTCGCTCTCCCAGCGATCTTGCGGCGTAACCGGACCGTGTCGCGCGATGAACGACGCGGCGCGGCGAACCATTCCGGCGACGGGCAGCCCGTCCGCTGCACGGCGTTCGGCGACCGCCGCCGCCAAAAGGATCGGCAGCCCGACCTCATCGAGTTGAATGCCGTTCCAGTACGGTCGCCCGGAGAGCCACTGATTCTGCGTCCAGTGGCCGTCCGGCTCTTGCGTGGCGATGAGGTACTCGAGCACGTTGCGCGCATCGGCGACGTCTCCAAGCGCGAGCATCCCGCCCGCGGCCTCCACCAGGTCGCGCGGCCACACGAGGTGATACCCGCCGGCGTCGTTGCGCGATTGTCCCCAGGGTGTCGACAGACTCGCGACGGTCGCGCCAAGAAACTCTTTGTCCTGATGTGTCTTCAGCACCATCGCCGACGTCGTGAGCTCGGACCGTACCGCACTCGGGAGCTGCTCGGCGCGCCACGAGCGTCCAGCCAGCATGCCGTGATGCCATTTCGTCCAATCGTCGATCTGCGTTTGCCACAGCTCATCGAACGGCGAGGCCAGAGAGGCTGCCGCGATCGTGCTCGCAGCATCGTCACTGCCCCCAAAACCGAGAGCGAGTCGAACCGACGCGGCCGGTGACAATTCGCCGATGACTGCGACGTTGCCGGGCCCCGCGCCGGCGAACGTCCATTCGAGACGGGCGTGCTTCGCGAAGTCCTGCCAGCCGTCGGAGACTCCGACGAAACCGCAACTCATCCGCCGCCACGCGTCCGCGCCGCCGTCATGCGCGGCGAGGAGCGCACATGCGATGCCGTCGGTCTGCGCGCTCAGTGTTTTCCACGCACCGTGCCGACCAATCCACGCGCGGTTGTCGTTGCGGCCTCGCAGGTTGGGGGCGAGAAGCGCGTACAGCCGCAGTGCTTCATCGCCCTCGAGCCGCGCCTCCATGGCGACGACGTCGCGGTGCGGATCGGACGTCACGCGAAGCACGAGCGTGAATCGATCGTGCCGATGCGTCACCGTGTATGCGGCCACGCCCGGCGCCGCCGGCTCGATCGTCGCGTGCTCGTTGCGTTTGACCTCATACCAGAAACCGTCGCCGTCCGCGACGATGAAGCCGAGATCGCGAATCTGCGGCGTATCGACGTGCGGATAGAAGACTTCGTTCACGATGCCCTGTCCGATCGTGAACCATACGCGCGACGTCCGCAAGCTGGTGCCGATTCCTTGCTTCAGACTGCGCGTCCACGTCGGCGCGATGCCCGGCGCGCCGGGCGCATGCGTACTCGTCACGTCAGTTGATCTTCACCGACATCACCTTTTCGTCCGAGGTTCCTTCCGGCCCGAGTGCCTCGAACGTGACGCGGACGTGGAAATGGATGAAGCGCGGAATGTGCGGCACGACCGCCGACCCCGAATAGACGCCGTCTTGCACGCGCGGTACGGTGATGTCGTGCCGCCTGACGTGTGCGACGACCCCGATCGTGTCCCCGGTGGTCAGTACGGTGGCCGTTACGCGGTCGCCGGATCGGAGGTCGGACGGCACGATCGTGACGCTCGTGATGTGCGGCGCAGCAAATCCGCCTGCCGGCGCGGAACACGACAGCGCGAGAGCGGCGAGCGGCGACGTCAGGTGCAGCGCGCCGGCGTGGGGCAGATGGTACATCAAGAGCGGACCCACGCACTGTTGCTGCGCAGCGGCGCGGGAATCAGGTGTCGACCGCCGTCATCGAGCAGAACCACGCATTCGAGAAGCTCGCTCGGGGCGCACTGATCAGGCCGCATTACACCTCCGGTGTGTCGGTTACATCGCCGCGCGCAGGGACAGCCGCTGAACACGACTCGTATATAGATTTCACGCCATTTTGCGGGTGAAACGCGGAGGCACCGCCTGCCGTCTCGTCGGGCAAGCAAAATATCCGGACGAATTGTTGCCCACCTCGTCGCTACTTGACGCGAGCATCGCGCTCGGGCGACGAGTTAGTGCCTCTTGCGCGCGGTCGTTTTCTTACGGCTGCCCGTTTTCTTGCGGCTGCCGGCCGTCTTCCGCGGACTTGACTTCTTGCGTGTTGCGGCGGCCTTCTTTGCGGAGCGGCTGCGATCGGAGGACGTGCGGCGCGAGCGCTCCTGGCGGCCCAGCTCGTGCCAGCTTTTTTCCGCCATATCCACGCCGTAGTGCTTTGCGGCCTTCTTGATGTTCGCGAACGCAAGGTCGCGCTCGTCATCATCGACGCCGCGCACCTGGTCGAATCGCGCGATCGCGTTACGCACATGCGAGGCGTCCGTCATCGGCTCTTTGCGCTTCTTCGGAAACGCGTACACGGTGTCGGGCAGGTCGCTGCGCTCGGTCAAATCGCCGTGTTTCTCGTGGGGCTTCCACGTCGCTCGGGGCATCGTTCGAGTCTCCTCTCCGAGGGCTCGTTTTCGGAAGGCCGGTCGCGGCCACGTCGCCGCCGCTGTAGCCGACGCGCGTCGAGATTACGCCCGGTAGGCGAATGAGGTCCTGCACGCCCCAAAAGCATCCGCCCGCCAGGATGGCGCGCTCTGTATGTGAGGTCATAGGAGCTTCTTGACCGGCGGAAGATGCGTCGTCGTTTCGCGGGCGCGACGCGGAAGCACGATCGCGTCATGGCCGTCGATAACCGCGGCGCGAGGCAGCCGTCGTTGCGCGACGGAATCCTGAGACTGAGCTACGAGAAACCCGGGGACCGTGAAGGTCGCCGGCGGCGCGCGCCGGTCGCGCTGGCACGAGCGGCGCGCCCATCATTGCGACGGGGCGCGTCGCTTCGTGCGGCACGATCGTGCCGATCAGCCGCGACGGCGATCGCCGCCGCCTTGACGCTCACGCGCCGCGGAGGGCGCGGCGGCGCGCGTCGCGGGGGCCGAGAACGTGCGCGTCTGCTGTGCGGGCGCGGAGTACGTGCGCGTCTGCTGTGCGGGCGCGGAGTACGTGCGCGTCTGCTGTACCGGTGCAGAGTACGTGCGCGTCTGCTGTACCGGCGCAGAGTACGTGCGCGTCTGCTGTACCGGCGCAGAGTACGCGCGCGTCTGCTGTACCGGCGCAGAGTACGTGCGCGTCTGCTGTACCGGCGCGGAGTACGTGCGCGTCTGCTGTACCGGCGCAGAGTACGTGCGCGTCTGCTGCGGGCTCGACCACGCGGTTCGCCCCGGCGCCGGCGCGACGTACGACGTGCGCGCGACGGGCGCCGCGGTGCGTCGCTGCGTGCGGGCTGCGCCGACGTAGCCGTGCGGCTCGTTCTGCCAGCCCGACGGCGGCGCTTCGGCGCGGCGGACCTGCCCCGCGTACGCGAAGGAGCGGTGTTCCCACCGCCGCCCGCTCAGATCGAAGACGAGGCTGAACGACGGTCCCCAGCCGTAGGCGTAGCCGGGATACCAGTCGCCCGGTCCATAGTAGACTGCGGCCGGCGCGGGACCCGCGTACGCGTATGGCGTGTCGATCTCCATCGCATCGAAGTTCGAGCCGTCGGCGTAACCGTCGATGGTGACCTGCATGCCCGGCTCGAGCGTGAGACCCGTCGGGTTGATGATGGTGCCTTGGTGCAGTGCGACACTGTCGTCGTAGCCGTTTGCGTCGGCGACGGTGATGTTCCACGTGCCGTCGATCGCGGTCACCGTGCCTTGGATCTGCTGGTTCTGGCCGTCCGTGATCGCGTACGACGGAGCGCTCTGCGCGGACGCGAGCGAGGGGATGATGAGTGCGGCGGCTGCGAGCACGGCGCCGGCGAGCCGCGGTGTGAATCGAGTGATCTGTTGCATGTTCGGCCCCGCCTTCCCCAGGGCGCGGACATCATTGTCCGTCGCGTCAATGGGAGCGACGTGGGACCAATCAAGTTCTCACGTGCTCGACAGCGCCGCTCATCTACATTTCATCCGCCGCGGGCGCAATGAAGACGCCCGCATCGAGCAGGACGCCGAATCTGCTTTAGTAGACCGGCGCCTCGGCGATGGCACGTCGTGCGGCTTCGCGGTCGGCGTCGGTAAGCGGATGTCCGGCCGCGGCACGCTCGGCGAGGAGCTCGTCAATGCCGCGCGCGTGCAAGGCGAGCGCAATTGTTTCGTTGACAAACGCGGAGTACGCGCGATCGCCGACACGCGGAAGGACGCCTTCGTGTAAGTCGCGCCTCACGGTGAGAGACTTCGCTGCGCGCGACTGGCTTTCACGCGTTCGTACGCTTCAGCAGAGCACGCAGCGCACGTTACGCGGCCCCGGCGTGCCGTTCCGTGCGCGGGGTTCGCAAGACACAGCCCCGCTGCACGTGCTCGTTCACGCTGTGCGCGCTTCCGCTGGGCTGCCGTCGCGCTCACGCGATCGCTCGTGACGCCGCAACCAGATCGCGCGGAAATGGCAGACCGCGCTCGCGAGCGAAGGCACGCGCACGATCGACATTGTCAGCGATGTTTACGTCGACGATCTCGATACCGATGATCTCGTTCGCTGCGTTCACGTCAGCGAGTACTTCAGAGCCCTCGCCGCCAAGTTCGATCTGCGAACCCTCGGTCGATTCGCCGATCCGGTAGCGAATGTACGCGGATCCGCGCTCGGCGATCTCGACAATCATGACGTCCTCCCTGCGATCGCGACCGTCCACACCACACCCTCCGCATCTACGGTGACACGCAGACGGCGGCCGTTTACGACCGCATAATGGTTGACCCGGCCAGAGTGTCCCGCGACAATCTTTGACGGTTTCGCGACGACAGCGACGATCTCAAGGCCACGAGACGCGGCGCTCGACCATCCGCTGCACGACGTGCGTGGCGTCCTCGGTATTGGTCGGGAGAGCCGGCGGCCGGCTACCCATTCTGCGAACTACTGTAGCACCGTGACAATATCAAGTCAAACGATCCGGCGTAGCTCGCTCAACAGGACTGCATTTGGCGCTACCAGTGGTCATTGCTCGTTGGCGCGCACGCGTGGCGACATGGGCCGTCGTCGGAAGCGCGTAACTAACAATGCGGTCTTCTGCCGCCTTCCGACGTCGCAAGACGACACACTACTTCACGGTGACCGCCGTTGCGGCGCTTCGGCCGAATTCGTCAGGGCGGTCGACGAGGTGCGCTTCGGCGCCCGGCCAGCTGAAGGTGCCCGGCGTGACGCTGCGCGCGAGGTAGTGCAGCCGATAGATGCCGGCATCCAGCGAGTCCGCGTAGGCTTCGATGCGGTCGACGCGGATTTGCTGATCGCCGATCTTCCAGTCGGTGTCCGGCGTTTTCAGCGCTTTCGACGTCGTGGCGAACGACGTGTCGACCGCCTCGAAGCCCGCCGGAAGCGGATCCGTGATGAGGACGCGCTCGACCGGATGGTCGGCGATGATGTCGAGCTCGACGTCGAAGACGCGCGCTGCGGCGAGCGAGAGCGGCTGCGTCGGCGCCAGCAAGCCCATCGTGTCAAGGATCGGCGTCGTGTTCGCTTCGCGCACGATGCGCATGATGCGAAGACCGCTGATCGCGCCCGGTGCGCTGCCGGCGAGGCGGTAGGTGTACGTCACGGCGTAGTGCAGCGTGCCGGTGCCGGTCTTCGCGATCGCGACGTTGCTGTGGCCCGCCGGCAGCGCGTGCATCGGCACGTTCGCCGAACGGTCCGGGCTCTTCGCGCCGGTGAACGTCTGGCGTACGACTTGCTTGCCGGCGATGGTCGCGGTCGCGGTGAAGTTCGCGGGCATTTCGCGCGACGCCACGTCGACGAGCGCGTCGAGCGCCGCCGCGTTCTGACAGGCGCAGCCGAACGAGCCGTTGCGGCGCATGCCGAGCAGCGTTCGCGTGAGTCCGTCCAGCGTGTCGCCGGACGCGTTGCGCACGAGCTCGAGCCGCAACGTCTCCGCTTGCGCGACGACCGGCTGATCGAACCACGTGTACCGCGCCGGCAGGTTCACCACAGCACCGCGGCCCGTCGAGTACATCTGCTGCTCGATCGTCTTCGACAGCGCCGCCGCGGCCGCACCGTAACCCGGCACTTGCGAGAGCAGCCGCGCGAGCCGAACCTGATCGGCGAAGCATAGGTTCGTGCGCTGCGCGTCGATGTCGCTCAGGTGGTCCGTGCGCCGGTCGCCTGCATCCGACAGCGCGACGAGCGCGGCCAGACGCAGCTCCGACTTGCACGGCTCCTTCGTGCACCAGGACGCGTACTTCGTCGGGTCGCCGAGCACGGCGGCGGCGTAGGCGCGGGACTTCGCGAGGAGCGGCGTCGCGGCGTCGATGCCGGCGTCGTGCGCGCGTGCGAGCGCCGATACGGCGATCATCGAGTCCCACGGATCGGACGCGTCCGCGTTGCGGAACGGCGCGAAGCCGCCGTCGGCGCGCGCGAGCGCCGCGAGGCTTGCGATCTCTGCGTTCGCGCGGGCGCGGCTCGCGGTGACGTCCGATCCGGTGCGCTTGCCGAGGATCACGAGGTCGCTCGCCGTCGCGAGGCGGCTCGCGATCGAGAGCGTGATCGCGTCGTCGCCTTTCAGCACATCGTTCGCGGTGACGGTGACCTCGGGGATCAGCGACGATGCGAGGTCGAGGTCGACGCCGCCCGCGTCGCGCGGCGTGTCGGCGGCGACGTTCAGTCCGACGCTCGCGCTGGTCTGCGTCGTGCCGGTCTGCACGACCGACTCGCTGACGTCGAGGATCCGCACCGGCACGGGGATCGCGAACGCATCGCCCGTTCCGGCGCCGCGCACTTTCACCGTCGCGGTCGCGATGCCGGTGCCGTTCGCGATCACCGGGAAGCGGTACGCCGTCGTGATGTCGCTCGAGCGGCGTCTCGAGCATCGTCGTTCGGCGCCGGCTTGTCGTTCACCAGGAACGCGAGCGGGCCGCGTCAGCGATCGCGTCGATGCGCACGTTGCCGCGTCGCGCCGGTGCCGTTCGTGATCGACACGCCCGCGTCGAAGCGGTCGCCCGGGCGCGCGAATTGCGGAACGACCGGGTTCGCGACGAGCGGCTTCGTCGTGCGGAACGTTGACTCGGCGTTGCCGAAGCGGCCGTCCTGCGTCGCGGCGACGGCCATCACGCGCCACGTCGTCAAATCGTCCGGCAGCGTGAACGTCGCGACGGCGTCGCCGTTCGCGTCCGTGCGCAGCGAGCCGGCGAAGTACGCGATCGGCGAGAACTTGCGGCGCACGCGCGGATCGGCTTCTTCTCCGGAGAGGCCGCCGCCGAAGCCCCAGCCTTTCTCGAGCGGGCGCGTCGCCGTTTTCAGCTGCAGCTGCGTGCGGTTGTCGGCGTAGCGAGTCGAGATCGGCTGGTCGGCGTAGATCTGCTTCACGAGGTCGGGCGGGCGGTAGCCGGTGAGGTTCAGCACCGCATCGTTCACGACCATCAGCGTCACCGCGCCTTGCACCGGCTTGCGCGCGCTTGTCGGCGACGTGCACGTGCACGGTCTGCCGCGCGGCGGGCTGCAGCACCGAAGCGTCGGTGCGCGACCGTCGCGGTGACGTACTTGCGCGTCGAGCGCGACCTCGAACGCCGCGAAGCCCGTGCGCGCGAGCGCGTTGCCGCCGTCGGCCGGAATCGTTCGACGGCGGCGCGCCGCGGCGCACGACGAACGCCTGCACGACGGCGTTCGGGAGCATGTCGGGCGTCACGGTGAAGCGCACCGTCGGCGCGGCGCTGCTCGTCCGCTGCGTCGTCTCCCAGAGGACGCCGTGGCGAACGACCATGACGTGCAGCTCGGCCTGCGGGAACGGCGACTGCACGAGCACCGTCGCGACGTCGCCCGGCTTGTACGACGTCTTGTCGAGCTTCAGCGTCAGCAGGTTCGGGTCGCGCGCGTACCACGTGGTCTCGCCGCCGCCGCCGACGTAGACCTGCGCGTCGGTCTCGCCTGCGGCGTCGGTCGCGCCGGCCGGCGTCGCGCGCACGCGGTACGTGCCCGGCTTCGGCGGCGTCAGCTTCACCGTGACGTCGTTCTGCGCGCTCGTCGCGTCGGCGCTCGCGACCGTCGTGTACGACACCGACTGCACCGCCTGCTCCGAGCCTTCGATGATCTGCGTCGCGTTCGTGTAGTCCGCGCGCTGCAGCTCGACGTGCACCGCGGTGCCCGGCTTCGCCGCACCCGACGGATCGGTCGCGAGCACGGTGACGGTGAGCGGCGTGCCCGCGTTGCCGACATCGTCGGTCTTCAGGCCGATCAGCGTGTCGGACGGCAGCGCGGTGAACGACTTGCTGTCGGCGACGGCGACGTTCGACGCGTCGGTCGTCTCCGCGTCGACCTCGTACGTCATCGCGTACGGCAGGTCGGCCGCGACCGGGACGCTGACCGCGCTGCGGCCGCTGGCGTCGACGGTCGCCGTCGACTGCAGCACGTCGGTCGACGCGTCGGGCTGCTGCTCCGGCCAGAACCACTGCTGCCCGAACGTGTACGCGTCGCGATTCTTCGGCGTGAACGACGCGGGCGAGCGCGTCACGGTGAACGCCGTCGACGCGCCCGTCAGCGGCGCGCCGAAGAGGTACGCGTTCGTCGCCGTGCCCGTCACCGTCGCGCCGCGCTGCGCCGTGTCGTGGTCGAGCGCGAGGTCGACCTTGAAGTTCGGCGGCTTGAACTGCGCGACGCGGAACGTTCCCGAGATCGTCTCGCCGTTGCCGGCGGCGGCGTGCAGCGTGTAGTAGCCCAGCGGCGCGTCGGCGCGCAGCACGACGGGGATCGTGAACTCGCCGAACGCGTCGAGTGCCCGCCGCCCGAGATCGTGCTTCTCGCCGCTCGGGTACTCGAGCGTGAGCGCGTACGACGGCGCTCTGCCGCGCTGCAAAACGCCGTCGACGAGGAACCATCCGACGGCCGTCATCTGCGCGGTTTCGCCGGGCTGGTAGAGCGAACGGTCGGAGAAGATCGTGCCGCGCTCGATCGGCGTCGCCGACGACCAGAGGTTCACGAAGTCGCCGGCGTAGCCGCCGGTGCCGTCGTTCGTGCGCACGTACGTCCAGTCGGCGCCGTCGCGTACGATCGTGACGAACGGCGGTGCCGAGTTGTCGCCCTTGTCGGTCGCGGCGCAGCGCGCGAACGCCGCCTTCGCGAAGCGCGCGACGCCCGTGGCGTCGGTGGTCGTCGTGGCGCATGCGTTCGCCGGCGGACTTCGTGTCGGCGTCGGCTTGCGAGGGATAGACCTCGACGCGCGCGGCGCGCGACCGGCGTGCCGTCCGAGATGCGGTTCACGCGCACGAGGCCATCGTCGGGGAAGAACTGCGCGAACACGCCGAGATTCGTGAGCTGCACGACGCCCGCGGCGACGAACGGATCGTGACGGCCGGGCAGTTGCGCCGTCACGCCGTACGCGAGCGCGCCGGCCGGCGCGCCGAGCTTCGCGCGCAGCGGCACTTCGATCGTGCGCTCGACGTTCTGCGGTGCCGCTCGCGTCGAACGCAGGCCATGCGCCACCCTCGCCCAGGATCGGCGAGCGTCTCGTACGGCGACGGGTCGTCGTTCAGCACGACGTCGTCGGGCTTGCAGCGCGCGGAACGTCGCGCGCACCGGCGGCGCGTTTACGGCGATGACGTTCAGCCGGACGTCGCGGCTCGACGGAAAGAGGTTCAGGCCGTCGGGCGCCCACACGTCGGGCGAAAGGTCGCCGGTTCGGATCGTCGCACTGTCGGCGCGGCCGAGCTTCTGGCCGAACGTGTCCGCGACGCCCGGGCCGACGGCGACCGTGTACGTCGTGCGCGGCGCGAGCAGCGAGGTGTTGACGGCGACGCGGTTGTCGCCGAGCGCGGCGAACGGCGTCGAGCCCTTCGACGGCGCGGGCGAGAGCGTGATCGCGCCGATCGACTTCGGATCGATCGGCGTCGTGAACACGAGCGTCGGCTGGCCGCTCGTGAAGCGGCTGCGCGCGCGCGTCGTCGAGCACGCCGGTGAAACGCAGCTGCCGAGAACGTCGTGACGACGCCGTCGCGCGTCGTACGACGTCGGCACGTTGCCGTCGCGCGGCGCGACGCCTGCGGCGATCGTGATGTCGTACTGCGTGCCCTTCGTCAGATCGCTGGTCCGGGACGAGCGCGTACTGCCACGGCTGCTGCGAAGGGTCGAACTGCACCTCGGGCTCCGCGGTCGGCGTCGACCGTCGGCGACGCGGTGTTCGGCGGCACGACGAGCGGGATCGGCGTCGCGTTCGCGCACGCCGCGCGGACGAAGCGACGCGTGCGCGGCGAGCGACTGCACGTCGAGCGCGACGTTCGACGTGAGCGAGATCGTCGGATGCAGCGTCACGGGGGCGTTCTGATCTTCGTCGTCGGCGTTGCTGCCGTCGGCCGATTTCTGGCCGGGCAGGCCGGCGATCTCGATCTCCGGCGTCTGGAACGTCCACGCGAGATCGTCCGCGAGCGCGCGGCCGCGCAGATCGCGCAGCCCCTTCGTCACCGTCACGCGCACGCGCGTCGCGGGCGGCCACGCCGCGTCCGCTTCGAAGCCGATCATCCGCGGCGTCAGGAAGCGGAAGCGTCCCGGCAGCGCGGGCTCGATCGCGAAGTGCGCGAGGATCGCGTTCTCGTCGGGCGTTTCGAGGCTCTGGAGCGGGATGACGTCGCCCGTGAAGCGCACGAGGATCTGCGACGTGGTGCTCGCGTCGCCAGTCGGCGTGACGGACGCGATGAGGCCTGACGGCGCGGGCGACGGCGCTGGCAGCGGCGAGACCGCCGCCAGCGGCGCGGTGCGGGGCATGCGGAGAGCACGCCGTGGCGAAGAACGCGGCGGCCGACGCGGCGAAGACGAGGAACGCGCCGCGCAAACATACGCACCTCGCGGCCCTTCGACACACCGAGCATGCTCCATTTCCGCAACGTCCCGCTCGCGAAGCTCGGCGCCGTCGTCGTCGCCGCGGCCGCGGCGTGGGCGCTGCGTCCGATCGGCCCGCACGCGTTCGCGGGCGGCGCGAACGCCGTCGTGTTCGAGGACCGCACGGGCGTGCCGCTCGGCACGGTGCTCGCGCGCGACACGGAGCACGCGGTGCGCGTGCCGCTCGACCGCGTCTCGCCGCGCTTCACGCGCGCGATCGTCGCGGCGGAGGACGCGCGCTTCGCGGCGCACGACGGCGTCGATCCGGTCGCGCTCGCGCGCGCGGCGTGGCAGATGCTGCGCGCGCGGCGCATCGTGTCGGGCGGCTCGACGATCACGATGCAGCTCGCGCGCCTGCGCTGGGACCTGCCGCGCACGCCGCTCGGCAAGCTCGAAGAGATGGTGCTCGCGCAGCGCATCGAGCTCGGCTGCACGAAACGCACGATCCTCGAAGCGTACGTGAACCGGCTGCCGATGGGCGGCGACCTCGTCGGCGTCGAGGCGGGCGCGCGCGCGTACTTCGGTACGCCGGCCTCGGAGCTCGATCTCGCGCACGCCACGTTCCTCGCCGCGCTGCCGAACGCGCCGGAGGAGCTCGATCCGTACGAGCATCCTGCGGCGCTCGAAGCGCGGCGGCGGGAGATCATTGCGCGCATGGTTGCGACCGGCGCCGCGAGCGCGACCGACGCGGCGCGCGCGACGGACGAACGCATCGACGTGCTGCCGCGCAGCGAGGGCATCGGCGCCGCGCCGCAGCTGCTGCTGCGGCTCGCCGGAAGCCTGCCGCCGTCGACCGTCCGCGTGCGCACGACGATCGACGGCGCGCTGCAAGCGTTCGCGGAGAACGCGACGGAGCACGTCGTCGGCGCGCTGCGCGACCGCGGCGTGCGCGACGGCGCGGCGATCGTCGTCGACAACCGCGACGGCGCGATCCTCGCGTACGTCGGCTCGGCGGGCTACTTCGCGCGCTCGCGCTCGGGGAAGAACGACGGCGTCGCTGCGCTGCGCCAACCGGGATCGACGCTGAAGCCGTTCCTGTACGAGCTCGCCTTCGAACGCCGTATCGCGCGCCCGACCACCATCCTCGCCGACGTGCCGACGACGTACGCGATTCCCGGGATGGAGTCGTACAGCCCGAGCGACTACAGCGAACGCTTCGCCGGCCCCGTGCGCGCGCGCATCGCGCTCGCGGACTCGCTGAACGTGCCGGCCGTGCGCGTGCTGAGCGACGTCGGCGTGCCGGCGTTTCTCGCGCGGCTGCATGCGCTCGGATTCGCGCACTTGCGCGACGACGCCGACCATTACGGACTCGGTCTCGCGCTCGGCGACGGCGAGGTGACGCTCGAGGAGCTCGCCGGCGCGTACGCCACGGCGGCGAACGGCGGACGTGCGGTGCGCGTGCACGCGATTGCGGACGTACGCGCGCATGCGACGGCCGCCGGCGTGCAGGTGGGCGACGCGGCGCCGATCGGCGTGCGCTCGGAATGGTCGCTCGTCACCGACATCCTGGCGGATGCGCACGCTCGCGCGCGCGCCTTCGGCGTCGCATCGCTGCTGCGCACGCCGTTCCCCAGCGCGGTGAAGACGGGCACGTCGTCCGATTTCCGCGACACGTGGACCGTCGGCTACACGCGCGACGTCACCGTCGCAACGTGGGCCGGCAACTTCGACGGCGCGCCGATGCAGCACGTCAGCGGTGTGACCGGCGCGGCGCCGCTGTGGAACCGCATCGTACGGTACGTCGCGCAGCGGCGGATGCCCGATGGGTTCGACGCGCCGCCCGGGTACGTGCGACGGCCGATGTGCGCGACGACCGGCGTGCGGCCGACCCCGTCGTGCGACAGCGTCGTCGGCGAGTGGCTCGACGCGCGCGATCTGCGCGCGTGGAATGCGCCGCCGAAGCCGCTCGGAAGGCAGTACGACGCATGGCTCGCGGCACAGCCGCCGTCGCGCGCGGACGGCCTGCGCATCGTCGCTCCGCAGGACGGCGACCTGTTCGTCGACGCGCGCGGCGCGCGCATCGCGGTGATCGCACGCGGCGCGTCGCATCCGGCGTGGCGGCTGAACGGCCGGCGACTGACGGCGCGCGGCGCGCGCTGGACGCTGGCGCTGGCGCGCGGGCGCTGGACGCTGCGTGCGGACGACGGCGGACACAGCGACGCCGTGAGCTTCACCGTCGGCGCCCCGCCGCGCCATGAGCGCCGCGCGGGCTTCACGGTCCGCGGCTGATCCAGCGCATTCCGGGGAACGCTTCGGCGCGTGAGCAGCCTGTCGACGCCGCTCGTGCTCCTGCTCTTCGTGCTCGCGGGCATCGTGATCTGGTGGGCCGGCGGCATCCTGGCGTTCACGACCGACGCGATCGACGCGCATTTCGGCTGGGGCGAAGGGCTCGGCGGCGCCGTGTTCCTCGCGATCGCGACGAATCTCCCCGAGGTCGCGATCGTGTGCGCCGGCGCGTACACGGGCGATCTCACGCTCGCCGTCGGCAACATCCTCGGCGGCATCGCGATCCAGACGGTCGTGCTCGTCATTCTCGACGGGCCCGGATTGCGCTCGCACCCGCCGCTCACGTCGGTCGTCGGCTCGCTGAACATCGTGCTGCAGGGACTCGCCCTCATCGTGATCCTCATGCTCTGCGTGATGGGCGCGCTGTCGCCGCGCACGCTGATCTTCGCGCGCACGACGCCGGCGGAAATCGCGATCGTTATCGTGTGGCTTGCGAGCCTCTGGATCGTGCAGCACAACGAGGACCGCAAGGCGTGGCGTGCCGCGCGCGAGGAGCTGGCGGAACGCTCTCGCATCGTCGCGCCCGCGCACACGCCCCGTCCGATCGGGCAGCTCGTCGCGTGGTTCGCGCTCGCGGCGTTCGCGACGCTCGTGTGCGGCGTCGTGCTCGCGCTCGCAAGCGACGTCGCGGCGACCCGCTTTCACATGACGGGCGTGCTTTTCGGCGCCACGGTCCTGGCGGCCGTCACGGCACTGCCGGAGCTGACGACGGGACTTTCCGCGGTGCGCGCCGGAAAGTACGAGCTCGCGATGAGCGACATCGTGGCGGGCAATGCGTTCTTGCCGGTGCTCTTCCTGTTCGGAACGCTGCTCTCCAACAAGCCGTTGCTCCCCGATGCGCAGGCGCCGGACCTGTACATCACGGCACTCGGCGCGTTGCTCACCGCGATCTACTGCGTCGGTGTGATCTTGCGGTCGAACCGCTTGTTGCTCGGCGCGGGAATCGATTCGATCCTCGTCCTCGCCGTGTACGTGCTCGGCGTCGCGGGCTTGGTGGAGGTGGCACACTGATGGACGGCGTGACCGAAGCGGCGCTGCAGGCGTGGCTCAAGACGACCCCGCAGGTCGTCCGCGCCGCGAACCCGGAACCCTGGCGCAAAGGCGAGTACGTCAAGCTCTCCGGCACGGACGTCCAAGGCTTCGTGTCGGCCGACCTCTCGCGGCAAGGTACGCTTGCGAACGGCCAGCGCGTGATGATCGTGCCGCTCGATTCAGGAGGCAGCGGGACGGTGTTCGCTTCGCTGATCTACACCGTCATCGACGGGCGCACGCGCTTCGTCGGCTACATCCCGAGCCCGGCGGGACATCTGGGCATCAGCGTGACCGGCGGACGGCTCGAGGTGCGCACGCCGGTGTACCTCGGCAACGACGCAAACTGCTGTCCGTCGCGTATTCATATCGAGCACGACACGCTGCGCGGCATCCGGCTGGTGAAGCTCGACGCGCACGACGAGAAGCCGCCGCCGCCGTAGCTACGTGTTGCGCCCGAGGTTGTCGTTCTCGGTCGCGATCTCTCCGCTCGACACGGCGGCGACCAGCGCGACGCCGCCGACGCAGTTTCCGAGCAGCGTCGGAACGAGAAAGCCGACCGCGTCGCTCCACGTGATCGCATGGTGCCATGCGCCGTACAGCACGTCGACCGAACCGGCGATGATGTGACCGAATCCCCCGGCGGCGATGACGTACGTCAGCACGATGATGACGAACGGCGCCGCAGTTTCGGCGAGCGGCAGCAGCCACACCATCAGAGCGATGAGCCACCCGGCAAAGATCGCCTTCGTGAAGAGCACCAGGAACGGGCCTTGCGCCGCCGTTCGTGCGAGCGAGTCGAACGACGCGAGCACGTCCGGCGAGAACGCGCCGCTGAATGCGACGAACGCCGACGAGGCCACCGTCGCGATGAGATTTCCGGCGAGGATGACGGTCCAGAGCCGCACCAGCTGCCGGAACCGCCAGTGCGTCGGCTTGTAGAAGAACGGCAGCAACGGCGTAAGCGTGTTCTCGGTGAACAGCTGCTGCCGCCCGAGGATCACGATGAGGAATCCGACGGTGTATCCGAACGACGCGACGAGATGCCGCCACGGCCCGTCGGGAAGGTGCGCCTGCAGCACGCCCATCGTCACCATCGAAAACGTCATCGACCCGCCGGCCGCGATCGCCGACAAGAACAGCGACAGCGACGCACGCCCGTACTCGTCCTCGCCGTCGCGACGAATCGTCTCGAAAATGACGGCGGACCGCGGACGCTGACGGCTCTCGACCTGCTCGACCTCGTGCTCCGCGATCGGCGTTCCGGAACTCATCCCGCGTTCGTACCCCGGATCGTGCGCCACGGCCGCGGCGTGCGCTCGACGAACGCACGCCGAATCTCGGCCAGGATGCGGCGCTGCGCGGGAAACTCGACGCATCTCCGCGGCTTCGCGGAACGTCACCCAGCGGTGCTCGTCGTGGACGTCCTCTTCGAGCACGACGTCTCCGGGTGAGACGTACGCGACGAAGAACGGCACGTGCACGATGCGATCGCGCACGGGATCGTAGAACGCATCCATCTCGCCCGCCGTGAAGAGCGTCTGCAGCGCGAGCCCGGTTTCTTCGTGCAGCTCCCGCCGCGCGGCATCGACGCCGGTCTCGGCGTCTTCGACGCCGCCCATCACGACGGTCCACGCACCGGCGAACGCGCCGCCCGCGCGACGCAGCAAGAGGACCTCGGCATCGTCGCCCGCAGCCGCTGCCGAGCCCACCGGCGAGCGACGCAGGACGACGACGGCAACGGCGTCCGGCCCGTTACGGTCCTTCACGACGCGTCGAACAGCGGCACGCCTCGGGCCGGCACTCCCAACGTTCCGCAGCCGATGTAGCTACTGATTTCCGAGCGTTGCGCATCACGCGCCGGACGATAGTAGACGAATCGTTCGTATCCGGCGATCAGCGCGAAATAGCGCTCCGGATAATGATAGATGACGCCTTCGACGTCCTGATAGCGCGGATCGTCTCTCCAGGCACGCTGCATAAGGACGAGGTAGTCCACATCTAGCCGCGGTTCGCGACCGCTACGCGATCGCTGCCCGAGCCGCTCGCGGCTGCGTTTGCGCGCGGAGCTGTCCGCACGCGGCTGCGATGTCGCGGCCCATCGGCGTGCGTACGGTCACGGCGACGCCGGCCTCTTCAAGAAGCTTCGCGAACGCCCAGATGCGCGCATCGTCGCTGCCGCGCACGGCGGCGTCCGGCGTCGCGTTGTACGGGATGAGGTTGACGTGGTACAGCGGGCCCTTCATCAGCCGGGCCAGATCGCGCGCGTGCTGGTCGGAGTCGTTCACGCCGGCGAGCATGACGTACTCGAAGAACACCTTGCGCTTCGTCTTCGCGACGTACCGCGCGACCGCAGCCATGAGCTCGGCGGTCGAGAACTTGCGGTTCACCGGCATGATCGTCGAGCGCGTCGCATCGGTCGGCGCGTGCAGCGAGATCGCGAGGTTGACCTGCGTGTGCGCGTCCGCGAACCGGTCGATCTTGTCGACGAGGCCCACCGTCGAGATCGTGATGTGCCGGTGGCCCAATCCGAATCCGTGCGGATCGTTCAGCAGCGCGACGGCGTCCATCACCGCCTCAAAATTGGCAAATGGTTCGCCCTGGCCCATCGCGACGACGTTGGTGACCTTGCGGCCGGCCCGCGCGAGCTGCTTCGCGAAGTAGCGAACCTGATCGAAGATCTCCGTCGCGGTAAGGTTCCGCGAAAAACCCGCCTGCCCGGTCGCGCAGAATGCGCACGCGTATGCGCAGCCGGCTTGCGATGACATGCAGACGGTGTTGCGGCCGCCGTGGTGCTCCATCAGCACCGCCTCGACCTCGAAGCCGTCGTGAAGCCGGAAGAGGCCCTTCGTCGTCTGGCGGTCGTTCGAGCGCTGGATCACCACGGGCTCCACCGCATCGAGCGCGAAGCCGCCGGCGGCGAGCGCCGCGCGCGTCTCCTTCGGCAGGGTCGTGATTGCGTCGAGGTCGTCGACGAGCTGTTTCGTCGCGGCGCGGTAGAGCTGCTCAGCGCGATAGGTCTTCAGAGCGTGCGACGAAAGAAGCGCCGCGCCGTTCTCGTATCCGGCGCGGCGCGCTTTCTCGTCGATCCAAAGATCGCGGGCGCGCGGCATGACGCGCTATTCTACCATGCCGCGCGCGTCGTTTCGGCTACTTGTCGAGCACGCGGTCGATCTCGTCGAGCGAGCCGTTGCCCGCGCGCAAGTCCGCGCGCACGAGGTGCGCGCCGTTGACGGTCGGCGCTTGGTCGCCGTCGAGCGCGAACGTCAGGTTGCCGCCCGCCGGCGCTCGCGATGTACCCGCTCGTCACGCTGCGATCGCCGTCGTGCATGAGGATGCGGTCCTTCACGACGACACCGAGGACGAGCGCACGCGCGCGGTCGGGGTTGCTGAGGAGTGCCTGGCGCTCGGCGACGGGCATCTTCGCGAACGCGTCGTCGGTCGGCGCGTAGACGGTCAGCGGCCCGGGGCCGCGGAGCATGTCGTCGAGGCCGGCGG
This sequence comes from Vulcanimicrobiota bacterium, assembly GCA_963841685.1. Taxonomy (GTDB): domain Bacteria; phylum Vulcanimicrobiota; class Vulcanimicrobiia; order Vulcanimicrobiales; family Vulcanimicrobiaceae; genus Vulcanimicrobium. Next base: position 782,358 of record CAWJDU010000001.1, read on the forward strand.
CGTGAACCGCGGCGACGAACGTCGTGAGATTTTTTTGCTGCATCGCAAGATCGAGGACCGTCGGCGGCGGCTGTGCGGCAGCCGGCGCGGCGAGGCTGAGGACGAGCAGGCATCCGGCGAACGACCGGCATGCCACGGCTCCGGTAAGGCGCATGGGGAACCTTCCTCCGGTACGGCGGTGATACGGGCGATCGATCGCTATGGGTATTCTACTATTTCCATAGGAGAATGTTCCGCGCCGAAAATTAAATTTTTAGGAGCGCGGTCGTTCGAACAGTGAGGCTTGTTCCGGGCTCGCTTCCGGGACGGCGACCGGCTCGGCCAACCGCGCCTGGACTTGCCGCAAGTCCGCCCACACGAGGCGCTTGACCTCGCTCATCGCGCCGCCCGTTTGACGCAGGATGTACGCGGGATGGAACGTCGCGATCACCGGGATGCCGGAAGGCCCGTCGAACCAGCGGCCGCGCTGCTTCGTGATCGAGAATCTCTCGCCCATGAACGACTTCGCGGCAGGCGCACCGAGCGCGAGGATCGCGCGCGGGCGGATCGCCTCGATCTGGCGGTCCAGGTACGCGCGGCAGTTGCGCATCTCGTCCGGCGTGGGCGCGCGGTTCGCGAGGCGCGTCACCGGTGTCGAGCGTCGGACGGCACTTCACGGTGTTGCAGATGAACACGTCTTCGCGCGGCAGACCGATCGCGAGCAGCATGCGATCGAGCAGCTCGCCGGCGCGTCCGACGAACGGCCGTCCGAGACGATCTTCCGTCTCGCCCGGGCCTTCGCCGACGACCATCAGCGCCGCGCACGGATCGCCTTCGCCGAAGACGCTCGTTCGTGCGCGTCGCGCCGATGCCGCAGAGGCGGCACTGCGCGACGGCCGCCGCGAGAACGTCGAGCTCGCGCTGACGCCGCGCGCGTTCTTCCAGGCTCACGCGCCCTCCGAGGGCGGACGCAGGCGTTCGAGCAGCACCGCCTCGCCGAACGCGAGCACGCGCGTCGAGCCGTCGGGACCTTCGGATGCTTGAAACTGCAAGCCGATCACGCCGTTCGCGCCGAGCCCCTCCGCCTTCTTCAAGAGCGCGTCCAGCGACTCGGCGCGCGTGCGCTCCGCATCGGTCAGGTACTCGATCGGGACTGAGCCCGATCAGCGCGCCGATCGTGCGGAACGTCGCGCGCAGCACGTTGCGCGGGCGGCTCGCGTGCCCGTATGCGTAGCCGAACGACCGCACGACGCGATAGCCTTCCACGCGCTCGAACGTCGTGACGGCATCCGGGGCAAGCGGCATCAACGCAAGAGCCGGCGGCCCAGCATGACGGCGCCCGCGACCGCGCCCGCGTACAGCGCGTAGCGTCCGGCGAGCGCACCGACGAGCGCGTAGTACCATGCACGCCCGTGGTGCTTGATCCAGTATTTCCGGCGCGACGTCTGCTTGCGCTTCTCGACGTTGTACTGACCGCGCGCGGAGCCCATGCCTTCGTGCACGGCCTCGCTCGCCGGCACGAACCACGTCTCCCATCCCGCGCCGGCCGCGCGCTTCGCGAGGTCGACCTCTTCATGGTAGAGGAAAAAGCGTTCGTCGAACGCACCGATCGCGTCGATCATCGCGCGCCGGATCGCGAGCGCGGCGCCGATCGCAAGATCGACGCGGCGCGACGCGTCGTACGCGAATTCGCGCAAGCTCGCGCCGTTCGCATAGCGCCGCAGCACAGGCCATTCGCCCCACGCGCTGGAGCGCAGAAACGCACCGGCCCACGTGTCGAACTCGCCGACCGACTGCTGCACGGAGCCGTCGTAGTTGTAGATCCGCGAGCCCGCGATGCCGGCGCTCGGATGCGCGTCCATGAAGGCGACGATCTCGCGCAGCGCCCCGGGCTTGACCTCGGCGTCCGGGTTGAGCAGGAAGACGTACGGCGACGAGGTCGCCGCGAACGCGCGGTTGCACGCGGCGGCGAACCCGAGGTTCGCGCCGTTCTCGACGATCTGGACGCGGCCCGCGTACCGCCGCGCGATGAACTCGCGCGAGCCGTCCGCCGAGCCGTTGTCCGAGACGACGACACGCGCGAAGTTCGGGTCCTCGCGCACCTCGGGAAGCGCGAACACGGAGTCGAGCGCCGTCGCGATCTTCGCCTTGTCGTTCCAGCAGACGACCACGACGTCGACGCGACTGACGGACGCATCGGCCATCCCGCTACGCCGCGCTGTGGCGCGGCGCGTACTTGTTGCGGTTGTGCAGGTACGGCCAGATGAAGCCGTCGAGGTCGCCTTCGAGCACCGCCTGCGCGCTGCCGGTCTCGACGTTCGTGCGCAGGTCCTTCACCATCTGGTACGGGTGCAGCACGTAATTGCGAATCTGCGAGCCCCACTCGTTCGCCATGCGGTCGCCGCGCAGCTCGTTGAGCTTGGCCTCCTGCTCCTCGCGCACGCGCTGTCCGAGCTTGGCGCGCAGGATGTTCATCGCGACGTCGCGGTTCTGCATCTGCGAACGCTCCTGCTGCGAGGCGACGACGATCCCCGTCGGCAGATGGTAGACGCGCACGGCGGATTCGGTCTTGTTGACGTACTGACCGCCCGCGCCGCTCGCCTTGAACGTCTCGACCTTGATGTCGTCGGGCTTGATCTCGAGATCGCCGTCGCCGTCCTCCATCTCGGGCACGACGTCGACCTCCGCGAACGACGTCTGTCGCCGTCCCTGGTTGTCGAACGGCGAGATGCGCACGAGGCGGTGCACGCCGCGTTCGCTCTCGAGCATGCCGTACGCGTTCTTGCCTCGGATGATGAACGTGATCGAGCGCAGTCCCGCTTCGTCGCCGGGCATCTCCTCGACGATCTGTGCGTCGTAGCGGTGGTTCTCCGCCCAGCGCACGTACATGCGCCCGAGCATCTGCGTCCAGTCGGCCGCGTCGGTTCCGCCGGCGCCCGCGCGAATCGTGACGATGGCGCCGTGCGAGTCGTACGGACGATCGAAGTTCGCCCCCATCTCGAGCTCGTCGAGCGCGGTGAGGGCGCGCGCGATCATCGCGTCCGCTTCGGCTTCCGCGCCTTCCTCGTCGCCGAGCACCTCGAGCATCTCGGAGGCGTCGTTCAGCGCGGCGTCGACCGCGTCGACGGCCTCGATGTCCGAGCGCAGGTCCGCGATGCGCTTCATCACGCCGCGCGCCTTCTCGGGATCGTTCCAGAAATCGTCGGCGCGCGAACGCGCTTCGAGCTCGGCTACCGTGCGCCGTCGGGAGGAGTCGTCAAAGACGCACCTCGAGCGCGCTCAGGCGCTCGCGGGCACGGTCGATGGCGGCAACTTGCGCGTCGGACACACCGGTCCGGTTCGGGCTCCGCGCGCCCCGCCCTACCCGCCGCGCGCGCGCGTACGATGCGGATACACGTTCATCGCAGCGTTCGAGAGGCGCGCGGCCGCCGACGTCGCAGCCGTTCGGCATCGAGTTGATGTGCATCGTGTCGCTGTGCGTACGCTGCTCGGTCGCGCACCTGAGGTATTTGGGTCTTCCGATCGGAACACCGCCCCCGTGCTCACGCTGATCCGTCCGCGCGCGGTCTTCGACGGGGACGCCTTCCACGCGCGCTGGTCGGTGCTCGTCGACGGCGCAGCGATCGTCGATGCGGGCGCGTCGCTCGGCGTGCCCGACGGCGCGAACGTGATCGATCTCCCGGCCGCCGTCCTGCTGCCCGGGCTGATCGACCTGCACACGCACCTGCTGCTCCACCCGTACGAAGAGCGCTCGTGGGCCGATCAGGTGCTGCGCGATTCGGAGTCGTTTCGCGTGGCGCGCGCGGTCGTCGCGGCACGCCGGACGCTGGAGGCGGGCTTCACGACCGTGCGCGACCTCGGGACCGAGGGCGCCGGCGAGGCGGACGTCGGGCTGCGACGCGCGGTCGACGAAGGCGTCATCCCCGGCCCGCGCATCGCGTGCGTCACGCGCGCGATCGTCGCGCGCGGCACGTACGGGCCGACCGGCTTCCACTCGAACTGCTGCGTTCCGCAAGGCGCGGAAGAGGTCGACGGCGAGGACTCGATCCTGCGCGTGACGCGCGCGCACATCGCACGCGGCGCCGACTGGATCAAGGTGTACGCCGACTATCGCTTCGGCCCGGCGAACGACGCGCGCCCGACGTTCTCGCGCGACGAGCTGGCGCTGATCGTCCGCGTCGCGCACGACGCCGGCGTTCCGGTCGCGGCGCATGCGACGACGGCCGAAGGGCTGCGCCGCGCCGCCGCGGCCGGCGTGCAGACGATCGAGCACGGCAACGAGGGCACGCCGGACGGCTTCGCGCTCATGGCCGAGCGCGGCGTCGCGTACGTGCCGACCCTCGCCGCGTACGAAGCGCTCGAGCGGATCCGGAACCTTCCGCCGGATCATCCGGCCGTGACCGGGAAGCGCCGCGCGTTCGAGCACGCGCGCGCGGCCGGCGTGACGATCGCGAACGGCAGCGACATCGGCGTCTTTCCGCACGGCGAGAACGCGCGCGAGCTGGAGCTGCTGGTCGCGCACGGCCTGCGGCCCATCGAGGCGCTTCGCGCGGCGACGTCGACGGCCGGGGCCGTGCTGCGCGACGCCCGGCTCGGCACGATCCGCGCGGGCTCGCACGCCGATCTCGTCGCGGTCGCGGGCGACGTCGAGGCGGCGATCGGCGCGGTTCGCGACGTCCGGCTCGTCCTGGCCCGCGGCGTTTCCCAGCCAATTCGCACGCCAGCCTAACGCAGGCAAGCCGGAATCGGCCGCGCCCGTCGAAAGGAAGGGGCGTGAGGCTGAAGAGGGCTGCGTTCAAGCAGGCTCGCACAGCCGTCGCCGCGTTTACGCTGGCGGCGAGCTTCATTGCGTCCGGCGCGTTTGCGGCGCCGCCGCGCCCAACCCGGCACGAAGCGCGTCTCCGTCGTCGCGCACGAAGAGTCGGTCCGCACGGTGCTGCTGCGCATCGGCGACCTCGCGCACCTGAGCATCGTGATGGGCGAGGACGTGCGCGGCAACGTGAACCTCACGCTGCACGACGTGACCGCCGACGAAGCGGTGCACGCGGTGTGCTCGCAAATGCGGCTGCGCTGCACGCGCGAAGCGCGCACCGTCACGGTGTCGTCGCAGATGTCGGTCGTCGTTCCGCTCGCGATCGTGCCGGCGTCGCGCGCGGCGCAGGTCGTCCACAAGCTGTATCCCGCGCTGTCCGTCACGACGGACCGCTCCTCGAACAGCCTCGTGCTCGACGGATCCGCGATCGACATCCAAGGCGCGCGCGCGATCGCGACGGGCCTCGACGTGCGCGACGCGACGAAGCCCACGACCGAGGCGATCGCGGTGCACTCGCAGTCGGCATCCGTCGTCGCGGCGCGACTCCGCGCGCTGTATCCGACCGCGAAGATCACCGTCGTCTCGAAGACGTCGATGCTGGTCAACGCGACGCCGCCCGACATCGCGCAGATCAAGAACCTGGTCGCCGGCATCGACGCTCCGACGCCGCCCGCCGGCCGCGGTGCCGCAGGCGAGCGATGCGGTGAAGGTTTCGCTGCGGCGGCCGCGCGACGTCGCGCGTGCCGTCGAGGCGGAGATCCCGCACGTTCGCGCCGCGGTATCGGGCTCGACGGTCGCGCTTGAGCGGCTCGCCGGAGGACGTCAACGCGCGCGAAAACGTTGATCGCACAGCTCGACGCTCCGGCGTTCGGCGCGCGGTACACGCAGATCTACCGTCTCAAGAACACGGACGCGACGTCGGTCGCGGATTTGATTCGCCGTTCGTTCCCGGACGTCCAAGTCACCGTCGATGCGAGCTTGAACGCGATCTCGGTCACCGGCACCGCCGCCGACCACGCGCGCATCGCCGACGGTATCGGCCGCATCGACGGAACGGGCCCCTCGAACTCGACGGGCGAGCCCGGGAACATCGTCATCGGCGGCGGCGTCGCGACCACGCGCGAGGTGATCAACCTGCAGTCGATCATCCCGAGCTCGGGATACGGATCGTCGACGAGCGCGCAAGACATCGGACAGGCCGTGCAGCAGGCACTCGCGCCGCAGTATCCCGAACTGCACGCCATCGTGCCGAACGGCACGCAGCAGATCATCCTCACCGGCACGCCGCCCAGCGTGCGCGCAGCGAAGCGAGCTGATCGCGCAACTGGACATCGTGCCGCCGTCGGTCGTGCTCGACACCGAGATTCTCGAGATCGACGAGAGCACGTCGAAGAACCTCGGCCTGCAGCTCGGCACCTCGATCTCGACGACGTTCAGCGAGATCGCGCCGACGCCGAATCCCGTCACCGGCACGGCGGGACGTCTGATCGCGCTGCAGCCGCTGACGCGCACGGGGCTCTCGTTGCAGGCGCAGCTCAACCTGCTGATCCAGACCGGAAAGGGCCGCGTCCTGGCCGACCCGCGCATCACGACGTTGTCCGGGACGCACGGCGACGATCCGCGCGGGCGACTCGATCAGCATCCTCACGACGGTCGGCGGCGGCACCGGCACGGTCGCGACGACGCAGCTGCAGACGTTCCAAACGGGCGTCACGCTCGACATCACGCCGATCGTCACGTCGAACAACGAGATCAGCGTGGCGCTGCACCCGGTCGTCAACTCGCTCAGCGGCTACCTGAACAGCGTGCCGCAGATCTCGACGCGCGACACGCAAACGCAGGTGCACCTGCACGACAACGAGACCCTCGTCATCGGCGGCCTCATCGAAGAGAGCATTCAGAGCACCGAGAACAAGATTCCGATCCTCGGCGATCTGCCGCTCGTGGGCCGCGTGTTCCGCAATCAGAACTTCACGAGCACGAAGAACGAGCTGATCATCGTCGTCACGCCGCACTTGCTGGGGCCGAACGCGACGAGCACGGTACCGGGCGCGGTGAAGCCGGACATGGGCCTCCCGACGCCGCAGCCGCTACCGACGCTGCCGCCGAACGTGCAGTTCCCGACGCCGCAGCCGCCGGCGGCGTCGACCGCGCGCGCGACGGCGAAGCCGTTCCGCAGCGCGGTTCGCCGGTGCCGCTCGCCGCCGGATCGCCGACGCCCGGGCCGTCCGCATCACCGCTCTCGACGCCGACCGCGTTCGCGCAGGCGAACGTGTACGTCTACGGCTCGCCGCCGCCGAGCAACTACGCCGGTCCGGGTGATGCGCCGGTCATCTTCTACGCGCAGCTGTCGCCGACGGTGCTCACGCCGAACTCGACGGTGAAAGTCAACGCGATCACGACGACCAACGTGACGAAGCTGAAGATCGGAACGCAGAGCACGCAGATCACGCTCTCGCAGCTCGCGAACGGAACGTGGCAGGGCGTGTTCACCGCGAACGCGCTGAACTTGCCGCCGACCGCGACGACGCTGCAGTTGACGCTGACCGCATCGCGCGGCGACGGTCAGAGCGCCAGCATCACGCTGCCGGTCTCGCTCATGCACCAGGAGCAGGTTCTCTAGGGCGCGCTCCCGCCGCCGCATCGGCTGACGGCCTGCGCCACCGAGGCGTCGACCTTCGTTTCCAACCGCGCGATGACGCCCTGCTGCTCGCCGATCGCGTCGGCGGCGTGCCGGTACCAGTTACGGCGCGCCATCTGCGGTAGCGCTCGGCCGCGCATCTCGTAGAGCCGGTCGGTTTCCAGAACCCCGTTGATGACGTTCAGCGCCTCATTCTGCGCGTCCGCGGTCGCCTGGAGCTGCGCGCGCAGCTGCAGCGCCAGCAGGTCGTCGCCGGTCCGCGGAGGGTTCGGAAACCTCTTGTCGTCGCGCAGCATACCGTTCACGACCACGAGGTCGTGCGCCATCGCGTTCACGACCCGATCGAGCCTGATCCGGCCGAACTCGACGTCCGCTTGCGGGTCGTCGAGCGGGTCGCTCGGAGCAAAGCCGCGATCGGTCATGACGTCGGCGTGGCTCTTCATCACGCCGCCCATCACGTCGTACCGATGCCTGCCCGCGACGATGAGCCGGTCCGACGTGAGCAATCCCAGGACGACGGGCGCGACCGTCTCCCGGACGGTCGTGCACAGCCTGCTCGCGTGCGTGCCGCCGATGTACGGCAACGGGGACATCGACGCGGCGGGGACGGGCGTCGCGGCGGCGGCGGGCACCGCGGCGAGCGAAGGCGCAGGCATCGATGCAAACGGCGAAATGCACAGGAGCAGCAGAGGGATCGCATGCGAGGCCCGGCTCCGTTGCACGCTGCCATCGTTCCGCTTCGCGCTGGGGCGCACCTGATACCGCGCGGACCCGCTAGCCGCCGCCGCTGCTTCGTCTCTTCCTCCGCGCTCGGACGTCCCTGGATCAGCCACGCGAGCGCGACCGCCACGACGCCGCCGATCAGCGGCGCGAACACGTACACCCACCACGTCGCCGTGCCGCCGGCGACGATCGCGGGACCGAGCGTGCGCGCCGGGTTCATCGAGCCGCCGGAGATCGGATACGAGATCCAGCGGTCGAAGATCGTCGTCGCGCCGTTCGCGACCGCCGACTGCGCGCCGATGATCCGGCCGTTGTTCGCGGTCGAGATGTTCACGACGATCAGGATCGCGGTCAGCACGATCTCGTACCAGAACGCCGGCCATGGGCCGAGCACCATCTCGGCATGCAGCGCGCTCGCCGGCGGGTGCAGGATCGCGAGCACCAGCGCGCCGGCCGCGATCGCGCCGGCGAACTGCGCGATCACGTACCGCGGCACGCGCGACCACGGGAAGTCGCCACGCAGCGCGAACGCGATCGTCGTGATCGGGTTGGTGTGCGCGCCCGACACGGTGCCGAACGCGTAGATCACGATCATCGTCGCGATACCGGTGCATGCGGCTCGCACGGCATACCCGAGGTGCAGGCCGAGCCCGCGATCGATCGCGTCCGGCGCGACGGTACCGAGCGTCACGATGAGGGTCCCGACGACCTCGGCCGCGATGGCGGCGAGCTTCGCGACGCCTGGCGAGCCGCGGATGCTCGCGACGATGACGCAGCAGCTTTTCCCGCTGCGTCGGGCTGAGTCGTTCCTCGGGTGCCTCCGGCTGCATTGGCAGCCGTTACGATACCCTTAAGCGGCCGCTCCGTGACAGCGTTTGTACTTCTTGCCGCTGCCGCACGGGCATAGCTCGTTGCGGCCGACCTTGTCCGGCGGCGCGGATTTCGGCTTGCGCGGCTCGTCGCCGAGGTTCGTGTGCAGCTGCGTCGCCTCGTAGCGCGGCGCCGGGCCTAACAGCCGTTCCGCGGTCGCCGGATCCATCCGCGGCGCGGCGGCGGGCTGCGCTTCGGCGGCGGGGAACGGCGCGTACTCCGGCGTCGCGCCGTTCGCCGCTCCGTGCCCGTTCGCGTACGCGCCCGGCGCGACGAACTCGCCGAGTCCCGGCTGGTCCGTCTCCGGCGGCGCGGCCTCGATGCGTACGGTGAAGACCGCCTTGATCGCTTCGTCGGCGATGTTGTTCTTGAGATCCTCGAAGATCTCGTACGCCTCTTTTTCGTACTCGACGCGCGGGTCTTTCTGTCCGTAGCCGCGCAAGCCGATGCCGCTCTTGAGCGCGTCCATGATGTAGAGATGGTCGACCCAGAGACGGTCGATGATCGGCAGCATGATGTACTGCGACTCGACCATCCGCATGATGTCCGCGCCGATCTCGGCTTCCTTCTCTTCGTACGCCGCGAGCGCGTGGTTGAAGAGCAGCTCCTTCATGCCGTCGCGGTCGAGCTTCTCGAGCTCGTCGACCGAGACGTCGCCCTTGATCGGGAAGAGCAGCTCGAGCTCGTCGAGGATCGCGCCGAGGTTCCAGTCCGACGGGTGCTCCTCTTCGGGAGCGCCGGTGTCGACCGCGTAGCCGACTTTGCGGCGCAGCCCGTCGATGAAGTAGTCGCGCAGCGGCTGGCCCTGCAGCACGCGACGCCGCTCGCCGTAGATCACCTCGCGCTGCTTGTTCATGACGTCGTCGTACTCGAGCACCGACTTACGAATCTCGTAGTTGTGGTTCTCGACCTTCGACTGCGCGTTCTCGATCGAGCGCGAGAGGATGCCGGCTTCGATCGGCGTCTCGTCGGTGAACTTGACGAAGTCCATCATCTTCTGCAGCCGCTCTTGGCCGAACAGCCGCATCAGCTCGTCTTCGAGCGCGATGTAGAAACGCGTCGTGCCGGGATCGCCCTGGCGTCCGGAACGTCCGCGCAGCTGGTTGTCGATGCGCCGCGACTCGTGCCGTTCGGTGCCGATGATGTGCAGGCCGCCGAGCTGCGGGAACGCCCTCGCCGAGCTTGATGTCGACGCCGCGGCCCGCCATGTTCGTCGCGATCGTCACCGCGCCGTACTGGCCCGCGTCCTTGATGATCTGCGCTTCCTGCTCGTGATACTTCGCGTTGAGCACGTTGCACTCGACGCCGCGGCGACGCAGCATCAGCGCAAGGCGCTCGGACTTCTCGATCGAGCGCGTGCCGACGAGCACCGGACGCCCCTTCTCGTGCTCGGCGATGATGTCGTCGATGACCGCGTTGAACTTCGCGTTCTCGCTGCGGTACACGATGTCGGCGAAGTCCTTGCGCTTCACCGGCATGTTCGTCGGGAGCACGACCACGGCGAGACCGTAGATCTCGCGGAACTCGCGCTCCTCGGTCTTCGCGGTGCCCGTCATGCCGGCGAGCTTGTCGTACAGGCGGAAGTAGTTCTGGAACGTGATCGTCGCGAGCGTCTGGTCCTCGCTGCGGACGTTCGAGGCCTTCCTTCGCTTCGATCGCCTGGTGGATGCCGTCGGAGTAGCGCCGGCCGTACATGAGACGGCCGGTGAACTCGTCGACGATCACGACCTCGCCGTCCTTGACGATGTACTGCTGGTCGCGGTGGAAGAGATGCCACGCCTTCAGCGCCGCGTTCAGCTGGTGCGTGAGCTCGAGGTTGCGCTGGTCGTAGAGGTTCTGGATGCCGAGCATCTTCTCGACCTTCGCGACGCCGGCTTCGGTGATCGGCACCGCGTGCGACTTCTGGTCGACGGTGAAGTCCGTGTCCTTGACGAGACGCGGGATGATCTTCGCGAACTGCGCGTAGAGCTCGGTCGCGTCGTGGCCTTGCCCGCTGATGATCAGCGGCGTGCGCGCCTCGTCGATCAGGATCGAGTCGACCTCGTCGACGATCGCGAAGTTGAGGTCGCGCTGCACCATCTGGTCGAGCGCCCACGCCATGTTGTCGCGCAGGTAGTCGAACCCGACCTCGTTGTTCGTGACGTACGTGACGTCGGCGTCGTACGCGGCCTTGCGCGCCGCGGGGTCGAGGTCGTGCTGGATCACGCCGACCGTCAGCCCGAGCGCCGTGTAGATCGGGCCCATCCACTCGGCGTCGCGCTTCGCCAGGTAGTCGTTGACGGTGACGACGTGCACGCCCTTATCGGTCAGCGCGTTCAGGTAGACCGGCAGCGTCGCGACGAGCGTCTTGCCTTCGCCGGTGCGCATCTCGGCGACGTTGCCCTCGTGCAGCGCCTGGCCGCCCATGATCTGGACGTCGAAGTGGCGCATGCCGAGGACCCGCTTTCCGGCCTCGCGCACGACCGCGAACGCTTCGGGCAGCAGCGCGTCGAGCAGGTCCTTGTCCGTCGTTCCCTGCGTGCGGCCGTCGGCCAGCCGCGCTTTGAACTCATCGGTCTTCGCGGCGAGCTGCTCGTCGGAGAGCGCGGCGATCGACGGTTCGAGGGCGTTCACCCGCTCGACGGTCCGGCGCAGCTTGACCAGCTCGCGCTCGTTGCCGTCGAACAGGGTCTTCAGAAAGGCCATACAGAGCTACAACCGTTCGGCGCGGTGGACGGTTCCTCCATCGTACCGCGCGTGCGTACGCGGTGCCCGCGGTTACGGCAGCGGCGCCTTCTCCGGACGGTTGAGCGCGTCGGCCCCGGCCGCGGTCAGCAGCGCGGTGACGGTGACGAATCGGAATCCGGCCGCGCGGTAGGCGGCGACGACGGCCGGCAAGCGCCGCGATCGTCGCGACGCGCCCGCTGTGCAGCAGCACGATCTCCGGCGCCGTCGCGTGGGCGAGGACGTGGTCGCGGATGGCGTCCGCCGGAACGGCGCGCCAGTCGCCGGGGTCGTCGTTCCAGAGGATCGTGTCGTAGCCGGCCGCCTGCGCCGCGAGGATCGTGGCCACCGTGTAGCGCCCGTGCGGCGGGCGGAACGCGCGCTGCTCCTCGGTCTCCGGCGCGATCGCTTCCAGCGCGGCCGCGCCCTCGCGCAGCTCGCGCTGCACGCCCATCGCCGACAGGCGGTCGAGGTCCGGATGCGTGAGCGTATGGTTCGCGATCTCGCCGCCGGACGCCGCGATCGCGCGCGCGAGGTCGGGGAACTGCTCCGCGTCGCGCCCGATGAGGAAGAACGTCGCCGGCACGCCGAGATCGCGCAGCGTCTGCAGCAGCAGCGGCGTCGTCACCGGATAGGGGCCGTCGTCGAACGTCAGCGCGACGAGCCGCGGCCGCGTGCCCGCCGGCGCCCGTGCGTGTCCCGAGCAGCGCGCTCCAGCGCGCGCCGAGCGACGGCTCGACGAGCGCGCGCGCGTCCGCGCCGCGGAGCACGACGGCGGGCCGCAAGCAGGTCGTCGCGTCTTCAGCCACAGCCGCCGCGCGCCGTACGCGAAGCACCGCGACGACGAGCAGCGCGACAACGATGAGCGCGCGGCGCGCGGCGCGGCCTCCGGCCGAACGCGAAGGCTTCGCCGAAGGCGAAGCCACCACTATTGCAGCGGCGCGGCGGACGGCGTCGGTGCGGTGATCGCCGCCGCGGTCGCGTAGTCGCGGCCGACGATGATCGTCACCGCGCTGCGCGGACCCGGCGTGGCATCGGCGGACGGCGCGACGGCCGCGCCGGCGACGCCGAGATCGGTGCGCACGCGCTCGCCGACGTACGGCACCCGCGACGCCGTACGAATCTGCGTGACGTCGTACGTGAAGCTGTCGGCGTTGCCGATCGCGTCGACGACGTAGCCGAGCTTCTGCAGCTTCGTCGCGACCTTGCCGGCGAGTCCGTTGATGCCGCTGCCGTTGTCGACGACGACGTGCACGGTCGAGGGCTTCACCGCGGCGATGGCCGAGCGCGGCGGCGGCGTGACGTTTCCGTACGGCCCGAGCAGATCGGCGACGAGCCGTTCTTTCTGCTTCTCGTCCGGCACGAGCACCTCGCCGCCGTACGCCGTGTTCTTCGTGTCGACGTAGCCGATCACGTCGGAGTGGCTCAGGTCGGCCGTGTTCGCATCCGCGAAGCCGAGCGCCAGCGACTTCTCCTCGTCGAACGTGAGGTTCGTCTGGACGTCCTTGTTGAAGACGCCGAGCAGCTGCGGCAGGTGGACGGCGTCGTTGAAGCGGTCGCTCTTGAGCTTGTGGATCAGCAGCTGGATCACCTGATCCTGGCGCTTCGCGCGGCACGGGTCGCTGCACGCGTCGTGGCGGAAGCGCATGTATCCCTGCGCCTGCTCGCCGTTCATGTGATAGCGATGGTTCGCGAGGAAGTGGATGTGCAGGTGGCCCCAGGTGTCGTCGTAGTCCATGTTCTCGGCGACGTCGACGTCGACGCCGCCGATCGCGTTCACGAAGTCCTTGATCGCATTGATCTTGACGACGACGTAGCGGTCGAAATGACGGCCGCTCTCGTTCACGGGCAGGCCGAGAAAATCGCCGACGATCCGTGTCGGAGAGCGGCTCGCCGCCGTCGCTGTACGCCTCGTTGATCTTCGTGTCGTGCCCGTTCACGATCGCCTCGGTGTCGCGCAGCACGGAGACCAGCTTCATCGACTTCGACGGAAAGTCGATGCCGGCGACCTTGATCGTGTCGCTGCGCGCGCCCGCCGAGTAGGGCTGGTCCTTGTCGTCGTAGTTGTAGTCGATCCCGAGGAGCAGCACGTAGATGCGGTCCTTGCCGAACACCTCGGACGGCGGACGCTCGGCGACGACGGTCTTGATGATCGCGCTCGAGATCGTGTCGTGGTCGTGCATCATGCGGTAGGCGACGACGCCGACGAAACCGCCGATCGCGAGCAGCAGCGCGGCGATCGCATACGGCAGCGCGCGGCGCCAACCGCCTCTCGCGGCGCGGAGGAGCGCTGCGCGCGGGGACGACCGGCCGGCGAGGACGGAGGGTCGATCGTGGCGCGGCTCACGCGCTCACCGCCGCGCGAACCTCGGTACCGTGGAAATCGAAGGCGGTGTTGCCGTCGAGGCGCACGTCCGTGAACGTGCCGGGCGCGGCGTCGCCGCGAAAAACGATCGCGCCGTCGACGCCGGGCGCCTCACCCATCGAGCGCCCGGCGAGCACGTCCCGCGCGCGCAGCGCGACGGCAAGCGGATCGGTGGAGCGGAGGGTGCGCCGTTCTTCGACGAGCACGCGCACGACCTCACCGGCGCGCTTGGCGCGCGCGCGTTCGGACGCGGCGCGCTGCGCGTCCCGAAGCCGCAGCAGCCGGCGGCGCTTCTCGCGCTCCGGCACCTGACTCGGGAGCGCCGCTCCCGGCGTGCCTTCCTCGCGCGAGTACGCGAAGAAGCCGACGCGGTCGAGATCGGCGCGCGCGATCCACGCTTCCAGCTCGGCGACGTCGCGCTCGGTCTCGCCGGGAAAGCCGACGATGAACGTCGAGCGCATCGTGACGCCGGGGACGCGGCGGCGGAAGTCCTCGATGATCTCGAGGTACCGTTCGCCGTTCGACGGCCGCAGCATCGCGCGCAACACGGGTGGGCTGACGTGCTGCAGCGGCATGTCCATGTACTTGCAGAGTTTCGGCAGTTCCGCCATCGCGTCGATCAGCTCGGAGTCGACCGTCGCCGGATACAGATAGAGCAGGCGAATCCATTCCAGCCCGTCGATCGCGTGCAGCTCGCGCAGCAGCGAGGCGAGCCCGCCGCGGCGCCGCCCCCGGTCGCGTCCCCACATCGACGTGTCCTGCGCGATCAGGATCAGCTCTTTCGTGCCGTTCGACGCGAGCGCGCGCGCTTCCGCAAGGATCGAGTCCGCGGATCGCGACCGGAAGCGGCCGCGCAGCTGCGGGATGATGCAGAACGTGCACGGGTGATCGCAGCCTTCGGCGATCTTCAGGTACGCCGTCGCGGCCGGCGTCGTCACGAGGCGCGGCAGAAAGTCGTGCTCGGGCTCGGGCATGAAATCGAGGCGCACCGGCTTGCGGCCCGCGCGCGCATCGTCGAGCAGGTCGACGATCGACGCGTACGCGCCCGTGCCGATCACGCCGTCGATCTCGGGGATCAGCGACTGCAGCTCGTTCCCGAACCGCTGCGACAGGCACCCCGCGACGATCAGCTGCTGGCCGGGGCGTTTGCGCTCGGCGTGCTCGAGGATCGTCTCCGTCGATTCGGCCTTCGCCGGATCGATGAACGCGCACGTGTTGATCACGACCGCGTCCGCGTCCTCGGCGCTCGGCACCAGCGACCAGCCGGCAGCGCCGAGCTTCGCGATCATCACCTCGCTGTCGACGAGGTTCTTCGCGCATCCGAGCGAGACGAACGACACCGTCTGCGGCCGCGACGCCGCCGGCGGCGTTCACCGGTAGTTCGTGAACTGCAGCGGCAGCTCGAAGTCCAGGCCGCGAAGCATCTGCTGCACTTTTTGCAGATCGTCCTTGGACTTGCCTGAGACGCGGATCTGCTCGTCCTGGACCTGCGCCTGCACCTTGAGCTTCGTGTTCTTGATCGCTTCGATCAGCCGCTTCGACTTGTCTTTCGGGATGCCGGCGTGAATCGCGATCTTCTGGCGCACGGCGCCGCCCGACGCGCCTTCGGGCGCCTTCGAGAAGTCGAACGCCTTGAGGTCGATCCCGCGCTTGACCGCCTTCGACTGGACGATGTCGATCACGTTGCGCAGCTTCATCTCGTCGTCGGCGAGCACGGTGATCGACGTCTCGTCGCTCTCGATCGACGCGATCGAGTGCTTGAAATCGAAGCGCCCCGCGATCTCTTTGCGCGCTTGGTTCAGCGCGTTGTCGAGCTCTTGCGGATCGACGCGCGAGACGACGTCGAACGAGGATTCGGATGCCATGAACAGTGTCCCGAGGAGTCAGAGAGTGTAGCGCCGCTCGACCACGTCGCCCGCGCCGCCCATGCGCACGGGCGGCCGCCCGCCGACCGCGATCGTCACGCCCGCCGCGTTGCCGGCACGGACATCCGCGACCTTGCCGGTGAACGTGCGGGTCGTCCCCGCCGGAAAGATGCCTTCGATCCGCGTCGTGCCGTCGACGGTCACGCGAACCCACGAGCGTTCGACGAGAGCCAGGGCGAGCCGGTGCGCGGCGGCCGGCGCGACGCTCGCGCTCGGCATCGCCGACGCGACGGGACTCGCCGGAGCCGACGCCCCCGACCCGTTCGCGGCCCCGGCGGGTTGCGGCGCCGCCGTCGATTCGCGCAACGGGTGCTCCCGACGCTGCGTGCGAGTACTGCCAC
This sequence comes from Vulcanimicrobiota bacterium, assembly GCA_963841685.1. GTDB lineage: Bacteria > Vulcanimicrobiota > Vulcanimicrobiia > Vulcanimicrobiales > Vulcanimicrobiaceae > Vulcanimicrobium. The sequence continues at coordinate 798,718 of CAWJDU010000001.1, forward strand.
CACTCGTATCCGACGAACGCGAGGAGCAGCAGCGCAACGATCGTTCCCGCGACCGCCCAGAGCGAGGGACCGTCGGCCGCGCGCGTATCGACCGACCCGGCGACGGTCGCCGGCGGGCGTTCCGGCGGTGCGAGCTCCGTGAACCGCGCGACTGCAGCCTCGCCATCCAAGCCGAGGAAGCGCGCGTACGTCCGGAGGAAGCCGCGCACGTAGACCGGTGCGCCGATGGACGGCCAGTCGTCCTGCTCGATCGCGTTCAGGTAGACCGAACGGATGTGGATCGCTTCGGCGACGTCCGAGAGCGTGAGCCCGCGCGCTTCTCGCGCGCTTCGGAACTCCTCTCCGAGCGCAGGCATGACTGCGAACCTTAGCGGGTGCACCTCGTTCTCCTCGTACGAGGTTACGGTGGAAAGACGATGAGCGAAGGCATGCGCGTGGTCGCCGCAATGAGCGGCGGAGTCGACTCCGCGGTCGCGGCGGGCCTCTTGAAGGAGGCGGGATACGACGTCGTCGGCGTGACGATGAAGATGTACGCGCCGACACGGCCCGCGCACGCGCGCTCGTGCTGCGGCGCCGAGGACTTCGACGATGCCCGCCGCAGCGCAGCGATCCTCGGCATCCCGCACTACGTGCTCGATTTCGAGGAAGCGTTTCGCCGCGGTGTCGTGCAGCGCTTCGCCGACGACTACCGGCGCGGGCGCACGCCGAACCCGTGCGTTGCATGCAACAACACGGTGAAGCTCGGCACGCTGCGCGCGTACGCCGACCGGCTCGGCGCGCGCTGGATCGCCACGGGCCACTACGCACGCCTCGAGCACGGCGGGGACGGGCCGCGGCTGTACCGCAGCGCCTCGCCGAAAGACCAGTCGTACGCGCTCGCGCAGCTCACGCGCGAGCAGCTCGGGCGGCTGCTGCTGCCGCTCGGGACGATGGACAAGCCGCAGACCCGCGCGCACGCGGCGCGGCTCGGATTGCCGGTCGCGTCGAAGACCGAGTCGCAGGACATCTGCTTCGTCGAGGGCGGCGACTACCGCGACGTGCTCGCGCGCCTCGCGCCCGAAACGGCAGAGCCGGGGGACGTCGTCACCGCGGCCGGTGAGGTCGTCGGCGCGCACGCCGGGATCGGCGCATACACCGTCGGCCAGCGGCGCGGCTTACCGGCCGGCGGCGCGGTGCGCTACGTGACGCGCATCGATGCCGCGACGAACACGATCGTCATCGGCGACGGAGACGATCTCGAGGTGCGGCGCGTCGTGGCCGACGAGGTCAACCTGATCCGTCCCGAGCGCTTCACCCGCGGGGCGCGCATGCTCGCGATGACGCGCTATCGCGCCCGGCCCGCCGCGGCGACGGTGCACGTCGAGCGCGAGTTGCTGCACGTCACGTTCGACACGCCGCAGCGCGCCGTCGCACCGGGCCAGCTGATCGCGCTGATCGACGCGAACACGAGCGAAGTGCTCGGCGGCGCCACGATACGTGACACGCTGTCGCCCTGAGCCCAGCCTGCCCTGAGCCTGTCGAAGGGTCGAAGGGTGAGTCGAAGTGCCGCCGGATGTTGCGGCGGCGCTCCTACACGGTTGCGAGCGCGTAGTCTTCGCGCAGGTTCCAGTACGTGTCGCGCAACACCGGCGTGTATCCCGCGCCGCGGATGAGCTGCTCGACGTTCTCGCGCGTCGCCTCGTTCGTGCTGCCCGCGTCGTGCACGACCTGCTCCTCGATGATCGTGCCGCCCATGTCGTCGCACCCGTAGAGCAGCGCCAGCTGCCCGAGCTTCAATCCCGGCGTCAGCCACGACGCCTGCAGGTGCGGCACGTTGTCGAGGAACAGCCGCGAGATCGCGAGCACGCGCAGGTACTCGAGGCCGGTCGCCTCACGGCCGCGCAGCGGCGTCTTGTACGGCACGTAGTACCAGGGGATGAACGCGGTGAAGCCGTTCGTCTCGTCCTGCAGGTCGCGGATCACGCCGAGGTGCTCGATGCGCTCCGCGTCGGTCTCGATCGAGCCGAACATCATCGTCGCCGTCGTCGGCATTCCGAGCAGCTGCGCCTCGCGCATCACGCCGATCCACGCGTCCGGCACGACCTTGCGCGCGCTGATGCGCTTGCGCACACGTTCGACGAGGATCTCCGCGCCCGCGCCCGGCAGCGATTTGAGCCCGGCCGCCTTCAAGCGCGCGAGCACGTCGCGCGTGCTCGTGTGCTCGATCGCGGCGAGCCCGGCGATCTCCGACACCGAGAGCGAGTGGATGTCGACGCGCGGATACTCGGCCGCGACGCGCGCGAAGAGCTCTTCGAACCACGCGATGCGCAGCTCGGGGTTGACGCCGCCCTGGATCATGATCTGCGTCGCGCCCTGGTCGGCGGCGAACTTGACGCGTCCGAGGACCTCGTCGTGCGACATCGTGTAGCCCTGCGCGTGATGCTCGGGGCGGAAGAACGCGCAGAACGTGCAGTGCACGTTGCAGACGTTCGTGTAGTTGATCGTCGTGTCGATCACGTACGTCACGCCGTCGCCCGGATACATCGCCGTGCGGCGCGCGTGCGCCGCGGCGCCGAGCTCGTGCAGCGGCGCTTCGCGGTACAGCGCGAGCGCTTCGGCGCGGTCGATGCGTCCGCCGGAGGCGGCGCGGTCGAGCACGTCAGCGAGCGGCATGCGTCACCTCGGGCATGAACAGCGTCCCGAACCGCTCGAGGCCGTGCGCGCGCCGCTCGTCGAGCCGGTACGACAGGCGCGTGAAGTAGTCGTCGTACAGCGCGCGATGGTACGGCTTCGCCTTGATCGCAGCGGCGATCACGGCCTCGCGATGCGTCTCACCCCAGGCGCGCGCGTCGAGCAGCGCGTCGCGCAGCGCCGCGACCTGCGCGGGAGAGGACGCGAGCGCTTCCCGCCGCACGGCCCACACCGCGAACACGAACGGCAGGCCGGTCCATGCGCGCCAAGCCTCACCGAGATCGTGCACCTGCGCCTGCGGCATCTCGGCGCGCGCGACTGAGCGCGTCATCGCCGATCACGAGCGTGGGCCGTCCCGCGCGCGCCGCGGCGAGCGCGTCGTCGACGACCTCGTACGTCGGACGCACGTCGCGAAAGCCGCTGAGCAGCGCGGCGAGCAGCGCGCGCCCGGACGCGGAATGCGACGTCACGGCGATCGTCGCGTCCGCGAGGAGCGCCGGCGGCACCGGCGAGACGAGCAGCACCGTGCGCACGGGTCCGTCCGCCGCGATGCAGAGATCGCCGAGCAGCGCGTAGCGATCGCGGTGCGCGAGATAGTGCGCCGACGAGACCGCGCCCGCGTCGACGCGGCCTTCGAACATCGCCGCGTTCAGCTCGGACGGCACCGCGCGAATGACGTCGACGTCGCGCCGCACCGCACCCGCATCGAAGGCTGCTTCGATCGGGAGCACGTTCACGTACGCGATGCGCCCGTAACGGAGCTCAGCCACTTATCGCGCCACCGCGGGCGACTCGGCCGTACGGCCGAACGCGAAGGCGTCCGCGTTGGGCGGAAGCGACGGCGTCCAGTCGGCGGAGAACGTCTCGTACGTCGAGTTGCGGCGGACGGCGACGTACCCCGCGGCTTCGATGAGCCGCCGGAACTCGCGGTCGTCGACGTACTGGCCCGACGACGTTCCGGCGCTGTGGTAGATGCGCTCCTCGTCGGTCGAGCCGTGCGTACCGTCCATGTCGTCGGCGCCGAATTCGAGCGCGAGCTGGCAAATCTTCAGCCCCTGGATCATCCAGTACGCCTTGATATGATCGAAGTTGTCGAGCATCAGCCGCGCCGCCGCGAACATGCGGATGTCGTCGAGGCCGGACGTCCAGCCGTGGTGCGAGAGCTCGTTGCCGTCCGGATGGAACGCGAGCGGAATGAACGCGTTGTATCCCGGCGAGCGCCGCTGCGACTCGCGCAGCAGGATCAGATGCTCGACGCGCTCCTCCAGCGTCTCGATCGTGCCGTAGAGCATCGTCGCGTTCGAGGCGACGCCGTGGCGGTGCAGCGTCTCGTGGATCTCGAGCCAATGCGCTGCGTCGACCTTGTTCGGACACACCTCGCGGCGGAAACGCTCGCTGAAGACTTCGGCGCCGCCGCCGTTGACGTTGTCGAGGCCCGCTGCGCGCAGCTCCGCCGCAGATCGCGTCGTACGAGAGCCGGTGCCGGCGCGCGAGATAGTCGATCTCCGCGGCCGTGAACAGCGAGAGCTGCACGTGCGGCAACAGTTGCTTGAAGCGGCGCATCAACGGCAGCCAGTAATCGAGGGAGAGCTGACGCGGGTCGTGTCCGCCCACGATGTGGATCTGGTTGAAGTTCGTCCCGGTCTCGAGCGCCTTTGCGACGACCTCGTCGGCCGACATGCGAACCTTGTCCGCGTCCTTGTCGGACCGCGCGAACGAGCAGAACCGGCAGTTCGCGTAGCAGACGTTGGTCGAGTTGATGTAGCGGTTGAGAACGTAGTAGACGTTCCGGCCGCTCTTGCGCTCCTTGGCCGCCTTCGCGAGCGTCCCGAGCCCGTGGATGTCCCGCGTCCGGAACAGCATCACCCCGTCGTCGCGGTCGAGCGAAACGCCCGCGTCGATCTTGCTGGCGATCGTGTCGAGAGCGCGGTCGGCAAAGTGCGGCAAGAGTACCTCGGGGGGACGGCGACGCGCGCATGGGCGCTGCATCGACCAGACTACGTCAGGCTTCGGCGCCCGCACAACGACAAAGGGCCCCTAGCGCTTACCGGCGCGCCCACGCGGCTCCTTGAGGCCGCCGCCCAGGGCCGCGCGCGGCGGCGGCGGAACGTGGGGCGCTCGTGAGCGCACGATGGCGAACGCTCGCCCGCATTCCGTCGGCCACGCTCGGTGCGGCGGCCATCGCGATCGTCGCCGTCGCGGCGATTGCAGGGCCGCTCGCGATCGCGACCGACCCGCTCGCGCAGCACATCGGCACGGGCGCGCAGCCTCCGTCGGCGGCGCACTGGTTCGGCACCGACAAGCTCGGACGCGACGTCTTCGCGCGCATCGTCTACGGCGCGCGCGTGTCGATCGTGATCGGGTTCGTGGCGGTCGGCCTCGCCATCACCGCGGGGACCGTGATCGGCACGCTCGCCGGGTTCACGCGCGGACGCATCGACGCCGTGCTGATGGGCGCGATGGACGTGATGCTCGCGTTCCCGTCGATCATTCTCGCGATCGCGATCACGACCGTGCTCGGACCGAGCATCACCAACGTGATGATCGCGGTCGGCATCGTGTACGTGCCGCAGTACGCGCGCCTCGCGCGGTCGTCGGTGCTCGTCGTGCGCGAGAGCGACTTCGTCGAGGCCGCGCGCGCCGTCGGCGCGCGCGTGCCGCGCATCCTCGCGCGTCACGTGCTGCCCAACATCGCGGCGCCGCTGCTCGTGCAGGCGACGCTCGGCGTCGCGACCGCCGAGCTCGAAGCGGCCGGCCTTTCCTACCTCGGACTCGGCGCGCGTCCGCCCGCACCCGAGTGGGGCGCCATGCTGAACGACGCGCGCTCGTACTGGCTCTCGGCGCCGTGGGCGCTGGTCTTCCCCGGGCTCTCGATCACGCTGCTCGTCCTCGGCTTCAACCTGCTCGGCGACGGCCTCCGCGACGCGCTCGACCCGCAGCAGCGCTGACGCTCAGAGCGTGGCCCAGATCTCCAGCTTCGTCTTGACCTTCGCCATGACCGCATCGGTGAACTCGGTCGTCGACGCGTGGCCGCCGAGGTCGCTCGTCGCGGTCCCGTCGCGCACGGTTTCCAGCACCGACTCGTAGATCGCGCGCGATGCGTTCGCCGCCCCGGGCTCGTCGACGAACGTCAGCAGCGCCGCGATCGCGAGGATCATCGCCATCGGGTTCGCGACGTTCTTGCCGAACAGACGCGGTGCGGTTCCGTGCGGTGCTTCCGTCATGACGACGTTCGGCTTGCCGCCGGCGTCGAACGACATCACGGTCGACTCGGCGCCCGCGATCGATCCGAACAGCTGCATCACGAGATCGGACAGGCAGTCGCCGTCGCGATTCAGCGACGGGATCACCATCGCGTCGCCCGCCGTGGAGATAAGGAGGGCGTACGTCGCGTCGATCAGCTGCGGCTCGTACGTGACGTCGGGATAGCGCGCGGCCGCCGCGTCCATCTCCTCCTTGAGCATTCCCTCGTAGATCGGGCTGACGGTGTACTTCGGCCCGCCGAAGACCTTCGCGCCGGTGCGCCTCGCGTGGAAGAATGCGTATTCGGCGACGTAGCGGCACGTGGAGCGCTCGATGCGCTCGGTGCGGTACGCGATCTCATCGCCGTTCTCGACGTCGCGCCACTCTTTCGCGCCGTAGGCATCGCCGACGGCCATGCGCACGACGGAGATCGGCGCGTGGATGCCTGCGACGGGACGCACGCCCGGGATGCGGCGTCCCGTCCGCACGATCACCCGGGCGTCGATCGCGCGGCGGAGAATCGCGTTGGGGGAGCCGACATCGCCGCTTCCCTCGGGCGTGATCGTCGCCGCCTTGAGCCCCAGCTTCGTGCGTTTCATCGCGTCGGCCGCGTCGTACACGACGGCGTTGTTCGTCTCGCGCCGCTTCTCGAGCGAGAGGTCGTAGCGCTCGAAGTCGACGCCGAACCCGACGACGTCGGGCGAGATCACGCGCAGCGCATCGACCAGCAGCTCTTGTCCGGTCTGGTCGCCTTCGAGGACGACGATGGTTGGGCGGGGCACGACCCCGCTCGTTCTCGCCCTACAGGTGACGAACCCCTCGTAACGGGAAGTCGCGTGCCGATGGGTCGCGTTCGACGCAAGAGCGCTGCACGGATGCGCTGGAATCTGGAGATCGCGGGCATGGCGGCGCTCGCGTTCGCACTGCTGCTCGGGATCGCGCTCGTCGCGCCGCCGTCGCGAACGGGCGTCGTCGGCGGCGCGGTTGCGTTCGGCTTGCACGGACTGTTCGGGATGGCGGCGCCGCTCTTCGTCGCGCTCATCGCGCTCGTCGGCGCGATCGTCTTCCTCGAGATCAACGTTCCGCGCATGATCGCGACGCTCGGCGGCGCGGCGTGCGCGTATTTCGTCGCGCTCGACGCGGCGGTCGCTGCGGCGGGACACGACGGCGGCGTTCTCGGCCGCGGCATCGCGGGCGCGCTGCGCGCGCTGCTCGGCGATGCGGGCGTGTGGATCGCGATCGGACTCGCGGTGGCCGCGGTCACGGTCGCGATCACCGGCGTGTCCGTGAAGAAGGCGATCGGGTGGTGCATCACGCGTCTGGCCGCGTTGCGCGCGACGAAGCCGCGCGACGGCGCTCCGCCCGCACTCGGGCCGGCGTCGTTGCGCGAAGCGTTCCATCTGCCCGCGCTCCTGTCGCGCGCGCCGCGGCCCGCGGCCGCCGGCGCTTCGGCCAGCGTTGCCGCGCCCGAGATGCCTGCGCCGACGCACACCGTGGTTGAAACGCCGCCCGTACGCTTCTACGACGAGCTCGGCGGACGACGCCGACGACGTCGAGTCCGACGAGGAAGACGAAGACGACGACGCGTTCGACGACGAGGAGTACGACGACGACGACGTCGACGAGGACGACGACGTCGGCGACGATGCCGACGATGACGAGATCGCCGACGAGCCGGGCGACGAGGCGCCGGGAGACGTCGAGTCGGTCGTGGAGGACGCCGCGCGCGCCGCGCTCGCCATCGCCGGCGAGTACGAGCCGCGGTCGCGGCCGGCATACGAATTGCCGGACGTAACGGCGATCTTCGATGCGCCGCAGGCGCAGAAGACGGACGACGCAAGCCGCGCGCACGTGCTGGAAGATACGCTGGCGTCGTTCGGCGTCGGCGGCAAGGTGACGCACATCGAGCGCGGTCCGTCGATCACGCGCTACGAGCTGCGGCCGGAACGCGGCGTGAAGATCTCGCGCATCTCCTCGCTCGCGGACGACCTCGCGCTCGCGCTCGCCGCGACGTCCGTGCGCATCGAGGCGCCGATTCCCGGCAAGTCCGCGGTCGGCATCGAGGTCCCGAACACGATCGTCGCGATCGTCGCGATCCGCGAGATTCTCGAGCACGTTCCGCGCACCGGGTCGCCGCTTCAGATGGCGCTCGGCAAGGACATCACGGGGCGGCCGGTGTTCGGCGACCTCGGCAAGATGCCGCACTTGCTCGTCGCGGGAGCGACGGGCGCCGGCAAGTCGGTGTGTCTCAACTGCATCATCGCATCGCTGCTGGTGACCAACACGCCCGAGACGCTCGAGCTGCTGATGATCGACCCGAAGCGCGTCGAGCTCACCGTCTACAACGGCATCCCGCACCTCAAGAACGAGGTGATCACCGATCCGTCGATGGCCGCGGGAGCGCTCGCGATGATCACGCGCGAGATGGACCAGCGCTACGAGCGCTTCGCGCGCGCGGGCGTCCGCAAGATCGAAGAGTACAACGCGAAGTTCCCCGACGAGAAGCTGCCGTACATCGTCGTGATCATCGACGAGCTCGCCGATCTGATGCTGATCGCGCCCGCGAAGGTGGAGATGCTGATCATGCGGCTCGCGCAGCTCGCACGCGCGACCGGCATCCATTTGGTCGTCGCGACGCAGCGTCCGTCCGTAGACGTGATCACCGGGCTCATCAAGGCCAACATCCCGTCGCGCATCGCGTTCGCCGTGAGCTCGCAGGTCGACTCGCGCACCATCCTCGACATGGGCGGCGCGGAACGGCTGCTCGGGCGCGGCGACATGCTGTATCTGCCGATCGACGCGCCGAAGCCGATCCGCGCGCAAGGCGCGCTCGTCACCGGAATGGAGATCGATCGCCTCGTCGCGTTTTGGAAACGGCAGACCAAGGACGCGAGCTCGAAGACGATGGAGATCACGCCGATCCGCGAGGACGACGAGCGCGGCAACGGCGACCGGAAGGTCGACGATCTCTGGTACGACGCGGCGAGGTTCTTGCTGGACGCGCGCGTCGCGAAAGCCGACACGGCGGTCGGATCGACCGCGGCGCTGCAGGCGCGCTTTTCGATCGGACACCCGCGGGCCGTGCGCTTGATGCGCCAGCTCGAAGAGTTCGGCATCGTCGGTCCCAACGAAGGGACGAAGCCACGCAACGTCGTGCTCGACAGCCCGGCCGACCTCGAGCGCATCGCGGACCGCATCGGCCGTCCCGCGCAGACGGACCTCTTCGCCGAGTGATCCTGCGCTCGGCCGCGATCGCGGTCGCCGCGGCGATCGCGTATGCGCTGCTGGGGAACGCCGTCTCGCACGTGCCGCCGCACGGCGTCGACGCGGCGGGCCGCGCCATCGCCGGCGAGGCACCACGGCTTGCGATGATCTTCACCGCGTCGTGCTGGTGGGAAGCGCTCGTCGCGCTCGCGCTCATCGTCATCGTCGTCGGTATCCGGTTTCCGTCGTGGCGCGTCCGCGTCGCGTTCGCGCTCCCGACGACCCTGGTGACGTGGCAAGTCAGCGACGCGTTGAAGAACGTCTTCCGGCGGCCGCGTCCGGAGTACTGGACCGCTGATCCACGAGCCGTCGTTCTCGTACTCGAGCGGTCACGCGATGTTCGCGATGCTCGTGTACTGGCTGTGGGCTTGGTTCATCTGGCGCAGCGATCTGCCGCCGACGGCGCGGACGATCGTCGCGCCGCTGCTCTTCCTCTGGGGATGCGGCGTGCTGTGGTCCCGGCTCGCGCTCGGCGCGCACTACGTCACCGATCTGATCGGCGGGCTGCTGCTCGCCGCCGCTGCAATCGCGGTCGCTTCAGCGATCCGCGCAATCGTGAAAGGCCGGTCGCCGCGCGCCGCCGGTTAGCAATTCGCGCCGCTGGGCATGGAGTGCCGAGGGCGTCGTCCGCGCCCGCACCATCATCGCAAGGGGAGCGCCTCGGAAACCCGGTCCGCCTATACCTCAGGGCCGGCGTCAGACGACGAACGGCCGGTACCACGCACGCTTGCCGACCTGCATCGGCCGCTCGATCTTCGCGCGACGCTGAACGTCGTGCTGCGCGCGCTGGTACCGCACCACGTGCCGTGGGCCGCGGTCGCGCTGGTCGATGCGTCGCGACGGAGCCGGTTCATCGCGGTCGAGGATGAAGACGCGGCCCGCGCGAGCGAGCTCGACGTCCGAGTCGGCGAGCCGGACGACGAACCGCTACGGCACGGCGGCGCCGTCGCGACGGTCGTTCCGCTCACCGTCGCCGACGCGCCGTTCGGACACCTGCATCTCGGCCCGCGCCGGTCGCGCGAAGATGCCGCGTTCGATGCCGTGCTCCAGCATTGTGCCGTCGCGCTCGCAAATGCGCAGCGCTTCGAGCGGGAACGGCGCGTGGCGCTCACGTTTCAGAACGCCGCGCTCGTCTCCGAGCTGCCGGCGCATCCGCGCTATCGCTTCGACGCCGTGTACGAAACCGGCCGTTCCGACGAGCTCGTCGGCGGCGACTGGTACGACGCGTTCGCGCTGGACGACGGCCGCGTCGTCGTGTCGATCGGCGACGTGGTCGGGTCGGGTTTGCACGCGGCGATCGCGATGGTCAACGTGCGTCAAAGCATCCGAGGCGTCGCGCAGGTACATCCCGATCCCGTCCTCATGCTCGAGGCCGCCGATCGCACGCTTCGGATGCAGCATCCCGACCGCTACGTGACCGCGTTCGTCGGCGTGCTCGACCCCGTGACGCAGCGCATGACGTACGCGAACGCGGGACATCCGCGTCCGATCGTGCGTCACGCGGACGAAACGATGGTGCAGACGCTCGGTGGCGGCATCCCGCTCGGGCTCGCCTTCGAAGACGAGCGCTCGATCGAAGAGATCGCGGTTCCGCCAGGCGCTCTGGTGCTGCTCTATACGGACGGGCTCACCGAGGCGACGAAGGACGTGCTCGACGGCGAGCTGCGGCTCGAGCGCGCTGCGCGCGCGCTCTCGCCTGCGGCGCGCGGGCCGGCGCGGCTCCTTCACGATGCGGTGCTCCGCGGGCCGAGCCGCGACGACGTTGCGATCCTCGCGATCCGCGCGGAGCCGGGCGAACAGCTTCCGCGCTGGCGGCTCGATCCGAGATGGAGCGACCTGGCGCGCCGCGTACGAGACGATGTGCGGCGCGAATTACGCCGCATCGCTTTCCCGGACGACCGCCTGATCGACGTCGAGGTGGTTCTGCTGGAGTTGTTCGGCAATGCCGTACGGCACGCGCCGGGGCCGATCGACGTGTTGCTCGAGACGCGCGATCGTATCGCGCTGCACGTCCTCGATCGCGGGCCGGGGTTTCAATTCAACCCGCGGCTCCCAAACGATCTCTATAGCGAATTCGGCCGCGGTCTGTTCCTGATCGCATCGCTTGCGCAGGCGTTCTTCGTCGAGCACCGCGCGGGAGGCGGGAGCCACTCGCGCGTCGTCTTCACCCATGAACCGCTTGGAGAACCGACATGACCGTCATCGCGGACGAAGCAGGACGACTCGACGCCGTCCGGCGCTACGACATCCTCGACACGCCGCCCGACGGCGCCTTCGATCGCGTCACCGCCCTCGCCGCGGAGATGTTCGACGTGCCGATCGCGCTCGTGACGATCGTCGACAACGATCGCATCTGGTTCAAGTCGAAGTACGGGCTGGACGGCGTCGACCAGATCGGGCGCGATCCCGGCCTGTGCGCCTCCGCGATTCTCCACGACGTGCCGTACGTCGTCGAAGCGGCACGCAACGACCCGCGCACGCTCGCGAACCCGCTCGTCGCGGGCAGCTTCGGCCTGCAGTTCTACGCGGCGGCGCCGCTGCGCACGGGCGACGGACACTCGCTCGGCACGCTGTGCATCCTCGATCGTGAACCGCGCATGTTCTCGCCGCGCCAGGCCGGCATGCTGCAAAAGCTCGCCGACATCGTGATGGACGAGATGGAGCTTCGTCTCGCCGCGCTCAGAGCCGTTCGCGGCGCGGTTCCCGGTTAGGCGATGGACGCGTCCGCGATCGCGCGGCTCGACCACGAGCGGCGCGACCGCACCGGCATCCCGGAGGTCGTCTTCGCCGCGGGGAAGACCGCGGCGCAGAACGTCGCGCTCATCGGCGCGCTGCACGCGCGCACCGGGTTCGCGCTGGCGACGCGCATCCCGGCGGATCAGCACCGCACGGTGACGGAGGCGTATCCCGACGCGTCGTTCGAACCGCTCTCGGGGTCGCTGCGGCTCGGCGCGCTGCCGCGCACCGGCGCGCGCGTCGCGGTCGTGTGCGCGGGCACCTCGGACCTGCGGGTCGCGGAGGAAGCGGCGTTCGCGCTCGACGCACTCGGCGATGACGCCGTGCGCGCGACCGACGTCGGCGTCGCGGGGATCCATCGGTTGTTCGACGCGCTCGACGACGTCGCGGCGTGCCGCGCGGTCATCGTCGTCGCGGGGATGGAGGGCGCGCTGCCGAGCGTCGTCGCCGGCCTCGTGCGCGCACCCGTGATCGCCGTGCCGACCAGCATCGGTTACGGCGCCGCGTTCGAGGGCGTCGCCGCGCTGCTCGCGATGCTGACGTCGTGCGCGCCCGGGATCGGCGTCGTCAACATCGACAACGGCTTCGGCGCCGCGGCCCTCGCACACAAAATCATCACGGTCTAGCATGCGGATCGCGTACGTGGACATGATCGGCGGCGCCGCCGGCGACATGCTCCTTGCCGCATTCATCGATGCCGGCGTCGACCGCCGCGCGCTCGAGCGCGCCCTGCGCAGCGTCGTCGCCGACGGGTGGACGCTCGAGCCCGAGCGCGTCCGCAAGCGCGGGATCGCGGCGACGTATGCGGGGCTCGTCGTCCCCGGCGAGGACGGCGACCCGCAGCACGCGCACGACGCTCCACACGCGCATCGCGCCACGCGCACGCTCGTCGACGTGCTCGACGTCGTCGCGCGCAGCGGGCTGACCGCGCGTCAGCGCGAGCGCGCGAGCGCGGTGTACCGCCGGCTCGCCGATGCCGAAGCGCGCGTGCACGGCACGACTGCCGATGCGATTCACTTCCACGAGGTCGGCCAGCTCGATGCGATCCTCGACGTCGCGGCGACGTGCGTGGCGCTCGACCTGCTCGAGATCGACGAGCTGCGGTGCTCACCCTTCCCGATCGGAACCGGTGCGGTCGACATGCTGCACGGCACGTATCCGAACCCGCCGCCCGCGACGGCGAACCTCTTGATCGGGTGGCCGACGCGCGCGCTCGACGTCGAGGGCGAACTGGTGACGCCGACCGCGGCCGCGATCCTCACGACGCTCGCGCAGCCCGGCCGCAGGGACATGGTGATCGAACGGATCGGTTACGGCGCCGGCCGAAGCGATTTTCACGTCCCGAACGTCACGCGCGTGGTGATCGGGACGGCGCTCGCCGGCGATGCGACCGCGGCGGACGGCGACGTCGTCGTGATCGAGGCGAACATCGACGACATGCTGCCGCAGCATTACGAGCTCGCGCTGGAGCGTCTGTTCGCGGCGGGCGCGCGCGACGTGTGGATGACGCCGATCGTGATGAAGAAGGGCCGGCCCGCCGTCACGTTGTCCGCGATCGCCACGCCTTCGGACGAAGCCGCGGTTGCGCGAACGATGCTCGCGGAGACGACCACGATCGGCGTGCGGGTGCGCACCGAGCGCCGCCGCGTGCTGCAGCGGTCGAGCGGGCACGTCGACACGCCGTTCGGACCCGTGCGCGTCAAGCGCGTGCGCGCCTCGGCTGACGACGACGGCGAGCAGGTGCGCGCGGAGTACGACGACCTGCTGCGGATCGCGCGCGAGCGCAACCGGCCGCTGCCGGAGATCGCCCGGGAGGTCGACGATGCGATCCGGGGTATGCGCCAGCCATGACGGGCATGGTGGCGCAGCAGGATCTGGAGGTGAAGGAAGCGCGGCTGCGCAGCGTCCTGCGCGAGCTGGGCAGTTGCATCGTCGCGTTCTCCGGCGGCGTCGATTCCGCGCTGCTGCTGCACGTCGCCGCGCAGGAGCTCGGTCCGCGCGCGGTCGGCATCACTGCGCGCAGCGACTCCCTCGCCGAGCGCGAGTACGCCGGCGCGCTCGCGTTCGCGCACGCCGTCGACGCGCGCCACGAAGTGATCGAGACGCGCGAGCTGCACGATCCCTCGTACGCGGCGAATCCGGTGAACCGCTGCTACTTCTGCAAGACGGAGCTGTACGGGCGCCTGGCGGAGATCGCGCGCGAGCGCGGCATCCCGCACATCGTCGACGGCTACAACCGTGACGACGAGGGCGACTGGCGTCCCGGCCGGCAAGCGGCGCGCGAGCACGGCGTTCGCAGCCCGCTGCACGAAGCCGAGATGCGCAAGGCCGACGTGCGCGCCCTCGCGCACGAGCTGGGGCTCGACGTGTGGGACAAGCCCGCACTCGCATGCCTCTCGTCGCGCTTCCCGTACGGCACGCCGATCACGCTGGAGCTGTTGCGCCAAGTCGACCGCGCCGAGCAGGCCGTGCACGACGCCGGGCTTCGCGCGTGCCGAGTACGCCATCACGGCGAGATCGCGCGCATCGAAGTGCCTGCGGGCGACATCGCGGCTGCCGCCGACCCGGAACGTCGCGCGGCAATCGTCGCGGGCGTGCGCGGCGCGGGCTACCGCTACGTCACGCTCGACCTCGGCGGATACGTGCAGGGCGGCTTCAACACGCCGTCAGCGTGACCGGAAGGCGGGCGTTCAGCGGGCGACCGCGTACGAACGCTACTTCGAGGCACGAACGAAGAGTCGCGAAACATCGAGCGTGAAGTCCGGGAGCGCGGCATGCGTCAACGTGTCGCCGTCCCGGAGCACGCGCATGCCGCTCGCATCGTGTACCGCGATCGTGTGCGCACGACCGTCGACGATGACGACTGCCGCCGCACCCGCCGCAAGGTACGTACGAACCTTGTGCTCGACGTTGCGGCGCCGGTCGTCGGGCGACAGCACCTCGACGGCTACAGTCGGCGCACCAAGCGGAACCTGCAACGTCGTCCCAATCCGCATCTTCCGGCAACGCGTCGTACGAGAGGTATCCGATGTCGGGCACGAGCGGCCGAACGATCGCGCCCGGCGGCGCGACGCGAAAACGCCATTCCGTTCCGACTCGGCCGTGACGTCCGTCGTCGGCCCAGGTCGTGAAAGCGGTACAAAGCAGCGACTGCAACCGCGCGTGGGCGTACGTCGGGCTCACTTTTTGCAGCGCCCGGCCGCGGACCCATTCGGTCTCCGGCGTCGTCTCCGGCAATACGATCTCGTGAATGGACATCGCTCCACGCCCAGCCTATCACGCGCACGGTGGTGCTCGGCAATACCTCACGTCGTCGCGCGCGTCACTGCCCGATGAGACCGTGCCATTCCGCGGACTCGGCGATCCGCGCGATTGCTGCGTTGCGCCGAAGAAGAAAGCGCCTCATGTACCGCCGCAACACGGCTGCTTCGGCAATGCGCCCGAGCACGCCGTACGGTGCGGCGAACACGAAGCGGTCGCGCATCCGCGTGCCGCCGCGTTCGGGATCGAACCGGACGTCCGTCCGCCGACGGTCTCCTCGTGCGTGCGCGCGCTCGCGCGCCGGTGTACGTCGACACTGCGCGACACGTCGAAGACGCGCTCGTGCGGCGCGGCGACGAACGTCTCCAGCTCGATGGCTACCATACCCTCAGCGCGAGACGGGCGCGAACAGGTCCAGAAGCTCCAAGGAGAAGCCCGGCAGC
The DNA here is from genome assembly GCA_963841685.1 of Vulcanimicrobiota bacterium. Lineage (GTDB taxonomy): Bacteria > Vulcanimicrobiota > Vulcanimicrobiia > Vulcanimicrobiales > Vulcanimicrobiaceae > Vulcanimicrobium. The sequence continues at coordinate 814,335 of CAWJDU010000001.1, forward strand.
GCCGCATGCGTCAACCTGTCGCCCGGAGAGAGCACGTGAACACCGTCTGCGTCGTGCACGGCGACCGTCTTCCGGTGGCCATCGACGATGATCACCGCCGCCGTTCCGGCCGAAAGGTACGTCCGAATCTTGTGATGCACGTCCCGTGAACGATCGTCCGGCGAGCGAATTTCGATCGCGACCGTCGGCGCCCCGACCGGAACGTCGACGTCGTCCCACGCAGCATCCGCAGGCAGCGCATCGTATGAGAGAAACGCGACATCCGGCACGAGCGGACGGATGATCGCGCCGGGTGGCGCGACGCGGAAGCGCCACTCCGTACCGACACGCCCTCGACGTCCGCTGTCGGCCCAGCCTCCGACGGCGGTCGAGAGCAGCCTCTGCAAGACGGAGTGACGGTACGTCGGGCTCACTTTTTGCAGCGCCCGGCCCCGCACCCATTCCGTCTCCGGCTTCGTCTCCGGCAATACGATCTCGTGAATGGACATGGCTTCACGCCCAGCCTATCACGCGCAACGCATAGCTCGGCAATACCTCACTTCACCGGCCCGACGCGCACGACGAGCTCACCCGTCGACCAGCCGTCAGACCTCCATCACGACAGGAATGACGATCGGCCTCCGCCGCGAGCGCTCGAACACTGCCTTGGACAGCCCCGAGCGGATGTGCTCCTTGACGTTGCCGATGTCGCGAATGCCCTCCACGCTGCACGCGGCGAGAATCGCCGAGAGCTTCTCCTTCAGCTCGTCGAGGACGTCCCCGCTCTCGGGCAGGTAGAACACGCCGCGCGAGATCAGGTCGGGGCCGGCCACGACCCGCGCCTCCTCGGCGTCGACGGTGACGACGACCATCATGATTCCGTCGCCGGCGAGGTGCTTGCGATCGCGCAGCACCGCTTCGCCGACGTCGCCGACTCCGGAGCCGTCGACCATGACGTTGCCGCCGTACGTCCGGCCGACTTTATCCGCGCCGCCGGCGGTGAACTCGAGCACGTCGCCGTTCTCCGCGGTGAAGACGTTGTCGCCGGCGACGCCGGTCTGCTGCGCCAAGCGCCCGTGCGTGACGAGCATCCGGTACTCGCCGTGCACCGGGATGAAATATTTCGGCCGCACGAGGTTGAGCATCAGCAGCAGCTCCTCTTGCGAGGCGTGTCCGCTGACGTGCGCGTTGCCGGAGCTGCCGTGGATGACGTTCGCACCGATGCGGTAGAGGTTGTTGATCGTGCGCGAGACGGCTTTCTCGTTGCCGGGGATCGGCGTCGCCGAGATCACGACCGTATCGCCCGGCACGATCTTGAAGTGCTTGTGATCGCGCACCGAGAGCCGCGTGAGCGCCGACATCGGTTCGCCCTGCGAGCCGGTCGTCATGACGCACACCTCGTGCGGCGCGCGCTCGTCGACGTCCTCGAGCCGGATCACGAGCCCTTCGGGGATGTCGAGGTAGCCGAGCTGTCGCGCGAACTGCACGACGTTCTGCAGCGAGCGCCCGAGGAACGCGACCTTTCGGCCGTGGCGCTTCGACTGGTCGATCACCTGCTGGATGCGCGGTACGTTCGACGCGAACGACGTCACGATGAGCCGGCCCTTCGCGCGCGCGAAGATGTTCGAGAACGCCTCACCGACGATCCGCTCGGACAGCGTGTGTCCCGGTCGCTCGGCGTTCGTGGAGTCGGAGAGCATGACGAGGACACCCTCGTCGCCGACGCGCGCGATCGACGCGAAGTCCGCCGGATCGCCGTCGATCGGCGTCTGGTCGAACTTGAAGTCGCCGGTGTGGAAGACGGTGCCCAGCGGCGTGCGGATCGCGAGCGAGCACGCGCCCGCGAGCGAGTGGTTGATGTGGATGAACTGCGCCTCGATGCCGCCGTAGCGCACGCGGTCGCCGGGCTCGACCTCGCGCGCGTCCCACTCGCCGGGCTTGTGCTCTTTGAGCTTCGCGCGGATCAGCGCGAGCGAGAGCGGCGTGCCGACGACCGGCACCTGCGCGAACTCGCGCAGGAAGTACGGGATGCCGCCGATGTGGTCTTCGTGACCGTGCGTCACGAGCAGCGCGCGGAGCTTGTCGCGGCGTTCGCGGATGTAGGTGAAGTCGTTGATGACGATGTCGACCCCGAACATCTCCTCGTCGGGGAACATCAGGCCGCAGTCGACGATGACGAGGTCGTCGTTCGTCTCGACGATCGTCATGTTGCGGCCGATCTCGCCGCAGCCGCCGAGCGGGACGATGCGGAGGTAGGGGTCGTCCGGCGGGGCGGGGACCACGAAAGTATCGGGATTCACGGGTGTCCTAGTCGCGGAGAGCGCCGGCGGGATGGACCGGCATGAGATATCTGCTGTTCACCGGCGCCCTGCTGGCGCTGTTTCCGTCGGTGCCCGCGACCCCGGCGGAGGCCGGTTCGGTTCCACGTCCGCAGCCGACGAGCCCGCCCTCGGCGCGGGCACACCGCATCGCGGCCGCGGCGCTGTACTCGCGCCGCTCGCGGCGCCTCGTGCAGTCCTACCTTCGCCTCAAGGTGCTCGAGATGCGTGAGCGCGACCTCGAGCGGGCTCGCAGCGTGATCGAGCGGAAGCTCGGGATCGGGACCCTGCTCGCCGAAACACCGCCACCGCGCACCCGGTAGAGCCGGGTGCAATCGCTCGTTTCTTCCGGGGGAATCGTGACCACGTCCGACTCGCCGGCCGGCCGGCCCGGCCTCAGCAACGTCGTCGACATCGTCGTGTCGCCGGACGCGGCGTTCGCGCGCCTGCGCGCGGTACCGACGTGGGGCTGGGCGTTCATCGCCGCGACGGTGCTCGGCGTCATCGGCTCGCTCCTCGCCGCGCCGGCGATCCTCCACGCAATGGACGTCAGCCTGCCGGCGCAGTTGGCGGCGAACCCGCGCTTCGCCGCACTGCCGGCGGACGCGCAACAGCGCGCGATCGCCACGCAGCTCCGGATCGCGCACGTGCTCGCACAGCTCGCGTTCATCGGCGTTCCGATCACGCTGCTCGTCGGCGCGCTGCTGCAAGCGGTGATCATGCTCGTTGCGAACGCCGCCTCGAAGGCTGACGGCACGTTCAAAAGCCTCTTTGCGCTGAGCATGACGGTGTCGGTCGTCGGCGTCGGCCTCGGTTCGCTCGTGCTCGGCATCATCGTGCTCGTCCGCGGCACCGGTTCGTTCGACACGATGATGTCGGTGCAGGCCGCGCTGCCCAGTCTCGCGCTGCTCGCGCCCGGCACGCACGGCGCGCTGCGCGGATTCCTGGGCGGGCTCAACGTCTTCTACCTCTGGGCGACGGTGCTGCTCGCGCTCGGCATGGTGCGCGTCGCGCGCATCGGCGCGGCGGCGGCCTGGATCGCCGCGATCGTCATGCTGCTCGCCACCGCGTCTATGTCGGCGCTCGGCGCGGCGCAAAGCGGCTGACGGTGCACCGCGGTTTTGCCGGCGCCGCACTGCTCGCGGTCGCCGTGTTCGCCGCGCCGCGCGCGGCGCACGCGCAGCCGGTCAGCGCGCCGCTCGACCTGCCCGGCGCCGTGCGCTACGCGCTCGATCACGATCCGACCGTGCTCAGCCGGCGCTACACGCTCGCGCAAGACGAAGCGACCTTCGCGCGCGACCACGCCGCGGAGTTCCCGACGCTCGCCGGCACGCTGCAGAACCAGATGGAGAAGACGAACGGCAACAATCCCGGCGCGCTCGCGCAGTACGGCCTGTCGACGGCGCAAGTCTTTTCCGAGAACGTCGCGCAGATCGGTTCGACGTACAACCTGTACACGGGCTCGTCGACGCAGATCGCCGCGCAGTCCGCGAAGCGCCAGGTCGAGTCCGCCCGCGCGGATGTGCGCCGCGCCGAACAGCAGCTCGCGAGCGACGTCGCCGCGGCGTGGTTCAACGTGGTGCAGCAGCAGAAAGCGGTGACGCTCGCAGCGGGCGACCGCGCTTACCAGCAGCAGCTGCTGGACGCCGCGCGCGCGCAGGAGCGCGTCGGCCGTGCCGCCGGTGTCGACGTGCTGCGCGCGCAAGTGAACGAGCTGCGCAGCGAGGCGAACCTCACCACCGCGCAGGCGACGCGAGGCGAATGCGCGCGAGTCGCTCGCGCAGCGCATCGGCGCGCCGCTCGACACGCCGTTCGCGCTTCCCGCGGCGCTCCCGGAACCGCCGCTGCCGGCGACGCCGGTCGGCACGCTCGTCGCGGAGGCGATCGCCGCGCGACCCGACGTCGCGAGCGCGCGCGCGCTGGTGGCGGTCGCGCAGCTTGCAAACTCGGCGATCGACACCGACCGCCGTCCGCAGATCCAGCTCACGGGCGCCTTCGGCAACGCCGAGATTCCGACGACGCCGACCACGGGCGCCGTCGTGATCCCCGGATTCGGCGTCATCCCCGGCTCCGGCGTGAACCGCCCGGGCTTCTGGCAGATCGGCGCCACGTCGACGTGGACGGTGCCGTTCATCGAGTACGGCGCGCGACGTGCCGCGCATCGCGCGGCGCAGGCGCAGCTCGCGGCCGCGCAGGGCAGCCTCTCCTCGCAGGAAGGCGCGGTCGAGCTCGACGTGCGGCAGTCGTACCGCGCGGTCCGGACGTCGAACGCGAACCTGCAGACGCAGCGCGAAGCCGATCGGCTCGGCGCCGAATCGGCGCGCATCGCGCAGCTGCAGTACCGCAACGGACTGATCTCGCTCACCGACGCGACGGCCGCCGAGCAGAGCGCGCTCTCCGCGGCCAACGACCTCGTCGTCGCGCAGGTCGAACTATCTCAACGCGCTGGTCCGCCTGCGCGCGTCGGTCGGCGTCGAGGACCCGGTCGCGGTCGTCACGGGCTTGGGAGCGTGAACGTGAAGAACCGGCGCCGCAACGTGATCCTCGTCGCCATCGCGCTCGTGGCCGTCGTCGCCGTCGGTGCGTTCGCCGCGCGCCCGCACGGCAACGCCCCGGTCGCGCGTACGTACAAGGTCGCGTACACGCGCTTTCAGACGAAGCTGCCGGAGACGGGCCAGGTGCAGCGGCCGCAGACGCAGACGCTCGCCGCGCTCGTCGCCGGAAACGTCGAGCACATCCTCGTGCGGCCGGGACAACACGTGTCTGCCGGTCAGCTGCTCGCGACGATCGCGAACCCGCAGCTCGTCGACACGGAAGCGACGACGCGCGAAGCGTACTTGTCCGCCGCCGCGCGTGCGCGCACGACTGCCGCGACCAACGCGACGCTGCCGGCGCAGAACCGTTCCGCGATCGTCCAGGCTCAGGCGAACCTGCAAACGGCGCGCTCCAACCTGAACCAGGCGATGCAGGACGAGCGCGCGGGCGCGCAGTCCGGCCTCGGATACGGCGGCACCTCCGCGAGCCAGCAACGCGCCGCAGCCGACGCGGCCGTGGCGCAGCGCGCGACCGACCTGCGCGAAGCACAGCGCATCGCGGACGCCGACCGCGACCTGCTCGCGCAGAAGGCGATCGCGCGGAACACCGTCGATCAAGACGTCGCGAAGCTGCAGGAGGCGCAGGTCGCCTACGACCAGGCCAAACGCGACCGCGACGAGACGTACGCGCAGATCGCGCGGCAGTCGCCCGTGCTCAGCGCGCGCGTGCGCGCGAGCCGCGACGCGGTGGCGCAGGCCGAAGCGGCGCTCGCGGCCGCCGAGGCGACGGCGCGCGAGGACAAGAGCGGCGACGTCGCCGCCGCGCAGGCCGACGCCGAGCGCGCATACGACGACTGGCGCTACGCGGCCGACCAGGTGTCGCGGCTGCGCATCACGGCCCCGTTCGCCGGCGTCGTGCAGACGATCGCCAGCGAGACGGGTGATCCGTTGCGGCCGCTGCAGCCCGGTGATGCGATCACCGCCGGACAGTCCGTGATCACGATGTCGACCGACTCCGGATTCATCGTGCGCACGAAGGTCGACGAGCAGGACGTCGCCGGCGTGCGCGTCGGGGAGCGTGCGATCGTCTCCGGCGAAGACCTCGGCACCAGCACGCTGCCGGGGCACGTCGCGACGATCGGCGCGGTCGCGCAGAAGAGCGACGATCCCTCGAACACCGCGCGTCAAGTCCTGACGACGGTCGCTCTCGACGGCACGCTGCCGTACCTGCGCGACGGCATGTCGGTCGACGTCGACATCATCACCGAGGACCGCACGCACGCGCTCGCCGTGCCGATCGACGCCGTGCGCCACGACGACAACAACGCGCCGTACGTGCTCGCGCTCGTGAACGGCCGCACGGTCAAACGCCGCGTGCGCGTCGGCAGCACGAGCGACACGCAGGCGGTCATCGTGTCCGGCGTCGCGCCGGGCGACGTCCTGATCGCGGACCGCAACGTCGGAATCGTCGCCAACATGGCCGTGCAGCCGACCGCGATGCCGGCGAGCAGCCCGTCACCGCACCCGTGAACCGGCTCTACGCCTACGCCGGCGAGGCGCTCGCGGCGATCTGGCGCAACCGTATGCGCTCGATCCTGACGATGCTCGGGATGATCATCGGCACCTCGTCGATCATCGCGGTACTCGGACTGAGCCGCGCCGCGTCGGGCGGCATCACGTCGACCCTGAACTCGTTCGGCGATCAGGGGATCAGCATCGCCGTCGATCCGAGTCAGGACGACCCGCAAGCCGCCGCGATCCAATACCGCGACGTGCGCGCGATCGAAGCGTCGGCGGGACCGCTGCTCGCGCACATCGCGCCGTCGTACCAGCGCAACATGCGGATGCGCGCGAACGGCGTGACGTCGACGTCGATCGCGATCTCGGACGACGACTACCACAACGACACGCTGCAGATGCGCGAGGGACGCCGGTTCACCGGCGACGACGTCGCGGACGGCGCGCACGTCTGCGACGTGACCGCGCCGCTCGCCGACAAGCTGTTCAAGGGCGCGCCGGCCGTCGGCGCGACGATCGAGCTCGGCGCCATGCGCTGCCGCGTCATCGGCGTGTACGCCGAGCTGAAAGGCGGCCTGTTCAACTCGGTCGGCGGCAACGAGATCCTGTTCCTGCCGTACACGGCGTTCCACGAGATCACGCCGGGTCCGATCGACGCGCTCGAGATCTACACCGCGCCGGGCGTGACCGTCGACCGCATCAGCGACGCCGTCGACACGGAGCTGCGCCGGCTGCACGGAGCGCGCGCACAGTACGTCACGTCCGACAACCAGGCGCAGCTGCAGGCGTTCAACACGGTGCTGGGCGTCATCGCCGTCGGCCTCACGGCGATCGGCGGCGTCGCACTGGTCGTCGCCGGGATCGGCATCATGAACATCATGCTCGTCTCGGTCACCGAGCGCACGCGCGAGATCGGCTTGCGCAAGGCGATCGGCGCAAAGCGCAGCGACGTCGCACTGCAGTTCCTGCTCGAGTCGGTCTTGCTCTCGATGATGGGCGGCGGGATCGGAACCGTGCTCGGGTTCATCGCGACGCTCGCCGGCTACTCGTCGGTCGCGTCGCTCGTGGGGCCGGCCCCGATCCCGTACCTGCTTGATCGTTTCGGTCGCGACGGGCTTCACGGCGCTCGTCGGTTGCGTGTTCGGCACGTATCCTGCGATTCGCGCGTCCCGTCTCGACCCGATCGCGGCGCTGAGATCGTGAACGCACGGCGCGGAGCGGTGTAACCGTGCTGCAGTACGTGCTCGAAGCGCTCGCCGTGCTCGATGGCGAACCGCGTGCGGAGCATCCTCACGGTGACCGGGCTCGTCATCGGCGTCACGGCGGTCATCGCGATCCAAGTGCTGGGCGCGGGGATGGCGGGCGCCGTGGCGGGGATCCTCGGCGCCGTCAACGATCGCACGTTCGTCGTCGTGCCGAACCAGCAGCAAACGGACTTCACGCGCGCGGCGATCCGGCTCGAGGACCTGCAGCGCGCGAAGGATCAGATCGCGAACGTCGTCGAGGCGATTCCCGCCGGCGGACAATCGCAGCGCGCGTCGTACGGGCACGTGCAGCGCCGCGTCCTTCTCGGCGCGGGCGTCGACGAGCGGTTCGCGACGTCGACGCCGATCCGGTACGGCCGCAAGCTCGGCTACGGACGACGTCGCCCAGTCGCGACACGTCTGCGTCATCTCCGATCAGGCATACAAGAACTTCAAGATGACCGGCGATCCGACCGGAGCAGTCGCTGCACGTCGGCGACCACCGCTATACGATCGTCGGCGTGCTCGGCAGCGACAAGGCCGGGATTCTGCCCGTCAGCTTCAACGCCGACGTGAGCATCCCGTACACGACGTACGAGCGCGAGTTCGCGCGCGGGCGCGCGATCCTCTTCGCGCGCGTGCTGATGAACGATCCGTCCCAAGTCGAACGGACGGAGACCGACACGCTCGCGTGGCTGCGCCGCGTGAAGGGCGACCGCGTCGAGTACCAGACGTTCGATCGCAAGACGTTCACGCGCGCGGTCGACGGCATCTTCGCGGCGATCACCGTCGTCGTCGGCTTGATCGGCGCCGTCTCGCTCGTCGTCGCGGGCATCGGCATCCTGAACATCATGCTGGTCAGCGTCGCCGAGCGCACGCGCGAGATCGGCTTGCGCAAGGCGATCGGCGCCACGCGCGTTCAGGTGCTGCTGCAGTTCTTCATCGAAGCGCTCGTGCTCTCGGCGCTTCGGCTGCCTCGTCGGGCTCGTCTTCGGCGTCGCGATCGGCGGCCTCGATCAACGCGCTCGCGATCGTCAACATCTCGGGCGTCGTGCCGCCGATCCCGTGGGCGCGCAGCATCGCGATCGCGACGGGCTTCGCGACGATCGTGACGCTCGCGTTCGGCACGTATCCGGCATGGCGCGCGGCGACGCTCGACCCGATCGAGGCGCTGCGCTATGAATGACGGGCGCGCGGCGATCGACGTCCGCGACGTCACGAAGACGTACGCGCTCGGCGAAGTCGAGGTGCACGCGCTGCGCGGCGTCACGTTCACGATCGCGCGCGGCGAGTACGTCGCGATCATGGGGCCGTCGGGCTCCGGCAAGTCGACGCTGATGAACCTGCTCGGATGCCTCGACCGTCCGACGTCCGGCACGTACCGGCTCGACGGCGAGGACGTCTCGCAGCTGCGCGACGACGAGCTCGCTGCGATCCGTCTCAAGAAGCTCGGCTTCGTCTTTCAAGGCTTCAACCTGCTCGCGCGCACGAGCGCGCTCAAGAACGTCGCGCTGCCGCTGTTCTACGCCGGCATCGGGACGCGCCGGCGCAACGCCGTGGCCGCGCGAACAGCTGCGCGAGGTCGGCCTCGGCGACCGCATGGATCACAAGCCGAGCGAGCTGTCCGGCGGACAGCAGCAGCGCGTCGCGATCGCGCGCGCGCTCGTCAACGATCCCGCGGTGCTGCTGGCGGACGAGCCGACCGGCAACCTCGACTCGGAGACGAGCGAGGAGATCATGGCGCTGTTCCGGCAGCTCAACGACGGCGGGCGCACGATCATCATGGTGACGCACGACGAGAACGTCGCCGAGCCACGCCAAGCGCGTCATCCGCGTGCGCGACGGCCGTCTCGTCGACGACCAGAGCGTGGTCCGGAGGTTAAAACTCAGGGAAAAAGCTGAAGGCGCGCTGCTACCTACGGGCGGGACCCGGGGTAGAGCGGTCCGTCACCTCCGTCCAAGGAGCATTCAAACGTCGTGAAGTCTCGTACCAGCATCTTCGGGACGGCGGTCGTCGGTCTGGTCGGCGCGATCATCGGGAGCTTCTCGATGATGCTCTTCGCGAGCACGCACTTCGCGGGCCTCGCCGGTCCCGGCAACACGCCGCCTGCGGTCAGCGCAGCGCCGCTCCCCGCGACCGCGCGGCACGACCGACCAGGACCGGATCATCAACGCCGTCAAGCGCGTCGAGCCGTCGGTCGTCGCGCTCGCAAGTCACCGTGAACGGCGTCCAGTACGTCCCGACGGACCCGTTCGCGCAGTTCTTCGGCGGCGGCGGCGGCGTGCAGCGGCAGCGCGTGGTCGAGCGCGCCTCGGGCTCGGGCTTCGTCTACTCGCGCGACGGCCTGATCGTCACCAACGCGCACGTCGTGCCGCGCGGCACCAGCAAGATCACGGTCGTGTTCGCGAACGGCGACCGCGTGCAGGGCCACGTGTTCTCCTCGAACCCCGCCGCCGACCTCGCGCTCGTGAAGGTCGACAACTACGCGAAGCTGCCGCCGCCGGTCGAGTTCGCGGACAGCTCGAGGCTGCAGGCCGGCCAGTGGGCCATCGCGATCGGCGAGCCGCTCGCGCTCCAGCACTCGGTCTCGGTCGGCGTCGTGTCCGGCTTCAACCGCGACGAGCCGATCCAGGACGAAAACCAGCAGGCTGCACCTGTTCAAGGGCCTGCTGCAGACCTCGGCGCCGATCAACCCCGGCAACTCCGGCGGCCCGCTCATCGACTACGACGGCCGCGTGATCGGCGTGAACCAGTCGACCGCGAACCCGGGCTCGGCGCAGGGCATCGGCTTCGCGATCCCGTCGAACACGGTGACGCAGACGGCCGTCGCGCTCGACGAAGGCGCCCGGCCAGACGATCAACGCGAACGGCACCGGCACGGGCGTCGGTTACCTCGGCGTGCTGCTCCAGCCGATCGACAACAACGTCCGCACGCAGATCAGCTACCACGATCAAGGCGGCGTCGTCGTCCAGCAGGTGCAGAGCGGGCAGGCTGCCGACCAGGCGGGTCTCGAGCCCGGCGACGTCATCCAGGCGATCAACGGCAAGCCGGTCAACCAGGCCAGCGACCTGACGAACGCCATCAAGGCGACGAAGCCGGGCCAGACGATCACGCTGCGCGTCTGGAGCCAGGGCGTCAAGAAGAACGTCGCGGTCAAGGTCGGCGAGCAGCCGGCGGACCTCTACCTCCAGCAGCAGCAGCAGAACCCGTAGCGGCGCACGCGCGGCAAGGCACCGAGGGCGGCATGCGGATGCCGCCCTCGCTATTTTTCGGCGTTCGCCGAGCGGCTGCGGCGCGCAACCCTATGCCACAAATAGTGTCACAGTCGGTAGTGAAACCTCATCGCCTGGAAAGACGATAAGGTAGGCGTAGCCGCCGAGGCGGTTACGCTCACACCCCTTGAGCTGCGGTAAGCGGCAAGGCCCGAACAGGCTCGCGCGAGCGGAGCCGGCGATGGCTGGTCCACGCGGCTCGGAAAGCGAGACACAACTCAACATGGCAAAAGTGGTCGGAATCGACCTCGGCACGACCAATTCCGTCGTCGCCGTGATGGAAGGGCAGAGCCCGACCGTCATCGCCAACTCCGAAGGATCGAGAACGACTCCTTCGGTCGTGGCGTTCACGAAGACCGGCGAACGGCTCGTCGGTCAGCTTGCGAAGCGCCAGGCCGTCACGAACCCGGACCGCACGATCAGCTCGATCAAGCGGCACATGGGGACCGACCATAAGGTCAAGATCGACGGCAAGGACTACACGCCGCAAGAGATCAGCTCGATGATCCTGCAGAAGCTGGTCAACGACGCATCGTCGTACCTCGGCGAGCGCGTCACGAAAGCCGTCATCACCGTTCCGGCGTACTTCAACGACGCGCAGCGTCAGGCGACGAAGGACGCGGGCAAGATCGCGGGCCTCGAAGTCCTGCGCATCATCAACGAGCCGACGGCGGCCGCGCTGGCGTACGGGCTCGACAAGAAGGGCAACGAGACGATCCTCGTGTGGGATCTCGGCGGCGGCACGTTCGACGTGTCGATCCTCGAGGTCGGCGACGGCGTCTTCGAAGTGAAGGCGACGAACGGCGACACGCACCTCGGCGGCGACGACTACGATCATCGCATCGTCGACTGGCTCGTCGGCGAGTTCCGCAAAGATCAGGGCATCGATCTCTCGGGCGACCGTCAGGCGATGCAGCGTCTCACCGAGGCCGCCGAGAAGGCGAAGATCGAGCTGTCGGGCACGGTTCAGACGACGATCAACCTGCCGTTCATCACGGCCGACCAGAACGGTCCGAAGCACCTCGACATCACGCTGACGCGCTCGGAGTTCGAGCGTCTGACGCAGGACCTCACCGACCGCTGCGTCCAGCCGTTCAAGAACGCGCTGGCGGACGCGAAGCTCGACGTCGTCGCAGATCGACGAAGTCGTCATGGTCGGCGGATCGACGCGCATGCCCGTCATCCAGGAGCTCGTCAAGAAGCTCACGGGCAAAGAGCTGAACCAGTCCGTCAACCCCGACGAAGTCGTCGCGGTCGGCGCGGCGATTCAGGCCGGCGTGCTCGCCGGCGAAGTGCGCGACGTCGTTCTGCTCGACGTGACGCCGCTTTCGCTCGGTCTCGAGACGCTCGGCGGCGTGAACACGCGACTCATCGAGCGCAACACGACGATCCCGACGCGCAAGACGCAAGTCTTCACGACGGCCGAGGACGGTCAGACGTCGGTCGACATCCGCGTTCTTCAGGGCGAGCGCGAGATGGCGAACGACAACAAGGAGCTCGGGCGCTTCCGGCTCGAGGGCATTCCGGCGGCTCCGCGCGGCGTTCCGCAGATCGAAGTGACGTTCAACATCGACGCCAACGGCATCGTCAACGTCTCGGCGAAAGATCTCGGCACGGGCAAGGAGCAGCAGATCCAGATCACCGCGTCGACCAACCTCAACAAGGACGAGGTCGACCGCATGGTGCGCGACGCCGAAGCGTTCGCGGCGGCGGACAAGGCCAAGAAGGAAGAGGCCGAGATCCGCAACACCGCGAGCTCGCTGATCTACTCGACGGAGAAGTCGCTCAAGGAAGTCGGCGACAAGGCCGAGGAGACGATTCGCGGCGAGGTCGAGTCCGCGCTCGGCGACCTGAAGAAGGTCAGCGAGAACGGCACGGCCGACGAGATCAAAGCGGCGACCGAGAAGCTCCAGCAGGCATCGTACAAGCTGGCGGAGACGCTGTACAAGTCGACGGGTGCGTCGACCGACGGCGCCGCGACGAACGGCGCCGCGGGTGCGCACGAGGGTGCGGCTTCCGGCGCGGCCGAGGCGTGCGAACGATGACGTCATCGACGCCGAGTTCAAGGAAGCGAAGTAAGGCGCGTCGTGGACCCTTCGACCGAAACGCCCGACGCGCAGACCGCCCGCGGTCAAGCCGAGGCTGACCCGGGCGATTCGAACGGCGTCGTGAAGAACGGCGGCGAGGACGACCTCGCCGCCGAGCTCGCGGCCGCGCGCGCAAGGGCGGACGAGAACTACAACAAGTTTCTCTACGCGATGGCGGACTTCGAGAACTACAAGAAGCGCATCGAGCGTCAGCTCGCGGACATCGCGCTCGCCGGCAAGAAGTCGGTGCTCGCGAAGATGCTGCCGGTGCTCGACAACCTCGAGCGCGCGGTCGCGTTCGACGATTCCGACGGCCTGCGCGGCGGACTGCAAGCGACGCTGCGCATGTTCGAAAACGCGCTCGCGGGCGAAGGCGTGAAGAGCGTCTCGCTCAAGGGACAGCGGTTCGATCCGAAGCTCGCCGAAGCGATCGCGACGCAACCGCCGCCGGACGGCGTCGGCGAGGACACGGTCCTCGAAGAAGCCCACAAGGCATACACGATCGGTGACGAGGTGCTGCGCCCCGCGCAAGTCGTCGTCGCAAAGACGCCGTGAACTATAAGGACTACTACGCGATCTTGGGCGTGCCGAAAGGCGCGCCCGAGAAAGACATCAAGAGCGCGTACCGCAAGCTCGCGCGGAAATGGCATCCCGACGCGAACCCGCAGAACGCGCGCGAAGCCGAAGAGAAGTTCAAGGACATCCAGGAAGCGTACGAGGTCCTGAACGATCCCGAGAAGCGTCGCAAGTACGACGTGCTCGGATCCGATTGGCAGCGCGCCGCGCGTGAAGCCGAACAGCAGCGCTCGTATCGTCGAGCGCAGGGCGACGACTTCACGACGACGTTCGGAAACTTCGGCGGTGCGTCCGGCGGTCCCGGCTCGAGCGGGTTCTCGGACTTCTTCGACATGTTCTTCTCCGGCATCGGCCGTCAGCGGACGGCCGGCGCCGGATTCGGCTCGACCGCGGCGCGAGGCGAAGACCTCGAGTCGACGATCGAGCTCGCGCTCTCGGACGCGTACGAGGGCGGAAAGAAATCCGTGACGCTGCAGGTCGAGGACGTGTGTCCTCGCTGCCACGGCAGCGGAACGGATCGTAACCGCATCTGCACCCAGTGCCACGGCACGGGGCGGGTGCGGGAAACGAAACGCTTCGACGTGACGATCCCGCGCGGCGTGCGCGACGGCCAGCGCATACGGCTGGCGGGGCAAGGCGCGAGCGGCCCGGGCGGCGGTCCGCGCGGCGATCTCTATCTCGTCGTGCACCTGTCGGACGACGATAAGTACGAGCGGAAAGGCGACGATCTGTACGTCGACCTGCCGGTCAGCATCTACGAGCTCATCCTCGGCGGCGACGTCCGCGTCCCGACGATGACCGGCAGCGTGACGATGACGATTCCCGCCGGGACGCAGAACAACAAGATGCTGCGCCTCTCCGGCAAGGGCATGCCGAAGCTCAAAGACGGCGGCTACGGCGACGAGTACGTGCGCCTCATCGGCCAGCTGCCGACGAACCTGACCGACAAAGAGACGAAGCTGTTCCGCGAGCTCGCGGGCTACCGGAACGGCAAACCGTAAAAGCGCAGCGCGCGAGCCGCGACGTTCGTGTCACCCTGAGCCCGTCGAAGGGTGAGAGAGCGACCGGAACGTCAGCGCTCGGCTCGTCAGGCGTGATATTCGACTCGCCCTCCGGCGAGCTCAGGGTGACGCGGTGCGGGTATCGAATCGGCGGCACATGACGACGCAAACGGAGACGATTCGGTCTCGCGAGATTCGGCTTGCATCGCGGCCGCAAGGTGAGCCGACCGATGCGAACTTCGCGCTCGCCACGGCGGACGTCGGACCGCCCGGCGACGGCGAGGTGCTCGTGAAGAACACGCTGATGTCGGTCGAGCCGTACATGCGCGGCCGCATGAACGACGCGAAGTCGTACGTGCCGCCGTTCGAGGTCGGCAAACCGCTCGAAGGCGCCGCGATCGGCACGGTGATCGCGTCGAAGTCGCCCGACGTGCCGTTCGGGGCGACGGTGCTGCACAGCTCGGGCTGGCGCGAGTTCGCGGTCGTTCCTGCGACGAGCGTGCGCGCCGTCGACACGGCGCGCGTCCCGGCCGACGTCGTATCTCGGCGCTCTCGGCGGTCCGGGTTTCACCGCCTGGGTCGGACTCCGCATCATCGCCGGCGTCAAAGCGGGCGAGACGATCTTCGTCTCCGGCGCGGCGGGCGCGGTCGGATCGATGGCGGTGCAGCTCGCGAAGCGGTGGGGCCTGCGCGTCATCGGGTCGGCGAGCTCGCCCGAGAAGGCGCGCGTCGTGCGCGAGGAGTTCGGCGCCGACGCCGCATTCGACTATCACGACGCTCCGTACAAGCAGCTGCGCGCGTTCGCGCCGGACGGCATCGACGTCTACTTCGACAACGTCGGCGGCGAGCAGCTCGAAGCCGCGATCGCCGCGACGCGCGACCACGCGCGTCTGGTGCTCTGCGGCGCCGTGTCGCAGTACAACGCGGCGACGCCGCCGCCCGGGCCGCGCAACCTCGCGATCGCGATCGGCCGGCGCCTTCGCCTTGAAGGCTTCATCGTGATCGACCACTTCGGGCGGCGCGGCGAGTTCGTCGCGGAGGTCGCGCCGCTGGTTGCGAGCGGCGAGATCAGGTCGAAGATCGACGATCGTCGACGGCCTCGAGAACGCGCCCGCCGCCTTCATGAACATCCTTCGGCCGAACGCGAACGTCGGGAAGGCGGTCGTCCGCATCGGCTGACGTGCCGCGCGGTTTGTAGGGGCTGATGTACGGCGGCGGTCCCCCGGTCCACTTGATGTGGTCGCAGATGTACAACCCGAATCGTCCGCAGGTGACGAGGCGGGTCGATCTGCGCCGCATCTTGGCGTTCTTTCGGCCGTACGTCGCGCAGGAGGCGCTCGTCCTCACCTGCATCCTCTTCGTCGCGCTGCTCGGCCTGCTGCCGCCGCTCTTCACGAAGTGGCTCATCGACGGCGCCATTCCGGCGCACGACATGCACGCCGTCTGGCTCGACGTCGGAGGCATGGTCGCGAGCGCGATCGTCGCCGGCGCGATCGGCGTCTACCAGGGCTTCCTGAACTCGGTCGTCGGCGAAGGCATCATGCGCGACATCCGCACGAGCCTCGTCGCGCACCTGCACCGCATGCCGCTCGCGTTCTTCACCGGAACGAAGACCGGCGAGATCATGAACCGGGTCTCGAACGACGTCGACAACATCGACAACGTCGTCACCGGCACGCTCGTCTCCATCGTCACGAACGTGTTCACGATGGTCACGACCGTGGTGACGATCCTCATCCTCGACTGGCGCCTCGCGCTCGTCGCGCTCGCCGTCATCCCGCTCATGATCCTGCCGCTCTCGCCGGTCGGCAGGCGCATGTACGACGTGCGCAAGTCGACGCGCCAGAAGCGCGACGAGATCGAGTCGATCACGCAGGAGACGCTCTCGATCAGCGGGATCACCCTGATCAAGTCCTTCGTGCGCGAGACCTTCGAGCGCGCGCGGTTCTACCGCGCGGGCACGGAGCTCATGGCGCTCGAGATCAAGCTCGCGATGGTCGGCCGCTGGTTCATCGCGGCGATCACCGCGATGGTGATCGTCGGGCCCGCGGTCGTTTGGCTCGGGGGCGGGTGGCTCGCGATCGCGCACGGCCTGACGGTGGGCACGATCGTCGCGTTCGTGGCGTACCTGAGCCGTCTGTACGGCCCCGCATCGGCGCTCGCCGGCGTGCAGGTGCAGGTCGTGTCCGCGCTCGCCGTGTTCGAGCGGATCTTCGAGTACCTCGACATGCAGCCGGAAGGCGAGCTGCGCGCCACGTCGGGCGGTGTGCTGCCGCGCGAGAGCGCGCGCGGCGATGTCGAGTTCGACGACGTGCAGTTCTCGTACTCACCGGAGCGGGCAGCGCTGCGCGGCGTGTCGTTCCGCGTCGAGCCCGGACAGATGGCCGCGTTCGTCGGACCGTCCGGCGCGGGCAAGACGACGATCACGCAGCTCGTCCCGCGGTTCTACGATCCGCAGTCGGGCGCGGTGAAGGTCGACGGCATCGACGTCCGCGACGTGCCGCTGCCGGAGCTGCGCGAGAACATCGGCATCGTCACCCAGGAAACGTACCTCTTCCACGACACGATCGCCGCGAACTTGCGCTACGCGCGCTCGGATGCGACCGACGCCGAGCTCGTGGCGGCCGCGCGCGCGGCGAACATCCACGACTTCATCGCCTCGCTGCCCGACGCGTATCAGACCATCGTCGGCGAGCGCGGCCACAAGCTGTCGGGCGGCGAGCGCCAACGGCTCGCGATCGCACGCGTGCTGCTGAAGAATCCGTGCATCCTCATCCTCGACGAGGCGACGAGCGCGCTCGACTCGGCGAACGAGTCCGCGATTCAGGCGGCGCTCGTGCCGCTCATGGAAGGCCGCACGAGCCTCGTCATCGCGCATCGGCTCTCGACCGTGCTGCATGCGGACGTCATCTTCGTCGTCGAGAGCGGGCGCATCGTCGAGCAGGGGACGCATGCGCAGCTGCTCGCGCGCAACGGCGCCTACGCGGAGCTGTACTGGAAGCAGTTCCGCGACAAGGCGGCGTCGACCGCCGTATAGTCTCGCGTGAGCGCGCGTACGATATCCCTCGTCCGCATCATTGCATGTGCCGGGTTGGTCGCGGGCATGGCGTGTTCGCACGGGCTGTGGTTCTCGCCGGAGCGCACGTATCCGGCAATTCCGATCGTCTCCGGCTTTCCGTCGCTTCCGCTCGCGATCGGCGGGCTGCTGCTGGCGCTGCTCCTCGTCTCGCTCGCCGTTGCTGCGGTTCCAAAGGCGCCGCGCTGGACCTCAGCCGTTCCGGTCGCGCTTCTCTTCGTTCTCATCGCATTCGACCAGTCTCGACTTCAGCCATGGATCGTCACGTACAGCGTCGTGCTGCTGCTGACGGCCTTCGGCTGGCCGCGCGACGGCGTGGTCTCGACGTTACGGTTCGTCATTGCGATCGAGTACGTGTGGAGCGGCGTTCAGAAGGCGAACGTCAACTTCATCGACCATGCCTGGCCCGACTTCTCCAGCGCGTTGACGCAAGCGCTCCACATCACACCGGGCGTGAGTCACAGCGTCGGAACTGCCGCACCGCTGATCGAAACCGCCGTCGGCTTCGCGCTGCTGGTACCTGCCGCGCGGCGCGCCGGCGTGCTTGCGGCTTGTGGACTGCACGGAACGATTCTGCTCGCGCTGATCGTGTCCGGAGAGAACGCCTCCGTCTGGCCGTGGAATGTCGCGATGCCGCTCTTCGACATCGTGCTGTTCTGGGATGCGGCGGCCGAGCCGTGGCGTCTTTCGGCGCTGCGTCGCTTCCCAGCCGGCATCGTCGCCATCGTCTTTGCCGGCGTTTTGCCCGCGCTGAGCTTGTGGGGCCGTTGGGACGCCTATGCGTCGGACGCGCTCTATTCCGGGAGTTCCGCGCAAGCGGTTGTCGTCGTCGACCCCGGCCTGCTCAACACGTTGCCGCCGATCTTGCTGCGCAACACGTGGCAGTGGTCGCGCCCGATGTTCGTCGACATCAACCGCTGGTCGTACGACGAGCTGGGGGTCCCGGTCTACCCGGAGTCTCGCGTGTTCCGAGCCGTCGGCCGGTACGTGTGCAGGACGTACCGTGCCGCAGCATCGCTCGTGATTCTCGGACGACCGGATTGGCGTACCGGCGCGCGCGCGCGAACTCGGCTTTCCTGCTCGGACCCGTCGTGGTAATGGGCGGTCGCGAAATCTACCAGGGATCGCGCATGCTGGTCTTGGACGCGCGCAGCCAGTCCGAGAAGTCGGGTGCCGTCATGGGCTGCGCGATCAGATAGCCCTGCATCTGCTCCACGCCGTTCGCGACGAGCCATTTCGCCTGCTCGCGATCTTCGATACCGTCCGCGATCGTGCGAATCTGCAGCGTCTGCGCGACACCGATCGCGGCGCGCGCGATGCGCTTCCAGTTGCCCTCGGCTGCCGACGGGTTCGTCACGCGCCGGTCGATCTTGATGAAGTCGAGCGGCAGCGCGGCCATCGCCGCGAGCGACGTCGGCGCGGCGCCGAAACCGTCGAGACCGATCGGCACGCCGATCCGCCGCGCGTGGCGCAGGAACGCGCCGCCGGCTTCGGTGTCGGCGAGCATCGTCGTCTCGCGCACCTCCAGGGCGAGCCGGTTCGCCGCGTCGTCGATGTCGCGAATCATGCCCTCGAGCTCCGACCACACGGCGGAGTTCGCGTTCGAGATGTTGACGTGCACGCGCGCGTCGATGCGTTCGTGCGAGGACCGCAAGGTGTCGGCGACGGCGCGGACCACCTTGATGTCCAGCGCCGACGTCGCCACGGCTCCGCCCTTGAAATCGAGGAACGTGCGCGGCGTGAGCCAGCCGCGGGACGGGTGCCGCCACCGCACGAGCGCCTCGGCGCCGACGACGCGCATCGTCGACGTCGACACGATCGGCTGGTAGCACAGCATGAAGTCGCGTTCGAACGTGGCGTCGCGCAACCGCTCGCGGAACTCCCGCCGCGCGCGGACTTCCTGGCTCACGCCGTCGCGGTACCAGCGGACGCTGTTTCCGCCGCTCTCCTTCGCCGCGTACAGCGCTTCGTCGGCGTGCTGCAGCAGCTGCTCGGGCGTCAGGCCGTCGTCGGGCGAGACGGCGATGCCGATGCTCGCGCGCACGAGGCTCGTGTAGCCGCCCTCCTGCACCTCGATCAGCACGCGCTCGAGAAAACGCTGCGCGGCTTCGACCATCTCGAGCTCGTCGTCGACGACGGTCAAGATCGCGACGAACTCGTCGCCGCCGAGGCGTCCGACGAAGTCGTTGCGGCGCACGCTCTCCTTCATCCGCCGCGCCGCTTCGATCAGCGTCTGGTCGCCGACCGCGTGTCCGAACGTGTCGTTGATGGCCTTGAAGCCGTCGAGATCGATGAACAGCACGCCGACGCGTCCGCCGCCGCGCTGCGCCGCCGCGAGAACGTTATCCAAGTGCGCAAGGGTCGCCGTTCGCGACGGCAGCTCCGTGAGCGGATCGATTCCGCGCGCCCTCTTGCACGTGGACGGGCGCCTCTTCCGTGCGCAGCAGCAGCCGTGCGACCGCGCCGCTGACGGCGCGAGCGACGTCCTCGTTCGCCGAACGCCCGCGCGCCCAGCGCATCGCGAAGTAGTACGGCGCGGTGGCCGTGAGCCGCGCGACGTAGCGTTCGTCGTCCTGGCTCTCGCGGGTCGAAACCTCGGTCGCGTCGAGCGCGAGCGCGCGCGCGGCGTCCTCGTCGACGCCTTCCGACCCGGCGAACGACAACAGCGACCCGTCGGGGCCGCACACGACTGCGAGATCGGCACCTGCCAGCGGGAGGGCACCCGCGAGGATCACCCGCATCAGTTCGGACGACGAACGGCGCGACTCGACGGCCGCGTGGAACAGCTCCGCGAGGCCCTCCAAACCAGCGTCCCGTCGCCGCTCAGGCGTCATCATCTCCACGTCCTTGGCCCGAGTTCCCGGCCGCGCGTCGACGCGCCCTTCGCCAAACGCAAAAGCCCCTTTACCGATCCGCCCGCCGTCACATGCCCACGCCGACGACGGCGTCTAACCTAAAAGAGAGGCAAGTCCCTGGTCCCTTGGGCCCGTGGACCCGCGCACAGCAAGCCGGCAGCCCCTTTCCCGCCGCGTGGGAACACCGCAAGAGGAAACGGCTTCGCGTGACGGCGCACTAGTCGGGCTCGTATGGACAAAGTCGTCGCGTCGTGCGCCCAAGCGGTCCGAGACATCCCGAACGGCGCGTCGCTCGCCGTCGGCGGCTTCGGGCTGAACGGCGTGCCGTTCAACCTGATCCGCGCGCTGCTCGAGCAGGGTGCGACCGGCCTCGTCACCGTGTCGAACAACTGCGGCGTCGACGGCTGGGGACTCGGGACGCTTCTGGACGCGAAGCGCATTCGGCGCACGACCGGGTCGTACGTCGGCGAGAACAAGGAGTTCGAGCGGCAGTACCTCAGCGGCGAGCTCGAAGTCGAGCTCGTACCGCAAGGGACGCTCGCCGAACGCCTGCGCGCGGGCGGGTCCGGGATCCCGGCGTTCTACACGCCGGCGGGCGTCGGCACGCTGGTCGCGGACGGCGGCCTGCCGTGGCGTTACGCGGCGGACGGCTCCGTCGCGACGGCCTCGCCGAAGAAAGAGACGCGCTCGTTCGGCGGTCACGACTACGTGCTGGAAGAGGCGATCGTGTGCGACTTCGCGCTCGTCCGCGCGAGCATCGGCGACCGTTACGGCAACCTGATCTTTCACAAGGCGACGCGAAACTTCAACCCGCTGTGCGCGATGGCGGGCAAGATCACGATCGCGGAGGTCGAGGAGCTCGTCGAGCCGGGTCGCATCGATCCGGAGCACGTCCATCTTCCCGGGATCTACGTGCAGCGCGTCGTCGCGGTCGGCGCGGGCGACAAACGCATCGAGAAAGTCACGACGCGCAAACGCGAAGGGAACGGTTAGCATGGCGCTCACGCGGAACGAGCTCGCGGCGCGCGTCGCGCAAGAGCTGCACGACGGCCAGTACGTGAACCTCGGCATCGGGCTGCCGACGCTGATCCCGAACTACGTCCCGCCGGGCGTCACCGTCGTGCTGCAGAGCGAGAACGGCATCCTCGGCTTCGGACCGTATCCGTACGAGGGCGACGAAGATCCCGACCTCATCAACGCCGGCAAAGAAACGGTGACGCTGCTGCCCGGTGCGGCGTTCTTCGACTCGGCGACGTCGTTCGGCATGATCCGCGGCGGCAAGGTCGACGTCGCGGTCCTCGGCGCGATGCAGGTCGCCGAGAACGGCGATCTCGCGAACTGGATCATCCCCGGCAAGATGGTCAAGGGGATGGGCGGCGCGATGGACCTCGTGCACGGCGCGAAGCGCGTGATCGTGATGATGGAGCACACCGCGAAAGGCGGCGCGCACAAGATCATGCGGCGCTGCACGCTGCCTCTCACCGGCAAGGGCGTCGTGCAGCAGATCATGACGGACCTCGCCGTGATCGACGTGACGCCGGGCGGGCTCGTGCTGCGCGAGATCGCGCCGGGCGTGACGGTCGACGCGGTGCGCGATGCGACGGGTGCACCGCTCGCCGTTCCGCACGAGCCCATGGTGATGCGGATTCAGGCCGCAGCCTAGCGCCGTTTCCCGCCGCGGCGCGGCCGCTCGGCGGCTTTCGCGATGCGGCCGTGCCACGCGAGCTCGAGCGCGGGCCGCACCGTTGCCTCGTCGGCGACCGCGAGCCGCACGTTCGTGCTGCCGCCGCGGCCCCAGCCGCCCGAGACGGGAGTGAACACCCGCGGATGCGCGCCGACGACGGCCTGCTGTTCCTCCGGCGTCAGCTTCACCATCGCCCACGCCTCGTCGGGCCAGCCGAGCGTCGCGAAGATGCGCTTCCCGACGCGAAAATCGGGGTGGTTCATGTGCGCGCTCTCCACCGCGTCCGGCATGCTGAGCGCGATGCGCCGAAAATCGTCCGCCGTCATGCGCGATCCTCCTCGTTACGCCGGCGCGTCACGCGAGGGCGTATGCCGGCGCTGGAAGCGGGCCCTGCCGGGTAGTGTCGCGCCTCCGTCGAACTTTCGCGCGTCATGGCGATCGCACCACCCCGTACCGATGCGTCCGACGAAGAGGCGATGATCCTCGACGTCGTGCGACAGCTCGTCAAAGAGCGCGTCGAGCCGCGCGCCGCGGCGATCGATGCCGACGGGGAGTTCCCGTGGGACATCAAGCAGCTGTTCGCGGAGAACGACCTCCTCGGCATCCCGTTCCCCGCGGAGTACGGCGGCGTCGGCGGCTCGTTCGTCACCTACGTGAAGGTCGTCGAGGAAGTGTCGAAGGCGTGCGCGTCGTCGGCACTGATCATCGCGGTGCAGGAGCTCGGCGCGCTGCCGATCCTCATCGGCGGCAGCGACGAGCAGAAGCGCCGATGGATCCCCGATCTCGCGTCCGGCGCGAAGATCGCGGCGTACGCGCTGACCGAACCGGGTTCCGGCTCGGATGCCGCCGGCTCGATGCGCACGAAAGCGCGGCGCGACGGCGACGACTACGTCCTCGACGGCACGAAGATCTGGATCACGCAGGGCAGCGTCGCGGACGTCGTCACGGTGTTCGCGGTAACGGACCCCACGAAAGGCGCGAACGGCATCAGCGCGTTCGTCGTCGAGAAGGGCATGCCGGGCTTTGCGGTGGGCAAGCTCGAGAAAAAGATGGGCATTCGCGGATCGCCGACGGTCGAGCTGAGCTTCGAGAACTGCCGCGTTCCGGCCGCGAACCGTCTGGGCGACGAAGGCGAAGGCTTCAAGATCGCGATGAAGGTGCTCGACAAATCACGACCCGGCATCGCTGCGCAGGCGCTCGGCATCGCGCAAGGCGCGCTCGACTACGCGACCGAGTACACGAAGCAGCGCGTCGCGTTCGGCAAGCCGATCTCACAGCAGCAAGGACTGCAGTTCATGCTGGCCGACATGAAGACCGAGGTCGAAGCCGCGCGCCTGCTGCTGTACGAAGCGGCGCGCAAGTGCGACGAGAGCTCGCCCGACGTCACGACGTGGGCCGCGATGGCGAAGCTGAAATGCGGCGACGTCGCGATGAGCGTGACGACCGACGCGGTGCAGCTGCTCGGCGGTTACGGCTACTCGACGGAGTATCCCGTGGAGCGCATGATGCGCGACGCGAAGATCACGCAGATTTACGAAGGCACGCAGCAGATCCAGCGGATCGTGATCGCGCGCTCGATGGTCGGCAAGTGGAGCCCGCCGCGGTCCTGATTCCCGGATCGCGGGGTATGCGGCACGAGTGACGACGGAGCCGCTGAGCCTCCCGCAAGTCCGCCTCAGCCGGTCGCAGACGATCCGGCTGGTGGCGGCCGGGATTCTCGTGGCTCTCGCGCTCGTGCGCGTCGTCCCCGACTTCGTCCGCTTCGTCTATCCGCTCCATCTGTTCGGCTACCGTACGGACGGCAACGCCGTCGTGGAGTTCGTCGCGCCGCGCACGCCGGCCGCGCCGTCCGCGGTCAGCCGCGCGGCGCACGCGCTCCGCGCGCGGCTGCAGCACGAAAGCGCTGCCGCCCCGCGCGCGACGCCCGCGCCGATCGACTGGGGCGATGCCATCGTCGTCGGCGACCGCGTCCGCATCGACCGCATCCCGCCGGCGAACCGCAAACCGGGGCTGGCGGGGCGCGCGTACTCGTACGACAATCCCATCCGGTACTTGCCGATCGACCGGCACGGCAGCGAACGCGTCGTCCGCCTCGTCTCGCACGACGAGTCGGTCGAGGTGCGCTTCATGGACATGCTGCGCATCGTGCTCTGCGTCATCGCCGCGGTGCTCGGCGCATTGCTGTTCGTGGTGCGGCCGGGCATCGCGACCGCGGCGTTCTTCGTCTTCGCCGTGGGCGCGATCGACGCGCCGGCGACCTGGCTCGACACGATCGTCCCGATGCCGTGGCGGCCGGTGCTGCCCTGGATCACCGATACGATCCACGGTGCCGTGCGCCCGGCGCTGCTGCTGTTCGCGCTGTGCTTGATCGACGGCGACACCGACGCGCCGCGCGAGCGCGCCTTCGCCTGGATCATCGCGGTGATCGCGCTGGTGCTCGGCACGCTGAACGCGTACGCACAGTGGGCGCTGAACTACGGCGCGCTGCCGGGGGAGAGCATCGAGCGCGCGTATCTGCAGTCCTCGTACGCGGTCTCGACGGTGACGGTGATCGCGTTCGGGATCGCGTTCTGGCGCGCGCGCGTGAACGACCGCCACCGCATCGGCTGGATCCTCGTCGCGTTCTTGTTCGCCGGCATCGCGCGGCTGATGTCGGACACGCTGTACCCCGGACGGATCGCGCTCTGGGAGAACAGCTTGCTGGTCTGCGCGTCGATCGTCCCGATCGTCGCGATCTGGATCGCCGTCGTGCGGCACCAGTTCTTCAACGTCGACTTCGTCGTGAACCGGGCGATCGTGTACGTAGCGCTGAGCGCGGCGTTCTTCACGGCGTTCGGACTGATCGAAGAAGTCGGCACGTACGTGTTCTACAACAACACCGACCTCGCGTACGTGGTGCTGAGCGCGCTCTTCTGGGGCGTCGGCATGGCGACGGGCTGGATCCACGATCGGCTGGGCCACGCCGTCGACCGCTTCATCTTCCGCGACCGCCTCGCGCAGCGTGAAGCGCTCGAGTTCATCGCCGGCTACATCCTCGACGCCGAGACGGTCGACGACGTCTACCGCGCGCTGCTGCAGGATGCCCCGCACGCGTTGCAGCTCGCGTTCGGCGGCATCCTCGCGCGCCAGCCGGACGGCGGCTACGAGATCGCGGAGAGCTACAACTGGCCCGAGGACTTCCGGTTCAAGCTCGGGCCGAGCGACGAGCTGACGCGCGCGATCGCACGCACTCGCGGCGCGCTGACGTTCAGCGGCAAGGACACGCGCATGATCCAGCAGTCGTTTCCGAACGAGCGGCTGACGTTCGCGGCGCCGCTCTTCTTCGACCGCACCGTCAGCGGCATCGTGGTGTACGGGCACAACGTCAGCGGACTGGACCTCGATCCCGACGAGCGCGAGCACCTCGTGCGCGTCGTCGCGCACGCGTCGATCGCACTGAACACGATCGAGCTCAACCGCTACCGCCAATCCGCGCAGCCGGCGCCGCTGCCGTCGCCCGAACCGGCATGAGCCGATTGTCACCCTGAGCCCGTCGAAGGGTGAGCGCGCATCGCGACCGTCGGCGTACCGCACCGGTGGCACGAGATCGGCTCACCCTTCGACAGGCTCAGGGTGACCTGGTTAGTGGCCGACGCCTGAGTACCGGTTGAGGCCGATGCGCCAGAACGCGTATGCCAGCGCGACCGCCACGACGCCGATCGCCGGCGTCAGCAGGCCGACCGCCAGCGGGCAGTGACGACCCTTCGTGCGCCTTGTGCAGGAAGAAGCGCGCCGGGAAGTAGTTCATGAACGCAAACGGTACGACGAACGTGAGCAGCAGCCGCACGCCGCGCGAGTAGATCGTGATCGGGTAGCGCGTGAACTCCTGTTCGAGCTGCAGGACGATCCACCGGAGCGCGTCGACGCGCACGAACCAGAACGCGACGGTCGAGATGAACAGGTTGAACGCGAGGTCGATCAGCGCGCCGCCGATCGCGATCAGCGGTACGAACACGAGAAACGTCGCATCGACCTGTACGCCGCTGTAGATCGTCGCCGCGACGAACGTGAACAGCGCCAGCAGCAGCTCGTCCGGGAAACATCTGACCGGGGGTCGCGATCGCCTGGAACAGCGTGTCGAGCGGCCGCACCAGGATCCGGTCGAACTCGCCGTCGCGAATGTGGTCCGGGATGTCGCCGATCGTCGAGAACAGCGTGTTGTGCAGCGCGTGCGCGAGCATCCACAGTCCGTACAGAAACGCCATGTCGCGGAACGTCCAGCCGTTCATCTGCGGGAACCGCGCGAGCACGATCCAGAGCGCCGCGAGCGCCGAGCCGTGGTAGACGAACGTGAACGCGAACCAGACGAGGAAGTTCTCGCGGTACTCGAGCGTCGTCAGCACGTTGATGCGCCAGTACTGGCGATACACGTTCGCCATGACGCGCAAGCGCGCGGCTCGGCCCGGACGGGCCGAACGCGAAGGCGTCACCGGGGGTGAGGCGAGCACTTATCCGCCCTGCACGACGACGCGGCGCGCGCCCGCGCGCCAGATCGCCGTTGCGGCGACCGCGAGCACCACGACCCACAGCAGCTGCAGCCCCATCGCCGCAAGGTAGCGTCCCGGCGGGATCACGCCGACGTAGATGAGCAGCGGCGTCGAGAACATCGCCGCGAACGGCAGCGCGAACGCGATCTTCTGCAGCACCGCCGGAAAGATCACGAGCGGGATGATCTCACCGCCGAAAAGGTCGGTCACCCACGTGACGATCAGCTGGAACGCGTGAATCTCGAGCGTCCAGAACGCGATGCAGTTCAGGATGAAGTTGAGGAAGAACCCGACCAGATAGCCGAGGACGAAGCTGACGAAGAACGCCAGCAGCACGAACGGTCCCGGCACCTCGATGTGCACGATGAACAGCGCGAGCACGAGCGACGGCACGATCAACGCCGCGTGGAACAGCACCTCGCCGCTGCCGTCGGCGAAGAGGTAGAGCGGCACGCTGATCGGTTTCATGAAGTCGGTCGCGATGCTGCCGTCGTGCAGCTTGTCGTGCAGCATGCGCGTCTGGTCGATGTCCATCACGAGCCCCATCAGGAGCGCGATCGTCGAGTACGTGATGATCGCGTGCAGCGGCAGCACGCTCGGCGCGGCGTTGCGCGAGTAGAGCGCGACCCAGACCATCCGGAGCAGGTACACGCGCACGAGCACGGACGCGATGGTCGTGAAGACGTCGAACCGGTAGGTCGCCTCGCGCGCGGCGGCCTTCTGCATGAACTGCACGTACGGTTCGAGGCGGAAACGCGGACGCGCCGGGCGCCGCGGCGGCCATCAGGAGGGCGCTCCGACGGCCCCGTCGTGGTACCCCTCCAGGTAGATGCGCCGCACGATCGATTCGATGTCGGGCTCGATGATGGAGACGTCCGTGATCTCGTAGCGCTCGGTGACGCGGCGGATCAGTGCCTCGGCGGTGATCTCGCGACGGTTGAACCGGAGCCGCACGGTGTTCGCCTCGCGGCTGTCGATCTCGGTGCCCGGCACGTGCAGATCGGGATGCGGCTCGGCGAGGTTCACGACGAGCACGCGGTGCGTCCCGTACTCCTCGCGCAGCCGTTCGAGCGAGCCGTCGTAGATCACCGTGCCTTCGTCGATGAGGATGATGCGCCGCGACAGCCGCTCGACGTCGGCGAGGTCGTGCGTCGTGAGGATCACGGTCGTGCCGCGCTGCTGGTTGATCTCCGCGATGAACTGACGGATCGCTTCCTTCGCGACGACGTCGAGGCCGATGGTCGGCTCGTCGAGGTACACGATCTTCGGATCGTGCAGCATCGCGGCGGCGAAGTCGCCGCGCATGCGTTCGCCGAGCGACAGCTGGCGCACCGGCGTGCTCATGAAGCGCTCGAGGTCGAGAAGGTCCGCGAAGGTGCGCATGTTCTCGGCGAAGCGCTCGCGCGTCACGTCGTAGATCGACCGCAGCAGCTCGAACGACTCGCGCAGCGGCAGATCCCAATACAGCTGGCTGCGCTGCCCGAACACGACGCCGATGTTCTCGGCGTTCGCCATGCGGTTCGCGTGCGGCACGATGCCGGCCACGCGCAGCGTCCCGGACGTCGGCACGAGGATGCCGGTCAGCATCTTGATCGTCGTCGACTTGCCGGCCCCGTTCGGCCCGATGTAGCCGACCAGCTCACCCGGCTCGAGCGAGAAGTTGACGTCGTCGACGGCGACCTTGTCCGTGTACCGGCGCGAGAACAGCGCACCGATGGCGCCGGTGATCCCGGGAGCGCGCTCCACCGACCGGAACACCTTTCGCAGGCCCACGGCCTCGATGATCGCCATCTGCGCGAGGCCTTTTCCCGGAAACGGCACGCCGCCTTTACGTCCCGAAAGGGGCCGCGCCCGGCAGGAGGGAACTGCCGCGCTACCAGCAACCGTTGCTGCATACAGGTCCGGTGCTTTTCGCGTCGGTCCGAGTCTCACTACGAAAGGGGGTGACTCAAGACAATGGCAGCGAAGAAGAAAGCTCCGAAGAAGAAGCCGGGCAAGAAGGGCGGCAAGAAGTAAGCCGACTTCCCGATTCGATACAACCTCGTTTTTTCTCAGTCATCATATGGAAAGCGCGGCCGGTCTCACCGGTCGCGCTCTTCTTTTTCGCGAGCCTCCGCGAGCCGCGCGAGGCGTTCCAGGTTCGCGGCCATCGTGCGCGCGATGCGTTCGGCGCTCTTGCGCAGCAGAGTGCCGGCCAGAGGGCCGTCGATGCGCGACGGTCTGCACGACCGTGCTGCCGGCCCCGTTCGACGCGATCTCCCACCGCAGCCGCAACCGCGCGACCGGCCCGAACCTGACGGCCAGCCCGAGGACCGCGTTCGGCACGGCGTCTTCGATGCGGAACGCCGTCTGCGGCAAGCGGCGCGGCTTCACCGTCATCACCGTCCCCGATGCGATCGGGCCTTCCGCGACCATCCACTCCACGCCGTCGTACCAGCGCGACCAGCGCTGGCCGTCGAGCAGCGTCGCCCACACGCCGGCCGGCCTCGCATCCGTGCGCGCCTCGGCGGTTCCCTTCCACGTCATCGCGAAGCTCGTTCCATGGACGGCCCGGAGAACCCGATCGTCGCCATGGCGCAGCGCCTGCGCGCGCGCCGCGACCTCGGCGCCGCGATCGACTCCGCGACCGGCGACGCGCCCGCGCCGCGCGGCGACGACGCCGAGGCGCGCTTCGCGGCCCTGAGCGAAGCGCTCGCCACGGGCACGAAACGCCTGAACTCGATCCTCGGCTCGCGCGCCGGCGTCACGTTCGTCAGGCTCGACAACCCGCCGCGCGTGCGGCTGCGCTTCCGGGACAAGCGCATCGCGCTCGATCTCGATGCCGCACGGCAACTCGTCCTGGTCAGCGGCGCGAACCTCGACGGCGAGTACCAGTTCCTCGACGGCGGCGCGCCCGCGCTGATGAATCTCTCGAAGTTCTCGACCGACGCCGGCTACCGGGACGCCGTCACCGCGTCCGAGCTCCTGAAGACGATCGCCGAGGACGCGCAGCTGCCGCGGCCGGCGCACCTCGACGACGGCCCGTTGAGCTTCTAGCGGCGAGAGCGCGCGCCACGATCGCGCGCGACGGGCACATCACCACCGGGCAACGGCCGCACTGCGGGACCGGCGCCTTGCAGATCGCGCGGCCGTGAAGGATGAGCCAGTGATGCGCGTGCCGCCATTGCGGTCGCGGCACGAGCCGCGTCACGTCGTCCTCGACGCCGCGCGGCGTCGTCGCGAGCGTGAGGCCGAGCCGGTGTGCGACACGGAACACGTGCGTGTCGACCGCGAACGCCGCTTCCTCGAACGCGACCGACATCACGACGTTCGCCGTCTTCCGGCCGACGCCCGGCAGCGCTTCGAGCGCCTCGCGATCCTGCGGCACGTTGCCGCCGTGCTCGGCGACGAGCGCGCGCGCCGCGTTGACGATGTTGCGCGCCTTCGTGCGAAAGAAGCCGCACGACTTGATGATGCGCTCGACGTCCGCGACGTCCGCATGCGCG
Organism: Vulcanimicrobiota bacterium; assembly: GCA_963841685.1. Classification (GTDB taxonomy): domain Bacteria; phylum Vulcanimicrobiota; class Vulcanimicrobiia; order Vulcanimicrobiales; family Vulcanimicrobiaceae; genus Vulcanimicrobium. Next base: position 844,492 of record CAWJDU010000001.1, read on the forward strand.
AGCGCGCTGGGGCCGGGATAGCGCGCGAACAGATGCGGGGTGGTGAGGTTCACGCGAGCGTCCGTGCACTGCGCGCTCAGGATCACCGCGACGAGCAGCTCGAACGGCGAGCCGTACTCGAGCGCGGTGACGGCGTGCGGATACGTCCGCTCGAGGATCGCCAGCTCCTCGCTCGCGACGGCGCGCGTCACCTTGCGTTTCGGAAACGGGATCGCCACGCGGGAACCTTCGGGCCCCCGCCGTGAATCCTGTCTCCCATGCCGTTCCTCAAGCAGAAGGATCCGACCGTCCCGCCCGGCCAGACGCTCACCGAAGGCTTCCCGATCCTGCACGTCGGCGACGTGCCGGCGATCGACCCCGCGACGTGGCGGCTGCGCGTCTTCGGCGCGGTGGAGGCGCCGTTCGAGCTCTCGTTCGACGATCTGCGCGCGATGCCGGCGAGCGAGTACCGCGGCGACATCCACTGCGTGACGCGCTGGTCGAAGCGCGACACGCAGTGGGTCGGCGTGCGCTTCTCGCACATCGTCCAGCGCGTGAAGCCGCTGGCATCCGCGCAGTTCGTCGTGCAGCACGCGGACAACGAGTACACGACGAATCTCCCGCTTGCGGTGATGACGGACGACGACGTGCTGATCGCGTACGAGTTCGACGGCCGCCCGATCGAGCCGATCCACGGCGGACCGGTGCGCATGCTCGTTCCGAAGAAGTACTTCTGGAAGAGCGCGAAGTGGCTGCACGGCCTCGAGTTCCGCGACACCGACGCCAAGGGCTTCTGGGAAGTGCGCGGCTACAACAACGACGCCGACCCGTGGAAGGAAGAGCGCTACGCGGACCTGCCCGCGTGGTTCAGCTGAGCCGAACCACGCGGGCGCCGCGGATCACAGCGTGTCGAACGTACCGATGAGCGCGTACTGACCGGTGCCGCCGCCGGCGTTGCACTGAAGGTTCCCGGGCAGCGCCGCGGTCGCTGCGCTGGTGCAGTCGATCGCGAAGAGCGACGTTCCGGCCGTGCCCGTGTAGTTCAGCGTTCCGGTCGTGTCGGGCTGGTTCGTGCTGCCCGACGCGAACAGCGAGGACGCCGTGCAGTGTGTCGGTCACGGTGAACGTCGTTCCGGTGCTGTTCGGTCCGATCGCGAACGTCGGATTCGTCGGGCTGCCAATGGGCCCGGCGGGGTTCACCGGCGCAAATGTCGCTCCCGGCGTCGGACCGACGACGCCGCCGAGGTTCGCGACCTGCGCGCCGTTGTACGGGACTTGCGAACCGGGCAGCGTTCCGGTCGGGACCGTGCTGTACGCGAGCGCCGGCGGCGCGCCGAGCGCGGCGTTGTGCACGCGGTACTGCGGCGCGGTCGTGTACACGGCGTCCTGGAACAGCACGCAGCGATGATTGCCCGCTGCCGACGCCGGAGATCACGACCGTGTAGTTCTGATCCAGCACCATCTGCGGGATCGGGCACGACAAGCTGTCGAGCACCGTCGAGCTCGACGACGAGCCCGCCGCGCGAACGAGCACGGATCCCGCCGTCGGCGACTCTTGAATGAACGGCGTCACGACGGCGTACGCGATGTTCGCGGTCGTCGTGCTCGCCGGCGAGCTCGGCGCGCCGGCGCCCGTCGGTTGAAAGTAAAAGTCGATGTTCCCCAAGTCGGGAGCGCCGTTCACGAAGCGTATGTTGCTATGTTGACCGAGCGTCGAGACCGGATTGCCGACGACGGAAGAGCCGCCTCCGCAGGCCGCGAGCGAGAGCGCGGCAGGGACGGCGAGTAATGCAGCGATGCGAAGGTGCGTCATGTCCCCGAGAGCGTACCCCGCGCGTGCGTGCGAAAACGCCCGCGAAGTAAACGTCGAATTAGGGGACGCTGAGACCGCGCTGTGACGCTACAGCCTGTCGGTGACGGCGACGAGCGCGACGCCGCTCGAACACGGCACGTTGGGAGCGACGTTCGACGTGCAGTCGAGGGCAAACAGCGACGTGCCGACGGTTCCTGTGTAGTTCAAGCCACCGCCCGTATTCGGCTCCGCCGTACCGTTCGGCGTGAAGATGTAGCGCGAATCGACCGTTGCAATGGCCGGTCCGCTTCCGCTCGTCTGCGCGCCGACCGCGAACGTGATGCTGTTGGAGAACGACGCCACGACGCTCGGCTGCGCGAGCGTGTACGCGGCGACGGCGTTGCCGCCGATGGAAAGGTTGCCCTGCGCGGCGGGCACGGAGACCGCGAAGGTCGAGCCGGGCGGCGCGGCGGGCGTCTGCAGCATCCCGAACCCCGCGACGCTGCTCAGCACGGACTTCGGCGACGCGTCGTGCGCGCGGAACTGCGGCGCGGTCGTGTACCCGCCGTCTTGGAACATCTCGCAGTTGACCGCGTTCGCGACGTACACGACGACGACCGAGTACACCGCGTTCAGCGCCAGCGTCGGGATCGGGCACGTCGCGAGCGCCGTCCCGCCGGTTCCGGATCCCGCGGCCCGCACGGTGATCGTCCCCGCGACGCCGCTTTCGGACAGGTAGTCGGACGCGGTCCCATACGCGAGGTTCGACATCGTCGGCGTGCCGGGCGCGGACGACCCGCTTGCCTGGAAGTACGCATCGATGCTGGTGACGCCGGGCGCACCGGACACGCCGTTCACGACGCGGAGGTTCGAGAAGGCGGTGGACGTGCCGGTGAAGATGTCGCCGTTGTTGCAGCCGCCGAGCGACAACGCGGCCGGCAGCGCGACGGCGGCGATGATCCGCGAGCAGTTCATGTCGCTGCTGGAGTGCGACGCCCGGACGAGAAGCCCTCGCTCACGCGAGGCGCACCCGCCCGTCCGCGTGCTCGACGACGGCGTCCCGGACGAGCGCCTCGAGCACGGCCGCAACCTCCTCGAGCCGGTCGGCCGGCACGACGGCAGCCAGATCGGTGCGCAGCACGTCGACCGCGAGCGACTCACCGCGCGGCACGTCGCGTAAGCGATCGATCACGCGGCCGCGCAGGAAGCGGGTCGTCCGCTCGAACGGGATGGCGTTCTGCGGCGGCCTGCGCGGCGCGTGCTCGCGCGCGAGCGCTGCGAGGCGCGTTGCGTCCACCGGCGCGGCGATGCAGCGCTCGCGCAGCGGGCAGACGAGACAGCGCGCCGCCCGTGCCGTGCAGACCGTCGCGCCGAGATCCATCATCGCGGAATTCCAGTCGCGCGCGGCGCCGTGCGGCAACGCCGCCGCTGCGTGCGCGTCGAGCTGCGCCTCGGATGCGCGCGGGGGATGCTCGAGCCCGAGCAGCACGCGGTGGACGACGCGTCGCACGTTGACGTCGACCGCCGCGTCGTCGTGCTCGAACGCGAACGCGCGAACCGCGGCCGCGGTGTAGGCGCCGATTCCGGGCAGCGCGCGCAGCGCGGCGCGATCGTCCGGAAGCCGGCCGCCGTGCCGCTCCGCTACCGCGCGCGCGAGCGCGTGCAGCCGCACCGCGCGGTTGTTGTATCCGAGCCCTCGCCACGCGCGAACGACGTCGCCGGCGTCCGCCTCCGCGAGCGCGGCGAACGACGGAAAGCGCGCGACGAACGCTTCGAACAGCGGGATCACGCGCTCGACCTGCGTTTGTTGCAGCATCGTCTCGCTCACGACGATGCGGTACGGATCGCGCGTGCGACGCCACGGCAGATGCGTGCGCCCGTGCACGGCGTACCAGCGCAGCAGCTCGTCCGACGGGAACCGCCGCTCGCGCGGGTCGTCCGCGGCGCTCACGGCGCGCGCAACGCGTCGAGCGACTCGCCGATCCGCCGGATCCCCGTCTCGATCGCGCCGAACGGCACCGGCGTGAGCGCGACGCGAAAGTTGTGATCGCCGCCCGACTGCGGAAAAAACGCTTCTCCGAACAGGAACGACGCGCCGTGCCGTTCGGCGCCCGCGAGCAGCGCGCGGGCGCGCACGTCGCGCGGCGCCGTCGCCCAGAGGTAGTAGCCGTCGCCGCCGCGCGCCGCGCGCATGCCGGCGGGCCACCACTTCTCGATCGCCGTGAACGCCGCGCCGCGCCGGCGCGTCAGCTCCGCGCGCAGCGCGGCGAGGTGCGCGTCGTAGCCCGTCGCGAGGTAATCGTTGACGCCGGCCTGCATGTACATCGACGACGCCATGTCGTACGACTGCTTGCGCAGCAGCAGACGATCGTAGATCGTGCGCGGCGCGACGAGCCATCCGAGACGCAGCGACGGCGCGATGGTCTTCGAGAACGACGAGATCGAGATGACGTACTCGGCGTCGCGCGCGAGCAGCGGCGGGGCCGGCGGGTCGGCGAGCTCGCCGTACGGATCGTCCTCGACGATCGGCACGCCGTGGCGCTTTGCGAGCGCGACGAGGCGGTCGCGGCGGTCCGCGTTCATCGTCACGCCGGTCGGGTTGTGCATCGACGGCATCGTGTAGATGAAGCGCGGGCGCCGCGTGCGCAGGATCGCCTCGACGTGATCGACGCGCATGCCGTCGTCGTCGACCGGAACCGGCAGCGCGCGCAGTCCCGCGATCTGGAAGATCTGCAGCGCGCCCGGGTAGGTCGGCGCCTCGACGACGATCTCGTCGCCGGGCTCCGCGAGCGCCTGCGCAGCGAGCGTGATGCCTTGCGTCGAGCCCGTCAGCACGAGCACGTCGCGCGCGTCGACCGCGCAGCCGCGCGCGCGCATGCGCGCCGCGATCGCTTCGCGCAGCGGCAAGTACCCTTCGCTGTCGCCGTACGTCAGCACGAGCCGCACGTCGTCCCCGGCGCGCGCGAACGAGCGCGACAGGTCGGCGAGCGGCGACGGGTCGGCCGGCGGGACGCCTTGCACGAACGCGATCAGCCCGCGATGCTCCGCCGCGGCAAGCTCGCCGAGCACGGCCGGGAAGGCGCCGACGCGCCACGGCGGCAGGGTGACCCACCACGGCACGCCCGACGCGCGGTCGGGGCGCCCGCCGTCGAGCGAGGCGACGCGCGAGCCGGACCCGACACGCTGCGCGATCAGGCCGTCCGCCGCGAGATCGCGGTAGGCGTGGACGATGGTGGAGCGGTTGACGTGCAGCCGCTCCGCCAGCGAGCGCTCCGGCGGAAGGCGGGAACCTTCGGGAAGCGCGCCGGCGAGGATCTGCTCGCGCAGACGCTCGTAGATCTGCCGGTAGACCGGGACGATGCTGTCGCGGTCGACGGCGAGCGACGGCTCCGACGGTGCGGCTCGCATACCATCCATTTTCGCGCCGATTGCCATCCAATCCCGTGCCGGCTGCGGGTGCATTGCGCAGTATTGGATGGCTCGACGGCCCGATTGGCGGACCCGCGCCGCGCGCGCGGCGCGCTATGATGACGCGTACGCCCGGATCGCCGGAAGGAACGCCATGATCGACACGTCCGCCCAACCCAGTCTCGGCACGAACGGATCGACGTCGGGGAAGCCGGGCTCGCCGCCGCAGCCCGATCCGCAAGAGACGCGCGAGTGGCTCGATGCCCTGGACGGCGTGATCGACGCCGAAGGCCGCGCGCGGGCGAGCGAGCTGGTGCGAGCGATCGTCGAGCGCGCGGCCACGCGCGGGGTTCGCACGCCGGCGGCGCAGACCACGCCGTACGTCAACACGATCCCGGTCGAGGATCAGGCGCACTTCCCCGGCGACCCCGAGGTCGAAGAGCGGCTGCGGCACTACGTGCGCTGGAACGCGATGGCGATGGTCGTGCGCGCGAACAAGGACACGGGCGACCTCGGCGGACACGTCGCCTCGTTCTCCTCGGCGGCGACGCTGTACGACGTCGGCTTCAACCACTTCTGGCGCGGCCCGCAGCACGCGAACGGCGGCGACCTCGTCTACTTCCAAGGGCATTCCGCGCCGGGCGTCTACGGGCGCGCGTTCCTCGAAGGACGCATCACCGAAGAGCAGCTCGTCAACTTCCGGCGCGAGGTCGACGGCAAAGGTCTCCCGTCCTATCCGCATCCGTGGCTGATGCCGGACTTCTGGCAGTTCGCGACCGTGTCGATGGGCCTCGGCCCATTGCAGGCCGTGTATCAAGCGCGCTTCATGCGGTATCTCCACGACCGCGGACTCGCGGACACCGACGGCCGCAAAGTGTGGGGCTTCATCGGCGACGGCGAGATCGACGAACCCGAATCGCTCGCCGGCCTCGCTCTCGCGGCACGCGAAAAGCTCGACAACCTGATCTTCGTCATCAACTGCAACCTGCAGCGCCTCGACGGTCCCGTGCGCGGCAACGGCAAGATCATCCAGGAGCTGGAGGGCGTCTTCCGCGGCGCGGGGTGGAACGTGATCAAGGTGCTGTGGGGCACGCGCTGGGATCCGCTGCTCGCCGCCGATCACACCGGCATGCTGGCGAAGCTGATGGGCGAGACGCTCGACGGGGACTACCAGACGTTCAAGTCGCGCGACGGCAAATACGTGCGGGACAACTTCTTCGGCCGGTATCCCGAGACGCTCGCGCTCGTCGAGCGGCTGACCGACGACGAGGTGTGGGCGCTCAACCGCGGCGGCCACGACCCGTTCAAGGTGTACGCCGCATACAAGGCGGCCGTCGAGCACCGCGGTGCGCCGACGGTCATCCTCGCGAAGACGATCAAAGGCTACGGCATGGGCTCGGCGGGCGAAGGCATGAACATCGCTCACCAGCAGAAGAAACTGATCGTCGAGCAGCTGCGCGCGTTTCGCGACCGCTTCTCGATCCCGATCTCCGATCGCGACATCGAGAGCGTGCCGTTCATCAAGCCCGCGCCCGATTCACGCGAGGCCGAATACCTGAAGGACCGCGTCGCGAAGCTCGGCTCGGTGCCGGTGCGCCGGCGCAACGTCGAAGCGCCGCTCGCCGTGCCGAACCGCAGGGCGTTCGCCGCGCTGCTCGAGTCGACCGGCGATCGCGAGATCTCGACGACGATGGCGTTCGTACGCACGCTGTCGACGATCGTGCGCGACAAGACGGTCGGGCCGCGCGTCGTGCCGATCGTCGCGGACGAGTCGCGCACGTTCGGCATGGAAGGCATGTTCCGCCAGCTCGGCATCTACTCGAACGTCGGACAGCTCTATCATCCGCAAGACGCCGACCAGCTGATGTGGTACCGCGAGGACAAGGCCGGTCAGATTCTCCAGGAAGGGATCACGGAAGCCGGCTCGATGTGCTCGTGGATCGCCGCGGGAACGGCGTACTCGGCGCACGGCGTGCAGACGCTGCCGTTCTTCATCTTCTACTCGATGTTCGGGTTCCAGCGCATCGGCGACTTCGCGTGGGCCGGCGGGGACATGCGCTCGCGCGGCTTCCTGCTCGGCGGCACGTCGGGCCGCACGACGCTGAACGGTGAAGGTCTCCAGCACGAGGACGGCCACTCGCACCTGTTCGCGGCAGCGATCCCGAACTGCATGCCGTACGATCCGACGTACGCGTACGAGGTCGCGACGATCGTGCAGGACGGCGTGCGCAGGATGCTGGCGGAACAGGAAGACGTCTACTACTACATCACGCTGCTGAACGAGAACTACCAGCATCCCGCGATGCCCGCGGGCGCGGAGGACGGTATCCTGCGCGGCATGTACCTGCTGCGCGACGGCGGCCGCGAGAGCGCGAAGCAGCCGCGCGTGCAGCTGATGGGCAGCGGTTCGATCCTGCGCGAGGTGCTCGCCGCAGCGGACCTGCTGCGCGACGACTGGGGCGTCGCCGCCGACGTGTGGAGCGCGACGAGCTTCACGCTGCTGCACCGCGACGGCGAAGCCGCCGCGCGCTGGAACCTGCTGCACCCGGCCGAGACGCCGCGCCGCGCGTACGTCGCGGAGCAGCTCGACGGCCACGACGGGCCGCTCGTCGCCGCGACGGATTACGTGAAGACGTTCGCCGAGCAGATCCGCCCGTTCGTCGAGCGCCGCTTCCACGCGCTCGGCACCGACGGCTTCGGACGCAGCGACACGCGCAAACAGCTGCGCGCCTTCTTCGAGGTGGATCGCCGCTGGGTCGCGCTCGCCGCGCTCAAGGCGCTCGCCGACGACGGCGCGATCGACCGCGCGAAAGTCGCCGACGCGATCGCGAAGTACGGCATCGATCCGGCGAAGCCGGAACCGGCGACGGTCTGAGGGATTCGCCGATGGCAACCGTAGATTTGAAGGTTCCGGACCTCGGCGGGTTCAGCGACATCCCGGTCATCGAGGTGCTCGTGAACGCCGGCGATGCGGTCAAGAAAGACGATCCGCTGGTCACGCTCGAGTCGGACAAGGCGACGATGGAAGTTCCCGCGTCGGCCGCGGGCACGGTGCGCGAGATCGCGGTCAAGGTCGGCGACAAAGTGTCGCAGGGCAGCGTGCTCGTGCGCGTCGACGCGGACGCGCAGGATGCGTCGCCGGCGACGCCCGCACCGCCGGCGATCGCATCGACGGACGCCGTGGGCATCGCTGCCGCCGACGCCGGCAGCGCGATGGAGAGCGGCGCGCCGCCGCCGCCGGAAGCCCGCGAGCGCGCTGAAACGGAGCGCGCGGCGCAGACGGCGCAGCGCGAGAGCGCGCCCGCGACGTCGGCGGCGCCCGCCGCACAGCCCGTCAACGGACGCGCCGCGCACGGCACGCCCGCGCCTTCCGCGGCGCCCTCGCAGAACGGCACCGCGAGCGGTCCGGTTCATGCATCGCCCGCGATCCGCCGTTTCGCGCGCGAGCTCGGCGTCGATCTCGGTCGCGTTCACGGCAGCGGTCCGAACGGCCGCGTCACGCGCGACGACGTGCAGTCGTTCGTGAAGTCGGCGCTCACGAGCGCGCCCGACGCGGCGCCCGCGCGCGGCGGCGGCATCGGCATGAACCTGCCGCCGTGGCCCGTCGTCGACTTCGCGAAGTTCGGTCCGATCGAACGCGTGCCGCTCTCGCGCATCCAGCGCATCAGCGGTCCGGCGCTCGCGCGCAACTGGGTGACGATCCCGCACGTCACGCAGAACGACGACGCCGACGTGACGGAGCTCGAAGCGTTCCGCACGCGCGTCAACGCCGAGCGCAAGGACGTGAAGGTCACGATGCTGGCGTTCTTGATGAAGGCGGCGGTCGCGGCGCTCAAGCGCTTCCCGCAGCTGAACGCCTCGCTCGACGGCGACGAGCTGGTGCTCAAGAAGTACTATCACCTCGGCTTCGCGGCGGACACGCCGAACGGTCTCCTCGTCCCGGTCGTCCGCGACGCCGACGTGAAGGGCGTGCTCGACATCGCGGCCGAGACCGCGCAGCTCGCCGCGAAAGCGCGCGACGGCAAGCTGACGCCGAACGACATGATCGGTGCGACGTTCACGATCAGCTCGCTCGGCTCGATCGGCGGCACGTACTTCACGCCGATCATCAACGCGCCCGAAGTGGCGATCCTCGGCGCGTGCAAAGCAGAAACGCATCCCGTCTGGGACGGGAACGCGTTCGTGCCGCGACTGATCCAGCCGCTCTCGCTCTCGTACGATCACCGCGTGATCGACGGCGCGCTCGCCGCGCGCTTCACGGTCGCCGTGAAAGAGGCGCTGTCCGACCTCCGCCGCGTGCTGCTGTAGCCGCTACACGGCCGCCGCGAGCAGAACCTCACGCGCCGGCATCGCGGCCGGCCGCTGCGCCGCCGGCGCGGCGTCGTCACCGGTGCGGAAGCGCATGACGAGGTGCTGCAGCGACTGCGCTTCGTGTCGCACGGCGAGCGCCGTCGCGGTCATCTGCTCGACCTGGGCGGCGAGCTCGCCGGCGGCGGCGGACACTTCCTCCGACGTGATGGACTGTTCGCTCGCAGCTTGCGCGATCGGCGCGATCGCGCTGCTGACGGCGTCGGCCGTGACGCTCATCTGCGCGGCCGCCGCGGCGTTCTCTTCGACGATCGCCGAGACGCTCACGACGTTCGCGTTGAGCTGCGTGCTCGCGGCGCGCATGCGCTCCGCACGGTCGGCGACCTGTTCGGCGACGTTCGTCGCTTCGCCGATGCGCGCGTCGAGCTCGCCGAGCGCTTCGGACGCGCGCAGCGCGAGGGAGAGACCGTCCTCGGTCGCGCCGGCCGAGCTGCGCATCGCCGTCGCCGCGTCGAGCGTCTCGCGCCGGATCGCCGAGAGGATCGCTGCGATCTCCCGCGTCGAGCGCGCCGCGCCCTCGGCGAGCTTGCGAATCTCCTCGGCGACGACCGCGAAGCCGCGACCGTGCGCCCCGGCGCGCGCCGCCTCGATCGCCGCGTTCAGCGCAAGCAGGTTCGTCTGATCCGCGATCTCCTCGATCGACGAGACGATCTGCTCGACCGCGGTCGAGCGCTCCTCGAGGGAGCTTATCACGGTGCGCATGCGCGCGACGTCGTCACGCAGCGTCGTCATCGCGTTCGACGTGCTGCGCACCGCGTCGGACCCGCGCTCCGCTTCGGACGCCGCTGCACGCGCCGCTCCGGCGAGCGTCTCGCCGATCTGCGCGAGAACCGCGATGTCGCCGTCGAGCGCGCGAACCGCCTGTGCCGCGTCGCCGACCGCAGTCGCCTGCTCCGCCGCGCCCTGCGCGATCTGTCCGGCACTGCGCGAGAGCTCTTCGACGGCCGTACGGCCGTCCCGGATGCGCTCCGCGGTCGAGTGCGCGCCCTGTGCGACGACGACGATCGCGCTCGAGACCTCGCCGACCGCGATGCCCGCCTGCTGCGTGGAGGCCGAGGTCTCTTGGCTAGCGAGCGACAGCGCCGCGGCGCCCTTCGTCACGCCCGCAACGACGTCGCGCAGCCCGCTCGTCGTCGTCCCGAACTCGTCGCTGAGCTCTTGCAGCCCGTCGACCAGCGCGTTGTAGCTCGTCGACAGCTGCGCGATCTCGTCGCTTCCGCGCACCGTGAGCAGCGCGCGCTCCGGGCGAAAGCGGGCGCGCAGGTCGCCCTGGGCGAGCGCGCGGAACGCACCCACGAAGCCTGAGAGATCTTCCCGGACGATGTCCGCGATGCCGCTCGTCACGGCGCGCAGCCCGCGCCCCATCGAACGCCCGACTGCGAGCAGTACGCCGAGCATCAGGAGCGTGACGATCGCCGCGGGAATCGCGATTGCGAGCACCGTGGAGTTCACGGCATCGTACATCGCCTGGAGCGGCACGGCGGTGAGGAGAATCCCGATCGGTGTGCCCTTCGAGTCGCGCACGAGGTCGTAGTGCGCGATGAAGTCGCGTCCCGCGATCGGGTTCACGCCGACGTACCCTTCGCCGCGCCTGAAGGCTGCGAGCGCGGGACCGATCAGCACGGTGTTCACGGCGCGGCCGCTGCCGTCGAGCTTCTGCACCGTCGTCGACACGCGCGTCGGCGTGCCGCCGTGCACCGCGAAGATCGTCGCGTCCGCGCCCGTGATGCGCTTGATTCGGTCGACGAGCGCCGTGTCGCCGTCCGCGACCCAGCCGCCGAACGTGAGCTTTCCGCCGCGCACCGCGGGCGTGCCCTTCGGATCGATCGCGTCGTGGATCAAATTCTCCGAGGTCTGCGTCTGCGCGTTGATGCGGTCGTAGATCGCCCCGCGAACGCGGTCGCGCACGACGAACATGAGCACGAAGGTGAGCGCGACGAGCGCGACCGTGGAAACGACGACGATCCGCGTGACGATCGAAAACCGGCGAATGTCGAAATGCGACGAATGCACAGGGCCTCTCCACAGGTACTGTTTGCTTCGGCGCCGCGTCCAACCCCGGTCGGGCCTCCCTGTACACATCGGCCCGGGTCTCCGGAGGCGTTAGTCCTTCACGCACAGTTTACCGGGGATCGGGGCGGATTTCGCCCTCGCGGACGGTTCGCCGCGACGCGCCGGCGCCGCCCTCGCGCCACATGCCGAGTACGAACGCCGCGAACGCGGCGCACCCGGGGATGATGCCGACGAGGTGCGGGTCGACGTCGATCGCGGCGCCGCCCGCGACGGGCGCGACGATCAATGCGACGTTGCTCGCCGCGTCGTTGAAGCCCATGATCGCACCGCGCTCGCGTGCCGGTGCGCGCCGCGACAGCAGTGCCGTCAGCGTCGGCTCCACGCTCGCCGCGCCGACGCCCATACTCCGAGCGCGGCGCCGAACGCCCACAGCTCGCGCGTGTACGCGAGCGCCGCATACGCGAGGGTGAGCAGCAGCAAGCCGGCTTCGGAGACGAACGACGTCGCCGAAGCGCGCGCCCACGCGCCCGACGACGAGCAGAGCGCCACGCCGCCGATCGCGCCGGCGCCGGCGAGCAGCCAGCTGGAGACATCCGGACCGACGTGCAGCTCGCGGCGCAGATACAGCGAGAACACCGTGAAGAAATACGTCACCGAGAAGATGAACAGCACGTGCCGCAGCACGACGCTGCGCACCGCCGCGTCGCCGGCGACGACGCCGGCCGCGTGACGCATGCTCCCTGCCGCACGCTTTCGCCCGGGCGTGCCGGCAGAAAGCGCAGCGTCAGCACGATCGTGATGGCCTCGATCAGCGCGGCGGCCGCGAACGGTACGGCGAAGCCGAAGCGGATCAGCGATCCGCCGAGGACCGGACCGAGCACGATGCCGAGCCCGAACACCGCGCCGAACAGCGCGTACGCACGGTCGCGCTGATCTTCCGACGTCACGTCCGCGATGTACGACTGCGTCACGCCGAGGCCGCCGCTGCCGAATCCCGCGATCGCGCGCGCGAGGAAGATGAACGCGAGCGAATGCGACAGAGGCGAGCAGCACGTAGCCGATGAGCGAGACGGTCTGCGCGATCAGCACGATGCGCTTGCGTCCCAAGCGGTCGCTGACGCCGCCCCACACGGGCGACGCGACCGTGCCCGCGACGGCGGACGTGGTCAGGATCGCGCCGACGGTCACACCGTTCGCGCCGAAGTGCTGCGCGAGATACGGCAGCAGCGGAACCATGATCATCGTCCCGAGCACGTCGATCAGCGTGACGCCGTAGATCGGGACCAGGGCGACGGCCGCTTTGCGCACGTTGTGCCGTTTCCCCGGGTTTGCCGTCGGGTACCTCACAACGTCTGTGATCACGACCGATATCCCGTTTCGGCTCGACCGCTTGCCGTGGGCGAAATGGCACTGGACGATCGTCGTCGGCCTCGGAATCACGTGGATTCTCGACGGTCTCGAGGTGACGATCGTCGGTTCGATCAACCCGACGCTGGCTTCGCGCGCGGGCTTGAACTTCACCGCGTCGGAGACCGGGTTCGCCGCAACCGCCTATCTGATCGGCGCGGTGATCGGCGCCCTCGGCGTTCGGCTTCCTGACCGACCGGTTCGGACGCCGGCGTCTTGTTCCTCGTGACGCTCGCGTGGTATCTCGTCTCGCACGACGCTCACGGCGTTCGCGTGGGATTTCTGGAGCTTCGCGCTCGTGCGCGCGCTCGCCGGCATGGGCATCGGCGGTGAGTACAGCGCGGTGAACTCCGCGATCGACGAGCTGATCCCGGCGCATCGTCGCGGAGCCGCCGACATCGCGATCAACGGCTCCTGGTGGATCGGCACGCTCGCGGGAGCACTGATATCGATCCCGCTCCTCGACGGCCGGTTCGTCTCGCCGTCGCTCGGGTGGCGGTTCGCGTTCGCGCTCGGCGCCGTGCTCGCGGTCATGGTGCTGTTCCTGCGCCGCAACCTGCCCGAGAGCCCGCGATGGCTGCTCACGCACGGCCGCGCCGACGAGGCGGAACGCATCGTGCAGTCCGATCGAGGCGGACGTTCGGGCGCAGACGCAGCGCGAACTCCCCGAGCCCCGCCATCAGCGGATGACGTTCGATCCGAGCCGCAAGACGGGATTCATGGCGACGATCGAGACGCTTGGTGCGCACGTATCCGAAGCGCACCGCGCTGGTCCTCGCGCTGATGATCACGCAGGCGTTTCTCTACAACGCGGTGTTCTTCAATCAAGGCTTGCAGCTCACGACGTTCTTCGGCGTCGCTCCCGGCGACGTCGGCCTGTACATCTTCCCGTTCGCGATCGGCAACTTCACCGGCGCGCTCGTCCTCGGCCATTTCTTCGATGCCGTCGGGCGCAAGACGATGATCGCGGGCTGTTACCTGCTCAGCGGGGTGCTGATGGCGCTCGGCATCGTGCTGTTCCTCGGACACCATCTGAACGCGACCACGCTGACCGTGCTGTGGTCGGTCATGTTCTTCTTCGCGAGCGCCGGCGCGAGCGCCGCGTATCTGACCGTCAGCGAGATCTTCCCGCTCGAGACGCGCGCCGCGGCGATCGCGTTCGTGTACGCGATCGGGACGCTGATCGGCGGCGCCGTCGCGCCGCCGGTGTTCGGCGCGCTGATCGGAACGAAGCAGCCTTCGATGCTCGCGCTCGCCTGGGGCATCGGCGCGGCGCTGATGCTCGCCGGCGGCATCGTCGAGATCGTGCTCGGCGTCGATGCCGAGCGCAAGTCGCTCGAAGAGCTCGCGACGCCGCTGACGGCCGGCGGAGCGGCGGTCGTGGCGGCGTGAGCTCCGATCCGCTCTGGTACCGCGACGCGGTCTTCTACCAGACGCACGTCAAGGCGTTCAAGGACGACAACGGCGACGGCATCGGCGACGTGCGCAGGGCTGACGTCGAAGCTCGACTACCTCGCGGAGCTCGGCATCACCGCGCTCTGGCTGCTGCCGTTCTTTCCGCTCGCCGCTGCGCGACGACGGCTACGACATCTCCGACTACACCGGCGTGCACGAGTCGTACGGCTCGCTCGCGGACGTGCAGCGCCTCGTCGACGAAGCGCACGCGCGCGGCATCCGCATCATCGCCGAGCTCGTCGTCAACCACACGTCCGATCAGCACCCGTGGTTCCAGCGCGCGCGCGCGGCACCGAGCGGCTCGCGCGAACGCGCGTGGTACGTCTGGTCCGACGACGACCGCGCGTACGCCGGGACGCGCATCATCTTCACCGACACCGAGGTCTCGAACTGGGCGTGGGATCCCGATCGCGGGCCAGTACTACTGGCACCGCTTCTTCTCGCACCAGCCGGACCTGAACTTTCAGAATCCCGAGGTGATCGGCGCGATCTGCGACGTCATGCGGTTCTGGTCGAAGGTCGGCATCGACGGCTTCCGTCTCGACGCCGTGCCGTATTTGTGCGAACGCGAAGGGACGAACAACGAGAACCTCCCCGAGACGCACGGCGTCATCAAGATCCTGCGCGCGGTGCTCGAGAACGAATTCCCCGACCGCATCTTCCTCGCCGAAGCGAACCAATGGCCCGAGGATCTCTCGTCGTACTTCGGCGACGGCGACGAGTGCCACATGTGCTTCCATTTCCCGCTGATGCCGCGTCTGTTCATGGCGATCGCGGACGCCGACCGGTATCCCGTGCACGACATCCTCCGGCAGACGCCGCCGATCCCCGAGAACTGCCAGTGGGCCGTGTTCTTGCGGAATCACGACGAGCTCACGCTCGAGATGGTGAGCGAACGCGAGCGCGAGCGCATGAACGCCGTGTACGCGGTCGTTCCGAAGATGCGCATCAACGTCGGCATCCGGCGCCGTCTGGCGCCGCTGCTGGAGAACGACCGGCGGCGCATCGAGCTGATGAACGGCTTGCTGATGTCGATGCCGGGCACGCCCGTGATCTACTACGGCGACGAGATCGGCATGGGCGACAACCTGTTCTTGAAGGATCGAGACGGCGTGCGCACGCCGATGCAGTGGTCGCCGGATCGCAACGGCGGCTTCTCCACCGCCGATCAGGTGCGTCTGTACGCGCCCGTCGTGACGGACCCGACGTACGGATACTCCGCGGTCAACGTGGAGTCGCAGCAGCAGCACTCGACCTCGCTGCTCAACTGGATGCGGCGGCTCATCGCCGTGCGCAAGGCGAAACCGCACGTTCGGACGCGGCACGCTGACGCTGCTCTATCCCTCGAACCGGCGCGTGCTCGCGTACCTGCGCTCGTACGAGAACGACACGATGCTCGTCGTCGCGAACCTCGCTCCGACGGCGCAGCCGGTACAGCTCGACCTGGCGCAGTTCGTGGGGCGGACGCCGTTCGAGATGCTCGGGTCGACCGCGTTCCCGCCGATCACGACGGGAACGTACGCGATGACGCTCGCGCCGTACGGCTTTTTCTGGTTCTCGCTCGTACGCGAGCCCGCAAGGCCGATCGGCACCGATCCGCTCCACCGTGCTGCCGGAGCTGCCGACGCTGGTCGTTCCGCGACACCGGCTGGCGCTCGACGCGTGGGCGCGCGAGGTCGTCGAGACGGACATCGTGCCGTTTGCGGTCGGTCCCGCGGAGCACGGCCGCGTCGACGACGTCTTCCTTCCGGACGATCTCGATCCGTCGCTCGCATTCGTCGTGATCGCCGACGGCGCGCGGCGGATGTCGCTGCCGATGCGCTTCTTGTGGGACGTCCCCGTGCGCGAGGACGCGTTCGCGCGCGCGCGGAGCGGACCGCGCGAAGGCTGGGTCGTGGACGCGACCGCCGATGCCGCGACCGCCCCGCTCGTCGAGCGCGCGATGCGCGAGAGCGTCGAGCTGCGCGACCGGGGACACCTGAGGCTCACGTGGGAGGGGCCGCAGGTCTGCGCCGCCCGCCTCCTCCCAGAGCCTGGGCTCCGCGACGAACGCACGGCGCTGGATCCTCGACGACGCGCGTTTGCTGACGCTGCATCGCGAGATGCCGCGTTTGGAAGACAGCGGCGTCGCGTTCATGCGTCACCTGCGCGAGCGCGGCTTCACGCGCGCCCCGGAGCTGTTCGGCTCCGCCATCGTCACCGATCACGATCGCGTCGCGTGGGTGCTCGCGACCGAGCAACGGTTCATCGCGCATCCGAGCGACCTCGAGGTGCTGCTGCGCGACATCCTGCGCGCGGGCACCGCCGACGAGCGCATGATCCGCACGGCCGAGAACGTCGCCGATGCGCTCGCCGAGCTGCATCGCGCGCTCGCGGAGCCGGGCAGCGATCCGACGTTCGGCGTGCACCCGCTCGTCGACGCCGACGTCGGCGCATGGCGCGCCGACGCGTTCGACGACCTGCAGTCGTTGCTCGACGCCGGCATCCAAGGCGTCATCGCGGTGCGCGATGCGATCGAGGAGACGTTCGCGAGCCTGCCCGCGCACGTCGACGCCGCGACGTCGCGCGCGCATGGCCGCTTGACGCTGCACCGCGTGCTGCTCGTCGAGGGCATACCGGTCTTCGTCGGATTCGGCGAGACGCTCGCCGACCGGTCGTCGCCGCTCAAGGACGTCGCGTCGCTGGCGCGCTCGTTCGACGCGGTCACGCGCGAAGCGATCGCGGCGAGCGCGCACGATCCGACGGCCGACCACGGCGAGACGAGCGCGACGATGCGCGACGTGACGGCGCGCGCGCTGAAGGCGTTCGTATCGCGCTACGGCTCGAGCGCTGCCGATCTGCCGACCGTGCCGCGCGACCCCGCCCAGCGCGAAGGCATCATTCGCTTCTTCCGCGTGCGCATGGCGGTCCGCGACGTGTGCGATGCGCTCACGCGGCACCCGGGCGCGCTCGCCGCGGCGGTCGACGCACTGCGCGCCGAGGTTCGGCACACGCCGTGAACCGCTTCGAGCATCGCATGCCGTTCGGAACGGAGCTGCACGACGGCGGGGTCACGTTCCGGCTGTGGGCGCCGTCGAGCGACCGCGCGACGCTCCTCGTGGACGGCGAGGAGTACACGATGCATCGCGGCGACGCCGGCTGGTACGAGCGCCGCGTCCCCGGCGCGCACGCGGGCTCGCGCTACGCGTTCGTGCTTCCGGGCATCGATGCGCCCGTTCCGGATCCGGCTTCGCGGTTTCAGCCCGACGGCGTGCACGGAGCGAGCGTGGTCGTCGACCCGCGCGCGTATGCCTGGCGGGAGACGGCGTGGCGCGGGCGGCCGTGGCACGAGATCGCGCTCTACGAGCTGCACGTGGGCACGTTCACGGAAGCAGGCACGTACGCGGCGGCGGCGGAGCGGCTCGAGGAGCTCGCCGCGCTCGGCGTGACGGCGATCGAGCTCATGCCGCTCGCGCAACCCGCCGGCGCGCGCAACTGGGGATACGACGGTGCGCTGCCGTTCGCGCCGCAGGCGGCGTACGGAACGCCGGACGAGCTGAAGGCGCTCGTCGACGCGGCGCACGCGCGTCGATCTCGCCGTGTTCCTCGACGTCGTGTACAACCACTTCGGGCCGGAAGGCAACTATTCGCACGCGTACGCCGCGCCGATCTTCACCGACCGCCACCACACACCGTGGGGCGCGGCGATCAACGTGGACGGTCCGGACTCCGACGCCGTTCGCGAGATCTTCGTGCAGAACGCGATCTACTGGCTCGCCGAATACCGGTTCGACGGCCTGCGGTTCGACGCGGTGCACGAGATCCACGACGATTCGACGCGACCGTTTCTCGAGGAGCTGGCGGCGCGCGCTCGCGCGTCCGTCGAGGCCGGCCGGAACGTGCACCTCGTGCTCGAGAACGACGCCAACGCGGCGCGGCTGCTCGGCACCTACGACGCGCAGTGGAACGACGACGCCCACCACGCCTTCCACGTGCTGCTGACCGGCGAGAACGACGGATACTATCGCGACTTCGCACGCGATCCGGCGCGCCTGCTCGCGCGCGCGCTCGCCGAAGGCTTCGCGTATCAGGGCGAGCCGTCGATCCATCGCGACGGTGCGCCGCGCGGCGAGCCGAGCGCGTCGCTGCCGGCGACGGCGTTCGTCGACTTCCTGCAGAACCACGATCAGATCGGAAACCGTGCGTTCGGCGAGCGCATCACCGCGCTCGCGCCGCTCGACGCGGTGCGCGCCGCGACGGCGGTGCTGCTGCTCGCGCCCGCGATCCCGCTGCTCTTCATGGGCCAGGAGTGGGGCGCGTCGACGCCGTTCCTGTTCTTCTCCGACTTCGGGCCCGAGCTCGCCGGGGCCGTGACCGAGGGCCGCCGCCGCGAGTTCGCGGCGTGGCAAGCGTACGCCGATCCCGACGTGCGCGGGCGGATCCCCGATCCGCAGGACCCGCAGACGGCACGCGCGTCCGTGCTGCGATGGAGCGAGCGCGACGACGCGCCCCACGCGGAGATGCTGGCGCTGCACCGCGAGCTGCTCGCCGTGCGCGCGCGCGCGCTGGTCCCGCATCTCGCGAGCGGCGTGCACGGTCACCGCTACGAAGCGCAGGGGCCCGGCGCGATTCGCGTTGCGTGGACGTGCGGCGACGGAGCGCGCATCACGCTCGTCGCGAACCTCGCCGGCGATCCGGCGCGCTCGCGCTTTGCGGTCCCCGATGCGCCGGCGTTCGCGCTCGGCGAGGTCTCGCGGGGCGTGCTCGGGCCATGGTGCGTGCGATGGTCGATCGCGTCGTGACCCCGCGGTCGACCTACCGGCTGCAATTCCATGCCGGCTTCACGTTCGCGGACGCGACGGCGCTCGTGCCCTATCTCGCGCGGCTCGGCATCTCGCACGTCTACGCGTCGCCGTATCTCAAAGCGCGCGCGGGCTCGACGCACGGATACGACATCGTCGATCACTCCGCGCTGAATCCCGAGCTCGGCACGCCGGGCGCGTATCGGCGCCTCGTCGACACGCTGCACGCGCACGGCATGGGACACATCCTGGATTTCGTGCCGAACCACATGGGCGTCGGCGGCGACGACAACGCGTGGTGGCTCGATCTCCTCACGTGGGGTGAGGATTCGCACTACGCGGACTACTTCGACGTCGATTGGCGGCCCATGCGCGCCGAGCTGCGCGGCAAGGTGCTCTTGCCGTTCCTCGGCGAGCAGTACGGCGACGTCCTCGAAGCGGGCGATCTGCGCTGGGAGTATCGGAACGGACGCTTCGCGCTGCGCTACTTCGAGCACCGGCTGCCGCTCGCACCGCCGTCGTATGCGCTCGTGCTCGACGGCGCGGAGCCCGCATCGCTCGCGTCGTTCGGTCCGCTGTTCGGCGCGCTGGACACGATGCCGGTACGCACCGAGCGCCGCGCCGCGGCATCGTCGCTGCGACGCCTTCTCACGCAAACCGAGGACGAGAACGCGCGCGCGCACGCCGCGCTGCTCGACGCGCAGCGCACGACGCCCGAAGGGAAGTCGCTGATCGAGCGCGTCGTCGACGTCCAGCACTGGCGTCCGGCATCATGGCGCGTCGCTGCCGAAGAGATCAACTACCGGCGCTTCTTCGACATCAACTCGCTCGCCGCGATCCGCATGGAGAACGCGAACTGCTTCGGCGAAGCGCACCGGCTCGTCTTCGAGCTGCTCGCCCGCGGCGACATCGACGGCTTGCGGCTCGATCACGTCGACGGCTTGTTCGACCCGGTCGGCTACTGCGATCTGCTGCGCTCGCGCGCCGAGATGCTCGGCGAGAACCTCTATCTCGTGGTCGAGAAGATTTTGGCGCCCGATCAGCAGCTGCTGCGGCGCTGGCACGTCGACGGGACGACGGGCTACGAGTTCATGAACGCGGCCACGGGCCTGAATGTCGACGGGCGCAACGAGCGCGTGTTCGACCGCGTGTACCAGCGCTTCACGCATGACCTGCTGCCGTTCCACGACGTCGCGTACACCGCGAAGAAGTTCGTGCTCGAGACCGCGCTGTCGGCGGAGCTCAACGTGCTCACGCTGCGGCTCGACCGCATCGCGCAGCGTGACCCGCGCACGCGCGACTTCACATTCGGCGCGCTCCGCCGCGCGCTCGTCGAGACGATCGCGTCGTTTCCGATCTACCGCACGTACGTGACGGGCGCGGAGGTTTCCGCCGCCGACAAGCTCTTCATCGAGCGCGCGGTCGCCGCCGCGCGCGCGCACGATCCGTCGAACGAAGGCTCCGTCTACGTCTTTCTGCGCTGCGTCCTGCTCACGCAGCACGAGGACGACGACGTGCGCCAGCGCTACGTCGACTTCGCGATGCGATTTCAGCAGCTCACGGCGCCGGTGACCGCGAAGGGCGTCGAGGACACCGCGTTCTACCGGTCCGTGCGCCTCGCTGCGCTGAACGAGGTCGGCGGCGACCCGGCACGCTTCGGCACGACGGCCGACGAGTTTCACCGGCAGATGGTCAGGCGCGCCGAGCGGCAGCCGCACGGGCTGCTCGCCACGGCGACGCACGACATGAAGCGCGGCGAGGACGTGCGCGCGCGGCTTGCCGTGCTTTCCGAAGCGCCGGATCAGTGGCGCCGCGCGCTCGCGCGCTGGTCGCGGCTGAACCGCAAGCATCGCGGGATCGTGACGCCGCAGGACGAGTACCTGATCTATCAGACGGTCATCGGCGCGTGGCCCGTGGAGCTGCTCGCGGCGACGCTCGACGCCGGCGGCCTCCACGGGTTCACCGAACGGATCGTCGCGTACATGCTGAAGGCCGTGCGCGAGGCGAAAGTCCGCACGAGCTGGACGAATCCCGACGAGACGTACGAGACCGCGCTCGAAACGTTCGTGCGCGCCGTGCTCGATCCGGAACGCTCGCCCGCGTTTCTCGAGAGCGTGCGCACCGGCGCGCGCAGCGTCGCGGCGACGGGCGTGACGAACAGCCTGGCGCAGATCGTCTTGAAGGCGACGGCGCCCGGCGTCCCCGACGTGTATCAGGGGACGGAGCTGTGGGACCTCGACCTCGTGGATCCCGACAACCGCCGTCCCGTCGACTTCTCGCTGCGCGCGAGCGCGCTCGACGCGCTGGACGAAGCGATCGCCGCCGGCACGCCGCGCGAAGCGATCGCACGCGATCTGCTCGCGGGATGGGCGGATGGGCGCATCAAGCTCTACGTGCTCGCGACGCTGCTTCGGCGCGCGCGCGCGTCCGGCACGCCGAACGCATACGGGCCGCTGATCGCCGAAGGCGAGCGCGCCGCGCATGTCGTCGCGTTCGCGCGCGGCGGCGCGGTCACGATCGTGCCGCGCCTGCCGCGCACGCTTTCCCTCGACGCGCCGCCGCTGGGCGACATCTGGGGCGCGACGATGCTGCGTCTGCCCGACGATGCGCCGCGCCGCTACCGTGACGTGCTCACCGACCGCATCGTGGAGACGGCGGCCGGCGATGAGCCGCGCATCGCGCTCGCCGCGGCGCTGGCGGTGCTGCCGGTCGCGGTCCTCGAGCCCGTCTGAGCTCCGTTCAAGCGAGCGTTCCGGCTGTGGGCCGGGGGCTCCGGCGCAGCGGCGCGAAGACGCGAGCATGGCATCGAGAACGGTTGACGCACTCGTGATCGGGGCCGGTCCCGGCGGTTATCACGCCGCGATCCGGCTCGGACAGCTCGGGAAGAGCGTGGTCTGTTTCGACCGTGACGAGGTCGGCGGCGTGTGCCTCAACTGGGGCTGCATTCCGACGAAGGCGCTGTTGCACGTCGGCGAGATCTCGCGCCAGATCGAGCACGCCGGCGCGCTGGGCCTCAAGGTGCCGAAGGCCGAGGTCGACCGCGACGGCGTCGCCGCTTTCGCCGACAAGGTCGTGAAGGCGAACGTCGGCGGCGTGAACCAGCTGTTCAAAGCGAACAACGTCGAGTTCGCATACGGAGACGCCTCGTTCACGAGCGCGAATTCCGTCTCGCTGAAGAATCGCGACGGCGGGACGGACGAATACACCGCGCAGGCGATCGTCATTGCGACGGGCTCCGCGCCGATCGACGTGAAGGCGTGGCCGCACGACGGCGACGTGATCGTCAACAGCGACGACGCGGTGCGCATCAAGCGCATCCCGAAAAACCTGCTGATCGTCGGCGGCGGCGTGATCGGCCTCGAGTTTGCGACCGTGTACGCGCGCATGGGCGCGAAGGTGCTCGTCGTCGAGGCGATGCCGCAGCTCCTGACCGGCACCGATCTCGAGATCTCGCGCACGCTCGGGCGCATCCTCAAGAAGCAGGGCGTCGAGATCGCGCTCAACACCAAGGTCGAGACGATCGAAAAGACGGGCGCGCAGGCTGCGAAGGTCACGATCAACGGCGAGTTCACGAGCAACAAGGCCGAGACGCGCGAGTTCGACCAAGTGCTCGTCGCCGTCGGACGGCGGCCCGTGACCGACACGCTGAACCTCGCGGCCGCCGGGCTGCAACACGAACGAACGGGGCTTCCTCGACGTCGACGCGCAGCGACGCACGAAGGTCGACGGCATCTTCGCGATCGGCGACGTCACCGGCGCGCCGATGCTGGCGCACAAAGCGATGAAAGAGGGCGTCGTCGCCGCCGAAGTGATCGCCGGCGATCGCGCGTCGGCGTTCGATCCGGTCGCGATTCCGAACTGCGTCTACACCGATCCCGAAGTCGCGACGATCGGCCTTTCCGAAGAAGAAGCGAAGGCTGCGGGCTACGACGTGCGCGTCGGCAAGATGAACCTGATCGCGTCGGGACGCGCGCGCACGATGAACGAGACCGACGGGCTGATCAAGCTCGTCGGCGACGGCAAGACCGACCTGCTCCTCGGCATGCACATCGTCGCCCCGCAGGCGGAATCGCTCATCGGCGAAGGCGTGATCGCGCTCGAGATGGGCGCCACCGTCGAGGACATCGGTCTATCGATCCATCCGCATCCGACGCTCACCGAGTCGATCATGGACACCGCGGAGTACATGCACGGCAAGGCGATCCACATCGTGAATGCCAAAGCGCCGGCGAAGCAGCCGGCGGGCGCGGCGCGCTAAACCGATCACCGGCAACTCGCCGCACCGCGGCCTGGTTGTACCCTTGGAATGTCTCGTCGCGTGCGGTTGCTGGATCTCGGGAGGCGGCAGTATCGGCCGGTACTCGAGCTTCAGCGTGCGCTGCATGCGGCGGTCGCTGAACGGCGCGAGCCCGACACCTGGCTCGTCGTCGAGCACGAGCCGGTCGTCACACTCGGCCGGAACGCCAAAGCGGCCAATGTGCTGCTGTCCCGCGAAAGCTTGGAGGCGCGCGGCGTCGACGTCGTCGAGATCGAGCGCGGTGGCGACGTGACGTATCATGGACCGGGGCAAGTGGTCGTGTATCCGATTCGGCGGCTGGCGCGCTTCCGCGAAGTCGTGCCGCTGGTGAGCGCGCTCGAGAGCGCGGTGTGCGGCGCGCTGTACCGCTTCGGCATCGAGGCGCAACCGCGCAGCGAGCACCGCGGCGTGTACGTCGGCGACGACGCGATCTGCGCCATCGGGCTCGCCGTGAAGCGCATGACGTCGCTGCACGGACTCGCACTCAACGCGTGCACCGCGCTCGAGTACGATCGCTTGATCACACCGTGCGGAACGCCGCAGTTCGGCATCACGTCGATCAGCGCGCAGCTCGGGCGAACCGTTGCATGGGACGAGGCGCGCGACGCCTTGCTGGACGCGCTCGAAGGCGGGTTCGGCGTGGAGTTCGAGCGCGAGACGTTTGCGCCGGGGGCGCCGCTTCCGCTTTCGGCGAACGCCGTCGGGGCGGCGTCATGAGCACGATCGATCTCATCACCGGCTTTCCTGAGCCCGGCGACGGGCCGCGACCCGAACCGTCGGGCGCCGCGGCGCGCCTGCGCAAACCGCCGTGGCTGAAAGTCAAGCTGCCGTCCGGCGAGTCCTACGAGCACGTGCTCGGCGAGGTGCGACGGCTCGATCTGCACACCGTGTGTCAGGAAGCGATGTGCCCCAACATCGGCGAGTGCTGGGGCGCGGGCACGGCGACGATCATGATCCTCGGCGAAGTGTGTACGCGCGGATGCCACTTTTGCAACGTGAAGACGGGATCGCCGAAGGGCGAGGTCGATTGGACGGAGCCGAAGCGCGTCGCCGAAGCCGTTGCCGAGCTCGGGTGGAAGTATCTCGTGCTGACGGCGGTCGACCGCGACGACCTCGCGGACGGCGGCGCGGCGATCTTCGCGAACACCGTGCGCGCGATTCGCAAAAAATCGCCGGATGCGAAGATCGAGTGCCTCACCGGCGATTTCGCGGGCGACCTCGCCGCGCTCGACATCGTGCTCGCCGCGCAGCCCGAGGTTCTCGCGCACAACGTCGAGACGGTCGAGCGCCTGCAGTCGACCGTTCGTGACCGCCGCGCGAGCTATCGCCAGTCGCTGGCGGTGCTCGAACACGCGAAGGCATCGGGCAAGGTCCGGTACACGAAGACCTCGATGATGCTCGGCCTCGGTGAAACGGAGGACGAGATCGCGCGCACGATGGACGACGCGCGCGCCGCCGGGGTCGACATCTTCACGCTCGGCCAGTACCTGCAGCCGACGAAACGTCATCTCGCGGTGGCGGAGTTCGTCAGCCCCGCCAAATTTGCGCGGCTGAAGGCGCTCGGCGACGCCAAGCGCTTCGTGCAGGTGGTCTCCAGCCCGCTCTCGCGCAGCTCCTACCACGCGGAACAAGCATTCATCTGACGGACATCGCGAGGTAACGGCGATCGTGTCCAATTGCAGCGTGACCGATGAGACGATCCTCGAAGGCTTCCGCAGTCTCTCCGAGACGATGGCGGCCGGCTTCGACAACATGCACGCCGAGATGAACCGGCGGTTCACGGACGTTCAAGCCGAGATGAACCGGCGCTTCACGGACGTTCAAGCCGAGATGAACCGGCGCTTCGACGCGATGCAGCGGCAGATGGACCGCCGGTTCGACGCGGTGGATACCCGCTTGGATCGTATCGAGCGACGGCTCGACGATCACGAGGGCCGCATCACGACGCTCGAAGCGCGCGCCTGACGGCATGCCCATGCGGGCATACCATCGAATACGTTGACCAGCCCGGATGATCGTCACGACGGCCT
Organism: Vulcanimicrobiota bacterium; assembly: GCA_963841685.1. Taxonomy (GTDB): domain Bacteria; phylum Vulcanimicrobiota; class Vulcanimicrobiia; order Vulcanimicrobiales; family Vulcanimicrobiaceae; genus Vulcanimicrobium. The sequence continues at coordinate 870,022 of CAWJDU010000001.1, forward strand.
GCCGATGCCGCGGCGGCGCGTCGCCTACGTCACGCTCGCGATCGTCGTGTCGATGTCGGTGCTCGACGGCACGATCGCGAACACGGCGCTTCCGACGATCGCGCGCGACCTGCACGCCTCCCCCGCGGACTCGATCTGGGCCGTCAACGGCTTCCAGCTCGCCGTCACCGCGTCGTTGCTTTCGTTCGCCGCGCTCGGACAGCTGCGCGGTCCGTCGCGCGTGTATCGCGCGGGCGTCGCGATCTTCGTCGTCGGTTCGCTCGCGTCCGCGCTGTCGCGCTCGCTGCCGGAACTGATTGCGGCGCGCGCGTTCCAAGGCATCGGTGCGGCGGCGGCGTTGGCGCTGTCGCCCGCGATCCTCCGCGACATCTTCCCGCGCTCGCAGCTCGGGCGCGCGCTCGGGCTGAACGCGCTGGTCGTGGCGACGAGCGCGGCGGCGGGTCCGACGCTCGGCGGTCTGCTGCTGGCGGTGTTGCCGTGGCCGTGGCTGTTCGCGATCAACGTTCCGCTCGGCATCGCGAGCATCGCGATGAACCGCGCGCTCCCGCAGCAGCCGCGCAAGCGCGGCTGGCTCGACATCCCGAGCGTCATCACGAGCGCGCTCGGCTTCGCGTTGCTGATCTGGGGCATCGACGGCCTCGGCCGCCACGAGCCCGCGTGGACGGTTGCGCTACGCCTCGCCGTCGGACTGGTCGCTGCGATCGTCTTCGTGCGGCGTCAGTTCACGCTGCCGCAGCCGATGATCGCGCTCGACCTCTTTCGCATCCCGCGTTTCACGTTCGCCGCGGCGACGTCGTTCACGACGTTCAGCGCGCAAGGCCTCTCGTTCATCGCGCTGCCGTTCTTCTTTCAAGTTGCGCTCGGACGAACGCCGCTCGAATCCGGGCTGCTGCTGACGTCGTGGCCGCTCTCCGTCGCCGCGGTCGCGCCGGTCGCGGGACGTCTCGCCGACCGCGTGCCGGCAGGGATCCTCGCGACGATCGGTCTCGGCCTATTCGCGATCGGATTGGGTCTGTACGCAGCGCTGCCGGCGAATCCGAGCAGCGCGGAGATCGTACTGCACGGCGTGATCTGCGGCGTCGGCTTCGGGTTCTTCCAGTCGCCGAACAACCGCGAGCTGATCGGCAGCGCACCGCGCGAGAAGACCACGAGCGCGTCCGGCATTCTCGCCTCGCTGCGCGTCGGCGGGCAGACGGTCGGAACGGCGCTCGTCGCGCTCGTATTCGGCGTGTTCGGCGCATCCGTGACATCGTCGAGCGCGCCGCACGAAGCGGTCACGCGCGCTGCGCCGGTGGTGCTTTGGCTCGCGTGCGCGTGGGCGTCGCTTGCGACCGTCGCGAGCGGGCTGCGGCTCACGATCCGCGCGCGACGACGCCCGTCGATACGCGCGCGGCGTTCGCTTCGCAGCGTCCCGGGTAAGTAGCGCACGATGGAGACGAGCCCCGACCAGGTGCGCGCGCTGCTCGCCGGCGGCGCGACGGTGATCAACGTCGGCAAGCATGCCGGACACCGCGAGATCCGCGGCGCGATCCGCTACCGTCCGCACGACCTGCTCACGCCCGAGCACCTCGCGATTCCGATCCCGCCCGGCACGCCGGTCGTGCTCTACGACGAGCGCGGCGGCTCCGACGAGACGGCGCGCGTCGCCGAGAAGCTCCGCGCGAACGGTTTCACCGACGTGCACATCCTCGCCGGCGGCTTCGCCGCGTGGGAACACGCGAACGGCGAGACGCAAGAGCCCTCATTCGAGCAAGTCGTCCCGCCGATGCGGTCCTCCGAAGTGCAGGCGCTGGACCGGCGAGTCTAGCCGGCCGCGCCGGGCTAGCTCTGCGCCGCCGTCTGCTCGACCCGGCGTCGTGCCGCCATGTTCACGAGCCCGCCGGCGATGCCGAGCCCGACGAACGCCCAGTCGAGCGCGGGCGTCCACACCGGCGACCACCCGGCGGCCGCGTCGAGCGAATACGCCCCGTAGCCGACGAAGGCGAAGAGCGCCGCGGCGGCGGCATAGACCACCGGCAGCTCGTAGCCGCCGTTCTGCGCGAAGAAGCCATTGGGCAGGTGAACGCTCAGCACCGCGACCGTCATGACGGCGATGATCAGCGTCGCCGCGATCGGTCCGCCGAGGCCCAGCGCGAGCAACAGTCCGCCGGCGATTTCCGACGTCCCGGCCGCAGCGGCGAACAACGTACCGGGGCGGAATCCGAGCGATGCGAAGAAGCCGCCGGTTCCCGCGAGGCCGTGGCCGCCGAACCAGCCGAAGAGCTTTTGCGTCCCATGCGCGGCAAAGGCGAGCCCGATGACGAGACGGATGAGGAGAAGCGCGATGTCCATGCTGCTGCTTGTCTTTCGTTGTTTACTTACGATGTGTAGGTGACGCCATCCTAGCACTCGTGCTATACTTACGTCAAGTAGCCTACCGATGAACATGCAGCTCCGCAGCCGCCCCGTCGAACCCGCCCCGCACGCCGCGGACGAGGCGCCGAGCGCCTTCTGCCCGCGGTTCCAATACGCCATCGAGCTGGTCGGGCGCCGGTGGATCGGCGCGATCCTCCGCGTCCTCGTGAACGGTCCCGCCCGCTTCAACGAGATCATGAACGCCGTCCCGAACCTCTCCGACCGCCTGCTCACCGAGCGCCTCCGCGAGCTCGAACGCGAAGGCCTCGTCACCCGCACCGTCTCCCCGGACCGCCCCGTCAAGGTCACCTACGCCCTCACCGACTGCGGCCGCAGCCTCAGCGCGATCATTTGCACGATCGGCATGTGGGCGGAGCAGTGGGTCCAGTCGCGCCCTCCGCGCGGTGTGCCGCCGCCGTAGTCGCGGGGGCGGCGTCGTGTGCCTCGGCGGGGACGCCCCACGGCGCGCCGTCCCTGGCGCGCCGTCAGGCTCGGCGCTCCGCGCGCTTTCGCAGTCCTGCGAAAGCGGGCTCCGCGACGCCCCGCCGAGGCACACGACGCCGCCCCCGCGACATGGTGACGATGTGTGCGCGCTGCGCGCGCGACGTCATGACGGGAGGGGCGTGCAACGAAGGGGAGTGGGTTCACCGGCAATTGTCGGTGCGCTTTCCGGAGCGAGAGCATCACGGTGCGTACGCGTCATCCCATCTTGACCATGTCGCGGGCACGGCGCGCGGTACCGGCGGCGGGGCCTCGCGGAGCCCGACGCGCCAGGAATGGCGCGGCGCGCGGAGCGCGGAGCCTGACGGCCGCGCAGGATGCGCGGACGTGAGGCGTCCCCGACGCGGTACCGCGCGCCGTGCCCGCGACTACGGCAACGCCCCTACGCGTACACCCCGCGAAGCTTGAGCGACTTCACCACCCGGTCGATGGCGATCATGTACGCCGCGGTGCGATACGTGATGCCGCGCGACTGCGCGATGCCGCGAAGCGCGGCGAAGTTCTCGAGCAGGACCTCTTTGAGGCGTTCGTTCACCTCGGACTCGCGCCAGAAATAGCCTTGACGGTCTTGGACCCACTCGAAGTAGGAGACGGTCACGCCGCCGGCGTTCGCGACGATGTCGGGGATCACGACGATGCCGTTCTTCGCGAACATGTGGTCCGCTTCGGGAGTCGTCGGACCGTTCGCGCCTTCCACGATCAGCTTCGTCTTGATGCGCGACGCGTTGTCGACGTGCAGCACCTTCTCGAGCGCAGCCGGCACGAGCACGTCGCACTCGACCTCGAGCATCGCCTGATTGGACATGCGATCGCCGCCGCGATAGCCGTCGAGGGAGTGGTGCTCTTGCGCGTACGCCATCGCGGAGCCGACGTCGATGCCGGCGGTGTTGACGTACGCGCCGGTGACGTCGGAGATGCCGATCACCGTGCAGCCCGCGTCGTGGAACATCTGCGCGGCGATGCTGCCGACGTTGCCGAAGCCCTGGACGACGACGCGCGCGCCTTTCGCCGGAATGCCGAGACGCGCCATCTCGTCGAGCGCGACGATCGACACCCCGCGACCCGTCGCTTCGACACGGCCGCGCGATCCGCCGATGTCGAGCGGCTTGCCCGTCACGACGCCCGGCGTGTTCTGGCGCACGTGCATCGAGTAGGTGTCCATGATCCACGCCATGTGCTGCGGCGTCGTGTTGACGTCGGGCGCCGGCACGTCTTTGTCGGGTCCGATCACTTCGACGAGCTCCGCCGCATAGCGCCGGGTGATACGCTCGATCTCGTTCATCGAGAGCGTCGACGGATCGCACGTCACGCCGCCTTTGCCGCCGCCGAACGGCAGATCGACGACCGCGCATTTCCACGTCATCCAGAACGCGAGCGCCGTCACCTCGTCGAGCGTGACGCCGGGGTGGAAGCGGATGCCGCCCTTCGCGGGACCGCGCGCGAAGTTGTACTGCACGCGATAGCCGGTGAAGACCTCGATACCGCCGTTGTCGCGCTGAAACGGGATCGAGAAGATGATCTGCCGGGACGGGTGCGTGAGGATCGCCTTGATTCCCGGATCGATGCTGAGCAGGGCAGCGGCTTCGTTGAAGTACGCGATCGCGTCACCGAAGACGCTGACTTCGCGAACGGCGGTCGTGCCCGGTACGGCGGTGGACATGCGAACAGTGGCCTCCTGAGCCGTCCGGCTCTTTTAGGACATTCGTCGAGGTTCCCTGGCGTGCCATACGCCATATGGCGAACGGCAGACGCCCGGCGCCGTCGGCCGGCAACAGGTCCGCTCGCTTGCATCATGCAACCAGAGCCGGATGAGCCTTCTTGCGCAAACGACGACGTATGACAATTCGGGCGCCGGCGCCGGCGCTGCCGCAGCGATCGCCGCAGCGGCGGGGTCGATCTTCGTCTTCGCCCTCATCGCCATCGTCATCTCGATCGCGATCTACTACGTGATCTTCAATCGGGCAGGGTTCAATCCGTGGCTGTCCCTGCTGGTGCTCATCCCCGGTTTGGGGCAGCTCATCGTGCTGATCATCCTCATCTTCACGGAATGGCCCGTGCAGCGCGAGGTGAAGGTGCTGCGCGCGCAGCTCGGTCTTTCGCCGACCGGCCCCGCCGGCACGCCTGGGACCGCGTACGGCGCGCCCGGCGCGACGTACGGCACGACGGCCCCGCCCGGCACGACGTACCCCAACCCCCCGCCCAACACGCAGATCCCGCCGCCCGGAACGCCGCCCGCAGTCTGACGCCGTTCGCGCGATTCATCTTTATACGTTGAAGCGGAACTCGACGACGTCGCCTTCCTGCATCACGTACTCCTTGCCCTCGGAGCGGAGCTTGCCGGCGGAACGGATCGCATCGATCGTCGCGTACGTCACGTAGTCTTCGTACGAGACGATCTCCGCGCGGATGAAGCCGCGCTCGATGTCCGTGTGAATCTTGCCTGCGGCTTGGGGCGCGCGCGTGCCTTTGACGATCGTCCACGCGCGCGTCTCCTTCTCGCCCGTCGTGAGAAACGTCATCAGGCCGAGGACATCGTACGCTTCCGTGATCAGGCGATCGAGCCCGCCGGACGTGATGCCGTAGTCGGCGCGGAACATCGCGACGTCAGCGTCGGTCATGCCGGCGAACTCGGACTCGATCTTGCCGTCGAACGCGATCGCGCGGCCGTTCTCGCGCCTCGCGTGCTCGAAGACCGCTTGCGCCATCGGCCCGGGCGACGCGATCTGTCCCTCGTCGACGTTCGCGACGTACAGCACGGGTTTTGCGGTCAGCAGGAACGCGTCGTTCGCGATCTCCGCTTCGATGGAACCGGCGGGAAACGCGCGCGCCGGCGTGCCGGCCTCGAGCGCCGCGATGAGGCGGTCGAGCGCGGCCAGCCGCGGCGCGTCCTTCGGGTTCGCGCGCACCTCGCGTTGCAGCCTGTCGCGCCGTTTCGCGAGCGTCGCGAGGTCCGCGAGCGCCATCTCGATCGTGATGATCTCGATGTCGCGCAGCGGATCGGGAGCTCCCTCGACGTGCGTGACGTTCTCGTCCGCAAACGCGCGAACGACCATTGCGACCGCATCCGTCTCGCGGATGTGCGAAAGGAACGCGTTGCCCAGGCCCTGGCCGCTCGCCGCGCCGCGCACGAGCCCCGCGATGTCGACGAACCGCATCGTCGCGGGCACGATCCGCTCCGACCTGCTCAAGTCGGCCAGCACACCGAGCCGGGGGTCGGGTACCGCAACTTCGCCGACGTTCGGCTCGATGGTCGCGAACGGATAGTTCGCGGCGAGCGCTTGCGCCGATCGGGTGAGCGCGTTGAAGATGGTCGATTTCCCGACGTTCGGAAGCCCGACGATACCGCACGACAGTGCCACGGTTCGCGTGGGTACGCGAACCCTCACGATTCGCCTCCGGCGCGCGACGCATGCGGCGCACCCCGGAGGAGAAGGCTCCGACACCCCCGGAGTACCGGTTGATGCGGCAGATGAAGGTCGACAAGTTGGGGATCGATCTCCTCACGCACGACCCGGTCGTCATCCTCAAAGACCTCGAAGGCAAGCGCTACCTTCCGATTCTGATCGGGCCGTTCGAGGCCACGGCGATCGCACTCGCGCTCGAAGGGACCGCCGTGCCGCGGCCGCTGTCGCACGACCTCATGCGCTCGCTGCTCGAGTCGCTTTCAGCAAAGCTCGAGCAGATCGTCATCCACGACATCAAGGAGTCGACGTTCTTCGCGAAGCTCATCGTCCGCACGAACGGCGACGTGCAAGAGATCGACGCGCGCCCGTCCGACAGCATCGCGCTTGCGCTGCGCATGCAAGCGCCGATCTTCGTGAGCGACAAGATCGCGCTCGAGGAGACCGTGCCGGACAAGGCGGCCGATCCCGAGGACAGCGAGAAGTTCAAGAAGTTCATCGACGACCTCAAGCCGTCGGACTTTTTAGATTAGACTGCAGGTCTAATCTGAAAGTCCGACCGGTTGAAAGGCGCTTCGCTCCGCTGCGCGCCCCCCACGCGTTGCGTGGGGCCCCCAGTGTCTCCGCGCGCGGGAGCGGCACGATAACGCGACATTCCCCGAGGTCGCGCGCGAGCGACGTGCGCTCAGGCGGACTTTCATGCACGTGCGTCCTACTTAGGCCGCGCAATGTACACGACGAACGAGCGCGCCGACATCGGCGTTTACGGCGGGTCCGGATTTTATTCGCTGATCGAAAATCCGCGCGAGGTGTGGATCGAGACGCCCTACGGGGCGCCGTCCGACACGATCGCGCTGGGCGAGATCGCCGGCAAGAAGGTCGCCTTTCTGCCGCGGCACGGCAAAGACCACCGCTATCCGCCGCAGGCGATCAACTACCGCGCGAACGCGTTCGCGATGAAGGCGCTCGGCGTGTCGCGCATCATCGGCCCGACCGCGTGCGGTTCGCTGCAAGCGCACGTCAAGCCGGGATCGATGGTCGTCGCAGATCAGATCGTCGACCGCACGGCCGGCCGTAAGGACACGTTCTACGACGGTCCCGTGACGACGCACGTGTCGTTCGCGGACCCGTACTGTCCGCAGATGCGTCCGATCGCGATCGACGCGCTGCGCGGGCTCGACATCGACACGCACGACCGCGGCACGATCGTCGTGATCCAGGGACCGCGCTTTTCCACGCGCGCGGAATCGAAATGGTTCAGCGGTCTCGGGTGGGAGGTCATCAACATGACCAACTACCCCGAGTCGTACCTCGCGCGCGAGCTCGAGATGTGCTACGTCAACATCTCGCTGATCACGGACTACGATGTCGGACTGGAGGGCGTCCCGGGCGTGCAGCCCGTATCGCATCACGAAGTCATGCAGGTGTTCGCCGGCAACAACGAGCGCGTGAAGGGCGCGATCTTCAAGATCATCGAAAACGTGCCCGCCGAACGCACGTGCTCGTGCGGGAGCGCGCTCGCCGGCGCGCGCGCCTGACGTGCGGCGCTCGCCGATTCGCGGCGTCGACCTGACGGTCTACGTGCGCGCCGTGCCGGTGCTGCTGCGGAATCCCGCGATCATCGTGGTCCCGCTGCTCATGGCGGTCATCGGCGTGCTGATCGGCCAGCTCATGGCGCCCTACGGCGGCGGCATGCTCGGCTACGCGGCCGGCGGCCTCGGCGCCCTCATCGAGGTGCTCCTCATGATGTTCGGGGTCGGCGCGGCGTGCATCATCAGCGACGACGCGTGGCGGCACGGGGCCGCATCGTTCGACCGCGGGTGGGACGAAGCGCGGCGTCGCGGCGGCGACATCTTCTTCGCGGCGATCGGGTTCACGCTGCTGCTGAGCGTCGCGCAGTACGTCGGTACGCTTCTCGGCGCAATCGCGTTCGTGCTGATGGCGCTCGTGTTCTACTTCCTGATCTGGGCACTGCCGGCCGCCGCGGTCGGCGGCATCCCGGGCGGCGCCGCAATTCAAGTGTCGATCGACCGGGTGCGTTCGGCACCGCTCGCAGCCGGCATCGTCGCCGCCGCGTCGCTCGCCGTGATGATCGTCGTTGCGGGCATCGTCCCGGTCCGCATCACGGAGTGGCTGCTGCCGTACGTCGCCGGCACGCCGATCGCCGGCGCGCTGATCGCGGCGCTCTGCCAAGCGATTGCGCTCAGCTACATCGCGCTCATCATCACGAAGACGTACACCGAGGCCGCGTTCAGCCGCTGAGCGCGCGTCAGCGCGACGGCGCGAGCGCCATCCGCACGAGGTCGGCGACGAGCGGCGGGCTGACGTTCGTGCGCGCGACGCGGTCGGCATCGGCAAGCGCGCCGAGCAGCCGCGCGAACGACGCCGGCTCGCGCGGCGGCAGCGCCTCCAGTCGCTCGCGCTGATCGCGCGCGAGCAGCGGCGCGCCGCGACCGATGCTCAGCGCGATCCAATCGCGCGCGAGCGTCTTCACCGTGTCGAGACCGGCTTCGAGGGTCGGGCGCGTCGCCCAGGCCGACGCATCGCCCTGCTCGCCGTTCACCGCCGCGAAAAACCAGTCGACGACGGCATCGCGCGTCGCGCGTTCGCCGCCCTCGACGTACGCGAGCGCGCGCGTCGCGCTGCCGTTCGCGATCGCCGCGGCACGTGCCGCATCCTCGCTCGCGACGCCCGCGCGCGTCAGAGCCTCCGCGACCTCGTGCTCGGTGAGCAGGGGGAACGTGACGTCGACGAGCCGCGAGCGGATCGTCGGCAAGATGCGGCCGGGCGTGCTCGTCGTGACGATCAGGACGACGTCGGCCGGCGGCTCTTCGAAGAACTTCAGCAGCGCGTTCGCCGCTTCGCGCGTGAAGTCGGCGTCGCCGAGCACGAAGACGCGCCTGCCGCCGGCATACGAGTGCATCGAGAGCTGACGCACGATGTCGCGCGCCGTCGTCTCCTCGCTCTCGTGAAATCCCGAGCGCCCCGTCGCGGTCGCCGATCTTGAGCTGTCCTTCGGCGTAGTAGAAGTCCGGGTGCGTGCCCGCATCGACGTGCTTGCATCCGCTGCACTGCCCGCACCATCCGAGCAGCGTGCGCTTCGGCGTGACGCACAACAGCGAGCGCGCGACCGCCCGCGCGAAGGTCTTTTTGCCGACGCCGGCCGGACCCGTGAACAGGTATCCGTGCGAGAGCGTCGCCGCGGTGAGGTGCTCGAACAACGCGCGGGGACCGGCCGCTCCGAGCACGTCGAACGTTCCGTCGATCACAGCGGCGCGACGCTCCGCCGGCGCGCGAGCTCGGCCTGCGCAAGCGCAAGCAGTTCTTGCGGTCCGCGCATGCCGTCGAGCACGACGTACCGGTTCGCGAAGCGTTCCGCGAGCGCGATGTACCCTCGGCGCACGTCCGCGTGAAACGTGTCGCCTTCGCTCTCGAGCCGGTCCTCGCCGCCGCGAGCCCGGACGCGCTCCCGCGACACATCGACCGGAATGTCGATCAGAAACGTGAGGTCCGGCGCGATCCGGTGCGTCGCGACGAGGCAGATTTCGAGCAGCGCGTCGACGTCGAGGCCCCGTCCGAACCCCTGGTACGCGACCGTGGCGTCGAAGAAGCGGTCGCACAGCACGACGGTCCTCTCCTTGAGGGCCGGCGCGATGACATCGGCGACCAGTTGCGCGCGGGAAGCGTTCAGCAGCATGATCTCGGCGACCGGATCGACCGCAAATGCCGGGTCTAGGAAAATTGCTCGTAAAGAATCGCCCAAAGGGGTGCCTCCTGGTTCTCGAGTCACCAGGACGGAATCGCCGCGGCTTCTAAGGTCGGCTGCAAGCCCGGCGATGAGCGTCGACTTTCCGGCAGCCTCGATCCCCTCGAACGTAACGAGCACCGGATGCTCTTCGCGCCCCCGCCGCGGCTGCCATCGCGGAGACCCCATGCTGAACGAACTCGTCAAACGGCTCGCGTCCGGAAAGGGCGAACGCCGAGGCGCCGCGCGCGTGCGCAAGCGCTATACGATGTCGTGGATCAAGGACGGTGTTCCCGTCTCCGGCATCGGGCTCGAGATCAGCGAGAAAGGCATGCTCTTCGCGTCCCGCGAGGCGCCGCCCGGGCGCAACGTCGAGGTCGAGCTCGACATCGGCGGCAAACCGGTACGCGCGCGGCTCAAGGTCGTCCGTCAGGGCACGCTGGAACGCGACGGCGCGCACTGGGCCTTGATCGCCGCGACGTTCGAAGGGATCGCCGCCGACGACTGGGACGCGGTCGTCCGTTTCTGCCACAACCGGGCGGCGGCAGGAAACCGCGCCGCGGAGGAACTTTCGGCAAAGGCCGGCCGCGACGACGACGCGTATCGGCTGCTGCCGCTGCGGATCCAGCAGCGCGTGGTCGCCACGCTCGTCGGCGCGGGCCGCCTCGCGCCGAACACGGACGCGAAGAACCCGCTGCTGCGAATCACGTCGTGCGTCTCGCGCGGCGGCAACGCGTACGAGCTGCGCGTGCATAGCCGCCGCGTCGACGACGAGGAAGCCGTCGACTTCGATTCGACGCTCACCATCGACGACGCCGAGCAGGTCCACCTGAAAGCCTGAGGGTTCTGCACCGGCACGCGATAATCGTCGCTGCATGGAACCGTTCTACGCGCTGAGCGCGAGCGACCGCGTCGAGCTGACCCGGGAGGCGCGCCGCAACGGGCAGCCGCTGATGGCGCGATGGGCGAGCATCGAGCCGGATTTCGGCAATCGCTGGGAGCCGCGCGCGGCGCAGGCGGCGGAATGGCTCGGCGGCGCGGCGTCGGTCGCCGATCTTGGTTGCGGCACGATGAACCTGGAGCGGTATCTCCGCGCGGATCAAGCATACGTCCCCGTCGACGTCGTCGCGCGCGACGAACGCACGCTCGTGCTCGACCTCAACGTGACGAGCGACCTCGCGCGCCTGCCGGCGGCGGACGCGTGCGCGTTGCTGGGCGTGCTCGAGTACTGCTATGCGCTCGAAGACGCCGTCGAAGCGATCGGCGCCACGTACGCGCAGGTCGTGTCGTCCTTCAACGTGGCATTCGAGGGACAGTCTCACGACGCGCGGCTGGAGCACGGTTGGGTCAACGATTGCACGCGCGACGAAATCGTCGATCTCTTCGGCCGGCACGGCTTCGCGGCTGCGAGCGCAGCTCGTCTTCGAAGGCCGCCGGCGCGAGCATCTCTTCGACTTCCGGCGCGCCGATGCGCGCTGACGCGCCGGTCCGCGCGGCGTACTTTCAACGCGTCCGCAACGTCGGCGACGCCGTGACGCCGTGCGTGCTCGAACGGCTCGCCGGCCGCCCGACCGTGTCCGCGCGCTCGACCGATCTTCCTTATCTGCTCTCGCTCGGGAGCCTCATGCAGACCTCGACGCGTCAGGCGTTCGTGTGGGGCACCGGACTCATCCATCCGAGCGCGGGCGTCGGCGATCCGCTCGCCGACAGAATCCTCGCCGTTCGCGGCAAGCACACGTGCGCGGAGCTCGTGCGCAACGGCGTGCGCATCGGGGACGTGCCCCTCGGCGATCCCGGGTTTCTGGTCCCGCGCGCGTTCGGATTGCGCGCCGCTTCATCGCCGCGCTACCGGCTCGGCCTGGTTCCGTACGTCTTCGACCGCGATCACCCGTTCTTCGCGCGGGCGGCCGTCGATCCGGACGTGACGGTGATCGATGTCTGCGGTTCGCCGTCGGACTACTTCGCCGCCATGACATCGTGCGCCGCGATCGCGAGCAGCTCGCTCCACGGGCTGATTTTCGGCGAAGCGCTCGGGCTGCCGACGCTGTGGCTCGCGGTATCCGACAACGTCGTCGGCGGCGAGTTCAAGTTCTCGGACTGGTTCACGCTCGCGCGCAACCCGCAGAGCGCGCCGTATCGGCCGGCGGCGTCGGCGACGGTTTGCGAGCTCGTCGCGCGCTGCGAGCCGAGGGACGTGGCGATCGATGAGGGCGCCCTGATCGACGCGCTGAGCGCCGCCGTCATGGACGAGTGCAGCCGCGGTGCGCTCGAGGGGCAGGCGTTCGTACCGGTCGGCGCGTGCCGAACGCGCCCGGTTCCCGTCTTCGTCGTGTCGTGGTCGCATGCGGACGAACTGCGCGAGCTGCTTTTGCCGCCGCCGCCGAAACGACGACGGGTTCGAGATCGTCGTGGTCGACGATGGACGTACCGATCCCGCGACGCGCGCGATGGTGCAGGAGCTCGAACGCAGCCGCGTTCGCGTCGTGCGTTCGTGCTCCGGCGCGCCGGACGTCGTCGAGCGCGTGAACGAAGCAGTTCGCGAATACTTCCGTGACTGGTCGGAGCCCTCGCGGTACGGCGTCGCCACGCGGCCGAGCGACGTCCGTGACCTCTCGCGCGACTCGCTGCGGCGATACGACGACTTGCTCGATCGCTACCCGCAAGCCGACGGTGCGGGACCGGCTGAGGATGCGGCCGGCCCCGTGCTCGTCTCCGGCGGGCTGGAGCTCGGCTTTGCCCTCTACCGGCCGGTGAAGCCGATTGCCCGCACGATGCTCAGCGTCCGCGTCTCCGGGTAGCGGTCCGCGACTAGAGCTCGGGCCCCTTGAAGATCCGTACGCGGCGATTCGGTTCGAGACCGGTCGAGCGCGACTGCAGGCGGTACCGTTCCGCCAGCTGATGCTGCATGCGCCGGATGTAGGACGTCTGCGGGCTCAGCTCGATCGCGCGCGAGTCGAGCAGCACCTGATAGACGGCCTCCTCGGCTTCGCGCATCGCGATCTCCTCGACGTCGATCGACGGCAGGTTGAACACGTCCTTGAGCGCGTTCTGGATCTGCGTCGTCGTGTTCGTCTTGATCGAGTAGATCGGCACGTTCTCGGCCGCGATCTGCTTCAGGCGCTCGGACTCCTTGCGCTCGAGCGACTTCATCGTCAGCACGACGTCGGCGTCGTCCCATTTGCGCGCGATCGACGCGTGCACGCGGAGATTGTGCACGGCACGCTCGATCTTGTTGCGCGACACGCCGTACGGGAAGATCATCAGCGGCTTCGCGTCGTCGGGGACTGCCTCGCCCGCGGCGCCGAAGAGCGTCGACTCGTCGTCGCGCGGCTGCACGCGCAGCTCGCGGACTTTGTCCGGCGCGATCGCCTCGGGGTTCGCGTGCTGCACGATGTCGATCGCGCCGGCCGCCGTTCGCTGGCGCAGCTCCGGCTGCGGCTGATAGCCGCGCAGCAGCGCATCGACGACTTCGCCGACGTTCAGATGGATCGCGAGACGGTCGCGATCCTGGATTTCGACGACGACGTCGAACGTGGGCGGCTGCTTCCGCTCGAGAACCGTTTTGCGCGTGCCGCGCCGGCGCGCTTCTTCGTCCGAGAGCGTGACCGCGCTGATCCCGCCGAGGAGGTCGGACAGCGTCGGGTTCATCAGCAGGTTCTCGAGCGTCTGCCCGTGCGCCGTGCCGATCAGCTGCACGCCGCGCTCGGCGATCGTGCGCGCCGCGAACGCTTCCGCTTCGGTGCCGATCTCGTCGACGACGATGACTTGCGGCATGTGATTCTCGACCGCTTCGATCATCACGTTGTGCTGCAGGTGCGGGTCGGTGACGGGCATGCGCCGCGAGTGACCGATCCCGGCGTGCGGAACGTCGCCGTCGCCGGCGATCTCGTTCGACGTGTCGACGATCACGACGCGCTTGCGATCTTCAGCGAGCACGCGCGCGCACTCGCGGAGCATCGTGGTCTTGCCGACGCCGGGGCGTCCGAGCAGACAGATCGACTTGCCGGTGCGCACGACGTCGAGCACGATGTCGATCGTGCCGTACACCGCGCGGCCGACGCGGCACGTGAGGCCGACGATGCGTCCCGTACGGTTGCGGATCGCGCTGATGCGGTGCAGCGTCTGCTCGATGCCGGCGCGGTTGTCGCCGCCGAACGGCGAGAGCCGCGACGTCACGTGCGCGATGTCTTCCGACGTGACCGGCGTGTCGCCCAGGAACACGAAGTCGTCCTCGAAGCGTGCCTCCGGCGGGCGGCCGAGGTCGAGCACCACTTCGATGACGTTGTCGATCTTCGGAAGACGGACGAGCGCTTGGCGGATCGGGAGGGGAAAGATGTCGAGGAGCTGCGTCAGCTCCCAGTTCGGCACGAAAGACTCGGCGTTAACGGCCAACCTGTCTCCTCGTCGACGTCTGTCGATTGTCGATCGTCGCGCGCCCCGTCGCCGGAGAGTTGCGACGGGTCAACGGCTTCCCGCTCGCCTGCCGAATTACCTGGAACACGACCCCTCGAGATACCGCTGCGGACGTCTTTTGTTGCGGTACCCTGCGCACGCTAAACGTCCGCTGCCGCACAGCCGATAACGCTCCGCGACCCATCGTGCCCGCGCGGGACGCGCGTCGGCCGGCGCCGTAACGCCGCGCATGCCGACGCGATATCTCGAAGACTATCCGGCCGGAAGCCGCGCCGAGTTCGGAGCCGTGCACGTCGACGCCGGCGAGATCATCGCGTTCGCGAAACGCTACGATCCGCAGCCGTTCCACACGGATGCCGAGCGCGCGAAGCAGTGGCCGTACGGCGGTCTCATCGCGAGCGGTTGGCATACGTGCGCGATGATGATGCGCGCGTTCATCGACGAGTTCGTCGATCCCGAGACGAGCCTCGGCTCGCCCGGGCTGGGTCCGATCCGGTGGAAGCTGCCGGTTCGTCCCGGCGACGTGCTGCGGGTGCGCGCGCGCGTCGTCGACAGCCGGCGCTCGCAGAGCAAACCGGATCGCGGAACCGTCACGTTCGAAGTCGAGGTGCTGAACCAGAACGATGCGGTCGTGATGACGATCGAAGACTGGCGTGCGATCGTGAAAGCGCGCCCCGCGTAGTCGCGCGACGCGCTCCGTCAGCGGAGGACTCGCCCCTCCGATGCCAGCTCGCGCAGCGCTTCGTCGTACTCGCGTGCGAGCCGCTCGACGAGCTCCGCCGCCGGCGCAATGCCCCGGAGAGGCCCGATGCCTTGACCCGAGCCCCAGATGTCGCGCCACGCCTTCGTCTTCTCCGACGCGAAGCTCATCTTCGACGGATCGCTCTCCGGCAGGTTCTGCGGGTCGAGCCCGGCGCGCTCGATCGACGAGCGCAGATAGTTCCCGTGCACGCCGGTGAAGAGGTTCGTGTAGACGATGTCGTCCGCAGTCGAGTCGACGATGCTCTGCTTGTACGCGTCGTCCGCGTGCGCTTCGCGCGTCGCGATGAACGCTGAACCGACGTACCCGAAGTCCGCGCCCATCGCGCGCGCCGCGAGCACGCTGCGCCCGTTCGCGATGGCTCCCGACAGCGCGAGCGGTCCATCGAACCACGCGCGGATCTCCTGCACCAGCGCGAACGGCGACCACGTCCCGGCGTGTCCGCCGGCGCCCGCCGCGACGGCGATGAGCCCGTCGGCGCCCTTCTCGACCGCCTTGCGCGCGAACGCGACGTTGATGATGTCGTGCAGCACGACCCCGCCGTAGGAGTGCACCGCCTCGTTGACCTCGGGACGCGCGCCGAGCGACGTGATGACGATCTTGACCTCGTGCTTGACGCACACGTCGAGATCGTGCATCAGCCGCGGGTTCGACTTGTGCACGATGAGGTTCACCGCGTACGGGGCGGACGGCCGCTCCGGATGCCGCGCGTCGTGGTCGGCGAGCGCGCGGTCGATGCGGTCGAGCCATTCGTCGAGCATCGGCTCCGGTCGCGCGTTCAGCGACGGAAACGCGCCGATGACGCCCGCCGTACACTGCGCGATCACCAGCTCGGGCTGCGAGATGATGAACATCGGCGCGCCGATGACCGGAACGGCGAGGCGTTCGTGCGAGAGCGCGGCGGGCAGCATGCCCGCGGGTTCGCCGTGCGCGCGCAGGTCCCGGCTTAGCGCGGCGCCGCCCGGGCCGCTACCACGAATGGCAGCGGACGGCGGGAGTCGCTTACTGCGCTATCGGACCGTGCTTACCAAGGCCGGTCGATGGTCTACGGTTCAACACCGACGGCGTCGTCGAGGTAGATAACGTCAGTGCGGTCACGCTCCACGGCGGAAGCGTCACCGAGAAGGAGCCCGATACCGTGCCGAGCGTTTGCGACGCGGGTGCCGTCCACACGTTGTGTTGCGAATCGTCATACTGCGCTTTGCCGTAGACGAGACTGCTAACTGCGAACGCGCGCGGATCGTTTACGACGTCGACCATCGCCGAGACCGCGTTGTTTTGATCGATATTGACGAGGAGGACGCCGTAGCCGGTGCTACGCCGCGCACCATACGCTCGCACGGACGTCAGCGTCGAGCCCACCGTCGGAGCGAACACGGTGTCGCCGGGGTTGAGCGCCTGCTGGACCACGTGAACCGCGTTCGCGCGCGGAAAGGACGTTCCGTACGGCGGCTGCGCGATCGAAGGGCATGCAGGGTTCGTGCCGCCGGGAACCGCCTCGAAAAGCGATGAAGTGAACCACGACTGCCAACTGTAGTCGCCCGGTGGCGACGATGGACAGGGCCCGCTGTCGAACCCTTCCCAAATCCCCGCCATCGGGATTCCGACTTTGGCGAACTCGCCGAGCGCGAGGGCCGTGTACATCGCGCCGACGATCGTAACGCTTTGCGGGCTCCCGCCGTTCGGACCCGGGAGTCCCCACTCGCCGACATAGATCGGGGTATTCTGCTTTCCGGCGGCAGCGAGCTCCGACCGAAGGTCTGCGATTGCGGAAATGAAGTATGCATCCCCGCCGGTCAACAACGTGCCGTCGCCGACTGCAACGTTCGGGGGACTGGCGCCGTACCAATGCACCTCGACGAAATCGAACTTTGCTTTCGCGAGGACGGTCGCGTCCCAGGGCATCGTGCGAGTGCTGACGCTATTTTCCGGCACGGCGAGGTCAATCCCGACTTGTATTGTAGGGTCTTGCGCTTTCATGAGCGGATAGAATCGCGTAGCTATGAGGTTGGCATACGTGGCGGATCCGAGCGCACCAGCGGAATTGGGCGGAATATTGAAGTCGGGTGTCGTCGGTGTGGTGCCGATCGTCGCGTCGCCGAAGTATTGCTCATTGCCGATCGTCCAATACTTGATTCCGTAATGCATCTGGTTGTTGGCATAGTTGACCCACGCCGCGGCTTCGTTCGGGTCTCCTCCGCCCGTACAGTCGACATTGCTGCCATAATTCACGGTGATGTTCACGTCGAGTCCGAGCGGCTGCGCCACTTGCTGCATGAACTGGTCGAACGTCGTACGTGAGTCAAATCCCCAGCCCGGTGCGGCGCACGAAGAGAACGAATTCGTCTCCCAGTGATAATAGTCCGACTCCAACGCGAGCGGCCAGCGAACCATCCCAAAGCGCGCTTGCCGAAACGTCGTCATCATCGTGCCATACGTGCCGTTCGCGTTCGTGAGGTCCATCGAGCTCGTCAGGTTCGCGCCGAAGAGGTCCTTGTTCAGCGTGGCGAGCGCCGGCGAATGCGCGTCGATCAGAATGCCCGCGGGTGGCGGCGCCTGGACCATCGGCGCCGCGTAGATGCCGCCCGCCGCTCCGATCGCGTAAACCATCTCGCTGCTCGTCGCCACGCTGATCGCCGCGCCGGGTTGTTGACTCCACGTTGCTGACGCAAGATCGTCATAGTAGATCGGGCTGCTGCCGTCGGGGTTCTGACGGTAGCCGAGCGCGAAGAGACCGCCGCCGGTGGTCGCTGCGATCTGCAGAGCGCCGCCCGGAATCTGCGTAAAACCAGTGTTCGGATTGTAGTAGTAGATCGCGTCGATCGCCGTCGTCACGTAGAACCCCCCGGGCGCGATACCGCCAGGATACGTTCCCGTGTCCCATGATGCCGCAATGCGCACCGCTGCACCGGGCAGTTGCGTCCACGCACCGCCGGCGTACCGCCAAATGCCGCGACCATACGGGCCGCCGCCTTGGTTCGAAATGACGTACACGGAGCCGTCGGCGCCCACCGAGATGTCGCTCGCGCCGCCGGCGATCGCGCTCCATGCGGCGCCGTCGTACGAATAGATCCCACCGGATGAATTCACCACCCACAGGGTGCCGTCCGGGGCAACAGCGAGCCTCATCGCCGCGCCCGGTATGTTCGTCCAAGCCGCGTTTGCGTAGTGCCATATCGATCGGTCCGCGCCGCTTCCCACACTGGAGAGCACCCAGATCGAGCCGTCCGGGCTCGCGGCGACGGCGATCGCTCCTCCCGGAATTTCGGTCCATCCGACCGGCTCGATCTCATCCTCGCGATGGCGGATCGAGTTCATGGCGCGCGGCGCCTGAATCGGCGTTCGCATCATCGGCCCGGCCGGGATCGTCGCCGGCGAGCGTGAGGTCACCATGGCGAGCGGCGCTGCCGGACGCGCGCGGTGCGTGCGCCACAGGCCTCGACGCACAACGCAGCCCCAAGCAGTAAGGAAGCGCATTGTCGCGTCTGGAGCACAGCGGCCGCCTGTCCCGTGCCGCGAGCGACGCGAAAGCGGCGTACCTCGCACTCTCTCCGCGGACCAGAGAATAGCCTCGTTGCGTACCAAAGGAACGGCACCTGCTGCATAGCTGGCGAGGCGGCGCGCTCCAGCCGACCACTCTCAGCGGAACGTTAGCTCGAGCCGGTACGTCGTCGCAGTCGCCGGGCAACCTGCGAATGTCACGAACTGATATCCGGAAGCGCGCGCCGCTGCCAGCGCGGCGTTATCGGTCGCCGCGTTGCCGCTCGACCCGGCGATGCGCACGGCATCGACGTGCGCGGCCGCGTCGAGAACGACGTCGACCGCCGCCGTGCCGGGCGGTTCACGCCGCGCCGGCGACAACCCGGCGGGCGTCACGAACGGCGCTCCGCATACCGGTGCGGGCACCGGCGTCCCGAGCGGTGCCGGCGTTGCCATCATCTCCGGCGGCACGGTCAGGTTTTCGATGAACGACGTGCTGAACGCGGCGCACGAAACCGACGGCGCGTCGAAGCGTTCGTCTTGCGCCCCCGCAACGATCGCCCGGTCGAAGGCCGCATTGCCGGACGACTCCGCGATGACGGCCCGGCGCACGCGACCGTCGCTGCCGATATCGAAGGCGACTTGCACGTGCGCGTGCGTCGCGCGCACGTTGTCCGGCACGGCCGGATGCGCATCCGACACGACGCGTGCGGCGGTCGTCGGACACCGGCCGGACGGTGCGGCCAGTGCGATCAGCGGCGCGAGAACGGCGGCGAGCATTCAGCGTGATTCGCGCCGGCCTAGAGCATCACCAGCCCGAGCCGCACCCCCGCGGTCACCGCTTCGGTGCGCGTCGTCGCGCCGAGCTTTGCGAAGACGGCGGCCACGTGCGCCTTGACCGTGTTCTCGCTGATTCCGAGCGCTGCCGCGATGCGGCGGTTCGAACGGCCGTCGCCGAGCATGGCGAGCACCTCGCGCTCGCGTGCGGTGAGCGGCTCGACGAGGGGGGCGCGCGTGCGAGCCTCGCTCACGCGCTCGACGTCGTCGCGAATCGCGGGATCGACCACGACCAGCCCGGCAGCGACGGCGCGTATCGTCGCGAGCACCTCCTCGCGGCTGGCCGGCTGCGACAACACCGCCGCCGCACCCGCGCGCACCGCCGCGAGCACGAGCTCGGCATGCGGCTCCGACACCAGCAGGACGACGCGCGCCGCGGCGCCGGACCCGAATCCGTCGAGCGCGTCGCTCGTGCCCGGAGCCGCACGCACGACGATCTGGGCGCGATCGAGCGAGACGAGCTCGACGTCGTCGCCGAGCATCCCCTCGAGCTTCTCGCGCACCGTCGCGGAAGCGACGACGGCGACGCGCGGAACCTCAGGCAGCGTGCGCGCCTCGAACGCCGGCGCCGCGCACGAACCGCATGACCGCGTCGCTCGGCACGGCGAGCGCAAGCGATCCGGCGACCATGCTGTTGATGCCGACGATTCGCCCGCGCGCGTCCGCGAGCGGACCGCCCGAGTTGCCCGGCGCGAGCCGAAGGTCCGCCTGCACCAACCGGCTGCGCTCGCCGCCGGGCGCGTGCGCGATGCCCACGGAGAGCGCGTTCGCGATGCCGAGCGGATTTCCGAGCGCCACCAGCAGCTCGCCCGCGCGCAGCGTCGACGGGTCGCGCGGAACGGCCGCCGGCAGCACGCCCGCATCGATCCGCAGCAGCGCGAGATCGCGCCGCGCATCGCGCGCCTCGACGCGCGCGCCGAAGCGGCGTCCGTCGTCGAGCACGATCTCGGCCGACGGCCGCGACGCGACGTGCGCGTTCGTCACGACCGTACCGTCCGGCGTCCAGATGACGCCCGTCCCCGCGCCGGAACGGCCGACGCGGATCGCGACGGTGATCGCGCGAAGTCGCACCGCGAGCGTCTCCAGCTCGCACGCGAACGTGCGCGACGCCGTGGTCGCCTCGCGCATCACTCGCGCTCCGGACGTTCGCCGACCGTCACGCCGACCGTGACGGCAGCGCCCGCGCGCCGCACGTGCAGCTCGACCGACGTTCCGACGCTGCGCGCGTTGAGCCGCGCATGGACGTCGTCCGCGTCCTCGATGCTGTCGCCGTCGATCGCGGCGATGACGTCGCCGATCAGCACGCCGGCGCGCGCGGCGGGGCCGTTCGGCGCGACGCCGAGCACGATCGCACCGCCCTCGACCGGATGGAGCGCGACGCCGAGGTATCCGCGGCGCATGCGGCCCCCGCGCGCGAGCAGCTCGTCCGCGGCGCGTTGGAGCGTCTCGCTCGGCACCGTCAGCGTTTGACGGCGCGCGAGCGCACCGGTGTTGAAGCCGAGAACGCGCCCCGTGACGTCGACGAGCGGGCTTCCGGCGAACCGAGCGTAGAGGTCGAGACCGGGGCGCACGAAGCGGTCGATCTCGCCGCCGTGCCAGGTCCGCCACGCCGCACCGACGGCGCTGAGCACGCCCATCGACGCGGCGAGGTCGCCATCGTCGTCGCGGCCGACCGCGAGGACGAGCGCGCCGACGCGCAGCGCGTCGGACGGCGCGAGCTCGACCGGAGTTCCCGCGCGCTGCACGCGCAGGAGCGCGAGATCGATCGACGGATCGCGGCCCGCGACCGTTGCACGCTCCGTCTCACCGTCCGCGCGCACGACCTCGACGTCGTCGGTTTCGAGCGCGTGTTCGGCGGTCGCGATCAGATCGGGGCGAATGAAAAATCCGGACGAGCCGACGCGGGCGCGCCCTTCGACCGCGACGACGCTCGTCGCGACGCGGTCGACCGTCGCGACCAGATCGTTGGATAGCGCGACCAGCGCGCCGGTCTCGATTGCCATGCGCCGATGCTACACCGGCGTACGCGGCGCGGCATCACCCGTTCGGGTGAGCGCGCACGGCAGACGTCAGGCGGGTCGCGGCGCCACGCGGATGCGGCCGTTCACGATGCGCACCGCGAACGCCGGCTGCGGATACGCCGACGGTCCGTTCACGACCGAGCCGTCGCGCACGCAGAAGCGCGAGCCGTGCCAGGGACACGTCACGACGTCGCCGTCGAGCGTCCCCTCCTCGAGCGGTCCGCCCTGGTGCGCGCACACCGCCCCGATCGCGGCGACGTCGTCGCCGCGCCGCACGAGCAGCACGGGATACCCGCCGGCGTCGACGCGCCGCATCCCGCTGTCGGGCACGTCGCCGAGGGCCCCCGCGTCGACCTCATCGCCCGGCGGATCCATCGTGTGCGTGAAGTTCGTCCCCGTCTGCAGATCGAGTGCAAGCGTGCCGCCGTACATCGCGGAGAGGCCCGCGATCGCGTAGCCCGCGACCGACAGCCCGACCCCGCCGCGCGCGTCGCGCCCGCGCGCGAGCCACGACGCGGCGTACAGCACCGTCGCGATGCCGTTGAGCGTCGCGTGCACGACGCCGAGCCGGCGCTGCGCCTCGTTGCGCGTGTCGAGCCAGTCCGTGAGACCCGTCGCCGCGGCGCCCAGGGCGCCGAGAAGTCCGACGCCGATCGCGATGCGCGCTCCGCGCGAGTCGCCCAGCGCGTCGAGCGCGAGGGCGGCGGTCCACGCACCGACGGGCACGTCGGTGATCGCCGGATGCAGCGCGTGGCCGAGCCAAGTCCCGTTCAGCGCGTCCTTCAGCGGCTGTTTCGCGGGACCCGCGACGCCGAGCGCGCCGTCGACGGCGGACCGCAGCACCTCGGCGGCAGGGTCGAGCCCGGGAACGGACAGCGCGGCATCGACCAACGATTGCGCGAGCGGAGCCATACCGCCGCGTGTACCCGCCGAAGCGATCAGCGCACGACGCGGATGAACTTGAGCTCGTCGTCGTACGGCCCTTGCATCTTCACGCCGGCCTTCTTCTCCAGCGTCAGGTAGTCGATGATCTCCGGCGTGATCTCCTCGCCGGGCGAGATCACCGGGATTCCCGGCGGATACGGCGTGATGACCTCCGCGCAGATGCGCCCGGCGGACGCCTTGAACGGCATGAACTCGGTGGCCGCGAGGAACGCGTCGCGCGGCAGCAGCCGGATCGGTGGGATCGACGGCAGCTTGTACGTGCCGGTCTTCATGCGGCGCTCGAGCACGCCCGAGGGCGAGAAGATGTCGACGGGACGGTCCTCGCGCGCCAGCTCGCGCACGCCGTGCACGAGCATGTCCGAGGCTTCCGGCGTCGTGCCGATCGTGTACAGCGCGACGACGTTGAAGAGGTCCGCGAGCTCGACCTGCACGTTGTAGCGGCGGCGCAGGATCTCTTCGGCCTCGTAGCCCGTGTAGCCGATGTTCTTCACCGTGACGGTGATCTTCGTCGGATCGATGTCGTACACGCCGGGACGTCCTTCGAGCTCCTCGCCGAAGCAGTACACGTTCGGAATCTCGTTGAGCTGACGTCGCGCCTCGTTCGCGATCTCGATCGTGCGCGAGAGCAGCGCGGGACCGTCGAGCGCGACCTGCCGCCGCGCGACGTCGAGCGATGCGACGAGCACGAGGTTGGGCGAGGTCGAGAGGAACAGCTTGTAGACCGCTTTCAGACGGTCGAGCTTGACGCGATTGCCCCGCACGTGCAGCATCGCGGTCTGCGACATCGAGCCGAGCATCTTGTGCGTCGAGTTGATGCAGACGTCGGCACCGGCTTGCATCGCCGACGGCGGCAGCGCCGGGTGGAAATGGAAGTGCGGTCCCCACGCCTCGTCGACCAGCACCGGGATGTCGCGCTCGTGCGCGATCCGCACGATTCCCTCGAGGTCGGCGGCGACGCCGTAGTACGTCGGCGACACGAGGTAGACGGCCTTCACGTCGGGCTCGCGCTCGAGCGTAGCGCGCACCGTTGCCGGTGTGACGGTGTGATCCATGTGCAGCGCCTCGTCGACCTCGGGCTGCATCCACACCGGCGTGGCGCCCGACATGATGAGGCCGCCCATCGCGCTCTTGTGCGAGTTGCGCGGGATCGCGAGCTTGTCGCCGGGATTGAGCGCGGCCATCATCATGCACTGGTTGCCGCTCGTCGAGCCGTTGATCAGGAAGAACGTCTGATCGGCGCCGAAGCATGCGGCCGCGAGCTCCTGCGCCTCGACGAGCGCCTCTTCCGGCTGCAGCAGGTCGTCGAGCCCGCGGATCTGCGTCAGGTCGATCGCCAGCACGTTGTCGCCGACGAAATCGCGAAACGCGCGCTCCATGCCGATGCCTTGCTTGTGGCCGGGCGTGTGAAACGGCACGACGCCTGCGTCGACGTAGTCGAGCAGCACTTGGAAATACGGCGCGCGCGTCTGGTCGAGCGCCGGCGCCGGAGATCCGCCGGCAATCACAACGGGAGCGAGTATACCATAGCGACGCGGCTCGGCGCGCATCGCCGAAGGCGAAGGCGGCCGCCGCGGCGCACCGAGCCGCCGGCGCTACGCACCAACAACGCGTTCAGAAGGCCGGTCGTTCTTCGATCGAGACGTTGTAGAGGAACAGGAACTGGTGCCACTCGCCGGGCAGCGTGTTCCGCTTCACGCGGATCCACGGAATGTACTTCGGCGACTTCGGCTTGCGCTTCAGGCGCATGTTCGCGTGCTCCGGCGTGCGGTTGTTCTTGCGGTTGTTGCACCGCATGCACGCGCACACGAGGTTCTCCCACGTCGAAGGTCCGGCTTTGCTCCGCGGCACGACGTGGTCGACCGTCATCATGCGCTCGCCGCGCAGGCCGCAGTACTGGCACGTGTAGTCGTCGCGCAGCAGCACGTTCTTCTTCGTCAGCGCAACCTTCTGCATCGGACGCTTGATGTAGTACAGCATCCGGATGATCGACGGCAGCTTCATCTCGACGCTCGTCGACTTGATGACGTCGTCGCGACGGTGGACGACCTCCGCCTTGCCGGAGAACAGCAGCTTCACCGCACGCTGGAACGACGTGATGTTCAGCGCTTCGTAGGTGAAGTTCAGGACGAGGACGTCGGTCACGATTGCTCCCGACGCAAAAAGCGAGGCGCGTCAAGGGCCTCGCTTCGGGGATCGGACGGCATGGCGACGTACCGGAACGGACTCCGGGTATGGGACCACGACTCTGGCCTGAGTCGCGGTGCGAGCACCGCACACGCCGCCGGCATGACCCGGACGTTCGCCCCCTCGCCGCAAAACCTCTTGCCGCGCAGGATTCGCCGAATGGGCGACGAGTATCGCGGCATGCTTCAGGCGCTCGCGCTCTCGCTCGCGCTCGCGACGCCGCCGGCGGCACGGCGGCTCGAGGCCGTCCGGCGGCGCTATCAGGCGCTCTGGGAGGACGTCACGCAACCGCGCATCATCGATGCGTCGCTGCGTGCGTCCCTCGTTGCGCGCATCGCGGCCGCGACACGCGAGCTCGAGGCGGCCGAGCGCGAGCCCGATGATGCGGCGGCGGCCGATTTCGAGCGCGAGGCGGACCTCGACGAACAGACCGTGCCGGCACTGCTCGGCGGCGCGCCTCCGGCTCTCGAGGCGACGCCGGGGGCGCACGTCGGGCTCGCGCGCGTCGGCAATCGATACGAGCCCTTCGCGTACTGGGTGCCGCACGGCTACACGCCGCGCACGCCCGCGCCCCTCGTGTTGCTCCTGCACGGCACGACGCAGGCCGAGAACGACTTCGTCGCACGAGCGTTCTTCCGCGACCTCGCCGACGCGAGCGGCGCCGTGCTCCTCGCGCCGGGCGGCGACGAGCGCGACGTCGACGCGATGGCGCGGTCGACCGCGGCGGCGCAGCGCGCGCTCGCGGCCGTCGTGGCGATCGATCCGCATCGGCGCTACGCCGGCGGATACTCGAACGGGGTGTCCTGCGCGTTTCACGCCGTCGCGACGCTGCACGAGCCCTTCGCGGCGATCCTGGCGATCTCGGGAGTCGTCCATGCAGTCGACCTGCGCGCCGTCGGCGTGCAGCTCGCGAACGAAGGCGCGTACGTCGTCGAAGGCGGCGGCGACCATGTCATCGGCGTCCCGGCCGTGCGCGCCACCGTACGCGTGCTGCGCGCGCGTCACGTATACGCGCGCTACTACGAAGACCCGCGCGGCGCGCACGAGCTGCGCCCGCTCTACGAAACGATCGCGCGCGCCTGGGACGACATGTTCGCCGGCGTGACCGCGATCCCGGACGACGGGCTCGGCCAGGTCACCGACGAGCTCTGATCTCGGAGCGCTCGCTCTTCGGTGCGACCACCATCGCGAGGAAGTACGCATGAAGCCGATCATCGCCGGTGAGCTCCGGGTGGAACGACGTGCCGAGCACGTTGCCCTGCCGGACCATCACGCCGTGACCGTCGCGCTCGGCGAGCGTTTCGACGCCCTCGCCGGTCCGCTCGACCCAGGGTGCGCGGATGAACACGGCCGGGAACGGCTTCTCGCCGAGCGCCGGGATCGCGAGCGCGACCTCGGCGGAATCGACCTGCCGTCCGAACGCGTTACGACGCACCGTGACGTCGAGCAGGCCGAGCGTCGGCTGTCGCATGCCGGCCACGTCGCGCGCCGCGACGATCATCCCCATGCACGTACCCCAGAACGCCATTCCGCGGCGCACGCGCTCGACGATCGGTCGCGTGAGCCCGAACCGCTCGATCAGCCGGATCACCGTCGTCGACTCGCCGCCGGGGACGACGAGCGCGTCGACCGTGGACAGATCGCCGGGCGTGCGGACCTCGCGCGTCGCGGCGCCGGAACGCTTCAGCGCGCGCAGGTGCTCCACGACGTCGCCCTGCAGCGCCAGCACGCCGACCGTCATATTACGCGGACCGGAGCGAAGCGAGCACCGCGAAGTCTTCGGCGAAGCCGAAGCAACTAGACGCCGCGCGAGGCGAGCAGCTCGTGCTCGGCGAGCTGACGGATGTCGAGCCCGTCCATCGCCTTCGCGTCTTCCGGGATCGCCGCGTGCGCCTTCAGCACCACATCGGAATTCTGCCAGTGCGTCGTCGCGTCGACGATCGCGCGCGCGAACGCCGCAGGGTTCGTCGACTTGAAGATCCCGCTGCCGACGAAGATGCCTTCGGCGCCGAGCTCCATCATGAGGGCCGCGTCGGCCGGCGTCGACACGCCGCCCGCGCAGAAGAGCACGACCGGCAACTTCGCGGCGGTCGCGACGTCGCGGACGATCTCGAGCGGCGCGCCGAGATCGCGCGAGCGCGAAACGAGCTCTTCGCGCGGCATCGCGGCGAGTTGCGCGACCCCGTCGCGGATCGCGCGCATGTGCCGCACCGCTTCGACGATGTTGCCGGAGCCGGCTTCGCCCTTGCTGCGGATCATCGCGGCGCCCTCCGCGATCCGCCGCAGCGCTTCGCCGAGATCGCGCGCGCCGCATACGAACGGTACGGTGTACGCGTGCTTGTCGAGATGGTACAGCTCGTCGGCCGGCGTGAGCACCTCGGACTCGTCGATGTAGTCGACGCCGAGCGACTGCAGCTCGCGTGCCTCGCCGATGTGGCCGATGCGCACTTTCGCCATCACGGGAATCGTCACGGCGTTCATGATGCGTTCGATCAGCGCGGGATGGCTCATGCGCGCGACGCCGCCCGCCGCGCGAATGTCGGCCGGGATCCGCTCGAGCGCCATCACCGCGACGGCTCCGGCCTCTTCCGCGACCTTGGCCTGCTCCGGCGTGACGACGTCCATGATGACGCCGCCCTTGAGCATCTGCGCGAGCCCGCGCTTGACCGTGTCCGTCCCCGTCGCCTGTCCGTTCATCGCCGTCCCATTGTATCCGCTCGCTTCACCCGCCACCAAACGGAAAACCGGGAATCACCTCGGCTGGTTGCCGCGCTGGTCCGGAGGCGCCGGCGTGTCGGTCTCGACGGCCTCGGGCTCGTGCGAGA
The DNA here is from genome assembly GCA_963841685.1 of Vulcanimicrobiota bacterium. Taxonomy (GTDB): domain Bacteria; phylum Vulcanimicrobiota; class Vulcanimicrobiia; order Vulcanimicrobiales; family Vulcanimicrobiaceae; genus Vulcanimicrobium. Next base: position 897,528 of record CAWJDU010000001.1, read on the forward strand.
TCAGCGGCACCGGCAGCGGCGGCGAGGTGTACACCTCGGCCGGCGGCGGGGCGAGGGTCGGCGCCGCGGTCGGTGTCGGATGCGGCGTCGGACGCGGTGTCGGGCGCGGGGGCACCGTGACGCGCGGGTCGGGAAACGCCGGATCGGTCGCCACCGAGACGACCTGCAGACGCTTCCAGTTCTTGAGCGGGCCCGCGTCGGTCGGCTCCGTTTCCGGAACGGGCGTCACACCCGAGCCCACGATCGGGACGCGGCGCTCGGTCTGAAGCAAGACCCGGTCGCCGAGCTTTTGACCGATCACGATCGAGACGAGGAGCACGACCGCGCCCGCGACCAGCAGCGCCGAGAGTCCGGGGCGGCGGGTGGGCGGCACCCGGGCGGTTTCGCAGACGCGCGGACGCGCGCCTGTCGGCGACGAAAGCGCGCGCGTGCAGGTGCACGCACGAGTCGCGACGGCGTACGCGAAGATCAACCTGACGCTCGAAGTGCTCGCGCGACGCGCGGACGGCTTTCACGCGCTGCGCAGCGTCATGGTGCCCATCGGCCTCGGCGACGAGCTCGTGCTCGAGCCGAGCGACGCGTTCCGGTTCACGTGCGATGCGCCGTCGCTCGGGAACGGAAACCTCGTGGAGCGTGCGCTCGCGCGGATCGGCAAGGCGCGCGCGCCGTTCACCGTGACACTGCGCAAGCGCGTGCCGGTCGGTGCGGGGCTGGGCGGCGGATCGAGCGACGCGGCGGCAGTCCTGAAGCTCGCGATGAGCGGTGCGCTCGGCGACGTCGACGATCGCGATTGGCTTGCCGATGCGCGCGCGCTCGGCTCCGACGTGCCGTTCTTTCTCGCGGATGCGCCGGCGCTCGTCGAGGGAACGGGCGAACGCGTGACGGCACTCGGCGCCGCACCGCCGTGGTGGGTCGTGCTGCTCGCGCCGGATACGCATGTCGCGACGGGTTCGGCGTACGGCGCGCTTGCCGCGGCGCGCGAGCACGCGCCGCCGCCGACGCGCCCGCGCGCCGGTTCGGCGACGCTGCGTTGCGGGGAAGCGCTGCAGCGTGCGGACTACGCCGGCGTGCTCGCGACGATGACGAACGACTTCGAGCCGGTCGTCCGTGCAGCGGTATCCCGAGGTCGACGCCGCTCTGCGCGCGCTCGACGGCGGCGGACGCGCCCGGGCGCGCGATGCTGTCCGGATCGGGCGGCGCCTGCTTCGCGCTGTTCGACGGCGAAGACGCGGCCCGCGCGTTCGCGCGCGCGGCTGCACCGACCGTCCGGATCACGCACGTTCGTCGTCCCGTTCGCACCGGGCGACACGTTCGGCACGCGCGGAGCGCGCGGAGCGCAGCGAAGCGAGCACCGCGAACGCTTCGCCGAAGGCGAAGCCACGTGAACGTCGTCGATGCGATCGTGCTCGCCGGCGGCGCGCCCGACGGCGTCGCCGCGCTCGAGCCCGGCGCGCCGAACAAGGCGTTCGTCCGCATCGGCGATGCCGCGCTCGTGCAGCGCACGATCGCGGGATTGCGCGCATCGTCCCGAATCGACCGCATCGTCGCCGTCGCACCGCCGTCGGCGGCCGCGCACGCCGTCGCTGTCCGGCGCGAGCGAGGTGCGCGGTGACGGCCCGAAGATGATGGAAAGCTTGCGATCGGGTATGCAAGGGTTCACCGAAGACGCGCTCGTGCTGGTCGCCGCGGCCGACCTTCCCGCGCTCGACGCCCCGTCGGTCGACGAGTTCGTCGATGCCGCGCTCGAGCGCGATCTCGATGTCGCGTACGCATGTCTCGAACGGCGCTATCACATCGCCGCGTATCCCGAGTTTCCGCACACGTGGGCGCGCATGCGCGACGGCCGGTACTGCGGCGGCGGACTCGTCGCGATGCGCCCGCGCGTGCTGCCGCGGCTCGCGCGGTTCATGGACGCGCTCGGCGCTGCGCGGAAAACGCCGTGGCGCCTCGCCGGACTGTTCGGGTGGGACATGCTCGCGCGGTTTGCGCTCGGGCGGCTGTCGATCGAACAGGCGGAAGCGCGCGCGTCACGGCTGCTCGGCGCGCGTGTCGGCGCGGTGCGCTGCACGCACCCGCAGATCGCGCTGAACGTCGACCGCGTCGATGACGTCGCACGCGCACGGGCAAGGTTCGCGACGTGAACGCCGCCGCGGCCGCAGCGATCGCGGGCTGTGCCGTCGTGCTCGCGCTTGCGGCGCCGTCCGCCGCGCAGGCGCCCGCGCCCGCGCCGCCGGCTGCGCAGCCGCCGGCCCCCGCGCCGTCCGCAGCGCCCGGCTGCTCGCCGCACGCGGCCGGGCTCGGGGGCATCGGGCGCGCGAGCGTCGTCGCGTTCCGCGGTCCGGTCTTCGGCGGCGACGTGTGCGCGGTCGTCGCGAGCCTCGTCGCCGACGCCTTCACGGCCCGAGTCGTCCGACGCGCCCGCCGACGGCGCGCTCGTCGTCGCGAGCGCCGGCACCGGCACCGGGGACGTCACCGTTCCGGTCGGCCGCACGGCGATCGCGGGCGTCGGTCCGTACGTCGATCGCCCCCGGCGGGACGATTCCGAGCTTCGGTTCGGACACGTCCGAGGTGCCGCGCGTCGTGCTCGCGTTCTCCGGCGGGCGCGTCGTCGTCATCGGCACCTCTCCGGTCGCGCTCGTCGATCTCGCGCGCATCCTGCGCACGCAACCGGAGCTGTTCGGGGCCGACGCGATCGAACGTGCGGTGGTGCTCGCAAGCGGCCCCGGCGCGAGCGTCTCGCTCCGTGCCGCGGACGGCACGATCGGCGACGACGCCTGCAACCGGACGCGTGCTGAGCTTGCTGAAGGCGTCGTGAGATCGTGCGGCAGGCAAGCCCTTCATCTCAGTAAGCTCACAGATTCCAAGGGTATCGCAAGATTCACATGGGCACCGTGACGGTGCTGTGCGATCGCGTTGCTGACGTCGGTGGTGCAGAACGATATTGGGAAACCGTGCTGCCCGCGCTCGCGGAACGGAGCGCTCGCGTGCGCGTGCTCGCCCGTGAAGTCGATCCGGCGTCGCATGCGCGGCAAGGCGCGCGCACGATCGCGTGGTCCGACGAAGACGGCGAGCCGTCCGCGGCGGCGGCACGCGCCGTGGCGGAGGAGCTCGAGCGCGACCGTCCCGACGTGGTGATCACGGCGAGCGTGTTCGATACGGCGGTGCTGGACGTCGTCCGCACCGCATCACCGCGCTGGTTCGTGCGCATCCACGATCATCGCGCGTTCTGCCCGACCGGCGATCGCGTGTACCCGCAGTTCGACGGCACGTGCACGGCGCCGATGGGCGTTCCGTGCCGCTCCGCAACGGTCGTGCACGGATGCGTCCGCGGCCCGCGGCCATCGTCGTTCCGGCGCATCGCCGCCCGCACGTCGTTGCGCGACCGCATCGCGAACGCGGACGGCGTGCTCGTGTCGAGCGCGCACATGCGCGAAACCTGCGCGGTGAACGGCATCGTGCGCGAGCGCATCGCGATCACGCCGCCGCCGCTGCCCGATGACGCCTTCGCGTCGACGCTCGCGGCACGGCCGCGCCGCGCGACGTTGCTGTTCGCTTCACGTCTGACGCCGCGCAAGGGACTGCGGTCGCTGCTCGGCGCGCTGGCGCGCCTGCCCGCGCGACGACGCGTCCGCTGCTCGTCGTCGCGGGCGAAGGCGAAGCCGAAGAGCGCGACGCGCGCGCGCTCGCCGAGCGCGACGGCATCGCGGTCGATTGGCGCGGAAAGCTCGACGCGGCGCAGCTGCGCGCGGCGATCGACGACGCGGATGCCGTCGCGGTCCCGTCGCTCTGGCCGGAGCCGTTCGGGCTCGTCGGCATCGAAGCGCAGGCACGCGGCCGGCCCGCGGTCGCGTACCGCGTCGGCGGCATCGGCGACTGGATCGACGGGGCGGGCATCGCCGTCCCGCGCGGTGACGAAGCCGCGCTCGCGCGCGCGATTCGCGCGATCCTGGTCGAGCGGACATGGTCCGAACTCGCAACCGCGGCGCGCACGCGCGCGGAAGCGTACCGGCTCGGCGCGCACGCCGACCGGCTCATGCGCATCCTGGGGGGAGAACCGGCGGAATGAACGTCCTGGTGATCGGCGGCGACGGCTACTGCGGCTGGGCGACGTCCCTTTACCTCTCGAGCCGCGGACACGACGTCACGATCATGGACAGCCTCGTGCGCCGAGACTGGGATCGCGAGCACGGGCTCGACTCGCTCGTGCCGATCGCATCGATGCGGCGCCGCATCGGCGAATGGCATCGTCTCACCGGACGCACGATCCGCTTCGAAGAGGCGGACGTCACCGACTACGACGCGCTCCACCGCATCGTGCACGACTTGGTCCCCGACGCCGTCGTCCACTTCGGACAGCAGCGCAGCGCGCCGTTCTCGATGATCGACCGCGAGCACGCGATGCGGACGCACCTCAACAACACGGTCGGCAACATGAACGTGCTCTGGGCGCTGCACGAGTGCGCGCCGCAAGCGCACCTCGTGAAGCTCGGCACGATGGGCGAGTACGGGACGCCGAACATCGACATCGAGGAAGGCTTCATCGACGATCGAGCACAACGGCCGCAGCGACCGGCTCCCGTTCCCGAAGCAGCCCGGCTCGTTCTACCACCTGACGAAGGTCAGCGACAGCGACCAGATCTTCTTCGCGTGCCGCGTGTGGAAATTGCGCGCGACGGACCTGAACCAAGGCGTCGTGTACGGCACGCGCACGGACGCAGACCGCGATGTCTCCGGCGCTCGCGAACCGCTACGACTACGACCACATCTTCGGCACGGTGCTGAACCGCTTCTGCGTGCAGGCGGCGCTCGGACATCCGCTGACGGTCTACGGCGCGGGCGGGCAGACGCGCTCGTTCCTCGACATCCGCGACACGGTGCGCTGCATCGAGATCGCGATCGAGAATCCGGCGAGCGGCGGCGAGTACCGCGTCTTCAACCAGTTCACCGAGATGTTCTCGGTCGAGCAGCTGGCGGAGCGCGTCGCGCGCGTGGCGCGCGAGCTCGGCCACGCGTGCGAGATCGCGCACGTCGCGAACCCCCGCGTCGAACGCGAGTCGCACTACTACAACTGCGTCAACACGAACCTGCGATCGCTCGGGCTCGAGCCGACGCTGCTGTCCGACGACGACGATCGCGGGGCTCATCGCCCTCGCGCGCGAGCACGCCGACCGCGTCGACGTGCGGCTGATCCCGCCGCGCGTCGCGTGGAGCGGCGACGCCGCGCCCGCGGCAAGCGAAGCGCCTGCCGTCGCGTAGTCCGAGCCGCGCGGGATCGCGCGCGCGCCGCGCTGCGGTACGCGGCGCTCGTTGCGGCGCTCTGCGCGGCGACCGCGGCAGCGCACGGCGCGCACCACGCGCGCCGGCGCGCGCCGCCGTCGTGCGCGCGGTCGCGGTGTCCGGCGACGGTCAACGCGAGCGCGCGTTCGTGTCGAACGGGTCGGCGACGTACGAGACGCAGTTTCCGCAGCCGCTGCTCGTGCGGGTCGAGGGACCCGCGATGCCGCCGTCCCACCCGCGGCACGTCGTGTTCACGTGCATCTCGAAGGGCTGCGCGTTTCCGGGCACCGAGCAGCGCGATCTGTACGACTACCTCAACCGCGTCAAGGACACCAACGACAAGCCCGTCGAGAACGCGTACGACACGCGCGAGCACGGCGGCAGGGCCGGCCTGTACGTCGCGGTGCGGACGCGCGTCCCGGCGGGCACGTACACGATCCGCGCGATGCCCGTCGCGAACCGCGGCGAGCGCGCCGTCGCGACGGTGTTCACGCTGACGTCGTACTGAGCGCTACGCGCCGCTCCAGCGCGTGAACAGCTTCGCGTCGATGCCGAACTGATCGAGCGCTTTGCCCGCCGTGTGCGCGACGATGTCGGCCACGGATGCGCGGTCGCGCGTACATGCCCGGCACCGGCGGAAGGATGACGGCGCCGATCTCCGCGAGCTGCACGAGCGTGCGCAGGTGACCGAGATGCAACGGCGTCTCGCGCACGACGAGCACGACGCGCCGCTTCTCCTTGAGGCAGACGTCGGCCGCGCGCACGAGCAGCGTGTCGGTCTGCCCGTAGGCGATCGCGGATGCGCTCCGCATCGAGCACGGGATGACGAGCATGCCTTCGGTCTTGAACGATCCCGACGAGATCGACGCCGCGAGGTCGCCGTCGCGATGCACGACGTCGGCGAGCGCCTCGACGTCGGCCGCCGTCGTGTCGGTCTCCAGCTCGATCGTCTGCCGCGCCTGCGGCGAGAGGACGATGTGCGTCTCCCAATCGGATGCCTCGCGCAGCGCCCGCAGGGCCGCGATCGCGTAGATGCTGCCGCTCGCCCCGGAGATGCCGACGACGATGCGTCTTTTTGCGCGCATCATTCGCACATTCCACGGCTCGTGAACAAAGTCTGCACGCGGCTTCTGTGGACGCGGCGGCCGGGGGACGCGCGGTCGCGGCCGAAATGGGCGACGTGCTCCTCGTCGACGAGCGCCGGCTGCCTCTGCCGCGTGCCGAGGTCACCGGCGAGGTTCTTTCGCCGGCCGCGTTTCTCGACGCGGCTGGCCGGCCGGCGCGTCGTCTCGCGACGGCGAGCGCCGCGCGATGGTGCGCCGCATCGCGAACACGCGCGACGACGTCGGCATCGCACGGCACGTGCGGTCGAGCGCCTCGTTCGCCGCGCGCGTGCTCGCGGCGCTCGACGAGAACGCCGTGCCGCGCGCGTTCGAGACGCTGGCGGGACACGTGCGCACGCTTGCGGCGTTCGCCGACGCGCTCGACGTGCGCTCCGCGCTCCAGCTGGCGCTCGCGTCGAGCCCGAGCGTCGACGGCGACGCGCTGCTCGTCGACGCCGCGCTGCTCGGCGCCGCGGACGACGCGTTCGCATGGCGGCGGCTCGCGTCGCTGGCGGGCGTCGCGTTCGAGGCGGTCGACCTCGGGCCGGTGCGCTCGCCGGCGATCGACCTGCACGCGGTCGCCGGTCGTGAAAGCGCTGCTGCGGTTCGCGCACGGCGAGTCCGACGCGGACGCGCGCGCGTCGTGGCGGCGCCGCAGAGCGGCGTACGGCCCGACGACGCGCGCACGCTGCTCGCGACCGCGGGCGAGCGCGCCGCGCTGCTCGACGTCATCGCGCGCGGCGCGGTCGCCGACGCGGTGCGGTTCGCGCACGGCCTCGAGCTCGGTGCGCGCGGCGTACAAGGCGCCGGACGCGAGCGCGGCCGGCGTGCTCGCCGCCGCGTTCGCGTCGTTTCCCGTCGGACGGCGACCACGGCCGCGGTGCTCGAGCGCGTCGCGATCGACTTCGACCGCGCGCGCGCGTTCGCCGACGCGTGGGAAGCCGCGCGATCTCATCGCCGAGCTCGACGCCGAGCTCGCCGATGCGCCGCCCCGGTCGACGCCGATCGGCGACGTCGATCCGGCGCCGGAAGCGAGCGACGAGGCGCGCACGCCGGTCGCCGTGCGCAAGTTCTCGTTCAGCGCGTCGGCGCTGAACGCGTACGCCGAGTGCGCGCGCAAGTGGTGGTTCCGGTACGCGTGCGCGGCGGTCGAGGATCGCGGCTCGTCAGCGTCGTTCTACGGCATCGCGTTTCATGCCGCGCTCGAAGACTTTCACGGCGTCCACGTGCGCTTCGATGCGGTCGAACACGACGCGCTCGCGGCGTTCCTCGACCGCTGCGTCGTCGAAGCGTTCGACCGGCACCGTACGCGCTTCGACGCGCCGGTCGAGTTCGAGCTGCAGAAGCGCCGCGCGCGCCGCACCGCGAAGCGGTACCTCACGTGGCTGCTCGAGCGCGCGCGACGCTCGCCGTTCGAGGTGATCGGCTGCGAGACCGCGACCGACGTCGAGCTCGGCGGCCACCGCTTCGTCGGCTTCATCGACCGTCTCGACCGCGACGACCGCACCGGCACCGTGACGGTCGTCGACTACAAGACCGGCGCGATCGCGCTGTCGGCCGGCGAGTACCTCGCCGACGTGCGCGCGTTTCGCGAGTTTCAGCTGCCGTTCTACTATTGGGCGCGCACGACGGCGGGCGACGTCGTCACGCGGCTCGCGCTCGTGCCGCTCAAGGACGCGCTGCTCGAAGTCGCGCCGGTCGAGCTCGAGGTCGTGGCGCGCGCGCGTCGCGCTGCCGGGCGCGGACCGCGTCGGCGAGATCGGCGTCGACGAGCTCGAGCGCGCGCGGGCGCACATGATCGCGCTCGCATCGGAGCTCGCGTCGAACACGCTCGCCGCGTTCCCCGCGACGAGCGACCCCGACGCATGCCGGTACTGCGCGTACGCGGCCGCATGTCGCGAGCGGCCGCTCGCGCTCGAGGAGCGCTTCGCGCGATGAACCCGGCCGTCGCGGTCCTCGCGCTCGAACGCGCGCTCGCGCTCCCGGCGGAGCACGGTCTGATCGCGTTCAGCGGACCGCCGACGAGCGGCAAGACCGAAGCGCTCGTGCGCCGCTTCGCCGCGCTGGCGGCGGCCGATCCCGCGCTCGCGAGCGGCGCGATCGTCACGGCATCGCGCGAGGACGGCGCGCGCGCGCTCGCGACGCGCATCGAAGCGGCGACGGGATCGCCGTGCACGGCGAGACGCTCGACGCGCTCGCGTTCGAGCTGCTGCGCGCGCACCCGCTCGAGACGGGCCTCGCGCTCGATCTCGAACGCGTCGATCCGCTCGACGCCGAGGAGATCTTCGAGCGCGCCGCCGCACCGCTGTTCTCGGCGGAATGGAGCGACTGGCTCGGTCCCGACGTCGACCCCGAGATCGCAGGACTGCGCATGCCGAGCCGTTTCGCATCGGCAGCGCTGCGCCTGATCCGCAAGCTGCGCGACGCCGGAATCGACGACGAGTCGTTTCTCGCGATGGCGCTCCGCGGCGCGACGGCGTTCTACGCGAACCCGCCCAACCTCGCCTCGCCGCTGCTCGTCGCCGCGACCAAGGACGAGCACCGCGCCGCACTCGCCGTCGGACCGTCCGAGCTCGATCGCCAGCGTCGCCGCGAGCTGGACCTCGCGAAGATCCTCGCGCGGCTCTACCGGGCGTACGTCGACGAGCTCGTGCGCCGCGGCTGTCTGACGGCAGGCGACGCGCTCGTCGAAGCGACGCGATTGCTCGACGGGCGTCCCGCGATCGCGCGCGCGCTGCGCCACCGTTTGCGCGTCGCGTTCGTCGACGACGCGCACGACCTCTCCGCGGCGGCGCTGCGCTTCCTGCACGCGCTGTTCGGCGATGCGCTCGACGGCGTGTCGGTCGCCGGCGATCCTTCCGCGGCGACGCAGACGTTCGCCGGCGCACGGCCGGAGCGCCTGTTCGGCCGCGCCGCGACCGCCGTCGTGCTGGAGGCGCGCGCGCTGCATCCGCAGATCGCCGCGGTCGCGCGCGCGGTCATCGACGGCGCCGGCGTGGCCGCGGTTCCCGCCGGCGACGCGGTGCGCGTCGTGCGCGCCGGCGATCGCGCCGCGGAGGCGACGGCGATCGCCGAGCGCGTGGACGCGCTGATCGCGCGCGGTACGTCGCCCGGACGGATCGCCGTCGTGCACCGGACGCTGCGCACGCTCGCACCGTTCGAGCGCGCGCTCGTCGATCGCGACGTTCCCGTCGCGCTCGCGGGCGACCCGGCGCTGTTCGAACGTGCCGACGTCCTCGACGCGCTGGCGATGCTGTGGGTCGCCGCCGATCCGTTCCAGCACGTGTGGACGCTGCGCACGCTGCAGACGCCGATGCTGCGCCTCTCCGACGCGTCGATCGCGATCCTGTGCGGCGAGCCGGCGAACCCGCAGCCCGTGCTGTTCGAGCTGCCGCAGGACGACGCGTCGAGCGACCGTCGCTGGGACCGCAAGCGCGACATCCGTCTCGGGACGAACCTGCTCCGCGGCGATCGCGACACCGATCTGTCGGACGAAGCACGTGCGCGCGTCGAAGCGTTTCGCGCGCGGCGCGCGCGGTGGACGGCGTGGCTGCGCGCGACCGACGTCGCGACCGCGGCGCGCGCGATCGTCGACGACGCGGGGCTCGTGCGGTTGCGAACCGGCGAGACGCCGGCGCGCGCGCGACTGCGGGCTGCGCTCGTCGACCGCGTGCTCGCGCTGATCGCCGTGCGTGCGCGGCGCCATCCCGACGACGATCTCGCGGCCGTGCTCGCGTACTGCGCGCGGCTCGCGAACGGTGAAGCGGGTCCGGAGATCGCGGACGAGGCTCACGACGCCGTCGCTGTAGCGGCCGTCGAGCGCATCGTGCACCGGCGCTTCGACCACGTCTTCGTCGTCGACGCGCGCGCGGGCGCGTTTCCGCCGTACTACGTGCCCGACGCGTTCCTGTTCAGCACGACGTACGGCATGATTCCGAAAGAGTGCGCCGGCGACGCGCCGGCCGCGCGCACCGCGAAGTTCACGTGGTACGAACACCACGCGAAGCCGCGCGCCGCGTACGTGCGCGAGCAGCGTCGTCTGTTCGCCGCGGCGATGTGCCGCGCCGACGCCGGCGTCACGGTGTCGGCGAGCGGCCGCGCCACGCGCGGCAACGCGGCGCCCGAGCTCGCGGCGGAGATCGCCGCGCTGCTGAACCGTTCGCGCGAAGGCGGCGAGCGCGCGGACTGAAGCGGTGCACTTCGAGACGCCGGCGCCGGACGCCGCCGCGGCGCTCGACGGCGCGTATGCCGCGGCGCTGCGCGCGGGTGCCGCGATCGTTGCGATCGCGGCCGAAGCGCGCGCGTCGTCGCGCATCAAGGACGACGCATCGCCGCTGACGGCCGCCGATCTCGCCGCCGACGCGATCCTGCTCGACGCGCTGCGCGCGCTCGATCCCGTGACGCCCGTCATCTCCGAGGAGACGCCGCGCAGCACCGCGTGCGCGCCCGAGCGGTTCTGGCTCGTCGATCCGCTGGACGGCACGCGCGAGTTTCTCGCCGGCCGCGACGACTACACCGTCAACGTCGCGCTCGTCGAGCGCGGCGTGCCCACCGCCGGCGTCGTGCACGCGCCCGCGCGCGGCGTGACGTTCCTCGCGGCGCGCGGCCGCGGCGCGACGAGGATCGATGCGGACGGCAGCCGTGCGATCCACGTGCGCTGCGACGGCGAGCTCGTCGTCGTCGCGAGCCGTTCGCACCGCGGCCCGTCGCTCGACGCGTTCCTCCGCGCGCTCCCGCCGCACACGCTGGTCGGCATGGGCAGCGCGCTCAAGATGTGCGTCGTCGCGGAAGGCGGCGCGCAGCTGTACCCGCGCCTCGGCCCGACGTGCTGGTGGGACACGGCCGCAGCGCACGTCGTCGTGTGCGAAGCGGGCGGCTTCGTGACGACGCTCGACGGTACGCCGCTGCGCTACGCCGGCGAGGACGTGCGGAACCCGCCGTTCCTGTGCAGCGCGCTGCCGTGCGATGCCTGGAGCGCTGCCGCGCGCGCCGCGACGTGATGGCCGACCGCATTCGTGTCGGCGTGCTCGCGCCGGACGAGTACGCACGCGACGTGCTGCCGCGGTCGCGCGAGCTGTGGGCCGGCGCGCGGACGTTCGAAGAGTACGTCGCCGAGTTCGAGGCTGCGGCGACGTCGGCGTGGGGCCGGCGGCGTTTCCGCACGATCGGCTTGCGCGTCGACGGCGCGCTCGTCGCGTCGTGCAAACGCTACGAGCGTCTGTTGCGCTGCGGGGAGCGAGGGTACCGCGCGGCCGGTATCGGCGCGGTGTTCACGCCGCGGGAGCTGCGCGGCCGCGGCTACGCGACGGCGCTGCTCGGCGCGTTCCTCGACGCGGAGCGCGCGGCCGGGACGGATCTCGCGTACCTCTTCAGCGACATCCACCCCGCGTTCTACGAGCGGCTCGGATTTCGCGCGCTGCGCTCGCGCACGATCTCGCTCCGCGCCGACGCGCTCTCCGGCGACCGCATCGAGGTGGTGCCGCTCGGCGCTCCCGACACGGGCGCGATGCGGCGCGTGTTCGACACGCTCGATTCGCGGCGCCCGTTCGCGCTCGCGCGGACGCCGCTCGACTGGGAGTGGCAGCGGATGCGCGCGGCGTCACGCGAGCACGCAGGCGGCGAGATCCGCCTCGGCGTGCGCCGCAGCCGCGGCCTGGCGGCGTACGTCGCGGGCCGCCGCATTCCCGCAAGCGACGCGTTCGTGCTCGACGAGCTCGCGTTCGCGCGCGACGACGACCGAGCGCTGATCGGGCCGCTGCTGCGCGCGGCCGCCGGCGACTTGCGCACCGTGCGCGGATGGTTGCCGCCCGCCGTCGCACGCGACGCGCTGCCGCGCGGCGCGGTGCGCCCGCGTCGCGGCGCGATCGCGATGGTGCTCCCGCTCAGCCGCGCGTTCCGCGCGGCGTTTCACCGCGCGTCGCGCGGCGAGGACGCCCATGCCGATCCGTGCTGGAGCACGGATCATGTCTGACCGCGGGTCAAGCGAGGACGCGACGAAGCGCCGAAAGGGCGCGCTCGCACGCGCGGAGGTCCGGTGCGGAGAGGTGCGCGAGCAGCGCGCGAACGCGTTCGACCCGCCGGCGCCGTCCCTCGTCGAGCAGCTTCGTGCCGCGCGCCGTCGCTTCGAGGTACGGCGTCGGGGGTTGACACTTTCAACGAGAGGTCCGATTCTCTTAGCAACGCTAACGTCCGGGAGGCGACGATGACGGCGAGCGTCCCCGCACTGCGATTCCATTCGGTGATGCTGGGCGTGACGGACGTGGAGCGATCCGTTACGTTCTACACCGAACGGCTCGGCTTCGCACTGCGCGGACGGTTCGAGCAGTTCGCGTTTCTCGATGCGGGCGGCACGACGATCGCGCTCAGCGGCAGCCTCGCGCGCGCCCGCGCACCCGGGGCGGCATCCGTCGAAGTGGTGCTCGCCGTCGACGGCGTGCGGGCTGGATACGACGCTCTGCGCGAGCGCGGCGTCGAATTCGTCAGCGCGCCGCACACGGTCGACGGTACGAACGACGTCGCGAACTTCACCGATCCGGACGGCCACCTCTTCACGCTCTACGGGCCGCCGTAGGCGCACGCGCCCGTCGCTACGGGCCGGCGACGACCTCGATCGCGTGCGGACCGTTGTAACAGTATCCGCCCGCGTTCCATGGCGTTTCCGGATACGGCTTGCCGCCGGCGTCCGCGGCGCGCGCGGCGATGCGATGCGATGCCGGCGCCGTCTCGACGCGCAGCGACCAGCGGCCCCACGCGTACGGCCCGTCCTCGTAGCGCACGTCCGCGTCGCCCGCGTGCGCGCCGTCGACCTCGACGCGCACGCGCACCGGTGCGGGAGCGCCGTACGCGATGCCCTGCACGTCGACGCTTCGGGCAACGCGCGCGCCGTCGCCGGGCGTCGCGATCACCGCGATCGGCGCGAGCGACTCGATCATCCGCATCGTCCCGTCGTCGCCGGGGATGCGGTAGTCGAACGCCATCCAGTGCCCGCGGTCGGGCTCGCGCGCGAGCGCGATGCGGCGCAGCCACTTCATCGCGTGGTTGCCGCTCCAGCCCGCGACGATGAGTCGCACCGGACCGCCGTGGTCCGCCGGAATCGGCTCGCCGTTCATCGTGTCGGCGACCAGCGTTCCGTCGTCGAGCGCGCGCTCGAGCGGAAGGCCGCGGCGAAAAGGAGGGCGATCGGGATCGGGCGCGGCGTCGAAGCCGTCGAACACGACGTGCTTCATCGCGTTCGGAATCGGACCGCTCGCCGTCAGCACGTCGCGCAGGCGCACGCCGTCCCATCGCGCCGTCGCGATCGCGCCGAATCCCCACGGCAGCCCGCTCGGCACCGGATCGAACCCGGCGCGTCCGTTGCCGGAGCACGCGAGCGTCACGATCGCCGACGCACGCGGCAGCGCGCGCAGCTCGTCGAGCGACAGCGCCGGCGTCGCGTGCGCGCCGGCGACTTCGAGCCGATACGCGCGCGAATCGATGCGCGGCACGTCGCGGGCGTGGCTGCGGATGAAGAACGAATCGTTCGGCGTGAGCCGATGGAGGAGTGCCGCGAGCGGCGTCTCCTTCGCGACGTCGGGACGTTCCATCAGAACAGTCGCAGCTCGCGCGCAGGCTCTTCGGTGAGCGACGCGACGCGGGTGCCGAGCAGGCGGATCGGTACGCCGCGCATGCCGGCGCGATGCCAGCACCACAGCGCCGCATCGTGAATCGCGTCGGCGTCGTTCGTCGCGACGGCGAGCGACGTCTGCCGGCCCGTCACCGTGTGGTCGGCGCGCTTGATCTTCACGCCGACGGTCGCGCCGCGCATGTGCGCGCGCTGCAGGTCTCGCGAGAGCTCGTCGGCTTGCGCGCGCAGCAGCGCGAGAATGCGGTGCTCGTCGCGCTCGTCGTACTCGAACGTCTCCTCGGTCGAGATCGACTTGCGCTCGCGCGACGGATCGACGGTGCGGTCGTCGATGCCGCGCGCGAGATCCCGGTAGAACGTTCCGCTGCGTCCGAACAGCTCGTAGAGCCGGGCTTCGTCGAGTACGGCGACATCGCCGATCGTGCGCAGACCGGCGGCCTCGAGTCGCGGCTGCGTCTTCGGCCCGATGCCCCACAGGCGGCCGACCGGCATCGGCGCGAGGAACGACGATTCGCGACCCGGCTCCACGACGGTGAGGCCGTCCGGCTTGCGCGCGTCGCTCGCGATCTTCGCAACCATCTTCCCCGATGCCACTCCGGCGCTGACGGTCAAGCCGACCTCCGCACGGATGCGCTCGCGCACGCTGCGCGCGAACGCGACCGCCGTCGCGAGATCGACCGGCTCTCCCGGCGTGAGCGACGGATCGACGAACGCCTCGTCGAGCGACAAGCCTTCGACCGCGCGGCCGCCGTCGCCGAAGATCGCGAAGACGCGCGCCGACGTTTCGCGATACGCGCTGAAGTTCGGCGGCGCGACGGTCAGCTGCGGGCACAGCTCGAGCGCACGGTAGAGCGGCATCGCCGACCGCACGCCGAACGGACGCGCTTCGTACGACGCGGTCAAGACGACGGCCCGCCGCGAGCTGCCGGAGATCGCGAGCGGCACGCCTCGCAGCGAGGGATCGTCGCGCTGCGCGACCGACGCGTAGAACGCGTCGAGGTCGAAGTGGACGATCGTAGCGTGCTACTCCTGGACGATGTCGTCGATGGCGCTCGCGTCGGTGAGCGAGATCGCGACGCGACCGTCGGGCGTCGTGCGCACGACGTCGCCGACGACCTCGCGTTCGCGCCCGTCCGTGCCCGTCACGGCGACGCGCAGCTGCGTTCCGGTCGCCGCGGACTTCGCGACGATCAGCATGCCGCGCCGCGACACGTTCTCCGTCGTTCCGCGCACCGGTGTGCCGTCGGGACCGCGGTACACGACCGGAAGCCGGATCTCGATTCGCTTCGCCTGCCGCCGTTCAGCGCCGTCGCTCACGCGTCGTTCCTCCTTCAGCCGACCCGAGCGAGGCCGTCGACCACGGCGCGCAGCGTCGCGATGTTCCGCATGTCGTCGTCTTCCTCGCCCGGAGTCTCCAGGATGGCAATCTTACCCTGCACGCCCGGATGCGCGACGATGGAGCGAAAGCCCTCGATCCCGATGCGGCCCTCGCCGATGTGCCAGTGACGGTCGCGATGCCCGCCGAGCTCGATCTCCGTGTCGTTGAAGTGGAACATCACGACGCGGTCGATGCCGATCTCGCGTTCGACCACGTCGAAGAAGCGTTCGACCGCGTCTCGCGAGTCGATCGCGTAGCCCGCGGCCCACGTGTGCGCGGTGTCGAGACAGACGCGGAGGTTGGGGTGCCCGACGGTGCGTACCAGTGCGCCCAGCTCTTCCATCGTCCCGCCGCAGAGCTGTCCGGCGCCGGCGCTGTTCTCCATCACGAGGGAGACGCCGTCGGCGATGTCCTCGAGCGCGCTTTCGAGCGCCTCGACGACGCACGCGAAGCCCGCGCTGCGCTCGCGCGTGCCGTACGATCCGAGGTGCGTGTTGACGTACGCGACGTCGCCGGCGGCCGCGATCTTGAGGTCGTTCTTGAGCAGCTTCAGCGAGCTCGCGACCGTCTTGGGATCCTCGCTGGCCAGGTTGATCAGGTACGACGTGTGGATCGCGCAGGGCCGAATGCCCGCATCGCGGCGCGCCGCGGCGAAGCGTTCGAGAGCGGGCGTATCGATCGCACCGACGCGATACGTCTTCGGATTGCCGGCGAAGAACTGCATCGCGGTGCAGCCCAGCTTGCGCGCGTACGCGACGGCGTCGTCGTAGCCGCTCCCGACGCGCACGTGCGAGCCGATGCGCACTTACACGCGTCCGGCGTACACGTAGTACAGCGTCGGCACCGTGATGGTGGCATGCGGTGCGCCGTACGCGTCCAGCATCGATGCGCGCAGCGCGTCGATCCACGCGTCGGCGCGTGTGCCGTACGCCGACCACAGCTCCGCTGCGCGCGGCTTCGATCGCGACCCAGCCGTCGACGGTGGTGCGCACGACCGACGGCACCGCGCGCACGGCGCGCTCGGCGAACGTCGCCGCGTAGAATGCGCGGAAGCCGCGGGACAGCGGCTCGGCGATGGGATCGACGCCGGCTTCGCGCGTCGCCGCCGCGCGATGGCCGAGGATGTCGCACGAGGTCGAGAGGGTTCGCCACCAGATCGCGATCGTGCCGCCGGGGCGCACGACGCGCGTGAGCTCGGCGAGCGCGCGCGGCTGGTCGACCCGATCGAAGGCATCGCCGCACACGGCGGCGTCGAACGCCGCACTCGCGAACGGAAG
Organism: Vulcanimicrobiota bacterium; assembly: GCA_963841685.1. Lineage (GTDB taxonomy): Bacteria > Vulcanimicrobiota > Vulcanimicrobiia > Vulcanimicrobiales > Vulcanimicrobiaceae > Vulcanimicrobium. The sequence goes on from CAWJDU010000001.1 coordinate 914,184, forward strand.
CTCCTCCGCGACACCCCTGATCACGTCGGCGGCGGGAAGCCGTCGCCGCGCGCATGCGAGCATCGCGGCGGACGGGTCGATGCCCGTCACGCGCGCGCCGGAACGCGCCAGCGCCTCGCTGCTCAGGCCGGTGCCGATCCCGACGTCGAGGATGCTTGCGCTCGCGCCGATGCCGGCCGCGCGCAGCGTCTGCAGCAGCTCCGGCGGCGGCGGCGGCCAGACGGCGTCATAACCGGCGGCGAGGTCGACGTACGGGTCGGCGAGGGCGGGCATCCCGCAAACGTTATCGGCGACGGCCGAAGTTGAATTGACGCGCCCGCATGCCCGCCGGCATGAACGACTTCGCGCGGCCGGTCGGCATCGCGCGCGACGGGTTCCGCTCGAAGGTCGTGCCCGTCACGAGGACCGCGTCCGACGGCCGCTCGCGGCGTCCGACGCGCCCGATCAGCTGCTCGACCTCCGACTCGCCGAACGCGTCGGCGTCCGTGATGACGATGAGGTCCGCGGCCGGGATGTCGATGCCCGATCCGATCAGGTTCGTCGCGGCCAGCACCGCCGGGGACTTGGCGCGGAAGCTCGACATCATCGCGATGCGCGTGCCGGCTTCGTTGACCTTGATGCCGCGGCGGCGATACCGTTTGCTCTGCTCGCTCGTGTCGGCCATGTCGCCGCGCAGCTGCTCGACGTCGATCTCGTACGTCGCGCTCAGGCGCTCCGCGAGCCGCGGCACGTCGCCGCGCGTGCGTCCGATGACGAAGATGCGCGACCCGCGCGCGAGGTGGTCGCGGATCAGCGCGTCGGCGCGCGACAACTGTTCCGCCGGCGGCTCGCCCCACACGCCTTCCACCTTGCGCACCTTGGTCGGAAGCACGTCGAACGGCATCTTCTTCATCGTGACGACGTTGTCCAGCGCGCCGACGCGTTCGAGGAAGCGCCGCAGCTCGTCGGGCGTCGCCGTCGCGAAGAGCATCGGACAGTCGAGATCTTCGAGCAGCCGCAAGTGCTCGCGCTCGTCGAACGCGTTCACGTCGTCGACGACGAGTAGGTCGGCCTCGTCGATGATCTGCCAGTGCCGGTCGATCGTGAGCATCATCGCCGATCCGACGACGACGCGAACCTCGCCGCTTTCGACGGCCGCCTCCACGGCGCGGCGTTCGGCAGGCGACGCGCCGCCGTGGATCTGACCGACTCCGATGCCCGTGCCCTCGAGGCGCTCGCTGAAGTACGTCACGTGCTGCCGGATCAGGTCGCGCGTCGGCGCGAGGATCACGATGTACCCGTCGGTCGCCAAGATCGTGTCGACGGCGACGCGCAGCATCACTTCCGTCTTGCCGGAGCCGGTCGGCGCCTTGAGCAGAAACTCGAACGTGCCCGAGTCGAGCCCCGCCGTGATTGCCTCGACCGCCTTGTGCTGATCGTCGGTGAGCTGGAAGCGCTCGTCCGGCTGGATCAGCTCGTGGGCGAGCGCGACGCGCTGGCAGTTCTCCTCGACGGCGGCCCACACGTCGGTGGGCACGAGGGTGGTCGGTGCGGCTAGACCGCTGATGGCGTGGGCTCCGTTTCTGCTTCCGCGATGATGTCAGGTTCTTGAACCCCTGCGGCGGCCTCCGGGGTTGCCTCGGCCGGAACGGTCGCGATCGGCAGCGCGAGCTCGACCGGCATCGTGGCGTCGACGTCGATCGGCGGCAGCTCCTCGAGCGTGCGCAGCCCGAAGGCCTCCAAGAACTCCGGGGTCGTCTTATAGAGCATCGGCCGGCCCGGCACGTCCTTGCGGCCGGACTCCGTCAGGAAGCGGCGATCGACGAGCGTCGCGATGACCGAGTCGGCCGAGACTCCGCGGATGCCCTCGATATCGCCCTTCGTCACGGGCTGCATGTACGCGGCGATGGCAAGCGTCTCGAGCGCGGCCGGCGACAGGTTCGATTTCGGCGGCAGCAGGTACGCTTCGACCGCCTCGCGCGCGTCCGGCGCGCTTGCGAAGCGGTACCCGCCCGCGATCTCGCGCAGCACGATGCCGCGGTGGGCGAACTCCTCGTCGATCTTCTGGAGGGCGACCGTGACGTCGCTCTCCTCGGCGCCCGTCAGCTTCGCGAGCGTCTTGATCGAGAGCGCTTCGGAGGCGACGAAGAGCAGCGCCTCGATGGTGCGCTGCAGGTGACCGGTATCGACGAGCTCAGGCTGCACGGTTCTCTTCGGGGGCGGGCAGGATGGCGATGTCTCCGAACGCCTCGTCTTGCGCGACGACCACGCGCGCGCGGCGGACGAGCTCGAGGAGGGCGAGGAAGGTGACGATGATCGCGACGCGGTCGAGGCCGTCGCAGAGCGCGAAGAACGACGCCCGGCCGTTGCGGCGGACCGTACGCGCCACGCTGTCCATCTGCTCGACCAGCGAGACGCGCTCGCGCACGATCGTGCGCTTCTCGGGCTTCGCGGCGCGCAGCGCGGCGGCGAGCGCGCCGGACAGCTTCGCGGCGTCGATACGGTACCGTTGGACGAAGTCCGCCGTCGCGTCGCCGCCGTCCGCGCGCAGATAGTACGCCGAGGCGTCCGCGGCGCGGTCCTTGAGCTGCTGACCGGCGTCGCGGTACTTCGAGTACGCGATGAGCCGCTCGCGCAGCCGCGCTTCGACCGCCTCCGCGGACTCCTCGCCTTCGGCGACGAGCTCGATCGGGATCGGCGGCAGCAGCGCCTTGGACTTCAGGAAGACCAGCGTCGATGCGACGACGAGGTAGTCCGCGGCGAGCTCCACGTCGAGCGACTGCATCGCCTGGATGTACGCCAGGTACTGGTCCGCGACGGCAGCGAGCGGCACCGTCGCGATGTCGAGCTGTCGTTCTTTGACCAGGTTCAGCAGCAGGTCGAGAGGGCCGTCGAAGACGTCGAGGGAGACGCGAAGGCCTCGCTCATCCAAGGGCGCTGGTGTCCCTCACGCCGGCTCCCGCCGCGACGACGTCCGGCTCGAAGATGCCCGCGCCGTCCTGCTCGAGCCATTCGAGGCCGAGGTCCACGAGGCGCTTCTCGTTGACGTACTTGAGCGCGCGCTTCGCCGCCTTGATCTCGAACCAGCGCGCCTCGTCGACCTCGTGGTCGTGGTTGGCGGTGTCTCCCGAGAGGTAGCGCATCAGGTAGAAGTGCACCGACTTCTTGTGCTTGGTGCGGTTCAAGTAGAACCAGTACGAGATGTCCGAGAGCTTCGAGAGGATCTCGGCCCAGCAGCCGGTCTCCTCGCGAACTTCGCGAAGGGCGGCCTGCTCGTGCGTCTCGCGGGGCTCGACGTGACCCTTCGGGAGGGACCAAACGCGTGGCTCGCCTCTCCCGATCAGGAGAGCTTCCAAGCCGTTGCCGTTCCGCCGCAGCACCAAGCCGCCGGCGGATACTTCGTATTTGATCCGCATCGCGCTTCCCGATAAGACGGTTTCAGCCCGACGAGCCGGGCTGGTATTTCTAGTATAGCGCGCGGTCCCAAGAAGGACCGCGGCCCGTTCGGCCGCTTAGCTAGGGGGCCTCGCACGCGCGGAGCGCGCGCGGCGCATGCGGTCACGTCGGCCAGCGTACCGATCGGTCTCAAGACACGCGTCGCCCCGGACGACGGTGCGGCGGCGGGGCGGGCGGCGAGCGGTGCCGCGGCGTGCGCGCGCACGCCGCGGTGCGTCGCCGGGCGCGAGGCGTGCGAAAAGCGTGCGGCGACGAGCACGCGGTGGCGCGGATGCGCGACGGCGCCGTGCACGCGTTCCCCCGCCGGCGGTACGATGGTCACGGCGGCGAGGATCGCAGCCGCGGCGACCGCGGTCGAGGCTCCAAGCGCCGCCGCGCGCGCGACCGGCGAACAGGGCGGCCGTCTGGCGAGCAGCCGCTCGACGCGCACCGCGACTTGCGTGCGCCGAGCGCCGAACCGCGGAGCGGGGATCGCGGCGCCGGCGTCCGTGGCCAGCCGCAGCAGGCACGCGGCATACGCGCGGGAATCGCCCGCGGCCGCGGCGCGCTCGTCGGCCGCGAGCTCGCGGTCGAGGTCCAGGGCGCGCGCGAGCATCGCCAGCCCGGGAAGCCACCACGCAGCCCGCGTCAGCGCGCTCTGCGCCGCCTTGGCCCAGTCGTCCCGTCGCGCGAGGTGGGCGGACTCGTGCGCGAGCACGGCGTCCCACTCCGCCGCGTCGACGCGCGCCCGGAAGCCGCGCGGCACGATGACGGCCGGGCGGACGTAGCCGATCGCGGTAGGCGTCGAGACGGCCGGCGACGTGCCGAGCGCCGCGCGGCGCACCCGTAGCCGGCCGATGACGGTCGCGCGGTGCTTGACTCGCCGCAGCTTCACGACGTCCAGCGCGAGCCGCGCGAGCAGCACGGCGGCGACGCCGACTGCGGCGATGAGCAGACCCTCGGGCACGATGGCGCCGGCGAACACGCGCTCGAGCGCATGCGCGCGGGCCGGGACCGCGGCGGCGCGAACCGCGGACAGCAGCAGCGCGGCCGGCGCGAGCGCGACGACGATCGCGAACCCCGCGGCCAGGACGCGGTAGCGCGCCGCGGCCGACGCGAACGACCGCGACGCGACGATCGCGGCGGCGGCGACCGGGATGCTGGCGATCGACGCGGCGAGCGCCGCGATCGACGCCGAGGCGGCGTTCAGGTACGGTCCTCGAGCAGCGCGCGGAGACGGCGCTCTTCATCGTCGCTCAGCCGCTCGGACTCCAGCAGGTTCAGCATCAGCGCGCGCGGCGATCCGGCGAAGAACGTCGCGAGAACGTTTTCGACCACCGTTCGGCGCGCGGCGTCGCGCTCGACGCGCGGCTTGTAGACGTTCGCTTTGCCGCGCGTCGTGTGCCGCACGTAGCCTTTGCGCTCGAGGATGGTCAGCGTGGACAGCACGGTCGTGTACGCGATCGGCCGGTCCGCGAGCCGCGCGTGGACGTCGGACACCGTCGCGGAGCTGAGCTCCCACAGGATGTCCATGAGGCGATACTCCGCCTCCGTGAGCGTGGGCGTCGGGCGCCGGGCCATGACGGCGGCATTCGCCGCCTTCTCCGTATTCTCCGCGAGGTTGCGGCCGCTCACCCGCAACGCGCGATCGAGGGCTCTGCTCGAGTTCATCGAGCGCTCGTCGACGTCAGGCCGTCGCGAGCCACGCATCGACGCGGCGTTCGAGCACGTCGAGCGGCAGCGAGCCCGCGCCGAGCACGACCTCGTGGAAGGCGCGCAGGTCGAAGCGCGCGCCGAGCTTCGTGCGCGCGCGGTCGCGCAGCTCGAGGATCTTCAGCTGACCGACCTTGTACGCACATGCCTGACCGGGATCGCTGATGTAGCGGTCGATCTCGTTGACGACGTCGAGCTTCGTCTTCGCGGCGTTGTCGAGGAAGTACGCGATCGCGCGCTCGCGCGACCAGCCGAACGCGTGCATTCCGGTATCGACGACGAGCCGCACCGCACGCCACATCTCGTAGCTCAGCGCGCCGAGCTTCGTCTTCGCGTCGTCGTACACGCCGATCGCATCGCCGAGCGACTCCGCGTAGAGTCCCCATCCCTCGGAGTAGCCGACATAGTACGCGGAGCGGCGGAAGGCGGGCAGGCTGCCGAGCTCCGCCGACAGCGCGAACTGCAAATGGTGTCCGGGTACGGACTCGTGCAGCGTGAGCACCGGCATCTCGTAGATGGGGCGCTGATCGGGACGGTAGAGGTTGACGCAGTACGTGCCCGCCCGCGACCCGTCGAGCGCGAGCGGCTGATAGTACGCGGTCGTCGTGTCGGGCGCGATCGACGCCGGGATCGGCGCGACGCCGTACGGCGTGCGCGGCAGGATGCTGAAGAACCGCACGAGCTCGGGATCGATGCGCTTCGCGAGCGCGCGATACGCCTCGAGCAGCGACGGCGCATCGCCGTGGTAGTTCGCGCGGTCGTCGCGCATCGCGCTGAGGACGTCCGCGAGCGAACCGCGGTAGCCGGTATGCGGCGCGACGGTCTGCATCTCGGCGCGGATGCGCGCGACCTCGCGCACGCCGAGGTCGTGGATCGCCTGCGCGCTCATCGTCGTCGTCGTGTTGACGCGCAGCAGGTACGCGTAGATCGCCGCGCCGTTCGGGACGCGGCCGACGCCGACGTCGGCGGGCGCCGCCGGCAGGTACGTCGCGGTGAGGAAATCGCGCAGGCGATGCAGCGCGGGCAGGACGCCGTTCGCGATCGACGCGCGTACGCGGTCGCGCAGCGGTCCGACGTCGCCCGGTGCGAGGCTCTGCGGGACGCGCGCGAACGGTGCAAAGAACGGATGCGCTTCCGGCGCGGTCAGCTGGCGGTCGATTTGCGCCGGCACCCGCTCCATGACGACGCGCGGCCAGAGCAGCTTCGCGGCGACCGCCTCGCGCAGCACGCCGATCGTCGCGTCCACCTTGCGCGGCCACGCGTCGACGCGCGCCGCCCAGTTCTCGTAGTCGCGCAGCGTCGCGAACGGCAGGTCATCGACGATCGCGACGTCGGTCTGCACGCCGCCGCGCTGGTTGATCGCGAAGAGGTACGTGCGCAGTTCGAAGCCGCGGATCGTATCGCGCAGCTGCTCGGCGTACAGATCACGGTTGAGGCGGCTCGTCTCGGAGAGCCGCGCGGCATCGAAGTGCTCGAGCTGCGCGAGCGCGGCGCGCGCGTCCGTGGCTTCCCGCGCCGACGCCTCGATCGACGGATCGCTCCACCGGTCGTCGTACGCGTGATCGCCGTCGAGCGACGCCGCCTCCGGGTTGCGGCGGTGGTACGCCTCCCACTGCCGCGCGAAAAAGGCGTCGAGCGCGGCGTCGTCCGGCGACGCGGGCGTGGCCGCTTGCGCGACGCCGCCGTCGGCGAGCGCGAGCGCGCCGGCCGCAACGGACGCCGTGCGCAGCAGGTCGGCGCGGTTCACGTCGCCGGCGACGCTGCGGCGCGCCACCGAAGGTCCGGCTGACGCGCTGCGCGCGTCTCGTCGATGCGTCCGACCGCGGTGCTGACCGGCGTCTCCAGCACGCGCTGCGGGTCCGACTTTGCCGTGGCGACGATGTCGCGCAGGTCCGCGATGAAACGGTCGAGCGTCTCCTTCGACTCCGTTTCGGTCGGCTCGATCATCAGGCACTCGGGGACGATGAGCGGGAAGTACACCGTCGGCGCGTGGTATCCGCGGTCGAGGAGCGCCTTCGCCAGATCGAGCGCGCGCACGCCGGTCTCGCGCTTGAGCGACTGCGCGGACGCGACGAACTCGTGCCGGTTGATTTCGTCGTACGGAACGTCCAGCACGTCGCGCAGACCGACGCGCAGGTAGTTCGCGTTGAGCACCGCGAGCTGCGACACGGCCGCGAGGCCGTCGGCGCCGTTCGCGTAGACGTACGCGAGGGCGCGCACCATGTGCGCGAAGTTCGACCAGAACGAGCGCATCGGCCCGATCGAATGCGGCCGGTCGAAGTCGAGCGCGAACGTCAGATCGCCGGTCTCGCGCCAGCCGCTCGCCTCGCACGCATCGCCGCTCGCCTCGTACGCGCGCACGACGGGCGTCGGCAGGAAGTCGACGAGGTGCGGCGCGACGCCGACGGGGCCTGCGCCCGCGCCGCCGCCGCCGTGCGGGATCGTGAACGTCTTGTGCAGGTTCAGGTGCATGAGGTCGAACCCCATGTCGCCCGGGCGCGTGTTGCCCATGAGCGCGTTCGCGTTCGCGCCGTCGTAGTACATCAGGCCGCCCGCCGCATGCACCACGTCGGTGACCTCGTGGATGCGCGGTTCGAACAGGCCGAGCGTGTTGGGGTTCGTCATCATGCACACGGCCGTGTCGTCGCCGACCGCGGCGCGCATGTCGTCGGGATCGACGCGCCCCTGCGCGTCGGACTTCAGCGAGCGCACCTTGTAGCCGACCATCGCCGCGGACGCGGGGTTCGTGCCGTGCGCGGTGTCCGGCACGATCACGACGTTGCGCCGCGACTCGCCGGTCCGCGCGAAGTACGCTTTCGCGATCAGCAGCGCCGCCAGCTCGGCGTGCGCGCCCGCGGCGGGATTCAGCGAGAACGCCGCCATGCCGAACAGCGAGGCCAGCGCGCGCTCGAGCTCCCACATGATCGCGAGCGCGCCTTGCGCGGCGTGGTCCGGCGCGAACGGGTGGAGATCGCGCAGCGCGGGGATCGTCGCCATCGCGTCGTTGATCCGCGGGTTGTACTTCATCGTGCACGACCCGAGCGGATAGAACGCCGTGTCGATGCCGAACGTCTTCTGCGAGAGGCGCGTGAAGTGGCGCACGACGTCGAGCTCGCTGTTGTCCGGCAGCGGCAGCTCGTCGCGCAGCGCGTCGGACGGCAACAGCGTCTCCAGCGCCGGCCCCGCGGGCAGATAGCGGTTCGCGCGCCCGTCGCGGCCCGTCTCGAAGATCAGCGGCGTTTCAAACGCGGGCAGCGGCACGTGCCGGAACCTCCGCCAGCGCGGCGACGAGACGGTCGACGTCGGCGCTCGACGTCAGCTCGGTCGCGCTCATCAGGATGCAGTCGTCGAGCTCGGGATAGAAGCGTCCGAGGTCGAGGCCACCGACGATCCACTGCTGTTCGAGCGCCGCGAGCACGTCGCGCGCGCGCCCGGGTACGCGGATCGCGACTTCGTTGAACACCGGCGCGCCGAAGCGCGCCGAGAAGCCGTCGAGCGCGGCGACCCGCTCGCGCAGCTCGCGCGTGCGCGCGACGTTCAGCGCCGCGCAGTCGCGCAGGCCGCTCTTCCCCATCGCGGCCAGGTAGATCGTCGCGCAGAGCGCGCAGTGCGCCTGGTTCGTGCAGATGTTCGACGTCGCTTTCTCGCGACGGATGTGCTGCTCGCGCGCCTGCAGCGTCAGCACGTACGCGGTTCGGCCCGCCGCGTCGACGGATCGGCCGACGAGACGGCCGGGGATGCGGCGCAGATGCTCGTTCGTCGCGGCGATGAAGCCGACGTGCGGACCGCCGTACGCGAGCGCGTTGCCGAACGACTGCGCCTCGCCCGCGCAAATCTCCGCGCCCCACGACGCGGGCGCGGCGAGCGCGGCGAGCGACATCGCCTCGGCGACGACCGCGATCACGACGGTGCCGGTCGCCTTGATGCGCGCCGCGACGCCGGCCGGCGGCGCGTCGATCGCGCCGAACACGTTCGGCGACTGCACGACGACGGCCGCGTAGCGCTGCTCCGCGAGCGCGGCATCGATCGTCGCGAGGTCGGTGCGGCCGTCCTCGCCGTAGGGCAGCTCGTCGACGGCGAGCTCGAGTCCTTCGGCGTACGTGCGGAGCACCGCGCGGTAGTTCGGGTGGACGGCGCGCGAGACGAGCACGCCTTTGCGGCCCGTCGCGTTCACGGCCATGATGGCGGCTTCGGCGAGCGCCGTCGCGCCGTCGTACACCGACGCGTTCGCGACGTCGAGGCCCGTGAGCAGCGCGATGTAGCTCTGCCACTCGTAGATCGCCTGCAGGTAGCCCTGCGACACTTCGGCCTGATACGGCGTGTACGAGGTGAGGAACTCGCCGCGCATCGCGATCGCCCCGACGACGGGCGGCACGTAATGACGGTACGCGCCCGCTCCGAGGAACGACGTGTACCGGCCGGCCGTCGTGCGCTGCGCGTGCTGCGCGAAGCGCTCGGCGATCTCGATCTCGCTGGAACGCGGCGGCATCTCGACGGCGTTGCGCAGCGCGATCGCCTCCGGGACGCGCATGAGGTCGTCGAGCGATGCGACGCCGACCGCGCGCAGCATCGCGTCGACGTCGTCCGGCGTGTGCGGCGTGTACACGCGCTACGCCTCGGCGATCAGCCGCTCGTACTGTTCGGGCGACAAGAGCTCGGCCGTCTGGCCGACGTCGTTCAGCTTCACCTTGTAGAACCAGCCGTCCCCGTACGGATCGCGGTTCACGGCGGCGGGGTCGTTCTCCAACCCGTCGTTGATGCCGACGACCTCGCCTCCGACCGGCGTGAAGATATCGGACACGGCTTTGACGGACTCGACGACGCCGATGCTGCCGAACTGCGTGAGCTGCGCGCCCGCGCGCGGCAGCTCCACGTACACGATGTCGCCCAGCGAGCCTTGCGCGTACTCGGTGATCCCGACGGTCGCGACGTCGCCGTCCACCCTGACCCACTCGTGCTCTTTGCTGTAGAAGAGACCTTGCGGTACGCCGTTCGCCATGTCGTCCGTATGCTAGGCGGCGGCGTCGGGCAAGTCCTGGCGCACGAGCCGCTCAGGCGTTCGAACGCTTGTAGAACGGAAGCGGCACGACGTGCGCGCGATGCCGTGCTCCGCGCACTTCGACCTCGAGCTGGGTCCCGTCGGCCGCGGATGCCGGTTCGACGAGCGCCGTCGCGACGTTCGCATCGAGCGAGGGCGCGAACGAGCCGCTGCGGATCTCGCCGGCGTTCGCGCCTGCCGCGAACACGGGATAGCCCGCGCGCGCCGGTACGCGACCGTCCATCACGACGCCGGCGATGCGCGCGTAGTCGCCGGCGTCGCGCTGCGCGAGCAGCGCGTCCTTGCCGGTGAACGCCGGCTTGTCGAACTTGATCGCCCACGCGAGCCCCGCTTGCAGCGGCGTGATGTCTTCCGTCATCTCGTGCCCGTACAGCGGCATGCCGGCCTCGAGCCGCAGCACGTCGCGCGCGCCGAGCCCGCACGGCTCGAGACCCGCGCGGTTCTCCGCGAGCAGCATCTCCCACACCGGAGTCGCGTCCGCCGCAGGAAGGAAGAGCTCGAAGCCGTCCTCGCCGGTGTAGCCCGTGCGCGCGACGACCACGCTGTCGCGCACGCCGCGCACGCGCGTCTCGGCGCACGCGTAGTACTTGAGCGACGTCAGCTGCGCGTCGACGTACGGCTGCAGCAGCTCGACCGATCGCGGTCCCTGGATGGCGATCAGCGCGCGCTCGCCGTGCAGGTTCGCGAGCTCGACGTCCCCGCTCCGCGCCGACGTCACCACGTCCCACATTTTCGTCGCGTTCGACGCGTTCACGACGAGCAGCCAGCGATCGCCGTCCAAGCGGTAGAAGATCACGTCGTCGTGCGCGCCGCCCCGCTCGTTGGTGAAGATGTTGTAGCGCGCCTGACCGGGCTTCATGTTCGCGACCTTGTTGACGGTCAGTGTCTCCGCCCACGCCCCGACCTCGCTGCCGCGCAGCGTGAACTGCCCCATGTGCGAGAGGTCGAAGAGTCCGGCGCGCTTGCGCACGGCGTCGTGCTCGCGCAGGATGCTCGTGTACTGCACGGGCATCTCGAAGCCGCCGAACGGCACGATCCGCGCGCCGAGCGCGAGGTGCGCGCCGTACAGGGCGGTGCGCCGCAGGGCGCCCGAGGCGTCAACGGTCATGCTGCGAGCCTGCGCTGCCGCGGGCGAGGGGTCCTCCGAGCGCCGGTGCACGCTTCGCATGTCGCCGTGACGACGTGCGCGCCGCGTTCGCCGGTACGGCCGTGCGCGTGACCTTGACCGCGACGAGCTTCGACCCGCGCAGCGCGTACGTCGTCGTCCGGAGCCGGTCACAGTCGTCGCCGTCGCATTGCTCCGCGATCAGCTTCCCGTTCGCGAACCGGAACCGCATCGCGTCCGGCCCTCGTCCCCAGTCGCCGCCCCAGTTTGCCGTCGCGACTTGCCCGAGCGGCACGGCGGCGTTCGGCCGTTCGTCGAACGCGTATGCGGCAGCCGTGCCGCCGATCGGGAAGTCGCACGCGATGACGACGACCGCTTGGCGCGTGCCGGCGCGCAGGCTTCCGCGCTGCACCGCGCGCACGGCGAGGTCGAAACCGACGTCCATGCGCTTGTCGAAGTACGAGAACGTGCCCTTGCGCATGACGGCCGGTACGGGGACGTTCTTCGCGCACGGGTTCGTCCGGTACGTGAAGTTGAAGAAGTCGACGGCGAAAAACAGCGGTACGATCATGGGCTCGTCCTCCGGTCAGGCGAAGACGTCACCGTCCTTCGCGAGCTCGCGGCGCAAGTACAGCGGCAGGCTGAAGATCCGCCGGTGCGTCTGCGCGTCGTAGAAGTAGTTCTGCCCGCGGAGCGCAGCCACATACGCGTCGATGCGTTCGGCGAGCGTCGCAGCGACGTCGACCGCATCGCTGCACGCGATGAATGCCCAGTCGTTGTCGAAGGCGGGCACGTGCGTGTAGAAGCTGCGCACGTGCGCGAAGTGCGCGCGCAGCGAGCGGGCCATCTTCGCGTGCAGCGCCATGTTGTGGAAGCCGGCCGTCGAGGCTTGGAGCACGTAGACGCCGCCCGTCGCGAGCCGCGCCTTCACGTCGCGGAACACCTCGCCGTTGAACAGCGGGAACGACGGCGAATCCGGCAGCGGTTCCGTCAGGTCGCTGACGATCACGCCGTACCGGTCGCGGTCTTCCTTCAAGAAGCGCAGCGCGTCGCCGACGATCACACGGGCGCGCGGGTCGTCGAAAGCGCCGTCCGACCATTCCGGCAGATAACGCTTCGCGAGCTCGACGACCTGCCCGTCGATGTCGATCATCGTGCAGCGCCGGACCGTCGCATCGCGAAGCACCTCGCGCAGCGTCGCGCCCTCGCCGCCGCCGAGGATCAGCACGTCGTCGCGAGCGCTTGCCGCCGCCATCGCCGGATGCACGAGCGACTCGTGGTAGATCTTCTCGTCGGCCTGCGACGACTGCGTGTCGCCGTCGAGCACGAGCATCTTGCCGAACATCGCCGTGCGCAGCACCGCGACGGACTGGAACGGCGTGCGCCCCGCGTAGTACGTCTCCTCGATCGCGTGCGCGTGGATCTCCGTCGGCGCGAACTCCTCGGTGTACCACTGATAGTGCTCGGTCTTCGGCATCGCGTCCGTCGGGTTGCACGATCGCAGCGCGCGCCCTTCCGCGTACAACGACGAAGCCCGCCGGGCCGGCGGGCTTCGATTCTCCCTTCGCTTCGAGTGCGAGCGTTAGGCGGTGGCCAGCAGCAGCTCGCGAGCGTCGTTCTCGGTGGTGACGATGTGGGTGAAGCGGTTCGCTCCGGCTTCGATCCCGCGGCGTACCTCGGTTGTCAACATGGTCGTGGCGTCGAGCGCCTCCGCGGCGTATTCGCACGCCGACCACGGGTCGGTGTGGTCGCCGCACGTGTAGAAATCCATCGCAGCATAGCCCGTCTCGGGCCACGTGTGGATCGACAGGTGCGACTCCTCGATCACCACCACTCCGGACACGCCTTGCGGCTGGAAGCGGTGGAAGGCCGATGTGACGATCGAAGCGTTCGCTGCCACAGCCGCTCGCTCCATGATCGCACGGACCGCGTCGACGTCGCCGAGCTTCGCGGCGTTACAGCCGGACAGCTCGCAGACGATGTGCGTACCGAGTGCTTTCAATTCTTTTCTCGACTCCTCGAAGAGCTTTCGGTTGGGAGAATCCCACCTCCAGGCGTGTCGTCCGGCGTGTGCGGTACACCGTCTCGCCGTCGACCTTTCAGCGGAATCTTGCCGGCACGGCCCCCTTCAGACCGAACGAACGTTCCGCTGCGATGGCGCGTCGGGCGCGCCGTCCCCTCGACCGACTGACCGTACCCCATGCGATATACACCACGCACAGGGTCGTGAAAGTCCGCCGCCTATGGTACCCCCCGGGGGTGCCGATGTAAATAGGCCGTTCCCGGCGGTGTGATCCCTCGCCGGTAACGCCGAATCAAGGACTGATGCACAGCACCGCCGCCGGGCCGGCCGGTAACGGCCGAGCGCTCGCGCGTCAGGGACGACTCGACGAGGCGTTGACCGCATTCCTGGAGGCCGTCCGGGTGAACCCGGCCGACCTCGACGCGCACCTCGGCATCTACGAGGTCGCCCAGATTCTGCGCCGAGAGGAGCTCGCGCTCGCGCACCAGCGCGCGGCGATCGCCCTGGCGCCCGTCCATTCGACGCCCGCGAGCGAGCGCGAGGACTACGCGCTCCTCGTTCCGAGCGCGCCCGGCCCGTACACCGCGAATACGCCGGCCGACCTGCTCTTCGACCCGCGACACGTCACGCTGCACCGCTGGTACGTCGACCCGGACCGCAGCGTGCCGGCCCTGCCGGAGCACGACGCCGTCTTCGTCGCGATCGGCGAATCCGACCACGCGGCGGCGCACCTCGACGCGGCCGAACGCTTCGCAGCGGCTTCGGCGCGGCCGGTGATCAACGGCCCGGCGCGCATCCGCCTGCTCGGACGCGTCCCGTTGGCGGAGACGTTCGCGCGCGCGACGCACGTGCGGGCGGTGACCACGACGCGGATCGCACGCGATGCGTACGCACGTGACGGCTTCCCCACGCCGCACATCGTGCGGCCCGTCGACGCGCACGGCGGACATGGGCTCTGCCGTATCGACGACGACGCGCAACGCGCCGAGTATCTCGCTCTCGACGCCCGCGGCGCAGCTCTACGTCGCGCCGTTCGTCGACTATCGCAGCGCGGACGGCTACTTCCGCAAGTACCGCATCGTGTTCGTCGACGGCGAAGCGTATCCCGTTCCACCTCGCGATCTCGCCGAACTGGATGGTTCACTACTACAACGCGCCGATGACCGAGCACGCGTGGATGCGCGACGAGGAACGCGCGTTTCTCGCGAACCTCGGCGGCGTGTTCGACGGCACGCGCGCCGAGGCGTTGCGCGAGACGGCCGCGCTGCTCGCGCTCGACTACGTCGGCATCGACTGCGCGATCGATCGCGACGGGAACGTGCTCCTGTTCGAAGCGGACAACGCGCTGCTCGTGCACGTCCTCGACGATCCCGCGATGTTTCCGTACAAGCACGAGTACGTGCCGCGCATCCACGCCGCCCTCGACGCGATGGTGCGACGAGAGATCACGCGCGTGAGCCTCGATCCGTCGGATTGGAGCGCGTTTCGCGCGCTGCTGCACGAGCCGCGGATGCGGTCGTCGACGACCTCGAGCACGTGCGCGACGGTCCGGCGTGGCGTCCCGTGCCGCCGGAGGTCAAAGAGGCGCTGGCGGAGCCGCCGCGCGCGGAAGGCGAGCCGCTCGAAACGACGCTCGCGCGCTTCGACGAGCTGATCCGCCCGTATCCGACGGGCAACCGTCATCCGCGGTTCTTCGGCTGGGTGCACGGCGGCGGCAGCGCCGCGGGCGTGCTCGCCGAGCTGCTGGCCGCGGGGATGAACGCGAACGTCGGCGGCCGCGAGCACGCCGCGGTCTACGTCGAGCGTGCCGTCATCGCGTGGTTTCGCGAGCTGTTCGGGTTTCCCGAAGCGGCCGGCGGGATCGTCACGACCGGTACCTCGATGGGAAATCTGCTCGGCGTCGTGGCCGCGCGCGATGCGTCGCTCGGCACGACGGCGCGCGCGAGCGGGATCGGAGGCGCCCGGCTCACCGCCTACGCCGCACGCGGCGTGCACGACTCGGTCGCGAAAGCGATGCGCATCGCCGGCATCGGGGAGGACGCCCTGCGTCGCGTCGAGGTCGACGCGGTCGGGCGCGATCGACGCCGGCGCGTTGCGCGCGCGCATCGACGCGGATCGCGAAGACGGAGCGCGGCCCTTCCTCATCGTCGCGACGGCGGGATCGGTCGACACGGGCGCGTTCGACGATCTGCACGCGCTCGCCGACTTCGCGCACGAGCAGCACGTCTGGCTGCACGTCGACGGCGCGTTCGGCGCGCTGGCGATCGCGAGCCCGCGGCATGCCCATCTCGTCGACGGCATCGCGCGCGCGGACTCGCTCGCGTTCGACGCGCACAAGTGGCTGCAGGCGCCGTATGCGGCCGGCGTTCTGCTCGTGCGCGACGCGTCGACGCTGCGCGCGGCTTTCGCGTCGTCGCCGTCGTACCTCGCGCGCGCCGAGCGCGGCGCGGCTGCCGGTACGCCGTGGTACGCCGACTACGGACCGGAGCTCTCGCGTGAGTTCCGCGCGCTCAAGCTCTGGTTCACGCTCCGCCACTACGGCATCGAACGGCTCGGCGCGTCGATCGCGCGGACGTGCGACCTCGCGCAGCGGCTCGCGAGGCGCATCGCGGAGTGCGACGACCTCGAGCTCGTCGCGCCCGTCGCGCTGAACGTCGTGTGTTTCCGCGCCGTGCGCGCAGGCCTCGACGCGCGCGCGCTCGATGCGCTCAACGCGGCGATCGCGGTCGCGGTGCAAGAGTCCGGCGCAGCGGTGCCGAGCACGACGCGCATCGGCGGGGCGCTGGCGCTGCGCGCGTGCATCGTCAACCATCGCACGCGCGAGGACGACGTCGACGCGCTGCTCGACGCCGTGCGCGACGCGGGGCGCGCGATCGGCCCCTCCGCACGATGATGCCGGCTTCGGCGCGCCAACCCGCACGCGCCGCGCCCGATCCGCGCATCGCACCCGGCGAGCGCGCGCGCTTCATGGCCGAGCTGCTGCCGTGGGCGACGTCCTTTTCGCACGCGCCGATCTCCGGCTACGTCGTCGGGGCCGTCGCACTCGGCGGCTCCGGCGGGCTGTACGCCGGGGCGAACCTCGAGTTCGAAGCGCTGCCGCTGGCGGCGAGCGTGCACGCCGAGCAGTTCGCCGTCGCGAACGCGTGGTTGAGCGGCGAGACGGAGATCGTGCACCTCGCGACGAGCGCGACGCCGTGCGGCCACTGCCGGCAGTTCCTCATGGAGCTGGGCGACCCGCGGCGGCTGACGATCTCGGTCAGCGGGGAGCCGGCCGGCACGCTGTCCGAGCTGCTTCCCGCATCGTTCGGCCCGGCCGACCTGGGCGTCGGCGCGCGGCTCTTGACGGCCCGCGCTGCGCGCGTCGACGCGGCGATCGCCGGCGGCGACGCGCTGGGCCGCGCCGCGCTCGACGCCGCGCGCCGGTCGTACGCGCCGTACTCGCGCGCACATGCGGGCGCGGCGCTGCAGCTCGAGGACGGGACGGTCGTGACCGGCCGCTACGCGGAGTGCGCCGCGTACAATCCGAGCCTGCTCGCGGTCCAATGCGCGCTCGTCGAACGGCTCGCATCGGGCAAGCGGCTGTCCGGAATCCGTGCCGCGACCGTTCGTCGAGGCGGCCGCCCGGTCGAGCCAGCGCTCCGCCGCCGAGGCCCTGCTCGCGGCGCTCGGCGTGCCGACCCGCTTCATCGACGCGGCCGGGGCGCCGTAGCCGGCCGCCCGAGACGTTTGCGGTCGCGAGCGGGTTCTGGGGGATAGTGCAGAAACGTCTGCACTATCTTGACCGGTCCCCGAGGGACCGATACGCTGGGAGACCGATGGCCGCCACGACCGATGCCCTCATCGAGGAATACCGACACGGGTTCCACGATCCCGAAGACGCGTACGCGTACAAGTCCGAGAAGGGCCTGACGCGCGAGATCGTCGAGCGCATCTCGGCGATGAAGAACGAGCCGGCGTGGATGCGCGACTTCCGGCTGCGCGCCTATGACGTCTTCCGGGCGAAGCCGATGCCGACGTGGGGCGACACGGCCCTGCTGAACGACATCGACTTCGACAACATCCGATACTTCGTGAAGGCCGGCGAGCGGACGGAGCAGAGCTGGGACGACGTCCCCGACGACATCAAGCGGACCTTCGACCGTCTGGGCATCCCGGAGGCTGAGCGCAAGTTCTTGTCCGGCGTGTCGGCGCAGTACGAGTCCGAGGTCGTGTACCACTCCGTCGTCGAGGAGCTCGAGAAGGACGGCGTGCTGTTCTGCGACATGGACACCGCGCTGCGCGAGCACCCCGAGATCGTGCAGAAGTACATCTCGACCGTCATCCCGATCCAAGACAACAAGTTCGCCGCGCTCAACTCCGCGGTGTGGTCCGGCGGCTCGTTCGTCTACGTGCCGAAGGGCGTCGAAGTCAAGATGCCGCTCCAGGCCTACTTCCGGATCAACACCGAGAACATGGGTCAGTTCGAGCGCACGCTGATCATCGCCGACGAAGGCTCGAAAGTGCACTACATCGAGGGCTGCACCGCACCGCAGTTCTCGACGTCGTCGCTGCACTCGGCCGTCGTCGAGCTGATCGCGATGGAAGGCGCGTCGATCCGCTACACGACGATTCAGAACTGGTACCGCAACATCTACAACCTCGTCACCAAGCGCGCCATCGCCCGCAAGAACGCGACCGTCGAGTGGGTCGACGGCAACATCGGCTCGCGCCTGACGATGAAGTATCCCGCGATCTACCTGATGGGCGAAGGCGCGCGCGGCGAGATCCTCTCGGCGGCGTTCGCGGGTGAAGGGCAGCATCAGGACGCCGGTGCGAAGGTGATCCACGCCGCGCCGAACACGACTTCGGTCGTCACGAACAAATCGGTCACCGCGCACGGCGGCAAGACGACGTATCGCGGCCTGGTCGAAATCCATGCCGGCGCGACCGGCGCGAAGACGCGCGTGAAGTGCGACGCGCTGATCATGGACGATCGCTCGTCGTCCGACACGAAGCCGACGATGAAGATCGACGAGCAGCGCTCGACGGTCGAGCACGAAGCATCGGTGTCGAAGATCGGTGAAGAGCAGCTGTTCTACGCGATGAGCCGAGGGCTGTCCGAGGCCGACGCCACTGCGATGATCGTCAACGGTTTCTTCGACTTCTTCGTCAAGGAGCTGCCGATGGAGTATGCCGTCGAGCTCAACCGCCTGATCAAGCTCGAGATGGAAGGTTCGGTCGGCTAGCTCTGCGCGCCCGGCTCCTCCTCGCGCTGGCGTTCGCCGTCGTGTCGGGAGCGGCCGCATCCGTACCGGCCGCCGCCGCGAGGATTTGCGCCTGGTCGATCTCCGCCGAGATGATCGACAAGGTCGACTCGCGCTATGCGCGCTCGGGT
The DNA here is from genome assembly GCA_963841685.1 of Vulcanimicrobiota bacterium. Taxonomy (GTDB): domain Bacteria; phylum Vulcanimicrobiota; class Vulcanimicrobiia; order Vulcanimicrobiales; family Vulcanimicrobiaceae; genus Vulcanimicrobium. The sequence continues at coordinate 932,872 of CAWJDU010000001.1, forward strand.
TCGACGTTCCGCTTCCGCACCACCGAGGACACGTCGGCTCCCGACGGCACGAAGATTCCGAGCGGCACGATCGGGTTCGGCGTGATCCGCGCAGCCGACGCGGCGGGCCGCCACAACCACGACGGCTCGGTCTCGATCGAGCCGCGCTACCTCATCGTACACAAGCCGAAGGGCGGGACGCAGCGCGTCGCCGTGACGATGAACCCGACGCTGCCCGTCACGTGGAGCCCGTCGGAAACGATGATCAACCGCGCGGCGTCGCACGTGCCGCTGCCGATCCCCGGGCTCGTGATGACGGGCGTGAACGAAGTGCGCTGGGGCCGCAACATCACGTTGGGCCCCGGCTTCAAATTCAGCGTTCTGCCGCTGGACGACTTGTCGAAGGGCCCTATTTGCTAGACGTCATTTGATCGTGTACAGCGTCACGGTGAAGTCGAGCGTCGCGTTGGGCGGGATGACGCCGCCCGCGCCGCGCGCGCCGTACGCGAGATCGGGCGGGCAGACGAGCTTGCGCGTGCCGCCGGCGCGCATCCCGGCGACGCCTTCGTCCCAGCACTTGATCACCTGATGCGCCCCGAGCGCGAAGGTGAAGTGCTGCCCGTGCTGCTTCGAGCTGTCGAACACGGAGCCGTTCGGGAACGAGCCGGTGTAATCGACTTCGACGCTGTGTCCGGCTTTCGCGGGGTCGCCCTTGCCGACGGCGATGTCGGTGTACGTGAGGCCGTCGGGCAGCTTCACCGCCTTTGCCGCCGAATGGGCCGTCGACCGGCTCGCGGCCGGCTTGTTCGACGACGACGTCGCGGCGAGGACGGGCATCGTCGCGGCGAGCACGACGGCTGCGGCGATCGGGATCGAACGGGTCATGCTTCGCCCTTCGCGAAACCGGCCGCGTGATCCATCCCGCGCGCGACGCGACCTCGACGACCGTCGCATTCCTCGCATCGATCGGGATCCGCGTGCGCGAGGGCACGGTCCCCGGCGGCAGCGTGTACCGGTGAGCATCGTCGCGAAGCGCAGCGAGATCCCGCCCGGCACGACGAAGCGGGTCGAGGTCGACGGCGTCGGCGTGCTGCTGTGCAACGTCGACGGCGAGCTGTACGCCGTCGAGGATCTCTGCACGCACGACGGCGGACCGCTCGATGAAGGCGAGCTCGAAGGCGTACGCATCATGTGCCCGCGGCACGGTGCGCTGTTCGACGTGACGACCGGCGCGGCGCTCACGCTGCCCGCGGTCACGCCGTTACCGACCTATGAGGTCCGCATCGTCGGCGACGAGGTCGACGTCTCGCTCTAGAGGGTCAGCGCGCCCGGTGGGCGTCCTGCTGGTCCTCGCGGTTCTCGTCCTCGTCCGTCTCGCCGTAGACGACCTCGGGCGTGGTCGAAACGCCCGCCACGTCAGCCTCGCGCCGGCTCAACGGCGCTTCGTTGTCGGCCTGCGTCCGAAGCTGGCGCGGCATTCCGGAGTCGGGATGGTCGGTCACCTCCCGGGGCAGCGCGTTCTTGTAGTCGCCCTGCTGCTCGACGTTCGTGTCGCGTTCCATGGCGTTCGCGTACCCATCCGGCGACGGGCTCAGGAGGGGCTCGCCTCAAAACTCACAGGTCGGGGCGCGCACGGCACGCAACGTTTGTCGAACGACGCGAACGGCGGAGCGCGCCTACACTAGTCGCATCATGGCGCATCGGCTTCTGGTCTGCCCGCCCGGTCACGACGACGCGACGCCGGAGGCGGTCCGGCAATGGGAACGCCTCATCGAGCTCGTCGGGTGCGTCGGCGAGCTCGACCTCGTGCGCGTCGCGTCGCCGGCGCACACCCCGGACATCGTCTTCACCGCCAACGCCGCACTCATGGCCGGCAACCTCGCAATCGTCTCGAGCTTCCGGCACGCCGAGCGCCGGCGCGAGCAGCCCGTGTACCGTGCCGCGCTCGCAAGCGCGGGGTACGCGACGACGTTCCTGCGTCAGACGTACTTCGAAGGCGCCGGCGACGCGCTGTTCGATCGCGTTCGGCCCGTGCTCTATGCCGGATACGGCTGGCGCTCGGAGCGCGGCGCGACGCTGCAACTCCAGGAGATCGTCGGCTGCCGCGTGTTGCCGCTGCTGCTGGTGGACGAACGTTTCTACCACCTCGACAGCGCGCTGTGCCCGCTCTCCACGGGCCATGTGCTCGCGTACATGGACGCGTTCTCGCCGCATGCGCAGACGATGCTGCGCCGCACGATCGAGCCCGGGTACTTGATCGAAGTCTCCGTCGACGACGCGCTGCGCTTCGCGTGCAACGCCCTCGAGATCGGCGACGCCGTCGTGATGCACGACGCGTCGCGCCGCCTCCGCGACACGCTGCACGCCATCGGCTACCGCGTGTTCCGCACGGATCTCGGCGAGTTCCTCAACTTCGGCGGCAGCGCGAAGTGCCTGACGCTGCGCCTCGACGACGGTCCCGCCGTCGCGGTCTCGGCCGCAACGGCGTAGCGGCGCCGTTCAGCGCGCTGAGGTCGCCCGCGCTTCCGCGGCGGCCCACGCGTCCGGCGTGTCGACGTCGGTGACGTACGCGTCGTCGGCCTCGTCGATCACCGCGAGGCGAAGGCCCGGATCGTCGCGGACGATCATCGGCGCGGCGGCGGGCGCGAGCGTCGCGATGCGCCCGCGCGCGCGCGGCGACCAGAGGACCGGATGACCCGGCTCGCCGGCGACGGACGGCCACGCGATGTCGGCATCGTCCGGCACGCGCGAGACGAAAGCGCGCACGTGCGCGGCGTCGGCGAACGGCATGTCGCACGGCAGCACGGCGAGATACGATTCGGCATCGATCGCAGCGATGTGCGATCTGCAGCGTCTCCGCCGGGCCCGCTGTCGGCTCCGTCACGACGACCTCCGCGTCGGGTACGTCCGACAGCAGCCGCGCGACGGCCGGCGTCGCGACGACGAGCGGGTGCAGTTCTGCGAGCGCGCGCACGACGCGTCGCACGAGCGGCTCGCCGGCGAACGCGGCGACGAGCTTGTCGAAACCCATGCGGCGCGAGCGGCCGCCCGCGAGGACGACCGCCCGCACGCGTTCGTCGTCATGCGTTACGCGGCGCCACGCAGGTCGAGCAGCTTCTCGGGCACGATCGGCAGCTCGCGCACGCGCACGCCGGTCGCGTGGAACACGGCGTTCGCGATCGCCGCCGCGACGCCCGTGAGCCCGATCTCGCCGATGCCGCGCACGCCGAGCGGGTTCAGCCGGAAGTCCGGCTCTTCGATGAACAGCACGTCGATGGACGGTACGTCGGCGTTGACCGGGACGTGGTAGTCCGCGAGGTTGTTCGTGATGACGGCGCCCGAGCGCGGATCGCGGACGGTCTCCTCCATCAACGCCATCCCGATGCCCCACACGATGCCGCCGATCATCTGCGAGCGCGCGGTCTTCGGGTTCAAGATGCGCCCGCAGTCGAACACGCCGAGCGCGCGCGACACGCGGACCCGCCCGAGCACCGCGTCGACGCGCACCTCGACGAACTGCGCGCCGAACGAGGCGAATGCGTAGCGCTGCCGCTCGTCGCCCGGAGCCGCGGCGCCGTCGCCGGCGATCGCCGCGCCGTGCAGGCGCGCAACGTCCGCATACGCGATCGCACGCGACGCGTCGTTCGCTCGCGCGTAGCGACCCGTCGCGCGCCTCGATCTCGTCCGCCCGCAAGCCGTGCAGCGGCGAACCCTGCGCCGACGTCGCGACCGCGACGGCCGCGTCGCGCGCGCGCTCGGCCGCGTTTTGCACTGCGGGCCCGACGCTCGCCGCGCTCATCGACCCGCCCGCGACGGGCGCATCCGGCAACGTCGAGTCGCCGATGCGCACGCGCAGCGCGCCCGTGTCGACGCCGAGCGCGTCGGCCGCAATCTGCGCGACGATCGTGTACGTCCCCGTACCGATGTCGTGCGTCGCGCTCGCGACGTCGATCGTGCCGTCAGCGGAGATCGTCACGCGCGCCTGCGCCGGCGCGCGCAGTGCCGGGAACGTCGCGGTTGCGACGCCGACGCCGACCAGATCGTCACCGTCGCGCGCCGAGCGCGGGCGGCGTGCGCGCTCGCTCCATCCGAACGCTTCCGCGCCGCGCTCGTAGCACGCGAGCAGGTGCTTCGACGAGAACGGGAGGCCGGTCGACGCATCGACGTCGGTGTGATTGCGTCGAAGCACCTCGAGCGGATCGAGCCCGCATGCCCAAGCAACCTCGTCGAGCGCGCAACCGAGCGCGAACGTTCCCGGCGTCTCGCCGGGCGCGCGCATCGCCGTGGGCGTCGGAACGTCGAGACGCGCGAGCCGATGCGTCACGGCGATGTTCGGAACGTCGAACAGCATCGTCGTCACGCCGCCCGCCGACTCGACGAACGTGCCGACGCGCGACGACTCGCCGAGCACGTCGTGCAAGATCGCCTGGAGCTTTCCGTCGGCCGACGCGCCGGCACGAAGGCGCTGACGAGTCTCGCTGCGGTACCCGCACGACGTGAACATCTGCTCGCGCGTGAGAACCAGCTTCACGGCGCGACCGGTCCGCTTCGCGGCCATCGCGGCGATGAGCGGATGCGGCCAGAAAAATCCTTTGCAGCCGAAGCCGCCACCGACGAACGGCGAGATGACGCGCACCCGGTCGGCGTCGAGATCGAAGCTCTTCGCGAGCACCGCGCGCGTCCCGCGGACCCACTGCGTCGAGTCGTGCACCGTCAACTCGCCGTCGCGCCATTCGGCGACCGTCGCCGACGGCTCCATCGGGTTGTGCGTCTCCAGCGGCGTCACGTACGTCGCATCGACGCGCACCGGGCTGCGCGCGTACACGCCGTCGGGATCGCCGCGGCGCTGCTGCATCTCCTCGCCGAACCACTGTTCCGGCGACTCGATCGTGCGCGCCGCGCCGATGTCGGTCTCCGCTTCGCTCGCCTCGTAGCGGACGCGCAGCAGCGTCGCGCCTTCACGCGCCGCCTCGAGGGTCTCGGCGACGACGGCGGCGACGTGCTGCCCGTCATAGGCGATCTGCGGCAACTGCAGCGGCGCGAGCTGCTCCGCGACCGGCACCGGCGTGACGAAGTCGAACGCGAGCGCCGGCACCTTCGGCGCGTTGCGGTGCGTCAGCAGGAGCACGACGCCGGGCACGGCGAGCGTCTCCGCGTCATCGAACGCAACGATGCGCCCGCGCGCGATCGTCGACTGCACGATCACGGCGAACAGCGCCGACGGCACCGGCGCATCGGCGGCGTACTGCGCGGCGCCGGTGACTTTCGCACGGCCGTCGATGCGGTCGATCGGCCGCCCGACGTGCGTCCTCGATTCAGGACGCTGGAGCGTCGTCCTCATGAGGCGCCTCCGCACACGGTTCGCAGCGCGCGCATCACGGCGCGCTTCGTCAGCTCGACCTTGTATCCGTTGTGCGCGCGCGTTCGCGCGCCCGCGACGGCGGCGTCGGCCGCGCGCGCGAACGTCTCGTCCCCGGCGTCGCACCCGACGAGGGCCGCCTCGGCGTCGCGCGCGCGCCACGGAACCGTCGCGACGCCGCCGAGCGCGATGCGCGCGGCGCGGATGCGCGATCCGTGCGTCTGCACCGCGCACGCGACCGACGCGAGCGCGAACTCGAACGACGCGCGATCGCGCACCTTGAGATAGTGCGACCGCGCGAACGCTGGGATCGTCGGTCAGCTCCACGGCGGTGATCAGCTCGCCGGGAAGCAGCACCGTCTCGCGGTCGGGCCGATCGCCCGGCTGCACGTAGAAGTCCTCGATCGCGACGAGTCGGCGTCCGCCGTCGCCTTCGATCTCGATGCGCGCGGAGAGCGCGGTGAGCGCGACGGCGAGGTCGCCCGGATACGTCGCGATGCACGCATCGCTCGTCCCGAGGATGGCATGACCGCGATTGAAGCCGTCGAGCGCGTCGCATCCGCTGCCGGGCTCGCGTTTGTTGCAGCGCCATCGCGTGTCGCGAAAGTACGCGCAGCGCGTACGCTGCAGCAAGTTGCCGCCGATCGTCGCGGCGTTGCGGATCTGCCCCGACGCGCCGCTGAGCAGCGCCTCGGACACGGCCGCAAACCGGCGCGCAACCGCGTCGTCGTATGCGACGTCCGTGTTGCGCGCGAGCGCGCCGATGCGCACGACGTCGCCGCGCACCTCGATCGAGGTGAGCGGCAGCCGCGAGATGTCGACCACGCGCGCGGGCCGTTCGACGTCGGCCTTCATCAGGTCGACGAGCGTCGTGCCGCCCGCGTAGAAGCGCGACGCACCGGTCGCGGCGAGCGCGCGGGCATCCCCGCTCGACGACGCGGCGACGAACTCGAACGCGCGCATCACGCCGCTCCGCGGGCTGCGGCCACCGCCGCGACGATGTTCGGATACGCGCCGCAACGGCAGATGTTGCCGCTCATCGCTTCGCGGATCTCGTCGTCCGTGCGCGCGTGCCCCTCGGCGAGGACGCCCACCGCGGAGAGGATCTGTCCCGGCGTGCAGTAGCCGCACTGGAACGCGTCGTGCTCGACGAACGCGGCCTGCACCGGATGCAGCCGATCGCCGTCGGCCAGGCCCTCGATCGTCACGATCGCGTCGCCGGCGTGCGCGTGCGCGAGCGCCAGGCACGACAGCACGCGGCGCCCGTTCACGAGGACCGTGCACGCGCCGCACTGCCCGCGGTCGCAGCCTTTCTTCGTCCCGGGCAGGCCGGCACGGTCGCGCAGCAGATCGAGCAGCGTGACGTGCGGCGGCACGTCGAACGCCGCATCGCGTCCGTTCAGCCGGATCGTGAGCGGTGACGCGTGCGGCGCGCGTGCGGGCGAGGGCTCGGTCATCGCCACGTTCGGAACTCCTTACGGTGCGGTCAGCGGTGTACGGTTAGACGCGAGAGATCGCGTTGACGATGCACCCGGCCGCGTGATAGAGTTCCGGGGTTATGTACGCGATCGTTGAGACCGGCGGCAAGCAATTCCGCGTGTCCGAAGGCGACGTGATCCGGACGGACTTGATCGCGTCCGAGGTCGGTTCCTCGATCACCTTCGATCGCATCGTCCTGGCCGCCGACGGCGACGACGTGTCGGTCGGCACCCCGACGGTCACCGGCGCGACGGTCGTCGGCACGGTGCTGCGCCAGGCGAAAGACAAGAAGATCCTCGTCTTCAAGTACAAGCCGAAGAAGCGCGTGCGCAAGCTGAACGGACACCGTCAGCCGTACGCCGAGGTGCGGATCGACAAGATCTCCCTCGCCTGACGGCGATGGTCGAGGTCCGCTTTCGCAGGGACAGCCGCAACCGGCTGTCCTCTGTCGTTTCTACGGGGCATGCCGAACAGGCCGAGCACGGCGAGGACGTCGTCTGCGCGGCCGTCTCCGCGTTGCTGCAGGCCGCGTGGGCCGGACTCGGGGAGGTCGCGCGGGTGCCCGTCGAGGGGCACCGCCGCGAAGGCGACTTCTCGATGCGGTGGCCGGCTGCGGAGCGGGACCGCGACGACGTCGGCGCGATCGTCGCGACGGCGGAGCTCGCGATCAAGCAGATCGCGAGCCAGCCGGAATACGCGCGCTTCGTGCGGTACGTGAGCGAAGCGGAGCCGGACGGCGAGCCGCGTGCGACACCCAGCCGGGAGAATCCGGGTACACCCGCGTGGAAAGGAACCGCACGATGAGCACCGACGCGACCAAACCCCTGAACGGCGAGCTCCAGAGCGACGCAACGCGCTCCAACGCGAACAACACCGAAGCGGGACGCACGGTCCTCGTCGGCGTCCTCGGCGGGATCATCTCGGCCGCGGGCTATCTCGTGTACCAGCGGCTCCCGGACGAGCAGAAAGACCGGCTGCACCGCCAGGTCCGCGGCATGCTCGAGTCGCGCATCAACGAGCTTCGCTCGAACTTCAATATCTAAAGGCGCTCCGCCCTAGGCTGCGCGCCCCCCACGCGTTGCGTGGGGCCCCCGGCCCGGCCTCGCAATGGGCCGTGTCGCAGAGCGCGATCGCTCGGCGCTCGGCCCATCGCCGGGGCGGCTCGGCGCTCGGCCCATCGCCGTGGCCGCTCGGCCCATCGCCGGGGCGGCATCGGGCACCCCTCCTGGTGTGCTCGCGTCTCTTGCCGCTTCGCTCGTCCTTGCGTATGCCGCTGCGCTGCGCGCGTTCGATCCGGAGCTCGACGGCGCGCAGGCCGCCCGGCTTGCCGCGCGCGTCGTCGCCGAGGCCGACGCGATGCACCTCGACGCGCGGCTGGTGGTCGCGCTGGTCGCCGTCGAGTCCTCCTGGCGCCCCGACGCGGTCTCGCGCGCCGGCGCACGCGGACTCGGTCAGCTCATGCCCGCGACGGCCGCGGCGCTCGGCGTCGACCCCGACGACGCCGACGCGAACCTGCACGGCGCGGTCGTGCATTTCGCCGCGCTGCTCGGGCGTTATCGCGCGCGTCCCCCGGCGGAGCGGTACGCGCGCGCGATCGCGGCGTACAACGCCGGCGCGGCCGCGGTGGAGCGGTACGGCGGCGTTCCGCCGTACGCGGAGACGCGCCTAGAGGTGCGACGGGTGCTCGATCTGTGGCGCCGGCTCGCCGTGCGCTGACGCTTCGGGCGCGGGCCGCGGATCGGCGAGCTTCTCGGCGACGGGCGGGTGAACGTGCGGTTCAGCGGCGGCGGGTTCGGCGTCCGGCGCAGGCAGCTCGATCTCCGGGAATGCGACGGTCGGCGCGTCGTCGTACGGCCGCTCCTTCGCCTTCGCCTCCTCGTCGTGCAGGTCGGCCGCGCGCTCCATCTCGCGGATGAACGACTGCGACGTGTTCTGAATCTCCCGCATGACGTTGCCGGCTTTGCGCGCGACGCGCGGAAGCTGCTCGGGACCGAAGATCAGGAGCGCGACCGCGCCGAGTATCGCCATGTCGGGGATGGACAGCATGCAGAGGGTTTCTTCCCGGTTGCGTGCAACGCGTCATGCCCCGCCCAGACGTCCGGTGCCTGAGCGGAGATCACGAAGGCCGGGGCCGACCGACTGAAGATCATCTACACGCGCGGTAACCGGACCGAGACGCTTGCGTCGATTGCGACGCTCCGCAAGATCCTGAACCGGTTCGTCGCGCACCGCGTGTTCTACGAGGTCAGCTCGCGCAACAAGCGCGGGCACGAATTCTTCTCTGCCAAGAACACCTTCGTGGTGGGCTCGATCGAGATCGTCAACCGCGACTACCTGACGATCACGATCTTCGATGCGAACAACGCCTCGCACTCGATCGAGATCCTCAACCCCGCCGCCATGCGCATCTACGACGACACGCTCGGCAAGGGCTTCGCCGTCTCGTTCCTCAGCGAAGGCTCGGGCGGCGTCGAGTCGCGCTGCTACCTGCGCGATGAGGGCGAGGACGGTGACGGCATCAAGGAACGCGGCGCGCTCGAGAAGATCACGTTGCCGCAGCTGTTCGAATACCTCGAAGACATCACGAACGCCGACATCGTCGGCACGAAGACGCTCTAGCGGCGGCGTCTACAGCGCGTCGACCGCCTTCGTGACGCTTTCGGGATCGCTCCCGAAGAGCGAGAGCAAATCGCGGTCTTTCACCGCTTCGGCCGTGAAGCCGTAGACGAGGTGCTTCGGGCGGTAGACCTCGTCGGCGCGCCGCGCGCCTTCGACGAAGACGTGGTACGCGTCGCCGTCGAGGTACAGCGTGCGTGAGCCGTCGACCGCGCGAAACGCCAGCGTATCGTAGCGCGGGAACGCCGCGCGCTCGCCGTCGGGAAGCTGCGGCTCAGCGAACCTGGTCGACTTCGGGCGGCTTGTGCGCGGCGTCGGCGGCCGCGCGCGCGATCGTTTCCCCGGGGACGAGCGCGCGGATCGCCGGTCCGACGCGCGCGTCCTGCAGCAGGCCGAGCAGCAGGTGCGCGGGCGCGACGAACTCGCAGCCGTGCTCGACCGCGGCGGTCACGCCGGCGCGCACGACATGCAACAGATCGGGATCGAGGCGGACTTGCTCGCCGTCCGTCATGCGCGTTTCATGCGCGCTTCGAGCCGCGTCGCCTTCCGCAGCATGCGAACGGCCTCGCCTTTGCGGCCGGACCGGTGGAGCGCGACACCGAGGTTGTGACACGCCGGCGCGTACGCGTCGTCGATCAGCAGCGCGTACTCGTAGTGCGCGATCGCTTCCTCGAGCGCGCCGTCTTCCAGGAGCAGGTTGCCGACGGTCGCGATTGCTTCGGGCGACCGCGGGTTCGCCTCGAGCGCGAGAACGAGCTGGTCGACGGCGGCGGCGAGCCCGTCGCGCCGCAGCGCCACGATCGCGAGCTTGTTGCGGATGCGCGCGACGTCCGAGGCATCCGGCGTCTGCGCGAGCGCATCGTCGAAGGCGGCCTGCGCGACGTCCAAATGCCCCCGATCGAGCGCGTGCGTCCCGCGCGCAAAGGCCCCGTCCGGCGAGCGGCCGGGGAGCAGCCGGCGCAGGCGGTCGAACAACGGCACGTGCGAGTCTTGCACGTCGATGTGGTCACGCTCTTCCCCGAGGTCTTTGCGCCGGCGATCGGGCTCTCGATCGTCGGACGCGCGGTCGAGCGCGGGCTGGTCGACGTCCGCATGCACCATCTGCTCGACGCGCTCGTACCGGGCGAACGCGCCGACGAGCGCCCGTACGGCGGCGGCCCCGGCATGGTGCTGCGCATCGAGCCCCTCGCCCGCGTGCTCGACGGCGTCATCGCCGCCGCGCCGCCCGGCGAGCGGCGCGAAGATCGTTCTGACGTCCGCATCCGGGCCGGTGTTCCGGCAAGCCGACGCCGCGGCGTGGGCGGAGCTCGACCGGCTCGTGCTGATCTGCGGCCACTACGAGGGCGTCGACGAGCGGCTCGCCGCGCTGTACGACGTCGCGGAGGTCTCGCTCGGCGAGTTCGTGCTCACCGGGGGCGAGATCGCGGCGATGGCGTTCCTGGACGCGACGGTACGCCTCGTGCCGGGCGCGATCGATCCGGCCTCCGCCGCGAGCGAGTCGTGGACGTCGGGCGAGGTCGATCATCCGGCGTACACGCGGCCGCCGACGTTCCGCGGCGTCGACGTACCGCCGGTGCTGCTGAGCGGCGATCACGCCAAGATCGCCGCATGGCGGCGCGACGCGTCCCGGCGGCGCGCGATCGCGCGCAACGCGCAGCGCGGCGAGCGCGGAGACGACGTGTAGCGCACGCCGGTGAAGCAAGCGAACGCGCATCCGGGCGGAGAAACGACTCGCCCTTGTCGGGGTAGGGGGTCCGTGGTACACTACCGGGGTTGTCCGCCGCTCCGCGCGGCGTTTTCGCCGTCGTCAGAGAGCTGTCATGAACGTACTCGACCTGATCCAGAAGGAACAGGAAAAGCCGTCGGTCCCGGACTTCCGCCCGGGCGACACCGTGAAGGTGTACTCCAAGGTCGTCGAGGGCGGCAAGGAGCGCGTCCAGATGTTCGAGGGTGTCGTGACCGTGCGGAAGGGCGGCGGCCTGGGCGAGACGATCACCGTGCGGCGCGTCGCGCACGGCGTCGGTGTCGAGCGTTCGTTTCTGCTGCACAGCCCGCGCCTCGATCGCATCGAGGTGTCGAAGCGCGGCATCGTCCGCCGGGCTCGTCTCTACTATCTGAGCGAGAAGGTCGGCAAGGCGGCGCGTATCAAGGAACGTAAGACCGCGAAGTAACGCGGCCGTTCTCGTGACGCCCCTCGAGCTGCTGGCGCTGATCGCCGTCTTTGCGATCGTACGCGTCGCGATCAGCATCCGTCCCGGCGCGCCGGTCGCGACCGGCGACGCGGCGCGCACCACGCCCGGCGCGCGGACGGTCATCAAGGAATACCTCGACGCGTTCATCGTTGCGGGACTCGTCGCGCTGTTCCTCATCACGTTCGTCGTCCGCACGTTCTTCATCCCGAGCGCATCGATGGAGCCGACGCTGCAGATCCACGACGTCCTGCTCGTCAACGAGTTCGAGTACCGCTTCGCGAAGCCGCACGAAGGCGACATCGTGGTCTTCCCGCCGCCGATCGTCAGCACGAACGATTTCATCAAGCGCGCGGTCGGGGTTCCCGGCGATACGATCCGCGTGCACAACGGCATCGTGTACCGCAACGGCGTCGCGCTCGACGAGCCGTACATCGAGTCGAAGCCCGCGTACGAGCTCGAGATCAAGAACTACGGGATCTACGTCGATGGCCAGCCGCTCGATCCCGCGTCGGCGAACATTCCGCCGAAGGCCGATTGGAGCGCGCCGAATCGGATCCCGAACGGCTGTTACCTGATGTTCGGCGACAACCGCAACAATTCCGAGGACTCGCACGTGTGGGGCTTCGCGCAAACGGGCGGCACGTTCATGGCCGGTCAGCGCAAAGGCGACAAAGCGTCGTTCACCGGGCACGCGTTCCTCTTGTTCTATCCGCTGAACCGCTTGCGCATCTTGCGTTAGCGCGGCGCCTAGGGGCGGGATTGCGCGCGGACTGATGGAAGAGCGTGTTCCGTGGCACGGACGCGCACCGTGGTCTCGCTGTCGGCGCAGCTCGTCGTCCTCGTCCTCATCGCAACGGCGTTCTTCATGCGGACGTCGCCGGTCGACGGACTCTCCATGGAGCCGCGCGTGCACGCCGGCGAGATCGTGCTGATCAACACGCTCGCGTACAAGCTCGGGCCGATCCGCCGCGGTGACGTGATCGCGTTCCGCCACGACGCGCCGACCACGGAAACGTACATCAAGCGCGTCGTCGGCCTGCCGGGCGAGCGCGTCGATGTTCGCGACGGCACCGTCACGATCGACGGCCGCCCGCTGCCCGAGCCGTACGTCCGCTTTGCGGACAAGCGCAGCGCCCCGGCCGTCGTCGTTCCGCCTCATGCGTACTACGTGCTCGGCGACAACCGCGCGGACAGCGACGACTCGCGCAACTGGGGCGTCGTCCACGACGGCGACGTCGTGGGCAAAGCGGTCGTGGGCATCTGGCCGCCGGGTCGCCTCTGATGGGCGAGCACGACGCCGGGCACGCGCCCGCAGAGCCCGCGCGCCGAACGCTGCAGGCGGACGTCAATTGGTACCCGGGGCACATGGCGCAGGCGATGCGCAAGCTCGGGGAGCGGCTGCGCATCGTCGACGTCATCATCGAGGTCCGCGACGCGCGCCTGCCGCGAAGCTCGGCGAATCCGGCACTCGACCGCCTCGCCGCGAACACCCCGCGCGTCGTCGTGCTCGGCCGCGAAGACCTTGCCGACCCCCACGCGACGCGTGAATGGCTGACGTGGCTCGAACGCAGCGGATACACGGCGGTCGCCGTGAACGCGAAGGACCAAGGTGCGACGAAGCGCGTCGGCGCGGCGCTCGCGGCCCTCGCGCACGGGCCGGGTACGACGCGGGCGATGGTGGTCGGCATCCCGAACACCGGAAAGTCGTCGGTCATCAACGGCTTGCTCCGCCGCACGGCGGCGCGCGCCGAGGATAAGGCCGGCGTGACGCGGTCGCTGCAGTGGTTCCGCGTCCAGCCGAAACTCGAAGTGATGGACACGCCGGGGATCCTGGTGCCGAAGATCGCCACGCCCGAAGCGCAATGGCAGCTCGCGCTGACGGGCGCCCTGCCGCGCGAGCGGTTCGACGCGGAGGAAATCGTCGACGCGTTCGTCGCATGGGCGACCATGCACCGTCCGAGCGCGTCGGTCCCGACGCTGCAGGAGTTCGCGCAGGCACGCGGGTTTGCACGCCGCGGCGGCGACATCGATCTGCACAACGCCGCGGGCGCGTTCTTGAGGGAGTTCAACGACGCGCGATTCGGGCGGTTCACGTTCGAGCGGCCGGAGGCGGCATGAGCGGCCCGAGCGAGAGCGCGCGCCGCAAGCAGCGCAACGCCGCGCAGCGCGAGTGGCGCCGTTTGAACCGGCTGCACGAGTTCGAAGACCGCGCGCGCGCCGCCGGCCATCGCTTCGTGGGCGGAATCGACGAGGTCGGGCGCGGACCGCTCGCCGGTCCCGTCGTCGCGGCGTGCGTCGTCACCGATGGACCGCTGCGCCTGAACGGGCTGAACGACTCGAAGCAGGTGCTGCCCGAAATGCGCGAAGCGCTCGCGGTGGAGATCAAATCGCGGTGCGTCGCATGGGCCGTCGGCGAAGCGAGCGTCGACGAGATCAACCGCATCAACATCTACTGGGCCAGCATCCTCGCCATGGAGCGCGCGCTCGCGTCGCTGCACGTCCCGCCGGAGTACCTGCTGACCGACGCGGTGCGCATCAAGTCGTGGTGCGGTCCGCAAGAGCCCGTGATCAAGGGCGATGCGAAATGCGCGACGGTCGCGGCGGCGTCGATCGTCGCGAAGGTCCATCGCGACGCGCTGCTCGTCGCGCTGCACGAGCGCTATCCGGCGTACGGTTTCGATCAGCACAAAGGCTACGCATCGCCGCGGCACATCGCCGCCCTGAACGCGCACGGGCCGTGCGCGGAGCATCGGCTCGGCTTCTGGCGCGTGCGCGCTGCGTGGGACTCGCTGCCCGGGATGGAGTCGTTCGTTGCCGAGGCGACGTGAATCGCAGCGCGCGCGGACGTGCCGGCGAAGATGCGGCGGCGGCGCTGCTCGAGGCGCACGGCTATCGCATCGTCGCGCGCAACGTCCGCGTGCCGGGCGGTGAGATCGACATCATCGCGCGCGACGGGGATACCGTCGTCTTCGTCGAGGTGAAGGCGCGCGCGGGCGCATCGTTCGGCGCCGCCTTGCGGGCCGTCGACGGGCGCAAGCGCGCGACGCTGCGCGCGTGCGCGGCCGACTGGCTGCAGATCGCCGCACCGAACGCACGCGCGCGTTTCGACGTCGTCACGTTCGACCGCGGCCGCGCACAGCTGCACCGGGGCGCGTTCACGTGAACGACGTCGTCGGCAAGACGCTCGGCGGCCGCTATCGCGTCGACGCGCTGATCGGCCGCGGCGGGATGGCGGACGTGTACCGCGGCGTCGACGTCATTCTCGACCGCGAGATCGCGATCAAGGTCCTCACCGAGCGGGACGACGGCGAGCGCGACCGCTTCCTGCGCGAGGCGCGGTCGATGGCGCGGCTGAACCACCGGAACATCGTCGCGGTGTACGACGCCGGGCGCGACGGCTCGTTCTCGTACATCGTCATGGAGCTCGTCGAAGGGCGCACGCTCGCGTCCGTGCCGGCGAACGAGCTGACCGTACACGTCGCGATCCGGCATTACATCGAGATGCTCGAAGCACTCGCGTACGCGCATGCCAACGACGTCGTCCACCGCGATGTCAAGCCGACGAACGTGATGGTGCTGCCGAGCGGCGCCGTGAAGGTGATGGATTTCGGCCTGGCGCGGCGCACGAGCGACATGTCGACCGCGAGCAGCGCCGGTGAGATCGTCGGGACCATCGCGTACCTCTCGCCGGAACGGTTCCTCGGCAAGCCCGCCGACGCGCGCAGCGATCTCTACTCGGTCGGCGTGATGCTCTACGAGACGTTCACGGGGACCGTGCCGTTCAAGAGCGAGACCAACGACCTCGTCGCGGTGATTTTCGCGCACGTGAACGAGCCGCCCGCGCCGGCGCACACCGTCAACCGCAGCGTGCCTCCGCAGGTCGAGCGCATCATCGCGCGTCTGCTCGAGAAAGAGCCGGACCGCCGCTATCAGACCGCCGAAGACGTCGTTGCCGCGCTGCGCGCGCTCGTGACGGGCCCGGTCGAGCCCTCTGATCCGGCGCTGCAGCAGCCGACGCCGCCCCGCACGGCCGCCGCGAGCTCGGAAAGCTCGCGGCTCGCGCGCGACGCCGCGGAAGCGGGCGCACGCGAGGCGCTCGCGCGAACGTTCGGACGATCGTCGCGCGCGGTCGACGTCGGCTACTCGGAGACGCTCGCGGGGATGCTCGCGACGCGCAAGGGCGACTACGCCGAAGCCGGGCGCGCGTATCGCGCCGCGCTGTCGGCGTTCGCGCAGGCGAAGAACGAGCTGGAGACGGCGAAGACCTCCCTGAAGTTCGCGACGATGATTCTCCAGAAGACCAACGACGCCGAGAGCCAGGGCATGATACCGAACCGTCGCGAACTGTCCGACGCCGTGGATATCCTCTCCGAAGCGTTGCCGCTCTTCCGCGGGCGCGCGCTGCTCAAGGAATTGGAAGAGGGCGAGCGCCTCCTCTACACGCTTCAGCGCACGTTGATTCGCACGCGCTGACGACATGCGGGCGAAACCGACCCTCCGGCGTTCCGTCACGCCGTGGGGCTCGTTCTCATGGGGCTACAGCGACGTCGGCGCGGACATTTTCGTCGGCCTCGGGCTCGTGCTCGGCGCGGCGGGCGGCGGCTCGAACGTCGCATTCCTGTTCGCAGGCATCGTGTACATCTGCATCGGCCTCGCGTACACGGAGCTCGCCGCGACGTATCCCGTCGCGGGCGGCGGCCAGTACTTCGTGCTGCGCGGTCTGGGCGACGTCTTCGGGTTCATCGCCGGCTGGGCGGTGCTGCTCGACTTCACGATCGACATCGCGCTGTTCGCGTGGTCCTGCGTCGACTATCTGGGGCAGCTGTTGCCGATCCTCGCGCTCACGCAGCACCCGTGGATCCATTTCGTCGCGGCGTTCGCGCTGATCAGCGGGCTCTGCATCCTGAACGTCGTCGGCGTGCGCGAGTCGACGACGCTCAACGGCATCGTATCCGCGCTCGACGTGATCAGCGAGACGTCGATTCTCTTCTTCGGCTTTCTCTTCGCGTTCAACCCGGAGCTGCTCGTGCACGCGATGATCTTCTCGTGGCCGACGAACGACCATCTGCTGCTCGGCGTGTCGCTCGCGATCATCTCGTTCGTCGGGCTGGAGTCGATATCGCAGGCGGCGCAGGAGACGCAGCGCCCGGCATCGATCATCCCGCGCACGTCGATCGGGCTGATCCTCACGATTCTCGTGTACGCGCTCGCGTACGCGAACCTCGCGCTCGGCATGACGCCGGCACACCCCGTGCCGCCCGACGCGCACGGCCACGCGCAGACATTCTTCCAGTTCCTCGGCAGCACGGAGAACGCGGGGTCGGCGGTCGCGGTGCTGGCCGCGAACGTTCCGTACTTCGGCGCGCTCGCGGCGCTGTACGTGCCGGTGCTCGGCGCGATCCTGCTGCTGATCTCCTCGAACTCCGGCGTGTTCGGCGCGTCCCGCATCGCGTACGCGATGAGCCGATCGCGGCTGCTGCCGTCGGTGTTCGAGCGCGTCAGCCGGCGGTACCACACGCCGATGGTGTCGATCGTCTCGTTCTGCGGGCTGGCGCTGGCGGTGCTCTCGTTCGCAGCGTTGCCGTCGCTGCACCCGGCCGTCGACGCCGTGTACAACCGCTTCTTCCACGGCGAGGCCGGCCTCGACGTGCTGGCCGATCTCTACGCGTTCGGCGCGGCCACGAGCTACTCGTTCGTCTTCGTCGCGCTGATCGCGCTGCGGCTGAAAGACCCGCTGAGTCCTCGCAAGTTCCGCATCCCGCTCAACATCCCGATGCGCGTTCGCGGCGAGCGCGCCGAGTTTCCGATCGTCGGCGTGATCGGCTTCGCCGGCATCTTCTCCATCCTCATCTTTACGATGCTCACGCACGCGATCGGACGCGTTGCCGGGCCGCTTTGGCTGATCGCCGGCGTCGTGATCTACCTCGTCTACCGGCACCGCAAGGGGCTGCCTCTGCTCGGCTCGCGTCCCGTCGACTGGGCGGAGCAGCAGATCACGATCCTCCGCGATGCGGGCGAGCTGGAGCTGATGGACGAGCTCGTCGAGAAGCTTCGCGTTCGCGGCCGCATCGCCGCGGCTTCGGAGGCGCCGTGAGACCGACGAGTCGCATGATCTTCGCCTACCGCGCGCTCTTCGGCGCCGGCTTCGTCGTGCTGGGGCTCGTGACGCTGTGGCGCGTCGCGCTCGTGCGCGTGCCGATGACGAACAAGATGCTCGGGATGGTTCTCGCGCTCGCGATGATCGCGCTCGGCGTCGCGCGCATCGTGCAGTACCTGCGCGCGCGCGAGCGGTCGCCGTGACGCTGATCCCGGTCCACCCGGTCGGCGCGCTGATCGCGATCGTGATCGTCGTGGTGATCGGAGCGACGTTCTACTGGATGCTGCACCCGCCGGCGTCCCGCGCCGACGTCGTGGCCGGCCGGGCGGAGCGCGCGGTGGGCGAAATGGTGGGCAGCGTCATCGTCGTGTTCTCCGAGGAGATCCACTCGGAACACATGATGGTGCTCGCAGCGCGTCTCGCTCGGCGCGAACGCGCCGAGCTGCTCGCCGTCTACGTGATCGAGGTTCCGCTGATCCTCACTCAGGACGCGCACATGCCCGACGAAGAGCGCCGCGGCTACGACGCGCTCGCGACGGCGGAGGTCATCGCGCACCACAACGGCGTGCACCTGCGCACCGAGCTGATCCACGCGCGGCAGATCGGTCCCGCCGTCGTCGACCTCGCGAAGCGCGAGCAGGCGAATCTCATCGTGCTCGGATCGTATCGCGAAGGCAAGTACACGGGCGCGCCGCTCGGGCGTGCGATCGAGACGATCGCGTCGAATGCCCAGTGCGACGTGCTGATCGGCGTGCCGGGGCAGCACGGGCGCATGCTCTCGCTCGAGAACGTGACGGCGGGAACCGGCACGACGCCGCGTTGAGCGACGAGCGCATCGAGGCGCTCGAACACCGCGATGCCGGCGCCGCGTTGCGGCGGCTCGCGGCGCCGAACGCGCTTGCGCTCGTCAGCGATCAGCTGCTCGGCATCGTCGACACGATCGCGATCGGGTCGCTCGGTACGGCGCCGCTCGCCGGCATCACCGGCGCGACGAGCGTGTTCATGGTGCTCGGCATCGGGCTGTTCGCGTTCACCGCCGGCGTGCGCATCGCGGGCGCGCAGGCGATCGGCGCGGGGCAGAGCGCGCGCTTCGGCGCGATCGTGCGCGCGGCGACGGTGGTCCCGCTCGCGATCGCCGCGACCGCCGCGTGCGCGTCCTTCGTCGCGGGACGTCCGCTGCTGCACGCGATGCTGCCTGCCGGCGCGCCGCTCGCCGCATCGGCGAACTATCTCGCGCTGCGCTGTCTGTGTCTGTTGCCGATGGTCTGCAGCGGAACGCTCGCCGCCGCGTGCTCGACGGCCGGCGACGCGCGCCCGACGCTGCGCCTGCTGTTGACCATCAACGCGGTGCACGTCCCGCTCGTGTTCGTGCTCGCGCTCGGCGCCGGCACGCATCGTGCGTTCGGCCTGACGGGCGCCGGCATCTCGTCGCTGATCGCCGAGCTCGTCGGAGTCGTGTACGCCGTCGTCGAGACGTCGCGTAGGCCGCGGCTCGGCATCTGGCGCTCACGCTCGATCGACTGGTCCCTCGTGCGTCTGACCGCGTCGCTGAGCTGGCCGGAGTTCGTCTTCCTGTGCTTGCAGATCGTCCCCGAACCGGTCACGGTCGCGCTGCTCGCGCCGTTCGGGACGGAATCCGTCGCCGCGTTCCGCGCGCTCTCGCTCGTGAGCGACGCGACGTGGTCGCTGCCGGGCTCGCTCGGCGACGCTTCGGAGATCGTGATCGGTCAGCGCATCGGCGCGCGCGACTACGCGGGCGCGAACGCGTTCCGGCGTGACGCGACGCGCATCGGCGTCGCCGTGAGCGCCGGCGTCGGCGCGCTCGTCGCCGCGCTCGCATGGCCGCTCGCCGCACTGTTCACGTTCAGCGCGCCGCTCGCAACGCTCGCTGCGGCGCCGCTCGCAGCGCACGTCGGCATCACGTTGCCGCTGAAAGCGTACGCGATGACGATGCTGGCGCCGATTCGCGCGTCGGGCGACACGCGATTCGTCATGCTGATGGGCATCGCGACGACGGCGGTCGCGCTGGGCGGGATCGCGTTCGGCATCGTCGCGATGCACGCCGGCTTGTGGGCGGTACCGTTCGGCTGGACCGCCGGCTGGATCGTGCGCGGCGCGATCACGACCCTGCGGCTGCGCAGCCGCAACTGGGAACGCCGGACGCTGCGCGCCTGACGCCGGCGCGGATCAGTCCGGGTACGTCGCGCGGTCGTCGGCTTCGAAGATGTCGAAGAAGCGTACGAGATCGGGGCGCGCTTCGAGCACGGGATGGCGCCGCCGCACCAGCTCCTGATCGTCGGGCGACAGACGTTCGATCGTCAGCGCCTCGAGCTTGCGGTTCGTCTCCTCGACCAGCGACGGATCGAGCCGCTCGCGAAGGCGCGCGGCGAGCGCGTCCTCGTCGTCGGCGTCCGCCACCATCGTCCGCAGCTCGTTCATGTCGAGCCCGATGCGCTTGCACAGGTAGTTGCTGATGCCGCGCGGCTCGTTCACGTACGGCCCGAGGTACCCACCCGGCATCTCGGCGCGGATCTTGTCCACCGTCCGCGGCAGAAAGGAGAGCCCGTTCATCGTCTCACGCGGGCCGCGCGGCGGCCGGAATCGCAGGTCGAGGGGTTGCATGACGAGTGCTTCGCGACCGCCCCGCTCTAGTGCCTCGCGACGTACCGTTTGCGCAGCTCGTCGAGGATCACCGCGAGCAGGATCACGCCGCCGAGCACGATCTGCTGCGTGTACGACTCGATGTTCAGCAGGTTCATCACGTTGTTGAGCACGCCGATGAGGAGCGCGCCGAAGAACGTACCGACGATCGTTCCTCGGCCCCCCATGAGGGACGTTCCGCCGACGACGACCGCCGCGATGCACTGCAGCTCGGCGCCCACGCCGGTCTGCGGCGCACCCGAGCCGAACCGTGCCATCAGCAGCAGCCCGCCGAGCGCCGCGCAGCCGCCCGAGATGACGTAGACGAGCGTCTTCACGGTGTGCGTGTCGATGCCGGCGAGCCGCGCGGCCTCTTCGTTGCCGCCGAGCGCGATCACGTAGCGCCCGTACGCGGTGCGTCCGAGCAGCAGCGCGAAGACGATGCAAACGACGGCCATCACGAGCACGACCCACGGGATCCCCGGGAAGCCCGGAATGCCGGAGAGGATGTATCCCGTGCCGAGCCAGTCGAACGGCGCGCTGTTCGCCAGGGGGATGGGCTGGCCGTGCGCCAGGATGAAGGCGAGCCCGCGCGCGACCTGCATCATCGCGAGCGTCGTGATGAACGGCGGCAATCCCAGCCGTACGACGGGCAGAGCGTTGATCCAGCCGGCCGCGCAGCCGACCACGAGTCCGGCGAGCAGCGTGACGACGAACGCCGCCGGCGCGCTGAGATGCAGCGCGTTCGCGACGAGGGCCATGACGACGCCGCACAGTCCGATGATCGACCCGACGGACAGATCGATGCCCGCGGTGATGATCACGAACGTCTGCCCGACCGCGAGGATCGCGTTGACCGTGATCTGGCGCAGCACGTTCGTGAGGTTGCCGGGCTCGAGAAAGTCGCCGTGCGCGAGCACGTTCACGACGAGCACGAGCAGGATGAACCCGGCGCCGAGGCCGGTGGTGCGCAGCAGCGCGCGACGGCGGTTGCGCACGACGACTGCGTCCGCACGCTCGTCCATGACGGCTTTGACGCCGCCGGCGCTCGTGTTGCGCGCCATCACGATGCTTCCGCGTGCACGTTCACGCCGGTCGCCGCGGCGATGATCGCATCGGGCGTCGCGTCGGCGCGTCCGAACTCCGCGCAGAGCCGTCCGTCGCGTACGACGAGCACGCGGTGCGACATGCCGAGCACTTCCGGCAGCTCGCTCGACACCATGACGATCGCCGCGCCGCCGCGCAGCAGCTCGACCATGAGCGCGTAGATCTCCGCCTTCGCCCCGACGTCGATGCCGCGCGTCGGCTCGTCGAACAGAAAGACGCGCGCGCGGCCGATCAGCCACTTCGCGAGCACGACTTTCTGCTGGTTGCCGCCGGACAAGTTGCGCACGATCTGTTCGGCGGACGGCGTTCGCACGCGCAGCTCGGCGATCTTCTCGTTCGCGGCTTCCGTCTCGGCCGCGCGGTCGATGAAGGGCCCGTGCAGGAAGTGCCCGAGGTGCGCGAGCGTCGTGTTGTCGCGCACGCTCATGCCGAGCACGAGACCTTGCGCTTTGCGATCTTCGGTGATCAACGCGATTCCGGCGCGAATCGCGGTCCGGGGCGACGTGACGACGACGCGCTTCCCGTCGACGCGCACCTCGCCGTGCGAGGGCACGTCGGCGCCCGCGATCGCGCGCACGATCTCGGTGCGACCCGCGCCGACGAGTCCCGCGAGGCCGACGATCTCGCCGGCGCGCACGGCGAACGACACGTCGTGCACGGGGACGCCGGCCGAGCTGCTCAGAGCGCGCACGTCCAGCACGACGGGCGCATTCTGATCGACCGGCGGCAGCTCCGGGAAATGCGCGTCGAGCGCGCGGCCTACCATCAAGCGGACCAGATCGGCCTGCGGCATCGCGGCGGCCTCGCGCGTTTCGATGGTCTTCCCGTCGCGCAGCACGGTGATGCGATCCGCGATGCGCGGCAGCTCCTCGAGGCGGTGCGAGATGTAGACGAACGTGACGCCCTGCGCTTTGAGCGCGTGCATCAGGCTGAAGAGCGCGTCGATCTCGCGTTCGGTCAATGCCGCGGTCGGCTCGTCCATGACGATCAGCTTCGCCTTGCGGATCAGGCACTTCGCGATCTCGGTGAGCTGCTGATCGGCCACCGACAGACGTCGCGCCGGCCGGTCGAGCGGCAGCGCGATGCCGAGCTCGCCGAGAACGCCCGCTGCTTCAGCCGCGGCGGCGCGCTTGTCGAGGAACAGCCCGTGCCGCGGCTCGACGCCGAGCACGATGTTCTCGATCACGCCGAGATCGGGAACGAGGTTGAACTCCTGATAGATCATCCCGATGCCGAGGCGCTCGGCGGTGCGCGGACCGTCGATCGTCACCGGCGTGCCGCCGATCTCGATCACGCCCGAATCCGCGGGCTGTGCGCCGGCGAGGATCTTCATCAGCGTGGACTTGCCGGCGCCGTTCTCGCCGACGAGCGCGTGCACTTCACCGCGCGCGGCCTCGAACGACACCCCGTCGAGCGCGCGCACGCCGGGGAAGGTCTTCACGATATCGCGCATCCGCAGCAGCGGCACGGCGGCCGCGCCGGCGTTCACGATGCTACTTGCCGGCGTCGGCCTTGGTGTACGTCCCGACGGCGACGTCGATGCGCTTCGGCGGCGTCTTGCCGCTGAAGTAGTCGTGGATCGCATCGATCGTCTTCGCGCCGATCTGATCGGGATGCTGGATCGCGTCGCCGTACATCGTGCCGCTGCCGATCGCGGTGCGCGCTTCGGGGTTCGCGTCGTAGCCGACGACGGCGATCTTGCCCTGCAGTCCGGCAGCCTGCACGGCCTTCGCGGCACCCAGCGCGGAGTCGTCGTTGATGCCGAACACGCCCTTGAGGTCCTTGTGCGCCTGGAGGATGTCTTCCATCGCGGACGACGCCTTCGCGCGCTCGCCGCCGCCGTCGATGTCGGCGACGATCGTGACGCCCGAACAGTTCGCGGCGATCGCCGCGCGGAATCCCTTGACGCGATCCTGCACCGACGTCACGGCGGGCTCGTCGATGATCGCGATCGGGCCGACGTGGCCCGGCAGCGCCGCGCACATCAGCTTCCCGGCCTCTCCGCCGCCCTGGATGTTGTTGCTCGCGATGTGCGAAACGACGGCGCCCTCTTTCGACGCGTTCGCGATGTCGGCCGTGAATACGGGGATGCCCGCCTTGTTCGCCTCGACGATCGCCGAGCCGATGGCCTGGGAGTCGTACGGCGTCAACACGATCGCACTGACCTTCTGCGAGATGAAGTCTTCGACTTGGCTCTGCTGTTTGGCGTTGTCGCGGGCGGCGTCGACGACGTTGACGGTGTAGCCGTACTTGGCCGCCTCGGACTTCATCCCGGCTTCCATGTCTTGGTAGAACTGCGCCTCACGGTTCTGGACGGAGAACCCGATCGTCTTCCCGCCGCCGGAGGCGGGCGAGGACGCCGGCGCGCCTGAGGCCGCGGGCGCGGCCGAGGCCGCCGTGGAGGTCGTGGAACTCGTGGACGTCTCGGAAGGCTTCGAGCAGCCCGCCGCCGCCACGGCGAGCGCGCATGCCAAAACGACGGACATCTTCATGCGCGTCGGATGGTTCGCGCAAGGTACGAACCCCTTCGCCGACCGCTACTTGAGAAACGTTCGCACGACCGCGGCACAGCCGCTCGGCGGGCGTCGGAACGGTCGGGCGAGCCGGCGTTCCGAGCCGCCGGGCCGTGCGGTTGCCGAGCGGCGATCCCGGCGCCCCGCACCCGCGCGGCTGGGACGCCGGCGTGCGCCGGGTGCGCGAGAGATGCGCCAAGCACACGCTTTTCGCGCCGTCACGACGCAAGGATCCGCAGCTGCGTGCAAGAGAAGCGGTCGCGCGCCGCGGGCCGCGGCCCCTGCCGGCCGGGGTGGGGTTCCGGTACGTGATGAACGCCGCTGCGTCGTGACGGCACGACAGCGTACGTGATGTGCGCGTGCATTATCCACAGTATCGCGAATCACACCTGTGCACCGTGTGGACTGCGGGAAATGCGTCGCGCTCGCGCTACTGTAACGTGCACCGCGCGAGTCGTCCGCCGTACCTGCGCTGCCCGGCGGGCCGATTCCCGCTCACGAGAAAAGTCTTTACGCAAACGTGCGGCTCCGGCTCGCGAGGGAAGAGCGCCGCGGTCACCGCAGGAGGCCCGATGAAGAACGAGACCGTGATCGGCGGCATCACCGTCGGTGGACAGCCGACCGCCGACGAGTTGAACTCCGGCCGGTTCGCGACCGTGGTCAATATTCGCGGCAGCGCCGAGGAGGGCAACGTCTCCGGCGACGTCATCGATCGAGCGAAGGTCGCGTACGCTCACGTACCGTGGACGATCGATACGGTCACGAACGACGACATCGCGCGCATCCGCGACGCGATCGACGCCTCCGAAGGGGCCGTCCTCGTCCATTGAGCTGGCGCGACGCGGGCTGCGGTCGCAGTCGCCATCGTGCTCTCGGAGCGTGACGGAACCGGTGCGGCGGGCGCGCTGCAGAAAGCCGGCGAGGCCGGCTTCGACATCGCGGGCACCCCGTACGGGGCCTTCGTCGAGCGGTACTTCGCGACGCGCTAAGGCCGACGCTTCGCCCTAGGCGGGCGCGCGCAACCGCGTGATCGACGCGGTGGATGATCGCGCTTGCCCATTCCGCCGCCGTCGCGGGCATCGACGCCTACGTCGTCCGCGTCGAAACGGATTCCGCCGCCGGCACACCCGGGCTTGCGATCGTCGGGCTGCCCGACCGCGCGCTGAACGAGTCGCGCGACCGCGTGCGCGCGGCGATCGTCAACAGCGGCTTCGGCGTCCCGCCGGGCCGCCTGCTGGTGAACCTCGCACCGGCCGACCTGCGCAAGACGGGCGTCGCGTTCGATCTGCCGATCGCGCTAGCGCTGCTGGCGACCGACGAACAGATTCCGCATGACGCGCTGCGCGACTACGTCGCCTGCGGCGAGCTCGCGCTCGACGGCGCGCTGTGTTCCGTCGCGGGCGTGCTCGCGATGACGCTCGCCGCGAAAGCCGCGGGATTCGCGCGCATGATCGTGCCCGACGCGAATCGCGAGGAGGCCGCGTTGGTCGGCGGGATCGACGTGTACGCGGTCCCGGCGCTCGCCGATGCGGTTGCGGTCGTGCTCGGCCACGGCGCGAAGTTTCGCACGCGCGGCGCGACGGTGGTCGACCGCTCGGATCGCGGCGCATGCGGCGATTTCGGCGACGTGAAGGGACAGACGCTCGCGAAGCGCGCGCTCGAGATCGCGGCCGCGGGCGGCCACAACGTCGTACTGGTGGGGCCGCCCGGCTGCGGCAAGACGATGCTCGCGCGCCGTCTGCCGTCGATCTTGCCGGCGATGACCGCCGCCGAGGCGCTCGAGGTCACGAAAGTCTACAGCGTCGCGGGACTGCTCGGACCGCGCCCGCGCGTCGTCGCGACGCGGCCGTTTCGCGCGCCGCACCATACGGCGAGCCGAACGTCGCTGGTCGGCGGCGGTGCGATCCCGCGCCCGGGCGAGATCTCGCTCGCGCAGTACGGCGTGCTGTATCTCGACGAGCTCGCAGAGTTCCCGCGCTCGACGCTCGAGGTGCTGCGCCAGCCGCTCGAAGAGGGGACCGTCACGATCTCACGCGCGTCGAGCACGCTGACGTTCCCGGCGCGCTTCACGCTCGTCGCCTCGATGAACCCCTGTCCGTGCGGCTTTCGGGGCGACCGCGCGTCGGATTGCCGCTGCGACGACGCGGCGGTGCAGAAGTACCTCGCGAAGCTGTCGGGCCCGCTGCTCGACCGCATCGACCTGCACGTCGCCGTGTCGCGCGTTTCGTTCGGCGAGCTCGTGCAGCGCGCGCCGTGCGACTCTTCGTCGGCCATCCGCGCGCGCGTCGAAGCGGCGCGCGAACGGCAGGGACGCCGCTTTCGCGACGCCGGCATCGTCACGAACGCCGCGATTCCGGCCGCCGACGTGCGGCGCGTCTGCCCGCTCGACGATGCGACGCTGGAGCTGCTGCAAGGCGCCGTCACGCGAGGCGCGCTGAGCGCGCGCGCATTCGACCGGGTCGTGCGCGTCGCGCGCACGATCGCCGATCTGGCGGACGCCCAACGCATCGCACGCGATCACGTCGCCGAGGCGCTCGTCTACCGTTCCGTGGACCGGCACGTGCATCGTACGCCCTGACAAACGGGACGACGCCGTCGCGGACGAGCCGCTCCTTCCACGCCGGGCAGGCAAGAGCGTTTCGTCACACCCGGCGCGCGATACATGACGAACGAGAGAAAGGGGTTCCGATGACGTTATCCGTTCGTCATGCGCTGATGGGCTGTGCTTTGGTGTTCGCGGCGGCGCCTGCCGTTGCGATGCCGGCGCCGTCGGACGCGCAGTTTGCGCGCAACGCCGCGCAGGGCGGGCTCGCCGAGGTCCGGATGGCGCGACTGGCACTCCGCAAGTCCACGAACGCGGTCGTCGTTGCATTCGCGCGCCGTATGCTCCATGACCACACCGCCAACAACGCACAGCTCGCCGCGCTCATGCGTTCCGAAGGGTTGCCGGTACCCACGATGGTCGACCCCGGCAGTCAGATGATGATGTCGCGGCTGCAAGGGCTCAGCGGCGCCGCATTCAACCGCGCCTACATGACCGGTCAGGTGAAGGGGCACGGCCAGATGCAGATCCTCATGCAGAGCGAAGCCAACCGCGGGAAGGACGCGCGGCTCCGCGCGTTCGCGACCAGCACGCTGAGCGTCGTGAACCAGCACCTGGCGATGGCGCGCAAAGACGTCGCGATGCTCCGTTCCGGCCACATGACGGGAACGATGTCCGGCTCGATGTCGGGCGGTGCGATGTCCACGTCCCCGGCCGGCGGCATGAGCAGCCCAATGCCGATGGGCAGCCCCATGCCGATGAGCAGTGCGGCGCCGATGAGCAGCCCGGCACCGATGAGCAGCCACGCGCCGATGAGCAGCCCGCACCGGTAGGACACGCCCGAGCGGGCGCCGTCGTTCGTGCACGCGAACGACGGTGAGCCACGTGTCCCCCGAAGCGCAGCGGCTCATCGCCGTGCACCGACTGCAGCCGCATCCCGAAGGCGGCTGGTACCGCGAGACGCACCGCAGCGCGGAGCGCGTCACGACCCCGCGCGGGACCGTCCGCAGCGCTGCCACGTCGATCTACTTCCTGCTGACCGCCGAGACGTTCTCGGCGTTTCACCGGCTCGCGTCGGACGAGACGTGGCACTTCTATCGCGGCGATCCGGTGACGATCGAAATCGTCGACGCGAGCGGCAAGCACGAGTCGCGCACGCTCGGCAGCGGTGACGCGCTGCAGACGACCATCGTCGCCGGCGCGCATTTCGCCGCGCACGTCGACGCGCCGAACGGTTTCGCGTTCGTCGGCTGCGACGTGGCGCCCGGATTCGAGTTCGCCGACTTCCATTTGACGACGCGCTCGATGCTCACGGCGGCGTATCCGCAGTTCGCGCCCCTGATCGCGCGATACACGCGCTAGTCGAGCGACCGCGGTGACGGTCTCGCCGGTCGCTCAGCACGCGACGCTTCGGACCCCGTGCTCACTCGGCCGGACGTGCGCTCGCAGCCGCCGCCGTGTCCGGGCCGATCCACACGGTCTGCACGTTGACGAACTCCCGGATGCCGAATTGCGAAAGCTCGCGCCCGATGCCGCTCTTCTTCACGCCGCCGAACGGCAAGCGCGGATCGGATGCCGTCATGCCGTTGATGAAGCAATTTCCGGAGTGCAGTCGCGCGGCGAGACGTTCCGCACGCGCGACGTCACGCGTCCAGACGTTTCCGCCCAAACCGAATCGCGAGTCGTTCGCGATCTCGACGGCGTGGTCGGCGTCGCGCGCGCGCATGATCGCCGCGGCCGGTCCGAACGTCTCTTCCGCCGCCATGCGCATCCCGGGCCGCACGTCGCCGACGACCGTCGGCGCGAAGTACGCGCCCGGGCGATCGAGCGCGTTTCCGCCGAGCAGCAGCTTCGCACCGGCAGCGACCGTCTCGCGCACCTGCGCGGTCAGGTCGTCGCGCAGATCGGTGCGCGCCATCGGTCCGATCTTCGTGTCGCGCATCATCGGATCGCCGACCGGCAGCGCGCGCGCCTTCGCCACGAACGCCTCGACGTAACGGTCGTAGACCGGGTCTTCGACGATGAAGCGCTTCGCGGCGATGCAGCTCTGTCCCGTGTTCTGAAATCGCGCCTTTACGCCGATTTCGGCGGCCGCATCGATGTCCGCGTCCGCGAGCACGATGAAGTAGTCCGATCCGCCGAGCTCCATCACCGTCTTTTTGATCGCCTTGCCCGCAGCGGCGCCGACGGACGAGCCCGCGGCTTCGCTGCCCGTGAGCGTGACCGCCGCGACACGTTCGTCGAGGACGATCGGCTCCATCTGCTTGCTGCCGACGACGAGCGTCGCGAACGTGCCGTCCGGATAGCCGCTCGTGCGAAAGATCTCTTCGATCTTCAGCGCGCAGCCGGTGACGTTCGCCGCGTGCTTGAGCACGATGACGTTCCCCGCCATCATCGCCGGCGCAGCGGCACGGAACGCTTGCCAGTACGGAAAATTCCACGGCATGATCGCGAGCAGCACGCCCAGCGGGCGGAACGCGACGTAGCTGCGCGTCGCGTTGGATGCGATCGAGTCGTTTGCAAGCAGACGTTCCGCGTTCGCGGCGAACCAGTCGCACGTCACCGCGCATTTCTCGACTTCGGCCTCGGCTTCGGCGATCGGCTTGCCCATCTCGCGCGTCGCCAATTCGGCGAGCTCGTGCTTGCGGTCGCGCAGCGAACGCGCCGCGGCGCGCATGCGATCGCCGCGCTCCGCGAAGCCCGTGTCGCGCCACGCGGCCGCGGCGCGCACGGCCGCGTCGAGCCGCGCGTCGATCGCGTCCCTGCCGTGCGGCTCGTACTGCGCGAGCACGCGGTCCGTCGCGGGATTGCGCGTCTCGATGCGGCCGGGACGGTCGAGGGTCGTGCTCATGTTCTGCCTGTTCCCGCTCCGGCGGCCGGGCTACCCGACATCACGAGACGAGCACGACCGCTCGGAGAAGCGATCGCGACTCGCGCAGGGAGGGCGCCGTGACGGCTGATTACGAGTACCTCGCGGCGCGCGGCGTACCGTTCCAGCGCGCGCACCCGGACGGATGCTATCCGAAGAACACCCGCTCATGCCTGACGTCGGCGGCCCGATCGCTTACGGCAAGCCGGTCGCACCGGTAGAGGGCACGGCAGAGCCGAACGCGTCGCGCTGACGCGGAAGCGACGACGTGTGCGCTTTGTGGCACGGCGGGCAGAGCGTCTCCAAGTTGTCGAGGTGGTGCGCGCAGTCGAGGGCGCGATGCTTTCCGCGGCACGGCTCGATGTGGTTGACCTCCAGGCGCGCCGTCCGCTTCGTCTTGCGCCAGTCGCGCATCGCCGCGAGGTACGCGGCCCGAGTGCGATGTGCGGACTGCACGGGACGCTTCGGCGCGCGCGCGCCGCAGCGGCGGCAGCGGTAGCGATCGCGGCGCTTCGCCGCGCGCCGCGCGAGCGACCACCAATGGTTCGCCCAGAACGCGTCGTTGCAGCGGTCGCTGCACCACGTGCGCCGGCGCTTCGGCAGCGATGCCGCGCACCACGCGCACGCACCGCCCGCGAGCGGCGGCGCGAGCGAGCACACCGCGAGCAGCGCATCGCGTTTCGTCACGGCGGCCGTTGCGGCGTCGTGAACGACGCGACGCGACCGTTGCGGAACACGATCTCGTACGAGCCGAACGGTCCGTCGTCGTAGATCCCAGACGGCCTCGTGATCGAGTGCGTAGCGCGTCGCATATCCTTGCGGGAAGCCGCGCCTGCGCGCGACGTCGTCGCGCGTCATGCCGACGGCGATGCGTACACGCATCTCCGCTCGGGAACGCGTGCGGCGGTCCGTCGTGACGTCGAGCTCGGCTTGCCACGGATCGGCACCTGGAAACCCGGGCACGGCCCTCCAGCTCGCGGCTGTCCGATCCGCCGAATGCGAGGGCGGCGGCGGGATAGTCGGCGTGGACGGCGATCGGGTCGACGCGAGAAACAATATGCGTTGTCGTCGCCGGCGCCGGGATCACGGGCCACATGCGCTGCACCGGTTTCGTGCCGCCGCTCGGCGCGGAACCGAACGCCGACGTCCGGACCATACTACTTGAACGTGGCCCGCCGCAGTCAGGACGATAGCGCCGAAACCGTACACCGTGCGGCCGACGATCATCGCGCGCACGCGCGTCAGCCCGGCGTCCGGGCCGCGCTTCGTCGGGCCAATAGACGTCGGCATGCACGTCCGCGCCGTCGAGCGGACCGGCGGTTCCGTCCGCATGGCGCGCGAAACCGCGCGCGGTCTCGATCGCGACGTCGTACATTCCGCGGCGCGGCGGGTGCGCAAAGCGGACGGGCAAGCGGAACGTGCGGTACGGGTTCGACGGTGACGGCGTTTGATCGGCGACGGCCGCCCCGACGTTCGCCGCAAGCGAGACGCGTTGCGCTCGGGCCACGTCGCGCGCAGCCGCCGTGAGCCGCACCTTCGTCGGATCGAACGACAGAGCCGGGCCGTTGACCAGTACGTCGACCGAGAACCCTGCTGCGCCGGCGCCGAGATGCAGTTCCGCGACCGACGCGTACGACGCAGCGATCACGCCGGCAAGCGCGAACGCGATCAGGCCATCACCGCGCGCGGCGCGCGCACAGCTCGAGGCGCGTGCCGATGGGATCCGTGAAGAACAGCGCGGGGTACGGATCGTCGTGCGTGCGCTCGATCTCGCGCGCACCCGCCGCGCGCAGCACGGGCTCCAGCGCGTCCAGCGCGTCCTCGCTCACCGCGAACGCGATGCGGCCGTGCGCGGGCTGTGCGCCCACTTCCTCGATGACGCCGAAGAACGCCGCAGGACGCCCGTCGACGGCGTCTTCGTGCCACTCGATCGTATTGCAGTCGTCTTCGGTCGCCGGCTGCCACGACTCTCCGCCGAACGTCACCGTCGAGTACGACTTCTTCGGCAACCCCAAGCGCGGCAGCAGCACGTCGTAGAACGCTTCGACGGCCGCGAGCGCGGGGACGCGCAGATCGACATGATCGATCCCGCGGTAGGTCATCGCTGCAGCGCGGGCTCGCCGGCCACGAGCGCGGGCGATGCTTCGCCCGCGAGAAACACGCCGAGCTGCGCGATCGAGAACTGCATGCCGGTCCAGAAGCGCCCGAACTCGCCGAAGCGCGCCGACGCTTCGTCGAACCGCATCGCGTACACGAGCTTCTTGAAGACGATCGGATCGTCGGCGTACAGGTCGACGCCCCACTCCCAGTCGTCGAAGCCGATCGACCCGGAGATCACCTGCGTGACGTGCCCGTGGAACGACCGGCCGATCTTGCCGTGCTCGAGCATCATCGCGGCGCGCTCGGCGTACGGCGTCGCGTACCAGTTGTCCGCGCCGTCGCGCTTCTTGTTCATCGGATAGAAGCACGTGTAGCGGCGCGGCGGGATGCGTGCCCACAGCCGCCCGGCGTTGCGCGGCTCGCGCGCAGCCTCGGCGAGCATCGCGTCGAACGCGTCGTTCCACGCATCGGAATGCGGCTTGAGACCGCGGTCGCGCAGCTCCGCGTGAATTTTCGCGGTGTGCTCGTAGAGCCCGAGCTCCAGCACGGAGACGTAGGATTCCAGCGGCTCGAGCAGATCCCGCAGCGCGAGCTTGTCGACGCGCGCCTGCACGTCGCCGAGCGCGTCGAACGAGCGCGCATAGTGCGTGACCATCAGATCGCCCTTGTGGCCGAGCAGCTGCGCGAGGCCGAGATCGCTCCCCTCGTCGCGCGCCATCGCGGTGAACGCGTCGACCGCCTCGCGCTCGATCGCGTCGCGGCGTTCGCGCGGCAACGCATCCCAGCGGCGACGATCGAGCCGGAACATGCGGTGGAGGATCGCCCAACCGTCGAGGGATTCGGGTACGCTCGGATGTCTCACGGAAACGACGGGCCTTTCGTTGTGGCTGCGACGGCGTCGACGAGCGCGTCCGGACGGCCGCGGTACGCGTCCCACCGCGCCGGCGTTTCCGCGATCGCGTTCAGCACGCGCGCGTAGGTCGCGTTCACCGGCGCGGCCACGCGCGCCTCGCGGGCGGCCGACGCGACGGCGCCGTTCAGCGCGTCGACCTCCGTGCGGTGCTTGGCCGCGCGGAGCTCGAGGAGCAGCGATGGCGGCTTCGCGCCGCGCGCGCCCGCGATGCGCGATGCGAGCATCGCGCGGGCCGCCGGCAGCGGCAGCGACGTCACTGCGAACAGCGCGCGTACCCGATAGCGCGGCAGGTCGATCGCCGCGATCCGCTTTGCCTTCATCACCGCCGCGACTTCGCGAATCGCACGCAGCTCCAGATCGAACGCGGCGCGTTCGCGGACGAGCCGCGCCGGCAGCATGTCGAGGATCGCGCAGCCCGCGTTCGCGACGACGTTCAGCGCGAGCTTCGACCATTTCAGCGCACGGTAGTCCTCGACGGCGCGCGTCTCGAGGCCCGTGGCGGCAAATGCGGCGAGCAGCCAGTTGTGTCCGCTCGACGTGCCGACCGGCGCGAACGCGATCCCCCCGCCGCGCGCCGCGACGCCCGCACCGTCCGGGCCGACGTCGACCGGAACCGTCAACGCGGCGGCGACGACGCGGTCGGCGCCGAACGCATCCGCCAGCATCTCTTCGTTGCCGACGCCGTTCTGCGGTGTGACGATCGTGGCCGTCGCATTCGTGCGCAACGCACGGCGCAGCGTCTCGATGGCGCCCGGCGTGTCGTACGCCTTCACCGTGACGAGCACGAGGTCGGCGTCGACCGGCACGACCGCGTCCGGATCGCGCGGCGCGAACAGCACCGTGTTGCCGATTCCGCGCAGCAGCTCGCCGAGATACGTGCCGACCGCTCCGCGGCCGACGACGTAGACCTTCACGAACCGGTGCTGCCGAAGCCACCCTCGCCGCGAGCGGTGCCGGCGAGCGCGTCGACTTCGCGAAACGTCGCGCGCGCGACGGGCGCGACGATCAGCTGCGCGATGCGGTCGCCGCGCCGCACGACGAACGGCTCGCTGCCGTGGTTGATCAGCACGACGCCGAGCGGGCCGCGGTAGTCGCTGTCGATCGTGCCCGGTGCGTTCAGCAGCGTGACGCCGTGACGAACGGCGAGCCCGCTGCGCGGACGCACCTGCACTTCGAATCCGTCCGGGACTTCGAGCGCGATGCCGGCCGGCACGAGCGCGCGCTCGCCGGGCGCGAGCACGAGATCTTCATGCACGGCAGCGACGACGTCCGCGCCTGCTGCTCCGTCGCTCATATACGCAGGCAGCGGCAGGCCGTCTCCGTCCGGCAGACGGCGCACGCCGACCGTCGGGGTCACTTCGCGAGCAAACCTTCGAGCTCGGCGCGAAAGCTCGCGACGTCACGGAAGTCGCGATACACGCTCGCGAAGCGAACGTATGCGACCTCGTCGACCTTCTTGAGCGCTTCCATCAGCTTCTCGCCGATGAGCGTGCCCGCGACTTCGGACTCGCCCCGCGCGAACATGTCTCGCTCGATCGCCGCGACGACTTCTTCCATCTGCGCCTCGGACACCGGACGCTTCTCGCACGCACGACGCAGCCCCGAGAGCACCTTGTCGCGGTTGTACTGCTCGCGCCGGCCGTCTTTCTTGACGACGAACAGACGCGGCGCTTCCATACGCTCGTACGTGGTGAAGCGATGCTTGCAGCCGAGACACTCGCGCCGTCTGCGGACGGAGTTGTCGTCGTCGCGCGAGTCGACGACGCGGGTCTCGTTCTTCCGGCAATGGGGGCAGAGCAGGTCGGGCGGTCCTCTCCGGAGCGCTTGGGGTCGCAGCCGACCCGGCGCCCTACATCTTGTGGTGCCCGTCCAGTATAGCCCGAGACGGCCGAAAACCGAAAGCCGCTAGGAAGCGGCCCCGATCTTGAACATCTTCGTCCCGCACACCGGACACTTGCCTTCGGTCGCGGGGCGGCCGTTCTTCATCTGGATCTGCTGCGCGTCTTTGATCTCGCGCTTGGTCTTGCACTTCACGCAGTACGCTTCGGCTGCCATTGCTTGCTCGCTCTCTTCCCCTCGGTCGGCCCTGCCCGGGCGGTGATCGCTCGGGCCGTTACAGCGGGCGCACCGGGATTCCTTGAAGGGCGGCGCGGCAGGGCCGCACCCTAGCCGCCGCCGGGCGCCGCGTGATGGACGAGCGTGGCGCACGAGGACGACGGTGCACGCCGCTGGGTGGCGCGTGCCCAGCTCGACATGCTGTGCGGCGACCGTCTCGCCGGGACCGTGCTCGAAGGGCTCTGGGTCGCCGGCGGGCTCGACGGGCTGGCCGCGCCGTGCGTCGCCATCGTCGGCACGCGCGCCCCGTCCGATGCGGGCCGCCGCCGCGCGCGGCAGGTCGCCGAAGACCTCGCGCGCGCCGGCGTCTGCGTCGTCTCCGGGCTCGCGCTCGGCGTCGACGGCGCGGCGCACGAGGGCGCGCTCGCCGCCGGCGCGCCGACGATCGGCGTGCTCGGCGGCGGTCACGCGCAGTTCTTTCCGCCGCGGAATCGCGAGCTTGCCGTACGCATCGCGGTCGGCGGCGGGGCGGTCGTCTCGCCCTTCGCGCCCGACGTCGCGCCGCAGCCATGGCAGTTCCTCGCACGCAACGGCGTCATCGCAGCGCTGGCGGACGCCGTGCTCGTCGTCGAAGCCGCCGCGCGCAGCGGCGCGCTCAACACGGCGGGACACGCGGCCGACCGCGGCATCCCGGTGCTCGCGATCCCGGGCGACGTCGACCGCCCGAAAGCCGCCGGCTGCAACGCGCTGATCCGCGACGGCGCGACGCTCGCGCGCGACGCCGACGACGTGCTTGCAGCGCTGCCCGCCGGCATCGTGCCGGCGCGGCCGCGACCGCGTCGCACGGCGCTCGCCGACGGCGCGCAGCCGGGCCGCGACGCGACGGTGCTCCGCGTGCTCGACGCGCTCGGCAACGGCGCGTGCGACGCGGGCACGCTCGCCGACCGCGTGCAGATCGCGCCGGCGACACTGTTCCCGCTGCTCACCGAGCTCGAGCTCGCAGGCCGCATCGAGAGCGGCGCCGGCGGTTACGCCCTGGGCGGCAAGGCGCGGTATTGACATGGAGCACCGATCCCTGGAATACTCGCCGCACGCGTTCGGCCGCCTACACGGGCTTCATTTGTCCAAAGACGAGACCGAAGCGATCGTACGGAATCCCATGAAGCGCAACGTCTCGCATTCGGCAGTCGAGCACCACGGCTGCAGCGACGAAGGCCGCGAGCTCATCGTGGTGACCGACCGCTCGGAACCGTTCGTTATCACCGTGATCGACAAGAACCGCCGGCGCGAGACTCGTCGCGAGAAAGACCTGCGTCGCATACGGCGGCGCCGCAACCGATGAAGCAGCCAGTCAACGTGACCTATGACGAGTACGCATCGCACGCATACATCGCTCGAACGACGGACCCAGTGGCGAGCCTCTCGGCGTCCTCGCAGAGTTCGACGACCACGATGAGGTCGTCGCGATCGAGATCATATCGACGAACGATCCGGCGCTCATGACTATCGCGCGCGACTATGCCGCGGAGAACGGCGTGGCAATCCCCGATGACGTGCCGGCAGCCGCCGCCGCATTTGGGAATCCGGCAGCCTGAACGTTCGCCTGATCGCTGTCGGCAAGGTTCGCGAGCGCTGCATCAACGATGCGCTCGCGGACTTTCGCACGCGGCTGCGGCCGTACCATCGTCTCGAGGAAGTCGAGATCGGCGCCGCGGCCGGTGCGGATCCCGCGCGAGCCGTGGCGAGCGAAGGCGACGCGATCCTCAAGCTGATCGACCGCGCGGATTACGTCTGGCTGCTCGAGCGCACCGGCGAATCCATGTCCAGCGAGGAGCTGAGCCGCCGCATCGAGGCGCTCCCGCATCGCGGCATCGCGCGCCTGACGCTCGTCGTCGCCGGCACCTACGGCGCGTCCGACGCGCTGCTCGCACGCGCGGACACGCTGTGGTCGCTCTCGCCGCTGACGCTGCTGCACGAATGGGCGCGCGCGCTCGTGCTGGAGCAGTTGTACCGCGCGGCGAAGATCGCCCGCGATGAACCCTATCACCACTGAGGAGGCGCCGCTGCTGACCCTCGACGAGCTTGCGGGCCGCTTCGCGGACGCCGCGCGCGGGCTCTGGAGCGACGCCGATCCGGTGGTGCAGTTCGAGGCGCCGCGGCGCGCCGAATTCGGCGACGTTGCGACGAACGTCGCATTCGGGCTCGCGCGCGTCGCGCGCAAGAAGCCGCAGGACATCGCCGCGGACCTCATCGCGCGCGCGATGGACGACGATGCGGTGCGCGCGACCGTGATCGACGCGACACCGCTGGCCGGCTTCATCAACCTGCGTCTGCAGCCCGCGTTCTGGCAACGTGTCGTCGCTTCGATCGTGCGTGAGGGAGCCGAATACGGCAAGGCCGCGCCGACCGGCGAGACGATCTCGCTCGAGTTCGGAAGCGCGAATCCCACCGGTCCCCTCGCGGTCGTGCAAGGCCGCGCGCTCTCGATCGGCGACACGCTCGCGAACGCGCTGCGGCATCAAGGATACGGCGTCTTCGTCGAGTGGATCATCAACGACGCCGGCAACCAGGTCCGGCAGTTCGGGCTCTCGATCCTCGGGCGCTATCGTCAGCTGTTCGACGCGACCGTTCCGCTTCCCGAGGACGGGTACGCGGGCGAATACGTCGTCGAGATCGCGCGTGCGCTGCGCGACCGCGACGGCGACCGTTGGCTGAACGCGCCCGAGGACGACGCCGCCGCGACGGCGGGACGCTTCGGCATCGACATGATGGTAGCCGAGCAGCAAGCCGACGCGCACGCGTTCCGCGTGCACTATGACCTCTGGCAATCGGAACAGGCGCTGCACGACGCCGGCACGATTCGCGAGGGCATCGACCGCATGCGTCGGCTCGGGCGCCTGTATGAGAAGGACGGCGCGACGTGGCTCCGGACGACCGAGTCCGGCGACGATCAGGACCGCGTCGTGATTCGTCGCGACGGCGTCCCAACGTATCTCGCGAACGACATCGCGTATCACTACGAGAAGCTGCAACGCGGCGACCGCGTGATCGACATCCTCGGACCCGATCACCACGGCTACATCGGGCGCTTGAACGCGCTCGCCGACGCGTACGGGCGCGGCGGGGCGATCGAAGTGCTCATCGCGCAGCAGGTGACGCTCAAGCGCGGCAGCCAGGAGATCAAGATGTCGAAGCGCGCGGGGGCGATCGTGACACTCCGCGAGGTGATCGACGAGGTCGGGGTCGACGCCGCACGCTTCTTCTTCGTGATGCTCTCGACGGATCAGCCGCTGACGTTCGACCTCGAGCTCGCGACGAAGCAGTCGAACGACAACCCCGTGTACTACGTGCAGTACGGTCACGCGCGCATCGCGTCGGTGCTGCGCCGCGCGCGCGAGTCGCATGCCGCGCAGCTTGCGGCTGCCGAGCGGGCAGAAGGCGTCGACACGCTCAGCGATCCCGCCGAACTTGCGCTCGCGCGACGGCTGGCCGAGTTCGGGGCGACCGTGGCCGGCGTGGCGCGCGCGCGCGCGCCGCATCGCCTCACGAAGTACGCGCGCGACGTCGCGAGCGAGTTTCACCAGTTCTACGACGCGTGCCGCGTGCTCGGCGACGACGCCGCGGTCACGACCGCGCGTCTGGCGCTCTGCCTTGCGGCGAAAACGGTGCTCGCGCAGACGCTCGCGCTGTGCGGCGTCCTCGCACCCGACGCGATGTAGCAGCCTACCTCCAGGGCTTCGCGCGGCCGCCGCACGGGGGCTGCGGCCGCCGTCGCGAAAAGCAGCTTCGTGCCGGTGGTTTTTTGCATCCGTCCGGATACGCGGAACATCGGCAATGATGTCATCGCGTACGCGGCATCCGACCTCATACGCGCGGCGTTCGGCGCGGCGACCTCCATCATCACCGTGCCCGCGCTCGCAACCGAGCGCGGAGGCGGCTTGGGCGCGGCCGGCGTTCACGACGCGAACCGGCTCGCGGACGCCGTCATCGTCGGCGGCGGAAACCTCTTCGAGAACGGCCAGTTGACCGTCGACCCGAACGCGCTCGACGCGCTGCGCGTGCCGCTGATGCTGCTCGGCGTCTCGCACGGTCGGATCCGCGCCGCAGGCGGCGCGCTGGTACCACGAACCGACGCGATGCCGCCGCAAACGATTCGTGCGCTGGCAGCGCGGTCGTCGGCGGTCCTCGTCCGCGACGACGGCACCGCGCGCCTGCTGCGCGCGATGGACATCGACCGCGCCGAGGTCGGGGGCTGTCCGTCACTATTTCTGCCGCCCAATCCGTCCGGGACGGCGAGAATCGACCGCGTGCTGCTCTCGATCCGGCATCCCGCGCGCATGAACGTCACGCCCGAGCTGCAGTGGCGGGTCGCGGCCGACGTGCGCGAGCTCGTGGACGCGTTGGAGGCGGCGTACGGGCCGTGCGTCTCGCTCGTGTGCCACGATTATGCGGATCTCGAGTTCGCGCGCGGCTTCACCGGCGTTCCGCTGCTGTATTTCGACGACGTCCGGCGCTATCTCGCGGCGCTGCGCGAGTGCCGTCTGAGCGTGACGTACCGGCTGCACGCGTTTCTGCCCTGCGTCGCGTTCGGAACGCCGTCGATCCATCTCTCGTACGACGAGCGCGGCGCCGAGATGGTCGCCGCCGCGGGGATGCGCGAATGGGACGTCGACGTGACGGCCGAGCGCGCCGTCGCGCCGGCGGTGATGCGCCGCGTGGCGGCATTGCCGCGGTACGAGACGCTGCGCGCCGCGGCGGCGGAGCGCATCGCGAAGCTGCGGGCGCGCACGACGCTGCGTTTGCGTGACTTCGCGAGCCGCGCGCAGAGTGCGGCAGCGGAGGAAGCCGTATGACGGCGAGAACGAGCGCGGCGAGCATCCGCGGCATGTGCCAGCCGTACGCCGCCGATGCGGTCGCCGGCGCGCCGGCGTTGCACCGCCGCATCGTCGAGGAGATCGCCGGCGCCGTCGAAGCGCTCAAAGGGCCTGCGGCGGCGGCTCTCGTCCGTGCGCACGGGCTCGAGCAGCTGCACCGCGCGATCGATGCGACCGACGTGACGGCGGTGCGCGATCGCGTGCTGGAGCGCGTCCGCGACGATCTGCTGCGGCTGGCCGTCGCCATCGGGCGTGACGTGCTCGGCTGGGACCGCGAGTTCTACGTCGACGACTACCTGATCGTCCGCGTGAACTTCCCGTACGAGATCGCGCGGCACGCGGACCCGTCGGCCGAGAATCCCGGGGTCGGTCGCGTGAGCCCGCATGTGCGCGACGTTGCGAGCGCGCGGCGAACCGTCGACCCGGTGTACGACCCGCGCGCGTACCATCGCGGCCATCCACCGGCCGCGTGGGCGCACGGGCCGCACGTCGACAGTTGGAGCGGTCACTCGCGCGACGGCGTGAACGTCTGGTGGGCGATCTCGAACGTGCCCGCGGACGCGGGCATGGCGATGTACCCGGATGTGCCCGCCGCGTCCGTGCGCTGCGATCCGCGCAGCCTGTACGCCGACGACACCGTCGTGCTGCCGCCGCCCGCGATGACGCCGCTCGCGGCCGGGACGATGCTCGTGTTCGATCCCGAGATGCTGCACGGGACGCACCTCAACGTCACGCCGGACACGCGCGTCGCCGTGTCGATCCGCCTCAACTCACGCCGCCCGGAGTTCGACGCGACCTGTTTCTACGCGCGCGAGTTCTGGCGGCGTGCGAGCGATGTCGCGGCCGGTGTCGACCGCGTGCTGCACCTACGCCGCGAAGACAACCTTGCCGCACCGCGCGACGCGCAGCCGCCGCCGCTCCCGCCTGAGATGCTGCCGCCCCGCACCGTGCGCGCCGCACCGCAGCCTGACCGAACGGTGCACGTCGATGCAACCGTGCTCGGCGGCGCGCGCGGGGAGGGCGCGGTACGCATCGTCGTCGACGCCGGCGAGCGCCGCATCGTGCTCGTGCGCACCGGCGGCGACACGTTCGCCTTCGACGCCGCGTGCCCGCACTACGGCCGCGATCTCAGCCGCGGCGGCATCGCCGGCGTGACGGTCGCGTGCCCGGGCTGCGCGCTCGCGTTCGACCTGCGCACGGGACATTCCGATACGCCGTCGCTCGAGCTCGTGACGTTCGCCGTCACGGAGCGCGGCGGAACGATCGTCATCGACGCGCGCGCGTGACGCGCCGCCTCTCCGGCCCGCCGCGCGGCTACGCGCTGTGCGCGACGCAGCGTTCCGGCAGCAACTACGCGAGCGAGCTCCTCACGTCCACGGCGAAGCTCGGCCGGCCACTCGACTATTTCAATCCCGCCGGCCGGCGCGACAAAGGTTGGCTCGAGTATCCCGACGGGTACGACGACCAGCTCGACATCGTGTTGAGCCACGCGGCGACGCCGAACGGCGTGTACGGCTTCAAGGTGTTCGCGGAGCACCTGCCGGGCCTGGGCGATGCCGCGTGGACCGAACGGCTGCCAAACCTGCACTGGATCCGCCTGCGGCGGGAGGATCTGCTCGGCCAGGCCATCTCGCTCGTGCTCGCGCAGCAGACGAATCGCTGGCGCTCGACGATGCACGCGCGCGGCGAACCCGTGTACGACCGCGGCGCGATCGAGCGCGCGATCGAAGCGCTCGCGCACGACGATGCGCGGTGGGGACAGTTCTTCGCCGAGCGCGACATCGCGCCGCTGACGGCGAGCGTACGAAGCGGTGGAGGCCGCACCGGATGCGTTCGTTCGCGACGTCGCCGCGCTGCTCGGCGTCGACGGCGAGGTCGGCGTCGATCCATTTGCGATCGCGCTGGCGCGGCAGCGCGATGGGGTCAACGACGCGTGGCGCGAGCGCTACGTCGCGGAAGGCCGAACGCGCACCGCGTTCGCGGTGCGGCCACGGACGACGGGCGAGGCACGCCCGCGCCTCAGCGTGCACGTGCTCGCGCGCAACGCGGAGCATCGCCTCGCGCGGCTGATCGCCGAGGCGCAGTCGTACGCCGACGAGGTCGTCGTCGGCATCGACGCGTCGTCCGAGGATGCGACGTTCGACGTCGCCGCCGCGCACGCCGACGTCGCATACCGCTTCGCGCTGCCGCGTCCGGCGCAGCTGGCGCCGGCGCGGATGCTGGCGTTCGAGCACGCGAGCGGCGACTGGATCCTCTCGATCGACGACGACGAGAGCATGGAACCGGGATTCGAGTCGCTCCTTCCGGAGCTGGTTCGCGCGACGCACGTCACGCACTACTACTTCCCGCGCAAGTGGATCGTGTCCGAAACGCCGGCCCTGTACGCGCACGCGGAGCCGTGGTTCCCGAACTGGGCGCCGCGGCTGTTCCGAAACGATCGCGCGCTGTTCTGGAAGCCGCCCGAACCGCACAGCATGTACTTCATCGAGGGCCCGAGCGCGTACGACGAGCGCTGCGCGATCTTGCACTTCGAGCCGGTGTGGTGCACGCCGGAGCAGCGCGAGCGCAAGCTTCGCGCGTATCGCTCAGCCGGCGCACGCATCGACGCGGAAGCGCACTACGCCGGCGTGTACGACGTGCCGCGCCGGCCCGTCGCGACGCGGCCGCCGGCGACGCCGCAACGCCGGCACGGCATCGTGCACGAGGCACCGCGCGCCCTCACCGCCGCAGCGACGCCGCCGTGGCGTGCCGAGATCGTACACGTCGATCTGCCGGCGGCGCTACGCGCCGGCGAGCGCGCAACGGTGCGCGTGACGGTCCGCAACACCGGCGCGCTCGCGTGGATGCCGACGTACGCGCAGTGGCCGGCGAACCCGTGGCCGCTGCTGCGGCTGGGTCACCATCTGTACGCGGGCGACGGCACGCCGGTCGACGTCGAAGGCCGCCCGCGGATGGAAGTGCGCCGTACCGTGCGGCCCGGCGAGACGGCGACGTTCGTCGACGTATTCTCCGCGCCGCCCGAACCGGGCGAGTACGTGGTCGAATGGGACATGCTCAGCGAGGGACACCATTGGTTCGCCGGTTGCGGCAGCCCGACGTACCGCGTTCGCATCGTGGTCCGGTAGCGCCCCGCTTACACGCGCTTCGTGAGCATGCGGCGTTCCGTGACGAAGCCGGCGTGTTCGTAGAGCGCGCGCGCCGGCGCGTTCTCGTCGGTGACCATCAGGCTCACGTAGTGCAAGCCGTGCGCCGCGGCGCACTCTTCCGCGGCACGCAGCAGCGCGCGTCCGATGCCGCGCCCGTGCGCGGCCGGCTCGACCGCGGTGTACGCGACGAACGCCTGTTCCTGCAGCGTCACCTCGTCGGGAACGTCGTACAGCAGCAGCAGAAATCCGACGCGCGCGCCGTTCTCCTCCGCGATGAGCGCTTCGTGTCGCCGGCTCCAGACGAACTCCACGAGCCGCTCGAATGCATCGAGAACGTCGCCCTCGGGCGCTGCGCGCAGCGGCGAGACGCTGCTCCCCGCAGTGCGCTGCCCGAGCTCGCGCACGAACGCGCGGTCGTCGCCGATCCCGGCGCGCACCGCGACGCCTTCGCTCACGCCGCGGCGCTGACCAGCGAGCCGAGCGCCTCGACGACGAGCGCGTTCTGTTCGGGCGTTCCGATCGTGATGCGCAAGCGCCCCGGCATGCCGAGCGCGTCACCGTTGCGCGTGACGATCCCCTGGCGAAGCATCGCTTCGTACGCGGCGGTCGCGGTGCCCGGAACACTGACCGCGACGAAGTTCGCCGCGGTCGGATACGCATGCAGGCCCAGCTTCGCGAACGCCGGCATGAGATACGCCTTGCCCGCCTCGTTCGTCGCGAGCGATTGCCGTACGAAGTCGTCGTCGTCGAGACCGGCCATCGCGGCGACCGCGGCCGGGCGCGACACGTTGAACGGCAGACGCACGCGTTGCGCGTACGCGAGCAGCTCGGCGTCGCCGAGCGCGTACCCGAACCGCAGCGACGCGAGCCCGAAGAGCTTCGAATGCGTGCGCAGCACGACCGTCGCGGGACGCGACGTCACGTAGTCGGTGCCCTCGAGCGAATCGAGCGGCATGTACTCGCGATAGGCCTGATCGATCACGAGCACGAGCTGCTCGGGGAGCGCGCGCGCGAAACGGTCGAACGCGGCGGGCTCGACGCGCGTCGACGTCGGGTTGTTCGGGTCGACCACGACGACGATCTTCGTGCGCTGCGTCACCGCGGCCAGCATCGCGTCGAGGTCGTGCACGCCGTCGCGCAGCGGCACGCGCACCGGCGTCGCGCCGTACAGAACCGCGTCCTTCGGGAACAGTGAGAAGGTCGGGTCGGCCATCACGACCTCGTCGCCTGCCGTCAGAAACGCGCTGAACAGCGTGCGCACGACGTCGTTCGATCCGTGCCCGACGAGCACGTGGCGCGCCTCGAGCCCGTACGGCTCCGCCAGGCGCCGGCGCAATTCCGCGTGATCGTCGTCGACGTAGATCTGCAAGTCGCTCATGTCGCGCAAGGCCGCCGCCGCTTTCGGGGACGTACCGAGCGGGTTCTCGTTGGACGACAGCTTCACGAACCGCTCGAGCCCGTATTTCGCTCGCGCCTGCGACACCGTCGTGCCGGGTGTATACGGCTTGAGAGAAGCGACTTCAGGCCGCACCAGCCGTCGATAGTCCACGTGTTACCCGCGCTCCCGTGCTCGCAAGAAGCGTGAGCCCGGTTCGGCGATCGGCTCGCCGGCGGCGCATTGCGGGCAATCGTCGAGCGCGAACGATTCGATCGGAAGGTCGAGCAGCGCCGTCGCAGGCACGCCGAAGTCGCGCCGGTGCGCGCTGTACGACCACGCCGACGGCGGCCGGCTCCGCGCCGTGCGCGCGAACGACGTCGAGCACCTCGCGCACGGAACCGCCCGTCGTGACGACGTCTTCGACGATCAACGCGCGGTCGCCCGGACCGAGTGCGAACCCGCGGCGCAGCACGGGTGCGCCGTTCTCTTTCTCGACGAAGATCGCAAGCGTGCCGAGCTGGCGCGCCGTCTCGTAGCCGAGCACGATGCCGCCGACCGCGGCGCTGACGACGACGGTCGGCGCAAACGGACGTGCGCGCTCCGCGAGCGCGCGCGCGACACGTTCGACGAGCGACGGATTCTCGAGAATGCGGAACTTCTGTACGAAGCGGTTCGAATGGCGTCCCGACGAGAGGCGAAAATGTCCGCTGAGGATCGCGCCGCGCGACTCGAGCTCGCGCAGCAGCTCGCCGGCGAACGTCGAGGTCATCGCACGAGCTCCGTCAGGATCGCGCGCGCCGCGCCGGCCGGATCGGCGTCCTCGACG
Source organism: Vulcanimicrobiota bacterium (assembly GCA_963841685.1). Taxonomy (GTDB): domain Bacteria; phylum Vulcanimicrobiota; class Vulcanimicrobiia; order Vulcanimicrobiales; family Vulcanimicrobiaceae; genus Vulcanimicrobium. The sequence goes on from CAWJDU010000001.1 coordinate 977,557, forward strand.
ATCGGCCGTCCGACGACCGCGAAATCTGCGCCGGCGTCGCGCGCGTCGGCGGGCGTGGCCGCGCGCTTCTGATCGCCGTGCGCGCTTCCGGCCGGGCGGATCCCCGGACAGAATGCGCCGAAGTCCATGCCGAAATATGCCTTCAGCGCGGCAACCTCGCGCACGCTGCACACGACGCCGGCACAGCGCGCATCGCGCGCGAGCGCGGCGAGCCGGGTCGCGTTCTCGCCCGGACCGCCGATGAGGCCCAGCTCGCCGAGATCTTCGGCCGCGATGCTGGTCAGGATCGTCACGGCGTAGACGCCGGGCGCCGGGATGCCCAGTTCCGCGGCGCGCTCTTCCGCGGCGCCGACCGCCGCTTCCATCATCGCCGCCCCTCCGAGCGCATGAATCGTGAGCAGCTCGATCCCGGGGCGAACGACCGCACGTACCGCCGCTTCGACCGTTCGCGGGATGTCATGGAGCTTCAAATCGAGCGCATAGCCCGCGTCTCGGTCGGCAAGCGCATCCCGGACCAGGTCGCCGTAGCCGTAAAACGCTTCGTAGCCGACCTTGAACAGCACGCCGAGGGGCGCCAGCTGCTCGACGAGCCGCATCGCGCGCCTCGGATCGGGGACGTCGAGCGCGACGACGAGACGCGGAGCGGGCATCAATGTAATGCTTCGCTCATGATGCGCGAAGAACATGTGCTGGCTGCCGAACGTTATAGGTACACGACGCCATGAGGGCGACGGAAAGGAGAACGAGATGCCAGGAATCACGGTGTTCAAGACGCTAGCCGACGCGCTCAGAGCGGGCTATCACGTCTACGATCGCACCGACCACGGCTATCTCGTTCGCACGCGAACGGCAGCCGGCTGGGCGATGGCGATCGTCACGGGCCGCTAGAGTCCGCAGCGAACGGACGGCAGCAAAGGGACGGACCGCTCAGGCGGCCCGTCCTTTTCGCGTTCGTCCGCCGGCGCGGTTCAGCGCAGATCCGGCGGATTGATCGGCTTCGACAGCTCCTCGAACCGGGGACGGCCCGGCTGATCGGCCCACGGCGGCGGTGCGCCCGCGCCGTATCCGGGGGGCGGCGGCGGCTGGCCGGCCGGCGGCGGACCGGCGACGCCGGGGGGCGGCGCGTAGTACGTCGGCGACGACATGACGCCCGGCATCGCCGCGCCCGACAGCAGCGCGATGATGATCTGCGCGATCCCGACGAACATCGGGATCAAGCCGCCGAGCATCCACGCCCCGAAGTGGAAGCTCGCCGTGCCGGGCGTTCCGCCGATGAACGAGAGCCCGATGGAGATCGCGAGCCCGATGCACGCGGTGAGGATGCCGCGGTGCAGCGCGCGCTGCGGATCGTCGTCGGCGCAGCTCCAGCCCGCGGGCGGCATCGGCGGCGGAACCGGTACGGGCCCCGCGGCCGGCGCGCCCGGCTGATGCCACGCGGTTCCCGGCGGCGGCCACGGCGACCCGGCCTTGCGCCATGCTTTGTACGCGCGCTTGTCGCCCAGATCCGGCGGCGGCACGATGCCGCGGCGCAGCAGCTCCATCCGTTCGCGATGCTTGAACGTGCGGCTCACGATGTACGCCACGATCGGAAACCCGAAGATGAGCACCATCGCGAACAGGGGGACCGAATTGTCGTCCATGGCTACGAGCTGGCTCCTTCGGAGATGTTCACGGCGCCGTCGTCGGTGCTCACTTCAAAGCGTCCCCGCCCCGCGCCGAGGCGAACCGTTTGCGCGCGCGACCCGAGCGCTTCGCTCGGCAGTCCCGATACCGACACGCGCTTGTTCCGCGTGCTCACGGCGACCGTGGAGTCGCTGCGGCCCGTGAACGAGGCGCTGATCCGGCCGAAGTGCGTGCTGAGCGCGCCGTCCTGCGCCGTCACGTCCACCGCGTAGATCCGGCCGAAGTTCGTGTGCGCGTCGATACGCCGCCCGTCGACGCGCGTGAGGTAGAGGCGTCCGTCGTGCGTGTTCGCCGCGATGTCGTCGCCCTGCACGTCGGTCAGCTCGATCTTGCCGTCGGACGAGCTGACGTCGAGATCGCCGCGATGATCGCGCACGCGGACGTCGCCTTCCGGCGTGTGCGCCGTCAGCTTCGCGCGCATGCCGGCCGCGTCGATGTTCCTCGCGCTCAGCACTTCGACCGTCGCCAGCGCCGGAACGGCGATGCGCACGGCATGCCGGTATCCGCCGAACACGAAGTGCGGTCCATCGCCGCCTCCGACGATGCGGATGCCGTCGGCGGACTGCTGCGCCGCGAGCGGCGGAATCGTGCCGGACACCCAACCGGAGGTCTGAAGCGACTCGGACGCATCGACGAGCGGCTGCGCGTGCGTCTCGATCGTCACGTCGACGCCGCGAACGTCGAGGATGACGTGCGGTGCGAGGCCGCTGACGAACGTGCGCTCGAGCCGCCCGGGCTCGCGCGCCCACGAGGTCGATCCGAACGCAACGGGGCCGCTCATCGCCGGCGCGCCGGCCGGCGCGAACGCCGCGAACGCCAGCGAGACGATGACGAGCTCGGCGACGACCAAGGCGCCGACGAGGGTCGAGCGGGAAATCATGCCCCATGTACGTCCGGGCCGGCGCGGTGTTTCGGCCGCGGGCGGCATCGGAGGCCGAGCGTCCCGAAACCCCGGGAGGCATGGGACGTACATGAAGGCAGCATGGCTGCTGCGCTCGCGGTGGAACCGCCCGTAGCGGCGCCGGTCGTCGACGACCAGGCGCTGATCGCGGCTACCCTCGCCGGCCACGGAGCGGCCTTCGAGGAGCTCCTCGCGCGGTACGAGCGGGCCGTCTACAGCCTCGCGACCCGGACGCTGCACGACCGCATCGAGGCGCAGGACGCGACCCAGGAGGCATTCTTCAAGGCGTACCGTGCGCTGGCCGGGTTCCGTCCCGGCGCGAAGTTCTCGACGTGGATTTTCACGATCTGCTACCGGCTCTGCTGCGATCGGCTCGCCAAGCGCAAGCGCATGTCGGGCGAGGAGCTCCCGGACCGTGCCGATCCGTCCGCCGGACCGGATGCGCTCGCCGAGCGCGACGACGAGGCGCGGCGCGTCCGCGCCGCGATCGACGCGCTGCCGGACAAATACCGGGCCGTCGTCACGCTCTACCACTTGCAGGGAAAGCAGTACGAGGAGATTGCAACCGTGTTAGACCTCCCGCTCGGTACGGTGAAAACGCATCTGTTCCGAGCAAAGGAACACCTCCGGAAGGCACTCGCCCCATGACGCACGACGACGATCTGTCCGACCTCGACCGCATCCTCGCGGTGCTGCCGCTCGAAGAGCCGCCCGCGGGTCTGCGCGCGCGCATCCTCGCGCGCACCGTCTACCGTCCCGTCACGATCATGCGCGCGTGGGAAGTCTGGGTGCTCGGCGCGGTGATCGCGCTCGCCGCGTGGGCGACGTGGGCGCTCGCCACCGCGCCGTACGCCGGCGAGCGCATCGCCGCGGCGACGACGCGGCTCGTCGACGCCGGCGGCCTGAACTCGCTCAGCACGGTGCTGTGGCTGTGCGCCGGCGTGTCGGCGGCTTGGTGGATCTCGCAGATCACGGTTCCGGTCCCGCGGCGCGTTCGCGCCCGATGAGCAGCGCCTCCGCGCTCCCCGAGGAGCGGCGCAAGTACAAGATCCTGCTGGTCGAGGACGACGCGCAGATCACGCGCGTCCTGCGGCTCGAGCTCGAGCACGAAGGCTACGAGGTCGAGACGGCGTCCGACGGGCTCGCGGGGCTCGAGAAGGCGCTCAAGGAGCCCGATCTCGTCGTGCTCGACCTGATGCTGCCGAAGCTCGACGGGCTCGAAGTCGCGTCGCGCCTGCGCGCCAAATCGCGCGTGCCGATCATCATGCTGACCGCGAAGGACCGTATCCCCGACCGCGTCGCCGGCCTCGACCGCGGCGCGGACGACTACGTCGTGAAGCCGTTCTCGATCGAGGAGCTGCTCGCGCGGATCCGCGCGCGGTTGCGCGACCGCGATCCGCACGAGAACCGCCTGTACGCGAAGGACCTCGTCATGGATCGCGACCGGCACGAGGTGACGCGCGACGGCAAAGCGATCCACCTCACGGCGAAAGAGTACGCGCTGCTCGAGTACCTGCTGCTGCACCGCAACAAGGTGCACTCGCGCGACGAGCTCTTCAACGGCGTCTGGGGAAGCGATTTCCTCGGCGACTCGAACCTGATCGACGTATACATCCGCTACCTGCGCGGCAAGATCGACGACGAGTTCGACGACAAGCTGATCCAAACGGTGCGCGGCGTCGGCTACGCGCTAAAAGATTAGTGGCTTCGCCTTCGGGCGAAGCCTTCGCGGTGCGGACTTCACTGCGCTCCGTACTCTGAATGAACTCGCTGCGCGTTCGGATCGCCGCCGTCTATGCGGCGCTCATCATCGTCGTGATCGCACTCGGCGCGATCTCGATCGACTTCGCGCTGCGTTCCGTGCTGATCGACCAAACGAAGCTCAACCTCGCGCAGACCGCTGAAGACTTCCGGAACAACGCGCTCGAGGCGTCGACGTTCGGTTTCTCCGGCGAAGGCCCGATCACGGTCGTGCTGGCGAACCGCGCGACGCTCGACCACTGGGCGGCGGGACATCAGTACATCCAGATCGACACCGTCGGCGGACAGGTGCTCGGCAAGAGCTCGAACCTCGGCAGCCTCACGATCCCGCCGTGGTCGCCGCACGGCGGCGCGCCGGCGTACGGGAGCCTGCACATCGGCGGCGAGCGGCCGGGCACGATGCTCGTGCTGAACCGGGTCCTGCTCGACGCGGACCAGCATGCGATCGCGGTGATCCACGTCGGCGCACGACTCGACATCGTCGGGCAGGTCGTCGCGCGCGCGCGGTACATCTTGGTCGCGGTCACGGTCGCCGCGACGATCGTCATCCTGATCGCGTCGTATTTCATCGCCGCGACGGCGATCGATCCGATCGAACGCCTCACCAGCGCGGTCGCCGAGATCGGCTCGGACCATCTCGACCGCCGCCTGCGCTGGACGCGCCGCGACGAGGTCGGACGGCTCGCGAACGCGTTCGACGCGATGCTCGACCGGCTGCAGTCCGCGTTCGCGCGCGAGCGCCAGTTCATCAGCGACGCGTCGCACGAGCTGCGCACGCCGCTCACGGTGATCCACTCGAACGCGCAGATGCTGCAGCGCTGGGCCGACCGCGATCCCGAGGTCATGCAGTCGTCGCTGCAGGCGATCGCGGACGAGAGCGGACGGCTCGCGGCCATGGTGTCGGGCATGCTCACGCTGTCGAAGGCCGAGGCCGGCGACGCCATCCCGAAGGAGCCTCTCGTGCTCGAGCGGCTCGTCGACGACGCGGTCGCGCACGCGCGCGAGCGGGCCGGCGCGAAGGGCCTCACGATCGCGGCCCGCCATCCGGACGCCGCTTCGACGATCGTCATGGGCGACGCCGGGCTGCTGCGGCAGCTGGTCGGAAACCTCATCGACAACGCGATCAAGTTCACCGACCGCGGCGCGATCGACGTCGGCGTGCGGCGGGACGACGGCCGCGCCGTCGTCGAGGTCAGCGACACCGGCCGGGGGATCGACGCCCGCTCTGCCGACCGGCTGTTCGACCGCTTCTTCCGCGGCGACCCGGCGCACGCGCGGGCCGTCGAGGGGACCGGGCTGGGGCTCGCCATCGTGCGGAGCATCGCCCGCGTCCACGGCGGCGGCGTGCAGGCGCGCGCCCGCCCCGAGGGCGGCTCGACCTTCGCCGTGAGCCTCCCCGCGGAGCCCGAATCCTTCACCACCGGTTCATGACGGTCGTGCGCGACGGGCCGTACCATGGGTCGGTGAACGCCCTCCGGTTCCGAGCCCCGCGGTGGATCGCCGCGGGGCTGGTTCTGCTGCTCGCCGTGCTCGGGTACACGGGCGCGCGCGCGGGGACGGCGTCGTATGACGTTCGCGACCAGGCGGTCGTCAACGTGATCGTCCGCGGGCGGGCGAACGACGTGGACATCCGCACCTGGGACCGCCCGGTGGTGGAAGTCGACACGCCCGACGAGCTGCCCAGCGTTACGCGGCGCGAGACGGCGTTCGGCGCCGCCCGCGGCCTCGTGCTGCAGATTCCGCCGCAGCTCGTACCGGAACGCACGCCCGAAGGGACGCCGACCGGCGCGACCACGCTACCGCCCGAGGAGTTTCCGTACGCGTCGTTCCGGCCCGGCCGTCACGACGTCGTCGCGGTCGACGCACCGCAGGGCTCGCGCATCGTCGTCACGGTCCCGGCCGCGACCGGCCTGCTCGTCGTGCGCGTCGGCGGCGGCCGAACGCTCGTCGAGAACTACCACGGCGCGAATCTCGTCGTCATCCAGAACTCAGGACGCGTGCAGCTGACCGGCGCGTCCACGACCGCGTTCGTGCAGATGAACTACGGCACGCTCTACGCCGCCGACGATACGTTCGCGCGCATCCGCGTGCGCGGCATCGGCGCGCACGACGTCTTCGAGCGCTGCCGCAGCCGCGACATCGAGACGACCAGCATCACGGGCTCGATCATCTACGACAGCGGCTCGTTCGATGCGGGCCTCGCGCGCTTCGAGAGCACGAGCGGACCGATCGCGCTGGGCGTCACGTCCGGCACCAACCTCAGCGCGCGTTCGGCCGAAGGGCACGTCTACACGCAGTTCAACGGCCGCGGCGCGTCCGTCGAGCAGCGCGGCGACGGCGATGCGAGCGCGATCGTGGACGGCGGCGGGCCGCTCGTCAGCGCGGTCGACCAGCGCGGCAACATCTTCCTCTACGACGGAACGCTGCTCGGCCGCCGTATCACGGGCCCCGAGTGGCGGCCGGTGCACCAGATCTTCACGACGCGCCGCACCGCGAGCCCGCCGATGGTGCGCCCGCGCCCGGGCGAACGCGACCGCGGCGTGCGGTTCCGCCTACAGCAGAAATTTCCGTAGCAGCGCGACGTCCAGCTTGAACGTGTGCTGCGGGACGACCGCTTCGACGACGTAGCCGCACGCCTCGAAGAACGCCTGCGCGGCGTGCGCGTGGAACACGGCCGCGCTGACCTTGTGCGCGTTGTAGTAGTTCGCGAGCTCTTCCGCGCGCGTCAGCAGCGCGCGTCCGATGCCGCGACGGCGATGCTGCGGCAGCACGTAGAGCGCCTCGACGTGTCCGAGCGACGCCGCGATGCGCAGCTTCAGCGCGCCCGCGACCGCATCGCCGTCGCGCGCGACGACATCGTGATGCTGCTCGTGCCACACGACGCGAAAGTCCCACAGCTCCGACCGCCAGTCGCGGTCATGCGATCGCCAGAACTCGTCCAGCTCGCCCGGCTTCGCGAGCTCGACGTCAGGCGGCATCGTACGTCCAGCCGTCGTAGGCGGCGAACGTCTTGACGCCGGTCGCGTCCTCGAGCTCGTAGGCGAGGCGCGCCGGGTCGCGCTCGAGCATGCGCGTGCTGAAGTGCGACATGATCGCGACGCCCGGCCGTATGTCCTCCACCAGCCGGCGCGCGTCGTCGAACGTGAGGTGATCGACGTTCATCGTGTCGCGGTAGCGCAGCACGTTCATCACCAGCACGTCGGGGGCGTATGCGCGGTAGTCATCGGCGATTCCGTCGAACCAGCGCGTGCACGGCACGTACGACACCGTTGCGTCCGGCGCGCGAAAGTGCAGTCCGTACGTCTCGACCGGATGGTGCATGCGCGCCGACGCGTGAATCTCGACGTCGCCGGCGCCGAACGGGCCGCCGTTCGCTTCGACGATCCACTCGCGCGGCACGAACGCGCGCGCGTACGGCAGCACGACGGGTTCGAGATCGGGATCGAGCGCATCACGCGGGGCGCACAGTGCGCCTCGCGGCCGCCATCCGCCCTGACACATCGCTTCGATCATCGCGTTCACGTCGCCGGAATGATCGAGATGCTTGTGCGAGAGGACGATCGCATCGAGCGTCGCCGGATCGCAGCGCGGCACCTGCGCCAGCGCGCGCACGAGCGCGCCGGGTCCGGGATCGACGTGGATGTTCGCCGCGTCGGTCTGCAGCCAGAAGCCGCCCGACGAACGGATCTGTTTGGCGACGACCCAGCGCGCGCCGCCGGTCCCGAGAAAGCGCAGCCTCAGCACAGAGCGCGGCCCTTCTGCGGCGAGGGGGACGATCCCGCAGCTTCTCCGCGCCCGCGGGCGCGACGACGACCGCGACCGGCTAGACGTCGAGGAGGTCGTGGCCGACGACGATCTCGCCGGCGAAATGTGCGCGCACGGGCGCGGCCCAGTCCTCGTCGCGCAGCGTCGGGTCGTACGACGGCACGAAATGCGTCAGCACGACGCGCTTGACGCGCGCCGCCGCCGCAACGCGGCCGACGTCGGCCGCGTCGGTGTGCGCGGCGACGATGTGCTCGCGCAGGCGCGACGCGTTCGGCACGCGCGCGAGCAGGCGGTCCAGTGCGGACGTCAGCAGCACTTCGTGGATCAGCACGTCGGCGCCGCGCGCGAACGCGATCAGATCGTCGTCGTACGTCGTGTCGCCCGAGAACACGATCGTGCGGTCGGGCGTGCGGAACTTGTACGCGAGCGCGGGCCGCACGGGCGGATGGTTGACGACCGCCGCCTCGACCGTCACGCGCGCGTCGCGATACACCTCGCCCGCGCCCGCGACGTCGTGCGCGACGAACAGCGGCCGCGGATCGACGCGGCCTTCGTCCGGGATGCGCACCGCGATGTCGTAGCCGTGGTATTGCAGCGCGAGGTCGACCAGCTTGCCGACGGACGTCGTAGCCGCCGGCGTGCCGGGCGACGTCTCGACCGGGCCGTAGACGTCGACCGGCGCCTTGCCGCCGGTCGCCCACCCGAGGACGAGCAGGTTGCCGACGTCCGCGTTGTGGTCGCTGTGATGATGCGTGACGAAGATCGCGCGGATCGCCGTCGGGGAGACGTGCGCGTCGACGAGCTGCCGTCCGACCCCGTAGCCGCAGTCGACGACGTACGGCACGCCGTCCACGACGACGGCCGCCGCCGGCGACGAGCGTCCGGGACGCAGCGCGGGACCGCCGGCCGTGCCGAGCAGCACGACGCGCGTCCGCGAGGAGCGCGACGCCGCGGGAGCGGCCTGCGCGATCGCCGTTCCTTGCGGCGTCGTGCGCGGCACGTCGGACGCCGCGCCGTACGCCGTCGCGGCGAGCGTGTTGATGAAGCCCAGCCGCGAGCAGCAGTCGATCACGACGCCGCCTCGCGCGCGGAGCGGTCGTCCTGCGCGAACAGCACGCGCGTGAGCCAGACGGCGGCGAGCGCGGGCTTCGCAGCGCCGCGAATCTCGACCTCGACGTTCCACGTCAGATGCGCGCCGCCGTCGACGGCGCGCACGTCGTCGAGCGTGAAGGCGCCGCGGATCTCCGAGCCGGCCGGTACCGGCGAGATGAAGCGCACGCGATCGAGCCCGTAGTTCAAGCTCAACCGCGCGTTCGCGTACCGGACGCACTGCCCCGCGAAGCTCGAGAGCAGGCTGAGCGTCAGAAACCCGTGCGCGATCGTCGTGCCGAACGGCGACTCCGCCCGCGCGCGCTCGACGTCGACGTGAATCCACTGCGGATCGTTCGTCGTCGCGGCGAACGCGTCGATCATCGGCTGCGTCACGGTCGTCCACGCGCTCGCGCCGATGCGCGTACCGCGGGCACGCTCGAGGCCGGCGACGCTCGCAAATTCAGCGGGCTGCATCCCGTCGGCGCTTCGGACGCGGGACGAATGCGTCCCGCTTCGCCAAGGCGCTCGCAATGCGAGCGATCGTCTGTCGCGTCCACGGGTTGCCGAAGGACCTCGTCGTCGACGACGTGCCGGAGCCCGCGCCCGGACCCGGTCAGATCGCGATCGACGTGCACGCCGCGGGCGTCAACTTCCCGGACGTGCTCCTCGTGCAAGGGCTGTACCAAGTGAAGCCGCCGCTGCCGTTCACGCCGGGCGTCGAGGCTGCCGGAACCGTCGCCGCCGTCGGCGAGGGCGTCAGCGGCATCGCCGTCGGGCAGCGCGTCGCGGCGGGCGTGATGGGAGCGTTCGCGGAACGCGCGCTCGCGAACGCGACGAGCACGATCTCGCTGCCCGACGACGTCGACTTCGTGACGGCCGCGTCGATGGTGCTGACGTACGGAACGGCATACCACGCGCTCGTCGACCGCGCGGTGCTCCAGCCAGGTGAATGGATCTTCGTCAGCGGCGCGGGCGGCGGAGTCGGCACGGCATCCGTCGATCTGGCGCACGCGCTCGGCGCGCGCGTCGTCGCGGCGGCGTCGTCCGATCCGAAGCGCGAGGCGGCCCAGCGGCTCGGCGCCGACGTCGTCGTCGACGCGTCGGCGCCCGATCTCGTCGACGCGATCAAGGCCGCGAGCGGCGGCGGCGTGCACGTCGCGATCGACAACGTCGGTGGGGAGCAGTTCGACGCGGCGCTGCGCGCGGCGCGGCGCGACGCGCGCCTCCTCGTCGTCGGCTTCGCCGGCGGAACGATCCCGCAGATTCCGGCGAACCGCATCCTGCTCAAGGAGCTGGACGTGCTCGGCGTCTACTGGGGCGACTGGACCGCGCGCAACCCGGAACGCAACCGCGCGAACTTCGATCGGATGTTCGCGCTGATGCGCGAGGGAACGCTGCACCCGGGCGTCGCGGCGACGTACGCATTCGAAGAGACGCCGCGCGCGATCGCCGACCTGCACGAGCGCCGCCTCGCCGGCAAGGCGGTCGTGCGCGTGCACTGGTGACGCCGGCGCTAGGCGATCAGCGACGGTAGCGGCGCGAAGTCGCCGCCGACGATCTGCGAGGACGGACGGCCGAGCCAGCGTTCGACCACCGTCGCGTAGACGGTGCGGAAGTCCGTCGTGAACGGGAGGTTACCGTTGTTCAGCAGCGCGAGATCGGGGTGCTTTCCGTAGAGCCCGCCCTTGATGCCGCCGCCGATGAGGAACACCGGCGCCGCTTCGCCGTGATCGGTGCCGCGGCTCGCGTTCTCCGCGACGCGGCGTCCGAACTCGCTGAACGTCATCGTGAGCACGCGCTTCTCGTTGCCGTGCGCCGCGAGATCTTGATAGAACGCGGCGATCGCGTTCGCGAAGTCGGCGAGCAGACGATCCTGCGTCGCCTTCTGCGTGACGTGCGTGTCGAACGAGCCGTGCTGCACGTACAGCACGCGCGTGCCGAGCTTCGAGCCGACGATCTGCGCCGCGAGCGCGAGACTGCGGCCGAGCGGCGTCGACGGATAGGTCGCCTGCGGCTGGTATCCGGCGACCAGCGCCGGCAGCTCTTCCGCGCCGCGCTGCGCGTGATCCTCGATCTCCGCCACGTGCGCCAGGAACGGCGACCGGAACGGCACGCTCGTGTCGCGCACGAACTCGTGGAACGCCTCGCGGTCGCCGTGCGTCTTGTCGCTCCGCAGACCGTACGACTTGAGCGCGTCGATCGCCGGGACGTCGGCGGTCTTCGCGATCAGCAGCTCCGGCAGCACGTTGCTCAGCGCAACGGCGTTGAAGAGGTTCGTCTTCGGCAGTCCGGCGTCGTCGAGATAGCGCCCGAGCCAACCGGTCGACGCGTAGCCGACCGGCTGCGCGGTCTGCCAGATCTCCGTCGAGCGGAAGTGCGAGTGGTCCGGATCGGGGTAGCCCACGCCCTGCACGACGGCGACGTCGCCCGCGTCGTACATCGCTTTGAACGGCGCAAGGGCCGGGTTGAAACCGACGGCATCGTCGATGCGCAGCACGTCGTTCTGCGGGACGCCGAGCGTCGGCCGGTATCGGTAGTAGTCCGGCATGCCGAACGGCACGACCGTGTTCAGGCCGTCGTTTCCGCCCTGGAAGTTGACGACGACGAGCACGCGGTCGTTCGCCGCCGGCAGACCGGGCAGCGGCGTCTGCGCGAGCGCCGCCGAGAACAGCGAGTCGCTGCGCGCGACGACCGCAAGTCCGGAGATCGCTCCGAGGAGAAAGTTGCCTCGTGAGAATGACGTCATCGTCGTTGCGGGTCCCCTAACACAACTGGTAGGCCGGCATGGCCATCGTCAGATACGCGGCGTTGCGAACGCGCTCGTCCGCGTTTTCGGTCGAGAGCTGCGCGAGCTCGCTCTGACCGGCGCCGCCGAGGTACGTCTCGAGCTGCGCAACCGATGCGGGCGACACGTCGTCCTGCAGCATCACGCCCGTCAGCGTGCGCGCGACGTCGCGCGGGTCCATCGAACGCGTCGCGGCCGCGAGCCACGACGCGTCCTGCAACAGCTGCGGACGTTTGGCGACGCCGTTCGCGAAGTTCTCGCGCGTCAGCAGCGTCTGGCTGTTGAGCCAAGCGGCACCGCCGTCCCAGCCTTTCACGTTGGGCGGATAGAACAGCGTCTGTCCCATCTGCGTCAAGGCGGCGAGCTCGATCCGCGCGACGTTCGGGACGCCGAACAGCTGGTGCGTCCCGACGACGAACTCGACGGGACTCTTGACGAGCGCGCGGTACGCGCGGTCGCTGAAGAAGACGTTGCTGCGCAGCAGCGCCGACATCACGGGCCGCAGCTCGTAGTCGTTGCGGCGCAGCAGCTCCGCGACCTGATCCACGAGCTGCGGTTCGGGATCCATGTACACGAAGAACGCCAGCAGCTTCGTCGCGAAGAACCGCGCCGCGGCCGGCTGCTTGAAGATGATCGCGACGATGTCCGCGCCCGTGAAGTCGCCGGTCTGCCCGAGAAACGTTTTCGCTCCGTCGTCGTGCTGCCGCACGTTGTCGAAGAAGACGCCGGTGCCGTCCGGATTCCGGCGGAACGTCCAGCCGGTGAAGGCGCGGGCCGACTCGCGCACGTCGGTCTCCGTGTAGTTGCCGATGCCGAGCGTGAACAGCTCCATCAGCTCGCGCGCGTAGTTCTCGTTCGGGTGCGCCTTCTGGTTGACGTTGTTGTCGAGGTAGCGCAGCATCGCGGGATCGCGCGACACGCGCAGCGTCAGTTCACGCACGTTGCCGAGCGCCTCGTCGCGGAACAGCTGGTTCTGCACGAGCAGCTCCTGCGCGCTGGTGCCTTTCTCCGGCGAGCTGGTGAAGTGACCGTGCCAGAAGAGCGTCATCTTCTCTTGCAGCGGCGCGGCGGTTCCGATCATCCGCTCGAGCCACCACGTACGCAGCGCGATCAGGTTGTCGCGGCGGTCGGCGTTGGCGGTCATCTGGAACGCCTTGCGCGCTTGCACCATCGCCGGGTCGGCGGCCATCGCCGCACGCGCGGCCGCACCCATCCGGAACGGCGGGACGGGTGGCGGTTCGAGGGCCGGCTGCGCCGCGGGACCGCCGTCGCGCGGAAACGCGATCAGCGCATCGACCGCTGCGCCCGGCGAGAGCGCCGTGAAGCGGTCGAGATCGGCGGGCGACCCGCCGAAGCCGGCGCGGCGCAGCAGATGCGCGGCAAGCCGGCGATTCCACGGACCTCCGTACGGGTGAAGCGCCGTCGCGGCGTCGAGCCCGCCGGCCGGGCGATAGGAAAGCGTTGCGGTCGATCTCGCCACGATGCGATCATAACGAATCGCGGCCCCACCGCACGCGCCGGGAAGAATATTCTCACACGAGCTTAAAACGTGCGCTTGTGAGCTTGCTCGCGACCCGTATCGAACGCAGCAGCGAGGATTTCGCGCGCAACGCCGCCGCGATGACCGCGCTCGTCGACGAGCTTCGTGCGAAGCTCGCACGCGTCCAAGCCGGCGGCGGCGCCGCCTCCGTGGAGCGCCATCGCAAGCGCGGCAAGATGACCGCGCGCGACCGCGTCGATCGGCTCGTCGATCCGGGGTCCGCGTTCTTGGAGCTCTCGGCCTTGGCGGCGCACGGGATGTATCACGACGAGGCGCCGGGCGCGGGCATCGTGACGGGGATCGCCACCGTCGCCGGAACGGACTGCGTCGTCGTCGCGAACGATGCGACCGTCAAGGGCGGCACGTACTATCCGATCACGGTCAAGAAGCATTTGCGCGCGCAGGAGATCGCCGAGCAGAACGGCCTCGCCTGCATCTACCTCGTCGACTCGGGCGGCGCGTTCTTGCCGCAGCAGGCGGACGTCTTCCCCGACCGCGACCACTTCGGGCGGATCTTCTTCAACCAAGCGCGCATGAGCGCACAGGGTATCCCGCAGATCGCGAGCGTGATGGGCTCGTGCACCGCGGGCGGCGCGTACGTCCCCGCAATGGCGGACGAGTCGATCATCGTCAAGGATGAAGGTACGATCTTCCTCGGCGGCCCGCCGCTCGTGCAGGCGGCGACCGGCGAGATCGTGAGCGCCGAAGAGCTCGGCGGCGCCGACGTGCACACGCGCATCAGCGGCGTCGCGGATCACTACGCCGCCGACGACGAGCACGCGCTCGGGATCGTGCGGCAGATCGTCGCTCGGCTCGAGCGGCGTCCGTGCGATCCGTGGCCGGTGCACGAGCCGCGCGAGCCCGCGCGCGACCCGCACGAGCTGTACGGCATCATTCCGAGCGACCCGCGGCAATCGTACGACGTGCGCGAGGTGATCGCGCGTCTCGTCGACGCGTCCGACTTCGCCGAGTTCAAAGCGCGCTACGGCACGACGCTCGTGTGCGGGTTCGCGGCGATCGAGGGGCATCCCGTCGCGATCCTCGCGAACAACGGCATCCTGTTCAGCGAGTCCGCGCTCAAGGGCGCGCACTTCATCGAGCTCGCGTGCCGGCGCGGCATCCCGCTGCTGTTCCTCCAGAACATCACGGGCTTCATGATCGGCAAGGAGTACGAGAACCGCGGCATCGCCAAGGACGGTGCGAAGCTCGTCACCGCCGTCGCGTGCGCCGCCGTACCGAAGTTCACCGTCATCATCGGCGGCAGCTTCGGCGCCGGCAACTACGGCATGTGCGGGCGCGCGTACGCGCCGCGGCAGCTGTGGATGTGGCCGAACGCGCGCATCAGCGTCATGGGCGGGGCGCAAGCCGCATCGACGCTGCTCACCGTGCGCATGAACGGCGACGCCGAGAAGAAGAAACCGCCCCTCTCGGCGGAGGAGCAGTCGGCGTTCACGCAGCCCATCCTCGAGAAGTACGAGCACGAAGGCAGCCCGTACTACTCGACGGCGCGCATCTGGGACGACGGCGTGATCGACCCGCTCGATACGCGGCGCGTGCTCGCGATCGGCCTGCGCGCCGCGCGCTACGCCGCGGCGACGCCGACGACGTTCGGCGTGTTCCGGATGTGAGGCCGGTGGAATCTCCGGCCGACGCCGCGGTCGCGCCGCCGATCGTTCTCTCGACGACGTTCGAGCGCGACGCGCACGGCGAGGCGTCGAGCGGTTTCGTGTACGCGCGCGACGACAACCCGAACCGGCACGCGCTGGAGCGCGCGCTCGCAGACCTGGAAGGCGGCGCCGACGCGGCCGCGTTCGCGAGCGGGAGCGCGGCCGCCGCGACGCTCTTTCAGGCGCTGCGTCCGGGCGATCACGCCGTCGTCGCGGACGACTGCTACTACAGCGTGCGCGTCATGCTGGAGCAGGTGTTCGTGCCGTGGGGACTCGCCGTGACCTACGCGGCGTGCTCCGACCTCGACGCGGTGCGCGCGGCGATGCGCGCCGAGACGCGGCTCGTGTTCGTCGAGACGCCGTCGAACCCCATGATGCGCGTGACGGACATCGCGGGCGCGGCGCAGCTCGCGCACGACGCGGGCGCGCTGCTCGCGTGCGACAACACGCTGCCGACTCCGGTTCTGCAGCGTCCGATCGCGCTGGGCGCCGACCTGGTCGTGCAGTCGACGACGAAGTACGTCGCCGGTCACCACGACACGATGGGCGGCGCCCTGATCGCGGCGCGCACGGACGCGACGTGGGGACGGGTTCGCGCGCAGCAGCGTCTGTGCGGCGCGGTCCCGTCGCCCTTCGCCGCGTGGATGACGCTGCGCGGGATCTCGACGCTCGCGACGCGCGTGCGCGCGCAGAACGCGACCGCGCTCGAGCTCGCGGCCCGCCTCGCGGAGCATCCCGCGATCCGCGAGGTGCTGCACCCGCATCTTCCCTCGCATCCCGCGCACGCGACCGCCGTGCGGCAGTCGGCAGGCTCCGGCGCGCTCTTCTCCGTTCGCGTGCACGGCGGAGCCGACGCCGCGCTCCGCGTCGCGGCGCGCCTGCGCCGGTTCCGGCGCGCGACGAGCTTCGGCGGCCCCGAGAGCCTCGTCGAGCACCGCGCCTCCCTCGAAGGTCCGCACTCGCAGACGCCGCCCGATCTGCTGCGTCTCGCGATCGGCCTCGAACACGCCGACGAGCTGTTCGACGACCTCGACGCGGCGCTCGCGCTCTAGGAGAGCGCGGTCCAGGCGTCGAGCATCGTCGCAACGCTCCACGCCTGCGCGAACGCGCCGCGCGGCGCGAACGGCGCATCGCCGTCCGCGATCTCGCCGAGCGTGCCGATCGCATCGGCCGTCAAACCGTCCGCGCACGTCTGAAGCAGCTCGATCGCGCCTTCGCGGTCGTCGTGCACGCGCGCGTGCGCGATCGCGAACGGCCCTGCGAGCCACGTCCACACGGTGCCCTGGTGGTAGGCGCCGTCCCTCGCACGCGCATCGCCCGCATAGACGCCCCGATACCGCGGATCGTCCGCCGCAAGCGTCCGCAGCCCGGCCGGCGTCCACAGACGCGACGCGCACACGTCGACGATCGCCTGACGCCGCGCGGCGTCGAGTACGTCGATCGGCAGCGACACCGCGAAGAGCTGGTTCGGGCGCAGCGACGCGTCGTCGCCGACCGGGCCGTCGATCACGTCGTAGCACCAGCCGTGCTCCGCGCACCAGAATCGTTCGAAGCCTTCGCGCGCACGCGCGGCCGCGGCGGCGAACGGCTGCGCGTCCTCGCCGAGCAACGCCGCGAATACTGCGCACGCCCGCAGCGCGTTGAGCCACAGCGCGTTGATCTCGACCGGCTTGCCCGTGCGCGGCGTGACGACCCAGCCGTCGACTTTCGCGTCCATCCACGTGAGCTGCACGCCCGGCTCACCGCAGCGCAGCAGCCCGTCCGCGGGATCGACGCCGATCCCGAAACGTGCACCGTTCGTATACGCTTCGACGATCGAGCGCACCGCCGGAAAGACGTCGTGCAGCGTCGCGAAGTCGCCGGCGCACCGCACGATGCGGCGCACCGCCTCGATGAACCAGAGCGGCGCGTCGACGCTGTTGTAGGCGGCGGCGCCGCCGGCGTCGGGGACGATGTTCGGCAGCATGCCGCCGTCGACGAGCGCGGCGAGGCGGCGCAGCACGTCCCCGGCCGCGCGTGTACGTCCCGTCGCGAGCAGCAGCCCCGGCAGCGCGATCGCCGTGTCGCGACTCCATTCGCCGAACCACGGGTAGCCGGCGATGACGCCGGTTGCGGCCGTCCCGTCCGCATCTTCGCACGCGACGACGAACTGATCGGCCGCGAGCACGAGGCGCGCGACCCAGTCCGGCGCGCGCTCCGCGCGCTCGCCGAACGCGCCGGTCCACGCGGTCAGGGCGCTGCGGTCGTGGGCGCGTGCGCGCGCGAGCGCGACCGCCGCATCCGGCGCGTCGACGTCGTGATCGGCGATCGCGACGGTCAACGTCTCGCCGCGCCCGAGCGGCGCGACGAACGTGCCGGCACGCAGATGATCCTCGACGTCGTCGAGGCCGCGCTCGCGCTCGAGCGCGTACTCGTAGTCACGATACCAGATGTGCTCGGCCGTGACGGTGCCGCGGTCGGCGCGCAGCACGATCGGCGTCGCGCCCGGCGCGGGAACGACGCGCAGCTCGCCGTCGCTCGCCGTGACGTCCATCGTGCGGTCGCCGGCGCGGGCCGTCGCGTGCAGATCGCGATCGTTGACGAACGCGCGCAGCGCGATCCGCGCCGGCACGCGCGCGCGCAGCAGCCGGTGCGCGACGTACGTACGGTTGTGCGCGCGCTCCATCCAGACGCGGCGCTCCAGCAGCGCGTCGCCGCACGCGTAGGTCCACACGGGCATCGAGCCGTCGAGCCGGAACGCGATCAGCCGGACGTACCCGTCGGGTGCGACCGCGCCGCTACGCCAGCGATCCGCCGCGAGCGCGTACGTAACGCCGTCGTACTCGAGCTCCGCGTCGAGCGCGGCGCACAACAGCCTGCGGCCGCCGCGCAGGCGTTGCGCCGCGAAAAGAAGTCCGTGATATCGCCGTGTCGGCGTGCCGGCGACCGTGCCGCTCGCAAAGCCCCCGATGCCGTTCGTGACGAGCCACTCTCGCCGCTCGGAAACCGCCGGATCGCCGCACGTCGCGCGGTCGAGCCGCAGCACCCAAGGAGACGCCATCGCAAGCGCCGTTCGCCGTCGGCACGGAATCCGACTTTTGCTCCGCTCTGCGCATCACGCGGCGCGCGAGTCTAAATCCCGGCGTACCATTCGTAGCCCTGGTCTTCCCAGTAGCCGCCGTGGCCGCCGGAGATCGGGGCGAGCGTGGAGACCAGCTCGATCCGCTGCACCCACTTCGCGCTCTTGTAGCCGAGCTGGGTCGGAATCTTCAGGCGCACGGGCGCGCCGTGGTCCGCGTCGAGCGGCTTGCCGTTCAGGTCGAGGGCGAGGACCGTCTGCGGGTGCGCCGCTTCGTGGAGGTCGAGCGATTCGTAGTAATGCGTGCCCGACTGATCGGTGTCGAGGCAGTGGAACACGCAGAAGCGCGCCGCGGCCGCCGGCTTCGCCATCGCGAGCACGGCCGCGAGCGGAACGCCCGTCCACTGGCCGATCGCGCTCCAGCCCTCGACGCAATCGTGCCGCGTGATCTGCGTGCGCGTGCCGGCGGCGCGGAGCTCCGCGAGGGACAGCCGCTGCGCGCGCTCGACGAGCCCGTCCACGACCAGTCGGTACGCGCGAAAACCGTCGAGCACCATCGACGTGTACGTATCGTCGCTCGGCGTGTCGAGGCCGTTCACGCGAAAGGTCCGGTCGATGTCCGACGGCGTGTACTCGCGGGCGAGCCCGTGCGTCCCGATCACCGCGTGGTTCAGCTTCTCGGTCGAGAGCAGCGCGGCGCGAAACGGCCCGTTCGTCAGCGAGTCCTTGAACGCCCCGACGTTCGCGCAGCCTGCCATTCCCAGCGCCGAGAGCGACGAGACGACGAACAGACCGCGGTTCATCGCGCGCTTCACGGACCCACGCCGTCGTGCGGCCTCAGAACGTACCAGCCGGTGATCATCGATCGCATGTTGTTCAGAAACCCCGTCGAGAGTACCAACACCAGGTGGGTCGCGAAGTATGCCAGCAACAGCGCCATGAGGACGAAATGCCACAGCCGCGCGAACTGGCGCCCGCCGAACGCTGCGGTGAGCCAAGGGAACGCCGCATCGACGCCGGGCGAGAGCGTCAGCCCGGTGAGGATCAGCAGCGGAAAGAACACGAACAGCACGACGTTGTACGTGAGCTTCTGCAGCGGGTTGTACGTGCCGTGCGGCGGCGGCTCGCGGCGCAGGCGCAGGTAGTACAGCTGCATCGGCCACAGCTTGCGAACGTCGTCCGCGCGCATGACGAGCTCGCGCAGCGTGCCGCGCGCCGCCGCGGAGATCAGGTACGCGAGCCACGCGGCGAACATGACCCACGCGAAGAGCAGATGCCAGCGGCGCCCGTCGGCGAGGTCTTGCGGTCCGGGAAGCGTGAGCCATGCCGGGAACGCGCGCGGACCCTCTTCCTGCTCGCCGTCGTCGGTGAAGCCGAACAGGTGCGTCGTGCGGACACGGTGTCCGAAGACGATCGTGTAGCCGGCCGGGCCTGCGGGCGTCCGCACCGCGTCGAACGCCAGGACGCGCTTCGCGGGATCGCTCTTGTCGGACGCATCGAGATACGGCGCGGCGTTGAAGACCTGCAGGCCGCTCATCACGAGCACGAGGATCGCGAGCGTCCACAGCCAGTGCGCAGCGCGTGCCGCGATGCCGTGCCGGTAGATGCGCGTCACGCGCACTCGGCGAGCGCGATCGCGGTCATCATCCCTCGCTGTTCTGCGGCACGATCACGGAACGGCCGTCCATGCGCAGCCGCCCGCCGTCGACCAGCTTCGCGAGCTCCGCCGACACGGTCTCGCGCGTGCTGCCGACGAGCGACGCGACGTCCGCGTGGGTGAGGCGCAGCTCGACGCGCGTGCCGCCCGGCGCGGGGACGCCGTGCTCCGCCGCCAGCTTCCGGTACAGGTGCACGATGCGGTCGCCGACGCGCGCGTACGCCAGGTCCTCCATCGTCGCGCGCGCGTCGTCGAGTCGCGTCGAGAGCAGCTTCGCGACGTTGAGCGCGAGCTGCGGATCGCGCGAGAGCAGTCCGAAGAGGTCGTCGGCGCGCACCGTGCAGAGCAGCGCGTCCTCGACGACGACCGCGACCGTCGTGCGCGGGCGGTCGTCGAACAGCGTCTCCTCGCCGAAGAAGTCGCCTGCGCCGAGCAGCGCGACCGTCACGTCCTTGCCGTCGGCCGTCTCGCGCGCGATGCGCACCGCGCCCCGCTTGACGACGTACACGATGCGTGTCGTGTCGCCTTGGTCGAACACGCGCGTTCCGCGCGGCATCTCGCACATCGTGAAGAGATGCTCGCTGGTGACGATGCCCGCGTCGGTCGCCTCGAGAAAGAGCCGGTTGCGGCGCAGATACCAGACCTTGTTGGCGTCGTCGCCGCCCGCCGGCGGGGGCTCAGGCGGGCGCATCGCAGCGAACCGCTCCAGGGCGGCGCCGAGTCCAGGCATGCCGCGATGCTAGCACGACCATCTCCCGCCGCCCGTAAGCGTCCTTACGTCCGCGCCGGCACGAGCGTCACGCGGACGAAGGCGTTCGGACGGATCCATTTCGCCATCGCGGCGCGCACGCGTTCCGGCGTCGCGGCGAGCTGGGCCGCCGCGATGATCCGGTCGGTGTCGAGCGGGCGATCCGTCCCCGCGTAGTTCATCAGCTCCGCTGCGATGCTGTCGTAGGACTCGTGTGCGACGGGAAGCTCACCCAGTACGAGCGCCTTCGCGCGCGTCAGACGGGCGGCGTCGATCGGCTTCTTCTGCAGCGAGGACAGGTCGTCGACGACGAGCCGCGCGGCGCGCGCCACGTTCTGCGGATCGGAACCGTACGTCACGGTGAACAGGCTGCGGTTCCGACCCGGCGTGAGGGCCGTGCCGATCGTGTAGACGTAGCCGTGCAGCTCGCGCAGATCGTGGAACAACAGCGATGCGTAGAATCCGCCGCTCAGCACGGTGTTGGCCAGCTGCAGCACCGGATAGTCCGCATCGTTGTACGTGATCGGCACGGTCTCGCTCATCCGCATCTCGGACTGCACGCGTCCGGTGGCAGGGACGCTGACCGACGCGGGCCCGTTGGGCGGCACCGGCGGCGGGAAGACGTTCGGACGCGGTCCGGACGCCTTCCATGCGCCGAACGATTTCTCGATCGCCGCGCGCGCGTGCTCCGGCGTCACGTCGCCGATCACGACGATCGTCGTCATGTCCGGGCGGAACGTCGATGCGTAGTACGCCTTCACGTCATCGAGCGTGACGGCGCCCGCCGTCGCGGGCGTGTCGGTGCGTCGCGCGGGATCGCCGGGCGGATACAGCGCGTCGGCCATCGCGACGCGCGGCCTTGTACTCCGGGACTCTTCACCGTGCCGGTCAGCGATCCGACCGTCTGCTGCTTCGACGATGTCGAAGGCCCGCTGCGGAAACGCCGGGTGCAGCTCGTTGTCCGCGAGCAGCTCCACGCCGCGGTCGAAGTGCTCGGTGAGCACGTCCGCGCCGAACGCGCGTCCCGCGGTCTCGTTCGCGGCGATCTTGTCGAGCTCGGTCTGAAACGCGAGCCGGTCGTAGCTTTGCGTGCCGTACGCGAAGAGGCCGTCGGTGATCGACGCGACGCCCTCCTTCCCGGCCGGCTCCTGGACGCCGGGATCGTTGAGCACCTCGCCGCGCACGATCGCGGTGTGCGAGATGCTCGACGGCACGACGATCAGCTTCAGCCCGTTCGGCAGCGTCTGCACGACGGGGCTGATCGTCGATTCGGGAACGCGCAGATTGCGCAGGATCCGTTTCGCGAACGCCGGCAGCGGCGCGTGCTCCGTCGGGATGACGGTGTTGTTCTCGCCTTCTTTCTCGCCGAACGCGGCGCCCGCGGCCTCCTTCGGCGTCGAGATCGCAACGGTCGCGGTCGACTCGTCGTAGCACGTGCGCAGCACGCGGTTGACGTCGTCGACCGTTACCGCCTTGAGGTCGGCGAGCTCTTCGTCCGGCG
Source organism: Vulcanimicrobiota bacterium (assembly GCA_963841685.1). Classification (GTDB taxonomy): domain Bacteria; phylum Vulcanimicrobiota; class Vulcanimicrobiia; order Vulcanimicrobiales; family Vulcanimicrobiaceae; genus Vulcanimicrobium. The sequence goes on from CAWJDU010000001.1 coordinate 999,715, forward strand.
TGCGGTGCTCGACCGGGAGCGTCTGGCTCCACAGCGTCGCGAGGCCTTGCACCGAGTTGCGGGCGAACTCGGCCTGCGCGACCTCGCGCTGCTTCGCGACGTCGACGAGGTCGGCCGGCAATCCGGACTTCTTGTACGCGTCGATGACGGACTTCACCGCGGCGACGGCCGTCTCGCCGGTCGTCGTGACCGGCACCGACGCGCCGACGATCGCGACGCCGGCCTTCGGATACGTCTGCGACTGCGCGAACGTGTTCAGCGCCTTGCCCGACGCCTGCAGCTCGTAGAGCGCGCCGCGCTGGCTGTTCAGCACGTCGTTGAGGATCTGCGATGCGAAGTAGTCCTTGTCGTCGTAGCCAGGCTCGCGGTACGCGAGGAACACCGTGACGATCGGGTCGGAGCTGTTGTCGTGCAGCGTCAGCGGCGTGAGCGGCCGCAGGCTGCACCGCCGGCCGCGCGGGGAGCTTCGCTGCGGGGATGTTGCCGAAGAGCGCCTTGACCTTCGCGATCGTCGCCTGCGGATCGACGTCGCCCGCGATGACGTAGATCGCGTTGTTCGGATGGTACCAGCGATCGTAGAACGCTTTCAGATCGCTCGCCTGGATGCGCTTGAACGACTGCGACCGTGCCGAGCGTGAGATCGGCGTACGGCGTGCCGGCGAGCACGTGCTGCACGGCCTTCGCGTAGAGCCGGTACGTCGCGTTGGAGTTGTCGCTCGTGACCTCTTGCGTGATCGCGCCGCGCTCCTCGTTCCACAGCTTCTGCGAGTCGAGGATGCCGGTCGCGCGCGAGCGCTCGAGGTTGAGCGCGACGTCGAGATACTGGGACGGCATCTCGAAGAAGTACTGCGTCATCTCGTTCTGCGTGTCGGCGTCGAACGTGCCGCCGGTGATCGCGGTCGTATCCGCGAACTGCGAGGCGCTCAGCGTCTTGCTGCCGCGGAACATCATGTGCTCCTGCGCGTGCGCGATCCCGGTGATCGGCTCTTCGTCGCCGCCGGCGAGGTAGTTCATCCACGTCGACACCACGGGCGCGAGCGTGTCGCGCAGCACGACGACCTGCATCCCGTTCGACAGCGTGGCGCGCGTGACGTCGACGACGTGGGATGCCGGGCTCGACGGCGTTTGCGCGCGGGTCGGCACCGACGGCGCGGAGACGAGCGCGGCGGCGACCGTGACGGTGAGGAGGCGTCGGAAGATCATCGCCCGTTGCTTCCCGACGGGCGGTCGCGGGGACCTCGGCGAACGACCGAGGCCGTGCCTGATGCGGTCCTGCGTATCGACCGCGAGGGGGCGCGCGCTCGCGTCGTCCTGACTCGCCCTTCGGTACGCAACGCCTTGAACGCGGAGCTGATTGCCGCGCTGCGCGAGACGTTCGAGGCGCTGGCCCGCGAGGCCGACGTGCGCGTCGTCGTGCTGCAGGGCGAGGGCGCGGCGTTCTGCGGCGGCGCGGACATCAACTGGATGCGCTCCGCGCTCGAGCTGAGCGAGGAGGCGAACCTCCGCGACGCCGAGGCGATGTCCGACATGTACCGCGCGATCGACCGCTGTCCGAAGCCCGTCATCGCGCGCGTCCACGGCGCGGCGATCGCCGGGGGATCCGGGCTCTGCGCGGTCGCCGACGCCGTCGTCGCCGCCGACGGCCGCCGTCTTCGGCTTCACCGAGACGAAGCTCGGCATCATCCCCGCGGTCATCACGCCGTTCGTGATCGCGAAGATCGGCCTGTCGCACGCGCGGCGCTTGTTCCTGACCGGCGAACGCTTCGGCGCGGCGCGCGCGCAGGCGATCGGCCTCGTGCACGAGGTCGTGCCGGCCCGATGACGTCGACGCCGCCGTCGACCGCATCGCGGAGGAGCTCGCGAGCGCCGGCCCGAGCGCGATCGCGGCGGCCAAAGCGCTGCTGCCCGAAGTGGTCGCGTCGACGTACGAGGACTCACGCGCGATCACGGCACGCGCCATCGCGCGCCGGCGCGTCACGAGCGAAGCGCAGGAGGGCCTGCGCGCGTTCCTCGAGCGGCGCGCCGCGGCGTGGGCCGAGCGGTGATCCGCCGGCTGCTGATCGCGAACCGCGGCGAGATCGCGATCCGCATCGCGCGCGGCGCGCGCGAGCTCGGCATCTCGCCCGTCGGTGTCTACTCCGATGCGGACGAGCGCGCGGCATTTCGCGGCGTCCTCGACGACGCGGTACGCATCGGGCCGGGTCCGGCGGCCGAGTCGTACTTGAACGGCGCAGCCATCGTCGCGGCGGCGAAGACGCTGCATGCCGACGCCGTGCATCCCGGGTACGGTTTCCTGAGCGAACGCGCGCCGTTCGCGCGGCTCGTCGTCGACGCCGGTCTCGTGTTCGTCGGCCCGTCGCCCGACGCGATCGCCGCGATGGGATCGAAGATCGACGCCAAGCGGCGCGTGCGCGCGTTCGGCGTGCCGTCGTGCCCGGATACGACGGCGACGATCAAAGCGATGCACGCCTGCGCGAAGAGGCCGCGCGCATCGGCACGCCGGTGCTCATCAAGGCGAGCGCCGGCGGCGGCGGGCGCGGCATGCGCGTCGTCGACGATCTCGCGCGCTTCGACGAGGCCCTCGCGAGCGCACGACGCGAAGCCGCTGCGGCGTTCGGAGACGACACGGTGCTGCTCGAGCGCTACCTGCGCCGGCCGCGCCACATCGAATTCCAAATTCTCGCCGACGCGCACGGAACGACCCTGCACCTCGGCGAGCGCGAGTGCTCGATCCAACGGCGGCACCAGAAGGTGATCGAGGAAGCACCGAGCGTCGCGCTCGACTCCGGCTTGCGCGCGCGCATGGGCGAAGCCGCGGTGAACGCTGCGCGCAGCGTCGGCTACACGAACGCGGGCACGGCCGAGTTCATGCTCGATGAGGACGGCGCGTTCTACTTTCTCGAGATGAACGCACGGCTGCAGGTCGAGCATCCCGTCACCGAGCTGGTGTACGGCGTCGATCTCGTACACGAGCAGCTGCGCATCGCGAACGGCGAGCGTTTGCGGCTGAGCCAAGCCGATCTCGTGCCGCGCGGGTGGGCGATCGAAGCGCGCCTGAACGCCGAGGATCCCGCGCGCGACTTCTTGCCGCAGTCGGGCACGCTCGTCGCGTTCGACGTGCCGCGCGCGCCCGGCGTGCGCGTCGACGCCGGCTTTCGCGCGGGCGACGACGTGCCGGTGTTCTACGACTCGCTGCTCGCGAAGATCATCGTGTGGGCGGAGGACCGCGACGCCGCCGTCGCGCGCCTCGCATCGACGCTGCGCGACACCGAGGTCGCCGGCATCGCGACCAACCTGCCGCTGCTGCGCGCGATCGCGGGAGACGCGGCGTTTCGCGCCGGCGACACGACGACGCGCTTCTTGGACGAGCGCATGGCGTCGTTCGCGCTCGCGCCCGCGGCGCCGGACGACGCGACGGTGCGGCGGATCGCCGGCGCGTTGCTCGCGCGCGGCGCGGCGTGGCGTCCCGCAGGCGTCGGCGTGCCGCTCGCGTTCGTCACGGACGGCGTGACGGTGCGCGCGCACGCCACGCGCGGCGACGCGCGGTTGGGCGCTCGCGGGGGACGTCAGCCGGCACCGTCGCGCCGGACGCGCGCGGCGCGACGTTCGACCGCGACGGCGGCACCGTTACGCGTCGACGGCCGCAGCGTGCGGTGGACGTTCGTGCCGCCGCCGGCCGCCGACGCGGAGCACGGCGCGCACGCGGTGTCATCCGGCGTCGTCGAATCGCCCATGCCGGGGAAGATCGTGAGCGTGTCGATCGCACCGGGCGCCGAGGTCGAAGCGCGCGCGCTGCTCGTCGTGCTCGAGGCGATGAAGATGGAGCACCGCATCGAGGCGCCCGTCGCGGGAACGGTCAGCGAGGTGCGCGTCAAAGCGGGCGACGTCGTCGCGGGCGGTCAGACCCTCGTGACGATCGGCTGACGCCGCCCGTGCGCGTCGTCCTGATCCCGGGCTGGAACGAGCAGGCGAAGATGATGCGCACCTTCATCGACGGCCGCAACGGCAAGGATGGTCTCTCCGCATTCGGATTCGACTGCGCGATCTTTCCGGCGGGCGATGTGCCGCTACGCGAGGAGATCGATCGCTTCGCCGCGTTCCTCGACCGGATGCAGGCGCGCGAGCCGGACGCGTTCCCGCTCGCGACCGTCGGGTACAGCGCCGGCGGGCTCGTCAATCGCGGTTTTCTGCGCGCGTACCCCGGACGCGTGAACGAGATCGCGGCGTCGGTGCAGATCGCCGCGCCGAACGGCGGCCTGATGACGAACTACGCCGTCGGAACGCTCCGCCTCGCGCGCATGCCGACGCACATGCTCGCCGACATGGACGTCGCATCGCCGTTCATGACCTGGATGAACGGCGTCTCCGGAACCTGGGTCCCCGATCCGGACAACGCGAAAAAGCAGCGCTGGAAGCTGACCGGCACGCCGTGGGTCATGCCGGACGGGCACCCGTACCTGCACGTCGCCGGCCGCATGCCCAAGTACCACCTGCAGAGCGACGGCGTCGTGATGATCGAGTCGGCGACGCTCGACGACGCGATGTCCACCGTCAGCATCGACTGGGACGAGGCGAACCACTTGAACCTCGGCGCCGCATCGAACATCTTCGCGACGGTCTTCCGCCGCTTCGCGCACGACGACAAGGTTTGGCCGCGCGTCGTCGAGACCGTCGCGCGGTTTCTCCGCAAGGAGCAGCTGGACCGGTGAAAGGTTCTTCGATGAAGATCGCGATTCGCGCTGGAACGCTCTACGACGGCACCGACGCGCCGCCTCGCTCGAACGCGACGGTCGTCATCGAGGACGGCCGCATCACCGCGCTCGACGGCGACGCGGCCGGCGCGGACCGCACGATCGAAGCACGGTGCGTCGTGCCCGGACTCATCAACAGCCACGTCCATCTCGAGATGAACGGGCAGCCCGACATCGCGACGTTCTACGTGATCCGCACGCCGGTCGAGCGCACGCTGGATACCGCCGTCAACGCGCGGCGCAGCCTCGAAGCGGGCGTCACGACCGTGCGCGATCTCGGCGGCGTCGACGCGAACGCGATCGCCGTCGCCGATGCCATCGCGCGCGGCGATCACACCGGCCCGACCATCGTCGCCGCGGGTCGCGCGCTCTGCATGACCGGCGGCCACGGCTACTTCGTCGGTCGTGAGACGGATGGACCGTGGGACGCGCGCAAGGCCGTGCGCGAGCAGCGCAAGGCAGGCGCGACGTGCATCAAGCTGATCGCGACCGGCGGCGTGCTCACGAAGGGCGCTGTGCCGGGACAAGATCAGCTCAGCGAAGAGGAGATGCGCGCGGCGATCCACGAGGCGCACACGCACGGCATGCGCGTCGCGGCGCACGCGATCGGCACGAACGGGATCAAGAACGCGCTCCGCGCCGGCGTCACGTCGGTCGAGCACGGCCACCTGCTCGACGACGAGGCGATCGAGCTGTTCAAGGCGCGCGGCGCATATCTCGTGCCGACGCTCGCCGCGGTGTGGCGGATCTACGAGAACATCGCGGGCGGTGCGCAGCCCGACTACGTCGTGCGGAAGGCGACCGAGATCTACCGGCAGGCCGGCGACAACATCCGCCGCGCGTACGACGCGGGCGTGACGATCGCCGGCGGCTCCGACGCGGGGACGCCGTACAACAAGCACGAGGACTACGCCTACGAGGTCGAGCTGATGTCGACCGTCCTGGGCATGACGCCGCAGCGAGCGCTGTCGGCCGCGACGTCGACCGCGGCGCAGCTGCTCGGCGTCGACGCCGGCGTGCTCGCTGCCGGTCGCCCCGCCGACGTGCTCGTGCTCGATGGCGATGCGGGCGCGGACGTCCGCGCGCTGCGCGCGCCGCGCGTCGTGATCAAGAGCGGCACCGTCGCGTACGAGCGCGCGTAGCGGCTAGAGCTTCTGAATCGTCGGGTTCGCGCTCAGCGCGTTCAGCGGTTCGGCGGGACACGCGCGCACGGGCCGCGGATCGTCCGACTGACCGTCCTTCGTCCAGCACGAACCCTCGATCGAGCAGTAACAGACGCGCATCTTCAGGCGCTGCCAGTCGCGATAGAGCGCCGGCGCCCACCTCTTGCTGCGGAACGCGAACACGGTGGCCGACGTGCCCGCGCGCAGCACCGATCCCGGCCCGCCGGTATCGTACGTCGCCGAAGCACCGCGGTCTCCGGCGCGTTTCGCGCGCCGCAACAGGTCCGGCCCGAGCATTGCGTGCAGCGCGTCGACGAACGACGACTCCGGCTTGCCGTCGACGGAAAGGCCCGCGGTGCGCAAGACGGCCGGACCGAGCCCGTCGTTCGCGATCGACACCGTGAAAAGGTCGGAGCTGAAACCGACCGAGAACGAGACGTACGGCCAGACCTGCGCGCTGAGCTGCTCGCCGACCACGCGCGTCTGCCACATCGAGGCGGCGGTTGCAAGCGACGACACGAACAGCGCGCAGACGGCGATGACGAGATCGATCCGGATCCCGCGCCGCAGCTCCCGCTTCTCGTCGGCGTCGTTCATCGCAGCGCAGCGGCGCGGTCTTCGACCCAGTGCAGCGCGCGGCGTCCGGTCTCCGCCTTCGCGAGCGCGTCGTCGATCGTCTCACCGAGCACGGTGAAGTGTCCCATCTTGCGGCGCAGCGCCGCGTGCGCCTTGCCGTAGACGTGCAGCTTCAGATCGCGCTCGCGCAGCAGCTGCTCGACGCCGTCGAGCGTGTCGCCCGTGCCGGCGCCGAGGATGTTGACCATCACGGCCGGCATGAACTGGCGCGGCTCGACGAGCGGCAAGCCGCAGATCGCGCGCACGTGCAGCTCGTACTGGCTGATCTGGGTCGCGTCGAGCGAGTAGTGACCGCTGTTGTGGACGCGCGGCGCGATCTCGTTGACGAGCAGATCGTCGCCCGTCTGAAAGAACTCGACGCAGAACGTGCCGACGACGGCGAGCCGCGTCGCGATCGTCGTCGCGTACGCGCGCGCGCGCTCCGCGATCGCCGCCGGAACGCGTCCCGGCACGATGGTCGTCGCGAGCACGCCGTGATCGTGCTGGTTCTCCGAGGCGGGGAAGGCGACGATCTCGCCGCGCTCGTTGCGCGCCGCGATGATCGACAGCTCGCGCTCGAACGGCACGAACCGCTCCCAGATCAGTGCGCGCCCCTTCGCCGCGGCGAGCGCGTCGTCGACGTCGCCGCGCGAGCGCGCGACCCATTGTCCTTTTCCGTCGTATCCGCCGAGCGTCGTCTTGAGCACGCCGGGATAACCGATCGCGCGCTCCGCGGCGTCGGCTTCGGCGACCGTGCGGACGGGTGCGAAATCGGCGATCGGGATGCCGCACTCGCGCACGAACGTCTTCTCGAGGATGCGGTCTTGCGTGACGCGCAGCGCACGCGAGCCGGGATGCACGACGCGCTTGTCCGATTCGAGCGCGAGTACCGACTCGAGCGGGATGTTCTCGAACTCGTACGTCACGACGTCGGTGCGCGCGCCGAGCTCGCCGATCGCGCGCACGTCGTCATAGGCGGCGACGAGCTGCTCGTCCGCGATTTGGCCGGTCGGTGAATCGGGCAGCGGCTCGAGGGTCGCGACGCGGAAGCCCATGCGCTTTGCCTCGAGGGTCAGCATGCGCCCCAACTGTCCGCCGCCCAAGATGCCGATCGTGCGGATCACAGCGTGATCGCTTCGATCTCGGCCGCGAGGCGCGCGCTGCGCTCCTCGAGCGCGCGCGCGACGTCGCCGTCGTGCAGCGCGAGGATGCGCGCGGCCAGCAGCGCGGCGTTCGCGGCGCCCCCGATCGCCATCGTCGCGACCGGAACGCCCGCGGGCATCTGCGCGATCGACAGCAGCGAGTCGATGCCGTTCAGCGCTTTCGACTGAACCGGGACGCCGATCACCGGCAAGCGCGTTTTCGTCGCGACCATGCCGGGCAGGTGCGCCGCGCCGCCGGCGCCCGCGATGATGACCTCGATGCCCCGTGCGCGCGCCTCGCTCGCGTAGCGGAACATCAAGTCCGGCGTGCGGTGCGCCGACACGACGCGCAGCTCGAACGCGATGCCCAGCTCCTGCAGCGTCGTCGCGGCCGCGCGCATCGTCTCGAGGTCGGACGTCGAGCCCATGATGATCCCGACGCGGGGCGGTGCGCTCATCGCCGTGCGCGTTCGGGCCGTTCGGGCGGGCGCCCTCGCCCGCCGTCCGGCGGAGCGGGGCCGGCGTCCAGCGCACGGCCGCCGGGCCCTTCGTCGCGCCTGGGCGCGGGAACGACGCGGCGCCGTCGAACACCGAGCCGCCGATATGGACACCACGATGCGGGAAAACGCTCTCGCGCGGCGGCTGCGCGAGGGCGACACGGTGCTCGGAGCATGGCTCTCGTTCTCGGACGGGCTCGTCGCCGAAGCGATGGCGAGCCTCGGCTGGGACTGGCTCTTGATCGACATGGAGCACGGACCGGTCGCGCTCTCGGATGCGGCCGCGATGGCGACCGCGATCCGCACGCGTCCGTGCGCGCCGTTCGTGCGGCCGGCATGGAACGAGTCGTCGCAGATTCAGCGCGCGCTCGATCTCGGCTGCTCCGGCATCATCGTTCCGGTCGTCAACAGCGTCCAGGATGCACGCAGCGTCGTGCGGGACGCGCGCTTTCCGCCGCTCGGCGAGCGCAGCCGCGGCGGCATCCGCACGCCGCTCGCGTTCGAGACGGACGCGATGACGTACTTCGACCGCGCGAACGCGAACGTCGTCGTGCTCGTGCAAATCGAGACGGAGCTCGCGGTGCGCAACATCGACGCGATCGTCGCCGTCGAGGGGATCGACGGCGTGTTCGTCGGACCGAACGACCTTGCGGCGTCGATGGGTGCGCGCTGGCCCGACGTCTGGGACCACGACGAACGGTACATGGCGCTCGTGCAACGCGTCGCCGATGCGACGAACGGCGTGGCGAAGGTTGCCGGGTTCCTGGCACGCGATGCGGCGATGGCCGTGCGCGTCGCGTCGATGGGCTACCGGTTCATCGGCGTCTCGAGCGATGCGAACTTCATGATGGGAGCCGCGAAGCGCGCGCTCGACGAGAGCCGCGCGGCCACGCGAAGATGAGCACGATCGTCGTCACCGGCGCATCGAGCGGGATCGGACGCGCGCTCGCGATTCGGGCGGGCGCGCGCGGGATACGCGGTCGTCGCGATCGCGCGCAGCCTGCGAGGGCCTCGCATCGCTGCGCGAGCGCATCGAAGCGGACGGCGCACGCGTCGTGACGGGCACGTTCGATGTGGCCGATCCGTCGAGCGCGGGCGCGATCGCGCGGCTCGCGTTCGAGTCATTCGGCGGCGTGGACGTCCTCGTGAACAACGCGGGACACGTCGCGTCCGGCCCGCTGTCCACGCAGACCGACGCCGCGCTGCGGGACCAGTTCGGCACGCACGTCATCGGCCCGGTGGCGCTCGTGCGCGAGACGCTGCCGATGCTGCGCGCTTCGCGCGGCCATGTCTTCATGCTCGGCAGCGGCGTCGCGCGCGTGCCGGTCGGCGGCCTCGGCGCGTACCCGCCGTCGAAGGCGGCGACGCGCTCCGCGACGTCGATCCTGCGGCGCGAGCTCAAAGCGGACGGCATCGCCGTGACGTACGTCGATCCCGGCGCCGTCGACACGCCGTTCATGACGCGCGCCGGCATGCCCGGCGGGCCGCCGCCGCTGCTCGTCACGCCCGAAGACGTGGCGCGCAAAATCTTGCTCGCCGTGCGGACGCGGCCGCGCGTGCTGAACGCGGTGCCATGGCAGACGATGTTCGTCGGCCTCGCCGAGCTGTTTCCGCGCCTCACCGACGCCGTGCTCGAGCGCAATCCCGCGCTCGTCGGCGCGCAGGGTGCGCCGGCGCTCGCGCCCGCGACGCAGGCGCTCGACGCGAGGGCACGCGCGCGCGGATACCCGAGCAGCTCGCGACGTCCGACGCGCCGGCCGGCTTCGACGCGGCGCTCGAGCCGGTACGGCGCCGCATGGAGCGCGTGAAGCTGCGCGAGGAGTTCGTGCGCGATCTGCTCCGGAGCGGCGACGTGCTCGACGTCCACGACGTCGCCCTGCAATGGGCGGGGATGCCGAACAAGAACGAGCGCGCGGCGACGGTCGAGGTGCTCGACGCGCTCGCGACCGCCGGCTATCTCGACCGCGACGGCGAGCGGTACCGCGTGGTGCGCGAGCCGGACTGATGGAAGCGCTGCGCGCGCAGCTGGTGCACCGCTTGCGCGCGCACGGCGACGTGCGAACCGACGCGGTCGCTTCGGCGTTCGCGCAGGTTCCGCGCCACGCGTTCGTGCCGAGCGTCGCGGCGCAGGACGCGTACGCCGACCGTTCCATCGCGATCAAGCTCGAGAACGGCGTGCCGATCAGCTCGTCGTCGCAGCCGGCGATCATGGCCGTCATGCTGGAGCTGCTGCACGTGCGCGCGGGCGACCGCGTGCTCGAGATCGGCACGGGCAGCGGCTACAACGCCGCGCTGCTCGCGGAGCTGGTCGGAGCGCGCGGCGACGTGGTGAGCGGTCGATCTCGACGCGCAGCTCGCCGCCGACGCGCGCGGACGTCTCGAAGCGCACGGCTACGGCCGCGTGCGCATCGTCTGCGGCGACGGCGCGCTCGGCGACGCCGGACGGCGCCCCGTACGACGCCGTCATTGCGACGGTCGGCGTCGACCGGATCCCGCCGGCATGGATCGCGCAGCTGCGCGAAGGCGGACGCCTCGTCGCGCCGCTCACGATCCGCTCGCTGCAAAAGGTCGATCGCGTTCGAGCGCAGCGCGTCCGGACTCGAGAGCCGCGCCGTCGTCGACGCGGCGTTCATGATGCTGCGCGGTCCGTCCGCGTCGTCGGACACCGCGACGGTCGCGCTCGGCGATCCGTCGATCGCGCTGCGCGTGTTCGCGCACCGTGCGAACGGGCTGCACGCAGACACGCTCGCCGGCGCGCTGCGCGGCGCGAGTCGCAGACACGCGCGCGGTCCGGCGCATCACCGCGGCGGACGTGTGGAACGGCGTCGCGCTCCGGCTCGCGCTCGGCGACGACGCGTTCTGCACGCTGACGGCGTACGGTGCCATGGCGGAGCGCGGCATCGTCCCGAACATGGGGCGCGAGCCGGTGGCCGAGTACGGCTTCGCCTCGACGATCGGGCTCGCCGACGCGAACGCGCTCGTCGTTTTCGCACCGTCCGGCGCGCGCGAGGCCGTCCTGCGCGGCTTCGGCGCGCACGGCGAGATGCTGGCGCGTCTGCAAGCCGCGATCGCGGCATGGGACGGCGCGCGGCGTCCGGGCAATGCGCAGCTGGCGATCGCGGTGTCGCCGGACGGCACGACGCGCGTGCACTTCGCCGCGTAGCGCGCTACCAGTACGCGACGTCCTTCTGCTGCGTGTCCTTGAACTTGCCGAACACGGACGGATCGGCCGCGAACTCGTGCTCGAGGTCTTCGATGCGCTGCTTGTCGAGCGGATGATCGCGCAGCCACATCGCTTGCCCGCTCCGTACGTCTCGGTCATGATCTGGAAGAACCAGACCATGCCCCACGGATTGTACTGGCCGGTCGCAGCCATGATGCGCGCGCCTTCTTCGTCCGCCTGCGCCTCGATGTGCCGCGACTGCGCGGCGTCGCTGCCCGCGACGCCGTACTGCGAGCCGTAATCGACCGCGGCGCCCACGATCGGACCGACCAGGATCTGCGCCGCGGTCGAGAGCACCGTGGCGAGCACGCTTTTCTTCTGCAGCGCGGCCATGTGCTGCGCGACGTGGTGCAGCACCATGTGGCCCGTCTCGTGCGCGAGCACGCCCGCGAGCTCGTCGCGGTTCTTCGCGAGGCGGAGCAGCGGCTCGTTGATGTAGATATTGCCGCCCGGCACGGAGAACGCGTTCGCCGAATCGCCGCGCACGATGTAGTAGCGGATCGGATACGGATAGCGCGAACGCACCGTCTCCGAGATGACCGCACCGATTTCGTTCAGATGCTCGTAGAACGGCGAGTCGAAGAGCAGTTCGCCGTCGTCGCGCAGCTGCGCAAACACTTCGCGGCCCACCGCCGCTTCGTCGATCGCCGCCGACGCCGGAAGAATGTGGCCGAGCTGCGTGACGCCGGCCGTCGCGATGAGACTGCGGATGAACGCGGTGCGTTGCATCGAACGGGCTTTCTCGGGAAAGGACGCGGTTGACCTTACAACGGTATCGCTGGATCGTCGGTTGCGCGGCGCTGCTCCTGCTTGTCGGCTCGGCCCTCTCGTCGGTCCGGGCCGCGTCATCCCGCATCGTCGTACCGTCGGCCGCCGTCGCCGGCATGCGCGAGGCGGGTCCGGCGGATCCGCGCACGACGCTGCACCTTGCGATCGAGCTGCAGCCGAAAGCCGACCTCGACGGCTTGGCGGCGCGCATGAGCGACCCGAACGACCCCGCGCACCGGCATCCGCTCACGTTCGCGCAGTTCGTCGAGCGGTTCGGCCGCGTGCCGGAGGCGCGCGCCGTCGCGCAGATGCTGCGCAACGCCGGAGCGACCGACGTCGAGACCGCCGGCGACGGTCTCGTCTCGGGCGGGCTCATCCGCATCCCGCAAGCGGAGCGCCTCTTCGGCGCGCGCTGGCTCAAGTACACCGACGGCACGCGCACGGTGCTCGCGCCGAACGCAGCGCTGAACGTCGCGTTCGCGAACGTCCGCGACGTGCGCGGCGCAGTCGTCGCGACGTCACCGCGGCTCGCCGACACACGCCCGTCGTTCACCTACTTTCGCGGCGACTGGTACGAGCCGGTGCGGTTCCGCTCGATGACCGACGCCATCGACGGCGGCGGTGCGAATCAGCGCATCGTGCTCGTCGAGGACGCCTCGGACCGCTACGACACGAACGACGTCCGCAAGTTTCTCGCATCCGAAGGTCCGCCGCCCGGCGCGTCGATGAGCCGCGTGAGCGAACGCAGCTACGTCTTCAAGAACGCATCGAGCGAGTGCGGGCGCGACGATCGCGGACAGGAAGCGGGTCTCGACGTCAGCGCGGCGGTGACGATGGCGCCGCTCGCGGAGACCATCGCCGACTACGACGACGTGTGCGGCGGCGGCAACGACGCGACGCTCGCGCTCGCGCGCGCGCTCGATCTCGATCCCACCGTCGTCGTGCTGCCCGTCGTCGTCGGACCTGCCGACGGTCCCGTGCGCGCGCGCTACGGCCAGACGCCGCTGCCGTACCTCGAAGCGATCGTGCGCGGCATCCCACTCGTCGTTCCCGCCGGCGATGACGGTGCGTACGGGTACAAGGAGCCCGGCATCGAGCGTCCGCGCGTCGCATACCCGTGCGTGCTCACGACGGTCATCTGCGCCGGCGGCACGCAGCTCGGCGACCGCGACGGCGTCGCCGATGAAGCACCGTGGAACGACCTCGATCACGCCGGCGGCGGCGGCATCTCGACCGAGCCGCGTCCGGCATGGCAGAACGCGCCCGGCGACTTCCTGTTCTCGCCGGGCTACGTGAAGAATCGCATCGTGCCGGACGTCTCCGCGGACGCGGCCGGGCACCTGCGCGTGTATTGGCACGGCTACGGCATGGGCGGCGTCGGCGGGACGAGCGAGAGCGCGTCGCTCGTCGCCGGCGAGCTCGCCGCGATCAACAGCCTGGTTGCGCCGGAGAAGCGCCTTCTGACGGTTGCCGATCTGTACGTACTCGCGCGCGCGGCGCCGCAAGCATTTCGCGACGTGACGCGCGAGAACGACCGCGGCTGGAAAGACAACACGCTGCGCCCTCGGCGTCTTCCGCTCCCGAAGAATTATCGCGGCATCTTGCCGACGCCGCCGCCGCTGGTGAAGGGCTGCCCGGGAATCCAGAACGACGGCTGCGGCGTGACGACGGGATTCGATGCCGTCTCGGGCATCGGTTCGATCAGAGAGCGCGCCGCCGTCGCCGCGCTCCGCTGACCGCCAGAGCCGCGAAGAACACGAGCGTCGCGAGCAGCACGATCGTCGCGCCCGATGATGCGTGCAGCTCGTACGATGCGTACAGTCCGCCGACGCCGGAGAACACGCCGAACGCGCACGACGTCGCCATCATCGGGATGAACCGCTTCGTGAGCAGCGACGCGGCGGCGGCCGGCGTGACGAGCAGCGCCGCGACGAGCACGATGCCGACGGCCTGCAGGGACACGATGATCGTCACGGCGAGCACGACCAGCAGGACGTAGTCGACGAGAGCGACGCGCACGCCGGCGGCCTGCGCGACGATCGGATCGAACGAGGTATAGAGCAGCGGCCTCCACAGCGCGGCGACGACGATCGCGACGATTGCGGCGAGCACGACGACGGTCAGCACGTCGGCGGGCGAGACGCCGAGGATGCTCCCGAACAGAAAGCTCTGCAGATCGACGGTCGCGCGCGGCGAGCGCGACATGAGGAAGACGCCGAGCGCGAACGCCGCGGTGAAGAGCACGCCGATCGACGTGTCCAGCGATACGCGCGCGCGCCGGTGCACGAACCCGATGCCGAGAGCGGTCACGATCGTCGCCGCCGCAGCGCCGGCGTAGAAGTTCGCGTCGCGCAGGTACGCGATCGCGATCCCCGCGAACGACGCGTGCGCGAGGCCGTCGCCGATGAACGACAGCCGGCGCAGCACGACGTACGTCCCCATCGACGAGCAGAGCGCGCCGACGACGACCGCCACGACGAAAGCGCGCTGCATGAAGTCCGCTTGAAACGGCGCCAGAACGTCCATTCTACAGCCGCTGCGCCCTCGTTACGGAACGCTCGCGATGCTGCTGCGCTCGGTCCATGGCCACTATCTTCGATGGCCGTGCACGTGCGTGTGCTCGCGGATCCCGGCGTACGCGCCCGACGCGAGCACGTCGTCGGGTGTGCCCTCGGCGAGAACCTTGCGGTCGACGACGATGAGCCGGTCGAACCACTCGGGCGCGCGGTCGAGGTCGTGCGTCGTCATCAGCACGGGCAGGCCGTCGGCGACGAGCCCGCGCACGAGCCGCAGCAGCGCGTCCTCCGTCGCGGCATCGACGCCCGTCGTCGGCTCGTCCAGGAGCAGCAGCAGCGGCTCCTGCGCGATCGCGCGGGCGACGAACGTGCGCTGCTGCTGTCCGCCGGACAGCTGGCTGATGTGGCGATCGGCGATCTCGCCGAGATCGAGCGCGTCGATCGCGCGTGCGACCGCGCGCCGATCGTGCGCGGAGAAGCGCTGAAACGGTCCGACGCGCGGATAGCGTCCCATGGTCACGACGTCGCGCACGCTCACGGGAAACTGCCAATGGACGTCTTCCACTTGCGGCACGTACCCGATCGTGCCCGGCGGAAGGTCGCGCGGCGCGAGCCCGCCCACGCGCACCGTGCCTTCGGACGGCGTGACGAGCCCCGCGACGGCCTTCAGCAGCGTCGATTTTCCGGAGCCGTTCGGTCCGACGATGCCGAGCGCGATGCCGCGCGCGAGCTCGACGTCCACGCCTTGAAGCGCTTCGACACGGTCGTACCGGACGTGCAGGTCGCGCAACAGCACGGCCGGCTCGTGCGACTGCACGGCGCGCGCCATCAGCGCAGCGCGCTCACGATGGTGTCGGTGTCCGTGTCGATCATCCCGACGTACGTGTCGACGGCGGCGTTGGTACCGAGCGAGTCGTCGTACAGAAACGCGACGCGCAGGCCGCCCGCGCTCGCCGCGAGCGTGAGCGCGAGCTTGTCGCTGTACTCGTGCTCCGCGAAGACCGCGCGCACGTGCTCGGCGCGCGCGAGCTGTGCCAACTCCGCGATGTGCGCGGGATTCGGTTCCGCGCCGGCGACCGGTTCGATCGCGCCGGCGATACGCAAGCCGAACCGGCGCCCGTAGTAGTCGAACGCGTTGTGGAACACGATCATCGCGCGCTGCGCCGGCGGGATCGTCGCGACCTTGCGGCGCGTTCGCGCGGTCAACGCGACGAGCTGCGCGTCGTATGCGCGAGCCGCCGCGCGGTAGGCGGGCGCATGTGCGGCGTCGGCTTCGATGACCGCATCACGGATGCGGCGCGCGTACGCGCGCGCGAACTCGGGATCCATCCAGAGATGCGGGTTGCCGCCGACCACCGGCAGGCCGTTCGTGCACACGACGATCTTGAGGCGCGCGTTCGCAGCGTTCCGGATCGTGCTCTGCAGCCAGGCCTCCAGGTCCGCCCCGTTCTCGACGAGCACGTCCGCGTCGTGCAGCGAAGCGATGGTGTCCGGCGAGGGCTGAAAATCCTCGGGCGAGACCCCGACCGGAACGAGCGACACCACGTGCACCGAAGCACCGATCGCGCCGTTTGCGATCGACGCGAGCGTCGACGTCGTCGCGACGACGCGCAAGGGACCGGGCACGCGTGTTTCCGGAGCCCGCGAGCACGCGGCGAGCGCGAGGATCGCGCACGCGACCGCGGCGGGACGGCGGATGAGCATCACCGCAGAGTCTCGGCGCAACGGCGTAGGGTCCCTTCGCATCGCGTGCGCGAGGCCCCGCGCGGCCGCCGGGCGCAGGAGCCGCGTGCTCGACCGATACTTCGGACTGACGGCGGCCCGCAGCACATGGGGCGTCGAGGTGCGCGCGGGCGTGACGACGTTCCTCACGATGTCGTACGTGCTGTTCGTCAACCCGCAGGTGCTCGGGAACGCGATCGTGATCCCGAACGGGTTCGCGAAGCTGCTCGTCGTCACGGCGCTCGCGGCGGCAATCGGCAGCGCGCTGATGGGCGTCGTCGCGCGGTATTCCCCAACCGCTGAAGATCGCCGTGACGGCCGGCATCGGCGTGTTCCTCGCGTTTCTCGGGTTGAAGAATGCCGGCGGCGTCGTCGCCGACCCGGCGACTCTCGTCGCGTTCGGCGGATTTCCGAACGGCGCGGTCGCGTGGCCCGTCGTACCGTCCGGCCTGTCGGGCGCGCTCGACGTGCACGCCGCGATCTCGCTCGGCATCGCCAGCATCGTGTTCACGTTCTTGTTCGTCGACTTCTTCGACGCGACGGGCACGCTCGTGGGACTCGCGACGCGCGCCGGCGTGATGGACGCGCACGGCGACATGCCGCGCACGGCGCACGTTCGCGTGCGACGGCCTCGCTGCGATGATCCGCGCCGCGCTCGGTACGAAGACGACGACCGCGTACATCGAGAGCGCCAGCGGCATCGCGGACGGCGGCCGGACGGGCATCACCGCGTGCGTCATCGCGGTGCTGTTCCTCGCATCGACGTTCCTGTGGCCGATCGCGGGCGCCGTGCCCGCCGCTGCCACCGCGCCGGCCCTCGTCGTCGTGGGCGCGATGATGATGCCCAGGCTGCGCGAGATCGCATGGGACGACTACCGGGATTCCGTGCCCGTCTTCCCGACGATCATCGCGATGCCGCTGACGTTCTCGATCGCGAACGGCGTGAGCTTCGGCGTGAGCTCGTACGCGGCGATCGCCGCACTCACCGGCCGCGCGCGCGCCGTCCAGCCGCTCCTGTACGCCGTCGCCGCGCTGCTTGTCGCTCGCTACATCTGGCTCGCGTGACGGCCCGCGCGCTGGACAGGGAAACGGCCTGCGAGGTACAATCCTCCGTCGGCCGTGGGGGTGTAGCTCAGCTGGTAGAGCACTTGCTTCGCATGTAAGGGGTCAGGAGTTCGAGTCTCCTCACCTCCACCACGACCGGAAAGCCCGCCGATATCCGCTCCGGCGGGCTTTTGCGCGCCGTCAGGCGGCGGTGAGCACGATGGTGCTTGCCGTCCGCGAGGCATGGTATGCGGTTTGCGCGAGGTCGACACCGAGCGCGAGCAGTGCCGCGGCGAGCACAGCGGCGGCGACGGACCGGACGAGAACGAGCGAAGCGGTCATCGGACACTCCTCAACTAGTTTCTTAGGATTTCGTTCACAGCGTACGTGCAGCGTCGCTGAAAGTCGACTAAGAATCTAGTTAGAGTGCGGCCGCGCACGCCGAGCGGGCTGACGCGGCGACCTGGGCGAAGGCGCCCACACGCAGCATGGCCCGCCCCTGCAACGTGCTCTTCATCATGGCGGACCAGTTCCGCCGCGACGCGCTCCGGCACGTCGGCGGCTTTGGACGCACCGACGCGCTCGACGCGCTGGCCGCGGATGGGACGACGTTCGAGAACGCGGTCACCAACGCGCCGGCCTGCATCCCGGCGCGCTTCGCCCTCGCGACCGGGCTGCTGCCCGGACAGATCGGCGTGACCGACAACTCGCCCGTCCGGCTCTCGCCGGAGGCGTGGACATGGACGAAGCCTCTGGCGGCCGCCGGCTATCGCACCAGCGTGTTCGGCAAGACGCACTTTCACCAGAGCGCGCACGCAAGCCGCGATCTGCGCGACGGTCTTTCCCTCATGCGCGCCTACGGCTTCGCCGACGTCGACGAGATCGCCGGACCGCGCTCGAGCGCGGTCGTACGCTCGAACATCAGCGACGCGTGGGAACGCGCGGGGCTCTGGCGTGCGTTCGTGGACGACCTGAGCGATCGCCTCGCCACGCGGCCGTGGCTCGTACGTCCCTCGCCTCTCGGCCTAGAGCACTACTACGACACGTACGTCGGCCGGCGCGCGCGGGACTATCTCGCTGCATACGACCGTCCCGAGCCGTTCTTCTGCTGGGTGAGCTTCGCGGGACCTCACGAACCGTGGGACGCGCCGGAGCCGTACGATCGCCTGTTTCGCGAAGGCGACATCCCTGCGGCGATACCGTCCGACGACGGCGAGCCCGTCGGACTCGTGGCCGAGCAGCTGAACCGTGCGCGCGCCCGCGGGCACGCGCTGGACCTGCGCGGCGATGAGATCGCCGCGCTGCGTGCAAACTACGCGGGCAACGTCGCGCTGATCGACGACCTGATCGGCGAGATCGTCGCCGTGCTGCGATCGTCCGGCCGCTACGACGACACGTTGATTGTGTTCACGTCGGACCACGGCGAGATGAACGGCGATCACGGTCTGGTCTACAAATTCGTGTTCTTCAACGCGGCGGTCGACGTGCCGCTGATCGTGAAGCCGCCGCACGCGGCGCCCCGCGGCGCTCGGTCGAACGCGCTCGTCGAGCTGATCGACGTCGGGCCGACGATTCTCGACTACGCGGGGCTGCCGTGGCCGGACGGCTCGCCCGCGCGCTCGCTGCGCGCCATCGCCGACGGAACCTCGAGTCATGCACGCGACTACGTCGCGTCGGAATTTCGGAACAGCACGATGATTCGGACGGCGTCGGCGAAGTGCGAGTTCGACGGCGACGCGCAGCCCGTGGCGCTGTACGACCTGGAAGCCGATCCGCTCGAACGCCGGAACCTCGTGAACGACGCGGCGGCCGCCGATGCGTGTGCGCGGCTGCACGCGATGCTGGCGGATCATCGTCGCCGCTGCGCGGTGCGGCGCAGCGTCACGTGAGCGCGCCGTTACGAGTGGTCCTCCACGCCGGGATGCACAAGACCGGCACGACATCGCTCCAGGCGGCGCTGGCCGCCAATCGCGAGCTGCTGCTCGCACACGGCATCGTGTGCCCGAGCGTGCGGGCCGTTCCGGTGCGTGCGATTCGCAGTGCGGAGGATGCGACGTGGCAGGCGACGGTCCGCGGCCTCGTCGAGGACGCCGCGCGCCTGCGAGCGCACACGGTGCTGATCTCGCACGAGACGCTCTCGACGTTCTCCGCGGAGCATCTGCGGGCGGTCGCCGCGTGCCTCGACGGCCACGACATCCGATACGTCGCGTGCTTCCGGCACTGGTCGGGCTTCCTGCCGTCGCGCTGGACGCAGAACTGCATGCGTCGCGACGCGCAAACGTTCGAGGAGTATCTCGCCATGGTGTGCGATCCCGTCGCTCCGCACATCGACCATCGCTTCGACCTCGTGCTGGCGCGCGCGACCGACGCCTTCGGCGCGTCCGCCGTCGCGGCCGTTTCGTACGACGCCGCGGTCGAGCGCGACGGCAGCGCGCTGCGCGATCTCTTGCGCGCGCTCGGCTTGCCGGACGGGATCGTGAGCGCGCTCGCGCGTGCGGAGCGCGTGAACGCGCGCCGCGACTGGCGGTTGACCGAGCTCACGCGGCTCTTCAACGGGCTGATCGCCGAGCGGCTCGGCTTGCCGCAGAACGGCCTCTGCCGCGCCGTGCGCGACGCAGTGCCGTGCGACGAATTTTTCGACCTGCGGCCGCTCATCGAGCGTCTCGACGCCGCATCGTCGGCTCGACTGCTCGAGCTCCTCGACGTGGAGCGCTACGAGCTGACCCGGGACGTTCCGTCGGTCGACACGGCGGCGCGGGGGCTGGACGCCTACGCCGCGCTCTTCACGAACGCCGGCGGGCCGGTCTTCCGGACGCACCAGCCCATCCGCCTGACGACGACGAACCTCACGTGGGCGGAGTTCCGAAACGCCGATCCCGCGCTCGTCGACCGGGCCGCCGCACAGCTCGAAGGCGCCTTGGCATCACGACGCGGTCACCGCGGCGGCGGTACCCGCTAAAACCCGCTCAGACCGTTCGGACTTCCGTTCGCGCCGACCACCGCGTTGAGCGAGGCGGCATTCGCGTAGAGTGCCGCCGCGCCGGTCGCGGCGGAGCCGTAGTTGCCCGCCGCGGCGTACAGACCGGCGACGAACGGCGCGCCGATGCTCGTTCCGCCGAGGACGATCCAGCCGCCCTGCGCGGTCTCGTACACGGCGACACCAGGGTTCGCATCAGCGATGAACGACACGTCGGGGACCGCTCGCGCGCCGGAGCATGCCGCGGATCCGTTCTGCCACGGCGGCGCCTGGTAGAGCGCGCTGCAGCCGTTCCCGCTGCCGCTCCAGACGGTCTCCGACCATCCGCGCGCCGTACCCGGCGACTGCGCGAGCGTCGTGCCGCCCACGGAGGTCACGTACGGCGACGATGCAGGGAACTGCACCTGACCGAGGTCGCCGGCGGCGGCGACGATCGGGATGCCCGGGTGGTTGAAGCGCGGCCTGCGCGTCGGCGTCGATGTTCGCGACGTTTCCGTTCTCGACGACGCCCCAGCTCACGCCGATCGCTGACGGATTGAGCGCGGCCGCGGCATTCAGCGCGACGGCGAGGCTGTCGAGATCCTGTCCGCCCGCTTCGACGAGCGCGATCTTGCAGATGGGGCACGCCGCCGACGCCATGGCGAGATCGAGCGCGATCTCGTCGTTCCACGTCGTCTGCGCGACGCCGCCGTCGAGCTTCTTGTACTGCCCCGGCGCAATCTTCGCGCCGGTCATCATGTCGATCGAGAAGCATCCGTTCTTGGAGGTGCACGGGGGCAAGCCGAACTGCGACCGGTACGTCGCCAGGTCGCTCTCGGCGCTCTTGTCGTTGTACGCATCGACGATCGCGACCGTCGGGCCGCCGATCGCCGCACCGCTCGACGCGGGCGGCAGACCGTATGCGCTCCGCAGCTGCTGCGGCGTCAAGCCGGCGCTGGGCGCGTTGGAAGCCGCGCCGGAACCTCGCTGCACGGTGCACGACGCGTCGCCGCTGTCGCCGTCACTGCAGCTCTGCGTCTCCGCCGGCGCGGGCGTCGGCGACTCGGCGGGAAGCGCGCGGGAAACGTTGCTCGTTCCGGTCGTGCGGCCGTGCGGCGCGAGCGATCCGGCGGTCGACGAGCATCCCGCGATCACCGCTGCCGCGACCAGGGTCATCAGCGCCTTGATCGTGAGGTCGCGCTTCGCGTTGTCCGGCTGCGGCGAGGAGGAGATCGGCATTCGCTTCATCCTTGAAGACGGGGCGGCCGGCGACGTCCGTGTCGGCGCCCGGGGGGTCGATCCGCATTCGTTGTGCCCAGGCGCTTGCTCGCGGCAAACCAGCCGAACGTATCGTCTGCGTCAAGTCACATCCTGACGGACGCGCCGCGACCGGGTCCCGCGTCGCAGCCGGTCGGCAGTCCAGCCGGGGACCGGGGGACTCCCCGCCCCCGGAGGGGGAGGGGTCCTCCGCGCTGACGCCGTAATCTCCGCTCATGAGGTACGCCGAAGCCTACAACCAGATCATCGACCGCGTGAACGCGCGCGTCGCGCGACAAGGTCGAATACCGTTTCATGGGCACGCAGTCCAAATGGTGGACGGCCCACGACGAATCCGTCGTCCTCGACGGGCTCACGCTGCGGCTGCAACTCGGCCCGGCCGGCACGCGCGATCTCGTCTGCGCGAACGGGAAGCCCCCGGACACGCAAGACGTCGACCGCGCGACGAAAGAGATCGTGACCTACTTCAACGGGCGGGTCTCGGGACACCACACGTAGTCGAGCGCGTCGCAGACGCGCGCGTGCGCGCCGACGGGTCCCTCGCGCGGCGGCCACGAACCGTCGCGATCCCGGCACATGCGTGTCTGTGTATTCGCCGCATTCCTGACGCTCGTTCCCGCGGCGGCCGCCGCTGACTCGGCATCGCTCGCCGCTCCGGTGGTGCCTTCGGCCGTGCCGTTTCGTCTTCTGATCGCGCTCGAGGCGGCGGCCGCCGCCATTTTCGTTCTCGCCGGCGCGCTCGGGCAGTCCCGTACTTCGCGCGCGCTGACGCTGTGCGCGCGCTGCGCGCGATTGCACGCCGTCGCCGAAGCCGTCGGTCGCGCAGCCGATGCTCTCGCAGCGGGCGCGCTCGCGTTTCTGGTCGCGCTCCCGTTCGTCGCGGCAGGCTACGAGAGCGGGTTCACGATGCAAACGATCGCGCTCGGTGCGTCGGCCGTCATCGCGGTGCTCGCCGTTGCCGCAGAAGCCTACGTGATCGCGCGCGGCGCGGCGTGCCGCGTGTTGCCCGGCTTCTCGTGGAGTGCGCCGCCGACGCGCATCGTCGGCGGCGGCGCGCGCTGGGCCGGCGCACTCTTTGCGCTGTACCTGTTCGAGCCGCGCAGCCGCGGAATCGCGACGCTCTTCGGCGGCGTCGGCGACCGGCTCATGCGCGACTTGAGCTCGACCTCGACGATCGCGGCGGCCGCGGCGATTCTCGCGGGCTCGTGCTTCATCGCGCTCGCGGCGCGCTGGCTCGTCCCCCTCGTCGCCGGCAGCCAGCCGGCGACGTTCGCGGCCTTTCGTGCGCCGCACCGAACCAGGTGAATCGGGACGCCGCTTTCGGCGCGGCGCACGCGGACGTCGAACGTCTCATCCTCAACATCGAACGCGTCGTCGTCGGCAAGCGCGACGTCGTTCGCCTCGTCGTCGCCGCGCTGCTCTCGCGCGGCCACGTTCTGCTCGAAGATCGTCCGGGCGTCGGAAAGACGATGCTCGCGCGCGCGCTGGCGCGCTCGATCTCGTGCGAGTTCAAACGCGTGCAGTGCACGCCCGATCTGCTGCCGGTCGACATCACCGGTTACGTCGACCCGCGCAAGGAACGCTTCGTCCCCGGCGCGGTGTTCGCGAACATCGTGCTCGCCGACGAGTTGAATCGCGCGATGCCGCGCACGCAAAGCGCGCTGCTCGAAGCAATGGGTGAGTCGCAGGTCACGGTGGACGGGCGCACCTACAAGCTGCCGGAACCGTTCATGGTGATCGCGACGCAGAATCCGATCGAGCACTCCGGCGTGAACGACCTGCCGGAAGCGCAGCTCGACCGGTTCCAGCTCTTGCTGTCGCCCGGGTATCCGAGCGGAGACGAAGAGGTGGAAATCCTTCGTGACCGCATGGTCGAAGATCCGTTGAGCCGGGTCGGTGCGGTGCTGGCGATCGAGCGCGTACGCGAGCTGATCGCGCTCGTGTCGCGCGTGGTCATCGACGACCGGCTGCTGCGGTACATCATCGCCGCCGTCCGGCAAAGCCGCCGGTCCGACGAGATCGCGCTCGGCGCGAGCCCGCGCGCCGCGTTGCAGCTCATGCAGCTCGCCCGCGCGTATGCGTTCGTGCACGGGCGCGCGTTCGTGACTCCGGACGACGTCAAGGCGCTGTTCATGCACGCGCTGCCGCACCGCCTCATGCCGAAAGCGATGCCGGAATCGGTGATGAGCATGACCGAGTGGAAAACGCAGATCGTGAAGCGGCTCGTCGACGTTCTCGACGTTCCCGACGAACGCGCCTGACGGATGGAGCCGCCGGCCCGCATCGAGCTCACGCTCGCGTCGCCGATCGGTGCGGCTGCCCTCGCCGTGTCGCTCGTGGTCGCCGTGATCGCCGGGACGATGCAGCCGCACGTGCGCGCGCTCGTGGCGTTCGCGGTCGCCTTTCCGTTCGCATGGATCGTGCTTGCGACCATGCTGTCGTACACCACCGCGCGAGCGCTGCGCACCGTCGCGGTCGAACTGCCGGCGCGAACGCGTGCGCTCGGCAGCTTTCGCGTCGTGCATGCGCTCGCGCACGTCGGGCATGGGTTTCCGGCGATCGGCGTCTTGACGAATGCCCGGCTCTCGATCGGGGACGTGGCGGTGGAATCGGGCCCATGGGCCGAGATCGCGATCCTCGAGTCCGGCCGCGCCACGAAATCGTCTTGGACCGTCGTCGCGAAACGCCGCGGAACGCTTCTCGTCGGACCCTTTCGCGCCGCCGTCGAGCTCCCGGGTAGCGCGCTGCGCGCGACCGCCGTGTTCGATCGGCGGCACGTCGTGGAAGTGCTTCCGGCGGTCTATCATCTGCAGCCGTTCGTCGACGCGCTGCTTGCCGGGCGGCACGTTGCGGCCGGACGATTTCAGATGCTGCCCGCCGCGATCGAGGAGTACGTCGGCGCGCGCGAATACCGTTCCGGCGATTCACCGAAGCTCATCCACCACGTCCTCTCGCTGCGCGCGCGCGACCCCGAGCAGTTCTACGTGCGCGAGTTCAGAGATCCCAGCCGCGACGACCTCGCCGTCGTGCTCGACACGGCGCCCCCGCTCGACGGCGACGCGACGCTTCACCGCTACCGCTTGGAGAAGGCGGTGTGCTTCGTCGTCGCGCTGTGCCGGATGTTCGCCGCACGACGGCTCACCGTGCGATTCGTCTGCCAGTTCGGCGCGCACGACGTCCTGACGCTGCGCCTGCGTCCGCTCGACACGGACCTCGACCGACTCGAACGCGCGCTGGCGCACGTCGGTCTGCGCGGCGATCGCGTGACGCTCGGACGCGTGCTGCGCGACGAAGCGCGCCGCCACGGTGCGGCCGTCGTTTTCGTGAGCCTGCGGTCGCGCGAGCCGTTCGAGCAGCAGCGGCTGCCGATGGTGACGCTCACGCCGGAACACATCCCCGTCTTCACACGGGACGTCGTCGCGCAATGAAAGACTGGCTGCGCCGCGCCGACCCGGCGTTCTACGCGAAGGAACCGAATCTGCTGCGGACGCGAGCGCAGATCGGCCGGTACACGGACGACGCGCAGGTGCAGGCACGGTTGAGCGTGCTCGTCGAGGACCGCACGCTGCACGTCGCGACCGCGCTCGTCCTGCTGGCGGCGTACGCGGTCGCGACCGGTGGGGCCGCACTCGACCCGCGCAGCGAGTGGCCGGCGCTGTGGGCGTTCGCCGTGCTCGCGGCCGGCGTGCCGCGCGCTCTGCCGTGGTGGCCGCAGCGCGACGCCGTTGCGACGTGGGGTCCGGCCGCGGTCGCGACCGCGTTGATCGCCGTCTCCGCGTCGTGGCCTCGCGTCGATCCGGTGCTGTTCGCCGTCGCGTTGCTTGCCGGCGCGACGCTCTACGGAACGCGCGAGGCGTCTCGCGCCACGCTCGTGCTCGCATTTGCCGTCGGCGTTCTGTTCGGTATGCGCGTGCCCGCGCACCCGATCGTCGGTACTGCGCTCGCCGGCGCGCTCGCTGCCGGTGCCGCAGTGCTGACGTTCCGCGCGCTGGGGCCGGCGTGGCGCGCGCACCCGCAGATCGCAACATGGTCTGCGCTGGCGGCGCTCGTCGCCGTCTGCACGTACGGCGTGATCTTCGATGCGGCGGTCATCGCGCCGCGCATGCCCGTCGAGATCGCGGCGCTCGCCGTCGCATATGCCGGCGTGTGCGTCATCGCCGGACGGATCCGCCGCGCGGAGCTGAGCGCGCGCCCGGGCGGCGTCTTGACGCTTCCGCAGAGCATCGTTCCGCTGCTCGATCGTTCGCACGACCATGCTATCATCTGCCGGCTCGAGTGACGGGCAGCGCCGGCCGGCGCTCTGGCTTGCCGCCGCTCGCGCTCGCGGCGTTCGCCGTCTCGCTCGTCGCTCTGCGCTTGCGCTCGCACTCGCGCCGGTGCGTTCGCCGGCGCGCAGCAGCGACGCGGCGGCGCGCAGCACCACCGCGCCGGCAGCGATCGTCCCGCGCCGGCCGATACCGCCCGGCGCGCCTCCGGCCGCCGGCCGGCAAGCGTCGTCGCGCAACGACGAGGGCGCCATCGGCGGCGGCCCGCCGCCGCTGTCGACGCTGCTCGCGCCGTACACGCTCGCGGTCGATGCGCTCGCGGTGATCGGGCTCCTCGCCGCACTCGGCGTACGTCACCTCACGCGGCACCGTCGCGGATCGCGTTCGTGAGCCGGTCCGTCGACATGCTGTGGCGACGTGCGCTGCGCGCCGTCGATACGCGCGGGCTGTTGCCGGCGAGCCGGGCGCGCTTCACTCCGCGCGAGCTCGCGATCGAGGTCGCGCGGCGCGGCGAGAACCGGCTGGTGCGACTCGTCGACGAGTGGTACTATCCGGCGTCGTACGGCGACCTCCGCGGAACGCTGTCCGATGAGGAGGCGAACGGCATCGTCGCGGCGCTCGAAGCGGTCGTCGCGACGGCGGCTGTCGCGCCGCCGCCTCCGATCGCGCAGGCGGCAGCCGTCATTCCGCCGGTGCAGTATGTCGTCAATTGCGATCTGTGCGGTTCCCCGATGCACCCGCCCGCAACAGAGTAGGTGGCGTCCGGTCCGGCGAATGGGAGCGTGAATGAGGTCGACTCTGGCGCGCGTCGACGGTGTCGACCCGGGCCCGCGCGGCTCGACGGGACCGCTCGGAAAGCTCGAGGACTACTACGAGCTCTCGAAGCCGCGCATCATCGCGCTGCTTCTGATCACCACGCTCGCGGCGATGGTCATGGCCGCGCGAGGCGTTCCGCCGCTGCTGCTCATGGTGTGGACGCTTCTCGGCGGCGCGCTGTCGGCAGCATCTGCCGGTGCGCTCAACTGCGTCTGGGATCGCGACATCGACCGTTTGATGATGCGTACGAAGATGCGCCCGCTTCCGCGCGGTGCGCTCTCGGTGACCCATGCGCTGACGTTCGCGGCAGTCGCGCAAATCGCCGGATTCGCGATGCTGTACGGTTTCGTGAACCCGCTCGCCGCGTGGCTCTCGCTCGCCGGCAACGCGTACTACGTCGGCATCTACACGATGTGGCTCAAGCGCGTGACGCCGCTCAACATCGTGATCGGCGGCGCCGCGGGCGCGGTGCCGCCGCTCGTCGGCTGGGCCGCGGTCACCGGACACCTCGGCTCGCCGGCGTTCGCGCTGTTCGCCGTGATCTTTCTCTGGACGCCGCCGCACTTCTGGGCGCTCTCGCTGATGACGAACACGGACTACGACAAAGCCGGGATTCCGATGTTGCCGAACGTCCGCGGCGTGCCGCGCACCAAGCGCGAGATCGTCGTGTACTCGCTCGTGCTGGTCGGCGTTTCGCTCGCGTTCTTCCCGCTGCACGTGCTCGGCCCGTGCTACGGCGGCTGCGCGCTGATTCTCGGCGCGGTGTTCCTGTGGGATGCGTGGAAGGTCAACGTCGATCCGACGAAGCGCTATGCGCGCGTGCTGTTCAAGTACTCCTTGCTGTACCTCGCGCTGATGTGCGCGGCGATGGTTTTGGATCGCGTGATCCGGCTACCGCATAACCTCTGACCCAGCGCATGTCCGTGCAGCGCCCAGACCACGGTAGCCGGCCACCGGCTCGACCGCAGTACCGTCCCGCTTCTCATCACGCTCGGACTCGGCGTGTTCGCCGGCGCGCTCGATCTCGGCGTGCTCTCGCCGGCGCTGCCTGCGCTCGGCAGAACGTTCTCCGTCGGGCCGCGCGATCTCGCGTGGGTGTTCACGCTGTACCTGCTGGCCAACGTCGTGTCGATCCCGGTCGCGACGAAGCTCGCCGACCGCTACGGCCGCCGCCCGGTGTACATCGCGTGCGTCGCGGTGTTCGCGGCCGGCAGCGTCGTCGCGATCGCCGCGCCGACGTTCGCGGTGTTCCTCGTCGCGCGCGCGATTCAAGCCGCCGGCGCGGGCGGCATCTTTCCCGTCGCGACGGCCGCCATCGCGGACCGCGTTCCGCTGGAAGGACGCGGCTCGGCGCTCGGACTCGTCGCCGCGACGTGGGGCGTCGCGGCGATCGTCGGGCCCGCGTTCGGCGGCGTCGTCACGCACGTCTTCTCGTGGCACTGGGTGTTCGCGCTGAACGTGCCGCTCGCGGCGGTCGTCATCGTGCTCGCGCGCACGCACGTGCCGGCACGGGCGGCGAACGTTCGCGGCGCGCTCGACGTCGCGGGCATCGTGACGCTGGCGATCGGGTTGCTCGCGACGATGGCGCTGCTCACGCGGCTGTACGCGTTCTCCGGCGATCGTCAACGCCGCGCTGGCGTGGACGATGGTCGGGGCGGGTGCCGTCGCGCTGACGCTGTTCGCGCTGGTCGAGCGCCGCGCCCAGCAGCCCGTGATCCCGCCGGCGTTCTTCCGCGACCGGCAGCTCGTCGTCACGTACGCGCTCGAGCTGCTCATCGGAGCGCTGGAAGGCTCGTTGTTCTTCATCCCCGCCGCGCTCGTCGCCGCCCAGCATCTGTCGTACGCGACGGCCGGCGCAGTCGCCGCGCTCGGAGCACTGTGCTTCGTCGCGATGATTCCGTTCTCGGGACGCGCGCTCGATCGCGCCGGCAGCCGCATCGTGCTCACCGCCGGAACGCTGCTCACCGCGGCGGGGCTGGTGATCTTTGCGCTCGGTTTCGGCAACCTGTGGATCGCGCTGCTCGCGATGGTCGTCGCAGGCGCGGGATTCGGCGCGCTGCTCGGCGCGCCGACGCGCTACATCGTCACGAATCACGTGTCGTCCGAACAGCGCGCCGGCGCGGTCGGCCTGCTCTCGATCTTTCTGATCATGGGGCAGATCGTCGGCGGTTCGCTCGGCGGCGGCGTCGCGAGCTCGCACGGCGACGTCGTCGAACGGTTACCGCGTGGCTTATCTCGTGTTTGCGGGAATCGCGCTGCTTGCGACCGTGCTTACGGCGGGGCTCGCCTCACGCCGCTCCGAGCTCGCGCGCGCTCGTTCGCACTGAGCCGCTGGGCGCGCGCACATCAACGCGCGCGCGCCATGACGACCTTGCGCGCCACGCGGTAGACGAGGTACGCGAGCGCCGCGAGCGTGACCGCCGCGACGGCGAGGTCGGTCAAGCCGCTGAAGCCGGCGACGCTGCTGCCGAAGAGAGCGATCGCCGCGGACGACGCCCACACGTTGAGCCGCGCGAGCGGATTGCGCGCGATGCGGTCGTCCGCATCGATGCGTGCGATGATGTCGTCCGGCAGCCACGACGTGTCGGCGATCATCTCGCGGATGCGCCCGTCGCGCCCGACGAGCACGGTGTTCTCCGCGTGGATGATGCCGCCGCCCGGATCGGGCGCCGGCAACGCTGCGACGCCGAACCGCGCAGCGAAGTTCAGCGTCGGCTCGGCGTCGCCGACGACGAGACTCCACCGCGCCGGATCGGCGCCGAACGTTGCGCCGTAGCGCGCGAGCACGGGCGGACGATCGAACGCGGGGTCGAGCGTGACCTCGACGAGATGAAGGTGCGCCCGGTCGCGCAGCTGCAGCTGGCGAAACTTCGCGCTGACGAGCGGGCACATGCGCGCGTCCTGACAGCGCGTGTAGATGAACGCGAGGACGACATCGTCTCCGCGGAGCCCAGAGAAGCGAAACGGCGTACCGCGCTGGTCGACGAACGGCACGTCCGGCACGACGTCGCCGAGTCTGAGCTGGGCGACGCGCCGTGCGGCGTCGTCGGTCAGCGGCTGCGCGCGCGTGCTCGTGACGTTGGACAGCGTCCACGGTTCGGTCCGCACGTCGACGTCGGCGTCGATGATCGCGCCCGGCTCGAGCTGCGCGGCGCGGCTGCGCGGGACGATACGAAAGGGCATCGTCATCGCGGGCATCGTGCCGAACCGATCGTGACGGACGATCGCCTCGCCGGTCTTCGGCGTGATCGCGAGCACGACGCCGTGCAGCCGCTGCGCCGCGCCGGCGGCGCTCGGCGACAGCAACGCGATCGCAGCGGCGGCAAGGCACGCGAACGTCGCTCTGCCGGCGCGGCCGTGATGCCTCATGTGAAACATGTTCGCTCGGGCGTTCGACATCGGACGCTCCTACGCTCCGAAGGTTCGGCGAGGGATGGCCCGAGAACATGCCTTTCGTGCGTACATTGCGTGTGCTCGTCGTCGCCGGCGCGCTGGTCGCCTACGGCTTGGCGATGCTGGGGAGTTGGACGCGCATCAACGCCGCCGGAATGACGTGCCCGGACTGGCCCCTTTGCCAAGGTGCCGTCGTGCCGGTGTTGCACGGCGGCGTCGTGCTCGAGTGGACGCACCGCGTGCTCGCGTTCGTCGAGACGTTCGTCGTCGCGGCGATCGTCATCATCGGCCAGCGTCTCCGCCCGGTGATCCCGGCCTTGGGCGGCATGACGATCGCGCTCGCCGTCGTGTTCGTGCTCCAAGTGCTGCTCGGCGGCGCGACGATCTTTCTCGCGAACAGCCCGCTCTCCGTGATGTTCCACTGGGGAACCGCGATGCTGTTGCTCACCACGCTCGTGTCCCTCGCGTTGATCGTCTTCGTGTACGACCCGCGGCGCGCTGCGCCCGCGTTCGCGATGCGACGCTCGACGCTCTCGCTGCTCGTCGCGGCGGGATGCGCGTTCGCCGCGATGTGCGCCGGTGCGTACGTCAGCTCGAGCGGAGCCGGTCTCGCGTGCCCGGACGTGCCCGGATGCGGCACGACGTTCTTCGGACAAACGGGGCCGCAGGTGCTCCAGATGACGCACCGGCTGCTCGCCGCGGCGCTCGTGATCTTCGCCGTCATCGCCGCGATCGTGCTGCCCGGCGTACAGCGCCGCGCGACCGTCGCGCTGCGCCTCGCTCTCGTGCTCGCTGGCGCTCCAGATCACGCTCGGCGTGCTGAACGTGCTGTGGCTGCTTCCGACCGCACTGCGCGAAGCGCACGCGGCGAACGCCGTCGCGACGTTCCTCGCGTTCGTGGCCGCCGCGGTCTTCGCGTCCGTCGAGAGCGACGCGGCGTCGCCGGCGGCGCGAGAGCCGGCACGAAGCGCCGTTCGCGCGAACGTGTAGCGGCCGCGGGTCAGCTCTGCTCGGCCCAGATCTTGCGCGCGAGACGTCCCAACAGCCAGGCGGAACAGCCGAAGATGACGAGGACGATCGCGAGATCTTCGAGGCCCGAAAAGCCCGCAACGCGATTGCCGCACACGGCGACAGCAGCTCTGGAGAGCGCGAAGTCCAACCGCGCGAGCGGGTTCGACCGCTGCGAACCGATCTGCTGCACGCGCGCGATCACGTCGTCGGGACTCCAGCCGGCCTGGTCGATGAAGTCCGCGATCGTTCCGTCCGGACCGATCATGACGGTGCGTTCCGTATGGATCAAACCGACGCGCGGGTCGGCGAACGGATCGATGCCGAAGCGGGCGTTGAATCCGAGAACGGCGTTCACATCGCCCGTCCCCAGCGTCCAGCGCTTCGAATCGGCGCCGAACTGCGCACCGTAGCGCGCGAGCACCGGCGGCCGATCGAACCGCGGGTCGAGCGTCATCTCGACGAGGTGGTACGGGCCGTTCGCAAGGCGCGTCTGCAGCACGCGATAGTTGCTCGAGATCGCCGGACACTCTCGCGGATCGCGGCACCGCGTGTAGATGAAACTGAGCACGACCGACTCGCCGCGGAAGTCGGCGAAGTCGAAGCTGCGACCCGACTGGTCGACGAACCGCGTCGCGGGCATCGCATCGCCGATGTTCAGCGGCTGCACGATGCGGATGGCGCTCGGTACGGGCGCCTGCGGCACGACGCGCACTTCTTCGAGCTGCCCCCCGCCGTCCTCATCGACGAGCGCGACGATGCGGTCGCCGGAGTGCAGCGCGCGCGCGTCGACGTCTCCGGCAAGCCGGAACAGCGTCGTCCGCGCCGGGCGCGAGTCTTCCGCATCGCAGCGAACGACGGCTTCGTGACGCCCGGCAAGAACGGTGAGCACGACGCCCGCTACTCGCTGCGGATGCGCGGATACATCGTGCGCGAGCGCCAGCACGACGAACGCCAGCATTGCGCAGACGGCGAAAGTACCGCGACGAGTCATCGTCGTCCGAACGTTCGTCGCAGTGAACAGCGCTACTGCCCGCCGAGCGCGTGCACGGAAGGGATTGTGCCCGCTCGCGCATTATCCGAATGTCATGGGCGCGCGCCTACTGCACGGCCCGGATATCGCCCGGCGACCCTGGACACGCGCCGAGCGTCGCGTCGTCCTGCGCGGATTCTTCGGGCGCTTGACGATCGCGATCGAACCGCTGATCGCGTCGGTCTTCTTTGCGCTTCTGCCGATCGGCATGCTGTGGCGGCGACAAGAAAACGCGCTGATGCTCACGCCGATCTTCGCGTTCGCCTCGTTGGCGTTCCTCGCGTACGCCGTCGCGCTCATGCTGCCGGTGACGCGCGCGCTGTTGGAGACGTTCCAGCCGATCTACACGGTCGACGGCTACGTCCGCTACTATTCGACGGACGAGCCGCAGCCGGCGCACTTCGTCGCGGTACTGAGCGCGGATCGCCGGCGCCTCGGCGAATGGCCGTTGCGCGAGCGTCCGACCGCGATCGGCGATCGCAACGACTGGCCGGTGCTCGTCGAGTTCAGCCCGTACGGGGGCATTCACAACATCGACGGACGTTCGACCGGCGTTCTCCCGGAGAACATCGCCGCGTTCGGCGTCGGCATCGCGCGCGACGCCGAGAACCGCGGCGGGAACTCGTTGCCCTTCGAATGACCCTTTAGAAGTGTGAGGGCGGCAGCTGGATCTTCACGACGTCGGCCGCAGGCCAGATGCGCCCGAATCCGGACGATGCCACCGTAAACGACCCCTGCATGATCGAAGCCAGCAGGCCGGCCAGGACGAGCAGCTTCACGCCGAGCGTCGTGGCGGAGGAGGCGGGCAGCGGGCGCTCGCGGTGCGCCCCGTGCGAATCGTGCGAACCGTGCGTCGTCGAATGGACACCGTGACTCATGCGCGTGCTCCCAAGACGTTCACCGCGGCCAGCAGCGCCAAGACGCATCCCAACGCCATCAGCCCGAGGAGAAGTTTCGTGACGCCGGCATCGAGGCCGCGCGCCGCCCAGTCGTTCTTGAGCTGAAAGAGCGCGGTGATGCCGACGACCACGGCGCCCGCCAGTGCGATCCCTCGCTCGATGTAGACTTCGCTCATGTGCTCACCACAAGTAGAACAGGAAGAAGAGCGCAACCCAGATCACGTCGACGAAGTGCCAGTACAGCGTGCCTGCGATCAGGCCGAAGTACCTCGACCCGTCGTACACGCCCCGGTTCGCCTGGATGGCGAGGGTCGTGAGATAACACACGCCGACGAACACGTGAAATCCGTGCATCCCGGTGAGCGTGAAGAACGACGCACCCATCGTGCTGCCGGCCCAGCTGATCCCGACGACGGAATACTCGTGCGCTTGGCCGAGCAAGAATCCGATGCCCAAGATGATCGTCGCGATCAGCCACGCGTTGAACTTGCGCCGGTTCAGGTGCTTCCAGTTCTCGAGCGCGAAGTGCATCGTCACGCCGGACCCGAACAGTACCACGGAGTTCAGCGCCGCGAAGCTCGTGTCGAACCACGGCAGCTGGTGGCCGTCGACGAACGGCGGCCACGCCGGGGCCGATAGACGCAGGTAGACGTACGCGAAGATGAACGACGAAAACAGAATGCAGTCGCTGAGCAGGAAGAACACGAAGCCCAGCATCCGGATGTCGCGGGTTTCGGCGTAGACCGGGTCCACGTCGAAGTAGCGCGTCCGAACCGCGTCGTGCCGGTCGAAATGCCGGACCGCAGTCGCAGCCGCCATGCGCTAGGCTCCCGCGGCCGCGAGCGAAGGCGACGGCATGAGCACCTTCCCGTACTGCGGGTACGGATCGAGCTCGTTGTCGGTGTGATCGTACGGCAACGGCTGATCGAAGTCGTACGGGCGGCCGTACACGTTCGGGATCCGCTTGAAGTTGTAGTACGGCGGCGGCGAGCTGATCGTCCACTCGAGCGTACGCGCGCCCCAGGGATTGATCCCCGCCGGCTTCCCGTGCTTCAAGCTCCAGATCACGTTGAACGCCAGCAATCCGACCGACGCCATCATGAAGAACGAGAAGACGGTCTCGAACT
Source organism: Vulcanimicrobiota bacterium (assembly GCA_963841685.1). Taxonomy (GTDB): domain Bacteria; phylum Vulcanimicrobiota; class Vulcanimicrobiia; order Vulcanimicrobiales; family Vulcanimicrobiaceae; genus Vulcanimicrobium. The sequence continues at coordinate 1,033,931 of CAWJDU010000001.1, forward strand.
GATTCCAGAACACGGCGTCAGGGTTCGAGTTCGCAAAGTCGACGTAGGACGCGTACCGCCGCGGCATGCCCTCGAGACCCAGCCAGTGCATCGGCAAGAACGTTCCGTTCAAGCCGATGAAGAAGAGCCAGAAGCTGAGCTGCCCGAGCCGTTCGCTCATGATGCGGCCGGTCGCCTTCGGATACCAGAACGGGATCGCGGCCAGGAAGCCCATCACGGCACCGCCCGCGACGACGTAGTGGAAGTGTCCGACCACGAAGTACGTTCCGTGCATGTGCAGATCGACGGGCACGGATGCCAAGAACACGCCCGTGATTCCGCCGAACGTGAACGTGATCAGGAAGCCCATCGCGTAGAGCATCGCGGTCGAGAAGTGGATCCGCCCGCCCCAGAGCGTCGCCATCCACGAGAAGACCTTGATACCGGTCGGAATGCCGATCGCGTACGTCAGGATCATGAACGGCAGCTGCAGCCAGGGAGCGAGGCCGCTCGGGAACATGTGATGCGCCCAGACGGTGAACGCCAAGATCGCGATCGCCATCGACGAGAACGCGATCATCTTGTAGCCGAAGATCGGCTTGCGTGCGAAGACCGGCAGCACTTCGGACACCACGCCGAACGCCGGAATGATGAAGATGTAGACCGCGGGGTGCGAGTAGAACCAGAACATGTGCTCGTACAGCACCGCGCTGCCGCCGCGGTTCGCATCGTAGAACGGCACGTTGAAGACGTGCTCGAGGAACAGCGCGCCGACGGCTGCTGACAGCGCGACCGTCGCGACCATGTTCATGAGCGCGGTCGCGAACGTCGCCCACGTGAAGAGCGGCATCCGGGTCCACGTCATCCCGGGAGCCCGCATCTTGATGATCGTGACCATGAAGTTCAGTCCGGTCATCGTCGAGCTGATGCCGATCACGAAGATCGCCATGCACCACAGTGCGCCGGCCGTTCCGTCGGCGAGGGAGATCGGCGGGTACTCCGTCCAGCCGGCGTGCGGCCCGCCGAACAGCATCGAGCTGAACAGAATCAGCGCGGCGATCGGCAGGATCCAGAAGCTCACCATGTTCAGCCATGGGAACGCGACGTCGCGCGCACCGATCTGCAGCGGCATCACGAAGTTGCCGATCGCCCCGGTCACGAGCGGGATCAGCACCATCCAGACCATCGCGGTCCCGTGCATCGTGAACATCTCGTTGTACGCCGTGTGGCTCATGATCGCGCCCTGCGGCTGCGTGAGCTGCAGGCGGACGAGCTCGGCGAACGAGCCGGCGATGAACATGATGAACAGGCCGGTGAAGAAATACTGGAACCCGATCACCTTGTGATCGAGCGAAAAGACGTACTTGCGGACGAACCCCTGCGGCGGCGGATGGATGTGATCGTGCGCTGCGTGGGGGGTGTCGTGGACCGTACTCGTTCCGGCGTGCATACGCGATGATCTCTCTTGTGGCGGAGCGGTTGCTACTTGAGGCTGGCGAGGAAAGCGACGAGGTTCGCGATGTCTGTGTCGGAGAGTCCGTTGGCTTGACGGTTCGGCATCGAGCCGATGGGTCCGGTGAACCCGTTCTGAAGAATATCGGCGATATTCGCCGGCGTCGGCGGCTTTCCGGTCACGAGGGTCGGATGCGCCGGATCGTCGGTGATGTGCAGCAGGCCCGGCCCGACGAGCTTCTGGTCGAACGGCGTCGGCGGGTTGTTGTGGCACGCGGAGCACTTTTGTGCGAACAGCGCCTTCCCGGTGGCGGCGTTGCCTGCCGCCAGGTTGATCGCGCCGCCGCCGGCGGCCGCGGCCTTCTTCTCGCTATCGAGCCACTTGTTGAAGTCCGCGACGGGCTCGATGACGAGCTTGCCGTGCATCAAGCTGTGATCCGGGCCGCAGAACTCCGAACATGCGATGTCGTACGACCCGACGCGAAGCGGCGTGTAGTTGAGGTTCTGCACGAGCCCCGGCACCGCGGCCTGTTTGAGGCGGATCTCCGGCACCCAGAACTGGTGGATCACGTCGGCCGACGTGATCAGGATCCGGACCGGCACCCCGACGGGCAGATGCATCGGCTCGGTCTTGGAAAAGACCGACGTCTTCAGACCCGGGTAGCGGTACTCGAAATAGAATTGATGACCGATCACCTCGGCCGTCAGACCCGGGGCACCGACGCCGAACTGAATCTTGTACCAGACGTTGATGCTCAGCGCCGTGAGGACGATCAGCAGCAGCGTCGGCAGCACGGTCCACCAGAACTCGAGCTTCGGCGAATCGTGAACGGAAACGCCGACGTCGTCGGGCAAGTCCGAGGCGCGCGCGCGGAACGCGATGCCGAAATAGATCACGTATCCGGCGACGAACAAGAAGATCGCGGTCCCGAATACGGCCATGAACTTGAACAGACCGTCGACGTCCGACGCGCGGTCGGCGACCGGATGCGATGCTCCCGGCATGATCCAGTCGATGTTGCCGTACAGGAAGTACCACGCGTTCCCGATGCTGGCGAGCGCGAGGACGAGCGTGACCCACCAGAAGCCCGGGCCGAGCCCCTTGAACTTCACGGCTTGGGGTTGGGATACATGAGCCAACGTTATCTCTCTCCCGCTCGGCGACGACGCAGGTTTCGGCGCATATTAGCGCCGACGGCATGTCTCCCTTTGGTGCGTCCCGCGGTGCTCGGCGGCATCGACCGGTCAACCAACGGGCGGTCTCCGGCGAACGCGGCGGTCCACCCAGAGTCCGCACAGCACGCCGACGATGACGCCGTACACGAGGCCGACGGACCAGTTACCGAAACCGAGACCGATGCCCAAACCGATGAGGCCGCCGATCAGCGTCGTGAGCCAAATCTTCCTTCCCATGCCCATGTTGCTTGTCCATGCCTCCCATCGTGCGCTGGTCGCGAACAGCCTTTCCGGGATGTGGCGTGACCACCGCGCTGTGCGGGTAACGAACCCCCCGGGCGGGGGCCTGATCGAAATGTACCCCGGAAGCGGTTCCGGATTGGTTCCGCCGTCGCGGCGGCAGCGATCGGCGGTGCACCGCCGATCGCGAGAGAGGAGTCGAAGAGAACCGATGACGTCACCGAACGATCGCGAGAGCGCGGCAGAGCTCGTCCAGCGGATCGAGCACAACTTGGTCAACCCATCCAAAGTCGACGAAGCCGGCCGGCCGAAGCGCGACCGTCCTCCGGGCTTCGCGGACGCGCTGATGTCGGAGCAAGCCGTACCCGACGAAAGCGCAGCCCGTCTGAACAGCGGCGATTGGCAGATCATTCGCAAGGCGTTGGAGCACTACGCAGCCTGCAAGAGCGGCTGACCGCGACGGCGCGGGATCGGATCTCAGTCGTTCGGAACCACGATCGCGCGCTTCGATGCGTTGAGAAGCGCGATCAGTTCCGCTCGTTCCGGAGCGCGCACGCTGCACGCGTCCAGGGCGTGCTGGAAGTCGTCCATGAACCATCCCCATTCCTCGGCGGTGATGTTCAGATGGCGGTGTGACTCGCCCATCGGGCGGCCGCTGTACGTTTGCGGTCCGCCCGTCGCCCAGCACGTCATCTCCGTGACGAGATACTTCAGACCCGGCTTCGAGAGACGCGCGTTCGCTTCTTTGACGCGCGGATTCGCGTCCAACCGTGCATCGGCCAGGATGCGATCGATGAAGTCGTCGACGAGATTCGCGATCGCGTAGGCGCCGCCCAACCGATCGTACAGAGACGCCTTCTCCTGACTCAAACGCGCGCTCTCCCTCGGAACGGCGATTCAGTCGCGTGCAAGAATTCTCCTAGCCTCGCGGCGAACCGCCGCAGCGCATGCCTTCGTTTCAGCTCGCGACGAGGTTCCTCGGTCAGCCGTGCGGAGCTGGGCCGACGCTCGGCGTCAATCCGGAAATGCAGATACGGCTGCGCGCCGCCGATGAAGCCGTGCACGCCGCGTTCGACGCGCTGCCGGCGGAAGCGCGGATCGATCCCGGAACCGGCAGCGCGAACGCGACGTTCGCGCAATGGACCGCGGTGTCGGGACCGCACGTCTGTTGGCAGCCGAACGCGGGCCAACACTCGGCGGGAGCTGCGATCGACATCGATGCCCCGTCCAACCCGTACATCGTGACGCGCAACGGCTCGGTACCCGGAGGCGAGCCCGGCGCCGAGCATCTGGTCGAGCATGCGCCGGCGCGCGCTGAGCGCGTACGATCGCGCGGTGCAGTTCACGACGGCGTCGCAGGCCACGGCCGACCTCTGCGCGCGCAAACCGGCCGAAACGACGCAGTCGGTGTGGATGCGGTTCAAGACGGTGTCGGACGCGCTCGCGAGCTACCTCGGCTTGGCGGTCGACGCCGCGCCGGGCGACGTCACCCGCCTCGCCTTCGAAAACGCCGACGAGGTTTCGGACGACGAGCTCTTGTCGGCGATCCCCGAGGGTGAGCGGCTGCCGCTCGAGCAGGCATTGCCGCGTCTCGGCGCCGGTGAGGCGGCGCGCGCGCGATATCTGCGCATCCTGCGCGACTACGAACACGCGCGGATCCCGCTCGTCGTCGGCCCGCCGAGCGCGACGCCCGCGCGCACCCGAAATCCGTCGCGGGGATTTCTCCGGCTGCGCTGCGAGATCGTGACGGCGCTGTGCGATCAGGGTCTACGCTGGGGCGCGTGCGATTTCGAGGTCCGAGCGGACGGATCGTCCGAGAACGGCGCGATGATGCACTTCGATCTCGCCGACGCGGGCGGCTATCCCGAGGTGCACTCGCTGCTGCGCTTCGGGTAACGTGCGCGCTCAGGCGCGCATCGAGCGCTACGTCCCGTACGGCCGGCAGTCGCAGCAGTCTTCGCACATCGGACAGCCGCGGTGCAAGGGAACGGCTTTCTTGCCGCACTGCGCGCAGGTCACCGTGTCGTCGTCCGTCCGGTCGCGCTCCGCGGCAGCCGCGCCGCGGTCGGCGACCTGCGAACGCCGGTCCTCAGGCGGAATGGTGTGCGGGTCCAAAGCCGAGATTCGGAAGGACGTCGTCGATGAACGCGCGCGGCCCGGCTGCGACGATGTGTCGCCTGAGCGCCGTCAGCGCCGCCTTGTCGTCGTACGAGACGGGTTCCGAATTCAACACGTCGGCGCCGAGCATGACGATCGAGTTGGAGTCGCGCCAGACGCGGGCGCACGCGCTCCGGAGTCCGGCGGGCGTCAGCACGCCGTTCGCGGCCGCGGCGTAGGCGGCTTCCGGCACTGCGGGTCGGGGGTTCGTGGGGTCCATGCCGTCACGCGGCTACCACGGGTATGCGCGAGAAGCCTGTTCGCCCGCGGCCGAGGAACGGTGCGAGGTGAAGCGGTAGACTCCGCACGCCAACGGCAGACCGATGAGCACGCTTTTCACCGTCGTTTTCGCTGTCTGCACCATCGCGACGTTCGTATGCGGGGCGCGAAAGCAATGGAGCGGCGCGCGTCTGCCGCTCACGGTCGCCGCCCTGCTCTCCTTTCTGCTCGCCTTGGCGACCGCCGTCCGGGCCGTGTAGAATCAGCCGCCGCTCAGGATCGTCACGAGCTCGCTGTGGCACTGCGGGCATAGCTCGATCACCGCACCGCGCAGATCGCGCGGGCCCCATCGGTGCGCACGCGTTCCGGGCGCCTCGATGCAGGTGCCGACAGCGTAAGCGAGCACATTGCGTCTGCTCGCCCTCGGCACGCGGTGCCGTCACACCGCGCGGCACGAACCGGCCGAGAATCTCGTCGTCACCGTACCGCCGCACGCGCACCGTCGAGACGCGCACGCTCCAGGAGCAATCCGGCTGCGCCAAGTAGGGACGGCACGAGACCCGAGAGGAGGAGCTGCATGGCCGATACACGGCTTGGCGAGATCGCGCAGAAGCTGTCGCCGCTGCTTGACGAGTTCCAAGCCGAGGCGGCGAACGTGATGGATGAGAACGGCCGGCGCGACGCGGTCATCCTGAAGGACTACATGATGCGCAAGTATCCGCGCATCGTGATCTTCTTGGCATGCGCCGATACGCTGGCCGAGCTCGCGCACAACGCTCCGCGGTGACCGGGACGATTGCCGCACGCCGCGCGCTGCTCGTCACGGCGGAAAGACGACCGAGTGCGGCGGGACACGACGGCGAACGATGTCGACGGCTCTCGTCCGCTCCGACATCTGGTCGCGAAGCTCGACGAGCGCGGCTTCGACGAGCGCCGCCGTCTTGACGCGATACCCGATGTCGCGCAACAGCACGTTGATTGCTTCGAGCGCGTCGCCGGCGGCCGGCGTCAGCGTTACGGTCGTTGGACGAGTGTCTTTCTGTCCGCCTTCCATGCGCGCCGCTTCGCTCGCGAATCCACGCGACCTGCGCCGCCGCGGTGAACGATGCGCGATTCCACACCGCCCGAGACGATGCGGCCGACCGTGCAGATGGCGTTCGCGTGCGAGAACGTCGCGCGCGAACCGGGCGGCCCCGTGTCGTTTCAAAACGTGCTCGACGGCATCGCTGCGGACGACTTTCCCACCGAGAGCGGCCGCTGGTTCGCGGTGTTCTGTTTTTACAGTGCGTCCGAGCAAACGATCCCGAACTGCCGCGTCGTCGTCTCCGACGACCGCGGCGATGTGATCGCGCAGACGGCGTTGAAGGATATGACGTTTCGCTCCGACGACCCGATCTCGCGGAACGTGATCAGCTTTGCGGGCCTGTCGTGGCCGTATCCGGGCCGGTATCAGATCCGGTTCATCGCCGGCAAAGACGACCTGCTGGCGTCGTTTCCGATGTGGGTGCAACATGCGCCGCACGAGCCGGCTCCCGCGAACCCGGCGTGAACCGATCCGCGTCTTGGAAGGAGATCATCAGCATGCCGCTCAGCGAACTCGAAGCGAAGGAGGCTCTGCGCGCCGTCACGGATTGGCTCGTCGTGTCGGACTTGCCCGGCAGTCCGGCGGCGCGCGAGGGCATCGCCAACGTGATCCCGCTCGTCATGATGGGAGCCGTGACGCCGGCGGATCTCGACGAGCTGGCGTCGCTGATCACGGACAACGGGATGCAGGCGCGCGAGCCGGACGTGCCGCTCGAGACGCACCGCGCGCAACTCGAGGCGGCGGTGCAAGGCGCGTTCGACCACGTGCGGTCCGCGGTCTCGCAAACCGCCGCGCTGACGCTATTCCGACGCCGGCGCTTTCGAGCGACCTTTCGTTCCGGCGCCGAGGACGAACACGGTCTTGCCGCAGACGATGCACGTGCCTTCGACGGCCGGTCCGCCGGCTCGCTCGATCTCCTTCGCATCGCGCAGTTCGCGGGTCGCCATGCACGGAATGCAATAGCCCCGGTATGGTTGCGTCGAACGTTCCGGTACGCTGCGATCCACGCATGCTCCTTACCCAAGGGACCGGCATGCGGTTTCGATGCAGCGGTCCGGTCACGTGCGCGCGTACAAAGGAGACGACGATGGAGAAGCTTGCCGAACGAACCTGCATCCCGTGCCGCGGCGACGTGCCGCCGCTCTCGCGCGATGAGCTCGCACCGCTGGTTGCGCAGATCGACGCGGCGTGGGCCGTGCGCGACGTGCCGCACGAACGTCGCGGCTCCGTGATGATGCTCACGCGCGACTACCGCTTCGGCGATTTCAAGGACGCGATGGCGTTTGCCGTCCGCGTGGGAGAGGTTGCGGAGGAGCAGCGGCACCATCCCGACCTGCACGTCTCGTGGGGCAGCGTGCGCGTCGACGTCTGGACGCACAAGATCGGCGGCCTGACGGAGAGCGACGTCGTCTTCGCGGCGAAGTGCGACGCGCTCTCTTCGAGCGCGCCGCCGTCCGCGATCGAACGCTAAGCGCCGTCCACGCGCGAGACGCGGCCGTTGCCGTCGGCGTCGACGCGTTCCGGCGCCGCCTCGCGGAGCCTGTGGCGTTCCATCAGCATGCGACGGCGAAGCTCTTCGATCTCCGCACCGGATGCCGTCCGCCGCCCGCGCTGTTCGTGCGCGCCCTCGGACTGATCGCACACATCACACGTCGTCGCGCTGCCCTCCGGACGCCAATCGAGGACGGTGAAGCGGGTGCACCGCGGCAAGTCGTCTGGGGTCATGTCTTCCTCGCTACAGCGCTTTCAGCACTTCATCGGCGTGGCCCATCACGGTCACCTTCGGCCACACGTGAACGATCGTTCCGTCCGGATCGAACACGAACGTCGAACGCTGGATCGCGTTCTTCCCGTAAATGTTCTCATCGACGATCACGCCGAATGCGTCGCACAGCTTCGATTCCGTGTCGGCCAGGAGCCGGAACGGGATCAAGTACTTTTCCTTGAACAGGCGGTGCGACTCGACGGAGTCCCGGCTGACGCCGACGAGGTCCACGTCCTTGCGCTGGAAGCGCTCGTACTCCTCACGAAACTGCGTCGCTTCCTTGGTACAGCCCCAGGTGTCGTCCTTCGGATAGAAATACAGCACGAGGCGCTTGTTGAGGAGATCGTGCGTCGATATTTCCGTTCCGGAGTCGTCGCGGACGGTCAACAGCGGCATGACGTCGCCCGGTCCTAGCATGCGGCGATGGTCCTTTCGTGGTCGAGCGGGAGCCGAGACCCGCTACTGCGGCGCGATCGGCGCCTTCCCCTCGATCATGTTCGCGATCGCGAGCGCCGTGGCGGGCGCCAGCAGTATCCCGTTGCGATAGTGCCCCGCCGCGACGAAGTAGCCGTCGAGCGAGGTTGCCCCGATGAAGGGCCGATCGTTCGGCGTGCGCGGCCGCAATCCGGCCCACGCCTGCGCGACGACGAGCTCCGCGAGTTCCGGCAACGCACGCACGGCGGCATCGCGCAGCGTTCGGCTCCCTGCGGGGTCGATGGTGACGTCGAACGCGGTCTCTTCGGCGATCTCGCCGATGACCAGCGTTCCGTCGGCGCGCGGGACCAGGTATGCGCCGGGAACCGACAGCACGCGCGTGACCATGCGGCGCGGCATGCTCAACACGAGCAGCTGACCCTTGACCGGAACGATCGGGACGCGAACGTGCTCCGGTACGCCGCGCACTTCGCCGGCCCACGCGCCGGCGGCGTTCACGACGGCCTCGGCCGCGACGAAATTCGATCCTGCGCGCACGCCGAGCACGCGGTCCGCGTCGGCCTCGAGCGCAACGTCACCGACCTGCTCTTCGATGCGCACGCCGACGTCGGCGCACGCCATGCGCAGCGCGAGCCCGAGCTGCCGATTGTCGATGTGTCCCTCGTCTTCGATCAACGAAGCACCGAGCGTCGCGGGTCCGAGGTACGGCTCGAGGCGGCGGACCTCGTCGGTCTCGAGCCAGTGCGCATGGATGCCGCGCGCCACCAGCGCCTCCGCGCGGGTGCGAAGCCGCTCCGCATTCGCGTCGTCGTGCGCGACCTCGATGATGCCGTCGATGCGCAGAGTACGGATCGACGCCGGTGCGCTTGTGCAGTTCCTTGACGAACACTTGGTACACGCCGAGTGCGGTCGCCAAAAAGTCCTGTTCTTCGTCGCCGCCCTGCGACTCGCTGAACGGCGCGAGCCGGCCTGCGCCGGCCCACGATGCCGACGCGGCCGATTCGGACGCCTCCACGACGTGCACGTCCGCGCCGCGCTTCGCGAGCTCGTAGGCGAGCGTCAGCCCGATCAAGCCGGCACCGATGATGACGATCATGCAGGCCCCGTTCGTGCACGGGGCGTCCACTCTCTCCCGCGCCCGCGCCGCGGCGGGAACTTGGCGTTCGACAACGCGAAATCTCGCGCGAGCAGATGTCGTTCGTCATGCGCGCCGCACGGTGCTCGATGGAACCGGAACGCGCGCCGCCCGGCTTTTGGCAACGGCCCGCAGACGGGCGCCGCGCTCGTCGACGGCGTCGAGATCGAGAGCGGCACGCCGACGCGATTCTTTCAGACGCTCGACGCGTATCCGCGGACGTGGGGACGCCTGAGCTGGCGAATCCAGCTGAACCGGCTCGCCGCCGGCACAGCGGGCTCGCCGGTCTTTCGGACGTTCTACCCGGGCGTCGAGTGGAACCTCAGCCATCCCGAGGGCCGGTGGATCCTCACCGCGTGGTTCCGGTGGGACGGCCCGGGGCCGCCGGTGCTCGAGGCTGACGGCCGAACGCCGTCGGTGCAGGGGGACACCGCGCTCTTTCCGTTCGCGCCGGGCCCGCTGCTGCTGCGATCGCGGGTGGACGCGCGGGACCGCCGGAGCATCGCGGCGGCGCTCCGTGCTGCGCGCCCGGCCCCGTCGCCGGCCGGCGATGCGGTGATCGTGCTCGACGATCTTCTCGAAGCGCCCGAATGAACGGGCGTGCCGTGCGCGGGGCCGACCTCACGGTCAACTGGCGAACCTGCGGCGAGGGGTGGTGCCGGTTCGAAACCGTCGTGCTGCCCGACGGCAATGCGTCCGGCGTCCTGATCATCTGGTCGGGCTCGGTCGAGAACGTCGTGTACGTAGGTCACGGCGGCATCGCGAAGATCCTGAAATGGGCGCGCCAGTTCGCGCCGATCGCCGGGCGCGGCGACCTGTTCGTCACGTGGGCGGCGGTACCCGAAGCGCAGCAGGACGGGGTCCGCAACTACCTGGTCGCGCGCCTGCGCCCGGTCTATCGCGACCCGCCGACGGCCGACCCGCTGCTCGCCGTCGCGCTGCCCTGGGACAAGGCGTAACCCGCCCCCGGGAACGCAAGGACGCCGCCCCGTTTCATCTAACTGACGGCTGACCACGCACCGCGCTCGCCGCGCACCAATCGGTCTTCGGAGTCGAGATGTCTCCTGAGAGGTCCGTTTCGAGCTTGAGCGCTGGGGTCGTCCCGGCTCGGCTCCGTGCGGCCTCGCCGCTGCGCGGGGCCGCGAGGAGCCGGTCGCTGGCATGCTCCTGCTGAGACCGCGGACCGTCCCCGGCCAGGACGTGCAGCGCGTGCGAGCCGGCGACGATGAGACGCGCGCCTGGGCGATCGACGACGTCCTCGATGCGGCGCTGACCACGACCGGGGCAGACGTCGCGGAGATCTTCTTGCGCGAGGGCGAGTCCGGCGTTTCGCTGGCCGGCTTTCGCGGGCCGTTCGCCGAGGCGTTCCATCAGATCTGCCATTTCGAAGAGGGCGAGGGCTACCCCGGCCTGGTCGCGTCTGAGGGCACCCCGATCGACGAGAGCGACATCGCCCACGATGCGCGTTTCTTGCGGACGCAGGTGCGAGACGTCGGGTTCCATCGCGTTCTGTACGTACCGATCCCCGGCGACGAGCGTCCGCTCGGAAGCCTCGGCGTCGCTTGGCGTGCCGGCTCGATCGACAGACCGACGCACTGCATCACGCTCTCGCGGGACGCCGAGCGCCTTGCCTTGTTGCTCGAGCGGGACCGCGCGCATCGGGGCCCGCGCCAGCTCGAGCTTTCCGGGCCGGCCCACCGGCTCGAGCTTCGCGTCCTCGGCGGCTTCGAGGCGCGGCGCGGCGGTCACACCCTCAGCGCCGACTGCTTCGCGCGTCGGCGCGCCGTCACGCTGCTGAAGATTCTCGTCACGAACTACGGCAAAGTCGTGGTGCGCGACGAGCTCATCGAGCTGCTGTGGCCCTGCGATGCGCCGAAAGACGCCGCCAAGCTGCTGAAGATCGCCGTGCACTATCTGCGCCGCGGCTTGGGAGAGTTGCCGAACGCGCACAACGAGGCGTCGTCGTTGATCGCCACGGAACCGAACGGCTACGCATTCAACGCGGCCTCGTTCCACCGGATCGACGCGCTTGAATTCGAGTCGATCGCCGAGGAAGGACTGCGGTTCGAACGCCAGGGGCGCTGGAGAGAAGCGTGCGTCGCGTTGCAGGCCGCCGCCGATCTGTACACGGGCGACTACCTGGAGGACGAGCCGTACAGCGATTGGTGCGTGCGCCGGCGCCGCCAGCTCCGCGAGACGCTCTTCGACGTGCTGCTGACCACGGCACGCCTGCTGCGCGGACGCGGCGACTTCGACGGCGCGATCCGCTGCTATCGCCGAACGCTGGAGTTCGATCCGTGCCTGGAAGAGGTTCACCGCGACCTGATGGACGTGCTGTACCGGTGCGGAAAGCGAAGCCAGGCGCTGCGGCAGTTCGAAGCGTGCCGTCGCGCGTTGCGCGAAGAGTTCGACGCGGCGCCCGTGCTCGAAACCGAATCGCTGTACCGCAGCATCCTTGGTCGTCTGACCGGCTGATCGTGCGCCTCGGGCGCGGAACCGAAGTGGAACCCGCCGGGACTAGCGTGTACGCGATGGCACCCGCCCCGAATCGGCCGGCGCGCACGCGTTCCCGGTGAACGTCGTCGTCGTCGGCGGCAGTGCATCCAACGTCGGAAAGACGACGCTGGCAGCTCGCCTCGTCCGGGAACACGCCGCCCGCACGCCGACGGTTGCGCTCAAAGTCAGCGTGCGCGAGAAACCGTGCGAGATCCGCATCGTCACGCTGCGCCCCGGCGATGAGGTGGAGCACCGGCGCGACTCCGGAACGCTCCTCGCTGCCGGCGCGATGTGCGTCGTGTGGGTGACGGTTCATCGTCCGGAGGTCCGCAAGGGATTGGCGGCCGGGCTCGCCGCGGCGCGCAGCATGCGGCCGTCGACCGTCGTCGTCGAATCGACGTCCGCGGGGATCGAACTGCGCCGCATCGACGACTCATGGTTCGTCGCCGGCGAGGGCGAATGGAAGCCGTGGGCCGACCGGCATCAAAAGCGCGCCGATCACGTCGTGATGTCGGACGAGATCTTCGGGGCGCCGGTGGCCGCTCGATGATCGCCTATCGCGGCGTCTACGCGAACGATCTGCCGCTGCCCGACGAAGCGCTGTCGACGTTTTTCACGACGTGGTCGCCCGCGCGCGATGCGTTCCGAGCGCGTTCCGCTCGCGGCGAGCCTCGGACGCGTGCTGGCTCGCGACGTTCGCGCCGACGGTCGACGTACCGGAGTTCGCGCGTTCGGCGATGGACGGCTTCGCGCTGCGCGCATCGGACGTGCGCGACGCCGGCAACACGCAGCCGCTCTTCCTGCCGCTCGCGGGCGACGTGCGCCCGGGGTCGCGCGCCGCGTTGCCCGAGCGATCGGTGATGCGCATCGCGACCGGGGGACCGCTGCCGCACGGCGCGGACTGCGTCGTTCGCGTGGAAGACGTGTTCGTCGACGGGAACGCCGTCGGCATCTCGAAGCGCGTCGACGCCGGCGCCGACGTCATCCGGGCGGGCGCGGACATCGGCGCGGGCACGACCGTCGCACGCCGCGGAACCACGGTCAACGCGGCGACCCTCGGCGTGCTGGCGACGCTCGGTCACGAGCACGTCGCCGCGCTTCGACGCCCCACGGTCGCGCTGATCACGACGGGCGACGAGGTCGTCACCATCGCGACGTCACCGCGAGCCGGCGAGGTTCGAAACTCGAACGCCGTCGCGTTGGCCGCACTGCTCCGCAGCTTCGGGTTCGAGGCGGTAAACGCGTCGCACGTCCGCGACGACGCGGAGGCGCTGTACGCCGCACTCGTCGCGGCGCTCGAGGCGAACGACGCGGTCGTCGTCAGCGGCGGATCGTCGGTCGGCGCTCGCGACTTCACGTCGGCCGCATTCGCGAAGCTGCGGCCGCCCGGCGTCGTCGTGCACGGCGTGCGGATGAAACCGGGGCGTCCGGTCATCTTGGCGGCGTCGGCGTCACAGCCCGTGATCGGCGTACCGGGGAACCCCACCGCCGCGATGCTCGGCGCTGATGACGTTCGGCCCGCCGATCTTCGCGAAAGCGTTCGGGGCGCCGGCTGCCCCACCGTTCACGCTCGGTACCGCGGTCGAACCGCTGGTCGGGAAATCCGGCTGGGCCTGCTTCGTCCCGGTTCGCATGAATTCCGACGGTCACGTCCGTCCCGTCGAGCACGTGTGCTCGACGTTCGTATCATCGCTCGTCGAGGCGGACGGCTACGTTCACGTCGACGCGTCGCGTCCTCGCGTCATGCCGGGAGAGACGGTTCGGGTGAATCGCCTGCCATGACGCCGTTCGCACCACGCGCCGACATCTCTCACTTCGTACTGTCGGGGAAGGAGGCACGATGACAGGCGATCAGTTCCGAGGCCGTTGCGATGCACGACCCTCTGTGCGCACCATGTTCGCGCGCACATCCGTCGCACACGTGGTTGCCGCCGCGGCATTCGCGCTCATCGCGACGGCCGTCACGGGGACCGCGCGAGCGGACGACGGCGGCGCGATCTTCCAGTCGAAATGCTCTGCGTGCCACACCATCGGCAAGGGCAAGACCGTCGGTCCGGACCTGAAAGGGATCACGACGACCGAAGATCCCAACTGGCTCAAGACCTGGGTCGCATCGCCGAGCGCGCTGATCAAGTCCGGCGATGCCAAGGCGACGCGGCTCGTGAAGCAATACCCGCTGCAGATGCCCGATCTCGGGCTCTCGTCGGCGGACATCGACGCCGTACTGGGATACATCGCGCAGCAGTCCGGCAGCGCGAAGGCGAACGCGAACGGCCCGCTCACGCCGGTCGCGAAGCTGCCCGCGGGCGATTCCGGGAACGGCAGAGAGCTGTTCGTCGGCGGCGTGCGGCTCAAGAACGGCGGACCGCCGTGCATGTCGTGCCATAGCATCTCCGGCATCGGCGCGCTGGGCGGCGGAACGCTCGGCCCCGACCTCACCGGCGCATATCAGAAGTACGGCGGCGATGCAGGGCTCGCGTCGTTCCTCAGCAACGTGCCGACGCCGACGATGAGCGCCGTCTGGACCCGGCAGCCCCTGACCCCGCAAGAGATCGCGGACCTCACGGCCTTCATCAAGGAAGGCGCCGTGCAGCAGCGCGCGCTGAGCGCGATCGCCAAGCTCGCCATCATGGCCGCCATCGTGCTGATCTTGCTGATCATCATCGCGTCCATCTATTGGCGCGGGCGCCTGCTCGGCGTTCGCAAACCGTTGGTCCAGCGTGCCAACCTGATCTTCAACCGCAAGTACGCCCGGAGGTCGTAGCGATGGGATGGATTCAAGATCTGGTCGACCCCAAGTCCCGTCGTTGGGAAGAGTTCTACCGTAACCGCTGGCAGCACGACCAGGTCGTGCGCAGCACGCACGGCGTCAACTGCACGGGCGGCTGCTCGTGGGCGGTGTACGTCAAGGACGGCATCGTCACGTGGGAGATGCAGCAGACGGACTATCCGCTGCTCGAAAAGGGTCTCCCGCCGTACGAGCCGCGCGGCTGCCAGCGCGGCATCTCGGCCTCGTGGTACGTCTACAGCCCGATCCGGGTGAAGTATCCGTACATCCGCGGCGCGCTGCTGGATTTCTGGCGCAAGGCCAAAGCGCAGCAGTCGAACCCGGTGCTCGCGTGGGGCACGGTCGTCGAAGACGAAGCGAAGCGAAAGCGCTATCAGCGCGCCCGCGGCAAGGGCGGGTTCCGCCGCACGAATTGGGACGAGGTCCTGGAGCTGATCTCGGCGGCGACGCTCTACACGATCAAGAAGCACGGACCGGATCGCGTCTTCGGCTTCGCGCCGATTCCGGCGTTCTCGTTCGCCTCGTACGCGGGCGGCGCGCGCTTCCTGCAGCTGATCGGCGCCGTCAACATGAGCTTCTACGACTGGTACGCCGACCTGCCGAACTCGTTCCCGGAGGTGTGGGGCGACCAGACCGACGTCTGCGAAAGCGCCGACTGGTACAACTCGAGCTACATCGTCTCGATCGCGGCGAACCTCAACATGACGCGCACGCCCGACGTGCACTTCATCTCCGAGGCGCGGACCAACGGCTCGAAGTTCGTCGTGATCTCGCCGGACTTCTCGCAGGTCGCGAAATACTCCGACATGTGGATCCCGGTCAAGGCGGGTCAGGACACCGCGATGTGGATGGCGGTCAACCACGTCATCCTCAAGGAATACCATCGCGACCGGAAGGTCCCGTACTTCGACAACTACGTGAAGCAGTACACCGACAGTCCGTTCCTGGTCGAGCTGACGGGCGACGCCAAGAACGGGTACGCGCCGGGTCAGCTGCTGCGCGCGAACCGCGTGGCGCAGTACGCCGCCGAAGAGAACGGCGACTGGAAGATGCTCGTCATGGACGCCGGCGGCAAGCCGAAGATGCCGAAGGGCACGGTCGGCTATCGCTGGGCGACCGGCAACGACGTCGGCAAGTGGAACCTCAAGATGGAGGACGGGCAGGACGACAGCCCGATCGATCCGGTCCTGAGCTTCCTCGACGATCACGACGACGTGCTGAGCACCGAGTTCTTCGAGTTCGCGGCGCGGCAGCGCGTCATGCGCGGCGTACCGGTGCGCTACGTGGAGACGAGCACCGGCCGCGTGCCTGTCGCGACGCTGTTCGACCTGCTGATGGCGCACTACGGCGTCGACCGCGGGCTCGCGGGCGAGTACCCGAAGAGCTACGACGACGTCGGATCGTACACGCCGGCGTGGCAGGAGCAGTACACCGGTATCGGCCGCGAAACGGTCATCCGATTCGCACGCGAGTTCGCCACGAACGCGGAGCTGACCGAAGGCCGCTCGATGTGCATCGTCGGCGCGAGCCTCAACCACTGGTACAACAACGGCCTCGCATACCGCGGCCCGATCTCCGCGATGCTCTTCACCGGCTGTTGCGGGCGCAACGGCGGCGGCATGAACCACTACGTGGGCCAGGAGAAGCTCGCACCGCAGGCGCCGTGGGCCGCGATCACGTTCGCGGTGGACTGGACGAAGCCGCCGCGCCGCTCGCAGTCGCCGACCTGGCACTACGTGAACAGCAGCCAGTGGCACTACGAAGGCGACTTCGACGAGTACGCGGCGGTGCCGCCGAACCCGAAGTGGGCCAAGGGCCACTGCATGGACATCGAGCGCGACGCGGTGACGCGCGGCTGGATGCCGTACTATCCGCAGTTCGATCGCAACCCGCTCGACTGGGTGCGCGAGACGCAGGCCGCCGGGGCCACCGACGATCAGGCGATCATCAAGGCCGCCGTCGATCAGCTGAAGTCCGGGAAGCTGAAGTTCGCCGTCGACGACCCGGACGCCGAGCAGAACTGGCCGCGCGTCTGGTTCATCTGGCGCGGCAATGCGATCATGGCGAGCGCAAAAGGTCACGAGTTCTTCCTGCGGCACTACCTCGGCACGCACGACAACGCGATCGCCGAAGAGCACGCCAAGGGCAAGGTCAAGAAAGTCACCTTCCGCGAGCCGGCGCCGCGCGGCAAGATGGACCTGGTCGTCGACATCAACTTCCGCATGGACACGTCGGCCCTGTACTCCGACATCGTGCTGCCGACCGCGATGTGGTACGAGAAGAACGACCTGAACTCGACCGATCTTCACTCGTACATCCACGTCCTCGGCGCGGCCGTACCGCCGGTCTGGGAGTCGAAGAGCGATTGGGACATCTTCAAGGCGCTCGCCAAGCGCGTCAGCGAGATGTCGCCGATGGCCTTCCCCGAGCCGGTGAAGGACATCGTCGCGTTCCCGCTCATGCACGACACGCCGGACGAGATGGCTCAGCCGCAGATCTTGGACTGGACGTCGGGCGAGTGCGAGGCGATCCCGGGCAAGACGATGCCGCACCTGCGCGTGACGACGCGCGACTACGCCAACGTCTACAACCGGTACATCACGCTCGGGCCGAACGTCCGCACCGACGGCATCACGTCGAACGGCGTCCAGATCGACGTCGCGAAGTTCTACGACCAGATGCTCAAGAACCCGGTCGCGAACTCGGCGGATCCGCGGCACATGCGCTGCATCGAGTGGGACGGGCAGCGGTATCCGAGCCTCGAGGACGCGCTCGACGTCTGCAACACGATCCTGCACCTCGCGCCGGAAACGAACGGCGACGTCTCGTTCGCGGCGTTCGAGCACGAGGAGCACGTCACCGGCGTGCCGCTGACCGATCTCGCAGCGGACATCCGCGGCGTCCGCATGACGTTCGGCGACATCACGAGGCAGGTGAAGCGGTTGCTCATCAGCCCGTGCTGGACGGGCATGATCAACGACGGGCGTGCGTACGCCGCGTGGTGCCTGAACGTCGAACGGCTGGTTCCTTGGCGGACGCTCACCGGCCGGCAGCAGCTCTACATGGACCATCCGTGGTACATCGACTTCGGCGAGCACTTCTCGACGTACAAGCCGAAGCTGGACCCGCACAAGACCGGCGACATCGTGCTCAGTCCGGTGGACGACAAGAGCCTCATCCTCAACTACATCACGCCGCACGGGAAATGGCACATCCACTCGACGTACTATGACAACCTCCGCATGCTGACGCTGTCGCGCGGCATCGAACCGTGCTGGATCAACGACAAGGATGCGGCGCGGATCGGCATCGTCGACAACCAGTGGGTCGAGGTGTACAACGACAACGGGGTCATGGTGACGCGCGCGGCGGTCAGCGCCCGCGTGCAACCAGGCACCTGCATGATCTATCACGCGCCGGAACGCACGATCTCGATGCCGAAGTCGCAGGTGCGCGGCGGACGGCGGGCCGGCGGGCACAACAGCCTCACCCGAACGCGCATGAACCCGCTACAGGTCGCCGGCGGATACGGTCAGTTCACGTACGGCTTCAACTACTGGGGACCCATCGGGATCATGACCCGTGACACGCACGCCGTCGTGCGTGCGCTCGAAAAACTGGAGTGGTAACCATGGACATACGCGCGCAAGTATCAATGGTCTTCCATCTCGACAAGTGCATCGGCTGCCACACCTGCAGCATCGCCTGCAAGAACATCTGGACCGACCGTAAGGGCACCGAGTACATGTGGTGGAACAACGTGGAGACGAAGCCCGGCACGGGCTATCCGACCACGTGGGAAGACCAGGGCAAGTACAAGGGCGGCTGGGTGAAGGACGGCGATCGTCTGCGCCTGCGGCTGCAAGGGCGGACCGAGGGTCTCGGCAACATCTTCTTCAACCCGAACTTGCCGACGATCGACGACTACTACGAACCGTGGACGTATCAGTACGACGAGCTGTTCAACGCGCCGGAAGGCGACGATCAGCCCACGGCACGTCCGATCTCGCTGATCACCGGCAAGCCGATCGACATCGAAGCGGGCCCGAACTGGGATGACGACCTCGGCGGCTCCCCGGTGTACGCCAGCAACGACGTGAACCTGGAGAAGCTGACCGACCGCGAGCGCGAACAGCTCAACGAAGTCGAACGGCTCGTGTTCTTCTATCTGCCGCGCATCTGCAATCACTGCCTCAACCCGAGCTGCGTGGGTGCGTGCCCGTCGGGCGCGATCTACAAGCGCGGCGAGGACGGCATCGTCCTGATCAGTCAGGAAAAGTGCCGCGCGTGGCGCATGTGCGTCTCCGGCTGCCCGTACAAGAAGACGTACTACAACTGGTCGACCGGGAAATCCGAGAAGTGCATCCTGTGCTATCCGCGCCTCGAGACGGGACAAGCTCCGGCCTGCTTCCACTCGTGCGTCGGACGCATCCGGTATCTCGGACTGATCCTCTACGATGCGGATCGCATCGAGGAAACGGCGCTGCACGACGACGCCGACCTGGTCGCCGCGATGCGGCGGATCATCCAGGATCCGTTCGATCCCATGGTCGTCGCTGCTGCGAAAGCGAACGGCGTCACCGACCAGCAGATCGCCGCGGCGCAGAACTCGCCCTCGTACAAGTTCGTCAAGAAGTGGGGGCTCGCGCTTCCGCTGCATCCCGGAATTCCGCACGCTGCCGATGCTCTTCTACGTGCCGCCGATGCTGCCGGTGCTCGGCAGAATGAAGGACGGCATCTACGACAGCTCCGGCGTCGAGGGACTCGGCCAGATGCTGAGCTCGCTCGAGCAGGCGCGGATACCGATTCGATACATGGCCAGCCTGTTCTCGGGCGGAAACGAGGAGATCATTCGTGAGGTCTACCGCAAACAGATCGCAGTGCGCTTGTACAAGCGGTCGCAGCGCGTGAAAGACATCTCCGCGGCCGAGGCGGCTGAAGCGCTGCGCATCGGAAAGACGACGCCCGAAGAAGCCGAGGCCATCTTCAACCTGACGTCGCTGCCGACGATGGAAGAACGGTTCGTCATCCCGGCGTTCGCGCGCGAAGAGGCGATCGAACAGAGCCTCGATCCGTACACGCACAAGCCGGCGGCCGGCTTCGGCTACCGGGAAGCGCCGGCGCGCAGATGGTAGCTGCGGAGCGCGCCACGGACGAGCGGCGGGTTCTCGAGCTCTTCGCGGAGCTGCTCGACTACCCGCGCGCGCACGTGGCGCACACTGCGCGCACCTGTCAAACGGCGGTCGAGCCGGAACACCCCGAGGCGGCGGCGCTGCTCGGCGAGTTCGCGGCGTTCGCGGAGCGAACGCCGCACGACACGCTCGAGGAAGTGTTCACCGCGACGTTCGACCTGAACGCGACGTGCCATCCGTACATCGGTTACCACATGTTCGGAGAAGACTACAAGCGCAGCGCGTTGCTGCTCGAGCTCAAGAACCTGTACCGCGAGCACGGTTTCGAATCGGGAATCGAGCTCCCGGATCACATCGCGGTCTTGCTGCGCTTCATGTCGGTCTGCCCCGACGCGCAGCTGACCACGGAGATCGGGCGGGAAGCGCTGGTTCGCACGCTCGCAACCGATGATGGTCGAACCGGAACCGGAGCCGATCGAAGAGGGCGAAGGCGTGCCCCAGGTGTTCGACCTGAGCGACGACTATCGCCGCGTCCTCCAAGCGCTGGAGCTCGTCTTGCGGCAGCGCTACGGTACGCCCGCCGAGTCCGTGCCCATCCCCATACCGGAGCAGGAGCGCCTCGTTTCGTAGTACGTGAGCTCGAAAGCCGAGCGGAAGGAACGCCATGTCGAACGTGTTTCTTTGGGCCGTGTTTCCGTACATCGCGTTGGCGCTGTGCGTGATCGTCGGACTC
The DNA here is from genome assembly GCA_963841685.1 of Vulcanimicrobiota bacterium. Taxonomy (GTDB): domain Bacteria; phylum Vulcanimicrobiota; class Vulcanimicrobiia; order Vulcanimicrobiales; family Vulcanimicrobiaceae; genus Vulcanimicrobium. The sequence continues at coordinate 1,054,722 of CAWJDU010000001.1, forward strand.
TTCCGGTACTTCAACGATCGATTCTCGTTCTCGAGTCAGTCGTCGCAGTTCTTGGAGAACCGCATGGCGTTCTGGGGATCGACCATGTGGCACTACGGAATCATCCTGATCTTGATTCCGCACATCCTCGGATTCTTGTTCCCGCGAGCGTGGGCAGCGCTGATCTCGGACCAGACGCGGCTCTACATCCTCGAGGTCACCGGTTTGGCGCTCGCACTGATGGCGGCGTGCGGCTTGGCGATCTTGATCGTCCGCCGGCTCACGAACGTGCGCGCTCAGAGCGTCACCACGTTCATGGACTGGGTCCTGCTCGCCGCACTCGCGCTGCAGGTCACCATGGGGTTCTGGATCGCGTTCGTCTACCGCTGGGGCTCCGAGTGGTACCTGCACACGTCGGTTCCGTGGCTGCAATCGCTCGTGGCGTTCAACCCGCAGATCCAGTACGTCACCGCGATGCCGCTGCCCGTGAAGATTCACATGCTGAACGCGTTCGTGATCCTTGCGCTGTTCCCGTTCACGCGCTTGGTGCACATCGTGACGCTTCCGCTTCCGTACCTGCTGCGTCCGTACCAAGTCGTCATTTGGTACCGCAACCGCACGACGCCGTACGCTGCGCCGACCGGCGTTCCCGTCATCGGGCCCGACGTGCCGTACTTGCCGCGCGGTTGATCCCGGCTTGCCCGCTGCTTTTTTGAAGGTAACACCATGGCAACGCTTGCGCCGCCGAACCCGCTTGAACTGAGCACGCCGTTCTGCGAACAGGTCCTCCCCGGCAACGTCACGCCGGAAGAGCAGGAAGGCAAGATCGAGGACGGCGGCCCCGCGCCGGGGCCGCTGCAGGGCGATGTCGATCAAGGCGATCCCGAGACGGAGAAGAGAACCGGCAACGAAAGCGCCGGTACCTGAGCCCGCGAGTCACCCCGCGCGCGTGACCCGAGCCCCGGATGCGCGGCTGGAGCGCCGGTACCCGATGAGTTCGTTCATCGCGGTACCCGCGCTCTTCGCCATCCTCACTGCGACGCAACACGGATCGCCCGTGGACACCGCGCCGGGGCTGCCCTAGAACGAACGGCGACCGATGAAAGACGGCGCGTCGAACCTCGAAGAGCGCGTTGCATCGCACGATGAGGCGTATCGCCTGGCCGGCGCGTTGGTCGCGCTCGGCGAACCGAAGAACGCCGTCGACTTGATGCGCCGGACGATCCAGCGCGCGCGCTCGACGCTTCCCGAGGATTCCCTTGCGCTGCTTCGGCTGCTTTCGCAGTACGGCGACATCTTGGAGAGCACCGACGCGATGGCCGAGGCGGAGTACATCCGGACGGAAGCGCTCGACATCGTGGCGGCCGCGAACGCGACGACGCTCGATGCGGTCGACGCGTTCCTCAAGGCCGGGATCCTGCTGTGCAAGATGCACAACTGCGGCGCGGCGGTCGCGCGCCTGAAAGAGGCGATACGGCGCACGGAAGAAGTCGACGGCGTCGGCGCGCTGCATCGCGAGATCCTGCTCGCGCAGGCATGGCGAAGCCCGAGCGCAGGCACTCGAAGAGCTCGGGGAGTTCTCGGAGGCGTCGAACGCGTATGACGTCTTGATGAACGTCAAGCGCCAAATTCGTTTCCTGGTGTTCTCGCCGGCGCACGGCCGCTGACGGCGCGGCGTCGAACGAACCGACGGTGTACACGATCGACGGCACGCCGGCGTGCCTGCTCATCACCGAGAACTTCACGCGGAGCACTCCGGACGGTGAACGTCACTTCTATCCGGCGTTCGTCAAAGCGTACGAGCCCGGGTTCACGGCGACCGGCTGGGACTACGGCACGGACTACGGCGAAGCGCAGAAGCGCGTCGATGCCTTCAACGCCGAGCACGGCGTCAACAAGGACGCGGCGATGTTGATCGTCACGACGTCGATGTTCCCCGCGGCGCCCGTCTCCGTCGCCGACATCTATCGCGCGAACGGCGAAGACGCCGCCGCGCCGTCCTAGAACCGCCCCGGGAAATTGGCGCGCAGCGCGCCTCGCAGATCGACGCCCGCGAGCCGTTCGACGGCCTCGACGATCGCGACGGCGCGCGGTGCCGCCGCCGTGCAAGTCGAGCCATTGCAGCGCGGCATCGACGTCGGACGACGTCGCGCGGTCCGCTGCGATGTCGTCGATGAGCGCGTCCGCGCGGGGTTTGACGGCTTCCTCCCAACGTTCGACCTCGGCGCGCTCGGCGATCGTCCGTTTCGCGCGCATGATGCCGGCGGCTTTCCACGGATACGCCTGGCCGCAGTACATGCAGTTTCCGTGATACGGAACCCACTGCAGCATCTCGCCGTCGGGCGGAAGCTCACGCCGGCACGCGGGACATGCGACGAGGACGCGTTCGCCGCACTTTGGGCAGAACTCGGGCACGAGCGCTGGGTCGACGTACCAGGAGAGAACGTGTCCGCTCGCGCACACCGCCGCGGTCGGTTCGTGCTGCCGTTGCGCCGCGAGCGCCGGAAGTTCGATCGGCTCGTCATCGGGCATCGGAATGTTTTCGGCGGTACGGCGTGAGCGCCATGCCGGGGGCGCCGGGTACAGAACGTGCATGCACGCGGTACAATCGTTGATCGGCTATGTCCCGGACGCGTTTGCCGCGCAGATGGGCAACTCGCCGGCGGTCGGCATCGAGTTGCCGCTCGAGCCCGGAAGCGACGTGATCGTGCGCATTCGGCACTCGCACGTCGAAGAAGCACGCGTCGGCCCGTCGGCCGGCGGCTACACCGGCATTCAGCTCATCCTCAAGCGGAACGCGACGTACGAGCTGTTCGCATCGGTGTCGGCGTCGGATGAGTCGCGCGCACCGGTCTTCGAGCCGGCGTTCTGGCAACGGCTCCTGTGGAACCGCCGCCTCATCTTCACCGGTCCGCCGGTTTTTCGGCCCGACGCGTCCGGACGCTTTCACGCCGTCGAGACGTGAGCGAGCCGTCCGACGGAGTCGCGCCGTGCGGCGTCTCGACTCTTCGCCGCGCAGCGCTGGCTCGCGCTCGGAACCGTCGATGCGCGGGGCGCGCCGTCGGTCACGTACGTCGCCGTTCGTTGCGGTGGGCGGTGCGTTCGGCATCGCGGTCAGCCGGCTGGCGGCGCACACCGCGCACCTCGCCGCCGGGCGACCCGCCTCGGTGCTGTTGGTCGACGACGCTCGCGGCGACGCCTATGCCCGAAGCCGCTTCACGATCGCCGTGACGGCTCGGCCGGCGGCTCCCGGCTCGGCGGACGACCGCGCGATCTGGGACGCGCTCGAAGCGCGGCACGGAGCGACGGTTCGGACGTTGCGCGAGCTGCCCGACTTCCACACGTTCGCGCTCGGCCCGGTCGAGCGGCCGGCTCATCCTGGGCTTCGCGGCGGCGTACGACGTCGACGCCGCCGCGATTGCGTCGTTGCTGGAGGCTCGGTCCGGCTAGAACCAGATCCCGAGATCGAACTTGGCGTCCTCGCTGGCGTGAATGCGCGGATCCCACGGCGGCACGAACGTGATCTGCACGTCGACCGACTTCACGCCGTCCAACGCCGAGACTTTGTCTTCGACGGACTTCTTGAACTGCGGCCCGACCGGACACATCGGAGACGTGAACGTCATCGTCACCGTCACGTCGGCGGCGTCGCTCGCCGGCGACGTCGATGCCGTAGATGAGGCCGAGATCGACCATGCTCATCATGAGCTCGGGATCCTGAACGTCCCTGAGCGCTTCGCGAACCTCATCCGGGCTAGGCATCAGGCTGACCTCCAGCGGCGACTCGTCGGGCATTCGGCACGCGACGGCATTCGGCCCCGTTCGTCACGGCAAGCACCGGCGCGAAGGGTGCATACGCGGCCGAATGCGTATACTAGAAGCGTCGAGCCGATCTTTCGGCACCTCCGGCGCCAACGATAGGAGAAGCATCGTGCCTTCCGACAAGCCGCTCTCTCGGCCGGATCCCTTCACCCAAGCCGCAAACGGGCAAACGGCCGGCAGCTATCTCACCGACGGCCAATGGAACGTCGGCGGCTGGTCGACGTATCCGTCGGCCGACGCGGTCGCGCTCAGTTCCGAGCGACGCATGCCGACGCCGGACGCGCGGGACACCCACCGATAGGACGCCGCGGCGGCGCGCCGCCGCGCGCCGCCGTCGACCGTCCGGACGTCTACTTCTTCGAGAAGAACTTGCAGTAGCCGTTCGGCACGATCGTGCCCTTGACGAGCTGGCACGCGCCCGGCGCCTTCATGCCGTTCTTCTTCGCCGGTAGGAAGAGACGGCAACCCGAGCACTGCTTTCCGCCGACCGGATGCGTGACGTACGAGGCGGTCTTTTGATCGACGGACGCGGCCGCGTCGGCCTCCGCGCGGAGCGCTGCAAATGCGCCGATCGCCAAGGGCGCGACGGCCAGCTTTTCGATCATTCCGGCGCGGGAAATCTTGAGGTTCTCGTCGTTCACGGACGTCTCCCCGGACAAGTGGTGTGGCGTACGGCTGCAACCTTTCGTGGACCGGGATCGCTTTCCTCGACTTCGCCGCTCCTGCGAGTTGGCGCCGGGCGCACGGCCGGCCTTGACGAAACCGTGACGTTAGTCCCCACCAAAAACCGGGGATGAATGACGCAGCACCTCGGCGCGACACGGATGTCGCCGGCCGCCCGACTTCAAGGATGAACGCATGCCGAACACCGCTTCCGATGTCTCCCGTCCGCTGCCGCCGTTCGACGAGCCGCCGTCGCCGGACCGCTCGAAGCGCGACGTCGCCGTCAAGGCGCTCATGACCCTGATCGCGGCCGCCGTCGTCGCAGGGTGCGCATCGACGACGGGTGCGATGTCGCCGACCGCGCGCACGTCCGCTCATACGGCGCACGACGGCTTGAACGTGTCGCGTGCCCTGCCGGCGAACTCGCCGACGCCGATCCCCGCCGAGAACGCCGCGTGTGCGCCGGGTCCCGGCCCGGCATCGGCCGGATGCGGCGCCGTGAAAGCGCCGACGCCGCCCGGCAATGCGCCCGTGGGCGGCCTGACGCCGGCACAGCTCCGCGCCGCGTACGGCCTGCCCCCCGCGGCGTCGACCGGCGTCCCGAACGGACCGGTCATCGCCGTCGTCGAGGCGTTCGACAGCCCGCAGGCCGAGCAAGACCTCGGCACCTACCGCGCGCAATTCGGCCTCCCGCCGTGCACGATCCCCGAACGGCTGCTTCATCCGGGCGCAGGTCCCCCCGACCCCCGGCGCGCCGCCGCCGGCGCCCGCGCCGCCGGGGAACAGCCCGGACGCCACGACGTGGGCCGACGAGCGTGCCCTCGATCTCGCCGTGGCGTCTGCGGCGTGTCCCAGCTGCCGCCTCGCGCTCGTCGAAGCAGCGGGCGAGGATCTCGACAGCCTGGCCGCCGCGGTCGGCCTCGCCGCGACGTACCACCCTGCGGTGATGAGCATCAGCTGGGGCGTGACCGAGGCCGGCAACACCGGCAACATCGACGCCGCCGCGCAGTCGCAGTTCGACCGCCCGGGTGTGCCGATGGTCGCCAGCGCGGGCGACCTCGGGACCGGCACGGTGGAGTTCCCCGCGTCGTCGCCGTACGTCACCAGCGTCGGCGGCACCACGCTGACCGCGGCTTCGAATGCCCGGGGCTGGACCGAAACCGAGTGGTCCGGCTCCGGCGACGGCTGCAGCACGATGTTCGCGCAGCCCTCGTGGCAGTCGGCCGCCAACGGCTGCAACGGCGCGCGGGCGGTACCCGACATCTCGTTCCTCGGCAACGCGAGTCCCGGCGTGGCGGTCTACGTCAAGGCGGACAAGGGTTGGGTCGTCCTCGGCGGCACCAGCGTCGGCGCTCCGTGGATCGCCGGACTCTACGCCCAGGCGGGCGACTACGGCTCGTCGACCGTCGGCGCCCCGAACCTCTACGCGAACATCGGCGCGCTCAACCCGGTTGCCGGCGCGAACGGCAGCCCGAACGGCCTGACCGGCTTCTGATCCCTCCTCTCCCCGCGGTCTCGGCTCGAGCCGAGACCGCGTCCCGAAAATGCACGTGACACCATCGATCGCCATGCGGCCCAGCGCCGCCCAGACGAGCTCGAGGCCGTTCCCGCGGGAGCGGCTCTTCTCGCGCTTGGACACGGCCCTCGCCGCCCCGATCGCAGTCGTCGTCGGCGACGGCGGGATGGGCAAGAGCACGCTGCTGCGGGAGTACATGGCGCAACGCGGCGTGCGGCACGTGCGGTTCGCCGCGCGGCCGGAGCACATCGTACCGGGCGAGTTCCTGCGCGGCCTGGCCGGCGCGTTCGCCGACGTGCGCCCCGCAATGGCGAGAACGGTCGGCCCGGCGTCCCGTGCTCTCGATCAGGGCGACGGCGAGCCCGCCGCGGTCGCGTGGGCGCGCGAGCACCTCGCCGGCGTCGACGTGACGGTGGTGCTGGACGAGCTGCACCACGTCAGCGAGGCGCGCTGCGCGGCACTCATCGTCGCGCTCGTCGAGGCGACGGTTCCCGCCGTGCGCTGGGTGCTGGCCGACCGCGATGCCGCGTGGCTGCCGATCCCGCGGTGGCTGTCCTCGCGCTACTGCGATCTGCCGATCGAATCGCGTGAGCTCCGCGTCGAGCCCGACGAGCTGCGCGCCGCGTTCGCGAGCGCAGGCCGGCCGCTGTCCGCCCGCGACGCGACCGCGCTGTACGAGCGCACCGGCGGCTGGCCGCTCGGCCTTGCGGTCGCACTGCGCACGGGACATCTCGACACGGCCGGCTCGTCCCCGGCCGTGTACGACGACATCGTCGACGCGGCCGCCGGCGTCAGCGACGACGACGTGCGCGACCGCATCTTCGAGATGGCGCTCGCGGGCGTGTGCGACGCGGCGATGCTGTCCGCGCTCGAGTGCGACGCCGGGATCGCGCAGCGGCTCGACGCGCTGCAGCTCGGCGATGCCGGTGAGCGCGGCACGTTCGCGTTCTTCGAGCCGTGCCGCACGCGCATGCTGGAGCGTTTCGACGCGCTGCCGGACGAACGGCGCGCGGCGCTCGTCGACCGGGTCTGCGGTGCGCTGGAGCGCGTCGGACGCTGGGGCGATGCCGTCGGCGTGCGTCTGCGCGCAGCGGAGGAAGAGCGCATCGCCGAGACGCTCGATCGCGGGGGGTTTCGCGCGCTCGATCACGGCGACGTCGCGTCCGTCTCGCGCGCGATCGCCGCGCTCGGTGACGCGACCGCCGCGACGACATCCGACCGTGCTCGCGCTGAAAGCGGCGCTGGCATCGCTCGAGGAGAGCTACGACGTCAGCGAGGCGTGGTTCACGATGGCGATCGCGAACGCGGCGGAGCACGAGCGCCGCGAGATCGTCATCCGGTACGGCATGGACCTCGTGCGGCGCGGACGCGACGACGTCGTTGTGCTGCTCGAAGCGGAAGCGAGCGGCGCCGAGACGCGCGGCAGCCCGGACGCCGACGCGGCACTGTGGGCGCTTCTCGGCACGGCGTACGTCGCCGCGCACCGCATCGACGACGCGCGCGACGCCGCGCGGCGCGCCATCGTTCGGCTGCCCGCCGTCGCGGACGACACCGTCCGCGCGCGCGTGCTGCACCAGGCGTCGTACGTCGCGCTGAACGACGGCGACGTTCAGCTCGCGAAGAGCCTCGCGCAGCGCGCGCTCGCGCGTGCCGAAGCATCGTTTCTGTACGATCTCGCGGCGCGCGCGCTCAGCGTGCTGTTCAACGTCGCGATCATCCACGAAGGTGACGTCGGCGCGGCGCGCGGCGCGCTCGCGCGTCTCGAGGAAGCGGGGCGCAAGTCCGGCAACGACGGTCTGCGGCTGTACGCGATTCTCAACGCGTACGCGATCGAGGTCGACGCCGGCGACGCGGCCGCGCTCGAGCGCCTCAACCGTCAGCTCGTCGAGATGCAGGTGCTGCTGACGCCGATGGTGAGCGAAGGGCTCTTGCCCGCGCAGGCGCTGCGCGCGGCATGGGACGGGCGCTTCGCGCACGCGTACGACCTGCTCGCACCGGGCGCGCAGAATCTTTTCGACGACGACCGAGTCGCGTATCGCTGGTCGGAAGTCGCCGCGTACGCGGCGGCCGCCGGAAAGTGCGACGACGCTCGCGCTGCGATCGCGCGCTGCCGGCAGATGCTGGAACGCCTGACCGGCGAAGAGCCGCTCGCGGTACGCGCGCTCGCATACGTCGCCCTCGCGCTGACGTTGCTGGACGACGATCGCGCGGCGCTCGACGCGATCGCGCGCGCGCGGGCGGCGGCGAGCGATGGGTTCGTGCGAATGCACGCGCTGATCGAGACCGTTGCGGCGTTCTACGACTGCCGCAAGGGCGGATCGGACGCGTTGCTCGCGCTGGGCGACATGCTGGACGAGTTGGAGCGCTGCGATCTCGGCGGCGTCGCGCGATTCATCGCACGGTTGCCGATCGGCGCGGTCGCGCGCCGTACCACGCGGGAGGCGGCCTCATGAGCACGTTTGCGTTCCCGCGCGGCGACGGCCGCGAACGTCTCGCGGCCTCGATCGGCGTGCGCGGTCCGGGCATCGTGAAGACGGCGATCGACCGGCTTTCGCCGGACGAACGGACGGTCGGCGCGAAGATCGTCGCGACGCGCCTCGTGCACCAGTGTGCGGGATCGGTCGCGACCGGCGACTGGGACGCGTTCGCGCGATGGGTCGACGCGACGTGCGACCGCTATGCCGGCGTGCTGCCCGCCGATTCGGTCATCGCGGCCGCGCTCGAGGGCGTATCGCGCGCGTTCGCCGTGTCGGCCGACGAGCTCACGGACCGCGCGTTTCGTCGCGCGTGCGCCGACATCGAGACGATCCTGGCCAAGCAGCGCACCGTCGCCGGCGACCCGGCGCGCGAAGCCGTCGACGAGATCGACGTCGTGCTCGACGGCTTGCTGCTGAAGCTCGATCAGGCCGACGTGCTGACGGCGGAGCACTCGAGAGCCGTCGCGTCGTGGTGCGCCCGCCTCGCGAAGCAGCTGAGCGGCTCGAAGCGCGACGTGCTCCACCTCACCCGCGCCGGACTGATCCACGACATCGGCAAGGTGACGACGCCCGTGTCGATCCTCATGGCGCCGCGCGGTCTGAGCGAGGACGAGTTCGCCGTGATGAAGCAGCACGCCGTCGAGGGCGAAAAGATCGTCGTCGAAGTACCGCTGATCGCGAACCTCGCGCCCGCCGTGCGCAGCCATCACGAGCGCTACGACGGAACCGGGTATCCCGACGGCCTCCGCGGAGCGAACGATCCCGCACGTCGCGCGCATCGTCGCCGTCGCGGACGCGTTCAATGCGATGATCGGCCGCCGCCCATACCGCCCGCCGCTCGCTCCGTCGGTTGCCTTGGAGCGGCTCGTCGAAGGTCGCGGCGGACAGTTCGATCCGGACATCGTCGATGCGATGATCGAGGTCGTCACGGCTCGTTCCTAGCCGCACCGCGACCCGTGCGCGGAGTGTAAAGAGGACGTCAAGGCCGCGTACGGCCGCCGCCGCGCACTCGACAAAAGGAGGAGGGTGCCGCCGCGTTCCCGTGAGAACGTGGCCGGCAATGACCCGCCGCTTTCCCGCGCTGCGTACCGCAGCGGCGCTGTTCGCCTTTGTCGGCGCAAGCCTCGTGCATCGCCCCCGCCTCCGCGCACGGGACACCGACCCAGTCATCGTACGCGGCCGTGCTGCGCACGATCAACCCGAAGCTGCCGGCCGCGAAGGCGCAGGCGTATGCGCGCTCGGTGATGGCCGACGCGTGGCGCACGCACCTCGACCCGCGCTTCATCATGTCGATCGTGACGGTCGAGTCCGCGTGGCGGGCGAACGCCGTCTCGCGGGTCGGCGCGCGCGGACTCGGTCAGCTGATGCCCTCGACGGCGGCGACGCTGCGCGTGAACGCGTGGAGCGCGGCCGACAACCTGCGCGGGACCGCGCAGTACCTCGAGACGCTCGTCGCGCGCTTCCGCAACCGGCCGAACGGCGTGAAACTCGCCATCGCGGGATACAACGCCGGCCCGAAGGCGGTCGAGCGCTATCACGGCGTTCCGCCGTACGCCGAGACGCAGAACTACGTCGTGCGCGTGCTGCACGTCTGGAGGCAGCTCGACGGCCGCGTCGGCCGCGCCTTCGCCCCGGCAACGGTGACCGTCGCCGCGCACGCACCGCTCGCGCTGCCCGACATCCGAGAGTGGGTCACGAACACGAACGACGCGCTGCCCGTCGCGTCCGCCGAGCCGCCGGCCGCAGCCGCCGCGCCCGCGACCCTCACCACGCCGGCCACCGAAGACTCCGGCAAGTAACACACCGGCGCTTCAGCGCCGCTGACAGCATCGGCGCGTATCAGCGCCGTGACAGCATCGGCGCGCATCAGCGCCGATGCCTCCTCTTAGGCGCCCAGCGCGTCGAGTGCGGCGATCACCCGCCCCGGATCGATCGCGAGCAGTCCCGGATCGACCCGGTCGGCGTGCGGATCGCCGGTCGTGCCGTTCCAGAGCACGCGATGGTACGGCCGTTGCGGCGGACCCCATGCGGTCGGCGGAATCGGGCCGAACAACACGACCGACGGACGGCGGTAGGCGGTCGCGAGGTGCGCGACGCCCGTGTCGCCGCACACGACGCGACCCGCCGCCGCGACGAGCGCGGCGAGCTCGCGCAGGTTCGTGCGTCCGGCGTAGACGTGCGTGCTCGGGACGCCGGCCGCGTCCGCGACGCGGCGCGCGCGCTCGACCTCGCCGGGACCGCCCGTCACGATCACGGTGCGTCCGAGCCGCTGTTCCGCGCGCGCGACTTCGATCCACCGGTCGACGGGCCACCGGCGCGCTTCGCTCGCGGCGCCGGGATGGATCAGCGTCGCGCCGCGGATGCGCCGCGGTACGAGCACCGGCGGCACGGCGAGATCGAGCTCGGACGGATCCGCGTCGATGCCCGCATGCTGCAGCAGACGGCACCAGCGCGCGACTTCGTGCTCGGACGGGTCGTGCGGCGCTCCGTTGGCGCTTTCCGGTACGTCGTCGTGCCGGAACGCGATCAGCGCCCGCGCGCGCGCGGCGAGCAGCACGCGATGCGACTGCGGCCCGGCACCGTGCAGGTTGACGCCGGCGTCCGCGTCGTGCAGCTCCGCGGCGAGCGGTTGCAATGCGCGCGCGTCGACGATGCGATCGAGCGCATCGCCGGCGAGGTCGCGCAACGGCTCGAGCGCGCGCGGCGCCGCGAGCACGATCTCCGCGCTCGGATACGCGCGACGCAGCGCGCGATACGCGGGTACGCCGGTCAGGAAATCGCCGAGCTTCAGCGCTCGGAGCACGACGATCTTCACGACGCCGCTCAGGTTCCCAGCGCGAGCTCTTCCGCCGGCACGGGGCTGAGCCCGCGATAGACGTCGAGCGTGTCGGCTGCGATGCGCGACCACGAGTAGCGCGCGCGCACCCGATCGGCGCCGAACCGGCCGAGCAGCGCGCGTCGCCCGGGATCGGCGGCGAGCATGTTCAGCGCGTGCGCGAGCGCGCGCGGCGAACGAGCCGGCACGTGCAGGCCCGTGATGCCGTCGACGACCGTGTCGACGAGCCCGCCGACGGACGACGACGACGACGGGAACGCCGCACGCCATCGCTTCGAGCGGCACGATGCCGAAGGGCTCGTACCACGGCGTGCATGCGACGATGTCGGCCGAGCGGAGCAGCGCGGGAACCGCGTCGCGCTCGACACGGCCGCGCAGGTAGACGCGTTCGGCGACGCCGAGCGTGCGTGCGAGCCGCGAGAGACGCTGTGCTTCCGGATCGGTCACGAGATCGGGCGCCTCGCCGCCGCCGGCGATGATCAGTTCTGCGTTCGGCACGTCGACGATCGCCTCGATGACGTCGGCGATGCCCTTGCGCGGCACGAGACGCGACAGCGTCACGACCCGCAGGCGCGTCGCCGTTCGTTCGCTCCGACGGCCCGGCCGGCGTGAAGCGCTCGAGATCGACGCCGCACGGAACGATCTTGATCGAGCGCGGCGACGCGCCCATGCGCAACAGCTCGAACACTTCCGCGCTCGCGGTCGCGACGATCCGGTCCGCCGCGCGCACGATGCGCGCTTCTTCCGCGATGCGCGCGTCCGGCGACGTGTCGGCCCGGCCTTGGTGACGGCGCTTCTCGACGCCGAGCGCGTGGAACGTGTGCGCGACCGGAATGCCGAGCGGCTTCGCCGCGCCGAGCGCCGCGAGCCCGCTCATCCAGAAGTGCGAGTGCACGACGTCGGGCCGATCCTCGCTCCACGATCGCTGCAGCGACGCGGTGAACGCCGCGACGTACGGGTAGATCGCGTCCTTCGGAATCGGCGCGCGGCGGGCCCGGCATCGATGTGCTCGACGACGACGCCGGGTGCCATCGTGACGCGCTTCGGCAGCTTCGGAGCGTCGCGGCGCGTGTAGACGGTGACGCTGTTGCCGAGCGTCGCGAGCGCGCACGCGAGCGCGGCGACATGGACGTTCTGACCGCCCGCGTCGACGCCGCCGAGCACCGCGAGCGGGCTGGCGTGCTCCGAAATCATCGCTATGCGCATGTGAGAGCCTCCGTGAACAGCGCATGCCACGCGCTCAGAAAACGGCGAAGTCCGTAGCGCTCGAGCGCGTGGGCGCGCGCGCGCTGCCCGTCGGCGCGCGCCGCGGCCGCATCGTCCGCGTACCGTCGAAGCGCGTCGCACAAGCGCTCGACGTCGGTCGAAACGATGCCGCAGCCCGGGCGGGACGGCTTCGACGGCCTCCGTCGTCGCGAGCGCGACGACCGGCATGCCGAGGTGCATCGCCTCGATCAGCGACAGGCCGAGCGACGTCCATCGCATCGGGTGGAGGTAGACGCGACGCCGCGGCATCTCGGCGTGCAGCACGTGCTGCGGAGGGTCGTCGACGCCGCCGAGCGCGCCCGCGTCGATGCCGAAGAGATCGAGCGGCAGCGCGCGCTCGAACCGCTCGAGCAGGTCGGTTCCCGTGACGCGGCCGCGGCGGCGCGCTTCGTTGATCGCGACCGCTGCGCGCGGCAGCTCGCCCGTGTACCGGTAGCCGGGATCGACGATGCCGTGCTCGATGACGCGCACCGGCGTGCGTTCCGCTGTCCCAGAAGAGCGCGTTGAAGTGCGTCACGTGCACGAGCGTGAGGTCGTCGCGATCCGCCATCGGGTGGCGCATCTCGGCGATGCGGCCCTGCGGCGCGTTGTGCTCGAGGTAGATCGCGCGCACGTCGCGCCCCGGCACGCGTCCGAGCCACTCCGCCGCGAGCTCGAGCTCGTGCGGACGCTGCAGCAGCACGACGTCGACGTCGAGATCGCGCGCCTGACGCGGCGTCACCTCGACGACGTTCTCCGGCCAAGTCGTACGTGCGCGCGCGGCCGCGCCCGTCGGGTCCGCGGTCCGGCAGCACGGGGACGAAGTAGTCGTCTCCGCCCTGGACCAGCGAGGTCGCGTACGAACCGTGCACGTGCCAGAAGAACACGCGCATCACGCGACCGCCTCGCGCGCGCGTCAGCGCGTCGAGCGCCGCGATCGCGTCGTCCACGGTCACGACGCCGAGACACGGCTGGCCTTCGATCGGGCACACGCGCGCGCGGCACCCGCGGCACGCGATCGTCTGATCGCCGAGCAGCACGTGCGGCACCATCCACGGCCGGAAGCGCGCCGCGGGAATCGTCGGCGGGAACAGCGACACGACGGGCGTTCCGACCGCGGCGGCGACGTGCGCGGCGCCGGTGTTGCCGACGACGATCGCGCGCGCGTCCGCGATGACGCGCGCGAGCGTCTCGAAGCCGGTCTCGCCGGCGAGGTTCAACGCCTCGTCCGCCGGCGACGAACGCGCACAGCTCGCGTTCCCGACGCGACCGCCCGTGACGACGACCCGGTCGCCCCGCGCGGCGAGCGCGGTGACGAGCGCGCGGTTCGCGAGCGGGCTCCACGCGCGCGCCGGCACGGTGGCGCCGGGATGCACGACGACGTACGGTGCACCGCTCGCCGGGTTGGCGGCGGCGACGCGCATCGCGAGGCGGCCCTCGTCGTGCGGCGGCAGCGCGAAGCCGGCGGCGCGCGCGAGCGACAGCGCGCGCTCGACCTCGTGCATGTCGTCGGGAACGTTGCGGTGGCGCACGTCGAGCAGCGCGCCGGGATAGTCCTCGCTGATCGCCGCGATGCGCGGCACGCCCGCCATCCGCAACAGCAGCGCGGTGGGCAGCGGGCTCTGATGGAACGACGTGAACACGACCGCTACGGCGAGCGCGCAGCGCGCGCGACGCGGTCGACGAGCGCGTCGACCGACCGCGCGATCGACACGGTGCGGCTCCGCCTCGATCCACGCCGCTTCCGCGACGCAGGACCTCATCGACGCCCGGCAGCGCGCGCGCGGCCGCCGCGCCCGACGGGCCGCACAGCAGCGCCAGCCGCGACGCGCCGGACGCGAGCGCGCGCAGCGCGGGACCCGTCAACAGCACGTCGCCGTTGTTGTCCTGCCGGACCGCGAGCACGTGCGGCTTCACGACGCCGCTCCGAGCGCGAGGTCGACGGCGTGCGCGATGTCGCGCGCGACGAGCGGCGCGGCGGCGACTTCTTCGTCGCGCGTCGCGGCGTTCGGCACGAGGATCGCGCGCGCGCCCGCGGCGTGCGCCGCGGCGACGTCGGACGCCGATGTCGCCGACGACGACGCAGTCCGACGGCGCGACGCCGAGCGCGCGCGCCGCCGCTTCGATCAGCCCCGGCAGCGGCTTGCGGCACGCGCAGCCGTCGTCCGGGCCGTGCTCGCACACCAACACGGGCCCCAGCGGGCCGAGCAGCGTCTCGATGCGCGCGTTGACCGCGTCGACGTCCGCGCGCGTGAGCATGCCCCGCGCGACGCCGCTCTGGTTCGACACGACCGCGGTCGGCACGCCGGCCGCGCGCAACCGCTCGAGCGCATCCCGCGCGCCCGCGACGGGCTGGACGCGCGCCGGATCGCCGTTGTACGGCACGTCGACGACGAGCGTTCCGTCGCGGTCGAACAGGACCGCGCGCCGGCGCGGGACGCGGCGCGTGCTCGGCGTCGCGCAGCAGCGCGCGAACGCGCGCGATGCCGCGCAGCCGGTGCATCACCGCCGCGAACGGAATCACGAGCGACGTGAGCGCCATCGCGCCGATCTCATGCGGCGTGCGCGGACCCGGCGCGATGCGGCGCCAGGCGAAGCGCGCCGCGAGCAGCGCGTATGCCGCGCCGCACAGCCGCGGATTCGCGGCGGCGGCGCGCGATCGCGAACGCGAGCGCGAGCGATGCGGCCGCGACGGTCGTCGCGTGCGCGCGGAACGCACCGCGCGGCGCGCCGGCGCGCGCGCGCCAATCGCGTCCGTGCAGCGCGACGCATCAGCACGTCGTCGGCGTTGCCGGCCTGCAGCCGGACGCTGACGTTCCAGGCGGCCGGGCCGCGGCGGGTGCTGCGCGCGCCGCGCGCCCGGCACGATGCGCTTGCCGCGCGCGACGATGCGGAGCGCGATGTCCGCGTCCTCGCGGTACGCGCGTCGAAAGCGCTCGTCGAAGCCGCCGACCGCAAGCAGCTCGCTGCGCCGATACGCGCAGTCGGCGGTGATCCATTGCGACGTCTCGAGCGCCGCGACGTTGCGTTCCCAGTCGGTCGGACGCCGGCCGCTCGGCAACGGTACGGTGATGCGGCCTTGCGAGCCCGCCACGTCGCGTGCGGCATCGCGCAGGTCGTGCGCGAGTTCCTCGAGCCACCGTTCGCCGACGACGACGTCGTCGTCGACGAACGCGATCCACGGCGCGCGTGACGCGCGCCAGCCGACGTTGCGCGCCGACGCCGGCCCGGCGGCTTTTCCGGCAAGCACGGTGATGCGTGCGCGCAGATCGTCGTCGAGCGCGCCGAGATCGAGCGCGCGCATCGCGGTCGCGGCGATCGTCGACGAGGATGATGCGATGCGGGCGCGGTCCCGCGCTGCGTCCCAGCGATGCGAGCAGTGCGCGCAGCGAAGCGCGCCCGATCGTCGGGACGACGACGTCGAACACGGCGTGTCCTATGCCGCCGAGACGTCCGCCGCGCCGCGCGCGAACGTCTCCCGTTTGAGCAGGAACGGACCGATGGCCAGCGCGTCGACGGGCGCCGAGCCGAAGCATTCGAGCGCGTCGCGCGGGCTGTCGACCATCGGCCGGCCGGCCGTGTTCAGCGACGTGTTCACGACGACCGGGACGCCCGTCTTGCGCTCGACCCAGTCGAGCATGCTCGCGACGAGCGGCTCCTCCGCGCGGTCGACCGTCTGCACGCGCGCCGTGCCGTCGACGTGGATGACCGCGCGCAGGCGCTCCGCCCATTCCGGCTTGACGGTGTGCACGAAGAGCATGTACGGCGAGGGGAACGGCGCCGTCGAACATCTCCGGCGCCTTCTCGAGCAGCGTCATCGGCGCGACGGGCCGGAACTGCTCGCGTCCCTTCACGTCGTTCAGCCGGCGCAGCGTGTCGGCGTAGCGCGGGTTCGCGAGCAGCGAGCGGTGGCCGAGCGCGCGCGGTCCGTACTCGCTGCGGCCCTGGAACCACGCGACGATGCCGTCGTCGGCGACGATCTGCGCGACGGCCTCGCCGATGTCGCGCGGCCGCGTGTAGTACACGTTCGCGGCGTCCGAGCGCCTGCTGCACCTCGGCGTCGGTCCAGCCGCGTCCGAGCGCGGCGGTCGGCATCGGCCGTACGTCGTCGCCCATCGCGTGCGCGACGTACATCGCCGCTCCGAGCGCGGTGCCGGCGTCGCCCGCCGCCGGCTGCACCCAGACGTGCTCGAACGGGCCCGTGCCGCGCGACGTACGCGTTCGCGACGACGTTCAGCGCGACGCCGCCCGCCATCACGAGCGCCTTCATCCCGGTGCGCTCGTGCAGCCATCGCGCGCACGCCAGCATCGTTTCCTGCAGCGCGTCCTGCACGCTGGCCGCGAGATCGGCGTGTCCGTCGGCGAACGGCTCGCCTTCGGCGCGCGGCGGCGACGAACTGTGCGAAGTCGACGGGCAACGCGACGAAGCCGCCGTCGCCGTCGTCGCGCACGGCCGCGCGCATCGCCTCGCGCCAGCGCGGCTTGCCGTACGACGCGAGGGCCATCACCTTGTACTCGTCGGAGCTGCGCGCGAACCCGACGTGCATCGTCAGCTCTTCGTAGCGCAGGCCGAGGGAGTGCGGCAGGGACACCCGGCGCAGGATCTCCAGCTCGCCGTTCCGGACGACGCCGGCCAAGTACGAGGTCGACTCGCCGCGACCGTCCATCACCATCACCGCGCAGTCGCGGTAGGGCCCGGCGAGGTACGCGGACGCGGCGTGGGCGACGTGGTGCGGCACGAAGCGCACGCGCGCGCGGTCGAGTCCCGGCAGCAGCGTCGCGAGAAAGCCCGGCGCCCGGCGCACGAAGTACGTGCGCAGCGCCTCGTACTCGTTCTCGTGCAGCTCGCCGCCGTCGGGCGGCGCGAGATCGGGATCGTACGAGTACGCGACCGCGTCGACGTCGCCCGGAGCGATGCCGCCGAATCGCAGCGCCCACCGTACGGACTGTTCCGGCAGCTCCCACGTCGAGAACGGCACACACGGCTTGCCGTGCTTGCGCCGGGTGAAGCGCTCTTCTTCGGCGGCGGCGACGGTACGGCCGTCGACGACGAGCGCGGCGGCCGGATCGTGGAAAACCGCGTTGACGCCAAGGACTCGCATCGCCGAGCCGTTACCCTAGGGGCGTAAAAGGGGAAACCCCCTTACTTCCTAGGCAGGAGGACCGGGGCTACGGCGTCCTTGCCGGGGCGGCGCTGCTCGCGGGTGACGCGCTCGGCACCGCGGATGCCGGCGATGACGACGTGCGTGTCGCGCTCGACGCGCCGGCCGTCGCCGATGCCTTCGGCGCCGGTGACGCAGCCGGCTGCGGCAGCGCGTAGAGCGCGAAGATCGCCGGCCGGTTCGCCAGGAGCTTCAGCGGCGTCGCCGTGCGCGGCGAACAGGATGCGCTCCGGCGGCAGCGTCGGCGAGGCGATCGGCGCGGCGATCGGGTTGACGCTGGCGCCCGGCAGTGCGGACGTGCCCGGACGCGGCGAGCCGAGGACGAGCGTCGTCGCCGGTCGCGACCGGCGAGGGCGCGCCGGAAGCGCCGGGCTTCGCGGACGCCGCCGCTTGCGGCTGGGCGGCGCGCATCGGCGGCGGCGTCGACGCCTTGTCGAGCTCCGCGACGGCCAGCCGGTACTTCGCGTCCTTCTCCCCCGAGTTCCAGAGCGCGAGCCCGAACTCGCCGTCGCGATACTCCGACGCGATCGCGCGGGGGATGTCGAGCTGGATCCGCGGATACGACGTCAGCGTGATGTCGTGCGTCGGCAACAGCTCGATGTAGGCGAGCGCGCGCGCCGGATGCTCGCGCGACTTGCGCCGCTTGCCCTTGCCGCTCTCGAAGTTCAGGTCGGGTCCGTCCTCGGGCTTCACGACGGACAGCGTGGCGCCGATCGCGACGGACATGGGCGTCGCGGACGGCTGCGGTTTCGGGCTGCCGCCGCCCTTCGGTGCCGGAGGCGCCGTCGGCGGCGGCGCCGCCGGGAAGGCGATGCTGCCGCTGTAGCCGCCCACCTCGGGCAGCTGCTGGAACGACGTCGACTCGCCGTACGTCACGATCGAGCTGACCTGCTTCGGAGGCGGCGTCGGCGTCGTGTTTCCGCCTCCGAAGCTCGGCGACGAGAGCGTGGTCGGCATGCCGCTGCCCGATCCGAACGAGCCGGAGCACGCCGCCACGGCTGCACCGAACACCACGCAAGCGAACGCCGCGGTGAGAACGCGCGCGAAACTCATCGCGCGGAGGTTCGCGTCCGAGGCGCGCTAGTCCGTCCCCGCCGGCACATAGACCTCGGCTCCGCCGGCCCGGAACTCCGCCGATTTCTCGGCCATCCCGCGCTCCGCGTACTCGCGCACGTCTTGCGTGATCTTCATCGAGCAGAAATGCGGCCCGCACATCGAGCAGAAGTGCGCGACCTTCGCGCCCTGCGCCGGCAGCGTCTCGTCGTGGAACGACCGCGCCGTGTCGGGGTCGAGGCTCAGGTTGAACTGATCCTCCCAGCGGAACTCGAAGCGCGCTTTCGAGAGCACGTCGTCGCGGTGGCGCGCGCCGGGATGCCCCTTCGCGAGATCGGCCGCGTGCGCGGCGAGCTTGTAGGTGATGACGCCGGTCTTCACGTCGTCGCGGTTCGGCAGCCCGAGGTGCTCCTTCGGCGTGACGTAGCACAGCATCGCGGTGCCCATCCAGCCGATCATCGCGGCGCCGATGCCGCTCGTGATGTGATCGTAGCCCGGCGCGACGTCGGTGACGAGCGGCCCGAGCGTGTAGAACGGCGCTTCGTGACACACCGCGAGCTGGCGGTCCATGTTCTCCTTGATCAGATGCATCGGCACGTGGCCGGGCCCTTCGATCATGACCTGCACGTCGTGCTTCCACGCGATCTGCGTCAGCTCGCCGAGCGTCTCGAGCTCGCCGAACTGCGCCGCGTCGTTCGCATCCGCCGTGCATCCCGGCCGCAGGCCGTCGCCGAGCGAGAACGTCACGTCGTACGCCTTCATGATCTCGCAGATCTCGTCGAAGTGCGTGTAGAGGAAGTTCTCTCGGTGGTGCGCGAGGCACCACTTCGCGAGGATCGATCCGCCGCGCGAGACGATGCCGGTGATGCGGTTCGCGGTCAGCGGGACGTACCGCAGCAGCACGCCGGCGTGCACGGTGAAGTAGTCGACGCCCTGTTCCGCCTGCTCGATCAGCGTGTCGCGGTAGATCTCCCACGTCAGCTCTTCCGCTTTTCCGCCGACCTTCTCGAGCGCCTGATAGATCGGAACCGTGCCGATCGGCACGGGCGCGTTGCGCACGATCCACTCGCGCGTCTCGTGGATGTTCTTGCCGGTCGAAAGATCCATCACGGTGTCCGCGCCCCAGCGCGACGCCCACACCATCTTCTCGACCTCTTCCTCGATCGACGAACCGATCGCGGAGTTGCCGATGTTCGCGTTGATCTTCACGAGGAAGGTGCGGCCGATGATCGTCGGCTCGAGCTCGACGTGGTTGACGTTCGCGGGGATGACCGCGCGTCCGCGCGCGACCTCGCTTCGCACGAGCTCCGGCTCGACGTTCTCGCGGATCGCGACGAACTCCATCTCGGGCGTGATCTCGCCGCGCCGCGCGTAGTGCATCTGCGAGACGTTGCCGCCCTTGCGCGCGCGGCGGATCGGCCGCGGCGTCGGGAAGCGGATCGCGTCGAGCTCCGGCATCGCGTCGCGGCCGAGGCGGTAGACCGACGACGGCTTGGGGAGCACGTCGGTGTCGCCGCGGCGATCGATCCACGGCTCGCGGATCGCCACGATGCCGCGCCGCACATCGATGCCGACATCCGGATCCGTGAACGGACCCGACGTGTCGCTGACCGTGTGCACCGTGCCGTCGGTCAGCGCGATCGCGCGGAACGGCACGCGGATCGTGGCATCGCTCCCTTGGGCGTACACCTTGGTCGACGCCGGAAACGGATCGCGCGAAAGAACGTCGTTCGACGGCGGTAGCATGGTCGCCATACGTGCACTCCTCTTCGCCGGTATGAGCCGGATCAGGTGGTAACGGTCGACGGCCGGTGCCGTCCTCTCAGCCCCGAAGGGACTCCCGTAGCGTACCGTCGACCTTAAGACCGCGGTGCGAGGTTGTCAAGGCTGCGCGGCATGAAGAACCGGGCGCTGCTTCTGGCCGCGCTGTCGCAGCTTGCGATCGGGGCGGCGGCGGTGTTCGCGCGGTTCGCGCTGCACTCGAGCGGCCCGCTCGCGGTGTCCGCGGCGCGCTTGTGCATCGCCGCGCTGCCGCTCGTCGTCCTCGCCGCGGTGCGCGGACGGCTGCGAACGATCGACGCGCGGGCCGAGCGGCGGCTCGCCGTCGCCGGCGCGCTGCTCGCCATCCACTTCGCGACGTGGATCGCGTCGCTCGACTTCGCGTCGGTCGCGATCTCGACGCTGCTCGTCTGCACGACGCCCATATGGGCCGAAGCGTATGCCGTCATCCGGCGCGGCCGCGTCGACGCGCTCGCCGCGCTCAGCGTCGTCGCGGCGCTGGCCGGCGTCGCGGTCGTCGTCGGCGCACCCGACCGTACGAACTCGCCGCTCGGCATCGCGCTCGCGCTCGCCGGCGGGCGTCGCGTTCGCGGCGTACTTGATCGTCGTGCGCGGCGTCGACGCGCGGTACGACACGCTCGCGGTCACGTCGCGCACGTACTCGTACGCGGCGATGTTGCTCGCGGCCGGAGCCGTCGCCGTGCACGACCACCTGCCGCACGCCGGCGATGCGCGCGCATGGGGCGGCATCCTCGCGATGGCGCTGCTCTCGCAGCTGTTCGGACACACGGCGCTCAACGCCGCGGTGCGCGTGCTGAGCGCGACGTTCGTCTCGACGATGACGCTCTTGGAGCCCCTCATCGCCGCGCTGCTCGCCGCGTGGCTGTTCGGCGAACGGCTCGGAGCGGCGACCGGAGCCGGCGCGGCGATCATCTTGATCGCGATCGGCATCGCGCTGCGCGCGGAGGCGCGCGACGAGCGCGAGCTCGTCTCCGGCGCGCAGATGTGCGGTATTGACATCGCCGGCGCCGCCGGCTCACCGTCGTCGCAATCGTTGCCGGCACGCGGCGATCGCGTGATGGACCGGCGTGCGAACGAAAGGAGCGCGATGCTCGCAGCGACCCCGCACTGGCTCGACGGACGGCTCAGCCTCGACGGCCCCGTGGAGATCACGCCGCCGCATTGGATCGACGACGACGCGATCGCCGCGCTCGAAGCAGCGAACGAGCCGTTTCTGTTCGAGCGCTTCGGCGACGGGACGCTACTCGTGACGCCGCCGACCGGTGGAACCGGCGGAATCCGGAGCGCCTCACTGTCCGCGCAAGTCGTCGAACTGGGCGCACGCAGACGGAGATCGGCGTGCCGTTCGGCGAGGCGGCGGGGTTCACATTCCCGGACCGCGCGCTCCTTGCACCCGATGCGACGTTCATCCGTGCCGAACGCTGGTATGCGATCCCGGCCGCCGAGCGCGAGGCGTTCGCGCGCATCGTTCCCGACGCGTGCTTCGAGATGATCTCGACGTCGGACCGCGTTCGCACGACCTTGAAGAAAGTGCGCCTGTACTTGCAGCACGGCGTGCGGCTCGTCGTGCTGATCGATCCGTATCGCCGTCACGTCTACGTCGGCCGAGACGGTGAGAGCGAACCGGTCGATCTCGGCGACGTCGACCACGTCGACTGCAGTCCCGTGATGCCGGGCTTCGTGCTGGACGTCGCCTCGCTGCGCGAGGTTCGCTGACGTGCTCGCGACGCGTCTGCCCGAGCTGCGAAACCTCGCGCTCGACACGGAGAGTGCGATCGAGATCGTCCCGCCGCGGTGGGTGACCGACGAGGAGATCCGGGCCTTGGAAAGGCGCTACGAGATCTTCGTGTTCGAGCGCTTCGCCGACGGGACGCTGCTCGTGACGCCGCCGGCCGGCTGGAAGAGCGGCTCCGCAAACATGGAGCTGGCGCGCCAAGTCGCGAACTGGGCTCGCGAAAACGAGCGCGGCGGGCTCGTGATGGAGTCGAGCGGCGGCGTGAAGCTGCCCGACGGCTCGCTCTTTGCGCCCGACGTGACGTACATCGCGAACGAACGATGGTCGCGCGCGGACCACGCGCGCACCTTCGCCGAGGCCGTTCCCGACGCGGCGTTCGAGCTGCTCTCATCGTCGGATCGCATCCGTTCGACCCGCAAGAAGATGGAGGCGTACCTGCGCAACGGCGTGCGCCTCGCCGTGCTGATCGATCCGAAGCGCCGTCGCGTCTACGTCGGCCGCAGACGGTGAGACGAACCGGTCGATCTCGGCGACGTCGACCACATCGACTGCAGTCCCGTGATGCCGGGCTTCGTGCTGGACGTCGCCGCGATCGTCAGCGCCGCTCGCGGCGGCGGGTGAACGAACGCATTTCGCGCACCGACGTCACGATCTGCGGGACGAACAGCGGCCGCCACTGCTCGTTGATCGCGCCGCCCTGCCACGGATAGGTGATCACCCGGTTGCCCGGATCGTACGGCCCGGCGCCGGAGACGTTCCAAGCGAGGCTCGAGCTTCCGACCGGAGAGATGAGGTACATCGCCGCATCGGGTGCGGGAGAGCACGTTCCATGCGGACCACGCGTCGAGCTGCGAAGGATCGGCCGCGAACAGCGCACCGCCGCCCGGAGTCGTGCGAATCGCCATCGCGATCTCTTCGTTGACGAACAGCGCTCCGAGCGGCTTCACGCCCTCGATCACGTAGGTCGACGCCCAGAGCTGGGCGGCCCCGGGCTCCGGCGGCGCCCTGCGCGTACTCGATCGTGAGCTGACCGCTCGCGTCCTCGGGATTCGCGGTCAGGAACGTCGACGCGGCACACTCGGGCGAGAACGCATACGTCCACGGATAGTCGCCGGTTCCGAGCGCCTGGAACGTCCAGATCTCGTTCGGCTTCCCGCCGCTCCAGCCGTCGCGTGCGATCACCGGTGCGTCCGGCGCGAACGGCGGGCCCTCGACGTAGAGGTTGAACGACGTGCTGAAGCCGGGCCGCACGGCGAGCGCGCTGCCGCCGGGCGCGACGTCCCATGTCGAGCTCGCGGTCAGTCCGCCGGACAACGGCACGAGCGAAAGTTTTCCGCCGGATCCCGCGGCAAGCACGGACGGCGTACCGCTCTCGAGGCTGCCGATGTTGACCATCGCGAAGTTGCCGCTGGTCGGATCGTAGATGAGGGACCACCACTGCGAGGCGGTCGCGAACGTCGTGTCCGCGACGACGACGGCTCCCGTTGCGTCGACGGCTGAGTCCGAGCGGCTCGCCCTTCGGCCCGGTCGCGCCGGACATGATCTGATACGCCATCCGAATCCCCCGTCGAAGCAAGTGCGCCGGGCGAGCGTTTTGTCCGCGGCGAGAGGAAACCTCGTGTTGCGCCGCCGGAGACGGCGCGATGGAGCCGAACCCGGAGCGCGCGCGGATCGACGCGGCGTCGCGTCACACGGAGCACTGGCGCCGGTGGGGGCCCTACCTCAGCGCGCGTCAGTGGGGCACGGTGCGCGAGGACTACAGCGCCGACGGCAACGCGTGGGACTACTTTCCGTTCGAGATGGCGCGCGTGCGCGCGTACCGATGGGGCGAGGACGGCATCCTCGGCATCTGCGACAACCACCAGCGGCTCTGTTTTGCGCCCGCGTTCTGGAACGAGCGCGACGACATCATCAAGGAACGTCTCTTCGGACTCGGAGGCCATCAGGGCAACCACGGTGAGGACGTCAAGGAGTACTGGTGGCATCTCGACGCCGTGCCGTCGCACGCGTACCTGAAGGCCGTCTACCGGTATCCGCAGCGCGCGTTTCCGTACGCGCGCCTGCGCGACGAGAACGCGCGCCGCGGACAGGAACGACCGCGAGTTCGAGCTGATCGACACCGGCATCTTCGACGGCCACGCGTTCTTCGACGTCACCGTCGAGTACGCGAAGCGCGCGGTGGACGACATCCTCATCCGCATCACCGCAACGAATCACGGCGACGCGACGGCGCCGTTGCACCTGCTTGCCGCAGCTGTGGTTCCGCAACGACTGGTCGTGGACGCCGGACGTCGAGCGTCCGGTGATCCGCGACGGCGGACGCGACGCGCACGGGCGCGGCGTCCTGATCGCGCAGCACCGTTCGCTCGGCACGTACTGGCTGTTCGCCGACGGCGGCGCCGGCGAGGTGCTCTTCACGGAGAACGACACGGACATGGAGCGCGCGTTCGGCGTGCCGTCCGCATCGCCGTACGTGAAGAGCGCGATCGATCGCGCCGTGCGCGGCGAGGATCGCGCCGGGCTGAACCCGGCGCGCACCGGATCGAAGGTCGCGCTCCACTACCGCTGGGACATCGAACCGGGCGCGTCGCGCACCGTCCGCCTGCGGCTGAGCGGCACGTCGGACGAGGCCGGCGTCGATGCGCGACGCCGACGCGACCTTCGACGAGCGCGCGGGCGAAGCGGACCGTTTCTACGCGTCGCTCGCGCGCGGCGCGATGGACCCCGACTCCGCCGCGGTGCAGCGGTCGGCGTTCGCCGGGATGATCTGGTCGAAGCAGTTCTACGACTACGTCGTGCGCGACTGGCTGAACGGCGATCCGCTGCAGCCGCCGCCGCCGGCGTCGCGCAAGCACGGGCGCAACGCGAACTGGCGCCACATCTTCAACGACGACGTGCTCTCGATGCCCGACACGTGGGAGTACCCCTGGTACGCGGCGTGGGATCTCGGCTTCCACGTCGTGACGTTCGCGCTGATCGATCCCGACTTCGCGAAACGCCAGCTCGCGCGGCTGACGCGCGAGTGGTACATGAATCCGAACGGGCAGCTGCCCGCGTACGAGTGGGCGTTCGACGACGTCAACCCGCCGGTGCACGCGTGGGCGGCGTTGCGCGTGTACAAGATCGAAGCGCTGCGCAACGGCGGCGCGGGCGACGTGCGTTTCCTCGAGCGCATCTTCCAGAAGCTGCTGATGAACTTCACGTGGTGGGTGAACCGCAAGGACGTCGCCGGACGGAACGTCTTCCAAGGCGGGTTCCTCGGCCTCGACAACATCGGGCCCTTCGACCGCAGCAAGCCGCTTCCCGAAGGCGCGTACCTCGCGCAGAGCGACGGCACGTCGTGGATGGCCGTGTACGCGCTCAACATGCTCGCGATCGCGATCGAGCTCGCGAAGACCGATCCCGTCTACCAGGACACCGCCTCGAAGTTCTTCGAGCACTTCCTCATCATCGCGGACGCGATGAACTCGCTGGATCGCGAGCAGTGCGGCATGTGGGATCCCGACGACGAGTTCTACTACGACCAGCTCTACGTCGGGGACGACCGGATTCCGATGAAGGTGCGCAGCGCCGTCGGCATCATTCCGCTGCTCGCGGTCGAGACGATCGCCGGCGGCGGGCTCGATACGCTGCCGGAGCTGAAGAAACGCGTGCAGTGGTTTCTCACGCATCGCCCGAAGCTCGCGGCGAACGTCGCGCGCATGGACGTCGGCGGCACGCGCGAGCGGCGTCTGCTGGCGATCTGCAACCCCGACCGACTGCGCGCGATCCTCCGGCGCATCTTCGACGAGAACGAGTTCCTCTCGCCGCACGGCGTCCGCGCGCTCTCGCGCTACCATCGCGACCATCCGTACGTGCTCGATCTCGGCGGGCAGCAGTTCCGCGTCGACTACGAGCCGGCGGAATCGACGAGCGGCGTGTTCGGCGGCAATTCGAACTGGCGCGGGCCGGTGTGGTTTCCGCTCAACTACCTGCTGATCGAAGCGCTGCAGAAGTTCCACTACTATCTCGGCGACGACTATCTGATCGAGTTCCCGACCGGCTCGGGGACGATGCTCACGCTGTGGCAGATCGCGACGGAGCTCTCGCACCGGCTCGTCAACCTGTTCCGCCGCGGCCTCGACGGACGGCGGCCGTTCAACGGTTCCAGCGACGTGCTGCAGACCGATCCCGCGTGGCGCGACCGCCTGCTGTTCTACGAATACTTCGACGGCGACACCGGCGAGGGTCTCGGCGCGTCGCACCAGACCGGCTGGACGGGACTCGTCGCGAAGCTCATCGATCAGCTCGCCGCGTACGGCGGCACGGTGCACGCGAAGGTCGCCGCCGATTTCGAAGTGCGCGCGCGCACGTAAAAGGAACCGCGCGCGCGCTGCCCGACTACACGAGCGATGCGTTACGATCTCGCGGTCATCGGCTCCGGGCAGGGCGGTGTGCCGCTCGCGGTCGCGTTCGCGAAGCGCGGGAAGCGCGTCGTGCTGTTCGAGCGCGGCGATCTCGGCGGATGCTGCGTCAACGTCGGCTGCACGCCCTTCGAAGTCGTTTCTCGCGTCCGCGCACGCCGCCGGGCGCGCGCGCCGCGCGACCGACGTGCACGTACACTGCGACGTGCGCCCCGACGTCCCGGCCGTGATGGAGCGCGTCCGCCGCATCATCGGCGAGTGGCGCGACGGCGTCGCGAAGAAGCTCGCGTCGAGCACGGTCGAGCTCGTGCGCGCGGAAGCGTCGCTTCGCAGGGCCGCACGCGCTGCGCGCTGCGGACACGACGTACGAAGCGGAGGCGATCGTGCTCGATACGGGCGGCCATGCCGTCGTCCCGCCGATCGCGGGGCTCGCCGGGACGCCGTTCCTCACCAACGAGAACTTCTTTGCGCAGCGCGATCTGCCGCGGCGCTTGATCGTGATCGGCTCCGGCTATATCGGACTCGAGCTCGGCCAAGGCGCCGCGCGGCTGGGCAGCGCGGTGACGATCGTGACGCCGGACGATCGCCTCATCGCGCGCGAAGAGTCCGACGTATGCACCGTGCTGAGCGCATCGCTGCAGCGCGACGGCATGGAAACGCTGCTGCGCACGCGCGCGACGTCCGTCGCGTACGCGAACGGCGAGTTCACGGTCGAGGCCGGGGACCGGACGCTGAAGGCGGACGGACTGCTCGTCGCCGTCGGACGCGCGCCGAACGTTCCGGCCGGAACGCGTGAAGCCGGCATCGCGCTCGACGAGCGCGGCGGGATCCGGTGCGACGATCATCTGCAGACGTCGCTCGACGGACACTACGCGCTCGGAGACGTCGCGGGGCAGCCGCAGTTCACGCACGTCTCGTGGGAGGACTACCGCCGGCTCGACGCGATCCTGCAAGGCGACCGGTCGCGCACGCGCGCGGACCGCGTGCTCGGATACGCGATGTACACGGAACCCCAGATCGGGCGCGTCGGCATCACCGCGGACCAGGCGAGCGAACGCGGCATCCCGCATCGGGTCGTCACGCTTCAGCTGACGGACGTCGCTCGCGGGCCGGAATGGTCGCTCGAAGCCGGCTTCTTCCGCCTCGTGGTCGACCCGGCGACCGACGCGATCCTCGGCGCGACGTTCATCGGCTACGAAGCCGGGGAACTGATCCACGTGATCCTCGCACACATGGAAGCCGGCTCGACGTGGCGCGTCCTGGAGCGGTCGGTCCACATCCATCCGACGTTTTCGGAAGGCCTGCCCTCGCTCGCGCGGCTGCTTCTGTGATCGCGGAGGACCGCCTCGAAGCGGTCGAGCTCGGCCGCGAGAGCGATCCGTTCGCGGTGCTCGGCCCGCATCCGCACGGCAGCGGCGTCGTCGTGCGCGCATTCCTGCCGGCGGCGCGCAGCGTCGACGTCGTCGACGCGGACGATCGCCTTCTCGCGCACGCCGAGCGCGTGCGCGAGGGCGGCGTCTTCGAGGCGTACGTCGTCGCGATGCCCGCGACGTATCGTCTGCGCGTGGAGGACGACGCCGGCGTGCGGGTCGTCGACGATCCGTACCGGTTCGGTCCGATCATCGGCGAGCTCGACGCGTGGCTGTTCGCGCAGGGCAACCACCTCGATCTGTACCGCGTGCTCGGCGCGCATCCCGACGCGATGGACGGCGTCGCGGGCACGCGCTTCGCGCTGTGGGCGCCGAACGCGTCGCGCGCCAGCGTCGTCGGCGACTGGAACCGCTGGGACGGACGCGTCCATCCGATGCGTCTGCGCCGCGAGTGCGGCGTGTGGGAGATTTTCCTTCCCGGCGTCGGTGCCGGCGCGCGCTACAAGTACGAGCTGCTCGGGCCGCGCGGCGAGCTGCTGCCGCTGCGCGCGGACCCGTTCGCGTTCGCGAGCGAGAAGCGTCCCGCGAACGCATCTGTCGTCGCGGCGCCGTCGTCGTTCCGCTGGAGCGACGAGGGGTGGCTCGCGACGCGCGCCGACAAGCAGCGCCGCGACGCGCCGATCCAGGTGTACGAGGTGCACCTGGGTTCGTGGCGGCGCATCCCGGAGCAGGGCGATCGCTTCCTGACGTATCGCGAGCTCGCGGACCAGCTGATCCCGTACGTCGTCGAGCTGGGCTTCACGCACATCGAGCTGCTGCCGGTGACGGAGCACCCGTTCGACGGCAGCTGGGGCTATCAGACGACGGGATGGTTTTCGCCGACGAGCCGCTTCGGAACGGCGGACGACTTCCGCGCGTTCGTCGACGCCGCGCACCGCGCCGGCATCGCCGTCATCCTGGACTGGGTTCCGGGACATTTTCCGACCGACGCGCACGCGCTCGGCAACTTCGACGGCACGCCGCTGTACGAGCACGGCGACCCGCGCGAAGGCTTTCACGCCGAGTGGGGCACGTACGTCTTCAACCTCGGACGCAACGAGGTCGCAAACGTCCTGCTCGCCTCAGCGCTGTACTGGCTGCGCGAGTTCCATGTCGACGGCCTGCGCGTCGACGCGGTGGCGTCGATCCTCTACCGCGACTACTCGCGCAAGGAAGGCGAGTGGATTCCGAACCGCTACGGCGGGCGCGAGAACCTCGAAGCCGTCGCGTTTCTGCGGCGCTTCAACACGCTCGTCTACGGCGAAGTGCCCGGTGTCGTGACCTTCGCCGAAGAGTCGACCGCGTGGCCCGGCGTGACGCTGCCCGTCGATCTCGGCGGTCTCGGGTTCGGCTACAAATGGAACATGGGCTGGATGCACGACACGCTGCGCTTCTTCGAGCGCGACCCGCTGTACCGCGGCCACCATCTCAACGACGTCTCGTTCGGGCTGGTCTACGCGTTCAGCGAGAACTTCGTGCTGCCGCTCTCGCACGACGAGGTCGTGCACGGAAAGCGATCGCTGCTCGGGCGCATGCCGGGCGCGGAGGACCAGCAATTCGCGAACCTGCGCCTGCTCTACGCGCTGATGTGGGCGCATCCCGGGAAGAAGCTGCTCTTCGCGGGCGGCGAGTTCGCGCAACGCGGCGAATGGCGGGCGGCAGCGTCGCTCGACTGGCATCTCCTGCACGGCCGCCAGCATCACGGCGTGCAGCGGCTCGTCGCCGATTTGAACCGTTTCGGACGAACGCATCCCGCGCTGCACGAACGCGACTGCGAACCGTCCGGCTTCGACTGGATCGCGTACGACGACTGGCGCAGCGCCGTCGTCGCGTTCGTGCGCTGGGACGCGGAGCGCGACCGCCACGTGATCTGCGTCTGCAACTTCAGCGGCGCGCGGCGCGACGGCTACGTGCTCGGTGTGCCGCGCCGCGCCGCGTACACGGAGCTGCTCAACACCGACGCCGAGGCGTACGGCGGGCGCAACCTGGGTAACCACGGCACGGTGACCGCCTCCGACCGCGCCGCACACGGCCGACCGTTTTCCGTTTCGCTCACGCTGCCGCCGTTGACCGCGATCTGGCTGACTTCGTGATCACCGCGCGGCCGCGCGTCGAACCCGGCCTGCCGTACCCGCTCGGCGCGACATGGGACGGCAAAGGCGTGAACTTCGCGCTGTTCAGCGCGAACGCCGAGCGTGTCGAGCTCTGTCTGTTCGACCCGCGCGGGCGGCGCGAGATCGCGCGCGTCGCGCTGCCCGAATACACGGACGAGGTCTGGCACGGCTATCTGCCCGACGCGCGTCCCGGCGAACTGTACGGCTACCGCGTGTCGGGTCCGTACGATCCCGCGCGCGGGCATCGCTTCAACAACCACAAGCTGCTGCTGGACCCGTACGCGAAGGCGCTGGCCGGCAAGCTGCGCTGGACGGATGCGCACTACGGGTACCGCATCGGCGCGCACCGCGAGGATCTCGTCGTTCGACCGGCGCGACAACGCGCTCGCCATGCCGAAATGCGTCGTGCTCGAGGAAGCGTTCACGTGGGGCGACGACCATCGCCCGTCGGTTCCGTGGACGGACACGGTCTTCTACGAGACGCACATCAAAGGGTTCACCATCCAGCACCCGGACGTGTCGCCGCAGCTGCGCGGCACGTACGCCGGGCTCGCGACGCCGTCGGTGATCGCGTACCTGCGCGACCTCGGCATCACGACGGTCGAGCTGTTGCCGGTCCACGCGTTCATCGACGACCGCCGTCTCGTCGAGCAGAAGCTTCGCAACTACTGGGGTTACAACTCGATCGGGTTCTTCGCGCCCGAGCCGCGCTATCTGCACTCGGACCCCAGCGAGTTCAAGACGATGGTGAAGCACCTCCACCAAGCCGGCATCGAAGTCGTGCTCGACGTCGTGTACAACCATACGGCGGAAGGGAATCATCTCGGCCCGACATTCTCGTTCAAAGGCATCGACAACGCGTCGTACTACCGCCTGGCCGAGGACCCGCGCTACTACGAAGACGTCACCGGGACGGGCAACTCGCTCGACCTGCGCCATCCGCGCGTGCTGCAGATGGTGACGGACTCGCTGCGCTACTGGGTGGAAGAGATGCACGTCGACGGCTTCCGTTTCGATCTCGCGCCCGCGCTCGCGCGAGACAACAACGGCTACGCGCGTGACGCCGGGTTCTTCAAGGCGATCGCGCAAGACCCGGTGCTGTCGCGCGTGAAGCTCATCGCGGAGCCGTGGGACGTCGGCCTCGGCGGCTATCAGCTCGGCAACTTTCCGCCCGGCTGGTCGGAATGGAACGGCAAATACCGCGACACCGTGCGCCGCTTCTGGCGGGGCGACCTGGGCGTGCTGCCCGAGCTCGCCTCGCGTCTCGCGGGATCGTCCGATCTGTTCCAGCACAACGGCCGCCGGACGCGCGCGAGCGTCAACTTCGTCACCGTGCACGACGGCTTCACGCTGAACGATCTCGTCTCGTACGACCACAAGCACAACGAGGCGAACCACGAGGACAACCGCGACGGCAGCGACGACAACCTCAGCTGGAACTGCGGCGCCGAAGGTCCGGCCGCCGATCCGAACGTCGTCAACGTGCGCGAGCGGCAGAAGCGCAACTTCATCGCGACGCTGCTGCTCTCGCTCGGCGTTCCGCTGATCCTGGCCGGGGACGAGCACGGCCGCAGCCAGCGCGGCAACAACAACGCGTACTGCCAGGACAACGAGATCTCGTGGGTCGACTGGACGGGGCTCTGCGCCGCGCGACGTCGCGCTCGAGGACTTCGTCAAGACGATGCTCCGCACGCGACGCGAGCATCCCGCGTTCAAGCGCGACGCGTTCTTTCGCGGCGTGCCGGTCGATGCGAGCGGCCGCAAGGACATCGCGTGGGTGCGTCCGGACGGCGTCGAGATGGAGCCGCGCAACTGGTCCGAGGACCGGCGCACGATCGGCTTCTTCCTCGGCGCGCGCCCGATGCTCTTCTGCGCGATGAACGCGGCGCCGGACGACGTCACGTTCACGCTGCCGGATGCTGAGCGGGTGACGTGGTCGCTCGTGCTCGACACCGCGATCGAAGGCGGGACGCGCCGCGACGTGCCCACGGACGACGTGAAGACGTTTCCGATGATCTCCCGATCGCTGGCGCTGTTCGCCGGACGCTTGCGGTGAAGCGGCGCGTCGCGCGCTCGTACGTCGACGCGCTTGGCACGAAGCGGACGGCGGCGCCCGAAGTCATCGCGCGCTTCGAGGAGCTGCTCGCCGAGGAGCCGCACCACTTCGTCGCCCCGGCGGCCGTCCTGCGCGAGGACGAGCCGCTGTCGATCGACGTGACGCTTCCCGCGATGAGCTGGCCCGAGACGCTGCGATGGGCGCTCTCGCGCGACGACGGAACGTCCGACGAAGGCGACGTCCCGCTGCGCGACGCGCCGGTCGTGTTCGCCGACCATCGTTCCGGCACGACGTACGACACGCGCCGCGTCGCGATCGCCGGACCGCAGCCGCTGGGCATCCACACGCTCGCGCTGCGCGTCGATCCGTACGCGCACGAAACGGTGCACGTTGCCGTCGTCCCGCCGCGCGCCTACCCGCCGCAGGGCCGCACGTGGGGGATCGCCCTGCAGCTGTACACGCTGCGCAGCGAGCGCAATGCGGGCATCGGCGACTTCGCCGATCTGCGGGCGGTGTGCCGTCTGCTCGGCGGCCGCGGCGCGTCGTACGTCGGCATCAACCCGCTGCACGCGACGTTTCGCGACGATCCGGAATCCGCCAGCCCGTACGCCGCATCGTCGCGCGTCTGGCTGAACTGGATGTACATCGCCGTCGACGAGGTACCGGAATACGATGCCGGCCTCGTCCGCGCGGAGATCGCGACGGCCGCGCTCGGCGAGCGCGTCCGCGCGGCGCGCGCCAGCGCGTACGTCGACTACACGAACGTCGCGGCGTACAAAGACGCCGTGCTGCGGACGTGCTATCGCGTGCTCAAGCGGCGCATCCTGCGCAGCGCGGCGTTCGAGAGCTGGTGCGCCGCGCGCGGCGAGCCGCTGCACCGCTTCGCCGTGTTCGAGGCGATCGTCAAACGGTACGGTCGCAATGTCGCCGCGTGGCCGGCGACGCTGCGGTCGCCGTCATCGCCCGACGTCGCGCTCTTCGCCGCGGCCGCCGACGACGAAGTGCGCTACGCGAAGTACCTGCAGTGGCTCGCCGCGGAGCAGCTCGCCTCCGTCGCCGACGACGCCGCGCGCCGCGGCGTGCACTTGTACCGCGATCTCGCCGTCGGCGTCGACGCCAACGCCGCCGACGTGTGGACCGACCCGGAAGCGTATGTCGGCGAGGTGTCGGTCGGCGCGCCGCCCGACGTGCTCAACACGCTCGGCCAGGACTGGGGACTGCCGCCGCTCGATCCGCGCGAGCTGGTGCGCCGCGGCTACACCGAGCTGCTCGCGCTCGTGCAGTCGAACTGCCGCAACGCGGGCGCGCTGCGCATCGACCATGCGTTCTCGCTGGCGCGCCTGTACTGGATTCCGCGCGGCGGCGATCCGCGCGCGGGAACGTACGTCGCATACCCGCTCGACGATCTGCGCGGCATCGTCGCGCTCGCGAGCGTGCGCGAGCGCTGCGTCGTCATCGGCGAGGACCTCGGAACGGTCCCCGAGGGCTTTCGCGAGCGCATGGAAGAGACCGGCATCCTCTCGTACCGCATTTTGTTCTTCGAGCGTCGCGACGACGGCACGTTCGTGCCGCCGGAAGCGTACCCGCGCGCGGCGCTCGCCGCGTCCGGCACGCACGACCTCGCGACGTTCCCCGCTTGGCTGCGCGGCGAAGACATCGAGCTGCGCGCGCGGCTGGGGCTGCTCGAGACGCCGGTCGATGCCGAGCGCGGGGCGCGCGAGCGCGACCGCACGGCCCTGGTCGATACGCTCGTCGCGCACGGCGACCTCGCAGCACGCGACCGCGACGACGAGATCGCCATCGTGATCGCAGCAAACCGCTACCTTGCCGCAACCCCCTGCGCGATCGTGATGGCGCAGCTCGACGACATCCTCGGCGAACGCGAGCCGGTCAACGTCCCCGGCACGTCCGACCAGTATCCGAACTGGCGCCGGAAGTTGACGGTGCCCGTAGAAGCGCTCGAATCCGACGAACGCTTGAGAAACCTGTGCGAGCATCTCGATGCACTACGGCCACGCGGCGGATCGTGACATGACGAAAGAGAGCAACCCATGCGCGCGGTGCTGATGGCCGGCGGCGAAGGCTCGCGACTCCGTCCGTTGACGTCGCGCAGGCCGAAACCGCTGGCGCCCGTCGCCGGAAAACCGGTGATGGAGCTGATCGTCGAGCTGCTCCGCACGCACGGATTCAACGAGATCGTCTCGACGCTGCACTACCTCGCCGACGAGATCGAGGCGTACTTCGGCGACGGCGAGCACCTCGGCGTGACGATGCACTACGTCGTCGAGGACACGCCGCTCGGCACGGCGGGCGCCGTGAAGATGGCGCACGACCTCCTCGCGGGCGAGACGTTCCTCGTGATCAGCGGCGACGCGCTGACGGACGTCGATCTCTCCGCGATCGTCCGCCACCATCGCGAGCAGGGCAACGACGTGACGATCGCGCTGCAGCGGGTGACGAACCCGCTCGAGTTCGGCGTCGTCGTCACCGACGAGAGCGGGCAGATCGTACGCTTCCTGGAGAAACCGTCCTGGGGCGAGGTGTTCTCCGACACGATCAACACCGGCATCTACGTGCTCGAGCCCGGCATCCTCGACCGCATGCAGCGCGGCCGCGTGTACGACTTCTCGAAGGACCTGTTTCCCGAGATGCTGCGCGACGGCGCGAAGCTCGGCGGATACGTGATCGACGCGTACTGGACGGACATCGGCAACCTCGAACAGTACCAGCAGGCGAACTACGACGCCGTGTCCGGCGCGGTGCGCATCGCGTTTCCGGGCGACGACATCGGCAACCGCGTGTTCGCGGGCGAAGGCACGCGCATCGACCCGGGAGCGCACGTCGAGGGTCCGGTCGTGCTCGGGCGCGACGTGCGCATCGCGGACGGCGCGTCGATCGTCGGGCCCGCCGTCATCGGCGACCGCTCGATCATCGAGCGCGGCGCGACCGTGTGCCGCAGCGTGCTGTGGGAGGACGTCTACGTCGGCGAGGAGGCGTCGCTGAACGACTGCACGATCGCCGATCGCAACACGGTGCAGCGGCGCGCGACCGTCAACGAGAACAGCGTCGTCGGCCGCGGCTGCACGATCGGCGCGGGCGCGACGGTGAATGCGCATTTGAAGCTGTGGCCCGACAAGTGGGTCAATCCCGGCTCGATCGTCTCGATGTCGCTGATCTACGGCCAGAAGTGGCCCGGATCGCTGTTCGGATCGGGCGGCATCAGCGGTCTCGCGAACCTCGAGATCACCCCGGAGTTCGCCCTCAAGCTCGGCCAGGCGTTCGGAACGTCGCTCAAGCCGGGGCAGTTCGTCATGACGAGCCGCGACACGCACCCTGCGTCGCGCGTGATGAACCGGTGCATCATCTCGGGCCTGCTCGCCGTCGGCGTCAACGTGCTCGACCTTCGCTCGTATCCGCTGCCGCTCGCGCGCTACGCCGTGCGCGTCGGCAGCGACGGCGGCGTGCACGTGCGCGTCGCGACCGACGATCCGAACGCGATCGTCTTCGAGTTCTTCGACCACACCGGGATCGGCATCGACAAAGGCGCGGAACGCAAGGTCGAAAACCTGTTCTTCCGCGAGGACTTCCGCCGCACGCCGATGGACGAGGTCGGCCGTCTGGACTTTCCGTCGCGCGCGCTCGAGCGCTATTCCGGCGCGTTCGTCCAAGCGCTCGACGCCGAAGCGCTGAAGGGCGCGAACTTCCGCGTCGTGATCGACTACGCGTACGGCAACGCGTCGATCGTGCTGCCGCAGATCCTCGGCGGCCTGGGCGTCGAGCAGATCGCGCTGAACGCGTACTTCGACGCCGGCAAGGTGCGCACGTTCCGCGAGGATCGCGAGCGGCATCTGCAGCAGCTCGCGTCCGTCGTCACGTCGCTCGAGGCGAACCTCGGCGTGCTGATCGACGCGGACGGCGAGACCGTGACGCTCGTCGACGACGGCGGCGAGATCGTCGGGCGCAACCGCCTCATGGCGCTGCTCGTGCTGCTCGTCGCGCGCGCGACGCCCGGCGCGCGCATCGGCATGCCGCTCACGGTGCCGGGCGTCGTCGAGCGGATCGCCGCCGACAACGGCGCGGTCATCGTCCGCACGCGCAGCGACCGCCGCTCGCTGATGGCGCTCGCGGAACGCGAGGGCAAGGACCTCGCATTCGCCGGCGGCATGAACTACGAGCTCATCTTCCCGGAGTTCCAGCCCGCGTTCGACGGCATCTACGCGACGGCGAAGATCATGGAGCTGCTCGCGTCGGAGCGTCACACGCTTTCGCAGCTCGTCGAGATGCTGCCGCCATGGCACGTCGCGGGCCGCAGCGTGCCGTGCCCGTGGGACCGCAAGGGCGCCGTGATGCGCTCGCTGCACGACGAGGCCGCGCACGGCGGCAACGGCAAAGTGGAGACGCTCGACGGCATCCGGTTGCCGCGCGACGGCGGCTGGGTGCTCGTCCTTCCCGACGCCACCGACGCGTCGGTCAACATCTGGGCGGAAGGATCGAGCGACGACGCGGCCGCGCGCTACGCCGACGAGATCGTCGAGCGCGTCAAGGCGATCGCGAACGGCTGAGCGTACCCGAGCCGTGATGCGACGATCGTTCGCGGCTCGGCTGGTGCTCGTCGCGATGGGCGCGGCGCTGCTCGGCGCGTCCGCGCTCCCCGCCCCGCCGCCGCCGCCCGCGGTGCGGCCCGTGACCGAGACGCACTTCGGCGTGACGGTGAGCGACCCGTACCGCTATTTCGAGGATCCGAAGGATCCCGGACTTGCCGCGTACTTCAGGTCGCAGAACACGTACACACGCAGCATCCTCGACGCGCTTCCCGGCCGCGCCGCGCTCGCTGCGCGCATCGCGCAGCTCGACAACGCGACGGAGCAGCTCAGCGACGTTCAGCCCGCGGGCGCGACGTACTTCTACCTGAAGCGTCCGCCGGATGCGAACACGACGCGGTTGTACGCGCGCGCGATCGCGGGCGGTCGCGAGCGCATGCTGCTCGATCCCGATCGCTTCGCACGCTCGCGGACGCAGCACTTCTCGTTCGACTACTTCTCGCCGTCGCCGACCGGACGGTACGTCGCGGTCGGCACATCCGAAGGCGGCTCGGAACGCACGGTGCTGCGCGTCCTCGACGCGCGGACCGGCGTGCTGCTGCCCGACGTGATCGAGCGCGCGCTCTACGTCCCTCCGTCGTGGCGCGACGACGGGCGCTCGTTCTACTACTTCCGCACGCCCCGGGCGGCGCCGAACGCGCCGCAGTCGGAGA
Source organism: Vulcanimicrobiota bacterium (assembly GCA_963841685.1). Taxonomy (GTDB): domain Bacteria; phylum Vulcanimicrobiota; class Vulcanimicrobiia; order Vulcanimicrobiales; family Vulcanimicrobiaceae; genus Vulcanimicrobium. The sequence continues at coordinate 1,092,246 of CAWJDU010000001.1, forward strand.
AGGACACGCGGGGCGTCGTGCGGCTGCACGTGCTCGGTCGCGATCCGGACCGCGATCCCGCCGTCTTCGGCTACGGCGTGCGGCCCGACATCCCGTTCGCGCCGGAAGACGCGAGCGCGATCTCCGTCTCGGCGCGCACGCCGTGGGCGATCGCGGCGGTGATCCACGGCGTGCAGAACGAGATCGGCGTCTACGTCGCGCCTGCATCGACGGTCACGAGCGCGCACGCGCCGTGGCGGCGGATCGCGACGTACGCCGACGACGTCGTCGGCGCCGTCGCGGCCGGCGACACGTTGTACCTCACGTCGCACGCGAACGCGCCGCGCCGGCGCCTGCTCGCCCTCGACGCTGCGCGGCGGAACGCCGGCACGCGCGCGCGTGGCGGTGGCGGAATCGTCGCGCGTCATCGAGGACGCCTCGCTGGCCGGCGACGGCATCTACCTGCGCGACCTCGTCGCCGGGCTCTCGCGTTTGCGCCGTCTGTCGTTGCGCGCCGACGGCACGCCGGGCGCGATCGCCGACATCGCGCTGCCGTTCACCGGCGCGATGGACTCGATCGACACCGACCCCGAGGTGCCCGGCGCGGTGTTCGAGCTGACCTCGTGGACGGAGTCGCCGCGCTGGTACCGTACCGTGCGAGGACGCGCCGCACGGGACACGCGGCTGCGCCGCGCGTTCACCGATCGACTACTCGTCGGTCACGTCACGCGAGGTGTTCGCGACGAGCGCCGACGGGACGCGCGTGCCGCTCTCGATCGTGATGCGCAAAGGCCTCGTGCGCGACGGCTCCAACCCGGTGTGGCTCGACGGCTACGGCGCATACGGGATCGTGATCCGCCCCAGCTTTTCGGCTCCGCGCCTCGCGTGGCTCGAGCGGGGCGGCATCTACGCGGAGTGCCATCCGCGCGGCGGCGGCGAGCTCGGCGAGCAGTGGCATTTCGCCGCGCACATCGCGACGAAGCAGCGCACGGTCGACGATTTCATCGCGTGCGCGCGGTACCTGATCGCGCAGCGCTACACGCAGCCCGCGAAGCTCGCGGGCAGCGGCACGAGCGCCGGCGGCGTGACGATCGGCAACGCGATCGTGCAGCATCCCGAGCTGTGGGCCGCGGCGCTGGACGTGGTCGGGGACACGAACGCGATTCGCGACGAGTTCGCGGAAGGCGGGCCCGCCAACATCCCGGAGTTCGGCACGATCACGACGCGCGTCGGATGGAACGCGCTCTACGGAACGGACGCGTACATGCACATCGCGAACGGCGTCGCGTACCCCGCCGTTCTCGCGATCACCGGCGCGAACGATCCGCGCGTCGCGCCGTGGATCGTCGCGAAGTTCGCCGCGCGGCTGCAAGCCGCGACGTCGAGCGGCAAGCCGGTGCTGCTGCGCGTCGACTACGACGCGGGCCACGGTTACCTCGGCAGCTCGCGCGCGCAGGCGCAGGCGCTCGCCACGGACGAGATGTCGTTTCTGCTCTGGCAGCTCGGCGATCCGGCGTTCGCATTCCCGGCGACTACGAGCCCGGCGCCTCGAACCTGATCGTGCCGTCGCGGTAGTCGAACAGAACCGCGAAGTGCCGCAGCACTTGGTTGCCGACGTTCGCGGCGATCGTCGGATCGGCGTAGCCGCCGGCGCGGTCGTCGGCGAGGAAGACCGCGGGCGACGGCACGACGACGGCGCCCAGCCGCAGCTCGTGTGCGCGCGCGACGAAGCCGTGCGCCGCGCCGCCGACCCCGCTCGCCGACGCTTGCACCTCGCCGTGCAGGCGCGCGCGCAGATCGTGCGCCGCGACGAACGGTGACTCCACGTCGACCGAGCCCGCGCTGCCGGTGTCGATCGTCATCGTGCCGGGGATGCCGTCGAGCGCGCCTTCGACTTGCGGCTGCCGGTCGTCGAGCGTCATGCGCACCGCGACGCCGCCCGCGGTGAGCGCGCGCGCCTCGCGCGCGAGCTGCACGCGCGCGTGCTGCAGATCGATCCGCGCGGCGAAGCGCGCGAGCAGCTCGTATCCGACGATGCCGTCGATCGGCGCGTTGCCGAGATCGAGCACGTAGAACGGCTGGTCGCGCATCTCGGCGTCGCCGACGCGCACGGCGCGCACCGTCGCGAACGCCGTCGTCGCGAGCGCCGTGCCGACGCCGCTGACCGTGCCGGAGCCGACGACGTCGAGGTGCGCGCGCCGCGCCGCCTGCGTGCTGATCGCGTTCTGGCCGCCGGTATCGATCAGGAAGCGCATCGGCGTACCGTCGATCGCCACGGAAACGATCGGATACGTGCCGTCACCGACGATCGGGATCGTCGAGACGCCGTGCAGCGTCGCATCATCGGGCGCGGGCGGCGGCGCGAACGCCGTCGCGGGCACGCTGCGCGGCGTTTCGATCCCGACCACGTGCGCGGTCCACGCGCCGTTCACGGAGACGTCGCTCACGGTCGTCGGCGCGAGCACGCCGCTCTCGACGCGGTACGCCGCGAACGTGACGCGTTCGGTCCACGGGCCGACGTGCATCGTCACCGCGGTCGTCTCGTCGCGCGCGCGATCGACGGTGACGTCGGGCGGGCGCGAGGGCGGAGGAACCGGCGGCGGCGCGGCCGCGGCGAACAGGCGCGCCCACGTCAATATCACGGCGCGCTCGTCCGCGTTGCCTTCGATGCGCGGCATCCCGGTCGCGTCCGCGTGCCACACGTCGGTGCCGTCCCAGCCGTCGCGGTCGGAGACCGGTCCGGCGTCGAATCGCCGCAAAAACGCGCCGGTCGTGCGATCGATGAGGATCTCGCCGTGACCCGAGATCCCCATCGTCGTGACGTCGAGGCGTAGGCGCACGTAGCGGGCGCCGGCCGCAGCCGACGGAACCGCCGGCCGTACCACGGGAGCGGTGACGGCGGGCGGAGCGGTCGCGGCCGGCAGCATCGTCACATCGTGACGATACCCGCCGAGGTCAGGTCAATCCGCGACGCCGTGCTTCGTCGAGGAGATCGCCGCGCGACTCCACGCCGAACGCGCGCAGGATCGCGGTGACATGGTTGTCGATCGTGAACGCGCTCCGGCTGAAGCGTCGCGACAGTTCGGCCGTCTCGGTTCCGTTCCAGAGCGCCGCGGCGATCTGCCGTTGCAGCGGTGACAGCTGCGCGGGCATCGCGTCGCCGTAGGTGCACGCTCGCTGTGCGAGCGCGACGAGCGGTGAGTCGGGATACGCCGCCGCGTGCCGTTCCGCCGCCTCGCGCCATGCCGCCTGGCCCGTGAGGTCGCACAGCGCGCTCGCGGTGAGGAAGCCGCGGTAGTGCATGCCGGCTCGTTCGAAGATCGCGTATGCCTTCCCGAGTTCCGCGATCGCGGGCTCGCGCCGGCCCATCGTCTGCTCGATCCGTCCCACGGCGTAGTGCGAGTGCCCCATCGGGCGCGCGTCTCCGTGGAGCGCGAGCGTCGGATCGAGGTTCTCCGTACCGATCTGCGAGTAGATCGACGCGTACCATTGCGCCCGGGATGCGTCCGTTGCGGAGTGCAGCACGGCGAGCGTGACGAGGACCTGCCGTTCTTCGCCGCGCGTCTGCGCCCACGGAACTTCGTAGGCGAGCGCGTCGGCCTGCGCCAGCTCGTCGGCCGCCCAGAAGTCGTTGCGCGACAGGCGAGCGACGTACGCGCGGTCGCAGTGCGACATGACCCGCCATGCGAGGCCGGGCGCTCGCATACGTGCGTCCTTGAACGCCCACTGCGCTTCGCCGGCACGTCCGCGCAGGAACGAGTTCCAGCCGAACGCGCGGGTCGTGAAGTACTGATGCTGTGCGAGGTCGGGCGTCCACGCGATCGCGTCCGATGCGCGGCGCGCCGCCGCGACAGCCTCGTCGTTCGCCGTCTCGAGCCCCGCTTGCGCGAGCGCATGGATCGACGGGACGATGAGGGCGAGATCGAGTCCTTCGGCACCGGGTGCGGTCGTGCAGTGGAGCGCGCGGATCAGGTCGGCGGCGTGCGCGGCGTAATCGCCTCGCGCCGCGTGCAGCCATGCACGCCACGCGTATGCGGCCGACGCCATGCTGGGGTCCGGGTGTGCGATCGCGATCTCGGCTTCGGGTGCCGCGGGATCGTAGTCGCGCAGGAACCACCGCATGCGCAGGTCGTGGTACGCCATCGTCGCGATCCCGTCCGCAGCGGCCGGCGCGAGAGCGCGCGCCTCGGCGAACCGGGTTTCCGCTTGGGAGAACGCGCGCACCGCGGCGTGCGCTTTCCCGAACTGAATGGCGAGGTCGAATTTTCCGGCGTCGGTCGCGAACAAGTCGTCGACGGTGGCCAGGTAGCTCACGGCACCCGCGGGATCGCGGCGGCCGATGAGCTCGGCTTTCAGGATGACGGCGTGCTCGCGGAATTCCGCGGGCCAGTCCTCACATCCGTCCAGCAGATCGTGTGCGGCGTCGTAGAGGGCCGCTCGCAAGGCGACGCGTGCGTCGCGGAGCGAGTCGGCGATCAACACACCGCCCGAGGTGTGTGTCATCGGGCTGCTCCGCGCTAGTCGGTGATCGGGTTGAGGGAGACGCCGTTGGGACCGACGCCGACCGGCACGCTCGGCGCGGCGCCCGCGTCGGCGTTCGTCGCCGTGACCGTCACGCCCGCGTCGGTCGTGAACGTGTTGGCGACGGACAGCGTGTACGAGCCGGCGCTGATGCCGTGCACGAGGAACGTTCCGTCGGCGCCGCTCACCGTCGTGTTCGCGACGTTGCCTTGCGAATCGGTCACGATGATCGTCGCGTTGGCGACCGCGGCACCGCTCGCGTTCACGACGCTGCCGCTGATCGAGGGCGATCCGATGCCGCCCGCCACCGTCGGGGTGACGTAGGCGATGCCGTTGGTCAGGTTCGCCGACTCGAAGACGTTGAAGTCGAGCGTCGCCGTCACGTTGGCACCGTCGGTGCCGCTGATGTTGAGCGGCACGGTAACGGCCTCGATCGTCTGCGTCGGATCCCACCACGGATGGTTCGGATCGGTGATCTCGACCGGATACGTCTGGCCGTTGTACACCACCGACGTCGTCGACGGGTCGAGCAGCAGCTGCAGCGACGGATACGTGCCGGCGGGCAACGAGCCGCTGCCGAGGTTCAGCGACGTGGTCTGCAGCGCGAGCAGGTTCACGACCTGCGGCGACGAGTTCGCCACCAGCTGCCACGAGTCGCCGTTCGCGTCGATGGCGTCGATGCCGATGATGCCGGCGTTGAACTGCGCGTTCGCGGCGGTCGCACCGATCAGCGGCGCGTCAGTGATGTCGACGTCCGCGCTGAAGCGTGGTCCACCGCCCGAAATGTCGAGCGGGCGCTTCGCAGCCGTCGCGCTCGCGGGGTAGATCGAGCCGTTCTTCAGATGCCGAACGTGTTGCGCTTGCGGTGCTTTCGACTGAGGCAGCGTCGAGACCGCATCGTGCGCCCCGCCGCACGCCGCAAGGGTAAAGGCCGTTACAAGAACGGCCGGGAGAACTCGCTTCATCCGTGAAGAGCTCCGTGTTTCGTCGACGCCGTGCACCCGAGCCGGCAAGCAAGGATTTCTCTCACGATAGCGCAGTGTGATGCCGATTGCACCACGGGCGCTCGTAAACTTCTCTAAGCAAATACCGGGCGCGGCGTTGCGTTCACGCGTCAACGCGCGTTAGCATGCGTCGACGGCGCGTTAGCGTCCGCCGGAGACGTCGAGAATCGCGCCGTTCACGTACGACGACTGCGGCGAGAGCAGCCACAGCACGGCGGCCGCGATCTCGTCCGCGGTTCCGATGCGTCCCATCGGAATCGACGGCGCGACCTGCGCCGCGCGATCGGGACGGCCGGCGCGCGCGTGGATCTCCGTATCGATCATGCCCGGCGCGACGGCGTTCACACGAATGCCCTCGCGCGCGACCTCTTTCGCGAGCCCGATCGTCAGCGTGTCGACGGCGCCCTTGGACGCAGCGTAGTGTACGTACTCGTTCGGCGAGCCGAGTCCGGCGGCGCGCGACGAGACGAACGCGATGGCGCCGCCCGCGCCGCCGCGCGCGGTCGACATGCGGCGCACCGCCTCGCGCGCGGTGACGAACGCGCCGACGACGTTCACCGCCAGCACGCGCTCGAGCATCGCGACGTCGATATCGTCCACGCGGGTGAAACGGCCCGTGATCCCCGCGTTGACGACGACCGCGCCCGGAGCGCCGAACGCCGAGTCGACCGCTTGGAACGCCGCGACGACGTCCGGCTCGCGCGCGACGTCGGCACGCACGGTGAGCACGCGCCGGCCCGCGGCCTCGACGTCCGCTGCGACGGCTCGCGCGGCGCTCGCGTCTTCCGCGTAGGTCGAGCGCGACGTCGTAGCCGTCGAGCGCCGCGCGTCGCGCGATCGCGGCGCCGATGCCGCGGCTGCCGCCGGTGACGAGGAGGACCGGCACGTCAGCGCTGGATCGCGTCGACGTACGCGATCTTGCGGCCGAGCGAGTCGAGCACGCTCGGCCAGGTATACCGCTTCGCGGTTTCCGCGCCGTTCGCGCGCAGCGATTCGCCGAGCGCCGGATCGTCGTGCAGCGCGCGCAGGTACGTCGCCAGCTCGCGGCCGTCACCGGTGTCGCAGACGATCGCGTTCACGAACGGCTCCGCGTACTCTTCGCCCGTGGCACCGCAGACGACGATGCCGCCCGCGGCCATGACCTCGAGCCCGACGAGGCCGAACGGCTCCTTGCCGCTGTTCGCGAGCACGACGTCCGCCGCCGCGTACAGCGCGTAGAGCGTCTCTTCGTCCAGAAACGCGCGCACGTGCACGACGGCGAGCCGTCATCTCGCCGAGCCGCACTGCGAACGCACGCCAGTCGGAACCGTCGTAGTCGAGCCGCTCGACCTCGAGCCCGCGCTCGCGCGCGCGTGCGAAGACGACGTCGCCGTACGGCTCCTTCCCGCCGCGCACGACGAGCCGCGCGTCGACGTTCGACGCGCGCACGTCGGCGAGCGCGTCGATCGCCTGCAGCCAGTTCTTGTCGGGATCGAATCGTCCGACTTTGACGTACGTCGGGCGCTCGCCGAACGCCGAGCGGATCGCGGCCGTCTGCTCGCGGTCGGCGCCGCGCAGCAGCGAGTCGTCGATGCCGTTCGGGATGACGAGCGCGAACACGCCCCACTGCGCGAGCTCGAACTTCATGTACTTGCTCACGGCCGTGACCGCCGCGGCGCGCGTGAGCGTCGGCCAGTGGATCTTCTCGAACCCGTACGTGTTGTTCGCGTTCCACATCAGCGTCAGCGCGGAGCGCACGCCGCGCTCGCGCGCCGCGCGATCGATCGCGATCGCGACGTTCGCGGTCTGCCACTCCTCGGCGATGACGAGCACGCGTTCGCCGGCGGCGTGCGCGGGCCCGAGCATCTCGTCGACGATCCAGCGCGGCAGGCTCGTCTCCCAGTCGTGCACCTTGCCCGGCTCGCCGTCGTATGCGTTGCGCGGATACTGCCGTGAAATCCACTGCGACCAGCGGCGCAGCGTGACGCCGGCATCGCCGGGCTCGACGGCCGCCGCGCTGGGATCGCCGACGAAGAACAGCTGCACGTCGTGTCCGGCCGCCCCGAGCGCGCGCGCGAGCTGCGTGACGCGCGTCGCCAGACCGCCGATCGACGCATATCGATCCGGCCCCTCGAACGAGAGGATCGCAACCTGACGGGGGATCATCCTCCGGCCCTTACCCTACGGCGCGTGGACCGCCGGTGCGCCGGCGCAGTTCGACGGCGCGGGGGCGCCCGCGAACCGTGCGCGCGCCCACGACGTGGCATCCGCTGCGGCCGCCGGAACGACGGCCCGGTGCGTCAGCCCCGTCCAGACGTCGTAGCGTACCGTTGCGCCGCTCGCGCAAAGCGCTTTGTCGAGCGCGTCGCTCGAGCGCTGCGGCACGGTCGTGTCGGCGCTGCCCTGGGCGATGAACAGCGGCACGCCGGGATGCACGCGCGTCGCATCGTTCTGAGCCGCGAACCGCATCAGCGGCGCGAGATCGGCACCGGCGCGGAACGCCGTCGCAGGGATCAGCCCGCCCCACGAGCCGGCGCCGTACAGCGTTGAGGTGCAACCCGTTTGGAGCTGCGGCACGAGCGCGAGCGCGGGCGGCGTCAAGATCGCATCGAGCTTTACCGACGGATCGAGCGACGCCGCCGCGTCCATGAAGAGCGCGGCGAACGCGAACGCGGGCGTCGCCTTGTCGGCTTTCGTCATCGCGTCGATGAACGGCGAGACGTACGCGCCCGGCGCTTCGGCGACGCCTCCGAGCAGCTGCAGCTCCGGCGCCCACGACGCGGCCGTGTCGGTCGTGAAGAGCACGGCATGTCCGCCTTGCGAGTGGCCCATGACGACCCAGCGCGTCGACAGCTGCGGCACGACGTGCCGCGCCGCGCGCACCATGTCGATCGTATCGCGCGCTTCCGCGCCGCCGACGAGGTACGGATGCACGCCCGGCGTGCCTTGGCCTTCGTAGTCGGTCGCGACGACCGCGAACCCGTTGGCGACGAACCCGTCGAGCACCGACTCGATCGGGCCGAGATAATCGTGCACCGGACCGTCCGGCACGTCGAGCGACGGCGTGCACGCGGGTGCGTCGCCCGTCGTCCCGTGCGCCCAGCTGATGACGGGCCATCCGCCGCGCGGCGGCACACCCTTCGGAATCGCGACCGTTCCCGAAACGGCACGGTCGGCGCCCGTCTGCGAGACCGTGTGATAGAGGACCAGCGTATTCGACTCCGCGCTCGGCAGCGCCGCGCTCGTCGTGAGCGGACGCGCCCAGATCACGTCGCCGTGCGTCCCCGCCGGCAGCGGGCTCGGCGGCGTGTAGAACGCCATGCCGGCAGGGCCGACGGCGATGGCGGCGACGAGCGGTGCGATCAGCGGAGCAAGCATCATACGGTCGAGCTACGCCAAGACGCCGGCGAATACCGCCGCGTCGACGTTGCCGCCGGTCAGGACCGCGGCGACGCGCTTGCCGCGCAAGCGCTCCCGCTCCGCCGCCACGGCAGCCACCGCGATCGCACCGGCGCCTTCGGCGACGTTGTGCGTGTCGGTGAACAGTGCGCGCATCGCGTCGCGCACCGCGTCGTCGGACACCGTGACGACCCGCGCCGCGCCCGCGACGATCACGCCGAGCGCGTCGGCATTCGGGACGCGGCACGACACGCCGTCCGCGATCGACTCCGCCGGCTCGCCCTCGATCACACGGCGCGCGTCGAACGAGCGCGCGTACGCGGTGAAGCGGTCGGAGACGACGCCGACGACCTCCGTCTGCAGCCCGAGCAGGTCGCGCACCGCGATCGTCCCGGCGATGCCGGAACCCATGCCGATCGGGACGTACACGACGTCGAACGCCCCGGACGCGAAGAGCTCGCGCGCGTACGTCGCGACGCCGAGCACGAGATCGGGATGGAACGACGGCACGAACTCCGCATCGGCACTCGACGCGGCGAGCGTGCTCGCGTGCTCGCGCGCCTCGTCGAAGTCGCGTCCGTACTCGACGAGCTCGCCGCCGAGCGCGCGCATCGCCGCGTTCTTCTCCGGCGAGTTGCCGAACGGCACGACGATCGTCGCGCGCAGTCCCGCGCGCGACGCGGCGAACGCGATGCTCTGGCCGTGGTTGCCGCGCGTCGCGGTCACGAGCCGCCGCACGTGCGGCGCGCGGCGCCGCAGCGCGTCGACGTACGTCAGCCCGCCGCGCACCTTGAACGCGCCGAGCGGCGTGTGGTTCTCGTGCTTCAGCGTCACGTCGACGCCGAGCCGTTCGCACAGCAGCGGCCACCGGTACGCCGGCGTCGGCGGCACGGCGTCCGCGATGCGCGCGGCGGCGCCGTCGATCGCGTCGAGCGTGAGATCGAACGGCCCGACGCGCACCATGCCGGCGCCCATCATGTCGCTCGCCCCCATGTCACCCTGAGCTCGTCGAAGGATGAGAGACGAGAACGTCAGGCCGCGGCTCGGAACGGCACGAGATCGACTCACCCTTCGACTCGCTCAGGGTGACACGGGGGCTGCGAGCTGGCGCAGCACGTACTGCAGGATGCCGCCGTGGCGGTAGTACTCGGCTTCGTCGGGCGTGTCGATGCGGACGAGCGCGTCGAAGCGGTGCGTCTCGCCGTTCGCGCCGGTCGCCGTGACCCGCACCGTCATGCCGGGCTCGAGCTGCGCGGCGACGCCTTCGATCGCGTACGTCTCCTCGCCGGTCAGGCCGAGGCTCTCGCGCGTGGCGCCGCCGGTGTACTGCAGCGGCAGAATCCCCATCCCGATGAGGTTCGAGCGGTGGATGCGCTCGAACGACTCCGCGATGACCGCCTTGATGCCGAGCAGGTACGGGCCTTTCGCCGCCCAGTCGCGCGACGAGCCGCTGCCGTACTCCTTGCCCGCCAGCACGATCAGCGGCGTGCCGCCGGCGCGGTACTTCTCGCTCGCCTCGAAGATCGACATCGGCTCGTTCGCCGGCAGGTAGCGCGTCACGCCGCCTTCGACGCCGGGCACCAGCGCGTTGCGCAGACGAATGTTCGCGAACGTCCCGCGCACCATCACTTCGTGGTTGCCGCGCCGCGCGCCGTACGAGTTGAAGTCCGCCGGCTGCACGCCCTTCGCGATGAGATACTTCGCCGCCGGTGACGTCTTCGCGATGTTGCCGGCCGGTGAGATGTGATCGGTCGTGACCGAGTCGCCGAGCACGGCAAGGACGCGTGCGCCGCGTATGTCGCCGAGCGGCTGCGGCTCCTTCGGCATGCCGTCGAAGTACGGCGGCCGCTTCACGTACTCGCTGTTCTCGTCCCACGCGTACCGTTCGCCGGCCGGCACATCCATGCCGGTCCAGCGGCGGTCGCCGGCGAACACGTCCGCGTAGCGCGCGCGGAACATCGCGTCCGACACGGCCGTTGCGAGCGTCGCGTCGATCTCCGCGCTGGACGGCCACAGATCGCGCAGGAACACGTCCGTGCCGTCCGCGGCTCGCCCGAGCGGCTCCGTCGTCAGGTCGACGTCCATGCGTCCCGCGAGCGCGTACGCGACGACGAGCGGCGGCGACGCGAGGTAGTTCGCGCGCACCTGCGGGTGGATGCGGCCTTCGAAGTTGCGGTTTCCGCTCAGCACGGCGGCGACGATCAGGTCGTGGTCCGCGACGGCCTGCGCGATGTCCGGCGCGAGCGGCCCGCTGTTCCCGATGCACGTCGTGCAGCCGTAACCGACGAGGTTGAAGCCGAGACGGTCGAGGTACTCGGTGAGCCCGGCTTTCTGCAGATAGTCCGTGACGACTTTCGAACCGGGCGCGAGCGACGTCTTCACCCACGGCGCCGGGCGCAGTCCCTTCTCGACTGCTTTCTTCGCGAGCAGTCCCGCGGCGATCAGCAGCGCGGGGTTCGAGGTGTTCGTGCACGACGTGATCGCCGCGATGACGACCGCGCCGTCGGACACCTCCGTGCGCGACGCGTTGCCGTTTGCACCGCGCGCGCTCTGCCACTCGGCGAGCGCCGATGCGAACGTCGTCTTGACGTCGCCGAGCGCGACGCGGTCTTGCGGGCGCCGCGGTCCCGCGACGTTCGGCACGACGTCGCCGAGGTCGAGCGCAATGGTGTCGGTGAAGCGCGGCTCCGGAGAGTCGTCCGTGCGGAACATCCCCTGCGCCTTGGCGTACGCCTCGACGAGCGCGATCTGCTCCGCGCTGCGTCCCGTCAGCCGCAGGTAGTCGAGCGTGAGCGCGTCGACCGGGAAGATGGCGACGGTCGATCCGTACTCCGGCGACATGTTGGCGATCACCGTGCGATCGGCGACGGGCAGCTGCGAGAGCCCGCTGCCGTAGAACTCGACGAACTTGCCGACGACGCCCTTCTCGCGCAGCATCTGCGTCACGGTCAGCGCGAGGTCGGTCGCCGTCACGCCTTCGCGCAGCTTGCCGCTCAGGTTGAACCCGATCACGTGGGGGATCAGCATCGTGACGGGCTGTCCGAGCATCGCGGCCTCGGCTTCGATCCCGCCGACGCCCCACGCCAGCACGCCGAGACCGTTCGCCATCGTCGTGTGCGAGTCGGTGCCGACGACCGTGTCGGGATACGCGAGCGGCGTCTCGCCCGGGTGCGCCTCGCCGGCGCCTCCGGCGCCGAACACGACGCGCGCGAGGTACTCGATGTTCACCTGATGCACGATTCCGGTGTCGGGCGGTACGGCGCGGAACCCGTCGAGCGACGACTGGCCCCATTTCAAGAACGCGTAACGCTCGCCGTTGCGCGCGAACTCGAGCTCCGCGTTCTTCTCGACGGCGTCGGGCGACGCCCACGCGTCGACCTGCACGGAGTGATCGATCACGAGCTCGACGGGCTGCAGCGGGTTGATGCGCTTCGGGTCGCCGCCGAACGTCGCGATCGCGTCGCGCATCGCCGCGAGGTCGACGACGCACGGCACGCCGGTGAAGTCCTGGAGCAGCACGCGCGCGGGGCGGTACGCGATCTCGCTCGACGATCTCGCGCCGGGTTGCCACGACGCGAGCGCTTCGATGTCCGCGCGCTTCACGGAGCGGCCGTCCTCGAAGCGCAGCAGGTTCTCGAGCAGGATCTTGAGCGAGTACGGCAGCGTCGCGAGGTCGTAGCGGTCGCCGAGCGCGGCGAGCCGGAAGTACGTGTACGAGCGCGTCCCGGCGCGCAGCGTGTCGCGTGCGGAAAAGCTGTTCGGGTGCACCTGCGCCGAGGACGTCGTAAGCGGTCTGCGTCATTGGACGGACGGGCTTCGGCACCGCGCGCTCGGCCTGCTTTCACCCGCCGTCCCCAATTCGTTGACATTCGTCCCATGATTTGGGACGATGCGGCATGCGCCGCGACGATCTGCGCCCGGCCGTCTTCGGTACGGCGACGCGCGACCGCGTCCTGATCCGCCTCGCGCTGTCCGAGAACGGCCTGCACGTGCGCGAGCTCGCGCGCCAGATCCAGTCGAGCGCGAACGCCGTCCATCGCGTCGTCATCGCGCTCGAGCGCGCCGGGATCGTCGTTTCGCGCCCCGTCGGCACGACGCGCATCGTGCTTCTCAACCGCCGGTGGTACGGCGCGGTGGAACTGCGCGCGCTGCTGGAGCGTCTCGCCGCCGCGTACCCGGAGGTCGTCGACCGCGCGCGCACCTACCGCGAGCGGCCGCGCCGCATCGGGAAGCCGCTGTGACGCTCGACGAAACGGCGACGCTGGTCGACGTCGCGTTCGCCGCCTGCACGGTGCTGCACCGCGCCGGCGAGACCGCAGTGCTGTGCGGGGGCAGCGCTGCCGCGTACTACGTGCCCGATCTCTACCAGTCGCCGGACATCGACTTCGTCGTCGAGGTCGGCGCGGCGCCGCACGTCGTCGATCGCGCCCTCGCGTCGATCGGGTACGCGCGCCGAGCGCGAAGGCTACTATCGTCACGCCACGCTCCCGTACGCGCTCGCCTTCCCGATCGGCCCGCTCGCCATCGGCCGCGAGTACGTCACCGCGTGGCGCACGGAGCAGCGCGGCGAAGAACGGCTGCACCTCTACGTCCCGACGGACGTCGTGCGGGACCGCTTCCTCCACTACTGGGCGTGGGGCGACCGGACCGCGCTCGAGGTCGCCGTGGCGGTCGCGCGCGCCCGGCGGCACGAGGTCGACCTGGACGCGTTTCGCGCCTGGACCGAGCGCGAAGTGCGCTCGGACGCGTCGTACGACACCGCCCGCATCGCGCGGTTTTTTGCGCTGCTCGCGAGCTAAAGGTTTGGCCGTGGGAACCAGATGGCTGTGAGAGCTTTCGTTCGCCCCCTCGCCTTCGCAGGCGCACTCGTCGCGACGTCCCTCGCCGGCATCGCGGCGCACCCCGCCGCGGCGGCGCCGAAACCGGACGCCTGCACGCAGGCGCTCGCATATGAGAAGACGGCGGCGCAAGACTCCGTCAGCGCGCAAGGCCGCTATGACTCGGCCGTCGCGGGTCTCGCGATCAACGCCCGCTGTTCCGACCCGCAGATGCACCTCGTGAACGAGGGCTATCTTCTCTCGATGCGCGCGCCGGCCGAGCACGAGCTCCACGTCGGCGACTGGCAGCGCGACCTGACGCGCGCGAACATGCTGCTCACGCAGTGCTCGGGATGGCCGGGGCTCAAGAACAAGCCCGCGGGCGAGAACTGCTCGACGCAGATCCGCTACAACGCGATCGTCGCGAAGAACTTCTCGCAGCCGACGCCCGCGCCGGCGGCCGCCTCGCCCGCCGCGGCGGGCGCATCGCCCGCGCCGCGCGCCTCCGGCGCGCCGGCGCCGCGGCTCGGACCGGCCGTCGCGCCGCCGACGCCGCCTGCGCCTAGCGCGACGGCAGCTCCTCACCGCTAGCGCCGTCGTCCGCGCCGATCCGCTCGATCGCGGTGCGCGCCTCGCCGCGGCGGTAGTCCCGCACCCGCAACACCGACTCGCCCGTCAGCATCCCCCACAGCGGCTCGATGACGAGGTCCCGTCGCCATGACGTGAGCTCGAGCAGCTCCGCGAGCGCTTCGCGCGACTGCGGCGCCTCGCGCGCGACGCGTTCGAGCGCGGTCCTCGGCAGCAGCAGCGTCGTCGGCAGGTCGTTCTCGGCGGCCAGCCCGCCGAGCAGTACCGCGAGCGTCGCGACGAGCGCCTCGCGCTGCGGCCCGAGCGGCCGCGGCGCGCGGGGCGGCAGCTCGTCCTCCGGAATCGCCTCGCCGCGTCGCACGGCGTCGATGATGCGCTCGCCGAGGTTGCGCCGCGTCCCGGCATCGATGCGGCGCAGCTGCATGAGATCGTCGACGGACTTCGGACGCAGCTGCACGATTCCGACCATTACGTCGTCCGGCAGCACGTACTTGAGCGGGATGTTGCGCTCGCGCGCGTAGCGGTCGCGCAGCGACGCCAGCTCGCTGAGAATGCCGAGCTCACGGCGGTTCATCCGCGCGTGGCCCGACACGCGGACGTACAGGCGCCGCGGGTCGGCGCGATACGTGCGCACGTCGGCGAGCGCGCGCATCTCCTGCTCGGCCCACGTTTCGCGCCCGCGCGAGCGCAGCATCTCGCGCAGACGGTCTTCCAGCGCGAACAGATAACGCACGTCGTCGACGAGATACTCGACCTGCCTCGGCGTGAACGGTCGCGTGCTCCAGTCGCTGACGGTCTGCGACTTGCGCAGCGTCACGCCGCACAGCTCGCGCACGAGGTCGAGCAGCGAGATCGAGAGGCCGTAGCCGGCGAACGCCGCGGCGACCTGCGTGTCGAACACCTCGCGCGGCAGCTCGCCGTACGCGTCGGCGAGAATGCGCAGATCGGACGACAGCGCGTGTCCGACGACGCGCGCGGATGCGAGCGCGTCGACTAGTGGCCGCAGCTGCGCATCCGAGAGCGCGAGCGGGTCGACGAGCGCGACGCCGTCGCCGAACAGCAGCTGCACGACCATCAGGTGCGGCGTGTACGACTTCTCGGTGTGGAATTCGGTGTCGAGCCCGACGCGGCCGGCCGCCCGAACGCGCTCGCACAACGCCGCGAGCGCGTCCGGCGTGTCGACGAGCGCGACGGCGAGGGGCACGCGCGCGGGCGACGTCACGGGTGCTCCGGCGGGGCGGGAATGCCCAGCTCCGGCGTGCTCGCCGCGCGCGGCGCGCGCCGATGCGGGAACCGGATGTGATGTCGCTCGGCGAACGCGCGCGTCGGCTGCACGAAGCGCGCGTCGATGTACACGGACGCGGCGTCGCCGAACACGGCGAGAACCGTGCAGATCGGAACCGCGACGATGCACATCGTATAGACTTGCCGCACGATCGGCACGCGCAACGCGGCCGCGGTCTGCGTCGCGATCGTGCCGCCGAGTCCCGGAATCACGCGCACGCAGATCAGGAACATCGGCGAGCCGATCCTGAAGCGGCGCGCCCAGCCCGGCAGGCGTTCGACGTTACGCTTGACGTCGAACGCATCCGAGGTGCGCAGCGCGACGACGTAGCCGATGACGGCCGCGAGCGCGAGGCCGACGGCATTGACGATCGATCCCCACACCGGGCCGAACAGCACGCCGTTCATGATCGCGAGCGCGTCCGTCACCGAGAACGGCGCCGACGCGACGATCGCGAACACGATCACGGCGAGCGGCAGCGCGAACCATCCGAGCGTTCCGAGCAGGTGCTCGACCTGCGGGCGCCGCGCGACGACGAAGGCTGCAAGCGCGAACGACGCGAGCAAGATTGCCACCGCCTCCAAGCGGCGCAGGATTCGGGACAGGCGGGTCGGCACCGCTGGGCTTCTTGGCGGCGACGCCCCGTTCGCCTTCGCTCCGAGCAAGATGCGAGTGCTTCGCGTTACACCCCGCATTTCGGGGTTGACCCTCCCGATAGCGCGCGGTACGATGAGCACACCTCGAGGCACAAGACGACACACGGGAGGGCGGCTTGACGTCGCAAGATCCACCCGGGTCCGGGCCACCGACCGGCTGACTGCGCGCCGGCGGTGACGCGAACGACGAACATTTCCCACCAAGCGCAAATCACGATCTGAAGGCAGGAGGGCGGCATCGACTCGATGACCGAGGATCCACCGGACGACCATACGTCGTAACGCCGATTCGGCGCCGCGACGGAACGAAAAAGCGGAAGGGCCACGCCGATCGGCGTGGCCCTTTCGCATGTCACGCGCGCCGCGGGTCAGTGATACGCGGCGAGCTTGACCGTCGTCACGCCGAGCGCTTGCGCGAGGTCGTAGTGCGCCTGATCGGCGACGCGATGGTAGTTCGCGTCCGCTGCCGCACCGAACTTCGCATCGATGTCCGCCATCACGCGCTCGTGAATGCCGTGCGTCACGAGATGATCGAGCTGCGTGCCTTCGTAATACGTTCCGTCGACCAGGCCGAGGCCGACGACGCGCTTCGCGAGCGACGCGCCGGTCAACATCGGCTTCGGGAACGAGACGTTCGCGGCCATGGCGAGCTTCACCGCATCATCGACGGCGAAGTTCTGCACCGCGACGAACGACGCGACTTTGCCCGCGCCGTACTGTTTCGTCAGCTTCGCGACTTCCGCGTCCGCCGTCTTCTTGCCGGCCAGCACGGTGAGCGCTTTGACGATCGAAAAACTACCGGGCGCGCCGCCCGCGGTCACGAGCGAGATCGCCGCTTGCAGATCGGGCGTCCCCGTGTACGTTTTGCCGTCGCCGCCGGCGAGGCCGGGCGGCATCCCGTGATCCGTTCCCGACATGGAGCCCGACATCGCATCGCCCGAGCGCATCGGCATCGGCGAGGACATGTTCGACTGCGCGAACGCGGGCGAGCAAAGACATGCGGCGAGCGCCGCGCCGGCCGCAACGGCCGAGATTCTCTTGAACAACGTGTTTCCTCCGAACGTAGGTCACCGACTGAACGGCATCGCGCGGAGGATGGATTGGATCATTCGACCGCTTCGACGGAGCGGCGGTCGGACGGATCGTCGCTGGCGGGCGTACGCAGGAACGCGTCGACGATCTCCAGGCCGACGGCGGGCGCGGTCGAGCGCATGCTCAGGGCCAGTACGTTCGCATCGTTCCAGCGGCGCGCGCCCTCGGCCGTCGCCGCGTCGGCGCACAGCGCGGCACGCACGCCGTGCACTTTGTTCGCGGCGATCGACACGCCCGTACCGGTCCAGCAGCACACGATGCCCAGGTCGGCACGTCCGGCCGCGACGGCATCGCCGACACGGTGCGCGATCGACGCCCATTCGGCGTCATCCGGCGAACGGACGGCGCCGAACCGCTCGACCGCGATCCCGCGGCGCTCGAGATCGTCGATCAGCGCGTCGGTGAGCGGCCCGACGCCGTCCGCACCGAAGGCGCAACGCATCGCGCGATCAGTGCTGGATCGTGATCGTGTCGGCCTCCAGCGTCCCGTCGGGATCGCTGACGCCGTTGACGTCGACGAAGCTGCCGGGACCGGGCGTGCCGCCGCGTGGGTTGATCACGGTGCCCTGGTGCAGCCGCACGTTGCGATAGCAGTTCGGACCGCACTGCACTTGCATGTCGAAGCGGCGGAAGAACGTCACCCGCCCGCGCGCGTTGTTGCGAGCGTTGATCGCGTTGCGCTGCAAAATCTGCGAACCGACGTCGATGATCGTCTGCAGGATCGGTGAGACGGTGTTCGGCGGAACGGTCGGTACCGGGATCGGCGTCGGGACCGGCATCGGCGTCGCGGCGGGCGCCGGCGCTGATTCGGCAGGAGCGAATGACGTCGCGCTCAGGGCGAGAACCAGAGCTCGACGTGACGATCAGCGAAGGGCGCATGACAGGCAAGGAACGGGCGTGAGCGAGCAAGAGGTTCCGGTCGCGGAGCGCGAGCCCGAGCTGCGCGACGCCGCGACCGTCATCGTGGCGCGCGATGCGAGCGAGGGCGTGCAGGTCTTCCTGGTGCGCCGCAGCGCGCGAGCCGTCTTCATGCCGGACCTCTACGTCTTTCCCGGCGGGCGGTTCGACGAACGCGACCGGCTCGAAGCGGCCCGGCGGCTGCACGGCTCCGCGGGCGCGGTCGACCCGGCGTTCGCCGTGACCGCGGCGCGCGAGACCTTCGAAGAAGCGGGGCTGCTGTTCGCGGACCGCGTCGTGCACGGAGCGGAGCTCGCGCCGCTGCGATCCGCGCTGCAGGCCGGTGAGATCGCGTTCGGTGACGTGCTCGACCGGCTCGACGTCGCCGTCGACGCCGGTGCGATGCGGTACTTCTCCCGGTGGATCACGCCGAGGTCCGAGATGGCGACGCGGCGCTTCGACACGCGCTTCTTCGTCGCGCGCGCGCCGGAGAATCAGGTTGCGGAAGCCGACGCGATCGAAGTGCTCGACGGGCGTTGGATCACACCGCCGGGCGCGCTCGCGGCGCGCGAGCGCGGCGAGCTCGCGCTCGTCTTCCCGACGATCAAGCATCTCGAACGCATCGCGCCGTTCGAGACCGTCGACGCACTGCTGCGCTTCGCCGCGGCGAAGCGCATCGTGACGGTGTCGCCCGATGTGCAGCCGGGCCCGCACTTCATCCTCGTGCCGGAGCTCGAGAACGCGTGGTGAGCCTCAGCCCGCGCGTCGGACGCCTGCGCGCGAACAACCCGTCGCCGCTGACCCTCGACGGCACCAACGGCTACGTCGTGCGCGCCGGCGCGGGGACGCTCATCGCGATCGACCCGGGACCCGTCGACGATCATCAGCGCGACGCGTTCCTCGCGGCCGCACGGGGCGAGAACGCATCGTACGCCGCAATTCTCGTGACGCACGGACACCCCGACCACTATCCGGGCGCCGCACCGCTCGCGGCGGCGACGGGCGCACCGGTGTACGCGCATCCGGAATCGACGTTCCCGCACGACCGCGCGCTCGCGGACGGCGAGCGCATTTCGTTCGGCGACGCGTCGTTCGCCGTGATGCACGGCCCGGGACACGCGCGCGACCACCTCGTGTTCGTCCTCGAGGACGAGCGTGCGATCTTCGCCGGCGACAACGTCCTCGGCACCGGGACCGTCGTCGTCGCGCCGCCCGGCGGCGACATGCGCACGTACCAGCGCACGCTGCACCGCATGCGCGACGAATACGGCGACGCGCACGCGATCTACGGCGGGCACGGGCCCGAGGTGCGCGACGTGCGCGGAAAACTCGACGAGTACATCGCGCACCGCGAGCTGCGCGAGCGCGGAATTCTGGACGCGCTCGCGGACGGCGCGACCGTTCCCGAGATCGTCGCGCGCGTCTACGCCGCGGTCGATCGGCGACTGTGGCCGGCGGCGGGACGCCAGGTGCTCGCGCATTTGGTCGCGCTCGAACGCGAAGGCATCGTCCGCGCGCAGCCGCCGGCGCGCGAGCCGACGCCGGACGAGGCCGCGCTGCTCAACCCCGATCTCTCGCGCCTCGGCGAGCGCGCGGGCGCCGACGTGATCCGCGCCGAGCTCGGGTACGGCACGAAGGAGCCGCTGCTGCGCTACGTGCGCGCGTAACGCGCTACGCTCCGCCGAGCACCTCGCGGCTGAGGTTCTCGGCGAACGCCGACACGGTGCGGTTCGCGATCCCTTCGATCAGCCGGCCGCCGACGGTCGCGACGATTCCGCTGATCTGCGCGTCGGTACGCAGGTCGACGTGCGTTCCGCCCTCGCGCGCCGACGCCGTCGACGTGACGGTCGCCTTGACGCCGCCGCGGCCCGACTTCTCGCGCGCATCGACGGCGAGGTTGGCCGCGTGCGCCGCGTCGTCGATCGATTCGATCACGATCGTGGCGCGATACTGCACCGTCACGGGTCCCGCTTTCACGACGACGTCCGCGCGATAGGTTCGCTCGTCGACGATCTCCGTCACCTTCGCGCCGGGGATGCACGCGGCAACGCGCGGCACGTCCTTGAGCACGGGCCACACGGCGTCGAGCGGCGCCTCGACGTCGAACGCGTTCTCGACGATCATGCGACGGCGAGGACGACCTTCCCGAACTGCTCGCCGTTCGCAACCGACGCTGCCGCCGCTGCGACGTCGTCCATCGCGTGCACGCGATCGATCGCAGGTTTGATCGACCCATCGAACATCGCGAGCATGTTGGCGAAGTCCGACGGCGAGCCCATCGACGACCCGCGGACGTCGAGCTGCCGCCAGAAGATCGAGTACGGACGAATCTTCGCATCGCCCGTCGTCCCGCCGTAGATCACGACGCGCCCGCCGTAGCGCGTGACGTTGATCGCTTTCGCGAGCGTCTCGCCGCCGGCGGAGTCGACCACGAGACTCGGGCCGCCGTCCACGCCGGCGACCTCGCGCTCCCACTTCTCGCTCGTCTTGTAGTTGATCGCGACGTCGGCGCCCATCGCTTTGGCGCGCTCGAGCTTCGCGTCGCTCGACGACGTGACGATCGCCTTCGCGCCGATCTTCTTCGCGAACAGCAGCACGAACGTCTGGACGCCGCTCCCGACGCCCGTGATCAACACGACGTCGTCCTTCGTGCACCCGCCGCGAGCGACGAGCGCGCGATACGCGGTCAGACCGGCGAGCGGCATCGCGGCCGCCTCGTCGTCGCTCAGCGACGCCGGCGCGGGATGGACGTTTGCCGGCCGGCACGGCGATGTACTCCGCGAACGTGCCTTGGTGCGGCATGCCGAGCACCTGCGCGGTCGGCTTCCACACGCGCTCGTCGTCGCCCCAGCCGAGCGCGGGATCGATCACGACGCGCGTGCCCGGTGCCGGGCCGGTCGCGCCCTCGCCGTGCGCGACGACGGTTCCCATGCCGTCCGAACCGGGAATGCACGGCAGCTGGATGTTCGGATAGAGGCCTTGGCTGATGAAGACGTCGCGGCGGTTGAACGCTGCGCGCGCGATCTTCACGAGGGTTTCGCCGGGCCCGGGCGTCGGGATCGTCGACCGTGTCGACGCGAAAATGTTCGGGGCCGCGCTCGCGGTCGATCTCGTGGATTCGGACGGCTCGCATCTGGCCTGGGGTACGCGGGTGGCACCGGGAGCGCCTACCGGAGACCGTGAATGAGACGGCTTGGCTCTTCCGACAACCAGCTTGGGACCGCCGATCGCGAAGCCGCTCTCTGCGATGGACGTCGTCATCGAGGCGAATCGCTGCCTCAACTGTTACGACGCACCGTGCACGCGGGCGTGCCCGACTCGGCATCGACGTCCCGCGATTCATCGGGCGCATCGCCACCGGCGACCTGCTCGGCAGCGCGCGCACGATCATGGACGCCAACCCCGTCGGCGCGAGCTGCGCGCGCGTCTGCCCGACGGAACAGCTGTGCGAAGGCGCGTGCGTGTACAACGCCGACGCGAACCCGATCCGCATCGGCGACTTGCAGCGGTACGCGACCGACTGGGCGATCGCGAAGGACCCGGTCCTGTTTCGCGCCGGTCCGCCGACCGGCAAGCGCGTCGCCGTGATCGGTGCCGGACCGGCCGGTCTTGCCGCGGCCCGCGATCTCGCGCGCATCGGACACGCGGTCACCGTGTTCGAGCGCGATCCGGAAGCGGGCGGGCTCGACACGTACGGCATCGTGCCGTTCCGGCTGCCGGCCGAGATCGCGCTGTGGGAAGCGGAACAGGTGCGCGCGCTGGGTGTCGAGGTTCGCACGGGGGTCACCGTCGGTGAGACGATCGCGCCCGACGCGATCTGCGATGAATTCGACGCGGTGGTGATCGCGGTCGGCATGGGGCGCCGTGCCGCGCCTCGGCATCGAGGGCGAGGACGCCGCCGGCGTGTGGGACGCGCTCGACTTCATCCGCACGGCGAAGACGATGCGGCGGCGTCGGCCGGATCGGCGACGCCGTCGCCGTGATCGGCGGCGGCAATACCGCGATCGACGCCGCGACGTGCTCGCGTCGCCTCGGCGTGCCGTCCGTGACGATGTACTACCGGCGCGGCGCCGACCGCATGACGGCGTACGACGTTCGAGATCGAGTTCGCGAAAGTCGAAGGCGTCGAGTTCCGCACCTTCACGCTGCCGAGGCGGATCGTCGTCGAGAACGGCGCGCGTGGCGGGGCTCGAGATCGTCTCGACCGATGCGGACGGCAGCGCGCGTCCGCTGCCGGGCACGGAGCGCATCGTGGCCGGCGGACACCGTCGTCGTCGCGATCGGGCAGCAGCGGCACACCGGGCTGCTCGATGCGTTCGGCGTGATGCACGACGTGCACGGCATCGCGATCGTCGACGACGGCATGCGGACGAACCGTTCGAACGTCTTCGCCGCGGGCGACTGCATGTTCAAGCCGGGCGGCACCGACGCGATGGTCGTCGAGGCGGCGCAGCGCGGCAAGATCGCCGCGCGGAGCGTCGACGCGTTACTGCGTGCGGAGGTGCGCTGATGGCCGATCTGTCGATCGATCTCGCAGGGATTCGCAGCCCCAATCCGTTCTGGCTGGCATCGGCGCCGCCGACGAACTCCGGCTATCAGGTGATGCGCGCGTTCGCGGCCGGCTGGGGCGGCGCCGTGTGGAAGACGCTCGCGCTCGAGCCGATCGTCAACGTCACGTCGCGGTTCGGCGGCTACAACGTCGGCGCGTACCGCATGGCGGGCATGAACAACATCGAGCTGATCACCGACCGTCCGCTCGACGAGAACCTGCGCGAGATCGCGGAGTGCAAGGCCGCGTTTCCGGACCGCGCGATCGTCGCATCGCTGATGACCGAGTGCACGCAGGCGAGCTGGCACGAGCTCGTCGCGCGCTGCGAAACGGTGCCGGTCGACGGGTTCGAGCTGAACTTCGGCTGCCCGCACGGCATGTCGGAGCGCGGTCAGGGCGCAGCCGTCGGACAGGATCCCGAGCTGATCGAGATGGTGACGCGCTGGGCGAAGGAGGCCGCGCACGTTCCCGTCATCGTGAAGCTGACGCCGAACGTCACCGACGTGCGGTACGCCGCGCGCGCCGCGGCGCGCGGCGGCGCCGACGCGATCAGCCTGATCAACACGATCAACTCGCTGATCGGCGTCGACCTCGACACGTGGCTGCCGATCCCGCACGTCGACGGCAAGTCCTCGCACGGCGGCTACTGCGGCCCGGCGGTGAAGCCGATCGCGCTGAACATGGTCGGCGCGTGCGCGAAGGACGCGCAGGTCGGCATCCCGATCTCCGGCATCGGCGGCATCTCCGACTGGCGCGACGCGGTCGAGTTCATGTTGATGGGGTGCGTCGACCGTGCAGGTCTGCACGGCCGTGATGCACCACGGCTTCCGCATCGTCGCCGACATGATCGACGGGCTGAGCAACTATCTCGACACGCGGGGCATCGCGTCGGTGCGCGAGCTCGTCGGCAAGACGGTCCCGCGGTTCGTCGATTGGAACGACCTCAACCTCGACTACAAGATCGTCGCGCGCATCGATCCCGCGACGTGCATCCGCTGCAACAAGTGCTACATCGCGTGCGAGGATGCGGCGCACCAGTGCATCGACCGCCCCGCCGATCCCCGGCTCGCGCCGGTGGTCGACGAGGAGCACTGCGTCGGCTGCAATCTGTGCTCGATGGTGCTGCCCCGTCGTCGACTGCATCGAGATGGTGCGCGTCGACGCGGGCGACACCGTTCACACCTGGAGGGAGAGGCTGCAATCGGTACCATCGTAAGAGGCGGCACCGTCGTGACGGCGACGGACGTCTTTCCGGCCGACGTCCTGTGCGAGAACGGCGTCATCACCGCGATCGCGCGGAGCATCGCGGAACAGCGGACACGACGTCGTCGATGCGTCGGAGCGCGTACGTCTTTCCGGGCTTCATCGACCCGCACACGCACCTCGACATGCCCTTCGGCGGGACGACGACGGTCGACGACTTCGCGAGCGGCACCGTCGCGGCGGCGCTCGGCGGAACGACGACGATCGTCGACTTCGCGCTGCATACGAAGGGCGACTCGCTCGCGAACGCGCTGCGCACGTGGCACGGCAAGGCCGACGGCAAAGCGGCGATCGACTATGCGTTCCACCTCACGATCGCCGACGGACGGCCCGAGACGATCGAAGAGATCCCGCGGATGATCGAAGCCGAGGGCGTCAACTCGTTCAAGGTCTTCATGGCGTACAAGCACGTGCTGCAAGTCGACGACGAGACGATCTTCAAGGTGCTCAAGGCGGCGGCGCGGTTCGGCGGCCTCGTCCAAGTCCACGCCGAGAACGGCGACGTCATCGAGGTGACGGTGAAGGAGGCGCTCGCGGAAGGCAAGACCGCGCCGAAATACCACGCGCTCACCCGTCCCGTCGAGCTCGAAGAGCGAGGCGACGTCGCGCGCGATCCGGCTCGCGGAGGTCGCGGGCGCGCCGCTGTACGTCGTGCACGTGTCGAGCGCGATGGCGGCGGACGCGATCAGCGACGGCCGCAAGCGCGGCCTGCCGATCTACGGCGAGACGTGCCCGCAGTATCTCGTCTGCGACGTGAGCGACTACGAGCGTCCGGACTTCGCCGGCGCGAACTACGTGATGTCGCCGCCGCTGCGCGAGAAGCGCGACCAGCACGTGCTGCTCCGCAAGCTGAAGAACGGCGAGCTGCACGCCTTCGGCTCCGACCACTGCTCCTTCAACAACTGCGGTCAGAAGGAGCTCGGGAAGGACGACTTCTCGAAGATTCCCAACGGCGCGCCGACGATCGAGGACCGCGTCGCGATCCTGTATCGAGCACGGCGTGAACAAGGGCGTGCTCGGGCTGAACCAATTCGTCGCGCTCGCGTCGACGAACCCCGCGAAACTGTTCGGCCTCTTTCCGCGCAAGGGCACGATCGCCGTCGGCAGCGACGCCGACATCGTCGTGTGGGATCCGAACGCCGAGCGCACGATCTCGGCATCGACGCACCACATGAAGGCCGACAACAACATCTTCGAAGGGATGACGGTGCGCGGCCGCCCGCGCTACGTCTTCTCGCGCGGAACGAAGATCGCCGAGGACGGCACGTTCACCGGCGCGCCCGGGATGGGCAAGCACCAAAAGTCCGCACCGTTCCGCCCCGTCCACCTTTGATAAACAGTGCGGCTCGGCCGGAACGGCCGAACGCGATGGCTTCGCGCTAGGCGCGAAGCCACTTCGGGGGAGAGATGAGCGACACCGACATCGTTCGCATCGGCTTGATTCAGGCGCATCACGAGACGGACGGCTCCGAGCCGGTCGAGGTGCACAAGCGCGAGGCGATCGCCAAGCACGAACGGATGATCCGCGAGGCCGCGCAGCGCGGCGCGCAGATCGTGTGCCTGCAAGAGCTGTTCTACGGACCGTACTTCTGCACCGAGCAGAGCCCGAAGTGGTACGAGGCGACCGAGCCGATCCCGGACGGACCGACGACGCGGCGCATGCAGGACCTCGCGCGCGAGCTCGGCATCGCGCTCGTCGTGCCGATGTACGAGCGCACGATCAGCGGCGTGTACTACAACACCGCCGCCGTGATCGACGCCGACGGAACGTTCCTCGGCATCTACCGCAAGCACCATCTGCCGCAGGTCGCGGCCGGCCCCGCGCCGTGCGGCTTCTGGGAGAAGTACTACTTCAAGCCCGGCAACGCCGGCTACCCGACGTTCCAGACGAAGTTCGCACGCATCGGCGTGTACATCTGCTACGACCGCCACTTCCCCGAGGGCGCGCGACTGCTCGGGCTCAACGGCGCGGAGATCGTCTTCAACCCGTCGGCGACGGTCGCCGGCCTGTCGGAGTATCTCTGGAAGCTCGAGCAGCCCGCGCACGCGGTGGCGAACGGCTATTACGTCGGCGCGATCAACCGCGTCGGCTTCGAGACGCCGTGGAACATGGGCGAATTCTACGGGCAGTCGTACCTCGTCGATCCCCGCGGGCCAGTTCGTCGCGGTCGGCGCGCGCGACACGGACGAGGTCGTCATCGGCGACATGGACCGCCGCGTGATCGAAGAGGTGCGCAACACGTGGCAGTTCTACCGCGACCGCCGTCCGGAAACGTACGGCGCGATGGTGGAGGTGTAATCGTCATGCTGAGCTCGTCGAAGCATGAGAGCGGCACGCGCACGAACGCACCATCGCCTCGCTCGCTTCGACAAGCTCACGGCGACGAGACGTGATCACGCAGGTCGAGCGCGACGGGATCGTCGACGCTGGCGCCGGCGGCCGCGCAGGGCGCGGCGGCGCACACCGATCTCTGGAACGACGATCTGCGACCGTGCGCGCCGGCCGAGCACGCGTGGGCGGGCACGCGCTTCGCGAGCCTGTGGATCGGGATGTGTCTGTGCATTCCGACGTACTCGCTTGCCAGCGGGATGATCGCGCTCGGGATGAACTGGTGGGAGGCAGTCCTCGCGATCTTCGCCGGCAGCTGCGTCGTGCTGCTGCCGATCCTGCTCGTCGCGCACGCCGGCACGCGGTACGGCATTCCGTACCCGGTGTTCGCGCGGTTGTGGTTCGGCACGCGCGGCGCGCACGTTCCCGCGCTCGCGCGCGCCGTCATCGCAGCGGGCTGGTTCGGGATCAACTCGTGGTTCGGCGGTCTCGCGCTCGACGCGATCGCGTCGCGGCTCGCACCGGCGTGGACGTCGATCGGTTCGCACGTGTTCGTCGCATTCGGACTGTTCTGGCTGCTGAACGTCGCCGTCGCGATGCGCGGTCCACAAGCGATCGGGCGGCTCGCCGCGTTCGCCGCGCCGACGCTGGCAGTCGCCGCCGTCGCGCTGTTCGCGTGGGGAGTGAGTGCGGCGGGCGGCGTGGGTCCGATGCTCGCGGCGCCGTCGAAGCTGCACGGCGGTGCGTTTTGGACGGCGTTCTTCCCGTCCGTGATCGGCGTGATCGCGTTCTGGGCGACGCTTGCGCTCAACATCCCCGACTACTCGCGCTACGCGCGCTCGCAGAGCGCGCAGATCCGCGGTCAGCTCGTGATGCCGTTCGTCATGGCGGGCTTCTCCTTCATCGGCATCGCGGTCACGTCGGCGACCGTCGCCGTGTTCGGAACCGCCCTCTGGAATCCGGTCGAGCTGATCGTGAAGTTTCCGACCGTCGTCGTGCTGGTCGGGGGCATCATCGTCATCCTCTCGTCCATCACGATCAATGTCGGCGCGAACGTGATGGCGCCCGCGCGCGCGTTCGAGAACCTGTGGCCGAAGGTCATCACGTTCGCGTTCGGCGCGGTGCTGACGGGACTGCTCTCGCTGCTGATGCAGCCGTGGTACGTGCTCTCGACGTTCCAGGCGTACGTCTTCACGTGGCTCGGCACGTACGGTACGCTCCTCGGCCCGTTCGACGGCATCGCGATCGCCGACTATTGGATCGTGCGCTCGCTCCGGCTCGATCTGCTCGGGCTCTACACGCCCCGCGGCCGCTACGACTATGCGCGCGGCTGGAACGTGCGCGCGATCGCCGCGCTCGCCGTCGGCTGGATTCTCCCCGTGCTCGGGTTCTTCTACGCGCCGCTCCGCTTCTTGTGGCAAGGCGGCTGGCTGTTCGGCATCGTCGTCGCGGCGATCGCCTACGGCGCGTTCATGCGAAGCTCGCCGTCGCGGCTGAGCGAGACGGAGTACAACGCGATCACCGAGCGTAGCGACGCCGCGCGGCGCCTGACGGCATTCGGTCGCACCGAAGCCTCAGCAAATCACATGTAACTATGGCGTCGCGAAGCACTCATAACGTGATCGGAGGTGGCCTGGGCCGCTTGGCGATCTCGGCGCCCTGGGGTGCGGGTTGGCATCACCAATGTCAACGGGTATGATACATTGTATGAACGTGCCTTCTGACGCCTTCGCGCTTCCACCCGGGATGCGCGCAAATGAAGGAGAGATTATTCGCGTCGCGGCGTCGACGTGGGAGCAGCTCGTCTTTCAAGATGCGCGCGTTTTTAAGGCTGGAAATAGCCTTGCGATCCGGATTCCCAGCGCCATTGCGAAGAGCATCGGACTTAGCGCGGGAAGCGCAGTCGATATGGCTGTTGAGAATGGGGTGATCTGGGTGAAGCGCTCCGCGCCGCTGCGATTGGACGACTTCGTTGAACACATTACATCCGACAATTTGCACGACGAAGGCTTCAGCACGCTATCGGAACGCGAACGCTGGTGACCCCGTACGTCCCGGACGCTCGGGGACATCGTATGGCTATCTCTCGACCCACAGGCGGGTCGAGAACAATCGGGACGCCGACCGTTTTTGGTGCTGACGCCGCAACATTACAACGATAGAACGTCGCTGGCCGTCGGATGTCAGATCACGAGCTGGTAAGCGGCTGATCTCCGTACTATTGAATTTCTAACTGGCCTTTCGTTTCCACGTCCGGCACGCCGAGCCGATCTCGTGATCGGCGGCCATGGAACGCTTCGGCGCTGATTCACGACGCGGCGTACGCCTCTTCGAGATCGCCGACCGCGCCGTCGATCATCGCGACGACCTCGTCGATCTCGTCTTCCGAGATGATGAGCGGCGGCGCGATGTGCATCACGCTGTAGCGGCCGAAGCCGTATGCGCCGCGCTTCTTCAGGCCGGCGAACAGCGCCGGGATCGGTCCCAGCGACGTCCCCTGCCACGGTACGAGCGGCGTGCGCTTCTCGCGGTCGCTCACGAACTCCAGCGCGAAGAACGCGCCCGTGCCGCGCACGTCGCCGACGATCGCGTGACGGTCGCGCACGCGTTCGAGTCCCGCGCGGAGGCGCGGCTCGATGACGTCATTCGCGCGCGCGAACAGGTTCTCGTCGCGGTACGCGCGCACGGTCGCGACGCCGGTGGCCATCGCGAGCGGGTGGCCCGAGTACGTATGTCCGGCCGGCAGCGGCTTCGCGTCGAACGCCGACGCGAGCTCCTCGCGCAGCAGCACGCCGCCGAGCGGAACGTATCCCGACGTGACGCCCTTCGCGAACGTGATCGCATCAGGCACGACCCCGAAACGTTCGCCGCCGAACGCGGCGCCGGTACGCCCGAATCCCGTCATCACCTCGTCGAAGATCAGCACGATGCCGTGCCGGTCGCACAGCTCGCGGAGTCCCGCGAGGTAGCCGTCCGGGAACACGATCACGCCGTTCGAGCCGATGACCGGCTCGATCAGGATCGCCGCGACGTGCTGCGGGTTCTCCGCCGCGACGGTGTCCGCGACGTGCTGCAGCGCGCGGCGCGTCTCTTCCGCCGGATCGGTCGTGAAGAACGGGCTGCGATAGGGATACGGAGCCCAGAAGTGCACGACGCCGGGCATCACGTTCGACGGCTCGTTGTACCAGCGACGATTCTCGCCGGTGAGCGACGCCGAGCCGGCGCCGGAACCATGGAACGAGCGATAGCCGGCGAGCACCTTGCTGCGTCCGGTCACCGCGCGCGCGAACTTCACCGCGTCTTCGTTCGCGGCGGCGCCGGACGTCGAGAAGAACACGCGGCCGGCGCCGTTCCACGGTGCGAGCGCGACGAGCGCTTCGCCGAGCTCGGCGCGCGCGTCGTTGAACCAGTTCGGCGGGCTGAAGCAGAGGCGGTCGACCTGTTCGTGCATCGCCGCGCGCACGGCGGGATGCCCGTGGCCGAGGTTGACGGCGATCAATCCCGACGTCAGGTCGGCGTAGCGGTTGCCGTCCGCGTCGTAGAGAAAGATGCCCTCGCCGCGGACGATGACCGGCGGCGCGAGGTTCCCTTGCGCGAGCCACGGCGACAGGACGTACCGCGCGTGCGTTGCGGCGATCGTTTCACCGGCGGCGATCATCGGCGAACCCTCCTGTTCGGGCCGTTAGGCGCGCGTCACGCGAGCCCCCGCCGTTACGGGCGCCGATCCGTCGCCGCGAACAGGTCGCGCAGCGGCATCGTGAAGCCAGGCAGCGCGGGATGCTCCAACGGGTCGTCCTCGTCGAGCACGTGCACGCCGCGCGCATCGTGGAGCTGAACGGATCGCTCGGAAGGGTCGACGACGATCACGAGCGACGCGCCGCCCGCGAGGTACACCGCGACCTTGTGTTCGACGTGACGCCGGCGGTCGTCGGGAGAACGAATCTCGACCGCAACGTCGGGCGCGAACGGCGGCAGCTCCGCCTCGTCGTCGTCCAGCGCGCGCATGCGCGCGTCCGAGACGAACGCGATGTCCGGCACGAGCGGGCGGCGCATCTCACCGCGTGGTGCGATGCGAAACCGCCACTCGATGCCGACCTCGCCGTAGGGGGCGGCCCAGCGGCTCAGGGCGGCGGCCAGCACCGTCTGCAACCGCGCGTGCCGACGGCACGGACTCACTTTGCGCACCGCGCGGCCGAGGATCCATTCCGTCTCGGGCTTCGTTTCCGGCAGCACGATCTCGTGGAGCGACATGGCTTCACGCATGGCTATCACGACCACGCCCGCGAGGGCAATACCTCAGTGAGTCAGGTGCGGCAGATGCGTCGCGATCGTGTGCGGCAGCAGCATGAGGCGCGCGATCAGCCCCGGCATGAACTCGCCGAATGCGATCATCGATGCGAACGTGCGCGGCGTGCCCGCGACGATGAACGGAACTCCGGCGAGGATCAGCATGAGCGCCCAGCCGATCGCAGGGCCGAAGCCGCGCCAGGTGCGCCGTCCGACGACCGTGCCGCCGGCGAAGTCGCCGAGCCGGCGGTGCGCCGGCAGCAGCGCGAGCAGCGCCCCGATGATGAGCACGTCGAGCGGACGCAGCAGCGATCGCAAAAACGCGCGCCCGAGTCCGACCGGTCCGCCGCGCACGGCGTACACGTGCAGTCCGGTCGCGAGCTTCCCGATCGTCGTGCCGAACGCGGCCTCCGCGAGCCAAACGTAGATCAGCGCGATCGCGAGCCCGAGCGCGAGCGTCGCATCGAATCCGCGCTGGCTGTTCGTCGGCAGGCCCGTCACGGGGTTGAACGCGATCAGCGAGTACGCGAGCGACGTCGCCACGACGGCGATGAGCACGACGTCGAGCACGAACGCGAAGAACCGCGCGCAGATATAACCGAAGGGATTGCCGACGGCGAGGCGCGCGCGATCGGTCGAGACGCGCACGTCCGGTGGAACGACGGTGCCGTACACCGGCCGCGCTGCTTGCTGCCCTTGCGGCTGCGGCCCGGGCGGTGGTTGCCTCCATTGCACCTGCGGCCCGGGCGGTGGTTGCGGTGGGCGCTGCTGCGCGGCGCCGGCGGGCTCGACGATCGCCGGATCGATCACGCGGCGGTTCGGCGGCGGGGGCGGCTCGACACGCGGCATGGCGACGGTCGCTTCGAGCTCGTCGGGCGATGGGGGCGGTGTCGTCGACACGCCCGTAGGTACTGCCGCAGGTCGGCCTTCGTTTCGCCGAAATGCGGGCTCAGTACGCGGGCGGGCCGTAGACGTTGAGCGTTCGCGCGGGCCGCGTGCCGCGGTTCGTGAAACGGTGCGCGACGCCGCGCGGCACGAGCACGACGTCGCCGCTGCGCAGCGTGCGCCGCTCGTCGCCGACCTCCGCTTCGACCTCCCCGTCGACCACGAACAGCACTTGCTCGCTGCCGGCGTGCTCGTTGCTTTTCTCGCCGCTCTCGCCGCCGCCGGGCTCGAGATCCATCACCGCCGCCTGCGACGTCTCGCCGGTCACCAGCACGTCGAACCAGCGGTGCGGGTCGCCGATGTTGCGCACGTTCATGCCGCGAGTGTTCCCGGAAAAACCGATTCGCGGAGCGCTCTACACGAAACCGCTCGCCGCGGTCGCGCCTTTCTTGCGCAGCTCCGCCTGCCGCAGCTCCACGCGGCGAATCTTCCCCGACCGCGTCTTCGGCAGCTCGGAGACGAACTCGATCTCGCGCGGATACTTGTAGGGCGCGGTCACGCGCTTGCAGTGCTCCTGCAGCTCGCGCACGAGCGCATCGCTCGGCTCGTTCCCTGCGCGCAGCACGACGAACGCTTTGACGACGTTGCCGCGATCCGGATCGGGCGTCCCGACGACCGCGGACTCGACGACGGCCGGATGCTCGAGCAGCGCGCTTTCGACCTCGAACGGGCCGATGCGATATGCGCCGGACGAGATCACATCGTCGGCGCGTCCGACGAACCAGAAGTACCCGTCGTCGTCGAGCTGCGCGCGGTCGCCGGTGAGATACCACTCGCCGCGCCGCGTGTTGCGCGTCTCCTCATCGTTCTTGTAGTAGCCCTTGAAGAGCGAGGGCGGGTCGCCGCGCAGCGCGATGTCGCCGACCTCGCCCGGCTCGCACACGTCGCCGTGCTCGTCGATCACCGCGACGTCGTGGCCCGGCGTCGGTTTGCCCATCGATCCCGGACGCACCGGCGTCCCGGGCCGGTTCGCGACGAGCAGCGAGTTCTCGGTCTGGCCGTATCCGTCGAGGATCGTCAGCCCGAACGCCTCTTTCCAACGCTCGATCACTTCGGGATTGAGCGGCTCGCCCGCGCTGACGCAGTGCCGCAGCTTCGGCAGCGTCCAGCGCTCGCCGAGGTTCGGCAGCTTCGCTTCGAGACGATACTCGGTCGGCGCCTGACACAGCACCGTCACGTCGAGGTCGCGGATCAGGTTCATCCGCTCTTCCGGAACGAACGCGCCTTCGTGCAGCACGATCGGTGCGCCGCACGACCACGGTCCGAGCAGCACGTTCCACAGCGATTTCGCCCAGCCGGTTCCCGCCGTGCACCACACGAGATCCTCGCGGTGCACGTCGAACCAGACCGCGGCCTGCATGCGCTTCGCCCACGTGAACGCGACGCTGTGGACGACGCCTTTCGGATCTTTCGTCGTGCCGCTCGTGTACACGATGTACGCGAGGTCGTCGACGCCGGTCGACGTGCCGTCCCACGGCTGCGCGCTCGCGACGAGCGGATCGGCGGACGTCCATCCGTCGCGTTCGCCGCCGACCAGCAGCCACGTACGCAGCGACGGTGCGTCGGCCCGCATCGCATCGAACTCGGCCGCGTTGCTCGCGTGCGCGACGACCGCGGTCGCACCGCTATGGTTTGCGCGGTACAGCAAGTCCTTCGCGCGCAGCTGCTCCGAGCTCGGCACCGCGACGCCGCCGATGCGCAGCAACGCCGTCATGCAGAACAGCCAGTCCGGAATCTTCGGCAGCACGACGACGACGCGGTCGCCCTTGCGGACACCGGCGTCGCGGAATACGCCCGCCCACCGCTTCGAGGCGCCGGCGACATCGGCGAACGTGTACTCCCGGCGTCCGCCCGCGGCGTCGACGAACAGCAGCCCGCGGCGATCCTCGCGCGCCAGCGCGTCGATGACGTCGCGCGCGAAGTTGAAGCCGGCGGGGATGTCCCAGGTGAACGCAGCCTCGCTCATGCGCCGAGGATTCGCACCGGGCGGCGGCGCACCCGCCGGTATGCCGTTGCCGAACTTCGCCCGCATCCTTCGCGCATCGCAGGTGCGCTACGGCGGCTTCCGCGCGCGCGGCGTCCCCGCGATTCTGCTCGGCGTGTCCGCGGTCGTCGCGGTGGCCGGCGCGGCTCGCGCGGTGCGCGCGACCGCACCGTCGCTTCCCGAGGCGCTGCGCGAAGCGACGAAGCTCGTCAACGCGCTGCGCAGCGACGCCGCGGATCAGCGGCGGCTCAACGCCTGACGCACACCCACGGGTTCCGCGTCTCGTCGCACTTCAGGTCCA
This sequence comes from Vulcanimicrobiota bacterium, assembly GCA_963841685.1. GTDB lineage: Bacteria > Vulcanimicrobiota > Vulcanimicrobiia > Vulcanimicrobiales > Vulcanimicrobiaceae > Vulcanimicrobium. The sequence continues at coordinate 1,126,121 of CAWJDU010000001.1, forward strand.
CGAACTGACCGACGCGCAGCCGCGCGAGCTCGCGCGGGTCATGCATGCGCACGACCATCGTCATCTCCATCGGCATCCCCGGATGCGCGTGATGGTGGACGCTGACCAGATCGTGCGCGCGATCGATCGCGACGACGTTGCCGTGGATCGCGGCGACGAACGCGAATGCGAGCATCACCACGGCGCGATCACGCGGAGCACGATGCGACGCGGCGCGTCCCACTGCGTCGTGTTGAAGCCGTTCTCGACCTTGATCGGGTAGCGATTGTTCGTCAGGTTGTCCACCGAAAGCTCGAACCCCAGGTGACCGGTCGACGCCGCGCGCCCGAACGCCGCGTTCAGCTCGAAGTGCGCGGGGAGACGGCCTGCCGTGCCGTTCAGGAACGCGACCGGAAATCCCGACCCGTACTGCGACTCGAGCGTCGCGTACGTCGCGCGAGCCGGCCCGAAGCGCCGCGTCAGGAACGCGTCGCCGACGTACGTCTCGTCATGATCCTCCGGCTGGAGCGTCAGATCGGTCACGTCCGGCGGCGCGAAGAGGAATGTCCCGCCGGACACGCCGCCCGCCAGCGAACGCGAGTACGTGAACGACACGCCGGCGTCCGTGCGCACGGACGACTGCACGTAGCGGCCTTCGATGCCGCGCGTCACGCCGATCGCGCTGTTGTACACCGCGAAGAGCGGCGTGTTCAGCAGGTTCGTCGTGTCGAGCACATTCACGACCGTCCGGTCGAACGCGTTGACGTACGCGCGCCGGCCGTTGCCGAAGTCGTGCGCGAGGCCGAGCTCGAGGTACGTGTCGCGTTCCGGCTGCAGGTTGTAGACCGGGTTCGCGGTCGACGACGTCTGCGTGACGACCGCCTCGCGCCGCGTGTCTTCCAGCCCCGGCGCCGCGTAGAGCCGGCCGATGTACGCGTGCGCGACGGTCTGTGGGGCCACGGTCGCATCGATCTCGAAGCGCGGGCTCAGCTGGCTCCCCGACGCGTATCCGGTGCTCCGGTCGTACCGCAGTCCGGGCTTGACCGCAACGGCCCGACTCAGTGACCAGACGTCCTCGACGTACGCCGCCGTCGCCGACCCTTTTTGCGCCGCGTCGTCGACGAAGTTGCCGCCGGCCGGGCCGTTCGGATTCTCCGCGGGCGCGAACGCGATCGCGACGTTCGAGCGCAAGTTCTCCTGCTGCAGGTCGACGCCGTACGTCACGCTATGGTGCGCGCTCGTGTGCCCGGCAGAGACGCGCAACCCGACGTACGTTGCGGCCCGATCCTGGAACAGGCCGTTCGACGGGCAGTCGTTGCCGTTGCCGACCGGCGCCGGGCACGACTGCGGAGACACGCCGGTGCCGAGCACGATCCCCGAGACGTCCGCAGCGAGATCGCCGTCGTACACGACGCGGTTGTAGCGCGTCCACGGCACGATCGCGGAAGTAGCCGTTTCCGTCACGGCTGTCGTGCGTGTACGAGATCGCCGCGAAGCGATCGTACTCGCGCTGCACGTCGTCCTGCGCCGGCAGGGAGACCGTGCCTGCCTCGAGGTCGTTCGGATTCGTGTTGATCGGGATCTGATACGTCGCATACTGATTCGCGAGATCGAATGCGAGCGTGTCCTGCGACCCCATCGGCAATGCGATGCGCATGAACTGGTTCGTCGTCGACGACATGTCGTGGCGCGCGGTCTCCGACGGCGTGTCGAGCCCGCGCGCGGTCGCAAGATTGTCCGCGGCGATCGCGATCTGCGCGCGTCCCACGTCGAACCGCTTGACGACCTGCGCTTCTTGCGTGCCGAGCTCGCCGCCGCCCAGCAGCAGCGTCCCGGGACCCGGTGGATTTTCCAACGGAAGGCTCTGCACGTTGACGACCGCGCCCATGCGCGAGCCGCCGAACTCCGCCGGGAACGCGCCGGTGAACACCTCGATCGCGCCGGCGCTGCGCGGGTCGATCAAGTTCGCGAAGTTGGAGCTCGTCGACGCGGGCAGCGGCGCGCCGTCCAGCTCGTACGTGATGCCGTGGAAACCGTGCGCAACGGGCTCGTCGTACGAGAAGCGCACGATGCCGGGCAGCGTTTCGATGACGCGATCCACCGACGTATTGACCGGCAGAGCGGCGATCTCGCGCGAGCCGAGCGTGTTTTCCGACACCGGCGTGCCGCGCACGCTCGTGCTGGTCGCGCGGGTGCTGCCGATGACGCGCGCGGCGAGCAGCCGCACGTCCACGACCGCGCCGGTCGTGACGTCGACGCTCGCCTCAGCGGTGCCGTCCGGCGTCACGGCGCGCAGCGTGTACGTGCCGAACGGCACGCGCGGAAAGGCGAACGTTCCGTCGCGCGCCGTCGTCGCGCGCAACGAGACGCCTTGTCCCGTCAGCGTGACGGTGACGTTCGGCAGCCGCTGGTGATCGGAACGCTCCAGCGTTCCGCGAACGACGCCGGCGACGTCGGCGCGCGCGGGCGGTGCCGTCGCGACGACGGCAACGGCCGCAAACGCGACGGCGACGAGCGCCGCGCGAAAGGACGATGATGACACGCAGGTTGCTCCGGTGAAACGCGCGACGCGGCGCGCCGTCTCGGCGCGTCGCTTCGTTCGCGGTCTGGGGTGGACGTGGTCGGGCGTCTACCGCAGCGGGGGAGCGCGCGAGGGCCGCCGGCGCGCGAGCCGCGCGCCGGGACGAACGGGCACGACGCAGTACGCGGCGGTGCGCGGCGTCGCAAGATTGCGCGCGACCCACGACGGTGCGGCGAGCAGCGCGTCGACGAGACGCCGCCCGAACGCAAGCGTGACGCGCGCGGCGGCATGCAACAGCGCCGCGCCGAGGATCGCGGCGAGCGCCAGGAAGACGGCCGCAACGTACGGCGTCGTGACCTCGGCGCCGTCCATGACGAGCAGGCCGCCGAGCGGCACCGCGGCGATCGCTCCGAGCGCCGTCGCAAGGGGCACGAACCGCGTCCCGGCGACGAGCCGGGCGGCGGCGAACGCGAGCTCGGACGCGCTCGGACGCGTCACGACGATCGTGACGATCGCCGCCGCGTAGAGCACCGCTGCGAGGATCGCGGCACCGACGAGGATCGGGCAGGGCGCCGGCGCAGCGGCAGCCGACATGTCCATGCCGGGCATCCCGGCGGAGGCATGCGCTGCGAGCGGCCGCAGCCCGAACCAGCCGAGCCGATGCACGCAGACGCCTTCACGGGCCAGCGCCGCGACCCCGACGGCCGCCGTCCCGGCGATCGCTGCGACGACGGCCGGCGCGGCGATCCGCGCCCGATCCGGCTTGCCCATCACCGGGACAACGTACCGGTGAGGTCTGTGGACTCCTTGAAAGCGGGTGCCGTGGCACCTCGGGTCGTACACGGCTCGCTCGTGATCGACCAGCACATCGCCGCGCTGCTGCGGCAGACAATGCCCGACGCCGACGTCCGCGTGCACGACATGACCGGCACCCGGGACCATCTGGAGGTGTTCGTGCGTTCGAAGGCCTTCGCCGGCGTCCCACCGCTCGACCGGCACCGCATGGTGGAAAAGGCACTCGCCCCGGCACGCGCCGACGGACGCATCCACGCGCTCCAGATTCACACCTCCGTTCCAGAGGACACACCGCCGCATGGCTGACCTGACTACCGAAATCGACCGTGAGATCGCCGACAACACCATCCTCGTCTACGGCAAGGGGACGAAGGACGCGCCGCGCTGCGGGTTCACGCTCGAGACGATCGAATTCTTCAACGCGTTCGGCTACCCGTTCGAGGTCGTCGACGTACTCGAGAACATGCCGAAGCGCGAAGCCCTCGCGCAAATGACGGACTGGCAGACGCTGCCGAAAGTCTTCATCGGCGGAAAGTTCTACGGCGACACCGACATCCTCGAGCCGATGGCGCGCAGCGGCGAGCTCGCGAAGGTGCTCGAAAACGCGTTCGAAGGCAAGGGCGTGTCGCCCACGATCCAGCTGCGCTGAGTGCTCACGCTGTACGAGCGCGGGGAGCGAAGCCGAATGGCTTCGCTCCTTTCGTTTCCGCGTCGACGTGCGGCCGCGATTCTGTGAGACCGACGCGCTCGGTCACGTGAGCAACACCGTCTATACCACGTACTGGGAGCTCGCGCGGCTGCGGTACTTCGAGTCCGATCGGCGAGGCCGCCGACGCGCTGCCCCGCACGCTCGCGTTCAGCCACATGGCCGTGGAGGTCACGACGCGCATGATGCGGCCGTGCTTCTACGACGAGCCGCTCCTCGCGCACGCGCGCATCGCGTCGCTCGGGCGCAGCAGTGCGACGTTCGAGCACGCGCTCACCGGCGCCGCGAGTCCGGAAGACGTACGCGCGATCGCGCGCATCGCCGTGGTCGAGCTCATCCGACGACGTGCACGCGACGCCGTGGACGGCGGGCCAGCGCGCGAAGCTCGAAGCGTTCGAAGGCCGCACGTTCGCATCGCCGGCCGGATACTGAAAACCGCCGGCGCCTTTTCGAGCCGTCGATCCCATCACCGCGCAGATCGTCAAGACACGGCATGAAGAAGGCCGCCTCCTACGAGGCGGCCTTCTTCTTTCCGGTTCGCGCGAACGCGGTCAGCGGTTGCCGAAGTCGTGCGAGATGGAGATCCGCACGTTGCGCGGCCCGTACTCCTTCGCTTGCGGCGCGTAGTACTGACCGTTGGTGAGCGGCAGCTCCTGGCCGAGATAGTTCGTCGAGAACAGTCCCGGATACACGTCGAACGCATTGTCGACCGACACTTGCAGCGACGTGTGACGGTCCATGATCGGCACGCGAGCGTTCGCGTTCCAGATCACGAACGCGCCCTCCGCGAAGCCGTTGTTCGGTCCGACGTACGTTTGGCCGAGCGAGAAGAACGCGTTCTTCGCGGTGCGGTAGTTCAGCTCGAGGTATCCCTGGTTGTACGGGATCGAGTGGTTGCCGACCGTGTCGAACGACCCGAAGTTCACGTACGGCACGATGCCGACGAGGCTCGAGTTGTGTGCGGTCAACGGCGGCAGATTGTACGGGAAACCGCGGATGAGCGCGGCCTGGGCGACGTAGCCGAACCCGGTGACCGGCGTGCGCGTGATCCCGAGCTCGACGCCCTCGTAGCGCGCGTTCGAGATGTTGAAGTACTGCGACGTGATGAGCGGGTAGGTCACGCCGCCCGTCGAGAACGTGCCGTTGTTGAAGTAGCCCTTGACGAACTGGTTGTATAGATTCGTCGTATAGACGTCGAACGTCAGCACGGTGCTCGGGTCGTTCGGGAACCGGTGGTCCGCGCCGAGATCGTATCCGAACGACGTCTCCGGGAGCACGTTCTGGCCGTTGGCAGACGAAACCGCGACGCTGCCCGGCGCGTAGCCCGTCGGACACGCGGTCACGCCGGACGCCGTGCAGACTGCAGGCGGCCGATCCGCCGTCGCGAGGATCGCAAGGTACGGGTTCGCGACGGCCGCGCCGGCCGAGAAGCGGAAGCTCGTGTCGCGATCCGCACGATAGGACAGACCGATGCGCGGGTCGTTGTGGTACTTGTCCTGGCTGCTGAACGCGAGGAACGGCGTCGCCGCCGTCGGCGACGCGTATGCGGCGTGCCCGTAGTACGAGTAGAACCGCGTCTCGTAGTCCGCCATGATGGCGGTCAGCTTGTCGCCGATCGCGAACTGGCCACGCAACAGATATGTGTCGGTGTCCTGCGACGAGCCGGCGGGAACCGTAGCACTGGTTTCCGGGCTGTTCTCGTTGTAGTCGTGCGAGTACGCGTGATTCCAGTCGGCCGCGAACGTCAGGACGTCGGCGCCGTTTCCGCCGAGGACGTGATCGTACTCGAACGACGCGCCGGTGAGCCGGTCTTCCTCGGACGACCCGAAGTAGAAGCCTGAGGTCTCCTGCGCCGTGTACGGCTGGCCGTACGGGTCGAGTCCCTTCAGGGGATTCCCGGCTTTGTCCGTTCCGTACAGCAGGATCGGCCACACGGGGCTCGGTGCCGTGTAGTTCACCGCGCCGTTCGACTGCAGCCGGTTGATCGAGGCGTGGTACCAGCGCGCGAGGATCGTGTCGTTCTTGAAGCCGGTGCGCAGCTCGCCCTCGAAGATCGGCTCGTTGTTGAACTCCCACTCGTCGCCGTAGCCGAACGGCGAGAAGCCGCTCGTGAAGCCGGGATTCGGTCCCGCGACGCCCGCATACGCCGGACCCGGCGTGAAGCTCGTCGGGTACAGCGCGAGCGTGTTGCCGTTCTGGTCGCTGTACGTCTGACTGCCGAGATAGGCGAACGTGAACGAAGTCACCGGCGATGCGTTGTAGCGAATTTTGGCGAGCTCGTTCTTGTTCGTGAACGTCTCGGGAACGGGGACGCAGCAGCCGAGCGCCGCCGTCTTCGCATTGCTCTCGGAGTTGAACTGACCGGGCGGCGTCATCGACGTGGGCGCGGCCAGCGTGATCGTGTTGCCGTGCGAGTCCTTGTAGACGTACGAGCTGTTCACCAGCGGGATGAACTGCTGCGGATCGGTGATTCCCGCGGGGCCCGGCGTTCCGTTGATCGCGTAGTCGAACACGACGCCGAGCTTGCCGTTCAGGAATGTGTTCGAGTAGTTGAAGTTCGAGAACGATCCGCCGAACGAGTCGATCCCGTACGTGATGTTCCCGGTCGGATGCAGCGTCGGATCGAGGGTGCGGAAGTTGACCGTCCCGCCGATCGCGCGCGCGATCTGCGGCGCCGCCGCGCCGGGCCCTTTGATGAGCTCGACGCTCTGGAACATGTACGGGTTCAAGAACGTCGTGACGTAGTCACCGAAGTCTTCGACGGCGAGCGGGTGTCCGTCGATGAGCGTCGCGGTCTCGAACGAGAGCGCGCCGCGGATGTCCGGGAACGTGATGGCGCCGGGAGCGGCCGTGTTCGAGCTGCTTCCGGGCAGACCGCTGATGATGCCGGGCGTCTGGTCGAGGATCGTTTTCATCTGGAGCTGGCCCTGATCGCGGAAGACCTGCTGGCCGACGACCTGTTCCGACGCCGGGGTGACGTTGAAGGCGGTGCGGCCGCCCGCGCGAGCCGCGCTCGTGCGCGTGCTGCCGATCGTCTGCAGCGACGAGAACGTCGCCGCGGAGAGCGCGACGTTGACGTTCACGCCGCCGGCGACGACGGCGACGTCGTCCTGCGTGGCGGCTTGATAGCCCGCGTGCTCGACGCTGACGCTGTACACCCCGATCGGTACCGAGACGGAGAACTTGCCGTTCGCGTCGCTGTGCGTCACGGCCGTGGCCGGTCCGCGGAACGTGACCGTGGCGTTCGGCAGCGGCGCGCCTTGGTTGTCGCTGATCGTTCCGGTGGCGGTCACGGTGGCGGCCGACGGTACGGCCGCCGGCGACGTCTGCGCGACGCTCGGACCGGATTGCGCGAGCGCGGGTGCCGCACACAAAGCTGCGATGGCGGCGCCGGAACTCACGAATCGCAGAGCGCGAGAAAAGCTCAGCACATGTGCTCCTCGGAAGGCAAAGGGAAGAGGCAAAGGCCGCTCGCCGTGACGGATGGAACGGCGAGGCGTTCTCCGGCGGGGTGACCCGCCGAAGGCTAGCACGCTGTCTTTAAGGGCCGAGAAGGGCCGTTCCCTGCGGATGAGGACCAAACGCCCCATGCGCCATTGGCTGTTCAAATCCGAGCCGGACGCATTCTCGATCGACGACCTCGAGCGCGACGGCCGCACCGAGTGGTCCGGCGTGCGCAGCTTCCAGGCGCGGAACGTCATGCGCGAGATGCGCGCGGGCGACCTCGGCTTCTTCTACCATTCGAGCACCAAGCCGCCGGCCGTCGTCGGCATCGTCGAGGTGAACGCCGAGGCGCATCCCGACTCGACGCAGTTCGACCGAACGTCCGAGTACTACGACCGGACGTCGAAGCGCGACGACCCGAAGTGGTGGTGCGTCGACGTGACGTTCGTGCGAAAGCTGCCCCGCGCGGTGACGCTCCCGGAGCTGCGGGCGACGCCCGACCTGGCGTTCATGCCGCTGCTCCGGCGGGGTCAGCGGCTCTCGGTGCAGCCCGTCACGCCGCAGGAGTGGGACGTGATCCTGGGTCTGGCTGCGCGGACCACTCAGACCGCCTGATACCGCTCCAAAAAGACGTGCTGCGCTTCGACGCGCGGCTCGCCCGGCAGCGGACGCCGCCGCTCGTACGTGCCGTCGGCGCGCAACTCGCGCGCCTTGACGTTGTCCGCGAGGTGGACGTCGAGGATGTCGTTGCAGATCATGTCGCCGAGCAGCGGATCGAGCACGGGCACGACGGTCTCCACGCGGCGGTCGAGGTTGCGGCCCATCCAGTCCGCGCTGCCGATGTAGACCTCTCGCTCGCCGCCGTTCGCGAACACGAACATGCGCGAGTGCTCGAGGAAGCGGCCGACGATGCTGCACACGGAGACCGGCGACTTTAAAGGCATGAACCCCGGCGTAATCGTCGGGTGCATCGTCTACGGATGGCCCACTGCTAAAGAATCAGACCGGCGCTACAATCGGTTCCGTATTGAGGTGAATTGGGACCCCAAAACACTTCAGTTAACAGGCGCGACATCCATTTCCATAAACGCCAACTGAAAAGAGAAGGGCGCCAGCCTGTCACGCCACGTCAAGAGTACTTTGCGTGCCATCGTAGGCAAGTAGTGATTTGTGTCTACCTTTTTCTTTTGGTGGCAACCATTTACCGGAATTGACGGGCTTCTTTTCGAGTCAAGCCCAGCGGGCTGCTGGGTTAAATCTCGATGAGGCCGTGACTGGAAGACAGTGCTGGCGGCCGATGGACATCGCGAGCATTCCGCGAGGGAAGACGGCTGGAGTACGTACGGCTATACAATTGTATATACTTAAGAGCGGAGGAAGAGTATGGGAACTGAAATAGCTACCTCCCTTGCTAAATGGGGAAACAGTACCGGAATCCGAATCTCCAAGGCTGTAGCGAAGAAAGCGGAAATTCACGAAGGGGATCAAGTTCAGATCGAGGTGGAGGGTCCTGGCGTCATTGTTGTTCGTGCCGTCAGGGAGCAACCATCTCTAGACAGCCTTTTATCCCGGGTGACCGCTAAGAATCGTCACGCGGAAGCCGATTGGGGACAACCGAAAGGCCATGAGATCTGGTGAGTAGGGCATGGGTTCCTATTACAGGCGAAATTATATCGCTCGACTTTGATCCACAAGCTGGCCACGAACAATCGGGTCGTCGGCCCGCGCTTGTTCTTTCGGAAGCCTCCTACAACTCTAAGACAGGGCTTGCGATCGTTTGCCCAATTACAAATCAGGCGAAGGGTTATCCCTTTGAAGTGGCCATTCCGCCTGGAGGTAACGTTACAGGAGTTGTGCTGGCTGATCAAATTAAGTCAATCGACTGGAAAATTCGGAAGGCCAAGCACATGGACACCGCCTCTCGAAACGTAATCGATACCGTGCGTCGGTATGTAGGCCTGGTCTTGGGGCTGCCCGCAACAGGTAATAGCTAGGAGGTAAAGTAGCGGATGAACGATTGCTAACCCTGGCCGAGCAACTCTAGTTAAAATGCGTTATCCCGTATGTGCTTCAATCTAATCGCTTTAGATAAGGCCAGGGTACTATACCGTTGAGTACCATTCGCTGCGATTCGCCTCAGTTTAATCCGAAATTGTTCCGGCTTATCCGGGTCTAAGAAGAGAACGCGGCGGTAATAAGCTACGGGACTGTCTCGGCAGGCGTCAAGCTGATGCCGAGGCGGACGGATTACAAATTTTAAAAAGCAGGTGGTACTTATCTTGTTCAACTTACGTTTGGTAGCGGTCTCCAGCCTGGCACTGTTACTGTCCGCGACAGCGGCGATGGCTGGAAATGTAGCGGTGGATCTCTCGAGTGTGGCGAACGGCTCATGGTGCAATGCGGCAGGCAGCAGATGTTTGGGTGCAGCACTTTGCCGACCGGCATACAAACCTTTAACGGAACGAATTTCAACATCGCCGGTGCGAACGGGGGAAACAACGCCTGGTTTTCATCGGTAGCCGCAAACAACGGACCGGGGACGGTCAGCGTTACAATTCCGGTTAACGTGGTTGGCGCAACATCGGTCAGTACGTTAATGAATACGTTTTGGGGGCAGAGCGGTACGTCATACGACATGATCACCTTTACCGGCACCGGAGGCGTCTCGTATTCGGTGAATCTTACCGGCAATAGCAGTGTCCGGGATTACAACAACTACATCTGGACAAACTCGGTTTCAGGACCCACGCAGATGGCGTGGACAAATGACGGCTCGCAGCGCTGGACGAGCAGACGTTTCTCCTTCCTTCTTCATTCGCGAACCAAACACTCCAATCGATTACTATCACCGATTGCGGCAACACCGTTTCTTCGCGGCTGTTTCTTGCCGGCTTTGACAGTGGACCCGATCCGACCGCGTTCCGGAGCCGGCCTCGCTGGCGTTGGTCGGCGGCGGTCTGCTAGCGGCGGGATTGTTTTTCCGCCGAAGACGTTCTCCTAATCTTTACTTCCTCATCCTTACTCCAACCGAGACTCCTGAGGCGGCTCAGCGCCTCAGGTAGTCGTCTGTTTTATTGAGCCAGTCTTCGCGCGGCGGCGTGAAGATATCGATGTCCACCGTGTCTTCCAGAGCTACCGCGGTGTGGGGCACGTTGGGGGAATGCAGAGAAACTCACCCGGCCGCACCGTGATTTCGCGGCCCTCGATGGTGAACTGAAGCGCGCCCGATTGGATATGCGTCAATTGCTCGTTCATGTGGCTGTGCATCGGGACGACGCAGCCTTTCTTCAGCAAAACACGCGCGACCATGATCTGATCGCCGACCGCAAGCTGGCGATCGAATAGCGGGTTTAGCGATTCTGACGGGGATCTCGTCCCAGCGGACGTGCTTGATTATCGTTGCTCACCTGTTATTTCCTTTTAGTTAGCGCATGCTGTTCGGAACAGAGCCTTTATACATGCCGCCATCGACGAGAATAGTTTGGCCGGTGATAAACGAAGCGCGTTCGGAGGCGAGCCAAACGATAGCGTCGGCAATCTCCTCGGGTTGGCCCAAGCGGCCGAGCGGGATTTGATCGATCCAGGCCTGCTGAATCTGTTTTTCACTTTGGCCGGTAGCGCGGCGCGGCGCGCGGATAATTCCTTCAACCGATCGGTCGCGGTGTAGCCCGGGACCGACATTATTGGCGGTGATACCGTCTTTGCCGAACTCGTTCGCAAGGCTTCGCACCAGTCCCATGACTCCGGCCCGGACCGCATTCGAGAGAACCAACTGCGGCTGCGGCTGCCGCACGGTGACGGAACTGATGGTGACGATGCGTCCCCAGCGCTGCCGCTGCATGTGCGGAATCACGCCGCGCGCGAAGGCGACAGCGCTGCGGAGATTCAGAGCGAAGGCGTCGTCCCATTCCTGGTCGGTCGTTTCGAGAAATTCTTTGGCGGGAGGGCCGCCCGCGTTGGTGACACAGACATCGATGCGATCGAACATTGCGTGAACATTCTTCACAAATTGCTCGACGGCGGGAGTGTCGCGCGCATCGAAGGCTTCGGTGTGTACCTGAACACCGAAGCGATGCCGGATATCGGCGGCTACCTGCTCGAGAGACTGCGGATTGCGCGAGCAAAGCGCGACGTGCGCGCCTTCGGCCGCGAAGCGCGAGCGCAGTTGCGCGGCCAAGACCCTGACTTGAGCCGGCCACAATGGCGACTCGATTTCTAAGTCCTGTTTCCATGAATGATTTAGAGGGTTATTTGGGCTGCTCTGGCGCGGGTACGGTAAAGACTCTGCCCGGGTGAATGCCGGCGGCCTCTCGAGCGGCCTGCGAGAATCTCGATTGGCTTGTTTCTGCAAAGCTTGCGCGTGAGGATCCTGCGGGGCAGGACAGCTCAAATCCGGCGAGCGCTGCGCCGTTGAACTCGATAAAGAGCGAAGAACCGAAAGAAGCGCTTTTCATGCAGTGCGCGGTCGCGATCGCGTTCAGCGGACCGGCCGATTCCAGTTCGTGCATGAAACTCGATCGCACATCTCTTCGTGAAGTTTGACGTGCCGCGGTTCGCCTGCGGCGCGGCTCTACAGTGGCGTGTCCTTCCCGATCGAAGGTGACGCGCATACCGGGGCGATTGGTCGATCCAGTATCTTCGATGGTGGCTTCGGGCCTTCGCGAATGATGCTCATGGCAGAAGAGAAGCAAGAACGAGCGAAAGCGCCCGAAGTGATGGCGGCTTGCACATTCCCATTATCCCGCTTCGCGAGCGCTGCGCACAAAAGCGAAAAGGGAACCTTGCGGTTCCCTTTTGTCGCGTCGATCGTGATCGACCCTAGAGTTGTGACTAGTTGGTCCCCTTCAATCGGGGTATTTCGATTATACCTGTCAGCGCGTAGCTGACTTTTTCCGCGATCGATTTGCCTTGAACAAACTGCAGCAGGTAATCCGGCCCGCCGGCTTTCGAATCCGTTCCCGACATATTGAAGCCGCCAAAGGGATGCGCGCCGACCATTGCGCCGGTGCATTTGCGATTGATGTACAGATTGCCGACGAAGAACTGACGCTTCGCTTTCTCGGCTTTCGCGGAGTTGGTTGTGAAGACCGCGCCGGTCAGGCCGTATTCGGAATCGTTGGCGAGCTGCAGAGCGTGATCGAAATCTTTAGCCTTGGTGACCGCCAGCACCGGGCCGAAGATCTCTTCCTGGAAAATGCGCGCGTTCGAATGACGTCGGCAATGACAGTGGGCTTGATGAAATAGCCGTCGCCCTCGCCAGCTCCGCCGCCCGCGATCAGCCGCCCTTCTTTCTTGCCGGCCTCGATGTACTTCAGGATGCTTTCTTTGGCGCGCGAGCTGATCACCGGCCCCATGTAGTTGTTGACGTCATCGGAAGGGCCGAGCGTCAGCGTCTCGACTTTCGATTTCAGCTTGTCGAGGAACTCGTCGTAAATGGATTCGTCGACAATGGCGCGCGAGCAGGCGGAGCATTTTTGGCCCTGGTAGCCGAAAGCGGAGTAGAGAACGCCGATGCACGGCCTGGTCGAGATCGCATTCGCGATCGACGACGATGGCGTCTTTGCCGCCCATCTCCGCGACCACGCGCTTGATCCAGAGCTGGCCTTTGGGCGTTTTGGCGGCGAGCTCGTTGATATGGAGACCGACGTCTCGCGAGCCGGTGAACGAGATAAAGCGCGTTTTCGGATGCGAGACGAGAGTGTCGCCAATGGCGGCGCCGCTGCCGACCAAAAACGAAAAACTTTGCGGCGGGAAACCGGCTTCGAGCAAAACTTCCGCGAATTTGGCTGCAATCGTCGGCGTGTCGCTCGATGGCTTGATGACCACCGTATTGCCCGACGACGAGCGCCGCCGCCGTCATGCCGGCCATGATGGCCAGCGGAAAATTCCAAGGCGGAATAACGATGCCGACGCCGAGCGGCAATATAGACCATCTCATCGCGTTCGCCCGAGAGCTGAACCACGGGCTCGGGATTGGCGAGCTTCATCGCCTGACGCGCATAGTACTCGCAGAAATCGATCGCCTCGGCAGACGTCGGCTTCGGCTTCGGCCCACGTCTTGCCTGCTTCAAAGACCAGCCAAGCATCGAATTCATATTTGCGCTCGCGGATGATTTCGGCCGCGCGAAACAGGTGCTCCGCCCGTTCTTCCATAGGAACTTGCGACCAGACCGGGAAGTAGGCGTAAGCGGCTTCGACGGCGTCGCGGGCATCCTGCTCGGAACCTTTTTGATGGATGCCGACCACTTCCGAAGGCTTGGACGGGTTGACGGATTCGAATTTGGCATGACGATCTGCGGCGGTCTCCGGCGATCAGCAGATCGTATTCTTTGCCGAACTCGGCGCGAACCTTGGCGAGGGCCGCGCGCATGCGCTGCGCGTTCTCGGGTTGGTTGAAGTCGGTGTAAGGCTCGTTTGTGAACGGTGCGGTTTGTGTGGGCGGAGCGGCAAGTGCGGACATGATTGGTGGGCACTCTTTAGATGAATCGCCGGATTTGAATTGTTTAGATGCGCTCGTCGACCGTCTTCTCGGCGATGCCGCGGCCCCGCTCGAACATCTGAGCGGCATCTTCGGCGATCTCGCGCCCGCGCTCGTAAAGTTCACGCCCGCGCTCGAACAAGTTCCTGGCCCGGATTCGAGGAGTGTCTTGCGGCCGCGTTCGGCGCCTTCGCGAGTTTGCGCCGTGTCCTTCGCCGGATTCCGGCGCGAGTAGCAGTGCAACCGCTGCTCCCAATACTGCTCCGCTGACTAACCACATGATCATGCTGCTGTTATCGCGTTCCATATTTCCTCCGTTCTCATTCTATGCTCTCGCCCGCAGCTCAATGGAATGTCTGAATCTCGACCTTGTTGCCGTCGGTCAAAAACGTGATCAGGCCCTGCGCGGTCGGTGCGGAAGACGGTGGTATGGTGTGCCGCCAGCCGTTCCAGCACGTCCGGATGAGGATGGTGGAACTGGTTCTTGTAACCGTCCGAGATGAACGCGAACTGCGGCGCGACCTGATCCAGGAACGCTTCCGAGGAAGATGTTCTGCTGCCGTGGTGTCCCACTTTGAGCAGGGTAACGGGCCGGAGTTCACCGCTTGCGATCATGTCGTTTTCGATCGGCCGTTCGGCGTCGCCGGTAAGCAGAATGCTTCGTTGGCCGTAGTCGACCTCAAGCACTAAGGAATCGTTATTGAAGGCGCGATCCCGCCACGTAATCGGGTGAGGGCGCCAGCACACGGATATGAGTTCCGCCGATCTGCGAATGCGCGTGGACGCGCGGGTGAGTGGAACGATGCGCACGTGATCGGCGGCGGCGTGCTGCGCGGATGTTTTTCCATTCCTGGGTGTCGGGTTCGGCGCCGATCCAGAGCGCGCGCGGCCTGAAATTATCCAGAATCGCTGCGAGGCCGCCCATATGGTCGGAATGGCCATGGGTGAGGACAGCATAGTCGAGATGCCGAATGCGGCGGCTCCACAGATAAGGAGAAACGACATCTTCGCCGATGTCGAGTTGCGGCTTGCGCGCCATGCGCTCGACGCCGGGAAAGCCGCCCGCATCCACGAGCATGGTTTCGCCGTCCGGAAAGACAAGCAGCAGGCTGTCGCCCTGGCTCACGTCGATGGCGCTGAGTTCGAGGAGCTTCGGACCGAAGCTCAGGCTTCCACGGCTGCCAGCAGATGCACGCGAAGAGGACCGAGTGAGCAGGCCAGAGCCGGAAGCATCCAGCGCCGGCTGCGGCGAATCGCGAGCGCGAGCAGTAACGAGAGAGACCGCGAATGCGATCGAGATCGACAGCGGCAGCGCGGCCATTCGCCAGGCAGGCTCAAACCGGACATGCCAGGTGGCGACCAACTCCGCCCAATGCAGCAGAAGCTTCGTCGAGAAGGCGAGTGGCGTGCCAGCCCGTGAGGATGGAGGCGAATCCCAGCGGCACGACCAGCGGACAGAAGTGGAATGACAACGATGTTGGCCGAAAGCCCCGTTATCGAAAGCCGATGGAAATAGCTGATCATCGGCAGCGCGAGCCCGAACTGCACGCACGCCGAGACGCGATGACGTTTCCAGCAGAAGGCGGCGAGCCAGACGGCTCTCGATACGGCCGAACGTGCGACCTGCTCCGAAAGGCCCGTCCAGACGCGCAGAGTTTCGGCCAGCAGGCGGAGTTCGACCCGCCACTGAGCGGCCTTGCCCGCCACCTGCGGATCATAGCCAGTCTGATCGAAACGTTTCACGGCACGCCTGAGGGGTTCCGTGAGGCGCTCCATCAGGGGAATGGCAAATGCGGCAATCGCGGCGGCGGAGAGAAAGGAGAGTTGAAAGCTGGGATCGAACAACTCGTTTGGATCGAACACCAGGTAAACGAAACCCACAAACGGCCAGCATGAGCAAGACCAACCTCAACCAGTAGAGGGCAATAAAAAT
>CAWJDU010000002.1:0-33681 GCA_963841685.1 Vulcanimicrobiota bacterium
ACGCAGGCGGAGAACCGCGCATGCCGCATGTCGAGCCGGACGAGCATCCGGACCACGAATCACGTCGCGCGCGCCGGATACGGCTTCGGATCAATCCGTCGGACCTGCTGCTCGAGATCATTTCGATCGTCATCGCGATCGTGCTCGCGACGGCCGTTGGTCAGCTCGTCGACCGCGTCCGGACGCAGAGGCAAACGCACGAGGCGCTTGTGCAGCTTCGACGCGAGATCGCCACGGACGACGCGGTGCTGAGGCGCCGCGCACCGACGCACCGGCGTGTTTGGCTCGCGTTCCGCACCGTGGTGCAATCGGCGCGAACACCGCGCATGGGATTCGACACGTTCACGCGGACATTCGCGTCGGCGGCGCCAAGCGGGTTTCAACCGTTCGAGGGCACCACGACGGCATGGGAGCTTGCGCGTGACGCGAAGGTCATCGACGACGTACCGTACGATCTGCGGGCCACGCTGCAGGCCCGATACGCCGAGATTGCGCAGCTGCGCAACATCAACATCGAAGTGCTTCACAGCTTCGAGACCGCGCCGACGGAGGACCACCCGAACTTCTACTTCGTCGCGTACGCCGTCGCCCTGAACGCCGCCGACATCGCGTTCTCGGAGCAACGGCTGATCGAGGACGATCGGCGCGCTCTACGCGCCCTCGCGCAGGCCGGCGCGATGTAGAGGGAGATTTTCTTGAACGGCTACGGCCAAATCCGTCTGAGGCAGCTTTGTACGCGTGCCGCGCTCTCACGGTCGCCGAGCGCGACAGATCCAGCGCGCGATCGTAGTACGCCTTGGCGGTACCGATCGGCGTTCGGCAAACGCGCAGCGCTGTAGGCTTCCGCCGGACCACGATCGGATTCAGCCTCCGCGCTCGAGGCCCGCGGAATACGCGTGCAGCGAGTCGGTGCATCGCGTCGTCCGAACGCCGCACGCTTCAGGCGCAGCAGGCGGCTCCGGACGTGAGCGCCGCGTCGGTTCGACAGCACATCGCCTGCGCTTCGTCGCGTTCGTCGGTATCGGCGTGGACGAAGTACGTCTCCCATCGCCTTCCCTCCGGGTCGGACGCCCAGACCTTCGTCTGGCTCGCATAGCAGCACGTCTCTTCGCGCTCGACGTCGGTCGCGTAACCGGAATCCGCGAGGCGCATGAGTTGCGCCTCGACGTCGTCCGGGGTGTCGACGACGATGCCGAAATGCTGTCCGTGCGCGGCCTCCGCATCGGGATCGAGGTCGAGCGCGAGTTCCAGCGCGGGCTGGTCCGTCACGAACAGCGCATAGTCGCCGAGCTTCTTCGCCGGGGGTGCTCCGAGCAGCGTCGCATAGAATGCGACGCTGGCATCGATGTCCCGTGTCGCGAGGTTCAAGTGCATTTTCATGCGAGGGCTTTCTCCGGGACGACGGAGTCGAGCGCCGCGTCGATGCGCTTGCGCGCGTCCGCGGCGAGCTGGTAGTACACCCAGGTTCCGCGACGTTCGCACGTCACGAGCGTGGCTTCACGCAAAATGCGCAGATGGTGCGAGACCGTCGGCTGCTCGAGCGGAAGGGCGTCGGTGAAGTCGCATACGCAGACCTCATCGTCCGCATCCACCAACGTCGCCAGAATGGCGAGCCGGTGGGTATCGGCGAGGGCCTTGAACAGCGAGGCGGACGCAGCCCGGCCGGTCGCGTCGAGCCGGGTTTTGGGGCAGCAGCGCTGTATCGACACATTTCGATACTAATCGACTGTATCGAAGTTTGTCAATACGGCCGTATCGCGTTAATCCGCGTCGATCAGCGCCGGAGCAATCGTGCGGATGTAGTCGTGCTCGTCCCGCACGCACGCGCTTACGTCCCGGACGTCCCGCCGCCCGCACGCGTCGAGCAATCGCTTGTGCACGTCCGCGGTCGCCCGCGCGTAGGCACGCCGGCGCGAGCCGTCGGCGTCGTGACGGTCGATGCGAAACCGCCAGTCGTTGATGAGGGATGCCGTGCGCGGCCGACGCGCCGCGGCGAAGAGCGTGCTGTGAACGCGTTCGTGCGCACCGCGAAGCTCGTCCGGCGTGCGCGCGCGGTTGAGCGCGCGCAGCGCGGACGCGGCGTTCCGGAGCACGGCGTCCGTCATGCCGCGCACGGCATGCTGCATCAACTGCAGCTCGAGGCACTCACGCACATCGATGATCTCCGCGATGTCACGCGGCTGGGCGGAGCGTGCCACGGTCGCGCCCTTGTTGGGCTGGTACGTGACGTACCCTTCGGCTTCGAGGCGGCGGAGAGCTTCGCGAATCGGGATGCGGCTCAAACCGAACTGCGCCGCGAGATCGACTTGATTCAATGCCTCGCCGGGCGGCAGCGTCCCGTCCTCGATCGCGCCGCGAAGGCGGTCGGCGATCTGATCGGCCGTCCCTTTGAGCGCCCCGCCCGCGATTGACATCGGCATGCGGCAAGTGTATACATGGCTACACCCTTCCGTCAACCTTAGGAGACGCCCCCGATGCGACTCGTACGACTTGCCGTTCTGCTAGCCGCCGTCGTCGTATCGGCGTCTTCGCGCGCAGCGATGCCCGCGCTCGGTCAGGCGCAGCGCGACCCGTCGCCGTCGACGGCCGCCACGCCGTCGGTACCCGCGACACCGGCGCCGGCGTTGCACACGCGGGCGTGCGTGATGGGCCGTCGCAAGCTGCCGTCGCTCTGCGGCTCTCTGCGCGTGTTCGAGGACCGCGCCGCGCGGAGTGGACGCACGATCGATGTCGCGTTCGTCGTGCTCAAGGCGAAGCGGCCGACGCACCACGCGATCTTCTTCAATCCGGGCGGGCCGGGTGCGCCGGCGATTCCGCTTGCCGGCTACGCGGCGGACGGCATGTTCGAGCCGTACATGGCGAAGCTGCTCGACCGCTACGACGTCGTGTTCGTCGACAATCGCGGGATGGGGCAATCGCGTGCGCTGAACTGCGATATCTGGACCCCCGCGCATCGTGCCGCGTATTTCATGCAGCTGTGGCCCACCGCGCAGTTGCGCGCGTGCCGGGCGCAACTCGCGCGCGACGCGAACCTGAGCCTCTATGCGACGGACTACGCGGTGGACGACATCGACGACATTCGCGCCGCGCTCGGCTATCCGCGCATCGCACTCAGCGGAGGATCGGGCGGGACCCTGCTCTACCTCGACTACGCGCGCCGGCATCCTTCGCACGCCGAAAGCCTGCTTCTGCAGGGCGTCGCGCCGGAGCACTTCCTGCTGGTTCCGCTCGAGGACGCACAGGGCTCGCAGATGGCGATGGATCATCTGGTCGCGGCGTGCGCCGCGGACGCGAAGTGCTCGCGCGCCTTCCCGAACCTGGGGCCGCACTTCGCCGCGCTCGTGCGCCGATTCGACCGTGGTCCGGTCGCGGTTCGCTTCCGGGACCAGAAAACGAAAGCCGCCAGTACGCTGATGCTGAGCAAGGAGGTTTTCGCGGACCGGCTTCGTCAAGCACTCTACAGCACGGACGGCTCGCGATTCGTTCCGTTCGTGATCGACCGCGCGTACCATGACGACTACGGACCGCTTGCGACGTTGGTCGATTTCGTGACGCGTTCGCTCGGTGACGAAG
Organism: Vulcanimicrobiota bacterium; assembly: GCA_963841685.1. Lineage (GTDB taxonomy): Bacteria > Vulcanimicrobiota > Vulcanimicrobiia > Vulcanimicrobiales > Vulcanimicrobiaceae > Vulcanimicrobium. Next base: position 3,574 of record CAWJDU010000002.1, read on the forward strand.
TGACGCCCGGCGCAAACCTCTCGATCACGTGCGCCGAAGACATCCCGTTCATCGCGGAGCGCGACATCGTGCGCACGAGCTCCGGCTCGTTCCAAGGCGATACGCGCGTGCGCGCGCAGCAGCGCGCGTGTCGCATCTGGAACGTGCGCCCGGTGTCGCCTGCGTTTCAGCAACCGGTGCGCAGCAGCGCCCCGGCGTTGCTCGTCTCGGGCGCCGACGATCCCGCGACGCCGCCCCAGTACGCGCGCGACGAGTTGCCGTACCTGTCGAACGCCAAGTGGATGCTGGTCGCGAACGCGTCGCACGACACCGAGCTGCCGTGCGTGATGCGGCTGGCGGCGAAGTTCATCCGCGCCGCGTCCGTCACCGGGCTCGACACCCGCGGGTGCTCGACCGCGAATCGCCGGCCGCCGTTCGCGACGTCGCTGCCGGCGTTGCCGATGTAGCACCGTTTCGCGCTCAGGTGCGCATCGCGCTCCCCAGCGCGTCCACGATCCGTTCGGGTTCCATCATGCCGCTGATCGCCGTCGTGCCGGGCCAGCCGTACGCCGGGACGCCGCGCACGGCGGCGAGGTGCGCGCCACGCATCGCGTCGACGATCGCCCGCGCGTACGTGTGCGCCGCCCACGCGGCACGGAGCTCGTCATCGGCGACGCGTTCCTGCGCCGCGTACCGCGCGACGACCGAAACGTCCGAGACGTCTTCGCCCTCGGCGAAGAACGCTCGTGAGACCGCGTGGTGAAATCGCGCGGACGCCTCATCGCCCGCGCGTGCGCGCACGAGCTCGCCGGCCTCCAGGGCGAGACGCGAGTTGACGTTGCGCCGCGGCGGCGCGATCGGCAGGTCGACGCGGCTTGCGAGCGTGCGCAGGCGCCGTTCGACCGCGGGCCACTGCGCGTCGCTGAACGGCTTCGGAGCGCCGTGCGGCGGCGTCTCCGGATGCAGCTCGAACGGCAGCCACTTCGTGCGCACGCCCATGATCTGCGCTGCCTGCTCGACCCAGACCGAGCCGAGATAGCAGAAGGGTCAAATGACGTCGGACCAGACGAGCAGCTCCATCGCACGGCTCCTTCCGCCTGGGCGTTCGACGTCCGAACGTAGGCCGCTTCCACCGCGCGACGTACTGTTCACGTCATGTCGGACGGTGCATGGGTCGTGTTCGACCTCGACGGCACGCTCGTCGAGAGCGAGCAGCTGTGGCACGCGGTGCGGCGGGAGTTCGTCATGACGCACGGGGGACGCTGGAAGAACGGCGCGCAGAACGCGATGATCGGGATGCGGACGGCGGAGTGGGCGCACTACATCCGCGACGACCTCGGCGTGCGGTTGCCGGAGAGCGACATCGCGCACGGCATCGTCGACGCGGTCGTCGCTCGCGTCTCAGCGAACGTGCCCGTGCTACCGGGCGCGGACGACGTGCTGCATCGGCTTGCCGATGCGTTCACGCTCGGGCTCGCGACGTCGGCGACGCGCATCGTGGCGGAGACCGTGCTCGCGAAAACGGGTTGGGCGGCGTTGTTTGCGGTGGTCGTCTCCGCGGATGAAGTCGCGCGCGGGAAGCCGTCGCCGGACGTCTATCTGCGAGCGCTCGCGCTGCTGAAGGCCGATTCGTCGCGCGCGATCGCGGTCGAGGATTCGGCGAACGGCATCCGCTCGGGGCATGCCGCGGGCTTGCCGGTGCTGGCGATTCCGAACCGCGCCTATCCGCCGGGAGCGGATGCGCTCGCTCTCGCCGCGTGCGTCGTCCCAAGTCTCGCCGAAGTGGACGTCGCAACGGTGACGGCGATGCTCCCCGCTACGAGCTGAAGCCCGCCGACAGCACCTGCGGACGATGCCGTCGGCGCGATCGCGCCCGCCAGCGCGCCGGCGATCGCGGCGAGCGTGCCGGCGCTACACCGACTCGAGCTCCGCGGTCTCGTTCTCGTTCTGCGCGTCGAACGCGGCGCGCTTGGATTTCGCCGCCGCGTCCGCAAGCGACGTCGAGGCCGGTGCCGTCGCCGTCGCCGATGCCGCGGACGCTTTCGATACCGCCAGCGCTTCGATGCCTTTCTTCACGGAGCCGAGCGCGCCCGACAGGCGAACGTCGAGATCCGTCAGCACCTGCGCCGCGTACGCGTCGGCGCCTTCGCGCACGCGCGCGGCTTTCTGCTCCGCCTCGCGCAGCACGATCTCCGCGGTCGCGCGGGCGCGCCGCATGATCTCGTTGTCGTCGAGGAGCTGCGATTGCTGCGTCGACGCTTCGACGACGATCGCTTGCGCTTTCTCCTGCGCCTCCCGGACGAGGCGATCGCCGTTCTTGGCGATCGAACGCGCGCGTCCGACTTCCTCGGGCAGGGAGGCACGCAGCTTCTCGATCAGCTCAAGGAGCTTTTCCTCGCTCACGATGCGATAGCCGAGGGGAAGAACGGTGCCTTGTTTCACGGACGCCTCGAGCTTGTCGATGACGCGATAGACGGACATGCGCGGCCTCCTAGGCGGGACGGGGTGCGGGGCGTTTGGACTGCATCACGCGGAGCACGGCGGGCGGAACGTATTTCGCGACGTCCGCACCGAGATTGTAGACTTCCTTGACCAACGTCGAGCTCACGAACGACCACCGCGGATCGCTCGGCAAGAATACGGTGTCGACGGCGGAGAGCGAACGGTTCATCAGCGCGGTCGACATCTCGCCTTCGAAATCAGACACGACGCGCAGCCCTTTCACGATGACGGCGGCGTCCACCGTTCGCACGAAATCCGCCAGCAATCCGCGGAAGTGGGTCACTTCGATGTTCGGCGATGTGCGCGACCGCCTCGCGGATCATCGCTTCGCGCTCGTCGAGCGTGAAGAGGGGGTCGCGCTTCTGCGGGTTCACGACCACCGCGACCAGCACGCGGTCGAAGATCTTCGCCGCCCGCTCGATGACGTCGAGGTGGCCGCGCGTCATGGGGTCGAACGAGCCCGGGTAGATCGCGGAGCTTCCGCCCGCGGGACCGTTCACGCTGCGCTCGCGACGGGTTGCAGAAAGTCGAGCGCGACCTCGCCGTAGCGCTCGCTGCGCGCGACGCGCATCGCCGGATCGGTGGGCGACGACTGCCGCGAAGAACGCTCGTAGACGACGGTCGTCGCGTCGTCGATCGCGTGACGGCGGAGCAGTTGCGCGAACGCTTCGTGCGGATACGGCGTCGCGTACGGCGGGTCGGCGAAGACCACATCGAAAGGGCCGTCACACGCGCGCACCGCGCGTTCGACGGGCGCGGCGATCACCTCGACGCGCTCGGCGACACCGAGCGTCTTCGCAGATTCGGTAAGTGCATGCGCGGTCGGTCGATGCTTCTCCACGAAGGTGACGTGTGCGGCGCCGCGCGAGAGCGACTCGAATCCGAGCGCGCCGGTACCCGCGAAGAGGTCCAGCACGCGCGCGCCGTCGACGCGATCGGCGAGAATCGAAAACAGCGCTTCCTTTACACGCGCGGGTGTCGGTCGCACCGCGCGCCCGGGCGGTGTCGAAACACGCCGGCTGCGTAGCGTGCCGCCGGTGATCGTCAGCGTTCCCATACGAGTTATGGGGCGATGGTGTTCTCGGCCAGCGCCTCGAGCTCCCGCAAGGACGTGATGCGCAGCGTGGGAGCAGGCAGGTTCTGTGGATAACTTTCGCCTTCCGCATCGAACCAGACGGCGCGCAGTCCTGCGGCGAGCGCGCCGCCCACGTCCGCCTCCGTGTTGTCCCCGACGTACCATACGCGTTCGCGCGGGGTCGCGAGGTGTGCGACGAGCGCATCGAACGCCGCGCGCGACGGTTTCACGGCACCGATCGCGTCGCTCACGAGGATGGTGAGCGCGAGCCCGTCGTCGCCGAGCGCGTGCGCGATCTTCTTCTGCTGCAGCGGCGTCCACCCGTTCGTCAGGATCGCCGCCGGCACGCCGCGCGCACGGAGCACGGCGAGCATCTCGCGCGCGCCGTCGATCGCGTGCACGTGCGAGGGCACGAGCTCGAAGCAGATCGCGCCCCACCGCGCCGCGCTCACGCGCGCGTCCGCGACGCCGAGCGCGCGCGCGAATTGCGCGATCATCGCCTCCATCGTCATCTCGCCGGCGCGAAACGCGCGCAGCAGCGCTTCGAGGCGATCGAGCCACGCGCCGTCGGTGCGATCGACCGGGCATCCGAGCTCCGCGGCGTACGCGGACAGGGCCTCGCGCTCGAGCGCGTTGTCGATGCCGAGCGTGTGGTCGAAATCGAAGCCGATCGCGAGCGGCGCACGAGCTCCGTTCATGCCGTGATCAGCATCGCGCGCGCGGACGCGCTCGCGTCGAGCAGCCCCAGCAACCCGCCGTGCTCGGCACGGCGTAAGTCGGGATCGCTCGCGACAATCGCATCGGCCGCCTCCTTCGCGCGCATGTAGAGCGCAAAGTCGTCGACGATGTTGCCGATCGTGCCGGCCTCGCCGGCCTGCGCGGTGCCCGCGAGCTCGCCGGCCTTGCGAAGCCGCAGATCGGCTTCCGCGATCGCAAAGCCGTCGGTGGTCTCTTCGAGCACGTGCAAGCGTTCGACCTCGCCGGCATCATCCGGCGCGACGAGGATGCAAAACGACTCCGCGACGCCGCGTCCGACGCGACCGCGGAGCTGATGCAGCTGCGCGAGCCCGTAGCGGTGCGCGTCGAGAACCACCATCACCGAGGCGTTCGGAACGTCGACGCCCACCTCGACCACCGTGGTGGCGACGAGCACAGCCGTCTCCGCGCGCTTGAACCGGCCCATGACGGCGTCCTTTTCCCGCGGCGTCATCTTTCCGTGCAAGACGTCGACGCGCAGGTCGCTGAACGCCGACGTGCGCAGGCGTTCGGCCTCGGCGAGCGCGCTCGTGAGGGCGCTTTCGTTGTCGTCGTCGATAGCGGGCGCGACGACGTACGCTTGCCGGCCCAGCTCGACGTTCTTGCGGACGAACTCGTCCACCATCGAACGGCGCGACGCTCGAATGACGAACGTTTTGATCGGCGTGCGGCCGGGCGGCAGCTCGTCGATGATCGAGACGTCCATGTCCGCGTATTTCGTCTGCGCGAGCGTGCGCGGGATCGGCGTCGCCGTCATCGCCAGCGTGTGCGGCGCGCCGCTCTTCTCGCGCAACAGCTTGCGCTGCTGCACGCCGAAGCGATGCTGTTCGTCGATCACGACGAGGCCCAGCTCGCGAAACGACACCGATTCCGTCAGGAGCGCATGCGTCCCGACGGCAAGCGCGGCTTCTCCGGAGCCGATGCGCTCCTCCGCGCGGCGGCGCTCGCGCGCGCCCTGCGAGCCGAACACCGCCTCGACGGTGACGCCGAACGGCAGCAGCAGCGGTGCGAGCTTCGCGGCGTGCTGCGCAGCCAGAATCTCCGTCGGCGCCATGAGTGCCGACTGCACGCCGCCGCGGTGCGCGAGCACGATCGCCGCCGCCGCGACGAGCGTCTTGCCGCTGCCGACATCGCCTTGCAGCAGGCGGTTCATCGGCACGGTGCGTTCCATGTCGCCCCAGATGCGTTCGACGACCCGCTTTTGCGCCGCGGTCGGCGGGAACGGCAGCTCCGCCGTGAACGCGTCCCACAAGCCGGCCGGACACGCGAGCGCGTGCGCGCCGCCTTCCGCTTCGCGGCGCGCGCGCTTCACGGCGGCGGCGAGCGCGATCGTGAAGAACTCATCGAACACGACGCGCTCGCGCGCGCGTGCGGCGGAGTCGGGATCGTGCGGGGCGTGCACGTCCCGCCAGGCGCGCGCAAGCGGCGGAAAGCCGAACCGTTGCACGAGAATCCGCCGGCAGCACGTCGGCCCGCGCGGCGATGAGCCGGTCGAGGTTCTTCGCGATCGCCGTGCGGATCGTGCGGGTCGGCAGGTCTTTGCTCGCGGCGTAGACCGGAACGATCTCGCCTTGCCAGCGTTCGTCTTCGCGCAGCACGCGATGCGTCGACACGTTGATCTCCGGCAGCAGGCCCGCGCGCGTCACGCGACCTGCGATGAAGAGACGATCGCCCGGCGCGATGCGGCCGGAGAGGTAGCGGCGTCCGAACCACTTCGCTTGGATCGCGCCGGTTTCGTCCTGCAGCGTCGCGGTGAGCGGCGCGCGGCCGCGCCCGTCCTTCACGCGCAGCACGCGCCCGACGACGATGGCTTCACCTTCGCGGAGGCTCGCGATCGGCATGGGCTCGCGCCAGTCGCGGTACGCGCGCGGGATGTACGCGAGCAGGTCGTCCGGCGTCTCGACGCCCAGCTCGGCGAATCGCGCCGCGGTCTCGCGCCCGATGCCGTCGAGCGATGTCAGCGCTTGCGCCCGCGGCGGATCGGCCGAAGGCCGAACGCGACGGCTCCGGCCTTGGCCGGAGCGACTTACGCCGTCGGCTTGGCGCGTCGCGATAGCTCCGCCCCCACGTCGTCGAGCGAGACGCCGCGCTCCGCGAGCAGCACGAGCGCGTGATACAGCAGGTCCGCCGTCTCCCACACGAGCTCGCTGCGGTCGGCATTCTTCGCCGCGATCACCACCTCGGTGGCTTCTTCGCCGATCTTCTTGCCGATGCGGTCGACGCCGCCCGCGAAGAGCTTCGCGGTGTAGGAGCCTTCGACCGGATGCGCTTTGCGCGAGAGGATCGTGCGCGCGAGCGACGAGACGGCGCTCGCGAACTGCGCGCCTTCGGGCGCGTCGGCGGCGCCGTCGAGCGGAATCGTCGTCGAGAAGCACGACGCCGCGCCGGTGTGGCAAGCGGGGCCGTCGGGGATGACGCGGTACAGCAGCGCGTCGCCGTCGCAGTCGACCGAGACCGAGACGACGCGCTGCGTGTTTCCCGACGTCTCGCCTTTCTTCCAGAGCGCGTTGCGCGAGCGGCTGAACAGCCACGTGGACGACGTCGCCAGCGTGCGTTCGAGCGCTTCGCGGTTGGCGTACGCGAGCGTCAGCACGGCGCCGGTCGTCGCGTCGGCAATCACCACCGGAGCGAGCCCGCGCTCGTCCCATCGGACGTCGATCGGCGTCATACCGCGACCGGCTCGCGCCGCACGACGAGACCCTCGTTTGCGAGCGCATCCTTCAAATCGTGGATCGACAGCTCCGCGTAGTGGAACAGCGACGCGGCCAGCGCGGCGTCGGCGTCCGCGTCGCGGAACACGCGCACGAAGTCGCCGACCGACCCGGCGCCGCCCGACGCGATGACCGGCAGGTCGCACGCGTCGCGGATCGCGCGCGTGAGCGGGATGTCGAAGCCGTCGCGCGTCCCGTCGCGATCGATGGACGTCACGAGCAGCTCGCCGGCGCCGCGACGTTCGCACTCGGCTGCCCACGCCACGGCGTCGAGTCCGGTCGGCGTGCGGCCGCCGTCGACGACGACCTCGAATCCGGAGGACGTCGACGCCGGCGCGCTGCGCGCGTCGATCGCGACGACGACGCACTGCGCGCCGAAACGCCGCGATGCGGCATCGACGACCGGCGGGTTGCGGACCGCCGCGGAATTCAAGCTGACCTTGTCGCAGCCCGCGCGCAACAGCTCGTTGACGCCGTCGGCATCGCGCACGCCGCCGCCGACGGCGAACGGGATCGTCAGCTCGCGCGCGACGGCGCGGACGACGTCCAGCGTCGCCGCTCGCCCCTCGACCGTCGCGGTGATGTCGAGGAACACGAGCTCGTCCGCGCCTTCCTTCTCGTAGCGGCGCGCGAGCTCGACCGGGTCGCCGGCGTCGCTCAGGTCGACAAAGCGAACGCCTTTGACGACCCGGCCGGCCTTGATATCGAGGCAGGGGATGATGCGGCGGGCGAGCACGACCCGCGAGCCTTCGCCGCGGGCCTGCGGTGTTCTTCGAGCGGGCCGGCCGCTACGGAACGCTTCCGCTCTGCGCGATCGAACTGAACGCTTCGGAAGCCGCCTCGTCGTTCTGAACGACGCGAATCGCGACGATCGCGAGATCGTCTTGCACGCCGCCGCTGTAGGCGTTCGCCGACGCGACGAGCAGATCGCACAACGCCTGCGGGCTCGACGGCGCATCGCGCAGCAACGTCGCGACGCGCTCCTCGCCCAGCATGTCGCCTTCGGCGCTGCGTGCCTCGCTGAGGCCGTCCGTTGCGAGCAGGACGATGTCGCCGACGTCGAGCGGCACGCTCGCGGTCGCGTACGTCTCGTCACGGTCCATTCCGATGATCGGACCCGTCGGCGCGAGCCACTCGACTGCTGCGCCGCGTCGCACGTAGGCCGTGCCGTGCCCCGCGCTCGCGTAGTGCAGCGTCTGCGCACGCGCGTCGTACGCGGCCAGGAAGCTCACGACGAACACGGACGGGTCTTCGAACGTATCGATGAAGACGCCGTTGAAACGGTCGAGGACGTCCGCCGGGCTCACCGCGCCGGCCGAAAGCGCGCGAATCGCGTACTGCGTGAACGCGGCGTGCCGCGCCGCCTCGATGCCTTTACCGCTCGCGTCCGCGATGAGAATCCAGCCGATGTCGGGACCGGCACGCCAGACGTCGAGCACGTCGCCGCCGACGAGCACCTCGCGCGTCGCTGACGCATACGCGTATCCCATCTCCGTCTTCGGCGGACGCCGGCCGGCGACGCGGAGCGTGCGCTGGAGCGCATCGACCAGCAGCTGTCCCTCCTCGAGCCGGGCGACGGCCGTCGCGCGCGCGATCGCGTACCAGAGAGCGAGAATCGCGAACAGCGTGATGATGCCCGCGCTGATCGCGACCGTCGCGTTGATGCGCTTGCGCAGCGACGCTTCGACGCGGTCGCTCGCCGTCTGCAGCTGCCCGCGCAGTACTTCGGCATCGCGGCTCATCGCGTCCGTGATGAGCTTGCCTTCGGTCTGCTCGACGTATGCGCCGCGCGAGTCCGGATTGCGGATCAGCGGCTCGGCCACCGTCCGCTCCCAGTCGGCGTGACGCGAGCGGAGGTCGTCCACGGCCCGCACGCCGTCGGGGATCGCCGCGTTGCGCAGGCGCGCTTCGAGATCGTGCGCCTGCGGATCGAAGTTCGGGTCCGGCGGGTGGTCTTCGTCGAGGAAACGCGGATCGTGCGTCGCGAGATAGCCCCGTAAGGCCGTCTGCTCGCCGAGCTGGATGCGCAGCAGCGCGTCGAGGTCGGAACGGGCGTTGGCCAGACGAATCTGCTCGCTCGACGCCGCGTCCAGCTCCCGAACGCCGATCAGCGGTCCGACGAGCGCCGTCGCAAGGAACGCGACGACGAGGAGAATGATTGGAGGCGACGCCCAGAATCGAACTGGGGGTGGAGCTTTTGCAGAGCTCTGCCTTACCACTTGGCTACGTCGCCCGGAACGCATGGAGCGGGTGGCGGGAATCGAACCCGCGCATCAACCTTGGGAAGGTCGCAGGCTGCCATTACATCACACCCGCGCCCGGGACGGGTCGCTGCGTTCCGCGGACCGCGGCGTGAACCCTGGCACGGCCGACACACGGGGCGACTACGCGATTCGCGACCGAACGCCCGGCAAAACAAGCGTGATGTGATCCGGCGTGCGAAGGGACGCACGCCCGCGCACGGAGCATACGCACTCGTGCAGTACATCGTTCGAAGGTTCGTCCGCGCGCGGATACTCGCGATGGCCGGCGCGCTCGGGCTCGCGGTGGCCGGCGTTGCGGTCGCCGCACCGGGGCGGACCGTCGACGTCGCGATCGTCACGACGGACGGCACGATCCTCGTGCGTCTGGATGGCGCCCGCGCGCCGATCACGGTGAAGAACTTCCTTCATTACGTCGACACGCGCGCGTACGACGGCACGACGTTCTACCGAACCGTGCGCCGCTCGACCGAGCCGCAGTCGCGCATCGAGGTGATCCAGGGCGGCCTCAACCCGCAGACCGACAACGCGATGGTCGCGAAGATCCGGCTCGAGCCGACCTCGAAGACCGGCCTGCGCAACGTCGACGGCACGATCGCGATGGCGCGGACGTCGGACCCCAACTCCGCGACGACGGAGTTCTTCATCGACATCGGCGCCAACGGCTTCCTCGACGCCGGCGGACCGCTCGGTCCCGGCTACGCCGCGTTCGGGCGCGTCATCCGCGGCATGGACATCGTGCGCCGCATTCACGCGGCGCCTGCGAACGGCGAGATGCTCGCGCCGCCGGTCAAGATCATCCGCGTGCGCCGCGTGCCGTAACGCGCGGCCGACGGAGGCTTACTTGACCGTGACCTTCGCGCCGGCTTCCTGCAGCTTCTTGGCGATCGCGTCGGCTTCGTCTTTGGGGATGCCTTCCTTGACCGGCTTGGGCGCGCTCTCGACGAACGCCTTCGCCTCGGTCAGGCCGAGCGACGTCACTTCACGAACCGCCTTGATGACCTTGATCTTCTCGGCGCCCGCTTCTTCGAGGATCACGTCGAAGTCGGTCTTCGCTTCCACCGGGGCGGCGGCGGCTCCGGCGGCCGGCGCGGCGGCGACGGCGACCGGCGCGGCGGCGCTCACGCCGTACTTGTCCTCGAGCTGCTTGACGAGATCGCTCAGCTCGAGCACGGTGAGTTTATCGATTTGGTCGATGAGGTCGGCGAGTGCCATGACTGGTGCTCCTGGTTACGCAGCGGGCTGATCCGCGCTCTTCTGCTCGCGGATCGCGTTGAGGACGCGGACGAGGCCGCTCTGGTTGCCGGACAGGACGTAGACCAGTCCGGAGATCGGGGACTTGAGCGAGCCGACGAGACGTGCGAGCAGCTCGATCTTGGGCGGGAGGGCGGCGAGGACCTGAACCTGCGCCGCATCGACGAGCTTCCCGTCGATGTATGCGGCTTTGACTTGAACGGGCTTCGTCGAATCCGAAAACGTCTTGATCGCTTTGGCGGGCGCGACGGGATCGTCGCCGGCGAACACGACGCCCGTCGGTCCGGCGAGGATCTCATCGAGCTGCGAGGCGAGCTCGTCGCTCGCCGCCCGCTTGAAGAGCGTGTTCTTCACGACGCCGTACGTGCTGCCGTCCTTGCGAAGCTCGTTGCGGAGCTTCGTGATCTGGTCGACGGTCAGACCGGCGTAGTTCGTGAAGAACAGGTTCTTCGCGCTCGCGATCTTCTCGCGGAGTTCCTCGATCGTCGCTTGTTTTTTTGCGGTCGGCATCGTGTGCTCCGGAGGGAAACAAAAACGCCTCCGCCGACACGGCGAGGCGCATGCTTCCACAGGCTGAAGAGCCAAAACGGGGGAGCGACGCGGTCCTCGGCAGGCGAGCGCTGCGTACAGCGCACATTATCGACCCGAGGGTCGACCTGCGGTCTTTGGAGCCAACGGGCAGTCTACGACGCGCGACTCGACATGTCAAGGGGTAGCGGCCGTGCGGAAGGTGATCCTTCGGAACTTTCAGTCGCCGGGCGACGTCGTCATGCTGACGGCGGCCGTGCGCGACCTGCACGCCGCCTATCCCGGACAATTCGCGACGGACGTGCGAACGAGCGCACGCGCGCTGTGGGACAACAACCCGTATCTCACGCCGCTCGACGACGGCGCCGCCGACGTCGCATCGCTCGACATGCACTATCCGCTGATCCATCGCAGCAACACCGCGCCGTTCCACTTCCTGCACGGCTTCACGTCGTACTTGTCGCAGCAGCTCGGCGTGCCGCTCGCGCCCACCGCGTTCCGCGGCGACATTCATCTCACCGACGCCGAACGCGCGTGGATGTCGCAGGTGCACGAACGCACGACGATGCGGGTGCCCTTCTGGATCGTCGTCGCGGGCGGCAAGACGGATTACACGACGAAGTGGTGGAGCAACGAGCGCTATCAAGAGGTCGTCGACTTCTTCGAGGGGCGCATCCTGTTCGTGCAGGTCGGCGAGGCGCACCACGTGCATCCGCCGCTGCGCGGCGCGTTGAACCTCGTCGGCCGCACGACGCTGCGGCAGCTCGTCCGTCTCGTGCACCATGCCGACGGCGTGCTGTGTCCCGTGACGCTCGCGATGCACCTTGCGGCGGCCGTCGAGATGCCGCGCGGCCGTCCGAAGAACCGCCCGTGCGTCGTCGTCGCAGGCGGCCGCGAACCGCCGCACTGGGAGGCGTATCCGCACCACCAGTTCCTGCACACGGTCGGAGCGCTGCGATGCTGCGACAACGGCGGCTGCTGGAAGGCGCGCGTGCATCCCCTCGGCGACGGTTCCGAGAAAGACGACCCGCGGCACCGGTGCGTCGATCCGGTCGGCGCGCTGCCGCGGTGCATGGACATGATCGGCGTCGCGGACGTCATCGCCGCGGTCGAACGCTATCTCGACGGCGGCGTGGCGCGCGCGCTCTCCGCGGCGCAGTACGCCGCCGCGAAGAGCGCGGTCACGGCAGCATCTTGAGCGCCGCGAGCAGGTTGCCGTGGTCGACCATCTCGTCGTGCACGACGGCCGGTGACGGCATCGTGATCGCGTAGTTCGCACGCAGCGCGACGTACGTCGGATCGCTCGTGCCGCCCAGCGCGCCGGCATTCTTCGCGAACCACGCATCGATCGACGTTTTCAGCTGCGTGTAGTACGGCACGTAGTACTGCGAGTCGTAGAATCCGGCGAAACGGAAGCTGCCCGCGAGGTACGCGAGCGCCGCCGGCGCATCCGTCGCGCTCTTCACGGCGGCGAGATCGGCGTTGAGCCTGCCGACGAGGTACGTCGTCTGCGTCGCGAGCTCGTTCGGGCCGTTGATCCCTTCGAACAGGAACTCGGCTTCGAGCACAGCGGGCACATGCGGCGTCCCCGCCTGCGCGAGCAGCATCGACAGCGCGCCGCCGCCGCCGCTGTGACCGGACAGGATCACGCCCGACACCGGCGGTTTTTCGGCGAGCACGCCCGCCGACACCAGCGCATCGAGCGCTTCCGAGATGAACGCCGGGATGTCGAACGACGCGGACGCCGCCGGCGCGAAGCCGGACATCAGCGTGCCCTGCGGCAGCAAGGCGATCATCTGCCGTCCGGACGCCGCAAGCTGATCGGGAATCGCGTCGACCGCGACGTCGCGGACCGTTCCCGGAGCGTTCGTGCCGCTCGTGCGCTGTCGCTGCCCGATGTTGTGCCCGTGCAAGTGCACCAAGATCTCGATCGCCGCGCTCGCGGTGATCGACGGCACCCATGCGATCGCGCGGTTCGCCGCGGAGCCTTCCGCGGCGGGCGACGTCGATGGATCGAAGTTCACCGACTTCAGCCCCGCGACCGGCACGCGGCTCCAACCGCTCACGGTCCGGATGGACGCATTCCATCCGCCCGCCGCCGCGTCGGGCCACGCCGATGATGCCGGCGTGCTCGATGCGCCGGATGCGGACGTGCTCGAGTCGCTGGAATCCGAATCGCTCGAGTCGCTGGAGGCGGACGCGCTCGAGTCGCTGGAGTCCGAATCGCTCGAGTCGCTGGAGGCGGACGCGCTCGAGTCGCTGGAGTCCGAATCGCTCGAGTCGCCGGAGGCGTCGAGCGTCGAGTCGCTCGAATCCGAATCGCTCGAATCGCCGGCTTGGGTCGCGACGCTGCCGTCGTTCGCGGAGTCGGACGAGCCGTTCATACGGTGCCCGCCGCTTTCCACGCCTGGATCAGCTCGTGCGAGGCCTCGAAGTGCATCGGGTCCTTACGCGTGCTGTATCCTGCGCCCCAGAAGAACCGTTCGGCTTGGAAGAACGGCGCCGCTTCCACGATTCCGTCCTGCGCGGTCGTCGAGCCGAGCGGCACGATGACGCCGTGAATTCCCATGTCGATCGCGGTCCCCCACGAGTGGTTCGAGAAGTTCGTCGTGGAGCCGCGCACGGCACGGCAGCACGTCATGCCCGCCGTCGTGAGCACCGCATACAGCGCGGGCTTCTGCGAGTTGATCGCGGCGAACACGCGCGTCAGCGCCTCGACCGCGGGCTTGAGCCCGGTGACGCTGAACGGTCCGACGTTCTGCGTCACCATCAGCTTCTTGAGGTTCGCATTCGTGATGGGCGAACAGTCTTGCGTGAGCGCACCCGGCGTGCCGAACACCGAGATCATCGTGCTCTGATCGGCCGCGGTCAGCCCGGCGTTGATGCCGGACGGGATCGCAATCAAGGCCGCGTAGTTCGCGGTCGAGCTCGCACTCGACGCCGACGTGCTGGACGACGACGCGGCCGGCGTACCCGGCGTCGCTACGCTTGCGCTCGAGCTGCTCGACGTGCTCGACGTGCCGCCGTCGCTCGAATCGGACGACCCCGCATCGCTCGAATCCGAGGAATCGGACGAATCGGAATCGCTCGAATCGGACGAATCGGACGAATCGGAATCGCTCGAGTCCGACGAGTCAGAATCGCTCGAGTCCGAAGAACCCGCATCGCTCGAATCCGACGAACCCGCATCGCTGGAGTCCGATGAACCCGCATCGCTGGAGTCCGATGAACCCGCGTCGCTGGAGTCCGACGAACCCGCGTCGCTCGAGTCCGATGCGTCCGACGCGGTCGCGTCGCTCGAATCGGACGAATCCACCGACGGGTCGGCGCCGTTCGACGAATCGGACGAGTCGCTGGGCGACGTGCCGTTGGCCGATGAGTCCATGCTCGTTCTCCTCGCGCAGCCGCCGTGTCACCACGTCAGCGACGGATCGGGATTGGGACATTGCGGGACAGACTTGCAGATGAAGCCGAGGACGAAGATCACGTCGGACGACTCCGGCGCCGGCGCGGCGGGCGGCGCGCTCGGTGACGGCGACGGGGGCGGCGCAACGGGCAGCCGCTGAAAGTTCACGGCGCGCAGCGCGATGAACCGCGCGGGCTGCGCCGTCGCAACGGGAGAGGGCGCCGGTGCCGTCGCGATGGGGCGCGCGAACGCAGTGCGCATGAACAGCGGCGAGCGTGCGAACGTCGGCCGGGGGGCCGGCGCCGGCGCAGGCCCCGCCGCCGCGAACACCATCGGTCGCGCCATGACGGTCGCTTCCGGTCGGACGAACGTGCGATTGCCCGCGCCGTCGACGATCGTCGACACGTGGAGCGGACCGATCATCAGCGGCGTCTGCGACGGCGGCGCCGTCGACGTCGCGGTCAGCGTCACCGAGACGTTGCGCGCGAAGACGATCGCGACGGTATAGCCGGGGATCGTCCCGTTCGGCGGCGTCGCGCCGTCGCTGATCACCGTCGGCGGAATGTTCAGCTTCCAGAACCTCGCCCCGAAAACGTCGGACGTAAACCATGGACGCTGCACCGTCACCGATGTGCACTCGAAGTCGACCGACGCCACGTCGATCGGATCGCCGGCGCCCAAGCGCGCGGCGAGCTGCGCGGGCGCGCCTTGCACGAGCTGCGCGACCTCGTCCCCGGCCATTGTGAACTGCTGCCACAGGCCGCCGTCGATCGCCGACGACGGCGCGAACGCGGTCGGCATGAACTCCGCGCCTTCGAGATCGGTCTGCGCGACGACGTCGGGATCGCAGTTCTGCATCCACCGCGACCACGTCGTCGCCGGCGAGAGCGCGCCGAGACTCTGCTCCGTGCGCCGCGCGTCCTCGACGGGCGCCTTGAAGCCTGCCGTCTCCCACGCCGTCAAAGCGGCGTCCACCGACGCCTGCAGTGACGGCTGATCGCTCGCGAACTGCGCTTTCACCGCGGGATCGGTGCTGCTCGCGGCTGCGATCGAACGCGAGGTGTACTGCTGCTTCGCGTTCAGGTACGCGTCGCGATACTGATTGTAGGCGATCACCGCGGCCGACGGCGCCTGGACGCCGCCGTTCGTGACGTACAAGTACGCCAGTGCCGCTTGGTACTGTGTGTCTTCGTCGGGCGTGCGCTGCTCGTTCGCGAGCTGCGCCTGCTGGAGGACGCGCGTGTACTCTTGCCAGAGCGGGCCCGTGTCGACCGTCGGCCACACCGGTCCGCTCGGCATCTGGTTGATGATGCGCGCGAACTGCGACGCGTTCTCGAGCGCCGCGGACGGGTTCGTGCCCGCGTTCAGAAAATCGAGCTGGTCCTTCGCGAAGCTCAGCGGCGTGAGGGGGAACGACAGGAACGTGTCGCTCCCCCCGAACACCGCGGCCGCTTTCGCCATGAGGGCCAGGGCGACGGCCGATGTCATCGTCTACTGGAAGTCGGCTGCGGGGATGTCGGGGAGCGGGTCCGGCGCCTTCCCGATCAGGTGGTTCACCGTGCCGATGAGCTGCATGCCGTCGACCGTCAGCGTCGCGCCGTCGCGATGCGCCGCGAACGACTGGTTGCCGCTCGCGTGCGAGTAGCTGCCGCCGAGCGAGAACGGGCCGAAGCCGACGCTTGCGCTGCCGCTGGTCGAGCTCTGCGCCGACTGCCATGCCTCCGCGAACGACTGGCTCGTGATGGTGAGGTTCTTGATGAAGAGCAGCGTCGTCGAGTACGCGATGAAGTTGCCCTCCGTCTTGGGCAGCGGGCTGCCGTCGGACGGCATCGCGTCGTACGTCCAGCCGACACCCTTCTGCAGCGTCCAGCCGCGGTTCTGAAACCACTCGGGCGCGAACCACGGGCGCGCGATGACGACTTGGCACATGTCGAAGGACATCGAAAAGTCGTTGACTGCCATCGACCCGTCGGCCGACGACTGGCTGTGCGAGGCGCTTCCGCCCACACTGAAGAGCCCGAAATTCATGCCGGTCGATCCGCTCGCGGAGCTGCTGGAGCTCGCCGACGCCTCGGAAACCTCGTCGTGCGTCAGGCTGTAGTTCGTCCAACCGCCGGCGTTCGCGAAATTGCCCGGGATGACGGTCGTGTAGTAGAACGACTGTCCCGGCGCGACGCCCGAGACGATCCCGTCCTCGTAGTTCTCTTGGACGCCTTGCTTCCAGAGCAGCATGCTGCGCTGCGTCGTCTGGGCGATGTAGGCGTTGATCTCGTCGACGTCGTTCTTGTAGCCCTCGCCGGTCCACTCGTCCATCGCGGCCTTCACCTGGAGCCGGTAGAGCGTTGCGTTGTTCGCCCAGTCCGCGACGGCTTCGGCGCCGTCGGCGCCCGATGCGGACTGCGCTTTCGCGCGCTTCGTGTTGTACTGCAGCGCGGCGGCGATGTACGCGGCCATCTTCTCGTTGTACGCCTGCACCATCGGGCTGTCGCTCGTCGCCGTCGACTGCGCGCCCGTGAGCGGATCCGTCGTCGTCTGCGTCGTGGTCAGCAGCGCACGGCACTTCGCGAGCTCCGCGTTCTGCTGATCGGTGAGCGGGTAGTTGACGACTTCCGAGAACTTCACGATGTCGCCGAAGATCTGGCTCATGCGGATTTGCGACGAGCGCAGGATCGTCTGCTGCTTGTCATGATCGTAGACGCCCGTCACGTCGGGGACGTAGTCGACGATCGTCGCGAAGTTGAACGCCTGCTGCAGCATGAGCCGCAGCTCGTCCGCGGGATCGACCGCCGGCGGGGCTGCGGTCGCGGTGCCGCCGCCGCTCGATGTCGACGTAGCCGAGCCGCCCGAGCCGTTCGATCCGGACGACGCTCCGCTCGCGGCGGACGGCGATCCGCCGGCCGGCGTGTTGCCGGACGACGTGCTCGCCGACGGCGTGCTCTGTCCGGTCTGCGGGATGTTCGCGCTCAGGCCTTGCACGGCGAACTGAAAGTCGTTCAGGCCGAACGGGATACCGGGCTGCGCCCAAGAGATGAACGCGTTCTCGGCCGGCGGGACGTAGTCGTCGCCCCCGGTGACGTTTTCGTACAGCTGCGCGAGCAGCGTCTTTCCGAGGTCGTTGAGGGTAACGGCCATGAGCTGGCTCCTTGCGGTAAGATGCCGCTAGTGCGCGGCGAGGGCGGCGTGCGAATCGCTCACGGCGCCGTGGTAGAGCGCGAGCGTCCCGCTGCCGTAGTGGTTGGTGGTGCGGTCATCGGGGTTCGCGCCGCCGTGCACGGCGGCTTGAACGCTGCCGAACCCGGCGTTGTACGCGCAGAACGCGAAGAACACGATCTCGGGCGAGATCGCATTCATCTGCGTGGCGTAGCGCGAGCGCAGCGCCGTGCACTGCGCGATCGCCGGCGCGAGGAAGAAGCGCGCGGCCGTCTCGAGGTTGCTGGCCGGATCGAGCATGTTCGCGCCGGTCTGGGTGAACACGCCGTGCGCGTCCACACCGGACGTGATCTGGCACAACCCGTACCCGCCGTCCCCGCTGATCGCGCCGGCGTTTCCGCCGCTTTCGCGCTCCACGATCGCCGCCAGGGCGCACGCCGGCACCGACGCCGCCTTCGCGTACCGGTTGATCAGATCGCGATACCGATCGATAGCGGGCTTGGCGGGATCGGCATAATCGACGAAATCCATGGAAACCTCCGCCGTCACTCTAACGATCCGGCGTCGCGGCCGCGTCCGATCCCGCCGCAGCGGCTCGGACGCTTTTCGGACGTCGTGCCGCACGATATGCCGCGTCCAGCTCGCACGCCGCGTCGCACTCCGCATCGGAGTCGCCGCAGACGCGCTCGATCTCGATGCGCCGGCGCAGCGCGTCGATCAGCATGTCCGCGTCGTCCAGACGCCGCGCGAGCGACGCGAGCCGGATCGCCGTCGAACGTTGCGCGTCGCGCTCTCCGCGACGGCCGTACAACTCCTCACACAGCCGGAGCATCGCGATGCGGACCTCCGGATCGTCGCCGAGCTCCAGCGCACGCGTCGCGTACGTCAGCGCTTCCTGGTTCGCGAACACGGCCGCGGCATGCGAGGACGCGCGCGCGTAGTGGACCGAGGCCGCACCCGGCTCGTCGCCGAGGTCGTAGTGGCCGGCGAGCGTCTGCGCGAGATCGACGATTCGCTCGGGGTACAGGCGCTCCAGCACCTGCGCGATGCGGCGATGGCGGCGCCGCCGCGCCGATTCCGGCATTTCGTCCGCGATCGCCGCGCGCACGACGTCGTGGTTGAAGGCGTATTGCCCGCGTACGCCGTCGCGCACGATGCGCTCGTCGATGAGCACGTCGAGCGCGTCCAGCGTTCGCCGCTCGCCGATGCCGCTCGCTTCGCGCACGAGCTCGGCGGAGAACGTGTCGCCGGCGATCGCCGCGATCTCGGCGACGGTGCGCGCGTCGTCCGTGAGGCGCTCGATGCGCGCGCGCAGAATCGACGTGTGTCCCGCCGATGCGGCGACCTGCGGAATCGTCGCGGTATCGCGCCACCGCCGCGCCGATGCGTCGAGCACGCCTGCATCCGCCCACGCGCGCAGCGTCTCGCCGATCAGCAGCGCGTTGCCGTTGCAGCGGCGGTGCAGCTCGCGCGCGACGGCGTCGCGCGCTTCGTCGTCGTCGATGACCAGCGGCCGCAACAGCTCGCAGACGTCGGCGACGTTCAGCGCGCCGAACGGCACGACGGACGCCAACCCTTCACGGTCGAGGCGGCGCCGCAAATCCGCCAGCGCGTAGTTGCTCGCGTACTCGCGCTCGCGCCACGCGACCGCGACGAGCACGCGCGCGCGGCGCGCGCGGCGCGCGACGAACTCGAGCAATGCGACGGTGGACGCGCCCGCGGAATGCACGTCGTCGAGCGCAAGCAGCAACGGACGCGAGCGTGCCAGCGCGGCGATGAAGCACCAGACCGCTTCGTACAGTTGCGTGCGCTGCTGAGGCGGGGAGAGCGCCGGCGGATCCGGCAACGAGCCGATCTCCGCGCGCAGCTGCGGCATGACGGTGCTCAGCACGCCGAGCCACGCCGGGCTCAGCGCGATGCCGCGCGCGAGCGCCAACGCGGGACGCAGCGCGTCCGTGAACGCTTCGAGCGGCTCGGACTCCGGCGAACCGCACCGGCCGCGCAGCACGTGACCGCCGTCCGCCGCGACGTCGCGGGCGAGCTCGTCGAGCATGCGGGTCTTGCCGACGCCCGGCTCGCCGGCGAGCAGCACCGTCGTTCCGTGACCGCTCGCGGCGTTGTGCCACGCGGCGCGCAGTGACGACTTCTCCGCACAACGGCCGACGAACGGCAGCTCGTCCGGCACGCACGGGCGTTCCGCGGCGCCGGCGCTCGCCACCGCAGCGGGCGTTTCGCGATCGCGCACGCTTTCGTAGAGCGCTCGTGTCTCCGCCATCGGCTCGACATCGAGCTCGTTGCGAAGCCGCTCGGCGAACGCCGCGTACTCCGCGAGCGCGCCCGCACGATCGCCGCGCTGCGCGCGTAGCGTGACGAGTGCGCGCAGCGCATCCTCACGCCAAGGATCGGCGACGCGAACGCGCTCGAGCGCCGCGACGCCGCGATCGGCGTCGCCCGCGTCGCGAGCGCGTTGCACGAGCGTCTCGAGGGCACGTTCGTACGCGGCCCGCACGCGATCGCGCACGGGCACGAGCCATTCGTCGTCCCAGTCCGCGAGCAGATCGGCGCGGTAGAGCGCGATCGCGGACTCGATCTGCGCGGGCGACGTACAGCCCCGTTCGAACGCCGTGACGTCCAGCGCGACGGGCGCGCCGGGGTTCCATCCGACCATTGCGGCGTCGCACTCGAGCCATGGCCGAGGCGTCGCCGGCAGCGCGCGCTGCACCAGATGCAGATGCCGCCGCAAGTTCGTGCGGCCGCCGCTCTCGTCGTCGTCCGGCCAAAGCGCCGTCGCGACCCGTTCTCGGGCGTGCAACCCTTCGTTCAACAGCAGGTACGCCATCACGCGGAGCGCGTTGCGCGGAATCGCCAAGCGCAGCTCCCGGCCGTCGAACCGGAATTGCGGCGGCCCCAGGAGCGCGACGGAAAGCACGCCGATCGGCGGCGACAATGATTCGCCGTCGAGAGGGCTGCGGTGCCGATCGATCGCAGCGAGCATGGACACCCCTCGAGCCTGTTGGCTCAAACTCGTCCCGTGACACCATCCTAGCACCCGCCGCTTACGAACACATTACGGCGAAGAGGAGGGCCGCGCGCCGCCAGCGCACGAGCGACCGGGATGCCGACGACGGGTCCCGACCGCGCGGAAGCCGCGTTTTGGGCGACATATCTGCGTAATCGCAACGTCGACGTCGCGACCGCGCACGACGGAGCCGTCGCCGTCGCGGGCGGCTACGCGATCTGCGCGGCCCGCGCTTCGCAGCAAGTCGCGCTCGCCGTCGGCTCGTCGCGCCCCCTCGACGACGACGACATCGCCGTTCTCGAGGCGTTTTACCGCTCGCGCGGCGTGCCGGTTCGCATCGAGATCGGCGCGACCGCGCTGGAACGCGACCGCGCGCTGCTCGAGCGGCATGGCTTCACGCTCGAAGACGACGGCGCGTACGCGTTCTACGAGACGACGGCAGCGCCGGACGCGGCGAACGACGGCGTCGCCGTGCACCTCGCGCACGACCGCCCGTCGTGGGTACGCTTGATGGCGAACGCGTTCGCCGGCGACGCGGCGCCGGACGAGCGGCGGATGCGGTCGATCGAGCTGTGCGGGGCGGCCGCGGCGGCGGTGTTCATCGCGGAGCTCGGCGGCGTGCCGGCAGGCGGAGGAGCCCTCGGGATCTGCGGCGAGCACGCGCTGCTGTACTGCGGCGCGGTTCTGGCGCAGCATCGCGGTCGCGGCGTGCATCGCGCGCTCGTCGACGCGCGCGTCGCGGAAGCGCGTACGCGCGGGTTCGTACGCGCGGCGATGAAGGTCGCTATCGGCAGCGCCTCGGAACGCTCGGCGCGCGCCGCTGGGTTCGATCGCGTGCTGACGACGCGACGTCTCCGGCGCGCGTAGCGCTATGCGGGCGCGGCGGTTTCCATCGCGAGGGCGCGCAAACGCCGCCGCGCGACCTTGCCGTTGTCGTCGCGCGGCAACGCGTCGGTGAGCGTGAACGTTCGCGGGACCTTGAAGCCCGCGATGTGGCGGCGCAGATCGGCGCGCACGTCCTCGACGTCCAGCGTCGCCCCGGGCTCCGGCTGCACGAACGCGTGGAGACGCTCGCCGAACTCCGCATCGGGGATGCCGACGACCGCGCAGTCCAGCACGCCGGTAACGCGCAGCAGCGCGTGCTCGATCTCCGCCGGATAGATGTTGACGCCGCCGCTGAGCACCATGTCCACGGAGCGGTCGCACACGAACAGGTAGCCGTCTTCGTCGAGATACCCGACATCGCCGAGCGTCAGCAGGCCGTCACGCTCCATCGCGCGGCGCGCCTCCGGCAGATTCTGATACGTGAAATCCGCGTACGCGGGCTGGCGCGCGTAGATCGTGCCCACGACGCCGGGCGCGCATGGAGCACCGTGCTCGTCGAGGATGCGCACCGTCGCGTCGATGATCGGCACGCCCGCCGTCCCGGGCTTCGCAAGGGCATCGGCGCTCGAGGCGATCGTGATCGTGCCGGCTTCCGTCGACGCGTACGTCTCGTTCACCACCGGTCCGAGCCGCTCGATGATCGCGCGCTTCACCTCCGGTGCGCACGGTGCGCCGGTCGACGCCACGAAGCGCAGCGACGACCCCTCGTAGCGCGACCACACGGCGTCCGGAAGACGCAGCAGGCGCACGTACATCGTCGGCGTGAGGTACGCAACCTCGATGCGATGGCGATCGATCAGCGCCAGCGTCTCGGCCGCGTCGAACCGGCGTGCGAGCACGAGCAGATTCCCGTAGAGCAGCGTGTTCTGCGCGATCGAGGACGGCGCGCTATGATACAGCGGCGCGGAGACCAGCGTACGCGATCCGTCCTCGATGCCGTACGCGGCCAGCACGACGCGGCGCATCCCGGCTTGCCGCGCCTCGACCTCCGCGAGCGGCACGGCGTCGCGGCGCACGCCCTTCGGCCGTCCGGTCGTGCCCGACGTGTATTGGAAGTGACCGCGCGGCGACACGACGGGGCCGTCGTACGGCGGCTGCTGCGCGAGCCACGTCTCGTAGTCCGTGAGCTGCCCCGTGCCGCCGTGCGCGAGAATCGCCGCGCCGGCGGGAAACGCGCCCTTCGCGGCAGCGAGCAGGTCCGCGTCGCCGATCGCGACGCGCGCGCCGCAGTCGCGCACGATGTACGCGATCTCCTCGCTCGTGAAATGCCAGTTGAGCGGCGCGAAGTAGACGCCCGCGGTGCGGCACGCGAACATCACGTCGGCGAAGATCGGCCCGTTGCGGAGCAGCACCGCGACCACGTCGCCTTCGCGTGCGCCGATGCGCCGCAGTCCACCCGCAAGCCGCATGCCGCGGTCGCGCAGCGTCGCCGCGTCGCGGATGACGTCTTCGAAGATCAGCGTCGCGCTCATCGGTCCGGCGGGCCGAGCGCGGCGGTGAGGTCCCGAACGTCGCCGAGGCGATCGAGCGCGCGCACGAGCTCGACCGCGCGCGCTCGCCGCGGCGCCCCGTATGCGACGCCGGCGAGCTCGTCGAACTTCGCGACGAGCTCGTCCCAGCTCAGCGGGCTGTCCGGCTCGCCGCGCGGGCTCACGACGAGGCGGTCCTCGTCCACGGCGCCGGCGCGCACCTCGACGCGCGCGGCCATGCGCGGCACGAGCGCCTCCACGGCCGGATCTTCTTCGACGGTGACGCGCTCGATGAGCGACGCGAGCTCCGGCGCGTCGCGGCGCGCGAAGTCGTCCCATCGCACGCCGCCCCAGAGCAGCGTCGCGGCTGCCGCATAGTACATGCTGAACTGCGCGTCGACGATCGTGCGCGGCCGGCGCTTCCGCTCCTCGGGATAGGCGCACAGGCGCATCCCCGCGGCCGGCAGCGATATGCGCACACGCTCGACCGCGTGCGCATCGAGGCGGTGCTCGCGCACGATCGCGCGCAGCGCGTCGATCGCCGCGTGCATGTAGCGGCAGCACGGATACGGCTTGAACGCCGTGCGATCGATCTCGTGCACGCCGTCCCAGCCGTCGAGCAGTTCGGCGGCGTCCGCGTGGTCCGAGTACGCATGGAGCAGGCCGCTGCGGCCTTCGAGCGCCGCGTCCGGGCCGCGCACGCCGCACGCCGCGAGCTCGCGCGCGAGCACGGCGTCGTGCGCGGCAAATCCGACTTGCACGGGCTTCGTCGAAGCGCCGTCGACGCTGAACTGCAGCGACCCGGCCGCCTGACTGAGCGCGATGCCGAACGCGGACGCGAGCGTGCCGGGATGGTCGCCGTGCACGTGTGCGACCGCCGCCGTCGCGCCGAACCGGCCCGCGGTCGCGGTCGGATGAAAACCGCGCGCGTAGTGGGCCTTCGGGTCGAGCGCGATCCCGACGCGTACGGCGACGTCGTACCCGGCGACGATCGCCGCGATCAGCCGCGCACCGCTCGCGCGCGTGCGCTCCGCGGCGGCGAGCGCCGCGGCGACGACCGGCGCGCCCGGATGTAGCGACGAGCGCTCGTGCGTGTCGTCGAAGTCGAGCGCGTGAAAGTTGCACGCGTTCAGCAGCGCGGCATCGCGCGGCGAGAACGTCGCGCCGTAGCCGACGGCGGTCGCGGCGCCGGTCGTGCCGAGCGCCTCGAGGGCCGCATGCACCGACGCGGACGTGGGGCTCTCGAAGCGCGCGCGGATCGCGCTGCCCGCGAGGTCGAGCACGGCCTGCTTCGCGTGCTCGATCGTCGCCTCGCCGAGCTCCGCGAACGACGTCGCGCACGCGCGCGCCGCGAGCCGTGACGTGAGGTCGTGCGTCGCCGACGCGCGAGACTCGAGAATGGGCATGTCCGCTGCTTTCGCGCCGAGTTTTGTTTGCGCATCTTTACGCATCGCGCGCGCACGGCAAAACTTGCGTAAAACAGCCCGCAACGTGTGATGTGGCGCTCGTTTAAACGCGGGATGCAGCCGATTGAAAACCCATCGGCTGCTGTCGTTGGCAGTTAGCCGACCGCAGCGGGGTGCGACGAAGGGATTCGTAAAGGAAGCAATGGTCAAGGACGATCGAGCCGCATCAACGGAGCGGCGGTTTCCCCGAACGCGTCTCGGACGCGCGCTGTACGGGCGATGGGCGGTGGCGGCGGCAGGCACGATCATGATGATGTGCCTCGGCACCGTATACTCATGGAGCCTCGTCGCACGCCCGCTGGTCGCTGCGTTTCACTGGTCCGTCACGACGACGATGTGGACGTTCGCCGTCGCGATCTTCACGCTCGGCATCGGCGCCGTCGTCGGCGGACGCTGGCAGGACCGCGTCGGGCCGCGCAGCGTCGCAATCACCGGCATCATCCTCTGGGCGCTCGGCAACGTGCTCGCCGGACTCTTCACCGCACGCTTCGGCGTGTGGTGGCTGTACGTCAGCTACGGCGTCATCGGCGGCTTCGGGCTCGGGATGGGCTACGTCTCCCCCGTCGCGATGGTGACGAAGTGGTTTCCGCGTCATCGCGGGCTCGCCGGCGGCCTCGTGCTGACCGGCTTCGGGCTCGGCGCGTTCTTCTACAACGGCATCGTGCCGCACTTCGCGGGCTTCGCGCGCGCCGTCGCCGACGCCGCGCTCTACCTCGCGCACGGCACGCCGATGGGCGCATCGGACGTCGCGTCGGTGATGAGCGTGTTCATGTGGTCCGGCCTCGTCTATCTCGTCGTCGGCGGCGCGTGCGCGCTGATCCTTCGCGATCCGCCGCAGAACTACGGCCGTCGCGCCGAGGACCCGGTCGTCGACGAGGCGCGGAACTACCGCCCGTCCGAGACGCTGC
This sequence comes from Vulcanimicrobiota bacterium, assembly GCA_963841685.1. GTDB lineage: Bacteria > Vulcanimicrobiota > Vulcanimicrobiia > Vulcanimicrobiales > Vulcanimicrobiaceae > Vulcanimicrobium. The sequence goes on from CAWJDU010000002.1 coordinate 28,943, forward strand.
GGACGCCGCAATTCTACGTGCTGTGGCTGATGCTGTTCACGAGCGTCACCGCCGGCATTCTCATCGTCAGCAACGCGATCCCGATCTTCAGCGACCTCACCGGCTCGAGCGCCGCCATCGCCGCACCGATCGTGGGCGTGCTGGCGATCTTCAACGGGTTCGGCCGCATCTTCTGGGGCACGCTCTCCGACAAGATCGGGCGCAACCGCACGTACATGCTGATCCTCGAGATCCAAGCCGTCGTGTTCGCGCTGATGCCGTCGATGCACTCGACGCTCGCGGTCGCGATCGCGTTCGGACTCGTGCTCCTGTGCAACGGCGGCAGCTTCGGCACGATGCCTGCGTTCAACGCCGACTACTTCGGCACGAAGTACATGGGCCTCAACTACGGCATGCTGATCACGGCGTGGGGCTGCGCCGGCGTCGTCGGCCCGCTGATCGCCGCCCGCGCGAAAGACGTCACGGGCTCGTACAGCGGAACGCTGTTCCCCGTCGCGATCATGCTCGTCGTGTCGATCGCCCTGCCGCTGTTCGTGCGCAAACCGCAGGGTCGCGCGCCGAAACGCGTCCCCGCACCACTGGCGCCGGTCACGCCGATCCACTATCGTGCGCCCATCGGCGACACGATGGACCGCGAACGCATCCTCGCTGCAGCGGGCGGCTGAGCGAGAGTTCGCGCGACAAACGAGAACGGCGCCCGGCCCAGGCCGAGCGCCTTTTCGTTGTCGTCGCGCGGGAGCGGTCTACGCGGTCGTGGCGACGGCGCGGACGCGCGACGGATCGACCTTCACGCCGGGACCCATCGTCGATGCCAGGGTGATCGAGCGCAGGTACGTGCCCTTCGCGGCCGACGGTTTCGCGCGCACGATCGCGTCGAGCAGCGCGGCGACGTTGTCGGTCAGCTGGTTGTCCTCGAAGTTCGCCTTGCCGACGATCGTGTGCACGATGCCGGTCTTGTCGAGGCGATACTCGACCTTACCGGCCTTGATGTCGCGAACGGCTTGCGCGATGTTCGGCGACACGGTGCCCGCCTTCGGGTTCGGCATCTTCTGCGCGAGGATGCGGCCGAGCTCGCGGCCGATCGACGGCATCATGTCCGGGGTCGCGACCGCGACGTCGAAGTCGGCGAAGCCGCCCTTGACGCGGTCGATGAGGTCCTGTTCGCCGACGACGTCGGCGCCCGCCGCCTCGGCCGCGCTCCCCGCGTCGCCTTTCGCGAACGCGATGACGCGCACGGTGCGTCCGGTGCCGTGCGGAAGGCTCACCGTGCCGCGGACGTTCTGATCCGACTTCTTCGGATCGACGCCGAGCTTGATGTGGATCTCGATCGTCTCGTTGAATTTCGCGTTCGCGTTGCGCTTGACGATCTGCGCGGCCTCGGTCGGATCGTAGAGGCGGGTGCCGTCGAATGCCTTCAAGCGCGCGGAAGCGCTTGCCGTGCTTGCGCATCGCTACGCGACCTCGACGCCCATCGAGCGCGCCGTGCCGGCGACGATCTTCATCGCGGCCTCTTCATCGTTCGCGTTGAGATCCGGCATCTTGGCCTGCGCGATCTCGCGCACTTGGGCCTTCGTCAGCTTCCCGACCTTGTTGCGGTTCGGCTCCTTGGATCCCGACTCGAGGCCCAGCGCGCGCTTGATCAGGAACGACGCCGGCGGCGTCTTCGTGATGAACGTGAACGTGCGGTCCTCGAAGACCGTGATCTCGACCGGGATGATGAGGCCCTCTTGGGCCTTCGTCCGGTCGTTGTACTGCTTGCAGAAGTCCATGATGTTGAGCGAGTACGGACCCAACGCCGGTCCGACGGGCGGCGCGGGTGTCGCTTTCCCGGCGGGAAGAGCGAGACCGATCTTACCGACGACTTTCTTGGCCATGTGGTTCCTTTGCGACGGTCCGCGAGCGAGCGAGGGCCGTCTTCCCCGCGAGTGAACGCGCGGGCCGCCGGGGTGGCGCGACCGCACGCGGCCCGGCGGCGCCGGGCACAACGCCATACTTTACCACGTGCGCGGGGCTGCGGTCTACACGCGCTCGCCCGCGCGTATTGGCCCCAAGTAGAGATGTCCGGTCGGAGCCCCAAGTAGAAACGTCCAGTCGGTCGGTTCGAGCTTCTGATGGAGCTTCGAATGAGCCGACCCGAGATTGACCGCCTGGACGTCCTTCAGCGCGTCCGCGCCGGCCACATGAGTTTGATTGCCGCGGCGCTCGCGATCGGCCGCTCCGAGCGCCAAGTACGCCGCTTGCTACGACGCTACGAAGGTGAGGGACCCGCGGGACTTATCTCGCGACGGCGCGGGCGACCAAGCAACAACCGGCTACCGAGGGACCTCATCGCGCAAGCGATCGCGCTGGTGCGCGAGCGGTACGGTGATTTTGGTCCGACGTACGCCAACGAAAAACTGCGCGAAGTCCATCAACTGCGCATCAGCACCGAAACGCTGCGCCAAGCCATGATCGCGGCGAACCTCTGGACCCTCAGCCGTAAACGCCGCCGACGCCCGCACCCGGCACGCGAACGTCGCCCCTCTCGAGGTGAACTCGTTCAGATCGACGGCTCGCTCCATCCATGGTTCGAAGACCGCGGGCCGCGATGCTCGCTGCTGGTCTTCATCGACGATGCGACAAGCGAGCTCATGGAACTGCGCTTCGCCGCCAGCGAAACCACCCTCGATTACCTCGCCGCGTTCCGCCGCTATGTCGAACGCTACGGACGCCCACTGGCCGCATATAGTGACCGCCACGCGATTTTCCGCAGTACCAAGGGCACCGACGCGCCCACGCAAGTCGGACGCGCGCTCGCCGAGCTCGGCGTGGAACTGATCTGCGCAGGCTCCCCGCAGGCCAAAGGCCGCGTCGAACGAGCGAATCAAACGCTCCAGCGTCGACTGGTACGCGAACTGCGCCTGCGCAATATCTCCTCAATGCATGAGGCAAACGCCTATCTGGACGAGTTTCGAGTCGCGTACAACGCGCGATTCGCACAACCCCCGGCAAGCGAACACGACGCGCACCGGCCCAGCGACGGCTTCGACCTCGATGCAATTCTCGCCGCGCGCTTCACCCGACGCCTTTCCAAAGACGGCACCGTGCGCCTGAATAACGACATCGTTCTGGCTCAACGCGACGACGTCCATGGCGGCGAACTCGTTGAAGTGCTGCAGACGATCGAGAATCACTTCCAACTGCGCTGCAAAGGAGCACCACTGGCCTTCCGACGGCTGCGCGACGCCCAAAGCCACGCACAACTCCTGACCAGCAAAGAACTCAACGAACGCCTCGATCGCCGCAAGCAGCAGCCGCTGAATCCGCGAAAAGGACACACCCGCCGGCCGACCACCCGTGGCGGCGGCATGCCCTTCAACGACTCGCCTCGAGCCGCTGACCGGACACGTGTACTTGGGGCTAACCGGACATTACGGGCTGGAGCTACACGCGCTCGCCCGCGCGCGCGTCACTCGAAGATCGCCAGCCCGCGAATGTAGTTCGTTTGCGGGCTCGGCGTGATGATCCGCAGCGGCGTGGGCTTGCCGTTCGCGAAGCTCGCGTAGACGCGCACCCTCGCCGGCGGCGCATTCGTGAGCAAGTTCGTCGCGACGTACAGCTCGCCTTCTTGTCGACGGCCAGCGCGCTGATGTACTGGTTACCGAAGGGTCCGATCGTGCGCGAAACCGTCGCCGCGCCGCTCGTGCAGCCCGTGATTGCATCGATCGTCTCGTCGGCGATCCCGCCGGTCTGCACTTTCACGACGATGTAGATCGTCTTGTCCGGCGCGACGGCGATCGGGCCGTCACCGCCGGCCGCGGTGATCGTGCAGTCGGCCACGTCGTTGGCGGGGTTCGTTTCCGAGCCTTTGTACTTCCGAATCTCGCCCTGGTTGTTCGCCAGATAGTCGTGGCCGCCGTTGTCGGTCGCAAGCCAGAGCGGATTGAAGGTGGGCGTGAGCGTCATCGTGTTCGCGAGCGTCGCGCCGTCGTCGTATACCGGGAAAGGATCATGAGCGACGTCGTGTTGTACAGCTGGTCGAATCCGCCGGACGCGTTGCGCGCGACGCCGTCGCCTTGTGTTGGACCGTGGTGTCGGACCCGCAGTTGACGTTCGCCGCGGCGGGCGAGCCGTTCGCGTTCGCGGGCTCCACCACGGTTTGGCAGTGCTGGTTAGTCGCCGGCGAGGCGCTCGGACTCGGGACCGGGGTGGGCTCGATCGAGTAGAGCTCCTGAACATCGAGCGTGCCGTCCGCGTTCGTCGCGATGCCCGTCGTCACGCGATCGGTCTGGTTCGGGTGCCGCGTGATGGAGCGCGTCGCGGCCGTCGTGCCGTTGCCGGTCAACGGCAGCGCGTACGTCGTCGCCGTCGTGGCGACGTACAGCGTCCCGCCCGACGGCGTGGGTCCCGCCGTCGGCGTCGCCGTCGGAGTCGGCGTCGGTGTCGGTGAGGTCGTCACGGTGGCCTTCGGCGCGAGCGCGTGCCCGCCGTCCGAAGCGATCGGCGCGACGCCGCCCCCGCCGGAGCATCCGGCGATCAGCGCGCAAGCGAGCGCCGTCAGAAGCGAGACGCGGCGAATCAGCATGACAAGTCCACCTGTTTTCCAAGGAAGCGGGTCGGAGGCTTGTAGTCGCCGTCCGAACGGAAAGCGCCTCTCGCGCAAAGCTCGACACGGCCGATATTCCGTCCGGAAGCGCGCAGTCGGCGTGCTCTTCGGACGATGAGGCGCGGCTTCCGACGACGGGGGCGCTTGGCGGAGC
>CAWJDU010000003.1:0-2138274 GCA_963841685.1 Vulcanimicrobiota bacterium
TCCTGACCGACGCCGCGCTGGAGCGTCACCCGCACGGTGTACGACCCCGGCGCCACGGGGGCGCGGAGCGCGACGCTTCGCTCACCGCGGCGCAGGTCGGCTCCGGTCAGCTCGACGTCGTCGCGGTCGCGGACCACGACGATCCGCGCGCCGTCGACGAAGGGAATCTCGACCACGAACGGGTCGCCGGGCGGCACCGGATACGGCCGGATCGTGAACGTGTCGCCGCCGCCGACGTCGATGACGGTCGCGTCCCCGGTCGCGCCGGGGATCTTGCCGGCGCGCGCCTCCGGGCCGGAAGCCGCCGGCGCGAACGGCACCGGCGTCGGCGGCGGGACGAACGCCGCGGGCAGCGGCACGCGCGTGTCCTGGCCGGCGGTCGCCCCTTCGGCGCGCGCGACGAGGACGTACGGCTCGCGCTGCCCGGCCGGCGGCGCGGGCACTTCGGTCACGCCGGAGCCCGACGGCGTGGTCGTCGAGAACCACGTCGCCCCGGCGCGGTCGACGACGGACAGCTGCACGTCGCGCGCGACGGCGGAGTAGCGGACGACGAGGGGCGCGTTGGGCCGCGGCGGGTCGATCATGATGCTGGCGATGCGCGGCGGCGGGGTGGCGACGATGCGTACCGCCGGAGGCGGCGTCGCACGCCCGTAGGCCGCGTCGCGCGCGTCGGTGCCGAACGCGTTCGCGATCGAGACGTGCAGCGTCGCGGCGTTGCCCCGCCCGAGCGGCATCGTGCCCGCCGCGGACGGCAGGTCTCCCGGGCGACGACGGCGCCGCCGGCGTCTCTCACCTCGTAGGTCGGCGTCCCTTTGCCGGAGGTCGACCAGCGTGCCACGAGCTTCCCGTCCGGGGTCGCGAGCAGCGCGGCATCGACCACCCGCGGCCGCCCGAACGCGAACGCCACCAGAACGATCCCGGCGAGCACCGCCGCGCCGCCGAGCGCGCCGGCGGGAGCGACCCAGCGCCGCAACGACCGTCCGCCGCGCGGCGGCGGCGCTTCGACGACGAGGTGGATGCCCTCACCGTGGACTTCCGCCGCGACGCGCTCGTACGCGAGCCCCGCGTCGAGGCTGAACCCGGTGCGGATCGCGGCGTGCGGACGCACCTCCACCGCCAGCGCGGCGATCGGACGGTCCTCGTCCACGCGAACGGCGCTGACCGTTGCGGCCAAGATCCGCGGCGTACCGTTCGTGACCCGCAGCTCGTACCGGGCGCCGCCGTCCTCGAGCCCGACCGGCTCCAGCTCGCACGCCACGGCCCCTTCGGGCGTGGCGAGCAGACCGCGCCCGCCGTGCGACGGCTCGCGCAGTCCGAGAGCGGTCGGCTCGTGACGAGCGATCGCATTGGACAGGCCCACGTTTGCTGGTATCGGCCGAAAGCCAGGACGGCTCGCGCGCGCCTACCCGGCGCCGGCGGTCACTTCCGCCTCCGCGGCGTGCAGCGCGAGCGCGAGCTCGCGCAAGAACGACGATGCATCCATCACGATTCCGAGCGTCTGATGCGATCCGCGGTCGGTCAGCTTCGTCACCGACGCGGGGTTGATGTCGACGCTGACCGTCTTGCACGCCGCGGGCAGCAGGTTGCCGACGGCGATCGAGTGCAGCAGGGTGCAGACCATCAGCGCCATGCCGATCTCGGGGACGTAGCGGCGCATCGCGCGCTGACACTCGACGACGTCGGCGATCACGTCGGGCAGCGGCCCATCGTCGCGGATCGAGCCGCACAGCACGACCGGGATGCCGGCCCGGTAGGCTTCGTACATCACGCCGGCCGTCAGCATCCCGCGCGCGATCGCGTTGCTGATTCCGCCCACGGCGCGGATTCGGTTCACCGCACGAAGGTGGTGGACGTGACCGCCCTCCTCCGGAAATGCGTCGTCGAGGTTCACGCCGAGCGACGTGCCGAAGAACTGCTGCTCGATGTCGTGCACCGCGAGCGCATTGCCCGCGAACAGCGCGGTGACATAGCCGGCGCGGATCAGCTCGGCGAGGTACGGAGCGGCGCCGGTGTGCACGATCGCGGGACCGCCGACGAACAGCACGCGCTTCCCGGCGGCGCGCACTGCGAGCAGCTCGCGCGCGAGCTCGCCGAGCAGCGCGTGGCGCGGCTTCTCGCTCGAGACCGCGCTCGCCATGAACTCGAAGACGTCGCGGCGCCGCGAACGCTGCGCCACGTTGACCTTCACGCCGCGATGGCCGACGACGACGCGGTCGCCGGCCTTCACGTCCGACGGCGCGACCGTCATCGCACCGCCGTCGTCGATCACGATCGCGCAGTCCATCTCCGGGCGCTGGACGCGGACCCAGAGCCCGTCGAGCCGGACATCGGTATCGTAGTTCGTGGTCGCATAGAAGTCGTCGGGGAGCACGCCGTCCGCGGGAGCGGCCTCGACCGCCGCGTCGCTCTCGTCCATGACGACGGCGCCCGTCTCGCGCTGCAGCTTCTCGAGCACCTCGTCGAGCTGCGACGCCTCGCGCGACTCGATGCGCAGCCGCGCGTACGACGGCTCGTTGACCGTCTGGCCGGAATCGAACTCTTCGATCACGTAGGTCGTGCGCTCGTCGTCGGTCAGGATACCGAGCACGCGGTTGAAGATGCCCGAGTCGATGATGTGACCGCGCAGCTCGATCCGGCGGACGACCGTCGGAGACGGCGAAGCGGACGCCATGGGCCTCGTCTTCGTACCGACGCCGCTCGGCAACCTCCGCGACGTCACGCTTCGCGCGATCGAGGTGCTGCGCGAAGCCTCGCTGATCGTCGCCGAAGACTCGCGCGTCGCGCGGCGTCTGTTGAGCGCGCTCGGCATCGCGGCGAACGACGTCTGGACGTACCACGAGCACAACGCTCGCACCGCGACCGCCGGCATTCTGGAACGCGCGCGCGACGGCGTGGTCGCCGTCGTGACCGACGCCGGCACGCCGGGGATCAGCGACCCGGGGATCGAGCTCGTCGCGGCCGCGCGCGCCGCGGGCGTCGCGGTCGAGGTGCTGCCCGGACCCGTCGCGTTCGTGTGCGCCGCGGTGCTGTCGGGTTTCGACCTGCGGCGCTTCGCCTTCGCGGGATTTCCGCCGCGGACGAGCGGCGCGCGGCGCGCGGCCTTTCGCGCGTCGCTCCTCGACACGACGGTCTGGTACGAGGCCCCGCACCGCGTGCGCGCGTCCCTCGCGGACCTCGCGGCGGTCGCGCCCGACCGGCGCGTGTTCCTCGTGCGCGAGCTTTCGAAGCTGCACGAGCAGCAGGTGCTCGGCACGGCCGGGGAAGTGGCCGCGGCGCTCGCCGAGCCCGTTCGCGGCGAGATCGCGTTCGTCGTCGAAGGCGGCGAGCCCCAACGCGACCCGCCGGACGACGCGCATGCCGATCTGGATGCGGCGATCGACGCGCTGCTCGCCGAAGGTCTGACGACCTCGGCCATCGCGAAGCAGCTCGCCGACGCGGGCCACGGCACGCGGCGGCATCTCTACGCGCGCGTCGGCGAGCGGCGCGGTGAGATCGCGGGGCCGGGGTGAGACGGAGGACGAACGACGAAAGCGAGACGACGTGCCCCCGCAGCGCCCCGTCTACGTCACCACGCCGATCTATTACATCAGCGGCACGCCGCACATCGGCCACGCGTACACCACGATCGCGGCCGACGTGCTCGTGCGGACGGCGCGCGCGTACGCTCCTGCGCGGGCATTGACGGGTACCGACGAGCACGGGCAGAAGGTCGCGAACGCGGCGGCGGCGGCCGGGATGACGCCGCAGCAATACGTCGACTCGCTCGCGCCGAAGTGGCGCGCCCTCGCGCCGGCGTTCGACGCGCGGTTCGACGACTTCATCCGTACGACCGAGCCGCGCCACGCGCGCGCGTGCCTCGCGCTGTTCGAGCGCATGCGCGCGAGCGGCGACGTGTACGAAGGCGTGTACGAAGGCTGGTACTGCACGCACGACGAGACGTTCTGGCCGGAGGCGAAGCTCGTCGACGGACGCTGTCCGAACGCGGAGTGCCGCCGCCCGGTGCAGTGGCTGTCGGAGAAGAACTGGTTCTTCCGTCTCTCGAAGTACAACGCGCCGCTGCTCGAATTGTTTCGCACGAACCCGGAGTTTCTGCGGCCGCAGTCGCGGTGGAACGAGATGATGGCGATCCTCGAGGAAGGTCTCGAGGACTTCTCCATCTCGCGGTCGTCGTTCGACTGGGGCATCCCGCTGCCGGGCGGCGGCGTGCTCTACGTCTGGTACGACGCGCTGATCAACTACATCAGCGCCCTGGGCTGGCCCGATGACGGCAGCGGCTCGCTCTACGCGACTTCTGGCCGGGCGTGCACATCATCGGGAAAGAGATCGCGCGCTTTCACACGATCATCTGGCCCGCGATGCTGATGTCGGCGGGGCTCCCGATCCCGCGGCGCGTGTTCGCGCACGGATGGATCACCAGCGAGTCCGGGACGAAGATCGGCAAGTCGCTCGGCAACGCGATGGATCCGTTCGCGCTGAAGGACGAGTTCGGCGCGGACTCGCTACGCTATTTCCTGATGCGCGAGGCGCCGTTCGGCAGCGACTTCTCGATCTCGGTCGAGAAGCTGCGCCAGCGGCACAACAGCGATCTCGGCAACGATCTGGGCAACCTGTTGCGCCGTTCGCTCGCGATGCTGCAGAAGTATCGCAACGGCATCGTGCCGCAGCCGTCGGACGGCGGCGTCGCGGAGCGCGTCGCCGATCTGCCCGCGCTCGTGCGTGAGCACGTGCTGTGCCTCCGTTTCCGCGAAGCGCTCGACGAGATCTGGAATCTCGTGACGCTGCTGAACCGCGCGATCGACGATCGGAAGCCGTGGGAGCTCTACAAGCACGCGCGGGGCGTCGAGCTCGACGCGCTGTTGTACGACCTGTGCGAAGGCCTGCGCTGGCTCAGCCTGCTGCTGTTCCCGTTCATGCCGCGCAAGGCCGAAGAGATGTGGTCGCAGCTCGGCCTCGAGGGAACGCCCGAACGCACGTGGCAGGACGAGCTCGTGTGGGGCGGCGTCGCCGCGGGGACGCAGACGAATCCCGGCGCGCCGCTGTTTCCGCGCATCGATCCGCCCGCGGCGTGACCGCGCGGAGGCAACCATCATGGCGATGACCGCATCGGCGGCACGGCCTCCGGCAACCGGTGCGAACGACGGCGTGCACCATGCGGCGATCGCGCTGCGCGGCGTCGTCGCGATCGCGTTCGGCGTGTGCGCGCTGTGGTTTCGCGTCTACTCGACGCTGCTCGTCGGCGCGTTCGTCGCGTTCGCGCTCGTGGACGGCTTGGCGCGGCTCGTGATCGCGCTGCGTTCGACGCAGCGCGACCGCGCGTGGCTGATCCACGCGCTCGAAGGCGTCGCGGGCATCGTGCTCGGCGTCGTCGCGTTCAGCGTCGCGAAGAGCCTCATCAGGCTGACGTGGACGATCGCCGAGTGGGCGTTCGTCGTCGGCCTGCTGACGATCGCGTTCGCCGCGGTCGCGTGGCGGCGGCTGCACGATGCGCCGCTGTGGCTGCTCGCCGGCGTGCTGCTCATCGTGCTCGGCGGCGCGATGCTGTGGTTCACGTTCGGCGGACTGCTCGCACCCGGTATCGCGCTCGGCGTGTTCGCGATCGTCTACGGCGTCGTGTCGCTCGCGATCGCATTCCGGTCGCGCGCGCACCATGCCGCCGGCGGAGCGCTCACGGCGAATCGGTGACCGGCTGACCTCCGTTCTCGGTTTCCCGCTGGATCAAGTCGGCGCACTGCGCCTTGAAGAACGCGCACACCGCACGTGACAGCGCGAAGTGCGCCGGCAAGGCGAAACCCGGCGGCGGCGCCTGCGGCGGAAACGTCATCTTTCCGTCCGGATTCACGCGCAGGTCGAACGGGTCGCGGCGCGGCGGAAAGACGTAGACCCACGGGAACGACACGTTCTCGAAGTAGCCGTCGTTGTAGCGGATGAAGCAGCGGAGATAGTACGCGCGCAGCGGGCCGTCCGGCATCGGTCCTTGCAACGACACGCAGTCGCCCTGGAACGCCGACAGAAACTGCGCCGGTGTGCCCGCCATGATCGCCTCGTACGGACGCGTGTTCGGCATGCGGGCCGGCGGACGGTGCTGCGCCGGCACGTCCGCGAGCGACCGTTGCGCGTCCGCGATCGTGCGGCTCCACTGCGCCTGATAGGCCTGCACCTGCTGCGTGAAATCGCTCTTCGCGCTGGTCCTCGCGGGCGTCCGCGGCGCGACGGTCGGCTCGATCGTCGGCCGCGCACGCGGCGCCATCGCGATCGCGCGCCGGATCGTGGCGTGATCGCGGGGACGGAACGTCGGTTCGCTCGTCGGCAACATCGTGGGCGAGACGGTCGGAGCGGCGGTCGGAAGCGGTGCGACCGTGGGCACGGGGACGCGTGCCGGCACGGGGCGCTGCGCCGCCGCGCGCGGTTGCGGTTGCGCTCGTTGCGAACGCGCCTGCCGGCTGCGATGCGACTCGCGCGGCACCGTGCGTTTCTCGATCGTGACGGCGTCGGAGAGCGCGACGATCTCCGGCGTCGGCGTCGCGTGCGGCATCGCGCGCGCGACGCCGGGCCACCACCAGCGTGCGGCCGCGGCACCGCCCGCGTGCACGAGCAGCGAAAGCACCACGGCAAGCGCGAGAAACCGCCGCGTTCCGCGGTCGGCGCGCTCGGGGAACATGCGCATGTCGGCCGTAATGGTTCACCATGATCGACACGCACGCCCACATGCACGACCGGGCGTTCGACGCGGACCGCGACGCGGTGCTGACCCGAGCGCGCGCGCGCGGTGTGGACGCGATCGTTACCGTCGGCTGCGACGTCGAGGATAGTCGCCGAGCCTGCGAGACCGCCGGGACCTACGCGCTGCTCGCGACGATCGGCATCCACCCGCACGAGGCGAAGGACGCACCTGCGGAGATCGCGGCGACGTTCGACGCGCTGCGCGCGCAGTACGGCGAACGCATCGTCGCCATCGGCGAGACGGGCCTCGACTACCACTACGACCACAGCCCGCGCGACATCCAGCGCCGCGTGTTCGCCGAGCAGCTCGCGTACGCGCGAGCCGCACGGATGCCGCTCGTCTTCCACCAGCGCGAGGCGCACGAGGACTTCGTCGCGTCGCTCCGAGCCGGGTACGACGGACACGGGCAGCGCGGCATCGTGCACTGCTTCACGGGGACGCCGGACGAAGCGCGCACGTTCGCCGGCGAGTTCGGCCTGGTGCTCGGCATCGGCGGCGTCGTGACGTTCAAGACCGCGCAGCCCGTGCGCGACGCGGTCGTCGCCGTCGGCCTCGATGCGATCGTCCTCGAGACCGACTGTCCGTACCTCGCGCCGGTGCCCCACCGAGGCAAGCGCAACGAGCCGGGCTTCGTCGCCGACACGGCGCAGCGTCGTGGCCGAGCTGCTCGGCACCGACGTCGCGACCGTCGTCGCGCGTACCGACGCGAACGCGCGCCGCGTGCTGGGCCTGCCGTCGCCGACCGCAGTATGAGGGCGCGTTGCGGCCCTCGTCTAAGATGGGCAGGATGGTCAGCGACCCAGCCGGCAAAGGCGCGTACGTCCGCGAGATGTTCGCGGCGATCGCACCGCGGTACGACCGGGCCAACAAGGTTCTCACGGCCGGCGTCGACGAGGCCTGGCGGCGCCGCGCGGTCAGCGAGCTCGCCGCGCCGCGGGGCGGCCGCGTCGCCGACCTGTGCTGCGGCACGGGCGACCTCGCATTCCACCTCCTGCGGACCGACCGGCAGCTGACGGTCGTCGGCGTGGACTTCACGCCGCCGATGCTCGACGGAGCGCGGTCGCGCGCGGCGCGCGAGGATCCGGCCGGCCGGGCCACGTTCCTCGAGGGCGACGTGACGCGCTTGCCGTTCGACGACGCCTCCTTCGACGGCGCGACGATGGGCTTCTCGATGCGCAACGTCGTCGACATCGGCGCGACGTTGCGCGAGGCGCGCCGCATCCTGCGCCCGGGCACGCGGTTCGTGAACCTCGACGTGACGAAGCCGCGCAACCCGATCGTGCGGCGCGTGTTCGGCGCCTACTTCTACGGCATCGTGCCGCTCGTCGGCGGAGCGATCGGCGGCTCGAAGCCGGCGTATCGGTACCTGCCGAACTCGCTGACGAACTTTCCCGACGCCGCTGCGCTCGCCGAACGGTTCCGCGACGCCGGATTCGCCGACGTGCGCACGATCCGGCTCGGTTTCGGAGCGATCGCCGTTCACGTCGGGGTGGCGTGATGCTGCACCGCGCACAGCCCGAACGCGACCTCTACGCGATGGTCGAGACGTTCTTCCGGACGTCCTTCGCGACCGACAACGAGCTGATCACCGAAGCGGTACGCCGCATGCTGGACGCGGGCGGCAAGCGGCTGCGTCCGCGCGTGACGCTGCTCGCGGCCGAAGCGGTCGGCGGCCGCGCCGGCGATCACCTTCGCCTCGCGGCGTTCATGGAGCTGATCCACGTCGCGACGCTGATCCATGACGACGTGGTCGACGGCGCGCAGACGCGCCGCGGCGTCAACGCGACCGCGATCGACTTCGGCAATCGCGTGAGCGTCCTCGCGGGCGACTATCTCTTCGCGTGGATCTTCAAGAACGTCACGGCCGACTACGCGCATCCCGTACCGCACGTGCTCAGCGCCACGCTCGCCGACATCACCGACGGCGAGGTGCTGCAGCTGCGCGCGCTCGCCGATGCGGACACGACGCTCGCCGACTACGTCGAGATCGCCACCAAGAAGACCGCGAGCCTGTTCGCGGCATCCGCCGAATGCGGAGCGCTCGCCGCGGGCGGATCGCCGTTCGTCGTGAAAGCGCTGCGCGATTTCGGCACGGCGTTCGGCGTCGCGTTCCAGATGCGGGACGACGTGCTGGACATCATCGCGGACGCCGAGGCGCTCGGCAAGCCGGTCGGCAACGATCTGCGGGAGCGCAAGATGACGGCGCCGGTCGTCCTTGCCGTCGAGGCGGGCGGGCCGGAATTCCGCACGGCGCTGGAACGTTTCTTCGAGCAGCCCGAGCCGGAGCGCACGCACGTCGACGCGATGCTCGACGCGGTCCGCGCCAGCGGCGGACTGGAACGCACGGAAGCCGTCCTCGCGGGCTACGTCGAACGGGCCAAACAGTCACTCGCACCGCTCGGGAACGCCACGGCCCGAGCCGAGCTCGCCGCCCTCGCGGACGCGCTGCTCTAGAAGTCGGAGATCCGAATGTTCTCACCCATCGAAATCGCCGCCGTCGTCGGCGTCGCCATCCTCGTCTTCGGCGCCGACAAGCTGCCGAAGCTGGCGCGCAGCGCCGGGCAGGCGAAGAAAGAGTTCATGGTCGGCCAGGCGGAGGCCGACGTCGCCGCCGAGCGCGCGCGCGAAGAAGCACGCGTGAAGGCGCAAGCCGACGCAGCCGCGGCCGAGCGCGCGGCGGGGACCAGCGGCATCGGTCAGCCCGCGATCGTTCCCGACCCGCAGACCGGTGCTCCCGGACCGACGACGGTCGCGCGAACGCACGAATAAGTGTTCGCCGAGCAGCCCGCGGCCGACGAGGTCCGCGAGCGCGAGTTCGAGTGGGACCAGAAGGAGATGCCGTTCACGGAGCACCTGCGTGAGCTCCGGAACCGGCTCTTCGTCTGCGTCGTCACGGTCGCCGCGCTCGCGCTCGTGCTGCTCTATCCGGCGAATCTCGCGATCCCCTGGCTGACGAGGCTCTACTTCGGCCACATCCAGCTGCACGCGTTCGGCCCGGCCGATGCGATCTGGGCGATCTTCAAGCTTTCGATCTACGGTGCGATCGTTCTCGGATTGCCCGTCATCCTGTATCAGATCTGGATGTTCGTCGTGCCCGCCGTCCACCCGCGCACGCGGCGCGCGGTGTATTCGTACGTGGCGCCGTCCTTCGTGCTCGCGCTCGTCGGCATCGCGTTCGCGCACTTCCTCGTCATCCCGCGCGTCGTGCGCGGTCTCGACTACATCACCGAGTCGATCGCGGTCCCGACATACGGCATCGAGTCGACGCTCAACCTCGTGCTGCTGATGCTGCTCGCGTTCGCGATCGTGTTCCAGACGCCGATCGTGATGCTTCTCCTCGCGCGCATCGGTCTCATCAACAGCGGCCTGCTGCGGAAGTATCGCCGCCACATCGGTTTCGGCATGCTGGTCGCCGGCGGCGCGCTCGCGCCCGACGGAAACCCGGTCACGATGCTCCTGCTGGCCACACCGATGTACGTGCTCTTCGAAGCCTCGATCTGGATCATCGTGGCGATGGAACGGCGTTGGAAGCGCGAAGCGGCGGACGCGTAGGGATACGCGCCGCCGGCGTCGCGCGCGACGCCTGGACCGAGCTCGTCGCGCTGTTCGCGCACGTGCCGTTCGGCGTGTCGCTCCTCGCGTTCTGGGGCGTGCTCACCACGATCGGCGTGATCGTCGATCAGGGCAAAGACGCGGCGTACTACGCGAACGCGTACCCGCCCGCGCTCGCGCGGTTGGTCCTGCGCCTCGATCTCTTCAACATCTACCACAGCCCCGCGTACATCGGCGTGCTCGGGCTGATCTTGTGCTCGATGGCCGCCGCGACGTTCACGAAGGTGATCCCGCGGCGCATCCCGCGCCTCGGGCCCGTGAAGGTCGAGGCGATCCCGCTGCACGCGACCGTGCGCATCGAGGGTGATCCCGACGCCGCGCGCGACCGCATCGAAGCGTTCTTCGCCGCACGCGGATGGCAGGTGCGCAAGCGCGCTTTCGGCGGCACCGAGTGGACGTTCGCCGACAAGAACAACTGGGCGCGTCGCGGCGTGCTCGTCGCGCACGTCGGCTTCCTCATCATCGCGATCGGCACGACGATCTACTGGGCGACCGGCTACAGCGGCGACTTCGCCGTCGTGAGCGGACAGAGCGCGACGATCCCGCAGAACGGCGCGCGCATCGACTTGCAGCAGTTCGCGTACCGCATCGAGCCCGTGCGCACGAAGGCCGGCATCGTGTACCAGCCGATCGACTACGTCTCGCACGCCCGCGTCACCGGACGCGACGGCGTGCCGCACGAGGCCGTCATCCGGGTCAACCAGCCGTACGACGTCGACGGCACGGAGATCTATCAGTCGACGTACGGGTTCGCCATGGATTTCCGCGTGACGCACGACGGCCGTCCCGTTCCCGGGCCGCAAGGCTTGCTCAAAGAGGGCGAAGGCTTCACGATCGACGGCACGTCGCGCTCGATCCAGTACGTGCGCTTCGTCGGCACGATCGACCGCGCGACCGGACAGCCCGCCGCCGACCCGCGTCCGAACGATCCGGGCGTCGTGATCCAGGCGTTCGACGGCGACCGCGCCGTCGGTTCGGCGCTCGTTCCGCTCGGCCAGCCGATCGATCTCGGCGCCGGCTATCGCCTCGACGCCGCGCGTTACGTGCTGTACTCGGGATTCCAGTACCGTTACGATCCCGGCATCCCCGTCGTCGGTATCGGCGCGTTCGTGCTGCTGGCGGGCCTCTGTATTTCGTTCTACTTCTTGCCGGCGCGTCTCTTCGTGCTCGTGCGGCGCGACGGTGACGCGACGGAAGTCGGCATCGCCGCGACGACGGTAAGGGGCTACGACGTGTACGAAGAACGATTCCGCGACATCGTCGGCGCGCTGCGCGGCGCCGTGTAGGAGTATCGATGGACCCGACTCGACAAGCGATCGATCAAGCGCTGCTCCTTGCGGGGCTGGCGGCATACGTCATCAGCGCGCTGCTGCTGTTCGGATACTTTCTGCTGCGTTCGCCGCTGTTGCGCACGATCGGCATGCCGCTGGCGGCCGTGGGCTGCGCCGCGCAGCTCGCCGAGCTCGGCACGCGCTGGTGGATGACCGGCGTGTGGCCGCTGACGAACCTGTACGGATCGCTCTCGCTCTTCAGCGGGCTCGGCGTCTTGATCTTCCTGATCTTCGCGTACCGCTACGACGCCGCGTTCATCGGCGGCTTCGTCATGACGTTCGCCGCGATCGCGCTGACGTACGGCATGACGTGGAACGAGGGCTATATGCCGGCCGTCCCGGCGCTGCAGTCGTACTGGATCAAGATCCACGTTCCGATCGTCGTCTCCGCATACGCGGCGTTCATGGTATCGTTCTGCGTCTCGCTGATCTACTTGGTGAAGGCGGCGGCGGAGCGCCGCTATCGCGCGCGGCTCGCGCTCGTCCGATCCGGCACGGCGGGGAGCGCGAGCTCCGCGAGCGCGATGAGCGCCTTCACCATCGGCGAGCTGCGCAACGACACGCCCGGCATCACCGCCGCCGCAGCCGCGGGCGATGCCGGCGCGCAATGGCTCGCGGGCCTGCCGTCGCTCGCGCGGCTCGACGTCACGCAATTCCGCATCATCGCCGTCGGCCTGCCGCTGCTCTCGCTCGGCATCATCACGGGCGCGATGTGGGCGAAAGAAGCGTGGGGCGCGTACTGGCAGTGGGATCCCAAAGAGACTGCCGCGCTGACGTCCTGGATCGTGTACGCGATCTACATGCACTTGCACACGCGCCCGGAATGGCGCGGGATGCGCACGGCCTGGATCAGCGTGCTCGGGTTCGCGTCGATCGTGTTCTGCTACCTCGGCGTGAACATCTGGATCAGCGGACTGCACAGCTACAAAATGTGACGGTCGCGCGGCTCAAAAGGCCTGTCCCACGCTCATCCTTCGACGAGCTCAGGATGACAAACAACGTCCGCGAAGCATCCGACGACGTTCGCTCAGCGACGCTCTCGCCGTAGGCGCGGGGGCTGACATGGCGGTGTGAACGGCCGTGTGAGCGAGCGTGCGCAGGATGCGCGGAAGCGATGCGAAGACAGAGCGGCTCCGCGCACGATGCGCGGAGCCGCGTGCCGTTCACACCGCCATGTCAGCCCCCGCGCCGCGCGCCGATGCTTCGCAAAACAACGGTCACGGATGCGAGCTCCCCTGGCCCGCAGGTTGCGGTATGGCCGGCATCGGCGTGGGCGGCGGCACGAGCGACGGTTTCTCCCACATCGCTTTCGCGTCGCCGGTCAGCTCCTTCGGTTCGCGCTTCAGGAAGTAGGCGATCTGCCAGATCGACTTCTCGTCCAGCGACCGATCGAAGGCGGGCATGCCCGTGAAGCGGATGCCGTGCTCGATCTTCCAGTACGTCTCGCCTTCGGGATCGTCGTCGACGCCGTGCTTCGTGAACTGCGGCGGTTTCACGCCGAGGCCGCGAGCGATGCTGTCCGGCGTGCTGTGTCCGGTGCCGTGACAGATCGCGCAGTTTTGCACGTACAGGCGCGCGCCTTGCACGATGTCGGCGTCCGTCGCCGGCGAGTAGGGATACGGCGGCTTCGGCGCTTCGCGACCGATCGTCGCATTCAGCGACGTCTTCGACGCCCATCTCTCGCCGGGCAAGAGCGGCCCGTCGGCGCGCGCGGGAACGCGGCCGGTCTCGATCGCGGCGACGACCACGAGGGCGAGCAGAATGATGGCGGCGACGAACCCGCCGACGAATCCACGCATACGGCGCAGTGTCCCGCGAATTGCTGAGAACCACACGCGCCTCGCAACGGCCTGCCGCCCGAGTGCGGTTCAAGGATCGATGGCCATCGCACCGCCGCGCGAGCGGGCGCTCGAAGAGCTCGAGTTCTCGAACTCGTTCGCCGCCCTCGGCGATCCGTTCGTCGAGCGCCGCGCGCCGTCGGGCATTCCGGGCGCGCGCCTCGTCGCTTTCAGCGCTGACGCCGCGGCCTTGATCGATCTTCGTCCGGGCGAGGAGCATCGGCCCGAGTTCACCGCGCTCGTCGCCGGCAACGCGCTCGTGCCCGGGATGGAATCCGTCGCGGCGATGTACGGCGGACATCAGTTCGGCGTGTGGGCGGGGCAGCTCGGCGACGGGCGCGCGCTGCTGCTCGGCGAGGTACACACGCCGCGCGGTCCGTGGGAGCTGCAGCTCAAAGGCGGCGGCATCACGGCGTTCTCGCGCTTCGCGGACGGCCGCGCGGTCGTGCGATCGACCGTGCGCGAGTTTCTCGCGAGCGAGGCGATGCATCACCTCGGCGTGCCGACGACGCGCGCGCTCGCGATGGCGGCCGGCGACGAGCCCGTGCGGCGCGAGCGCATCGAGCGCGCTGCGACGGTGATTCGCATGGCGCCGACGTTCGTGCGGTTCGGTTCGTTCGAGATCTTCCACTACCGCGACGAGCCCGACCGCGTGAAGACGCTCGCGGACTACGTGATCGACCGGTACTATCCGGAGTGCGGATCGGGCGACGACCGCTACGCGCGTCTCTTCTCCGCCGTCGTCGAGCGCACCGCGACGCTGATGGCGCGCTGGCAGTCCGTCGGGTTCGCGCACGGCGTGATGAACACGGACAACTTCTCGATTCTCGGACTCACGCTCGACTACGGACCGTACGGCTTCGTGGAAGCGTACGAATCCGGATTCGTGTGCAACCACAGCGACGAGACGGGACGTTACGCGTTCGACCGTCAGCCGACGATCGGGCTGTGGAACTGTTACGCGCTCGCGGAGGCGCTCTCGTCGCTGATCGACCGCCCGGCGCGGGAAGCGATCTTGGCAACGTTCGCGCCGACCTATCGCGCGACGTTTCTCGCGCTGATGCGTGCGAAGCTCGGCCTGTCGAACGCTGCGGACGACGACGCCGACTTCGTGTTCGAGCTGCTGCGCATGCTCGAAGCACGGCGCGTCGACTGGACGAACTTCTGGCGCGCGCTCTCGCACGACGATGAGCGCGCGATGGCGATGCTCGGCGCGGACGAGTCGTCGCGCGCGTGGTTCGCGCGCTATGCGGAGCGCGCGGCCGCGGAAGCGCGTTCCGACGACGAGCGGCGCGCGGCGATGCGGCGCGCGAACCCGAAGTACGTGCTTCGCAACTGGGTCGCGCAAGAAGCGATCGCGGCGTGCGAAGCCGGCGACGACACCGTCGTCCGCACGGTTCTCGACGTCGTGCGCACGCCGTTCGACGAACATCCCGAACACGAAGCGTGGGCGCAGCCCGCCCCGGCGCAGTACCGCGGGCTCGAGGTCAGCTGCTCCTCGTAAGTCGCATCAGAGCGGCGTGACGATGCCGGGGAGCGCTTCATCGAAGTTCACGAGCGTGCCGCCGGCCGCCGTGATCAGACGGTTCCAGAACCGGCGCAGCCCGATCACCTCGCGGTACCCCATCTTCATGTGCACGTCGCCGCGCGTGACGCCCGCGAAAGCGACGGCCGTCGAGGACAGGTTCGGCAGGGCGCCTTCGCGGCGCAGGCGGCGCACGATCTCGTCCGCGTGCTTCGACGGATCGTCGTTGTAGCGGAAGAGGTTCAGCGTGGGCGTCTGCTGCCAGCCGTTCGTGACGAGGACGATCAGGGCCGGTCCGCTCGCCGGCGCGGCGTGCACGCTTTCGCCCACCGTGTACAGCGTGCCGAGCGGGTCGGAGCCCGTGTACGCGCGACGCACGCCGAGGATACCGTCGATGCGTTCCTCCGACGAGCGTGCGAACGCTTCACGGTCGCGCTGATCAAGCAAGGTATTCGACGTCGCACGCGGCGCCGTGCCCGCGAACACCGGACCGCGTCCGACGCCGAAGTCGGTGATCGGATAGACGTCGGCGCGCGTTCCGGGCGGCACGCAGTCGATCACCGCGGCCGCGAGCCGCCCGTACAGGGTCCGCACGCGCGGATCGGCCGGCACGGTGTTGCCGGCGGCGACGAGCAGCTCGATCCGCGAGGCCGGCGCGAAGCGCGCGTTCCAGAACGCGTCGTCGACCGGACACGCGTCGGGGCGCGTCGCAGCGCCCTGTGAAACTGCCGGCGCGCTCGAGAGTATGATCAGTGTCCCGAGACCGAGCGTGACGGAGAGGATCGTTCGCAGCACGGGAGGCTCCGTTCGTTCCCCGGCCAACTGTTTTCTGCTCACGGATGACGGCCTGACCGCACGTACAGTGCAAGCGGGAGAGACGCGTTTCGATGCATACGAACGGCGACTTCATCCATAGCAGCCAGAACGGCACGACGCCGCCCGACGAGGCGCGCATCGTTCGCACCGGCGGATTCGTCGGCTCGAGCCACCGCGATGCCGACCGGCGCGCGAGCGCGCAGCGGCACGCGGTGCTCGGCCAGCGCGTGAAGCATTACGAAGCCGCGTGCACCGATTTGCAGACCGGGCTCGACGCGGCCGTCGCACGGCGCGACGGCCTCCCGGATCACGCGCGCGGCTGGCCGTTCGCGATGTACGTCGTGCTCGCGGTTATCGCGGTCGCGCTCGAATGGGTGCCGGCATCGATGTTCACGCAGGTCTTCTACCAGACGGGTTGGCTGCAGACCGCGCTGACGGTGACGTTCACCGCGATCGGCGTCATCGTCGCGATCTTCCTCGGCGAGCTGCTGCGGCGCGAGCGCGCGCCCGAGGGCGGCCACCTCGTCGACACGATCTTCCTCGCGGTCGTCGGCTTCATCGCCGCCGGCTACCTCGTCATCGGCTACATGCTGCGCGTCGCGTACACGACCGCCTCGGCAAACCTCACGCAAGCCGCGGCGCAGCGCGCGTCCGGCGGCGCGGACGGAGCGCTCGCGCTGTCGCCGTCGGTCGAAGCGATCGCGCTCACCGCGGTCGCCGCGATCGGCATCGTGCTGACCGTCGTGAGCACCTACCATCGCGAAAGCGTCGAGTCATTCGGCGTGCACCGGCGCGTGCGGCGTCTGAACAACGAGCTCGCGTCGAACCAGCGCTACCGGAACGCGCACATCGCGGATCTCGACCGCGTCGAGAAGACGAAGGCCGCCGGGGCGGCACCGTAAGCACAGGTTCAGCGGTCGATCGGCTCGCTGAACCCGATGCGGTTGCCGACCGGGTCCCATACGTTGAGATCGCGCGTGCCCCACTCGGTCGTCACGATGCCGGGTCGCATGTAGCGATAGCGCTTCGCGCGCAACTCCGCATGCAGCGCGTCGAGCCCCGCGGCGATCAGGATCGTGAGGTGCACGCCGGGCGGTCCGTCGCCGTGATGCTCGCTGAGCTGCAGCACCGCGCCGTTGCGCGAGACTTGCATGAACAGCGGCGCGTCGTCGTCGAAACGGTGCTCGAAGTCGACCGCGAAGCCGAGGTAGCCGACGTAGAACTCGCGCGTTTTCGCGACGTCGAACATGCGCAGGATCGGCACGACGCGCGAGAGGGTGAAGGGCATGCGCGCGGATTTCCGCCGCGGGGCGCGCGCGGCCTTGACGGCCGGATCGTTCGGCGCTAGAGTGGTTCGTGACGAACGATCTCGACGAGGCTACCGCCGACGTCGCACGTCTGTACCCCGCGGTCTACCATCGCTTTCACGTCTCGAAGCAGCGCCTTCCCGGCACCGACGTGACGCCGCGCATGCTGTGGATTTTGCAGCATCTCGCGCAGGCGGGACCCTCGACGCTCGGCGAGCTCGCCGATGCATCGGGGGGGAAGAAGTCGACGACGACGGAGCTCGTCGACCGGCTCGAAGCGAAGGGCTACGTGGGACGGATGCGCGACCGGCGCGACGCACGGCGCGTGTTCGTCGGGTTGACGCCGCAAGGCGCTCGGCGCGCGAACCGCGCGCCGAGCGTGCTCGCGGACGATGCGTTGCGCGCCGCGCTCGCGCGCATGACGGCGGCCGAGCGCGACGCGCTGGTCCGCGGGCTTCGCGCGCTCGTGCGCGCCGGCGAGGAGCACACCGATGGCGAAATGTGACAGCTGCGGTTACGAGATGAACGGTCCGGAGGATCACGCGCCGGGCGACGCGCACAGCCGCCACTGCCGCTACTGCAGCAAGGCGGACGGAACGCTGCAAGAGTTCGACGAGCGGTTCGAGCGCATGGTGCAGTGGTCGCTGCAGCGCGACGGCGTCGAACGCGACGAAGCCGAGCGGCGCACGCGCGCCTACATGCGCACGATGCCGCTCTGGCGGCATCATCCCGCCCTCGGCCCCGCGTAAGTGGGCCGCGAAGCGCGCTGCGCGGCGTCGTGGGGCGCGCGCACCGGCGAGGTGACGGTGCACCTCGACGCCGCGCAGATCGTGGTGCGCGGCGCATTTCACGCCACCGCGGCACGCGCATCATTGCGGGACGTGCGCATCACCGGCGACACGCTTCGTTTCCGGGCCGGTGACGACGACGTCGCGCTCCAGCTGGGACCCGCGGCCGGGCGGTGGGCGACGGCACTCACGACCGCACCGCCGTCGCTCGCGGAGAAGCTCGGCATCCGCGACGGCACGCGCGTCGCCGTCGACGGCGCGATCGACGCGCCCGAGCTCGCCGGCGCGCTTGCGGTGGGCCTGCGCGTCGAGCGCGGCGCCGCGGACGTCGTCGTTGCACGCGTCGACGATGCGGCGGTGCTGGAGCGCATCCTCGACGCGCGCGACGGCGCGCTCGCAGAACGCGTTCCGATCTGGATCGTCTACACCAAAGGCCGCGGGGCGCCGCTCGGCGAGACGGCCGTTCGCGCTGCGCTCCGCACACGAGGCCTCATCGATGTGAAGGTCGCGTCCGTCTCCGCGACGCTGACGGCACTCGAGTTCGTACGGCGCGCGTAATCCAGGACGCCGCGTGCCGTCCCGGGAACGGGCGGCTGGTGGAGAACCGCCACGTCGAAGTGCGCCTGCTGATCCGCGGCATCGCGAAGGGTGTGTCGAGCACGCAGGTCGCAGAGCTGTTCGCGCCGTACGGCGGCGATCCCGAACGCGTCGCGCTGCCGCGCGACCGTCGCACGCGTCGCCGCAAAGGCATCGCGTACGTGTTCGTGCCGAGCGCGCACGCCGCGCGCTCCGCGATCGACGCACTCAACGACACGATGCTCGGCGACAAACAGATCACCGTCGAGCTCGCGGCCGAACGCCCGCCGAAACGGCCGCGACGGTTCGGCGCACCCGCCGGACCGCCTCGCCGCTTCTGAGCGAAGGCCCGGCGCCGGCCGCGCGCCGCCTACTGCAGGTACTTCTCGACGGTCTCGGCGCTGCGCTCGTGCGCGACGCCGGCGTCTTGCCCGAACTCTTCGCGTGCGCGCCGCTGGCGCAGCAGGTCCCACAGGCGGTCCAACTGCACGTTGATATCGCCCAAACGCCGCCGCTCGTCGGCCGTCACCGTTCCGCCCTTGTCGAACAGCGCGTGCTCCTCGGCGACGAGGCGTTCGATCCGTTGCTGAAGCTCCTGGTCGTTCACGAGCCACCTCTTTCCATCCGCGGTGCTTCCCCCGCACTCGCGCGCGCGTCCTGTGGGTACGGTGAGCGCGACCCGGCATCGCGGGGACGAGCGAGGGGACCGTTTCGGGCTCCTACGAAGGTACGCGAGGTTTCCGGGCTCGTCGTTTACACTGCGTGGCAGGCGCGCGCCGCACCATGCCCGCCGTCGTATCCCGGAGGACCGAAGATTCGTGGCTCACGCAGAGGCGTACAAAGACCCCGGCACGCCGGGCGAGCAAACTCGCCGGACCTTCATGGCCCAGACCGCCATCGCGATCGGCGGCGTGATCGGCATCAGCCTCGCGATCCCGCTCATCGAGTCGCTGATCCCGGCGTCGGACGCCAGCACCGACGTCTGGTCCGGGCTCACCTCCGAGCAAGCCGCGGCACTCGAGAAGGCGACCGAGAAGCCGGTGAAGGTCAGCTTCAACGTCCACGAGACGAACGGGTACATCGGCGCAACGGACCAGGAGCAGTTCGTGTGGGCCGTCAAGGCGACGCCGCAGCAGATCCAGGCGGCCCGACCGGAACTCTTCTCCGGTCCCGACAAGGTGCCGTACCCGGTCCTCAACATGGGCTTCGTCGTCTTCAGCCCGATCTGTCCTCATCTCGGCTGCAAGTTTGCGTGGAACGATGCGCAGCAGAAGTTCCTCTGCCCGTGCCACGGGTCCGTGTACAGCAACCTCGGCAAGCACGAAGCGGGGCCTGCGCTGCGAGGTCTGGATCCGCTGCCGCTGCGCGACTACCAGGGCAAAGTGCAGATCACATGGATCGAGTACGCGGACAACAACCCGCACATGATCGTCGAGAAAGTCGGCTGACGCGATGCTGACCTGGCTCGACCAGCGCACCGGCACGATCAGCGCAGCCAGAGATTTCCTCACCGAAGACGTCCCGGGCGGCGCTTCGTACTGGTACGCGTTCGGCAGCGCGACGCTGTTCGCGATGATCGTTCAGATCGTCACGGGCATCTTCTTGTGCTTCTACTACGCGCCGTCGACCGACACGGCGTGGGAGTCGACGAAGTACCTCATGGAGAAAGTGCCCGCCGGTCATTTCGTGCTCTCGCTCCACTACTGGGGCGCGTCGGCGATGATCGCGTTCATGGGCATGCATCTGCTGCAAGGGCTGCTGTGGGGCGCGTACAAGAAGCCGCGCGAGCTCCAGTGGATCGTCGGCGTGCTGCTGTTCATCATCACGCTCGTGCTCGGCCTCACGGGCTACCTGCTGCCGTGGGACTTGAACGCGCTGCTCGCGTCGCGCGTCGCGATCAACGTGGCGGGCAACGCACCGATCCTCGGCCACGCGATCGAAGCGTTCTTGCAGGACGGCAACAGCATCACGACGCTCACGATCAACCGCTTCTTCGGCATCCACGTGTGGCTGATGCCGGCGCTGCTCGTGGGCCTCGTCGGCATGCACCTCGCGATCTTCCGCTGGAACGGCCCCGCCGGTCCGCCGATCGACGATGCGCCGAAGCTCAAGCCCGGACGGTTCTGGCCGGATCAGATGTTCATGGACGCCGTGCTGTCGTTCGCGATGTTCGTGATCATCATCGCGCTCTCGGTGTTCTCGCCGGTGCCGCTCGACGACAAGGCGAGCCTGAACAACACGACGTTCGTGCCGTATCCCGCCTGGTATTTCCTCGCGCTGTACGCTGGGCTGGACGTCGTCGGCAACCTTCCCGCGCAATTCGTGCAGCTCGCGTCCCTCTTCGCGACGATCATCGGTCCGACGATCCTGATCGTGCTGCTGCTGATCCTTCCGTTCATCGACCGCAACCCGTCGCGCCGGCCCTCACGCCGGCCGTGGGTGCTCGGCATCACGGCGCTCGTGATGGCCGGCGCGATCGCGCTGAGCTTCGTCGGCCAGCACAACGTCGTCACGCAGCAGCTCGCGCACAACATCATCGGCCCGAACGCGCCGGTCGCGGTCGCCGCGCAGAACAACGGCACGCTCACGGGCGGCCCGATGGGCACGGCGGGCTCGTCGAGCAGCAGCGCGTCGAGCGGCGGCACCACGCCGGCATCCGCCGCCGCCGGGGCGACCGTATTCGCGTCGAACTGCGCCGGGTGCCACGGTGCGGCCGGAACGGGGGTGCCGGGCACGTTCCCGCCGCTCGCGCACAATCCGGTCGTCACCGGCGATCCGAAGCGCGTCATCGGCATCGTGCTGAACGGACTCACCGGCAAGATCGCGGTGAACGGCGCGAGCTACAACGGCCAGATGCCCGCGTGGAAAGGCACGCTCACGAACAAGCAGATCGCCGACGTGATCACGTACATCCGCAACGCCTGGGGCAACAAAGCCTCGGCCGTCGCCGAGTCCGACGTCACGGCCTGGAAGAAATAGCCGCGGCGCCGCCGGCTCAGTCGCGCGCGCATTTCGGACCGTCGACGTGAACGAGCACGGCGCGCGCGTGATCGGCATTCGGCGTCTCCATGACGACGTCCGCGGCGCGGCCGTGCGAGCGCGCCAACGCCGCGAGCCGTTGCGCGTCCTGCGGCTGCGTGACGATCCACGCCGCATCGTTGTCGCAGACCGTCGCGACGAAGCCGGCGTTGTTCTTGAAGTCGATCACCGGCGGCGACGTGTAGAAGATCAGCCCGTTGCCGCCGCTGACGCCGCCGATCGCGACGACGTCGCCCGGCTTCCACCGCGCGTCGATCGCGCGGGCGATGGGCGGTATCGGCTTGAGCGGCTCCGCGGCGGGCTCGCCGATGAGCGCCATGAACAGCATCAGCGCACCGCTCGTCAGCGCGAGCACGTACGGCGACCACTCCGCGGTCGTGCGGCGCGAGATCGCAATGACCGTCAGCACCGATCCGCCGAGCATCGCGACGCCGAGAAACGCGAGCTCCGGATTCAGCGCCGCCGTATCGAGCTCGAGCCGGTTGCTGCGCGAGAAGATCCCGATCGCGATCGCGACGCAGCCCACGAACACCGGGATCGTCGCCGCGGAAACGACCGCGGCTCGGCGGTCCGCACCCGCGCGCACGCGGTCGAACCAGAGCGCGACGACGATCGCGAGCGCCGGCAGCAGCAGCGCGACGTAGTTCGGCAGCTTCGTGCTCGCGAAGCTGAAGAACAGGAAGGGCACGATCGCCCACACGATCGCGAGGCGCGCGAAGCGCCCGTCGGGCCGGCGCGATTCGCGCATCGCCGCGGCCGCGGCGACCGGCACGAACGCGATCCACGGAAAGAAGCCGAGGATCAGCACCGGCACGTAATACCAGATCGGGCCGGTCTGGTTCTCGATCACGCCGGTGTAGCGTCCGAACGTGTAGTGGCCGATCAGCTCGACGAGCGCTGCCGGCCCGACGCGCGCCGCGAGCGCGACGAACCACGGAAGCGTGATCGCGGCGTAGGCGATCGCGGCGACGGCGACCGCGGTTCGGCGCGGCGCCGCCGCGCGTTCGGACGCGCGCTCCCACACCAGCCAGACGCCGATCACGAGCACCGCGATCACCGGCGCGACCGGGCCCTTCGCAAGCGTGCCGAGAGCAAGCGCGACCGCTCCACCGACGAACGCCGAATCGCGCCGGCGCGCGCTGCCGGTCGGCTCGAACGCCCGGAACCACCACAGGATCGAGGCCGTCACGCACAGGTCGAGGAGCGCATCCATGATCGCGAGGTGGCCGACCGTCGCCTGCATCAGGCTGGTCGACAGGACGATCGCGGCGATCGTTCCCGTGCGGCCGCCCGCGATCCGCGCGGTCGCGTAGCCGACCGTCCCGCCCATCGCGATCGTCGCGAGCGCCGACGGCAGACGCATGGCGAACGCGCTCGCCCCGAGGAGCTTCGCGAACGCCGCCGCGATCCAGAAGTACAGCGGAGGCTGCACGAACCACGGTTGGCCGTTGAGGTGCATCACGACCCAGTCGCGCGTCAGCAGAATCTCGCGTGCGACTTCACCGTACGCGGTCTCGCTGTTGTCCCAGAGCGTCCCGACCCCGAGCCCCGGCAGAGTGACCAGCGCGGCAAACAGCGCGCCCAGTAGCGCGGCGCGCGCGGGGACGGATCGCATCTGCTGGAAGATAAGGCCTGTGTATGCCGTCGCCCTTTCGATCCGCGGCAGGCGCGCGGTCGTCGTCGGCGGCGGTCGCGTCGCCGAGCGCAAAGCGCGCGGTCTGCTCGCGGCGGGAGCGGACGTGCTCGTCGTCGCCCCGGATGTGGTCGAGTCGCTCGCCGCAATGGCCGCGGACGGGTCGCTCGCGTGGCGTTCGCGACCGTACGAACGCGGCGACCTCGACGGTGCGCTGCTGGCGTTCGCCGCGACCGACGACCCCGCCGCGAACGCGTCGGTCGCGGCGGACGCGCGCGCGGCGGGCATCCTCGTCAACGACGCGACCGAACCCGCGCGCGGCGACTTCGCCACGCCCGCCGTCCACCGCGCCGGCGAGCTCACGGTCGCCGTCGATTCCGGCGGGCTCTCGCCGTCGTTCGCGAAGCGCGTGCGCGACGAGCTCGCGGTCGCGTTCGACGCGCGCTACGCGCGCGCGGCGCGCACGCTCGCGGCGCTGCGCGAGCGCGTGCTCGCCGTCGTGCCGCGCGACCGGCGCGCGCCGGTGATGCGTCACTTCGCGGAGCGCGACATCGACGAGCTCGCGGCCATGGCGCCGGGCGCGGTCGAGCACGAGGTCGAGCGCGCGGTCGACACGCTCGCGGGCGTCGTGCCCAGGGCCTCACGGCCGCTCGTCTGCGCGACGCGCGCGAGCGCGCTCGCGGTGGTGCAGGCGAAAGCCGTCATGGCGGCGCTCGCCGCCGCCGGCCACGCGTCGACGGTGCTGACGGTGACGACGCGCGGCGATGCGGTGCAGGACCGCTCGATCGCGGCGATCGGCACGGACAACGTGTTCGTGACGGAGCTCGAGCTGGCGCTGCGCGACGGACGCGCCGACTACGCGGTGCATTCGGCGAAGGATCTGCCCAGCGCGCTCGCAGGGGACATGACGATCGCGGCGATCACCGCGCGCGAAGATGCGCGCGACGCGTTCTGCAGCGAGCGTTATCCGTCGTTCGACGCGCTGCCCCCGGGCGCGCGCGTCGGGACGTCATCGTCGCGTCGACGCGCGCAGCTGCGCGCGATGCGCGCGGATCTCACGTACGACGACGTGCGCGGCAACGTCGACACGCGGCTGCGGAAGCTGCGCGAGGGCGAGTACGCCGCGATCGTGCTCGCGTCGGCGGGCTTGCAGCGTCTCGGCGCGCGCGCGCGGTACACGGTTCCGTTCGCCGTCGAGGACGTGACGCCGGCCGTCGGTCAAGGCGCCCTCGCCGTCGAGACGCGCGCCGGGGACGCGATCGCCGGCGCCCTCGCGGCCGCGCTCGCCGAGCCCGCCGCGTCGCTTGCGGTGCGCGCGGAGCGCGCGTTCCTCCGGACGCTGCGCGGCGGCTGTGCGGCGCCGATCGGGTGCTACGGGACCTGGGCGGACGGGCGGCTGCACCTGGTGGCCGCGATCGCCGCCGCCGACGGCTCGCGTGTCGTCCGTGGCGAGCGCGAGGACGCCGTCCCGGCAGGCGACGTGGCCGCCGCCGAGGCCGCCGGCGCGGCGCTGGCCGGCGACCTGCTCGAACGGGGCGGAGCGTTGCTTCTCGGCGGGCCGCTCACCGGACACGTCTTCCTGCTCCCGCGCACGCAGCCGCGCCCGAGCCGGATCGCTCCCGCGCTGCGCGACGCCGGCGCCGAGGTCGTCGAAGCGCCGGACAGCGACGCGGCGGCCGCCGCGCTCGGGACGCGGGTCCCGACGGCGATCCTCTTCCCGTCGTCGGGATCGGTGGCGGCCATCGCCGAATACCTCGGGACGTTGCGCGACCGCGGGATCCGTCCGGCCGTCGCGGCGATGGGGCCCGCCTCGTCGGAAACCGCCGGCGCGCACGGCTGGCCGCCCGACGTCGTCGCACCGTCCGCCGAGGTCGGCGCGTTCGTGCAGTCCGTCACCCGCTTCGTCCTGGAGACTCGCGCATGATCCTTCGGCACGCTCACGACGCGACCGCGCGCGCATCGCTCGTCGCGCGACCGCGCAGGCTACGTTCGAGCGGCGCGATGCGCGCGATGGTTCGCGAAACGCGGGTCAACCCCGACGGGCTCGTCCAGCCGCTGTTCATCGTCGACGGGAGCGGGCTCGTCCAGCCGATCGGCTCGATGCCCGGCGTCTCGCGCTATTCGGTCGACACGGTCGTGCGCGAGTGCCGCGAGCTCGACGCCGCCGGCGTGCGTGCGGTGCTGCTGTTCGGCATCCCCGACGCGGCGCAGAAAGACGCGTTCGCAACGATCAACTCCGACCCGAACGGCGTCGTGCAGCGCGCGGCGCGCGCGATCAAGGACGCGCTGCCGGAGATGCTCGTGATCGCGGACCTGTGCAACTGCGAGTACACCGACCACGGCCACTGCGGAATCCTCGACGCGTCCGGCGACGTCGACAACGATCGCACGCTCGGCGTGCTGGCGACGACTGCGCTGTCGTACGCGCACGCCGGCGTCGACGTCGTCGCACCGTCGGACATGATGGACGGTCGCGTGCGCGCGATTCGCACGGCGCTCGACGACGACGGGTTCACGAAAACCGCGATCATGTCGTACGCGGCGAAGTACGCTTCCGCGTTCTACGGCCCGTTCCGCGACGCGGCCGAGTCGACGCCGTCGTTCGGCGACCGGCGCACGTACCAGATGGACCCGGCGAACCTCCGCGAAGCGCTCAAAGAAGTGCGCCTCGACATCGAGGAAGGCGCGGACGTCGTGATGGTCAAGCCCGCGATGGCCTACCTCGACGTCGTGCGCGCCGTGCGCGAGATGACCGATCTGCCGGTCGCGGTGTACCACGTCAGCGGCGAGTACGCGATGCTGAAGGCCGCCGCACAGCACGGCTGGATCGACGAAGAGCGCGCCGTCGACGAAACGCTGACCGCGATGGCCCGCGCCGGCGCCGACATCATCATCACGTACTTCGCGAAATCGTACCTGCAGAGAAACCGGTGATGGACCGAGCGCAGAACGATCGAGGCCGGTCACTCACGTCGTTGCGAGATCGGGAAGGGGGCCCCACGCAAAGCGTGGGGGGCGCGCAAATCTGCATTCTCGCGGGCGGCGAGGCGACGCGCCTGCCCGGGAAGCTGGCGCTCGACGTCGGCGACGTGCCGATGCTGGTGCGCGTGTACCGCAACGTCTCGCCGGGCCGGGAAACGTGGCTGTCGACGAAAGGCCCGCTGCCCGACGCGATCGCCGCGCACATCGACGCGCCGCAGGTCGTCGACCGCTGGCCGTTGCGCGGTCCGTTGTCGGGCCTGCTTTCGACGTTCAGCGAGATGCGCGGCGAGTGGGTGTTCGCCGTCGCAGGCGATGCGCCGTTCGTCGATGCGGCGTTCATCGACCGCCTCGAGTCGCACGCATCGCCGCTGTTCGACGCCGTCGTGCCGATGCACGAGGGCCGCGGAGGACGCATCGAGCCGCTCGCCGCGCTGTACCGCCGCGACGCGTTCTTGCGCGAAGGCATGCCGGTGCTGCTCGGCGGCGACGGTGCGCTGCGGCTCGTGATCGACCGCATCCGCACGCGCTTCGTTGCGGTGCGCGACGAGCGGGCGTTCGCGAACGTCAACACGCCGGACGAGTACGCGAAGCTGCGCGAGACGCTGGCGTGAAAACCGCAGGCGTCACCCGCGCGCGCTCGGAGGCCGCGTTCGCGGCGGCGAAGCGCGTCATCCCGGGCGGCGTCAACTCGACGGTTCGCGCGTTCACGGGAGTGGGCGGCACGCCCGTGTTCGTCCGGGAAGCCGGCGGCGCGTACCTGACCGACGTCGACGGAAACCGCTACCTCGACTACGTCCTCTCGTGGGGACCGCTGATCGCGGGGCACGCGCATCCCGCGGTCGTCGCCGCGCTGCGAGCGGCGGTCGACGGCGGCACGTCGTTCGGCACGCCGACGGAGCGCGAGACCGAGCTCGCGCAGCTCGTCGTCGACGCCGTGCCGTCCGTCGAGAAAGTGCGGTTCTGCTCGTCCGGCACCGAAGCGACGGCGAACGCCGTGCGGCTCGCTCGCGGGTTCACGGGCCGCGACGTCATCGTCAAGTTCGAAGGCTGCTATCACGGTTCGGCCGACGCGTTCCTCATCGCTGCGGGATCGAGCGCGCTCACGATCGGCGTGCCGAACTCGAAGGGCGTCCCCGCCGGGACGGCGGCCGATACCCTCGTCGTCCCGTACAACGACGCGGCCGCCGTGCGCGCGGTGTTCGAGCGAAATCCCGATCGCATCGCGGCAGTGATCGTCGAGCCGTATGTCGGAAACATGGGGCTCGTGCTGCCGTTGCCGGGCTTCCTCGCATTACTCCGCGATCTCACGCGCCGCTTCGGTGCGCTGCTGATCTTCGATGAGGTCATGACGGGATTCCGCGTCGCGCGCGGCGGCGTGCAAGCGCGCGACCGCGTGATGCCCGATCTCACCACGCTCGGCAAGGTCATCGGCGGGGGACTTCCCGTCGGAGCGTTCGGCGGCCGGGCCGACGTGATGGACCGCCTCACCCCGGACGGCGACGTGTTCCAGGCGGGGACGCTGTCGGGCAACCCGCTCGCGATGGCCGCCGGCATCGCCACACTGCGCATGTGCACGGACGACGCCTATCTGCATCTCGAACGTCTGGCGAGACGTCTGTGTGAAGGCATGGCGGGCGTCTTCCGCCGGCACGGCGCGCCGCACGCGGTCGCGTCGGCCGGTTCGATGTTCGGGTTCTTCTTCGCCGACGGCCCCGTGACGGATTTGGCGAGCGCGAAGCGTTCGGACACCGCGCTGTACGCGCGCTTCTTCCATGCGATGCTCGACCGCGGCTTCTACTTCGCGCCCTCGCAGTTCGAGGCAGGATTTCTCTCGCTCGCGCATACCGAGTCCGACATCGACCGAACGATCGCGGCCGCGGACGAGGCGATGGCCGCATGCCGCTAGTCTGCCTCGGGCTCTCGCACAACACCGCCCCCGTCGAGGTGCGCGAACGCCATGCGTTCCCGCCGCACCGGATGGGCGAGGCGCTGATCGCGTTGCGCGACTACGAGGCCGTCCGCGAAGCGCTGATGCTGCAGACGTGCGGACGCCTCGAGATCTACGCCGAGCTCGAGGACTACGAGATCGGGGTCGCACACCTCAAGGCGTTCCTCGGCAACTTCCGCCACGGCGACGTGTCCGACATGGACTCGTACATGTACACGCTGCTCGGCACGCAGGCGGTGAGCCACCTCTTCCGCGTCAGCACGGGGCTCGACTCGATGCTGATCGGCGAGGCGGAGATCCTCGGGCAGGTCAAGGACGCGTTCGTGCAAGCGCAGCGCGCGCGCTCGCTCGGCAAGACGCTGCACATGCTCTTCCGCGAGGCGCTGCATGCCGGCAAGGACGCGCGCACGTACACGGCGATCTCGGGCGACTCGACGTCGATCGCGAGCGCGGCCGCGCGGTGCGCGAAGGAGCACGTCGGCGATCTGCGCGGGAAGACGGTGCTCGTCGTCGGCACCGGGAAGATGGGCGCGCTCGCCGCGCGCCGGCTGAAAGCCGAAGGCGCAACCGACGTCGTCGTGCTGAACCGAACGCATACGCGCGCGCGTGAAGTGGCCGCGCGAGCTCGGCCGCATCGCGCGTGTCGCCGAGATGCCGGGGCTCGTCGATGCGCTCAAAGAGGCGGACGTCGTCATCACGTCGACCGGCGCGTCGCATTTCGTGCTGACGCCCGGGAACGTCGCGGAAGCGATGCTCGCACGCCCGTGGCGTTCGCTCTCGGTCATCGACATCGCCGTGCCGCGCGACGTCGATCCGGAGGTGGCCCGCATCCCGGGCGTCGGGGTCGTCGACATCGACGCGCTGAAAGGTATCGTCGACGTGACGCTCGAGAAGCGCCGCGAAGCGATTCCGATGGTGGAACAGATCATCGGAACGCACGTCGACCGCTATCACGAGTGGTATCAGTCGCGCGTCGCGGTCCCGGTGATCGCGTCGCTGACGCGCAAAGCGGAGGCCATTCGCGAATCGGAAGTCGAGCGGCTCTTCGCGCGCTGTCCGGAGCTGACGGAGCGGCAGCGCGTCGTCATCACCGGCATGTCGCTGACGATCGTGTCGAAGCTGCTGCACACGGCGATCGTTCGCATGCGCGACAAGGCGGTCGGGGACCGCACCGAAGCGCTGCAGCACGCCCGGATGCTCGAGGAGCTCTTCGACCTGCAGACGCTCGTCGAACATAGCGCCGAGTGACGCGACGCCATCGTCGTGCCGAGGGTCGTCGTCGTGCCGAGCGTCGTCGTCGTGCCGAGCGTCGTCGTCGTGCCGAGCGTCGTTGTCGTGCCGAGCGTCGTCGTCGTGCCGAGCGTCGTTGTCATGCTGAGCTTGTCGAAGCATGAGCGACGACGAAGCACAAAGGGCACGATCGTCCGTCACCCTTCGACGAGCTCAGGGTGACAAGCGCGGTAAGGTCTGGATCGTCGGGGCCGGGCCGGGCGATCCCGGGCTGCTGACGCTCAAGGGCGCGCGCGCATTGGCGCGATGCGACGTCCTCGTCTACGACTACCTCGCGTCACCGGCGATCGTGGGACTCGCGCCGGCCGACTGCGAGAAGATCTACGTCGGGAAAAAAGGCCGGCGCGCATACGCTCGGCCAGGACGAGATCACCGCGCTGATCGTCCGGCTGGGACGCGAGGGCAAGAACGTCGTGCGTCTCAAGGGCGGCGACGTGTTCGTGTTCGCGCGCGGCGGCGAGGAAGCGCAGGCGCTCGCGGAAGCCGGCGTGCCGTTCGAGATCGTCCCCGGCATCACGTCGGCGATCGCCGCGCCGGCGTACGCCGGGATCCCCGTCACGCACCGCTCGCACAACACGGCGTTCACGATCGTGACGGGACACGAGGACCCGACGAAGACCGCGTCGTCGCTCGATTTTGCCAAGCTCGCGAATCCGGAAGGCGACGACCGTCTTTTTGATGGCGATGGGCAACCTCGCGGGCATCGTGCGCGAGCTGCGCGCGAACGGCCTCGACGGCGACACGCCCGTCGGCATCGTGCACGAAGGGACGAAGCCGTCGCAAGCGGTCGTCGTCGCGACGCTGGACACGATCGTCGGCGAGGTCGAGCGCACCGGTATCACGGCGCCCGCCGTCGTCGTCGTCGGCGACGTCGTCCGCGAGCGCGACCGAATCCGATGGTTCGACGCGCAGCCGCTCTTCGGCAAACGCGTGCTGATCACGCGGCCCGCGCACCAGACCGACGACGTTGCCGCACGGCTCTGGGAAGCCGGTGCGGAACCGATCCTCGCGCCGACCATCGCGATCGGGCCGCCGGACAACCTCGCCGCGGCGCGTGACGCCGTCGCGCGCGTGCGGGACTACGACTGGATCGTCTTCACGAGCCGGAACGGCGTCGACGCGTTCTTCGACCGCCTCGGCGAGCTCGGTCGCGACGCGCGCGCCTTCGGCGACGTGCGGATCGCCGCGATCGGCCCGAAGACCGCCGAGGCGGTGACGGCGCGCGGTATTCGCGTCGACCTCGTGCCGACCGAGTACGTCAACGAAGCGGTCGCGGATGCGCTCGTCGAACGCAGCGCTCCGGACGATCGCGTGCTCGTGTACCGCGCGCAGGAAGCGCGCGACGTCTTGCCCGATACGCTGCGTTCGCAGGGCCGGCGCGTCGACGTCGTCGCCGCATACGCGACACGACACGTGCACGATCCCGATCTCGCCGCCAAGGCGGCGCGCGCGGACGTCGTGACGTTCACGAGCTCGAGCACCGTGCACGGCTTCGTCCGCAACGTCATGGATGCGGACTTGGTGCTCGCGCGCGCGACCGTCGCCGCGATCGGGCCGATCACGGCGCGGACCGCGCGCGAAGCCGGCATCCGCGTCGACGTCATTGCCGCCGAGTTCACCGTCGACGGCCTGCTCGACGCGCTGTCGGTGCCGGTCGCTACGTAACGAGCGTCTCGTGTCGCCGGTGGTGTACGTCGTCGGCGCGGCGCTCGCCGGCGTCGTGGCGTTCATCGCGCGGCGCGCGCACGCGCTCACCCGCGCAGGTGCGGTCGCGGCGTTCGCCGTCGGGACGCTGACGTTCGCGGGCGGCCAGCTCGGTTTCACGTTGATCCTGCTCGCGTTCTTCGTGCCTTCCGTGCTGCTGTCGCGGCGCGGGCGCGAGCGCAAGCGCGCGCTGAGCGATGCGGGAAAGCAGGGGCCGCGGGACGCGATGCAGGTACTCGCCAACGGCGGCGTTGCGGCGTTGTGCGCATTGCTCTACGCGATCACGCACGACTTCCGGTGGGCGTGGGGCTTCGCCGGCGCGCTCGCCGCGGCGACGGCGGATACGTTCGCGACCGAGATCGGCACGCTCGCCGCGCAACCGCCGCGTTCGATCATCACGGGGCGTCCGATGGCGACCGGTCTTTCGGGCGGGGTCACGCTCGCGGGAACGGCCGCCGAGGTCGCCGGCGCGCTGTGGATCGGTTTCGTCACGACGGCGCTGGCGATCGTGTCGGTCGCGTTGCAGATGCGCGCGATCGCGGCGCCCTCGCCGGCCGCCGTCGCCGTCGGCATTCCGTTGCCGCTGGGGCTTCAGAGTCTCGCGCACGCCGCGGTCGTGATCGCGATTCTCGCGCTTCCCCTCGCGGGTGTGGCGGGCGCGACGCTCGACTCCGTGCTGGGCGCGACCCTCCAGGAGCTGCGCAGGTGCAAGGCGTGCGGAGCAGCATGCGAGACGAACCCGCACGCGTGCGGAGGCTCGACCATGCTCGTGCGCGGCATCCGCGGTTTCACGAACGACGTCGTGAACCTGGCCGCCACGGCCGCCGGCGCGCTCGTCGCACTCGCGCTCGCCTGACGCACTGCGCGGCGGCCGGCGCGCGCGCGTGCTCGCCTGCTTCGGTGCGATGCAAGTGCCGAAACCGACCTCGGTCCGCGCGCGGTCCAAGCGGCCGTGCGACGATGCGTCGCACGACAAACGCATGGCCACCCAGATAACCGCTGACCGCGACGTCAGCGAGAGCGGCGCCCGGCTGATCCTGATCACGATCGGAATCATGGCGGCGACGCTGATGCAGACCCTCGACTCGACGATCGTCAACGTCGCGCTGCCGACGATCCAAGGCAACCTCGGCGCCACCGTCAACGAAGGCGCATGGGTCGTCACGGGCTATATCATCTCCGCCGTCATCGTCATCCCGCTCACGCCGTGGCTGCAGATGCGGTTCGGGCGGCGGCAGTACTATTCGGTCGCGATCATCGGATTCACGATCGCGTCGATGCTGTGCGGAATCGCGAGCTCGATCGAGCAGCTCATCGTCTTTCGCATCATCCAAGGCCTGTTCGGCGGCGGGCTCATCGCGACGGGTCAGGCGTCGCTGCGCGACACGTTTCCGCGCCATCTGCTCGGCGCATCGCAAGCGGTGTTCGCGCTCGGTGCGATCGTCGGGCCGTCCGTCGGGCCCACGGTCGGCGGGTGGCTGACGGACAACTTCTCGTGGAACTGGGTGTTTTTCATCAACCTGGTGCCGGGCATTTTTGCATCGATCGTCATCCTGACGATGATGCGGAATCCGTCCGATCCGAAACCCGTGCCGGTCGACGGCGCCGGGCTCGCGCTCCTTGCGACGGGCCTCGGCTCGCTGCAGTACATCCTCGACGAAGGTCAGCGGAACGACTGGTTCGACGACCCGCTGATCCGCGTGCTGGCGTTCACGACCGTCGCCGGCTTGGCGGCGTTCGTCGGGTGGGAGCTGTTCGGCGCGAAACGGCCGATCGTCGACCTGCGCGCGTTCAAGTATCGTGCGATCGCGGCGGGCAGCGCGCTCGGCTTCGCGATCGGCTCGGTGCTGTTCGGCGCCACGGTCATCCTGCCGCAGTACGTGCAAGGCATCCTCGGATTCACCGCGACGCTGTCGGGCGAGCTGATCTTCGTGCGCGCCGCGTTCATCGCGCTGCTCACGCCGTTCATCGCGCGCCTCGCCGGCGGCGGCAAGGTCGACATCCGCATCCTGCTCGTCGTCGGATTCACCTTGGTCGGCATCAGCCAGATCTGGCTGGGCTATATCACGACGTCCCAGAACGACTTCGCCTCGCTGCTGGGACCGGCGATCATGGCCGGCATCGCGCTCGCACTGCTGTTCACGCCGATTCAGATCGCGGTGCTGAGCTCGATCCCGCCGGAGGCGGTCCCGAAAGCTGCCGCGTTCCAATCGCTCTCGCTGCAGCTCGGCGGCTCGTTCTCGACGGCGGCGCTCGTCACGCTCTTAGCGCGGCGCGATGCCTTCCACCAGACGGTGCTCGCCCAGACCGCGACGCCCGACAACACCGCGTTGCAGCTCCTCGTGCAGCACCTGCACAGCTCGACGGCCGCGGTCATGGACCTCTACCAGCAGATCGTCGTACAGGCGAACGTCATGGCGTACGCCGACTGTCAGTGGGCGCTGGGCGCGCTGACGTTCATCCTCTTGCCGCTGGTGTTCGTGCTGCCGCGACGGCGCAAGAGCGCCGCGCCGGTGCACCTCTCGGCCGAGTAGCCCGCGTTACGCGGACGCGGCCTGCGATCCGTAGGTCCGGTCGAGGTACGGGATGATGTCGTCGTCGTCGTCGAGCACCACGTCGCCGTCGACGAGAACCGGGATCGACGTCTGCCCCGACACGCGGCGCACCTCGTCGCGCTGCGCGTGCGAGTGCGGGACGCTCACGATCTTGTAGTCGAGCAGCAGGTCGTTGAGCTTCCGGCGCACGCGCGCGCAATACGGGCACCACTCCGCTTGATACAGGACCATGCCGGTGTCTCGACCCATCGTTCACTTCACCGTTTCGGCGCGCGAAAGGTTGCATACGCGACGGCGTCGGACTCCTAGCATGGACCAGCGATGGCGTTCGCCGCTCGAACCTCACGGCGTGACCGAGTCGCGATCGCCGCCTCGATCGCGCTCCATCTCTGCGCGCTGGCCGTCCTGGTCGGCATTGCAAGGCCGTGGTCCCCGGCCGACGATCCCGACGAACGCACGCTGCTCGCGCGCTTGATTCAGATCGAACGCCGCCCGCCGCCGCCCGACATCGTCGTGACGCGCGTGCCGGCGCCGCTGGTCGTGCAGCCCGTGCCGGAAATCCATGCGGCGGTCGCGCACGAGCATGCGGCGCGCAAGCTCGTCGTCGCCCCCGAACACCGCGCCGACGCCGTCGAGCCGGTCGTTCGTGCGAGCGCCGCGCCGCGAACATTGAAGGCCCTCACCGCGGCAGCGGACGAGGCGCCCGCGGCACGACCGACGGCGGCTCCCGCGCCCGCGACGGCGACCGCTCCGGCGACGCCGCCGATCGCCACGCCCGCACCGTCCGCGGTCGTCGTCGCGCGCGATGACGGCATCGGGAACTTCGGGGAAACGTATCCCGCGTCGATCGATCCGGCCGCGCGCAGCACGCTGCTGAGCGGCGTCACCGGCCTCGTCGTGCGCATCAGCGTCGACGAGAACGGGCACGCGACCGCGATCGAGTTCGTGCGCGCGCCTGCGGACGCTGCCCTCGATCAGTTGCGCGCGCGGCTCCTCGCCGCGCGCTTCACGCCCGCCGCGTGTAACGGCTTGCCCTGCGCGGGAACCGTCACGCTGCGGAGTTGACGCACGCGTCAGCGCTTCTCGATGTCGAAGGGGATGCCGAGCTCGCCCGCGAGCTTCTCGAGACCGTCCCAGACCTTCACGTGCACGGGCACGCCGTTGCGGCGCGCTTCCAGCGTCTTCTCGTGCTCGATCTCGCCGGCGACGTAGATGCGGTCGTGACCCGGCGCCTTCGCCGAGTCCTTGAACGCGCGCAGCTCGGTGTCCATGTCCGCCTTGAACTGCTCGGGATCGCGAAAACCGGCGATCGAGAACGCGGCGAAGAAGTGCGAGATGCGTCCCGGCAGCGGCGGATCGGACGCGATCGGCAGATCGTTGCCGAACTTGCCGCCCGACAGCACGCCGCACAAGATGTCGACGAGGAGTCCGAGCCCGTAGCCTTTGTGGCCGCCGGCGTCCGTGCCGAACCCGCCGAGCGGCAACAGCGCACCTTGCAGCGCGACGTTCGGATCGCGCGTTTCGTGGCCGTCCGGGCCGATCGCCCACCCGGAATTCAGCTGCTTGCCCTTGCGATTGTAGACTTCGAGCTTGCCCTTCGGCACCGTCGTGGTCGCGAAGTCGAGAACGAACGCGGGCTCGTTCTTCGCGGGGATTGCGAATGCGAGCGGGTTCGTTCCGAGGAGCACGTCCTTGCCGAACGTCGGCGCGCCGTAGCGTACGCTGTTCGTCGACGCGATGCCGATCAGATCGCGGTCGAGCGCCAGCATCGCGTAGTAGCCCGCGATGCCGAAGTGGTTCGAGCTGCGCACGGCGCCGAACGCGGCGCCGGTCTGCGCGGCTTTGTGCAGCACGCGCTCCATCGTGCGCTTGCCGACCGGATGACCGAGACCGTTCCCGGCGTCGACGAGCACCGATGTCGGCGTCTCGCGAACGGTTTGCACCGACGGCCGCGCTTCGAGCTGGCCGTTGCGGATACGGCTGACGTAGTACGATTCGAGACGCGCGACGCCGTGGGATTCGATGCCGCGCATGTCTGCGGCGACGAGCACGTCGGCGACGATCGCCGCGTCGTCCGGCGACACGCCGACCTTCGCGAGCACCGTCGAGACGAAGTTCTTGAGACCGTCCTCGGTAGAGAGCCGGTACTCCGAAGTGATGACGTCGGGCATGACCTCGAGACTATACCCCTGGAGGGCTTCGCGTCCCCGCCGCGGGAACGCCGCGTCGATGGTGGAGCCCGCCGTCGAGCTCGTCGAAGTCCTGCGCGCCGCGGTACCCGGCGGCGTCCTGACCGACGCCGAAGACCTGATCGCGTACGGCTACGACGGCACGTTCTACGAGCACGCGCCGCCGCTCGTCGTGCTGCCGGAGACCACCGCGCAGGTCGCGGCCGTGCACCGCATCGCGAGCGCGCGCCGCGTTCCGATCACGCCGCGCGCGATGGGCAGCGGTCTGTCGGGCGGCGCCGTGCCGCTCGGCGGCAGCATCGTGCTGGGCGTCGCGCGCATGGACCGCATCCTCGAGATCGATGCGATCGATCGCGTCGCCGTCGTGCAGGCCGGCGTGGTCAACGCACGGCTGCAGGCCGAAGTCGAGCGGCGCGGGCTGTTCTACCCGCCCGACCCGTCCAGCCTGAAGCAGAGCGCGATCGGCGGCAACGTCGCCGAGAACGCGGGCGGTGCGCGCTGCCTGAAGTACGGCGTGACCGCCGACTACGTGCTCGCGCTCGAGATCGTCCTGCCCGACGGCACCGTGATCCGCACCGGCGGCCGCACGGTGAAGAACGTCACGGGCTACGATCTGCGGCGGCTCTTCGCCGGCGCGGAAGGCACGCTCGGAACGATCACGGAGATCACGTTGCGGCTGTTGGCGAAGCCGCGATTCGCGCGCGCGGCGATGGCGACGTTCGCACGCATCGACGACGCGGCCGATACGGCGACGGCGGTGCTGTCGGAGGGCGTGCTGCCGTCGGCGATCGAGCTGCTCGACAACCTGACGATGCGCTGCGTCGAGAGCAACGCACCGATCGGACTGCCGGTCGATGCCGACGCGATCCTGATCTTCGGCGTCGACGGCAACCATGAAGGCGCGCTCGCGAACGAGCTCGCGGCGATCGAGCGCGTCGCGCGCGCGCACGGCGCCACCGGCGTGCGCGTCGCGCACAGCGACGAGGCGGCGGAGACGCTGTGGACCGCGCGGCGGTCGATCTCGCCGGCGCTCGCGCGGCGGCGCCGCAACAAGCTGGGAGAAGACGTCTGCATTCCGCCGCGCGGGATCGCGGAGCTCATCCGTCGCGTGCGCGCGATCGCGCGCGAGCACGCGCTCGAGATTCCGATCTTCGGCCACATCGGCGACGGGAATCTGCACCCGAACATCCTGTGCGACAAGCGCGATCGCGAAGAGATGGCGCGCGTCGCCGCCGCCGCGCGCGCGATCTTCGAGGCGACGGTCGAGCTGGGCGGTACGCTCTCCGGCGAGCACGGCATCGGCGTGCTGAAGAAGCAGTTCATGGAGCTCGACCTCGGCCGCGATGCGATCGCGGTGATGCGCGCGATCAAGGACGCGATCGATCCGCTCGGCATCATGAACCCCGGCAAAGTATTTCCGGATCCCGGCG
The DNA here is from genome assembly GCA_963841685.1 of Vulcanimicrobiota bacterium. GTDB lineage: Bacteria > Vulcanimicrobiota > Vulcanimicrobiia > Vulcanimicrobiales > Vulcanimicrobiaceae > Vulcanimicrobium. Next base: position 37,285 of record CAWJDU010000003.1, read on the forward strand.
GCGTCGAGGAGTTTCGCCTATGACGGCGTTCGCGGAGCTGCTGCACGGCGATGATCCGCGCAAGCTCCACGGCGTGGGCGCGGTGGTCGACGTCGTCCTCCACGCACCGCAGCGCTTCGGCGAGCTCATCGCGTGCCTCGGCGGCGACGACCCCGTCGTGCGCATGCGCGCCGCCGACGCGGCCGAGAAGATCACGCGCGCGATGCCGGACCTGCTGGAGCCGCACCGTGCCGCGCTGCTCGCGCTCGCGGAAACGACGGACCAGCCGTCGCTCCGCTGGCACCTCGCGCAGATGCTGCCGCGCGCGCCTCTCGATCCGAACGAGCAGCGCGCGTTCATCGGCGCGCTGCGGCGCTGGCTCGACGACGGCAGCGCGATCGTCAAGACGTCCGCGCTCCAAGCCCTCGCCGACATCGCGCTGGACGACCCGTCGCTGCGCCGCATGGTGCTCCCGGCGATCCGCAAGGCGATCGACACGGGAACCGCGGCCGTGCGTACGCGCGGCGAGCGGCTCTTGGCGTCGCTGGAAGGCGACGGACGCCGAGCGCGCTGACGCGTGGCGGTCGTCCTCGCGCTCGATCAAGGCACCACGTCGTCGCGCGCGATCGTCTTCGACGCGAACGGGCGCGTCGTCGGATTCGACCAGCGCGAGCTGCCGCAGCTCTTTCCGCGCCCCGGATGGGTCGAGCACGATCCGTACGCGATCTGGTCGACGCAGCTCGAGACCGCGCGCAACGCGCTGCGCAACGCGCGGGTCGCTGCGTCCGACGTTGCCGCGATCGGGATCACCAACCAGCGCGAGACGACGATCCTCTGGGACCGCGCGACCGGGAGACCGATCGCGAACGCCGTCGTCTGGCAAGACCGCCGCACGGCAGCGATGTGCGACGCGCTGCGGGAGCGCGGCCTCGGGGAGCTCGTCGCCGAGCACACGGGACTCGTCATCGATCCGTACTTCTCCGCGACGAAGATCGCGTGGCTGCTCGATGGCATCGACGGCGCGCGCGCGCGCGCCGAGGCGGGCGATCTCGCGTTCGGCACCGTCGACAGCTGGCTGATCTGGAACCTGACCGGCGGCGCGAGCCACGTCACCGACGTCACGAACGCGTCGCGCACGATGCTGTTCGACATCCACCGCATGCGCTGGAGCGACGAGCTGCTGCACGCGCTGCGCGTGCCGCGTGCGATCTTGCCGGAGGTCCTGCCGTGCACCGCAGCGTTCGGCACGGCGAAAGCCGAACATCTCGGCGCGGCGACACCGATCGCCGGGGTCGCGGGCGATCAGCAAGCCGCCCTGATCGGGCAGGCCGGCTTCACGCCCGGCGTCGCAAAGAACACGTACGGAACCGGCTCGTTCGTCGTCATGAACACCGGCGATCGCGCGGTCCGCAGCGAGCACGGTCTGCTGTCCACGATCGCGTTCGCGTTCGACGTAGCGCGCGCGACGTACGCGCTCGAGGGCTCGATCTTCGTCACCGGCGCCGCCGTGCAGTGGCTGCGCGACGGCCTCGGGATCATCGCGCACGCGTCGGACGTCGAACGGCTCGCGCGCGAGGTTTCCGACAGCGGCGACTGCTTCTTCGTGCCCGCGTTCGCCGGCCTCGGCGCGCCGTACTGGGACCCGTACGCGCGCGGCACGATCGTCGGCCTCACGCGCGGCACGACGCGCGCCCACCTCGCGCGTGCCGCGCTCGACGCGATGGCGTATCAGACGGCCGACGTCGTCGAGGCGATGGAACAGGACGCCGGTGTGCGCCTCGCGGAGCTGCGTGCAGACGGTGGAGCGTCGGCGAACGGACTCGTCATGCAGCGCCAATCCGATCTGCTCGGCGTGCCCGTCGTGCGGCCCGCGTGTCTCGAGACGACCGCGCTCGGCGCGGCGTCCCTCGCCGGGCTGCAATGCGGCTTCTGGCGCGACCTCGATGCGCTCTCGGCGTTATGGCGCGCGGACGCGCGCTTCGAGCCGGCGATGACGCACACCGAGCGCGATCGCGAGATGACGCGCTGGCACCACGCCGTCGCGGCGAGTCGCGACTGGGCGCAGAAAGCCGATGCGTAGCGATGCGAGGAAGAGCCGTCCCTTGCCTGCGAGGCGTCAAGCGGGACCGGGCGACGTTCCCGGAGTAGCGCAGAGATACCGCCGAGAGAGCGAGGTGTCGCCGTGGCCGATCTTGCCGTCTTCGCCGAGCTGCTGTGCGCGCTCGCCAAGGAGCACGCGCGCACGCTCGTGATCGGAGGCCTCGCGAGGCGGCTGCACGGCGAGACGACCGATGCGCGCGATCACTGTCTGTGGTACGACGCGGACGACGACAACGCCGCACGCGTGTACCGCGCGCTCGCGCGCATCGGCGCGCCGCTCGACGGCATCGAGGTCCCCGACTTGGCCGACGTCGATTACGAGTTCCGCTACGGCGAAGGCGACGACGAGATCTGCCTGCTCGGCGGCATCGACGGCGTGACGTTCACCGACGCGTGGGACGAACGCCTCGAAACGCGCTGGCGCGACGTGCCGATCTGCGTGATCGGCCGCAACGCGCTGCGCGCAACGGACCTCGCGGCGCGCCCGTAAGCCTCGATGTCACCCTGAGCTCGTCGAAGGGTGAGAGCCGATGTTTACCGCAGAGCCGCGGCTCGTTGGCGTTCTTGCGCGCTCACCCTTCGACAAGCTCAGGGTGACATCGAGGTTTCGCTGCGTGTCGCGGCGGCTCGGGCGAAGCCCGAACGCGACGGATTCGCCGAAGGCGATCCACTATAGCGTCGTCTTGCCCAGCGCGCTGAGGATCAGCTCGACTGCGAGAATTGCCGTTTGGTTCTCCCGGTCGAGGATCGGGTTGATCTCGGTGATCTCGAGCGAGCCCAGCGTGCCGCTCTCTGCGACCGCTTCCATGAGCAGGTGCGCTTCGCGATAGCTGATGCCGCCGCGCACCGGCGTCCCGACGCCCGGCGCTTCGTGCGGGTCGACGCCGTCCATGTCGAAGCTCACGTGCACCGAGTTCTCGCCGCTCGCAACGATCGCAAGCGCTTCGTCGATCACGCGGCTCATGCCGAGGCGGTCGACGTCGGCCATCGTGAACGCGCGCACGCCGAGCTCGCGGATGACGGCCTTCTCGCCGTCGTCGACGTCGCGCAGGCCGATGAACGCCATGCGCTGCGGATCGACGGCGTGCTCCTCGATCGCGAAGTGCACGGGCATGCCGTGCACGTTGCCCGTCGGCGACGTCATGCGGCGTGTTGATGTCGCCGTGCGCGTCGACCCAGATCAGGCCCGGCGCGCGGCCGCGCGCGCGCGCGACGCCGGCGATCGTTCCCATCGCGATCGAGTGATCGCCCCCGAGCACGAGCGGAAAGCCCGCGTCGCGCACGACGCGTGCACGAGGACGGCAAGCTCATCGCACACCGCCTTGATGATGGGAAAGTACTTCGCGTTCGCCTCGGCGATGCTCGCGGACTCCGGCACGGGCACGGCAAGTTGCCGCGATCGCGTCACCTCGATGCCGAGCTTCTCGAGCGATTCTTTCAGGCGTGCATAGCGGATCGCCGACGGTCCCATGTCGACGCCGCGGCGGTCGGCGCCGAGGTCCATGGGCACGCCGACGACGTCGACGCGCGCGACGCGCTTGCGTCCCGGGAAGACGCCGGCCGCGACCGTGCTCACGGCGCCGGTTTCACCGCGCGCGGCGTCGCGACCGGCGGCTGCGTTTCGATCGAGCGGGCGCTTCGTCAGCGCGGGCGCCGCCGCGCGCAGCGGGACGGAACGCGGCAGCAGCTGCTCGCGCAGCACCCGAATCATCGCCGCGACGGGCACGGCGAGGAACGTTCCCGGCAGACCGAACAGCTCGCTTCCGCCGAGGATCGAGATGACGATCCAGAACGGCGAGAGGCCGACGTTCTCTTTCAGCACGCGCGGGGCGACGAAGTTGCCGTCGATCTGATGGATGACGAAGATCAAGATCGCGACGAGCACCGCGTGGCCGAGCCCGCCGAACGTGAATGCGAGGATCACCGCCGGGATGAACGCGATGAGCGCGCCCGCGTAAGGGATGAAGTTGAGCGCGCCGGACACGACGCCGATCAGCAGCGCGTACGGAACGTGCGTGATCGTCAGCATGATCGTCAGCATCGCGCCGAGGATCGAGCCGTCGATCAGCTGACCGCGGATGAAGCCGCCGACGACGCGGTCGAGCTCGGCGATCAGCGTCTCCGCCTTCTCCTGGTTCTTCGCGGGCACGAGCCCGAGGAATCCGGCCTTGAGGTTCTCCGCATCGAGCAGCATGTACGCGGCGAGCACCGGTACGACGATGATCGTCGCGATCACGGAGACCGTCGAGAGGAGCACGTTCACCGTCTTGCTCGCGGTGTCGAGCGCGTTCGTCTGCACCCACCCGATGATCTGCTCCGGCACCGTCGTGAGGTAGACGCGCTCGTTCGGCGGGATCCACCGGGTGAAACGATTGTTCGGATCCTGCACGAACGCGACGAGGTGCGTCACGATGCCCGGCATCGCTTTCGCGGCGCTTTGGATGTCGGAGAGGAGGGGCGGGATCAGCAGTTGCAGGATCGCCGCGCCGACGATGGCGATCGCGACGTAGACGAGCAGGATCGACCACACCAGCGGCAGCCGTTCGTTCAGGCGGCGCACGAGCGGATAGACGAGATACGCGAAGAACAGCGCGATGACGAAGAGCATCGCGGTCGCCTTGACGTTGCCGAGAAACTCGAGGACGCCGACGAGCAGGTAGATCGCGACCGCGATCAGCGCCAGGGTCTTCAGCCAGAACGTCACGCGGCGCTCCGCGCGCGAGGTGCGGCGCGGGCGAGGGACGTCGGGCGGACGTGACACGGACACGTGCGACTCTTCCTCGCAGCCGAGGGGCCACCCCGCACCCGCGTCGTAGGAGAGCGGCGTGCGGTTTCCCCGGCGCGCTGCGCTCGCGGCCCTGGCGGCTCTCCCAGCGTACGCCGCCGGCTGCACGAGCCGCCGCGTCGCGGCCGGAACGGTCCGCATCGCGATGGTCACCGACGTCGGCGGGCTCGGCGATCGCTCGTTCAACGACTCGGCCTACGCCGGGCTCGTGCGCGCGCGCGAGCGTGCTGCACGTCGACACGACCGTACTGCAGTCGCGCTCGGCCGCGGACTATCAGATCAACATGACCGTGCTCGCGAACAAAGAGTACGACGAGATCTTCGCGATCGGGTTCCTGATGGCGCGCGACGTCGAAGAGGTGTCCGAACGGTATCCGAAGCGGCATTTCTCGATCATCGACGCGGTCATCGACGAGCCGAACGTCACGTCGGTCACGTTCAAGGAGGAGGAAGGCTCGTTTCTCGCCGGCGCGCTCGCGGCGCTGGTGACGAAGACGAAGACGATCGCGTTCTTGGGCGGCGTCGACATCCCGCTGCTGCGGAAGTTCGAATGCGGCTACGCCGCCGGCGCGCGTCAAGTCGATCCGTCGGTGCGTTCGCTCGTGAAGTACATCGGCTCGTTCGACGACGTCGCGTCCGGCAAAGAGCTTGCGGGCGTGCTGTTCGATGAAGGCGCCGACATCATCTACGCCGCCGCCGGCAAGGGCGGTCTGGGCGCCATCGATGCGGTCAAGACGCGCCCCGGCGCGCTACATCATCGGCGTCGACTCCGACCAGGACGCGCTGCTGCCCGGCAAAATTCTCACGAGCATGGTGAAGCGCGTCGACGTCGGCGTCTTTCGCGTCTGCGAGGACGCCGCGGCGCGCCGGCCGCGCCCGAAGCACCTGACGCTCGGGCTCAAAGAAGGCGGCGTGGGCTTGACGAACTTCGCGTACACGTCGAGCGTCGTCACGCCGCGAGCGTCGCGCGGTGCTCGCGACGCTGAAGGCCGCGATCATCGCCGGCAAGGTCGCCGTACCGTCTACGCGGGAGGAGCTGGCATCGTTCACACGCGTCCCGCTCTGACGCTGCGCGGCATTCGCAAGCGCTTCGGCGCGGTCCAGGCGCTCGACGGCGTCGACCTCGAGCTGATCCCCGGCGAGATTCACGCGCTCGTCGGCGAGAACGGCGCGGGCAAATCGACGCTCGCCGCGATCGCGTACGGTGCGGTGCGCGCCGACGACGGCGACGTCGAAGCCGACGGCGTCGTCGGCCTCGTACACCAGCACTTCAAGCTGATCGAACGGCTGCGCGTCTGGGAGAACGTGCTGCTGAACCGCGAGCCGCGCCGCGGCTGGACGATCGACGTGGCCGCCGCGCACGCACGCGTGCGCGCGCTCGCCGAGCGCTACGGCTTGGCCGTCGATGCGGACGCGGTCGTCGAGACGCTGCCGATCGGCATCAAGCAGCGCGTCGAGCTCTTGCGCGAGCTCGATCGCGAGCCGTCCGTGCTGCTCCTCGACGAGCCGACGGCCGCGCTCGCGCCGAGCGAGATCGCGTCGTTCTTCACGACGATCGGCGAGCTCGCGCGCGGCGGCACGGCGATCCTCGTGGTCACGCACAAGCTCGCCGAAGTGATCGCATACTCGCAGCGCGTGACGGTGATGCGCGCCGGACGCGTCGTGGCGCGACACGCGACGGCCGAGACGAACGCCGCGGACATCGCGCGCGAGATGGTCGGCGGCGACGTCCCCGCGCTCGCGAGCCGCGCGCAGCGCGAGCCGGCGCCGCTGCTCGACGTGCGCGGCTTTTCGGCGCGTTCGGGCACGAGCGCGCTGCACGACGCGACGTTCGAGGTTCGCGCAGGCGAGATCGTCGGCATCGCGGGGGTCGAAGGCAACGGACAGTCCGCGCTCGCGGACGCGCTCGCAGGCGTCGTTCCGTTCACCGGCGAGGCGCGCTTCGCGGGCGCGCCGCTCGCGCCCGGCGACGCTCCCGCCGACGCGCATCGCGCGCGGCATCCGCGTCATCCCGCAGGACCGCCGGCACGAAGCGCTCGTGCTCGACTGGACCGTGCGCGACAACGTCGCGCTCGGACGGCAGCGGTCGATGCCCCTCGCCGCATTCCACGAGGCGGCGCGCGAGGTGATCGAGCGCTTCGACGTGCGCCCGCCGAACCCGGATGCGATCGCCGGCGCGCTGTCCGGCGGGAACCAGCAGAAGATCGTCGTCGGACGAACGCTCGCGAGCGCGCCGAAGCTCGTCGTCGCGTACCAGCCGACGCGCGGCATCGACGTCGGCGCGGCCGCGCTCGTGCAGTCGCGGCTGATCGAAGCGCGCAATGCGGGCGGCGGCGTGCTGCTGATCTCGTTCGAGCTCGACGAGATCTTCGCGTGCGCGGACCGCGTGCTCGTCATCGCCGGCGGCCGCTTCGTGGGCGCGTTCGAACGCGCGACGATCGACCGCGGCCGTATCGGCGCGCTGATGGCGGGACACGCGTGAGCGCGGCGCTGCGCACGCGCACGGTGCGCGACCTCATCGTCGTGATCGTCGTCGTGTTCGGGGTCGGCTCGATCGCGATGCTGCTCGCGCACGTCTCACCGGTCGACGGCTTCGGACAGCTCTTCGACGGCGCGTTCGGCACGCCGGAAGAGGTCGGCGAAACGCTGGTCCAGTCCGCATTTCTGCTGTTCCCCGCGCTCGGCATCGCGGTCGCGTTCCGCGCGGGAATGTTCAACATCGGCGCGGAGGGACAGCTCGTGCTCGGCGGTTTCGCGGCCGGGTGGATCGGCGCGCAGCTGCCGATGCCCGCGTACGTCGCGGTGCCGGTGGTGCTGATCGCGGGTGCGCTGGCGGGCGGCGTCTGGGGTGCGATCCCCGGATTTCTGAAGGCCCGATTCGGCGCGAACGAAGTGATCGCGACGCTGATGCTCAACTACATCGCGACGCTGCTGTGCACGTACCTCGTCACGGGCCCGCTGCAGCAAGGCGGCGCGACGGCCGCCGAAACCGGCGCGCTGCCGAAGGCCGCGCAGCTCCCGGATCTCATCGGGCTGCTCGCCGATCCGCAGCCGACGCTCGCGTACGTCGTGACGCCGTTCGCGATCGCCGTGATCCTCGCGTTCGTGCTGCGCTGGCTGCTGATGCGGACCGTGTTCGGCTACGAGCTGCGCGCCGCCGGCGACGCGCCGGAAGCCGCGAAGCGCGCGGGCATCGACCTCGGCCGCACGGCGCTCGTCGCGATGGCGATCTCCGGCGCGATCGCGGGGCTCGGCGGCGCGACGATCGTCGCGGGCGAGCTGCACCGCTTCAACACCGGGCTCTCCGCGGGATACGGGTTCATCGCCATCGCCGTCGCGATCGTCGGCAACCTCGACCCGTTGTGGATCATCGTCGCGTCGGTCGCGTTCGGCATGCTGCAGAGCGGCGGCATCGCGATGCAAGCCGAGGCGCACGTGCCGAAGGAAGTGATCGCGCTCGTCACCGGTCTCGTCATCATCGCGCTCGCGGGCCGCCGCGCCGTCGCGAACCGGAGGACGACGTGAACGCGACGCTCGCCGTGGTCGCCGCGCTGCTCGGCCTCACGCTCGTGAAAGCGACGCCGCTGATCTACGCCGCGCTCGGCGGCGTGCTGAGCGAACGCTCCGGCATCGTGAACATCGGGCTGGAAGCGATCCTGATCGCCGGCGCGTTCACGTCGGTCGCCGTCAGCGGCGCGACCGGCAATCCGATCGCAGGCACGTTCGCCGGCATCGTCGCGGGGATGGCCGTCGCCGCGGTGCTCGCATTCGTCGCGACGCGGCTCGCGGTCGACCAGATCGTCGCCGGGACCGGCCTGAACATCGCCGCGCTCGCCGCGGCCGCGTTCGGGCTCGAGCTGATCTACCATCAGCCCGGCGCCTCGCGCGAGGTTCCGGCGCTGGGCACCTCGGGCGAGAACGCGTTGATCGTCGTCGCGTTCCTCGCGGCGGCGGCGCTGCACGTCGTGCTGACGCGGACGCCGTGGGGTCTGCGCGTGCGCGCGTGCGGCGAGGATCCGAGCGCCGCGGAGGCCGCCGGCATCGACGCGCTCGCGACGCGCTTCTGGGCCGTCGTCGCCGGCGGCGCGATCGCGTCGCTGGGCGGCGTCTTCCTCGCGCTCGCCGAGCTCGACCTGTACTCCGACGGCATGACGGCGGGCCGCGGGTTCATCGCGCTCGCCGCCGTGATCTTCGGGCGCTGGACGCCGTTCGGCGCGATGGGCGCCGCGCTGTGCTTCGGTTTCTTCGCCGCGCTGCAGTTCTCGTTGCAGCGCGCGGGCGTGCCCGAGCGAACTGCTGCAGGCGCTGCCGTATCTCGCCGCGCTGATCGCGCTCGCGGGCCTTGCGGGCCGCGTCCGCGCGCCGGCCGCCGACGGCGTGCCCTACGTGCGCGCGTAGCCGTTTTACCGAGCCGCCGACCGGCGGTCCTTGACTTTCGTCGCACCGTGCCGACAAATAAAGAACAATGCGCGTACCGCGACGTCTCGTTGCTGTCGTCGTTCTGCTGTCCGCGTCGCTCGCCGGAGCCTCACGCGCGGGCGCCGAGGTCATGCCCGGGCCGCTGGCCGGCTTCCAGGCGCAGCTGTCGGCGTACTCGCTGCGCGCTCCGGGCCACGTCGCGATCGCCGTTCAGGACGTGACGACGGGCGCGACGACCGGGATCAACGCGAGCGCCGAGATGCCGGCGGCCTCCACGATCAAGATCCCCGTGATGGTCGAGGTCTTCCGCCAACTCGTGAACGGCGACTTCGATCTCAACACGCAGCTGACGCTGCGCCAGTCCGACAAGGACTGGGGCTACGGCGACCTCTGCGACGCGCGCGTCGGAACGAGCTATTCCGTCTCGCGGCTCCTCTCGCTGATGATCGACGTCAGCGACAACACCGCGACCAACATGCTGATCCGTCTCGTGGGCCGCCAGCACATCAACGCGACGATGAACGAGCTCGGCTTGCGCCACACGCGCCTCGCGGACTTCATCCGCTCGGAAGGCCCGAGCATCCGGTGGGCGCTGCGTTCGAGCCCGTCCGACATGGCGCACCTGTTGCGCGCGATGGCGCAGCGGCAGCTCGTGGACGAGTGGTCCTCGAGCGAGATGCTCGCGATCCTGCGCGATCAGAAGCACAACGGCTTGATTCCGGAACCGCTGCCCGCGGGCACGACGATCGCGCACAAGACGGGCACGCTGCACGACACGCTGAACGACGTCGGCATCGTCTACGGCGCGCGCGAGGATCCGTACGTCATCGCCGTGATGACGACCGATCTGCCGACGCTCGATGCCGGCCGCCGTTTCATCCGCGGCGTCTCGAAGATGGCGTTCACCGCGATCGAGCGCTTCACCGCCGTCCGTGACGTCGACCCGTGGATGGCGGAGCTGCACGACGCGACGCCCGCGCTGCCCGATCAGCAGATGTGGACGCCGGCGAACGCGCACGCCGCGCCGGCCGAGGCGCCCGATCCCGACGCGAGCGCTGCACCGGCCCCGGTGCAGCCGGGACCCGGCCGGCTCTCCTCGCCTACGATGTAGCGGCCGCCGCGTGCGCGCCCGCGTACGTCGGCGTCAGCCACGCGGCGTACTGCGGCATCGTGCCGCGGATGGCGCGCTCGTAGAGATCGATCAGCGCGGTCGCGACCGGACCGCGCTCGCCGTCGCCGACCGGACGCCGGTCGACCGACGCGATCCACTGGATGCCGGCGGCGCTGCCGGTGATGAACAGTTCGTCGGCGATGTACAGCTCGCTGCGGTCGATGGCGCGCTCGACGACGCGCATGCCGAGCTCGCACTCCGCGAGCGTCATCACCGTCCTGCGCGTGACGCCCTCGAGGATGTTCTGCGAGGGGTCCGGCGTGTAGAGCACGCCGCGCCGCACCATGAAGACGTTCTCGGCGGAGCCTTCGCAGACGTGGCCTTCCGCCGACAGCATGATCGCCTCGTCGAAGCCGTTCATCACCGCTTCGCTCTTCGCGAGCGCGCTGTTGACGTAGATCCCGGTGATCTTGCCGCGCGCGGGCGCCATCGTGTCGTCGACGCGGCGCCACGAGCTGACCGCGCAGCGCAATCCGCCCGACGCCTCGATGTAGCGGTCGAACGGCATCGCGACCATGGCGAACGCGTCCTTCACGCCGTGCAGCCGCACGCCGACGTCCTCGTTCGCCTTGTACGCGAAGGGACGGACGTACGTGTCGCAGCGGAGATCGTTGCGGCGGCACAGCTCGACCGTGACCTCGCAGAGCTCGGCCGTCGTATGCGGCAGCTCGATCATCAGGATCCGCGCCGACTGCGCGAGCCGGTCGTAGTGGTCGGCAAGCTGCAGCAGGTACAGCTCCTCCGTTCGCGCGTTCCAGAAGCCGCGAACGCCCTCGAAGCAGCCGGTCCCGTACTGCAGCCCGTGGGTGAGGAGACCGACCTTCGCCTCGTCGTAGCGCACGAAGCGGCCGTCGTGATACACCGTCAGCGCGTCCAGCTGCATGAGGTCGGGCTCCTCCGAGAGTAGAGCGTCGGCGTGCGCGAGGTGTTCACGACGTTCCTTCGCTTGGGGTGCACCTCGTTCGGCGGCCCCGTCGCACACCTTGCATACTTTCGTCGCACGCTGGTCGAGGACCGGCGCTGGATCGACGAATCGGCGTTTGCCCGCATCGTGGCGTTCTGCTCGGTGCTGCCGGGGCCGACGTCGAGCCAAGTCGCAATGCTGACCGGGTTCACGCGCGGCGGCGCGCTGGGCGCGCTCGCCGCATGGCTCGGTTTCACGACGCCCTCGGCGGTCGTCATGATCCTCGTCGGCGCGGCGCTCGGCAGCGCCGAGCGCCACGCGACGCCGCCGTGGTTCGACGGGCTGCTGGCCGGACTGTTCGCCGCGGCGGCCGCCGTCGTCGCGCAGGCGGTCGTCGGTCTCGCCGGCTCGCTCACGACCGACGCGCCGACGAAGCTGATCGCGATCGTCGCGATGATCGTCGCGCTCGCGCTTCGCGGCCACCCCGGATTGCAGTGGGTCGCGATCGCGTTCGGCGCGGTCGCCGGCGCGCTGCTGCTGCGCGCGGCGGAGCTGCGCCACGATCCGTTGCCGATCCGCGTGCCGCGCGTCGCCTCGCTCGTCGCGGGAGCGATCTTCGTCGCGCTCGTCGCGTTCGCGAGCGTTCCGCACGCGCCGGCCGGAGCGTTCCTCGCCACGCTGATCCGCGCGGGCGCGCTCGTGTTCGGCGGCGGACACGTCGTGCTGCCGCTGCTGCAGAGCATGATCCACGACCGCTTGATCGGCGCGTCGAACTTCTTCGCCGGCTACGGCGCGGTTCAGGCGCTGCCGGGGCCGATCAACACGTTCGCATCGTTCCTCGGCTACGCGAACCTCTCGCCGCTGCACGGCATTCGCCGGCGCGCTGGTCGCGACCGTGCTCATCTTCCTGCCGTCGTTCGCGCTGATCTTCGCGCTCGCGCCGGTATGGAACCGCGTCGCGACCGCGCCGCACGCCGCGGCTGCCGTGCGCGGCGCGAACGCGAGCGTCGTCGGCCTGCTCGGGGCGGTGCTGTACGATCCCGTGCTCGTCTCGACTCGGCGGCGACGTTCGGCGCATCGCGCTGGCGCTCGGCGCGTTCGCGGCGATCTCGATCTGGCGCGTCGCGCCGTGGATCGTCGTCGTCGCGGCCGCGCTGATCGGCGCGATCGGCGCGCTCGTCGCGCACCCTTCGACAGGCTCAGGGTGACGCCGAAGCGTACCTCGCTCGCTCCGACGTGAACGAGATCGCATCCCCACGGCCGCGCGCGGCCGACTTTCAGACGCTCATCATGACGCTCCAGCAGTACTGGGCCGAGCAAGGCTGCGTCGTGCTGCAGCCGTACGACGCGCACGTCGGCGCGGGAACGTTCCATCCCGCGACGACGCTGCGCAGCCTCGGACCGGAACCGTGGCGCGCCGCATACGTCCAGCCCTCGCGGCGGCCCACCGACGGCCGCTACGGCGAGAACCCGAACCGGCTGCAGCACTACTATCAGTTTCAGGTGATTCTCAAACCGTCGCCCGCGAACGCGCAAGAGCTCTACCTCGAAAGCCTGCGCCGGCTCGGCATCGACCCGCTCGCGCACGACATCCGCTTCGTCGAGGACGATTGGGAGAGCCCGACGCTCGGCGCGTGGGGACTCGGCTGGGAAGTGTGGTGCGACGGCATGGAAGTCAGCCAGTACACGTACTTCCAGCAGGTCGGCGGCATCGAGTGCGATCCGGTCTCCGTCGAGTACACGTACGGACTCGAACGGCTCGCGATGTACGTGCAAGGCGTCGAGAACGTGTACGACCTCGCGTACAACGCGCCGGACGCGCAGCCGCACGTCACGTACGGTGACGTGTTCCTCGAGAGCGAGCGCGAGTTCTCCGCGTACAACTTCGAGGCTGCGAACGTCGCGCGGCTGTTCGCGCACTTCGCCGACGCGGAGGACGAGTGCCGCGCGCTGCTCGAGCGCGACCTTCCGCTGCCGGCGTACGATGCGTGCATCGTCGCGAGCCACACGTTCAACCTCCTCGACGCGCGCGGCGTGATCAGCGTCACGGAGCGCGCGTCGTACATCGCCCGCGTGCGCGCGCTCGCGAAGGCGTGCTGCGAAACGTGGCTGGCGCGCAGCGCCGCGATCCGCTGACCGTGGGCGAGCTGCTTCTGGAGCTGTTCTCCGAAGAGATCCCCGCGCGGATGCAGGCCGCGGCGGCGGAGCAGCTGCGCGCGACGATCGCGGGACGCCTCGGCGACGCACGGCTGACCTTCGAGCGCGCGGCGGCGTACGTCACGCCGCGCCGCTTGACGCTCGTCGTCGACGGGCTGCCCGAACGCCAGCCCGACGTCGTCGAAGAACGGCGCGGCCCGCACGTCGGCGCGCCGCAGCGCGCGCTCGAAGGCTTCATGAAATCCGCCGGCGTCGACTCGCTCGACGCGTTCGAGGTCCGCCGTGCGGGCGACGCGGACTACTACTACCTTTCCCGGACCGTTGCCGGGCGCGCGACGGACGGCGTCCTGCGGGAGATCGTCGCGGAGACGATCGTCGCGTTCTCGTGGCCGAAGTCGATGCGCTGGGGCAGCGGGACGATGCGGTGGGTGCGCCCGCTGCAGAACGTGCTGTGTCTGTACGCGGGGCGCATCGTCGACGTCGAGCTTCCCGCGCACGGCTTGCGCGCGAACGACGCGACGTGGGGCCACCGCTTCATGGCGCCGCAGCGCATCACGGTCACGTCGTTCGGCGACTACGCGCGCGCGCTGCGCGATGCGTTCGTCATCCTCGACCCCGCGGAGCGGCGCGCGATCATCGAGAGCCGCACCGCAGAGCTCGCAGCGGCCGAAGGGCTTGCGGTGACGCGCCGACGCCGCACTGCTCGACGAAGTCGCGGGCTTGGTGGAGTGGCCGGTGCCGCTGGCCGGCTCGATCGACGCGCGCTTCATGGACGTCCCGCGCGAAGTGATCGCGCTGACGATGCGCACGAACCAGAAGTACGTCGCGCTCGAAACGCGCGACGGCGCGCTGGCGGCGCGCTTCGTCGTCGTCGCGAACGTCGCGCCCGCCGACGGCGGTGCCGCCATCGTCGCCGGCAACGAGCGCGTGCTGCGCGCCCGGCTCGCCGACGCCCGCTTCTTCTGGGATCAGGATCGCAAGATACCGCTCGATACGCGGGTTCCGAAGCTGGACGACCTGGTCTTCCACGCGAAGCTCGGTTCGATCGGCGACAAGGTACGGCGGCTCGTGTACCTCGCGCCGCGCATCGCCGGCGCGACCGCTGCAGCTTCCGGCGCGAGCGACGCTGACGCGCTCGACGCGCACGTTCGCCGCGCGGCGCTGTTGTGCAAGGCCGACCTCGTCAGCGGAATGGTCGGCGAGTTTCCCGAGCTGCAAGGAAAAATGGGCCGCTACTACGCGCTCGATCAGGGCGAAGATCCCCGCGTCGCCGACGCGATCGCCGAGCAGTACGCACCGCTCGGCCCGAACGATCGCGTCCCGAGCGCGCCCGTCTCCGTTGCCCTGGCGCTGTCGGACAAGCTCGACACGCTCGTCGGCTTCTTTTCGGTGGGCGAGAAGCCGACGGGATCGCGCGATCCGTTCGCGCTGCGACGCGCGGCGCTCGGCGTCATTCGCACCGTCGTCGAGAACACGCTGCGGCTGCCGCTGCGCACCGCCTTCACGGACGCCTATGCACGGTATGCGGGCGAGCTTCCGAGCTTCGCCGCGAGCGCGCGTCCCGAACCCGAGGTGTCGCGCGATCTGCTCGACTTCTTCGCGGACCGCCTGCGCGTGCATCTGCGCGAGCGCGGCGCACGCCACGACCTCGTCGCCGCGGTATTCGCCGCCGGCGACGACGACGATCTCGTGCGGCTCCTCGCACGCATCGGCGCGCTCGCGACGTTTCTCGCGGGCGACGACGGTGCGAACCTGCTCACGGCGTACAAGCGCGCGTCGAACATCGTGCGCCGCGAGGAGTCGAAGGACGCGACGCGCTACGACGGCGCACCCGATCCGGCGCTGTTCCGAGCCGCGGAAGAGCGCGCGGTCGCGAGCGAGCTCGACGCCGCGACCGCCGAGATTCGCGGCGCCGCCGAACGGGAAGACTTCACGTCGGCGATGACCGCGCTCGCACGACTGCGTCCTGCGGTCGACGTCTTCTTCGACAAGGTCACGGTGAACGCCGACGATCCCGCCTTGCGCGCGAACCGCTTGCGCGCTGCTGTCCGGGATTCGCTCGGCGCTCGACTCCGTCGCCGACTTCTCGAAGATCGAGGGCTGAACGGATGCGACCGCAGCGGCTCCGGGGATCGCGCGCGATTGGCGTCGTTGCGCTCGTCGCGGCGTGCGGCGCGGCTGCGGTGCTCGCCGCACCCGGGATCACGACGTTGCCGACGCAGTGGCGCATCCGCGGTCCGGAAGGCGCCGTCGCGACCGTCGGCACGCTGCCCGTGGGGCTCGCGCTCTCGCGGGACGGCACGCGGGTCGTCGAGCTGGAGGCGGGATACCGTGCACCGATGCTGCGCGTGCTCGACGCGACGACGCTGCACGAGATTCGCACCGTACCGCTCGGCGGCGCGTTCGGCGCGCCGCTGCGCGACGCCGACGGCGACGGCGTGTGGGTCGACGTTGCAGGCACGTTCCAGGAGCAGATCGCGCACGTCGACGTCGATCGCGGCGTCGTCGATCGCGACGTCTCGCTGCGGTTGCCGTTCTTCCCGTCGGCGATCGCGCGCGCCGGCGACGGAACGCTCGCGGTCGCCGGCGACCTGGGCGACAAGGTCGCATTCGTCGATCCGCAGTCGGAAGGCGTCCTCGGCTACGTCTCCGTCGGCAGCCATCCCGCGGCGCTGGCGTTCGCAGGCGACGGCACGACGCTGTTCGTCGCCGACCGCGGCGCATCGCAGCTCGACGTGCTCGACGTGAAGACGCGCACGGTGCGCGACGCACGTCACGGTCGGCCTGCATCCCGACGCCCTCGCGAGCCGACGGCACGACCGTGTACGCCGCGGACTCCGACGACGACGACGTCGCCGTGATCGACGCGGCGAGCGAACGCGTGCAGACGCGCGTCCGCGTACCGGTCATCCCCGGCGGGGCGTTCGGCGCGTCGCCGAACGCGCTTGCGATCGACGGCGACCGCCTGTACGTGACGTGCGGCGCGGCGAACGCGATCGCCGTCTTCCGCCGCGTGCGGAACGGACTCGTGCCGCTCGGCGCGATCCCGACCGGATGGTATCCGACGGCCGTCGCCGTCGATCGGGCGCACGGCGTGCTCTACGTCGCCGACGGCAAAGGCGAATCGGGACACGCGAACCCGCAGCTACCGCTCGACGCCGGCGCCCGGCAAACCGGTCGATCCGGCACCGACGCCGTACGTCGCCGCGAACATCGTCGGCTCGATCCGCCGCATGCCGATCCCGGACGACGCCGCGCTCGCCGCCGGCTTGCGCGATGTCCACGAGCTCGCGCAGCACGAGCGCGTGCCGCGCAGCGCGATCGTGCGCAGCCGGCGGCCCAATCCGCCACGTCATCTACGTCATCAAGGAGAACCGCTCGTACGATCAGGTGCTCGGCGACATCGCGGGCGCCGACGGAGACGCGAGCCTCGTGCTCTTCGGCGAGAACGTCACGCCGAACGAGCACGCGATCGCACGGCGGTTCGGCGTCTTCGATCGCTTCTTCGAAGACGCGCACATCAGCAACGACGGACACAACTGGGCGACGGAGGCGTTCGCGAACGACTACGTCGAGAAGACGTGGCCGCAAGGAGCCGCGAACAGGCGCTCGATCTACGATTTCGAGGACGCGGAAGACGCCGGGACGCCGCATGGCGGTCACCTCTGGGACGTCGCCGTTGCGCACGGCATCACGTTGCGGAACTACGGAGAGTACGTCAGCGCCGGGCCGAGCAAACCCACGCCGGTCTCCGTCTCGGACGCCGCGCTGCGCGCCGCGCACGGACCGCAACTACGCGACGTTCGACATGGCGGTCGCCGACGTGGACCGCTTCGCCGAGTGGAAGCGCGAGTTCGACGCGTTCGAGCGGACGCGCACGCTGCCGCAGCTCGAGATCGTCCGGCTGCCGCGCGACCACACGAGCGGCACGCGCACCGGCAGCGGCACGCCGATCGCGATGGTAGCCGACAACGACCTCGCCGTCGGGCGGCTCGTCGACGCGGTATCGCACTCGCCGCGACTGGCCGTCGACCGCGATCTTCGTCATCGAGGACGACGCGCAGAACGGGCCCGATCACGTCGACGAGCAGCGCGCGCCGTTCTGGATCGCTTGCCCGTACGCCGCCGGCGGCGTGCAGCACGCCGCGTACACGCAGGCGTCGGTGCTGCGGACGATCGAGATTCTGCTCGGGCTTCCGCCCATGTCGTCGTACGATGCCGGAGCGCGGCCGCTCTCGGCCGCGTTCCGCACGACGCCGAACGTGCAGCCGTTCGACGCGCTGCCGGCGCGCGTCGATCTCAACGCGAAGAACGCATCGACCGCGTACCGCGCCGCGGACAGCGCGCGGCTCGACTTCGCCGAAGCCGACCGCGTCGACGACGGCACGCTGAACGACATCCTGTGGCACGCCGTCAAGGGCGCACGCGCGACGCCGCCACCGTATGGCGCGTTCGTCCCGCGCACGGCCCCGTGATCGCGCAAGCGCTCGCGATTGCGGCGACATCGTTTCTCGCGAGCGCCGTCGAACTCGTCGAAGCGCTCACGATCGTGCTCGCCGTGGGCATCACGCGCGGCTGGCCGCGTGCCCTTTCGGCGGCGGCGTGCGCGATCGGCGTGCTCGCAATCGCGGTCGCGCTCGCGGGCCCGCGGCTGCCCGCGCTCGTCGAGAACCACTGGATCAAGCTTGCCGTCGGCCTCGTCGCGCTCTACGTCGGCGTCTCGTGGCTGCGCAAAGCGGTGCTGCGCGCGGCGGGCCGCAAGGCGCTGCACGACGAGGACGCCATCTTCGTGCGCGAGCGCGCCAAGCTGGACGCCGCCGATGCCCGCGCGGCGTTCGTCACGGCGTTCAACGGCGTGCTGACGGAAGGCATCGAGGTCGTCGCGATCGTGCTCGCGCTCGGCAGCGGAACGGCGACGACGCTCGGCGCCGCGATCGCGGGCGCCGGCGGCAGCGGTCGCGGTCGTCGGAATCGCCGGACTGCGTCGCACACCGTCCGCTCGCTCGCGTGCCCGAGAACGCGATGAAGTACGCCGTCGGCGTGATGGTGACCGCGTTCGGCATCTTCTGGACGGCCGAGGGCGCGACGCGTCGCGTGGCCGGCAAGCGACGCGGCGCTTGTTCTACGTCGCAGCGATCGTGCTTGCGATCTCCGCACAGCGACAATCGTCATGCGGAAGGCCACCGCAACGGCGCTACACTGAGCGCGATGGATCAGGTGATCGCGGCGCGCGCCCAGATGGGGACGTCGCTTGCGTTCCACATCGTCTTCGCCGCGCTCGGCGTCGGGCTGCCTGTACTCGTCGTTACCGCCGAAGGCGTTCTGGCTGCGCACGCGCCGCCGCGCATACTACGACCTCGCGCGCACGTGGGCGAAGGGGATGGCGGTCCTATTCGCCGTCGGCGCCGTTTCGGGAACGATCCTGTCGTTCGAGCTGGGCCTGCTGTGGCCGGCGTTCATGCGCTACGCCGGCGGCATCATCGGGCTGCCGTTCTCGCTCGAGGGCTTCGCGTTCTTCATCGAAGCGATCTTCATCGGGCTGTACCTGTACGGCTGGGATCGTCTGAGCGAGCGCGCGCACTGGCTGTGCGGCATCCCGATCGTCATCAGCGGCGCGGCGTCCGCCGGATTCGTCACGACGGCGAACGCGTGGATGAACATGCCGACGGGCTTTCGCATCGTGCACGGCACGATCGTCGACGTGCAGCCGTTCGTCGCGATGCTGAGTGCGCCGTGGCTCGTCGAGGTGATCCACACGACGCTCGCCGCGTACGTGATGACCGGCTTCGGCGCGGCGGCCGTCTGCGCGTTCGCGCTGCTGCGAAGTCCGGACGACCAGCGCGGCGCGCAGATTCGCGCCGGTCTGCGGATCGCGATGGTTCTCGCGTCGATCGCCATCCCGCTGCAGTGGATCGCGGGCGACGTCATCGCGCGCTTCGACGCCGGTCACGAGCCGGCGAAGTTCGCATCGCTCGAGGCGCTGTTCCGCACGGAGCGTCACGCGCCCGTCACGATCGGCGGCATCGTGCACGGCGACCGCATCCGCTACGGGATCGAGATTCCGGACGGCCTGAGCCTTCTGGTCGCGCTGAACCCGAACGCGCGAAATCACGGGCCTCGATCGCATCGCGCGCAACGATCGCCCGCCCGTCGGCATCGTGCACGCTCTCGTTCGACACGATGGTCGGCAGCGCGACGATTTTGCTGCTGATCGCGGTCGCGTGGTCGCTCGCCACGATACGGAAACGCGCCGGAGCACCGCGCGCTGTTGCGCGCGATCGCGATCGGCGGCCCCGTTTCCGTGATCGCGCTCGAAGCGGGCTGGTTCGTCACCGAGTTCGGGCGACAGCCGTGGGTCGCGCGCGGTCTGCATCCGCACGTCCGATGCCGTCACCGTCGCGCCGGGTCTCGACGTACAGTTCTCCGTGTGGTCCGTCGTGTACGTGATCCTCGCCGCGATGTGCTGGTGGCTGCTCCGCCGCGTCGGCCACGCGCACGGCGGCGAGCGCCGTCCGCTGGAATCGGGCTCGCGATGAGCGCCGTCGACGCTGCCGCGTTCGTGGCGCTCGCAGCCGTTCTGCTCTACGGCATCTTCGGCGGCGCCGACTTCGGCGGCGGCGTGTGGGATCTGCTCGCGACCGGGCCCCGCCGCGACGCACAGCGCGACGCGATCTCCGACGCAATCGGACCCGTCTGGGAATCGAACCACGTCTGGCTGATCTTCGCGCTCGTGACCCTCTTCACGTGCTTCCCGCCCGCGTTCGCCGAGATCGGGACGCGCCTCAACGCACCGCTCACGCTCGCGCTCTTCGGCATCGTCCTGCGCGGCGCCGCATTCGTCTTCCGCAATTACGCATCGGACTCGCCCGCGCTCGCACGGACCTGGACCGCCGTGTTCGGCGCATCATCGATCCTCGCACCGTTCTTCCTCGGCGACGCCGCCGGTGCGCTCGCCACGGGCCGCTTCGCGTGGACGAGCCCCTTCGCGCTCACGGCGGGCGTCTTCGCAACGGCGCTGTGCGCGCAAATCGCCGCCGTATGGCTCGTGCGCGAAGCGAACGACGCGTCGCTGCGCGATGATTTCCGCCGGCGCGCGGTTCGCTCGACGGTCGCCGTATGGGTCGCCGGCGCGGTTCCGGCCGCGATCGCATACCGCTTCGAACCCGCACTGTTCACGGCGCTCGACGGCTCGACGGCACGCATCGCGATCGGGGCCGCGGCCGTTCTCGGCGTCGTCGTCATGGCGCTGATTGCGACGCACCGCGACACGCTCGCGCGCATCGCGGTCGGCGCCGAAGCCACGGCCGTTCTGTGCGGATGGTTCGGAGCCCAGGCCCCGGACCTCATCCCCAGCAGCTACACGTACACCTCGGCGGCGGCGAGCGAAGCGATGCTGCAGGCGTTCGTCATCGCGACCGCATGCGGCGCCGTCCTGCTGATTCCGAGCCTCGCGTTCTTGTTCGTAACGTTCAAGCGGCGGTAGCGCGCGTGTCGGTCGACGTGTCCGGGTCGCACGGAGCGCGTCAAGGGTGACACGGCATGCCTGCGCTATGCGAAGAGCGCGCGCGTGAGGACGATGCCGAGGTATGCGGCGACGACGCCGGCGACGACGCTGCCGAAGCCGTACCAGATGCTTTGGAGCGAGAACGCTTCGCGGCTCAGCGTCAGCGTTTCGAAGGCGAACGCGGAGAACGTCGTGTAGCCGCCGAGGATTCCCGTTGCGATGAAGACGCGCACGTACGGGTTCAGGCCCGCGCGTGTCTGCGCGAGCTGCAGAACGGCGCCGATCACGAACGCGCCGCTCACGTTGATCGTGAACGTGCCCCACGGAAACGCGGGTCCCACGCGCTGCAGAAACCAGCCGCTGAGCAAGAAGCGGGCGACCGATCCGATCGCGCCGCCGAGCGCGACCCAGCCGACCGCGGCGAGCTGATTCATGCCGGCTCGGCTCGCGAGACGAGCCGCTGCACGCGCTCGAGCGTCACGAGACCGTCGTCCAGCACGCTCTCCAGCAGCGGCAAGAACCGGCGCACCCGGTCGACATCGTCGGCAACCTCGATCAGGACCGGAAAATCGCCGGGCGCGTCAAGGGCCCGATCCGCCGAGATCCGGCGATGGTAGCCGAAGCCGCCGATGCCGCGGAACGCCGTCGCGCCGCGAAATCCCGCGTCGCGCAGCGCCTCGAGAAGCCGATGAAATGTCGGCGCGCCGCCGTGCCGGCGGCTCTCGGACACATAGATGCGCATGAGCACCGCGTTGTGCTCGACCGCGCTCGACCGCTCCGTCACGACGCCATCTTCCGGTCGCGCGGCGCAAACCCCGGCCGGGCGGAAGGATGCGCCCGCGCTCGCGAACGAGTGGTCGACCATGATCGGCGACCAATCGTTCGTCGAAGGCCGGCTGCTGCGCATCTTCGTCGGCGAGGACGCGCATTGGCACGGCCGCGCCGCTGCACCTCGCGATCGTGCAGCGGCTGCGGGACGTCGGCATCGCGGGCGCGAGCGTCTTTCGCGGCGTCGAGGGCTTCGGGGCGCACCACCAGATCAACACGAGCCGGCTGTTCGCGTTCGGCACGAAGATGCCGATCCTGATCGAAGCCGTCGACGTCGAAGACCGCATCGTCGCACTCGTCCCGGAGCTCGAAGCGATGCTCGAGCAGACCGGCGGCGTGATCACGCTCGAGCGAATCGAATACCGGCGGTATCTCCCGAACGCGCGCTGACGCGATTCACGGCACGCCGACCGCCTCCTGATCGACGTACTCGGCCGGATGGAAGAACCATTGCGCGACGAGCGTCGGCACGACCGCGGTCAAGATGACGACCGTGACGAGCGACGTGTACTGGGCGTCGTCGATGTAGTGGTGCGTGAGCCCGTACAGGCTCGAGATCGTCCCGAACGTCAGCCCGGTCGCCATCATCAGCGTGATGTACGACGCGTGCTTCGGCGGATGGCGGAACGCGCGCGCCGTCGGCCACACGCCGCCGATCTTGGCGGACGATTTTCACGACGAAGAGCGCGAGAATCAGCGGCCACGCCGCGAGCGCGCGCCGAGAACGACACCAGCGATCCCGCTTTCAAGAAGTAGAACGGCGTGAGGAATCCCATCGTCCACGAGCGGACGCGCCGGGCGATGTCGGGATGCGCGATCAGGAACCCCGCGCACGCCGAGCCGAGAAAGTACGCCGGGAGCACGCCTTCGCTCTTCGCGGCCGTGGCGAGCGCCGCCAAGATGAGGATGATCGTGAACAGCACGCGCAGCGCCCGGCTCGCTGACGCGTTTCGGCGTGGCGTCGAAGACCGTGCGCAGCAGACGCGGGGCACGAACGCGATCGCGACGGCGATCCCGACGATCAGCGCGACGAGCCAGACGTTGTAGTTCGCGAACAGCAGCCCCAGCGCGACGACCGTTCCGAGATCGGTGATGAAGCAGCCGGCGAGGATGAGCTGCCCGAACTCCGTCGGCGCGAGGCGAGACTCGACCATCACGGCGTACACGACGGCGACGGACGTCGTCGACATCGCGACGCCCGCGATCTTGGAGCCGTCCAGCGTCCAGTGCGCGACGAAGAGCGCGTACGCGAACGCACCGGCCGCCGGGAACAGGAACGACACGAACCCGATCGCCGCGGCGGGCCGGAGCTGCGCGCGAAGCACGCGCCGGGTCGATCTCCGCGCCGGCCAAGAACGTCAGCATGATGCTGCCGAAACCGGCGACGAAGTCGATCCACGCGTTCGTGTGCAGGCCCAAGAAAGTTGCCGGCGAGCGACCCGACGACGATCTCGACGAGCGCCGCGGCGAGGGCGATGCGGATCGAGAGGAACGCCGCGAGCGTGGCCAAGACGAGCCACAGCGCGGCGGTCGCCCACAGATTGTCGGGCGGAAACGAAACGTGCACGGTCGATCCTCCTGCGAGACGTCGGTAGCGAGTCGCAGGAGTCATTGGTCCGCCAGGACGGTGTCGCGCCGTGCGAGGCGGACTCCACCGCCCGGGCCGCGCCGGCGGCCCCGCCCGGCACCTACACCGGCGACGCGCCGTCCTCCCGCCGCAGGAACGTCCAAGCGAGCAGGCGTATGCTCTCAACATGCTCTCGCGCGCCGCGTTCATCGCCGGTGGCGCGGCCTGCTGTGCGGCGCGCGCGCGGCCGGCCGACGCGCATGCGGCGAACGACCTGGTCCGGTTCTCCGACGACCGCCCTGCCGAGTGGACGAGCGCGACCCTCGACGGTCCGCCGTTCCGCTTGAGCGACTACCGCGGCAAGGTCGTGTTCGTCAACGTCTTCGCGCCGTGGTGCGGAACATGCCGCATCGAGCAGCCGGACGTCGTGGCTTTCGCCAACGCGCACGCGCGCGACACCGTCGTCATCGGCTTGGCCGTGAGCGATGCCGACGATGCCGTGCGAGCGTACCGCGCCGCGTTCGACATCCCGTATCCGATCGCGATCGACCGCGACGACGCGACGCGGCGCGCGGTTTACCGCGACGGCAAGCTCGCGTATCCGGCCACCGTCGTCTTCCGTCCGGACGGCAGGCTCGCGAACGCGTGGGTGGGTGACAAGCCGCGCGCGTGGTTCGAGCGCGAACGAACCGCCGCGCTGGGCGACGCGCCCGCGTAATCACGCAGGGTACCGGCTGCCGCCCTTCGTACAAAAGTCGTAACAAGGCGAAGCCGCGCCCTTCTGAGGGGCGCAGAGGAGTTTACGTTGGCCGCCTTCCTCGACCGATCTCACTCGATCGCGGGCCCTGGCTTTAGCCGCTGGCTGGTGCCTCCCGCAGCCCTGTGCGTGCATCTCTGCATCGGGCAAGCGTACGCGTTCAGCGTCTTCAACAAGCCGATGGCGCAACTGCTGTGCGCCGCCGCGCAAGCGTGTCCCCCGGCGACCGCGAAAGCGATCTCGACGACGCCCGGCGACTGGACGATCGCGAACCTCGGCTGGATCTTCAGCCTCGCGATCGTTTTCCTCGGCCTGTCTGCAGCCGTGTTCGGCAAGTGGGTCGAGCGCGTCGGGCCGCGCATGGCGATGTTCACCGCGGCAATCCTGTTCTGCGGGGGCCTGATCATCTCGGGCTTCGGCGTCATCCTGCACAACTTGCCGATCGTCTTCCTCGGCTACGGCGTCATCGGCGGCTGCGGGCTCGGCATCGGTTACATCTCGCCGGTATCGACGCTGATCAAGTGGTTCCCGGACCGTCCGGGCCTCGCGACGGGAACCGCGATCATGGGCTTCGGCGGCGGCGCGCTCATCGGCGCTCCGCTCGCGGTCGGCCTGATGCGACACTTCAGCTCCCGACGTCGAACGGCGTCGCCGCCGACGATGATCACGATGGGCATCCTCTACTTCATCTGGATGCTGGTCGGCTCGATCATCGTCCGCGTCCCGCGGAAGGATGGGCGCCTGCGGGATACGTCCCGCCGACCGCGTCGCGCAAGTTGATGACGACGCGCAACGTCATTCTCGAGCAAGCGATGCGGACGCCGCAGTTCTACCTGCTGTGGCTCGTGCTGTTCTTGAACGTCACCGCGGGCATCGGCGTGCTCGGGCAGGCGTCGCTGATGATCCAGGAGATGTTCGGCGTCACGGCCGTAGCGGCCGCCGGGTTCGTCGGGCTGATGAGCATCTTCAACATGGGCGGCCGCATCTTCTGGGCGTCCATGTCGGACTTCATGGGCAGGAAGACGACGTACGTCATCTTCTTCGTCTTGGGAATGATGCTGTATTTCCTCGTGCCGACATTCGGCCACATCGGCAGCATCGTTCTGTTCGTGCTCGCGTTCCTCGTGATCATCAGCATGTATGGCGGCGGGTTCTCGACCATCCCCGCGTACCTGAAAGATCTCTACGGCGTGGTGAACGTCGGCGCGATCCACGGAGCGGTGCTCACGGCGTGGTCGGCGGCGGGCATCGCGGGTCCGGTGCTGATCAACTACATCCGCCAGTATCAGCTCGCCCACGGCGTTCCGAAAGCCGATGCGTACTCGGTCACGATGTACATCATGGCGGCATTGCTCGTCGTCGGCTTGATCTGCAACCTCGCGATCCGCGCGGTGAACGACCGCTACTACATGACGACGGCGACCGCCGAGGCCGCGGGATAGGAGACCACGATGAGCAGAACGGACGTCACCACCACCGACGCCGCGAACGGGCCGAAACTGTTCGCCGCGTGGATCTTCGTCGGCATTCCCCTTCTGTGGGGCGTGCTCGACACGCTGCGCAACGCGGTGAAGCTCTTCCAGTAACTTCCGCCCGCGAACACGACGAGGCCCGGGAGCGATCCCGGGCCTCGTCATGTTCTTCGCTACAGCAGCGCGGCGGCGACCTTCTCGCCCTTGTGCGCCTTGACCGCGCAGAACTTGAACTCGGGGATCTTGCCGAACGGATCGATCGCGTCGTTCGTCAGCATGTTCGCCGCCGCTTCGTTGTACACGAACGGCATGAACACCGAACCGCGCTGCATGCCGCGGTCCGCGCGCGCGTAGCCGGTGACCGTGCCGCGCCGTGACTCGAGCGTGATCGCACCGCCCGGCTCGACGCCCAGCATCGCGAGATCGTCGGGATGCACGAGCATCACGGGATCGGGCTCGAGCGCGTCGAGCACGCTGGCGCGGCGCGTCATCGACCCCGTGTGCCAGTGCTCGAGCTGCCGGCCGGTGGTGAAGATGAACGGATACTCGTCGTCCGGCAGCTCGTCGGCGTGCGTGAACGCGGCGGGCACGAACAGCCCTCGCCCGCCCGGGCGCGGGAAGTCCTCGATGAAGATCACCGGTTCACCCGGATCGCCGACGTGCTCCAGCGGGTACGTGCACGAGTCCTCGGTCTCGAGCCGTTTCCACGTGATGCCCGCCATGCTCGGCGTCGCGGCGCGAATCTCGTCGAACACATCGGCCGGGCCGGCATAGTTCCAGTCGAGCCCGACGCGCCGCGCGATCTCTTGAATGATCCACAGATCCTGACGCGCCTCGCCCGGCGGATCGAGCGCCTTGCGACCCAAGCTGCACGCGGCGGTCGGTGTTGGTGAACGTGCCGGTCTTCTCCGGGAACGCCGACGCGGGGAGGATGACGTCCGCGTAGCTCGCGGTTTCCGTGAAGAAGATGTCCTGCACGACGAGGTGCTCGAGATTGGCGAACGCTTCGCGCGCGTGCTCGACGTTCGGATCGGACATCGCGGGATTCTCGCCCATGATGTACATGCCGCGAATCTCGCCGCGGTACGCGCCGTTCGTGATCTCGGTGACGGTCAAGCCGGTCTTCGGATCGAGCTTCGCGTTCCAGAGCGCCTCGAACTTGCGGCGCGCGTCTTCGTCGTCGACGCGCTGGTAGTCGGGGAACATCATCGGGATCAGCCCGACGTCCGATGCGCCCTGCACGTTGTTCTGACCGCGCAGCGGGTGCAGGCCCGTGCCCGGCCGGCCGATTTGGCCCGTCAGCAGCGCGAGCGAGATCAGGCAGCGCGCGTTGTCCGTCCCGTGCACGTGCTGCGAGATGCCCATGCCCCAGAAAATGATCGCGGCCTTGGCGGTCGCGTACAGGCGCGCCACCTCGCGGATCGTCGACGCGTCGATGCCCGTGATCGGCGCGACGTGCTCCGGCGAATAGTTGCGGACGTTCTCCTTGAGCGCTTCGTAGTTCTCGGTGCGCTCGCGGATGAAGGCCTCGTTCGCGAGGCCCTCCTCGACGATCACGTGCATGAACGCGTTCAGCAGCGCGACGTCGGTGTCGCCGCGGAACTGCAGGAAGTACGTCGCGTGCCGCGCGAGGTCGGAACGGTGCGGGTTGATGAAGATCAGCTTCGTGCCGGCTTTGGCGGCGTTCTTCATGAACGTCGCCGCGACCGGATGGTTCACGGTCGGATTCGATCCGATGATCATCGCGACGTCGGCGAGCGCGACGTCGGCCACCTGATTCGACACGGCCCCGGAACCGACGTCCTCCAGCAGCGCCGCGACCGACGACGCGTGGCACAGGCGCGTGCAATGATCGACGTTGTTCGTTCCGAAGCCGGTTCGCACCAGTTTCTGGAACAGGTACGCTTCCTCGTTGCTGCCCTTCGCGGAGCCGAATCCGGCCAGCGCCGCCGGGCCGTGCGTCTCGCGGATGTCGCGGAGGCGGTAGCCGGCGCGGTCGAGCGCCTCGTCCCACGTCGCTTCGCGGAACGCGTTCCACATGTCGTCCGGATCGATGAGGTCGGCCGTTTTCGGCGCGTCGTCCCTGCGGATCATCGGCTTCGTCAGACGCTTCGGATTGTG
Organism: Vulcanimicrobiota bacterium; assembly: GCA_963841685.1. Taxonomy (GTDB): domain Bacteria; phylum Vulcanimicrobiota; class Vulcanimicrobiia; order Vulcanimicrobiales; family Vulcanimicrobiaceae; genus Vulcanimicrobium. Next base: position 65,049 of record CAWJDU010000003.1, read on the forward strand.
CACGTAGTCGAAGCCGAAGCGCCCTTTGACGCAGAGGCGGCTCAAGTTCGACGGGCCTTCGCGACCCTCGACGGACAGAATCTTGCCGTCCTTGACGTTGTACGTCAGCAGGCAGCCGACGCCGCAGTACGGGCACGCGGACTCGACCTTCGTGTCCGGCTCGACGAGCGCGACGCCGTTCGCCGGCGCGAGCGCGCCGGTCGGACACGCCTGCACGCACTCCCCGCACGCCACGCACGTGCTCGCGCCCATCGGGTCGTCGAAGTCGAACACGATCTTCGCGTGCTCGCCGCGCCACGCGTAGCCGATCACGTCGTTGACCTGCTCTTCGCGGCACGCGCGCACGCAGCGCCCGCACTGGATGCACGCGTCGAGGTTCACCGACATCGCGGGATGCGAGAGGTCGGGCGTCCACTGCGTGCGCTGCGGATAGCGCGGTGCGCTCACGCCGAGCTTCGCGGCCCAGACGTCGAGCTCGGAGTCGCGCCGGTACGGCGAGCGGCTCTGCTCCGGCATGTCCGTGAGCAGCAGCTCGGTCACCATCTTCTGCGACTTCGACACCCGAGCGCTCGTGCTCGAGACGTTCATCCCTTCGGCCGGGCGGCGACAGCACGACGGCGCCAGCACGCGCTCGCCGTCGATCTCGACCATGCACACGCGGCAGTTGCCGTCCGCGCGATAGCCGGGCTTGTAGCACAAGCGCGGGATCTCGACGCCGTGGCGGTCCGCCGCTTGCAGGATCGTCTCGTCGTCGCGCGCCGCGATCGGCGCGCCGTTCAGCGTGAAGTTGATTGCTTTCGCGCGATTCTTCACCGGCGGAGCGTCCTCGTAATGCTTGATGCGGTTGGGCGCGATCGCCATGCTAAGAAGACACCTCGTGCGGGAAGTACTTGTAGACGCACAGGAAAGGATTCGGTGCGGCCTGTCCGAGCCCGCAGATGGACGCGTCCATCATGACGGCGGACAAGTCGGTGAGCAGCTCGCGATTCCAGTCGTCGCGCTCCATCAGCGCGACGGCTTTCGCGGTGCCGACGCGGCACGGCGTGCACTGTCCGCACGACTCGTCGTGGAAGAAGCGCAGCATGCTGAGCGCGGCGCTCTTCGCCGTGTCCTTGTCGGACAGGACGATGATCGCCGCCGACCCGATGAAGCAGCCGTACGTGTTCAGCGTGTCGAAATCGAGCGGGATGTCGTCCATCGACGCCGGCAGGATGCCGCCCGACGCGCCGCCCGGAAAGTAGCCGTAGAACGTGTGCCCGGGCAGCATGCCGCCCGCGTACTCGTCGATGAGCTCGCGGATCGTGATGCCGGCCGGCGCGAGATGCACGCCCGGCTTCTGCACGCGCCCCGACACGGAGAACGAGCGCAGGCCTTTGCGGCCGTTGCGGCCGTGCGAGGTGAACCACTCCGCGCCGCGCTCGACGATCTCGCGCACCCAGTAGAGCGTCTCCATGTTGTGCTCGAGCGTCGGACGCCCGAACACACCGACTTGCGCCACGTACGGCGGACGAAGACGCGGCATGCCCTTCTTGCCTTCGATCGACTCGATCATCGCCGACTCTTCGCCGCAGATGTACGCGCCCGCGCCGCGGCGCAGGTGGATCGGAGGCAGCGGCACCGGCGCGCCGGCCTGCAGCGCGGCGATCTCGTCGGTGAGGATCTTCCGGACCCCGGCGTACTCGTCGCGCAAGTAGACATAGATCTCCGCGATGCCGACGGCCCATGCGGCGATCAGCATGCCCTTCGAGAAAGCGATGCGGATCGCGCTCGAGATAGTAGCGATCCTTGAACGTGCCGGGCTCGCCTTCGTCGATGTTCACCGCCATGATGCGCGGCGCCGGTTCGGCGCGGACGATCTTCCACTTGCGACCGGCCGGGAATCCCGCGCCGCCGAGCCCGCGAAGGCCTGCGTTCTCCATCGTGGCGATGACGTCGTCGACGGTACGTTCGCCCGCAACGCACGCCTTCAGCAACGCGTACCCGCCGTCGCGGACGTACGCGTCCATCGTCGTGTACGACGGCACCGGCGCCGTGAATGCGGTCGCCTCGATCGCCGCGTCGACCGCGGCGACGGTCGCACGGTCGATCGGATTCTGGTTCACGACCGCGATCGGCGCCGTGTCGCAGCGCCCGACGCACGGCGCGCCGATGACGCGCACGCGGTCGCCGTAGCCGCCGTTGCGCAGCAGCGACATCAAGCCGTGCGCGCCGGCGAGCTCGCAGGAGAGGCTCTCGCACACGCGCACGGTGATCGCCGGCGGCGCGGCCTCGCCTTCCTTGACGACGTCGAAGTGATGGTAGAAGGTCGCGACCTCGAACACCTCGGCGGGCGCCAGGCGCATCTCTTCGGCGAGCGCGTTGAGGTGCGCGGCCGAGATCGCGTGGTAGCGGTCCTGAATCTTGTGGAGGTGCTCGATCAGCAGGTCGCGCCGGCGCGGCTCGTTGCCGAGCAGCACGCGGACTTGTTCGAGCGCGAGGGGATCGAGCGGACGGCCCCGTCCGGTCTTGCGGCGTTTCTGCCGGCGGCTATCGTCGCCCGGTTCGGGCGTGAGGCGCGCGGCCTGCCCGACCGGGATCCCCCCGGTGATGTCGATCGTCTCCAACGCTTCTCTTTCGATCTCCGGTCCCTGGTATTTGGTATGCCACGGTCCTGAGCCTTGCTTGTCAGCTCTCGGACTGCTCGCCCGGCGGGGCGACGGCGTCGAAGCTGCCGCCCTCTTTCACGGCCTCCTGCTCGTTGAAGGGCTCGCGCTCCTCGCCATCGGTCTCGATGTCGTCCTGGAAGGCGGTCTGATGCTGCCCCTCGTCGATCGGCCGTCCGACCACCGACTCAGCCGCGGGCCCGGGCTCCGGCGGCGTGCTTCCGCGGCCGCGCTCGCTCTCGAACGTCGGATCCGGGCCGGTCTCGGACGGATGGGCCATGTTTGCGGATACCCGCCCGGCGCTCCAGGAAACGGGTAGACGCCTGTCCGTGACGACGGTGGTACTCTTCGACGTCGACGGGACCTTGATCGACTCCAACGACGCCCACGCGCGCGCCTGGGTCGCGGCGCTCGCGGAGGCGGGACGCCCCGTGCCGTTCGAGCGCGTCCGCCCGCTGATCGGCATGGGCGGCGACCGCGTCTTGCCGGAGCTCGCACCGGGGCTGACGGACGACACCGAGCCCGGCAAGTCGATCACGCAGCGGCGCCTCGAGATCTTCACGGAGCGCGAGCTGCCGCACATTCGCGCGTTTCCCGGCGCGCGCGAGCTGCTGAACGCGGTACGGGCGCGCCGCGCGCGCGTCGTCGTCGCGACCTCGGCGAAGAAGGCCGAGCTCGACGGCCTGCTGGCGCGCGGCGACCTCGGACCGCTGGTCGATGTCGCATCGACGAGCGACGACGCCGGCAGCTCGAAGCCGGCGCCCGACGTGGTCGAAGCGGCGCTGAAGAAAGCGAAGGCCGACGCCCGCGACGCCGTGATGGTCGGCGACACGAAGTACGACGTCGAAGCCGCTCATCGCGCGCACGTCGCGTGCGTCGCGTTGCGCTGCGGCGGCAACGCGCCCGACCTCGCGGACGCCGACGCGGTCTACGACGATCCGGCCGAGCTGATCGGCGCGCTCGACCGCGCACCGTTCGCGGCGCCGAGCGCCGAATCGACCGCGTCGTAGAGGTCTTTCATCAGGAACGGCTTCGTGAGCGACGCGTCCCAGCCGCCGGGTTCGTCGGGAGCGCGAACGCCGACGCGCACGAGCGGCATGCCCCGCGCGCGGCGCACGAACCGGTCGAAGGGCATGCCGAGCCGGTCGGGATCGACCAGCACGACGTCGTAGCGCGCATCGTCGAGAGCGCGCAGCAGCTCTTCGCCGTTCGTTGCGACGGCGACCGCGTATCCGTCGTCCCGTAACGCCTGCGCGACGTACGAGCGCGAGTCACCGTCGGGGTCGAGCAGCGCGATCCGCCGCGGCGCCACGCGCGCGCTCCGCCGCGTGCACCGGCACCACGGCGCGGAACGTCGAACCCTGCGACTCGACGGACTCGACGTCGATCGTGCCGCCGTGCAGCTCGACGATCGTCTTCGAGAGGTACAGGCCGAACCCGGTGCCGCCGATGCCGAGCGCGCGCGCGTTGCTCGCGCGCGCGAAGCGCCCGAACAGCTTGCCGAGCTCGTCGGCGGGGATGCCGATGCCGCGGTCGCGCACGACGATCTCGACCGCACCGGGGCGGCCGCGAACGGCGACGTCGACGGGCTCGCCGCCCGGCGAGTACTTGATCGCATTGCCGATGAGGTTCTCGAGCACTTGGCGCATGCGCGCGGCGTCGGCGCGGACGTGCGGCAAGCCCGGCATCGCGCGCATGTCGATCGCGCGCGTGACGCTGAAGATGCGTACGACGTCGCGCACGAGCGCGACGACGTCGACGTCCGCGAGCGCGAGCACGAGCTCGTTCCGTTCGAGCCGCGAGAGCGCCAGCGTGTCGGTCGCGAGCGACGCGAGCCGCATCGCGCTCGACGAGATCAGCTCGAGATACTGCCGCGACTCGGCGTCGAAGCGGCCTTCTTCCGCGAGCACGTCGGCGAAGCCGACGATCGTCGTCAGGGGTCCCTTGAAGTCGTGCGCGAGCATCGCGATCAGGTCGTTCTTGATCTGGTTCAGCTCCACGACGGAGTCCCGGCGCGACACGAGCTCCTCGTACAATGCGACGTTGCGCGCCGCGACCGCGAAGTACTGTCCGAGCAAACCGAGCGCGAACACGTCGGCGGCGCCGAACGGCGCGTCGCGCCGCACGTCGAGGACGTATGCGGTGCTGCCGCCGGGTCCCGCGACGCGCACCGCGGCGCGGCAGCCGGCGTCGTCGACCACGCATACGTCGCTGCGCGACGCTGTCGCAACGAACTCGTCGCCGGGCGGCGCATCGTCGTGCACGGCGAGACCCGTCGTCGACGCGAAGTCCCCGCGCGGCCGGCGCGCGTAGAGCGCGGCGCTACCGCCGAGCAGCTCGTGGACGCCGGAGAGCAGCGCGTCGACCAGCACGGTGGGCTCGAGCGCGGCGAACAGCGTACGGGCGATCGACGTGAGCGCGGTGAGGCGTTCGTTCTGCATCGCGAGCTGCACGCCGCGCAGCGCCTGCTCCGTCACGTCTCGCTGCACCATGACGTAGTGCGTCACGTCGCCCGCGTCGTCGAGCAACGGCCGCACGGAGGCTTCGGTGTTGTAATGCGAACCGTCGAGGCGATACGAGACGTACTCGATGCGCGCCGGCCGGCCGGCCGTGACGTCGTCGCGCATGCGCCGCAATACCGCGCGATCCGTCTTCGGGCCGAAGAACGCTTCCGTGCGCAGACCGATGACGTCCTCCGCGCGCGCTGCGCCCTTCATGCGCACGAACGCTTCGTTCGCGTACACGATCGTCGGCGCGTCGCCCGGGCTCGCGCTCGGCTTCGCCAGGATGATCGGGTCCTGCGCCGCCTCGATCGCCGCCGACAACAGCGCGATGCGTTCGGAGAGAGCGGCGAGCCGGCGTGCCTCACCCATGGTTCGAGCGCGCCCGCTTCGCCTCGACGAATGCGAGCACTTCCTCGAGCGGACGAGCGTTCAGCACCTCCGCGGGCGTGATCCACGCGCGACGCGCTTGCCCGACGGCGTACGCGACGTTCTCGAGCTGCGCGACGCCGTGCGCGTCCGAGTCGCACGTGAACGTCACGCCGAACTCGCGTGCGCGCCGCGCGAGCGGGCTCGGCAGGTCGAGACGGGCCGGCTGCCCGTCGATCTCCAGCGCGGTCCCGGTGCGAGCAGCGGCTGCGAACACCGCGTCGTGGTCGAAGTCGTAGCCGGCGAACGTCTCCACGTTGCGACCCGTCGGGTGCCCGATGATCGTGACGTACGGGTTTTCGATCGCGCGCAGCAGCCGCGCCGTCATCTGCTCGCGCGACTGGTTGAACGCGGAGTGCACCGACGCGACGACGACGTCGAGCTCGGCGAGGACCGCGTCGTCGAAGTCGAGCGTGCCGTCGGCGCGGATGTCGACCTCCGACGAGCACAGCGTGCGCACGCCGTAGCGCTCGCCGATCTCGCGCACCCGCGCGCGCTGCGCCCGCAGATCGGACGGGATCCATCCCGATCCGTCCGCGGCCCCACGAGTGGTCGCTGATCGAATGGTACTGATAGCCGCGCGCGGCGCACGCCGCGATCATCGCGTCGAGCGTATCGCGCCCGTCCGACCACGTGCAGTGCAGGTGGAAGTCGCCGCGCACGTCGTGGACGTCGACGACGTGCGGCAGCGAGCCTTCGCGCGCCGCCTCGATCTCGCCGACGCCGAGCCGCATCTCCGGCGGGATGTACGCCATCCCGAGCGCCGCGTAGACGTCGGACTCCGTGCGACAGGTGATCGTGCGTCCGTCGGTGAGGTCGACGATCCCGTTCTCGCTGACGCGCAAGTTCTTGCGCACGGCGAGCTCGCGGAATTGGATGTTGTGCTCGCGCGAGCCCGTGAAGTGCTGCAGCAGGTTGCCGTAGAGATGCGCCGGCAGCACGCGCAGGTCGATCTGCAAGCCGCCCGCGAGCCAGATGCTCGCCTTCGTCGGGCCTTCCGCGAGCACCGCTTCCGCGCGGTGCCATGCGGTGAACGCGGTCGTGACGCGCTGCGCGTCGTCCGACGTGCACACGATGTCGACGTCGCCGACGGTCGGCTCCTGACGGCGCACGCTGCCGGCCGCCGTGAGGTCGCGCGCGTCCGTGAACTCGCGCAGGTACGCGATCGCCTCGCGCGCGATCGGCAGCGCGGTGCCGAGCGGGGTGCGCCGCGTGCGCCCCTTGTACGACAACACGCCGCGGCGGATGTTCTCGATCGACTTCGCGCCCAGCCGCGGCATCGCGCTGAGAGCACCTTCGTCGAGCGCGCGCTCGAGGTCGGACAGCGACGCGATGCCGAGCCGCTCGAACAGCTGCTGTGCGGTCTTCATGCCGACGCCTTGCACCTGCAGCACGTCCATCAGGGTCGACGGATACCGCGCGCGCAGCTCCTCGAGGTACGGATCGGTCCCGGTCCGCGCGATCGTGGCGATGCGGCCGGCGATGCTCTTGCCGACGCCGGGAAGCGCCGTCAGCCGCGTCTCCTCGACGTCGGCGCCGAGCGGCGGCCGCGTTCTCGAGCGTCTCCGCGGCGCGCTCGTACGCCATGAACTTGAAGAAGGCTTCGCCGGCGAACTCCATCAGCGTGCGAATCTCGCGGAGCCGGTCGGCGATCTCGCGGTTGGTCAGCGTGGGCATGCAGGACGAAGACTTCGTTCCACGCTGCCGCAGGGCCGACCCCGCGCCGCTCGGACTTCGCGCGAACGAGGGCAAGCATGCGACGCCACCGTAGGGGCGTTCATGCTGCGTACCGAGCGGCGCCGGCTCGATCCCGCGATCCTCAACCTGCCCGTCGAAAAGATGCGAGAGGGCTACTACTCCGACGTCTACTTCAACCGCGCGCGCGAAATCCTGGAGAAGGACGCGTACCATCCACGCGTTCGCATGCAGGTGTTCCAGCGGACGACCGCGGTGCTGTGCGGGATCGATGAGGCGATCGCGATCCTGAAGCTCTGCAGCGGCCGGCACGATCCGCGCAGCGGGCAGTGGATCCCCGCGTGGGACGAGCTGAGCGTCCGCGCGCTGTACGACGGCGACGCGATCGAGCCGTTCGAAACCGTCATGACGATCGAAGGCGACTACGCGCTCTTCGCGCACCTCGAGACGCCGTATCTCGGCGTTCTCGCGCGCCGCACGCGCATCGCGACGAACGCCCGCGCCATCGTCGACGCGGCCGGCGGCAAAGAAGTGCTGTTCTTCCCGGCGCGCTTCGACCACCATCTCGTGCAGACCGGCGACGGGTACGCCGCGTACATCTCCGGCGCGCTCGGTGTGTCGACCGACGCGAACGCCGAGTGGTGGGGATCGCGCGGCATGGGAACCGTTCCGCATGCGCTGATCGCCGCGTACGACGGCGACACCGTGCGCGCGACGGAGAAGTTCGCGCAGTACATCGATCCCGCGGTGAACGTCATCGCCCTCGTCGATTTCGAGAACGACTGCGTCGCGACGTCGCTCGCGTGCGCGCGCGCGCTCGGCACGAAGCTATGGGCGGTGCGGCTGGACACGTCGGGCACGCTCGTCGATCGCAGCGTCATCCCGCAGATGGGGACGTTTCCGCCGACCGGCGTCAACGCGCAGCTCGTGCGAAACGTGCGCGACGCGCTCGACGCGCGAGGGCTTCCGGCACGTGAAGATCGTCGTGAGCGGCGGGTTCGACGCGGAGCGCATCCGGCGATTCGAGCGCGACCGCGTTCCGGTCGACGCGTACGCCGTCGGCAGCGCGTTCTTCAAAGGCGCCGGCGCGTTCGACTTCACGGCAGACATCGTCGCGATCGACGCGGGCGGCGGCTGGCAAGAGCGTCACAAAGTCGGCCGCCCCGAGCGTCCGAATCCGAGGCTCGTCGAGGTCGAGTAGGACCGCGCTCAGACGGGCGTCGTCTGCGCCGCGAGCTTCTCGATGATCGCGCGGTTGAACAGGACGAGGTCGCCCGGATTGCGAGACGTCACCCAGTTGCCGTCCTGGACGACGGGCTGGTCGCGATACAAACCGCCCGCGTTGCGGATGTCGTCGGCGATCGACGCATACCCCGTGAGCGTGCGGCCGCGTACGAGCTGCGCCGAGATGAGCACCTGCGGACCATGGCAGATGACGAACATCGGCTTCTTCGCCTGATCGAACTCTTTGACGAAACGCTGGACGTCTTTGTTGGTGCGGATGTGATCCGGCGATTGCCCGCCCGGGATCAGGAGCGCGTCGAAATCGTCTGCCGTCACGTCCGCGACGAGCTCTTCGGCGCGCACGCTCTGACCTTCGTCGAGCCCGCGCTTGCCGCGAATCTTCTGCAGCGCGCGGTCGTCGATGCCGACCACGGTGACGATCGCACCGTTCTCCTCGAGCGCGCGGCGCGGCTCCAACAGTTCCGACTCCTCGAACCCGTCTCCGACGAGTGCCGCGATGCGCTTGCCTTCGATCTCCATAGCGCCTCGGGCGTTCTCATCGAGCGCTAGAGAACCCCTCCGGTGCTCTGCACGGCGGCGCGCAACAAGTAAGCGAGCTCGGCTTCGACCTTGCCCAACGGATCGAGCACCGTGTCCTCGGCGAGCGCGCGCAACACCGGATTCCGCTTCGTCATGTCGCCTTCCGGCACGGCATGCCGCGGGTTGATCTCACGCATGTAGATGCGGGCGCTGTAGCGGACGTCGCCGTCGGGGAGGAAGTACAGCGGGTCGAGACCTGCGGCGTACGTCGTGAGACCGAGCAGCTCGGTCTGCTGAAGGAACGCGATCGGACGTACGCGCAGCGCGCGGGCGAGCCGCGCCATCGCCGGCACGCCGACCCGCGCCTCGCCGGCGACGACCCGCGCGAGCAGTTCGCCGTCGATGTGCGCCGCCGCGGCGAGCGCCGCGACGTCCATCTTCTTCGCCTCGGCGAGCCGGGCGAGCGCGGCCCCGAACGCCGGGCCGCCGGCCGTGCCCGTCGCGCCGTCGTACGCGGGTGTTGCTGCATCCATCGCGGGAGGTGATCGCTGCGTCGGGCGCGGACGCCTTTCGGCGCATGGAGGAATCGACAGAGCAGCGGAAGTCGCGGCACCTCGACGTGTGCCTGCGGGAAGATGTCGCATCGCGACTCGATGCCGGATGGGACGGGATCCGGCTGCACCACGAGGCGCTGCCGGAGATCGCGCTCGCCGACGTCGACGTGTCGACCGCGTTCCTCGGGTTCGCGCTGCGGGCACCGCTGCTCATCTCGTCGATGACGGGCGGCACGGCGCGAGCCGCGGAGATCAACCGCCGCCTCGCGCGCGGCGCGGAAGCCGGAGGAATCGCATTCGCGCTGGGCAGCGGCCGTGCGATGCTCGAAGACCCTGGCCTCACAGCGACGTTCGACGTCCGCGCCGTGGCGCCGAACGTCGTGCTGTTCGCGAACATCGGCGCGGTGCAGCTGAACTACGGCGTGCGCATCGACGACGCGCGACGGCTCGTCGACACGCTCGGCGCGAACGGACTGTACCTGCACCTGAACCCGCTGCAGGAGGCGGTCCAGCCCGGAGGCGACACCAACTTTCGCGCGCTCGAGCCGAAGATCGCGGCGCTGTGCGCCGCGCTCGACGTGCCGGTCATCGTGAAGAGCGTCGGCTCGGGCATCGCGCCGCGCACCGCGATGCGGCTGCTGAACTGCGGCGCCGCGGCCATCGACGTCGCGGGCGCCGGCGGCACGTCGTGGGCGCGCGTCGAGGGCAAGCGCTCCGGCGATCCCGCGCGCGAACGCATCGCCGAAGCGTTCGGCGACTGGGGGTACGCGACGCCGCGCGCGACCGCCGCGCTGCGCGCGGCGCTGCCGGAGACGCCGCTCGTCGCGAGCGGCGGCATCCGCCACGGCGTGCACGTCGCGAAAGCGCTCGCGCTCGGCGCGGACCTCGCGGGGATCGCGTTGCCGTTCCTCCACGCCGCGGAGGACTCCGACGGCGCGGTCGCCGCGCTGATCAGCGAGATCGTCGACGGCGCTGCGGATCGCAGTATTCGCGACGGGCTCGCGGACCGTTACAGGGCTGCGCGAGGCGACCGTCTAGCGTTCGGCGCGAATACTCACTATTGAGGATAGTATATCCGCCGCCGTCCCGGTACGTTTGGAGAACCCTCCTTTTTTGCGGGAGGGTCAATTGCGCGTCTCGACGCTCGGCACCGTTGGGGTTGCAGATGTGGAGCAGGTTCGCGCGCTTGCAACTCAGCGGGTGATCGGCGTTCTCGCTCCGGACCGCCCCGTCCACAAAGAAAGCACCGACTTTATGAAACGAAGCGTCCTTACGCTGGCGTCTTTCGGCACGCTTGCGCTCGCGCTTGCCGCCTGCGGCGGCGGCGGCGGCGGCACCGCGTCCACCCCTGCCGTCGGCACGCCGACCTCCGCTCCCGCGTCTCCGCAGAATACTGCGAAGGGCACGCTCTCATTCACCGTGCCGATCGGCAACGGGAAGATCACCACGCCGGGTGCATCGGTCGTGCGCAAGACGCAGGGCGGCCACCTTTCGCCGCTGTTCGTCGACGGCAACACCGATGGTTCGCTGACGGCGATTTTCGACGGTGCGACCATCCTCAACGCCGTCAATCTCTCGAACCCGAACGGTACGACGGGCGCCGGTCCCAGCGGCAACGGCATGCTTGCGAACGGCGGGACGTATTCGTACACGACGGTGTTCCAGAACACGACGAACGCTCCCGGCAGCACTCGCGAGCAATCAAGTGTACGCGGTCGTCACCGTGACGTTTACGACGATTCCGGGCACGCACACGCTCGGCGTCGTGCAGACGAACGGCGCCTGCAACAACACCGATGGCGGCCCGTGTATCTCGAATAACAGCGGATACGTCCTTGCCGAGGGCCAGACCCAGCTGGTGTGGCAATCGGGTACGAACAACAACAGCACGCTCGTTCTCAAGGGCGTCATGGAGTCGTCGTACATCTGCGACTTGCCGAATTGCGACGGTACCGGTCTGACGCCGGATGCAAACGGAAACGTCGCCCTGTACGTCGTCACCGCAGACGAGAACGGTACGGCGATTCCGTATCAGCTCGAACCGGACGGCAAAACCGTCGTTCCGTATGACAACGGCAGCTATCAAATCTTCGAAAAACCCGGCGCGAGACGGCAGCATCCTGAGCATCACGTATCAGGACGGCAACGGAACGTATTCCACGCCGGGTCAAGACCGCGTGAACAAGCAGTACGGTCAGAACATCACCGTGAAGTGCAACCACACCGGCACGACGCAGCTCGCAGTCGGTCTGCTCGCGTCGGATACGTCGCAAGGCTCCGTGACGGGCTACACGTACACGTCGTCGAACTATCCGCAAGCCGGGAAGCATCCTCGGTTCGGTCGGTTCCGACGAATTTTACGGGAGCGAGCCGCTGACGATCAACTGCACGGTCGGCGGAACGATCACGATCGAGTAAGCGCCTCTGCGGCGTCAACGATGAAGAGCCTCGGCGAAAGCCGGGGCTCTTTGCTTTCTCCGTGCGCGTGTCAACGCGAGCCGGTCAGCGTCGCGACGATCTCCTTGCGCTTCGAGACGCCGATCTTGCGTCCGACGTTCTTGACGTGCTGCAGCACGGTGAGCTGCGAGATGCAGAGCTCGTCCGCGATGTCGGACGTCGATTGCCCTTGCAGCAACAGTGCGACGACGTCGCCCTCGCGATTCGTGAAGCTGTAGCGCTCGATCGCGCGCGCGAGCGGATCGCGGGCCGGCGACATGAAGACCACGTACAGCGGCTCGCCGCCGACGGTCGGAACGACGCGCACGATGCGGCCGTCCTCGAGCGTCGCGACGAGCGGCCCGCGCGCGGCGCGCGCGCGCGATCAGCGAGCCCGCCGCCGCGCGCACCGCCGGCGGGACGCCGCGGTCCGCGACGTCGGCCGACACGGAAAGGACGTCGAGCTCGCGGTTCATCACGTAGAACCGCGGATCGCGCCGCTCGCGAGCGATCTCGGCCAGCGGCCCGGCGCTTGCCTGCGATTCGCAATCGGTGTCGACGAGATTCAAGCGCTCGCGTGCCTCCCGCCGCGTGTGGAAATCCGGCAGGACGAAGCCCCGCCGGGAGCCCGGTTATACCATGACGTGACGGACTGAGGCAACCGTGGGACGTCAAAGTTTACCGAGCTACTCGATACTGATCGCCCCGCCGGCGACGCAGTTCACCGTCGGGACATTCGAGGCGAACGCGGACGACGCAAAGGGCAGGGTGCCCGAGCCGTTCGAGACCAGCTGCAGGTTTGCGACTCCGACGCGCACGCACTGCACGAAGAAGCGGTTCCCGTACGCGGCCGCTCCGCTCGCAAAGATGCTTCCCGGGGTCGACCACGGGCCACCCGCGATCGACACGATCGGCGGGCCGTCGCTCGCGGCTTCGACGACGCGGTACGAACCGTTCGCGAAGGCCATCGCGGCGCCGCCCGAGAGCTGTTGCGCGATGGGCGTCCCGTTCGCCGTCGCCGCGACGGCCGTGAAGGCATACGCGCCGTTCGCGAAGTTCGCGCCGTTGTTGCAGTTCTGACCCGCGGCGACATCGGCGGCGTTATCGCACTCGATGTAGCCGGATGCGATCGTTCCGCTCGACGCCGGGAGCGTCGCGCTCGACTGCTGCGCGGAATTCGACGCCGACGCGCCGGGAACGGGCCCGCTGCCCGATCCTCCGCCGCCGCACGCGGTCGCGCTCAACGTGAGCGCAATAGCAAACACAAGCCTCTTCATTAGACGCTCTTCCCGCCCAAGCCGGAGCGTGATGGACGCGGCGGTCCAGCGCCGCCGACAAATCAAACCATCGGCATGCTTGTGAGGAGGATTAACCTTTCGAGCGCACGAGTGAAGCTCGTCACACCGGCGCAATCGGTCGGCGCGCCTCGGCGGCTACGATCCGATGATCGACGTGATGGCGATGACGACAGGGATCGTGATGGAGTCGTTGAGCGCGTCGATCACGACGACGCTGCACGCGCCGGCCGCGAGGGGCCTCACCGTGAGACTGCGGCCTGCGAGGCGACCGACGCGATGCCGTTGCAGGACGACTTCTCCGCGAACGCGCCGGCGTATCCCGATTCTGAGACACCTGCGCCGGCGAGGCGACGATCGTCTCGCCGGAGCCCGTCGGATCGGGCGACGGCGACAACGTGAAGAGCACGACCAGCCTGCCTGACACTGGAGTGATCGGCGTACGCCGCGGCGGACCGGAGCGGCTCGTCAGCGGCGCGCGGCCGTGTGAGCGACGTCATACGGCGCGCATGCGCGGCGCTGCGCCGTACGTGCACGACGCCGTCAGCAGTGCGTACGTCGAACGTGTCGACGCATGCGAAATCGCCGAGCGTCATCGAACCGTCCGACAGATTGAACGTCCACGCGTGCCACGGGCACGTCACGCGCCCGTTCTCGACCCAGCCCTCCGCGAGCGGACCACCTTGGTGCGGACACGTGTTGTCGAGGGCATAGAACGTTCCGTCGACGTTGAACAGTGCGACCTCGCGGTCGCCGACGACCACCGTCTTGGCCGTGCCGGGGGCGACGTCGTCCGCGCGTGCGACCGCTACGAACTCACCGCCGGCATCGCTCACAGCGCGAATCGATTCGCGCCCCGAGGAGGACGTCTTGCTGAAGGACTACCGCGACTGGCTCGAGTCGGAGCTGAAGCTTCTCGGCAATGCCAGCCACCACGCGTACTCGTTCGGCCAGGCGAACATGGCCAAGCGCGCGCTGGAACGTCTCGACGCCGAGCTCGCCCAGACGCTCTACGTTCCGCTCGCACGCGGCGACGCGCGTCGCGTGCTGACGGCCATCGAGGCGCTCGGGCAGCAGACGACGAGCATTCCCGCGGAGCTGCAGATCGTGCGCGACGCGATCACCGCCGCCATGGACGAGACGGGGGAGCAGGCCGGCTGAGGCGTTGTTTTTTGACCCCGTAGCGCGCATTTGGTATGATCCGTCGGTCGCCGTCGCGGGCCCACGGAGCCTGCGGACGCGCGAGTCGAAAGGAGAACCGTCGCCCCGTGCCCCTCACCAAGGAACAGAAGTCGGGCCTCGCGAGCAAGTATGGCCGCGGCCCGAACGATACCGGATCCGCCGACGTGCAAATCGCGATTCTCACGGCGTCGATCAATCAGCTGAACGAGCACCTGAAGATCCATAAGAAGGACCATCACAGCCGTCGCGGCCTGCTCATGCAGGTCGGCCAGCGGCGCCGTCTGCTGAGCTACCTGCAGAACAAAGACATCGAGCGGTACCGCAAGCTGATCGGCGACCTCGGACTCCGCAAGTAAGCGGACGCGCACGAGACACGAAACAGCGAACGAGGCGGCTTCATTGCGAAGCCGCCTCGTTCGTTGCTGTGAGGCGCGAGAGCCGCGTCGCGGGTGGGCGCCGGAGGCGGCGCACCGCGCTGCGCCGAACCGGAAGCCGTTCACACAAAAAGAAACGAACAGCAAGAACAGACAATCTAGGAGTACCAGTGCCAGAATCCGTCTCGCTCGAGATCGGTGGCCGGCAGCTCGTCATTGAGACGGGTGAGCTTGCGAAGCAAGCAAACGGCAGCGCTCTCGTCCGCTACGGCGATCAAATCGTCGTGCTCTGCGCCGCGACGGCGTCGGAGAAACCCCGGGAAGGCATCGATTTCTTCCCCCTCACCTGCGACTACGAAGAGAAGATGTACGCAGCCGGCAAGATTCCGGGCGGCTACATCAAGCGGGAAGGCCGCCCGTCCGAGCACGCCGTGCTCAGCGCGCGCCAGATCGACCGCCCGATTCGTCCGCTTTTTCCGGACGGCTTCCGGAATGACGTCCAGATCATCTCGACCGTGCTGTCGACCGATCCGGGCCTCGACAGCGACACGCTCGCCGTCGTCGCCGCGGGCGCGGCGCTCGCCGTCAGCGACATCCCGTTCCAGAAGAACGTCGCCTGCGTCCGCGTCGGACGCGACGAGGCCGGAAACTACATCGCCAACCCCGCGCTCGAGCAATACGAGGCGGGCGGCATGGAGATCGTCGTCGCCGGCACCGCCAACGACATCATGATGGTCGAAGGCGGCGCGCAGCAGATCTCCGAGGAAGACTTCCTCGGCGCGGTCGAGTTCGCGCACGGCGAGGTCAAGAAGATCGTCGCCGCGATCGACCAGCTCGCGAAGAAAGCCGGCAAGGCGAAGCGCGAGTACCCGCTGCTGACGAACGATCCGTCACTCGAGCGGTGGATGCGGAAGAACTTCGCCAAGGAAGTCGCCAAGGCGATGCGCATCACCGACAAGCTGGAGCGCAACGCCGCGTTCCTCGATCTCTCGCGCGGCGCCGCGCTCGCGAAGCTCGCGAAGAAGGACGATGCCGTCGTTCGCACGCTGATCGAAGATCCGAAGAACAAGGACTTCGAGAAGATCCTCAAGGCGATGGAAGAGGACGAGCTGCGGACGATGGTCGTCGACGAGAAGGTTCGTCCGGACGGCCGCAAGCCCGACGAGATTCGTCCGATCTGGTGCAAGACGCACTACGTTCCGCGCGTGCACGGGTCCGGCGTCTTCACGCGCGGACAGACGCAGGTCTTCACCGCCGCGACGCTCGGATCGATGAGCGACGCGCAGCGTCTTGACGGCATCCTCGCGATTCCGAACAAGCGCTACATGCACTACTACAACTTCCCGCCGTACTCGGTCGGCGAGACGCGTCCCGATGCGTTCGCCCGGACGCCGCGAGATCGGCCACGGCCAGCTCGCGGAGCGCGCGCTCATGCCCGTGCTGCCGCCGGAAGACGAGTTCCCGTACACGCTGCGCCTCATCAGCGAAGTGCTCGAGTCGAACGGCTCGTCGTCGATGGCGTCGGTGTGCGGCTCGACGCTCGCGCTGCTCGATGCCGGCGTCCCGATCACAGGACACGTCGCGGGCGTCGCGATGGGCCTGATCCTCAAGGGCAAGGACTACGCGATCCTCACCGACATCCAGGGTCTCGAGGACGCGCTGGGCGAGATGGACTTCAAGGTCGCCGGCACGACCGAAGGCATCACCGCGATCCAGATGGACATCAAGGTCGCGGGCATCACGCTCGAGATCATGCGCGAAGCGCTCGCCGAAGCGAAGAAGTCGCGCCTGTTCATCATCGGGAAGCTGCAAGAGACGATCGCCGAGCCGCGCAAGGAGCTCTCCGAGTTCGCGCCGCGCATGATCGTGCTTCAGATCAATCCCGACAAGATCAAGGACGTGATCGGACCCGGCGGCAAGGTGATCAACAAGATCGTCGCCGACACCGGCGTGAAGATCGACATCGAGAACGACGGCCGCGTGTTCATCGCGGGCGCCGACGCCGCCGGCGCCGAGAAGGCGAAGTCGATGGTCGAAGCGCTCACCAAAGAGGTGAAGCCGGGCGAGACGTATCTCGGCACCGTCACGCGCCTGATGAACTTCGGCGCGTTCGTCGCGATTCTGCCGGGCAAGGAAGGCCTCGTACACATCTCGCAGCTCGCGCCGCAGCGCGTCGAGCGCGTCGAGGACGTCGTCAAGCCGGGCGATCAGATCATGGTGAAAGTGATCGAGATCGACTCGCAAGGCCGCATCAACCTCAGTCGCAAGGCGATGCTCGGCGGCGACGCCGGCGCGGCGTCCGAGACGTCGAACGGACGCGCGTTCGACGCCGAACGGTCCGGCTCGCGCGGAAACGGCGCACCGCGTCGCGAGCCGAGCGGTTCGAGCTCCGGCGGCGGCGGCGGCGGTGGCGACCGGCCGCGGCGGCGTCGCCCGCGTCCGACGAGCGGACCCGGCTCGCCGGAGTAAACGCCCGGCAGGGAACACCGGGAGAGCCCGTCGCAAGACGGGCTCTCTGCATGTCTGCGCTCCTTCGGACGCTCGCGCTCGGCGCGGCCGTCGCGGTCGCGCTCACCGGCGCGGGCCGGCGACCGCTCACGATCTTCGATCTTTCGGACGCGATCGGGAAGCACGTGCCGGCGATCACGCTCCAGGGCAGCGACGGCGTCGCGATCCCGCTCGACGCGCTCGGCGGCAAGCCCACGTACGTCTTCCTGTTCGCCGGCTGGTGCACTCCGTGTCAGGAAGAGATGCCGTTCGTGCGGCGCGCGTTCGAGACGTACGGCGACCGCGTGCAGTTCGTCGGCGTCGACGTGCTGGAGCATACGGCTGCTGCGCGCGCCGCGATCGCGGCGGCGGCGCTGCCGTTTCCCGTCGCCATCTACCCGATCGACAAGCTCGACGCGGTCATCGCCCCGATCGCGCAGCTGCAGGCGGGCGCGAAGTACCGGATCCCGTCCGACTTTCTCATCGACGCGCACGGCATCGTGCGCTACGCATGGCACGGTCTCGCGGTCGACGACAACGACAACCCGGTGGACGAGCTGCCTTCGTACCTCGCGAAGATCGGGATCCGCTGACGTGCCGCGTCCGATGTGGACCGTGCGGCCGATGGGCGAGCGCGACGCCGAGGCCGTCGTCGAGGTTCTCGCGGCGGTGTCCCGCGAGGAGCGATACATTGCGACCGAGTGGCCGTTCGATGTGACGGCGCGCGCGCACGCGCTGCGCGAGGCGCTGCTCACGCGCTACTGCGTGGGATGGGTCGCGGTCAACGGTCGCGCCGTCGTCGGCCAGCTCACGATCTTCGAGCTGCATCACGAAGAGCCCGAGCTCGGGATGGTCGTCGACGCGCATTATCGCGGCCGCGGGATCGGCACGGCGCTGCTCGAAGCGGCGATCGCGTGGGCGCGCAGCAACGGCAAACCCGGGATCGTGCTGCGCGTCTTTCCCGACAACGACGCCGCGCGCGCGCTCTACCGCTCGCACGGGTTCGAAGACCTGGAGACGCAGCGCGCCGTGATCCCGCGCCGCGACGGCCGCCGTCTCGACGTCATCGTCATGCGGTGTGCGCTCGTGCCGGCGTAGCGCGGTGCGCGCGGAGGTCGCGGCGCACGCGCCGCACGCACGCAAGCACGGCGCGACGTTCGCGGAGGTGTGGACGCTCGCCGACCGCACGACGATCGTCGCCGTCGGCGCAGTGCTCGCGGGCGCCGATCCGTTCGACGTGTCCGATCTCGTGCGCACGGGAGCGCGCGCCGTCGTGACGTCGTCGCGCGCGCTCGCGCGAGCGATCGCGGCGCTCGACCGCATCGTGAGCAGCCACGCGCGCGAGCACCGTGACGACGCGCTCGCCGTCGCGTTCGCCGTCGTCTCGGTACCGCCGAGCGGTTCCGACATCGCCGTCGCCGGCGCGGGACCGCTGCACGCGGCGCTCTTCGACAGCGCGGGAACGCCGCAGCCGATCCACGCGCGCGCGCCCGCGCTCGGAACCGGCAGCGAGCTGGGCGACGCAACCCCACTGCACCTGCATCGCGACGACCTCGTCGTCGTATCGACGATGGCCGTGCCGGCGTCGTGGTGGAGCAGCGGCGATCGCACGCCGCGCGCGCTGCTGCACCCAACCGGCACGACGGACGCAGCGGCTGCGGTGATCGGGTCGGGCTAGCGCGCCCGCCCGGCACTCAGCTGCGCGGGCCGAACCCGCGATACGGACCGAGCGCGAGCACCTCGACGTCGAGCATGTCCTTCTGCTTGAGCGGCAGCGTGTCCAGCGCCGCATGCGCGGCCTCGAGCGACTCCGCTTCGATCAGCGCCACCGCGCCCGCCGGGCTCGTGTGCCCCCACACCGCTCGAAACGTGCCTTGCGCGTACAGCGTGCGCGCCTGCTCGGCTTCCGCGTCGAGCAGCGCCGGCGTGAACTCGGACTCGGCGAGACGGCCGTACGCGCGCCGGCAGATCGCGATGAACTGTGCCATGAGGCGTCCAACCTTCGACCGATGGCCTTCGAATCGCTGGGCGCGTTCGTACGCGCCCTTCGCGCCGCCGGCGAGTTGGCGACGATCGAGGCCCCCGTCGACCCGCGCCTCGAGATCGCCGAGATCACCGACCGCGTCGTCAAGGCGGGCGGCCCCGCGCTGCTGTTCCGCACGGTGCACGGCTCGCGCTTTCCCGGTGCTCACGAACCAGTTCGGCAGCGAGCGGCGCATGGCGATGGCGTTCGGAGCGCGCTCGCTGCGCGAGGTCGAGGACCGCATGCGCAGCACGATCGACCTTGCGATGCCCGCATCGCTGGGCGGCAAGCTGGGACGGCTGGCGTCGCTCGCCGCCGCCGGCGCGTCCGCGATCCCGCGCCGCGTCGCGAACGCGCCGTCGCAAGAGGTCGTCATCGATCCGCCGGACCTCACGCAGCTGCCGGTGCTGACGACGTGGCCGCTCGACGGCGGACCGTTCATCACGTTGCCGCTCGTGTTCACGCGCGACCCCGAGACGCGGACGACCCAACGTCGGCATGTACCGAGTTCAAGATCTACGACGCGCGCACCGCGGCGATGCATTGGCAGCGTCACAAGCACGGGCGCGCGCACGCGGACAAGTGGGGCGCGCGAATTCCGGTCGCCGTCGCGATCGGCGGCGACCCCGCCCTGACGTACGCGGCGACCGCGCCGCTCCCGCCCGTCGTCGATGAGCTCGCGTTCGCCGGATACCTCCGCCGCGCGCCGGTGCGCATCGCGAAGGCGCTGACCGTCGATCTGGACGTACCGGCCGACGCGGACTTCGTGATCGAAGGTTGGGTCGACAACGGCGATCTGCGCGTCGAAGGCCCGTTCGGCGACCACACCGGCGTGTATTCCGCGGCCGACCTGTATCCGACGTTGCATGTCACGGCGATCACGCACCGCCGCGATGCGATCTACGGAGCGACCGTCGTCGGCAAGCCGCCGATGGAAGACGCGTGGCTCGGAAAGGCGACCGAACGCATCTTCCTTCCGCTGCTGCAGGCGGTCGTGCCGGAGATCGTCGACTACAACCTGCCGGTCGAGGGCGGCTTTCACAACCTCGCGATCGTCGCCGTGCGAAAATCATATCCCGGCCAAGCGAAAAAGGTCATGAATGCGCTCTGGGGCCTGGGACATATGATGATGCTGACGCGTTGTCTCGTGGTGGTCGATCATGACATCGACGTTCACGACGTGCGTGGCGTGGTTTGGACGGCGCTCAACAACATCGACGCGTCGCGCGATCTCGTCGTGATGCCGGGGCCGGTCGACGATCTCGACCATGCAGGCTCGTACGACCTCGCGCTCGGCCACAAGCTGGGCGTCGACGCGACGCGCAAGGGCGCCGACGAAGGGTACGCGCGCGACTGGCCTGCGGAGATCCGCATGGACGCGGCGACGCGCGAGCGCGTCACGGCGCGGTGGGCGGAGTTCGGGCTCGGCGACCTCGCCAAGCGCGGGACGCCGGACCCGTGGTCCGGGCAAGGGCCCGCGCGGCTGGCGCGGCTGCTCGCATCCGGACCGGCAACCGAAGCGGACGTCGCGCCCTGGACGGCCCGAGCGCGGCGGACCCTTCGACAAGCTCAGGGTGACAGCGACCAACGATGAACGCCGTGCGGCTCTTTCTGCGCGACATCCGCGTGGAACACACGCTGTTCGCGCTGCCGTTCGCGTACGTCGGCGCGGTCATGGCGGCGCACGGCATGCCGACGGCGTGGCAGCTCGTCGTGGATCACGCTCGCGGTCGTCGGCGCGCGCACGGCCGCGATGGCGGCGAACCGGTATTTCGACAAGGACATCGACGCGGCGAACCCGCGCACCGCGAAACGCGCGGTCGCGAGCGGGAAGCTGCCGGCTGCGGTGATGATCTGGGCGATCGCGGTGGGACTCGCCGTGCTCGTCGTGAGCGCGGCGATGCTGAACCCGCTATGCGTGAAGCTGCTGCCGCTCGCGGCGTTCGGCGCGGTGGGCTATCCGCTGTGCAAGCGGTTCACGTGGACGGTGCATTTCGTGCTCGGCGCCGTCGACGCGTGCGCGCCGCTCGGCGCGTACGTCGCGGTTGCCGGAACGATCACCGTGCCCGCGCTGCTGCTGTTCGTCGCCGTCACCGTGTGGGTCGCCGGCTTCGACATCCTCTACGCGCTGATGGACGTGCGCTTCGACGTCGCGAACGGCGTGCGTTCGTTTCCGCAGGCATTCGGCGAACGCAGCGCGCGGCTCTGGCCCGTGCTGCTGCACGGCGTGATGACGGTCGCGCTCCTCGGTGCGGGCGCGCTCGGGCGCGCCGGCTGGCTGTACTACGTCGGCGTCGCGCTCGCGCTCGGGGTGACCGTCTACGAAGAGCGCCTGATCGCGCTCGCCAAGGACGTGTTCGCGCTGAACGACCGCGTGTTCCTGACGAACATGGCGTTCTCCGTGGCGTTTCTCGCGACGACGCTCGCCTCGTACGTCGCGACGTGAACCGCGCGCGGTTCGTCGGCGGCGTCGCCGGCACGACGGCCGCGCTCGCGCAATCCGCGCGGGCCGCGTTCGCACAGTCGACGGTGCAGCCGATCTTGCCGCCGTCGCCGTACACGCCCACGCTGCGATTCGCCGTCGTGTGCCCGCAGAGCGGGCCCGACACGGGCTACGGAAAGCAGCTGCTCGCCGGCGTGCGCGGCGCGGTCGAAGAGCTGAACCGCGAGCGTCTGCTCAACGCGCCGCTCCTGCTCTTCGACTCCTACGACGACCAGAACACGACCTCGAACGCGACCGTGCAGGCGAGCTTCGCGACGTCGAACCCGGCGACGCTCGCGGTCATCGGTCACCTGAGCGAAGCGGCGACGTACGTCGCCGAGCCGGCCTACGCGAACGCGCAGATCGCGCTGATCGTGCCGACTGTCACGGACGATCGCATCACGAGCCGCGGCTACCGGAACGTCTTCCGCCTGCCCGTCAAAGATTCCGACGAAGGCGCGCTGCTCGCTCAGTATGCGATCTCGACCGGCGCGAACGCACCCGTCGTCACGACGCAGGACGGCGACTACGGGCCGGCAGTGGCGGCGGGTTTCGCGCGCGGCGCCGGCGCGCGTCACATCGTGGCGCCCATCGAGACCTTTCCGCTCGAACAGCCCGAACTGTCGGGCGTGGCCGATCGCATTCTCGCGCACGCGCCGGACTGCATCGTGCTGGCCGGCAACGTGCTCGACATGGGACCGCTGATCAAGATGCTGCACGCGAAGGCGTACACGGGCCGCCTCATCGGATCGCAAGGTTTCTTCGACGCCGAGACGCTGAAGCTCGACCCGAAGGACATCGACGGGCTCGTCGTCTCGTCGAACATGCCGTACTACGCGCTCGCGCCGTCGGCGCAGCGGAACGTGCAGATCTACCAGCAGCAGTACGGCGGGCTCTCACCCGTCGCCGCGTACGGTTACGCCGCTGTGCAGCTCATCAACCTGGCCGTTCAGCGGACGTCCGCATCGGACCGGCTCTGCGCTCGTGCGCGCGATCGCGACCGGCGGCAACTACACGACGATCGCCGGATCGTACACGTTCGGCGCAACCGGCGATGCCGTCAACCCGAACTGTTACTTCTACCGCATCACCAACGGGAAGTTCACGTACGATCGCCAAGCGCACTCCAGCGGGTTCATGCTGAAGTAGGGGACACGATGACGGCGCTGTTCGCGGGTCCGGAGTCGTTGCGCGTGCGCGGCGAGCGTGCGTCGTTCCTCTTCACGCTGGCGACCCTGCCGATCAGCCTCGTCGTCATCGGGTGGGTGCTGCAGCACTCGATCACGTGGCAGGAGCTCGCGCTGCTCGTCGTCGTCGCCATGGTGTACGTCGCGTTCGCGCGCGGACGTCTGCTGGGCGGCGGCCTGCGCGTCCATGCCGGCCAGTTCGGACACCTGCACGCGATCGTCGACGAGTGCGCACGCATGCTGCGCATGCCGACGCCGCACGTCTTCGTGCGCGAGGACCCGTTCGTCCCGGTCGTGGCGATCGGCATCGGCGATCCCTACGCGATCGTCATCTCGGCGCAGTATCTCGAACACTTCCAGGAGGACGAGCTGCGCTTCCTGATCGGGCGCGAACTCGGGCACATCGCGTCCGGACACACGCGCTACACGTCGTTGCTGAGCTCGAACGGGCGCGAGAACGGCGTGATCGCGATCGCGTTCGGCGCGTGGCTGCGGAGGATCGACTACACGGCCGATCGCGCCGGCCTGCTCTGCTGCGGCTCGCTCGACGCGGCGATGCGCGCGATCGCGGTATCGACGTTCCAGTCACTCGGGCGCAAGATCGATCTCGGCGCGTTCGCCGCGCAGCTCAAGGAGCTCCACGCGGAGCCCGCGCTGCGCATGGCCGAGTGGACGTCGTCGACGCCGTACGCGACGAACCGCATTGCCGCACTGCACGCCTTTGCCCGAGAACCGCTCTACGAGCGGTGGGCGTCGCGCTTCGCGAAGAACGCGGCGTCGCCGCCGTTGCCGGAGACGGCCGAAACCGCATACGCCGGCTTCCGCCGGCGCGCGGCCGCGTTCGCGATCGACCTCGTCGTCATCCAGGCGATCGTTCCCGCGGCGCACGCAGTGCAGCGCACGATGACGTCGAGCGACGCGGCGATCAATGCCGCCGCCGCGGACCCGGACGTGCCGCGTTGGGTCGTCACTGCGATGAAGGCCGTGAGCGCGCACGGACACGCCGGCGTCAGCGTCGGAAACGATCCGGTGCTGTGGCTCGCCTCGGCGGCGTACGTGATCCTGCTCGTCGGTCTGATCGGACAGACGTTCGGCATGATGATCGCCGACCTGCGCGTCGTCGGCGCGGACCGCACGAGACGCGTCGGTTTCCGCGGAGCGTTCCGGCGCTACGTCACGCTCGTGTTCAGCCTCGTCGCGATCGTCGGCTGGTTTTCGATCTTCCGGCGCGTTCAGCCGTACGAGACGTGGTCGCGCACGCGGCTCGTCACCGGCGGCGCACCCGTTCGTTCCTGACCGGCGTCGGGCGCCGTTTGACCGATGCGCGAACCGTGCCGCTCGGCGTACACGCGCGTGAACTCCGCGCCGAAGAGCAAGATCATCGACGAGTAGTAGACCCACAGCAGCAGCACGACGAGCGATCCCGCGGCGCCGTACGCCGACGCGACGCCCGCGCGCCCGAGGTAGAGCGCGATGAGCGCCTGCCCGACGACGAACGCCACGGCGGTCACGAGCGCGCCGGTCCAGACGTCCCGCCATTCGATCGCCGCGTCGGGCAAGTACTTGAACATCAGCGCGAACAGCAGCGTGATGATGACGATCGAGACCACCCAGTTGACGGCCTCGAACGCGAAGCCGGCGCCCGGAAACGGCAGCGCCCGCGTGACGTACGTCGACGCGTACGTGATCGCGGCGTTGATCGCGGTCGTGACGAGCAGCAAGAAGCCGATCGCGAGCAACATGCCGATCGACGCGAGGCGGTCGCGGATGGCGATCCAGAGGCCCTTCTTCGGCGGCTCCACGTGCCACACGGTGTTGAGCGCGTCTTGCAGCGCGGCGAACAGGCCGGCCGCGCCGACGACGAGCATCGACCCAACCGAAGATCTGGGCGGCGAGCGATTGACGCGGCTTGTTGAACAGCGGCGTCGACCATCGCGTCGACGGCGCTGCTCGCGCCCGTACCCGGCGGACGCGCGTATCGCGCTCAGCAGCTGCTCGCGCACGACGCTGTGCCCGTGCCCGTGACCGACGGTCGCGGCGATGACGGCGCCGGAGATCGCGATGACGATGATGAGCACGGGCGCGATCGCGAAGATCGTCGTGTACGACAAGGAAGCGGCTAGGCGCGGCGCTTTGTCCGCATTCCAACGTGCGTATGTTTCCTTCAGCAGCTCGGCATCGACGCGCATCGGCCGTCATCGTACCCCGGTTCGTTCCTTTTCAGCGACGGGTACGAACCGCCAGAGTTCGCGCGAAAGCGAGGTTCCGATGGCGGAGCACAGCGTGTCGGTGACGGTCAACGCACCGGTGCACCAAGTCTACGAGCTGTACACCCATTTCAACGACTATCCGAAGTTCATGACGTTCGTGCGCGAGGTGACGTACCTCGACGGCGAGCGCAGCCACTGGGTCGTCGACGTCGCAGGCCGGCACGAATGGGACGCGATCAACGACGGCTGGATCGCCGATCGTCAGATCGGCTGGCGCTCGCTCGACGGTTTGAGCAACAGCGGACGCGTCCGCTTCGAGCCGGTCGGCACCGGCGCGACGAAGCGTCACCATCGAGGTGCGCTACGAGCCGCCGGCGGGCGCGCTCGGCGTGCTCGGCGAGCTTCTCGGCGCGGGCGGCCAACTGGAGCGCCGCATGCAGCATGACCTGCAGAGCTTCGCGCGCATGGTCGACGAGGCGCCGCCCGGCGCGCTCGATCCGACGTCGTCGACTTATCTGTTCAACCGCGACAGCGCGGCGGCGACCGGTGCGACGACGAAGTCACAGGACGAGTCGATGGGCATCGCGCCCGAGGATTAGTCCTCGTCGTCCTCGTCGTCGTCCTCGTCCTCGTCGTCGTCGCCTCGGGGTCGTCCGGGCAGGACGTCCGGATCGAGCGGGTCCGACGCCGCTTCCTCCCGGCGCGCGGGCGACGGATAGCGCTCCTCGGTGAGATCGTCCTCGTAGAGATCGCGGCGCTCCATGCGCTAGACCCTACCATGCCGGGCGGGGGATGAATCCGGACGCGGCCCGGCGCAACACGAGCCGACATGAAAGCGATCCGCGTCGACCGCACCGGCGGTCCCGAAGTTCTCCAGCTCGCCGACGTACCGCAGCCGTCGCCCGGTCCGGGCGAAGCGCTCGTGCGGCAGTCCGTCGCCGGCGTCAACTACATCGACGTCTACGTGCGCACGGGACTCTACAAGACGCAGCTGCCCGTCATCGACGGACGCGAAGCGGCGGGCGTCGTCGAGGCGGTCGGCGAGGGCGTGACCGACGTGAAGCCGGGCGACCGCGTCGCGTACGGCATGTGGCCGAAGATGGGCGGCTACGCCCAGTACAACGCGCTCGCAGCGGCGCAACTCGTGCCGATTCCGGACGGCGTCTCCGACGACGACGCGTGCGCGATCATGCTGCAGGGCATGACGGCGCACTATCTCGCGCACGATACGTTTCCGCTGAAGAAGGGCGACGTCGCGCTCGTGCACGCGGCGGCCGGCGGCGTAGGCTCGACGCTCGTGCAGCTCGCGAAAGCGCGCGGCGCGACGGTGATCGCGACCGTCGGCACGGAAGAGAAAGCGAAGCTCGCGCGCGGATTCGGCGCGGATCACGTCATCCTGTACGAGAACGAAGACTTCGCCGAGGCGACGCGCAAGCTCGTCGGCGACCGCGCCGTCGACGTGGCGTACGACTCCGTCGGCAAGGACACGTGGGAGCGCAGCATGAGCCTGCTGCGCCCGCGCGGGATGCTGGTCGTCTACGGCAATTCCAGCGGCCCGGTGCCGCCGGTCGATCCCGCGAAGCTCATGACCGGCGGGTCGATCTACTTGACGCGCCCCACGCTCGGCGACTACATCCGCAATCGCGAGGAGCTGCTCGGACGCGCGACGGATCTGTTCGATGCGGTGAAGGACGGCACGCTGCACGTGCGCATCGGCGCAACCTATCCGCTCGCGAACGCCGCCGACGCGCATCGCGATCTCGAAGCGCGCAAGACGACCGGGAAGCTGCTGCTGCAGACCTAGTGGCTCCGGCGGTGCCGGAAGCGCGCTTGGCGCGGTTCAGCCGAGCGACGGCGAGCCGAGGTCGAGCTGCTCGAACGGAATCGTGCGCACGGGCCCGTGCACGGCGCCGATCGTTGCGGCCGAACTTCGACGCATCGCCGACCAGCACGACGAACGTGTTCGGGACGAGCAGGCGCGCGGCGCACTCGCGCACCGCGCTCGCTTCGACTGCCTCGATGCGGTGCGCGAACTCGCTCATCTCGTCGAGCGGCACGGCGTACACGACGTGCTCGCCGACCGCGGACGCGATGCCGTCGACGGTCTCGATCGCGCGGAAGAACGCGCCGGTCACCGTCGCCTTGCGCGCGATCAGATCGTCGTCGCTCGGCGGCGCGTCGACGAGCGAACGCAGCGCGTCGAGCGTCACCCGCGTCGCTTCGGCCGCGCGCGTGTGGTCGACGAGCGTCGAGGCGAGCAACGTCCCCGCGGAACGCCGTGCCGCGAGCGACGCGCCCGCGCCGTACGAGAGGCCCCGCTTCACGCGAATTTCCTGATTGAGCCGGCCGCTGTAGCCGGAAAGCACCGCCGTCGCGACGACGGCCGCCGAATAGTCCGGCGAGCGGCGCTCCAGCGCGACGCGGCCGGCGACGAGCGCCGTACGCCCGGCGTCGGGCTTGTCGACGACGACGACGTGCTCGCGCGGCGGCGGAATCGCTCCGTGCGGACGATCGCCGACCGGCAGCGCCGGTGCGCGCCACGATCCGAGGACGCGCTCGGCGAGGGCGAATGCGTCGTCGACGCCCACGTCGCCTCCGATCACGAGCGTCGCGTCGTCCGGACGGTAGAACCGCGCGTGGAACTCGATCACGCGGGCGCGATCGATCGCGCGCAACGTGTCGGCGGTTCCAGCGAGCGGATGACCGTACGGCGCGCCCGCATACGCGACGCGCTGGGCGACCGCACGCGCGAGCGCGCTCGGGTTCGCGTACGTCAGCGCCAGATCGGACAGCGAGCGCGTGCGTACGCGTTCGACTTCCGCGGGCGCGAACGCCGGATGCTGCGCCACCTCCGCTAGCAGCGCGAGCACCTGCGGAAACGCCGGCGTGGTCGCGCTCGCGCTGACGATCGAGGCGTCGTAGCCCGAGCCGGCGACGAGCCGGGCGCCCAGCGCGTCCGACGCGGCGGCGAGCTCGGTCGCGCTGCGCACGTTCGTGCCTTGCGTCAGCAACGCCGCGACGAGCGCGGACAAGCCCGCCTCGTTCTCGTGCTCCGCCGCGCCTCCGCAGCCGATGATGAGCTGCGCCGCGACGACCGGAAGGTCGCGTTCGGAGAACGCGACGACGCGCAGGCCGTTGTCGAGCACGCGCTCGACGGGCGTGGGCAGGGTCGCATCCCGCGGCGGTCCGGCGACGGGAATCACGATCGCGCATCGCCGTCGGGAAGGTATTCGATCGTCGTCGCGTTCTCCGGACGAAGGTACGTGCGCGCGACACGCTGCACGTCGTCCGCGCTGACCGCCAGATAACGCGCGAGGTCCTCGTTCACGAGCGCGGGATCGCCGCGCTCCGTCGTCGCGCGCACGATCTCGAGCGCGACGTTCGTGTTCGTCTGGCGCGAGCGCACGACCATGCTTGCGATCTGCGTCCGCGCGCGCGCGATCTCTGCGTCGGACGGCGGCTCCTCGCGGACGCGCAGGAGCTCGACGGCGAGCGCGTCGCGAGCGCGCTCCAGCGACACGCCGCGCGCGCACGTTACGCGCACGCCGAAGAGACCGGGATGCTCCCGCAGATCGGCCGCGGCGTACGCGCTCGTCGCCAGCTCCTGCTCGTACACGAGCGAGGTGTAGAGCCGCGAGCTGCGCCCTGAGCCGAGCAGCGTCTCGAGCACGTCGAGCGCCGCTGCGTCGCGATGCGCCGCGTCCGGAATGTGGTACGCTTCTTCGACCGCGGGGAGCGGCACGTTCGCGGCGCGGTACGTGTACGTGCGCGGCGCGGACTGCGGCGGCTCGACGACGTGCACGCGCGGAATCGGCGTCGACGGCGAAGCGATCCCGCCGAACCAGCGCTCGACGACTGCGAACGTCGCCTCGACATCGAGATCGCCCGCCACGACGAGCAGCGCGTTGTCCGGGCGGTAGTACGTCGCGTGGAACGCGACGACATCGTCGAGCGAAGCGGCGTTGAGCTCGTCGGGACTGCCGATCACACCGCGCCGGTAGGGATGCACGGTGTACGCCTCGCGGTTGACGAGCTCGTCGAGCATGCCGTACGGCTCGGCGAGCACGCGCTGCTCGTACTCGCCGATGACGACGTCACGCTCCGTCGCGAAGTTCTCCGCGTTCACGGTCAGCGACGCCAGCCGGTCGGCTTCCGCCCACAGCAGCCGCTCCATGTGGTTCGACGGCACGACCTCGTAGTAGTTCGTGATGTCGTCGGACGTGAACGCGTTGTTGTAGCCGCCGACGTCTTCCGTCAGACGGTCGATCGTCTCCGGCGGGGTCCGCGACGTGCCTTTGAACATCAGGTGCTCGAAAAGGTGCGCGAACCCCGACCGCTGCGGCGGGTCGTCCTTGCCGCCGACCTTGTACGCGACGTTGATCGCGACCGACGGAACGCGCCGATTCGGCACCAGCACGACGCGCAAGCCGTTGGCAAGCGTGCGATCGGCGTAGCGGAGCGACGGTACGTCGATCGACGCGGCAGAAATCATGGGCGGTGCGGTCACGGGCTGTGCCGTTCATGCCCACGCCGAAGCCGTGTCCCTCCTGGGAAGACGAAGGCCATGCCCTCCGTGCGCCGCGCGGTGCTCGCCGTGCTCTCCGCCTGGCACGGGCTCGCCGCCGTGAAGAACGCCTGCGATCTCTGCGCCGAGTTCGACCTCGTCCCCGGCGCGGCGGCCTTCGGCTCGAAGAACTTCGCGGCGATCGAGAGACTCCTCGCACCGCTGCACCTGCCGCGCGAAGCGATCGGCGTCATGCTCGCCGGCGTGATGGCGATGGAGGGAACGGTCGCGCTGGCCTTCGCGCGCGGCGACGACGAGCTCGCCTTCACGCTCGCGATCGCGCTCTTCGGCTCGTTCGCGCTCGTGGACGAAGCGATGGTCGACTACCAGCTCGACGAGACGCACCGCGGCATCCTGATGCTGCTCCTGGTCGCGCACCTCGTCACGCAACGCCGGTCATAGGGGGCGCCTGACGCGGCCTCTTGTTTTCGAACGTACGTTCGATTAGCATAGGCCTCCCATGAGCGTCGAACCGGTCTCTGCGAGCGCCCCAGGAGAGAGCTTCGCGGCCCTGCGGGAACGCTTCGAACGCCGTCACCGGGAGGCGACGGCGGCAGCCTTCGCGCTGGGCGACGAGGCGCTGGTGCGCACGGAGATCCCGGAGCTGGACGCCGCCCTCGGCGGCGGCTTCCCGCGCGGCACGATCGGGACGCTCGAAGGGCCGCCGAGCTCCGGGCGGAGCGCCGTGGCCGCCCGGCTGCTCGCGGCGGCGACGCGACGCGGGCTCGCGGCGATGGTCGCGGTCGACTTGTTCCCGCCCGCGCTCGCCGCAGCCGGCGTGCGGCTCGAGCGGCTGCTGCTCGTGAACGCCGACGTACCCCTCGATGCGGCGCGCGCGGCCGACATCATCGTACGGTCCGGCGCGTTCACCGTCGTCGCGATCCCGGCGTTGCCGAGCGGACGCGGAACCGGCGCCGCGACATGGACGCGTCTGGCGAGCCTCGCGCACCGGTCGAACACGCTGCTCGTCGCGCTCGGCGACGACATCTCGACGGAGCTGCGCTACTTCGCGTCGCTGCGGCTGTCGACGAGCATCGAGCGCGTGCGGTGGAACGGGCCGCCGGGACATCTCGGGGAGCTCGCGGGATACGACGTGCGCGCGGTCGTGCGCAAGCACAAACGCGCCGCACCGGCCGGCGAAGCGCTGATCCGGTGCGACGGGTTCGAAGATCGGCCGCTCGCGGGATCGCTGCGCGAACGCGTACTGACGGACGCCGCGCGCCCGGCGTTCCGTGCCGGGCGCGCGGGCGTGGCGGACGCCGCGCGCCCGGCGTTCCGTGCCGGGCGCGCGGGCGTCTCGTGAGGGATCAGCGATGCTGGCGCGCGCGGTTGTGCTTGTCGAAGTAGATCCGATCCGAGAGGCGGTTCTCCTGACGGTTCAGCGAGCGGTGTTCCGACGAGGTCAACCGGCCGTTGTTGCTGCGCAGGTCGCGGTTGCGCTCCGCCTGCATGCGATCGGCGCCGTTGTCGAGCCGCTGGTACTCACCGCGCGTGAGCGAACCGCTGCGGACGCCCTGGTTGATGCGGGAATTTTCGTGATTGATGCGATTCTGGACTTCGCCGGCGCTCGCGGCGAGCGGTGCGATCAGCGAGGCGAGCAGCGCGGTCGCAACGAGAGTTTTCGTGAACATCGGATGTCTCCTGATGCGGGTGATACGATGAATGCGATGCGGAAAGGCTCCGCACGATCATCGTACGCGCGGCGGCGCCACGCGGTCACCCGCTTTCAGCGAATGCTCACGGTACTCTCAGGGCGATCTCATCTTCACGCCCGCTACGGCGAGGGCATCGGGCGGGGCAGCATCGAGACGCCCGCGGCTTCGGCGAGCCCGGACGCATCGACGCCGAGCGCGCGCACCGATGCGTTCGTGCTGGGACAGCTGACGTCGGGCGACATCGCGCCGCGATATCCGATATGCGTCGACGATCCGAACGACGCGCTCTTCATGCAGAACGTCGACGGCAGACGATCGAGCCGTCCCGCGGCTTGGAGATCCGCGAAGAACCGCTTCACCAGCTGCGCGGAGACGTGCTTGCGAATCGGGACGTCGCCCTGCTGCAGCGCGGTGGTGCCGTCGGCGTACACGCGCAGGCGATATCCCGCCGTGTTCGTCGATCCCGAGTTCACGATCAGCGCCTCCCCCGTCGTCGCCGGCACGCGAAGGTACGCGGGGACCGGCGAAGGTGAGCCGGACGCCGCCGGCATCGGGCCGTACGTGGGGATCGCGGCGAGCAGGACGAGCGCGTGCAGCATGCTCCTTCAACGCTGAAACGATGGCAGTCGTCTGCGTCTGGGTCCCCGCATTTCGGCTCGCCGTCGCGCGGCTGCGCGATCCGACAGTCGATCTCGACGTTCCGATCGTGCTCGCGGATCCTTCGACGGGCTCAGGACTTGAGCGCGGGCGCGTCGTCGACTGCACGCTCGCGGCTGCGGCCCTCGGCGTGCGTCCCGGGATGACGCTCGTGCAAGCCCAGGCCGTCGCGACCGAAGCGCGCACCGTCGTCGACGACGTCGCCGCCGACGCGCGCGTCTGGGCCGAGATCCTCGAGGCGCTCGACGCGGCATCGCCCGTCGCCGAGGATGCCGGTTTCGGCCGCGCCTTCGTCGACATGCGCGGCATCGCAGGCGACGCTGCGGGATCGCTCCGCGCGGTGCGCGGCGCACTCGCGGCCCTGAGCTTGTCGAAGGACGATCTTCCCGTGCGGATCGGGTTCGGCGCAAACCGGTTCGTCGCGCACGCCGCGGCGTGGCACGGCGACGGCACGATCGCGCCCGATCCTGCCGCGGAATTTCTCGCACCGCTTCCGCTCGATCTGCTGGCGGCCGATACGACCGCGAGCGGCGAGGCGTTCGACGCGAACGCGAGCGAGCGGCTGCGATTGCTCGGCGTGACGACGCTGGGCGCGCTCGCCGCGCTTCCGCACGGTCCGTTCGTGCGCCGATTCGGCTGCGACGCAGCACGCTGGCACGAGCTCGCGCGCGGCATCGACGACCGTCCGCTCGAACCGCGCGCGCGTGCGCTTCGCGTCGGGCGCGCGCTCTACGGCGAAGGTGAAGCGACGTCGGAAGAAGCGGTGCTGTTCGCGTTGCGCACGCTCGTCGGCTGGGTCGTCGACGATCTTTGCGCCGCCGGCAAACGCGCGGGGCGGCTCGTGCTGCATCTCGAGTGCGAAGACGGCGAGACGCGCGAGCTGTCCACGCGCGTCGCGCAGCCGACCGCGATGCCGTCGACGCTGTTCGATCTGTTGCGCGCGCGGCTCGAAGGCGTGGTGCTGACGGCGCCCGTCATCGGTTTACGACTCGCCGCGGAAGAGCTCGCGAACGGCGGCGTCGCGGTGTCGCTGTTCGCGGCGAGCGATCCTGATCCCGACGCGCTCGGCGTCGTCCTCGCACGGCTCGATGCTGCGCTCGGCGAAGGCCGTGCGATGCGCGCGCGCGTCGTCGACGGACCTCGGATCGAGCGCCGTTTCGTCCTCGAGCCGTTCACGCTGCAGCCGCTCGACGCGAACGCCGCGATGCCGCCCGGGGAGCGAACGAGCCGGGCGAAAATGCAGCTTCGTCTCGTTCCGCCGCAGCCGGTCGACGTGCGCGTCCAGCACGGTGCGCCCCGCTTCGTCGGCTCGCCGCCGCAAACGGTGATCGAGCTCGCGGGGCCGTGGCGCGTCGAAGAGGCGTGGTGGGCCTGTCTGACCGGTGAAGGTGAGCCGCTCGCGCGCGACGAGTACGACGTCTGCTTGGAAGACGGCTCGCTGCTGCGGATCGCGCGCTGCGGCCGCGACGGGTGGAGCATCCGAGGTGTCTACGACTGAGCGCGGGTACAGGAAGCAGAATGGACCCGCTGGACCCCTTGGAGCCTGATTCCGAGCGCGCAGACGACGACGATGATGACGACGATTCGCCGCCGCACTTCTACCTGACCACGTTCATCCCGCGCCCGGCCTGGTACGAGCTGGCCATCGACGACGCGACGGCGTTCCTGCAGAACCGCGTCGCGCAACTCAACGAAGCGTTCGTCGAAGACGACGAAGGCGTCATCTGGGCGTATCGCTACCATGTGATGGAGCGCGCACGCGAGGTCGACGCCGTGGTCCTGCTCTGGATGATCACGTCCGACGCGGCGCTCGAGACGCTCGAGAGCACGCTGCGCCGTTCCGACGTGAACCGGTACTTCGACTGGAGCGTGATCGGCGGCCCGCAGAACAACGCGCCGCAGGACATCCTCGGCGCGTTCATGGGCACCTTGATGGGCGAGCCGAGCGAGAATTAGGCGACGTACGGCTCGAACGGCACGACCGGTTCGAGAATGCGGTCCATCTCCGCGACGATCTCGGGGTCGAGGTCGAGGTCGGCCGCTGCGACGTTGTCGTCAACTTGCTCGGGACGCGTCGCGCCGACGATCACCGACGACACCGCGTCCGTGCGCAGGCACCACGCGAGCGCCAGCTGCGCAAGGGTGCAACCCGCGCGCTGCGCGAGCGGACTCAGCCGTTGCACGGCGTCGAGCACCGGCTGCGTGAAGTAGTCCTCCATCATGTCCTTCGCGCGGCCGGCGGCGCGCGTTCCTTGCGGCGGGTGCGCGGCGTCCGTGTACTTGCCGGTGAGAATCCCCATCGCGAGCGGCGACCAGACGACGTTGCCGAGTCCGTACCGCATGCACGCCGGGAACACGCGCTGCTCGGCGCGGCGCCACAGCGCGCTGTACTGCGGCTGGTTCGAAACCGGTTCCGCCCAGCCGCGTGCACGCGCGAGGTTCACCGCTGCCGCGATCTGATCGGCGTTCCACTCGCTCACGCCCCAGTACAGAACCTTGCCGGCGCGAATCAGATCGTTCATCGCCTCGACGGTCTCTTCGAGCGGCGTCGCGACGTCGTAGCGATGGCATTGATAGAGATCGACGTACTCGACCTGCAGCCGGCGCAGCGACGCATCGATCTGCTCGCGGATGTGCTTGCGCGAGAGACCGCGATCGTTCGGGCCGGGGCCCATCGCGAAGTACACTTTGGTCGCGAGCACGATCGACTCGCGAGGAAAGTCCCGGATCGCACGGCCCACGACGTCTTCCGCGCGACCGCGCGCGTAGACGTTCGCCGTGTCGAAGAACGACACGCCGCGCTCGTAGGCGCGCTGGACGCACGCGCGCGCTGCGTCTTCCTCGACGCTGCCGCCGTACGTGAGCCAGGAGCCGAGCCCGACCGACGACACGCTGACGCCCCACCGCCCGAGATTGCGATATCGCATGCGTTCGCTGTACCCGCTCGGACGACGTGCGTTCGCGGCGTGCCCGCGTGGGAACGACGTTACCATGAACGACCGAGACGAACGTCCGTCGGACGTGCTCGCCGACGCGCACGAGCAGGACGGCGACCCGCCGGGCGACGAGCTGGGCGGCGGTTTGGGCAACACGGAACGCGGAGGCGCGAACGACGGATGACGAGCGACGACGATCGCGACGACGGCTTCGACGACGATCCGACCGCGGGCGCCTCGGACATCGGCGGTCGCGCCGGCGAACCGGACGACGCTGAAGAGGACGACGCCCGCTAGCCTTCGATGAGCGCGATCAGCCGCGGATAGACGAGGTCCGTGCGGGCCTGCGGGATCGCGGGCTCGATGATGTCGTGCGCGTGCGGCAGCCCGTGCAGCACGATGCGTTCGTAGTCGATTCCGCGCGCGGCGAGCGGCGCGAACCGGCGCTCGGCATGCGCGTTGTTCACCACGGGCTCGTGGTCGTTGAGCACGAGGACGACGCGGCGCGCGTGCGGACCGCTGAGGCGCGTCGTCGAGCCGGCTTGACAGGCGCAACGATACGCCGAGCGCGCGCGTCGCGAAGCGCGGATAGCCGTGCGGCGGCGGCTGCCGTTCCTTGCTGCGCGGATCCCACCAGCCGAACGCGTTCGGGAGCGTGCAGAGCAGCGCACCGAGCCGGTCGTTCGCCGCGCCGTACAGCTGGCGAAGCCCGCAGAACGGCGCGACCGCGATCGCCGTGTCGATCGCCGTTCGTGCGGCGAGCCATCCCGCGAGCGTCGCGCCGACGGAGATGCCGAGCACGGCGACGCGCTCGCCGCAGCGTGCCGCGATCGTGATCGCTTCGAGCGCGGCCGCCTCGAGCGCCGGCGCTCGCAGGTCCGCAAGCGCATCCGTCATGCGATCGCGGTATCCGTGCAGCGGCATGCGCGGCACGATCACGGCGTGACCGCGCGCATGCAGCTGCGAGCCGAGGCGGTCGTACTGCGGCGGAGCGTTCGTGAGCCCGTGCAGCAGCACGACGGCGATCGGCGCGACGGCGTCGCCAAGCCACCAGCGCGTGCCGTACGCGATCTCCGGGCGCGCGCGTTCGGCTGCGGCGATCTCTTCGAGGTGCGCATGCGCATCCGCGATGCGATCCGTCACCGCTTATGCTCGCGGGACGCCGCGCATGACGATCCGTTCGATCCAGCGCAGCGGTCGCGTGTTCCACGGATCGTGCCGCACGAGCGGGTCGACCAAGATCACGTCCAGGCCGGCGAGCTTCGCGCCGAGCACGTCGGTGAACAGCTGGTCGCCGATGACGACCGCCTCGTGCGCTTCGATCTCCAGCAGCTTGAGCGCGCGCCGGAAGCTGCCGGGCAGCGGCTTTCGCGCGCGCGGGATGCACGGGACGCCGAGGTTCTTCGCCACCTCGGACGCCCACGGCGTGCCGTTGTTCGTCAACACGACGACGCGCACGCCGGCTTGCGCGGCGCGCGCGACCCACCGTGCGTCCTCTTCCAGCGGTTCGAGCGAACGGAACCCGACGAGGGTGTTGTCGAGGTCGACGATCGCGCCGAGGATTCCGCGGACGCGCAGCTCGCAGGGATCGATGCGATTGATTCCCGGCGCATAGAGCTTCGGGCGGATGAAGTCGAGGATCACCGCACGTCCTTGGCCTTCTCTTTCGGCACCAGCACGGTCACGGCGCGGTTCTCGATCGTGAACTCGGCGGGAAGGTTCGTCACGTGCTCGCTGTCGGCGTCGACGTCATG
The DNA here is from genome assembly GCA_963841685.1 of Vulcanimicrobiota bacterium. GTDB lineage: Bacteria > Vulcanimicrobiota > Vulcanimicrobiia > Vulcanimicrobiales > Vulcanimicrobiaceae > Vulcanimicrobium. Next base: position 101,876 of record CAWJDU010000003.1, read on the forward strand.
ACGGTTTCCGTGCACGGATCGCACGATGAAACGGCGGCCGCGCACCGCGAGCGTGTCGGGCGCGTGCGGAAAGCGGCGCGTCGCGACGGCGATCACGATGCCGATCGTATTCCACCAGCTCGTCACGTCGAGCGAGTACAGCCACAGGCGTCCGTCTTCGAGACTCGCCTCCGGGTTCTCCACGACGCCGCCGAAGCGATAGCTGTTCGCCACGGTGAGCTGCACCGCGCGCACGACGCGGCGTCCGCCGTTCTCGTCTTCGATCTCGAGGTGCAGCGGACGCGCCCAGCGCAGTGCGCGCAACGTCGTCACCGGGACCGCGAGCAGCCCGAGCCGCCGCTTCACGTCGCCGGTCTGCAAGCGCGTCACGCGCGTCGAAAGTCCGATCGACGCTTCGTTGAAGTACGGCACGCCGTTGACGCGGCCGACGTCGAGCTGCAACGGCACACCCTCGTCGATCAGCGCCGCGACTGCGTCCGGTTCGTATGGCACGCCGAGCGTCCGCGCCAGCTCGTTGAACGTGCCGAGCGGGAGGATCGCAAGCGGCAGCTTCGTCTCCAGCAGTCCGCGGAGCGCGGTGAGCAGCGTGCCGTCGCCGCCGCCGACGACGACCGCGTCTACCTCGTCCCGATACTTGCAGATCTCGGGCGAGAGCTTGTCCGGGGGGACATCGCGCGTGATCTCGACGACGTCGTGGCCGCGGGCGCGAAACGCGTCTGCCGCGCGATCGCGCGCCTCGCGTCCACGGCGCGCGCGCGCATTGATCGCGAGCAGCACACGTTTGCCCATCCCCGCCCGTGTACCCCGGCGGGGCATGAGCCGAATCGACTGCAAAAAGCGACGGCATGCGCAGCACTGCGAGTCCGGACGGTTCGGGTACTGGACGAGAACGTCCGATGGAAGGGTCCGCGCGGCTTCGGATTCAGCGCGACAGTCAGCGCGTCGGCGAAGCTCAACGCAATGTGAGAAAGGAGCGATGCGTCCTAACGCGCACTCGCGGCATGTTCCAACAACGCCGTCGGCACCCCACCGCCGGTGAACACCGGCACGGCCGCCGGCGCTACGCCGACTCCCGCCCCGGGCGCAACGGCGACACCAACTCCCACGGCGTCCCCAGTCGTCACGTTGACGCCGACGCCGACGCCGAATCCGGCGAGCGTCACCGGTACAGCCTCGATCGGAAGCGGCTCGATCTTCACGGCCGGTCCGGTCGGCGCAGGTTACTCGACGGAGATCGATTTCCCGACGACTGCGCCGTCGAGCGGGACCACGGCGACGTACACACTTTCCGTCAACGCTCCGGCTCAGGTGCCCTCACCGGCGCCTTCCTGCTCGCCTTCCGGGCTCGGTACTCCGCTCGTGTACCTGGCGCCGGCTGCAGAACTCCGGCGGCGTTTTTCTCTTCGTCGCGCACGCGGAGTTCGACCGGCGGAAGAAACAGCGCACCGCATCGGTGGACGAGCACGCTCGGAGGCGCAGCCTTTCCGCCGCGGCTACTGTTGGTAAGTACGCCATGTCCGTCCGTCCTGCCGCCACCGCCCGCTCGCTCGCTCGCGTGATTCCCGCCGCCGCTACGCTGGAAGGCGCCGGCTTTCTCGTCCACCGCCCGATCCCGTCGCGCACGGTCGATCAGGTCGACCCGTTTCTTCTGCTCGACGAGATGGGGCCGATGGATCACGGCCCGGGAGAAGCCGAAGGCGCGCCGGACCATCCGCACAAGGGTTTCGAGCTCATCACGTATCTGGTCGCCGGCGAGATGGAGCACTTCGACTCGCATGGCAACCATGGCATTCTCCGCGCGGGCGACGCGCAGTACATGCTCGGCGGCGCCGGCCTCGTGCACTCCGAGATGCCGAGCGAGACGTTTGCGCGCACCGGCGGCCGGCGGCACGGCTTCCAGATCTGGGTGAACCTCACGCGCGCCGACAAAGAGCTCGCGCCGCGATACCGCGATGTGCGCGCGGCGGAAATTCCCATTGCGCATCCGGCGGACGGCGTCACCGCCCGCGTGCTCGCGGGCGACGCGTTCGGCGTGCGCGGTCGGATCCACACGGTGACGCCGTGGACGTACGCGCACGTCACGGTCGCACCGGGCGCGCGCGTCGAGCAAGGCGTCGACCGCGGCTGGACGGCGACGGCATACGTGTTCGCCGGAACGGCCCGCATCGGCACGCGCGAGCTGCGCCGCGCGGACTACGCCGTGTTCGCGAACGACGGCGAGACGATCGCGATCGAGAACGGCGGCACCGAGCCGCTCGAGATGCTGCTGCTGCACGCACGGCCGATCGGCGAGCCGATGGTGCGCTACGGGCCGTTCGTGATGAACTCAGCCGACGAGATCCGGCGCGCGTTCGAGGACTTCCGCGCCGGCCGCTTCGGATCGATCAAACCGGTCGTCGCGGAGTAACGCTACAGGCGGCGCTCGCGCACGCGCCGCGCGTAGAGGCGAAATGCGTCGTCGAAGCGTTTCTTATAGAGTCCGGTTCCCTCGCGCTTCATGAAATCTCCGACCGCGTCTACGTCGACCGATGCCTCCAACGTGACGCCCACGGCGGCACGGAGCGCTGAAAAGTCGTCCCATGCGGCGTATTTGTTGAGCCGGTCCATCGCGACAGCCGTCGGACCGATGATGCGCAGGACCTCGTCGCCGCGTCGAACGGTGGCGATGTCGCGAACGACATCGTTCCCGATTTGCAGCGGCCCGCGCGGAAACTCGACGGTGAAAGGCGACTGGCCGTGGACGAACATCGCGCTTCTCAGACGATATCCGAGAGATTCGAGCGCAGCACGTGCAGCCGCCGCGTCATCCGAACCGAAGGTGAGGACGAAGTCGAGATCTTCCGACTGGTACACGTCGGGAGCGTAGAATGTCGCAGAGTCACGCAGCGTTGCGTCTGGACGGATCACGAGGCTTGCCCGGACGACGCGGACGCCGGCGCTCGCGGTCGAGCGCGTCGCGCACATCCGGGATGGCGTCCAAGAGCCGTAACGCAAGAGCGCGGAGTTCGTCTGCAGCAATCCAATGTGGATTCGCTGTCACGCGTCGCTGATTGCCCGACAAGCGCGTGACGACGATCCCTTCTCGCTCGAGCTCGTCGATCGCGCGCTGAACCGTTACGAGCGGAGCGCCGGTCAGGCGCGCAACCTCTCGCGGGTATGTCTCTCGTAATGCGATCGTCGCGACGACGATGCGGGTGCGGGTGTCGCTTCCGAACATCTTGAGTCCGGCGTCCATAGCGTGAGCATGGCATATGTCGGGTCGATTGGCAACGATTTCGTAGTCAACCGACCCGATTTTGTATCTTCGCCGCGAAGATGGCCGCTTCGCGCGGGAGATCGAACATGTGTTCTGGTATCCTCGTCTCTCCCATGGCCCCGCCCGAGTATGCCGAGCTCCACTGCTGGTCGAACTTCAGCTTCCTCGAAGGCGGCTCGCACCCCGAGGAGCTGGTCGAGCGCGGCCGCCGGCTCGGGCTTCGCGGGATCGCGCTCACCGACCGGGACGGCGTCTACGGCGCGGTGCGCTTCACGAAAGCCGCCGCGGCGATCCCCGGCTTCGCCGCGCTCTGCGGCGCGGAGCTCACGCTCGAGGCCGCGGACGCCGCACCGATCCGGGCGGGCCGCCCGGCGCGGCCGGCCAAGGAGGTCCCGACCGGCACGCCGCGGCTCGTCCTGATCGCGGCCGACAAGACCGGCTACGGCAACCTCGCGCGCGCGATCTCGGCGGCGCAGCTGCGCGGGCGCAAGCGCGACGCGCGCCTGCGGCTGGATGACCTCGACGGCCGCACCGGCGGCCTGATCGCGCTCTCCGGCGGCCGCAACGGCCTGGTCGAGAAGGCGCTGCTGCGCCGCGACGACGACGGCGCGCTCGCGATCGGCGCGTGTCTGCGCGACCTGTTCCCCGGCCGCTTCTACCTCGAGCTGCAGCACCACATGCGGCCGGAAGACGCGGCGCTGATCCGCGCGATGGTGCGGCTCGCGCGGCGGCTCGACGTCCCGTACGTCGCGACGAACGGCGTCGCGTACGCGACGCGCGACGACGCGTGCCTCGCCGACGTGATGACGTGCGTCAAGTACGGAACGCCGCTGCAGAACGCCGGCACGCTGCTGCGCCCGAACCACGAGCACGATCTCAAGTCGCCGGCGCGCATGGCGCGGCTGTTCGACGAGTTCCCGGCTCGCGATCGCGAACACGGTCGCGGTCGCGGAGCAGTGCACGTTCCGGCTCGACAAGCTGCACGGCGAGTTTCCGCTCTACGAGATTCCCCGGACCGAGAGCTCGCCGCAGTCGTACCTGCGCACGCTCGTCTACGCCGGCGCGCGCGGGCGCTACGCGCAGCCGCTCGACACGAAGGTCGAACGCCAGCTGGAGTACGAGCTCGGCATCATCGCGCGCATGGACCTCGCGGGATACTTCCTCGTCGTGTGGGACATCGCGAACGCGGCGCGCGAGCTCGGCGTGCTTGCACAGGGCCGAGGCTCGGCGGCGAACTCCGCGGTGTGCTACGCGCTCGGGATCACCGCCGTCGATCCGATCTCGAGCGGGCTGCTGTTCGAACGCTTCCTGAGCGAAGAGCGCGGCGAGGTCCCCGACATCGACATCGACTTCGCGCACGAAGATCGCGAGCACGTCATCCAGTACGTCTACGAGCGCTACGGGCGCGAGCACGCCGCGATGGCGGCGGAAGTGATCACGTACCGCACGCGCTCGGCGATCCGCGATGTCGGCAAGGCGCTCGGCCTGACGCTCGGCCAAGTCGACGCGATCGTCCGCGAATACGACGCGCGCGAGTCGCTCGCGGGCGCGCTCGGCGTCGAGAACGATCCCGAGGGCGCGCTGCCGCCCTCGATCGCGAAGCGGCGCGATCTCGACGCGGCATCGAACGTCTACCGCTCGCGCGGGGACGACGCGCCGGCCGCGACGCCCGGCCGTTCGCTGGCGCCGGGATTCCAGGACGCCGACGGGCCGAATCGCGACGCGCACATCCGCGCGCCGATCGACGGCGACGTCGGCGCACTGCTGCTCACGATCTGCCGGCGCATCGACGGCTTTCCGCGCCACATGGGGATCCACAGCGGCGGTATGGTGATCACGCGGTCGCCGCTGATCGAAGTGGCGCCGGTCGAATGGGCCACGATGCGCGACCGCACGATCGTGCAGTGGGACAAGGATGATCTCGGCGATCTCGGCTTGATCAAGATCGACCTGCTCGGGCTCGGCATGCTGTCGCTGCTGCGCGACGCGTTCGCGCTGTATCGCCGCAGGTATCCCGAGCGCCCGCCGTGGTCGCTCGGTGTGATCCCGTCCGACGACCGCCCGACGTACGCGATGCTGCAGCACGCCGACTCCGTCGGCGTCTTCCAGATCGAGTCGCGCGCGCAGATGTCGATGCTGCCGCGGCTGAAGCCGGCATGCTTCTACGACCTCGTGATGCAGGTCGCGATCATCCGTCCCGGGCCGATCCAAGGCGACATGATCCACCCGTTCCTGCGACGGCGCAACGGCATGGAGGAAGTGAGTTATCCGCATCCGTCGCTGAAACCGATCCTCGAACGGACGCTGGGCGTGCCGCTGTTCCAAGAGCAAGGGATGCGCATGGCGATGGAAGCCGCCGGTTTCAGCGCGGGTGAAGCCGATCGCTTGCGCCGTGCGATGGGGCACAAGCGCTCGCGCGACCGCATGGCCGAGCTCCATCCGCGCCTGATGAACGGCATGGTGTCGAACGGCATCGCGCGCGAGGACGCCGAGCGACTCTACCACATGCTCGAAGGCTTCGCCGACTACGGTTTTCCCGAGTCGCACGCCGCGTCGTTCGCGCTGCTCGCGTACGCATCGGCGTACGTGAAGTGCCACGAGCCCGCGATCTTCTGCGCGGCGATCCTCAACGTGCAGCCGATGGGATTCTACTCGACCGAGGTGCTCGTCAACGACGCGCGCCGGCACGGCGTCACGGTGAAGCCGATCGTCGTGAACGAGAGCGAGTGGTGGAGCTTCGTCGACGGCGACGGCGCGCTGCGCCTCGGCTTTCACCTGGTCCGCGGCATGGGCGAAGCGCAGCGCACGCGGCTCGAGCGCGCGCTGCTGGAGTCAGGGTGCGAGTTCGAAGACCTCGTCGACTTCGCGCGCCGCACCGGCCTCGAGCGCGACGCGCTCGAGAACCTCGCCGCCGCCGGCGCGTTCGCGCCGTGGCACGCGACGCGCCGCGAAGCGATGTGGGCGCTGCGCGGGCTCGACGAACGCGAGGCGCGCGGCGAGCTCGGACGCTCGATGGAGATCATCGACGAGCCGGAACCCGCGCTGCCGGCACTCAGCGCCGTCGAGCAGACGACGCTCGACATCGCCGCGACCGGCGTGAGCGACGTGCAGCCGATCGTGCACGTGCGCGCGACGCTCGACGCGCAGAACGTGCTCGCGGCGAGCCGCCTGCCCGCGATGCCGAAGAACCTGGTCTGCAAGATCGGCGGACTCGTCATCACGCGGCAGCGCCCGGGAACGGCGAAAGGCTTCGTGTTCCTGACGATCGAGGACGAGACGGGCCTCGTGAACGTGATCGTCCGCCCGGACGTCTACGAACGCTATCGCCGGACGATCCGCGGCTCGCAGTGTCTGATCGTCGAAGGCGTGCTGCAGAAAGAGTCCGGCTGCGTCGACGTCATCATGAAGCGCTGCTGGCCGCTGGACTCCCTCGGCACGACGGCGAAGGTGCGAGCGAGGAACTTTCATTGATCCCATGTCACCCTGAGCCTGTCGAAGGGTGAGCGCGTATCATGCCGACGCTCGTCTACGGCACGGCTCTGGCGATCCGGATTCGCTCGCACCCTTCGACCGGCTCAGGGTGACATTCTTACGGCGATACCGCGCGCTTCCAGAGCTGCCAGCTGCGGTCGACCAGCGCTGCGTTCGTTTGCGACGATGCGCGGGCTTCGGCGGCGTTGAGGAACGTCGGCTGTCCGAGGCGGAGCGCTTCCGCTTCGAGCTGCGCGTCCATCCCCGTGTAGTATGCGCGGAATACCGCTTCGGGGATCGACGCGCCGACGGCGACCATGCCGTGACCGCGCATCAGCGCGACGTTCGCGGTGCCGAGCGTGCGGGCGAGCGCGTCGCCGAGCGCATTCGTCTTGACGAGCATGTCCGTCGCCGGTCCGCCCGCGTCGCGAATCTCGAACACCGGGACGCCCGCGCCGAGGAACGACGCCATGTGGTAGATCGGCCGCAGCCGCACGCTCGACGCCGCGAACGGGATCACCGACGGCGTGTGCGCGTGCACGACCGAGTGCACGTCGGAGCGCGCCTTGTAGATCGCGCCGTGGATGAAGCGCTCGAGATAGCTCGCGCGCCCGTTCGCGTCGAGCGGGTTGCTGTCGAGATCGTATGTCATGATGTCGGCCTCGGTGACGAGCGCCGGCGCCATGCTGCGCGCGAGCCGGTATCGTTCGGCGTTCTGCGGATCGCGCACGCTGACGTGACCGAAACCGTCGACGACGTTCTCATGCGCGAGCACGTGGTTCGCGATGACGAGGTCGGCGATGGTCGCGGGCGGCGCGTCGGCGGCCCGTGCGACGGATGCGCCCGCGAACGATGCGGCGAGCACGCCGAGGATGAACTGCGGCCTGTCCATTGGCCGGGCGTTCCGCGAGCGCCGCGTCGCTCCTCGCCAGGAGCGTCCCGCGCCGGGCGGAACATCGCACGCCCATCGCTCGCGCCGGAGGGCTGCATGAAACGAGTCGTCTCGGTAGTCGCCGCGGTCGCGCTCACGACGGCGAACGCCGTCGCGCAGTCGTATCCCGGCGATGCGGGCGCAGGCGTCCAGCGCGGGATTCAGGAGCTGAACAACTCGGGCCAGGTCGGCACCGCGACGCTGTTCGACGCGGGCGCGAGCACGCACGTCGTCGTGGAGCTGCACGGCGCGCCGCCCGGCCGGACGCAGTCGGTGAAGCTGTTTCGCGGCCCGTCGTGCGACGACGTGTTCGCGACGGCCCCCGCATTCGTGCTGAGCGAGGTGAAGAACGGGCGGTCCGCCTCCACCGTCAAAGCGGCCGCCGGCACGATCCTCTCCGGCAATTACAACGTCGTCGTGTTCGCGTCGAATCGTGCCGGCGCGCGCGCATCGGCGTGCGCGCACTTGGATCCGAGCTAGGAACAACACATGCCGTACGACGATACGCTGATCGATCCGCAAGCCGCGACGAAGGACGAGGTGTCCCGGCGCGGGTTCGTCTCGCTCGGCACCGTCGCGGCGCTGACGCTGGCGGCGACGACAGCGGCGAGCGCGCAGAACGCCGGCTTCGGGCAGCCGCATCCGCCTCTCGTTCGCGAGGACGATCCGGCGATCGTCGTGTCGCGGCCGCGGTTGATGCCGTCCGCCGGTGGCGCGATCGGCGCGTATGCCGCGACGCCGCGCACCGTCATGCACGCGACGCCGGCCGTCGTCGTGATCCAACAGATCTGGGGCGTCGACGTGCAGATTCGCGACGTCGTGCGCCGGCTCGCGAAGGCCGGTTACGTCACGATCGCGCCGCAGCTGTTCGATCGGGTGGGCGCGCCGAACGGCGACGGCGCGACCGAGATCGCGGCCTTCCAGACCGCGGCCGCGAAGATGAACCAGCAGGGCTTCGTGCCGACGGACGTCATCGCCGCGCACGACTGGACACGCACGCAGGCGCACGATGCGATGGTCGGCATCACCGGGTTCTGCATGGGCGGATCGATCACGCTGCAGTCGATCATCGACTCGAAGGCGTTCGCGGCCGCGTCGATGTTCTACGGCAGCGTGCGCCCCGGCTCCGATACGAAGCAGCCCGCGAAGCCGTCGGACTTCGACTTCACGAGCCGCATCACGACGCCCCTCATGGGAAGCTTCGGCGCGCGCGATACGTCGATCAGCCCGGACGACGTCCGTGCGATGTTCGCGCGACTCACCGTGCCGCACGACGTGAAGATCTACGATGAGGCGGGTCACGGCTTCTTCGACGACCAACGGCCGCGGTACGTACCGGCCGCGGCCGCGGACGCGTGGGCGCGCACGCTCGCGTGGTTCCGGCGCTTTCTCGCCGGATGACGACCTCGATCGTCGCAGCGCTCGACGCGCATGCCGCGACGCGTCCCGACGCGCTCGGCTTCGACGGCGACTCGTACGCGACGCTGCGCGACGCCTCTCTGCGGGTCGCGGCGAAGCTGCGCGAGGCAGGCTTGTGCGCCGGCGATCGGCTCGCGATCTACGCCGAGAACCGGCCGGGCTTCGTCTACGCATACCTCGGCGCTCTGCGCGCCGGTGCGATCGTGGTCACCGTGAACGTGCTCTACCGTGCGTCCGACCTGCAGCACGTCCTGGACGATGCGACGCCGAGCGTGCTCGGCGGTCTCGGCGCAGAGCGCGCCGTTCGTGCCGCCGAACGGTGCGCGCGCGCAGATCGATCTCGCCGACGTCGAGTCGTGGGCGCACGACGCGAGCGTCGCGCCGCTCGCGAACCCGCCGGCGCTGCAGCCGGACGACGTCGCGCTCTTGATCTACACCAGCGGCACGACGGGGCGCTCGAAGGGCGCGATGCTCACGCACGGCAACCTCGGCGCGATCGCGGACTCGCTCGATCGAGGCGTGGCGGTGGACCGATCGCGACACGCTGCTGCTGACGCTGCCGCTCTTCCACGTGCACGGGCTCGGCGCCGGATTGAACGGCACGATCGTCGCCGGCGGCCGCGTGCTGCTGCGCGAGCGCTTCGACGCGCCGGGCGTCGTCGACACGCTGGCGCGCGGCGACGCGACGATGTTTTTCGGCGTGCCGACGATGTACGTGCGCATCCTCGAGCACGCACCCGACGGGACGCGCTTCGATCGCGTGCGCTTGTTCGTGTCGGGTTCCGCGGCGCTGCCCGCGAGCGTGCACGAGCAGTTCGCACGGCGCTTCGACGTGTCGATCCTCGAGCGGTACGGTTCGACCGAGTTCGGGTTCGCGCTGTCGAACCGGTACGAAGGGCCGCGCTACGCGGGCACCGTCGGCTTTCCGCTACCCGGCGTCGACGTGCGGCTCGCCGATCCGGCGACCAACGGCGAGGTCGCGCCCGGCGAAGCGGGCGAGATCCGCGTGTGCGGCGCGAACGTGTGCGCGGGCTACTGGAACAACGATGCCGCGACGAACGCTGCCTTCGACCTCGACGTCGCGGGACGGCGCTGGTACAAGAGCGGCGATCTCGCCACGTACGACCCCGAGCGTGGCTACGTGATTAACGGCCGGTTAAAAGAGCTGGTCATCAGCGGCGGGTTCAACGTGTATCCGATCGAGGTCGAGGACGAGCTGCTGCGCATTCCGGGGATTCGCGCCGCCGCGGTCGTCGGACAGCCGGACGCCGCGCGCGGCGAGATCCCCGTCGCGTTCGTCGAGACGGACGAATCGTTCGACGCGGATACGACGCTCGCGACGTTGCGCGAGCGGCTCGCGAGCTTCAAGGTGCCGAAGCGCTTGTATCCGATCGACGCGCTGCCGCGCAACGCGATGGGGAAAGTCGAGAAGCCTCGTCTGCGCGCGATGCTCGCGACCCCGGCAGGCCCGACCTGAGCACGGGCTGTACCCCGGCTGTGTGCGAGTCGCGTCCAGCCTCCGGTTGGTCTGCCTCCTCGCCGCCCTGCTCATCCCGAGCGGTTGCCGTGAAGTTCGCATTCAAACATTGCAGCACGGTACCACGACGGTCGTCGGAGGCGGCAAGGAGCTCGTCGTCGTGCGCGACGCGAACTCGCTGGAGCACCTCGGTATCAAAGCGCCCGTCCGATTTCGCAACGAGTTCGCGGTCGTCTTGCTGCTCGGGCCGCATACGGAGACCGGATTTCGTCAAGTCATCGAGTACCTGACGGCGAACGCGGACCGTGCGCGTGTCGTGCTGTTCGAAGAGCAGCCGATCGGCGGCGGCGAGCCCTCGCGGCCGTACCGGACCTACACGCTGTGGATCGTACCGAACTCCGCCTATCGAAAAGGCTATCACCTCGAAGTCGTGACGCCGTCGAACCAGCCCGTGATCGCAGGCGCGTTGCCGTAGGCAGACCTCGCGGCGATGTCCGGCGAATCTCCGTGCGATGGGGGCGAAGCTCACGATCGTGCACGCGTCGGACGTGCACCTGGAGACCGCGTTCACGGAGCTTCGCGGCGGCGCGCGCCGGCGCGCGGCGCTCGCCGATGCGTTCACGCGCATCGTGGACCTCGCACGGGACCGCCGCGCGGACGCGCTGACGCTCGGCGGCGACGTGTACGAGGCGGAACGCGCCGGACCGCAGACGGCTCGGTTCGTGTTCGGCGAGCTCGCGCGATTCGGCGGACCCGTGCTCGTCGCGCCCGGCAACCACGATCCGTACTCGAAGCGCGCGCTCTACGCGCGCGACGATGTTCCGTCGAACGTGCACGTGTTCGCGGAACCGGCGTGGTCGGCGTATCCGCTGGCCGAAGGCGTGACGGTGTACGGGTTCGGCCACGCGCCGGCGGAGCCGGGCCGCCCGTTCGCGGGCGCTCGCTTCGACCGCGAAGGCACGCGTATCGCGCTGGTGCACGGCAGCGACGAGGATCGCTGCCCGCCCGGCAAGCGCGCGACAGCGCCGTTCACGCTCGCGGAGATCGTCGCATCGGGCGCGTCGATTGCGCTCTCCGGACACTATCATGGCGGTGCGGTCGTGTCGGATGAACGCGGCAACGCGCGCCTCGCGTATCCGGGCTCACCGGAGCCGATCAAGTTCGGCGAACGCGGCGCGCACGGTGCGCTGCGTCGTCACCGTCGACGGGACGCGCATCGGCGTCGAGCCGGTCGAGCTCGCGCGCACGCGCCTGGTCGACGCGAGCGTCGCGCTCGAGGACACCGCGAGCGAGCACGCCGTGCTCGGAGCGATCGACAAAGCACTCGCGGCGTACGGTCGCGACGATTTTGTGCGGCTGCGCCTCGTGGGAACCGTCGCGCCCGGAACGCGCGTCGACCGCGATCTCATCGCCGATCGCTTCGGTGGCGCACTCGGTGCGCTCGACGTGTTCGACGAGACCGTCGCCGCCGACTACGCCGCGATCGCGCACGAGCCGAACGTGCGCGGCCGCGCCGTCGCGGAGCTGCTGGCATCCGCGGACGACGGCGACGAGGAGGCGCGCGCAGCGCTGCGTTACGCGGTCGGCGCGTTCGCCGGGGCGGACCTGTCCCCGTGACGGCCGCGTCGTGAAGCTGCGATCGCTGCGGGTCGACGGGTTCGGTCGTCTTGCGCGGCGCACGTTCGCGTTCGCGCCGGGACTGAACGTCGTGGCCGGACCGAACGAGAGCGGCAAATCGACGCTGGCCGCGGCCATCGTCGCGTCGCTGTACGGGCTCGGACGCGGCGAGAAGGACCGCTGGCGGCCGTGGGACGACGCGCCGTTCGCGACCGCGCTGACGTACGAGACGGCGGACGGTGCGACGTGGGAAGTGCACCGCGCGTTCGACCGCGATACGAAGGGCGTGCGTGTGTTCGACGCCGACGGCGCCGACGCCGCGGCACGCGTGGGCAACGGCCGCACGCTGAATCCGGGCGAGGCGCACCTGCGCGTATCGCTCGACGTCTTCGTGCAGACGGCGTGCGCGCGACAGCGCGCCGTCGCGCTCGACACGAGCAGCGCCGACGACGTGTCCGCGGCGCTCGCGCACGCGCTGAGCGGCGGTCCGAAAGAGGATGCCGCGCTCGGTGCGCTCGCACGGCTCGACGACGCGCTGCGCAAGCACGTCGGTACCGAGCGCGCGCACAAGAACGCGCCGCTGCGGAAGCTGCGCGAGGCGGAAGCCGCGCAGTCGCGCGCCGCAGCCGATGCGCGCAGCGCGCTCGACGCGCTCGCCGACCTGCGCGAACGGATCTCGGTCGAACGCACGCGGCGCGAGCGCGACGCGGCCGCGGCGGCGGAGCTCGAACGCCGCACACGTTCGCTGCGCGCCGCGCACGTGCGCGCGCGGCTCGACGCGCTGAAAGACTACCGCGACGAGCTGGCCGCGCTGCAGCACGCGCGCGCCGCGTTCGACGACGTTGCGGAGTTCGCCGCCGATCGCGTCGTTGCGCTGGACGACGCGTACCACTCCTCGCGCTCCGCCGAGAGCGTCGCCGACGCGGCATCGCGCGACCTTCGCGAAGAGGCGTTGACGGCGGACGAGTCCGGCGAGCTCGCGGTGCGTCGAAACGACGCGGGGCGGCTCGACGACGACGCGTTCGGGGCGCTGCGCGCGGCCGCCGCGCAGGCGGAAGCGGCGCACGCGCGGTCGTCGTCGGCGGCGAACGACGCCGCGATCGCGCGGCGGGAGGGCGACGGCGGGCGTACGCCGGCCGGCGTGCTGATGCTCTCCGCGCTCGCGGGAACGGCCGCGGACGTCGGCGTGGCGATCGCGCATCTCTGGGTATGGACGGCGATCGCGACCGTCATCGCAGCGCTGCTCGCGTTCGCAGCGTATCGCGGTGCGAATGCGCGCGCCTCGCGCCGCCGCGACGCCGACGCGAAACAGCGCAGCGCCGATCTCGCGCTTGCGGAAGAACGGACGGCCGCGGACGCGGTCGCAGCGGTTCTGGAACCGCTCGGCATCGCGACGATGGACGAGCTCGTGCGCCGGCGCGAACGCTACGTCGCGCTCGCGGCGCGCGAGCAGGCCGCGCTGAAGGCAGAGGCACGCGCGCGCACCGCGCGCGAGTCCGCGCTCGCCGAAGGCGAACGCTTCGACACCCTCGCGGACGCGCTCGTGCCGGACGTCGCCGGCGATCGGACGACGCGCCGTGACGCGGCGCGCGCACGCGCGGTGCGCCGTCGCGAACGCGATGGGCTCGACGCGCGGCTCGCGATGCTGGCGCTGCAGCGGGACACGATCCTGCAAGGCGACGACGAGTTCGGGCTGCAGGCCGAGTACGGAGATCTCCTCGCGGGGGGCGCCGAGCCCGCGGCCGACAACGACCCGCAGTCGCTGCGCGCGCTCGAAGCGGAACGTGCGGAGCTCGACGCCCGCGCGCGCGAATCGGAACGTCTGGTCGCGAACCTCGAGGGCGAGCTGCGCGCGGGCGAGGACAGCGTCGCCGATGTCGCGGCGCTCGACGAAGCGCTCGCGGCGACCCGTGCAGAGATCGCTACGGCTCGAGGCGTTCGAGCTCGCGATCAAGCGCGCGCGCACGACGATCGAAACGCACAAGGAGGAGGCGCACCGCGCGTTCGCGCGGCGCCTGGAGGAGTACGGCGCCGGCGTGCTCGGCGACATCACCGGCGGGCGGTACGCGGAGCTCCGGCTCGATCCGGCGACGCTCGCGATCCGCGCGCGCGTCCCCGAGACGCAAACGTTCGAGGAGATCGACCGGCTGTCGGCCGGGACGCGCGATCAGATCGCGCTCGTCGTGCGCTTCGCGACGGCGCGCATGTTCGCCGAAGGGCTCGAGACGCCGCCGCTGATCCTCGACGACCCGTTCGCGTTCTGGGACGCGGAACGGATCGCACGCTGCCTTCCGGTGCTCGTGCACGGCGCCGAGACGATGCAGTGCATCCTGCTCACCGCGAGCGCGGCGCTCGCGAGCGCGGCCGCGGACGCCGGCGCAAACATCATCGAGCTCGGCCGCGAAGCGGCGGTCGGCGCGGGATGACGAAGGCGAGCACGACGCCGTGACAGATCGCCGCAACCGCGTTTGCACTGTCGAACGCGTCACGCGACGAAACGCTGCAGCGTCTCGCTCTCGAGGTATTCGCGCATGCCGCGCGCGCGGTGACCGCGCGGCAAGAGCAGCCGGTCCCACTCCGCGGAACCGCGACCTCCGCCGGATCGAAGTCCCGCCGCGGAAGCGGGATCAGGACGCGCATCCCGAGAGCTTGCGCATGAGCGGCGGAACCTCCGCCGCAAGCTCGCGGGCGAGGAATCCGAATCCGATGCGCTCGGCCAGCGCATCGCCGGCACGCGCGTGCAGTGCCACCGCCCAGACGGCGGCATGAAGCGGCTGCGCGCCGCGCGCGAGCAGGCCGCCCGCGAGGCCGGCGAGCACGTCGCCGGAGCCCGATGTGCCGAGGCCGGGATTGCCGTGATCGTTGCGATACAGCGCGCCGCCGGGCTCCGCGATGTACGTCGTCTCGCCTTTCAGCGCGACGATGGCGTTGAACGTGCGCGCGGCGTCGCGCGCGAACCGCGCCGGATTCGCTTCGACCTCGTCTCGCGCGCAGCGCAGCATCGTTGCCATCTCACCGGCGTGCGGCGTGAGGATCACATGGCCGCCGAGGTGCGCGAACGTGTCGGCCTTGTCGGCGAAGCACGCGAGCGCCGCAGCGTCGACGATCGCGGGTACGTCGAGCTTCCACGCGACGCTCGTGATCAGCTCGGCGGATGCGCCGTGATCGACGAGCCCGGGGCCGATGACGAGCGCGTCGGACGCGTTCGCCGCATCGACGATCGTCGCGGCGCCGCCGCGCGAGATCGCGCCGGAGCGCGTCTCGTCGAGGGCGACGACGAGCGACTCGGGAACGGCGGCGCCGACGAGCGCCGCGACCGATGCGCACGTGCCGATCTGCAGCTTCCCGGCACCGGCACGGAGGGCGGCCGTCCCGCACAGCACCGCGGCGCCCGGCATCTGCGGCGCGCCGGCAACGACGAACACGCTGCCGCGCTCGTTCTTTCCGCCGTCGCCGGGCTCCGGAAGCGGCCACCCGCGCAACAGGTCGTCGTCGATTGCGATGCTATCGGGCAAGCGGCACGTCCGGGCGTCGCGTCACGGGCTCACCGGCTTCTTGCATCGGTGCGACCAGGTTGTACGCACGCAGCACCGGCCGATCGGCCTGCGGATCGTAGCGGTACGTCGTCACGGCGCAGTTCGCGACGTCGCCCTCCGCGTCGATGGCAAGCAGCTGCGCTTCGTTCAGCTGCTCGAGCAGGTAGCGAAAGCAGAGCACGATCACTTGGTGCGACACGATCGCGATGCGCTGTCCCGGGTGCTCGCGCGAGAGCGTGTCGAGCACGCTGCGCAGCCGAAGGATCACGTCGGTCCAGCTTTCGCCGCCTGGTGGACGGTAGTAAAACTTGCCGAGCACCCGCCGCAATTCGGCCTGCTCGGGGAAGCGCTGTTCGATGCCGGAGCGCGTGAGCCGGTCGAGCACGCCGAACTCTTTCTCGCGCAGCCGTTCGTCGACGAGCAGGGGCACGTCCCAGCCGGACGCACGCAGTGCGATCGACGCGGTCTGCTGCGCGCGCACGTACGGCGACACGAGCACCGCGTCGATCGGGTCCATGTGGCGCGCGCACCATTCGCCGAGCGCGATCGCCTGCCGCTCGCCGAGATCGGAGAGCGGTACGTCGCAGTCGCGCATCGCGATGTCGATCACGGACGCGCCCGATCGCAAGGCATGCTCGCGCGCGACGTTCCCTGCGCTCTGCGCGTGCCGGATCAGGAAGAGCTCGCTCGGCCACCCGACGTCCACCGGGACGTCGTACCCAGCTCGGCGCGGCTACTTCGTCGTGCCGGCGTTCTCGCGCAGCGCCCGCAGCGGCAGCGAGCGTGTTGTCGACGTGCTTCGACGGATCGAGATCGCTGTACGCATAGACGATCTTCCCGTCCGGCGCGATCACGTACGACGTGCGGTTCGCCAGCGTCGGCCTGAAGATCGCGTCGTATTCCGCGGCGACCTTGAGGCCCGGGTCCGACGCGACCAGGAACGCCGAGCGGCACTCCTGCGTCGAGAACTGCTTCTCGGTCTCGAGGTCATCGCCGCTGACGCCGATCACCTGCGCGCCGAGCTTCGCGAAATCCGCGGTGTGCTCGGAGAAGAGATGCGCTTCGACGGTGCAGCCTTTCGTGAACGCCTTCGGAAAGAAGTACAGAACGACCGGCCCCTTCGCAAGCGCGGCCTTGAGATCGATCGTCTGCACGTCGCCGCCGCGCGCGGCTTGCAGCGTGAACTCGGGTGCGGTCGTTCCGACGTCGAGCTGCGCGAGACCGGCAGCCGTGCCTGCGGCGAACAGCACCCCGGCGGCCGTGACGGCGACGATCCCGCGGACGAACTCTCGCATGATGCTACCCTCCCCGAACGGGGTGAAAGAAGTCTAGAGCAGGCCGATCTGCCTTGCGATCACGAGACGCTGGACCTCGTTCGTACCCTCGCCGATCTCGTTGATCTTCTGATCGCGGTACATGCGCGACACCGGATACTCGTCCATGAAACCGTAGCCGCCGTGAATCTGCACGGCCTCGTTCACGACGCGGCGCGAAACCTCGCCGGAGTACAGCTTCGCGAGCGAGGCGCTCAGCTCGAACGGCCGTCCTTCGTCCTTCTCCCACGCGGCTTTCAACACCATCAGCTTCGCGTGCTCGATCTCCATGATCATGTCCGCGAGCTTGAACTGGATCGCTTGGAACGAAGCGATCGGCTGGCCGAATTGATGCCGCTCCTTCGCGTACCTGAACGCATGGTCGTACGCGCCCCACGCAAGGCCGACGGACAGCGCCGCGACCGAGATGCGCCCGCCGTCCAGGATGGTCAAGAAGTTCTTGAGCCCCTTGCCGCGTTCGCCGAGGAGGTTCTCCGCCGGCACTTCCGCATCGTTGAACGCCAGCTCGCGCGTGTCCGACGCGCGCCAGCCCATCTTGCGGTACTTCTTCGAGCGGACGAACCCCGGCGTGTCCTGCGGCACGATGATGTTCGAGATCTCGGAACGGCCGTTCGGCCCGCGCGCCGTCACCGCCGTGATCGTCGTGCCGCCGCTGATGTCGGTGCCGCTGTTCGTGATGAAGGCCTTGGTCCCGTTGATCACCCACTTGCCGTCCCGCAGCTCGGCACGCGTCTGCGTGCCGGCGGCGTCGCTGCCCGCGCCCGGCTCGGTCAGCCCGAACGCCCACAAGCGGTCGCCCCTTGCCAGGGGGACGAGGAACTCTTCCTTTTGTTTTTCGGTGCCGAAAAGATAGAACGGGGATGCCCCGAGCGAGACGTGCGCCGCTAGGGTGATCCCGGTCGACGCATCGGCGCGCGCGATCTCCATGACGGCGAGCGCGTAACTGACCGTATCGGCTCCGGCGCCGCCGTATTTCTCCGGGAAAGGCAAACCCATCAAGCCGAGCTCGCCCATCTTCCGCACCAGCTCGTACGGAAAGCGTTCCTCGCGATCGTTGCGCTCGGCTTGCGGCGCGACTTCTTCGCGTGCGAAGTCGCGGCACAGCGACTGGATCGCGCGTTGCTCCTCGGTGAGATCGAAGTTCATGGCTTGCCGAAGGTATGAGCCGCGGCTCGCCCAATACCTGTTCAATCCCAACGCCGGAGCGCCGTCTCGCACATGATCAGTCTCCGCGGCGTTTCGCTCGTGTATCCGAACGGTACGCGGGCGCTCGACGACGTCGATCTCGAGATCGAGAAAGGCACCTTCGTCTTCCTGGTCGGCCATTCAGGCACCGGGAAGTCGTCGCTGCTGAAATTGCTGTACCGTGAAGAGCTGCCGACGCACGGCGAGGTCGTCGTCGACGCTGTGCGCGTCGACACGCTGCGGCGCGGCAAAGTGCCGAAGCTCCGCCGCAACATCGGCGTCGTATTCCAAGATTTCAAGCTGCTCTCGCACAAGACGGTGTGGGAGAACGTCGCGTTCGCGCTGCAAGTGACCGGCACGCGCACGAAGGACGTGATGCGCATGGTTCCGCGCGCGCTCGACCTGGTCGGGCTCTCGCACAAGAGCCGCATGTTCCCGAGCGAGCTCTCCGGCGGCGAGCAGCAGCGCACCGCGATCGCGCGCGCGCTCGTCGGCAATCCGAAGATCCTGCTGTGCGACGAGCCGACCGGCAATCTCGATCCGTCGAACACGACCGAGATCATGGAGCTGCTGCAGCGCATCAACCTCAAGGGCACGACCGTCGTGGTCGCGACCCACAACCAGGCCGTCGTCGACCGCATGCGCCGTCGCGTCGTGCGCCTGGAGCACGGACGCATCCTCCATGACGATGAGCGAGGCTACTATTTCCGTGGACTGGGGCAGACTGCGGTTCTTCCTGGCTGAAGTTCTCACGAACTTCACCCGAAACGCCGGCATGCAGTTCACCGCGATCGGTACGGTCGCGGTCACGATCGTGCTGCTCGGCGCGTTTCTCTACGTGCGCGACACGATCGCGACGTTCGGCACCGGCGTCCTCTCGCAGATCGAGATCTCCGTGTACCTGAAGGACGGCGTCGCCGACGCGCAGGCGCGCGACCTCGGTGCGAAGCTCGCGCGCGACGCGCGCGTCGCATCCGCGGCGTACGTGCCCAAGCGAGACGGTCTGCGCCGCATGCAGGAGGTGCTCGGCAAGGACTTCGACACGTCGCTGCTCACCTCGAACCCGCTGCCCGACACGTATCGCGTGCGCGTGAAGGACGCCGACCAAGTTCCCGCCGTCGCGGCGTGGATCGGTAAGGATCCGCGCGTCGTGAAGACGGACTACGCGGCCGACACCGTGCAGAAGCTGCTGAAGACGGCGACGGTCCTCGGACGCGTCGGCATCGCGCTGATCGCCCTGCTGTCGCTGTCCGCCGCGATCGTCATCGCGAACACGATCCGGCTCACCGTGTTCGCACGCCGCCGCGAGATCGCGATCATGCAGCTGGTCGGGGCGACGAACACGTACATCCGCATGCCGTTCATCGCGGAAGGCATGTTGGCCGGCGTGCTCGGCGCGGGCCTCGCGATCGGCGTGCTCGCGCTGGCCGAGCACCAGGTGGTCCCGAAGCTCGCTGCGACGCTCGCGTTCGTGAGCTTCCGCGTGAACGAAGCGGCGCTCGGCATGGAACTGCTCGCCGCCGGCGCCGCGGTCGGATTGATCGCAGCGTGGTTCAGCGTCGGACGGCACCTGCGCGCTTGATGGTCCGTCGTCGCCGCGCTGCGGTCCGGAGCACGCTCGCCGCGCTTGCGATCGCGGTCGCGCTCGTGCCGAACGCGGCCTTCAGCAAGACCCGCATCGACGACAAGATTCAGCAGCAGCGCGCGCACGTCCACGACGTGCACGCGAAGCTGCACGTCAAGCGGGCGCAGCTGGGCGAAGCGCAAGCGCGCGTCGGCGCGATCGCCGCGCAGCTCGCGGAAGCGAACCGGAACATTGCCGCGGTGAACGGACGCCTCGGCGAGCTCGAAGGCCGCATGAAGTCGACGCGGCGCAAGCTCGCGTGGAACGAGATCCAGCTCGCGGCGGCACGAGCGACGCTGCGCCGCCATCAAGACGCGCTGAACCGGCGGCTCGTCGACGCGTACGAGCACGGCGATCTGGGGTACCTCGACGTGCTGCTGCGCGCGCGCTCGTTCGGCGACTTCGTCGAACGGTGGAACGACGTGCGCTACCTCGTGAAAGCGAACGAGGCGACGATTCGCGCGCGACGCAGCGACGAGGCGCACGTCACGTCGGTGCAAGACCGCCTGCTCGGGACGCAGTCGGAGCTGCAGAGCGAAGAGTCGCAGGAACAGCAGCAGCGGCGTGCGCTCGACGGGCTCGCGACGCAACGGCAACGGCTGCTGCAGGCTGCCGACGCGGAGCGCCAATCCGTCCAGAACGAGGTCGCACAGCTCGACGACCTGTCGGACGCGGAAGAGGCCGCCCTCGAGGCGCTCATTCGGCAGAAGCAGGCGGAGGAAGAGGCGCGGCGGGAGGCTGCGCGGCGCGCGGCGCGGCTCGCCGGGATCGACCTGCCTCCGGAACCGGGCGCGCCGGGACAGCTGATGTGGCCGGTGTCCGGCCCCATCACATCGCCGTTCGGCTGGCGCATGCACCCGGTGTACCACCGCATGATCATGCACAAGGGCATCGACATCGCGGTGCCGACCGGAACGCCGGTGGCCGCCGCGGCAGACGGCAAGGTCATCGTCGCAAGCTACCAGGGCGACTGCGGAAACATGGTCGCAATCGACCATCACGGCGGTCTCTCGACCTTCTACTGCCACATGTCGCAGCTGTTCGTCTCGGTCGGCCAAGAAGTGCAGCGCGGCCAAGCGATCGGCGCGGCCGGCGCGACCGGCGATGCGACCGGCCCGCACGTGCATTTCCAAGTGATGGTGAACGGCACGCCGGTCGATCCGATGAGCTATCTGCGCTAGTGGCTTCGCCCCCTGGGCGAAGCCTTCGCGTTCGGTCCTTCGGACCGATCCGCGCGTCACAGATCGGTCCAAGGCGCACCGGACACCGTTAGAGCCTCATGACCCGATGGAACAAACCGACCATGGTGCGGGTTCCCAGATGTACCGGCTCGCCGCCCCATCACCGTTCGTAAGGACCGCCGTTTGACCGCCCGCACCCGTTTGTTGTCCGCCGCGCTCGTCGTCGCGGTCGCCGCCGTTTCCGGCGCCGTGTACGCGCAGCGAGCCGGCGCGTCGCCCGACGCGCCGGTGCCGATCGTTGCCGGCGGCGGGCAGCAAATCATCGGCGTCGACCTCGGCTCGCTGCTCGGCGGACGCGATCAGCAGACGGCGATGCTGGCGCTCGCTTACGACCGCGTCGAGCATGCGTACTACAAGCCCGTGGCGGACGAACAGCTCGTGGTCGGCGAGCAGAAGGCGCTGACGGCATTCCTCAAAGCGAAGCTCGTCAAGGATCCGCAGGTCCCGCACAGCATGGCGACCGGCGACCGCACGCGCGATCTCGCGATCCTGCAGCGCACGCTCGCGACCGTGCAGAGCCGTTACGGAACGCTCGCATCGCGCGACATGTACACGCAGGTCGCGCTCACCGGCATGCTCGGCGGCCTCGGAGATCCGTACACGACGTACCTTTCGCCGCAAGAGATCAACGGGCTCGACGAGCAGCTGCGCGGCGGGCGCTTCGGCGGCATCGGCGTGTACATCGTGCAGGACCCGCACACGGGCCAGATCCTCGTCGATCCGATCGAAGGCAACCCGGCGATCAAGGCCGGCGTGCGGCTCGGCGACTCCGTGCTCGCGGTCGACGGAAAGTCCACGAACGGCCAGAAGCTCGACACCGTCGAGCGCGAAATCCGCGGGCCGCTCGGCTCGGTGGTGTCGCTCACGCTCAAGCGTCACGGCACCGGTCGCCGCGACACCGTGCAGGTCACGCGCGCGGAAATTCACGTGCCGTCGGTGCGCGCAAAGATCGAGAACGACATCGAGTACGTGCGGCTGTCGGACTTCGGCACGACGTCGGCCGACGAGGTTCGTGACGCGATGGTCGACGGCAAGCACCACAACGTGCGCGGCTACATCCTCGACCTTCGCAACAACGGCGGCGGCCTGCTCGACGCGGCCGTGTCGATCTCCAGCCTGTTCATCCCGAGCGGTCCGATCGTCTCGACGATCGACCGCGCGGGCGACCGCGACGTCAAGGACGCCGACGGCCGCACGATCGATGCCAAGCCGCTCGTGCTGCTCGTGAACCGCTACACGGCGAGCGCGTCGGAGATCACGGCGGGCGCCGTCCAGGACTACCGCGTCGGAACGCTGGTGGGCGAGAAAACGTTCGGTAAGGGCGTCGTGCAGAGCCTGTACACGCTGCCGGACAAGGGCGCGCTGAAGATCACCACCGCGCGCTACGTGACCCCGAAGGGCCGCGACATCCAGCACAAGGGAATCATGCCGGACGTGATCGTGCCGCAGAAAGTCGAAACGATCATCGACAGCCCCGCCGACAAGCAGCTCGCTGCGGCGAAGAAGATCATCGAAAGCAAGAAGGACACCGAATGAAACGCCTCGTCCCCGTCGCCCTCGCTACGCTGCTCGCGCTATCCACGGCACGCGTGCCGGCAGCGACCGCGGCGTCGTCGCTCTCGCCGCAGCAGCGGGACGAGCTCATCGCAAGCTACGCGCACCTGACTGCCGACTTCTACAAGAAGGTCGACCGGCAGGCGGCGCTCGACGGCGCGCGCACCGCGATGCTCGAGTATCTCAAGAAGCACAAGGTCGCGAGCCCGACGCTCCCCGCGATGCGCGCCGGGGACAGCGACGAATCGAACGCCGAAGAGCTCGATCACGAAGTGTCGACGGCCGTCGCAGAGTACGCACCGAAGCTCGAGCCCGTCGACACGATCTCGCCGTCGTCGCAGATCACCTACGCGGCGATCTCCGGCGTGCTCGGGTCCGTCAAGGACAAATACACCGTCTTCCTGTCGCCCAAGGAGTACGCTGCCCTCAACGAAGGTCTCGACGGCACGTCGTTCGGCGGCGTCGGCATCTCGTACAGCATCGACGACAAGACGCACTTCCTGCACGTCGAGAGCGTGATTCTCGACGGTCCGTCGGACAAGGCGGGACTGCAGTCGGACGATCTCATCACCGCAGTCGACGGCAAGTCCGTGCCGGTGATGCTCGAAGGCGCCACGCAGCTCGAAGTGCAGCAGAAGCGCGTGACGCAAGCGCTGCGCGGCGACCCGGGAACGCGCGTACAGCTGACGATCCAGCGCGACGGTCACACGCTTCCGCCGGTGACGATCACGCGTGAGACGATCCACCAGCCCAGCGTCACCGCGAAGATGCTGCCGGGCGACATCGGCTACATCGACCTCAGCGTCTTCGGCTCGACCACGCTGCAAGAGCTCAACACCGCACTTCGGCGGCTCGACGGCGAAGGCGCGAAGGCGTACGTCCTCGATCTCCGCTACAACGGAGGCGGCTACCTCAACGCGGCAGTCGACGTGTCGTCGAAGTTCATCTCCAGCGGCCCGATCGTCAGCGTGCAGTCGCGCGCGGGCACCGACACGGAGTACGACGCGGAGAACACGGCGATCGCGCCGCGGCCGCTTGCGGTGCTCGTGAACCAGTACACGGCGTCCGCGTCGGAGATCACCGCCGGCGCGATCCAGGACAGCGGCGTCGGCACGCTCGTCGGCACGAAGACGTTCGGCAAGGGCGTCGTGCAGACGATCTTCCCGATGCGCGACGGTTCCGCGGTGAAGATCACCACGGCGCGTTACTTCACGCCGAAGGGACGCGACATCAACGCGATCGGTATCGAGCCCGAGATCAAGAGTGAGATTCCGAAGAACGAGAAGATCCGTCCCGGCGACCTGGCGCAGGATCCGCAGCTCGTCGCCGCGGTGAACTTCATCAACACGCGCATCGCGCAGCAGGCCGCGACGCGCTGAACGCGGCGCAGCCCGCCGTTCCCGAGCGCTGAGTCCTCGCGGCTCAGCGCTTTTTGCGTGCCGTCGTCGACGTCTTCTTGACGGCGCTCGTCTTGCGCGCCGCGCTGGACTTCTTCGCAGCGGCGGGCTTCGCAGCCGTCGTTTTCTTGGTGCCCGTCGAGCTCTTCTTCGCGGCCGCCGTCGCCGGCGTCGACTTCTTCGCGGCGGCGCGCGTCGAGGTCGACTTCTTCGCGGCGGCCGCCGGCGTGCCGGACGCCTTACGCACGCGCTTCGGCGTCGCGGATGCGTCGCCGCCGGCGGCGGCAGGCTGCGGTGCGGGCAATGCCCGAACCGGTGCGGCTGCTCCGAGGGTCCCACCGCGAACCGGTGCGGGCTCCTCGGCGGTCCGGCGCCTGCGAGCCGGCCGGGCGGCCTTCACGGGCTCCGCCGGTTGCGCCGGCGGCGTGATGATCGGCGGCGGCGGCTCGACCGCGACGTCGGCGCGCTTGCGGTTCCACGGCGCGATCGCGCGCGACGGCGCCGGGGGCGCAGTCTCACCGGTCGCGTGCGCACCGCCTTCGGCGTCGACGCGGAAGATGTGCCGGTCGGGGACGGACGGGCGTTGGTTCGCGGCCGTCTCGGGCGCCGAGGCGGCGACGGCTTCTCCCGGCGCGCCCTGACCGCCGCGTCCGCGGCGCCGCCGGCGACGCCGGCGGCGCTTGCGCTCGCCCGGCGCGCCTTCGGCACCGGCGTCGCGATCGAGCGTCTGCGTGCCGGCATCGACGGCCGCTTCGTCGTCTTCCTCGTCCTCGTCGGCGACCGCGGTCGCGACGCCGCCGCCCGCGGCAGGCGGCATCCCCGCGGCGGCTTCACTTCCCCGGCCGCCTCTACGGCGGCGTCGACGACGGCGGCGTCCGGCCTCGTCGGTCTCCTGCTCCGCGTCAGGCTGTCCTGCGCTCGTCGGCCGGCTGTTGGCCGACGCGACCGTGCGCGCCGGCTGCGGCGCGGCGCCGGAACTGATCCGATCGCCGGACAGCCGTTCCCCGGGCAACAGCGTCGGCGACGCCGGACGCGGCGGCCACCGATGGACGCATGCCGCTGAGCATCTCGCCGGGCAGCAGGGCGACGGCGCCGTCGGCGGCCTTCTGCGCGGTGGTTTTCGGGACGCTCTTCTTCGCCGCGACCTCTTCGCTCGTCGAGATGCCGATCGACGTGCGTCCGCCGCCGCCCTTCTCGGCCTCTTCGGCCAGCTCGCGCAGCTCCGCGGCCTGTTCGGCCGGCGTCAGCTCGCGCTTGCGGCCGCGTCCGCCCCGGCGGCGCTTCTTGCGGCCCTCGCCGTTCGCAGCGGCCGCCTCGAGCGGCGTGCGCGGCTCGGCCAGGATCTCGGTGCCGTCGACGTCCAGGATGCGAATCTTGATCGTCTTCCCGACGGCGTTCGCCGCATTCTCGACCTCGACGAGGCGCCCGCCGACGATGGCCGCGGCCGCCGCGGGATTCGGCAGGCGCACGTTCAGCAGCTCGACTTCGAACTCGTCGCCGACGCGAATCGGTCCGAGCGCGGGCAGCTTGTCGTCGCCCCACACGATGCGCGGGCGCTCCGGATGGACGGCCGGGTCGACGAAGACGTCGATCGCGGCGCCGAGACGCTCGGCGAGCTGCTCGCGCTCGTCCTCGTACCAGTACTCCGCCTGCGCGGCGACGATCGGCGAGGCCGCGATGTGCACGTGCGCTCCGGTTCCGTTCGCCTTGCCCGCACTCGTCGCAGCGCCGTTCGTATGCGCGAGGATCTCGCGGAACGCGCCGATCGTGACGGACTCCGGCGACATCACGCTGCCGAGGCCTTCGCAGGTCGGGCACTTGCCGCGCAGTTGTTGGCCGAGGTCCTTGCCGACGCGCTTGCGCGTGAACTCGAGGAGCCCGAGCGGCGAGAACGACTGGATCGTCGAGCGCGTGCGGTCCTTCCGCAGGCCTTCCTGCAGCGCCGTGATGACGCGGTTGCGGTCGTTCTCCGACGACATGTCGATGAAGTCGCACACGATGATGCCGCCGATGTCGCGCAGGCGCACCTGCCGCGCGATCTCCGTCGCGGCTTCGACGTTCGTCCGTACGATCGTGTCGTCGAGATTCTTGCCGCCGGTGAACTTGCCGGAGTTCACGTCGACGACCGTCAGCGCTTCGGTCGACTCGATGACGATCGATCCGCCCGAGGGCAGCTTCACCGTCGGCTTCATCAGCCGCGCGATCTCGTCGTCGATCTTGAAGTCGCCGAACAGCCGCTTTCCGCCGTCGTAGTACCCGATGCGATCGACGTACTGCGGGCCCAGCAGCCGCATGAAATCCTTGACGTTGTCGGTTTCGGTTTCGTCGTCGAGCCAGACGTGGTTCACTTCCGGCGTGATGAAGTCGCGCGCCGTCTTGTAGACGAGGTTCATGTCCTTGTGCAGCAGCGCGGGCGACGGCACGCGTTTGTACTGCTCGAGGATCCCGTGCCACATGCGGATCAGCACGCCGAGGTCGGCGATGAGCTCCGCGTTCGACACGTTGGCGGCCGCGGTGCGCACCACGGTCGCCATCCCTTCGGGACGGATCGCCTTCATGATCGCCTTGAGCCGGTTGCGCTCTTCCGCCGATTCGATCTTGCGCGAGACGCCGCTGAACTTGCCGGTCGGCATCAGGATCAGGTAGCGGCCCGGCAGCGAGATGTTGGTCGACACGCGCGCACCCTTGAGGCCGCGCGGCTCCTTGACGATCTGCACGAGCACGTCGTCGCCGCGGCTCACCTTCTCGGTGATCGTGTAGCCGCTGCGCCCCGAGGTGACCTCGACGTCGCCGATGTTGAGCGGCGTCTTGTTGATGTCGTCGACGTACAGGAACGCGTTACGTCCTAAACCGATGTCGCAGAAGCTGGCGCCCATGCCGGGCAGGACGTTGACGACTTTGCCTTTGTAGATCGAGCCGATGACGCGCTCTTCGCGCTCGACGTAAATTTCCGCAAGACGGCCGTCCTCGAGGATCGCGACGCGGTTCTCCCACGGATCGCTCGAGATCAGGATGTCGGTGGGCAATGTAGGTGACTGGCCTCTCTCGGCGAGCGCCTTCGCATGCCGCACGCACATCGCGACGACAGCTGCCGAACGGCTGCGTCATCGAGCGGGCGCCGCGGGCGGACGCGCTCTCCTCGGTCTGAAATCTGAACTGTGAATGTGAAAAGGATTGAAAAAATGTGCGCTCAGCGCACCCGGACGATCCAACGCGACCTCGAGGGCCCGGCGCAATCGCCCCGCGGATGCTCCTCCTTAGAGTTTCGGCCGGCCGGGCACCGGTCCTCCGGTGACGCGCGCCTGGTCCACGGGGTCTCCCGCCGGCTGCGGGCCGTCCCTTGCTTGGGCCGAGCGGACCTCAGCCGCGATCCGCTTCTCCGAAGACGAGCTTGTCCTTCTGCAGCACGATATTGATGAGGATCCCCACCGCGACGTAGTCGGTCATCAGCGCGCTGCCGCCGTACGACATGAACGGGAGCGGGATGCCGGTGATCGGCATGATGCCGATCGTCATGCCCGACGTTCACGATGATGTGGAACGCGAGCATCGAGACGAGCCCGACCGCGAGCAGCACGCCGAAACGTTCTTGCGCCGCGACCACCGCGCGCATCGCCGCCGCGATGGTGATCGCGTACAGCGCGAGCAGCACGATCGCGCCGACGAATCCCGCTTCTTCGCCGAGGGCGGTGAAGATGAAATCGCGCGAGTTCTCCGGCACGAACGCCAGCTGCGTCTGCGTGCCGTGGAACAGCCCTTTGCCGAACCACTCGCCGCTCCCGACCGCGATCTTCGATTGCTTGAGGTTGTAGCCGACGCCCTGCGGATCCATCTTCGGATCGAGGAACACCATCAGGCGCGCGCGCTGGAACGGCTTGAGAATGTGCTCGCTCGTGAGCACGTACGCCGCCGCCGTGACGATGCCGCCGATGTACAGCGCGAAGTCCAACAGATTCGGCAAACCGAAGTACAGCTCGGCGGTGAGGATCGCGCCGATGACGAGCGTCGTGCCGAGATCGGGCTGCTTGAGAATCAGCACGGCGGGGATCGCCGTCGCGAGCAGCGGCAGCCACAGCTCCTGCAGCTTGCGGTACGACGAACGGCACAGCAGCGCAGCGATCGCGATCGCGAGAACCACCTTCGCCGGTTCCGACGGTTGGAATTGGAACGGACCGATCGCGATCCAGCGCGCCGCGCCGAGCACGGAATGGCCTTTCAGGCCGATGAAGACCAAGAGTCCGACCGTGACGACGTACAGCGGCAACGCGCAACGTCGCCACGCGCGATAGTCGATGAACGCGGTGCCGAGCATCATCGCGATGCCGATGGCGCCGTACAGCAGCTGCTTGCGCCACTCGTCCCCGGCATAGTGGTTGTGCAGCGTCGCGGACCGGATGAACACGATCCCGAGCGCCGTCACGAGGATCGGCGCGATCGCGAGCGGCCAGTTGAACCGCGTGTACCAGGGACGCTCCACCGCCGCACATCTTCGGCGCGGCGGAAGGCGCCCCGTTTACGTCGCCGGTGCCGGGCTGCCTTGTGTCGTCGCCTTGCGCCGGCGACGGCGTGGACGGCTGCCCGAGCTGCGGCGTCGCGGCCGGCTTCGCCGGCGCCGGGGGAGCCGCATCGATGGCCGCGGCGACCGTCTCGGGCGGCGAGTTCCGGCGCCGGAGGCGCGGGCGGCTCGGCCGGCGGATCCGGGCGGGCGCGGTGCCGGCCGCGAGCGCATCGCGAGCACCGGGATGTTCGCGAGCATGGCGACTTGCGTCTCGCGCTGCTCGAAAGTGACGTCGACGTGCTCGGCATCGACCTCGACGTAGCGCGAGATGACGTCGATCAGGTCGTGCTTGAGCGCCTCGACGACGTCCGGCGCGAGCGAGATGTGGTCGGACAGCAGCACCAGCCGTAGGCGTTCCTTGGCGGTCGCGCTCGATGCGGGCTTCCCGAACAGGCGCTGGATGAACTCGATCACGCGGGGCGGCCTCCGAACAGTTTCTCGAAGAACGATCGTTCGCGCGGGACCTCGGGCTCCGAGGTGAGCGTTCCGGCGAGCCGCTGCGCGATCTCGCGGTACGCGGCTGCCGACGGGTGATCCCGCATCGAGCGCGACGGGCTCGCCGCGGTTCGTCGAGATGATGACGTCGGGTGCGTCGGTCACGACGCCGAGCAGCGGCAGATGCAGGATGCCGTTGACGTCGTCGACCGAGAGCATCTTGCCCTTGCGGACGAGCGCGGGGCGCAGCCGGTTCACGATGAGCCGCACGCTGCGCCCCTCGCCGAGCAACCCGACGACGCGATCGGCATCGCGCACCGCGGAAACCTCCGGCGTGCACACGATGATCGCTTCGTCGGCGCCGGCGATCGCGTTGATGAAGCCCTTCTCGATGCCGGCGGGACAGTCGACGAGCACGTAGTCGAAGCGGTCGCGCAGCGACGTGACGAGGTCGCGAAATGCGGTGGTGTCGACGTCGTCCTTCTCGCGTGTCTGCGCCGCAGCGAGCAGCCGCAGCCGCGGCACGCGCTTGTCGGTCACGAGCGCGTCGTCGAGCGTGACGAGCGCCTTCGAGCACGTCGAGCACGTGATGCCGGACGCGCGCCTCGAGGCCGAGGACGATGTCGAGGTTCCGCAAGCCGACGTCGGCGTCGACGAGCACTACCGACGCGCCCGCCGCGGCGAGCGCTGCGCCGAGGTTCGCGGTCGTGGTCGTCTTGCCGACGCCGCCTTTGCCGCTCGTGATCACGATGGCGCGGCCGCGCGAGCGCGGCGCGGGCGTGGATGCGGGCTCTTCGTGGCGCACGGTCTCTTGCACTATGACGCCTTTCCGAAGATGCGCGCGAAGAGGCTCGGCGCGCCGAACGTCGTGAACGGCACCAGCTCGCCTTCGAGACGGCGCGCGATCTTCTCGTAGATCACGGCGAGGCGCGAGTCGGCATGCAGCACGATCGGTTCGCCTTTGTTCGTCGTGTCGACGATCTCTTCGTCGTCGGGCACGATGCCGATCAGCTCGGCGGACAGGATGCCCGTGACGTCGTCGACGGACAGCATGTCGCCGCTGCGCACCATCTCGGGACGCAGCCGGTTGACGATCAGCCGCAACGGCAGGCCGCGCTCGTGCAGCTTGCCGATCACCCGATCGGCGTCGCGAATCGCGCTGACCTCGGGCGTCGTCACGACGATCGCTTCGCTCGCGCCCGCGATCGCGTTGCGGAAGCCGTGCTCGATGCCTGCCGGGACAGTCGATCAGCACGTAGTCGCAGAGCTCGCCGAGCTGCGCCACGACCTCGGCAAACTGCAAGCTCGGTGATCGCCGTCTTGTCGCGCGTCTGCGCGGCCGGCAAGATCGAAAGGTTCTCGATGCGTTTGTCCTTGATCAGCGCCTGGCGCAGCTGACAGCGGCCCTCGACGACCTCGACGATGTCGAAGACGATCCGCTTCTCGACGCCGAGCACGAGATCGAGGTTCCGAGGCCCGATGTCGGCATCGACCAGTACGACGCGATGCCCGCGCTGCGCGAGCGCCGCGCCGAGGTTCGCGGTGGTCGTCGTCTTTCCAACGCCGCCCTTGCCCGACGTAAGCACGATCCGTCGCGCAGCGGCTCGGTCCGCCGCGATTCGCTGCCGCACCAGGCGCTGTGTCATGGCTGTTCCTTCCTCAGGTCGGCTTCCGCGAACGGGACGACGACGATGCGCTCGTCGACGATCGACGCGTGCTCCGGCCCGCGCGGCTTGCCGGTGGAGTCGCTCGTGGCGATCAGCGTGGCGATGCGGAGCTGCGTCGGCGCGAGCTCCAGCGCGATGACGCGCGCGGTACGGTCGCCTTGCGCGCCGGCGTGCGCGACGCCGCGGAGCACGCCGAACACGACGACGTCGCCCGATGCGACGAGCTCGGCTCCGGGGTTCACGTCGCCGATGACGACGAGGTTGCCGAGATTGTGCAGCGCCTGTCCGCCACGCAGCGTGCCGCGGTGGTAGAGCGTCGAGATGCCGACGGGAAGTACCCTCGGCGGCTGCACCGGCACCACGACGCGCGCCGGTCCGGCGGCGACGGGATCGGGGTCACGACGCCGCCTGACCATGTCGGCGCGCGCACCTGCGAAGTCGGCGACCAGCGAGCGCGCCTCGTGCGAGAACCGCACCTCGCGCACCGGCACGCGCCGCGGCAGCACCGCGACGTCGGCGAGGGCGGTCGTGCCGAGATATGCAAGGTCGAGTTGCTCAGCGACGCCGGCGATCGACTCGTTTCCGCTGACGCCGTCGAGCGTGATGCCGAACGTCGCAAGCGCGTCGCGAAATCGCGCGATCTCGTCGGCATGCGGCTCCAGCGCGCCAAGGTTGGCGACCGCCCGGCTCCCACGAAAAAATTCCGGGCGCACGGCGAACTGCTCGGATAGCTCATCGACCGCGGCTGGTAAGTCGCGGTCGACGGCGATCTCGAGACTGCGCCCGCGACCGCGTACGGTGCTCATCGGCGTACCTCCCGGACCATGTGCGCGCGCCGTTCCTACCGGGCGCGAACGCGCCCTGCGCGTTCCACACGCCATGCACGAGAAAGTGCGGTTGTCCACATACAATCCTCAGCTTTCCTCGAGAAAAGTGGAGAGTTCCGGGCCTCGTCGAACGTTGCACGCCCCGGTTTCTGCCGGCCGCCCCCGTCCCAAGGATCGTCTCGCCATGATGCCGTTTCGTCGTACCGTCGTCATCGCTGTGAGTATGGCGATGCTGTGTGCCAGCATCCCGTCACCCTCGCTCGCGCTCAACACGCAATCCGAGATCGCGATCGGCAAAGAGTACGACAAGCAGATCACCGACTCGACCGTCGTGGTGACGGACCCGCTGCTGAACCAGTGGGTGAACGACATCTCGAACAAGTTGTGGGCGCAGACCGCGCGCAAGGACGTTCCCTACTCGATCAAGATCCTCGACGTCGCGGACATCAACGCGTTCTCGACGCTCGGCGGCTACATCTACATCAACGAAGGCACGTTGGACTTCGTTCAGAGCGACGACGAGCTCGCCGGCGTCATCGGCCACGAGACGGGGCACATCGAACGCCGTCACGCCGTCACGGCGAACAACAAGGCGTCGATCATGAACGTGCTCTTCGGGATCGCCGCGCTGTTCATCCCGATCGTCTACCGCTTCGGTCAGTTCGCGGAGGCCGGCATCCAGGCGAAGATCTCGCGCGAGGACGAGAACCAGGCCGACAAGTACGGCCTGATGATCATGACGCGCGCGGGCTACGACCCCGACGCGATGTCGTCGTTCATGACGCACCTCGGCGCGGTCGAAAAAGACAGCCACGACTTCCTCTCCAAGTATCTCGCGGACCATCCGGGCACCGACAAGCGACTCGCGAACCTCGCCGGCGATCCGGAGCTCAACCCGCACCTGCGCACCGACGACCAGCGCATCGCGCAGGCGATCCACGACTACGACACCGCGCGCTACAACGTGGCGGCGATGAAGTTCGCGGACGTGCTGAAGCGCCGGCCCGACGATGCGACCGCGCGCTTCGAGCTCGGGCAGTCGGAGCTCGCGCTCGGTCAGGTCTCGAAGGGCGAGCAGAACCTCGTCGCCGCGGCCGATCGCCTCTCACCGCAGGCGAAGGCCGTCGCCAACGTCCGCATCAAGGCGCTGCGCGATACCGAGCGCCGCCTCAACTTGCTGCACCCCGACCTGCAGCCGCTGCGCGACGCGATCACGACGGCGCAGTCGAACGAGAACGTCGCGGCGACGGCGATCGTCGCGCGCCGTCAGCAGGGACTCGATCAGATCAAGTCGCTCAAAACGCGCATCGAGAACATCGTCTACGGCGTGCCCGATCTCTCGCGCGTGCAGCCGAAGTCGGGCTCGCGCTTGGAGACGCTGATCCACAACATCAACACGATGAGCAAGTCGCTCGACACGGCGACGGGCAAGGCGGGCGAGACGATCAGCGGCGTCGGTTCGCTCGAACGCAACAAGCAGGGCGGTCTGCTCAAAGAGAACGCCGACATCCTGGCCGAGCTCCAGGCGCCGCTGAAGCTCGACGATCCGCCGCCGCAGGCGATGTCGACGTTCTCGTCCTATCCGCGGATGCTCGACGCAAGTCGGCGCGGCGGACGCCGACATGGTGCGCGGCGTCGACGCGGCGCGCGCGTCGCTGGCGGTGCTCGACGTCGGGCTCGGCGATCTGGACCGGTTCGTCCAGGAACTGCGCCACGTCAGCATCGACAACTTCGGCGACATCCGTGAGACGGACTACAAGCACCTCGAACCGTTCGTCGCCAAGGCCGTCGACTCGCTGAACAAGGCCGCAGTCGGCGCCACGCAGGCGTCGCAGCTCTACAACATGGCGCGCGCGCGCCAGCTCGAGACGCGCATCGACATGCTCGGCCTGCAAGAATCGCCCGACCGGTACGCGACGTTCCAGCACGCCCTCGACGTGCGCTTCCACACGAAGGGTGTCGATTACGGCGACCTCGCGAGCGAAGATCTCACGCCGGGCCAGGTCGCCGCGGCCGTCATCGTCGGGGCCGACACGAACGCGGCCGCGCCGGCGGTGCTGGCCGAGTCGAAAGCGACCGGCAAGAGCGTCATCGACATCGCGAACGCGCGCGGGATGTACGCGCAGTCCCTCGAGATCTTCCTCGGGCTGGTCTACCTCGACTACACGGACGACCCGGATAAAGAAGCGCGGGGGAGCGACCGGGAGTCGCACGGGACGATGATGTAACCGGCGTCGGCCCGCCGGGGTAGGAGCCTGATGTGAACGCCTCCTCCGCTGCATCGGTTTTCGAGCGCCTGCGCGGGTCGCTCAACGCGGGAGCGATCCACGCCGGCGCGCGCCGGCCGTTCAAGTTCTTCGTCTGCGGCGACCCGGGACTGCTCGGTGAGCTGCGCGCGCTGCTGCTCGGCGGCCACGACGGCGATACGATCCCGTTCGACGCCGCCGCGGCGTTCGAGACGCTCGACCTCCAGCGGACCGTCGACACGTCGGACGCGCGGGCCGTGATCTGCGTCGCGCGTCCGGCCGACCGCGGGTCATTGCAGCTGGAGCGCCTCACGCCGCTGAAGCTTCCGGTGCTCGTGCTCGTCGTTGACCCGGCCGTCACGGCGCCGAGCGGGCCCGCGCAGGCGCCCCCTGCGGGCGGCGTCGAGGAGTACGTCGTCGACCGCATCGCGATCGAGCCGCTGCGCGGGCGTTTTCTGCCGCACCTCGTCGACTGCTGCAGAGGGCTCGAGGTCGCCGTCGGACGACGGCTGCCGATGCTCCGCGACACCGTCGCGGCGAAGCTCACGCGCGACGCTGCGATGGCGGCTCTGAAAATCGCCGGCGCATCGGCGGTCGTCGACCACGTGCCGATCCTCGGCGTCGTGCTCGGCGCGTTCGCGTCCGGTGCGGACATGTTCGCGATCACCGGCATCCAGATGAACCTCATGCTCAACATCGGTGCGACGTACGGCCGCGATCCCGATCTCTCGCAGATGTGGGAGCTGCTCCCGATCGTCGGCGGCGGCTTCGGCTGGCGCGCGCTCGCGCGCGAACTGTCGGGCTTCATCCCCGTCGGCGGCGTGTTCATCAAAGCCGCGATCGCGTATGCCGGCACGGTCGTCGTCGGCGAAGGCGTGTCGTTCTACTACCGCAACGGCCGCCAGATGGCGCCGCACGACGCCTCGAAGATCTACGACGACGCGAAAGACTCCGCAATGACGTTCGCGCGGGACATCCTCTCGCGCTTCCGCAGCAACGGCGGCCCACCGAAGTAGCTCACCGCACAAGACGTAGGTACGCGGGGCGATCGACCTCATCGCCCCACTGCCACCAACCCGCCCGGTACTGCCGGGCGAACAGCTCCAGGCGCGGCGCCGGACTGCAACGCTCGACGAGCTCCCACATTTCGTCGGGCTTCTGGCTGTGGCGACGCTTCCGCGTGCCGAGCAGGTTCACTTGGGTTCGACCCGGTTTGAGCGTACGCATCTTCCCGCGAATCCCGAAGAGCACGAGTTCGGTGACGTTGCGAAAGTAGAATCCGACGCCGCGACCGTCGGGGCCGCCATCTTTGCGGATTTTGTACCATACCAGATTCGTGCGGTACGAGAATCCCCAGCGCTCCATGACCTCGAGGCCTTCTTTGACAAGGGCATTCGGCACCCAGAGGTACAGATGCGACGCGGGCAACGCTACGTGAGCGACGGGCAGCTCCGCGATTTCGGCGAACGTCATCGTCCGGTATCGCGACAAACGCCGATGTTCGGGCGAAACCTTCCCGCTGCGATTCGAGAATCGCCACGGTGGATCGGCATAGATCGTACCGAAGCGGCGCCCTGAACACGACGCGAGGAGCGATTCCGACGCACATACGTCTGCGCTTCTCATTTCCCAGCCGAACGACGGCTGGTCGCCATGGTGCATGTCTCTTTCCTCCTGATGCGCTCCTCGCCGCATCCTATGCGGATTCAATGCCAACACCATGGCACTCGGCGGGGGCCTGGCCAATGCGGCGCGCTCGCCAGTCGCGGGAGGATCTTCGGGCGTCGAGCGTCGAGTTCGCGCCAGCATGCTCGAACGGTTCGTACCGGGCGAAATTCAAGAGCGCTACGAGATTCGAGAGTGGCGCCACGCGATTCCGTTGCTCGCTACGGTACATGCCGCGGAATGGACCGACATCCTTGACGTGCTTGCAGCCTTTCGTATCCGGAAGTCACACATCAATGTCGGCGGGCGGCAGAAGTCGCTGCTGACGACGCAACTGGACGGCGCGCTGTACGCCCGCGGCTGGAAAGAAAAGAAGTTCGAAACGGCGATCGAGCTCGATGGCGTTCGCACCCCGTCGCCGACACACAAGATAGACTGCTTCAAGAACCGCGTGGCGCTCGAGGTCGAATGGAACAACAAGACGGAGTTCTACGACCGCGACCTGAACAATTTTCGCTTGCTCTTCGAGCTTCGCGCGATTGACCTGGGCGTCATCGTGACACGGTGCGACGAGTTGCAAGTGATCTTCAACTCGCTCGGCCGCGGCACGTCGTATGGGAACAGCACGACGATTCTCTCGAAGCTGCTTACCAAAGTTGACGGTGGAGGTGCCGGCGGATGTCCCGTAGTCGTGTTCGGAATGCGCCCCAGCCTGTACGATCCGAACTCCTGAGCCTTCCTCCGGCGGAATCGCTCCTGGCGTATTCCGGTGCGACGCGATTCCGAACGATCTACGCCGACCCGCCGTGGCGCTTCACGAACCGCACCGGAAAGATGGCGCCGGAGCACCGGCGGTTGTCCCGATACGCGACGATGACGCTCGAGGAGATTCTTCAGCTCCCCGTCGCGACGATCGCGGCCGAACAGTCACACTTGTATCTTTGGTGCCCGAACGCGTTGCTCGCCGAAGGATTGGAGACGATGAAGCGCTGGGGGTACACGTACAAGTCGAACCTCGTATGGTACAAAGTCCGCAAGGACGGCGGACCGGACGGCCGCGGCGTCGGGTTCTATTTTCGGAACGTGACGGAGCTCGTGTTGTTCGGTATCCGTGGGAAGGGCAATCGAACGCTCGTGCCGGGGCGCACACAAGTGAACCTCATCGGAACGCGCAAGCGCCGTCATAGTCAAAAACCCGATGAGATGTGGACTCTGATCGAGCGGTGCAGCCCGGGGCCTCGGCTGGAAATGTTTGCACGACACTACCGAGACGGGTGGCACCAGTGGGGCGATCAGGTTCAGCGTCCACCCTTACGGCTCGTTACGGCGCGCACCTGAGAGGCTCGAGCCGCCCATTCGGCCGATACGGCGGCCGCGCGTGCGTCCCGAAGAGTTTCGTGCGCCGCGCCGACTGCACTAGCATCCGTGACCCGGCATTACGTCTTGATCATCCATGGCGCGTGCGACGCCACGTTGAGTCCGTACATACGACTCTGCCGAACAGCGCGATACGCACGCCCGACGGATCGCGGGCCTTCGACGCGTGTTTCGTGGCGAATACGACACGTTGCTGTGGCTCGACGTTGGCGATGACTGCATCGCAGTCGGAAGCTACGCCGACCCGGCTCTCGCGTTCGCCGATGTTCACGACCATGCGATCACGTTCGACGAACGATAGCTGCCTCGCGCCGTTCACTCCCCGGCTAAGAACTCCAGCAGCTCTTCGTCGTTCAGATTGTTGTAGGGTGCGCGGAGCGTCGGGCGCACGCGCGCCGCGATCTTCGAGGCGAGTCCGACGCGCGCGGTCGCGTCGAGCGTCGCGCGGCGCGCCAAGAAGCGTTCGATGAGCGCGCGGTCGGCGTCGCCGAGGCCCGTGTCCGTGCGCGCCGGCCGGCTCAGGTACGCGTCAATGTCCGGCACCACGTCGGCACGGTCGCGCACCACGATCGTTCCGGCGGCGAAGTCGCCGAGGCGCTTGTTCTCCTTCGAGATCAGCGTACTGACCGCGGAGATCGCGTAGAACCCGAGCGGCGCCTCGAGGATGCGGATGAGGTTGCGGATCACGGCGGCGCCGGGATCGATCGGGAAGCCGCCGTCGCGCAGCACGCGGATCCCCACCGCGCGCTTCCCGGGAGTCCGGCCCGACCACCAGATCTCGAAGATGATGAACCAGCCGAACGTGACGAGGAACAACACCGCGATCGCCAGGGCCTCCAGCCACGCGAGGACGACTTTGTTCGCGAGCGGGACCACTTTGGCGAGCTGCGGACCGGCGAGCGCCAGCGCGATCAGGATCGCGGCGAGCACGAGCACCTGCGCAACGCCGTCGACCACGACCGCCAAGAAGCGGCTGCCGAGCCCGGCGAGCTCGTAGCGGATCGCGACGGCTTCGCCGGTCCGAACGTCGACGGAGCGCTGCACGCGGACCAGTACGCGAACGGAACGCGATCGTCCCCGGGCGAACGCACGATCATGCGAGAGCGCCGCTTCGTCGCTACCCGGCGTGCGCGATGGGACCGGCTCGCGGCGCTCGTCGACCGCGCGGCGGCACGCGGCGTGCGCGCGCTCTCGCCGGACGAGCTCGACGAGCTCGCGCTCGCGTACCGTGCCGCCACCAGCGACCTCGCGATCGCGCGCGAACGCGGTGAGAACCCGGTACTGCTCGACTACCTGAACCGGCTGACGGCGCGCGCGCATTCGGTCGTGTACGTCGCGACCGCGCCGAGCGGGTGGAGCCGCGTCGTCGACTTCGTCATGCGCGGATTCCCGCGCGAGGTGCGGCGCTCGTGGGCGCCGATCGGGTTCTGCGTGCTGCTCACCGTCGTGTCCGCGTGCATCGCGTACGGCTCCGTGGCGAGCGATCCGTCGAACGTGCACGCGCTGTTGCCGTCGATGGATCTCGCGCCGGTCACGAAACCGCTGCACGACACGAACTTCGGCTTCGACCGCGCGCTCTCGCCGGCGATGTCGTCGTTCATCATCACCAACAACGTCCGCGTCGCCGCGACCGCGTTTGCAGGCGGCATGACCGGCGGGCTCGTCACGGTGTGGATCATCCTGACGAACGGCCTGATGGTCGGCGCGCTCGGCGCGCTGTACGCGAAGGCGGGCTTCGCCGCGGACTTCTGGGCGACGATCGCGCCGCACGGCGTCATCGAACTGAGCGCGATCCAGATTGCAGGCGGCGCCGGTCTCGTGCTCGCGGGCGGCTATCTGCGGCCCGGACGCGTGCGCCGCGCCGATGCGCTCGTCGCGGCGGCGCGTCGCGCCGGAACGCTCGTGCTCGGCGTCGGGCTGTTGCTCTGCGTCGCCGGCACGATCGAAGGGTTCATCTCGCCGCAGCGCCTCTCGATCCCCGTGCGCGACGCGATCGGCGCGGTCACGGGCGTCGCGCTGCTGGCATACCTGCTCGGCGGCGGTGCGAGACGCCGGTCAGAGAAGCCCGCGGGTCTTGATCTCGACGTAGGCGTCGAGCAGCGCGACCGTCAGCTCGGCGGCCGGGACGTCGACGACGAGCACCCCGCGATCGCGTAACGTCGCCACCGCACGCGCGCGCTCGTCCGCCAGCGTCGCCGCCACGGCGGCACGGTACGCGTCTCCCGTCGTCCGCGGTTCGGCGCGCAGCGCCCGCGCGATCGCCGCGTCGTTCATGAGCACGACGAGAACGAGATGCCGCGCCGTCAAGAGCTGCGCCGCTCCGAGCACCGCGCTCGACGCGACGGGATCGAACAGATCGGTGAACAGCACGACGAGACTGCGGCGTCGCAGCGAACGCTGGAGGTCGAGGAACGCGCGCTCGTAGTCGGCCTCTTCGAAGCGCGGCTCGAGGTCCGAGAGGACGTCGGTGAGCTGCGCGGCGTGCGCGGCGCCCGCGCCGGCCGTGACGCGCGCGAGCACGGTCCCGGCAAACGCCGTCACGCCGACGCGGTCCGCCGCGAGGCGCGCGATCGCGGCGATCGCGAGCGCGGCGCTGACGGCGTAGTCCAGCTTGCGGCGATCGCCGAGCCGCGCCGACATCAGGCGTCCGGCGTCGATCGCGACGACGATCTGCTGCGCGCGCT
The DNA here is from genome assembly GCA_963841685.1 of Vulcanimicrobiota bacterium. Taxonomy (GTDB): domain Bacteria; phylum Vulcanimicrobiota; class Vulcanimicrobiia; order Vulcanimicrobiales; family Vulcanimicrobiaceae; genus Vulcanimicrobium. The sequence continues at coordinate 141,377 of CAWJDU010000003.1, forward strand.
CGACCTCGTACTCCGCGACCATCGGCTTTCCGCGGCGCGCGGTCGCCTTCCAGTCGATCGCGCGGAACGGATCGTCCGGGGTGTACTCGCGAAGGCTGGCGAACTCGCTGCCCGCGCCGCGCCGTCGCAGCCGCCGTAACCCCGCGTCGATCAGCTTCGTGCGCGCGACGATGTCGCCGCTGCGATCCAGCGCCGAGAGATCGGGCATGACGCGCAGCGCCACGGGCGCGGTAAACGCTCGCCGCAGCTCGACGATGCCGAGCGACGACTGCACGCGCGCGTGGAACGAGCGCAGCGCCGTGCGGCCGCGTTCGCGCGGCATGAACGAAATCGTCGCCGTCGCGCGCGAGCGCGGCGGGACGGCCGAGCGCGCTTCCGCGATACCGATCGTGAGGCGATCCGCGGGCGCTTCGACGATCGCCACACGGCGGAGCCGCGTCGTGCGGTTGGCGATCTCGTAGACGAAACGGTCGCGGCGCGCGAGGGACAGGCGCGGCGGCACGACGCGCACGATGTCGAGGCGCCCGCGGAGCGAGAACGAATCGTACGCGACCAGCGCCGCAAACGCGAGCACTGCCGCGCCGAGCGCAACGTGCCACGTCAGGACGCCGGCGAGCGCGTACGCCGCGATCGCGATCGCGAGCAGTGCCGCGACGCCGCGCGGCGCGATGCGCGGCACTACGTCTCGGGAGCGGAAACCGTCGCGAGCACGCGGATCACGACGTCGTCCGCGGACGTGCCGTCGAGCTCCGCCTCGGGCCGCACGATGAGGCGGTGCGGCAGCACCAGCGGCGCCACGTCCTTGACGTCGTCCGACGTCGCGAACGCCCGCCCCGCGAGGAATGCGGCGGCCTGCGTCGTGATCACGAGCGCGAGCGCGGCGCGCGGGCTCGCGCCGAGCGCGACGTCGGCCGACGTGCGCGTCGCGGCGATGATGTCGTAGACATACGATTGCAGCGACTCGGACAGATGGACGGTGCGCACCGCGCTCTGCGCCTCGAGCAGCGCGGCCGCGTCGACGACGGCCGCCACGCCGAGCGCGTCCAAATCGCGCGCGTCGAAGCCGGCCACGCCGCGCGCGATCAGCGCACGCTCGTCGGCCGGAGACGGATAGCCCGTGCGCACGCGGACCAGAAAGCGGTCGAGCTGCGCTTCGGGCAGCGGGTACGTCCCCTCGAACTCGATCGGGTTCTGCGTCGCGCACACGAGAAACGGGGCGGGCAGATCGTACGTCGTCCCGTCGATCGTCACGCGCCGCTCCTGCATCGCTTCGAGCAGCGCAGCCTGCGTCTTCGGCGGCGTGCGGTTGATCTCGTCCGCGAGCAGCACGCTGTTGAACACCGGACCGCGGCGCAGCGAGAACGTCGCGCTGCGCTGGTCGAAGACCGTCGTGCCGACCACGTCCGACGGCATGAGATCAGGCGTGAACTGGATGCGGCCGTACGCGACGCCGAGCAGGCGCGCGAGAACGCGAACCGTCAGCGTCTTCGCCGTGCCCGGCACGCCTTCGATCAGCGCATGCCCGCCCGAGAGCAGTGCGACGAGCAGCGCGAACGCGACGCGGTCGCCGCCCACGATCACACGCGCGAGACCCGCCCGCAACGCGTCCGCGATCGCGGTGCTGAAGCCTTCCGAAGCGACGTCCGCCATTACGCGACCCGCCCGCCGCGGAGAACGGCACGACGGCGCGCCCGCGTCGTGATTGCTCGCTGAACCATCCCGGGCTCGTTCTCCCGCGCGGCTCGCGCTACTTGCGCGTACGCGACCAGCGCCGCATCGGACGTCACCGGCGTCGCGGCGCCGGCATCGATCCGCCCGGCCAGCGCGGCGTTGGCCGGCGTGCGCGGGGCACGCTCCAGCGCGCGCCGCGCGTCCTTCGCGAGGGCGTCGCGCGCATGATCCCGGGCGCGCGCGCGGCGGTACAGCGCCGCGACCGCGTCGACGAACTCGTCCGATGCCGGCTCCCGCGGTGCGCGGAGCGGGACGGCCGGCCCCAGCGGGACGATGCCGTACGCGAGCCACAGCAGGCCGGCGACGGCGGCGATCCCGAGCGCCAGCAGCTCCGGCGCGGTGAGGGCGCGATACCACGGCTTCTCGACGATGTCGCCGCGAATCGCTTCGTCGAAGGCGACCGTTCCGCCGAGCGCGCGCACGACGAGGTATGCGAGCCGCGCATCGCCCGCGCGCCCGATCGCACGGTTCTCGAACCATCCCGCGTTCGCGATGCTCACGACCGTTCCGCGTCCGTAGCGATAGCGCGCGACGAGCGTGCCGGCGGAATCGGCGAGCAGCGTCTGGACGCGCGCGTGCTTCACCGGCACGAGCCGCAGGCTGCCGTGGTCGCCGACGTCGCCGACGAGCGACGCCCACGGGCCGCGCAGCGCACCGCCTGCGGCGCGCACCGTTTGACCGGTGATCAGCTCGCCCTTCGCGTCGTTCTCGTCGACGGCCGGCGTGATGCCTACGTCGGCCATCTTGCCGCCCGCGCGCACCCATGCGCGCATCGCGTCGCGCTCGTGCGCGTTCCAGTCCGTGCCCGGCCCGGCCGCGAACCCGGGCGACGCAGGAAATGACACGATCAGCGTGTCGGCGCCGCTCGCGCGCAGCTCGTCGTGGTGCTGCCGGAACCGCTCCACGCGGATGCCTTCGCGCGCCAGAAGATCGTACCAGGCCCGGTATCCGCCGAACGAGTAGTCGCCGCTCGCGTGCGTCGGCGCCTGCGGCGCCTGCTCCGGATGTCCGAGCGTCGACACGACGAGCAGCGCGATCACGGCGAGCGCGCCGACGACGTAGTCGCGTCTCACGCCCGGCCCAGCACGCCATCGTACGCCGCGCGCATCCGTGCGATCGTCGCCGCATCGACGCCGCGCTCGGCGAACAGCGCGATGACGGCGTCGCGCGCGAGCACGTCGAAGCTCGGATCCTGCACCGCGCGCCGCCATTCACCGGGGCTGCGCGCGGGATCGTAGCGAACGCGCCCGCATTCGTCGAGCGCGTGCAGCGCCGACGACCACAGCAGCACCGCCGCATCGCGATACCGTCCCGCCTCTGCAGCCGCGAGCGCTGCGTCGAAGAGCGTGCGCGCATCGCGCTCGCCGAGCAGCGTGACGTCGGCCGACGGCGCGCGTACGCGCCGGACGCCGAACGCGCCGCGCGCGAAGTAGACGATCGCCGCGACGAGCAAGACGCCGACGATGACGAGAACGACGATGCCGAGCACCGTCGCAACGGTGTGCCCGCCGGTGAGGTGGTGAAACGGCTGCGTGATCCAGTCCCAGAAGCGTTTCAGGCCGAACCGCACGTAGTCGAGCCACGACTTCTCGCCCGGACGCTGCGCCGCCGTGTGAAATCGCCGGTCCGCCAGCACGGAGCGGATCACAGCGGCAGGATCGCCGTGCGGCCACACCGCCGCGAGGGATACGGGCATCAGCCGGCGAGCGCGCTGTGCAGATCGTAGCCTTCGCGCCGCACGCGCGTGTCGACGGAGAAGACGATCACGAAGCTTGCGACGAGCCCATCGAGCAGCAGCGTCCCCGCACCGACTGCGGCGTAGTACAGCGCCGGCACGTGCGTGATCGACGAGAGCAGCGCTCCGACCGCGAGCACGGGGATGGCGCCGGCCTCGCTGACGAGGAAGACCACGATTCCGCCGATCAGCGTCCGCCGCTTCATCCCGCGTCCGAGCGCGCGCCGGAACGCAATCGCAATCGCTTCCGCCGGGTTCGCCGTTTCCGCCACGACCGCGACGGAGGCGAGCTCGTACGTCATGAATACGGTCGATCCGAGCACGACCGCCGCGCCGATGACCGCGAGCCCGCCGACGATGCCGACGACGATCGCAGCCGGGGCGACATGCAGAGCGACGAGCGCCACGACCGCGAGCACGAGCGCGACATACGCGAACATCACCGGAATGGCGACCATCGTGCCGATCACGATGAACGCGAGCGCGACGATCAGCAGCGGGACGAAGCGCCGCAGCCCGAACGCGTATGCCTCACCGATCGGCGTCGCCGCTCCGGCATACGCGCGCGAGACGACGCGCACGAGCGCGCACCACATCACCAGCCGGAACACCATGGAGAGCGTGACGTCGGCGAACGCCGCGGCGCCGTTGCCGGCGTTCTGCTCGCGCGACATTTCCTGGACGGCTCGGCGCGCGGCCTCGGGATCGCCCAGCGAGGCCCCCATGCGCACGAGGTCGGTGAGCGCGCTCGCCGATTGCGGCTCGAGGATCGCGCTCATCACCATCACGGGAACGACCGCGATCGCGATGACGGCGGCGATCGGAGCGAACCGGCGCACGAACAACGTGATCGCGCGGTCGAGCATCTCGCCGGCACCGAGCGGTCGCAGTTCCGTCGTCTGCACGCCGCGCATGCGTTCGCGCGCCGGGGCGCGAATCCCCGGACGATGGACGCCGGCACGATCGCCGCGTTGTGGCGCTATCCCGTCAAGAGCCTTCGTGCCGAGCCGCTGCGGACGGCACGCGTACTCGACGACGGCCTCGAAGGCGACCGTATCGCCGCGCTCCTCGTCGAGACGCCGACGCACGCGCGCGCCGGAAAGCCGTATCGCGGCAAGGAGTCGCGCTTTCTGCACCTCACGTCGGATCCCGAGACGGCGGCGTCGTACGCCGCGGACCGCAGCGTCCAGGTCACGCTGAACCGGGAGCAGCCGCACTTTTTCGATTCGCGTCCCGTCTCGCTGCTGTTCGACCTGTGGGTGCGGGACGTCGAGGCGCTGGTCGGCGAGCCGCTCGACCCGCTGCGCTGGCGGCCGAACCTCTACGTGCGCGCGGCATCGGGCTTTTCGGTGCGCGAGCCCGACCTGATCGGCGCGACGGTTCGCGTCGGCACGACGGCGCTTCGCGTCGTCCAGACGACGGAACGCTGCGTCACGACAACCTACGACGTGCAGACCGGAGACCCGTTTCCCGAGGTCCTTGCGGCGGTCGCACGACAGCGCAACGCCGTCGTCGGCGTCTACTGCGAGGTAACCGATTCGGGCGAGATCGCCATCGGCGATACGCTCGAGATCGATCGCGCGTAGCTACAGCAGGCGGCGGCCTTCGATCGCGCGCGCCAGCGTGTTCTCGTCGGCGTAGTCGAGATCGCCGCCGATCGGGAGACCGTACGCAAGCCGCGTGACGCGTACGCCGCTCGGTCCCAGCAGGCGCGAGAGGTAGAGCGCCGTCGCCTCGCCTTCGGCGTTCGGATTCGTCGCGACGACGATCTCCTCGGGAGCCTCCGCCGCGACCCGGTCGACGAGCTCGCGCACGCGCAGCTGCGAAGGCCCGATACCGTCCATCGGCGAGATGAGGCCGCCGAGCACGTGGTAGCGGCCATCGTACGCCGAGGTGCGCTCGATCGCGAAGACGTCTTTCGCCTCGGCGACGACGCAGATCATCGCGGCGTTGCGCCGCGTGTCCGCGCATACCGCGCACGGGTCGTCCTCGGTGATGGAGTGGCAGCGCGAGCACAGCTGCACGCGGTCCTTCAACGCGACGATCGCGTCGGCGAGCGCGTCGGCGTCCGTCCGCGGGCGGTTGAGCAGGTGGAAGACGAGCCGCGCGGCCGTTTTGGGCCCGATCGTCGGTAGCTTGCTGAACTCGTTGATCAGCGCCTGAACCGGCCCGGCGAGAGCTGAAGGCGCCACTACATACCGGGGATTTTGAGGCCGCCGGTCACCGAGGACATGCGCTTTGCGGCAAACTCTTCCGCCTTGGCGCGCGCGTCGTTGAACGCGGCGACGATGACGTCTTCGAGCGTCTCGACGTCCTCGGGGTCGACCACGGTCGCGTCGAGTGAGACCTTCGTGACGCGGTTGTCCGCCGTCATCGTGATCTTGACCGCGCCGCCCGCGGCCATGCCCTCGACGGTCGTGCTCTGGATGTCGTCCTGCGCCTTCGCCATCTCTTGCTGCATCTTGCGCAGCTGGTTCATCATCTGCGGGTTCACGCGGTCCTCGCTGGTACGGTGGCTCAGCGCGCCGGGAGCGTCCGCAGCGCGTAATCGAGCAGTTCGCCGGGAACGTCGTCCGGCTCTTCGCCGCCGTTCGACCCCGCCTCGGGCGGCGCCGTTGCACCGGGTCCGGATACGACGACGACATCGAGGGCATGGCCCGTCGCGTCGACGATCGCCTGCTTCAGCGTGCCGAGCTCGCGCTTGACGATTTCTGCCATCGGCGGAACCGGGATGCGCAGCACGACGGCGCGCTCGTTCACGGACTCCGGAACGGCGCGGCTCAGCGGCGCCTTCAACGACGGCTTCACCTCTTCGGCGCGCGTGCGAATGCTCGACCACAGCGAGCGGAGCTTCTGCAGCGTCAGCGTCGTTGGGTCGACGCGTTCGCCGGTGCTGCGCTGCGGCGGCGGCTCCTCGCGCGACGGCGGCGTTTCTGCGCGCGACGGCGTTTCCGCGCGCGGCGGCGTTTCCGCGCGCGGCGGCGGTGCTGCGGCGCGCGGTGCGGGCGTTTCCGGCGCTGCGATGCGGGCGGCCGGTGCCGCGCCGGACTCGAGCACCGCGACGCGCGCCGCGAGCGCGTCGAGCGACGGGTCTTCGCCTTGGAGCACGAAGCGCAGCACCGCGCTCTCGAGCTCGAGGCGCGCGTTCCCCGACGAACGCGCCAAGCTGAGCGCGTCGGTGAGCAGTCGCAGCGCGCGCACGAGGCGGACCTGCGGCGTCACCTCGGCGCGCGCGCGCGCCGCAGCGGCATCATCGTCGGCGAGATCGCGCGCGAGCAGCTCGGGGTTCACGCGCGCGACGAGCAGGTGCCGAAACTCGGCGATCGTGCTGCGAATGAGGCCTGCCATGTCGGCGCCCGCGTCGGTCGCTTCGTCGATGATCCGCAGGGACTCCGCGGCGTCGCCGTCGAGCGCGGTGTCGCGCAGCGCGCGCGCGAACGCGCGTCCCGTCTGTCCGAAGGCGGCATCGACCGTGACGGCGTCGATCGCCGGCATTGAGCTCATCGAAACGTTCGCGAACGCGGCCACTTGCTCGAGCATCGTCAGCGCATCGCGCAATCCGCCGTCGGCGCGATACGCGATCGCACCGAGCGCCTCGTCGTCGATGTCGATCCCTTCCGCGGTCGCGATCTCGCGCATGCGCGCGATCATCGTCGGGATCACGATGCGGCGAAACGCATACCGTTGGCAGCGCGAGAGGATCGTCGGCGGCAGCGCTTCGGGCGCCGTCGTCGCAAGGACGAAGACGGCCCACTCGGGCGGCTCTTCGAGCGTCTTGAGGAACGCGTTCGCGCCCTCTTTGGTCAGCATGTGCGCTTCGTCGATGATATAGACTTTCGAACGCATCACCGACGGCGCGAACTTCACCGCATCGCGCAGCGCGCGAATCTCGTCGATGCCGCGATTCGAGGCGGCGTCGATCTCGAGCACGTCGAGCGCGGTGCCGTCGAGGATGGCGACGCAATTCGGACACGTGTTGTCCGGCGTCGACGTCGGTCCGTTGACGCACTCGATGCAGCGCGCGAGGATCTTCGCCGCGGACGTTTTCCCGGAGCCGCGCGGGCCGGAGAACAGGTACGCGTGCGACAGGCGGCCCGTGTCCAGCGCCGTCGTGAGCGTTTTGACCACCGCGTCCTGGCCGACCAGGTCGGCGAACGTTCGCGGCCGCCAGGTGCGGTAGAGCGACACACCGGGGCCTTCTGTAGGAAACCGCGTCGCCGCCTGCGACGTTTTAAGAAGAGAGGCGAGGGGTACCCGAAGGACACCGGCTTTTACGGCCGCGCGACGCCTGCTTTCTAAGCAGGGCGTTGCCTGTCGCCATTCGCGGTCCGGACGAGCCGAAGAGGAACGATGCAAACGACGGTGGACCTGCACGCTGCGCTGCGTGACAAGTTCGGATACGGGCGGTTCAACCCCGGGCAGGAAGAGGTCATCGAGCGCATCCTCCACGGTGAGGACACGCTCGCCATCCTGGCGACCGGCGCGGGCAAGTCGCTGTGTTACCAGCTTCCGGCGCTGCTCATGGACGGCACGACGATCGTCGTCTCGCCGCTGATCGCGCTGATGAAAGACCAGCTCGACATGCTGTCCGAGCGCGGCGTCACGGCGACCGCTGCGCTGAACTCGACGCTGTCGGAAGACCAGGAGGTCGCCGCGATGGCGCGGATCGCGTCGGGCCAGCTGAAGATCGTCTTCGTCACGCCGGAGAAGCTCGAAGACGACGCGTTCGTCGCGATCCTGCAGGAGCTCGAGATCCCGCTGTTCGTCGTCGACGAAGCGCACTGTATCTCGCAGTGGGGCCACGACTTCCGGCCCGCATACCTGAATCTCGGCAAGGTCATCCGGCAGCTTCGCAACCCGACGGTCCTCGCGCTCACGGCGACCGCGACGCCCGCGGTACGTGAGGACATTCTCGTACAGCTGGGCATCGAGAACGTCAAGCCGATCGTCAAAGGGTTCGATCGTCCGAATTTGATCTACGGCGTGCGCCGCGCGGAGAGCGAAGCCGGGAAGCTCAAGACGCTCAAGGAGCTGTTCGAAAAGGGCGAGTTGGAAGGCACGGGCATCGTCTACACCGCGACGATCAAGAACGCGCTCGAGGTGCAGAAGTACCTGCAGGACGAGCTCGGTCTTCCGGCCGCCGTGTACCATTCGAAGCTGCAGAAGCACGATCGCACGGCCGTGCACGAGCTCTTCATGCAGGAAGCGATTCGCGCGGTCGTTGCGACGAACGCGTTCGGGCTCGGCATCGACAAACCGAACATCCGTTTCGTCGTGCACTACGATCTGCCGGGCTCCGTCGAGGCGTACACGCAGGAAGCGGGACGCGCCGGTCGCGACGGCGACCCCTCGAAGTGCATCCTCGTCTACCGCATGAGCGACACCCGCGTGCAGAACTACTTCCTCACCGGCAAGTATCCGGACGTCGAGGAAGTGCAGAAGGTGTTCGGCACGCTGGAGATTTTCGGCGAACAGGAAGGCGGCGTGAGCCTCACCGACCTGCGCAAGATCACGCAGCTTCCGCTGACGAAGCTCAAAGTGATCCTCGCATTGCTCAAGAAGAGCGGCTTCATCGAGAACGGCATGCGCGGCAAATACGTCCTGACGCAGGCGGCGCGCGAGCAGCGCGAGATGGTGCTGAACCTCGCGAATTACGACACGAAGAAGAAGTACGATCAGTCGAAGCTCGCGATGATGCTGCAGTACGCAGAGACGACGGGCTGCCGCCGCCGCTTCATCCTGAACTACTTCGGCGAAGACTACGATGCCGAGGACTGCGGCGCGTGCGACAACTGCCTGCAGGGCCACCGCGTCATGACGTCGTCCGGATACCGCATCTCGGACGTCGTGTACCACGCGAAGTTCGGACAAGGCACGGTCGAGCGCGCCGAGAAGGACCTCGTCACCGTGCTGTTTCCGAACGTCGGCTATAAGACGCTCCTGGCGTCGGCCGTGTCGCGCGAGCCGGCCGCCCAGAAGATCGCGTAGTTCACGACCCGATAAGGAGCCGCTTGCGACGCGTCATCGCGCCGTTCTCTAGCCTCGTTTTCGTTTGCGTTGTCGCCCTCGCGGCGGCGGCGCAGGTCAACCCGCCCGTCCAGCCGCCGGCCGGACCGGTGAACCCGCCCGCCGCGACCGCCTCGCCGGCGGCGTCGGTCCCGCCGTCGGGCGCACCGAGCGCGGCGCCGTCGGGTGCACCGAGCGCGGCGCCCGCCGCCGCGCCGAGCGTGCCCGAAGCATCGGAGTCGCCGGCGCCGCTCGCGACGCCGACGCAGCCGCCGATCGTCGTGGAGCCGCCGCAGCTCAACGTGGAGCCGGGGAAGACCGCTTCCGCGCGCGTCAACAGCGCGCTCGGAACGCTCTCCGTGTCCGTCGCCGATCCGACCGTCGCGACCGCCGTCGTCGATCAGGCGCAGCGCGTCCTCTACGTGAGCGGTGTCAACGTCGGCACGACGACGGTCACGGTGACGGATTCGCGCGGCCTGACGCGCGATGTCGCCGTCCGCGTCGCGTACGCGGCCGGGATCCCCGCCGACTCGACGACGGTGCGCGTCACCGGCAGCCCCTCCACCGTCGAGTTTCTCCGCGATGCGATCGCGACGGCGGTCGAAGCGGCCGCGACCATTCGGCCCGGCGCGTCGGTGAACGTGGACCCGGAAAGCGTGCCCGTGCGCCGCGATCTCGCCGTCGACGACCGCACCGAGCTCGACGTGCCGGTGGCGATCGCGGGCCCCGGCTATCTGCCCGTCAATGCGGTCACGCACGTCGTGCTCGAGAACACGGCGCTGCCGCCGATTCAGCCGGCGCGCTTGCTCGTGAGCGACTATCCCGAGCGTCTGACGGCAAACGGCGTGCTCTTCACCGCGCACCTCGACCGCCTGCAGCCGCAGCGCCTTCTGTACTATCACTACAACCCGGCGAGCGAGCCTGCGCGGCGCATCGTGCTCAAGGCACACAACGCGTCGCGCGAGCCGGCGACCGTGCAGATGATCGACGGCAGCGCCGGCCCCGGCCCGAACGAGATGGAGATCGGGCACCTCGCGACGAGACGTTTCTTGGTGCACGAGGCGCGGAACGAAGGCCGCGTCATCGCGGTGCCTGCGGGCGCGACGGTCGATCTCGTCGATCACCCGCTGCCGCCGCAGTCCGTCGTCAACGCGATCCTGCAGCTGCGGCTCGTCAACGGCGATCCCATCGACCTCGCGCTCGTCGCGCAGGACGCTGCAGCACCGGCGAACCAGTCGATCGACACGACGCGGCTGCTGGCCGGCGGTGCGCCGCACGCGCGCGGCGTCTATCCCGTACCGACGTTCTTCTTCGACCGCGTGTACGACGTGGAAGGCCAAGACCTGGACATCGTCATCGGCCAGTTGCCGCTGCCGAACATGCGTCAAGGCGAGGCGCTCGGCGGCGACTACGGCGTGGAGCAGTCGGCGACCGTCGTCATCGAGAACGCATCGCGCGCGCCGCGGTCCGTCGCGCTGTATGCGAACCCGCGCGGCGGCCGCGCCACCGGAACGTTCTTGATCGACGGCGTCGTCGTGCAGGCGCACGCGTTGGCGCCGTTCTCGCGGTTCAAGATCTGGCAAGAGCGCATCAACGCCGGCACGTTCCGCCGCATCAAAGTCGTCACGATGCCGGAGGGCGGATCGTCGTATCCGCTGCGGCTCACGTTCGCGCCGGACGACGGCTCGGTGCCGCCGGGTGCGCCGGGGTCGCCGATCTACTGAACCGTTCTTTCGCGCTACGTTGCGGTGGCGGAAGCGCGTTCATACACCTCGAGCATCGCTGCGGCGGCTGTTGACCATGCGAAGCGTTCCATTGCCCCAGAGCGGCGGGCGTTCGCTTCGGATTCCGCCGTTTCGCGGCGGGTGAGGAGTGCGCGAATCGCGTCGATCCAACCGTCGACGTCATCGGGCTCGACCAGGGTTGCGGTGCCGGCGGCGACTTCGATCAGCGACGACGAGCGTGCGGCGATCGCCGGCACTCCCGCGCAGAGCGCCTCCGCGAGCGCGTAGCCGAACCCTTCGTAGCGGGACGGGATCAGCGCGCAGGCAGCGCGGGCATAGAGCTCGTCGACGTCGGGCTGCGCGATGTATCCGCGCACGTCGACGCGGGCGGCGACGTGCAGCTCGTGCGCACGCGTGCGGACCGTGTCGGCGTACGGCGTGAACGGGCCGACCGACACGATGCGCAGATCGGGGATCGACGGCAGCGCCTCGACGAGCGTCAGCAGGTTCTTGCGTGCTTCAACCGTGCCGATGACGAGCGCGAACGGCGCTTCGTCGGGACGGCGTGCGATGCGCCCGAAGCGGTCATCGACGCCGGGATGGATGACGTCGATCGTCGCGGTCGCGTCGATCAGCGCGCGGTATTCGGCGGCGGTGAAGTGCGAGTCGGCGACGACGGCGGCCGCCGTCCGGTATGCGCGGGATTGCAGCGCGCCGAAGTAGGCGCGTGCGTACGCGCGGGTGTGGCCTTGCACGCGATGCCAGGCGAGGTCGTGCACGGTGACGACGGCCGGCAGCGTGCGAACGACGGGCATCGTTCCGGACGATGCATGCAGCAGCGTCGCGCCGCTGCGCGCCGCTTGGAGCGGCAGGAGCGCTTGATCCCACAGCACGCGGCGATCGAAGCGCCACGGGTCGAGCCGCGAGGCGTGCAATTCGCGCACGTCGACGCCGAGCGCGCGCAGCGCGCGAGCGAGGTCGCGCTGATACGCGCCGATGCCCGTGGCGGAGCCGACGGCGAGCTGCGTATCGAGGGCGACGATCACACGGCGCAGCGCCGCAGCGGCGGACCGACCTGCGGGTCGTCGACCGGGTCGCGCACGGCGTTTGCCGCCGCACCGCGGAGCGCGCGCGAGCGCGCGAGAGCGGTGCGCGCGGCCGCGCAATCGCCGCGCGCCGCTGCCGTCCACGCCAAGCCCGCGAACGCGTCGGCGCTGTTCGGTACGACCTCCGCGGCGCGCGCATAGTAGCGCTGTGCCGACGCGACGTCGCCGTTCGCGAGCGATTGATATCCGGCGGCGAGCAAGTACGTCTCTTCGTTCGGCGCGAGCTGCAGCGCGTGTTCGTAGGCGTCCTCGGCCGCGCGCCACGACGCCGCACGGCGCGCGGGCTCGCGGTAGCCCAACGCCGCGCGCAGCTGGCCGAGCCGCCACCACGCCTGGCCCGTCACCTCCGACGCGTCGCGAACGTCGCGCAGTCCCGCGACGAGCCGCTCCTGCTCCGCGAGCGCGCGCACCGGATCGGACGCCGCCAACGCGTCGATCAGCGTCTGCGCCCGCACGACGTCGCCCGCACGCACGTACGCGGCGACGGCGCCGTCGCGATCGCCGCGCGTCTCGTCGAGCCGCCCGCGCAGATCGTCGCTCTCCGCATCGCCGGGCAGCGTCGCAACGATGCGCGCCGCGCCCGCGAGGTCGCCGTCATGCACCGCCGCCGCCGCGCGCGCGCGCTCACCACCGATGACCGGCCGCAACAACACCGGCGCAACCGCATGCAGCCACGCCGGGACGGACGACGCGTGCCGCCAAGTCGCCGTACGCCGCCGACGACGCGACCTGCACGGCCCCCAACACGACCACGACGACAACCGCCGCCAACCCGACAGCCCACCGGCGCACAGGCTACCCGTACCACACCCCACAGCACCAACCTGCGCCGCAGAATGCCGCGAATCGCCACGACGCCCTCGCACCCTTCGACGAGCTCAGGGTGACACGAACGTCCCCGAGTGTCCGGGTCGCGGGAGCGACCCCGCCGCCATGTCCCCGGTCAGAACCGAATCGAGAAGTTCAGATCCTCACGATTCTGGTTGAAGTTGTACGTCGGCATCACGTTGTCGGTGTACTTGTTGTTGCGGAAGAGCGCCGAGATCGAGCTCGTCGTCTTCGGAATGTTGTACGTCAGCGTGCCCTGGTACTGGATCTTCGTCTCGGCGATGTTCTGACCCGCCGTCGTGCCGTACGATCCGTGGAACGCCTGCGCGTTGTATCCGACGCCGAGCGAGAGATCATGCGAGACGGGGACGGTCGCAGCGAGGTCGACCGTGTTGTGGTACTCGTTCACGAAGTTCGGATAGAACAGCGGCGGCGTCGCTCCGCCGGCGAGGTAGGCGGTGAGTGCGGCGCCGGACGCCGCGTCCGGTCCGCCGACGACCGTGTTGAACGGCACGTACGCGTACGCGGTCGTATCGTTGCGGCCGAGGTGCTCGAGCGCGTCGTTCACGTTGAACGCGACCTTCGAGCCGAAGACCGGCAGGGAGAACTGCACGCCGCCCTCGACCTTGTCGAACTTCAGCTTGGCGCCGGTCGAGAAGCCCGGGCCGTAGGTGAGCTGGCCGAAGCCGTTCGGCACCATCTCGGCGAGGTGTTGCGCCAGGACGCGTCCGGTGAACGCCATCTGATCGACGCGGAACGGCACCGTGACGTTCGCCGTGAACCCTTGCGAGTTCGGAGCGTACGCGCTGAAGAATTGCGGCCCGCTCGCCACGAACGGGTTGAACACCGGATAGATGTACGTGAGGTTCGGGTTCGCGCGCGTCGCCGTTCCGACGGCCGAATCGAACGTCGTGTTGATCGCGACGTTGTTCGCGAAGCCGTAGAACTGCGGAAAGAAGTTTCCGCGCCAGAACTGGAACGTCGACGGCGCGGGCCCGAAGTACGCCAGCGGAGCGCCGTCGAGGAAGTTCGGCCCGACGGCCTGATACTGGATGCTCGCCGTCAGCCGGTCGATGTTCAGCTTCAGTCCGACGACCGCGGCGCTGTCCGTGACCGCCGGCGTCGTGTAGAAGTTCGGCGTGAACTTGCTGACCGCGCCCTCGCCGTAGATCACCGGATGCTGCGTTCCGCCGCTGCCCATGCGCACGAACGGCAGCGGCACCTGCGCGTCGACGCCGAACACGGTGTCGCTGACGACGCCGAACCCGTTGCCCGCGGCGTTGCCGTTCGGCGCCGACTGATAGAACGGCGTGCCTTCCGAGACCGAAACGTCGGCGAGATCGAAGATGCGGCTGAACGACACGCCGATCTCGGCGCCGGGCAGCCCTTTGATCTTCTCGTTGATGCGCGCGTTGATGTGATAGCGCTGGTACTGATCGTTGTTGTTGTACGTCAAGCCGACGTACGTGATCTGCACCGTCGTGCCGGCCGGAAGCGGCGTCGTGAAGACGACCTGATTCGTCGCCTGGATGAAGTACCAGCCGTTCGCCGCGATCGGGCACCCGGCGCCGCTCGGCGTGGTCGCCGCGCTCGAGCACGGGATGCCGTCGACGGCGGAGACGTACACCGATCCCGGAACCGCGAGCCGCGTCAGGTACACCGACGCGATCGTCCCGCCGTTGGCGGTGTACGTGTCGGTTCGCTGCGCACCGGCCGGCGATCCCGGCGCGCCGGGCTGGATCTGGCTCGTCTGCGGCCGGTTCGTGATGAAGAAGTAATTGTTCTGCGAGAAGTCGCCGGTCGGGTCGGCGACGTTCGTCAGCGTGTCGATCATCGACTGGTCGATGCGCGTCCACGAGAACTGGAACTCGGTGAGCCCGCCGAAGATGCCGCCGATCTCGAAGCCCTTCTCGTACGGCTGCACCGGGTTCTCGTAACCCGGGCCCTGCTGCGTCGCATCGGGAGCGCGGTACGTCAGGCCGACGCGCGACGACTTCAGGTTGTCGAGCTGACCGTCGCGGAAGTAGACGTTCGTGAACGCGCCCGCCTTCGCGAGGTTGACGACGACGTCGGGCTGGATCGAGTACTGCGCCTGCGGCGTGAACTCGCCGCCGTACTCGTAGTTGATGATGTGGATCGGCAGCGAGACCGTCAGGTTCTCGTTGATCGTGTACGTGAAGTTCAGCTTGTCGTCGAAGCGGATCAGGTTGCCCGCGCCCTGCTGCTCGAGCGGGCTGTTGTTGGCCGGCGACGTGAGGAACACGTTCACGAACGGGATCGATCGCGGCGTGCGAGATCGTCTGCGGGACGCCGTAGCGCTGACGGAACGAGTTGTTGTCGAGGATCGCGCCGTGGAACTGGATCGACTGCGCGAACTTCGTGCGCTTGTCGAGCGCGTCGAGCGCGTCCTCGAGGTTCGTCACGCGTACGCCGAGCGAGTCGAGCTCGTCCTTGAGCGCGTCGATCAGCTTCTGCAATTTGTCGAGGTCCGCTCGCGACGCGTATCCGGCGCCGTTCGCTTGCAGCTTCGCGATCACGCGCGCGACGAGCACGGCCATCTCGTAACGCGTCAACGGCCGGTCACCCTTGAACTTCCCGTCGGGATACCCCTCGACCAGACCGTCGGCCGCGAGCGACTGGATCGCCTGATACGCCCAGTGGTTCGCCGGAACGTCCGAGAACGGTGTAGCGGAGACGCTCTGCCCCAGCGCCATCATCGACACGGCTGTTACGCCGGCCGCGAGGACGAGGGTAGCGAGACGCTTCATCGTGTCCTCCGTGGAAGGGGTCGACGGTGCCCCGCCCGAGAGCACCGACGCCAAGAACCCGCCCGGGTCTCGAACCACGGCGGGCGCGACGACGACGCGCCCGTTACGGAACGCATGCCAACGTCGCTATACCGAAGCGAGCGGTGCGACTCCTCCCCTGCTACGACGCCTGGAGGAAACGTTCGGCGATCAGCAGCGCTGCATAGTCGTCGATCGGCCGGTCGGGCAGCAGCATGCCGCGCGGGACGAAGCGGCGCCATCCGCGCGGCGGGTGGTCGTCGAAGTAGCGCGACCGAGCGAGCAGGGTCGTCTCACGTTCGTCGACCAGCGCGATCTCCAGCCCGAGCCCGCGCGCGATCTCGACGATCTGCTCCGCGTTCGTCCCGCGTCCGATCGCGGCGACGGCGGCGGGCGTCGCCGCGAGGAGCTCCCGCAGACGCTGGCGCAGCGACTCGACCGGCGCGATGCCGAGCGTGACGGGGCGCGTGCCGATGCCCGTCACGAGCGCGTACCCGCATTTGCGCGTCCCGGGATCGAGTCCGAGCACGGTCACCGGGGCACGAGCGCGAAGTCGAGCAGCACGCCTCCTGAATGCGGGTAGAGGTCGAGACTCGCCTTCGCGACGATGCGGTAGCGGCCGCGCAGCCGAGTGACCTGCGAGAGCACGTCCTGCGCCTGCGGGCCGTTGATCGCGACGTTGGCGGCGTAGTACGCGGGCATCCCACGCCGGCGGACCTCGGCGCTCGCCTCGCCCGTGAGGACCTGCAGCACCTGAAGGTTCAGCGACTGGCCGCCCTGGACGTCGACCGACGCCAGAGGATCGCCCGCCGCGACGATGCGCCGGTCGACGTAGTGCGCGAATGCGAACGAGATCACATCGCCGCGGAACAGGTTCTGCGCCACCACCGGCAGGAGCAGCACCGGCGTGTCGGCGGGGAAGTTCGCGACGTCCGCACGGATCTTGCCGAGCTCGGCGCGCAGGCCGGCCTGCACGGCCGGATCGCTCGCGGTGCGCGGATACGGCTTGAGATCGTACGGCGCGCGCGCGAACTGCCGGTTCGCCTGCGCGACGGTCTGATCGAAGAGCGTCGCGAGCTCGGGCAACAGGCTCGCGTCGGGCTGCGACGGCGTGATGGTGGCCGCGTTGGCGATCGGCAGGCCGATCGGCAGCACGACGGCGGTCTGACGCGTCGTCTCGAGCTGCTTCTGCGCTGCGAGCGCCTGCGCTTGGAGATCGTTGATGCGCGCGTTGATCTGCCCCAGGCGGAAGAACGCGGTCCGCACCTGCACCGACGCGACGAGCGCGATGACGGTGACCGACACCGCGATCAGCATGCCCGTCGCGACGGCGACGATCGTCGACGTGTAGCGCGGGCGCAGGCCGAACATCGTGAGCCGTTTGCGGCCGACCTGATGGCCCACGCGGTCGCCGATGTACGCGATGCCTCCCGCGACGATCGCGATGAGGACCACGGCTCCGATACCGCTCAGCACGCGCGCTCCGCCTCGATCACACGCGTGACGCTCGACGCAGCAGCGACGCGCCGATCACCGTGAACAGCACGTTCGGCGCCCACGCGGCGGGGCCGGCGAGCCACGTCGCCGCGCTCCCGATCGACAAGAACACCGTCGAGATCACGTAGTACACGAAGACGATCGCGACGGCGATGCTGAAGCCGGTGCCCGTGCCGCTGCCGCGCACCGGGCGAAGGCCGAACGGCACGGCGATCAGCGTGAACACGAACGCCGCGAACGGCCGCGCCAGCTTCGCCGCGTACGTCGCCGTGAAGAGCTTCTGCTGCTGCGGTCCGAGGCGGCCGGAGTCGAGCCGCTCCTTGATCTCGCCGCGCGACAGATCTTCCGGATTCGTGATGTTCAGCGACTGCTTCGCGATCTGGTTCGGACGCTCGCCGACGTCCACGATGAGGTGCGGCGCGAACTGCGTCGTCACGCCGCCGTCCGGCGAGAAGTGGTACGTCGTCGAGTTTTGGAACGACCACGTCGGCGCGTCGAAGCGCGCGCGGTCCGCGACGATGAAGTCCTGCGGTTTGCCCTGCGCGTCGTAGCGGATGACGGTCACGTCCAGCAGCGTCTCGGTCGGCACGTCGAGTCCGCCCGCGATCGTGACCTGCTTGCCGCCGCCGGGGAGCGCCGTGACCGCCTGCAGGTTCGACACGCCCGCGGACGCGTGCTCGATCGCCTGTTGGCGCACATACGCGGCGCGGTCGTTGGCAAACGGCACGAAGACCTCTTGCAGCACGAGCGCGACGAACGAGACGATGAAGCCGACGATCAGCAGCGGCGTGACGACGCGCGTGAGCGAGATGCCGCCGGCCTTCATCGCCGTCACTTCACTCTCGCCGGACAGCCGCTGCATCGCGAGCAGCGTGCCGAGCAGCATCGCCATCGGGATGACGAGCAGCAGATAGGCCGGCATTCCCCAGAGGAAATACTCGACCGCGGCCCACAGCGGAGCGTGCTCTTCGGAGACGAGGCGTCCGATCGCGAGGATCTGCGTCGCGACGAAGATCAGCGTGAACGCCGAAAGCCCGAACAGAGACGGGCCCCACAGCTCGCCGACGAGATAGCGGTCGAGGATCGTCGGCCGCCACGCGGGGAGGCGCGGCAGCGTCGACCGGGTCGTCGAGCTCTCCGTCACAGACGAAAGCTTTCGCCCAGGTAGAAGCGCCGCGCGACCGGCGAGTCCAGGACGTCTTGCGCCGTGCCGCTGACCTCGATGCGTCCGTCGTTCAAGATGTACGCGCGGTCGACGATCGCGAGCGTCTCGCGCACCTGGTGGTCCGTGATCAGCACCCCGAGACCGCGGTCGCGCAATTGACGGATCATCGCTTGGATGTCCGCGACGGCGATCGGATCGATGCCGGTGAACGGCTCGTCGAGCAGCAGAAATGCCGGTTCGGTCGCGATGGCGCGCGCGATCTCGACGCGGCGCCGCTCGCCGCCCGAGAGCGAGTCACCGCGCGCGTCGACGAACTGCGCGAGCCCGAACTCGGCGAGGAGCTCCGGCAGGCGGCGTTCGCGCTCCGCGTGCGGCACGCCGTTCATCTGCCAGATGAGGCGTAAGTTGTCGCCGACGGACAGCTTGCGAAAGATCGAGTTCTCCTGCGCGAGGTAGCCGATGCCGGCGCGCGCGCGCTCGTGCATCGGCGCACCGGTGATCTCGCGCGCGCGGCCGTCGCGTTCGAGCACGACGCTGCCGCCGTCCGGGCGGATCAACCCGACGACCATGTAGAACGTCGTCGTCTTGCCGGCGCCGTTCGGTCCGAGCAGACCGACCACTTCGCCGCGCTGCACTTCCGCGCTGACGCCCTTGACGACGGTGCGCTGCCCGTAACGCTTGACGAGATCGCGCATCGCGATGCGGTCGTCGCCGTTCACGAGCCGCCTCCGCTGACGACGACCTCTTGCAGGCGGGTGTCGCCGTCGAGGTGCTGGCCCGAGAGGTGCATGCCGTCGGCCGACGCGAGCTCGACGTGCCCCTCACCGTGAAACCGTTCGCTCGTCCCGTTGTACGTCAGGGTGTCACAGGTGAGCACGCTGCCCGTGCTGGTGTGCGCGTGCACGCCTCCCGTCATCACCACCGTCTTGTCCCGTTCGATCAAATGCGCCTTCGGCGCATCGGCGATCGTCGACGTCCCCGTGCGGTCGACGAACGTGACGTGCGGCTGGTCGAGCACCCCGGTGCCCTCGTTCGTCCCCGCGCTCTGCACGTCGGTCGACAGCGCCCGGATCGTGTACAGCTTCCGGCCGTGAAGCGTCTGCACGATCGTGACGTACTGGCCCGCGCCGCCTTGCGTTTCGATCCGGATCGGGACCGGTGTCCCGGACGGCGTCGGCTGCGCGGTCGCGACCGGCGCGGACGCGGCTGCGGGGGCCGCCGCGTGCTTTCGCGCGCACCCGTCGGCCGCCCCGATCGCCAGCGCCGCCGCGACGCACGCCGCCGCGACCCTACGCGGCCGCATCGGTCCTCACCGCAGCGAGCCCGAGCGGCACGGCCTGCATCCCGAGCGCGAAGAAGATCACGATCGTGTTGATCGTCACGTCGACGGACAGCGCGATGAAGCCCGCCGCGATACCGTACGCGAGCATGCGCGGCAAGGCCGCCGCGCGCCGCGCGCGGCGCAGCAACAGCCCGAGCACCGCGACGTACGAGGCGACGAGGGTCACGACGGCCAGGATACCGCCTTCGGCTGCGAACGCAATCGGAAGGGAGTGCGGGTCGAAGGCCACGGCCGTGCGGTCGCCTGGTGCCGCCGGCGGACGCAGCTCCTCGTACATCCGCGAGTACGCGAGCGGGCCGACGCCCAGCAGCGGGAAGCGCTCGAACATCGTGATCCCGGTCTGCCACGCGACGGTGCGCGCCTCCGTATCGCGCGGGTTGTGATGCCGCGCGCCCTCGAGCGCGTTGAGGCCGATGCCGGCGAGCGGCGAGCACGACGGCGACGGCCAGCAGCGCGCGGGCGCGCGCCAGCCACGCGAAGACGGCCACGCCCAAGACGGCGCAGAACAGCCCGAAGCGGGAGAACGTCGCGGCGAGCGTGACGGCGAGGACCAGCGACGTCATCGCGGCCAGGCGGTCGCGGCGGACGAAGGCCAGGGGCAGCGTTACGCCGAGCACGGCGATCGCGTACGCCGCGAGCTCGTTCGGGTTCAGGAACGTGCCGACGGCACGGCCGTTGTCGTACGCATAGACCGCCGCGGGGCGGTGCGAGATTTGCATCGCGAGCGCGAAGAGGCACGACGCCAGCGCCGACCAGAGCAGCGTGCGGGTGCAAAGTCGCAGCGTCGCCGGGTCGGCGTCGCGCGCGACCGCGAGCGCCGTGCCTCCGAGGCCGAGCGACGAGCACGCCGAGGCCGATCCCGAGCGGCGGATCGAAGCCCGTCAGCGCGGACACGATCGTCGCGATGCCCGGGGCGAGGAACGCCGCGGTCAGCGTGTCGCGGCGCGCGGCGCGTACCGCGGCGGGCACCACGATCGCCAGCGCGGCGACGGCGACGAGGCCGGTGAGGACGGCGACGGCGCGCGGGACGACGGGCGGGATCGGCGGACGCGCCGGGTCGAGCGCGACCAGCGTCCCGTACAGCGGGACGATCGCGTAGAGCACGGCGAGCGCGACCGTGCTCGGCTTCATGCGGCGCGCGCGAGCGCGGCGACCGCCGCGGCGATGGCACGTGCGCCGCCCGGCGCGCCCATCCGCTCGCGCCCGACCGCGGCCATGCGCGCACGGCGCGGCTCGTCGGCGAGCAGGTCGGCGATCGCGCCGGCCGCGCGCGCCGGGTCGCCGGGAACGACGAGCAGGGCGTCGCCGAGGAGACCCATCTGGCGCTTGCGGTACCACGCGTCGCGCGGCGCGTCATGCAGCTCGAGCGCGACGACCGGGCACGCCCTCCGCCGCGGCGGCTTCGTTCGCGGTCCCGCTCTGGCCGACGGCAAGCGTCGCGTCGCGCAGCAGCGCGGCGAACGCGCCCGTCCACGTGCGGAGCCGTCCGCGCTCGACCGCCGGCGTGAAGCGTTCGCGCGTCCAGGTTCGGAGCGATCGACAGCACCGCGTCGACGTTCAGACCGCGCGCGCGCAGCAGTGCCACCGTATCGGCGATGCGCACCGCGTCGGCGTACGCGCGGTCGCGCGAGCCCGGCAGCAGCGCGAGGCGCCACGGCGCGCGCCACTCGATTCGATCGTCCGTCGCGAGCAGGTCGGCGATGACGTTCCCCGGCGCCTCCGCCGCGACGCCTTCGCGCTGCAGCGCGCGCGCGGTCGCGGCGTCGCGCACGAACACGCGGCGCGCGAGCCGCAGGATGCGGCGTTCGCCGGGACCGTACGGTGCAACGTAGACGCTCTTCGCGGTGCCGACGTACACGAGCGGGGCGCGCACGATCGCGGCCAGCGCGCACGCGTACGCGTCGCCGACGGCGACGACCGCGGCGTAGCGGCGTTCGCGGCGCGCCGCGCGCAAGAAGCCGATCTGCCGCGCGAGCAGGACGAGAAACCCCGACCGCAGGTCGCGCAGGATCGCGCGCACGTTCACCATCGCGACGAGCCCGCCGGACGGCATCGCGCGTTGCGGCCCGACGTCCGCGAAGCCGTCGCCGCCGAAACGCTCGCCGACGAGCGCGAAGTGCTCGGTGCGAACGCCGGCGATCGCGCGCACGTCGCGCGCAATGCGTGCGGCGATCGCGGCCTCGCCGTGCCCGTTGCTCACGAAGAGCACGGCCGCCGGCTCGTCGTTCATCGCAGCGGCTCCAGCGCGAAGTCCGCGATCGTCGCACGGCCCGCTGCGTCCTTCACCAGTTCCGTGCGCGAGGCGAACGCAGCGTACGGGCCGGCGTGCACGATCGGAACGCCGTTCACGACCTCGGGCGTCCGCAGCGTGTCGTGGCTGTGCCCGCCGAGAATCAGCTCGAGCCGCGGAACGCGCTCCGCGAGCATGCGGTCGTGACGCAGGCCGAGATGCGAGAGCGCGATCAGCGTCGTGCCGGGCGGCGTCTCGTCGGCGATGCGCCGCGCGACGTCGACGGGGTCGAGGAACCGCCACCCGAACACGCGCTGCCACGGCGAACCGTCCGGATACTGCACGACGAGCAGCCCGAAGAAGCGCAGCGTCCACGCTTCGCCGCTCGCATCGTCCCGGTGCAGCACGACGTCGCGCGTGAACGGCAGCGCGCGTCCGCGCGTGTCGAGCAGATTCGCGCACGTGAGCGGGTGGCGCATCGCCGCGGCGCGCGCGCGCACGGCGCCGAACACGTAGTGGAACTCGCGGTTGCCCATCGCCTGCACGTCGACGTGCGCGGCATCGAGCTCGCCGACGATCGGCTCGCTGCGCCGGTACACCGTCTGCGACCCGCGCAGCGAGTCGCCGCAGTCGGCATACACGCCCGGTCGCCGCGCGCGCAGCGCGTTGATCGGCGCCGCGATGTGACGGTGGTCGTGCACGTCGCTCGTGTGGTAGAGGCGCATGGACTACAGGCGCTCCGCCCGCGTGCTCGCGCGCGACGGCGAGAACCCAGTCGGCGTTGCGCTGCAGCGTGTCCGGAGGTCCGAGGGCGGAGCGCAGGCGCGCGTATCCGCCGAGCTGCTGCCCGGGATTCGCGAGCCGTTCGAGCAGTGCGTCCGCGAGCGCTGCCGGCGTCGCCGCGTCCTGCAGCAGCTCCGGCACGAGCGGCTCGTCGAGCACGAGGTTCGGCAGCGTGATGAAACGCCACGGATAGCGCTTGCGCGCGAGGTTCCACTGCGCTGCGGTGAGCACGTACAGCGCGACCGCCGGCGTCTCGATCAGCGCGGCTTCGAGCACCGCGGTCCCCGAAGCGACGGCGGCGGCATCCGCGTCGCGCAGCGCCGCGCGCGCGTCGCGCGCGATCTCGATCGGCAGCGGCGAACGCAGCGCGAGCGCGTGCAGCGCCGCACGGCGTGCGTCCTCGGTGGCGGCGACCAGCGTGCCGCGCACGTTCGCGCGCACGCGCCGCACGCGCTCGAACGCGTCGAGCAGCCGCGGCGTGTGCCGCTCGATCTCACCGGCACGACTGCCCGGCAGCAGCGCGATCGCACCGCCGTCCGGCGGCGCAAGACCACGCCGCGGACGCGGCGCGATCGTCGAGACGAGCGGATGCCCGACGTAACCGATCGGCAGCCGCAGCGATCGGTAGAACTCCGCTTGATGGCGGAAGATCGTCAGCGCGTCGGCGACGCGCACGACCGCATGCGCCCGCTTCACGCTGTCGAGCCACGCGGACGGCGGGGCATAGTACACGATCGGGCCGCGGAATCCCAATCGCCGCACGATGTGCGCGAACCGCACGTTGAACGCGCCGAAGTCGACGAGCACGAGCAGGTCGGGCGGATCGCGCGCGAGCCGCAACGCGAGTCCGAGTCCCGCGGGAACGACGCGCGGCAACCTGCGTAGCGTCTCGAAGATTCCGAGCGTGCTCCACCCGCGCGTGCGCTGCACGATGCGCACGCCCGCGCTCTCCAGCCGCTCGTCCCCGAGCCCCTCGGCCACGATGTCCGCGCGCGCGCGCATCGCTCCGAGCAGATCGGCCGCAAGAATCTCGCCCGACGGCTCGCCGGTCGTGAAGAATATCCGGAGTGGTTGCGGACCGAGCGCAGGGCGATCGTGCGTCGCCGTACTGTTCTTCGCGAGGTCGGTCCGCGGCGAAGCGCCGATGTTACTTCAGGATCCCACGGTCCGACTCGGCTTCGAGAAACGCGAGCAGCCTGCAGCCTTCCGGCGTCTGCATCGTGTCGCGCAGCGATGCGATCGCCCGCGAGACGGTCTGCCCCGACTTGTAGACCGCCGTGAACGCCGATTTCAGCTCCGCGATCGCGTCACGCGAGAAGCCTGCGCGCCGAAGCCCGACCAGGTTCGGCCCGAGCACCCCGGCGGGGTTGCCGTCGGCGAGCAGATACGGCGGCAGGTCGCGCCCGAGCTTCGCGTACCCGCCGACGAACGCGTAGGTGCCGATGCGCACGAACTGGTGCACGCCCGCCATCGCGCCGATGCTCGCGTGATCGTCGACGACGACGTGGCCGGCGAGCTGCGCAAGGTTCGACATCGTCACGTCGTTGCCGATGCGGCAGTTGTGCGCGACGTGTCCGTACGCGAGGATCAGGCAATCGTCGCCGACGGACGTGACGCCGCCCGAGTCCGCCGTTCCGCGGTGGATCGAGACGTATTCGCGAATCACCGTGCGCGCGCCGATCGTCGTGTACGCGAGCTCGCCGGACTCCGCTTTGCGGTCCTGTGAGGGCGCGCCGATCGTGGCGAACGGGTGCACCATCGCGTCCTCGCCGATCGTCGTCCGTCCCGTCACGACGACGTGGCCCAGCAGCGTGGCGCGCGCGGCGATGGTGACGTGCTCGCCGACGATGCACAACGGCCCGACGTCGGCGGTCTTGTGAACGTTCGCGTTCGGGTGGACGATCGCGCTCGGATGGATCACAGATGGAGCACGGTCGCGTCGTTCGCGAACGCCGACGGGTCGATCGAGATCGAGAACGTGAGCTCCGCGCTGACGACCGCCTTCGATTCGACCGTCGCGCTGACGCCGACCCACCCGATGTTGAGCTTGGTGCGGAGCACGCGCGCTTCCATGTCGAGACGGTCGCCCGGCACGACGACGCGGCGAAACTTCGCTTTCTCGATCGCGACGAGGTACGGCACCTTGCGCGTCATGTCGCCCGGCTCCATGATCGCCGTTCCGCCGAGCTGCGCCATCGCCTCGATCATGTACACGCCCGGAAACACCGGGTTGCCCGGAAAATGCCCGGCGAGCATCGGCTCGTTCACCGTGATGTTCTTGTAGCCGCGCGCGAACACCATCGGTTCGAACTCGGTGATGCGGTCGATCAGCAGCATCGGGTACCGGTGCGGCAAGATCCGCATGATCTCGCGCACGTCGAGCGTCGGCACGGCGCTGTGCGCTACGCGCGGCTCGGCCGCAGGCCGGACGCGACCGCTTCGCCGCTTTGCGCCGGAGCCACCAGCTGGCGCAGCGCCGTCACATGCAGCTTGTGACCGCTCTTGATCGCGATGACCTCGCACTGCGGATAGGCGCCGAGCAACGCGAAGTCGCCGACGAGATCGAGGACCTTGTGGCGTGCCGGCTCGTCATGCGTGCGCAGCGGCGCGAGCGGTCCGTCGGGTCCGAACACGACGGCGTTCTCCAGCGTCCCGCCCTGCGCGAGGCCGCGGTTGATCAGCGACTCCACTTCGTGCAGGAAGCCGAACGTGCGGTTCGGTGCGACGTCGCGGCGATAGGCGTCCGGCGTGATCTCGGCCTCGACGTACTGCGTGCCGACGGGCTGCGGATAATCGACGGTCATGCGCACGCGGAACGCCGATGCGGGCGCGATCACGAGCAGCTTGTCGCCGTCGCGGAAGATCATGGGATGCGTCGGCACCCAGCGCACGCGCGGCTCGGGCTGCGGGACCACGCCCGACGGCGTCGATGGCGTCCGCGAACACCTTCGCGCTGCCGTCCTCGACCGGGATCTCCGGACCGTCGACCTCGATCAGCGCGTTGTCGACGCCGCAACCGAGCATCGCGGAGAGCAGGTGCTCGACCGTCGAGACGCGGTGCTCGCCTCTGCCGACGACGGTCGCGCGCACCGTTTCCACCACGTAGTCGGCGCGCGCGGGAAACTCGACCGCGCCGTTGACGCGAAAGCGCAGGCCGCTCCCGGCGGCGGCCGGCAGGACGCGAACGCGCGCCGGCGCGCCGGTATGGAGCCCGGCACCCTCGAACGCGATCGTGTCTCGTAAGGTCGTCTGGTACTGCACGTGATCAGCCGGGCTCGCGCTCTTCAAGGGCATCGACCCGAGCGAAGAGCTTCGGCAGCCGGCGAAAGTACGCCTGGAGCCGCACTTCGTCGCGATGGTTCTGCACGGGCCGTCCCGAGACGAACGCGCCGTCGGGAACGTCGCCCCACACGTGCGAGCCGCCCGCGATCGTGACGCGATCGCCGACCGTCATGTGGCCGCGGAACTTCACGTCTCCGGCGATGCGGACGTAGTCGCCGATCGTCGTGCTGCCCGCCATCCCGGCGAACGCGGCGATCGCGGTGTGCCGGCCGATGCGCGCGTTGTGGCCGATCTGACAGAGGTTGTCGATCTTCGTGCCTTCGCCGATCGACGTGACGCCGGTCTGCGCGCGGTCGACGCACGTGTTCGCGCCGATCTCGACGTCGTCGCCGAGCGCGACGATGCCGACCTGCGGGATCTTCACGAGCCGGCCGTCGAGGAACGCCCACCCGAACCCGTCGCCGCCGATGACCGCGCCCGGCTGCAGCACGACGCGGTCGCCGGCCGTGCAGCGGTCCGCAAGGTACGCGCGCGGATGGAACACGCACTCGCCGCCGACCGCCGCGTCCGCGCCGACGACGGCGCCCGCGTGCAGAACGGTGCGATCGCCGATGGCGGCGCGCGCGCCGACGCTGACGTGCGGGCCGATCCACACCGCATCGCCGATGCGCGCGGTCGGATTCGACCGCCGCCGTCGGGTGCACGAACGGACCGCGCGGGCGTTCCGGCTCGAGGGATGCGAGCAGCGTCGCGAGCGCGATGCGCGCGGACGGAACGACGATCAGCGCTTTCGCCGGCGCGTCGAGTCCCTCGACGAGCCCCTCTTCGGTGAGCACGGCCGCCGCGCGCGACGCGAGCGCGCCGCGGAGATAGCGCGCGTCGACTGCGAATGTCAGCGTCTGCGCATCGGCCTCCTCGACCGCCGCGATGCTGCGAATGACGACATCCCCGTCGCCGACGACGCGGCCGCCGGCGACGCGCGCAAGCTCCGCCAGCGTCCCAAGCGGGTTCACCTTCGGTGAACCCTTCGCGTTCGCGCTGCGCGCGATCCGCACGCGCCCGTCACGGCGACGGGCTCGGCTTCTCTACGATCTGGAGCACCTTCTCGACGTCGGGCGTGATGTCGACGCCGCCGTACCCGACGAACTGCCGCGTGAACACGTACGTCAGGTGCTTGTCGCCGGCGACTTGCTTGGCGGCGTCGGTCACGTCGCGCGTCAGCTCGCTCTGCGCCTGCGTGAAGCGCTGCTGCAGCTGCGCGCGCTCCCGCGCCTTGTCGCGCGTCGAACGGTTCGAACGATCGATCGCCTGCGCGTCCGCGGCCAGCTGGTTCTGGTAGTTCTGGAACTTCGGCCAGTTCGCGGCGATGCGCTGGACGTCGACGAGGCCGATGTTGCTTTGCGCGCCGCCGCTCGCGCATGCGCAGAGCGACGCGAGCAGCGTGCCGATGAGAACGGCGCGCGCGCCGAAGGTCGTGGTCATTCGTGGAGGCTTTCGATGTCTTTGAGGGCATCCGGCGTGAGATCGACTCCGCCGGCGGGTGCGACAATGTTGGTGAGGACGACGCTGATGCCGCGCTGCTGCGCGACGAGCTTGACCTCGCGGTCGATCTGCGCGGTGATCTGCGAATAGAGGTCGTCGCGCTTGCGGCGCAGGCTCTCGATCTGTGCCTGCGCTCCCTGCAGCGAGCCGGATTCGACGCCGTGCAGCTCCGCGTACCGCTGCGACAGGTCGGCGCGGGTCTTCTCGAAGTCGGCGATCGTCGTCTTCGCGTCGTCGCGAAAACGCTTCTGATAGTCGCTGTGCAGACGCTCGATGCGCGCGCGCAGCGCCGGAGGCAGATTCGGGTTGATCTGCTGCTGCACTTTGCCGTTGATCGTCGTCGTCTGGATCACGGGCCCGGGCGCGGGCGCCGTCGCCGCTTTCACGAGGGTCTGCTGCCGCGACGAGAGCGCGCCGAGCGAACGCTTCTCGATCGTCGCGACCTGCGCGGTCAGATCGTGCTGCACTTGCTGGTGCAGCTGCGCCTGCAGCGCGGCGAGGCTTTGCTGGTCGCGGTTGCGCTGCGCGGCGAGCGCATCGGCGTCCTTGCGGTCGAGCGCGGCGAGCTGCTTCTGCGCGTCCTCGCGCGCGGTATCGTCGAGCGCCAGCGACGACAGCTTCGTGCGCAGCGCCAGCCGCTGGGCCGAGTCGTCCGAGGCGAGCTTGAGCGACAGCGCGGATTCTTTCGACTGCAGCTCGTCCGCCTTCGCACGGTACGTGCGGTCGGCGCGATCGTTCAGCGCCTTCTGCGCGGCCGCGACCTGTGCTTGATTCTGTCTCGCCAAGCTCTTGCGGAACGCGTCGTAGTCGCGCTGCGCCTGGACGGCGACCGCGCTGCGTTGCGTCTGCGCGGTCGCGTTGACGTTCCCGGCGATCGATGCCGCGCTCGGCCCCGGCATGCCGGAACCGCGCAACGCCGCGGCGATCGCGTCGTTCTCTTCGCGCTCGTACTGCTGCTGCTTCGCGTTCAGCAGCTTGTTCGTGCGATCGGCCGCGTCGTGGAGCTCCTTCTGCAGCTCGCGCTCGCGCGACGCGAGGTTCGGGTCGGGACGCGCGGCGTGCGGCGCGGTCGCCGACAGGTCGAAGGCCTCGATCGTGCGATCGTACCGCGCGAGCTGATCGTAGAGCGGGTGCTTCTGCACGAGCTCGTCCATGCGAACGTACCCGACGGCGCCGGACCCGGCCGCAGCGCCGCCGTTCTGCGAGCCGCGCGCGCATGCCGCGAGGGCAACAGCAGCCAGCACCGCTGTCGCGGCGCGCCGGGTTCCGCCGGAGGCGGAAGCCGTCACTTCAGCTTGTCGGTGACGTCTTTGGTGACGTCCGTCCCGCCGAACACGACGTTGCCCTTGTCGATCACGAGGATCAGCCCGCGGCTCTTCGCGACGTCGCCGATGACGCTGCGCGTCTGGTCGACGACGGGCTTGAGCAATTGGTTCTGCTTGTCGTCGAGGGTCTTGCGGTAGTCCCGGTAGATCGCGTCGCGGTCGGCATCCGTCTTCGCGGCCCGCAGCTTGTCGGCCGCGATCTTGTCCTGGTCTTGCCGGAACTTCGCGAACTCGTCCGTCGCCGCTTTCACTTTGGGCGTCGCGTCGATCGCCGCTTGATCGACGTAGCCGACCTTCGACGGGCCCGGAGTCGACTGCGGCGGCACCGGATCTCCGATGCCGGTCAGCAGATCGCGGACGGCGCCGGTGATGTCGACGCCGCCGACGACCACGATGCGCTTGTCGATCACCACGGTCAGGTTCTTGGACGACGCGACGGAAGCGATCGCCGCTTGCGCCTTGGCGAACAGCGGCGCGAAGAGCTGCCGCTGCTTGTCCGCCATCTTGCCCTGGAACTCGGCGCCGAGCCGCTGCTGCTGCGCCTGCGACGCCTTGCGCGCGCGCGCGACGTACTGCCGCTGCAGGTTCTGCCCGTAGTCGCTCAACTGCTTGCTCGCCGACTGGAATCGCGGCAGCGCGGCGAGCGCAGCTTGGTCGAGCGAGCCGATGTCGGTGACGTCGGTCGCGCCGATCGCCGGCGTCGCGAGGATCGCGACGCCGAGCGCGAATGCGAGCGCGGCCGCCCGGCCGCGCGTGAAGCGAACGTTCATGACTAGAAGCTCTGCCCGATTCCGAACGACGTGTGCGTGCCCAGGCTGCCCTTCGCGAAATCGAGCCGCAGCGTCCGGAGCCCGAGCTGCGGCACGTCGAAGCGCAATCCGACGCCCACGTCGCCGTGGAACGTGTACTTGTTGAGATCGTAGACCGTCGTCGTCAAGCCGGAGGCGTCCGTGGCGGTCGACGTACCGCCGCGGATCCGCGTTCCGCCGTCCTCGATGAAGCCGACGACGGCGAACTTGCGGTCGGCCGTGAGCGGCACGCGCAGCTCCATCTGACCGAGCAGGATGTCGGTGCCGTAGAACGGGTCGGAGTAGCCGCGCAGGTCTTGATCGGAGAAGATGAAGAGCTTGTTCGTCGGGATCGCGCCCGACGACATGCCGACGCGGCCATGGAACCCGAGCGTCGCGTTCTTGAGCACCGGGAAGAACTTCGCGGCATCGAACGTGAGCAGCTGGTAGTTGAAGTCCGAGCCGATGCTGTGCGTGCTGATCTCGTCGTTCAGCGTGACGTTGACGCCGCGGCGCGGGTTGAACACGTCATCGCGCGTGTCGGCACCGAGTCCGACGACGAAGCTGTGCAGCGCGTACGGCCGCGTCGAGTCGAGCTGCGCGAGCGACGGCGCGTTGATGCCGACCGCCGCGCTCGGACTGTTCGGATCCACGAAGCCGGAGAGCGTCGTGCTCGCCCCGTTCACCGAGAACAGGTTCGCCGTGTTCGGAAACACGTAGCCCGACGGAAGATCCGCCGACGCCGCGACGCTTTGGATGTTGATGCCGCCCGAGACGCGGAAGATGTCGTTCAGGCGCCGGCCGAGCGTCGCCGAGACGCCGGTCGAACGCGACTTGTACGTCGCCGCGACACCGTTCACCACCGAGTAGTTCACCGGGTCGTCCGGGACGATCGTGACGGGTTGCGGGCCGGTGCCGCCGCACGAGGTGCCGTTGACGCTCGTCGTGCTGCTGTTGACGTTCGTGAGCTGGCCTGCCGCGCACGCCGAGTACACGGGATAGTAGTTGGTCTGCGCCTGCGTGAACAGCGTGACGCCGAGGCTGTACCGCTGCGACTGCTCCGTCTTGCCGAGATACGGAACCGTGAACGACAGCTGCGCGTCCGAGACGCGCGAGCCGCGTTCGAAGCGGATCGATGCGCCGTCGCCGGTGCCGTTGATGTTGTTCTCCTGGTACGACAGCGTGCCGGTGAGGCCCGTGCCCGTAATCCCGCCGGAATAGCCGGCACCGACGGTCGCGGTGCCGGTGCGCTGCTCTTTGACCTGCCAGTTCAGGGTCACGAGCGCCGGACGTTTCGGATCGGGACCGGGCTTGCCCTGAACGTCGACCTTGTCGAAGAACCCGAGATTGTTCAGCCGCTCGTTGTCGCGCCGGATCCCCGACTCCGTCACGATCATGCCCGGACGCAGGCGCAGCTCGCGGCGGATCACGTCGTCGTGCGTCTTCGTATTGCCCGTGATCTCGATCGCGCCGACGCGCAGCACGCTGATCGTGTAGCGGACGTCCGCGGTACCGGCTTTCTGATCGACCGACGTCGGGTCGACACCCGCTTCGACGTCGCCGATCTTCATGTCGAACTTCTCGTAGAGCGCCTTGAGCGCGTCGTAGTCCTTGTCGCGTTGCGCTTCCGAGTACGGGCTGCCGGGCTTCGTCACCAGCGATTTGACGATCACCGTCGGCGGCAGCACGGGATCGGCGTCCGGCGGCTGCGTGATGATGATGTTGCGGACGGTCAGGCCTTCTTGAATCCGCAGCGTCAGCACGCCGTCGGGCGCGATGTTGACGTCGACGACGTGCGAGGGCAGCTGTCCTCCGAAGCCGATCTTGTCGTAGTAGCTGTTGATCTTGAGGACGTCTTGCTGGTAGGTCTTGATGTTGAAGACCTGGCCCGGCGCGGTGTCCATCAGCGCGAGCAGCGTGTCGGCCGACACGGACTTGTTGCCGTCGAACCGGATCGACGTGACGACGGGGTTCTCGATCACGCGGAACGTGATCGCGACGCCGTCGGGCCGCTGCTTCACGATCGGCGGCGCCTGATCGGCGAAGAAACCCAGATCGGCGATGGACCGCAGATCCTGCTGCACGACCGCCGGATCGAACGGGTCCCCGACCTTGGTCTTCACGACC
The DNA here is from genome assembly GCA_963841685.1 of Vulcanimicrobiota bacterium. Lineage (GTDB taxonomy): Bacteria > Vulcanimicrobiota > Vulcanimicrobiia > Vulcanimicrobiales > Vulcanimicrobiaceae > Vulcanimicrobium. The sequence goes on from CAWJDU010000003.1 coordinate 173,374, forward strand.
GCGAGGATGCGGTCGGTGGGGACGTGCGCGTTGCCCGACACCGATACGGACACGACCGTCGGAGCCGCCGGCGCGGAGAACGCGGGCGGCATCATCAATGCGAGCAATGCGAGCACGGCGAGCACGGCGTGCGGCGCGCGGCGTAACCGTTGGAACAAGCGGAAGACGTCCTTCGTCGAGATGTGGGCCCGGGCGCACAGCGCCGTCGGCGACCGCCGGGTTGCTGGTATGGGCGTAACGCGACGCCGGCCGTTCGCGTTCCCGGCACCCTGGGTACGACGCCCCGCCCACGTTGCCTTTAGGTCAGCCCCACATGCGAGCGTCGTCAGCCAGCCGCGGCGGCTTTGCGCCGTACGGCGCAAAACGCGAAGGCTTCGGCGCAAGCCGAAGCCGCTTATGGGTATTTCCGGACGACGCTGAACGTGAATCCTTGCCGGTTCGAGAGGGGCTGGATGCCTTTGAGCGTCTCCGCGCCCAGGATCGCTTCGCTGCCGTTGTAGTTGGACGTCAGCGCCGGGCTGCCGTTCTGCGTGAAGTAGTTGAACTGCAGCGACGTCGTGGCGTCGGGACGCGCCGTGAAGCCGACCGTCGTGCGCACCCACTCCGAGTAGCTCTGGCCGAAGCTGGCGTACACGTCGCCGTGGCCGATCTGCTTGAGAGCGTTGTAGCCGATGCCGCCCCCGTAGTCGACGGTCAGCTCGAAGTCGCTCAGCCCGAACCGTCCCGTGAAAAACGTGTCGAGCGGCGCGAGAAACCGCTGCGTGAACTGGCCGTTCAGCACCGAGAACGCCTCCTCGTTGAAGTTGATCACGCCCGTCTGGTACGGCGTGACGCCCGGCGGCAGCAGCGCGTTCGATTCGCCGGGCGCACCGCGCAGCGTCGTGCCGTTCGGCTGCTGACCGAAGTTCACGGCTCCGAACACCGACGCGTCGAGCAGCAGGCCGACGATCTGCTCTTGGGAGTACGGCGGGCTCGACGAGTACGCGATGCCGCCGCCGGTGCCCGCGGCGAGCTCGTCGGCCGGACCGTCGACCGTGACGGTGATGTCGGCGCTGCCGACCGGGTTGCGGCTCGGATCGGGATCGGGGTCCGTCACGTGCGCGTACGCGCGCAGGCGGATGTACGGCAGCAGGCCGCTCTGCGGCTCGAACGCCACCGACGCTTGCTGCACGCGGAACGCGCGGTTGTACGTCGAGAAGACACCGCCCGGCGTCGCGGTCAGGACGCCGGCGAGCTTCGGCGCCCTCAACGTTCCGGTGAGATCGAGCGTGCCCGTCGTCCCGATGTCGATGTACGGCGAGGACGCGTGCACGCGCACGTTTCGGCCGGCCTGAGCGGCGAGGTCGAATGCAACGTTGAACGGCAACCCGCCGCTGCCGCCGCTCGCGCTCGAGGCGGTCGCGCTGCGGTAGATCGACAGCACCGGGATCGACGCGTTCGACAGCGTGACGTTCCCGGACAGCGTCGGCGCCGGCGTGCCGCTGCGCAGCTGCATCGTGCCGTCGATCGTGCCGGTACCGAACTGCGGCGAGTCGATGCGCGCCGAGTGCGCCGTCAGCGCGATCGCGTACGTGCCCGCGTGCGCTTCGGCGAACGGCAGGTCGAGCCGGCCGCTGCCGTCGATGGTCCCGCTGCCGACGTTCGCGTGCAGCGCCTGCAGCGCCACGGTCGTCCCGGTGAAATCGAGGCTCGCGTTCGCCTTCGCGATCGGCGCGCGATCGAAGCTCGACACGTACGAGCCGCCGGCGAGCGCGATCGTGCCGGCGACGCGCGGCGCGCGCACGGTTCCTTCGATTGCGAGCCGTCCGTTCACCGTACCGCCGAGCTTCGTCTGCGGACCGGGGAGGAACGGCGCGAACGGCGCGAGATCGAGATTCTGCGCGGCGAGCGTGAACGACAGCGGCGCATCCGCGGGCACGGCGAGCGGCCGCAGCGAGAGCGGGAGCTGACCGGCGATCAGCACGCCGCCCTTGGCGAACGTCGCCTCGGCATCTTGCACCACGAACGTCTTGCCGTCGTACCGCACGCTGCCGAGCACACGCGCGATCGCAAGCGACGCGTAACGCGCGTCCGTCATGTCGAAGCCGACCGTCGCGTCCGGGTGGGCGAACGTGCCGGCGATACGCGCCTCGGACTGCAGCGCGCCCGACAGCCCGAAGCTCGGGCCGCGCGGGAACATCGCGGCGAGCGCTTTCGCGACATCCGGCGTCTGCACGTGCACCGACATCGCGAGCGGCGCCGTCCTCGAGAGTCCGAACGATCCGTTCGCGTCGAGCTGCGCGAACCCGAGCTTCAGCTGCGTGTTCGTCAGCGACACGCGCCCGCCGTCGGCGCGCATGTGCGCGACGGCCGAATCGACGGTGTATCCGAACATCGAGCCGTTCGTCAGCGACGCATCGCCCGTCACCGCCAGCCGCGGCCAGCGGCCGTCGGCGGAGCCGTTCGCATCGATCTGCCCGAGGATCGGTGCCGTGATGCCGGCCGGCGGCAGCCATGACGCGAGTTCGACGCGCTGCGCGCGGACGTGCACGTGATACGCGGCGTGCTCGAACGCGACGATCGGATCGCCCGCGGCAGGAGCGATCGTGCCGCCGGCGTTCAACGTGCCGTGCGTGCCCGCGACGCCGAGCGTGCCGGCGATCGTGCCGTGCCGCTGCGACCACGACGCGAGCGCGTTGCCGAACGCGAACTGCCGGTAGCGCAGACCGCTCAGACGCGCGAGCCCCGAGCTGCGCGTACCGCCCGGCCCCGTCGCGAACGACACGGCGACGCTGCCCGTTCCGGCGAACGTCTCGGCTTCGTCGAAGTAGTCGTTGAAATCGGCGAGGTTCGCGTGCGCGCTGCGCGCGTCGACGGCGAAGGCGCGGCTCGCGATCGACATCGACGCGTCGACCTGCGCGCGCGTCGACCCGACGGTCACGACGCCGTCGCTCGCCGAGAACGACGACGGCGTGACGGCGACGTCCGCGGTCGCGTCCCGGAATGCCAGCCCGTTGTACGAGCCTTCCGGCACGTCGACCGCACCGGCGAGTCGCGGCCGCGCGCCGTTGCCGCGCACGTGCAGCTGCGCCGAGAAGCTGCCGTCGAGATACCGTACGGGCACGCGCAGCGTGCGGCGAACGTCGTCGATGTCGCCGATCGGGATCGACGCGTTGACGTCGTACGCCAGCGGGTCGGGGCCGGAGACGCCCACACCGTAAATCCGTCCGCCGAAGCGGCCGTACGTCGTGCCCAGCGCGGCGACGCCGCGCCGCACGTGCGCCGTGCCGTCCGCGAGCGCGACGTCGGCCCCGGCCGCGATCGGATAGCCCGCGGCGCGTCCGTCGGCGAGGTCGACGAGCCCGTCGAACGCGGGGGTGCGGCCGCGCAAGTCCGCGAGCCCGAACACGCCGACCGTACCGGATTCCAGCGGAAGGCCCGCGCCGCGCAAGCCGGCCGCCGGGATGCCCGGCGTCGCCACGAGGAACGGTCCGCCGGCGTCCGCGGCGACGACGTGTCCCCCGGCGACGGTGCCGTCGGCGGCGATGATCCGGAGCTTCGCGCCGTCGACCAGCAGCGTGCCGGCCACGCGGTCGATGCCGACCCCTCGGAACGACGCGCCCGCGAGATCGGCGCCGGTCGTCTGCACCACGATGCGCCCTTGGGCGATCGTCGCGCGCACCGGACCGTGGATCGGCCCGTGCGCGCCGGCGTCGCCGGTGAACTGGCGCAGCGCGTCGAGGCTGCCGTCGTACGTGCCGTCGAGCGCGAACGTGTCGCCGTCGAATGCGCCGTTGCCCGCGAAACGCCCCAGCGGGCCCGCGAGCCGGATGTCCGCGAGCCGGACGTCGCGCATGGTGCCGCCGAGCCGCACGGAGCCGCTGCCGAGCGCGTACGGACCGTAGCGAAGATCCTCACCGCGCAGCGCGCCCGCGAGCCCGAACACGTCCGGCGAGCCGCCGCCGGCGAAGTCGCCGTCGATGATGCCCGAGATCGGCGGCATCGCGGGGACCGCCGCACCCGGCAGGGCCGGCATCCTGCGCACGTCGGCCAGCCGGAACGCGCGCGCATGCAGCCATCCGGCGCTCGCCGAGATCGGCCGCTGCAGCTCGAAGCCCCCGGCGAGCGACTCCCCGTCCGTGCGCGCGAACGCGAACGGACCGAACTCGCCGACGCCGCGCGGGTTCACGGAGAACGTCCCCGCTCCGGCGGTGCCGCCGCGCAGTCCGATCGTGCCGCGCGCGCTGAAGCCGCCGTGCGGCGGCTCCGTGATCAGTGCCGCGGCGATCACGCTGGAATCCGGTGCGAACGTCGCCGCGTACGGCAGCGACGCTCCCGGACCGGACGCGCTCATCGCGATGCCGACGTCGTCGCCGTTCTTACCGACGAGCACGCGCCCGCCGATCGCGACGTTCGCGCTGCCGTATCGCGCGGAGATGCCGCCGAAGTCGATCGCGTCGCGATAGTAGTCGACGATGCCGCCGACGCCGTCCACGGTGTAGCGGTCGTAGGCGACGTGCGGCCCGCTGAACTCCGTGTGGATCAGCGGTTCGTCGAGCGACGACGCCAGCAGCGTCTCGAAGTGCGCGCGCCCGCTCAGCGGCAGCTTCCTGGTGAACGCGAACAGCGTGCGCAGGTCGTGCAAGTCCGTATCGGCCGCGAACCCGATCCGAAACTGCGGCGACCCGAACAGATCGTAGAGCGCGCCGCGCCCGCGCACGGGGATGCCGCCCAGCGTCGCGGCGATCGTCGGCGTCGCGAGCGTGTCGCCGCTCACGAGCACCGGCGCATTCACATCCCGAATCTCGTGCACGAGCGCGCTCACCGCGAGCCGCCCGCCGCGCAGATACGCCTGCCCGCCGAGCTGGTACGCGAACGTGTCGGTCGGCTTCGGCGCCAGCGCGTAGTAGTGCATGCGAACGTTCTCGAGCATGCCGCCGTCGAAGCGGATCGCCGAGGAGTGGATCAGGAAGCCCAGCAGGCCGCGCAACGGCAATCGCGCGGCCGTCACCGTGTTGAGCGCGATGCCGCGCGGCACGTCGATGATGCTGTGCTCGGCGATCGGATAGCGCGCGAGCGGCGTCCCCGGCGTCGCACGTCCGATCAGCACACCGCTCACGCTGGCGGTCGTGCGCGCATCTGATTTCACGGACGCATCGATCGTGACGTCGTCGATCTCCTGATTGGCGAGATCGCGCTGCGCGGGCGCCTCGTCGACGAGGTGCAGCGCACCCTCGCGCACGCGGACGGTGAAGTACAGCGGCTCAGCCGCTTTGCGCGAGGGCGCCGGCGGCGTCGCCGGCGTCCCGCCGGGACGGTTGAACGTCAACGAACCGTCGGCATGGCGGGTGATCGTCAGTACCGGCTTCTGCATCGCGATCGCCGCGAAGCCGTACCGGTGCTCGCCGCCCGGGAAGATGTCGCGCAGCGCATAGTCGACGTCGATGCGCTGCGCGTCGAGCACCGGGTCGCCGTTCTTGGTGACGTGGACGTCGAACAGCGTGGCGTGCGTCGTGCCGAGCGAGTCGGATCCGATCTGCACGCGATATCCGGTCGCCACGGAGAGCACCGCTTGGAGTGCGACGCGCGCGATCACGTGGCGGGCCAACACGGCCGCGACGACAAGCGCCGCCGCCGCCGCGGCAACGATGAGCGCGCGACGCCTCACGCCGGACATCGCTACGTACGTCCCCGAGCGGCCCTATCGGCAAACGCGATTGCGGTCAAGTGAGAGAACGGTCAACGTGCGGATCGCGGCGCAGCCGCGAACGCGAAGGCTTCGGCGAAGCCGAAGCCACTAGAGATCGAGGTTGCGCACGGTGCGGGCGTATTCTTGGATGAACAGCTTGCGCGGCTCCACCTTCTCGCCCATCAGCTCCGTGAAGACTTTCTCGGCTTCCTCGCCGGCTTCGTCGAGCTCGACCTTCTTCAGCCGGCGCGAGCCCGCGTCCATCGTGGTTTCCGCGAGCTGGTCCGCGTCCATCTCGCCGAGCCCCTTGAACTGCTGGATCGTGAACTCTTTCGGATCGTCGCCGTTGAAGATCGACTGCAGCTCGGGTTCGTTGAATGCCCACCACTGCTTCTTGCCCTTGCGGACGCCGTAGAGCGGAGGCTGCGCGATGTACACGTAGCCCTGCTCGATCAGCGGCTTCATCTTGCGGTAGAAGAACGTCAGCAGCAGGGTGCGGATGTGCGAGCCGTCGACGTCCGCATCGGTCATGATGATGATCTTGTGGTAGCGCAGCTTCGCCGGGTCGAAGTCGTCGCCGAAGCCCGCACCGAGCGCGGTGATCATCGTGCGAATCTCTTCGTTCGCGAGCATCTTGTCGATGCGCGCCTTCTCGACGTTGAGGATCTTACCGCGCAGCGGCAGGATCGCTTGCGTGTTCGGATCGCGGCCGCCCTTCGCCGTGCCGCCCGCCGAGTCGCCCTCGACGAGGAACAGTTCCGAGAGCGCGGGATCCTGCGTCTTGCAATCGACGAGCTTGCCGGGCAGCCCGCTGCCCTCCAGCACGTTCTTGCGCCGCGTGAGGTCGCGCGCTTTCTTCGCGGCCTCGCGTGCGCGCTGCGCCTGCATGCACTTCTCGACGATCGCGCGCGCGATCTTCGGATTCTCTTCGAGAAAGAACTCGAGCCGCTCCGTGACTAGCCCGTTGACGAGCGGACGAATCTTCGCGTTGCCCAGCTTGGTTTTCGTCTGCCCTTCGAACTGCGGCTCTTGCAGTTTCACCGACACGATCGCGGTGAGGCCTTCCATGCAGTCGTCGGTCGAAAGGTTCGCCTCGGACTCCTTGAGCATGCCGCGCTTGCGCGCGTACTCGTTCACCTTCCCGGACACCGCGGTGCGGAAGCCGGTGAGGTGCATCCCGCCTTCGATCGTGTTGATGTTGTTGGCGTACGAGTAGACGACTTCGTTGTAGCCGTCCTGCCACTGGAAGGCGCACTCGACGACGACGTCGTCGCGCTCGCCGTTGGTCGAGATGACCGGCGTGAGCGACTCCTTGTTCTCGTTCAGCCACTCGACGAACGACACGATGCCGCCCTCGTACATGTACGTGCGCTCTTTCGGCCCGTCGTCGGGACGCTCGTCGCGCAGCGTGATCGCGAGGCCGCGGTTGAGGAACGCCAACTCGCGCAGGCGGCTCTCCAGGATCTTCCACGAGAAGTCGAGCGTCTCGAACATCTCGGGGTCCGGCTTGAACCACTGGAACGTGCCGGTGCCCTCGGCCCGGCGCAGCTTCTTCAGCTTCTGCGCGGTGACGCCGCGCTCGAAGCGAATCTCGTGCTCCCAGCCCGTCGCGCTTCACGCGCGTGACCATCCATTCGGAGAGCGCGTTGACGACGGAGACGCCGACGCCATGCAGGCCGCCGGAAACCTTGTAGCCGCCCTTGCCGAATTTGCCGCCGGCATGCAGCATCGTCATCGCGACCTCGACCGCCGGCATCTTCTCCTCGGCGTGCACGTCGATCGGGATCCCGCGGCCGTCATCGGTGACCGCCGCCGAGCCGTCCTTGTAGAGGACGACTGCAATCGTGTGAGCGTATCCCGCGAGCGCCTCGTCGACCGCGTTGTCGACGACTTCATAGACCAGTTGGTGGAGACCGCGCTCGGCCGTGTTGCCGATGTACATCCCTGGCCGCTTGCGAACGGCCTCGAGGCCTCGTAAGACCTCGATCTGTTCGCCCGTGTAGTCCTGCATTCGATCCGTTATCTTCGACGCGGACGGTCGAATCTACTCGGCTGCGGCGTCGGCCGGTTCGATCTCGCGCACGAACTCGTAGAGATCGCCGAGCGCGTTTTTCCGCACCGCGGAATCCATCTCGAGGCGCAACGGGTCGATGCGCGTCTCGAGCAGCACGAACGAGCTCGCGAGCTTGCGCAAGCGCACGCGATCCAGCGGCTGGCGCAGCTTGTGCAGACGGCTCGCGCGGCGGATCTCGTCCCACCACGACTGCAGCAAGCGGCGGCGGTGCGTGTCGTACTCCTCGGGCGAGAGTCCGTCGACGAGCCCGAGCACCTCCTCGGGTGCGAGCCACGGCGCTTCGAACAGCAGCCGCTCGCATGCGAACCGCCGGCGGCGCTCGTCGTCGTCGCGGCACGGCCGGCATGCCGGCCCGCGGTCGACCGGCGCCTCGCACAGCGCGCAGAACGCTCCGCCTTGCGACCGGTGCGCGGCGCGCGTGCGATCGACGGCGCGGCGGAGGCGCGCGAGCGCGTCGTCGAGCGTCTTCGCGGGCGGCGCGTCGTCGGCCGCGCCCGTCGCACGCCGCGGGCCGGACGGCCCGCTCGCGATCCCGACGGGACGCCGCACCTTCCCGACGCGGAAACGGAGCCGCGCGAGGTCCCGAACCTCCGGCAGCGCGCGCAGGCCGCGAACGATCTCCGGCTCGAGGAACGCGAGCTGGTGCGACCATGCCGAAGACGACGTGATCACGATCAGCGCGTCGCGCTCGATCGCTACCGGCTGCGCCGCGCGGGCGACGTCCGAGCCGACCAGCTCGCCCCACGCGGCCCGCACGGCGACCAGCGGATCGGATCCGGCGCCCGGTTTGGGACGCCAGTCGTCGAGGACCGCGCCGAGCCTCAGCACGCGGTCACCGTCGCGGCGCGGATCGACCACGTGGCCGAGGCGATCGACTGCAGCTCGCGTGATGCGTCGGTCGTCGTCACGAACGCCTGCTCGAAGCCCTCGACCGCTTCGAGAAAGCCCGCGCCGCGCTCCGCGTCGAGCTCCGAGAGCACGTCGTCGAGCAACAGGATCGGAGCTTCTCCGGTACGCGCGCGCATCACGTCGTATTCGGCGACCTTGAGCGCGAGTACCGCCGTGCGCTGTTGTCCCTGAGACCCGAACGCGGCGAGCGGCACGCCGTCGACGAGGAGCCTCACGTCGTCGCGGTGCGGGCCGACGAGCGTCGTCCGCCGCCGCACCTCGGCGTCGAGCGAGGCCGCAAGCGCCTCCGCGACGTCGCCCTCCGGATTCGGGGCGTATGTCACGCCGAGCCGTTCCCGCGCCCCGCGCCAGCGGCCGTAGATCATCGCGGTCGCCGCCGCGAGCTCGTCGACGAACGCGCGCCGCGCGGCGATGAGCGCCGTCGCCGGCCGAACGAGCTCGTCGTCGTACGCGAGCAGCAGGTCCCGATCGGGCGCGATCGCGCCGCGCAACAGCGCGGACTTCTGCTGCACGATCTTCGCGTAACGCGCGAGGTCGCGGTAGTACGTCGGCGAGACCTGGGCGAGCGCCTCGTTCAAGAACGATCGCCGCAGCGAGGGTCCGCCGGAGACGAGCTGGAGGTCGGCCGGAACGAACGTCACGACGCGCGTACGGCCCAGAAACCGCGCGAACCCGACCGAACCGCCGTTCACCTCGAAGGTCTTGCGCGTCCCCGCGGGCGTGCGCGCGATCGAGCAGCGCAAGCGAATCTCGCCGGCGGCGACGCGCGCCTCTCCGCCGACGTCGGCACGGTCCTCGCCCTCGCGAATCAGCTCGCGCTCGCGATGCGCACGAAACGACTTCCCCGTCCCCAGCATCGCGAGCGCTTCGAGCAGGTTCGATTTTCCTTGCGCGTTCGCGCCGGCGAGCACGTTCAGTCCGGGCGCCGGCGAGAAGTCGAGCTCGGCGTAATTCCGGAAGTTCGCGAGCCGAACCGCGACGATTTTCAAGAGATCGGTGCGAACGCGCTCCGGCTTCGCGCCGCTCCTACTGGCGCAGCGGCATCAGCACGTACAGCGATTCGCCGGACTCCGACGTCTCGAGCGGCCGGATCGCGGCGGGCGAGAGCGGGCCGAGGAACTCGAGCACGGTCTGCGGCGAGTCGACGTGGTTGAGGATCTCGACGAGGTACCGCGCGTTGAACGCGATCGCCAAATCCTCGCCGGTCTGCTCGACCTCGAGCTCTTCGTACGCGTTGCCGGTCACGTCCGATTTCGCGGTGATCATCAGCGTCTGGTTCGCGACCTCGAGCTTGACCATCGAGGCGCGGTCGCCGGCGACGAGCTCGGCGCGGCGCAAGCCGCCGATCAGCGCCTGCGTGTTCACGACGACGCGCCGGTCGAACTTCGCCGGAATCACCTGGCCGTAGTTCGGGTACTGGCCGTCGACGAGGCGGACGACGATCGACGTCGATCCGGCCGTGAGCTGCAGCTGGTTCGCGTTCGCGCCGAGCGCCGTCACCTCGACGAGCTCGGCGGTGCCGAGATTGCGCGCCGCCTCGTTGAGCGCGCGCGACGGCACGATGTACTTCGCGGTCCCCTCGATGCCGCGGTCGAGCGTCGCCGTCCACCGCGCGAGCCGATAGCCGTCGGTCGCGACGAGGGTGATCCGCTCGCCTTCGAGCTCGAGCAGCGTCCCCATGAGCACGGCGCCGCGCGCCTCCTCGTTGGAGGCGGCGAAGATCGTCGCGCTCACGCCGTCGCGGAAGCGCTTCGCCTGGATCGCGAACGACTGGCCCTTCTGCGCGGTGGGCAGCGGCGGATACTCGTCCGCGGGCAGCGCGTGGAAGTCGTAGTTCGAACGCTCGGCTTTGACCGAGGCGCGCGACGGCGAGCCGGTCAGCTCGAGCAGTCCCGCCGGCAGGTTGCCGAGATAGCCGCTGAACAGGCGCGCCGGCACGGTCACGGCGCCGCTCTCCGCGATCTCCGCCGGGAACGACTGCTCGAGCGTGAGCTCGAGGTCCGTCGCGCGGACCTTGATCGACCCGTCGTCGGCGCTGAGCAGCACGTTCGAGAGGATCGGCACCGTCGTGTGCGCGTTCACGACCTTGCTCGCGGCGCCGACCGCGGACGCGATGTCTTTCGTACTACACGTGAACTTCACTGATCCACCGCTTCAGGTGCCGTCCGTCGTCCGGCTTTAGTATAAGAAAGATCACCGTACCAGCAGTAAGGCGGTGAACAGCGGGGAGAACCGCCGAACCCCGCGTGCGCCGCGGTTTTGCGCCCGTTCGGCCTGTGGACGGAAACTGCTCCCGTTCCACGCGATCCCCGACGCGAGCGCGCATCCCGCTTTTCCACGTTGCCGCGCGGACCCTGTGCCCGCATCCGGGGATGGAATGCGTGGACTCGGAAGGTCGCGCCTGCTTCGGCACGCCGGCGCGCAACGGACCCACGAAACGAAAAGCGCGTCGCGGCGAAAACGTCGCGACGAACGAAGGCGGCGCACGGCCCGCGGAGCCGGACTATTCGCTCTGGATCTGCGCGACGAGCGAGCGAATCTTGTTCCGAAACGCTTCGTCGGCGTCCATCATGTCGTTGATCTTGTCGCGCGCGTACATCGCGGTCGTGTGGTCCTTCTTGCCGAACTCGCGCGCGATCTGCGGCAGCGACGCGCCCGTGAGCTGCCACGCGATGTACATCGCGATTTGGCGCGGCAGCGTCACGCGCTGATCGCGCCGCTGCGCCTCCATCTCTTTGATCGAGATCGCGTAGTGCTTCGCGACCCGTTCCTTGATCAGCGGGATCGTGACGCGGTGCATCGGCGCCTGCGCGACCGCGTTCTTGAGCACCTCGGAGGCGAGCTCGACCGTGATCGCCGACTTCGTCAGCGATGCGAACGCGACGACGCGGATCAGCGAGCCTTCCAGCTCGCGGATGTTCGAGGGGATCACCTTCGCGATGAACGCGAGCACCTCGTCGGGGACCGGGACCTTCTCGGTCTCGGCCTTCTTGCGCAGAATCGCTTCGCGCGTCTCGAAGTCCGGCGGCTGGATGTCGGTGAGAAGTCCCCATTCGAACCGCGAGCGCAGCCGGTTCTCGAGCGTCTGAATCTCTTTCGGCGGGCGATCGCTGGAGATCACGAGCTGTTTCTGCGCTTCGTGCAGCGAGTTGAAGGTGTGGAAGAACTCCTCTTGCGTCTGTTCCTTGCCTTCCAAGAACTGGATGTCGTCGATCAGCAGCACGTCGACGTGACGATAGCGGTTGCGAAACTCGACGGTCTGGTTGTTCTTGATCGCGATGATGAACTCGTTCGTGAACTTCTCGGACGAGACGTACACGATGTTCGCGTTCGGATCGTGCTCGAGCACGCGGTGGCCGATCGCGTGCATCAAGTGCGTCTTTCCGAGGCCGACGCCGCCGTACAGGAACAGCGGGTTGTACGCCATCGCCGGCGCGTCGGCCACCGCCTGCGCGGCGGCGTGCGCGAACCGGTTCGAATTCCCGATGACGAAGTCGTCAAATGTGTAGCGGGGATTGAGGTTTCCGATGCGCAGGTCGTCCGGCGCCTGCGGCTTGGCTGCGGGCGTAACCGAGGTAGCGGGCGTTTGCGCCTCCGCACCCGGATCGACGACGACCCGCAATGCGATCTCCGCGCCGAGCAGCTCGTGGAGCACCGACGTGATGTCGCTCTTCAGACGATTCTCCACCCAGTCGCGTGCGAACGTCGTCTGCACCGCAAGCACGATCTCCGAGGGCGTCAATTCGACCAGACGCATCGGCTTGAGCCACATTTCGAAGACCGGCTTGTTGTAGCGAGGCTCGAGCCGTGTGAGCGCCGCGGTCCAAAGGTCCTGCGGGGCCGTCGCCGCGCTGGTCTGATGCATGCCCTACCCTACCGCATTGGTCCGAACCGGCGCGCCATGAGACGTGCCGGGGGAGAATGAGCGATGGGCATTGGCCTGGGCGGGGAGGCTTCCTGCGGCGTTTTCCCCCGGAGTTGTGCACTTGTCCACAGGGGGCCGAACCGCGTCGTGACGAGGCTCGCGGCGCGTATCCACGAGTTTCCGACACGCATGAAGTCGGCGGTAAACCCGCGCCAGGACCGCATCGGAAGCATTCGGCGCGCGAGCGTCATCCACAGCTCTGTCCACCGCTGTGGACAAGTCAGGAACGCTTCGCAGAACGGGGGATTTCGCTTGACGCTCGGCGCGGCGGGCCCGTATACTATCTTGTCACCGTCGGGGGCCTCGCCGTTCCCGCAGCCTGCAGGAGAGCTCCCGTGAAGCGGACCTATCAGCCGCACAACCGGCGCCGCAAGCGCGTCCATGGCTTCCTCGAACGTATGTCGACGAAGAACGGGCGGCGCGTGCTCGCGGCACGCCGCAAGAAGGGTCGCCACCGCCTCGCAGTCTGAGTCGTGGCTTCGGCTGCGCCGAAGGCTGAAGGACACGCGTGTGACGAGGGCGGGACGGTGAGAGCATACGACTCGTTGCGGCGCCGCGGCGACTTCGCCCGGGTGACCCGTCGCGGCCGCCGCTCCTCGTCCCCGCATCTGACGTGTTACGTCGCCGAGGGCCGGCAACGCTCGCGGATCGGCATCACGGTCGGCGGTGCGGTCGGCATCGCGGTCGTCCGCAATCGGGTGCGGCGGCGGATCAAGGCGATCCTCGACCGGTATCAGCTGGGCTCACCGCCGTGGAACGACGTCGTCTTCATCGCGCGGCCGGGTGCCGGCGATTTGCCCTTCACGGAGCTGTCGGACGAGGTCCGGCACGTGTTCCGTCGTCCATGACCGCCGCGCGGCCTGGCCCTCGGAGCGCTCCGCGGCTACAAGATCGCTGATCTCCCCCGTCCTCCCGCCGGCATGCCGCTACGCGCCGACATGCTCCGAGTACGCCGCGGAGGCGATCGAGAAACACGGCGTTCTCCGTGGCAGTAGGCTCGCAGCGCTGCGGCTGGTGCGCTGCGGTCCCTGGCATCCGGGCGGATTCGACCCGGTACCCCCGACGTTGCCGACCCGAAAGGCTCCCTGACGCCCGTGCTACTCGCCGCGAACTTCCTCTCGCCGCTGTTCGACCCGCTGGTGCACGGCATGGGCGACGTGCTCACCTTCGTCCACCGGTACGTGCCGTCGTACGGATGGAGCCTCGTGATCGTCGCGCTGATCGTGCGCCTGGCGATCTGGCCGCTCTCGAACATGCAGTTCCGCTCGATGGCGGAGATGCAGAAGGTTCAGCCGCTCGTCAAGCAGCTGCAGAAGAAGTTCAAGGACGACCCGCAGGGCCTGCAGCAGGCGCAGATGGCGCTCTACAAAGAGCACAACGTCAACCCGCTCGCCGGCTGTCTGCCGATGCTGATCCCGCTGCCGATCCTCTTCGCGCTGTACTACGCGATCCAGAGCCGGCTCGAGCAGTTCCACGAGTCGTTCCTGTGGATCGGCTCGCCGGTGTTCTACCATATCTACGGGTGGCATCCGCCGCAAGCGCTTCCGAGCCTTGCGTCGATGGACTACCTCATGCTGCTGCTGTACGTCGGCGTCGATGTACTTCACGGTGCGCTACGGCAGCCCGCCGTCGCAAGATCCGCAGCAGGCGCAAACGCAGAAGATCATGGCGTTCATGTCGCCGGCGATCATCGCGTACATGGGCTTCAAGTACCAGTGGGCGTCGGCGTTCTACGTGTACTGGTTCGCGCTGAACGTGTTCACGGTCGCCCAGCAGGCGATCATGCTGCGCCGCTACGGCATGGTCGGTGGCGCGAAGACCGCCGCCGAGGCCGCGCCGGCTGCCGCCGTACCGGCGACCGGCGGCAAGAAGGGCGCCGGCGAATCCGCCGAGGCCGCGACGGCATCGAAGGCGGCGACGAACGGAAAGCGCGCGTATCGCCCGAAGAAGCGCGCTCGCCGATGAGTGGCTTCGGCTTCACCGAAGCGGTCGCGTTCGGCCCTGGCGGACCGATCCGCCCGTAACGACGATAGGGAGAAATGGACGAATTCGAAGGCGGGCGCCGGCGCGCCCACGGTCAGCGGCGGCGCGCCGGGCGCACGCTCGAGAAGCGGGCTCCCGCGGCGCCGGCGGGCGCGGGCGGTGAACGCCGGCCGCCGCGGCGCTCAGGGCCCCCGCGCGACCGGCCCATGGCGGACGTCGAGCCGTCGGTCGAGCCCGACGAGGCGAAGCCGGCGCGCGCGCTGCTCGAGGAGATTCTCGGCAAGATGGGTCTCGACGACGTCGACATCGTGTACATCGCGCGCAGCGAAGGCGAGTACTTCGAGGTGCGAGGGCCCCGGCTCGCCTCGCTGATCGGCCGCGAAGGCAAGACGCTCGAGGCGCTCAACCTGATCTACAACAACATCATCAACGCCGGCGTGCGCAACAACCGCCGCTACTACACGATCGACGCCGAAGGCTATCGCGCGCGGCGCGCCGATCAGCTCAAGACGCTCGCGCTCGCGACGCTCGAGCGCGTCGTGCGCGAGAACCACCCGATCAAGCTCGAGCCGATGCTGCCGTCGGAACGCAAGATCGTGCACCTCGCGCTCGCGGACTCGCCGTTCGTGCGCACGGAATCCGAAGGCGTCGAACCCGAGCGCCGTCTCGTCGTGTATCCGAAAGCCGGCGAAGCCGCGCCGGAGCCGTAGCCGGGCGGGACGCGAACGACCGACACGATCGCGGCGATCGCGACGCCGCCGGGCAAAGGCGCGATCGCGATCGTGCGCTGCAGCGGGCCGGACGCGCGCGCGATCGCGGCGCGCGTGTTCCGCGCGCGCAGGCCGCTGCGCGATCGCGTCGCGACGTACGGCGACGTCGTCGACGTCGCCGGCGACGTGATCGACCACGGCCTCGCGATCGCGATGGACGCGCCGCGCACGGTGACCGGCGAAGACGTCGTCGAGCTGCACGTCCACGGAAGCCCCGTCGTCGCGCGCGAGACGCTGCGCGCGCTGCTGCACGCCGGCGCGCGCAGCGCGGAGCCCGGCGAGTTCACGCGGCGCGCATTCATGAACGGCAAGCTCGACCTTTCGGCAGCGGAGGCGGTCGCTGACGTCATCGACGCGGAGTCGCGCGCGGCCGCGCGTCGCGGCGCAGGCGAATCTGACCGGAGCGCTGCGCGCGGAGATCGCAGTCGGCGTGCGAGCGCCTCGCGCGCGTGCTCGAAGAGCTCGCGGGTGCGATCGACTACCCCGATGAGGTACCGGAACCATCCGCGGCCGCATCGCGCAGACGATCGGCGTCGTCGATGCGCAGCTCGACGCGCTCGTACGCGACTGGGATCGCGGACGCCGCATCCGCGAGGGCGCATCGCTCGCGATCGTCGGTCCGCCGAACGCCGGGCAAGTCGTCGCTGTTGAACGCGCTGCTCGGCGAAGAGCGCGCAATCGTGTCCGAGATCGCCGGCACGACGCGGGACGTCATCGAGGAGTCGTTCGAGATCGACGGCGTCGCCGTGCGCGTGCTCGACACCGCGGGATTGCGCGCGAGCGACGAGCCGATCGAGCGCATCGGCATCGAACGCGCGCGGCGCGCGCTCGGCGGCGCGGCGATCGCGCTCGTCGTCGTCGACGCGTCGCGCCCGCTCGACGATCCCGCGCGCGCCGTGCTCGCGGAGACGCGCGGCCGCGCGCGCGTCGTGCTCTTCAACAAGAGCGATCTCGGGCGCGCCGCGTTCGACGCGCGCGACGACGGCGAGCGCGACGCGATCGTCGGCTCGGTGTACGTGCGCGCGACGATCGACGCGGTGCGCCGGGCGATCGCCCTCGCGGGTTGGCACGGCGAGACGCTCGATCTCGCGCGGCCGCACATCGCGTCGGCGCGCCAAGCCGGCGCCGTCGCGCGAGCCCGCGAGGCGCTCGCACACGCGCGTGCGACGCTCGCGCAGCGCGACCCGATCGACTTGCTCGCGCCCGATCTGCTCGCGAGCAGTCGCCGCGCTCGGCGAGATCACCGGCGCGGCGGCGACCGAAGCGATCCTCGACGGCGTCTTCGCGCGCTTCTGCATCGGCAAGTGACGCGAAACGCTTGCTCGCCGCGCGATGCGCGGCGTGCTACGATGGGCGGCGTTCCATGACCACGGTGCTTCGCGGCGACGACGCCGCCGTGATCGTCGTCGGCGGCGGTCACGCCGGATTCGAGGCTGCGCTCGCCGCGGCTCGCATCGGCGTCGAGACGGTGCTCCTCACCGGCGACCCTCGGCGCGTTTGCACGCTCGCGTGCAACCCGTCGATCGGGGGCAGCGCGAAGGGACAGCTCGTCCGGGAGATCGATGCGCTTGGCGGCGCGATGGCGCGCGTCACCGACCGCGTGTCGCTGCACGCCCGTTTTCTGAACGAGTCGAAAGGGCCGTCGGTCCGCGCGCTGCGCGCGCTCGCCGACAAGCCGGCATACGTGCGCGCCGCAGCATCGACCCTCGCAGCGCAGCGCGGCCTGCGCGTCGTAGTGCGGGATGGCGGAAGATCTGCTCGTCGACGCGGGCGCGGTGCGAGGCGTCGTACTGGACGACGGCCGCGTGCTGCGCGCGCCGAACGTCGTGCTCGCGACGGGCACGTTCCTCGGCGGCAAGACCTTTCGCGGCGACGAGGTGCGCGACGAGGGACGGTACGGCGAACCACCGGCGGCCGGGCTCAGCCGTGCGCTCGCGCGTCTCGGTTTTCCGCTCGGGCGCTTGAAAACGGGGACGCCGCCGCGCGTCGATCGCAGGTCGCTCGACCTCGCGCGCATGACGGAACAGCGCCCGAGCGGCGTGCCGCTGCCGTTCTCGTATGCGAGCCCGGCGGAGTTCGCCGGGCCGCAGCTGCCGTGCTGGATCGTCGACACGAACGAGGCGACGCACGCGCTCGTGCGGCGCAACTCTGCACCGCTCGCCGCTCTACGGGCTCGACCTCATCCGCGGCATCGGCCCGCGCTACTGTCCGTCGATCGAAGACAAGGTCGTCAAGTTCGCGCACAACCCGACGCACCAGGTGTTCGTCGAGCCGGAGGGCTGGGACGAGCCGACCTTCTACGTCGGCGGGTTCTCGACGTCGCTTCCCGCCGACGTGCAGCTCGCGATGCTGCGGACGCTGCCGGGCTTCGAGGCGGTCGTCATGCTGCGGCCGGGCTACGCCGTCGAGTACGACTTCGTTCAGCCGACGGAGCTCGATCCGAGCCTCGAGACGCGCCGCGTCGCCGGCCTCTTCCACTGCGGTCAGCTCAACGGCACGAGCGGCTACGAAGAGGCTGCGTCGCAGGGACTGATCGCCGGCATCAACGCGGCTCGCCGCGCGCAAGGCCGTCCCCCGCTGCGGCTCGGACGCGAGACATCGTACATCGGCGTGCTCGTCGACGACCTTGTGGTACGTGGAGTAGATGAGCCATACCGCATGCTTACCTCGCGCGCGGAGCACCGCGTCGTGCTGCGCCACGACAACGCCGACCTGCGTCTGACGCCGGTCGGGCGGGACGTCGGGCTCGTCGGCGACGCGGACTGGGACGGCGTTCGAGGCGCGGCGCGAGTCGCTCGCGGCGGCGCGGCCGGCGTGCCGCGCGGGTGCGCGTGTCCGTCCACGACCCGTTGGCCGCGCGGGCGTCGCTGCCGCCGGGCGCGACGGTCGCCGACGCGCTTCGGCGCCCCGGCGTCTCGGCAGCCGACGTCGCGGGCGCGCTGGGTCCGGACATCGATCCGGCGACCGCCGCGCGTGTGGAGATCGAGATCAAGATGGAGGGATACGTGCGGCGGGCGCAGTCGGCGATCGATCGCGCCGCGCGCGACGAGGCGGTGGCGTTGCCGATCGGGCTGGACTACGATGTGATCCCGGCGCTGTCGCGCGAAGCGCGCGAGAAGCTCGCGCGCACGCGCCCGCGCACATTGGGCGCCGCGACGCGCATCCCCGGCCTCACCGCCGCGGACGTCGCGCTCGTGAGCGTGCACGTCCACCGGCTGCGCGCGACGGAGCAGGCGCCTGCGTGACGCCGTTGCCCGATCCGGCGGCCCGGGCCGCGCTCGAAGCGGCCGGCGTCGACGCGCCGCTCGCCGAGCGGCTCGCCGTGTACGCGGCCCTCGTCCTGACGGCGAACCGGCGCGTGAACCTGACGGGCGCGAAAGACGGGACGGCGTTCGCCGTCCACATTCTCGACGCGCTGACGCTGCGCGACGACGCGCGCTCGCCGCTCGTCGACGTCGGCTCGGGCAACGGGCTGCCCGGCATCGTGCTCGCGCTCGCCACGGGCGCCCGCGTGACGCTCGTCGAGGCGATCAAGAAGCGGGCGGCCTTTCTGGCGGACGCGCTGGCGGTACTCGGGGTCGAGGGCGTCGTCCTGGCGGAGCGCGCCGAAGACGCCGCACACGAGCCGCTGCATCGGGAACGCTACCTGACCGCGACCGCGCGGGCCGTGGGCAGCGCGCCCGCGATCGCTGAGCTCACGGTACCGTTCCTTGCGGTCGGCGGACGCGCGCTGCTGCAGCGCGGCAGCGTCGGGGACGCCGAAGCGGAACGCGCTCGCGGATGCCGCGCTCGTGCTCGGAGCGAAGTTGGTGCATGAGCGCAGCGTCGGTGACGGCCGCGCCGTGCTGGTGCTCGAGAAGCAGGGGACGACGAGCCCCCGCTTTCCGCGCAAGAACGGGAGCCCGGCAAGGCGGCCGCTCTGCACGCGGCATCGGCGTTCCACGATGAACACTCTTCACCGCAAAGTTCCCCGTGGAACATTTTGCCGCGTGAATTGCCGCGCATGACGCGCCACGCGCTGGACGACGTCCTCCAGGCGGCTCTTCCGGCGGGCGCGTTGTATGCGGTCGGCGGCCGCGTTCGGGACGAGCTGCGGAGCGAGCTCGACGGCGTCGAGCGTCCGCCGAAGGATCTCGACTACGTCGTGACCGGGATGCCGCTTGCGGCGCTGCTGCAAGCGCTGGGCGCGATCGGCGCGGTCGATGTCGTCGGTGCGTCGTTCGCCGTGCTGAAGTTCCGGCACCCGGCCGGCGAAGCCGACGTCGCGCTGCCGCGCCGCGAGCGCTCGACGGGCGTCGGTCACACGGAATTCGACGTCGAGAGCGGTCCGGTCATCCCGCTCGAGGACGACCTGGGTCGGCGCGACTTCCGGATGAACATGATCGCGCGGCGGATCGCGGACGACGGCATCGTCGACCCGTATGGCGGCGTGGGCGACATCCGTGCCGGCCGCATCGACATCGTCCGCGCCGAGGCGTTCGAGGAGGACCCGCTGCGCATGCTGCGCGCCGCGCAGTTCGCCGCCCGGTTCCGCTACGCGACTCACGAGCGCAACCGCAGAGGCGATGCGCCGCGCCGCGCACCTCGTCAGCACCGTGTCGGCCGAGCGGGTCGGCGAGGAGATCGGCAAGCTGCTGACGGCGCCGGCCCCGTCGACCGGCCTCGAGATCCTGCGCGAGACCGGCGTGCTGGCGCACCTCTGGCCCGAGCTGCTCGAGGGCATCGGGGTCGATCAGAACGAGTGGCACGCGTACGACGTCTACCGGCACGCGCTCGCGACGCTGGACGCCGCGCCCGCCGGCGACCCGATCCTGCGCCTCGCGGCGCTCCTCCACGACGTGGCGAAACCGCGCACCGCGGCGCCGCGCGAGGACGGACGCGGCAACACGTTCTACCAGCACGAGACGGCCGGCGCCGACATGGTGCGGCCGATGCTCGCGCGCCTGCGTCTGCCGAACGAGACGGTCGAGACCGTCGCGCGCCTGGTGCGGCAGCACATGTACGCCGCCGATCCGGATGCGCCGGACAAGACCCTCCGGCGCTTCGCGCGCCGCATCGGACCGGAGCACCTCGAGCGGCAGTTCGCGCTGCGCCACGCCGACATCGCCGGTTCCGGGCTCCCGAAGCGCGATGACGCGAACGAGCGCTTCGAGGCGCGCGTGGCGTCCGTTCTGGCGGAAAAGCCGGCGTTCCGGGTGCAGGATCTCGCGATCACCGGCCGTGACGTCATCGCGATGATGGAGCGCGCGGGCGTTGCGCCGTCAGGTTTTCGCGGGGATGTGCGCGTCGGGGAGGTGCTTCGCGCGCTCTTCGAGGACGTCACCGACGACCCGTCTCACAACGAGCCGGGCCGGCTCGCCGCGCGCGCGCAGCGCTACATCGGCGAGCATTTCTCCGCGCCGCCGCCATCATAGGTCACGTGTCCGCGCTCGTTCCAGCTCAGCAGACGGCCCGCATCATCGCGATCGTCAACCAAAAGGGCGGCGTCGGTAAGTCGACGACCGCCGTGAACCTCGGCGCGTCGCTCGCGTTGCTCGGACGGCGCGTCCTCGTCATCGACATCGACCCGCAAGGCAATACCACGACAGGAGTCGGTGTCGACAAGCGTACCGTCGAGCGCGACATCTACAACGTGCTGCTGCAGAACGCGGCGGTCGGCGACGTCGCGCGCGCGACCGAGGTCGAGAATCTCTGGATCGTTCCTGCGACGCTGAACCTCGCCGGCGCGGAGATCGAGCTCGTGTCGACGCTGCAGCGCGAGAGCCGCCTCAAGGGCGCGCTCGCGAACGTCGTCGGCAACTACGATGAGATCCTCATCGACTGTCCGCCGTCGCTCGGACTCCTTACGATCAACGCGCTCACTGCCGCGAACGAAGTGATCATTCCGGTGCAGGCGGAGTACTACGCGCTGGAAGGCCTGAGCCAGCTCGTCGCGATCGTGCGCCGCATCAAAGAAGGACTCAATCCCGATCTGACGATTCGCGGCGTGCTGATCACGATGTTCGACGGACGAACGAAGCTCGCGACGGAAGTCCTCGAAGAAGTGCACCGCTACTTTCCGGATCGCGTCTTTCAAACGCAGATCCCCCGCAACATCCGTCTCTCGGAGGCGCCGTCGTACGGCAAGCCCGCGATCCTCTTCGACGTGAAGAGCCGCGGCGCGCAGGCGTATCTGTCGCTCGCACGCGAGATCGCGCCGTGACGAAGCGCGGACTCGGACGCGGCTTGGGCGCGCTGCTCGGCGATCGCGAGACGTCCGATCTCACGACGCCGCCCGCGCGTCGCGATCTGCAGCAGCTCCCGCTCGCGAAGATTCGTCCGAATCCGCACCAGCCGCGTACGACGTTCGAACCGCGCGCGCTCGACGAGCTGCGCGCGTCCATCGCCGCGTTCGGCGTGCTCGTGCCGATCATCGTGCGCGAGCGCGGCGACGGCTACGAGCTCATCGCCGGCGAACGGCGCGTGCGCGCAGCGCAAGCGGCGGGGATCGATACGATTCCCGCGATCGTGCGGCCGGCCGACGATCGCGAATCGCTCGAGGTCGCGATCATCGAGAACCTGCAGCGCGAGAACCTCGATCCGCTCGAAGAAGCGATGGGCTTCCAGCACTTGATGGAAGCGTTCTCGTTCACGCAAGAGCAGGTCGCCGAGCGCGTCGGCAAGAGCCGTCCGTCGGTCGCGAACGCGCTGCGGCTGCTCTCGCTCTCGGACGAGATCAAACAGTTCGTGCGCGACGGCAAGCTCAGCGCGGGGCACGCGCGCGCGATCCTCGCGCTGCCCGTCGAACGCCGCGCGGGCGCCGCGCGGCGCGCGGTTGACGAAGGCATGTCGGTACGCGCGGTCGAGCGCATGACGCAAGCGGATGCGCCGAAACGTGCGCGAGCACCGTCCCCGGCGGGGACGAGCGACGACGATGCGTTCGTCGAACGTCTGCGCTACCGCTACGCGACGAACGTCCGTCACATCCCGGCCGAACGCGGCGGCGCCATCGAGCTGCGCTACGCGGATGCCGCCGACCTCATACGCATCGTCGACCTGCTGCTCGGCGACGCGGAATGACCGCGTACGCGCGTCTCGCGTCCGCGCTCGCGTGTACGCTCGCGCTCGGCGCCGCGCCGCTCGACGTCGATCGCGTACGGCCGCGTGCCGAAGAGCCCGCAGACCGCGGTGGTGCGGAGGTACGTCGACGCGCTGCGCGCGCACGACTACGCAACGGCGTTCCGGCTGCTCGCGGACGACGAGCACCGTTACTTCGGGTCCGTCGCGAACTACCGCAGCGTCTTCGACGCCGACGGCATCTCCTTGAAGCGCACATCGCTCGTCGGAGCGCGCGGCGACGAGCGCGGACGCGTGTTTCTCGTGCGCGAGCGCATCGCGTTCATCGACCATGCCACCGACGCGCGCCACGAGATCGACGCGTCGGTCCCGATCGGCGTACTGCCGGAGCACGGGACGATGCGCATCAAAGATCCCGGGAAGCCGTACCGCGCGTTCGCGTCGTCGTCGTCGGCCGATCGTTCGGGCCTGCGCGTCACCGTGAAGAAAGTCGATTTCTTTCCGGATCGCATCGACGTCATCGTCACGTTCGCGAACCTCGGTGACGGGTACGTGACGCTGCTCCCCTACGACAAGAGCGTGTTGCGCGACGATCGCGGCGGCGTGTATCGCGTCGTCGCGACCAAGGACTGGACGATCACCGACAAGCGGCTCTTCGAAGGCGTGCCGCTCGCGCCGGACGCCCGCTACACCGGATCGCTCGCATTCACGGCGCCGCGCATCGGCGACGTGCCGCGCAGCTGGTCGCTGACGGTTGCGCCGGCGCTGCGTGAGGGCGCCGACGAGCCGTTCGATGTTACGATCCCGATCGCGCCCGCATCGCAGGCGGCCTCGCCTTAGAGAGGAACCGTCCTGCGAAACTACGGAACGGTCGCACCGCCCGGCGGCATCTGCGCACCGGTTTGTTTCGGTTCTCACGGGAGTCGCATCAATGCGTCGCATCGTCCACGCCGCCGCCGTTCTCAGCGCCGTCAGTCTCGGTGCGTGCGGCGGAGGCGGTTCCGTTTTCAACACGGGCGCCGGTGCCGAGCACACGATCGTCACCGCGGCGGGCAATGCCGATCTCGGTCGCGTGCTTCCCGGGTCGACGCTCGCGATCAGCGCGACGGCCGTGAGCGGCAGCGACAACGGATTTTACAACGCGAACCGGTTCATCTGGAGCGCGGCGCTGACGACCGGCGGCACGTATCAGTTCTCGACCGACGGCAACGCGACGAAAGCGTGCGCCACGGTGAACGTCACGACGGGCGGCACGACGACGCCGTACACGGCCGACTTCAGCATTTATCTGACGATCGATCCGACGAACGAGGCGAACGTGCTGTTCTCGCCGCCGCCGGTGATCCCGCCGCCGGCCGGCAGCACCGTCGCGACGAGTTATCCGTACTGCGTGACGGTCAACGCGACACCGGTCGGGGGAAACGCGACGAACACCGGCTCGATCACGGTCGTCGTGGTGAACCCGGCGAACCCGCTCCAATAGGAGGGCTGCGGCGATGACGGCGGCGAGGAGCGGCGACGCTCCTCGTTCGCGTTTGCGCGGCGTCTACGCGCTGGTCGATCCCGAACGCGCCGAACCGGTCGCGTTCACCGAGGCGCTGCTGCGTGGCGGCATCCGGCTCGTGCAAGTCCGCGCGAAACACGGCATCGACCGCACGACGCTGCTCGCGATCGTGAACCGCACGCGCGCGGCCGGCGGCCTCACGATCGTGAACGACGACGTGCGCCTTGCGCGCCTCGCCGACGGAGTGCACCTCGGCCAAGAAGATGCCGCCGGACTCGACCTTCCGGCACTGCGCGTCGCGATGCCGGCGGCGATCATCGGGCTCTCGTGCGGAACGCCCGCGGAGGCACGCGCCGCAGACCCGGCGATCGTCGATTACGTGGGCGCGGGGCCGATCTTCGACACGCCCTCCAAGCCGGACGCCGGTCCTCCGATCGGCATCAACGGCGTGCGCGCGGTGGCCGAGGCGACGCCGTTGCCGTGCGCCGCGATCGGCGGCGTCACGTTCGACACCATCGCGCGGGCGCGCGAAAGCGGTGCCGCCATGGCGGCGGTCATGGGCGCGTTGGTGTGCGAGGAGCCGGAATCCGCGGCGCGCGCGCTGATCGCGCGGTGGGAACACGAACGGCGATGACGGTCGTCGCGACGGTCGGCACGACCCACCCGCTCGCGTTCGCCGGCCTGATCTTCGCCGCGCTCGCGATCGAGGCCGACGGCGCGCGTCCGGTGTGCGTGATCGCCGGCGTGACGGCGCAAGACGCATCGCGCGTCACGGCCCGTACGCCGATTGCGCGCGCGACGATCGAGGCGCAGTTCGACGCGCTTCGCCGCGCCGCCGTCGCGGCGTTCCACGTCGGCGCGCTCGTCTCGGCCGACGCGGTGGGCGCGGTCGCGGCCGGCCTTCGCCGCTACCCCGGCGTCCCCGTCGTCGTGGACCCGGTCCTCGCCGCAACCGACGGCGACGAGCTCGCCGACGGCGCAACGCGCACGGCGATTCGTGAGACGCTGCTCCCGCGGGCGACGCTGGTCACGCCGAACCTGCACGAAGCATCGGCACTGCTCGAGCGTGCGGTGACGGACGTGGCATCGATGCGCGAAGCCGCCATCGCGTTCACCGAGCTCGGCCCAGCGGCGGCATTGATCAAAGGCGGCCACCTGGCATCCGCTCCCACCGACGTCCTCGCAACCGCCGGCGGCATCACGGAATTCGCATCGATCCGCATCGACCGCACGGTACGCGGCACGGGCGACTTGCTCGCGGTGACGATCGCAACGGACCTCGCGCGCGGCGCATCGCTCCACGTCGCGATCGAACGCGCACGCGAACGCGTGCGCACCGCGCTCGCTACGTCGACGCCGTTCGCAAACACGCACGTCGCGCAGCTCTTCACGACCGGCTGAACGCCTGCGACGCGTGCGAGGCGCGGCGCGATCGGCGGACGTCGCGGCTCACCCTTCGACGAGCTCAGGGTGACATCGCTGCAGCTCGTGCCGGATGAGGCGGCACCGCCGTCCCGCCCGACCACTACGCGCGCGACAAAAGCCGCCGCACCCGATCGGTGCGACGGCCGTCGGCGAACGCGACCCGCTGCAGCGCGGGAGTGTAACCGTTAGCGGTAGGAACGCTGCGACTGGAAGCAGTCGCGACAGTAGACCGGTTTGTCGCCGCGCGCTTGAAACGGCACTTCCGCCTGTCGTCCGCAGCTGCTGCACGTGACGTTGTACATCTCCCGCACACCGCCGCCGTATCCGCGATCGGCGCCGCCGGAATATCCGCCGCCGCCGTTGCCGCTGCCCTGACGGGCCGACTTGCGAGCCGCGCGGCAGTCGGGACAGCGATTGGGCTTGTTCTGGAAACCCTTCGTCGCGAAGAACTGCTGTTCGCCGGCGCTGAAAACGAACTCCGCACCGCAGTCGGTGCACGTCAACCGCTGATCGGTATACAATCGAGTCGACTCCTACGGGGCGGCCTGGTTTCGACTCGCTGAGTACCTGGGTGGGAGAAGCCACGGAGACGGGACCGCGCGGGGATCGAGACCGGTCAGCCGCTGCCGACGCCCATCACGCGCTTCACCGCATCCGTCGTCGCGCGCGCGGTCGGGCGCACGTTGTCGGCGCCGCGGGCAAGGATGTCGCGCACGGTGGACGGGTCGGCGGCGAGACGTTCGTACCGTTCGCGCAGCGGGCGCAGCGTTTCGACGAGCAGCTCGACCAGCTCGCTCTTGACGTCGCCGTAGCCGCGTGCGCTCGCGAAGTGCTCCTCGGCTTGCTCGGGTGCGTCGCCCGTCGCCGCCATGTAGATCGTCAACAGGTTGCTCACGCCGGGCCGCGCGGCATCGAAGCGCACGTCGCGACCGCTGTCCGTCTGGGCCGACATGACGGTCTTCTTGATGCGGTCCGGCGAATCGAGCACGCGAACGGCGTGCAGCGAGCCCGCCGCGCTCTTCGACATCTTCTTCGTCGGGTCGTCGAGGCCCATGATGCGCGCGCCCGCTTTGGGCAACGTCGCTTCGGGCACCACGAACACGTCGCCGTACGTAGCGTTGAAGCGCTGCGCGAGGTCGCGGGTCAGCTCGATGTGCTGCTTCTGGTCTTCGCCGACCGGTACGTGCGTGGTGCGATACAGCAGGATGTCCGCCGCCATCAGCGCCGGATAGGTGAACAGTCCGACGCGCACCTCACCGCGCTGCGACTCCGACTTCTCCTTGAACTGCGTCATGCGGTTCAGCTGGCCCATCGACGCGACGCACGACAGGTACCACGTCAGCTCGCCGTGCTCGCGCACGTCGCTCTGCACGAACAGCCGCGACTTCGCCGGGTCGATGCCCGCGGCGAGCAGCACCGTCGCGGTCTCGAGGATCTGATCCCGCAGCGCCTGCGGGTCCTGCGGCACGGTCAGCGCGTGCATGTCGACGAGGCAGAAGATGTTCTCGGCCTCGTCCTGACCGGTCACCCACTGCTTGATGGCGCCGAAGTAGTTGCCGATGTGGATATCGCCCGTCGGCTGAATGCCGGAAAAGACGACGCGGCGTGTCATGCCGCCCGTTTCGCGAGGGATGCGCGCGCCGACCTACGCGGCCGGCGTATACCGCGGCAGCGCGTCGCGCAGCCGGCCGAGGGCCCACGCGATGTCGTCGAGCGACGCCGCGTACGAGAACCGCAGATAGCCGCAGCCCGCCGCGCCGAAGCTCGACCCGCCGAGGCACGCGACGCCCGCGTTGTCGAGCAGCCACTGCGCGAGGTGCTTGTCGTCCCGCGTGATGCGCGACACGTTCGGAAACGCGTAGAACGCGCCTTCGGGCAGCGTGCACGAGACGTCGGGGATCGCGTTCAGGCCGGAGACGATCGCGTCGCGGCGCTCGCGGAAGATTCCGTTCATGCGCTGCACCGGCGCATCGTCGCCGGTGAGCGCCGCGATGCCGGCGCGCTGCACGAACGTCGCCACGCACGAGAACGTGTTGTTGTTGAAGAGCGTCACGGTCTCCGCGATCGCCTTCGGCGCGATGCAGTAGCCGAGGCGCCAGCCCGTCATCGCGTACGCTTTGGAGAAGCCGTCGATGACGATGGTGCGGTCGCGCATGCCGTCGATGCGCGTGATCGACTCGAACGTCGGGCCGTAGACGTTGCGGGAATAGATCTCGTCGGCGATGACGAGAAAGCCGTGCCGCTGCGCGAGGTCCGCGATCGTTTCGAGGTCCTCGCGGGTGAGAACACCGCCGGTCGGGTTGTGCGGCGAGTTGATCACGAGCGCTTTCGTCTTCGGCGGTGATCTTCGCGGCCAGGGCATCGAGGTCGAGGCGCCAGTCGCGCGACTCGAGCAGCGGAACCGGGACGGCCTTCGCTTCGAGGTAACCGGCGGCGGACGCGTACGCCGGGTACGCCGGGTCGGCGTAGATCAGCTCGTCGCCGGGGTCGAGGATCGCGGACAGCAGGTTCCAGATGATCGGCTTCGCGCCGGCGCCGACCACGACGTTCTCGCGCGTGAACGGCTCGCGCCAGCCCGCGGAAGCGCGCGGCGTAGTCGGCGATCGCGTCGCGCAGCTCGGGAATCCCGGCCGACGGCGTGTAGTGCGAGTAGTTGTCGAGGATCGCTTGCACGCCGGCGGCCTTGATGTGCTCCGGCGTGTCGAAGTCGGGCTCGCCGATCTCCATGTGGACGACGCGCCGGCCCGTCGCCTCGATCGCCTTTGCGCGGGCGAGCACGGCAAAGGCGCTCTCGGAGCCGATGCGCGACACGGCTTCGCAGAGGTAGTCGGCGTGGTGGGCGATGGTCGTCATGGCAAACCTGCAAGCGAGGTCGGCGAACTGGAATCGCCGAACGAGGCGGAACTGATGCGGACCCTGACGGAAGTTTTTGCGCCGGGCGCGCCGTCGCTACCCGAAGGGCTGCGAACTCTCGTCGTTTCTCCCGACCGCTCGGTCGAACCTGGAACGACGGTTCGTGCAACGTTCGCGTTCTACAACTTCGGCGGCGCGGCGGCGACGGGGCTGCGCGTTCGCTTCAACTTGCCGGACGGGCTGCGCTACGTCCCGGGCAGCGCGCGCGTCGACGACCGTCCGCTCGACGACGTGCGCGGCGAGACCTCGCTGCTCGCGCCGAACGGCGCCGACGTCGGCGAAGTGCCGCCCGGTATCGAGCGGCGTATCGCGATCGCGTACGTCGTTGCGCCGACCATCGAGAATGGCGCGCCGATCGAGCTGCAGGCCGCGCTCGCGAGCAACGAGACGGACGTCATCGGCTCGAATGTGATCCGGCTCGCGGCGAGCAGCGCGCCGGACCTCGACAATCCGGAGACGTTCGCATCGCTCGAGGCAATGCGCGATGCGGAGCCGGGCGAGGAGGTCCACGTCGCGGCGCGCGTGCACAACAGCGGCCACGCGACCGCGCACGACGTGGTCGTCGTGCTGCCCGTGCCCGACCGCACGACGTACGTCGCCGGCAGCGCGCGCATCGACGGACGCGAGTCGTCCGCGGTCGACGAGCGCGGCGGGGATCCGTTCGGATTCGGAACCGCGACGATCGCGTCGCCCTCGCTCGCAGCCGGCGCGACGCTGGTCGTCGAGTACCGCGCCCGCATCGAGTCGCCGCTCGACGACAACACGCGCCTCGTTCTCCGCGGCGCCGTCGCTTCGGCGGAGACGGCGGAGTTCGAGCTCGCGCGTGCCGAGCTCATCGTGCGCAGCGCCAGCCGCTTCGACACCGAAGCGACGCGGCTCGAGGTCGACGCGCCGACCGAGGTCGAGCCGGGACGCCGCGTGCGCGTCGCGATCGCGGCCGAGAACGCCGGAACGTGCGCGGCCGAGGACGCCCGCGTTCGCATCACGCTGCCCGACGGTCTGCGGTATGCACCGGGATCGCGCGCGGTCGACGGCCGCTCGGCGAGTGAAACCGACGCGCCGGGCGCGTTCATCTTTCCACGCATCGACGCCGGTGCGCGTGTCGAGGCCGCCGTGGACGCGTACGTCGTCTCGCCGGCGGTCGACGGTACGCCGCTGCCGATCACCGGGTCGCTGCAGTGGGCGACGGGTTCGCGCGCGTTCGAGCGCACGCTCATCGTGCGATCGTCGCCGCGATTCCTCGAGGCGCGCAACGTCCTCGTCCTCGACGGTCCGGCGCACGTGACGCCGGGCAGCGAGGTTCGCGCGACGATACGCATCGCGAACGACGGCACCGCGCAGGCGACCGGCGTACGCGTCATGACGGACGTCGATGCGACGCTGCAGTCGCTGCGCTACGTCGACGAAGGCGGCGAAGCGCGCGTGCAGCCGGCGGGCATCGTGCTCGGCACGCTGCCGCCCGGCGCGACGCGCACGCTGACGATCATCGGCACCGTCGCATCGCCGATCGCCGATCATGCCGAGATCCGTCTGCGCGCGCGGCTCGAAAACGATCAGACGTCGCCGATCCCGCTCGGGACGATCGAGCTCGCGGTCCGGTCGCGTCCGCGCTTCGCCCCGGTCACCTCGACGCTCGCGTATCCCGCGGGCGAGCCGCTGCGGCCGAGCCGTCACGGAGACGTCGTGGTGGCGCTCGTGAACGACGGCACGGACGTCGCGCGCGACACGCGCCTGCAGCTCGAGATCACGCCGGACGCCCGGCTGGAAGCGGTCGACGGCGCGACCCGCGTCGGCACGACGCTGCTCTTCGGCGACGTGCCGCCGGGTACGCGTGCGGAGGCGACGGTTCGTCTGCGGCTGGCGCGGCTCGTGGCGCGCGGCACGGCGATCACGGTGAACGCCCGCCTCGAAGCGGTCGGCCTGCTCCCGCTCGCGCTCGCACCCGTCACGATCCCGACGTTTGCGGAGCCGCGCTTCGATGAAGGCGCGTCGTTGCGGATGCAGCCGCCGGACACCGCGGACGCGGGCGAACCGTTGTTCGTGCGGCTCACCGTCCGCAACACCGGCGACGGCGCGGCGAGCCGGTTCACGATCCGCGGCCAGTTGCCGCCGCACACGGCGTACTATCCGGGCTCGACGGCGGTCAACGACGTGCCGCTGCTCGACGTCGACGGCGGCTCGGTGCTGTGGTCGAAGTCCGGGCTCGTCCTGGAGGACGTCGACCCGGGCGTCGAGGTCGTGATCCGGTACGGCACGATCGTCAACACGCCGCTTGCCGCCGGGACGCTGATCGACGCGCAGATCGACCTCGCGTGGGACGGCGGCGCGCTGCTGACGGTCGCATCGCCCGCCGTGCGCGTCCGCTCGACGCCGGCGTTCGCCGTACGTGCTTCGGGTCTGCCGTTCTCGGTGTCCGGCATCGCGCCGCGCACGAGCGACGTGCTCCAGGACATCGCCGAGCAGCGCCGCGCCGCGCAGCCCCAGCTGCCGACCCCGCCGATGGCCGCGCTTCCGGCTCCGCCGCCGGTCGCCGAGCCGCCCGCGCCGCCCGAGCGCGCGACGTTCCGGTACGACGAAGACACGATCGACGCGCGCTTCACGCTGACCCCGGAGCCGGCGGTCGAGGCGCCGCCGCCAACACCGCCCGCGCCCGCGCCGCCGCCGCATGCGGCCGCTGCGCCGCCGGAGGCCGAACCGGTCGCCCCGCCGCCGGCGCGCGAGCCGGAAGCGGCGCAGCCGCAGCCCGCCGAGCCCGCGATGCCGGATGCGGACGTCGCGGCCGGTCCGGTCGCGGCGGTGCCGGAGACTCCGGAACGCGTCGACGACGTCGCGGCGGCGCAAGCGCCCGCGGCCCCGGCGTCACCGCCGGCTCCGGCGCCCCCGGTCGAGCCGGTGCACGCCCCGGCTGCCGAAGCCGCGCCGGTGCCGCCGCCGGAACCCGAGCGTCCGCGCGCGCCGGCGCTCGCCGGAAAGCGCGTCCGCGTCGTGTTTCCGCACGACGCGCTCGAGCGTGCGCTGGCGTTCCTCGAGCAGTCCGACTACGGCGGTCTCATCACGCACCTCTTCGCGATCCGCACGCTGCTGCCGACGTCGTTCGTCGGGCTGGACGGCGACGTGCCCGGCAAGCTGCTCACCGAACGCGAAGCGCTGCGCGGCGTCGTCGACCGTCTCTTCATCAAGATGCGGATGCCGCGCTACGCTCTGACCGCGAAGGACTTGGAAGATCGTTCGAGCCGCGCCGCACTCGTCGAGCTGATCGGCGCGTTGCGCGACGCGGCCCCGTCGGACGAGATGCCGCCCGGCGAGGCGACGGTCGTGCTCGAAGGAACCGTCGATCTGTCGCGGCTCGCACCGCACGTCGCCGCGCTCGAAAGCGATCCGCTCGGCAGCGCGCGTCCGTGGCTCGTGCTCGCCGAGATCTTGCCGTCGACGTTCGTCACGCCGCGCGGCAGCGAAGCGATGAACGCCTACCGCAGCGCGCTGGTCGCGACGTTCACGAACGTCGTCGCGCTTCCCAACGAAGAGTTCCACCGCGTTCTCGCGGGCACGCAGAACAACGCACTGGACGCAGCGTTACGCGACCTGCGGCTGGCGCTGCGTGACGCGCTCGAAGCGGCGGCGGCGAAGGCGTAAGTGTTCCACGTCCAGCTCGCGTATGCGGGTGAGCTGCTGGTGCCGGGCATCGTCCTCGCCGTGATCGGCATCGTGCTGATCGGTCTGACGATCTTCTGGCCCTCGTCGTCGCGGCCGATCGTCACGTCGGTGTCGGCGGTCGAAACGATCCCGCTCAACCCGAACGCGCCGCCCGCGCCGTCCGCGTGGGAGTCGCAGCTCACCGGCCCGGTCGCCGTGTTCTCGCGCACGATCACCTGGCCCGAGCTCGTCGACCCCGCGGCCGGCGAGCTCGAAGAGTTCGAACGCCGCCGCGTGATCGACGGACTTGGCCTCGTCGGCGACGCCTGGTGCGCGAGCATCCTCGCGAAAGCGTTCGACGAGGAAGAAGGTGACCTGCGCGTCGCGGCGATCGACGCGCTCGGCCAATGCGACGGCGACATCGTCGCGGCGACGTTGGAACGCGCGTACGCCTCCTACGTGATCGCCGAGCGCTACGCCGCGGTCGACGGCGCGTCGCGCCGCGGTGACGTCGCGCTGCTCGAGCGCGCGTTGCGTGACACGGACGGCACCGTCGCGCTCGCCGCAGCGTACGGCCTCCACCGCGCGAGCCACGACGACCTGATCGAATCGAACCTCTCGGGCCGCACCGACGCACGTGCCAACGAGATCCGGCGGGTGCTGACGATTCTCGCCTGATCGGCAGAATGGTGGCGACCGCGAAGCGCGGCCGAATCGCGGCTCGCATGCGCGCGAGATATCCTGTCGCGACGGGTGATATTGTCCGACCGTTCGGGAGATTCTCTCACCCTTCGACGAGCTCAGGGTGACGGGGACGTGAGCGGCCCCGTAGCGCGTCGTGCGCAAACCCCGCACGACCGCAACCGGACCAGCGCAGGTCAGATCGGCGGAATTTTCCGGTGAAAGTACTCCGCGATGATGTGCTGCGCGACGGGTGCCGCGACGGACGCGCCGTAGCCGCCCGACTTTTCCATGTACACGGCGAGCGCGATCTTCGGATGAACGCTCGGCGCCCAGGCGACGAACCACGTCGTGTTCGGACCGTGCCCGCCTTCGGTTTCCGCGGTGCCCGTCTTGCCGGAGAACGGCAGCCCGGGAATCTCGAGACCGTACGCGGTGCCCCACGGCTTCGTGACTTGCGACATGCCGACTTGCACTTCGCGGATCGCTTCCTGCGACACCGGGACGCGGCGGATGATCTGGTGCTCGAAGCGCTTCAGCACGCGGCCGTGCGGCGAGAAGATCTCGGAGACGATGTGCGGACGGTACAGCGTGCCGCCGTTCGCGACGGTCGAGGCGATGCTCGCGATCTGCAGGGGCGTCGCCTGCATCGAGCCCTGGCCGATCGCGAGCTGACACGCGTCGCTCGGCTCGAGATTGTAGCCTTTGCCGAACGTCGCTTGCACCCACTCCTGCGTCGGCCAGTTGCCGGGATACTCGCCGGGCAGGTCGATGCCGAGCTTGGAGCCGAGCCCGTACTGCGTCGCCCAATAGCGAAGGCGTTCGTTCTTCAGCCGCCACCCGAGCTGGTAGAAGTAGCCGTCCGACGACGCAGCGAGCGCGCGTTCGAAGGCGACGTTCCCGAGACCGCCGGCTGCGATGTCGTAGAACGTGTTGCCGTAGCAGTACCAGTGGCCCGAGTCGTACAGCACTTGATGCGGTTTGATCACGCCGCTCGTGATCGCGCCGGTGCCCGTCACCATCTTGAACGTCGAACCGCTCGGCGACGCCGCACCGATCGCGCGATCGTACAAGGGGTTCAGCTTGTCGGCGAGGATTCGCTGGTACTTCTTCTCGTCGATCGGCGTCGCGAAGTCGTTCGGATCGAACTCGGGCATCGACGCGAGCGCGAGCACGCCGCCCGTGTACGGATCGAGCACCGCGACCGCGCCGGCGAGCCGCACGCCGCCGCGCGCTTTGCCCCACTTCTGCAGCTGCGCGGCGAGATTTTTCTCGACGATCTTCTGCAAGCGCCAGTCGATCGTCGTTTTCAGCGTGTCGCCCGGCACGGGATCGAGCGGCTTCAAACGGCGGACGAGCGCACCCGATGCGTTCACCTCGACCTGCTCGCCGCCCGCGCGGCCGTGCAGCCAGCGGTCGTACACGTTCTCGAGCCCGTCTTTGCCGGTGACGTCGTTCGGCGAGTAGCCCTCGCGCTTGCGCGCTTTGTACTCGTCCTCGTCGATGACGCCGACGTACCCGAACAAGTGCGCGCCTTCTTTCCCGTACGGATAGTTTCGCACGGGCTGTTCTTCCATGTCGACGCCGGGCAGATCGCTCTGCGATTCCGCGAGACGCGCCGTCTGCGCCGGCGTCAAGTCGGTCGCGAGGATCACCGGCCCGTACGGCTCGTACGTCTGCACCTGGGCGAAGTCTTCGTAGTTGACGTTGTGGTGGTGCAGCAGACGGTGGCGCAGCGTCGCGGCCGGAACATGCAGCACGTCCGACAGCATCGCGAGCGTCTTGTCGATGTCCGTGACCTCGGACGGGATGAGCGCGCACACGAACGACGGGCGCGAACGCACGAGAACCACGCCGCGACGGTCGAGAATCAGACCGCGCGGCGCGGCGACGGGGATGACTTGGATCTGGTTCGCGCGCGCTTGTGCGGCGAAGCTCTCGCCTTGGACGAGCTGCACGTCCGCGAGCCGGATCACGATCGCGATCAGCGCGATGACGAGCACCGCTCCGAACGCCACCACGCGGATCACCGGACGGTCGCCGCCCGGAAGCCGATCGAGCGCCGCCACTACGTGTACCCGTAGCGCTCGATCGTGGTCTTGTCGGTGACGAGACGGCCGCGCACGACGAGCCATGCGAACGCGACGATCGACGTCAGCAGGGCGCGCCAGAGCGCCGTGTGCAAATGCGCGGTCGCGAAGCCTTCCGGGAAACCCTCGAAGCGCATCACGCTCCAAAACATCGCGTCGCGCACGAGTACGGCCGCGCCGCACAGCATCGCCGGTACGAACGCGCCGTCGGCGAACATGCGCCGCGAGAAACCGCCGACGAGCAGCGCGACGATCGTCGACGAGATCGTCCAGCCTCCGCCGGTGCCTGCGAAGATGTCCTCGAGCAGTCCCGCCGGCAGCGCCAGCATCGCGCCGCGGCGCGCGCCCGCGCGCGAGGCGTACAGCACGACGGCGATCGTGACGAGCGACGGCACCGCGCCGCGGAACGCGAACAGCGGTACGAGCACGGTCTGCAAGAACGCGAGCACGGCGGTACGGCCGAGCACCGGCCAGTACGCCGGTCCGACCGTGATCTCGATGCTTCTATATTTTCTGCGGTAGAACGACGACATCCGAGAGTCCGGTGAGGTCGGCGGCGGGCTGTACGATCGCGCTCTGATCGAGCGCGCCGGCTGCGGCGGGATCGACGGTCTTGATGCGGCCGATGAGCACGCCGGCGTGGAACGAACGGCCTTCGCCGGTGACGACGCGGTCGCCGGCCTTGAGCTTCGCGTCCTGCGAGACGTACTGCAGCTTCACGTGCGTCGACGTGCCGACCGCGATCGCCCACCAGCGGCCGTGCTGGACGATCGCGGGAAGCTTCGACGTCGCGTCGGTGACGAGCAGCACTTTTGAGGAGAGCGGCGACACCTCGACGATACGGCCGACGACGCCCTGTCCCGTTACGACGCCGTCGTCGCGATGGACGCCGTCCTTCGCACCGCGGTCGATCGTGATCACGTGCAGCGCCGCTTCGGGATCGTAGCCGATGACCGTCGCGGGAATCCCGTCCGGATGCGCGAGCTTCGCGCGCGCGAGATCCTGCGCCGCGGGGATGCGCGCGAGCCGCTCCTGCAGCTCGTCGTTCTGCGCGCGCAGCACGGCGTTTTCGCCGCGCAGCCGCGTGTTCTCGCTCATCAGGCGCGGCATGCGCGCGATCGTCGACGCCGGCGTTGCGAACCCCGTCGATCGCCGCGGACGCCGCGAGCTGCAGGTACGCGCTGACCGTCGTGACGGTCGTCGTCAGCGGCGAGGTTCGTCCGGCGCGGGCGAAGTCAAGCTGGAGAAGCGCGATGAGGGCGGCGACGATCACCGCCCCGATTATCGCGAATAGCTTTCTTTCATCCCGATTCGTAACGATTGATACCACCTCGTCAACCGGTCGGCGTGCGGCCGAAGCCGTTCGAGCAGACCGGGCGACGCAAGAATCTCGCCGGCGCCGCGTGCGACGCATCCCAACGGATCGTCGGCGACGGTCGTCGGCACGTTCGTGCGCGCGGCCATCTCGCCTGCGAGCCCGGGCACGAGCGCGCCGCCGCCCGTCAGTACGATGCCCGACTCGAGCAGCTCTCCCGCAAGATCGGGCGGACACTCTTCCAGCACGGCCCATGCGGCGCGCGCGATGCGCTCGATGCCGTCGCGCATCGCGTCCCCGACGAGGCGCTCGTCGACGGCGCGGCGTCCCGGCTGCAGCTTGCGCAAATCGGTTCCCGCGATGGTGTACGGCTCGCGGCCCGGCGGCCGCCCTGCATAGCCGCGCTCGATCTTCAGGCGCTCGGCCGTCAGCGCGCCGATGTTGAAGTAGTCCGCGCGGAGCCGCGCCGTGATCGCCGCATCGAACGCATCACCGCCGACCTTGATCGAGTGCATCGCGACGACTCCGCACAGCGTCAGCACCGCGATCTCCGTCGTGCCGCCGCCGATGTCGATGACCATCGCGGGCCGCGTGCTCGTGATGTCGAGGCCGCGCCGACCGCCGCGGCGACGGCCTGCGGCACGAACGTCGTCGTGCGCGGGCCTGCGGCGCGGATCGCTTCCTCGACCGCCTTGCACTCGATGTCGGTCGCACAGCCCGGCACGCAGGCGATCACGCGCGGCGCGATGTGCGGGCGCGCCGCCATCGCGCGGTCGACGACCGTCTTCACGAGCGCGTGCGCGCCGCGGAAGTCCGAGATCGTTCCGCCGCGCAGCGGCCGCACGACCGAGATGCGCCCGGGCGTGCGCCCGTCGAGCTCCTTCGCGGCCTGACCGACCGCGACGATCGCGTCGTCGCTCGTGCGGTACGCGACGACGGACGGCTCGCTGACGAGCATCCCCGCTTCGTGCGAGTACGCGACGGTGTTCGCCGTTCCGAGGTCGATGCCGACGTCGGGATTGAAGGTCGCGCGCAGCGTCCCGGTCACGCTCACGACGGCGCTCGGCCCAGGGATTCGACGTGCTGCTGCGCTCGCTCCATCACCGTTGCTTTGGTTATCGGCCGAAGACGGTAGCCCAGGTATGGGAGCGCTCGCGCGAAGGCCGCGAGCGGGAAGCCGACGACGGCGAAGTAGTCGCCGTCGATCCGCTCGACCAGCGTGGCGGCGAAGCCTTGGATGCCGTAAGCGCCGGCCTTGTCGAGCCCATCCCCGCTCGTCCGCGTACTCGTCGATCGTGCGATCGCTCAGCTCGGCGAACCGGACCCGCGTGCTGACGACGTCGGCGAAGTCCGCGCGGCTCGCGTCCGCGAAGCGCGAACGCGGTGTGCACCGTGTGCCAGCGGCCCGAGAGCCGGCGCAGCATGGTCCGCGCCTGCGCCACGTCGGCGGGCTTGCCCAGCGCGTTGCCGTCGACGTCGACGACGGTGTCCGCGGCGACGATCAACCGGCCGCCGGGCATCGCCGCTTCGGCTTTCCCGCGCGCGTGCCGGAGCGCGACCTCCGCAGGCGCGAGGCCGGGTAGCGGCGTCTCGTCGTACGCGCTCGGAACGACAGTGACGTGCAAGCCCAGCGAGCCGAGCAGTTCGCGCCGCCGCGGCGACGCGCTCGCAAGCGCGATCGATTCGAGCGTGACCTGATGTTCGATACGCTCAGTGTACGTGCGCGCGCGTACGCTTGACAACGCCCCGCGCGCGGAATTTTTCGTCGCGCATCTTCATACGACGTCGAGACGCATCACGTCGTCGGGCGATTCGCCGCGCACGACGAGCCGATCGTGGCCGTCGCGAACGAACACGACGGGCGGCCGGCCGAACCGATTGTAATTGCTCGCCATGCTGTAGGTGTAGGCACCTGTGATCCGCATCGCAACGAGGTCGCCCGCGACGAGGCCGCGCGGCATCACGTAGTCGCCCATCTCGTCGTTCTCGCACGAGCGCCCGGTCAGCGTCGCCGGTTCGTCGGGCCCGAGCGCGCTCGCCACCATCACTTCCGGGATGTGCCGCGCGCCGTAGAGCATCGGCCTGGGGTTGTCGGCCATCCCGCCGTCGAGGACGACGAAGCGCCGCCGGCCCTGCGTCTTGACCGCCATGACGCGGTAGAGCGTCGTGCCGGCGCGCGCCACCACCGCCCGGCCCGGCTCGATTCCGACGCGCAGGCCGCTCTCGGCCGCGCGCGATGCCAAGCCGTCGGCCAGCGCAGCGACGTCGAGGGGACGCAGGTCTTGCGGGCCTTCCTCGACGGCGATCCCCCCGCCGCAGAGCAGCTCGGCGACGGCAGCTCGAGCTTCCGTGCCGTTTGAGCGGCCGCGATCAGCTCGTCGAGGTTCGCCATGAACGGCGCGACGTCGGCGATCTGCGACCCCAGGTGCGAGTGCAGCCCGATCAGCCGCAGCTGCGGCAGCGCCGCGACGCGGAGCAGCACGTCGCCGAGCTCGTCGAGCGGGACGCCGAACTTCGTGTTCTCGCCGCCGGTGCGGACGAACGCGTGCGTGTGCGCTTCGATGCCCGTGTTCAGCCGCAGCATCATGTCGACGGGATCGTCGCGACGCGCGATCGCCGCGAGCCGCTCGAGCTCCTCGCGGTTGTCGACCACGTCGAATGCGACGCGGTGCTCGACGATCGCGCGCAGCTCCTCGTCCGTCTTGCCGCAGCCGTGGAAATACGTGCGCGTCGCGGGAAAACCGCCGCGCTCGGCCGTCACGAGCTCGCCGAGCGAGCACACGTCGAGCCGCAGCGGCGTGCCGGCGAGATGTTCCGCGAACGCCGCGCACAAGAACGCTTTCCCGGCATACCCGACCGCGATCCCGCGCGAGGCGAACGCGCGCAACAAGCCGTCGATCTCGAGATCGAGCACGTCGAGGTCGACCACGAACAGCGGCGTCCCATACGTCTCGGCCAGCTCGCGCGCGCTCACGCCGCCGATCTCGCGATCGACGGAATACGATGCCGCCGTCATGCGCGATACAACCCGCGTTCGCCGATGTAGCGAAACACGGGCTCCGGCACCAGATACCGCACGCTCGCACCCGCGTGCAGCCGCTCGCGAATCAACGTCGCCGACTCCGCAACGAGCGGAAGATCGAGCGTGCGAATCTTCGCCCGCCGCTCCGCATCGAGATCGGTGAGCGCGTCGTCGATGTCGCCGTTCGTCACGCCGCCGCGCGGCGCGACGACCAGCGCCGCGATCATGTCGATCACGTCGTCCAACCGCTGCCACCGCGACCGCACGAGCGAGTCACCACCGACGACGAACGTGAACTCGTCGTCCGGGTAACGCGCGCGCAGCCGGGGCAGCAAATCCGCGGTATAGCCGGTCGCCTCATCGCTCAAGTCGCTCTCATCGATCGCGAACGCAACGTTCGCCGCAATCGCCAAGCGCACCATCGCGGCCCGATCCTCACGCGAAGCATTCATCGCCCCAAAACGATAGTGCTTCCCCTCACGAGTCGGCACGAACAACACCCGATCCAGCGAACACGCCTCCCGCACCGCCTCGGCCACAAACAAATGCCCATTGTGCACGGGATCGAAAGAGCCACCAAAAATCCCCAGCTTCACCGGCAAATCGCCTCGTACGCGGCGATGTTGCCGGGAGGGTCACGGCGCGGCGGGGCGGTGCGGCGGGTACTTTCGAACGCGCGTGAGCCCGGAGGGCGGAAGCGCGCGAGAACGTAGCGACCAGAGCGCAGGATGCGCGCCGGGAGCGTGCCCGCCGCACCGCCCCGCCGCGCCGTGACCCGAGCGCCGACCGCCAAAGCCATCAGCTGTAGTCGAACTCGACGCCGGCGATCCGCACCGTGTCGCCCTCACGCACGCCGAGCTCGCGAAGCTTCTTCTCGACGCCCATCTTCGCCAGGATCTGTTCGAACCGCGCGAGCGCTTCGTCAGAATCGAAATCCGTCATGCGCGCGAGACGTTCGACGCGCTCGCCGCTGATGACGTACACGCCGTCCTCGACCTCGATCGCGAACGGTTCGTCGGGAGCGAGCTCGATCAGTGCGGGTTCCGGCTGCGCGATCTGCGGCGGCGGCGTCGCGCGGATCGTTTCCCACGTCGCGTACACGAGCTCGCGCACGCCTTCGCCGGTCGCCGCGGAGATGCCGCGCAGATCGGGGATGCGCTCGCGCAGCGACGCGAACGTCGCGCGCGCGTCGGGAAGGTCGAGCTTCGTGACGACCACGATCGTCGGACGCTCGAGAAGCGCCGGATTCCATGCGGCGAGCTCGCGTTCGATCGTCGCTTTGTTCGCGAGCACGTCGTCGGGCGACGTATCGCCGGCGATGAGGTGCACGAGCACGCGCGTGCGCTCGACGTGGCGCAGAAAGCGGTCGCCGAGGCCCGCGCCGGCGTGCGCGCCCTCGATCAGTCCCGGCACGTCGACCATGACGAACGACTCGTACTCGGCGACGCGGACGACGCCGAGCTGCGGCTCGAGCGTCGTGAACGGATAGTCGGCGATCTTCGGCCGCGCCGCGCTCACGACCGACAGCAGCGTCGACTTCCCCGCGTTCGGCAAACCGATCACGCCGCCGTCCGCGAGCAGCTTCAGCTCGAGACGCAGCTCGACGCGCTCGCCGGGCTCGCCGTTGTACGCGAAGCGCGGCGCCTGGCGCGCGGCCGTCGCGAAATGCTGGTTGCCGAGACCGCCGCGCCCGCCTTTGGCGACGCGCACGCGCTCGCCGGCGGTGCTCATGTCCGCGAAGAGCCGCGCGTGCGAGCGGTTCCCTTCGGGATCGAGCTCGGTGCGCGTCACGAGGGTGCCGACCGGGACGCGGACGACGAGGTCCTCGCCCGCTTTGCCGGACTTGTTCGAGGTCGACCCGGCCTTGCCGGATTCCGCGGCGAACTGCTTCTTGAAGCGGAAATCGACCAGCGTGCCGAGCTCCGGATCGGCGACCAGCACGACGTCGCCGCCGCGGCCGCCGTCGCCGCCGGCGGGGCCGCCCTTCGGCACGTACTTCTCGCGGCGCCACGCGACGATGCC
Organism: Vulcanimicrobiota bacterium; assembly: GCA_963841685.1. Lineage (GTDB taxonomy): Bacteria > Vulcanimicrobiota > Vulcanimicrobiia > Vulcanimicrobiales > Vulcanimicrobiaceae > Vulcanimicrobium. The sequence goes on from CAWJDU010000003.1 coordinate 214,364, forward strand.
GTCGCCGCCGTTGCCCGCCGCCACGTTGATCGTCGCCTCGTCGATGAACTGCACGGTTACGCAGCGACGGTCATGGACCGAGCGCCGCGATGTCGTGCCTCAACGGAAACGTTCGTGCGAGGTCGGATCGGGGGCCCCGCGCCGAAGGCGTGGGGGGCGCGCAGCCGGGGGCGGAGCGCCGTTAGACCCTAGGCACGACGCTGATGTGTTTGCGATTCTTCGAGCTCGAGAACGTCACGTGGCCTTCGACCACGGCGAAGATCGTGTGGTCGCGGCCGATGCCGACGCCCTGGCCGGGATGGAACCGCGTCCCGCGCTGGCGGACGATGATGTTGCCGGGGACGACGAGCTCGCCGCCGAAGCGCTTGACGCCGAGGCGCTGCGCGTTCGAGTCGCGGCCGTTGCGTGTCGAGCCGGCGCCCTTCTTGGACGCGAACAGCTGAAGGTCGAACCGGAACATAGCCGCGAGATCATATCACCGGCCGGGGAAGCCGGTCAAACGGAAACGGCGGACCGGCGCGCCTCGACGCGCATGCGGATCGGGCGCCCGGGCCGGAGGGTGACGAGCGGGTCGAGCGGCACCGGCGTCGGGTCGATGCCGTGGAACCGCAGCCGGCGCGCGAGCGTCGCAAGGACGAGCACGCCTTCGGTCCACGCGAAGCTCTCGCCGATGCAGATGCGGTTGCCGCCGCCGAACGGGAAGTAGGCGAAGCGCGGCAGCGCGGCGGTCTCGCCGTTCGACCAGCGCTCCGGCCGGAACGCCTCCGGCTCGCGCCAGAAGCGATCGTTCCGGTGCGTGACGAGCTGCGAGACGAAGATGACCGAGCCGGGTTCGACGCGCCAGGGTCCGAGCGCGAAGGGCCGGACGACGCGACGCCCGAGGATCCACGCCGGCGGCCGAAGCCGCATCGCCTCGGCCACGACGTCGCGCGTGTACGTGAGCCGCGGGTAGTCGGCCGGCTCCGGATCGCGGTCGCCGAGCACCGCGTCGAGCTCCGCGTGAAGGCGCGCCTCGATCTCGGGATTGCGCGCGAGCGCGTCCCACGTCCAGGCGAGCGCGTTGGCCGTCGTCTCGTGTCCGGCGAGGATCAGCGTGAGCGCCTCGTCGCGGACGAGCTGCACCGGCATCGCGGCGCCCTCCTCATCGCGCGACGCGAGCAGCATCGAGAGCACGTCGCCGCGGTCGCTCGGGTCGCGGCGGCGCTCGTCGATCAGGCGCGCGATGACGCCGTCCAGGCGGTCCCGGGCGCCTCGGAAGCGGCGGGTCACCGGAAGCCACGGAAGATGGTCCATCAGCTCGCCGAGCGGGCCGAGACTCGCCGGGAACGCGTCCATCGCGTCGTTCACGGAGCGCCCGATCGCGTCGGCATCGTCGTCGACGTCCGCCGAGAACAGCGTCGCGGCGACGATGCGAAGCGCGACGCGGTTCATCACGGCATCGATCGCCACGGTCTCACCGTCGGCGAGGCGCTCGGCGGCGGCGCGCGCGACGCCGATCATCGTCGCGGCGTACCGCGCGATCCGGTCGCGATGGAACGCCGGTTGAACGAGGCGGCGCTGCGCGAGGTGCAGCGGCTCGTCGCTGGTCAGCAGACCCATCCCGAGCAGGCGGCGCATGCGCTGCAGCCCACGGCCCTTGACGAGGTCGTAGCCGCTGGCGGTGAGCACCGCCTCGATCAGCGGCGGGTCGTCGACGAACCAGAAGCGCCCGCGCGGCATGCGCCACGACGCGGCGCGACCGTATTCGCGGGCGGTGCGCATGAGGAAGTCCGGCGTGCGAGAGAGGTCGCCGGACGTCGACAGACTGCGGACCGCGGTCAGCATTGAAGGGCCGGCCGGGACATGCCGTGCGCTCATTGCGCTGTGCACTACCCACGTGCGGCCGGAAGGTAGCATCGCGGGAGGGGCGTTGGGGTGCTTTCCGAACCGGTTTGCGTTTTGGAGAAACGCCGAGTCGTCATCACGGGTATGGGCGCCATCACGCCGCTCGGCAACACGGTCGCAGAGTTCTGGGACGGGCTGATCGCGGGCCGCAGCGGCATCGCGCTCCTGACGGCATTCGACGCGAAGCGGCTGCCCACGCGCATCGCCGCGCAGGTCAAGGGATTCGACGCCGACGCGCTGTTCGGGCGCCGCGACGCGCGCCGCATGGACCGCTACACGCAGATGGCGCTCGCGGCCGCGCGCGAGGCGATCGCGGACGCGAACTTTCCCGAAGACCCGGACGTGCGCACCCGGACGGGCGCCATCGTCGCGACCGGCATCGGCGGCATCATCACGATCGAAACGGGCACGCTCGCGGTCGGGCCGACCGAGACGTGGGATCGCGTCTCGCCGTTCTTCGTGCCGATGCTGATGGGCAACGCGGCATCCGCGCAGATCTCGATGAACTACGGCCTCCGCGGGCCCGTCTTCGCGCTTTCATCCGCCTGCGCCAGCGCGAACGACGCCTTCTGCGTCGCGTACGACAAGATCGTGCTGGGCGAAGCGGTCGCGGTCGTGACCGGAGGCAGCGAAGCGGCGGTGATTCCGACCGCGATGGGCGGCTTCTCGTCGATGAAGGCGATGTCGACGCGCAACGACGAGCCGGAGCGCGCGTCGCGTCCGTTCGACAAGGAACGCGACGGCTTCGTGCTCGGCGAAGGCGCGGGAGTCCTCATCCTCGAGGACCGCGAGTTCGCGCTGGCGCGCGGCGCGAAGATCTACGCGGAGGTGCTCGGCTACGGGCAGTCGGCCGATGCGTACCACATCGCGCAGCCCGACCCCGAGTCGAAAGGCGTCGTGCTCGCCATGCAGCGCGCGCTCGAGCGCGCCGACGTGACGCCGCAGTCGATCGGTTACATCAACGCGCACGGCACGTCGACCCCGCTCGGCGACGCGGCGGAATCGCAGGCGATCGAGCGCGTCTTCGGCGAGCACGCGACCAGCGGTTCGCTCGCGGTGTCGTCGACGAAGTCGATGCACGGGCACCTGCTCGGCGCCGCCGGCGCGATCGAAGGCATTGCAACCGCGCTCGCGCTGCACCACGGCATGCTGCCGCCGACGGTCAACTACGATGTTCCGGATCCCGAGTGCCGCCTGGACTACATCCCGAACGTCGCGCGCAAAGCGCAGGTCGACGTCGCGATCTCCAACGGCTTCGGCTTCGGCGGGCACAACACGTCGGTCGTGTTCGCACGATACCGCGACTGATGACGATCCGGGGCGACGCACCGTGAGCGGCGAGCGAAGGCGCGTTCGGTTGCGCGCGTTGATGAAGGCGGCGGGCGCCGGCGACGTCGATACGTCGCGCGTCGAGCGCGCATTCGTGCATGCGAGCGCGTCGCGCGAACGCGAGGGCGACTCCAACGAACGTCTCGAGTTCTTCGGCGACGCGCTGCTCGGGTTCGTCGCGTCGCGCTGGCTCATGACGAAGTATCCCGATCTGTCCGAAGGCGCGCTGACGCGGCGCAAGGCATACCTCGTCAGCGGCGCCGCATGCGCGGAAACGGCGCGCCGGCTGGGTTTCTCCGAGCTCGTGGTGCTCGGCGCCGGCATGGAGCGGTCGGGCGGCAGCGCGAACGAGAGCATCCTCGCCGACACGTTCGAGGCGTTCGTCGCCGCGCTGTACGAGGCGACCGATCTCGAGCGCGTCGCGCGCTTCCTCGAGAACGAGCATCTGACGCCGGCCGACCGGCACAACGCCGGCGAGCGCGACGCGAAGACGGACCTGCAGGAGTACGCGCAAGGCGTGCTGCGGCTGACGCCGCTCTACTACGAGCGGGCCGAGGGACCGCCCGCCGACCGGCGCTACACCTCGCAAGTGCGCGTCGGCGACGAGATCCTCGGCGAAGGCATCGGCCCTTCGAAGAAGGTCGCGCAGCAGAGCGCAGCCGCGATGGCGCTCTCGACGCTGCGTGCGCGCCATCCGCAAGCGCCGCCCGCGCCGGCGTCGAAGAACGACGGGCGCGTCATCGCGCTGGAGCGGCGTCGGCGGCCGCGTTCCCCCCGTACACCCGATCGCGGAGCGCCTCTCTAACCACCCATGCGGCTCAAGTCCCTCAAAGTCTTCGGCTTCAAGACGTTCGCCGAAGCGACGACCCTCGACTTCATCGCGGGCACGACCGCCGTCGTCGGCCCGAACGGTTCCGGGAAGTCGAACCTCGTCGACGCGATTCGTTGGGTGCTCGGCGAGCAATCGTCGCGCAGCCTGCGCTCGCAGAAGATGGAAGACGTGATCTTCGCGGGCAACAACACGCGCAAGCCGCTCGGCATGGCCGAGGTTTCGCTGACGTTCGACAACGCGGAGCGCGTGCTGCCGCTCGACTTCGCGGAAGTGCAGATCACGCGGCGCGCGTACCGCGTCGGCGAGTCGGAGTTCTACATCAACCGCGCGCCCGTGCGGCTGCGCGACGTGCACGAGCTGCTGATGGGCACCGGCCTCGGCCCGGGCTCGTACGCGATCGTCTCGCAGGGCCAGATCGATGCGATCCTTTCGTCGAAGCCGACGGAACGCCGGGCGCTGTTCGAAGAGACCGCCGGCATCGGCAAGTTCCTCGCGCGCAAGCACGAGGCGCTGCGCCGTCTCGAAGCGACGGAGCAGAACGCGATCCGCGTCAACGATCTGATCGCCGAGCTCGAGCGCCGCGTCCCCGAGCTGGAGACACAGGTGCGTCGCGCGAAGCGCTACCGGCGCGTCACCGCGCGCGTGCGCGACGTCGAGATCCTCTCGTACCTGCGCGCGTCGTCGTCACGGCGCGCCGAACGCGAGCACGTCGCAGCTGAGCTGGAAGCGCTTGAGAACGCGCGCGCCGCGGCGGCCGCGAGTGCGGCGCAGCTCGGCGCGCAGCTCTCGTCGCTGCGCGAGACGCTGTACACGCTCGAGCTCGAGCTCGACCAGCACCGCGCCGATGCGCAAACCGCGCGTGCCGGGCTCGCGCGCACGGAAGCGGATCTCGCCGCGGCGGTCGCGCGGCGCGACGGCCTCGAACGGCAGTCGAGCGCCGTCGTCGCGGATCGCGAGCGGGTCGAGGCCGAGCGCACGTCGCTCCGCGAGTCGATCGCGTCGCTGGAAGATCGGATCGTGCCGCTCGCCGCGGAGAGCGACGCGTCGCGCGAGCGTGAGGTCGCCGCGGCGAACGACGTCGCGGAGGCGCGCCGCGCGCTCGACGGCGTCTATCAAGAGCTGCGCGCAGTCGAAGCGCTCGCTGCCGAGCGCGCGGCCAACGAGGCCGAACGCCGCGCGCAGATCGCGTCGGCGCGCGCCGACATCGAGCGGCTCGAGCGCGAACACGCGGCGGCGACGGCCGAGCGCGACGAGCACGCGAAGGCGGCTGAGGAGGCGCGCGGGGGCTTCTCGGAGCGCGAGCTGCTGATCGCGCGCTACGCGGCGGAAGCGACCGCGCAGCACGAGCGGGCGCGCGTCGCGCGCGAGCACGGCGATGCGGTCACGCAGCGCGTCGCGGACCTTGAGCGCCGGAGGCGCGAGATCGCATCCGAGCTGGCGGGCGCGGAGTCGCGGCTGCACACGATCGAAGAGCTCGAAGCGGCGCTCGAAGGCCACGCGCACGGCACGCGCTCGGTCGTCGAAGCGGCGCAGCGCGGCGTGCTGCGCGGCCTGCACGGCGTCGTGTCGAATCTGATCTCGACCGACGAGCGGTACGCGCGCGCGCTCGACATCGCGTTCGGCGCGGGGCTTTCGAACATCATCGCGGAGACGTCCGAAGACGCCGAAGCGGCCGTGGCCTACTTGCGCGAACGCGAGCTCGGGCGCGCGACGTTGCTTCCGCTCGACACGCTCGCAGAGCGCGAGGGGCGCGAGATCGGCAACCTGGGTGGACGCGCCGGCGTGATCGGTTACGCGCACACGCTCGTGCGCGCGGAGCCGCGCTATCGTGGGATCGTCGCGTTCCTCGTCGGCCGCGTGCTCGTGGTCGACGACCTTCGCACCGGCATCGCGCTCACGCGCGGCGAGGGCTTCCGCGACTCGATCGTCACGCTCGAAGGCGATCAGATCATGGGCGGCGGCGCAATCAGCGGCGGGCGCTTCCGCAAAGAGCGGTCGATCCTCGCGCGGCGCGCGCAGGCGGAGACGCTGAAGGAACGCATCCCGCAGTTGCGCGCCGAGCTCGACGGCGTCGAGCGCGAGGGCATCGCGGCGAAGTCGGAGCTCGACGCGGCGTCGGCCGAGCGCGACGAGGCGACGCGTCTCGCGAACGACGCCGAGGTCGCGCTCCGCGACGTGCGTACGCAGCTGCAAGGGCTCATCGCCGAGATCGAGCGCGTCGACGCCGCGTTCGCGACGGCCGGCGCGCGCGTCGCGAACGTCGTCGCGGCGGCCGACGACGTGCGCTCGCGGCTGCACGCGCTGGAGCGCGTCGCCGACGATCACGTCGATCTCTCGGAGCAGCGCGCCGCCCTCGAACGGCAGCTCGCGACGGCGCGCGGTCGCATCGCCGAGGTCGAAGCGCGACAGAGCGAGGTCGTCGCCTCCGCGAGCGGCCTGCGCGAGCAGATCGCGGCGCTCAGCGCGGAGCACGATGCGTCGGTGTCACGGCTCGGCCTGCTCGATGCGGACGCCGAGCGCGCCGCGACGGCGCGCGCCTCGATGCAGCAGGAGCTGGACACGCTTCGCGCGCGCGTCACCGAATTGCACGACACGCTCGGCACGGCGCGTGAACGCGTCACGACGGCGGACGCCGCGGTCGACCAGGCGCGCGCGAAGCGCGAGGCGACGGCCGACGAAGCGGCGCAGCGCGAGGCCGACGAGCGTGCCGCGCACGCGCGCGACCGCGAAGCGACCGCGGCGGGCGAGTCCGGACGCCGCCGGCTCGCCGAAATCGATGCGGAGCTCGGCATGCTCGCGCAGACCTTCGCGCAGAATCCGGCGACCGGCGAGGAACAGTCGGACGTGCTCGCACGCTACGCGAGCGAGCCGGAGGAGGTCGTGGACGAGCTTCCGCGACTGCGCGAAGAGCTCGTGCGGCTGCAGGCGAACGTCAACCTGAACGCCGAGGCCGACCGCGACGAGCTGACCGAGCGAGAGCGCTTCCTGCGCGAGCAGATGGACGATCTGCACAAAGCGCGGGAGACGCTGCTCTCGACGATCGCCCAGATCGAGTCGTCGTGCCAGGTCCAGTTCAACGAGACGTTCGATGCGGTGAAGGCGCGCTTCAGCGACGTGTTCGAACAGCTCTTCCCCGGCGGCCGCGCCGAGATGTGGCAGACGAACCCGGACAACCTCAGCGAGACGGGGATCGAGATCTCCGTGCAGCCGCCGGGGAAGAAGATGACGGCGCTCGCGGCGCTCTCGGGCGGCGAGCGCGCGATGACGGCCTCCGCGCTGATCTTCGCGCTGATCGCGGTGAAGCCGTCGCCGTTCTACCTGCTGGACGAGGTCGACGCGGCGCTCGACGATGCGAACGTCGAGCGGCTCTCGACCAAGATCCGCGACGTGTCGAAGACGGCGCAGATGCTGATCGTCACGCACAACAAGAAGACGATGGAGCTCGCCGAGCGCATGTACGGCGTGACGATGCAGGAGCCCGGCGTGAGCTCGATCGTGGGCGTCACGCTCGATGACCGTCCGGTCGCGCCGCCGGCCCTCGAAGAGCGGCAGCGTGAAGTCGCCTCCGTGTGAGCACGGAACGCTTCGCGGTGCTCGCTCCGCTGCGGTCCGCCGGTGAACGCTGACGCAGCCCTGCTATCCGTGTACGATCGGACCGGGATCGTGCCGCTCGCGCACGCGCTCGTCGAGTGCGGCATCCCGATCTACGCGACGGGCGGCACGCGCGCGCACCTGCGCGAGCACGGTGTCGACGCGCACGACGTCGGCGAGCTGACGAGCTATCCGTCGCTCTTCGACGGACGCGTCAAGACGCTGCACCCGAACGTCTTCGGCGGCATCTTGAAGGACCGCAACGACCCGGTGCATCGTGCCGAAGCCGAGCGCCACGGCATTCCGACGATCTCGACGGTCGTCGTGAACCTGTATCCGTTCGAGGCGACGGTAGCGAAGGAAAGCGCGACGCTGCAGGAGGCGATCGAGCAGATCGACATCGGCGGCGTCTCGCTGCTGCGCGCGGCTGCGAAGAACTACGAGCACGTCACCGTGCTGAGCGATCCGTCGCAGTACGAGTCGTTCGTCGTCGCGCTCGGCGCACACGGCCTCGATCAGGCGGCGCGGCGGCGGTTGGCGACGCGCGCGTTCGAGCGGACCGCAGAATACGACAGCGCGATCGCGCGCTACCTCGAGTCCGGACTGCTCGCAAACGAGCTTCCGGGTTCGCTCGCGCTGACGATCCCGATCGAGCAGCCGCTGCGCTACGGCGAGAACCCGCAGGACCGCGCCGCCTTCTACCTCGAGCGCGAGGCGCATCTGCCGGAACAGCTCGGCGGCAAGGCGCTCTCGTACAACAACCTGCTCGATCTCGACGCGACGCTGCGGCTGCTCGTGCGCGCGCCGCGTCCGACCGCGGCGCCGCAGGGCGGCGCCGTGCGCGCCGCGATCGTGAAGCACACGGTGCCGTGCGGCGTCGCCGACCGTGCGAGCGTCGCGCACGCCGTGCGCGACGCGCTGGATGCCGATCCGGTGTCGGCGTACGGCGGCATCATCGCGGCCGACGGCACGATCGACGCTGCGGCCGCGGAGCATCTGGCGGGCTTCTTCCTGGAGATCGTCGCGGCGCCGGCGTTCGACGAGGACGCGCTCGCGCGGCTGCGGCGCAAGAAGAACCTGCGCATCATGCGCTACCGTCGCGGCGCGCCCGAGCGCATCGCGCGCGAGCTGCGCGTGCGCAGCGCGCTCGGCGGCGTGCTCGCGGAAGACGACGACCCGCAGGCGCCGCCGGAGTCGTGGACCGTCGCGTCGCGCCGCGCGCCGACGGACGCGGAGTGGCGCGATCTCGCGTTCGCGTGGGACGTCGTGCGGCACGTGAAGTCGAACGGCGTCGTCATCGCACGCGACGGCGTGTCGCGCGGCATCTGCGCCGGGCAGACGAATCGCGTCAGCGCGGTGCAGATCGCGGCGCATCGCGCGCACGAGCAGGTGCGCGGCGCCGCATGCGCGAGCGACGGCTTCTTCCCGTTCGCCGACGGACTGCTCGCCGCTGCTGACGCCGGCTGCACCGCCGTGATCGCGCCGCAAGGATCGATCCGCGATGCGGAGGTCGTCGCGGCCGCCGACGAGCGGAACGTCGCGCTCGTCTTCTCTACGTTTCGCTACTTTCTGCACTGACGTCGCGCGGCACGCCGCCGTCGGCCTGCGGCAAGCGCTTCGCCGTGACGAATGTGACCACGTCCCACGCGTTGTGGATGCCGTTGAAGATCAGCAGCATCGTCGCGCCGCACAGCACGAACAGCGCCGCGTGGGGACGGAAGGGCAGCATGAGGGCGGCGATCAGGATCGCGACGTACTCGATCAGCGGCAAGTACGCATAGAACCAGCGGTCCTCGGCGTCGGGCTCGTAGTCGACGCCGTCCGCCGCTCGCACCTGATCCCGCGCGCGCTTGTAGGTGACGCTCGCATAGATCGTGCCGCCGACCGCCGCGAGCGCGAGCAGCGTCGCCGCGCAGTACAGCGTCGGCCAGGGTGCGGCCAAGACGAGCGCGATCCCGAGCGCGAACGAGAACTTGACGACGGTCGGCGTGCTGAACGTCGCGATGCCCTGCCGCGTGCTGGCCGTGCGCAGGCTCGCGACGAGCGTGATGACGACGAACATGAGCCCGGTCAGCGACGCGGCTGCGGTTCCGGCGATGACGTAGAAATCACCCCACGCGTGGAGCGGTGACATCGGACTCTGGAACACCAAGCGCTCTTCGCGCACGTGCGGCGGGACCTTTCACCACGGTCCAGAAGCGCCGTGCCCGCATGTTCGTCGCGTTCGTGATCCGTTTGGTGGGCTACGCGCTGGTGTTCGGCATCGTGTCGCGCCTCGCGCAGATGTGGTGGACCGGGCACGGCCTCGACGGCATCGCCGCGCTGCAGCCGTTCCACGACGCCGGCATGACGACGCTGCTCGTGGCACCGGTCATCCTCGCGCTCGTCGGCGCCGGTGCGATGCGCCCGTTGGCCGTGTTCGTCGCCGGCGTGCTGGCGGGCGCCGCGCTCACGGCGCCGTTCGTCATCGCGATCGCGGCCGGAATCTGACGCGTTGCCGAGCCGATCGCTTCAGAACGTCATCTTCGTCCTCGTAACGGCGCTCGGCTGGGGGCTGCTGGGCCCGGCGAGCAAAGCGGTGTACGCCGCCGACCCCGGCGTCTTCGACGGCATGACCGTCTCGATTGCGCGGGCGGCGTGGGTGTTGCCGATGTTCCTGTTCGCGCTCGCGACGTCATGGCGCGTGAACCCGCCGCGGCTCGACGCGAAGCGGTGGGCGGCGGTCGTTGCGGCGGGGCTCGTGTTCGGCTTGCTGATCAGCGTCCTGTTCACCGTCGCGGCGCAGTACACGTCGGTCGCGCACATCTCGTTTTTGCTCGGCCTCGCGCCGGTGGTGAACACCGCCGCCGCGGCGCTCGCGTTCCGCGAGCCCCTCGACCGCCGGCAGTGGTTCGCGCTCATGCTCGGGATCGCGGGCGTGTCCATCCTCGCGGCGACGCACAGCGGGTCGCGCTCGGCGCTGATCGGCGATCTCCTGATGATCGTGTGGCTGCTCGCGTTCGCGGCGTACGCGTGCCTCTTGCGGATCGTCGGCGCGCGCATGAACGGCGTCATGACGATGTCGCTCGTCGGCACGATCTCGATGGCCGTGCTCCTCGTGGCGGGCGTGGCGGCCGGCAAAGGCGGGGCGATCGCGCACGTGACGGACTCGCCGCGGATCGCGTGGTGGTTCTTCGGCGAGATCGCGATCGGCTCGACGCTGGTGGCGCAGACGACGTTCGCGGCGGCCATCCGCCGGCTCGGCGTGAGCGTCGCGACGATCGGCGTCGAGTACACCGCGCTCGCCATCGGCGTCGCGATGTCGCTGCTCATGCGCGAGTCGTGGACGGCGATGACCGTTCTCGGCGGCCTCGTGCTCTGCTGCGCGCTCGCGGCGACGTTCGTCCCGCTGCCGTGGCTCGGCACGCGGGAAGCCGCGAGCCGCGCCGCGTAGCGGTCCGCCATGCCGCGCTTCCTGCACACGTCGATCTTCGTCAACGACATGAACGAGTCGATCGACTTCTACACCAATAAGATGGGGCTCCAGCTGCTCGGCGGACCGTTCCACTATCCCGGCAACGCCGACATGGCGTTCGTCGGATCGGGCTGGGATTCGTACATCGAGCTCGTCTACGATCTCGAGGAGCACCCGCCGTACGAGATCGGCAACCGCTACGAACACCTCGCGCTCGAAATCGAGGGCGACTTGCATGCGGCGGTCGAGCGAATGCGCCGAAACGGCGTGAAGATCGTCAAGGAACCGAAGAAAGCGCCGAGCGGCTCGCGCTGGATCGCGTTCGTCGAAGATCCGAACGGCATCCCGGTCGAGCTGCTCGAGCCGCGCGAGGCCGCCGTCACGTAAAGCCCGAACCGGGCGCTCGACCGTGAACCCGATCAGCGCTCCGCGCGGCACGCGCGACGTCTTTCCGCCGGAGTCCGCGCGATGGATCGCGCTGGAATCATCCTGCCGCGACATCGCCCAGCGCTTCGGCTACGGCGAGATTCGCACGCCGATCTTCGAGGCCACCGAGCTGTTCGCGCGCGGCGTGGGCGAGACGACCGACATCGTCGAGAAAGAGATGTACACGTTTCTCGACAAGGCGGGGCGCAGCATGACGCTGCGTCCCGAGCTGACCGCCGGCGTCGTGCGCGCGCTGCTCGAGCACAAGCTGCTGGCGCAAGGTCCGCAGCGGCTGTACTACATCGGGCCGTTCTTTCGCTACGAACGGCCGCAGGCAGGGCGTCAGCGGCAGGCGCACCAGTTCGGCGTCGAGTGCTTCGGCGTCGCGGGCGCCGAGGCCGATGCCGAGGTGATCCACATCGCCGCGATGCTCATCGAGCGATACGCGATTCCGAACGTCGTGCTGAACGTGAACAGCGTCGGCGACGCGAACTGCCGCCCGCAGTATCGCGATGCGTTGCTCGCACACTTCCGCCCGCACGCCGCGGAGCTGAGCGGCGACTCGCAACGCAGGCTCGAACGCAACCCGCTGCGCATCCTCGACTCGAAGGACGAGCGCGATGCGCCGTTCGTCGCCGATGCGCCGCGCATGCTCGACAACGTGTGCGATGCTTGCCGCGAGCACTTCGACGCGCTGCGCCGCCTGCTCGACGCGCTGCACCTGCCGTTCGTCGTGAACCCGCGCATCGTGCGCGGGCTCGACTACTACACGCGCACGGTCTTCGAGTTCGTGTCGTCCCACATCGGCGCGCAGGGGACGGTGTGCGGCGGCGGACGGTACGACGGCCTCGTGAGCCAGCTCGGCGGTCCGCCGACGCCGGGCGTCGGTTTCGGTCTCGGGCTGGAGCGCTTCCTCATGGCGGTCGCCGGGACGTCGCCGGATGCGCCCGTGCCGCGCCGGGGACTGCAGGCGATCGCGCTGGGCGTTGCGGCACGCGAGCGCTTGGTCGCAATCGCCGGCGCGCTGCGCGAGCGCTCGCCGCAGCCGACGTTCGCCGACCTGCAGGATCGCAAGCTGACCGCGCACTTCAAGACGGCCGACCGCAACAACGCGCGATGGGCGCTCATCGTCGGGGACGACGAGCTCGCACGCGGCGAACTGGTGCTGCGCGACCTGATCACGCGCGAAGACCGGCGGCTTCCGCTGCCGACCGATGCGGCGGAGGTCGCGCGCATCGTTGTCGAAGCGACGGGGTGATGGATCAGGACGAGGCGGCGCGCGTCCGCGCGCTGGGCGACATCGCGGCCGAGTTCGACCTGGACGCGATCCGCGTCCGGACGGGCGACGTCGAGATCGAGATCGTCCGCCGCGAGGCGTCCGCGGCGCCGGTCGTCTACGCGGCGCCCGGCGTCGCGATGCCGGGCACCGGCGCGCCGCACGCCGCCGCGCCGGCGGGGCCTGCCGCCGAAGCGGCGCCCGCCGCACGAACGGCTCCCCCGAACGTCCGCAAGGTCACCGCGCCCGTCGTGGGCGTGTTCTACCGGGCGGCGTCACCTGGAGCCGATCCGTTCGTCGAGATCGGCAGCCGCGTGCAGACCGGCGACCCGCTGTGCATCCTCGAAGCGATGAAGCTGATGAACGAGATCAACAGCGACTACGCGGGCGTCGTCGTGAACGTCTTGGTGGAGAACGGCGAGCTCGTCTCGCTCGGTCAGGAGCTGTTTTGGATCGAACCGTGATCGAAGGACGCAGGACCTTCGACGAGCTGCTCGCGGACCGCAAGGGCCAGCTCGAGCGGCCGCACTACGAGCGCCAGGTGCGCGCGATCGTCGCCGCGATGACGAAGGCGTTCCGCGCCGGCAACAAGGTGCTCTGGTTCGGCAACGGCGGCAGCGCCGCGGACGCGCAGCACCTCGCCGCCGAGTTCAGCGGCCGTTTCCTTCGCGAGCGCAAGGCGCTGCCTTCGGAGGCGCTGACGGTCAACACGTCTGCAGTGACGGCGATCTCGAACGACTTCGGCTACGAGCAGCTCTTCGCGCGGATGGTCGAAGCGCTTGCGCGGCCGGGCGACGTCGTCGTCGGCATCACGACCAGCGGCACGTCGAAGAACGTCGTGCGCGGTCTCGAAGCGGCGAAGGCGGCCGGCGCGGTGACCGTCGCGTTCAGCGGCAACGGAGGCGGCGCGGTCGCCGACATCGCCGACCTCGCGCTGATCGGCCCCGACGGCTACAGCGCGATCGTGCAAGAAGTCCACATCACGATGGGCCACATCATCTGCGACCTCGTCGAGCAAGAGCTGCTGTTTGACTGACGCGATCGCTGCGCCGCGCGCGGCGGAGCTGCTCGCGCGCATGGCCGGTCGCCGCGTCGTCGTGATCGGCGACGTGATGATCGACGAGTGGATCTGGGGCGACGTGTCCCGCATCTCGCCCGAAGCGCCCGTGCCGGTCGTCGCCGTACGCGAGCACACGTTCACGCTGGGCGGAGCGGGCAACGTCGCGAGCAACCTGCGCGCGCTCGGCGCGCGCGTCGCGTTCGTCGGCGGCATCGGCGATGATGCCGAAGGCGCGCGACTGCGCGCGATGTTCGACGACCTCGGCGTCGACGGACACGGGCTGGTGACGCTGAGGGACCGGCCGACGACGCGGAAGACGCGCATCGTGGCGCACAGTCAGCAGGTCGTCCGCGCCGACTGGGAGTCGGTCGCGCCGCTGCGCGACGCCGACCGCGCGGCCGTCGTCAAGCACGTGCGGAGCGTCGTGCGCGACGCCGACGCCGTCGTGCTGAGCGACTACGCGAAGGGCTTTGTGCATCGCGACGTGGTCGACGCCGCGCTCGCCGCGCCCGTCGTCGTCGCGGATCCGAAACCGGCGAACGTGGCGCTGTTCGCCGGCGTCACGTGCGTCGCGCCGAACGCCGGCGAGACGTCGCGAGCGACCGGCATCGCGATCACGGACGAGGCATCGCTCGAGCGCGCGGCGCGCGCGCTGCAGCGGATGCTCGGCTGCCGGTACGTGCTCGTCACCCGCGGCGAGCACGGCATGTCGCTGTTCGGCGCCGACGGCGAGCGCGTCGACGTGCCGGCGGTCGCGCGCACGGTGTTCGACGTCTCGGGCGCCGGCGACACCGTCGTCGCGGTGCTGACGCTGGCGCTTGCGGCCGGCATCGAGGCCGGCGTCGCGACGCAGCTTGCGAATTTCGCGGCGGGCGCGGTCGTGGAGAAGCTCGGGACGGCGACCGCGAAGCCGGCCGAGATCGTCGCGCTCATGGAGCACCGCGCGTGAACGGCGACGCGTTCGCCGCACCGCTGCTCGACGCAGGCGCTGCGGTGGCGTGGCGCGACGAGCACCGCGCGGCCGCGCGCACCGTCGTGTCGACGAACGGGGTGTTCGATCTGCTGCACGCCGGACACGTCGCGTATCTCGCGTGGGCGCGCGCACAAGGCGACGCGCTGATCGTGCTCCTGAACGAGGACGATTCGGTGCGGCTGCTCGGCAAAGGCCCGGATCGTCCGCTCGTGCCGTTCGCGGAGCGCGCTCGAGTCATCGCCGGGCTCCGCAGCGTCGACGCGGTGGTCGGTTTTCGTCAGCGAACGCCCGAGACGCTCCTCGACGCTCTGCGACCGGACGTGCACGTCAAGAGCGCGCAGTATCGCGTCGAACAGCTGCCGGAGCGCTACGTCGTCGAAAGCCACGGCGGGCGCATCGTGCTCGCGCCGCACCAGCCGGGTCGCAGCACGACGGACTTGGTCGCGACGATCCGGTCGCGCTGAACGCGCCGACCATGCGCATCGCGATCACCGCGAACGGGCCCGGCGAGTTCGCGGGCTGGCTGCGGCCTCTCCTTGCGGCGCTGCGCGCGCGCGACCCATCGATCGAGGCGCACGTACTCTGCGTTCCCGACGACTTCGCGACCGGCACGGAGGCGTCGTACATCGAGTCGCTGTTCCCGGGCGTGCACGCATATCCGCCGTCCGCGTACGTCCGCTTCGCGCTCGGACGGCGCGTCGGCGGCCTGCCCGCCGCGGTCGATCGCGTGCAGTATCTCGGCGGCGATCTCGCGCACGCCGCGCGCGTGCACGCGCGCCTCGGCGGCGTCGCGTCCGCGTACAAGTTTTCGCGCAAACGGTACGCGCGCACGTTCGCGACGGTGTTCGCGGTCGACGACGCGAACCGCAAACAGCTCGTGGCGTGGGGAACGCCGCCGGAGCGCGTCCGCGTCGTCGGCAACCTCGCGATCGACGGCGCGCTCGGCGAAGCGTCCGGGGCGTTCGGCGATGCGCCGACGGATGCTGCGCGCGACGGCATCATTCTCTTTCCCGGCTCGCGCAAGCACGAGATCGCGAATGTCTTTCCGATGTTCGTGCGGGTCGCGCTGCTGGTGCGGCGCATGCTGCCCGACGTGCCCATCGCGTTCGCGGGCTCACCGTTCGTGCCTGACGAGACGCTCCGGGACGCGCTCGCGCGCGGGGGCGAGCATCCGCTGATGTACGGCATCCCATCGCGCCTCGAGGACGACGCGATCGCCGCCGACGGCGAACGGTTTCCGCTCGTGCGCTCCGCGCTGCGCGCCGCAGCCGCGGCAAGGCTCGCGGTCGCGATTCCGGGCACGAAGGTAGTCGAGCTCGCGGCGATCGGTGTGCCCGCGCTCGTGTGCACGCCGACCAACGCCGCAGAGCTCGTGGTGATCGGCGGGCCGCTGCAGTACGTCGGAAAGCTGCCGGTCGTCGGGACGGTGCTGAAGCGCGCCGCCGTCATGGCGGTCGCGAAGCGCTTCACGTACTTTGCGCAGCCCAACATCGACGCCGGCAAGGAGCTGGATGCCGAGCTGTCCGGCATTCTCCTGCCGTCGCAGATTGCACGCGCGGCGGCCGACCGCTGGAACGACGCCGCGTGGTGCGCCGCGACCGGCGCCGAGCTCCGCGCATTGTACGCAGCGCATGCGGGCGCGGCGGAACGAATGGCCGCGGCGATTCTCGAAGAGCGCGCGCATGCGCTATAGCGTCGTGATCGCGACGAAGGACCGCGCGCCGCTGCTCGACCAGGCGCTCGCGTCGCTGCGCGCGCAGACGAAGCCGCCCGAGCACGAGCTGATCGTCGTCGACAACGGGTCGACCGACGCCACGCCGGACGTGGTGCGCGAGCACGGCGCGCAGTACGTCTTCGTGCCGGAGCCGAACCGCGGCAAGGCTCGCAACGCCGGCATCGCGCACGCGAGCGGCGACGTCATCGCGTTCGTCGACGACGATGTCGTCGTGCCGGCGCACTTTCTGTCGGCGCACGCGCGCGCGCACGACGCGGACGCCTCGCCGCGTGCCGTGTCGGGGCCGATCGTCAACGTCGCCGGCGCCGCGGACCGTCCGGAGCCGACGGCCGCGAACTTCTCGCGCGCGTTCTTCGTCACGTGCAACGTATCCGTGCGCGCGTCGGCGCTGCGCGCCGTCGGGGGCTTCGACGAAGCGTTCGACCTCTACGGCTGGGAGGACACCGAGCTCGGAGGCCGCCTGCGCGCGTCCGGCGTTCGGCGTGAGTTCGCGTGGGACGCGTACCTGTGGCACATCAAGCCGCCGACGCCGGAATCGCTCGAGGACGCGCTCGGGAAGGCGATCGAGAAGGCGCGCATGGCCGCGCGCTTCGTGCGCAAGGCGCCGAGCGCGCGCGTGAAACTCGCGACGGGAGCGTACGCGCTGAACCTCGTCCGCGCGCGCGTGCTCGCCCCGGGCTTCGCGCAGCCGATGCTCGCCGGCATCGCGTCGTCGGCGCGCGTGCCGCCGGCCCTCGCGCTGATTGCGCGCGGGATGCTGCTCGACAGCATCTACACCGAAGAGTTGGACCGCCAGCTGCGAAAACGCGAGCGTCTGTAGGGCATGCGCATCCTGCTGGTGCGTCTCGACGGCGTCGGCGACGCCGCCGTCTGCGTGCCGCTGATCGCGGCGTTGCGGGAGGCGGGGCACGAGGTGGGCGCGGCGCTGACGACGCGCAACGCCGGCATGTTCGCGCCGCGCGCGCTGATCGCGGAGCACGTGCTCGAGCGCATCCCGTGGCCCGCGCACGGATCGACGCCGGAGACGACCGCGCGCGCGAAAACGGACATCGCGGCGATGCGGTACGACGCTGCTCTGATCGCGAGCGAAGAGCCGGAAGCGTTCGCGCTCGCGGCGGGCATCCCGCAGCGCGTCGGCTTCACGACGGGCGCCGCGCGTCCGCTGAAGTCGCTCTGGGTGCGCTCGCGCACGACGCGCGCCGTGAGCCGCTCGCAGCGCGTCGGCGGCGAGACGGCGCACGAGGTCGAGGTGATGTACCGTCTCGGCGACGGCCTCGTGCGCGCGGACGCGCCGCCGACGGATCGCAACGCGCTGCGCGCGCTGCTGCTCGAACGCCCGAGCGCGACGGTTCGCTCCGTGCGCGAGCCGGATCGTCCGGTGGTCGTGCAAACGGGCACGAAATGGACGACCACCGGCGTGACGGCGACGGCGCAGCGCGCGCTGCTCGAGCAGCTGCGGCCGCACGCGCGCTTCGTCGCGACGCCCGGCGAGGCGCGTGCCGTCGCGGATGCGACCGGCATCCACCCGGAGACGTTCCCCACGACGCGCGCGTGGGTCGAAGCGCTGGGGCGCGCGGAGATCGTCGTCACGGTCGACACCGGCGCCGCGCACGTCGCGGGCATGCTGGCGGCATGCGTCTTCGACGTCTTTCCGGACGAGCACTTCGATGCGCAGGTTCCGCGCTGGCGCCCGTGGTCATCGGCGTATCGTGCGTGGCGCGCGTCCGATGTCGAGGCTTCGCCGGCGAGGCTCGCGGAAGCAGTGCTCGATGGCGTCTGAGCGCGCGCTGCTCGTCGCGACCGGAGGCGGAATCGGCGACACGTTGCTCGCGGGCGTCGTCGCGCGCGCGCTGCACGCGCGCTTCGATGCCGTCGACGCCGTCGTGCTGCCCGCGCACGCCGACATCGCTTCACACGTGCCGTCGATCGCGCGTGTGATCCCGTTCGGTGAAGCGCTGCCGTCGCGCTACGGCGCCGCCGTCGTCACGTGGGCAACGCTGCGGACGGCGCTGCTGCCGTGGCGCGCGCGCGTCCCGGTTCGCGTGGGGCAGGCGCGGCGGCTCTATTCGCCGCTGTTCACGCAGCGCGTCGTCGTGCGCAGCGAGCTCGGCGACCGCGCGACGCACTGGACCGAGATTCTCCTCGACTACGCGCGCGCGATCGGATGCGACGGCGCGGGCATGCCCGAGTTCGCCGTCCGCGACGACGAGCGCGCAGCGGCGAGCGCGCTGCTGCACGAGCTCGGCATCTCCGCGCCCTACATCGTGCTGCACCCCACGCGCGGGCTGTCGGCGCAGCGCTCGCGCTGGCCGGCGTCCGGCTTCGCGCGGCTTGCGCGCCGGCTTGCCGACGAGCGCGACGCGCACGTCGTCGTCACCGGCTCGCGCGACGACGCGGGCATCGCCGGCACCATCGCGCGCGATGCAGGTGCGCACGTCACGTCGATCGCCGGACGCACGCCGATCGGCGTGTTCGGCGCGGTTTCGGAAAACGCGCTCGCCGTCGTCGCGATGGACTCGGGACCGATGCACGTTGCCGCGGCCGTCGGCGCGCCGACCACCGGCGTCTTCGCGCTGCAGTCCGACGAGCCGGATCGCTGGGCGCCGCGCGGACCGCGCGTCGCAATTGTGCGTCCGACATATCCGTGTCCGCCCGGCGACCGGAAAGAGACGTGTCCCGATTTTGCCTGCGTGCGCGAGCTCGACGTGCGCGGCATCTTGACCGCGCTCGACGGACTCCTCGCGCCGACCGCCGAACGCTGACGCGTGATCGCCTACGACGATTTCCTGCGCGTCGACCTGCGCGCGGGCACCGTGCTCGCGGCGGAAGCGTCGGCCGGAGCGCGCAAGCCCCGTTCGTACTGCGCATCGATTTCGGAGCCGAGATCGGCGAGCTCGCCGGAACGCAGGTGTGCGCGGTCGTCAACGTTCCGCCGAAGCGCGTGGCGGGCGTGTCGAGCGAGGCGCTGGTGCTCGGCATGAACGACGCGGACGGCAACGTGGTGGTGGTGCGTCCGGTGTTTCCGGTGTCCAACGGCGCTCGGCTGTAGATGACGCGCGCGCTCGACCCGATCGCGGTGCGCACGGTGTCGCCCGACGAGCTTCGTGAGCTCGCGCCGGCCATCGCGCGAATCCACGCCGACGCGTACCCGATCCTGCGGCTGACGACGGCGGACGCGCTGAGCGCGTACACCGCGCGGTTGCAATTCGCCGCCGATGAGGAAGGCACGCAATGGGCCGTCGCGGAGCGGGACGGCGAGCTCGCGGGCCTCATGCTCCTGCACGATTACACGATGAACGTTCACGGTACCGACGCCTTCACGGGCGGCGTCGGGGCGCTCGCCGTCGCGCTTCCGCACCGGAAGCGCGGTATCGCGCGCGCGATGATCGCTCGGTATCTCGCGATGTATCGCGAGCGGGGCGCCGCGTTCGCCGCGCTCTATCCGTTTCGTCTCGACTTCTACCGCGCGCTCGGGTTCGGATACGGCGCGCCCACGTACCGGTACTCGTTCGTGCCGGCGACGTTGCGCGCGTCGAGCGGCACCGAGCGCGTGCGCCTGCTCCGTGAGGACGACCTCGGTGCTCTCGCGGCGTGCTACGAGCGCGTACGCATCGCGACCCATGGGCTGATGACGCGGCCCCGATCGTCGTGGCTGCGCACGCTGAGCAATCTCGAGCTGCGCGTCGCCGGCGTCGAGCGCGACGGCACGCTGCGCGGCTTCATGCAGACCTCCGTGCAGCTGCCGGCCGATGCATCGTTGCGCAATCGTGACGAGATCGTCGTGCGCGACATGCTGGCCGAGGACGCGGGCGCGCTGGCCGCGCTCGTCCGCTACCTCCGCGCGCAGAGCGATCAGTACGCGCGCGTTTCGATCGAGTCGGGCGATCCGTCGCTGTTCCTCGAGAGCAGCGACCCGCGCGATGCCTCGCTCGTCGCGATCGCGCCGCCCGCCGTCCATCGGTACGCCGAAGCGGGGCTCGGCGTCATGTATCGCATCGTCGACGTCGATGCAGCCTTGGGATGCGTTCCGGCGTCGTACGATGCGTTCACGCTGCGCATCGACGTACGCGACGATCTGATGCCCGAGATCGCAGGCGCGCGGACGCTGCGCTTCGGCGGCGGCACGCGCGCGCGCCGGGACGACGCCGCCGCGCCGGACGCGACGATCGCGATCGGGATCGCCGACCTCTCGTCGGTCGTCATGGGCGCGCTGCGGCTGCGCGACGTGGTTCGCCACGGGCTGGCGACGCTCGAGCCTGCCTCGCGGCTGGCGGAGGTCGACCGCGCGTTCCGCGCGGACGTTCCGCCGCAATGCGCGACGCGCTTCTGAACCGGGCGCGCGCCGCCACCATGCGACTCTCGATCCAGCTCTGTACGTACAATCGCGCGCGCTTGCTGGAGCGCGTGCTCGAAGCGTGCTTCGACCAGACGCTGCCGCGCGACGCGTACGAGGTCGTGCTCGTCGACGACGGCTCGCACGACGATACGCCGGCGGTGATCGAGCGTGCTCGGCGCATCGCGACGTGCCGCTTCACCGTCGTGCGGCAGCCGAATGGCGGGCTTGCGAAGGCCCGCAACGCCGGGATCGCGCGCTGCAGCGGAATGCGGATCGCATTCATCGACGACGACGTGCTGCCGACGCCGGTGTTCGCGGCGGAGCACCTCGCGTCCGACCAGCGGCACGGCGACGTCGTCGTGCGCGGCGCGGCGATCAACGTCGACTCGTTCGACGAGCTGCCGATGCCGGTATGGAACTGGAGGAACTACAGCGCGAACTGGTTCTGGACGACGAACGTTTCCGTCCGGCGCTCGCGGCTCGATGCGGCCGGCGGCCGCTTCGACGAATCGTTCAGCGAATACGGCTGGGAGGACATCGAGCTGGGCCTGCGGCTGCGCGCGATCGGCACGAAAGCGGCGTTCAACCCGCGCGCCGTGGTCTTCCACTACAAGCCGCGGCCGACGGCGCAGAACGTCGAGGGGATGCTGCGGCAAGTACGCGCCCAGGCGCGCACGGCCGTGCGGCTCGAGCGCCTTCACCCGAGCTGGCGCGTCGCGCTCGCGATCGGCGACACGATGCCGCAGCGGCTGCTGGGCGACGCGCTGCGCCGCAGTCCGCTCGTGTCCCGCCTGGAACGCTCGCTGCGGCGTGACGGCGGCGGCGCGCTCTCGCGCGGTCGTCTGCTCGCCGCGCGCCTGCTCGCGAGCGCGGCGTACTACGACGAGCTCGCGCGCGCGAAACGGTCCTAGCCGCGCGATGCGCATCGTGCTGTCGCGCACCGATCGCGTCGGCGACTTGATCCTTTCGACGCCGGCGATCGCGTCGGTGCGGCGGTCGTTTCCGGACGCGCACATCACGCTCGCCTGCAGCCGCTACAACGCGGTCGTCGTCGAGCGCTCGCCCGACATCGACGCGATCGCGACGATCTCGGGTGACGAGTCGCCGAAGATCTTCGGCGCGGCGTTGCGCGGCGCCGATCTCGCGATCGCGCTCGCACCGCGCGGCGTGGATCACCGGATCATCGCCGCGACGCGCGCACGGCGCCGCGTCGGCTACACGTACGCGCGGCGGTACCTCGCGCGGCTCGTGCTGCGCGCACAGCTGACCGACGTCGTCGTCAGCGCGGCCGACCCCGCGAACGCCGCACGGCATCCCGGCCGTCCGGTAGCGCACGAAGTGGACCAGGTCCTCGCGGTCGTCGCGGCTGCGGGAGCGACGACGCTGGTGCACGATCTCATCGTCGTCGTCACCGACGCCGACCGGGCCGCGGTGGCCGTGTTGCCGCCGCGCCCGATTGCGGTCCAGCTCGCGAAGCGGTGGACGGAGCGCGGCTCGACGGAGGACAGCTGCGTGCAGCTCTTCCGGGATCTTCGCGCGCTCGGGCGCCCGCTGGTGGCGACGTTCGCAGATGACGGGCGCACGCTCGCCGAGCGTGTTCGCCGCGAGGGCGTGGCCGATGCCGTCATCGGCGACCTGCCGTTCTACCACTGGGCCGCGGCGTTCGAGCGCGCGGCCTGCGTCGTCACGATCGACACGGGTGCGACGCATGTCGCAAGTGCCGTACACGTGCCTGCGGTCGTCCTGTTCGAGCACAAGTGGTTCGAGCTCGCCTCGCAGGAATGGTCACCGTACCGCGTGCCGAACGCGGTCCTGCGTAAACCGCCCGACGAGTCCGACGCTGCGCTGCGCGCATCGCGTGCGGAGATCGTCGCCGCCGTTGCCAGCCTGTTATGATCGCCGAACCGCACATCTCCGTCGTCATCCCGACGTACAACCGCATCGACACCCTCTCGCATGTCATTCCGTCGCTGCTCGAGCAGCAGCTCGCGGACGCGTACGAGATCGTCGTCGCCGACTCGAACTCGAACGACGGCACGGCGGCGTATCTCGCCGGCGTCGCGCGCGAGCACGCGTTCGTGCGCCATCTGCCGGGCCCGTACACCGGCCGCGCGGCGGCACGCAACGCGGGCATCGCGGCGGCGAAGTCGCCGATCGTGCTCTTCACGGACGCGGACATCATCGCATCGCCGGACCTGCTCGCGCGCCACCTCGCGCGCCACGCCGAGCCCGGGACGCGCGCGGTCGTCGGCATGGAGGTGCAGGTGAGCTCGTACGACGACTACGTCGAAAAGCGCGAGGACGCGGCGAAGCGCGGCCCGTTGCACGGCGAGAAGCCGAAACGTCTGTCGTGGCTGTACTTCTTGACGGGCAACGCGTCGGCGCGCCGCGCCGACCTCGATCGCGTCGGGCGGTTCGATGAGGACTTCACGGGCTACGGACACGAGGATCTCGAGCTCGGCTACCGGCTGCAGTACGGCGGTGTGCCGCTCGAGTACGAGCCGCGCGCGGTGAACTACCACTGGCATCCCGTGCCGTGGGACGAGCAGCAGCAGAAGTACGAGCTCGCCGGCAAGTCGACGGTGCGCTTCTATCGGAAGCACCCCGCGTGGGACGTCAAGCTGCGGCTCGGGATGACGCCGGTGTCGCTCGCGCTGCACGATGTCGTCGAT
Organism: Vulcanimicrobiota bacterium; assembly: GCA_963841685.1. GTDB lineage: Bacteria > Vulcanimicrobiota > Vulcanimicrobiia > Vulcanimicrobiales > Vulcanimicrobiaceae > Vulcanimicrobium. The sequence goes on from CAWJDU010000003.1 coordinate 237,932, forward strand.
CGCGTGCCGCCCTTGAAGTCGTGGATCGAGCACGGGGCCGCGCGGCCGGGTTTCGCACGCACGCTCTCGTACCAGTATCATTATCTGACCGGCGTGAAGGCTGCGCTGCGTGGATAGCGCCGTGCACCGCGTCTCGTGCGGCGGCGCGAGCGCGGCGCTCGCCGGCACGCGCGTCGAGCTCGACGGCTGGGTCCATCGCCGGCGCGACCACGGCGGACTGATCTTCATCGACCTTCGCGACCGCGACGGCATCACGCAGGTCACGTTCGACCCTTCGAAAGGGGCGACGTTCGCGACCGCCGAGACGCTGCGGGGCGAAGACGTGGTCCGCGTGCGCGGCGTCGTGCAGCGGCGCCCCGCAGGCACCGAGAATCCGCGGCTCGCGACGGGCGAGGTCGAAGTACCGGCCGACGAGCTGGACATCCTCAACCGCTCGGAGACGCCGCCGTTCGTGATCGCGTCGGACGAAGAGCCTGCGGAGGACGTGCGGCTGCGCTACCGCTACCTCGACTTGCGGCGGCCGCGCATGCAGCGGAACCTCACGGTGCGCCACCGGATCGTCAAGGCGATTCGCGACTACTTCGACGAGCACGGTTTCCTCGAGATCGAGACGCCGAACCTCATCAAGTCCACACCCGAAGGCGCGCGCGACTACCTCGTCCCTTCACGCGTGCACCGCGGATCGTTCTACGCGCTGCCGCAGTCCCCGCAGATTCTGAAGCAGATCCTGATGATCGGCGGCCTGGGGCGGTACATGCAGATCGCGCGCTGCTTCCGCGACGAGGATCCGCGCGCCGACCGTCAGCCGGAGTTCACGCAGGTCGACGTCGAGATGTCGTTCGTCACGCAAGACGACGTCGTCGCCATAATGGAGAATGCGATGCGCTCCGTGTGGCAGCGCGCGCTGGGCATCGCACTCCCCGATCCGTTCCCGCGGCTGACGTACGCCGACGCGATGCGCCGCTACGGCTCGGACAAGCCGGACCTGCGTTTCGAGCTCGAGCTCGTCGACGTCGCGGAGCTCTTCCGAGGCGGCGCGTTCGGCTTGTTCGCAGGCCTCGCCGAGAGCGAGGAGAACCGCGTGATCGCGCTGCGCTGGCCCGGCGGTGCGGCGCTGTCGCGCCGCGAGTTCGATGCGCTGACGGAGCTGGCGAAGACGTTCGGCGCGAAAGGTCTCGCCTACGTCTCGTTCGCGCCCGAGGGCGTCAAAGGCTCGATCGCGCGCTTCGTCGACGCCGCGCTCGCGGAGAGGTTGCGCGAGCGGACGGGCGCTGCGATCGGCGACGCGCTGCTCTTCGTGGGCGATGCGTCGGGCACGGCGACCGACGTCTCCGGACGCTTGCGGCTCGAGATCGGCGATCGTCTGCGGCTTCGCGATCCGGCCGCGTTCGCGTTCTGCTGGGTGCTCGGCTTTCCGCTGTTCGAGCGCGACGAGGAGACGGGCGAGATCACGTTCTCGCACCACCCGTTCACCGCGCCGGCGCCCGGACAAGAGGCGCTCTTCGACACCGATCCGCTCGCGATCACGGCGCAGCACTACGATCTCGTGCTGAACGGTTACGAGCTCGGCAGCGGCTCGATCCGCAACCATCAGGCCGACTTTCAGCGCAAGGTCTTCAAGCGGCTGGGCCTCACCGACGAGCAGATCGACGACCGGTTCGGGTTCTTCATGGAAGCGCTGTCGTACGGCGCGCCGCCGCACGGCGGAATGGCGCTCGGCATCGACCGCATCGCGATGCTCGCGTGCGGCGAGACGAGCATCCGTGACGTGATCGCGTTCCCGAAGAACCAGACGGCGCGCGACGTGATGATGGACGCTCCGTCGAGCGTGCCGGATCAGTCGCTGCGCGACCTGGGCTTGCGCATCGTGCAGCCGCCGGCGTAGCGCCGCCGGCGGTCAGGCGTGATGGTGCATCGCGATGTGCACGGCGAACACGATCACGGCCGCAGCGAGCCCGATCATGACGACGGCGAACATGATCTTCGTGAAACGGTCGTCGCCGCCGAGGTTCGATGCGCGATCGCGAGCGTCGTCCTCTTCGACCGCGTCGGAGGCAAACGAAGAGTCGTCAGAACGGGTGGACGTCGCGGCGGGTCTCGCGGAACAGCATCTTCTTGTTGAGCTCGCGGAGCGCGTCGATGGACTTCTTGTGCTCGTCGGACCGGCCGTACTTGTTCGCCGCACGCAACGACGCATCGAGGCTTCGCTCGCGGGCCGCATAGACGAGGAAGGCGCTCAGGTCGCGTTCGTCGATCCGGAAGTTCATCGTGCGCGGAGTATGCCCAGGCTGCTAGCAGCTTATGCCTGCCTGCACGCATGAAAATTCGCGGTCACCGCTGGTGCGGTTCCGCGTCGGCGACGCCTTCGAACGCGACGAGAAACGCGCGGGACGTCTGCCGTATTTTACCCCTGCCGTTCGGCCCTAAACGGCGCGAGCCGCGTTAGGACTTTTCGAGCAGTTCGCGGGCGCGGGAGAACACCGCGTCGAGCATCGGTTCGGTGAGGACGCCGGTGTTCGTGTTCTGACGGCTGGGGTGGTAGGACGCGAGCACCGTCACGCCGGGACGGCCCGGCAGGTCGATGACGGTCTCGGCCAGGTGAGCGAACGGCGCGCGAGACTCGCGGTACGAGCCGATCGCCTTGATCAGCCCGTGCACCGCGTCGTCCGCGATCTTGCCGAGCGTCACGACGACACGCATGCGGCGGAGCGCCGCAAACTCGTCGCGCAGGAACGGCGCGCAGCGCGCGCGTTGCCCGGGCGTCGGTTTGTTCGCCGGCGGCGCGCAGCGGACGGCGGCGGTGATGAACGCGTCGCGCAGCACGAGGCCGTCGTCGCGGTGCGTCGCCGTCGGCCGGCTCGCGAAGCCGGCGCGGTGCAGCGCGCGATACAGCCACTCGCCGCTGCCGTCGCCGGTGAAGACGCGGCCGGTCCGGTTCGATCCGTGCGCTCCGGGTGCCAGCCCGACGAGCACGACGCGGCCGTCGGCATCGCCCCAGCCCGGCACGGGGCGCGCCCAGTAGTCATGGCCGGCGAACGCCCGCTTCTTCACCCGTCCGACTTGCGCGCAGTACGCGCGCAGCTCGGGACACTTGCGGCACGCGACGACCCGGCGCTCGATCGACTCGATGCTGGTCACGCCGCTTCATTCGACGTACCGCACCGACCATCGTCTTGCCGCTTTTTGCCGAGGCGTGCGACGATGGGGGCCGTGTCCCGACTCGACGTTCGCGCCATCTCGCTGCTCGGCACCGCGCATCTCGCCGACGACGTCAACCAGAGCTTCATCCCGGCGCTGCTTCCGTACCTCATCGCGCACTGGCACATCTCGTACGCGGCCGCAGGCTCCCTCGTGCTGTGTCAGGCCATCTCGTCGTCGGTCGTGCAGCCGGCGATCGGACACCTTGCCGACCGCGTCTCGATGCCGTGGCTCATCGCGTTCGGTATGGTGCTCGCGGGCATCGGCGTCGCGGCGCTCGGCGTGCTGCCGTCGCTGCCGCTGCTCTACGTCGCCGCGCTCATCAGCGGCATCGGCGTCGCGGCGTTCCACCCCGAAGCGGCGCGGTTCGCGAACTACGTGAGCGGCGAGCGCAAGGCGAGCGGAATGCGATGGTTCACGGTCGGCGGCAACCTCGGGTTCGCGTTCGGTCCCGCGTTCGCGACCGCGGTGCTCGCCCTGTGGGGCTTGCGCGGAACGATGGCCGCGTCGATTCCGGTGCTCGTGATGGCGACAGTCGTGCTGTTCGAGCTGCCGCGCTTGCGCGGGTTCGCGCCGAAGCGATCGAAAACGCGCAAGTCGCTCGGCACCGACGACTGGCGCGCGTTCATCAAGCTGAGCGCATTCGTCATCGTGCGCTCGATGGCGTATCTCGGCATGGTCGCGTTCATCCCGCTGTACGTCGTCCACGTGCTGCACGGCTCGCCGGCCGCCGGCGGCCTCACCGACACGGCGTTTCTGCTCGCCGGCGCGTGCGGGACGATCGCCGGCGGTCCGATCGCGGACCGCGTCGGGCGCAAGCCGGTGCTGCTGTGGTCCACCGGCGTCACCGTCCTGCTCGTCGCGGCGCTCGTCGCGTTGACGCACGGCGGCGGCCCGCTGTGGCTCGCGGTCGTCATGCTGATCGTCACCGGCTTCGTGCTCGTCGCGTCGCAAGCGGCGTTCGTCGTGCTCGGCCAGGAGTATCTGCCGAACCGCGTCGGCCTTGCGTCCGGCGTGACGCTCGGCCTCGCCGTGTCGCTCGGGGGCAGCCTCTCGCCGGTGCTCGGCGCGATCGCCGACCGTCACGGTCTCGCGGCGACGCTGCTGACGATCTCCGGTCTCGCGTTGATGGCGACCGTCTTCGCGTTCACGCTTCCGGGCGAGGTGCGGCGCACGCAGCTGCCCTCGCAAGCGACGGTTCCGACGTGAGCGTCAGCGCAGTCCGGGAAATCCGATGCGCGCGAGCGCCGCGTACGTCACGACGCCGGCCGCGGTCGACAGGTTGATCGAACGCACCGCGGCCGGACGCATCGGGATGCGCAGCGCGCGTTCGGCGTGCGCGTCGAGCAGCGATTGCGGCAGGCCCGCGGTTTCCTTCCCGAAGACGAGCGCGTCGCCGCGCGCGAAGTCCGCGTCCGCATAGGACCGCGTGGCGCGCGTCGAGAGTAGCCACATGCGGGGCGGCGCGAACACGGCGAGCAACGCGTCGAGCGAGTCGTGCACGACGACGCCGAGCGCGTCCCAGTAGTCGAGGCCGGCGCGCTTCAGCTCGCGGTCATCGATGCGAAAGCCGAGCGGCTCGACGAGGTGCAGCGCGCATCCCGTCGCGGCGCAGAGCCGCGCGACGTTCCCGGTGTTCGGGGGAATCTCCGGCTCGACGAGCACGACATGCAGTGGAGCGTCGCGCACGTCGTTCGGCGAGACGACGCGCGTCTGCGGCTGCGCGCTCATCGCGGCACGGCGTTCGCGGGTGCGCCGTTCGCCAGGGCGACGAGCTCGCGCGTGCGGTCCGCCGGCGCGACGACGTACGCGACACCGCCGTGAGCGCGAAACACGCGGTCGAGCGCGGCGCGCGGGTAGCGAGCAGACACGCCGCCGGCGGCGGGGTCGTTGACGAGGATCTCGCTCGCGTCGGCGCCGCGCACGACGAGCAGATGGCCGGCGCTGTGCTCGATCGCCGCGCCGGGCAGCTCGCCGCGATCCCAGGCGATCGAGATCACCACCGGCAGGCCGGCCCGCACGAACGCGAGCGCGTGCTCGATGCCGCGCAGGTAGGCCACCGCAGCCCGCAGCCCGCACGCGCCGGCGAACGCGACGTTGAACGCCCAGTTCCCGGTGCCGCGGTCCGCGGCGTCCATTACGCCGCGCACCGCGTCGCCGAGGCTGACGGTGATACCGTGCGCGCCGAGCGAGCATCGCAGTCGACGCGGCGGAGCACCAGCCGCGCGCGTCGGGCTGCGCGGCATCGTATTGCGAGATCGCCGGGACGTCGATCGGCGGCACGTCGGGCGGCGGTACGTGCGTTGCGTCGGCGCGAACGGCATCCGCGCGACGACGTCCGGGACGGTCACGGCGACCGCGGCAAGATCGGCGCTGGTCTCGACCGTGATCGCGTCGAACGGCGCGTCGCTGCGGATGACGTCGACGTCGACGCGTACGCCGTCGGCGTTCGGCGAGAACGAGCGCCGCTCGCGCGCCGACCATGCCGCGTACGGCAGCGGCGCAGACACGCGGCCGTCGACGCGATGTATGCGCGCCGCGATCGTGCCTTCGCGCGCGCCGGAGTTCCACGAGACGACGGCGCGGGTGGACGGCGGCACGCGCAACGTGATCGCGCGCGGCGGCGACTCGATCAGCGCGAGCATCGCGGTCGGCGAGATCGCGACTCACCCTTCGAGCAGCTCAGGGTGACACGAAGCGTCAGATTTGCCATTCCCAGCAGTTCCAGAAGCTCGAGATGTACGTCGCGGGCTTCCAGTTGCGCATGTCGGCGTTCACCGCCGAGTACGAGTTCTGCCAGTAGAAGAACACCGCCGGGACGAGCGCGTGGATGCGCGACTCTTCCTGCTGGTAGAGCGCCTTGCGGCGTGCCCGGTCGTACGTCAGCGTCGCCTCGTGGCTGACACGATTCACGAGCGGGTCGTCGAGCCACGAAGCGTTCGTGCCGCGCGGCGGGATGAAGCGCCCGCTCCACGTGCCTTCGTTGTCGGGATCCGGACCGTTCGTCTCGATCGTGAACTCGGTGTCGTAGTGCCCCGTGTAGATCGGCCCGTCGTGCGCGAAGAGCAAGCTGCCCGGATAGTTCTTGATCTCGAGGTCGACGCCGACCGCCTTGAGCTCTTGTTGCAGCTGCACCTCGGCCTGAATGTTCGACTCCCTCGACGGCGTCGTCGAGACGGTCACGTGCAGCGGCTGACCGTTCTTGCGTCGGATGCCGTCCGCGGCGGGGCTCCAGCCGGCGGCGTCGAGCAGGGCGCTTGCGCGGGCCGGATCGTGCGGATACGCGGGGATCGCCGGCGCCGCCCACGACGTCGGCGCGATGTCGCTCACGGCCGGCGTGTTGAAGTCGTGAAAGATCGTGTGCCGCATGCGGTCCCAGTCGACCGCTTCCGCGATCGCGAGCCGCACGCGCGGATCGCGCAGCTGCGGGCGCGCGGTGTTGAACGCGAGCCGCCGCCAGTTCGCCGTGATCACCTTCGTCGTGCGCACGCCCGGGATGGCCGCGAGCGCGGCGACCTGGTTCTCGCCGACCGACTCGTAGACGTCGACCTCGTGCGTGCGCGTCTGCGCCAACAGCGTCTCCGCGTTCGGGACGAAGACGTAGCTCAAGCGCTGCAGCCCCGGCGGACCGCGCCAGTAGTACGGGTTCGGCGCGAACTCGAGCGACTGCCCGTGATTCCAGGCCGTGAGCACGAACGGTCCGCTCGAGATGGGCCTGGCGTTGAACGGCGCATGGTTGATGTCGGGCAGCGCGCTCAGCAGATGCGCCGGCAGCGGCGGAAACCCGGCGCCGCCGATGGCGAACGTCCCGAGAATCCCCGCGTTCACGACGCGCAGGTGCACCCGCGCGGTGAGCGGGTCGGACACGTCGATCGCCGTGATGTCGTCCCATCCCGTCGTCACGCGCGTGTTGTTCTTCGGGTTCATCACCGCGCGCCACGTAAACGCGAGGTCGCGCGCGTCGTACGGCGCGCCGTCCGACCAGCGCATGCCTTTGCGGAAATGCAGCACGATCGTCTTGCCGTCGCGGCTGATCCCGCCGTTCGCCGTCGTCGGCACCTGCGTCACGGCGGCCGGGACGAGATTGCCGTCGACGTCGTACCGGAAGCACGGCTCGAACACGACGTACTCGATGTCGTTCGCCGCCTGCGTGTTCGCGAGCAGCGGGTTGAGCGAGTCCGGCTCGTACGGGGAGCCGTAGCGCAGGTGTCCCGGCTGCGTCCACGAGGCGCGCCCGTCGACGCCGATCGACGCGGCGTGCGTGCATGCGGCGAGCGACACGGCGCACGCCGCGGCGCACACGCCGCGGAGCAGCACGCGCGCAGCGTCACGCATGCAGCACGGCGGTCTTCGCGAGCTGCGGCGCGATCGCATCGTACAGGGCATGCGGGCCGTTGCGCACGACGTCGTCGCACGGCAGGCCGGTTTCGGCACGCGCGCGCTCGATGTGCGCGGTCGCGGTCGGCGCATCGCAGTCGCGGGTGTTCAGCGCGATGCCGGCGACGCGCGCCGGCTTCACCGTCGCGCAGATCGTCTCGTACGTTCGGATCAGCGCGCGGTACGAGAGGAGCGGGACGTCGTAGTCTTCGATGTTCGTCCGCGCGACGTTGTGCACGAGCACGAGCGCGTCCGGTGCGCCCCCGAACAGCAGCGCGAGCGTGACCGGCGCGAACGCGGGATTGTTGATGCCGCCCTGGCCTTCGAGGAACAGCAGGTCGCGCGAGCGGCGCTCGCCTTCGAGCACGAGCTGTTCCGCGGCGCCCGTCGCGAAGTCGGAGACGACGCGGTCGATCGCGGTGCCCCACCCGGCGATCGCGATGCCGATCTGTCCGGTCGGAACGAACGCTGCCTCGCGGCCGCGCTCGCGCGCCGCGCGCGTCAGCTCCAGCGCCGCGGTCATCTTGCCGACGGCCGCGTCGCTGCCGACGGTCAGCACGATCGTCGCGCGAACGTCCCACGCGGCGCCGGAGAACAGCGGCGCCGCGGGGGGCAGCCGCAGGTCCCAGATGCGCGCGTCGTGCGCGCGCGCGAGCGCCGCGAACTCCTCGTCCTCGCTCAGCATCACGTGCAGTCCGCTGACGATCTCGAGCCGTCGCTCGAGCGCGCTGCGGATCGCCGCGCGAAAGTCCTCGGGCAGACGTCCGCCCGCGGGTGCGATGCCCACGAGCAGCGCCGTTGGGCCGAAGCGCATCCCGTCCTCGAGCGACGCGACGATCGGAACGTCGCTGCCGAGGTGCGGCAGCACGTCGCCGACGCGCTTCCCCGCGTGATCCGGGTCGATCACCGCGACGACGGGATCGGACGCGTACGCGATCACGCCGTGCGCCATCTTCGCCGCGCGCGACGTGAACGCGTGCGACGCGAGGATCACGTAGCGCCGCGCCACGTCAGCTCGCGCTCAGCGCCGCCTCGGCCGGACGCACGCCGAGGCCGGGGCCGTCGGGCAGCACGATCTTGCCGCCGGCGTACGTCACGCCCGCGAACGGATCGCGTGCGGTGAGGAACGGTCCGTCGAGATCGGCCCAGTCGACGAGCGGGCTCAGATGCGCCGCCGCGCAGGTGAGGATCTGCGACTCCACCATGCAGCCGAGCATGATCTTCAGTCCCATTGCGCGCGCGGTCCCGATCATGGCGAGCGCGCCGCGGATGCCGCCGCACTTCACGAGCTTGACGTTGATGCCGTCGACGCAGCCGCGCAGCGCCGGAAGATCCGATGCGTCCTTCGAGTCCTCGTCGGTAACGATCGGGATCGGCGAGCGCTCGCGAATCCACCGCAGCTGCTCCGGCGCGCCGGCCGGAATCGGCTGCTCGCAGAACTCGATCCCGAACCGCGCGAGCTCGCGCAGCAGCGTGACGCTCTGCTCGGGCGTCCAGCCCTCGTTCGCATCGACGCGCACGATGCCCGAATAGACGGAGCGAATCGCTTCGAGCGTCTCGATCTCGGCGCCCTTTCCGAGCTTCACCTTGATGATCGGATGCGTCCCGACTTCACGCACTTTGGCGAGCGTCTCATCGAGCGGCGCGATGCCGATCGTGAACGACGTGCGCGGCGTGCGCGCCGGATCGAGCCCGAGCAGACGCCACAGCGGACGGTCGACGTCTTTCCCGATGAGATCGTGCAGCGTGATGTCGACGGCGCAGCGCGCGCCCGGCGACATCGGCTGCGCCAGCACGCGTTCCAGCGCGTACGGATCCTCGCCGAAATCGCACGCTCGCAGCTCGGCGGCGACGCTCTCCACGCTCTCACCGTAGCGCGTGCTCGGTGCGCTTTCGCCGAAGCCGTCGTGACCGTTCCACGCGGCGCGCACCACGACGCTGCGCGCGACGGTTTCCGACGACCGTGCGATGGTGAACGTGTGCTTCAGCGGAAGGTCGAGCGTCTCGACCGACGAGCGGATGCGCGCCACGCGTGCGGCTTCTCGGCAGCGCGTCAGACCTCCGTGCGGCCGAAATCGCCCGCTGTCAAGTCCTTGACGCCTGGTATACGATACAGCAGCGACGACGACTGCGGCGGTACGCGCAGGGTCATGTGGTTGGCCAACGTCGAAACCAAGGGAGCATCAGCTCCGGATACGACCGGTTGCCCGACGTTTACGCCGGACACTGGGCGCCCGGGCCGCACCCACCTGCCAATGGCAGGTCTTCTACTTGGCTCAAGACGGCCGTTGTGGTCTTCGTCGCCTCTCCTCCGCTCGCGTCAGACCCGCGCGAGCAGCCGCTCCGCCTCGGCGCGTCGCAGCATCGCGATCGCTTCGCCGGCACGTTCCCATGGAGCGTCGTCCGCCGGCAGGTCGAGAATCACCCACGCGGCGCTCGCATGCGCGGCGACATCGGCCGCGCGTGCCTCCGGCGGCGCGACGAACGCCGGGACGCGATCCTTCGCGCCGAGCTCGGCCGCCGGGGCCGGGATCGCGCGCAGCCACGCGCTGTCGACGTCCTTCACGAAGTGCTTCACGCCGTCCGCGTCGGCGCCGATGGTGCCGGGCGCAGTCCCGACGATCACCGTGACGTTCGCGAGCTTCGCCGCGCGGCTGAACGACTTCGCGACACGAACCGCCTCGACGAACGTCGCGGGCGGGACGTCGCCCGGCGCGGGCAGCACCGTGCGGATCACCGCGGCGCCGAATGCCGTCGCGAGCGCGAGCGCCGCGTCGCGCGGTTCGGCGGCGTCCGCCTCGAACAGCGATCCCGAATCGATGCCGAAGGGCACGATGCCGAGATCGATCGCAACCTTGCGCAGCTGGGCGACGTACTCGCCGTCGGTGCGTGGAAAGTCGTCGACCGCGGCGAGCACGCCGTCGGCGTGGAGCACGGAAGCGCAGCGCTCGAGCCATTCCAGCTGCGTGAGCGCACCGCTCGCGAGCGGTCGTCGGAACGTCGAACTCGAAACAGCGATCCGCACCGCCGCGCCTTCCCCGAAGCGAGTCGATGATCATCCGCGACCGTCAAACCCTCGTCAACCTCATCCCGCTCGTTGCGATCGCGATCGCGCTGGGCGAGTATCTGTTCGATCACACCTCGCCGCGCTATGCCGGGCCGTGGTTTTGGGTAGCGTTGATCGCGACGGTCGGACTGCTGGTCCTCGTGCAGGTACTGCGGTTCTCCGGGGCGCGACGGCCGCCGGCGTCGAAGCCCGACTACTCCGCCGCGTCGATCGTTCGTCGCCGCAGCGAGTCCGACGACCGAGGCTGAAACCGACATGCAACTGCTCGAGCCCCAATCGCTGGCCGTACTCGATCCCGACGTGTTCGCGGCGATCGAGAACGAGGAGCGCCGTCAGCGCGACAACCTCGAGCTGATCGCCTCCGAGAACTACGCGAGCCGCGCGGTGCGCGAAGCGCAGGCGAGCGTCATGACCAATAAGTACGCCGAAGGCTACCCGGGAAAGCGCTACTACGGCGGCTGCGAGTTCGTCGACGTTGCCGAGACGCTCGCGATCGACCGGCTGAAGAAGCTGTTCGGTGCTGAGCACGCGAACGTGCAGCCGCACGCGGGCGCGCAGGCCAACATGGCGGCGATGATGGCGGTGCTGCAGCCGGGCGACACGATCCTCGGCATGTCGCTCGCTCATGGCGGCCACCTCACGCACGGCACGAAGATCTCGTTCAGCGGCAAGCTCTACAACGCGGTCGCGTACGGCGTGCGCAGGGACACCGAGCTGATCGACTACGATGCGGTGCGCGAGCTCGCGCGCGAGCACAAGCCGAAGCTGATCATCGCCGGCGCAAGCGCGTATCCGCGCACGATGGACTACGCGCCGTTCCGCGAGATCGCGACCGAGGTCGGCGCCGTGTTCATGGTCGACATGGCGCACATCGCGGGGCTCGTCGCGACGGGCCTGCACCCGTCGCCCGTGCCGCTCGCCGATTTCGTGACGTCGACGACGCACAAGACCCTGCGCGGACCGCGCGGCGGGCTCGTGCTGTCGACGACGCAGTACGCGCAGGCGCTCGACAAGAGCGTGTTCCCGGGGATTCAGGGCGGCCCGTTCATGCACACGATCGCGGCGAAGGCGGTCGCGTTCGGCGAGGCGCTGCAGCCCTCGTTCACGACGTACCAGCGGCAGGTGGTCGAGAACGCGCGCGCGATGGGCGAGGAGCTGATGCGCGCGGGGGCGCGGCTCGTCGGCGGCGGTACCGACACGCACCTGCTGCTGGTCGATCTCGCGCCGAAGAATCTGACGGGACGCGCGGTCGAACAGTATCTCGACGAGATTCGCATCACCGTCAACAAGAACGCGATCCCGTTCGATCCGCAGAAGCCTGCGGTGACGAGCGGCATCCGCATCGGTTCGCCGGCGATCACGTCGCGCGGGTTCGGCGTGGACGACGCGCGTGAAGTCGGCCGTATCATCGGCGAGGCGCTCACCGACATCGAGACGGGCGCGAAGAAGGATGCGCTGCGCGCGCGCGTCGGCGAGCTGACCTCGCACCACGACGTTCCGTAGGTGACGCCCGGCGCGGCCGGTCCGCGCATCATCGGCCGCATCACGCTGACGCCGGACGACGGCTCGATGCTGCTGCGTGCCGCGCGCGCGCGCCGGCACTTCTTCAACCCGGGGCGTCTGCTGGTGTACTGCGCGGGCGCAGCGTGGCTCGCCGCGGTGCTCGCCGCCGACGGACCGCACCGCGCCACGACGGTGCTGATCTTCGTGTCCGCTGCCTTCGGGATCGGCTCGCTGATCGTCGCCGCTGGGGGGCAGCGCGCCTTCGCCGTGCGGCACGCACACGGGCAAGAGCGGGACATCACGCTCGACGACGACGGTGTGGCGATCGCGGAGCCCGGCATGCGCGTGCACTACGCGTGGACGCGGTTCGACCGCGCGTACGAGTCGAGCGACCACTTCGTGCTGCACTCCGCCGCGGACAGCGTCTCGCTGCCGAAGCGTGCGTTCGCGCCGGACGACGTCGAGCGCGTCCGCGCGACGCTCGCGGCCCGGCTTCGCCTCGAATCGCTGCGATGATGCTGCCGTGCCGCGCGGCGGGTCAGCATCGGCCCGCTCGCGTAGTGTGAGCGCGCCGTGCCGTTCGAGCCCCTGATCGTCGACCATCCCGCCGTCCAGGACCGGCTCGCGCGGCTGCGCGACGCGACGACGGCGACGCCGGTGTTCCGGCGGCTCGTCGAAGAGATGGGCCAACTGCTCGCGTACGAAGCGACGCGCTCGCTGCCGACGACGGACATCGAGCTGCAGACGCCCGTCGCGCTCGCGAAGGTGCATCGCATCGCGAGCCGTCCGGTCGTTGCGCCCATCCTGCGCGCCGGGCTCGGGCTGCTGCCGGGCTTTCTCGGCGTGGTCGATGATGCCGTCGTCGCGCACCTCGGCTTCTATCGCGATCCGCAGACGCTCGCCGCGATCCCGTACTATGCGAACCTGCCGGACGATCTCGCGACGCGCGAAGTGTTCGTGCTGGACCCGATGCTCGCGACGGGCCATTCCGGCTCGGCCGCGCTGACGACGCTCGCGAAGCGCGGCGCGACGTCACCTGTGTTCGTGTGCATCATCGCAGCGCCCGAAGGGATCGCGACGCTGACCGCCGAGCACCCCGGCGTGCGCATCGTGACGGCGGCCGTCGACGAGCGGCTCAACGATCACGGCTACATCGTACCGGGGCTCGGCGACGCGGGAGATCGCATGTTCGGATCGACGAGCTCCGTCCCGGTCAGCACGGTCGCGCGCTAGCGCGTACGCCCGGTCGTGAGATGGGACGCGCCGTTCACCGTGCAGCGCGACGCGAGCGGCGCGGTGCGTGTTCCAGCGCTGCTCTTCGACGGCGCATGCGGGTTCTGCACGTGGTCGGTGCGAACGATTCGCACGCGTGACCGCGACGCGCGCGTGAACTACGTGGCCTCGCAATTGCTCGCGCCGACCGACTTCGCGCGGCTCGGCGTGCGGCCGCAGCGGTGCGCAAACGAGGTGGTGTTCGTCGACGGCGCGCGCCGCGTGCGCGGCGGCGCCGAAGCGGCAAACGCGTACCTGCGCACGATCGGCTTCGCGCCGGCGACAACGATCGCGCGCCTGCGCTTGCCGCGCGTCCTGCTGCGCATCGAATCGGCGGTGTATCGGTGGATCGCGCGGCATCGCGAGACGCTGTCACGCGTGTTCGGCACGGCGAGATACGCGCTGATGGAGCCATCGCAAAGCGAGCCCGCGACGCACGAGTCCCCCGACGCTGTACGTCGCTCGCCAAAGGGTCCGTAGCGGCTGGCGGCAACGCAGGGGCCTCCCTGGAGGGGAGGGGAAACGTGCCGCCGATCCTGAATCTTGTCGGCCCCGCGGGGCTCTCCGGCGCCGCACACCGTCAGGATGGTAAGTCCCCCGATGCGAATCGTCTCCGTGCTCGTGTCCGCCGCGCTCGTCGCATTGCCGACCGCAGCCAGCGCTGAGTTCATCCGCAATTTTCCGACGACGAACTTGAGTTCCGGGTCGCCGATCGTCGTCACCGAAACGTCGATCTTCGTTCCGGACACCGGGAACCGCGATCGTCTCTGCGTCAGCTTTCGCGACGTGTCGAACAAGCCGGCGTCCTCCGCGCGCATCACGTTCAAGGTCGACGATCTGCTCGGCCAACCGGTCCGCGAATCGGTGCTGAACCGCAACGGTTCGTTTGCACCCGGCGTGCTGATCGAGGGCAAGATGAGCGTTCTGGGCGGGAACTCCGACTCGTACGACAACTGCGTGAATATCACCGACCCGTCGGTGAAGGCGAGCCGGCTGACCGTCGACGTCACGAGCGTGACGTTCATGGACGGAACGACCTGGACGAAAGGTCAGTCGTTCGTCCGCGCGTACGACCAGGGCGGTAATCCCGTCACGCAGACCGTCGTGAACGGGACCGGCGGGTACATCCCGGGACAAGGCTATCAGCAGCCGATCTACGCGCAACCGTACGCGCCGCAGTCGCAGAGCTACGTGCCGCAGTCGCAGAATTACATGCCTGCGCCGCAAACCTATGTTCCGCAGCAGCAGATGTATGCTCCGCCGTCGCAAACCTACGTGCCGCAGCAGCAGTATGGGACGTCGTCGCGGCCGTACGCGCTCGTGGGATTTCAGGTACGGAACGGTAACGCGGTCGATTGGCTCGATCCGATCTACGCCCCGATCGGTCCGGACTTGTCGTTGCAGAACCCGGTGCTGGGTCAAGGCGCCGGCGGCGCCGGCGGGAACATCGCGGTGTACCAGCCCGCCGGCTACGTCCTGACGGGGATCGATCTCTATCGCGGCGTGTACGACGGACAAGAAGCTGCGCTCGGGATGAAGCTCTACTGGAATCGTTTGACGCCGGGCGGGGATCGACGCAAGTCCCGCCGGCTCGCTGGTCTCGAACGTGATGACCAGCAAATACGCGCAGACCGAACCGGTGAAAGTTCTGCGCGCCGATCCCGGGACGTACATCTCGAACGTCAGCATCGTGCCCGGCACGCATGCCGACGGCCGCACGTTCGTCCACGACGTTTCGATCGCGACCTTGACGCGGCTCTAGCGCTTACAAGAACGCCGCGCCGGAGTCGCCCGCGTGCGGCGGATGCGGATTGTCCCACGCCGTGCCGTCGGCGAACTCTTCGCGCAACGGAACGGCAATGACGCGGCCGACGGCGATGCGCCCGGACGGCGCGTCGGTGAAGAACTCGTCGCCCACGTTGCGTCCGTTGACGTCGAGACAGATCGGATCGCGCCACGTCGCGTCCGGCTCGAGGCCCTTGCGGTTCTCGGTCGCTTGGACGTCGATGACGTTGCCGTCGCGGCCGAGCTTCACCAGACCGATGCGCGCAAGCGTCCCGGCCTTCGGACCGTTCTTGAGCGTGTAGCACACGTGGCCACGATTGCCGTCGGTCGCAACGTCGGCAATCCGGAACGGCGCCTCCGTCACGCTCGTCGTGATCGAGTACTGCGGTTCGCCGAACGGTACGCGCGCGTCGGGCGGCGGAACCGTGAACGTCAGCGTGTCGCCGGTCTTCGGCTCGTCGGGGTTCTTGAACGACGTACCGTCATCGTACGCGATCTCACGCGCGGACGCGACGATCGCCGCGACGGGAACCGCGTCGCGGACGCCGACCGCCGCGTACATGAACGACGACGTAAAGCCGCTTCCGCGGTGAAACGTGAAGTGACAGTTGCCGTTGCTGAACGGATCGGAGACGGGGTGCCCGGCCGACTGCCACGCGCGAACTCCGGGACGAAACGTGCCGCCCGCGTACGCGACCTCGGTGCCGAGCACGACGCCGTGCGCGTCGAGGTAGGCAAGGTTGAACTTCACGCCCTTGGCGACTTTCGGCGAGTTCTGCACGAAGCCGAGACACACGACGTCGACCGTCGTGCCGAACCATCCGATGGCGGTGAAGAACGCGTCGGTGACGGTGACCGGGCTCGGCCGGCTCGGGTCGTTGAGGATCGCCGGAGGACTCGCGACGGCGGGCGCCGCGGAAAGCAGCAGCGCGACGGCAACGGTAGAGCCCAGCATGTTCATGCGCATCGGACCGGTCGTTCGCGTTCGGGGTCGCGGGCGACTGCGGTTTCAGCGCGTATCGAAGCCGTCGGGGACGGCCGCTGACGGTCCGGACGAACGGCCCGGCGAATACGCCGACCCGGTGCACCACGACGACCGAGACAACGCGGCTCCGGCACGATCCGGGGCGACCCGTCCCGGCTGGGACGAGTATTTCATGGAGATCGCGCGGACCGTCGCGACCCGGGCCACGTGCCCGCGCGCGGAAGTCGGCGCGGTGCTGACGCGCGCGCACCGCATCCTGACGACCGGCTACAACGGCGCTCCGCGCGGCGTGCCGCATTGCCTCGACGCCGGCTGCACGCTCGTCGACGGGCACTGCCTGCGCGCGACGCACGCGGAGGCGAACGCGATCGTGCAAGGCGCGCTGCACGGCGTGTCGGTCGAAGGCGCGACGGCGTACTGCACGCACGAGCCGTGCGCCGGCTGCTCGAAGCTGCTGATCAGCGCCGGCGTCGTGCGCATCGTCTACCGTGACGCCTATCCCGACCCGGTCGCGACGATGCTGCTGCGCGAGGCCGGCGTCGGCGTCGAGCGCTTCGTGCCGGACGCGGTGCGCACGCTGACGTGAGTCCCTGGGTCGTCGCCGCCACCGCGCTCATCGCCGTCGCGACCTCGCTGTTCACCACGCCGTACGTGCGCCGGCTCGCGCTCAACGTCGGCATGCTGGACGCGACGGGCGAGCGCCGCATGCACGATCAGCCGAAGCCGCGCATCGGCGGGATCGCGGTCTATCTCGGCTTCGCGCTGGCGCTGTTCTCGGCGCTGGGCTACGTCATCAGCACCGGTCAGCTCGTCCACGCGGGCCACGTGCGCGACGGCCTCTCGAGCCTGCACGACGTGATCGGCCTGATCTTCGGCGGCACGCTGATCCTGATGGTCGGCATCTGGGACGACGTGATGACGATGCCGCCGCGCGCGAAGCTGCTCGCGCAGGCCGTCGTCGCGGGCATCTCGATGCTGTACGGCTTCCAGATCCACTACATCACGAACCCGTTCCATCCGAGCGGCGCGCCGATCTATTTCCCGGTGTGGTTCACGATCGTGCTGACGCTCGTGTGGTACGTCGGCATGATGAACGCGATCAACTTCATCGACGGGCTCGACGGGCTGCTGTCGGGGTTGACCGTGATCTCGGCAGCGTCGCTGATCGTCATCGACCTGCAGCGCGGCCACCCGGAGATCGCGTTGATCCTCGCGGCGCTCGCCGGCGGCGCGCTCGGCTTCCTGCGCTCCAACTGGAACCCCGCGAAGATCATCCTCGGCGACTCCGGCGCGCTGTTCATCGGCTACGTGTTCGCGACGGTATCGATCATCGGCGCCAGCAAGACCGCGTTCGCGGTCTCGCTGCTCGTGCCGCTCGTCGTGCTCGCGCTGCCCGTCGTCGACACCGCGTTCGCGATCGTGCGCCGCACGCGCGCCGGGCGCAAGATCTACGAAGCCGACCGCGGGCATTTTCACCATCAGCTGATCTTCCGGTTCGGGCTGAACGTGCGGCAGGCCGTGATGCTGATCTACGCGGTGTGCATCGTGCTCGGGCTCGTCGCGTGGCTGCTGACGAGCGGGTACACGCCGCTGCGCGCGGCATGACGCGGCCGCTGCGCGTCATGGCCGTGATGGGGACGCGGCCGGACACGATCAAGATGGCGCCCGTCGTGCACGCGCTGCGCGCGGCGCGTCCGCACATCGAGCCGATCGTCTGCGTCACCGCGCAGCACCGCGAGATGCTCGACGAAGTGCTCGACCTCTTCGCGATCGTGCCGGACGTCGACCTCGACATCATGACGCGCGCGCAGTCGCTGACCGACATCACGACGCGGGTGCTGACCGGCATGGAGCGCACGCTCCGCAAGCACACGCCCGACGTCGTGCTCGTCCACGGCGACACGACGACATCGACCGCGGCCGCCCTCGCGGCCTTCTATCAGAAGATCCCGGTCGGTCACGTCGAGGCGGGCCTGCGCACGTCGACGACCGACGAGCCGTATCCCGAAGAGGCGAATCGCCGCATGACGGGCGTGCTGACGAAGTTCCACTTCGCGCCGACGTCGCGCGCGAAAGCGAACCTGCTGGCGGAGCGCACCGACCACGCGCACGTCGTCGTGACGGGCAACACCGTGATCGACGCGTTCCTCGCGACGGCGCGGCGCGTGCGCGAGAGCGCGATCGCGACGCCGTCGCTCGACGGCCTGGACCCCGCGCGTCCGACGATCTTCGTAACGGCGCACCGGCGCGAGAACCACGACGCGATGCGCGACATCGCGCGCGCGGTCGGCGCGATCGCCGCGTTTTCCGAGCGCCCGCAGGTCCTCTGGCCCGTCCATCCCTCGCCCGCGGTGCGTCCGGTCGTCTACGCCGAGCTCCATCGAACGGCGGGCGTCCGGCTCGTCGAGCCGCTGAACTACGCCGAGACGGTCGCTGCGGTCGCCGCGTCGCGGTTCGTGCTGACCGATTCGGGCGGGCTGCAAGAAGAGGCGCCGACGCTCGGCAAGCCGGTGCTCGTCATGCGCCGCGAGACGGAGCGCCCGGAGGGGCTCGAGGCGGGGACGCTGCGGCTCGTCGGCTCGGACTTCGCCGACATCGTCGAGGGAGCGCGCCGTCTGATCACCGACCGCGCCGCGTACGCGCGGATGGCGCACGCGTCGAACCCGTACGGGGACGGCCACGCAGCCGAGCGCATTGTCGGTTGGCTGCTCCACGTGCTGCGCGACGGCCCGGCGCCCGAGGAGTTCGTGCCGGCCTCCGCGGCCGCGTGACGCGGCTCCTGGGCGCGGCCGCCGCCTTCAGCGGCACCGTCGTCGGCGGATTCGTGCTCGGGCTGATCGTCTATCGGGCGACCGGCGCCGGCTGGTGGGTCATCGTCGGCATGTTCGGCGGCCTGATCGCCGGCGCCGGCGCGGTTGCCGCGGCGCTCCGTCCGTTTCTGAAGTCCTGACGTGCCTGCGAGAAACGTCGAGGAGGGCGGCCCGAACGCCGGACGCAATACAGGGCGCGCCGACCCGGCGGCCGCGCTGCAGGCATATCACTCGCGCAAGCGCGTGGTCACCGTGCGGACGTCGCTCTTCCTCGCCCCGCTCGTCGTCTTGGCGACGGTGCGGAGCCCCGTGGCCGGACTTCAGCTGGCGCTGGGCGGGCTGATCGGCGTGCTGAATATGTTGGGTACGATGCGCGCGAACGAACGGCTCCTGGAAGGCCGAAGCAATCGCGCGATGTTCGCCCTCAACGCTCAGCTCCGTATCTTCGCGGTCGGCGTGCTCCCGGTGGCAGTCGCCGTCCGCCTCGGCGCATTCTGGACGATCGGGCTGTACGTCATCGGGTTCTTCACGCCGCTCGCGTTGTACGCGATCGCTTATCACCGAACCGTTCGACAAGGAACCTAGTGCACGAGCAAATCGGCGAACACCCGACCTGGCACGTGCCGGCCCTCGGGCCGGTCGGGACGTTTCACGCCGACACGATTCTGACGACGTGGGTCGCAATGGCGATCTCGATCGTGTTCTTCTGGTGGCTCGGCAGCTCGTACAAATCGAACCGCGTCCGCAAGACGCAGGCGACGTTCGAGGGGATCATCCAGTTCCTGTCCGACCTCGCCATCGGCACGATCGGCCCGCGCGGCGAGGTCTTCGTGCCGATCTTCGTCGGAATTTTCCTGTTCATCTGGATCCTGAACGAGTTCGGCGTGCTGTTCCTGAAGGCGCTGGGCCTGCCGTTCGGCGGTTCGCCGACCGCCGACCTCAACACGACCGCGGCGTTCGCGCTCTGCGTCTTCTTCGGGATCCAATTCCTCGCGATCCGGAAGAGCGGCATTCGAGCGTACGCGCACTTGTTCAAACCCTATGCGTTGCTGTTCCCGATCAACCTCATCGAGGAGCTCGCGCGGCCCGTCGTGCTTGCGATGCGACTCGCGTTCAACATCCTCGCCGGCGAGCTGCTTCTCTTCGTCGTCGCGACGATCATCACCGCGAACGTCGTCGTCGGGCCGGTCAACATCTCGGTGGTCTCGTCGGTAGCGCCGATCGGGATCGAGTTCTTCAACTTCCTGATCGGTACGATTCAAGCGTTCGTGTTCACGCTGCTCTCCATCGTCTATCTCTCCTTGGCGACGTCCGAGGAGCACTAGTGAAAGGTCAATCGTGAGTCCTGAATCGCTCGTTGCCGCCGTCCTGATCCTCGGGTTTGCCGTGATCGTCGCGGCCGTCGCTCTCGGATCGGCCGTCGGTGACGGTATCGTCGCGTCGAAGGCCGTGGAGTCGATCGCGCGCCAGCCCGAAGCGCGCGGCAACATCTTCACGTTCTTCTTCCTCGGCGTCGGTATTCTGGAGGCGTTCCCGATCATCGGGCTCGTGCTCGGATTCTTCCTGTTCTTCGCGGTCGGCGGCGGCGTGCTGCCGCTGGTCACGAAGATCGTCGGCGGCGGCCACTAGCCGCCGAGCGGTACACGATGCTCACCCTCGACGGAACGCTGCTGGTCCAGCTCGTCAACTTCATCGTTTTCCTCGTGATCCTCAACGCGATCTTCTTCAAGCCCGTGGGCGAAGCGATCGCGCGGCGTCGCGCATACATCGATGGGTTGCGTCACGACATCGAGCAGCTTCAGGCCGAGGCGAAAGGCTATCGCGGACAAGCGGAAGACCACCGCGCCACGGCGCGCCGCGAAGCGGACGAGGCGATCACGCGCGTTCGCGCGGAAGCCGGCCGGGAGGCGGACGCGATCGTCATCGAGGCGCAGGGCCGCGCATCGCAGATCAGCGCGCGCGCGCACGCCGAGGTTGCGCGCGAGATCGCGGCGGCGCGCCGCGACGAAGGCCGCATCGTGGACGCGCTCGCGCACGAGATGCTCGATCGCGCGCTCGGAGGGGTCGCATGAGCCTCGAGACGCTCGCCCAGTTCTCGCAGATCATCGGCGCCGTCGTCTTCCTGATCGCGATCGTCTGGATCTGGAGCAAGTTCATCGCGCCCGGCGTGAAGTCGTACCAGCAAGCAAAGAACGCGGAGCTCGCGCAGGCGGAAGCGCGTCGCGAGCAGATGCGGAAGGACGTCGAAGCGGCGCGTGCCGAGGTCGCCGGCGCGGACGAGGATTGCCGCGAGATCCGCGCGCGCATCGACATCGTGAACGAACGGGACAAGCGCAAAACGGTCGAGCTCGCGAAGCACGAGGCGGAGCGCATCGTGCGCAACGCCGAGGGCGAGCTCGAGCGCGCACGCCTGGCCGCGCGCGACCGGCTGCGCATCGAGTTCATCGAGAAGGCACTGGCAAAGGCGCGCGCCGACGCGCCGGCCCGCGTCACCGGGTCGACGGACCGCGCGCTCGTGCAGTCGACGGTCGACGATCTCGCGCGGGGACGCCGCTGATGCCGAACGAGACGCTCGCTCGCCGGTACGCGACCGCGGTGTTCCAGCTCGCCCAGGAGGCGGAACGAATCTCCGCCGTGCAGCACGACCTGCACACGTTCGTGCAGGCGCTCGACGCGGATGCAACCGTACGGCGCTTCTACCGCTCGCCGGTCGTCGACCGCAGAGAGAAGGAGTCGATCGTCGCCGACGCCTTCGGCAAGCTCGACCCGATCGCGCTGCACACCGTGCTGCTCCTCATTCGCAAACGGCGCGAAAGCCTCGTCGAGGAGATCGTACGGCAGTTCGACGATCTCGAGCGCGGCGCGCGCGGCGCCCAGGCGCTGCGCATCACGAGCGCGCGGCCCCTCCCGAAGGACGAGCTCGACGCGATCGTCCGCCGTCTCACGAACGCGTACGGTACGTCGTTCGACGTCACGCCCGTCGTCGATCCGCATCTCATCGGCGGCATTCGCATCACCATGGGCGACACGGCCGCGGACGGCAGCGTCGCCGGCCGCCTGGACGACATCGCGCGTCTCTTGAGCAACGTCTAAAGGCGCTCCGCACACCAATCGCTGGTTCTTCACGAGAGTAGATTCATGATCAACGCCGACGAGATCGCCGGAATCATCAAACAGCGCATCGCCACGTACGCCACCGGGACGCACGAAGCCGAAGTCGGCACCGTGATCGAGGTCGGCGACAACATCGCGCGCATCTACGGGCTCGAAAACGCGCAGGCGTCGGAGCTGATCGAGTTCCCGAACGGCCTCAACGGCATCGTGCTGAACCTCGAAGAGGACAGCGTCGGCGTCGCGATCATGGGCCCGGACACCGACATCAAGGAAGGCGACAAGGTCCGGCGCACGGGGCGCATCGCGTCGGTTCCCGTCGGTGAGGCCATGCTCGGGCGCGTCGTGAACCCGCTGGGCCAGCCGGTCGACGGCAAAGGCGAGATCCGCGCGGTCGAGTACCGCACGATCGAGAACACCGCCCCGACCGTCATCGAGCGCCAGTCGGTGAAGCAGCCGCTGCAGACCGGCATCCGCGCGATCGACGCGCTGGTGCCGATCGGCCGCGGACAGCGCGAGCTGATCATCGGCGACCGCGGTACGGGCAAGACGGCGATCGCGATCGACACGATCATCAATCAAAAGGGCCAGAACGTCGTCTGCATCTACGTCGCGATCGGGCAGAAGAACTCGACCGTCGCCGCGCTGCAGCAGACGCTCGAGAAGCACGGCGCGATGGAGTACACGAGCATCGTCACCGTGTCGGCGGCCGAGCCCGCGTCGCTGAAGTGGATCGCGCCGTTCGCCGGATGCGCGATGGCCGAGTACTTCATGTACCAGGGCAAGGACGTGCTCGTGGTCTACGACGACCTCACGCGCCACGCGCAGGCGTACCGTGAAGTCTCGCTGCTGCTGCGCCGTCCCCCGGGCCGCGAGGCGTATCCGGGCGACATCTTCTTCCTGCACTCGCGCCTGCTGGAGCGCGCCGCGAAGCTGTCGGACGACAAGGGCGGCGGGTCGATCACCGCGCTGCCGATCATCGAGACGCAGGCGGGCGACGTCTCGGCATACATTCCGACGAACGTCATCTCGATCACCGACGGACAGATCTACCTCCAGAACGGGCTGTTCTTCCAGGGCATCCGTCCGGCCGTCGACGTCGGCATCTCGGTCTCGCGCGTCGGCTCGGCGGCGCAGACGAAGGCGATGAAGTCGGTCGCCGGCCGTCTCAAGCTCGACCTCGCGCAGTACCGCGAGCTCGCCGCGTTCGCGAAGCTCGCGTCCGATCTCGACAAGGCGACGCAGCAGCAGCTGAACCGCGGCGACAAGATGACGCAGGTCCTCGTCCAGGCGCAAGGCGCGCCGCAGGCGATGGAGGACGAGGTCGCGGTGATCTTTGCGGCGACGCGCGGCTATCTCGACACCATCGCCACCGATCGCGTCGCCGGCTGGGTGAACCGATTCGTCGCCTTCGTGCACGAGAAGTATCCGAAAGTCACGGACACGATCCGCGACACGCAGGCGCTCTCCGGCGACGTCGAGCAGCAGCTCATCGCCGCCATCGAGAGTTTCAACAAGGGGTTTTAGTGCCGTCCGTTCGCGATCTTCGGGACCGCATCCGGTCGCTGAAGAACACGCAGCAGATCACGAAGGCGATGAAGCAGGTCGCCGCGGCGAAAATTCGCCGCGCGGAGTCCTTGCGGAAGCAGTCGCGCCCGTACGCCGACGCGATCGGCGCGATGCTGCGCGACCTCATCGCGAACGTCGGCGCGGTCGACCACCCGTTCATGAAGCCGGGCGCCGTGGACGCGCCCGGCGGTGTCATCCTGATGACCGCGGACAAGGGGCTCGCGGGCTCGTTCAACGCGAACCTGATCCGCATGGCCGAGTCGCATGCGCGCGAGAAGCCGAATCTCGCGTGGTACGCGGTCGGCATCAAATCGCGCAACGCGGTGCGGCGCCAGCGCGGCGAGACGCTCCAGTTCTGGCCGCTCGCGCACGGCGACATGTACGCGAACGCCGTGGAGCTGGCGAACCGCGTCAGCGACGACTTCATCGCGGGCCGCATCGGCTCGGTGACGCTCGTCTCGCCGAAGCTCGTCAACATGATGACGCAGCGTCCGGAGCTGCGCCAGCTGCTGCCGATCGTCGCCGCCAAGAACGCCGAGAAGACGTCGGGCGCGGTCGAGTTCGAGCCGTCGCCGGAGTTCGTGCTCGGACGCCTGCTGCCGAAATATCTCGAGTTCACGCTGTACTCGGCGATGCTCGAGACGAACGCATCGTTCTATGCAGCGCAGCTCGTCGCGATGAACAATGCCACGGACAACGCGAAGAAGCTGATCGACCAGAACACGGTCGAGATGAACAAAGCGCGCCAGGCGGCGATCACCAAGGAGATCCTGGAGATCGTCGGCGGCGCCGAAGCCCTCGCGGGGTGAGTGGATTCGTCTGACGACGAATCCTTCGCGTTCGGTCCTGCGGACCGAGCCGCACCCCAGCCGTACCGGAAATCATCCCAAGAAGGACAACGCTCGTGACCGCCACCGCCACTCAACCCACGCTCGCGACCGGCAAGGTCGTCCAGGTGCTCGGCAACGTCGTCGACGTCGAGTTTCCCGCGGAGTCGCTGCCGAACATCAACGACGCGCTGACGGTTCACGTCGGAGGCGGCGGGAATGCCGGCTCGAACGGCAGCGGCGCGCACCTCGGCGACGGCATCAAGCTCTCGGGCACCGCGATGGCCGAGCGCGACCTCGTGCTCGAAGTGCAGGGTGAGCTCGGCAACAACCAGGTGCGCTGCCTCGGGATGGGCTCGACCGACGGCCTCGTGCGGGGCGCGGTGGTGAGCAGCACGGGCGCGCCGATCAAAGTTCCGGTCGGTGAAGCGACGCTGGGGCGCATCTTCAACGTGCTCGGCAAGGCGATCGACTCGCCCGCTCCCGTCGACGCCGCCGCCTACTGGCCGATCCACCGCGAGGCGCCGACGTTTGCGCAGCAAGACCCGACGCCGAAGATCTTCGAGACCGGCATCAAGGTCGTCGACCTCATGGCTCCGTACACGCGCGGCGGCAAGGTCGGACTCTTCGGCGGCGCCGGCGTCGGTAAGACGGTGCTCATCCAAGAGCTGATCCGCAACATCGCGTCGGTCCACAAGGGGTTCTCCGTCTTCACCGGCGTCGGCGAACGCACGCGCGAAGGCAACGATCTCTGGGTCGAGATGAAAGAGTCCGGCGTCATCGCGCAGACGACGCTGGTGTTCGGTCAGATGGACGAACCGCCCGGCGTGCGGTTCCGCGTCGCGCAGACCGGCGTGACGATGGCGGAGTACTTCCGCGACGAGAAGAACGCCGACGTGCTGCTGTTCATGGACAACATCTTCCGGTTCATGCAGGCGGGTTCGGAAGTCTCCGCGCTGCTCGGGCGCATGCCGTCCGCCGTCGGCTACCAGCCGTCGCTCGCGACCGAGATGGGCCAGATCGAAGAGCGCATCACCACGACGAAGAACGGCTCCATCACGTCGGTGCAGGCCGTCTACGTGCCGGCCGACGACTACACGGACCCCGCTGTCGCGACGACGTTCGCGCATCTCGACGCGACGACGGCGCTCTCCCGTCCGATCTCCGAGCTCGGCATCTACCCGGCCGTCGATCCGCTCGCGTCGTCGTCGCGCATCCTCGATCCGGCGATCGTCGGCGAAGAGCACTACCACGTCGCGCGCGGCGTGCAGGAGACGCTGCAGCGCTACCGCGATCTGCAGGACATCATCGCGATCCTCGGCGTCGAAGAGCTATCCGACGACGACAAGGTGAGCGTCGGACGCGCGCGCCGCATGCAGCGCCTGTTCTCACAGCCGTTCTTCGTCGCGGAGCAGTTCACGGGCCGCAGCGGCAAGTACGTGAAGATCGAAGAGACGGTCGCATCGTTCAAGGAGATCCTCGACGGCAAGGTCGACGACATTCCGGAGCAGGCGTTCTTGTACGTCGGCGGCATCGACGAAGTGAAGGAAGCGGCGCGCGGCATGGGCTGGACCGGCTAGCCTTGGCCAACACCATTCCGTTTCAGCTCATCACGCCGCGCGCGGTGAAGTTCGACGGCGAGGCGGAGCTCGTCATCGCCGTCGGAACCGAAGGCGAGATCGGCATCCTGCCCTCACACGCACCGTATCTCACGGCGCTTCGTCCCGGTGTGCTGCGCGCGAACGTCCACGGCGACGGCGGAATGCGTCGTCTCGAGCTCGCGTGCAGCGAAGGGTTCATGCAGGCGCTTCCGGGCAAGATCACCGTGCTCGCCGACGCCGCGCTCGAACGCGACGAGATCGATATCGCGAAAGCGCGCGAAGACCTCGCGGCGGCGCAGGAGGAACAGCAGTCGGCCGGCGGTGACCTCGCCGCGCAACGCCGCGCGATGGCGAAGATCGACTTCGCGCACGCGCGGCTGCACGTCGCGGGCGTCGACTAACGCTTCTCGTCCGCCCACGGGCATGGTGGTTCAACAAGGTGCCGCTCACGGTCACCTTGGTGCTGCTGTTGCTCGACGGCCGGCGACCGTCGCTTGCCGCGTGCGTGGTGATCGCGCTGCTGGTGCTGACGGTGTGCTCGGCGGCAAACTATGGCTACGCGATCAACGAGCTCTTCGACGTCGCTGAGGACGCGCGCGCCGGTCGCGCGAACGCGGTGGCGGCGCACGGCGCCGCGCGCATCTGGACCAGCGCGGGGCTGTCCGCCGCATGCGCGCTCGCGGCGGCGACGGTCGTCGCCGGTGTTGCCGGAACCGCGCTCACGGCAGCCGAGCTCGCTCTGCCGCTCGCGTACTCGATACCGCCCGTGCGCATCAAGGAGCGGCGCTGGTTGGGCATCGCGTGCGACGCGCTCGCGGCGCATGTGTACCCTGCGTTGCTCGTTCTCGTCGCGGTCGACCGGTGGGCGCTGCGTCCGGTGAGCGTGACGCTGGCCGTCGCCGTCACGCTGTGGGCGGCGGCGACGGGACTGCGCGGCATCCTCTCGCACCTGCTGTCGACGGCGGATCGCGACCGCGCCGCCGGCCTGCGTACCGTCGTGCACGAGCTCGGCGCCCGACGGCTCGAGCGGTTCGTCATCGGCGGTCTCGTGCCGCTCGAGATCGGCGGCGTTCATCGCCGCCGTCGTCGCGAGCACCACGGGACCGGTGCTCTGGGCGTTCGGCGCGATCGGCCTCGCGTACGAGACGTACAAGACCGTGAGCGGCCGTTTTCGCACCGTCGCGTTCCGGCCGGAAGGACAGGCGTATGTCCCGTTCGTCGACGAGAGCTTCTACAAGGCGTGGGGTCCGGTGGTGCTCGCCGCGGATGCCGCGCGCGTGAGCGCGGTGTACCTGTGTGCCGTCGCCGTCTACGTGCTGCTGTTCCGGCCGTTCTTCGAAGCCGAGACACGGGAGCTGCGCGCCGTTATGCAGGCGCTTCGTGCGCGTCGAGCCACGGAGCGCGCCGCCCGTTCCAATGGAGGATCCTGACGTCCGGAAGCGCGTTGCGTAACCGCTCGACGATGCCCGCGTCCCACGTCAGGATCTCCGGCGGGAGGTGGACGTTGGCCACGCACAGATTCCACGACGGCGACGGCAGCACGCGGTCTTCGAGCCCCAGCGACTGGATCGCCCAGATCAGCGCACCCTGATCATGCCACGAGATCGCGTCGAGCACCGCGGCGTCGTGCGCGGCCGCGGCGATCGGATGGACATACGCGTCGAGCGCGGCGTCGTCGCGGCCACGCCGCCATCCCGAGACGCCGCCGTTCACGGCCGGGATCGCGGGATCGAACCTCCGCGCGATCGGCAACAGCTCGTAGAGTCGCGCTGCATTCGCCGTCGCGTACGGCGCGTTGTTCTCCGGCGTGAACACCGGGCCGTCATCGAGCATCGCGAACAGCTCGTCGAGACCGCGCAGCACGAGCAAATCGCAGTCGAGCCAGAACACGTCGCGCAACGGTGCGGCGCGGATCAGCAGCGGGCAGATCCACAGGGGCCAGACGCGCTTCCCGGGTTTCTCGAGCGGTGCGGACTGTTCGCTCGCAGCGATCAGCGCGCCGATCAGCGGATCGCCGGGCAGATCGAGCACGGCGAGGTTCGCGAGCCGCGCTGCATCGCGGCGCTCGTGCGGCGTGAGCCCCGCATCGTACGCGAACACCATGCAGGGGTACGCGCTCTGGACCGATGCGTGGAGTGCGAGCAAACCCGGATAGTACGTGCTGTCGCACAGCGTCACGACGCCGCGGTCGATCACGTCGTCGCGGCGCGCTTCGTGACCGGGGCGGGATTCGCCGACAACGCCGAGATCAGGCGGTCGTCACGCACGAGGGAGCCGGCGGCGAGGCCCCGTTCCACGTCGTCGTCCGAGAACAGCTCCTTCGCGAACGCCTCATCGAACCGTCCGTCCAGGAACTTGCGGTACGCTTCGCGCCACGTCCGTCCGTATCCGAGGCCGAGCTCGGTGTTGCGCGCGTAGGCGGCGCCACCCTTGGCGATCTTGTTCATGTACTGCGCACGCGAACGGACCGGAAAATGCAGGATCGTGATCGGCACGGGGTCGGGCCGCACAGGCGCGCCGTCGATCCACGCCTGATGATTGCCCTGTCCCACCACGACCCCGGGGATGCCGCGATGCGCGATCTTCGCCGGCAGCGGATTGCCGACGGAGTTGAGCGACCTGATGTGTCTGACGTTCATCCGCCGCCAGAACGGCTCGGCGTCGTCGTCGCGCGGGCGCGCGACGAAATTCGTCCGCTCCGCGCAGACGGCCGCGACGTCCGGGTCGACCGCACGCAGCTCGTCCTTCAGGGAGCCGTCGTGCGGACACCAAAACTCGTCGGCGTCGCTGTGGATGACCCAGTCGGCCTCGAGCTCGCGCACGGCCCGCTCGGCCATCGCCGTCACCCACCGCGACTGCGAGTAGTCGTCCTGGGGCTGGAAGACATAGCGAAGACAGCCGGCACGTTCGTACTCCCGCGCGATGTCCGCGGTGCCGTCGACCGACCGATTATCCATCAACACGAACTCATCGACGCCGTGAGCGAGATGGAAGTCGAGGTTCGCCCGCAGGATGTCTTCCTCGTCACGAACCAGGAGCGTCATGACGACCTTCACTGCCGGGCGGGCTTTTCGCGGTACAAGGGCTCATCCTTGCAGGCTGCACGATTCGTCGCCGGCAGGCCCGGCGACGCTGCGCCGTCATACCTCATAAGCACCGCAGAGCGCGTCGAACCGCTCGGCGGCGCGTCGGTAGATCTCGAGGTCCGCGGCGCGATGCCGCTCGACCGCCGTTCGCAGCTCCGCGGGGATCGCGTATGCGGTGCTCGGCCGGTTCGGATTGGCGTTGCGCAAGTCGCGCACGCGGGGCATCGTGATGCCGAACATCCTCTCGAACAGTGCGATGCTCGCCTCGTACCGTTCGGTGAGGCCGATCATCGCGAACTCGTCGACCGGTACGCTCGCGAAATAGCGCGACTGGTGGTCGGGGACGGCCTCGATGAGGTCAGCCATCGTCATGTTCCGCTCACGGAAGGCCCGGTAGCTCGGATGCGCGATCGGCCGCGTCTCGCGAACGGCGTGCTCGTACGACGACATCGCGTGCTGATAAGGGTCTCGCACGAACGTCACGAGCCTGCCGTCCGGAAAGACGTCGCGGTATTTGTCCGCGGAGAAGTGACCGTGGATCACGTCGAACCGCTCGGCGTACGACGCCGACTCCGCGAGCATGGCGGCATGACGGCGACCGTTATGGGCCTCTGCCTCGGCCGTCGTCACCTCGGTCCAGTCTCCGTAGTCTTCGAGAAGGCGCGCGCCGAACGCCGCGCGTAGATCGCAGCGAAACGATGTGCCGGCGGTCTTCGGAATGTGAACCGAGATGATCATCGCGGGGGCAACGACTTCGTCGCCCCCGGCGTCGGCCCTCGATCGTCGTCACCGCGGGCGGACGTCGTCCTTCGTGCCGTCGACTTTCTTCGCATGCGGCAGCTGCCGCACGGTGAGTTTCCGACGCTGCTCGGAGCGAACCGGACGATGGCGAATCCGGTGTTCGACAGCTCGCCGTTCATCACGTCGTTCGTCGTCTACGCGCTGTCGCAAATCGAGCGCTCTCTCGTCGACGATGTCGTCTCGAAAGCCGCGGCATTCCTCGTTTCGGAGATGGAATGGGGCGGTGTGTGGCGGTACTGGTCGTCGCGCCAGTTCAAACATACGCGATTGCCGCCGGATCTGGATGATACCGCGTGCATCAGCTTCGCGCTCGAGAGCGCGGGAGATCATCCGCTGAACAACGCGTGGGCGTTTCGCGCGAATCGCGACGCGGCGGGCCGCTTCAAGACGTGGTTGTTTCCAACGTGGGCGAACTGGCGGGAACCGTGGTTCCCGATCGCTCGCGCGGTCGGGTTCTGCCAAGCGCGTCTCCGAAGCAGGCGTGTGCCGGCGCCGCAGGACGAAGACCCGCGCTTTCGGGTGATGCATATCGACCGCGATGACGTCGATCCGGTCGTGAATGCCAACGTCCTGCTGTATCTCGGCGAACGTCCGGAGACGCTGGCCGCGGTCGAGTTCGTGATCGCATCGATGCTCGACGAATCGGCCGCGCGCAGCTCGTACTACGAGGACCCCCTGGCCTTGTGCTACGCGGTCGCGCGGGCATTTCGACATTCGTCGCCGCGGCTCGGTGTCGTGCGCGAACGCGTCGTCTCGCGCGTACGCGAGGGTGCGGCCGCCGTGAACCGTCTCAATCCGTTGCAAGCCGCACTCGCCGTCTCGGCGTTGCAGGCGTTCGACCAGGAATCGGCGTTGGCGGCCGAGCTGCTCGCCTCGATCCGCGACACCCAGCGTGACGATGGCGGATGGGATGCCTATCCGTTCTATAACGTGTGGGGTTCCGAGGCGCTTACCACCGCGCTGTGTCTCGAGGCGTGGGCGAGGCGCTCGGCGCCGCACGTCTGACGCGAACGCGATGCACGCGGTCGGCGTTCAGCGCGCCGGTGATGCGTCCGTCACGGGCGCGCTATCGCGCGAGCGCGTGGGCGTACACTTCCGCGACGTGCAGCGGCCGGCGGCCGGCGCCGTGCGCGATCTGGTGCTTGCAGCTCATGCCGTCCGCGACGATCAGCGTCGCGGCATCGGCGTCGCGAACCGCCGGCAGCAGATCGCGCTCCGCCATCCGCATGGACACGTCGTAGTGCTCGCGTTCGTAGCCGAACGTGCCGGCCATGCCGCAGCACGACGACTCGATCGCCGTCGCGGCGACGCCGGGGATCGCGTGCAGCGCGCGCATCACCGCCGGCATCGCGCCGAACGCTTTCTGATGACAGTGCCCGTGCAGCAGTGCGCGGACGTCGAGTCGCCGCAACGGCGGATGCCATCGCGACGCGTCGATCTCGCGCGCGACGAACTCCTCGAACAACAGCGACTGCGCCGGCGACGTGCCGCGCCGCGTCCGAAGGCTCGAGCGCGAGAAACTCGTCGCGCAGCGTGAGGAGGCACGACGGCTCGAGGCCCACGATCGGCGTGCCGCGCTCGGCGTACGGCAGCAGTGCCGCGATCGTCCGGCGCGCCTCGGTGCGTGCCTGCGCAATCAGTCCCGCCTGGAGGTACGTTCGGCCGCAGCACAGCGGCCGCGCGCCGTCGTTCGCGGCCGGCACGCCGACGCGATAGCCGGCCGCTTCCAGCGTGCGCTGCGCCGCGCGCGCGACGTCGGCTTCGTACCAGCGGTTGAACGTGTCGACGAAGAGCGCGACGTCGCCGTTCGGCGCGGCGCGTTCGTTCGGCACCGCGGTTCCGCGCGCGCGCGGGTCGCGGAACGGCCGCGGGTGGAATCGCGGCAGCTCGCGCTTCGTGGTGAAGCCGATCGTGCGCTCGACGATCGCGCGCGCGCCGGGCGCGCGCATCGCGGCGTTCGCGAGCGGGCGCAGCGGTCCGAGCGCGTGCGCCGCGCGCGGCAGTGCCGCGACGATCCGATCCGCCAACGGCGTCCCGTGCTTCGCGCGATAGTGCGCCAGAAACTCGATCTTCATGCGCGCCATGTCGACGCCCGTCGGGCACTCGCGCTTGCACGCCTTGCACGACACGCACAGGTCGAGCGCGTCGTACAGCTCCTGCGACGTGAGCCCATCCGGGCCCAGCTGTCCCGTCAGCGCGAGCCGTAGTCCGTTCGCGCGGCCGCGCGTGACGTGGTGCTCGTCGTCGGTGACGCGGTACGACGGGCACATCGCGCCGGCCGTGCTCTTCCGGCACGCGCCGTTGTTGTTGCACATCTCGACGGCGCCCGCGAACCCGCTCCACTCCGACCAGTCGAGGACCGGCGCGAGCGGCTGCGCGCCGTACGCCGGACCGTACCGGAACAGCGTGCGGTCGTCCATCCTCGGCGCGTCGACGATCTTGCCGGGATTCAGCACGTTCGTCCGGGTCGAACGCGTGCTTGATCTCGCGGAACGCCGCGACGATGCGCGCTCCGAACATCTCCTCGTGAAACTCGGAGCGCACGATGCCGTCACCGTGCTCGCCCGAGTGCGCGCCGCCGTACTCGCGCACGAGCGCGAACGTCTCTTCGGCGATCGCGCGCAGCTTGCCGACGTCCTCATCGCGCTTGACGTTCAATACGGGACGCACGTGCAGGCACCCGACCGATGCGTGCGCATAGAAGGTTCCCGTCGTCCCGTGCTTCGCGAAGATCGCGTTGAGCCGTTCCGTGTAGGCCGCGAGGTGCCGCAGCGGAACGGCGCAGTCTTCGACGATCGACACCGGCTTCGCGTCGCCGCGCATCGACGTCATGATGTTGAGGCCGGCCGCGCGCACTTCCCACATCTCGGCCTGCTGCGCCGCATCGGTGAGCTTCACGACGGCGTGCGGAAACCCGAGCTCCGCCATCGTCTCGTCCAGCTCGTCGAGCTTGCGCGCCGGCGGCTCAGGATCGTCGCCGGTGAACTCGACGAGCAGCAGTGAGCCTGGCTCGCCGCGCACGTACTTCGCCATGATCGGTGCGAACGCGGCGATCGCGCGCGACAGCTCGATCATCGTGCGATCGACGAGCTCGACCGCGACGGGGCCGAGCGCGACCAGCGCCTCCGTCGAGCGCATCGCGTCGGCGAACGCCGGAAAGTGGCACACGCCGAGCGCCTTCGCGCGTGGCAGCGGCTGCAGCTCGAGGTCGATCGTTCGGAAGAACGCGAGCGTGCCTTCCGAGCCGACGAGCAGGTGCGCCATGTTGAACGGCCCGTCGGCGCGCGCGCGGTGGATCGCGTACCCGCCCACGTTGCGTTGCACTTTCGGGATGCGCGCCGCGATCTCGTCCGCTTCGCGCGCGGCGATCATCCGCACGCGTTCGACGAGCTCGCGATACCGCGGGCTGCCCTCGCCGTCGCGTTCCGCGGCCGGCACCTCCCCGAAGTACGCACGCGTGCCGTCGGCGAGCACGGCGTCGATCCCCGCTACGTTGTCGGCCATGATGCCGTACCGGATCGAACGCGCGCCGGAGCTGTTGTTCGCCGTCATGCCGCCGATCGTCGCGCGGCTCGCGGTCGACGGGTCGACCGGAAAGAACAGCCCGTGCGGTTTCAACGCGCGGTTGAGATCGTCGAGCACGATGCCCGGCTGCACGCGCGCACGCCGCGCGACGGTGTCGACCGACACGAGCTCGCGCAGGTGCCGGCTCACGTCGACGATCAGTCCGTGGTTCACCGTCTGCCCGCACTGCGACGTGCCGCCGCCGCGCGCCGTCACGGGGACGCCGCACTCACGTGCGATCGCGAGCGCCGCTTCGACGTCGTCCGCGGTGCGCGGGACGACGACGCCGAGCGGCACGATCTGGTAGATCGACGCGTCCGTCGCGTACATGCCGCGCGACAGCCGGTCGAACAGCACGTCGCCGGCGACGTTCGCGCGCAGCCGCGACTCGACGCGCCGCGCGAGCACCGGCTCGCGCGCCTCGACGCTCACCGCGTGAGGATCAGACGGCGGCGAGCTGCGGCGTCGCCGCCGGCGATGCGAGGTACGCGAGCGCCGGCGCGATCCCGTCGCCGTGGTCGATGCCGGCGAGGTCGAGACCCATCTGCACGCCGCACAGCGTCCCCGCGAGCATGAGGTCGTTGAACGAGCCGAGGTGTCCGATCCTGAACACCTTGCCCTTCACCTTGCCGAGGCCCGTGCCGAGGGACATGTCGAACCGCTCGAGGATCGTCGCGCGCAGCGCGTCGGCATCGACACCGTCCGGGACGAGAATCGCGGTGAGCGTGTTCGAGTACTCGCGCGGGTCGAGCGCGAGGATCTCGAGCCCCCAGCCGCGGACGGCGCGACGCGTCGCTTCGCCGTGCCGCGCGTGCCGCGCGAACACCGCGGGCAGCGTCTCCTCGTGCAGCATGTGCAGCGCTTCGCGCAGGCCGTACAGCAAGTTCGTCGCCGGCGTGTACGGGAAGTAGCCGGTGCGGTTCGCTTCGATGATCTCGTCCCACGCCCAGTACGAGCGCGGCATCTTCGCCGTGCGCGACGCGGCGAGCGCCTTCGCCGAGACGGCGTTGAACGCGAGTCCCGGCGGCAGCATCAAGCCCTTCTGCGATCCGCCGACGGTCACGTCGACGCCCCACTCGTCGTGGCGGTAGTCGATCGACGCGAGCGAGCTGATCGTGTCGACCAGGAACAGCGCCGGATGGCCCGTGACGTCGATCGCCGCGCGGACGTCTGCGATGCGGCTCGTGACGCCGGTCGACGTCTCGTTGTGCACGATGGCGACCGCTTTGATCGCGTGCGCGCGATCGGAGTCGAGACGCGCTCGGACCGCATCGGGATCGACGCCGTGCCGCCAGTCGCCCGGGATGATTTCGACGTCGAGCCCAAGGCGCGTCGCAAGCTTGCTCCACAGCGTCGCGAACTGGCCCGTCTCGACCATCAGCACGCGGTCGCCGGGCGAGAGCGTGTTCACGAGCGCAGCTTCCCATGCGCCCGTACCGGACGACGCGTAGATCACGACCGGTTGCTTCGTGCCGAAGACCGGCCGGATCAGCTCTTGGATTTCGAGCGCGAGCTTCGCGAAGCCCGGCCCGCGATGGTCGATCGTCGCGCGATCGATCGCGCGCAAAACGCGCTCCGGAACGTTCGTCGGGCCGGGAATCTGCAGAAAGTGGACGCCGCTGACGTGGGACAAGACGCGATCTCCTTTTTCGTCCCGCTCGCTTTCGAGGGGAACGGAGCGAACTCCGGGGCGCCTCATGCGCGCGTCGAGCGCGCGTTGACGACGAGCGCGACGACGATCAGCGCCATGCCGGCGAGTTGCGTGGGCGGCGGAATCTCGTGCAGCTGCAGCGCGGCCGCGAGCACGCCGACGACGGGCGTCGCCAGCGACGCGATCCCGGCGACGCCCGCAGGCAAGCTCGACAGGATGAACATCCACAGGAACCACCCGAGCGCGCCGCCGCCGATCGACATGAACGCCATCGTCGCGACGAACGACGCGGTCCAGTGGATCGGGGTCGGCACGGCGAACATCAGCACGACGAGCGGCAGCGTTCCCCACAGCAGCTGCCACGCGGTGAGCGAGAGCAGCTCGACGTCGAAGCGCGCGCGCAGGCGCTTCGCGTACACGGCGCTCGCCGCCCACGAGATACCGGCGGCGACCGCGAGCGCGTCGGCGACGAACGCATGCGGGTCGAGCGGTGCGACGACGAACGCGAGGCCGACTGCGGCGAGCGCGAGCGCGATCCAGCGGATGCGCGTGATGCGCTCGCCGAGAAACGGCCATGCGAGCAGCGCGGTCCAGAACGGCATCGTGTACCCGAGCACCGCCGACTTTCCGGCGCCGCCGATCGAGACGGCGAACGTCTGCAGCAGCGTCCAGCCCGTCGTCTGCAGCAGACCGAGGACGACCGTCGGCACGAGCGGCGGCGGACGCAGCGAGCGGCCGGTGAGCGGCAGCATCGCGAAGAGGATCGACGTCGCGAGCGCGAGCCGCATGCCGGCGACGACGTACGGCGACGCGTCGTGCGTCGCGATCTTGATCGCGACCCACGTGTAGCCCCAGACCAGCGAGAGCACGGCGAGCGCCGCGTACACGGCGAGCCGGCGGCGATCGGTCATCGCGATCTCAGCCGGTCAGCGGCAGATGGACGTCGACGTAGCGGCGGTACCGCTCGAACGCCGCGCGATACGTTTCCGCGAGCTCCGCGTTCGGGCGCGTCGGATCGTCGTAGCCCACGGCGCGTGCCGACGCGACCGCGTCGTCGATGAGGCCGACAGCCTGCGCGGCGACCAGCGCCGCGGCGAACGCCGATGCCTCCTGCTGATGCGGCTGCACCGCCGGAAGCGCGAACACGTCGGCCAGCAGCCGGCGTACGAGCGAGGCTTTCGTCAGGCCGCCCGTGAGGAGCAGCCGCTGCGCCCCGGGCACGAGCTCGCGCATCACCGCGTACACGGCGTACACACCGAACACGACGCCTTCGAACGCCGCGCGCACGATGGTACGGCGGTCGTGCGCGAGGTCGAGACCGTCGAACGTTCCGCGCAGCGCGCTGTTCCAATACGGTGCGCGTTCGCCGGCGAAGAACGGTAAGACGACGAGCCCGTCCGCGCCGGGCGCGACCTGCGATGCGAGCTCCGCGGCGCGGGCGAAGCGTTCGTCCTTCGGCAGCTCGTCGAGCAGCAGCCCGAAGATCCAGTCGAGCGATGCGCCGGCCGCGCTCGTCGGGCCGCCGACGACGTAGCGCGTGTCGTCCGCGCAGTAGCAGAACGTACGCGCGCGCGGGTCGAGCATCGGGCGATCGGCGAGCACGCGCACCGCGCCCGACGTGCCGAGCGTCAGCGCGACGTCGCCGGCGCCGCCCGCACCGACGCCGATGTTCGCGAGCGCCCCGTCGGACGATCCGAGCACGACCGCGGTCTCGCCGGACAGGCCCAGCTCGCGCGCGATGGCGGGCCGAAACTCGCGCACCGCGGTCGACGGCCGCGCGACGCGTGAGAGGCGGCTCGCATCGATCCCTGCCAAGTGCAACGCGCGCGGCGACCAGTCGCGCGAGCGCAGATCGAGCATGCCGGTCGCCGACGCGATGCCGTCGTCGACGAGCCACTCGCCCGTCCAGCGGAAGACCACGAGCTCCTTGAGGCCGACGAAGCGGCGCGTGCGCGCGAACACGTCCGGCCGATAGTCGGCGAGCCAGTGCAGCTTCGCGATCGGAAGCATCGGATGCATCGGCGCGCCCGTCGATTCGTACAGCGCCGCCGCCGTGCCGTCGCCGCGCCATTTGTCGGCGATCGCGTGCGCGCGGCGGTCCATCCACGTGATGACGCGCGAGCTGGGCTCGCCGGCGTCGTCGACGCACAGCACGCCGTGCATCGCGCTCGAGAACCCGATCGCGGCGACCTCGCTGCCCCGCATGCGCACGTCGGAAAGCACGCGCGCAAGGACGCGCATCGTCGCGCGGTACACGACGTCCGCGTCCTGCTCGACGAAATCGGCCTGCGGCGTCTCGAGCGCGTAGAACTCGGACCCCGACGCGACCTCGCGCCCTCCCGTCGTCGTCGCCAGGACCTTGACCGCGGACGTCCCGAGGTCGATGCCGACGACGACGGCGGCATCGTCGCGGCCGCCGGCGGGTCTCACGCCGGTTCGGGAATCGGTTCGATCTTGCCGAGCACCCAGACGTACGACACGATGCCGACCAGCAGGACGACGGCCGCCGCGATGAACGCGTTCGTGAACGAGCTCGTGCCGGCGACGATGTACCCGGTGACGATCGGCGCGAGAATGCCCATGACGTTGTTGAAGAAGTTCATGATGCCGCCGATCGAGCCGACGCTGCCCTTCGGCGCGATGAGCGACGGTATCGACCACCCGATCGGCGCGGTGCACGCGAGGCCCGTCAGCGCCACCGTGATCCAGAAAATGGCGACGTTCGGGTTCGTCGTCGTCACGGCGCCGATGATCGTGAGGCCCATCAGCATGCCGATGACGATGATCGTCTTCCGCACGCGCGTCTGCTCGAGGCCGCGCGCGACGAGAAAGTCGACGAGCCATCCGCCGACGATCAAGTCGGCGACGGCCGCGACGATCCACGGCACCATCGCATAGCCGCCGCTCTTGATGATGCTCATGTGGTACGTCTGCACGAGATAGCCCGGCAGCCACGTGAGCAGCAGATAGAACGAGTAGCCGTACGCGGCGAAACCGATCGTCAGGCCCCACACCTTGCGCTGCGTCAGCAGATAGCCGAGCGCGGCGCCGACGTTTCCGGCGGACGTGAGGCCTTCGGGTTGCGCACCGCCGGCCTTGATGTACTCGCGCTCGGCGTGCGTGAGCCGCTTGTCGTCACTCGGGTTGCGATAGAACGCGTAGAACGCAACGAAGAACAGGAAGCTCAGCGCGGCGGTCACGATGAACGTCATGCGCCAGCCGTAATCGACGAGGATCAGCGCGACGATCGGCACCGCGATGCCCGTCGCCAGCTTCGCGGCGGCGTCGAAGATCGCGGTCGCGAGACTACGCTCCTTCACCGGGAACCAGTAGCCGGTCGCCTTCGAGTTGATCGGAAACGTCGGCGTCTCCGCGACGCCGAGCAGGAGCCGCGATGCGAACAGCGTGCCGAAGCCGGTCGACAGCGCCGTCAGAAACGACGCGATGCTCCACAGCAGCGTCGTGACGCGGCCGATCACCACGACGCCGTAGCGGTCCAAGAACACGCCGACCGGGATCTGCAGTGCGGCGTACGTCCACGCGAACGCGCTGAGCAGATATCCGAAGCCGATGTCGTCGATCCCGAACTCTTTGCGGAGCGACGGTCCGGCGACGGTCAAATTCACGCGGTCGAAGTAGTTGATCAGGACCCCGATCCCGAGAAGGACCGCGATCCCCCAGCGGAGATTCGTCACGCGCTCCGCCGGGGCGATGATGCTGCGTTGCACGGACCGCTTGTCCCCAAGAAAGATCGCATCGCGCGCCGAATGCACGGCCGGGATGAAACGCACGCCGCCCTGGGTGTTCGTGGCCGCCGCCGGATTGGTGTTCGCGGCGCTTGGTCTTTGTGTGTGGGCCATGGAGCAGAGCGCCGAGGCGGAAGAGGGCGCCGCCGAACCTCCGTCCGCGCCGCCCGAACCGGCGGCCGCCCGCGACGAGGCGCCTGCGCCCGAACGCGAACGGCCCACGGTGCCGGCAGCTGTGTCGACGTCGAACGCCGCGCCGGAGCCGGCCCAGCCGCCGCACGCCGCCGCTCCGCCGCCAGCGACGCGCGTGCCGCCTGCGCCGCCCGCGCCCGAGGCGCCGCGCGAGGAGCCCGCGCCGGGGCCTGCGGTCGTCCGCGCCGCGCGGAGCGAGCGGTTCGAGATGCCGCCGTCGTTCGACCGCAACGTCGCGCGCCCGCGGTTCGACGCGCCGCCGGACGAGCCGCGCGAGCGGCCGGCGCCGGCCGTCGTGCGCGTGCACTATCCCTCGCCCGGCGGGCCGATGTTCGGCGCGCCGCCGGCGCGCCCGCGCGAGCACACGGAGACGC
The DNA here is from genome assembly GCA_963841685.1 of Vulcanimicrobiota bacterium. GTDB lineage: Bacteria > Vulcanimicrobiota > Vulcanimicrobiia > Vulcanimicrobiales > Vulcanimicrobiaceae > Vulcanimicrobium. Next base: position 277,451 of record CAWJDU010000003.1, read on the forward strand.
GCCCGCTGCCGGCGTTCATCACCGAGCTTGCGGATGCGGCGACGCAGATCGTCCGCGGCACCGCGGACGAGGGCACGTTCGCATTCGGATTCTACGCCGACGGCAACATCCGGTTCGCCGACGTCGACGGCGGAACGTACACGGGCATGGCGGAGAGCGCGCGCGCGCGGATGCGCGAGGTCGACGGCACGCGCGCGTTCACGGTGCAGATCGGCGTCGCGACGGACGGCCGCCTTCAGGCCACGTTCACCGGGGGACCGCACGACGGGCAGACCATCGCGCTCGAGCCGCTGATCGGCTGGAGCGCCGCATGAACGTGCTCGACCGCCTCGACACGACGCTTCGCGTCGTCGGCGGCGCGCGGCTCGAAGGCGGCGTCGAAGTGCAGGGCGCGAAGAACGCGGCGTTGCCGATCATGGCCGCCGCGTTGCTCGCGCGCGGCAAGGTCACGCTGCACCGCGTGCCGCGCATCACCGACGTCTCGGTGATGTGGTCGCTGCTCGAAGCGCTCGGCGCGCGCCTTTCGCTGCAGGGCCGCAACACGATCACGATCGACTCGGCCAACGTCAACAAGCCGCGCGCCCCGTACACGCTCGTGCGCAAGCTGGCGGCGTCGTTCGATCTCTGCGGCCCGCTGCTCGGGCGCTTCGGACGCGCCGAGGTGCCGTTGCCCGGCGGCTGCGTGCTCGGCACGCGTGCGACCGACATCCACGAAGCGGCATTCCGTGCGCTCGACGCCGAGGTCTCCGTCGCGCACGGCTACCTCATCGCGAGCTCGCGCAACGGACGTCTGCGCGGCGGCGACGTGTCGTTCCGCATGCCGTCCGTCGGCGCGACGAAGAACGCGATGCTCGCGGCCGTCACGGCGCGCGGCGAGACGGTGATCTCGAACGCCGCGATGGAGCCCGAAGTCGTCGACCTCGCGAACTTTCTCAACGCGATGGGCGCGCGCATCACCGGTCACGGCGGCGACACGATCCGCATCAGCGGCGTGAGCGAGCTGCACGGCGTCGAGTACGAGATCATCCCGGACCGCATCGCGACGGGAACGCTGCTGATCGCCGGCGCGATCACGCGCGGCGACGTCACCGTGAACCGGACGCGTCCCGACGACGTGCTCGCGCTGCAGCTCGCGCTCGGCGAGTGCGGTGTGAACGTCACCGCGGGCGACGACTGGGTGCGCGCGCAGGCTCCCAAGGTGAAAGGCGGCACGGACATCGTCACGGCGCCGCATCCCGGGTTTCCGACCGACCTGCAGCCGCAGATGCTGTCGTTCCTGTGCACCGCGCCCGGCGTGAGCGTCGTCGAGGAGTCGATCTTCAACGCGCGGTTCTCGTACGTCAACGAGCTCGTGCGCATGGGTGCCGACGTGCGTGTTGCGATGGAGAACAACACCGCGCTCGTGAAAGGCGTCGCGCAGCTCTCGGGCGCGCCGGTCGAAGCGCCGGACATCCGCGCCGGCGCGGCGCTCGTGCTCGCCGGTCTCGCGGCATCCGGCGAGACCGAGATCATCGGCCTCGAGTACATCGACCGCGGTTACGAGCGCCTCGAAGAGACGCTCTCGGCGCTCGGCGCGCAGGTCCAGCGCTCGAGCGGCATCATTCCGTTCAACGAGCCGACCGGCACGTTCGAGACCGTCGTCTTTCCCGCATCGACCGCCGGCGGCTGAAACTCGCGCGCGGTTTCGCGCGTAGCATGCGCGTGATGCAACGCGCGCGGTCCTTCGCTTGCGCTTCGGCGATGCTCGCCGTGGCCGCACTCTCCGCTCCCTGCGCCGGCGCCGGCGGCCGACGCGCACGTCGACGCCGTGATCTCCGCTTCACGAGCGGCGCTCGGCCTCGATTCGCTCGGCAAGCTGAGCACCGTACGCTTGCGCGGCACCGCGACGCTGCTCGGATTCAGCGGGCCGGCCGAGGTCTGGCTCGACGTCCGCAACGGCACGTTCGCGCAAAGCGCGGACACGGGGCCGGTCGCGGGCTCGCAAGGCTGGGACGGCTCGAGGTACTGGAACCGCGACCGGAGCGGCGTCGTGTGGGATGATTCGAGCGCGCAGGCGCGGTACATCGCGATCAACGGTGCGTACCTGAACCGATTCGCGCTCTGGGAGCCGAACTTCGGCGGAGCGACCGTCACGTGGAAGGGGCGCGAGACGCACGGCGGCGCGACGGAAGACGTCCTCGAGATCACGCCGCCGCACAGCCTGCCGGTCACGCGTAGCGTTCGATGCGACGACGCATCTGCCGGTGCGCGAATCGAGCACGATCGGCACGAGCACCGCCGTCACGACGCTGTCCGACTATCGCAGCGTCGACGGCGTGCGTTTTGCCGTTCGCGCAGGTCACGGACGTCGACGGCAACGCGTTCGCGTTCCACGCGACGTCGGCGACCGCGAACGACGCCGGCGCCGCGGAAGCGCTGCGCCGGCCGTCGACGCACGTCACGGACGCATCGCTGCCGTCCGGTACGACGACGATTCCGTTCGAGCTCATCGACAACCACGTCGCACTGCCCGTCACGATCGACGGTAAAGGGCCGTTCCGGTTCATCTTCGACACGGGCGCACAGAACATCGTGGATACGGACGTCGCGAAGGAGCTCGGTTTGAAGCCCGCGGGCCGCGCGGTCGGCTCCGGCGTCGGCGCGGCGACGGAAGCCGTTCAGTTCGCCGCGGTCGGCGCGTTGAGCATCGGCGATGCGACGCTGCGCGATCAAGTCTTCGCGGTCGCGCCCGGTGCGCGCGGGATTCGGCATCTCGAGCGGCAAGCCGGTCGACGGTCTGATCGGATTCGAGGTGCTCTCGCGGTTCATCACGACGTTCGACTACGCGCACTCGCGCGTCGTGCTGCGCACGCCGCAGGCGCCCGCACCGCCCGCGCTTCCCGGCCAGCGTACGATCCCGATGATCTTCAACGGACAGCATCCCATGCTCGACTGCGCCATCGCGAACGTCGCGACGCAATGCGTGGCCGACACCGGCAGCCGCATCGGATTGTCCGTGCTCGCGCCGTTCCTGGCGGCGCATCCGGCGATCGTGCCGTCGAACGCGACGGCGGTCGGCGCGAACGGGTTCGGCGTCGGCGGCGCCGCGCTCGGCCGGCTCGGGCGCATGTCGCTCGAGATCGGCGGGTTCACGGTGCCGGACGTGATCGCCGACCTGAGCGCGCAGAAGCGCGGCGCGTTCGCCGACCCGTTCTACGGCGGCAACGTCGGCGGCGCGGTGTGGAAGCGCTTCACGCTGACGTTCGACTACGCGCGCATGCAGATGACGCTGGCGCCCGACGCGCAGTTCGCCGACCGCGAGACGTACGATCGCTCGGGCACGTTCTTGGTCGCGCCGGGCGGAAAGATCACGATCGCCGACGTGCGCCCGGGGACGCCGGCGGCGGCCGCGGGTCTGGCGCGCGGCGACGTCATCACGACGGTCGACGGGAAGGACGCCGTCGACGCTCGGCTTGGCCGCCGTTCGCGACGCGTTCCGAGGCGCTCCGGGCACGGCCATCACGCTCGGCGTCAGCGGCCCGGGCGGCGCGAAATCGGTGACGCTGACGCTCCGCGACTACGTCTGAGGATTTCGTAGCCGGGGCCCGAACCGGAAGGGGTCGTTTTCAACCTGCGGCGCTGCGGCATGCCGCGCCGCGGGCGCTCTCCGGGAGTCATCGTCATCGATATCGGGATCGACCTGGGTACCGCCAACGTCCTCGTCTACGTCAAGGGCAAAGGGATCGTGCTGCGCGAGCCGTCCGTCGTCGCGAAGGACGTGCGCACGAACAAGACGCTCGCCGTCGGCGAGGAGGCGCGCCTGATGCTCGGCAAGACGCCGAGCAACATCCAAGCGATCCGGCCGCTGCGTGACGGCGTCATCGCCGACTTCGAAGTGACCGAAGCGATGCTCGGCTACTTCATCAAGAAGGTCACGCGACAGCGCTCGTTCTTCGCGACGCTGTTCCGGCCGAAGCCTTCGGTCGTCATCTGCGTGCCCGCCGAGATCACGTCGGTCGAGGAACGCGCGGTGCGGGATGCCGCGAAGCTCGCCGGTGCGAAGTCCGTCGACATCATCGAGGAGCCGATGGCCGCCGCAATCGGCGCCGGGCTGCCGATCGACGGACCGTCCGGCAACATGGTCGTCGACATCGGCGGCGGCACGACGGACGTGGCCGTGATCTCGCTGGGCGGCATCGTCGTGTCGCAGTCGATCCGCGTCGCCGGGAACAAGCTCGACGAAGCGATCATCAGGCACATCCGGCGCGTTTACAACCTGATGATCGGCGAGCGCACCGCGGAAGAGATCAAGATCAAGATCGGCTCGGCATACCGTCTCGAGCAAGAGCTCGCGATGGAGATTCGCGGCCGCGACCTGATCAACGGACTTCCCAAGACGGTGAAGATCACCAGCGAGGAGGTGCGCGAAGCGCTCTCCGAGCCGGTGCAGGCCATCGTCGAAGCGGTCAAGGCGGTGCTCGAGAAGACGCCGCCGGAGCTCGCCGCCGACATCATCGACCGCGGCGTCATCCTCACCGGCGGAGGCGCGCTGCTGCGCGGCCTCGATACGCTCCTCGGTGAGGTGACCGGGATCCCGGTGATCGTCGCCGACGATCCGATGTCGTGCGTTGCGATCGGCACGGGCCAGCGCGTCGGGGTCGCGGGTTCGCTGAATCTGTGACCACGACGGTCCGGCCGCTCGCCGCTGCGCTGGCGGTGCTGCTGGCGGCGGGGACCGCGAACGCCGCGACGCCGCGGACGCCCGTCACGGCGCCCGCGCCGCGGCCCGCGCCGCAAGGCGGGTTCGACACGCCGGACTATCACATCGACACGAACCGTGCGCGCTACAGCCTCGACACCGGCGACTTCACGATGCCGGAGAAGGTGCATCTCACGCGCCCGGGGACGGACGCGATCGCCGATTCCGCGCACGGCAACTCGAAGCTCGGCACGGCGACGCTGATCGGTCACGTCGTCGTGCACGACAGCGGCAACGCGCCCGAGGCGGCCGGCGTGGCGCCGTATCGCGGCTCGGGCCCCGCGACGCTGACGTGCGATCAGCTCGACATCGACGCGCGCGCGAAGCTCTACACCGCGACCGGCCACGTGCACTTCACGCAGGGCACGAGCAGGGGGACGGCCGACAAGGCGGTGCTGAACCGCGCGAACGGCAACCTGCACCTCGAAGGCGACGTGCACCTCAGCCAGAACGGCTCGACGATCTCCGCGCAGGCGATCGACTATAATCTCATCAGCAAAGATGCCGACGTCCAGGGCAGCCCCGTGAAGATGACCCAGCCCGTCGCGAACCCGGCGCCGCCGCCGAGACCGGCTGAGAAGCCGGCCGCAAAGCCGCATCCGGCGGCGACGCGCAAGCCGTGACGCGGATGCCGGTACGCGCGCTGCTGCCGGTCGCCGCGATGGTCGCGTTCTGCGCGGCGGCCGCCCCGCCGCCGCGGCCTTCGCCCGCGCCGCCTCCGGCGCCGCAGCCGCCGCCGGCAGCGTCGCTCGCGACGGACGAGTACACGATTGTGACCGACGGCTTCACGATGAAGGGCAACGGCGATTTCGTCATGCCCAACAAGGTAACGTTCACGCGTCCCGGCAGCGACGGCACCGCCGATCACGCCGAAGGCAATCGCGTTCGCGGCACCGTGACGCTGATCGGCAACGTCGTCATCCACGACAACGGCAACGCTCCTGAAGCGGGCGACGCCGAGTACGCGAAGGGCGGCTCGTCGACGCTCACGTGCGACAAGCTCGACGTCGACTCGAAGGCGAAGATTTACATCGCGTACGGCAACGTGCGCTTCGATCAGGGCACGCGCAAGATGAGCGCCGACCACGCTGTGCTGAACCGCTCGAACGGGATGCTGCACCTCGACGGTCACGTGAAGACGTCGGACGGCGACTCGACGATGGCCGCCGACGACGCCGACTACAACCTCGCCACGAAGAAGTTCGACGCGGCGGGCCGGCCGGTCACGATCCTGCAGCCCGTACCGTCGCCGGAGCCCGGTTCGGCGAAGCCGACACCGAAGCCGAAGAAGCGCAGGCTGCCGTTTTGACGGCGTCCCGCGCTCGATCCGTCACCGCGACGTCGTGATCGGCCTGTTCGATACCGGCGACGGGACGGGGCGCGATGCTGCCGACGTGCGCGAGCCGCTGGCGGCGCGCATGCGGCCGCGAACGCTGGACGAGTTCGTCGGGCAAGAGCAGATCGTCGGGGAGGGACGCGCGCTGCGACGCGCGATCGAAGCCGACCGCATCCCGTCGATGATCTTGTGGGGACCGCCCGGCACGGGCAAGACGACGCTCGCGCGGATCATCGCGCACTCGACGGGCGCGCATTTCGCCGCGCTCTCGGCCGTGAGCGCGGGCGTCGCCGATCTGCGGCGCGTCGTCGGCGACGCGCGCAAGCTGCGCGCCGCGGGGCGGCGCACGGTCCTGTTCATCGACGAGATCCACCGCTTCAACAAGGCGCAGCAGGACGCGGTGCTGCCGTTCGTCGAGGACGGTACCGTCACGCTGATCGGCGCGACGACCGAGAACCCGTCGTTCGAGGTCAACTCGGCCCTGCTGTCGCGATCGCGCGTGTTCGTGCTGAAGGCGCTGTCCGACGACGATGTGCGCGCGCTGATCGAGCGCGCGCTGACCGATCGTGAGCGCGGTCTCGGCGACGCGAACGTGGACGTCGCACCGGACGCGCTCGACGCGCTGGTGAACCTCGCCAACGGCGACGCGCGCGCCGCGCTGAACACGCTCGAGTTCGCCGCATCCGCGGCGCCGGCGCGCGAGGACGGCGTGCGCGCGATCGACGTGCGCACGATCGCCGATGCGCTGCAGCGGCGCGCGACGGGCTACGACAAGTCGGGCGACGCGCACTACGACACGATCAGCGCGTTCATCAAGACCATTCGCGGCAGCGACCCGGACGCCGCGATCTACTGGCTCGCGCGCATGATCGACGCGGGCGAAGACGCGCTGTTCATCGCGCGGCGGCTCGTCATCCTCGCGAGCGAAGACGTCGGGCTCGCCGATCGTCACGCGCTGCCGCTCGCGATGGCGGCGCAGCAGGCCGTGCACTTCGTGGGAATGCCGGAAGGCTTCTTCCCGCTCGCGCACGCGGTGCTGTACCTCGCGACGGCGCCGAAGTCGAACACGGTCGGCCGCACGTACGGCGCCGCGCTCGCTGACGTGGAATCGTCGCGCAACGACCCCGTCCCGCTGCATCTGCGCAACGCGCCGACGAAGCTCATGCGCAACCTCGGCTACGGCGAAGGCTACCGCTACGCGCACGACGACTACGCCGCGATGGAGGCCGAGGGCGATCTCCCGCCGGCCGTCGCGCTGCAATCGAATCTGCCCGAATCGCTCGGCGAGCGCGCGTATTTTCAGCCGACCCGGCAGGGCGATGAGTCGCGGCTTCGCGCGTGGATCGCCGAACGGCGCGGCAGCGCCGATGCGCCGGACGCGAGCGGGCTGTTCGACGAATGAGGCGAACACGCGCGGTCCCGGGGTAGAAACCACGTCACCCGCGGAGGAGCACTATGCGCGCGTTCTACGAGATGGATGGAGGCCCGAAAGGCGGGCCCGGCGGCGCCGCGCCGGCCGCCGGTCCCAAAGGCGGTCCGGGCGGCGCTGCGCCGGACGACACCCCGGACGAGCCGGACGAGTCCGACTGACGTTTCCATGAACGGCGGCGTTCCGGTTGCGGCGAAGTGGCGAGCGCTCTTGCTCGGCGTCACCGCCGTCGCCGGAGCGCTCGTCGTGCTCGTCGTCCTCGCAAAGACGGCCTTCGGCTGGAACGGCGATCCGCAGTGGACCCTCGCTCCGTCGCACGCACGGTACGTCGTTTCGGTGGCATCGGTCACGCCGGACGGTGCGGCCGCGCGCGCCGGCGTTCGCACGGGTGACCGGATCGATCTGCGAACGCTCGCCTTCGACGATCGCGTGCTCCTCGTCGCCTCACCGATCGCGGGCCGTCCGATCGCGATCGAGCTTCGTCGCGACGGAGCCGTGCGCCGCGCCGTCATCGTGCCCGTGCGCACGACCATGGCTTGGTCCGGGTGGATCGCGTACGCCGTGCTCTTCTGGATGGTTGCGTTCGCCGCGCTCATCGCGTGGCGCCGGCCCGCGATGCGCGAAGCACGTCTGCTGTCGCTCGCGATGTCGTGTTACGTCGCGGGCGATACGCTCCAGTTTCTGTCCGTGCCGGCGGCGCCGCTCGATCTCGCGTTCGCCGCACTCAGCGGCGGCGGCATCCTCGCGGCGCTCGCGCTCGCGTCGTTCCTCCGGTTCACGGAGGTGTTCGGCTGCCCGCTCCGCGGGGCACGCCGCGTGCTCAACGCCATTGCCTATGTCGCCACCGCGGCGATGGCCCTCTTCGGAGTCGCCGGGGCGTTCGCGCTCGGGTCGAACGCGATCGATCCCGTTCCGCTGTTCTTCGGGATGCAGGCGGCGGCGCTCATCTGCGGCGTGCAGCTCGTGGTGATCCTCGCCGGCATCGGCGCGATCGCAGCATGTCGCGGCCTCGAGCGGCAGCGCGTCGCGTGGGCCGTCGCGTCGTTCGGAACGCTGTACGCCGCTTCGATCGCGCAGGTCGCGTTCGACACCATCTATCCGACGACGGACATGGCGCTCGGCACGCAGGCCGCGGTGAACGTCGTCGCCGTGGCCGCACCGGTCGGCCTCACCTACGCGGTGCTCAGCCGGCGTCTGCTCGACATCGGTTTCGCGCTCAACCGCGCGGCCGTGTTCAGCGCCGTGTCGCTCATCGTCGTGGGCGCGTTCATGGGCATCGAATGGGCGCTGGGCAACTGGCTGCAGAGCTTCAAGCCGCTCGCGGGAACGCTCGTCGCGCTCGCGCTTGCAATCGCGCTGGGGTTCTCGATCAAGTACCTGCACCACCGCGTCGACCATGCCATCGACAGGATCTTCTTCCGCAAGCGGCACGAGCAGGAGCGAGCGCTGCTGCGTTTCGCGAACGAGGCGTCGTTCGTGACGTCGGCCGAGGCGCTGCTGGAACGCACGATCGACGAGATGGAGCGGCACACCGACGCGACGCGCGCGACGGTCCTGCGCTACGACGGCATCCGCGACTACGCCGTCGCGCGCTCGACGGACGCCGCGTGCGCGCCGGTCGATGAGAACGATGCCGCAATCGTCGCGCTGCGCGCGACGAAGAGCGCCGTCGACCTGCACCGCCTCGTCACGAACGTCGACGGCGAGTACGCGTTTCCGATGGTGTGCCGCGGCGAGCTGATCGGCGCGCTCGTGTGCGGACCGAAGCATCACGGCGATCCGTACGCTCCGGACGAGATCGCGGTGCTCACCACGCTCGCGCACACCGTCGGTGCCGCGCTCGACGTGCTGACGGCGCGCGAGGGAGGCGCGAACGCGCTGCTGGCATTGCGCGTCGAGGTCGCTGCGCTGCGCGACGACGTGCGCGTGCTGCTCGCCGCGTTGCGTGCCACCGAGACGCGGTGATGCGCATCTACCTCGATCACGCCGCGACGACGCCGATGCGGCGCTGAAGCGGTCGATGCGTTTCGCCGCGCCGCGCGCGGCTACAACCCGAGCTCGCTGCACGCGGAAGGACGTGCGGCACGCGCCCGGCTCGACGACGCGCGGGAGACCGTTGCCGCCGTGCTCGGCGCGACGCCGCGCGAGATCGTCTTCACCGGCAGCGGCTCCGAAGCCGACATGCTCGCGATCGCGGGCACGGCGCGCGCTCTCGCGGGCCGCGGGCGTCACGTCGTCACGACCGCGATCGAGCACCATGCGGTGCTGCGCGCGGTGGACGTGCTGGAGCGCGAAGGCTGGCGCATCACGCGCGTTCCGGTCGACGCGGACGGGCTCGTCGACGCGGACGCGTTCGCAGCCGCGCTGACGGCCGAGACGACCGTCGCGAGCGTGATGCTCGCGAACAACGAGATCGGCACCGTGCAGCCGGTCGCGCGCCTCGCGGCGATCGCCCGCGCGCGCGGCGTCGTCTTCCACACGGACGCGATCCAAGCGCCGGCGTGGCTGCCGGTGCGCGCGGACGAGCTCGGCGTCGACCTGCTGTCCCTGTCCGGGCACAAGTTCGAGGGACCGAAGGGCGTCGGCGCGCTGTACGTGCGCCGCGGGACGCCCGTCGAGCCGCTCGTCGTGGGCGGTGGCCAAGAGCTCGGCCTGCGCGCCGGGACGGAGAACGTCGCCGGGATCGCGGCCTTCGCGACCGCCTTGGCCCTCGCCGACGCCGAGCGCGCTGAGACGGCGCCGCGGGTCCGCGCGCTGCGCGACCGGCTCGAAGCCGGCGTGCTGGACGCCGTCGACGCGGTCCGCGTGAACGGCCGCGGCGCACCGCGCCTGCCGAACGTCGCGTCGCTCGCGTTCGCCGGCGCGGCCTTCGATGCGCTGCTGATACGCCTCGATCTGGACGGCGTCGCCGCTTCCGCCGGCAGCGCGTGCGCCGCCGGCTCGCTGGAGCCGAGCCACGTCGTCGATGCGATCGGACTCGACGAACCGTACCGGTCGGCCGTCATCCGGTTCTCCCTCGGCCGCGCAACGTCGTCCGAGGAGATCGACGAGGTGCTGCGCCGGCTGCCGCCCGCGGTGGAGGCCGTCCGCGCGCCGTTAACGGTGTAGTGCTTCGCAATTATGGGAAAGGGCCAGCGGTGGCTCCAGCGAGCACACGGAGGATCGTTTTTGAGTTCGGGTATCGACGGAGCGCTGATTCGCGACGTCCTCGTGGGCGTCGGAGTCCTGATCGTCGGGATCAGCGCGTTCATCGTTAGCTTGGCTCTGGCGCGGACGCTTACGCGTCTGGGCGGGACCCTCGATGCGATCGACACGCAGATCGCTGCGCTGTCCAAGCCTGTCGCCGATACGCTGAAACACGTCGGCGGAATCGCCGACACCGCGGACGAGACGGTCGCGCGGCTTGGCGCGGTCGTCGGAACGCTCGAAGAGATGGCCGGCGGTGTCGGCGGGACGGCGAAGCTCGCGTCACACGCCGTCGCTCCGGCGATCGTCAACGTCGGCGCGGCATTGACCGGCGTGACTGCCGGGATCCGGCGGCTCGTCTCCGGACGGCCCGGCTCGGCACCCACCCCGGACGAGTCGGTCGTGAGCCATGTCTGAGCAGCCGCCGGGCGGAGGAAGCTCGTTCGCGGGCTTCGCGGCCGGACTCGCCGTCGGCGCGCTCGCCGGCGCGGCTCTCGCGACGATCCTCGCGCCGCACTCGGGTGAGGACACGCGCGACCTGTTGTTCGCCAAGGCTCGCGAAGCGAGTGAACGCGCGCGCGACACGGCCGGGGACGCCGGCGATCTGCTCGCACGCGGTCGCCGCATCGTCGCCGACGCGAAGGCGCGGATCGACGGCGCCGTCGCGGACGGCAAGGACGCGGCCGCGCGTCAGCGTGCAATTCTCGAGAATGAAAGCAACGCAAGCCAATCGTAGGAGACACGGTGGATATCAAAGTCAATGTCCGGGAATCAGAAGGCGACGCGTACGTCGTCGACCTGACCGGTGAGATCGACGTCTACACGTCGCCGAAGGTGAAGGACGCGATCACCGAGCTGATCGACCAAGAGCACTACAATCTCGTCATCAATCTCGAGAAGGTACGCTACATCGATTCGACCGGACTTGGCGTGCTCATCGGCGGACTCAAGCGCGTGCGCGAGCACGGCGGATCCGTCAATCTCGTCTGCACCAACCCGCAGATCAAGAAGATCTTCGACATCACGGGACTGGTGAAGATCTTCGGGATCTTCGACGACGAGAAGAGCGCGATGAAGGCCCTGGTGTGAATCCCGCGCTGCTGGAAGTGTCTTCGCACGGGACGGTCGAGCTCAAGATTCCGGGCCGCGCGGAGTGGGTGGCGGTGGCTCGGCTCGCCGTGGCGGCGGTGGCCAGCCGGCTGCGGTTCTCCGTCGACGAGATCGAGGACATCAAGCTCGCGATCGCCGAGGCGTGCACGAACTCGATCACGAGCGCCGGCGGTCAGGACGCCGGCACGATCGAGATCGTGTGCGACGCGCTCGAGGACGAGCTGCGCGTGCACGTGCGCGACGGATCGTCGACCCCGAAGCTCGAGCCGGTCAAGCCGGGCGGGCTGGACGAGGGGCGCACCGAAGAGTTGGGGGTGTTCCTCATCCGCGCGCTCATGGACACTGTCGAGTACACGCACGACCCGCGCCGCGGGACCGAGCTCGCCATGACGAAGCGCGTTACGGCCTAACGGTGTCATCCTCGGTTCCTCACGTCGACGAGGAACGGTGGGACCGCAACCGCGCACGCCAGGCCTTCGCGCGGTTCGCGGAGCTGCGCGCCGATCGCAGCCTCGATAGCGGACCCGACCATTCCGGGATCAACGAGTTCGACCGCTTGCGGAACGAGCTCGTCGTCGCGCACCTGAACCTCGTCCGCTACCTGGCCGTCAAGTTCGCCAATCGCGGCGAAGCGCTGGACGATCTCATCCAGGTCGGGACCGTCGGGCTGCTCAAGGCGATCGACCGGTTCGATCTCGAGCGCGGCGTCGAGTTCACGACGTACGCGACGCCGACGATCGTCGGTGAGATCAAGCGCTATTTCCGCGACAAAGGCTGGGCCGTCAAGGTTCCGCGCCGCCTGCAGGAGCTGAACCTGTCGGTGAACCGCGCGATCGAGAAGCTCACCGTGAAGCTCGGCCACTCGCCGACGGTCGCGGAGCTCGCCTCACACCTGGGCGCGTCGGAGGAAGACATCCTGGAAGCGCAAGAGCTCGGCCAGGCGTACAATCTGCTCTCGCTCGACACCGAGCTGAACGGCGAAGGCGACAAGAAGTCGCAGACGCTGGCGGACTACGTCGGACAGAACGACGCCGGCCTCGAGCTGCTCGAAGACCGCGCGAACCTCGAACGCGCGTTCCAAGTGCTGACCGGACGCGAGCGGGTGATCCTGTACCTGCGGTTCTACGAGAGCGTGTCGCAGACCGAGATCGCGAAGCGGCTCAACGTCTCGCAGATGCACGTCTCGCGCCTCCAGCAGAAGGCGCTGGAGAAGCTGAAGAACTTCCTCCAGGAAAAGTAGCCCGCTTGCGTTGAATGACGCCTTCTTCGCAGGGGAGGGTAGCCGATGCGCGGCGGTTCGGCATGGGTGTTTTTCGTCGTCGGCCTGTCAGCGGCGGGGTCGCCGGGCGATCTGGCGGCTCGGCGCATCCGGGCGCGGATCGCACAGGCCGCGACAGCCGCCGCCGTCTGCCGCAGGATGCTGTTGCCATTCCACCTCAAGCATGCCCGACAGCCCGATTGCCTCGGTGCCGTGTCGAACTCGGCGAATCGATCGCGCGAAGCCACCGTCACTCCGGCTCGGCCCGCCGTGCCAGATCTTCCGAGCAACATGAGCGTCAACGGGGGCGGCGACACGCAAGACACGCCGGGGCCCGTCGACGAGGTATCGAGCTCGACCGGCGCGGCTGCGTTCGGACGGCCGGAACCGACATGGACCATCGGTCCACACGCGTGTCTTCGATCCCGGAGACCGACGAACGACGGATACATGCCGCACGCGGCTGCAGACGCTGTACATCAACAAGCAGCACACTGGGCCAAGGCGGAAAACGCGAGAAGCTCGTGACGTGGCTGGTGACGTGAAGCACTACGAAAACTCGAATTGCCGATGCCGACGCCGATGCCAACGTCTGGCCCAGCGCCAACGCCGGGGCCAACGGAACGTCCGGCCGACGCAACGCCGAAACCGTAGCAAAGGCCTCGCTTACGTACGTGACCGCGCGATGCGTTACGGCCGCTTGATCGCCGGTGCGCGTCGATACCCGCGCGCACCGATGCGCTCGTAGACCGCCTGCGCGTCGCGCGTGCCGTCCAAGCAGCTCGTACGCCAGCGCTTCCGTGAGCGGCGCGACCGCGTTCGCGCGCGGCGTCGCAGTGCCGCGTTCGCGCGGCTCCGCAGCGTCCGTCTCGCCGTCGCGTACTGCGAGGATCGCGACGGACATCAGGCGGTCGAGCTCCGCGATGCGAAGCGCGGCTCATCGCGGCACGAGTCGCCGCGATCGCCGCGCGGTCATCGGCGTCGCCATGTAGCGCGAAACACGACCAGCGATTCGCTCGCGAAGTCGAAGTGCGTCGATTACGGCGTCAACGCGTCTTTGATGATGCGGGCGCTGGCGTTCGTTGTCTGCCGCTGAGGGAATGCGCGTGAACGTGTGCCGCCGCGAGTTCCGCGAATCGTCCCGGCTCGCTCGTCGCGGCAAGCGCTGCTCGAGGAGTGCGGGGTCGCGAAGATTCGGGAATCGGTCTCATTCGCCCAGGTCGGCAAGCACGTTGAACCCGACAGTGGCGACAAAGATTCGAATGATCAAGCGCCTCGACATGCAGCGCAATGGTGTCGAGCAACAGCCAATATGCAGACTTCAGCTCGCCGCGATTGCGAGCAGGATCGAGCAAGCTCGCAGCGCGCGTATGCCGCGGTATACGTCGCATCCGTTGGCGTCGGCGATCTGCGATCGCGCGGGACGAGCGCGTCGTCGAGCTCCGCATCGTCCGATCCGTGCCACCGCCCGAGCACCGCGAAGTTCATCAGATTGAGCGCGTGCAGCGCCGGTGTCGCGTGCGTTTCGGCGAACTGCACCGCGGCGCGCGCGGGCGGCAGGTACGTCGTCCTTGTCTTGCGCGATCGTCGCGCGGGCCCACCACACGCGAGAAGATGTCGCGCACATTGCCTTCCACTCCAGCGCCTGCGCTGCGGCGATGTGCGCCTGCACCCGGTCGGGGTCCATGCGCGGTCGCGGAATACAATGCGGCGAGAATCGCATGCGCCCCGTAGAGCACGTCGGCGGCTGCCGCCTCGGCAATGACGTCGTTGCACGCATCTTCCGCCTCGCGCGCGCGGCCCGGCCCTGTACGCGTTCGCCGCGAACCGCAGCTCGAGTCGCGCCGCCTCCTGCACGTCTGCCCGCCGTTCGAAACGCGGCCGCCGCGCGAGCGAAATGCTTCGCGGCGTCTTCCGCCGCGCCCGAGGGCGTCGAACGCCCCGGCGACCTTCACCTCGATCGCCGCTGCATCCGTTCCGTGGAGCGTCCTACCGTGCAGCGCATCGAGGTAGCGATCGCGGGCGGACGCATAGGCGTTGATTGCCATCGCATCGTCACCGGCGCGAACGGCAAAGCGCGCTGCCTGCTCGAGATCGCACGCAGATTTCGAAGTGGTATGCGAGAAGCGCCGGCGGCGGATCGGGCTGCGACGCGAGGTACTCAGCATACGCGCGATGTGTGGCTTCGCGCTCGGTGGACAGCGTGTGCGCATAGATCGCTGCCCGAAGCAGCTCGTGCCGAAAGGTGAACCGGCCATCGCCGAGATCGTCGATGAGACCGGCGTCGCGGGCCGCGCGCAGGGCCCGACGCGCCACGCTTGGCTCGGCGCCGCCGACGCGTTCGAGGTCCATGCGCGCGAACACGCGCCCGATCACCGATGCCGTTTCGATCGATGCGGGCGTCGTCGGTCGCCATCGCGTCGAGACGACTCACCGCGGTGATCTGTACGGAGCTCGGCAAGCGATCCGCACTGCCGTGTGCCAACGCGTCGCGCGCTAGCTCGACGGCGAACAGCGGGTTGCCGTCACTGCGTCGGCATATTTGCTCGAACGCCGAGCTCGATAGCTCGTTGTCACGCGAGGCGAGCGATGCGACGAGCTGACGGACTGAGCTTATCGGGCAGCGGCTCGACGACGCGCGTGCGAAGTTGCGGCGTATCGCTCGAGTCGCGCGAGCGCGATTGACGCGGGCTCCGCGGCGTCCGGTGGACGGCGCGCGAGCAATGATCGCGATGCGGCTCGCCCCGATGCGCTGGATCAAGACATCGAGCAGCTCGAGCGACTCCGGATCGGACCATTGAGCGTCGTCGATAGCGAGCAGGATCGGCGATCGCTTCGCTGCGCGCTGCAGCGCCTCGACGACGAGAACGAGCACCCGCCGCCCGTCGGGCGGCGGTGCTGTCTGCAGCATCCGCCTCGCCGAGTAGACGGCGGTATGCGGCACGATCGACGGGCGAGGACGGCAGCAACGTCCGGGATCAGCGCTTCTCAGGGTGCGCAGCATGTCCAGCCACGGCCCGAGCGGGCTACGTGCGTGCTCGAAGTTCGCCACGAATGCGCATCGGAAACGGGCCGCGCGCGCGTCCTCAACGGCCGCTTGCAGCAAGCGCGTCTTGCCGATACCGGGCTCGCCGACAAGGATGAGGACGCCCGGGTGTCCCGCCGCCGCACCGCTCAGCAACTCGCGGATCTGCGACACGGTCGTTATCGCGGCCGACGAGCAGGCCGTGGTCGATCGCGCGGTCTTCGTGACGGCGCGCGTACGCGTTTCGCGTACCGTCGCGCGCGCCGGCGTGGCCTCGAGCCGTTCGCGCACGGCCGCCGCGATGTCGCCGAGGCGGTCGGCGAGCGCGTCGCTCGCATCGAACCACTGCCTTCGCCGCAAGTAGAACTCGGCCGACCCGCTCGGCTCGATCGGCTCGAGCCGAATCGCAAAAACCGGCACGTTGCGGTTGAACGCGATCTCCAGCTCGTTCAGCACCGCATCCGATCCGTTCGCGGCCGCGCTGAACGTAAGTACGACGAGCTTGCTTCGGCGCGATGGCCTCGACGAGCGCTTGCGCGTACGGCACGCCGGACGGCACGTTGCGCGGCGCGATCCAGCAGCGCATGCCGTCGCGTTCGAGCGCATCGCACACCGCCTTTGCTTGTGGCGCATCGCGACGCGCGTAGCTGATGAAGATCTCGTGCGCCGCCATGCGAGCGTCGCCGTTACGTCGCGATCGCGCTCGACGTGGAAGCCGTAGCGTACGGCGCGGGAGCGGGCGCGCGCATCGCGCGCACGCGCCGCAGCAGCGCGCAGCCCGTCGCGACCAGCAGCACGACCGACCCGTCGATGACGGCATACCCGCCGGCGACGGCCGACGGCGGGTTCCCCGACGTCACATGCATCCACGGTGTGACCGGTAGCCACGTCCACGAGCCGAACCACGTGCCGGCGAGCTCGAGGTCGGTCACCGCGATGAAAATACCGGCGAACAGCGCCTTGCGCGGGCCGAACAGAGTCGCCACGGTAAAGAGGGGCAGCCAGTAGAAGCCGTGCCAGTCGACGCGATGCGTGAACGCGGGCAACAGCGTGACTCCCGCGATGGCCCAACCCCAGGCGGCAGCGAGCGCCGCATACGCGAACGCGCGCTCGCGGCGCACGACGAACGGCGTCGCCGCGAGGCTGAACGCGAAAACGTAGACGAGGCCGTGGCCGAACGGTACGAACGTTGGGATCGCGCCGAAGCGATACCGGTAGCCGCCCCACAGCTGCGAGCCGACATACTCCCATCCCGTCGCGACGACGACGCACACCCAGACTTCGATGCGCTCGCGCGGCGACAACTTCAGGCTCCAGAGCCCCAGCACGGCAAACGTCAGCGCGCCCAGCGCATACTCCCACGGCCACGGCGACGACAACCGGCCGTCGACGAACAGCACGGCCGGGGCGTACACGAGGATCGCGACGAGACACCAGGCCGGTGTCGGGCTCGGCGCCCGCTCGGGTCGGGTCACGCGCTCGTCTTTCCTCCACCCGGGCGCTTGTCATGCTGAGCCTGTCGAAGCGCGAGCGAGCGACGTCCCGGAGGGCACGGTGCGCTCTCACCCTTCGACCCTTCGACAGGCTCAGGGCGGGCTCGGCTCAGGGTGACCGGCGCTTCGACAGGCTCAGGGTGACGGGGAACGCGAACCAGACCGGTCGGTCATGACTTCCGAAGAGCTCCGTCACGCGTTCGTCGACTACTTCGTGCGCAACGCGCACGCGCATCTGCCGTCCGCGTCCCTCATTCCGGACGAGATGAGCACGACGCTCTTCACGATCGCCGGCATGGAGCAGTTCGTCCCGGTGTTCCTCGGCGAGTCGCCGGCGCCGGCGCCGCGGGCCGTGACCGTGCAGCGTTGCTTGCGCGTCGCGGGCGCGAAGTCCGACATCGAGTACGTCGGCCGCACGGGCCGGCACGGCACGTTCCTCGAGATGCTCGGGAACTTCTCGTTCGGCGACTACTACAAGCCCGAAGCGATCCGCTTTGCTTGGGACTTCCTCACCGGCGTCATGAAGCTCGACCCGTCGCGGCTGTACGTCACGGTGCACACGTCGGACGATGAAGCGCAGCGCATCTGGGAGACCGAGATCGGCCTTCCGCCTGCGCGCATCACGCGCTGGGACGAAGACAATTTCTGGACGATGGGCGCGACGGGACCGTGCGGTCCGTGCACCGAGATCTTCTTCGACACCGGCGCAGCGAACGCATCGCGTCTCGACGACGACGGTCCGAACAAAGGCAACCGCTACGTCGAAATCTGGAACGTCGTGTTCCAGCAGTACAATCGCGGCGCCGACGGCACGCTGTCCGAGCTGCCGCGCAAGGCCATCGATACCGGCGCCGGATTCGAACGCATGCTGGCAGTCGCGAACGGGAAGGTTTCGATGTACGAGACCGATCTGTTCACCGATCTCATCGCGGCGCAGCCGCCGGTCGGCGCGAGCAGCCTCGCACCCGCGGAGCAGCTCGTGCGGCGTCGCATCATCGCGGACCACGCGCGCGCCGCGACGTTCCTGATCGCGGACGGCGTCTACCCGTCGAACACCGAGCGCGGCTTCGTGCTGCGGTTCTTGATCCGCCGCGCAATCCGCAACGGACGCCTCCTCGGCTACCCGCGCGAGTTCATGGCCGAGCTCGCCGGCGGCGTCGTCACGTCGCTCGAGAGCGGCTATCCCGAGCTGCGCGCGCGTCTGGCGGATGTGCAGACGGCGCTGCGCATGGAGGAAGCGGGCTTTTTGCGCACGCTCGACCGCGGCGAGCAGCTGCTCGAAGCGGAGATCGAGGAGGCGATTCGCGACTGCACGATGCTGATCTCCGGAGAGGATGCGTTCGTGCTGCACGACACGTACGGGTTCCCCATCGAGCTGACGCGCGAGATCGCGAGCGAACGCGGCGTCGCCATCGACTCCGTCGCGTTCGAGCAGAAGATGAACGAGCAGCGCGAACGCGCGCGCGCCGACGCGGCGGCGAAGCGCGCCGTGGTCGGCATCGCGGACCTGCCGGTCGTCGCGTCGGCGTTCGAAGGCTACGGCGGCCTCGACGCGGACGGTACCGTGCGCGCGATCCTCGTCGCCGGTGCGCCCGTCGACGCGATCGGCGAAGGGGCGGACGCGCAAATCCTGCTCGACCGCACGTCGTTCTACGCGGAAAAAGGCGGCCAGGTCGGGGACCGCGGGCGCATCGCGACCGCGACCGGCGCGGTGTTCGAGGTGACCGACACGCAGTACGTCGGCGAGGCGATCGCGCACCACGGCCGTCTCGCGAGCGGCGAGATCGCCGTCGGGAACGCGGTGCGCACGAGCGTCTATCCGGAATGGCGCGAAGAGATTCGCCGCCATCATACCTCCGCGCACTTGCTGCAGCGCGCGCTCAAAGACGTGCTCGGCGACGACGTCGTGCAGGCGGGATCGTGGGTCGGCATCGACCGCATGCGGTTCGACTTCCGCAGCCCGGCCGGCGCGCTCACGCCGGAGCAGCGGCATGCCGTCACGCGCCGCGTCAACGAGCTGATTCGCGCAGATTACCATCAGGAGATGGTCGAGCTTCCGATCGAGGAGGCGAAGTCGACGGGCGCGATCACGATGGCGGGCGAGAAATACGGCGATCGCGTGCGCGTCGTCGGCTTCGGTCCATCGGTCGAGTTCTGCGGCGGCACGCACGCGCACACGACAGGCGAGCTCGGACTGTTCGTGATGCTCAGCGAAAGCTCGATCGGCAGCGGCGTACGCCGCATCGAGGCGATCGTCGGCAAAGCGGCCGAAGCGTACGTCGAGCGGCAGCAAGAGACCGTCGCGACGCTCAGCGAGACGCTGTCGTCGAGTCCGGATCAGCTCGTCGAGCGCGTCGAACGGCTGCAAGCCGACGTTCGCGATCTGCAGAAAGCGATGGCCGACATCAAGGCGCAGCTCGCGGCGGCCGACGCCGCGCGCTACGTCGAGGATGCCGAGGACATCGGCGGCGTGCGCGTCGCGGGCGCCGTCGTCCGAGAGGCGAACGCGGAAGCGTTGCGCGCGCTCGGCAACGCGATCCGTTCGCGGCTTCGCTCCGGCGTCGTCGCGCTGGTCGGCACCGACAACGGCAGCGCTTCGCTGTTCGTGAGTGCGAGCGACGATGCCGTCAAGGCGGGCGTGCACGCCGGAAACCTCGTCAAGGCGGCCGCGCCGCTCGTCGGCGGCAAAGGCGGCGGCGCGCCCGCGCAGGCGCAGGGGGGCGGAAAACATCCGGCCGGCGCGCAGGCCGCGCTCGACGCGATGCGCGACCTCCTTCGTCAGCGCACGGCGTGATCGCGGCCGTCGCCGCGGCCATGGTGCTGGCCGCGGCGCCGCATGCGGCGGGCGCGCGTCCGACGACGCCCGCGCCTGCACCGACGCTCGCGCCGCCGTCCGTGCTCGAACGGTACGACGACGCGCTCGCCGCGCTGAAAGAGCCGGCGGTGTTCGCCTTCGAGTACACGCTCGAGCAGACCGGCACGCGAACGATCGATCAAACGCACCGCGTCTTCCGCAGCGGCACGAACGAGCGCGACGAGACGCTCGCGGTGAACGGCGTGCGGTCGACGGCGCCCGTCGTGCGCGTGTTTCGCGGGCGGCGCTACCGCTACACCGTGCGCGCGCTCGCGCCGACGGCATCCGCATACGAGTTCTCGTACACGGGGCCGCACCGAGACGGCAAGCACATCGACTACGTGTTCGCGCTCGCACCGACGCGCGCTCCGGGCGCAATTCGGTTCACCTCGGTCACCGTCGACGGGCTGACGTTTCTGCCGCGTTCGGTGTCGTTCGTCGCTCGCGTGCGCGCGGCGAGCGGAACGGTCACGTTCACGAAAGCCGACCGCTATTGGGTCGCGAGCACGGCATTTGCGCAGGCGAAGCTCAGCGGCGGCGTCGCACGCGAGCGCTTGCACTTCACGAGCTGGCGCTTTCCGGCCGCGCTGCCCGCGTCAACGTTCGCCGTCCCGCGGCCGCTGCCCACGACACCGGTGCTGCCTTCAACGCCGTGAGCGCTCGCCGCACGAGCGGCGCATGCGTTACGGAGTCGTCACCATCCACTCCACGCCGAAGCGATCGACGAGCGTGCCGAACCGGCCGCCCCAGAACGCGTCCGCGAGCGGCATCGACACCGTGCCGCCGTCGGCGAGCGCGTTGAAGATGCGGTCCCCTTCCGCTGCGGCGGCCGCCTCGATGCAGAGCGAGATATTGCCGGCGTCGGGTTCGATCGCTTTCGACTCGCGTCCGTCGGACGCCAAAAACGTCAGATCGCCGGCGGTGAACGATGCGTGCATGACGCGGTCGTCGGAACCGGGCGGCATGTGGTCGCGGACCGGCGAGTCGCGGACGAACGACGCTTCATACGTGCCGCCCAGCGCGCCCTTGTAGAAGTCGAGCGCCTCGACGCAGCGACCGTAGAAGAAGAGATACGGAAGAAGCTTCATCGGCGGGCCTTTCGCTACAGTGCTTGTCCTTCGATCGATGCGCGCACGCCTTCCAGATGGCGTTCGACGTGTTCCTCCACGACCGTCCACCTGCCCGCGTCGACGTCGAGCGTGGCGTACCCGGCATTCTGCACGCGCGTGTTCCAGAAGTCCTCGAGCGTGCGGCCCAGCGCGTGCACGAGCGCGACGCGGACGACGGCGTCGTGCGTGACGATCAGCGTCGGGACGGCCGTGCGAAACGCAGCGGCGAAGTCGCGCCAGCGCCGCAGCACGTCATGCAGCGACTCGCCGTTCTCGAACGCGACGTTCGCCGGGTCGCCGCGCCACGCGCGATAGCGCGCCGGATCGTTCGCGGCGAGCTCGTCACGCAGGCGTCCTTCCCACGTGCCGTGCGCGATCTCGATCAGCCGTCGATCGGTTTCCAACGGCGCGCGCACCGCGTCCGCCGCCGGCTGCGCGGTGTCGACGCATCGTCGCAGCGGCGAACTCACGACGCGCCGCACGCCCGCATCTGCCATCGCGCACGCCAGCGCCTGCGCCTGGCGGATCCCGAGCTCGGACAGCTCCGATTCGAGACGTCCTTGATAGCGGCCGACGCGATTCCAGGTCGTCTCACCGTGCCGCGCGAGGTAGACGCGCACGCCGTCAGACCGCGAGGGATCGCACCGACGCGACGCCGTGCACCGCGCGGAGCGCGGCGATCGTCGCATCGTCCGCAGGACGGTCGGTCGAGAGCACCATGATGGCGTCGCCGCCGACGGTGTTGCGCGACACCTGCATCGTCGAGATGTTCACGTGCGCGTTGCCGAGGATCGTGCCGACGCGGCCGATCATGCCGGGCACGTCGGCGTGCTGCGTGATCAGCATCGCGCCGACCGGCATCGCGTCGATCTCGTACCCGTCGAGCTCGACGATGCGCGGCGAGCTTTGGATCGAGGTCGCCGAGATCGACACGTCGCCCGCGATGAGGCGAACGAACGCCGCGTACGGCGACTCTCCCGCGTCGGCGCGCGCCTGGACCGCGATGCCGAGATCGCGCGCGATCGCTTCCGCGTTCACGACGGACACACGGCGATCGGTCGTCGTCTGGAGCAGCCCGCTGAGGAACGCGCGCGTCAGCGCGTCGCTCGGAGCGTCGGCGAGCGTCCCGCCGAGCGCGAGCACGAGCTGCGGCATTCGCGTCGGGCGCGCGTACTGCGGATAGAACCGACCGAGCCGGTAGGCGACGTCGAGAAACGGCACGATCCGCTCGCCGTCGGGCCCGCCCGGAACGGGTGCGTTGACCGCGGCGTTCGCGGGCGCGCCGAGCAGCACGCGCGCGACGTCGTGCGCGAGCTCCGTCGCGATCCGCGCGAGCGCTTCGTGCGTCGATCCGCCGAGATGCGGCGTCGCGTAGACCTTCGGATGACGGTGCAGCGCCGCGCCGGTTCCGTCGGGCGGCGGCGGCTCCTCCGCGACGACGTCGATCGCCGCGCCCGCGATGACGCCGGCGTTCAGCGCGTCGAGCAGATCGCTTTCGACGATCACGCCGCCGCGGGCGCAGTTCACGAGATGCGCGTGCGCGCGCATGAGGCGCAGCTTCGCGGCGTCGATCATGCCGAGCGTCTGCGGCGTCAGGGGCACGTGCAGCGTGACGATGTCGCTCTCGCGCAGCAGAGTCTCGAGGTCGACGAGCCTCGCGGACAGCGCGTCCGCGCGCGTCTGCGTGACGTACGGGTCGTACGCAAGCAGCGTCATGCCGAACGCGCGGGCGCGCGTCGCAACGTTGCCTCCGATGCGCCCGAGCCCGACGATACCGAGCGTCTTCGCGTGGAGCTCGGTCCCGATCAGCCGCTTGCGATCCCAGACGCCGTCGCGCAGCTGCTGCACGGCGGTCGGCGTGCGCCGTGCAAGCGACAGCATCAGTGCGAACGTCTGCTCGGTCGCCGCAAGAGTGTTCGCGCCCGGCGTGTTCAGGACGAGGATTCCGGCTTCGCTCGCCGCATCGACGTCGATCGCGTCGACGCCCGCGCCCGCCCGCGCGACGACCGTCAGGCGCGGCCCCGCTGCGATCAGTTCGCGGTCGACGCGCGTCTCCGAACGCACGATCAGGCCGTCGGCGTCGTGCAGCGCCGCCGCGAGCTCGGTCCGCGGCCGCCCGATCATCGAGTCGACCTCGATGCCCGCGTCGCGGAGCACGGCGATGCCGTGCTCCGCGAACGGCTCCGCGACGACGACGCGCTTCCGCAACAGGCGGGTCCGGTCCATCGGGCGTAGTTGCAACGCGCTTGCCCAACCGCCTTCACGGCCCGGTCACCGTTGCAGTCGCCGTCGCCGTGCCGTTCGCCGTGTTGCTCGCGACGGTTCGCACGTCGGTCGGTTTTTGGGACACCGGCGACCTGCAGACGGTCGCGTGGATCGCCGGAATTCCGTACCCGACGGGCTTCCCCGGGTACGCGATCATCGCGTGGATGTGGGCGCACGCGATCCCGTTCGGATCGGTCGCCGCGCGCGTCAACGCGCTTTCGGCCGTGTGCGTCGCGGGCGGCGCAGGGGTCGTCGCGACGATCGCGCTGCTGTTCGACGTGATGCCGGTCTTCGCGATCTGTGCCGGCTGGTCGTTCGCGTTCGCGCACGTCGTGTGGGCGCGCGGCACGTACGCCGACGTGCATCCGCTCGGCTTCGTCGTCGCGTTTGCGGCGATCGCGCTTGCGATTCGCTGGATGCTGCGCGGCGAGCCGCGCGCGCTCGCGAGCGCCATCGTGCTCGCGGCCGCAGCGGTCGCGATCGACAACACGACGGTGCTGCTGCTCGCGGGCGGTGTGATCGTGACGTTCGCGCGGCCCTGGCCGCTGTGGCTCATCGTACGCTCGCTCGCAGCCGGGATCGTGCTCGTCGTCGCCGTGTACGCCTACCTGCCGCTGCGCAGCGCGTACGTCTCGTCGCACCGCATCGATCCGACTCTTGCGCTCGGGATCGAACCGGGCCGGCCGTTCTGGGACGACCACCATCCGTCGACCGCGGAGGGCTTCCGATCGCTGGTCGCCGGCTCCGAGTGGACGCCGGGAGCGACGCTCGAACGACTGCTGACGTTCGATTCCATTCGCGATACCGTACGGCGAATCGGGCCGGTGTACGCGAGCGACGAGCCGGAAGGCGTACCGGTCGTAGCGCTGCTCGGGATCGTGCTCGTCGTGGCGCGGCGGCCGTTCGCGGGCATCGGGCTCGTCGTGTCGGCCGCCTTGCCGGCGATCTTCGGCGCGACGTATCAAGCGGAGGCCGATCCGGGCCGCTACGTCTTCGCGCTGTACGCAGTCACCGCGGTCGGCGTGGGCGTCGCCGCGGATCGCGCGGTGCGCGCGTTCGCGCGTGGCGTGTCCTCCGTTCCGCTCGCATTCGCGTGCCTGCTGTTTGCGGTGCTGTTCGCGTACGACGCGGTGAGCGCGCGCGACGTGCTCGCTGATCGCGACAACACGGATGCCGCCGGCCTCGCTGCTCGCGTCGCGAGCGCGACGCGCGACCATGCGATCGTCGTCGCGCCGTGGGACTGGGCGACGCCGCTCGCCTACCGCGCGTACGTCGATCGCGCGTTCGGCGAACGTATCGTCGTGTGCGGCATGCCGCTCGACTATCTCGGGGACTACGCGCGGTGGGCGCGCACACGTCAGCTCGCGATCGTATCGGACGGCACGCCCGCGATTCCCGGCTTCAGCGCGCGCCGGCTCGGCGGCGGCGTGCCGCAGGTCTACGAGCTCGTGCCCCGGTGAACGCCGTCCTCGCGGGATTGATCGGCGCCATCGTCGCGCTCGTCTGCGCGCACGGACGGGTCACACCGTACGACAACTACGTGCTGCTCGCCGACGCGATGCTGCACGGCCGTTTGTGGATCGACAACCTCTGGCCGGGACCGGAGATCGACGCCGTGCTCGCGCACGGACACCGCTACATCGTGAACGACCCGTTGCCGGCAGTCTTCATGCTGCCGCTGGTGGCGGTGTTCGGCGTCGCCGCGAACCAGACGCTGCTCGCGTGCCTGCTGTGCGGCGTCGCGACGGGCGCGGCGTGGGCGCTGTTCGAACGGCTCGGCATCCCGTGGCCGCGCGTCGCGTGGCTGGTCGTCTTCGCGCTCGCCGGCACGGATCTGCTCTGGTGCTCCATGCTCGGCGACGTGTGGTTCATCGCGCAAACGTCCGCCGTCGCGTTCACGCTGCTCGCGCTGTGCGAGCTGGCGGGACGGCGTCGGGGCTGGCTCGTCGCACTGTGGATCGGGCTCGCGCTGGGATCCCGGTTCACGCTCGTGATGGCGCTGCCCGTCGTCGCGTGGTGGGTGTGGACGGGGTTCAACCGGACGCCGGAACGGCGTCCGCGCAGCGTGCTCGCGTTTGCGGCGACGCTCGTTCCGTTTTTTGCGGCGTGGGTCGCGTACAACCTCGCGCGGTGGGGCGTGCCGTGGGACGCCGGACACACGGTCTTCTACCACCAGGATCCGTTCATGGGCTCGCCGCACGGCTCGCCGTTCTCGCTCGGGAACGTGCCGATGGAGCTGTACTCGTTCTTCGTCGTGCCGCCCGTGTGGCATCACGCGTTCCCGTACGTCGAGCCGCTCGTGTTCGGCACCGCGTTGTGGTTCACGAGTCCCGCGCTGCTGTTCGCGCTCTTCGCGCGGGAGCCGCGCCGCACCGTCGTGTCGCTCTGGATCGCCGCGCTGTTGGTCGCCGGTCCGTCGCTGCTGTACTACGCGAACGGAGGCTCGCAGTTCGGGATGCGGCATGCGCTCGATTTCGCTCCGTTTCTGCTCGTATTGATGGGACTTGCGACCCAGACCGCACCGCGGATCGTGTGGCGCGGCGCACAAGTGCTCGTCGCGTGGAGCGTGATCGCGGGCGCGTACGGCGTCTGGTACTGGGACGCCATGCTACGCCACGGGACCTAGCAGGTACGGCCTTCGGCTTGGTGGGTACAGTGATGGCCGCACCGCATGCTTGGAGAAGGTTCGATGGATGAGCGCAACGTCTCGGTCGACCGCGAAAACGGAGGGTCCGTCGCGACCTTCAGTTTGATCGCCGTCGTCGTGGTCGTCGCGCTGATCGCGCTGTTCGTGTGGCAGCCGTGGAACTCGACGTCGTCGTCCAGCGCGTCGACGACGCCGATCACGCAGCCCGGCGGCGCGGGAACATCCGGGACGAACGGCAGCGGTTCGGGCTCGACGACGAGCACGACAACGACGACGGGCACTACCACGACCACGGGAGGCACTCACTGACATGGAACGCCGAAACGACGACACGATGAAGACGCTGAAAGGCGACACGCACGACGCGATCGACGAAGCGAAAGAGCGCGTGAAAGCGGGCGGTGAGAAGGTGAACCGCGCGGCGCAGGGCGACGAGATGCCGCTCGGCGATCGTCTCGCCTCGCATGCGAAGGAGGCCGGTCACAACGTTCGGGCGGACGTCGACAAAACGAAGCGCGACGTGCGCGACAACAGCTGACCGCAAAGAAGAGCCGGCTCGCCGAGTACGTTCGCAAGCGCGACTTCTCGGCGACGCCGGAGCCGAAGGGCGCGACCGCAAAGCGGGCTTCTACCAAGAAGCTCCGCTTCGTCGTGCAGGAGCATCGCGCGACGCGGCTGCACTGGGACTTCCGTCTCGAAGCCGCGGGCGTGATGCCGTCGTGGG
Organism: Vulcanimicrobiota bacterium; assembly: GCA_963841685.1. Classification (GTDB taxonomy): domain Bacteria; phylum Vulcanimicrobiota; class Vulcanimicrobiia; order Vulcanimicrobiales; family Vulcanimicrobiaceae; genus Vulcanimicrobium. Next base: position 304,625 of record CAWJDU010000003.1, read on the forward strand.
CGATCACCAAGGGCCCGACGATGGTCGCCGGCGAGAAGCGGCTCGCGATGAAGACCGAAGATCATCCGCTCGACTACCGCACGTTCGAAGGCGTGATTCCGGAAGGCAACTACGGCGCCGGCGAAGTGATCGTGTGGGACGAAGGGTTCTACTCGCTCTTCGAAGGCGACGACCCGGTGCAGCAGATCGCGAAGGGAAAGCTCAAGGTCGTGCTTGCCGGACACAAGCTCAAGGGCCTCTTCACGCTCGTGAAGATGAAGCCGCGCGAGGGCGAGCGTGGCGAACCGTGGCTGGTCTTCAAGGATCATGACGAGTTCGAAGACCCGAAGTGGAAGGTCGAAGATCACGCCGAGAGCGTGAAGACCGGGATGACGCTCGCGCAGCTGCAGCAGAGACGCAAGGACGCGCCGATCTGGAAGAGCAACCGCGCGTCGTCGGCGGACGGAACCGCGGTGCGCCGCGGAGCGCGCGCGCGGGCGGCGCACACGGATCGTATCCCGCGCGACGTCAAGCCGATGCTCACGACGCTCGTCGACGAACCGTTCGATGACGACCGCTGGCTGTTCGAGCTGAAATGGGACGGCTACCGCGCGATCGCGCTCGTCGAAAAAGATGAGGTCACGCTGAGCTCGCGCAGCGGCAAGGATCTGCTGCACCAGTTTCCCGAGATGAAGACGATCGCGCGCGCGTTCCGGTCGATCCCCGTCGTCGTCGACGGCGAGCTGTGCGTGCTCGACGCGGAAGGCCGTCCGGACTTCCAGGCGCTGCAGTCGCGAGACAAGCCCGCGCCGCGCGGCATGACGCGCCGCAAGCCCTCGCCGGTGACGTTCGTCGTGTTCGACCTGCTGTACGCCGACGGTCGCGATCTGCGCGAACGGCCGCTCGAGGAGCGCAAACGTCTGCTCGAGTCGATCGTGGTTCCGGATCACGGCGTGCTCTACTCGAAGCACGTGATCGGCACGGGCGAGGAGCTGTTCGCGCTCGCCGAGCGGCGCCGGCTCGAAGGCATCGTCGGCAAGGTCCGGACGTCGCAGTACCGCTCGATCCGCTCGCGCGAGTGGGTGAAGATCAAGACGAAGATGCGGCAAGAGCTGGCAATCGGCGGATGGACCGAACCGCGCGGCAGCCGCAAGGAGTTCGGCGCCCTGCTCGTCGGCTACTACGAGAACGGCGCGCTGCAGTACGCCGGACACGTCGGCACGGGTTACGATGCGAAGCGGCTGCGCGAGCTCATGGCGAAGCTGAAGCCGCTCGAGCGCAAGACGTCACCGTTCGCGCAAACGCCGAAGACGAACCAGCCGGCGCACTGGGTGAAGCCGCAGCTCGTCGCCGAGATCGCGTTCGCGGAGTGGACGCGCGAGGGAATCCTGCGTCAACCGGTGTTCCTCGGACTGCGCACGGACAAGGACGCGAGCACGGTCGTCCGCGAGCGCCCCGTCCACGCCGACCCCGACGCATGACGGCGCCATGCTCTCGCACCCTTCGACAAGCTGAGGGTGACATCACGCCAACACCGCCGGTTTCTGTCACCCTGAGCTTGTCGAAGGGTCCGCGATAACCGTGGCGCGTGCGCCGGAAACCAGCGTCGCCGTCGACGGACGCACGGTCAAGCTCACCAATCAGGACAAGGTGCTCTTTCCGAACGACGGCTACACGAAGGGCGATCTCGTGCGGTACTATCGCGCCGTCGCGCCCGTGCTCTTGCCGTATCTGCGCGACAACCCGCTCACGATGGAACGCTTCCCCGACGGCATCGCCGTGCCGCGCGGCATCTGGGAGAAGCAGATGCCGAAGTACACGCCGGACTGGGTGCGCCGCGTGACCATCCCGCCCTCGACCGGCGAGCCGCGCAACGTGACGTACGTCGTCGTCGACGACGAGCCGTCGCTGGTGTGGGTCGCGAACCTCGCGGCCGTCACGCTGCACATCTGGTACTCGCGCGCGACGGCGCTCGACGTCCCGGACGTGATCCTGTTCGATCTCGACCCCGGCGAACGATGTCCGCTCGCGCGGCTCGCGAAGGTCGCGGTCAGCTTCCGCGAGGAGCTGGACGCCGTCGGCATCCGCGCGTACGTCAAGACGACCGGCGGAATGGGCCTGCACGTCATCGTCCCGCTCGAGCCGCAGTACGATTACGACGTCGCAAAAGGCGTCTCGGAGCTCGTCGCCCGCCGTGTCCATGCGGTGCTGCCGAAGGACACCACGCTGGAGCGCGCGATCGCGCGGCGTCCCGACGACGTGGTCTACCTCGACTGGGTGCAGGTGGGCAAGGGCAAGACGTACGTCGCGCCGTTCACGGTCCGCGCACGCGACGAGGCGCCCGTGTCGATGCCGCTGGCGTGGCGCGAGGTGGAGACGATGCGGCGCAAGCGCGCGCCCGAAACGACCAAGGAGATGCGCCGCTGGACGATCGCCAACGTTCCGAAGCTGGTCGCGAAGCACGGCGACCCATGGGTCGGGGAGGGCTGGGAGCCGCAGTCGCTCGATGCGGCGGTCGCACGCGCCCGCACGCTCTGGTAAAGCGGACGCTTGCCCGTTTCTGGGGTATGATGCTCGGCGATGGCACACGCGATCTGGTCCGGCGCGATCAACTTCGGCCTCGTCACGATTCCGGTGAAGCTCTACACCGCCGTGCGGTCCGACGATCTCCGCTTCAACTTCCTGCACAAGAAGGACAACGGGCGCATCTTCAACGAGCGCCACTGCAGCGTCTGCGACGAGAAGGTCGAGTACGCCGACCTCGTTCGCGGCTATGAGTACGAGAAAGGCCACTACGTGACGGTCACCGACGACGATCTCAAGGCCGTGCGGCCCGAGGCGACGCAGTCGGTGCAGATCGTCGAGTTCGCCGAGCTCGAGCAGATCAACCCGATGTTCTTCGACACGCCGTACTACCTGGAGCCCGAGAAGAAGGGCCGGCACGCGTACGCGCTGTTGCGCGACGCGCTGATCGACTCGGAGAAGGTCGCGATCGCGCGCGTCGTGATCCGCTCGCGCGAGCACATCGCCGCGGTGAAGCCGAACGGCGCCGCGCTCGTGCTCGAGCTGATGCACTTCGCCGACGAGCTGGTCGACCAAGGCGGGTTCGACTTTCCGGCGCTCAACGAGAAGGTCGCGGACGCCGAGAAGAAGGTCGCGAAGATGCTGATCGACACGATGAGCGTCGACGAGTTCGACCCCGACAAGTTCCACGACAAGTACAAGGAAGACGTCCTCGCGATGATCGAGGCGCGTGCGAACGGCGAAGAGATCGAGGCACCGGCCGTGCACAAGCCGGCCGCGACGAACGTCGTCAACCTGATGGACGTGCTGCAGCGCTCGCTCGAGCAGTCGAAGGCGCGCCGCAAGACGGGTGGCGCCGCCGACGAGGACGAGGAAGCCGCGACGCCGGCCGCGCGCAACGGCGCCGCGAAGCGCAAGACGTCGGCATCCAAGAAGACGTCGACGTCGAAGACGAAACGGAAGAAGACCGCGGCATGAAGCGCCTGCGACCAGCCGGGATGGTCGCAGCGCTGGTTGCCGTCATCCCGATCGCCGCGTGGGCGTCCGACACCGATGACGCGCTGAAGCTCGCGGGCCGCATCGCATCGCACGGCATGCAGAGCAGCGCCGTCACGTTGCATGCGCTGCCCGCCGATTTTCCGCGCACCATCCCGCTTCCGAACGCGACCCTGCTCGGTTCGGTCGCGGAGCGCCCCGCGCAGACGTCCGCGTCCTTCGGAACGACGATTACGGTGAGCGCTCACGGCTCGTCGCTGTATTACGACGCGGTGGATCGCGATACGGTGCTCGCAGCATACGCGGACACGCTTCGGACGGCCGGCTGGCTGGAACACCGCTCACCGCTCGCGGGACAGGGTGGTTTCGCGACGCGCATGCCCGACCTCGCGATCTGGTGCCGCGCCGGCGATCATCCCGCCGAGATCGTGGTGCTTCCCGGTGCGGACCCGACGGCGATCATCGTCGACGTACAAGCGGGTGCACATACGGCTCGCATGTTGTGCGACGCGGACCAGTTCATGCCGGCGCTCCGCCCCTCGCCGTTACCGACGTTCGTCGCGGCGCCCGGCGTGACGATGGAAGCTGCCGGGCCCGCGACCGACGGAACGACCACGGCGGCGCGGCTTGCGTCCGCGCTCGCGGCCCCGGCCGTATTCGATTCGTTTGCGAAGCAGCTCGTCGGCGCCGGTTGGACGCCGCGTGCGAAGGACCAGGCGCACGGCCTGGTCTCACAGACCTTCGCGAAGACGGTGGACGGCGTTCGGTACGTCGCGCTGCTCTCGCTCTACGCGCTCGACGCTACCCGCTACGTCGCGATTGCAGATGTGCGCGACGTCAACCGCTAAGGCGGGCCGCCGCTTAGCGTCCGGCGTCGATGATGCGGTCGAAGTCGAGCGCGAGGTCGTCGAGTGCCGTGCCGAACTCTTCGATCGTACGCGTGCGCGGATCGATGATGACGGCGTAGAGCGCGCCCTGCTCGACGTAGCGTTGCGTCTTGCGGCGCTGCGCGATGTACGAGTCGGACGCCGAGACGATCTCGATGACGACCTCCGGCAGCGTCGCGAATTTTTCACGCTGCTCGTCGCTGAGCGCGTTCCAGCGCTCGAGCGAGATCCAGGATGCGTCCGCGGCACGCACCGACGTGTCCGGCATGCGGAAGCCGCCGTCGGCTCCCGCGACATGCCCGCGTCCGGCGGCCCACGCGATCAGCTGTCGTACCGCTTCCGCTGCCCGGACGCCGTTGCGGAACGACGACGGCGGGCTCACGGTGAGCGATCCGTCGGGCTCGCGCTCGATGCGGAGCTCGGGGTTCTCGGCTGCCAGCCGCAGCAGCTCGTCGTCGTCGATCGGGTGCTTCGGGATGATCATCGTGCTTCACGCCGAGCCTATCACGCGGTCCGCGCCCGCGACTAGGCACGAGGCGCCGCGCGCATCGGACACGGCCGTTCAGGCACGTCCGGGCGCTCGCTAAGGTCGAGCGCGTGCGCGCCGCGAACGTCATGCGTGATGGGCACGTATCGCATCGCCGCAGTCCCGGGGGACGGGATCGGGCCGGAGGTCATCGACGCCGGGCTCGAGGTCCTCGACGCGCTGCGCCGCGTCGATCCGAGCTTGACGCTCGAGGTCGAGCACTTCCCGTGGGGCTCCGACTACTATCGCAAGCACGGCGTCATGATGCCGGACGACGGCCTCGACGCACTGCGCCGGTTCGACGCGATCTACTTCGGCGCGGTCGGCGATGAGCGCGTCCCCGATCACGTCACGCTCTGGGGTCTGCGGCTCGCCATCTGTCAGCCGTTCGATCAGTACGCGAACGTGCGCCCGACGCGCATACTCCCGGGGTTGAGCAGCCCGCTGCGCGACTGCGAGCGCGGCGATCTCGACTGGATCATCGTGCGCGAGAACAGCGAGGGCGAGTACGCCGGCATGGGCGGGCGCGCGCACCGCGGTCTTCCGATCGAGGTTGGTACGGAAGTCGCGGTCTTCACCCGCGTCGGTGTCGAGCGGATCGTGCGGTTCGCGTTCGAGCTGGCGCGCAGCCGGCCGCGCAAACAGCTGACCGTCGTGACGAAGTCGAACGCGCAGCGGCACGGCATGGTGTTGTGGGACGAGGTCGCCGCCGCGGTCGCCGGCGACTTTCCCGACGTCCGCTGGGATCGCGAGCTCGTCGACGCGATGACCGTCCGCATGGTGACGAAGCCGAGGAGTCTGGACACGATCGTCGCGACGAACCTGCACGCCGACGTGCTGAGCGATCTCGCGGCCGCGCTCGCAGGCAGCATCGGCATCGCGCCGACGGCGAACCTCGATCCGTCGCGCCGCCATCCCTCGATGTTCGAACCGATCCACGGGTCGGCGTTCGATATCGTCGGAAAGGGCGTCGCGAACCCGATCGGCGCGTTTTGGACCGCGGTGATGATGCTGGAGCACCTGGGCGAGCATGAAAATGCCGCGCGGCTGATGCACGCGATCGAGCGCGTCACCGCGTCCGGTCTGCGTACGCGCGATCTCGGCGGCACGGCGCGCACGAAGGACGTGACGCGCGCGGTCTGCGAGATGGTCGCGGGAGTTCCCGCCTAGCTACTCGGCTGCGGGGGCGGCCGGCGCACCTGCCAAGCGGCGCCATCCCAAGAAGAACACGAGCGGGATCGACACGATGAAGATCACGCCGCACAGCTGCAGCACCGAGTCGTACGAGATGACGGTCGCGTTCAGCATCACCATCTGCCAGAGCTGCGTGACGGTGCCGTGCTGGCTGTTCAGAAACGTGTTCACGGTGGGGTTCGCGGGCGTCACGCCGGAGGCGAGCTGCGCGTACGCGCTGTCTTGATTGCGCGTCTGCAGAAACTGCAGGATCGCGATGCCGAGCGAGCCGCCGAGCTGCCGGAGCAGCGTGTAGACGCCGGTCGCGTTCGCCATCTTCTCGCGCGTGATTTCACCGAGCGTCGCCGTGGAAAGCGGAACGAAGAGGAAGCCGAGCGCGAAGCCCTGCAGCGCGCGCGGCCAGAAGACGTTCCAGTAGCCCGAGTCCTGGTTCAGGCCGCCCATCCACCACGCCGCCGCGGCGAAGATGGTCATCCCGGCCGCGATGAGAACTCGGCCGTCGATCTTCGCGACGAGACGCGATGCGATCGGCATGCTGATCGCGGTCGCGATCGCGCCCGGCAGGAGCGCCATCCCCGTCTCCGTCGCGGTGAAGTTAAGCACGTTCTGCAGGAACAGCGGGATGATGAGCGCCGTTCCGAACAGCCCGAAGCCGGTGACGATGCCGATCACGCTGCCTGCGGTGAATGCGCGCGACTGGAAGACGCGCAGGTCGACGAGCGGCCGCGCGTCGTGCCACGCTTTGACGCAGAATGCGATGAGCGTCACCGCCGCGACCACGCACAGCACGTCGATCGTCGCCGATGAGAACCAGTCCTCACGCTGTCCGCGCTCGAGCACGTACTGGACCGATGCGATGCCGGTCGCGAGCAGTCCGAGTCCGATGTAGTCGATCGGCGATCGGTCGCGCTTGACGTACGACGGGATCCCGAATGAACGCGAGCGTCATGAGGAACGCGACGATACCGATCGGAATGTTGATGTAGAAGATCAACGGCCACGAGTAGTTGTCGACGATGACGCCGCCGAGCGTCGGCCCGATCGCGGGGCCGACCATCGCGCCGAGCCCGAAGATCGCCATCGCGCCGGCGCGCTTCTCCGGCGGGTAGGACTCGAACAGAATCGCTTGCGCCGTCGGCTGCAGCGCTCCGCCGCCGAGCCCTTGGATCACGCGGTAGAACACGAGCTGCCATACGCTCGTGGCAGTACCGCACATGAACGAGCTGACCGTGAAGATCGCGACGCACGCGGCGTAGAAGTTGCGCCGCCCGAAACGTGCCGTCAGCCAGCCGTTCAGCGGCATGACGATGACGTTCGCAAGGATGTAACCTGTCGCGACCCAGCCGATCTCGTCGACGGACGAGCCGAGGTTGCCGGCCATGTCGTTGAGCGCGACGTTGACGATCGACGTGTCGATGATCGCCATGATCAAGCCGAGCATGACGGTCAGCGTGATCATGGCGAGCGGGGGGTTGGCTTTGCGTTCTGCGCGCCGCTCCGCAGCCGTGAGCGGTGCGCTTGCGCGCAGGCCGTTCACCGGCCGGACCGTCGAGGACACGCGGGATGATTACCCGCGGGAGGGGTGGCGGACGCGGCCGCCGGGCGGGTTCAGCGGGTGCGGTGCGCCAGGGTCCGCACGGCCGCGCCGAGCTCATCGATCTGGTGCTGCATGCGGGCCTCCCGTGCGCGCGAGACACGCTGCTGCTCGCGGAGAGCCGCATTCTGCGCGTTCAGCGCCTTGATCGCCGCGAGCGCGACACCGTCCTCGTCGATCGACGTGATGTGGCGATCGTCTTCGCCGACGCCGAACGCGGCGTAGAAATCCTGGGCCATCGGCCCGACGTGGCGAACGCCGCGTTCCGAGACGTAGCTCCACGTGCTGATCGGCAACGTCGCCACCTTGTCGAGGACGTCGGCGTCATCGATGCGCGCGACGTTCGTCTTCATCGCGCGATCGCTGGCTGACGCCCAGGTGCCCGAGCCGCTCGCGAGCGTCGCACCGACCGTGTTCGTTGCGTTCGTCCAGAGCTTGAAGCCGCCCGATGCGCGCGCGAGAAATTCGTCGTCGACCGTCGACGTGAGCTGCGTGGCGCCGCTCGAGTCATCGCTCCACACGAAGGACCCGGGGGTCGCGGCGTTCGAGTTGACGCCGGCCGCGAGGCTCTGGTTTCCGGAGGCCGTGTTTTTCGAGCCGCCCAGGACGGTCGCGTGCGTACCCGAGGCGGTGTTGTTCGCGCCGCCTGCGACGTTCGACGCGTTGCCCGATGCGGTGTTCGTGTTGCCGCCCGCGACCGTGCCCCATTCTGCGGATACCGTGTTGCCGGCGCCGCCGCCGATCGTACCGTACGAGGCGCTCGACCCCGAGATCGCGTTCATGCTTCCGCCGCCGATCACCGAATCCGATCCAGACAGCGTGTTCTGGTTGCCTCCGCCGATGACGGAGTTCGGCGCAGTCAGCGCGTTCACGTTGCCGCCGCCGATCACGGACTGGTAACCGTTCCCGCTGATCGAGTTGTCGTAGCCGGAACCGACCCACGAGTAGTACGACGTGTTCGCACCGCTCGAGATGAAGTTGTAGTATCCGCCGCCGATCGAGCTTTCTTCATCGCAGACTTCGTTGCTGTTGCCTTCGAGCACGCCGGAGTACGCGCCGTCCGCGACGTTTTCGAAGCCGCCGCCGACGTACGCACCCGTTCCGGTGCCGCTGCACGACGGCACGCTCTCCGGCTTGCGGCCGACGCCGTGCACGGGCGCCTGGCTTCCTTGCGACGGCACCGCGCCGGGAAGACCCGTTCGGGCGGAGCCGCCCCCGGCACACGCGACGAGCAGCGTCGCACAGGCGAACGCCGGCACTACCTTCAGCATCACGGGCATCCCGTCTCCCGGCACCGCCGGGGTCGGAGCAGGATGGGCCACCGCGCGCCCCTCGATACGATTATGTGGTTGCCCGAATACCCCTACGAGGCGGAAGGGGCGCGGCCGCTCAGCACAAGCGCTGTCCAGCAGCCCAAAAAGCTACCACCGGGCGCACTCGACGCACGGGCACGGGTTTCCGGGTGCCGCCCCGAAGCCGGGCGGCATGACGACGACGGCGCCGCCTGCCTCCGCTCTGCTCGAACGCCTGCAGGCGTTCATGGAGTCGGACGTCTACCCGAACGAGCACGTCTACGAGCAGCAGCTCCGCAGCGGCCCGACGCCGTGGACGCAGCCGCCGGTCATGGACGAGCTGCAGGCGAGAGCGCGCGCGGCCGGGCTCTGGAACCTGTTCCTCCCCGAGCCCGAGTGGGGCGCCGGCCTGACGAACCGCGAGTACGCGCCGATGTGCGAGGTGATGGGCCGTTCGCACATCGCGCCGGAAGCGTTCAACTGCAGCGCGCCCGACACGGGCAACATGGAGGTCTTCGCGCGGTACGGCAGCGACGCGCACAAGGAGCGCTGGCTGCGACCGCTGCTGAACGCGGAGATCCGCTCCGGGTTTTCGATGACCGAGCCGGACGTCGCATCGTCCGACGCGACCAACATCCGCGCGGAGATCGTGCGTGACGGCGACGAGTACGTCATCAACGGCCGCAAGTGGTGGACGTCCGGTGCCGGGCATCCGCGCTGCAAGGTGCTGATCTTCCTCGGCCGCTCCGATCCGAGCGCGCCGCCGCACCGCCGGCACACGATGGCCGTCGTGCCGATCGATGCGCCCGGCGTCACCGTCGTCCGCACGCTGTCGGTTTTCGGCTACGACCACGCGCCGCACGGGCACGCGGAGATCACGTTCGACAACGTGCGCATCCCGGCCGAAGACGTACTCGTCGGCGAAGGCCGCGGATTCGAGATCGCGCAGGGCCGTCTCGGCCCGGGCCGCATCCACCACTGCATGCGCGCGATCGGCCTCGCCGAGCGCGCGCTCGAGCTGATGGTGAACCGCGTCAAGTCGCGCACGGCGTTCGGCAAGCCGCTCGCCGAGCAGGGCGTCATCATGCAGTGGATCGCCGAATCGCGCATCGACATCGACGCGAACCGGCTGCTCGTCTACGACGCTGCGGAGAAGCTCGACGCGTACGGCAACAAAGTCGCGCGCAACGAGCTCTCGATGGTCAAGGTGTCGGCGGCGCAGATGGCGTGCCGCGTCGTCGACCGCGCGATCCAGGCGTTCGGCGCGCGCGGCGTGAGCGCGGACGAAGAGCTCGCGTCGATGTACGCGCACGCGCGCACGCTGCGGCTCGTCGACGGTCCGGACGAAGTGCATCTGCGCTCGATTGCGAAGTACGAGCTGCAGAAGGGAGAGCGGTGAACCGGCCCGATCCGCTCGACGAGCTCGGCTTGAGCCTGCGCCGCGGCGCCGCCGAGGTTCACCTGGTGCGTCACGCCGACGCCGTCCCCGAGTCCGACGACGCGTTCACCGTGCTCGACGACTACGAAGCGCATCCGCTCAGCGTGCGCGGCCGCGCGCAGGCGGAGGCGACCGGCGAACGCTTCGCCGAGGTTCCGATCGTCGCCGTGTACGCGAGCCACATCCGGCGCGCGCGCGAGACGGCGGAGGCGATCGCCGCCGTCGCGGGCGTGGGCGTACGCGAGGAGCGCGATCTGCGCGAGATCGAGATCGGCCCGGTCGACGCATCGATGCCGCTGGGCGCACGGCTCGCGTGGCTCGCGAGCGTCGCGATGCGCGACGGCTCGTGGAACGGCATCGCGGGCACCGAGCCTTCGGAGCACGTGCGCGAGCGGATGCTGCGCACGCTCGACGCGATCGCGGTGCGGCACGCGGGCGAGCGCGTCGCGGTCGTATCGCACGCGGGCGCGATCAACGCCGCGCTCGCCGCGATCGTCGCGAGCACGCATCAGTTCCTATTTCCGCTCGCCAATGCGTCGATCAGCGTACTGCGGCTGAACGGCACGCGCCGTCTGCTGATGAGCGCGAACGACACGGCACACCTCGCGGCGATCCCCTCACGGGTACGCCGGTGACCGCACGCGCGGACGATCCCGAGACGATCGACGTCCGCGACGAAGAGCGCCTCGACGCCACGCGGCTCGAGCCGTATCTGCGCGAGCATCTCGACGGTGCCCGCGGTCCGCTGTCGATTCGCCAGTTCAGCGGCGGCCACGCGAACCTGACGTACCTGATTCGTTTCGGCGAGCGCGAGTGGGTGCTGCGTCGACCGCCGCTGGGTCCGCTCGTGCGCGGTGCGCACGACATGCGCCGCGAGCACCGCGTGCTCTCGACGCTCTACGCCGGCTACCCGCTGGCGCCGCGCAGCTATCTGCTCTGCACCGATCACGCGATCATCGGCGCGGACTTCTTCGTGATGGAACGGCGTCACGGCATCGGGCTGCGACGCACGATCCCGGAGCCGTGGGTGCACGAGCCCGACGTGTTGCGCGGCATCGGCGAAGCGCTGATCGACGACCTCGCGGCGCTGCACGCGGTCGATCCCGCAAACGTCGGGCTCGGCGATCTCGGCAAGCCGGAAGGTTACGTCGAGCGCCAGCTGCTGGGTTGGATCGACCGCTGGCACGACGCGCTCACGCCCGACGTCGGCGCGGCCGAGCCTTTCACGGGCTGGCTGCGTCAGACGCGCCCGCGCGAGAGCCGCACCACGCTCGTCCACAACGATTACAAGCTCGACAACACGCTGCGCGACGCGAACGACCCGCGCCGCACGGTCGCCGTGCTCGATTGGGACATGTGCACGCGCGGCGATCCGCTCATGGACCTCGGCTATCTGCTCGGACTCTGGGCACAGAACGACGACCCGGACCTGCACGCGCACGGCCGCATGCCGACGTGGCACAGCGGGTTCCCGACGCGCCGCGAGGCTGCGGAACGCTACGCGCGCGCGACGGGCACGGACGTCGGCAACCTGCACTGGTACGTCGTCTTCAGCGTGTTCCGTTACGCCGTGATCCTGCAGCAGATCTACATTCGCTACGTGCGCGGGCAGACGCACGACGAGCGCTTCAAAGATTTCGGCGCCGCGGTGAACGATCTCACGCAGCGCGGCCTCGAGCTGATCGAAGGCGGGACGCTGTAGGGTGAACGGCGCTCCCCGGTTCGCCTTCGACGTCGACGACGCGCTGCGCGCGCGCGGCGCCGGGCCGGAGGAGCTGCTCGCGGACATCGCTCGCCAGCACCCCGTGTGGGCGCATACGTTCGAGTTCACGAACGGTGTGTCGACGCCCGGCCGGGACCCGTCGGCGCGGAAACTCGCGGCCCTTCACTTGCCCGAGCGTCTCGACGGCCTCACGGTGATCGACATCGGCGCGCACGAAGGCTACTTCGCGTTTCAAGCCGAGGTCCGCGGAGCGGCGCGCGTCGTTGCTGCGGACGATCACGCATGGACCAAGCCGGAGGCCGACCACCTGGGGCACTTTCGGTTCATGCACACGCTGCTGCGGTCGAACGTCGAGGAACGCATCATCCGGGTCGAGGCGGTGTCGCCGCAAACCGTCGGCGTATTCGACGTCGTGCTGTTCATGGGCGTGCTCTACCACGCGCAGGACCCGCTCGCATATCTTGAGCGCGTACGATCGGTGACACGCGGCGTCGCGGTGATCGAGACGCTCGTCGACATGCTGCACGTCGACGAGCCGTGCGCGCGCCTCTATCCTTCTCGCGCGCTGCACAACACGCCCACGAACTGGTGGGCGCCGAACATCGGATGCCTCGGGGTCATGCTCGAACGTGCCGGGTTCGCGCGCTGGGAATACGTATCGCTCTACGAGACGAATACGGTCGAACGTATTCTCGGTTTCCCGGCGGAAGGACGTCTGCGCTCGGGGCGTGCGGTCGTGCACGCGTTCGCGTGACGGCCTGTCGACGGACGCGAAGAAGGCACCGTGCGCGTCCACGGTGCCCTCGCCGCAGTGACCGAAGCGGAACCCTAGTAGCTCCCGATCACCGCATTCAACGCGTCGACGTCGACGCTGCCCATCCCGGTCGTGTAGTCGTATCCCGGCGTCGCAGAGTACGCGCCGTTCGCGCCCGTGATGATGTCGTGGAACGGACCGACTGCGCCCGTCGGCGGCGGGCCGGCGCTCGTCGCGCCTTGCGCGCTCGCGGCGTACACCGCGTAGAGCGACGGCGGCGCGAAGCCGTGACCGGGATGCGCGTTCAGCATGCGCGCCCACACGCCGGCCATGAGCGGTGACGAGAGGCTCGTGCCGCCGATCACCGTCCAGCTCCCCTGCATGTAGATGATCATGCCGGTTTGCAGGTCGCCGTCCATCGCGACGTCCGGCAGGCCGCGGAAGCTGTAGCCGACAGCCGTCGTGCCGACCGGCTGCGTGGGGCTCTCCCACGACGGCGAGTACTCGAACTGGCTGATGCCGCCGCCGCCCGCGGTCCACGCCTGCTCGCCCTGATATTTGCCCGGCAGCGTCGACCAGAGCGTCGTGCCGCCGACGGCCGTCACGTACGGCGACGCGGCGGGATACTCGACCAGCGGCGCGCCGCCGGGGACGCCGTTCGGATTGCCGACGGAGCAGAACGATCCCGTGTCGCCGGTCGAGGCGAACAACGTCTGCCCTTGCGCGGCGCCTTCCGCGAAGATCTCGTCGTCGATGAGCATCGAGCCGTCGAGATACGGATACACTTCGCATCCGCCGAACGACGCGTTCGCGATGTGCTGATCGTCTTCGGTGACCCAGCGGTTGAACATCAGCGCGATGTCCGAGTCGGTGAACGACGTCGCCGCGTAGAGCTTGAGATGACGCAGCGTTCCGGCCATCCCGCTCGAGGCCGTCATGTCGAGCGTCCACTCGCCTTCGGCGTCCGAGCTCGTGTCCGTCCCCGGCAGCCCGACGTTTTCGACGCCGACCGAGACTTCCGGCAAACCGTCACCCTGCTCGTTCACGCGAAAGTCCGAGATCGCCGGCGTCGGGTTGCCTTCCGTGAGGATTGCGATCTTGATCGTGCTCGCGGCGGGCGTCGTCTTCGCGTGGTACGCGCGCCAGTAGTCCGACGGCGTGTAGTTGCGCGGGCATCCGACTTGTCCGGCGACCGGCGTCGGGATCGGCTGCGGCGACGGCAAACCGATGATGTACACGCTCGACACGGCGCACGGCGATTCCGGCTGCGGAGCGGGCGCCGACTCCGTCGCCGCCGCATGGTTGATGGCAACCGTCTTCGGATGCTTCGATACCGTGAACGCCTGCAAGTCGCTCAGGCCCAGCACCGCGACGACGATGCCGCCGAGCGACTGCGGCACGTACGCCGGAGTAACGTTCGCCCACACCCGGCCGCTCGACACGGAGAAGCTGTGCAGCGTCGTGTCGAACGCTTTGGAAACGGTCGCCGCGCTCGCCGTCGCGCTGATCAGCACGTTGTTCGGCTCGACGGAGACGTTGTTGAAACCCTGTGATTGGAGGTACGCCGTGACCTTCGATACGTCGGCCGGCGTCGGTCCGTACTCCGCGTTGACCTGACCTTGCGAGAGCTTCGGATGCGTGCGGATCAGCTGCTTGAGCCCGTCGACGTCGTGCAGCTGAAGCCCGAGCCGCACCGTGATCTGCTGGGACGCCGAAAGAACCCCGAGGTCTGACGCGTTGACCGGGGCGATCGCGTGAGTCGCGGTGGTGGCCCATCCGGCGGGTGCCGCAGCGGCCGGAATCGCGCGGGTGCTCTTGAGCCCGACTTGCGGCGCGGCGGCCGACGCGCCGTTGCTCGCCGGTGATGACGAGCCCATGGGGAGCAGTGCGCCGGCGCTGTGTCCGCCGGAGCACGATGCCAGGGTCACCGCCAGGGCGGTCGCCGGCACGGCGAGTCGTTTCATGTGGGTTCCTACCTCCTCGCCTACGAGGGTACGAACCGTAAAGAGTCGTTTACATACCGGAAATCGGGTACGCGGGGCTCACAGCCCGGTCACGCCGGCCGGCGCGCCGAGACCGGTCTTGTTGTGCCAGATGCCCGGGCCGGTGCCCACATGCGTGAAGCTCGACGCGTGCTCGTATGAGTAGCGGACGTGGGTCGGGTGCCCCGAGAGCGCGTACGCCGCGGCGATCAGCGGCGCGCCGACGCTGGTGCCGCCGGCCACGTACCAGCCGCCGGCCCACGAGCTCGCCGTGCAGACGGAACAGAACGTCGCGACGCCGGTCTGCGGGTCGGCGACCACGGCCATGTCGATGCCCTCGCGGCCGGCGGCGCATTTCGCGATGGTCTGCCAGCTCGGCTTCGCGATGTACGCGCTGCAGCCGCGGCCGTCGTAGTTCCACGCCGTCTCGCTCCACGAGCCGCCCGAACCGACCAGCGACGTGCCGCCGACCGCGGTGACGTTCGCCGACACGGCGGGATACGAGGCGTAGCCGCGGTCGCCGGATGCGACGGTGATCGCGACGCCCGGATGCATGTAGTGTACTTCCTCGGACGTCTCGCCGGGCCACTCGACCGCGTAGTAGCTGTTGCTCACGACCGTGGCGCCGAGCGCAACGGCCTCGTCGACCGATCGCCCGAGGTCGTCGATCGACGCCGAGTTCCCCTCGACGAGCAGAATCTTGCAGTTGGGACACCCGGCCGACACCATGTCGAGGTCGAGCGCGATCTCAGCCGCCCACCCGGTGTTCGCGGCGGGATACGGCCCCGGCTGGCCGGACTCGTTCACCTTACGGAAGCACGGGCTCCCGAGCGGGGTCAGGCTGGTGCACGCCGGCAGCCCGAACGCGAGACGGTAGATCGCGAGGTCGGCTTCGGCGGCGGGGTCGTCGTACGCATCGACGATCGCCACGGTCGTCCCCGGATTCGTCGCCGGCAGCCCATACGCGCTCTGCAGCTCCGCGGGCGTGAACCCCGCGAGGGACACGGGCGGCGCGCTGGGGCTCGGATTCGGCGAGATGTTGACGTCGACCGCGATGGTGCAGTTCGCGAGGCCGGTCGCCGGCACGCCCGGACACCCGAAAAGCGCGCCCGGTAGTCCGGTGTTCGACTCCCCCGGCAACCCGGTGTTCGACTCTTCGATGCCGCGCTGCGCTGCCGCGGGCGGCGCCGGAACGACCGTGGCGGGGTTGCCTACCGCGGCGCCCGCGCCGCCGCAGCCGGCCAGAGCGATCGCCGCGCACAACGTGAGAGCTCGCTGCATCTGCTGTTCGAGCGGTATACCCGTCTAGCGCGAAAACTGAGACCAGCGTTCTGCCGCCGAACTGCGGGTGAATCGCGCTCGCACGCCTCCTGCGCGCCCGCGTCAACGACCGCTTGACCCGCGCGTCGCGCTTCCCCGTCACCCTGATCGTCGCGCCGGCCGGCTTCGGGAAGAGCGTCGCGCTGCGCGACTTCGTCGAGACCGCGCGCATCGAAGCGGTGCGGTACGATGTCGCGCGCGAGGACCACACGCTCACGGCCTTCGTGCACGGTCTGAGCGCGGCGCTCGAGCCGGTCGCGCCGAGCGCGATCGCCGCCTTTCCCGCGATGCAGCAGCGGCTCATGGCCGTCGACGATCCGGTGCGCGAGCTTGCAAGCTGGTTCGCGGAGCATTTGAAACGCACGGTGTGCACGATCGTCATCGACGATCTCCACCATGCGGCCGCCGATC
The DNA here is from genome assembly GCA_963841685.1 of Vulcanimicrobiota bacterium. Lineage (GTDB taxonomy): Bacteria > Vulcanimicrobiota > Vulcanimicrobiia > Vulcanimicrobiales > Vulcanimicrobiaceae > Vulcanimicrobium. Next base: position 321,244 of record CAWJDU010000003.1, read on the forward strand.
CCGACACCGTCCGGCTGCTCGTCGGCGTGATCGAAGGCTGCGGCGAGCGCATCCGCTGGATCATCGCGACACGATCCGACGTCGGCCTGCCGATCGCGTCGTGGATCGGATACGGCCGCTGCGACTACCCGATCGGTGAGGACGATCTCCGTTTCACCGCGGACGAAGCGCTCGCGACGGCGGACGAGGCGCAGGCGAGCGCGGAGCCGGACGAGATCGAGGCGCTGCGCGAGCTCACCGGCGGTTGGCCGATCGCGCTTTCGATCGCGCTGCGCACGCGGACGCACGCCGCCGATCTGCGCGCCGCCGCGAGCGGTACGCGCGAGATCGTCTACCGCTACCTCGCGGAGCAAGTCTTCGCACAGCTCACCGCGGAGCAGCAGCGCTTCTTGCTGCGCACCGCGGTGTTCGCGACGTTCGATCTCGAGATCGCGGAGGCGCTGGGCGCCGGAGCGCAGTTCCTCACGCAGCTGCGGCGCACCGTCACGTTCCTCAACGCGTCGGCCTCGGAGTACCGCTACCACGATCTCTTCCGCGATTTTCTCGAACGGGAGCTGCGCGCGAGCGGGATTCCCGCGTGGATCGCGGCGCACGTCGAAGCGGGTGCGCTGCTCGAGAACCGGCGCGGCGGCGATCCGCAGGCGCTCGCGCTGTATGCCAAGGTCCGCGACGTCGAGGCGATCGTACGCATCGTCGAGCGGTACGGCATCGAGCTGCTCGAGCGCGGTGAGGGTGAGCTCCTCGAGCGCGTGCTCGACGCCGTTCCTGAGGAAGTGCGTCACGAGCACGCCGCGCTGATCGGCGTGCGCGCGATGCTCGACGCGAACCGGGGGCGGCGCGACGTCGCCGAAGCGGCCTTCGTCGCGGCGATCGAGCGCGCGACGGATCGCGATCTGCGGCTCGCGCTGGTGCACCGTTACGCGATCGAGCTCGTGCGCCAAGGCCGCGACTGCGTCGAGCTCCTCACGCCGTACGCCGCCGATGAAAGCGTTCCGCTGCATCGACGCGTGCCGGTTCTCGGGACGCTCGCGACCGGGCTCGTGCGGGCCAACCGGCTGCGCGACGCGATGACGACGGCGCAGCGCGCGCTCGGCCTGCTGCAGCCGCTCGGCGACGACGTGCGCGCGCGCATCTACCAGCAGGCGGCCTACGTCTACCAGTTCGCGTCGACGCACGAGCGCGCGCGCAGCTACGCGACGCTCGCGGTCGAGCTCGCCTCGGCGCGCGGTGCGTTCGAGGTCGCGGCGCGCGCGTACAGCGTGCTGTACGCGGTCGTCAGCGACGACGACGACGACCCGATCGCGGCGCTCGCCGTGCTCGACAAGCTGCAGGAGTGCGCGCGTAAGGGCGCGAGCCGGCAGGTGCGCATCTTCGGCACCGTCGCGTCGTACGCGATCGAGGTCGAACGCGACGACGAGACCGCGATCGAGCGTCTCGAAAGCGAGCTCATCGCCGACGACCCGATGGCGCTCGCGCAGCCGGCATTGCTGCCCGCGCACGCGCTGCGCGCGGCGTGGGCGGGCGACTTCACGCGCGCGTACGCGCTGCTGTGTGGGACGGCGGAGGGCCAGGACTCGCCGGAGCGCCGCGCGCTGCGCGCGGCCGAAACCGCACTCTACGCGTATGCGGCGGGCTTCCGCGACGAAGGCGACGGTTCGCTGCACTATGCGGCCGCGACGCTGGAAAGCTGCCGTCCCTCACCGCGTGTCGTGCGCGCGTTCCTCACGCTCGCGATCGCCGATCTCGTGCGCGGGCGCGCGTCGTCCGCGAACCGCAGCCTGGGCGAGGCGGAACGCCGCCTCACGCCTGCGATGCGCCGTCTCCGTGCGCTCGCGAACGCGGTGCGCGCGACGGCGCGCGTTCAGCTGCAGCAGGCGGAACGCGCCGCGCTGACGGCGACGCTCGAGCGTTTGCGCGCCGAGCATTTCGGCGGCTTGGCACGTCTGCTCGCCGCATTGCCCGTCGCGCGCCTCGAGGAGCCCGGGTACGCGCAGCTCACGCCGTCGGAACGCGAGATCTTGCAGCTTCTCGCGAAGGGTGCGAGCACGAAGGACGTCGCGGCGAAGACCGGGCGCAGCCCGCAGACCGTCGACACGCACATCCGCTCGATCTGCCGCAAGCTGAACTGCAGCGGGCGCCGCGAAGCGATCGCGATCGCGACAGGCTCCGGCTGGGTCACCGTCTGAGAAGCGATCCGATCACGACGGAATCGCGGCGCGCGCCGCGCGCGTTTGCATCAATCCGACCACGAGCGCGACCGCAACGAGACCGAGCACGATGCCGTCCGCAGGCGGCACGCCGAACGCGCCCAGCGTCCCGGTGACGATCGGCGGCATCACGAATCCGGCGAAGCTGTCGAGGCCGCCCATCACGCCGAGCACCGTGCCGCGCTTGTCGTCCGCCGACACCTCGGAGGCGAGCGCAGGGAACGCGGAGTTGTTCAGGCTCAGACCGATCCCGAACAGCAGCATCAGCACGGCCGCGGGCGCGAACGTGTGCACGAACGGCACGAGAACGAACGCGGCGAGGCAGAACGCGAAGCCGGCGTTCACCGACATCCGGCTGCCCAACGCGTCGACGACGCGGCCGATCGTCGTGAGCTGCAGCGCGACCTGCAGCACGCCGAATGCGGCGAACACGTACGACATCTCCGCGACGTTCCAGCCGAGCTGCGCGTGCAGCACGAGCGCCATCGCGGAGAACCAACCATACATCGCGAGCGTGTACACGAGCCGCAGCCACAGCACCGGCGCGACGCTGCGGTCCGCGAAGGAACGGACGATGTCGGCCGGATTGAACGCCGACGGCACGTCCTTCGGCGCGCGGCTGCGTGATTCGGGCAGCAGCACGATCGTCAGGATGAGCGTGAGCAGCTGCAGTGCGGCTGCGACCGCGAACGGTACGCCGAAGCCGTACCGCACCGCGAGCCAGCCGCCCGCGGCGGGGCCGAACACGAAGCCGGCGCTGAACGCCGCGCCGACATACGCGAACGCCTCGCCGCGCCGCTTCGGCTCGACGAGGTCGCCGACGTACGCCTGCGTCACGCCGATGTTGCCGCCGGAGAAGCCTTCGAGCGCGCGCGATGCGAGGACGAATGGGATCGACGGTGCGATGGCGAGCAGCGCCCACGCGACCGTCGCGCCGGCCTGCGAGATGATGAGCACCATCTTGCGCCCGATCCGGTCGCTGATGTTGCCCCAGATCGGCGCGGAGACGAACTGGCAGAACGAGTACGTCGCGAACACCGCGCCGACGGCGACGTCCGGCGCTCCGAATCGTTTCACGAAGAACGGCATCAGCGGGATGAGGATGCTGAAGCCCAGGATGTCGATGAAGGTGATGCCGAGGATCGGCAGCAGGCGCAGCAGCAATGCTGCTACGCCGCTGCCGACCGGGGCATCAGAATGCCGCAGTGCCGTTCGGCGTCCCGTTTCCGGTTGGCGCGTCGTAACCGACTTCGCCGGTGCAGAGATACGCCGGCGAGCACCGGCCGTTCGAGCCGCTCGTCACGTCGTAGAGCGACGAGGTGTGGCTGTACGTGTTCGATGCGTTGCTGACCGGCGTGCCGTTCAGCGCGTAGATCGCGGCGATCGCCGGCGACGCGACGCTCGTTCCGCCGAACACGAGCCAGCCGGATTCGCCGTAGCTGTCGTACACGGCGACGCCCGTGTTCGGGTTCGCGTCGTACGCCACGTCACCGATCGTGCGGCGCGAGCAGCCGGTGTCGTGCTGCCACGACGGCTTCGCGATGTACCGGCTGCAGCCGCTGCCGCTGCCGCTCCACACGGTCTCCGTCCAGCCGCGTGCATTGCTCGCCGTCGACAGCGACGTGCCGCCGACCGCCGTCAGCGTGTTGTACGCCGCCGGAACCGCGGCCCCGTAGCCGCTGTCACCGTTCGACGCGGTGATCGCGACGTTGGCGTGGTTGTAGTCCGCCGCATAGCTCGTCTCGCTCGAGGACTCGCTGCCGCCGTAGCTGTTGGAGATCGCGAACGCGCCGAGGCTCGCGGCCGTGTTCACCGACTTGCCGAGATCGGCGAAGCTGGTGGAGCTGGCTTCGACCAGCAGGATGTGGCAGTTCGGGCAGTTCGCGGACACCATGTCGACGTCGAGCGAGATTTCTTCCGCCCAGCCGGAATTCGCCGCCGGATACGACGTGCCGCCGGTCTCGTTGACCTTCTTGAAGCAGCCGTTCGCCGTGGTGCAGGCCGACAGCCCGAAGTGCGAACGGTACGTCGCGAGATCGGATTCGGCGTTCGGATCGTCGTACGCATCGACGATCGCCACGGTGCGGCCCGCGCCGCCGCCGATCGCCGATCCGAGCTTGTACGCGGACTGCAGCTGTGACGGTCCGTATCCGCTCACGGACGTTGCGCTGATCGTTTTCTCACCGGCGGCGAGCGCGGCGCGACCCGCGTCGGTCAGCACGTACGCGAAGCAGCGCGCCTGACCGTCCGGCACGCTTCCGCACGATGCGCGGAAGTACCCGAGCGCCAGCCCGAGCGTGAAGTCGTTCGAGTTGTCGGGCGCCGTTTGCGACGGCTGTACCGGCGGTGTCGTCGACGCGCCGCCGCCGCATGCGGTCAAGAGTGCGGCTGCCATAGCGGCCGCAAAGACGTGAGCTCGTTTCAAAGAGGAAGACCTCCACACCCCAAAATGCGTTCGAGGGCAGCAAGAGCGAGATGCAGCGACCTTTGTCTACGCTCGCGGACGAAAACCTTTGCACACTGTGAACAGTGTGACCAAAGTCCGAAGGACGATCCTGGCACCCGGGCTAGCGCTCTTCTACATCTTGCTGTGGGCGTCGGCGTTCGTGCCGAGCAAGATCGGCGTGCTGGATTCATCGCCGCTGTGGTTTCTTGCGGTGCGCTTCACCGTGTCGGGCGCGTTGGCGCTCGCGCTGGCGCGCATGCTGCGTGCGCGCTTCCCGGAAACGCGTCGTGAGTGGATCGCCGTCGCTGCGGTCGGGCTGCTTGCAAACGCGCTGTATCTCGGGCTGACGTACGAGGCGTTGCGGCACCTTGCTTCCGGCGTCGGTGCGATCGTCGCATCGACGAACCCGCTGGCACTCGCGGTGGTCGCGCCATGGCTGCTCAAAGAGCCGTTGAGCGTCACGAAGTGTGCCGGCTTGCTGCTCGGTTTCGGCGGCGTCGTCGCGATCATGCTGGAGCGGAGCGGCACGGGAAGCGCAGAGCCGCGCGACGTGGCGCTTGCGTTCGGCGGCGTGCTCGCCGGCGTGGCGTCGACGATCGTGTTCAAGCGCTGGTGCACCACGCTCGACCTCCGCGCCGTCGTGCCGATCCAACTCGTGGCGTCGGGGATCGCGATGCTGCCCGCCGCGGTGCTGTTCGAGGGCGCGCCGCACGCGGAGCTGACGTGGCAGCTCGTCGTCTCGTTCTGGTACGTCGTCCTCGTGATGTCGTTCGGCGCGTCGGTGCTGTGGTTCTGGCTGCTCTCGCATGGCGAAGCGTCGCGCGTGAGCGCGTACTACTTTCTCACGCCGGTGTTCGGGCTCGCGCTCGCGGCGCTGCTGCTGCACGAGCCGGTGGGTCCGCGCGACGTGTTCGGCCTGGCAGCGATCGCGGCCGGCATCGCGCTCGTGCAGCGCAGCTGATGACTGCGCGCTGGCGCGTGCTCGCGCTGATGACGACGGCGCAGGCCGGTGCGTCCGTGATCCAGCAGGCGCTCGGATCGCTCTCACCGATTCTGGTCGCGTCGTTCGCGCTCTCGAAGGCGCAGCTCGGCATCATCTTCACGGCGCTGATGTTCGGGTCCGCGTCGTTCACCGCGGCGGCCGGCGTGCTGACCGATCGCTTCGGCGAGCGCCGCATGGTGCTGTACTCGGGGATCGCGATGACGATCGCGCTGCTCGCCGCGACGCTGCGGCAGCAGTACTGGTGGCTCGTGGTCTGCATCTTCGCGTTCGGTCTGGCATACGCCGTCTCGACGCCCGCGGGCGGACGCGCCGTGCTCGCATGGTTCGATCGCGACCGCGGCATCGCGATGGGCATCCGTCAAACGGGCGTGCCGGTGGGCGGCGTCGTCGGCGCGCTGACCCTTCCCTTGATCGCGCACGCGTACGGCTACCGCGGCGCGTTCGTGTACGCCGCGGTCATCACGCTGATCGCGACGCTGATCGCGGTGGTGCCCTATCACGAAGCGCAGCGCGATCCCGGTGTCTCGAGCCGCTCGATCCTGCGCGGGATGCGCACGCTGGCGCGCGATCCGCGGCTGGTGGGCGTGACGTTGACCTGCATGGTGCTCTCGGGCATCCAGCAGACGATGAACGCGTTCGTCACCGTGACGGCCGTCGTCGTCGTCGGCACGTCGCCGGGGCTCGCCGCGCTCGCCTTCGCGTGCGCGCAAGGCGCCGCGGTCGCGGGGCGCCTCGGCTGGGGCTTCGTGAGCGACCGCGTGCTGCACGGCGAACGCCTCGTGCCGTTCGCGATCATCTGCGTGCTCGCGGCGCTCGCGAGCGCGACGCTCGCGCTGCTGCATCCCGGCGCCGTCGTGCCGCTGTTCGCCGCCGCGCTCGTGCTCGGATTCAGCGGCGCCGGTTGGAACGGCTTGATGGCGGCGGCGCTGGCGGAGGTCGGAGGCGTCGACCGCGCCGCGAGCGCGCTCGGCCTCGCGCTCACGGCGATCTTCTTCGCATCGGCGATGGCGCCGGCGGTGTTCGGAGCGATCGCCGACCAGAGCAGCCTGCACGTCTCATGGACGGTCGTGTGCGCGCTCGCCCTGCTGGCGATCGCACCGGTTCTCTGGCTACGCACGCACCTGGCCGCGTCCGTGCGCAGGTCGGCGCCTCGGACGGGCTGAATCGGGGTCGGTCCATCTGCGCCCAGGTGGCGGAATTGGTAGACGCGCTAGTTTCAGGTATTAGTGACCGCGAGGTCGTGGGGGTTCGAGTCCCTTCCTGGGCACCAAGACGAAGCTTCTCCGACGCATGAGCGACCATGCGCGCATGAAGGCCACGGTGGTACGACGTCTGTCCGCGCTGCGGCTGGACAGATGATCCCGCGGCCGCTGCCGATCCGGCCGCGCCGTCGGAAGTAAACGAATGCACGACATCACATATGCGCGCGATCGCGTGGTGTGGTCGCGCATTGGAATCGAGCAAGACGAGCGCGACGCCGATTACGAGCTGGTGCGCCGCACCGTGAACCTTCGGATGGATCCGCGGACAGGGCCCGCGACCGCTGAATTCGAATTCGTGCGGAGTTCTGGAGGTATGTCCATGACCGTCCGGTCTTTTGCCGTATTCGTCGCGGCGTTTTTCACGCTCGGTGCGCCCGCATTTGCGCAGAGCTCGCCGGCCCCGAGACCCTCGCCGTCGTCGTCGCCGTCCGCTGCTGCGGCCGGTGCGGCCGCCGGTGCAGCGGCGGGTGCCGCTGCTGCGGCGCGCGCGGCCGGTCCGGTCGCTCCCGGCGCGCCTGCGGACTACGACGCGTTCGTGAAGGACGCCGTCGTGCAGGACGGCCTCTTCCGGCTCATCCGCAAGGACGGCAAAGTGTACATGCGGATCGCGGCGGATCAGCTCGACAAGGACTACCTGCAGACGGCGGTGCCGAAGAACGGTCTCGGCGGATACGGCGTGCTCTCGGGCGACGTGTGGCAGCAAGAGGCGCGCGTCGTCCGCTTCGAGCGCGTGGGCAAAGCGGTCGCGATGATCTGGCCGCACACGCGCTTCATCGCCGACAAGGACACGCCGCTCGCGGACGCCGTTCGGCTGTCGACCGCGGACTCCGTCATGGGCATGGCCGGCATCGTCGCGGAAAAGAAAGACGACAAGTCCGTCGTCGTCGAGCTGTCGGCGCTGCTCACGGACGTGATGGACTTCGCCAACAACCTCAACGACGCCATCAAGGACCCGCTGAACCCGCTCGGGTCGTATCACCTCGACCCGACGCGCTCGTTTTTCGGCGTCTCGAAAGCGTTCCCGAAGAACGTGCTCATCGAAGCCGATCAGGACTTCGCGTCGCTGAAGCCGAGCGTGATCGATACCGTGGCCGATCCGCGCTCGATCCAGATGCGCATCGCGTACAATTTCGCGGAGCTGCCCGACGCGACCCAGTACATGCCGCGCCTCGTCGACGACCGCGTCGGCTATTGGGACGACGTCCACATCTCGTTCGATCACGTCGAGCGCATGGACAACCGCGTGCGCTACATCTTGCGCTGGAACCTCAAGCCGAGCGATCCGTCGAAGGCCATTTCGCCGGCAGTGCAGCCGATCGTGTACACGCTGCAGGACACGATCCCGATGGAGTTCCGCGAGCCGATCCGCCGGGCGATTCTCGCCTGGAACGCGCCGTTCGAGAAGATCGGCATCTCGAACGCCGTGCAGGTGCAGGACCAGCCGAACGATCCGAACTTCGATCCGGACGATATCCGCTATAACATGATTCGCTGGCTGACGGAGTCGAACAGCGGCGGCTTCGCGGAGGCGCAGGTCACGTGGGATCCGCGCACCGGTCAGATCTTCCGCGCCGGCGTGATGATCGACAGCGATCTCGTGCGGTTCGGCACGATCCAGCGCACGGTGCTCGGTCTCGCGACCGACGGCAGCGACGACCCGGACCACGACGCGCGCGTCGACGCGCACAACCACTTCGCGCACAACGACGGGCCGGGCGCGCACGCGCAGATGATGTATGCGGCGATCACGCAGGCGCTGCTCGACGGCGGCAATCCCGCCGAGGTCGCGCACAAGACCGCGGCGGCATACCTGCACATGGTCGTGCTGCACGAGGTCGGTCACGATTTCGGCCTCGCGCACAACTTCATCGGTCACATGGCGTACAGCGCGGCTCAAGTGCGCGACGCGAAATTCACCGAGAAATACGGCATCTCGTCGTCGGTGATGGAGTACAACCCCGCGAACGTGTGGCCGAAGGGCATGAGCTCGGGGACCGTGGAGCAGACGGTGCTCGGCCCGTACGACTATCACGTCATCCGATGGGGCTATACGCCGATCGCCGGCGCGACGACGCCGTTCGACGAGGTGCCGACGCTCTCGAAGTGGGCGTCCGACTGGACCGATCCGAGAGTGCGGTTCGCGTCCGACGAGGACGTGGCATGGCCGACCGGACACGCGATCGACCCCCGCGTGCACCAGTTCGAGCTCACGAACGACCCGCTGGCGTGGTGCAACGTGCAGCTCGGGCTCGTGCAGTCGCTGCTGCCGAAGGTCGATGCGCGGTTCCCGCAGGCGGAGCACACGTACGACGAAGAGCGCGTCGCGTTCGCGTCGCTCGCGGGCCAGTACGCGCGCTGCGCCACGAACGCGTCGCATTGGATCGGCGGCGAATACCTCTCACGCTCGCGTCGCGGTGACCCGCACGCGCAGATTCCGCTGACCCCCGTGCCGCGCTCCGAAGAGCATCGCGCTTTCGCGATGATGGATCGGTATCTGTTCTCGAACGACGCCTTCCGGTACCCGCCCGAAGTGCTGCGCCGGCTCGTGTACGCGGAGCACGAGGAGTTCTTCACGGACATCGGCTACCATCCGCCGTCGCGGCATGACGTGTCCGTCGCCGACATGGCGCGCTTGATCCAAGGCCGCGCTCTCGCGTACATGTACTCGCCGCTCGTGCTCGCGCGTCTCGCCGACTTGCCGACGAAGGCGAAGCCGGGGCAGACGATGACGCTCGCCGACCTCTTCACGTGGTCGCAGGCGTCGATCTTCGGCGACATCGCGAACGGCAAGGTCGCGCAGGCGACGCAAGTGCGCCGCAACCTGCAGCGCCGGTATGCGGCGATCCTCGGAACGCTTGCCGACAAGCCGGCGCCCGGGGTGCCGTACGACGCGCAGGCGCTCGCGCGCTACGAGCTCGCTGCGCTCGATCACACGCTGAGCGGCGCGACGTCGCGGCCGGGACTCGACCTGCAGACGCGCGCGCACCTCGCGGCGCTGCACGAGGACGTCACTCGCGCGCTCCACACGCAGCGCGTCGTCACTCAGTAGTCGCGGCCGGGGCCGAAGGGCAGGCTGCGCTCGACGAGCTCCTGGATCACGACGCGCGGTTTGACCGTCGTCACGAGACGGCGGTCGAACTGCGCGCTGTTCGTGTCGGCGTAGCGGGCGACCAGCGTATCGTCGAAATCTTCCGCGAGAAACACGCGCAGCGCCGTCGAGAACGAGTCACCGAAGATGACGGCGTTCGGCAGCGACTGTTCGCCCGTCGTGAGCGCCGTGAGCTGCAGGGACGCGAGGGCCGGATCACCGGGTAGCCGCAGCGCCGCAACTTCGCGCGCTCGCGCCGGGAAGCGATACTGGAGCACGTCGTCGCCGACGATCGAAGCGACGCCGGCGAGCCGCAGTAAATCGGCATCGCGGCGCACCGCGACGTACGGCCGCAGCGAGCGGGGCTCGATACGATCACGTACGCCGTCGGCGCGCAGAACGCTCATCACGGCTCGATATTCGAAGTACGCGCCGGCCGCGGTCCAGTGCGTGTCGCCCTTGGAGTAGAGCAGCCGGCTCGCGCCGGTTCCGGCGCGCACCGCGGCGGCGCGCATTGCGGCGCGAACGTCGACGACGCTCACACGACGCGCGCGCAGCGCGGCGACGAACCGGTCGGCGAGCGCCGGCGTCGCGACCGTCATGCCTTGCGGCAGATACTGCGGGTAGATCGTGCTCTTGTTCGGCGCGAGGACGAAGACGTACGCGATGCCGTGATCGGCGCACCAGCCGGCTCGCGCGGCATACGCGTCGGCGGTCCGCGAGACGGCAGCGTTGCTCATGTCGTACCGGCCGGTGATGTAGGGTTCGTCCCCGGCGTAGAACAGCCAGCCGTCGCGTCCGACGATGACCTGTGGCGACGCGAGATCGTGCAATACCGCATACGTCACGACCTGATCGCTCGCGATCAGCTCGGTGCGGAGCGGGAACGCGTCGGCGATCGTCCGCTCCGCGTCCCGCTGCCATCCGCCGGTGGCGAGCGCGCCGCTCGCGGGACGCGGCGCGACGAATGGCTCGCGCAGCTCGGTGCGCCGGATGAACGCCGCGTCGAAGCCCGCGCGTCCTGCGAGCGCGAGCACGGCCGGCGCGAGCAGCAACGCCACGAAGAGCACGGCGATCGCGATGTTGCCCGGCGATCGCGGGCCGGCGTCCGGCAGCAGATCGTGCACGTCAGAACCGGAAGTAGATGAACGGGTTGTACGTACCGGCCGCGAGCTTCGCCGTGCACGCGACGAAAACGGCGGCCACTGCCGCGGGCACGGCGAGCGTCGCAAACGACAGCCGCCCCCACCGCGCCGGATCGTGCAGCGCGCGCTCGAGCGGCCGTGCGACGACCGGTGTTGCGAGCACGCAGCCGATCGCGAAGACGACGATCGTCTCGTGTCCCGCGACCGACCAGAAGCCCAGCCGCGGAGCCGCCGACTGCACGACGAGCGTGCGCAGGTAGCCCAGCGCGTACGCGAGCGAGTCGGACCGGAAGAACACCCACGCGAACATGACGACAGCCAGCACGTAGACGTGCCGCAAGCCCGGCGTTGCGGTGAAGCGGCGCAGCGCGCCGGCGCGCTCGAGCACGAGGAACAGCCCGTGGATCAAGCCCCAGACGACGAACGTCCACTTCGCGCCGTGCCAGAGCCCGCACAGGAAGAACACGACGACGAGGTTGACGTACACGCGCCCGGGCGAGACGCGGTTGCCGCCGAGCGGCACGTAGAGATAATCGCGAAACCAGCGCGAAAGCGAAATGTGCCAGCGCTGCCAGAACTCGCGGATCGACCGCGATACGTACGGAAAGTCGAAGTTCTCGAGGAACCGGAACCCGAACATGCGCGCCATGCCGATCGCCATGTCGGAGTAGCCGGAGAAGTCGAAGTAGATCTGCAGCGTGTACGCGGCGAGCGCGAACCACGCGAGCACTCGCGAGACGTCCGACGGCGGCGTGTTGAAGACGTGATCGACGCACGCCCCCAGCGTGTTTGCGATCAGCACTTTCTTGCCGAGCCCGACCACGAATCGTCGCGCACCGTACGCGAAGTCGTCGATCGTCACGTGCCGGCGCGACAGCTGCGCGGCGACGTCCTTGTACCGAATGATCGGACCGGCGATCAGCTGCGGGAAGAAGACGAAGTAGAGAATGACCTCGAGCGGGTTCTTGCGCGCGTCGGAGACGCGCCGGTAGATGTCGACGACGTACGAGATCGCGTGGAACGTGAAGAACGAGATCCCCAGCGGCAGGTAGATTTGCGAGAGCGCGACGCTGCGCCCGATGTGGCCGCCGGTGATGAACGTCAGATTGTCGTTCAAGAAGCCGGCGTACTTGAACCAGACGAGAATCGCGAGATCGAATGCGACGGCGCCCGCAACGACGAGCCGCCGGTCGCGCGTCGCATCGCCCGGAAGCCGCGCGAGCGCCAGACCGAAGCCGTAGTTCGCGAGCGCCGAGGTGACCACGAGCGGCACGTACATCGTGCCGCCCCACGCGTAGAAGACCAGGCTGAGCGCTACGAGCACCGCGTTCTTGAACGGCGCGCTCGGCATGAGAGCGTACAGCCCGAGCGCGAGCGGCAAGAACGCGAAGAGAAAGATCTCGCTGCTGAACACCATCGGTGCAGCGTGCCGCGTTGGCGCGTGGGCCTGCGTTTTCCGCCGGACGTCCCCGAAAGGCGGTGACGCGATCCACCCGATTGTGCTAGACTAGGCCGGCAGTCTAAGCTAAGAAGCGGGGTGCTCCATGGCGTGTACCGGCAAAATCCAGGCGCTGATCGGCAAGAACGGTGAGCCGGTTGCAGGACGGGGCGGATTCCACTGGATCTGTGAAGGGACGTGTCCCGGCGGCCGCAAGTGCGAGGTCATCAAGGGGCCCAAGAACATTCACGGCGGGTATCGCGAGTGGTGCGGATGCCCCGGGGAATCCGAACCGAAAGGCTGTCACATCGTCATCGAGCATCCCGGCCCGGGCGAAGGCGGTGGGCCGCCCCGCGTGCTCTGCGCCGGCGATTGTGACAAGCCCGGCGAGCATTGCGGACCCGAGCCGGTCGTCGTCGAAAAGATCGGCGGCGACGGCAACGACGAAGAAGGCATCTTCGCCTGTCGTTGCACCGGCGCCGTCAAGAAGCGGTAGCCGCGCACGTCGCTACGGGTCGAGGGAGAGCGACGTGACGAACGCGTGCACGACGCCGAGCTGCGCGCTCTTCCGCCACACGGCCCAGCGTTCGAGCTCGGCTCGCGGCTCGATCGCGCGGTACGCGACACGTCCCGGCGCGACGGCGTTGACGGACATCGGAACGATCGCGACGCCGAGGCCGGCGGCGACCATGCCGACGATCGTGTAGATCTCGTTCGCTTCCTGGACGATGCGCGGCGCGAAGTTTGCGGCGTGACAGAGACGCAGCGTCTCTTCGTACAACGCGGCGCCCCGGTCGGCGGGATACGTCACGAAGCCGTCGTCGCGCAAATCCGCCAGGTGCACGGACTCCGCGCCGGCAAGACGGTGGTCGGCGGGCAGCGCGACGAGCAGGGTCTCCGTCGCGACGCGCCGGCCTGCGAGCCCGTGATTCCACACGGGGCCGCGCACGATGCCGACGTCGATGTCGCCGTTGTCGACGGCTTCGAGCTGCCGGCGCGACCCGAGCTCCCGTAATCGCAGCTTGATGCCGGGATAGCGCGCCGTGAAGCGGCGGATCAGCGGCGGCACGATGCCGAGCGCAGCCGAGTCGATGAAGCCCAGCGTCAGCGTGCCGGCGATGCCGTCGGCGACCATCCGAACCGTCTCGGCTGCGACGTCGGCCTCGGCCAGCACCGTCCGCGCATGCGGCAGCAACGCCTGCCCGGCGTCGGTGAGCTCGGCGCCGCGGCTGGTGCGCTCGAAGAGAGGACCGCCCAGCTCGTCCTCGAGCTTGCGGATCTGCTCCGACAGCGCAGGCTGCGAGACGCGCAACTGCTCGGCCGCGCGGCTGAAGTTGCGGTGCTGGGCGACCGCGACGAAAGAACGGAGGTCTCGAAGCTCCATCGGCGTTGCCTCTGCCTACGATAGGGACGCGCTATTTCCCATCCGCTGCCCGGACGCCGTATCATCGAAGGGATAGCGGAAGGCGGAGGCGCTTCCGACGGACCCGAAGTCGGCGCTTTCGCCACGTGGCGCGCTGTGGAGAACCGTGTGCAAACGCTCGTGAACGTCACCCTGCCCGAAATGGGCGAGTCGGTCAGCGAAGGCTCGATCGTCGAGTGGCGGAAGAACGTCGGCGACTGGGTCGACGAAGGCGAACCGATCGTCGACGTAACGACCGACAAGGTCGACGTCGAGGTGCCCTCCACCGCAAGCGGTGTGATCACGGCGATCCACGGCAACGAAGGCGCAACGGTGAGCGTCGGCGGCGTGCTGGCCGAGATCGACACGACGGCACAAAAACCCGCAGACGGGGCGACCGCGCCGGCAGCCGGCCCCCGTGTCACCCTGAGCCGAGCCCGCCCTGAGCCTGTCGAAGGGTCGAAGGGTGAGAGCGCGACCTCACCGTCAGCCGGCGCGACCGCACCGTCAGCCGGCGCGACCTCCTCGTCCGCCGGCCCGGAGGGCGAGCTCGTCACGCCGTCGAGCTACGGCGCGCGCGGCGCCGCAACGCCGCCCGCGGAAGGGCACGCGAACGGCAAGCCCGGCGGCACGCTCTCGCACCACGCGCGGCGTCTCGTCGACCGCCTCCACATCGACGCTTCGGCGCTGACCGGCACCGGCCCCGACGGCCTCATCCTGCGCGAAGACGTCGAAGCGGCGCTCGCGTCCGGCGCCATCGCGTTCACGGCGGACGATGTCACCCTGAGCTCGTCGAAGGGTGAGAGCGCAACAGCATCGTCAGCGGCGCCGAAGGCACCGCAATACCCGCCGACGCCGCCGGGCGCAAAAGTCACCGACCTCAAAGGCTCGGTGGCGACGCTCGCGTCGTACATGGAACAGTCGCTGACGATCCCCGTCGCGACGTCGTTCCGCACGCTGCACGTCGGTACGATGGAACAGCGGCGCGCCGAGCTCAACAACGCGCTCAAGCGCGCCGGACGCACGCGAGAAGATCTCGTTCACGCACATCATCGCGTTCGCGCTCGCGCGCGCCGCAACGGAGCAGCCGGCGATCGCGACAGCGTTCCGTCGCGCCGGCGGCAAGCCGCAGAAGGTCGAATCCGGGATCCACCTGGGCCTCGCAGTCGACGCGCAGCGCAAGGACGGCACGCGCTTCTTGGTCGTGCCCGTCCTCAAGAACGCGGGCGCGCTCGACTTCGCGGCGTTCCGCGCCGCGTACGAAGACCTCGTCGCGAAGGCGCGCGACAACAAGCTCAGCGTCGAGGAGCAGACCGGCGCGACGTTTACGTTGACGAATCCGGGCGGCATCGGTACGGTGGCGTCGGTGCCGCGCCTGATGGCCGGGCAGGGAGCGATCATCGCGACCGGCGCGATCGCGTATCCGCCGGGCTTCGCGCACGCGTCGCGCTCGACGCTCGAGCAGCTCGGCGTCGAAAAAGTCATGACGATGTCGTCGACGTACGATCATCGCGTCATTCAAGGCGCGCAGTCCGGCGAATACCTGCGCCGCGTCGACGAGCTCATCAACGGCGCCGACGAGTTTTACGAGACGCTGTTCGCGCAGATCGGCGTGAGCGCCGCGATCCGTGGCACGGCGACGAGCGCGAACCTTGCGGCGCCGCCGCTGCGCGACGAGCGGGACGCCGTCACCGCCGATATCCCCGGCATGCCGTCCGAGGAGATGCTGCGCGCGATCGCCGCCGGCATGGCCGTCGTGTCGGCGTACCGGCGTCACGGCCACCTCGGCGCGAGCCTCGATCCGCTCGGCAGCGAACCGCCCAGCGATCCGACGCTCGACCCGGCGACGTACAATCTCACGCCGGCGATGATGCAAGCGATCCCGGCGTCGGTGCTCAACGTGAAGCTGCCCGGCCGCACCTTCGCGGACGTCTATCCGAAGCTGCGCGAGACGTACAGCTCGACGCTCGCCTACGAGATCGAGCACATCTCCGACACGCGGCAGCGCGGATGGCTGCGCGAGTACATCGAGACCGGCAAGCACAAGACGCCGCTCACGCCGCAGCGCCGCGTGCAGCTGCTCCAGCGCCTCACGAAAGTCGAGACGATGGAGCGGTACTTCCGCAAGCAGTTCATGTCGCAGAAGACGTTCTCGATCGAAGGGCTCGACGTGATGGTCCCCATGCTGGAGGAGACCATCTCGATGCTCGCCGAGGACGGCACGAAGACCGTCGTGCTCGGCATGGCGCACCGCGGCCGTCTCTCGACGATCGCGCATGTCGTGAACCGCCCGTACGAAGAGCTGCTCAAGGAGTTCGAGTCGGCCGCCGCGCGCGAAGAGGCGCCGGCGAGCGAGGACGACGACGCGACCGGCGACGTGAAGTACCATCATGGCGCGCACGGCGAGTACGTCACGCCGCTCGGCACGAAGATCACGGTCGAGCTCGCGAGCAATCCCTCGCATCTGGAAGCCGTCGACGGCGTCGTCGAAGGGATGACGCGCTGCTTGCAGACCGATCACAGCGTCAACCCGCCAACGCTCAACCAGGAAGTCGCGGCGCCGATCCTGATCCACGGCGACGCAGCGTTCGCGGCGCAAGGCGTCGTGGCGGAAGTCCTCAACCTCCAAGGCCTCGCGGGTTACGCGACGGGCGGCACGATCCACGTCATCGCGAACAACCAAGTCGGTTTCACGACCGATCCGAGCGAGGCACGCTCGACGCGCTACGCGAGCGACCTCGCGAAGGGCTACGATCTGCCCATCGTACACGTCAATGCGGACGACGTCGACGCGTGCATCGCCGCCGTGCACCTCGCGATCGATTATCGCCGCAAGTTCGGACGGGACGTCGTCGTCGATCTGATCGGCTATCGCCGGTTCGGCCACAACGAGCAGGACGAACCGGCATACACGCAGCCGCGCGCGGTGGACGTCATCAAGCAGCATCCGACGGTGCGCGAGCTGTACGCCGCGCAGCTGGTCGCGCAAGGCGTGCTCACGAACGAGCAGATCAAGGAGATGCAGGACGCCGCGACCGCGCGCATCTCGGAGGCGCACAAGAACGTGCGCAGCGGCGAGTTCAAGGCGAAGCTGATCAATCCCGCGACGAACGGCAACGTCAGCGAAGCGCCGCCTGATACGCGCGTCGCGAAGGCGAAGTTGCTGAAGTGGGCGGAGGACGTCGTCAGCGTCCCCGACGGATTCCAGTCCAGCCGCAAGCTCGGTCAGCAATTTCAACGCCGCGCGCAAACGGTGCGCGAGACCGGCGAGGTCGACTGGGGCCTGGCGGAAGCGCTCGCGTTCGCGAGCTTGCTGACGGAAGGCACGCCGATCCGTCTGACCGGTCAGGACACGGAGCGCGGCACGTTCTCACACCGCCATGCCGTCATCCACGACGCGCGCACGAACGCGAAGCACGTTCCGCTGCAGCATCTGCCGGGCGCGACGGCGTCGTTCGAGATCCACAACTCGCCGCTGAGCGAGTACGCGTGCCTCGGATTCGAGTACGGCTACGGCTTCGAGCTTCCGAACGCGCTCGTGCTGTGGGAAGCGCAATTCGGCGACTTCAACAACGGCGCGCAGATCATCATCGACCAGTTCATCGCCGCCGGCGCGGCGAAGTGGGGCCAGAACACGCGGCTGACGCTGCTTCTCCCGCACGGCTACGAGGGAGCGGGGCCGGAGCACTCGAGCGCGCGGCTCGAGCGATTCCTCCAGCTGAGCGCCGAGGGCAACATCCGCGTCGCGAACTGCTCGACCGCGGCGCAGTACTTCCACCTGCTGCGCGCGCAAGCGAAGGCAACGCAGGCATACCCGCTCGTCGTGATGACACCGAAGAGCCTGTTGCGGAACCGTGCGGCGTACGGCATGATCGACGAGCTCGCGACGGGAACGTTCCGCGAGGTGATCGACGACTCGCGCTACGAGGGCAAGGACAAGAGCGGCGTCGAGCGCGTGCTGATGTGCAGCGGGCATGTCTACTACGACCTGCTGTCGAGCCCGCTCTACGAGAAGGCCGAGAAGACGGCGATCGTGCGTGTCGAGCTGCTGAGCCCGCTGCCGACGCAAGAGATTTTGCGCACGATCGCGAGCTATGCGAACGCGAAAGACGTCACGTGGGTCCAGGAAGAGCCGAAGAACATGGGCGCTCGCGCCCACGTGCGCCGCCGCTTGGTGGAACGGCTCCCGAACGGGCTCACCGACGTGGAGTACCTCGGACGGCCGTATCGCGCGAGCCCGTCCGAAGGCTACCCGGGCGCGCATGCGGTCGAGCAAGAGCGAATCGTGCGTGAGGCGCTCGCACCGGCATAGCGCGTCGGTTGCCGGCGCCGCGCGCCGTTGTGCGGCGGCTCCAAACGGGCTATACTTGTGGTCCAGATGGTACATCGATCGGCGCTCGACGACGTCATCGACGTGTTCGGCGGGCGCAAGGAGCTCGGCGACGTGGGGCTGCGCTCGTACCTCGACGTCGACCGGCTCGTCCACGCCGGCGTGCCGGTGTCGGCGTTTCGCCGCGTTGTCGCGTCGCTGGAGCTGCCGGAGCGAACGGTGGCGGAAGGCATCGGCATCTCACGCACGACGCTCGGGCGCCGCAAGCAGACGGGACGTCTCGGCTTCGTCGACTCGGAGCGCGCGCTGCGACTCGGATCGGTCACCGCGCTGGGGAAGATCGCGCTCGGATCGGCGCGTGCCGCCGGCCGTTGGCTGACGAAGCCGAACGCCGCGCTCGCCGGCGCCGCTCCGCTCACGCTCTTGCAAACGGACGCCGGCGCGCGAGCGGTCGAGGCCGTGCTCGGGAGGGCGCTGCTGGGCGGCTTCAGCTGATGGACGTCTACCGCATCGGCTACCGTCGCTTCTCGAAGGACCCTCTCAACGGAGAGGGTTCGTTCTTGTTCGGCGGCCGCTGGTCGAGCGCGGGTATCCGTGTTGCGTACACGTCGACGACGCTGACCCTTGCAATGACCGAGTTCCTCGCCCATGTGAACATCGACGACTTCGATCCCGACGATCCGCCCGCGCTCGTGTACGTCCATGCCGGCCTGCCGGATCGCGCCGTCCGCTCGCTGGATCAGCTCGGCATGCGTCTTCCGCGACGTTGGCGCGACGTGCCGGCGCCGGCGTCGCTCGCGGCGGTCGGCGACACGTGGGTCGCGCACGGCGCGTCCCTCGCGCTCACCGTGCCGTCGGTGCACATCCCGATCGAGACGCCGGAGCGCAATGTTCTCGTGAACCCGCTGCACCGCGATTTCGCGAAGGTGGTCGTGCGGGTGCGCGGCTTCGCGTACGATCACCGGCTGCTTGCGGTGCGAACCGGCCGCCGATGAAAGGCCGGCGGAAGCGGCTCCCGAATTGCGGAACGCGTGAAGATCGCCGTCTGGGGCGGAGGCTCCATCTATGACGCGGCGCTGCGCGCGTGCGCTCGGCACGGCGCGCAGATCGTCGAGGATCCGGCCCATGCCGACGTTCTGCTGCTGGCCAACTACACGCGCATGGTGAAGGCCGACGTACGCGCGCTCGCACGCTTCGGCGCGTTGTGCTTCCATCCGAGCGCGCTGCCGCGCCATCGCGGCCGCGACGCCGTCTACTGGACGGTCAAGATGGGCGACGCGACGTGCGGCGTCTCGTGGTTTTGGATCGACGACGGGATCGACACCGGCGACGTCGCCGCGGTCACGGAGATCGCACGGCCGCCCGAGATGCGCGCACGCGATCTCTACGAAGAGGTGCTCGTGCCGCTCGGTGAGCGGCTGCTCGACGCGATCCTCGTCGAAATGCGCCGCGGCTTCATACCGCGGTACGCGCAGGACGAGACGCGCGCCACGTACGAACCGCCGCGCCCGAAGCCGGCCGCCGTTACCGCCTGAACAGCGCGGGCGGCCGTCCGGCTCGCTTGAAAGTGAATCGGTCGGACCTCCGCAAAGGGCGACGGGTGAATCCGATTCGATTTGCGGTGCGCGCCGTCGGGGCGGCCGCGTTTTGCGCTCTCGTAGCAACGTCGCTGCCTCATCTCTCCGCGGGCGCGGCGGCGGCACGCTCGACGGTTGATTTCGCGTCCGACATCGACCCCACGTGCAAGCCGTGCGACGACTTCTACCGATTCGCGACGGGCGGCTGGACGAAGAACCATCCGATTCCGCCGGGCCACGCATCCTGGGGCTCGCTGCAGCGCTGGCCGATCAGAATCGCGCGGTGTTGACGTCGATTCTCGAGGAAGACGCCAAGGACACGACCGCACCGGCAGGCAGCGATCAGCAAAAGCTGGGCGCGTTCTATCGCGCGTGCATGGACGAGGCGGCGATCGAAAAGCGCGGTACCGCGCCGATCGCGCCCATGCTCGCCGGTGTCAACGGCATCTCGTCGATTCCATCGCTCGTCGTCGAAGTCGGAAAGCTGCACACCGTCGGCGTGAACGGCGGGCTCACGTTCGAGGCGGAAGCGGACACCAAAGACTCATCGAAGCAGATCGCCGGAATCGGTCTCGGCGGGCTCGGTTTGCCTGACCGGGACTACTACGTCAAGAATGACGAACGCTTCGTCGCGATTCGCAAAGCGTATCGCGCCTACGTTGCAGCGCAGCTCGTGAACCTCGGTGAGGCGCAGGGCGCGGCGAACGGCGACGCCGATGCCATCCTTGCGCTCGAGACGTCGATCGCGAAGGCGACGCCGCCGCGCGAAGCCCTGCGCGATCCCGCCTCGACGTACCACCCGACGCGACTCGCGGACCTTGGGCCGCTCGCGCCCCACATTCCGTGGACCGCGTATTTCGCGGCATACGACGCGCCCGAAGTTCTCGAGCGTCGACGTCGGCATACCCGCATACGTCACCGCCTACGACGGGCTCGTCGCATCCGTACCGCTCTCGACGTGGAAGGCGTACCTCCGCTACAAGATCGTGGACGCATACGCGACGGCGCTCCCGAGACGCTTCGCCGACGCGTCGTTCGCCTTTCGAAGCACGACGCTCACCGGCGTGAAAGAGCAGTTGCCGCGCTCGCAGCGCTGCACGATCGCCGCGGACGCCTCGCTGCGCGACGTCCTCGGAAGGGCATACGTCGCGAAGGCGTTTCCGCCGGCCGCCAAAGCGCGCGCTCTTGCGCTCGTGAACAACCTGCAGAGCGTGCTCCACGACGACATCGCGCAGCTCGCGTGGATGAGCGCGCCGACGAAGGTGAAGGCGGAAGAAAAGCTCGCCGCGTTCACCAAGAAGATCGGCTACCCGGACACCTGGGTCGACTTCTCGTCCGTGTCGATCGGCGATGCGTCGTATGCGGACGACATCATCGCGCTTCGGCGCTTCGAGACCCGGCGGAACATCGCCCGCATCGGGAAGCCGACGGATCGGACGCTCTTCGGCATGACGCCGCCGACCGTGAACGCCTATTACAGCCCGTCGGACAACGAGGTCGTCTTCCCGGCCGGAATTCTGCAGCCGCCGTTCTTCGATCCGAACGCGGACGATGCGGTCAACTACGGCGCGATCGGCGCGGTGATCGGTCACGAGATGACGCACGGCTTCGACGACCAAGGCCGGCAGTACGACGCGAAGGGTGACCTGGACGATTGGTGGACGCCGGCGGACGCCGCCGCGTTCAAGAAGCGCGCGCAGTGCATCATCGACGAGTACAGCGCGCTGGAGCCGCTGCCGGGCGTGCACGAGAACGGCGTGAACCTTCAAGGTGAGGCGGTCGCCGATCTCGGCGGCGTGACCATCGCGTACAAGGCGTTCGAACGCACGCCGGAGGCGAAAGCCCATGCGTCGATCGACGGCTACACGCCCGAGCAGCGCTTCTTTCTCGCCTACGCGCAAGTCTGGCGCGGTTCGCAGACGGAAGCGCTGATTCGCGAAGCGGCGGTGACCGATCCGCATCCGAATCCGCGGTTGCGCGTGATCGGCACGCTTTCCAACATGCCGGAGTTCCGTGCCGCATTCCACTGCGCGGCGGGCACGCCGATGGTGCGCAAGGACAGCTGCCAGATCTGGTAGCGCGCTGAAACCTTGGCGGCCCCCGCCGCGTAGGGACGGCATGCCGTTCACGCGCACGCTCGCACGCCTCGGTTTGATGCTGCTCGGCATCGTAGCCTTCGTCGTGGTGCTCGCCGTCGTCCAGACGCCGATGCACCGCGCCGGCGTCCCCGACGCTCTCGCAGGCATCGTGCTCACGCCGCTCTGCCTCGCGCTGTACGCCGCGTGGGTTCGTTTCGTCGAGCGGCGCCGCGTCGATGAGCTGACGCTTCGCGCAGCCGTTCCCGAAGCGAGCGCGGGCGCTGCGCTCGGCATCGCGCTGATGGCCCTGACGATCGGCGTGATGGCAGTCGCCGGTGTGTATCGCATCGCCGGTTTCGGCGGGTGGCCGGGCCTGCTGCCCGCCGCGCTGATCGGGCTCGCGATCGCGACGTCGGAGGAGATCGTCTTCCGAGGCTTTCTCTTTCGCGTCGTTCGCGACGTCGGCGGAACATGGACTGCCGTCGTGGTCTCGGCCGTCGTCTTCGGCGCATTGCACGCGTTCAACCCGGGCGCATCGCCGGTCAGCACCGTCGCGATTGCACTGGAGGCCGGCGTGCTGCTCGCGCTCGCGTATGCCGCGACCGATCGGTTGTGGTTGCCGATCGGCATCCATTTCGGCTGGAACTTCGCCGAAGGCCCGATCTTCGGCACGAGCGTGTCCGGCGGAGCGAGCGCGCACGGGCTGCTGCGCGGCGAGCTGCACGGGCCGTCCGCGCTCACGGGAGGCGCGTTCGGCCCGGAAGCGTCGATCGTCGCGGTAGCGATCTGCCTCGCCGCCGCGGCGGGGCTCGCACTGCTCGCGGGACGCCGCCGGCATGAGAGACGTCCGAAGCGGATCGACGAGACGCGCGCGCGGAGCCGAGCGCTACGGGCCGACCGTTCGCTGGAGCCGGAGTGAACGATGCTCGGCGCGCAGCGGCCGTCCTTCGGCGTGCCCGTGCGCGAGCCAGTGCGCGTATCCCGATGCAAACTGCTGCGCGAGCACGGCGTCGTGCACGTCTGGGTTCGCTGCGAGGTAGTCCAGCTCGACGAACTCGGGATAGCGCGCGTCGCCGCCCGCGCCGTACGTTCGGACGAAGTCGTCGGCGATCGCGCGCACGGCGCTGTCGAGCACGTGCAGGTCGTCGCCGCCATTGAACGCGAGCGTGCGACTCGAGCCCGTGATCGCTTCATAGCTTGGATAGTAGTCGACGTTGCCGAACGCGCGCACCGTATCGTCCGCCGCTGCACGGAGCGTCGACTTCGAGTACGCATTCGCGATCATGACGTCGCGGCCGGTGAACGTCTCCGACATCGGCACGGGTGAAACCGAGATCACGATCCGCACGTCGGGCTGCGCACGCCGGTTCACGACCTCGATGATCTCGTGCAGCATCCGCATATTCTCCGTGTAGTCGGTGACCGCGAGCTCGAAACGGCCCGGAAAGCGGCGCGTCATCCACACGCTCGGCGCGGCGTTCAGCGCGACGCCGGCGTGGCGGTCGATCCACGTCTCCACGAGCCCCAGCGTGAGGATCACAACGGTCGCGTCGCGCGCTCGTGCGAAGTACGCTCTGACGTGTTCGCGCCGCGCGAGCACATCGTCGCGTGGCGCCGCCGGCGTCCGCTGGTTCAGATGGAGATCACGCCAACCGGCGGAGTCCTCGACGAGCGATTCTTCCGGGAACGGTTCGCCGTCGAGCGACCAGCGCAGCTCGTTCAGGATCGATGCGGCGGTGTACTTGTTGACCCACCCGTTCGGACGGCCGTCGCGATCGCCGAACGGGACGGAGCGGCTGATCACGGCCAGGTCGCGGTAGATGAGGTGCTCTTCGATGTTGCGCGCGAAACACGAGCCGATGCAGAAGTAGACGTCATCCGGACGCAGCCGGAATTTCGGTTCCATGCGCGGGATCGCGAGACCGCGCGAGATGCGCGCGTGCGCGGTCTGCTGATCGCCCGGGTCGTGTCCGTCACTCCAGCGCGATGACGCGCTGCGCAACAGATTCTGCCATGCGGTCGCGCCGTCGATCCGATCCGGGTGCGGCATGCGCCCCTGTTCGGCACGTGCGGTGCAGGCGCTTGCCGAAACAAGGTACGCCGCAGCCGCCGCGCGTACGCCGAGCCGTCGATGCGTGGTTATGCGATCTGCACGACGGGGCGAAGCGGCAGCAACTGGCTGTGCGAGGTGCTCGCATCGACGGCCACGCTCGGCGTGCCGCTCGAGTACTTCAACGCCACAGCGCGCCGAAAATGGACGGACCCGCATTACCCTGACGACCCCTCGGAGCAGCTGATTCGCATCGTGACGACGGGTGCGACGCCGAACGGCGTCTACGGCGTCAAGGTCTTTCCGAACCAGATCGACCAGATCGCGAACCGCACACGCTGGTTCGACGCGCTCCCCGGCTTGTGCTTCGTCTCGTTCACACGCGAGGATCTCCTGGGTCGTGCGATTTCGCTCGCGCGAAGCGTGCAGACCGGTCGCTTCCGCTCAAAGGAGGCGGAAGTCGCCGAGCCGCGTTACGACGGGGCGCAAATCGCGGGGTTCGTGCGATACTTCGCGCGCCAGGACGCACGCTGGGCGGCGTTCTTTGCGCGCAACGGAATCACACCGGTGCGCTTGGTCTATGAGCAAACGGTCCGCGATCCGCAAGCCGCCGCGGATCGCATCGCCGACGCGCTCGGCGTGCCGCGAGCACCCGTCGACCTCCGGGACGCCGGCGAGACGATCATGCGTGACGCGCTCAATGACGACTGGAGGCGACGATTCCATGCGGAGTTCGCCGACCCGAACGTCGTGGAGGACATCTGAGCGGCGAAGGTGGAACGCCGCCCGCGTGGACGTCGCGTACGCGAATTTCCGGCGTTTCGACGATCGGTACGGTGACGACGTGCGCGCACAGCTGTCGCGGGTGCTGGCATCGGGGACGCTCGTGGGCGGGCTGGAAGTGGAATGCTTCGAACGCGAGTTCGCGGCGTTCTGCCGAACGGCGTTCGCCGTCGGCGTCGGCAGCGGAACGTCCGCGCTTGAACTCATTCTGCGCGCGTGGGGCATCGGGCCGGGCGACGAGGTAATCGTCCCCGCGAACACCGCTATTCCGACGGCTCTGGCCGTCACGCATGCGGGCGCGAGGCCCGTGCTCGTCGACGTCGACGCACGAACCGGGATGATCGATGCGCAGCTCGTCGAGCGTGCGATCGGCGGTGCGACGCGCGCGATCATCCCGGTGCATTTGTACGGTCACCCCGCCGATCTCGACCGCGTGCGCGACCTCGCGCACGACCGCGGCGTGCGCGTGCTGGACGACTGCGCGCAGGCGCACGGCGCGCGGTACCGCGGCCGCCGTGTCGGGTCGGGCACGGGCGCCTCGGCGTGGAGCTTCTATCCGACGAAGAACCTCGGCGCACTCGGTGATGGCGGCTGCGTGACGACGGACGACGCGGAACTCGCCGAAGCGCTGCGGACCCTCCGCAATCTCGGTGCGCAGCCGGGCTACGTGCACGCGGTACGCGGGTTCAACAGCCGTCTCGATCCGCTTCAAGCGGCCGTACTGCGGTGGAAGCTGGCGCGACTCGACGCGTGGAACGCACGCCGAAACGAACTCGCGTCGCTGTACCGTGCCCGGCTCGCCGATGTCGACGGTCTCTCGCTGCCGGTCGTGGAGCCGTGGGCGACGCCGGTGTGGCACGCGTTTCCGATTCTCATTCACGAGGGTCGGCGCGACGCCGTTCGCGCGGCGCTCCAACGCCGCGGCATCGGTACGAACGTGCACTATCCCGTGCCCATCCATCTGCAGCCGTGCTACGCCGATCTGGGCTACCGGCGCGGCGACTTTCCCGTCAGCGAGCGCCGCGCATCGGAGCTCTTGAGCTTGCCGCTCGATCCGCTGCATTCCGACGAGGAAATCGCCTACGTTTCCGTCGCGGTGCGCGAGGCGATCGACGACGGGCGCGGCGCTCGATCGCAGCCCGCGCGCTTCGCCGGCGTGTAAGCGCCGGACGTCGCCATGCAGCGCATCGTGCTCTTCGGCGTCGGATCGCCGCTCGTCGTCGAGTACGTCGAGGCGTGCGCGCGCCTCGGCATCGTCATCGCTGCGTGCGTTCGCAACGTCGCCTCGCCGCTGCCCTGCGACGACGTGCCGAACGCGGTCGACGCGGACGAGCTCGCGCCGGAGATCGCGTGCATCCCGTGCACGTGCCCGATGTTCACGCCGCACAACCGGATCGCCGCAGTCGCCGACGCGGCGCGCCGCGGGTTCAGCTTTGCGTCCGCGATCGTCCACCCCGCGGCCGTGGTCGCGACCGGCGTTCGCATCGGGGACGGCGGTTTCGTCAATGCCGGCGCAATCGTCGGCGCGCGCGCCGTCATCGGCGATCACGTCGTGATCAACCGTGCCGCGTCCGTCGGACACCACTCCGAGATCGGGTCGTTCGCATCGATCGGTCCGGGGGCGACGCTCGCCGGGAACGTCGTGCTGGAACGTGCGGCGATGATCGGGGCGGGCGCGGTCGTCCTGCCGAAGGTTCGCGTCGGCGATGGTGCCGTGGTCGGCGCAGGCTGCGTCGTCGTGCACGACGTCGCGCCCGGCAGCACGGTCCTCCCGCACGCCGCGCGCGCCGCGGGCGGCTGACGCGGATGCCGCTGGTATCGGTTGCGATCAAATCGTACAACCATGCGCCGTTCGTCGAACGCGCCGTGCGCAGCATGCTCGACCAGTCGCTGCGCGACGTCGAAGTCCTCGTCACGGATGACGGATCGACGGACGGAACGCCGGACGTCGTCGACGCGATCGCCGACGAGCGGATCCATCTCGTGCGGTTCCCCGCGAACCGCGGCCCCGTGTTCGCGATGAACGCGACCGTCGCACGCGCACGCGGCGAGTTCGTTGCGATTCTCAACTCCGACGATTACGCGCTGCCCGGCAGGCTCGAGCGGCAGGTGGCGCTTCTGTGCGCGCATCCCGATGTCGGAGCGGTGTTCAGCGTGCCGATC
This sequence comes from Vulcanimicrobiota bacterium, assembly GCA_963841685.1. Classification (GTDB taxonomy): domain Bacteria; phylum Vulcanimicrobiota; class Vulcanimicrobiia; order Vulcanimicrobiales; family Vulcanimicrobiaceae; genus Vulcanimicrobium. The sequence goes on from CAWJDU010000003.1 coordinate 348,216, forward strand.
CAAGTCGACGATGCCGGCGATCCGACCACGGCGTACGGCGCCGTCTTTGACGTGCCGATCGCCCACGGACTGTCGACCCGCGCGCAATGGCTGCGCATGTTCTTCCTACTCGGAAATTGCCTGTGCGCGCCGACGGCGATGGTGCGCCGGGCCGTACTCGAGGAGATCGGGCCTGACGACACGCGTTTGATGCTGCTGTTCGACCTCGACCGCTGGGTGCGACTGCTCGAGCGCTACGAGGTCCGCGTCGTCGACGAGCCGCAGACGGCGTTCCGCGTTCGCGCGGGCGGGGCGAACCTGAGCGCCGCGCAGCCCGTGACGCGCCGCCGCAGTGCGTTCGAATCGTTCGAGATCTTCAAGCGCTATCGCGCCTACGAGCCCGCGCTGCTGCGCGAAATCTTCGCGCCAGAGATCGCCGCGTGGGCGATCGATACGAGCGGCCCGTCCGGCGTGTGGCTCGCGTTGATCGCGACGACCGGTACGCGGCCGTGGCATCCGCTGTTCGCCCTCGACACGCTCTACGGCGCCGCCGAAAGCGACGACGACCGCCGGCGGCTCACCGCGCTCGTCGCCCGGCTCGACCCGTTCCGCCTGGGCGAGTGATTTTCGAGCGCACGTCGTACGTGCCGTGCATGGCAACGATCGCTCCGGAGCACCGCGCGCCGCCCGTGCCCGCCGACCTCGTCGAATACTACTTCGAGCAGGCGTGGAGCGACGGGCTGCCCGTCGTGCCGCCGACGCCGGCGAAGATCGACGCGGTCGTCGAGGCGCTCGGCGGCGATCCGTCGTTTGCGGAAGCGGTCATCCCGCCGCGTCGCGGCACGCTCACCCGCGAAGTGCTCGCGATCAACATGGTGATGGCGGGCTGCAAGCCGGAGTACGCGCCGGTCGTACGAGCGGCGATGCTCGCGCTCTGCACCAAGCAGTGGAACCTCAACGGCGTGCAGGCGACGACGCACATGGCGGCGCCGCTGCTGATCGTGAACGGCCCGATCCGCAACACGATCGGCATGAACGCGGGCCACAATTGCTTCGGCTCGGGCAATCGCGCGAACGCGACGATCGGCCGTGCGATCCGCTTGATCCTGCTGACCGTCGGAGGCGCGACGCCGGGCGATCTCGACAAGAGCACGCTGGGACATCCGGGCAAGTACACGTACTGCATCGCCGAGAACGAAGAGCTGAGCCCGTGGGCGCCGTACCACGTCGAGCACGGCTATCGCGCCGGAGGACAGCGCCGTCTTCGTCATCGCGGCCGAACCGCCGCACAGCGTCGTGAACCACGTCGCGAACGACGCGCGCGGCGTGCTCGACAGCATCGTCTCCGCGATGAGCACGTTCGCGCACAACAACGCCGTCGCGAGCGGTTCGTGCGCGGTCGTGATCTGTCCGGAGCACGCGGCGACGATCGCGTCGTCGGGATTCTCGCGCCTCGACGTGCGGAGCTATCTCTGGATGAACGCCGGCAACACGTGGGGTGAGATCTCGTTCGACGACCGCTACGCCGGCGACGGGAAGAAGGTCTACAACAGAGCCCTTCCTGCCTGGTACAAGCGCGAGAAGGACGCGCGCATTCCCATCGTGCCGACGCCGGACGACATCCATCTGTTCGTCGCGGGCGGCCCGGCGGGGCGCTTTTCCGCGTTCATCCCCGGCTGGGGCCGCATGACGAGCCCGGTGCTGCGGCGCATCGACGGCATCGCGCCGCCCAACGGCGCGGCCTGCGCTGACGGAACCTGCGCGCTGTGACCGAAGCGCACGGCATGGAGATGCGCATCTACGATCCGCGCGGCGTCGTCCACGTCGAGCACCGCGAGCTCGCGCCGCGCGTTGCAGCGACATCCGGACTGCGCCTCGGGATCCTCGACAATACGAAGTGGAACGGCCGGCGCGTGCTGGAGCGTACCGCGGAGATCATTCGCGAAACGGCGCCGTTCGCATCGGTGACGCGCTATTCGAAAGCGAGCTTCTCCGTCAACGCGGAGGACGAGCTGATCGCGCGGATCGCGGCGGAGAACGACGTCGCGCTGATCGGCATCGGCGATTGAGGCAGCTGCACGTCGTGCTGTACGTACGACGCCGTCCGCCTGGAGGAGTCCGGCATTCCGTCCGCCGTCATCGTGACGACGGCGTTCGAGCATGAAGCCGCCGTGCAGCGCGCGGCGCTCGGCATGGACGCGCTGCGACCGGCCGTCGTGACGCACCCGCTCAGCACGCTCACGCCCGAGCAACTCGACGCCCGCGCCCACGAAGCGGCCCCGCAAGCAATCACGATCTGGACGTCGCCGACAACGCCGATCAGCTGATCATGTTGTCGTCGTCGTCGTCGTCGCGGTTCCCGCGAAAGTCGTTCGGGTGATTGCCCGGCGCGAATTGCCCCAGACGCCCGCCGAACGATGACTTTCCTTCCGCCATCCTTCTGAGCGCTGCGGCCGCTTCGAGCGTCTTCGCATCCTGGAACTTCTCGGCGCGCGACTCGAGGCTGTCCCACTCCATGTCGCTCACCTCCGGCCGGTCGCCGTCGATGGTCCGCTGGAAGAACGGCTCGTTCGGATAGTCCTTATGCGCGAACTGCTGGTTGATCGACTCCGCGCGCTCGGTACCCGGACGGATGTTGAAGTGCGTCTGGACCAGCACGTTCGGGTTGCCGGAGATCGCCTTGTCGAACGGGATCATCTCGGAGTTCGCACCCTTCGACGCGGACGCGAGGTTCTGCGGGCTTTGCGTCTGCTTTCCGCCCTCGCCGTGACCCACGCCGTGCAAGATCTGGTATTTCGTGCCGGGGGCCGCCGTTCCGAGCTGTTGCTGATAGTTCGTCGAGCTGCGCTCGCCGCCGGTCATCTTCGAAAAAATGTTCGTGTGCTCGGCCTTGTCGCGTTTCGGAATGCTCGTCTGCACGGGGATGCTCCCGAGACCTCGCTGCGTCGTCTGGCCTTCGAAGAACGCGCCGCGTCCCTGCGATGCCTGGCTGCCGGCAAAGGCGAGAAAGTCCATCGGCGTCGTCGGCTGGTGCGGTACGACGCGCAACGCCTTCATGCTGCCGCCGCGCGCTGTGTGAACGTCCTGTTGGCTCGTGAGCGCGGGCGCCGCGACGGCCCGTCCGCCGTACGGCGGGGAGCCGCTCGCATCGCCTCTTCCCTCCCAATACCAGTCGCCGGGGTCGGGCGTGTTCGGCACGCGAATCCATCGCATCTGCATCGGCGGCCGGCCCGCGACGGCGGGCGCGATCCGCTCGAACCGATGCATCGCGCGCGGCGCATGCCCTTCGGTTGCGATGACGCGAGCGCGAGTCCGCGCCGCGCCGCCCGCTTCGCTCGTGACGCTCGCTCGGGCGATTCTCTCATGCATCATCCTGCCGCTCCCCCTCGGCCTGTTTCCGTGTACCGACGATACGATCTCGAACGCAAACCTCCTCGACGCGCGCGACGCGCGCCGGATCAGCCGGCGAGCGTGTACAGCCACCATCGCGCCTCCGAACGGCGGCTCTTGCGGTCGAAGTAGACGACGGCGACGCGGCCGTCTTCGAGGGCGAGCTCGAACCAGTGCTTCGCGAGATAGACGTCGCCGCGATCGGTCACGGTCGAGCGCCACGTGCGCACGACGTCTCGTACGATGAGCCGTTCGTCGCGCCACGCGAACTCGCGCGGCAGCGGCGGCTCGCCACGGCTCAGCGCGCCGGTCGGCACGTGATCGGCCGAAGCGCTCAAGGCTTCGCTGACGAATCGCGCCACACCGGCGACTACGGCAACGCCGGCCCCTGCGCCTCGTAGGCGTGCACGGCGGCCTCCCATGCGGCCATGGCGGCGTCGCTCTCGCCGCGCACGCGCTCGAGCTCGTGCTGCAGCTCGACGACGCGCGCGGGATCGTCGTAGAGATCGTGTGCGGTGAACTCGGCTTCGAGCTCCGCGCGCTGCGCGTCGAGCCGCGCGACGAGCACCTCGGCGTCCGCGACGGCGCGCTTCAGGCGTCCCGCCGCCAGGCGCGCCTCGTGCACGTTGCGCCGCTCGTCCTTCGCCGCAGAGAGCGCCGGGCGTACCGGCGCATCGTCGGCGGCGGGTTCGTGCAGACGGCGCTCGTACGTTTCGTAGTCGCCGTCGATCACGTGCGCGGCACCGTCGCGAATCGCGACGACTCGGTCCGCGAGCCGCTTCAGCAGATACCGGTCATGCGAGACGACGAACAGCGCGCCGCCGTATTCCGCCAGCACGTCCTCGAGCGCTTCGCGGCTTGCGATGTCGAGATCGTTCGTCGGCTCGTCGAGGAACAAACAATCGGCGTGCTGCGCCATCAGGCGCGCGAGCATGATGCGCCGCCGTTCGCCGCCGGAAAACGCCTCGACGACCTTGTCGCCGGCATCGCCGCCGAGATTCAGCCGACCGAGCAGGCCGCGCGCCTCCTCGTCGCCGACGCCCATCCGCATCACCGCTTCAGCGGCCGTCACGCCGGACGGAAGATCGTCCGACGACGTCTGCGCGTAGCTCGCCGCGCGCAGCCCCACGCCGTACCGCACGGTACCGCGATCGGGTGCGATCTCTTCGGAAAGGATGCGCAGAAACGTCGACTTCCCCGAGCCGTTCGGCCCGACGATCGCGACGCGCTCGCCGCGCGTGAACGTCGCCGTGACGTTCGCGAACAGCGGGCGGTCATAGGCCTTCGCGATGCCCGCGATCTCGACGGCCGGACCGTTCGTCGCGCGACGCGATGCGCGCAGCGCGACGGCGATCTTTCGCCGCTCGGCGCGCGGCGCGTCGACGCCGGCGACGCGCGCGAACGCCTTCTCACGCGACCAGACCGCGCTGTAGTTGTGCGAGCCGTGCGTGCGCAGCTCGTCGATCACGGCGCGCTGACGCTTGCGCTCGACGAGCGCCGCGGCGTGCTCGCGTTGCTGCCGATCGCGCCGCTCCTCGCGAGCCTGCACGTACATCGAATACGCGCGTCCCGGCGTGACGTCGTACGTCGCGAGCGTTCCGCCGTCGAGCTCCCAGATCACCGTCGCGACGGTTTCCAGGAAGTAGCGGTCGTGCGAGACGACGACGAACGCGCGCGGATCGCGCGCGACGAACGACTCGAGCCAGCGCACCGTGTCCAGGTCCAGATGGTTCGTCGGCTCGTCGAGTACGAGCCAGTCGGGCTGTTCCAGCAGCGTGCGCGCGAGCAGCGCGCGCGTGCGCTGGCCACCGGAGAACTCGCTCAGCGGCCGGTCGAGATCGCGCGGCGAGAAGTCGAAGCGATTGAGCGTCGCCCGCATCTCCCATTCGGCCGCCGTGCCGCGCGCCATCGCCTCGTCGAAGGCGGCGCGCAGCGTGGTCGAACCGCCTTCGGACGCATCTTGCGCGAGGTACCCGAGCCGGCGCTGGCGCGCGCGTACGACGGAACCGGCGTCGGGCTCGTCGACGCCCGCGGCGATGCGGACGAGCGACGACTTTCCGGCGCCGTTCGGTCCGACGATGCCGATGCGGTCGCCGTCGCGCACGACGCCCGAGATGCCGGCGAACACCTCGTGCGCGCCGTAGTGGCGCTCGAGCGCCGTGAACCGAAGCAGCTCCATCGCGTTGCGCCGGATGTTCGACGCCCGGCCCGCGTTCCGCTCGCATTCCCCTCGCCGTACGGAGCCAGCGGGCGCGCGCGCGCGGCGCGCCGTACCACGCGACATGCTGGCATCCCTGGTGCTGGCGGCCGCGCTTGCAGCGCCGGCCGCGGCCGCCGAACCGACGCCGACGCCTCAGCGCGTCCTCGGCTTGATTCGCGCGCAGTTCCGTTCGCATCGGCCGCCGCCGCCGTACGAGACCTACACGCTGATCCGTTCGCAGAAGGCCACGAACGGCTATCCCGATCCCACCGGGACGTACACGAAGCACCTGTGGGTGCGCAACCTCGATCGTGCCGCGCTATCGCGTTTCGTCTATCGCGACGATGCGCGCGGCGATCTCACGTTCGACCGTCCCGCGTTCAACGAGGCGCGCGATCCGGGACCGCCGACCGCGGACGTCTTCGAGCCGGCGCCGGCGCGGCCGCATCCCGTGTCCGAGGTGCCGACGCCCGAGCCGCGGTACACGCCGCTGCCGATCATCGGCGGCGTGCGCGCGATCATCGAGTCGGACTACCGCGTCGACTCGCTCGAAGTCGTGGGCGACGAAGTGCACCTCCACATCTATCCGATCCGCGACGTCGAGCGCAACCGCTTGCGCGAGGTGTGGGCCGACAAGAACACCTACGAGCTGCACAAGCTCATCGCGACCGACAAGCTGTTCGTCGAAGGCGGTCCGGTCTATCCCGTGACCTTCACGATCACCATGGGCGTGGTGCAGGGCATTCCCGTCGTCACCGACATCCACGGCGTGGTCGGCGGCGGCTACGCCGGCGACGGACAGGAAGTCGACTACAAGTTCAACGACATCACGTTTCCGAAGTCGCTGCCGGAGTGGTACTTCGACCAGCGTCAGTACGCGCAGCACCTGAAACAGGCGCCGTCATAGCGACCAACGCTTAGCGCCTCGCCAGTTCGCGCACGTCGTGCTCAGTGAGCGCGCTCGCGAGCGCGGCCGCCGCGACGTTTGCCTCGAGGTGCGCGATCGACGACGTGCCGGGGATCGGCGTCATCACGGGCGAGCGGCACAAGAGATACGCGAGCGCGACCTGATGCGCCGTCGCGCCGTGCGCGCGCGCGACGCGCTCGAACGCCGCGGTCTGCTGTGCGCCCGCGCCGCCCAGCGGCGCCCACGGCAGGTACGCGATGCGCTCGCGCTCGCAGTACGCGAGCACCGCGCGCTCTTCGTCGTCGTCTGATCCGTCGGCTGCGAGCCGGTTCTGCACCGAGACGATCGCCGTGATGCGGCGCGCGCGCTCGATCTGATCGCGGTCGACGTTCGACAGGCCGAGATGGCGGATCACGCCTTCGCGCTGCAGCTCGGCGAGCGTTCCGACGGAGTCCTCGAACGGCACCTTCGGATCCGGCGTGTGATACTGCAGCACATCGAGAGACTCGACACGCAGCCGCCGGACGCTTCCGTGCACGGCCGCGCGCAAGTGCTCGGGACGCCCGTCAGGCACCCACCGTCCCGGCCCGGGACGCTGAAAGCCGGCCTTCGTCGCGATGACGAGGCCGTCGGGATACGGGAAGAGCGCTTCCGCGATGAGCTCTTCGTCGTCGTGCGGGCCGTACGAGTCCGCCGTATCGATCAGGTTCACGTTCAACTCCACGGCGCGCCGCAACACGGCGTGCGCGGCGGAGCGGTCGCGCGGCGGTCCCCATACGCCGGGGCCGACGAGCCGCATCGCGCCGAATCCGAGCCGGTTCACTGTGAGGTCGCCGAGGGCCACGGTTCCGGCCGAGCCGGCGTCGAGCGTACGCGATGCCATGCCGGTGCGTGTACCCGCCCGTCGAAGGGGCCGCGATGAGCCGCGACATCACCCTCCGCGCCGCCGGCGGCGGCACGTTCGACGCCTATCTCGCGCTGCCGCGCGACGCATCCGCGCCCGGATTGCTGCTGCTTCCGCCGATCTTCGGGATCGAGGACGTCATCCGCGACATGGCGGACCGCTACGCCGCGAACGGCTACGTCGCGCTCGTTCCGAACCAGTTCTGGCGCGACGCCGAACCGGGAATCATGCAGCGCACGGCGGACGGACGCGCCGCGGCGATGGCGCGCGCGCGCCGCGTCGACGTCGAAGCGGCGCTGGGCGACGTCGGATCGTCGCTGGACGCCTTGCGCGCGATGCCGGAATGCAACGGCGAGATCGCGGTGCTCGGCATCTGCTTCGGCGGCCGCTACGCGTACCTCGCCGCGGCGCACCTTGACATCGACGCGGCCGCGGCGTATCACGGAACGCAGGTCGGCGCATGCCTTCCGCAACTGCCGCGCGCGCCGATCGCGTTACACTACGGTTCCGAGGATCCGGTCGCGCCGATGAGCGAGGTGCACGCGATCGAAGACGCGCTGCGCGACGTGCCCGAGGCCGACGTGTACGTGTATCCCGGCGCGTCGCACAACTTCTCGATCCCGGGGGAGCCGCACTACGACGCGGCGGTCATGACGCGCGTCGAAGAGCGAACGTTTGCGCTCTTCGACGCGCTCAAGACGCGGCCGCTCTCGTCCTGATCGCGGCCGGCGTTACTGGAATCCGAAGATGTCGACTCCGCCCGGCGCGGTCGCCGTCGGAGGGACCGGCACGAAGACGTTGCCGTTGGTCGGGTCGACCGCGACGGAGTGCGCGCCCGCGCCGGTCGGAAGGTTCTCGATCCACGTGTTCGTCCGCGCGTCGATGACGCCGAGCACCGGCGTGAACTGCGCGTTCGCATTGCCCGTCTGCGAGACGCCGTTGGCCGTCATGTCGCGCGACGCGGTGTAGTACCGCTGTGACAACGGATCGTACGCGACTTCGTCTTCTCCGCCGACTTGCGTGATGGTCGCGACGATGCTGCCGTTGGCTGCGCTCATGATCAGCGTGATCTGCGGGTCGCCGGCCGGCGCATCGCATCCCACCAGCAGGTTGTCGTTCGGGCCGAGCACGATGCCTGCGGGGCCGCAGTTGCCCTCGGGGTAGGTCGCCGAGACCGTCGGCGCACCGGCGACGACGGACGCCGCCGGGATCACGTCGAGCTCGCCGTTCGGGTTCGCCGGCGTGCCGTCGTTGTTGATGAAGAAGTTCTTCGTCGCCGGATCGTAGGCGCACGCCTCGAGTCCGGACGAGCCGGCGAACGCGTACTTCGTTTTGATGGCGTTCGTGCGAGGCAGTGATCCACGTCGCGTACGGCGGCGTGTCGGCCGCGTTCGCGAACATGACGAGGTCGTCGTCACGCGTCATAGCAGCCTTCGTCGGTGCGTAAACCGGCCGTGTCGGTCGTAATCGACGTCACCGGCGATCCGGCCGGCGAAATCACCTTGACGCTGTTGACGTCGCCCACGTACACCGAGCCGCCGGGCACGACCACGACGCCGTCCGGTCCGGATCGATCATTCGACGCCTGCTGGCCGGCGAAGCCGTCGTGGACGTACGTGACCGTGAACGCCGTCGTGTCCATGACGTCGAGCGCGGCGTTCGTGCGGTCCGCGAGGTAGTAGTGGTGGGTCGCCGGGTCGACGGCGCCGATGTCGTACGTGAACTTCCCGCCCGCCGGAAGCGTCGAGAACGCGACCGTCTGCCGCAGACCGAACGTCGCGGCTTTGCCGGTGTTGAATGGCGGCGGCGTCGTGTTTGCCGAACCGCACGCGGCGACGAACGCCGCCGCGGCGGCGAAGCCCGCAATGCGCAAAAAAGTGACGAACATGCCGAATCCCCCGTGGATACGATATACGCTGCATCGCGTATACCACGTTCTCGCCGTGTCATGCGGCGAGTCGCTCAGCGCCCGGTCGCCTCGCCTGACGCGCGATCGAGCCGCGCGAGCGCCTGCGCGCACGTCGCATACGCTTCGACGATCGCGCGGTTCCGCACGCTGATGAATCCGTTCGCCGTCGCGCCGTCGATCAGCGCGATCATCGGATCGAAGTAGCCGTCGACGTTCACGAGGATGCACGGCGCTTCGATGAGACGCAATTGCACCCACGTGACGATCTCGAAGAACTCTTCGAACGTGCCGAACCCGCCGGGAAGCGCGACGAACGCGTCGGAGAGCTCGGCCATCATCGCCTTGCGCTCGTGCATCGACTCGACGACGCGCAGCTCGACGCCGGCGTGCGCGATCTCGCGGTTCTCGAGGAAGCGCGGGATGATGCCGATCACCTCGCCGCCGGCCGCGAGCGCGGCGTCCGCGATCGCACCCATCAGGCCGACGCGACCGCCGCCGTACACGAGCCCGATCCCGGCACGCGCGAGCGCGGCTCCGAAGTCGCGCGCGGCCGCCGCGAAGCGGGCATGGTCGCCCGCGGACGACCCGCAGTAGACGCACACGCGCACGGCGCTAGCCGACCGGCCTGCCCTTGATCGCCGTTCGGCTCAGCGCCAGCGGGCGAAAGCCGTTCAGCCCCAGCCGCACGAAGTGCGGCAACGTCATGTGCTCGTCCAGCGCCGCCTGATCGCGCCACGTCTCGTACAGCACGAACGTCCCGGGCGCGTCGCCGTCGCCACGGCACACGTCGTAGCCGATGCAGCCGTCCTCGCGCAGCGACGCCTCGCGCAGCTCGCGCAAGATCCCTTCGACCCGATCGGCCTCGCCCGGCGGAAACGTGTACGTGACGGCGTTGATGAGCATTGCCCAGGCGCCTTACGCCAGGGCCGCGACCTTTCCGCCTGCTCGCGCCACGGCTTCGCGCACCATCGCATCGGCGATCGCGGGCACGGCCCAGCGCGCCTGCGCGTCGGCAGCGAGCGCGTCGACGGGATCGAAATACACGAATGCCTTGCCCGGCTTGACGCTCGGCGCGGCGTACACGGCGATGCCGTTTTCGCGATCGTAGTACTCGTACGAGTGAACGTCGCGCTTCCCGCCGCCGCCGGGCGCGTCGCACACGAACGTCGGCGTGTTGAAGCCGGCCGTCGTGCCGCGCACCGCCTTCTCGACGTCGAGGGCGGTCTGCACCGTAGTACGCAGCTCCTCGACGCCCTTCACGAGGTCGTGCAGGTAGACGTAGTACGGGTGCACGTTGATCCAGGACAGCCGCTTCACCAGCAGCGCCATGTCGTGCGGGTCGTCGTTCACGCCGCGGATCAGTACGCTCTGATTCCGCACGGTGATCCCGCGCGCGAACAGCACGTCGACGGCGCGGCGCGTGATCTCCGTGATCTCGTTCGGCGAGTTGAAGTGCGTGTGCACGACGACGTCTTTGCCGAGCGCGCGGCCTTTCTCCACGACGCCGGTCAGCGCGTCGACCCACGCGTGATCCGTCAGCAGCTTCATCGGCATCACCGCGATGCCTTTGGTCGCGAAGCGCATGCGGCGCACGTGCGGGATCGCGAGCAGCGCCTCGCCGATCAGCGTGACGTTCTTCGGCGCGAGCTGGTACGTGTCGCCGCCGGAGATGACGATGTCCTCGAGCTCCGGGCGCGACGCGATGTAGTCGAACGCGACCTTCCAGTGCTCGGGCGTCTTCGCGAGCGCCGCTTTCTCGACGAGGTCGGTGTCCGGACCGATCGCGTACGAGCGCGTGCAGAAGCGGCAGTACACCGGGCAGGTCTGCAGCGGCAAGAACAGCGCGCGGTCGGGATAGCGGTGTGTCAGGCCTTGCACCGGCGCGTCGTCGCGCTCGTGCAGCGAGTCCAGCGTCAGGCGCGGATGATCGGGCAGCAGCCGCGATGCGACGGGGATGAACTGCCGGCGGATCGGGTCGTCGTACGGGCGCGTCCAGTCGATCGAGGCGATGACGTACGGCGACACGCGCACCGCCATCGGCGCACGGCGAAAGCCTTCGCGCGCGTCCTCGAGGAACGCGGCGTCGACGACCTCGCCGATCGTCGCGAACAGCTCGTCCGGCGTCTTGACCGAGTGGCGTCCCTGCCAGATATGATCGAGGAACGTCGCATCGTCCACTTCGGCGTACGCCGGGACGTCGCGCCAAAATTCGCCGCCGCGCAGCTGGCGGTGTTCCAGCAGCGCCGGGTCGGCGGGCGGCTTGACGTGATTCTGCACTAGCGTGAACGGTCTCCGGACGGCACGCGGCCGTAGCGTTCGCCGAAATACGCCGCGATGGCCGGATGGTTGCGCAGCGTCTGCAGCGCCGTCGCCGCATGGCCCTTGGCGTACCCGTTTCCGACCACCATCGTGACGTCTTTGCCGATGCCCTCGGCGCCGAGAGCGGCCGCCGTGAACGAGGTCGCCATCGAAAAGAAGTAGACGACGCCGCCCTCGGCGCAGCAGAGGATCGATGCGAGCTCCGTGCCGCCCACGTTCACGCAGTTGACGACGAGGTCGGCGAGCGACGGCAGCGCTTCGGGCAGGTCCCGCAGCACGGCGAGCGCGTCGCGCGCGTCGGCGACGATGAGCCGATCGACGTAACCGTGCTCGACGAGCACACGCGCCGCGGGCGTACCGTCGTCGAGCACGATGCCGGCCACGCGGCCGGCGGGGCCGACGACCTCGCGAGCGGCGGCGCACGCGAGCATCCCCGACTTGCCGTCCGCGCCGATCACGCACACGGCCCCGCCGGGCTTCGCGAGGCGCGACACCTGCGCGGGCGCTCCGGCGACGTCGAGCACGGCGAGCGCGACGGCCGGAGGGATGTCGGCGGGAAGCGTCGCGTACACGCCGCTCTCGAAGAGCACGGCGCGTCCGCGCACGTCGACGTGTCCCGTCGCGAGGTCGACGCGGTCGACGGCGTCGAGATGCAGCGGCGTGAGCGTCGAGCGAGACGAGCGAGGCGATGCGGTCGCCGGCGGCGATGTCGTCGCGCAGCGCGATCGCCTCGCCGATCTCCGCGATGCGGCCGACGAACATGCCGCCGCTGCCGGTGACGGCATTGTGCTGCTTTCCGCGCGCGTCGACCGTCGCGACGATGTGCGCGGCGATCGCGCGCTCGTCGTCACCGTGCTGCGCGCGCATCTGCGCGAACGATGCGGAGTCGATGTTGAGCATCTCGACGTCGCAAACGATCTCGTTCGCGTACGCGTGCGGCGAGTTGTCGAGGCGCCACGCCGCCTGCGGCAGCGCGCCTTTCGGCTCGAGCACGCGATGCGTACCGAGACGGCAGCCGGTCATCCCAGTGCTTCGACGGGCAGTCCGACGCGCTCGAACGGCGTCGAGAGAACGATGGTCGTGCGCGTGCGCGCGACGCCCGGTACGCGCTTGAGCTTCGTGAGGAACTCGTCGAGGTGACCGGTCGAGCGCGTGACGACCTTCAGCACGAACGTCTCGTCGCCGGCGACGCTGTGCACTTCGAGGACCTCCGGGAAGCCCTGCACCGCCGTCGTGAACGCGTCGTAGTCGAGGTCGGGCGCGCAGTAGGCGCCGACGAACGCGGTCAGCTCGTAGCCGACGCGCGCCGCGTCCAGCTGCGCGGCGTACCGCCGAACGAATCCCCGGGACTCCAGCCGCTTGACGCGGTCGTGGACGGCCGGCGGCTTGAGGTTCACGAGCGCGCCGAGCTCGGCGTACGTCGAGCGGGCGTTCGCCTGCAGCGCGGCGAGCAAGCGCCGGTCCGTGCGGTCGAGGTCCGCCTGCGCGCCGGCGGCGCGGCCGTCGGCCGGTGGCAACCGTTCGGCACCCAGCATCATGTGCAGAGATTCGTTCGGGACGTTTCCGAGCACCTCCGAAGAATCCACGGGTTTCCGAGGCCTTTGGCCAAATGCTCAGGCGGCGCGGGGAACTGCTCGCACGCCGCGTTTACTAGCGGTACGTTAGCGCACCGACGCACGGATGCTTCCGCGTTACGATTTTCGTCCGATGACGTTCTTTCGTGTGTCCGAGGCGGATGCGTGCCGCTTCCTCGGACGAGGGGTTACCGTGACGCTCCTGGACGCCGTCCCGGCGATCGCGGGGCGGCTGTCGCACGTATCGTCGACCAAAGCCTTCGTCGTGACCGGCGTCCGCGGCGTTCCGTCGGTGCACGCCGTTCGTCTCGCCGATATCCTGCGGATCGACGCAATCGATCGAGAGAGCATCGCCGTATGAAGTATCTGATCTCGTGCACGTGCGGGCACGCGCTGGACCGGCATGAAGGAGCCGGCTGCGCGGGCGACGGCCGGATGCCGTGCGGGTGCCGGCGCGATCAGGACGGCGCGCTCGACAGTGCGATCGAGGACGCGCGCAGCCATCCCTGGGGTGCCGTTTCCTACAGCCGCGACACGGCGGTCGACGCGAGCGCGTAGCGCCGCGTAGCGCGGGGCTTCGGCGGCCGCGCCGGAAAGAGGCGGCCGATGCGATACGCCGCGCTGTTCGCCGCCGTTGCGACGCTGCTCGCCGGCGCGGCGAGCGCATGCGGACCGCGCACGCGCGACGCGACGCGCGAGGGCGCCGGGCCGGTCGTGCGGTTCTCGCTCGCCGCCGATCCGCAATCGCTGAACCCGCTGTTCGCGCATCCCGACGCGAGCAGCGTCGAGCAGCAGGTAGCGCGGCTCGCGTTCGAGCCGTTCGTCGACGTCGACGAGCACGGCAACGCGGTGCCGGTTCTTCTCGCGCGGATCCCGACCGTCGAGAACGGCGGCGTCTCGCGCGACGGCCGCGTCATCACGTACCGCCTTCGCGCCGGCGTCCGCTGGCAGGACGGCGTCGCGGTCACCGCGCGGGACGTCGTGTGGACCTTGCACGCGATTCTCGACGATCGCAACGCCGTGCGCTCGCGTGCGGGCTACGATCGCATCGTGCGCGCCGTCGCGCTCGATCCGCGCACGGTGCGCGTCACGCTGCGGCAGCCGTGGGCGCCCGCCGTCGCGACATTCTTCGCGAACGGCACATCCCCGCAGTACGTCCTGCCCGCGCACCTGCTGGAGCATGAACCCGATCCTCTCCCGCAGCGCGTTCGCGTCGCACCCGGTCGGCGACGGCCCGTACCGCTTCGCCGGCTGGGTGCGCGGCGACCACCTGACCTACGAGGCGAACGCGTCGTACTGGCGCGGCGCACCGCGCGTCGCGCGGCTCGACGTGCGCATCGTGCCGGACCCGGGCACGAACTTCACGCTGCTCCGAAGCGGCGCACTGGACTGGAACCTGCTCTCGCCCGTGCAGCGCGCGTCGCTCGGCGCCGCGCACGGGCTCGCGTTCCGCACCGTCCCGCTCGCGCTCGTCGCCGGCATTGCGATCAACACCTCGCACGCGCCGCTCGACGACGTGCGCGTGCGCCGCGCGATCGCGGCGTCGATCGACCGTGCGACGATCTCGCGGAAGATCACGTTCGGCCGCTATCCCGTCGTCGACACCGCGCAGCCGATCGGCTCGTGGGCGCGCGACCCGTCGGTGCACGAGCCGGCGTACGACCCGCGCGCGGCGGACCGGCTGCTCGACGCGGCGGGCTGGCGCCGCGACGCGGGCGGGGCGCGCAGGAAGAACGGCGTCGCGCTCGCGCTGACGTACGTGCAGTTTCCGGAGTCCCAGACCGGCGTGCGCGTGGCGACGATCGTGCAGAGCGAGCTCGAGGCGCGCGGTTTTCGCGTCACGATCAAGTCGCTCTCGAACGCGCAGCTCTTTCTGCCGCGCGCCGACGGCGGCACGCTCGCGACGGGCGCGTTCGACCTCGCGTACGTGCCGTGGCCGATGGGCGCCGATCCGGACGACTCGTTCCTTTTCGCCTGCGACGGCGCGGCAAACTACGCGCGTTGGTGCGATCGCGAGGTCGACGCGCTGGAGCGGCGGGCCGTCGCCGCGCCGAGCCGCGCCGAGCGAAAAGCGATCTACGCGCGCATCGAGCGTCGCGTCGCGGACGCGGTGCCGATCGTGTTCCTGTTCGACCCGTCGTACTCGTACGCGTACCGCACGGCGCTGCACGGATTCTTTCCGAACGCGTTCGACCCGACGTGGGATGCGTACCGGTGGTCAGTCTCACCCTGACGGTCCGTCCATGTCACCCTGACGGTCCGTCCATGTCACCCTGAGCCTGTCGAAGGGTGCGCCGATATCGCGCTGGATCACGCGCCGATGTGCACGATCTCCAGCTTGTTGCCGTCGGGGTCCTCGAAGAAGCACGCGTAGTAGCCGGGACCGTACGTCTCGTCCGGCATCTCGATGTTGCGTGCGCCGATCGCGGGAAGAATCGTCGCGATCGCGTCCACCGTCCCGCGCGACGGCGCGTCGAACGCGATCCGCGCCGGTCCCGGCGTCATGCGCGGGTCTTGCGTGATGCCGAACCACTCGTGCGCTTCGTAGCCGTCCGGAGCGTCCGGCGGGACGATCGACCACGTCGTGAACGTCTTGCCGACGTCTTTTATCGCGCCGAGCACGCTCAGCAGCGCGTCGTAGAACTCCGCGGCCTTCGCCCGGTCGCGGACGCGCACGTCGACGTGCGAGATCAAGAGGCTCATCGCGTGTCTCCCGTGCAGCCGACGCTGCGGTGCGCGAGCGTGCAGTGCGCGCGCTCGCTGCCGTCCGGATCGCGCAGCGAGATGGTCCACCCCGACGCGGTGCGCGTGTAGAGCGCGAAGCCGTGGTGCGACGAGCCGAAAATGTCGCCCTGGACGTGCAGGTCGCCGGCGGCGAGCCCGAGCAGCCCGGCGTAGTTGGGATCGAGCTTCGTGCCGCCCATGCCGTTGATGACGAGCGGCGGAAGCGTCGCGACGTTCATCGCCGCGAAGAAGTGAATGTGCCCGGCGAGAACCGCGTCGAACGGCACGAGCGCACCGTCCATCGCGACGCGCTCGTCGGCGTTGATGTACGGTGGCCGATGCGTGACGAACCACGACGTCGCGCCGGCCTTCGCCATCCTGCGCACCTCGGCGAACTGCTTGCGGTAGACGGGATCGCGCGATGCGTCGACCGTGCGGTCTTCGGCGATCGCGGAGTCGAAGCCGACGAGGCGCAGGTCACCGAGGTCGACTGCGTACGGCTCGGTGTCCTCGGTGCACGTGGTGCTTTCGTGCGCGTCGAGGTAGCGGAACCAGCCGGGCCCGTTCCGGTCGCACTCCTCGTGGTTGCCGCGCATGAGCACGACCGGCGCGGCCGCGAACATCGGCCCGGCAGGCGTCAGAAAGTCCGCATACCACGCAGGCGCGTCGTCGCCGTGCGGACTGTCCGCGCAGCGCGCGAAGATCGGACACGCCTTCTCGCGGTAGAGGTAGTCGCCGACGTGGATCACGAGGTCGGGGTGCGCCGCCGCGATCGCGCGCGCCACGGTCGGGAACGGCCACTCGTTCGGGTCGTTGCACGCCTGCACTTGCGCGGTGCTGATGCGGCATCCGGTGTCGCCGAGCACCGCGATCGTGCGCGGATCGTGGACGGGCGCGGGGAGCGGACGGTCCGCGACGCGCACGCGCCGCGCGCTCGCCGGCACGACGGCATCGCAGACGACGTCGCCGAAGCCGGCTTCGCGGCGCGCGCGCTCGTGCATCGTCGCCGAGCGTCCGTCGACGGTAACGGCGGGGCAGGACGCGCTCGTCGACACGGCGCGCGCATGGGGCTTTCCGTCGGCCGCGTACTGCAGCCAAGCGGCGACGATCGTCGCGAGCATCGCGCGCGGTTCTAGAGCGCTTTCACTCCGGCCACGACCGAGTCGATCGACTTCTTCGCATCGCCGAACAGCATCACGGTCTTCGGGTCGTCGAACAGCGGGTTGTCGATGCCGGCGAAGCCCGAGTTCATCGAGCGCTTCAGCACGACGACGTTCGCCGCTTTGTCGACGTTGAGGATCGGCATGCCGTAGATCGGGCTCGTCTTGTCCTCGCGCGCGGCGGGGTTCGTCACGTCGTTCGCGCCGACGACGAGCGCGACGTCGGTGCGCTCGAACTCGGGGTTGATATCGTCCATGTCGTGGAGCGACGTGTACGGCACGTTGGCCTCCGCGAGCAGCACGTTCATGTGGCCCGGCATGCGTCCGGCGACCGGGTGGATCGCGTACTTGACGTCGACGCCTTTCTTCTCGAGCTGATCGGCGAGCTCGCGGATCGAGTGCTGCGCCTGCGCGACCGCCATGCCGTAGCCGGGCACGACGACCACCTGGCTCGCGTACGCGAGCATCGCGGCGACGTCGTCGGCGGTGACGGAACGGACGTTGTGCTGCTTCGCGACGCCGCCGCCCGCGCTGACCTTCACCGCGCCGAACGCGCCGAACAGCACGTTGGTGACGGACCGGTTCATCGCTTTGCCCATCAGCACGGTGAGCAGCGTCCCGGATGCGCCGACGAGCGCACCGCTGATGATGAGCACGTTGTTGCTGAGCACGAAGCCGGTCGATGCGGCGGCGACGCCCGTGAACGAGTTCAGCAGCGAGATGACGACGGGCATGTCGGCGCCGCCGATCGGCAGCACGAAGAGAATCCCGAGCACGAACGAGGCGCCGAGCGCGATCCAGAAGTATTCGAGCGAGTTCGGCGCGTTCGCGACGACGAGCCCCCAGCACACGAGGATCGCGAGGGCGATCAGCGCGTTGACGATCTGCTGACCGAAGTACGTGATGGGCCGCCCGGTCATCACCTCCTGCAGCTTGAGGAACGCGATGATCGAGCCGGCGAACGAGATCGCGCCGATCACCGCGGAAAGCACCGACGTGAACGAGACGTCGTACGTCGGCGCCGTGCCCGCGTTGTAGACCTTCAGCAGCTCGCCGGCCGCGACGAGCGCGGCCGCGCCGCCGCCCGCGCCGTTGAAGATCGCCACCATCTGCGGCATCGCGGTCATCTTCACGCGCTGCGCCGAGACGATGCCGATCGCCGCGCCCACGACGAGCGCCGAGCCGATCACGTACCAGTTGACGATGCCTTGACTCAGCGTCGCGACGACGGCGATCAGCATGCCGACGGCGCTGATGCGGTTGCCCATGCGCGCGGTGCGCGGCGAGCTCAGATAGCGCAGTCCGAAGATGAAGCAGATCGCCGTGACGAGATAGGCGACGTCGACCCAGGACGCGCTGCCGCTCGACACCGTCACGGCGCGCCGTCCGCCGGCGTCTTCGCGGGCGCGGGCGCCTTCGGACGAAACATCTGCAGCATGCGTTCGGTGACGGTGTAGCCGCCGAAGACGTTCAGCGACGCCAGCAGCACGAGCAGAAAGCCGACGACCGCGTTGAACGGCGCGCCGGCGACGCCCGCGATCAGGATCGCACCGACCAGCACGATGCCGTGGATCGCGTTCGTCGCCGACATGAGCGGCGTGTGCAGCGTCGTCGGCACCTTCGAGATCACCTCGAGGCCCACGAACACCGCGAGGATGAAAACGGTCAGCTCGATCAGCAGGTGCGCGCTCACGCGGCTCCTCCGGTGAGCGCGGCGCGCGTCGGCTCGTGCACGATCGTGCCGTCCCGCACGATCGTCGTGCCCGCGACGATCTCGTCGTTCGGATCGAGCACGAGCGCGCCGTCCTTGGTGATGTAGTCCAGCAATGCCTGCACGTTGCGCGCGTACAGCCTGCTCGCATCGAACGCGAGCGCCGACGGCAGGTTCAACAGGCCGACGATGGTGACGCCGTTCGCGCTGGTGACGACTTCGCCCGCGACGGTGCCGTCGACGTTGCCGCCGGTCTCCGCGGCGAGATCGACGATCACGCTGCCGGGCGCCATCGCCACGACCGCTTCGGCCGTAACGAGGATCGGCGCGCGCTTGCCGGGGATCGCCGCGGTCGTGATCACGACGTCGCTCGCGCCGATCGCCTTCACCATCGCGGCGCGCTGCTTCGCGATCGCTTCTTGCGAGAGCTCGCGCGCGTAACCGCCTTGGCCTTCGCCGCTCTCGCCCACGTCGATGTCCAAGAACTTCGCGCCCAGCGAGCGCACTTGCTCGGCGACGACCGCGCGCGTGTCGTACGCGGTCACGACCGCGCCGAGGCGGCGGCATGTCGCGATCGCCTGCAATCCCGCGACGCCGGCGCCGATGACGAGCGCCTTCGCCGGCGAGATCGTGCCCGCGGCAGTCGTCAGCATCGGGAAGAACTTCGGCAGGTGGTTCGCGGCGAGCAGCGCGCCTTTGTATCCGCCGATGTTCGCCTGCGAGCTGAGCGCGTCCATCGCCTGCGCTTTGGTCGTGCGCGGGATCGCGTCCATCGACAGCACGGTGAGCCCGCGCTCGGCGTAGCGCTCGACCGAACGCGGATCGCCGAGCGGCGAGAGCAAGCCGATCAGCGTGGTGCCGCGCGGAATGCCGTCGAGCTCGGCATCCGACGGCTTCGCGACGCGGACGACCGCGTCTGCCGACGCATACGCGGTGCGCGCGTCGGGCGCGATCGATGCGCCGGCGGTCTCGTACGCGGCGTCGAGGTAACCCGCGCGCGCTCCGGCGTCGCGCTCGACGATGATCGAGTGTCCGCTCTTCACGAGCTTTGCCACGATCTCGGGAACCAGCGCGACGCGTCGTTCGCCGGGCGCGCGTTCCTTCGGGACCGCGATCTTCATGCGCCCAGGTATGGCAGGTCCGGCCGGGGAGTCCCTCCCGTCGCGCTGCCTCTTTCGCGAGCATTTCCGGCGCGATGGGGCGAGGCGACGGCCCTGAAGGGCTGCAACGCACCGACGGCCGCGCTGAGCGCGCCATGCACGCAGCGCGAACGTTTACAAGCGCGCGACGAGCCGCGTTTCCTCGAGCGGCGGCGCGAACGTGAGGATCTTGTCGGCGAGAAATTCGCGCTGCATGTCCTCGAGCGTCGCGACGTCGATGCGCAGGTCCGGCTTGACGTCGTAGCGGGGCGAGGCTTTGATCGTCTCCACCGGCTGCCGCGTGTACTTCGCGCACGCCTCGAGATTCGCCGGCGCGTAGAATCCCGGTCCCGCGATCTCGGCGGCGGCTTTGCGAAACGCGCCCATCGCGGCGCTCGCGACGTCATGGTTCCGCAGCAGCGCCGGGCCGAAGAACAACCCCGACGCAGCGATTCCGGGAGGCGGCGACGCGACGATCGTGCCGAGATGCTTCGCCGCGAACTCTTCGCTGAACGGTGCCGACGTGAAGAGCGCGTCGACGGCCTTGTGATCGAGCGCGGACTCTTGCTCGGGGTTCGGGATGTTGAGCGACTCGAAGTCGCCGAGGTGCAGCCCCGCGGGCCGAACGATGCGGGCGACGTAATACGCCGACGCCGCACCGGTGTTGCCGATCCAGCCGATCTTCTTGCCGCGCAGGCCGGCAACGCGCAGTCCGCCCTCGTAGAGGTCTTGCCGAATCAGGAGCGCCGACGGCCGCCCGCTGCGCGGCTGGTACGCCGTCGATGCGGCGTAGCGCACGTCGAGCCCGCGGTTCACGGCGTTGTAGAATGCCGCGGACAGCGCCGCGGCGGCGACGTCGATCTGACCTTGCGCGACGAGGCTCATCGAATCCGCGCCCGCGACGATCGGGCTGAGGTTCGCATCGAACCCGGCGTCGCGAAGATAGCCTTTCTCCGCGGCGACGAACACCGGGGCGAAGAGCGTCGACGGAACGTACCCGATCGTGAGCGGCTTGCGGCTCTGCGCGAGGATCGCGCGCGGCCACGCGGCGGACGCGCCCGCGGCGGCAGCCGCCGCAACGAAACGCGCGCGCGTCGTCATCGCCCGGTGATGCACGGCGTCAGCGGATCGAGACGGGATTGCGCAAGATGCCGATCTTCTCGATCTCGACTTCCATCACGTCGCCGTCGCTCAGAAACTCGGGCGGCGTGCGCGCGAAGCCGACGCCTTCCGGCGTGCCGGTCGCGATGATGTCGCCCGGCTCGAGCGTCGTGCCTTGCGACAGCTCCGCGATGACGCGCGCGACCGAGAAGATCATCACCGACGTGCTCGCGTGCTGCTTCGTCTCGCCGTTCACGCGCAACGAGACGTCGAGCTTCTGCGGATCGCCGATCTCGTCCGCCGTGACGAGCCAAGGGCCGAGCGGACACGTGTCGTCCAGCGTCTTGCCGGCGAACCACTGCGTCGTCGCGCGCTGGCGGTCGCGCGCGCTCACGTCGTTCAAGCACGTGTACGCCCAGATGACGTCGAGCGCGTTCGCTTCGTCGACGTCCTTGCACCGCGTCCCGATCACGACCGCGAGCTCCGCCTCCCAGTCGTACTTCTGCGAGGCCTTCGCGCTCAGCTGCAGCGTCGCGTCCGGACCGGCGATCGACGTGGGCGCCTTCGTGAAGAACGTCGGCACCGCGGGCAGCTCGAGCGTTTTGCCGAGCGCGCGCGCACCCTCCTCGGCGTGCGCGAGGTAGTTGCGGCCAACGCAGAACACGTTCTTGCGCGGATACAGCGGCGCGTGCAGCGTCAGCGGACTCGAGCGGCACGGGATCGCCCAACCGCTTTGCCGCGGCGTCGCGCGCCGCCGGCTCGAGCGCGACGAGCGCGTCGAGCGATGCGACGCCCACGAGCGGCCGAATCGTGTCGCTCTCCAGGACGCCCGGACGGCGCTCCGGCGACGCGGCGGTGCTGAACAGGACGAGACGCAAAGAGACCTCCGGGAACGGCGCGAGGAAGTGAGGCGAAGACGAAACGGGTGTCACACCTTCCCGGCCGGAACGATTCGCCCCGCCTCGCGGGAAAGGGAGAGCCATGATCGCCACGGATTCGCTCGAACGGCTCTTCGGCGACGCTGCCGCGAACGACGTGACGCCGCTGTGGACCATCATGGATCAGGTCGTGCCGCCGCTTCCCGAGCCGAAAGCGCTCCCGCACGTGTGGCGCTACGCCGCGATCCGGCCGCTGCTCGAGCGCGCGGGCTCGCTCGTGTCTGCACAGCTCGCCGAGCGACGCGTGCTGCAGCTGATCAACCCCGCGCTGAAGCCGCCGCAGACGACCGATACGTTGAACGCCGGCCTGCAGCTCATTCTTCCGGGTGAGATCGCGCGCGCGCACCGCCACGTCGCGTTCGCGCTGCGCTTCATCATCGAGGGCGACGCCGCGTACACGGCCGTCGGAGGCGAACGCGTGACGATGCGCCGCGGCGACATGATCCTCACGCCGCAGTGGACCTTCCACGATCACGGCCACGAAGGCGACGGGCCGATGGTGTGGCTCGACGGGCTCGACCTGCCCCTGTATCAGTTCTTTCCGGCGAGCTTCTCGCAACCGTACGCCGAGGAGCGGTTCCCGTCGGAGCCGGCGCCGCCCGACACGCATCTGCGGTACTCATGGGACGAGATGCAGGCGCGTCTCGACGCGGAGTCGGGGCCGTACTCGTTCGCGGAGTACGAGCACCGGCGCGACGGCGGCCCGATCTCGCGCACGATCGGCGCGTCGGCGGAACGCGTCGCGCGCGGCGCGTCCTCGCCGACGCGCCGCGAGACCGCCGGCGTGATCTATCACGTGTACCGCGGCCGCGGAACGACGACGGTCGGCACGGCGGTGCTCGCATGGGAGAAGGGCGACACCTTCTGCATCCCGTCGTGGATGCCGTACCGCCACGAGGCGTCGAAGGACACGTATCTCTTTCGCTACGACGACCGCCCCGTGCTCGAGGCGATCGGCGCGTACCGGCGCGAAGCGTCCGCGTCGTGAACGCCGGCGTGCTTCCTGACGCCGATCTGCGCGTGCACCCGCCGCGTAGCCCGCGCGTCATGCTGGCGGGCCTGTATTTCCTCGCGCGAACGATCGACAAGACGCGCGCGAAGCTGCAAGGCACGCTCGGCTACTACAAGATCGGCCCTGGCCTGTCGATGTATCTGTTCGAGTGGCTCGGCATCACGGAAGAGGAGTTCACCGACGCCGTTCGCGACGCGCGCGGCGACGACGACGTCATCGCCTGGCTGCGCGCACACACCGATCCCTCGACGTACGCGTCGATCAACGAGCGCCTCAGCGTGCGCGGCATCCGCGACCAGGAACACTTCGAACAGGTTCTGCCGCGCTATCCGGTGCTGCGTGATTTCCCGCACCTGCGCAACTGGTTCGACATCCTCGACGAAGACGACCGCTGGATCTTCGACCCGGCAAACCGCGACCGCGTCGCCGAAGCGGCGAGCTGATCGCCGACGCTATCCCGCGTCTCGTCACGGAGGAACACGACGACGCGGAAACCCTCCTGTTTTCCGCCCTCAGCTCGGGCGGCGCGTGAGGTGCCAGAAACCGCAGTACCGGCACTCGTACGAGTACAGCACGTCGCCCATGCCGTTCATGAGCGCGTGGGCGTGCGCGTCATCCTCGTCCGCGTACTGCTGCTTCGAGGTGCACGACCGGTTGACGTCGGCGTCGATGCGCGGATCGGGCTCCAGCCGCTGCTTGACGTACCACTCCATGAGCGCGTCCGCGCCGGCCTTCGGATCCGGCTTCGGCGGTCGAACGCGCCGTGGCACGGGCGTCTCGCGTCAGTGATGCGGCGCCGGGCTCGCCGTCTTCATGACTTGCGGCAGGTCCGGCATCCGCCTGATGGTGACCGACGGTAACGGCGCCGGCGTGTGCTGCGCGGCCGCCTTCGCTGCGTTGCGACGCGCGATCTCCATCATCTGGATCGCCGCGCCCTGCGCATTCGGGTTGACGCCGCCCACGCGCACGAGCGCGACGTCGCGCCGCACGCGCAGCGTTTTGGGATCGTAGTCGTACGTCAGGCGGTAAATCCCCACGACGGCGTGTCCGTCCGGCGTGCGGATGAACGCTTGCAGCGCGTTGCCGTAGGTATGTGCGTCGAACGCTTGATCGTGCGAAGGCTTCACGCTCCGCACGCGCGTCACCTGGCCCAGCTTGTTGACCTCGACGGTGTATTCCACGTGCAGCGTGCGTTTCGGCGCAAGCGCCCGCGGCTGCAGCTTCTGCACGTCGATCCGCTCCGGCGTCGTGGCGACGGGACGAGGCGTCGGAGCGGCGAACGCCGTCGAGCTGCAGACCAACACGGCGCCCGCCGCGAGCGCGGCGCACGCGCCGAACCGGAACATCAGTTCCGCGAAAGCGCTGCGAACGCCGCGCCGCACGATGCGCATGCGACGACTACCTGGAACGTCGCGCCGCGGTGATCGCGGGCGTCGGTCGAACGCTGTTCTTTCTCATCGCTGCCGCAGTAACGGCAGCGAGTCGAGGTTGAGTTCCTCCCCGAACGATCGTCGGCCACGAGGCGCATGTTCCCGGCAGATGCCCACCGCCCCTCGGCACGGGACGCTGCTCCCGAGCCGCCGAACGCACGGCGCGGCATGATGAGACGCATCGCAGCGGTCGGCGTGCTGGCGTTCGCCCTCGCAGCGTGCAAGGAGAACGACAACACGCCCACGAGCCAGCAGCTTTTCTACGGTCAGGGCGACGTGCGCGTGGTCGAGGCGCACATCGTCCCGACGGGCGACTCGTCGGCACAGACGGGCGGCGGAACGCTCGAGTACGTGATCGCGCGCGTCGAGCTCACGAACGACCTCGGGTACGACCTCACGCCCGACATCACGCACTTCTACCTGCTCGACCGGAGCAACAACCGGTACGCGGGCACGGACACGGGCTCGTCGGTGTTCACCGGCGTGAGCAACTCGACAGAGGTGCTCCACAAGTCGGAGAAGCGCGAGTACGTCGTCGGCTTCCGTACCAACGACCCCAACGTCTCCGGGACGATCTTCTACGAGCGCTAGAGGCTGCCGGCGTTCGCCGGAAGCCGTCGCGTTTGGGCTTCGCCCAAGCCGCCTTCTCGCGTTCGTCGTCATCGCAGGGCTGATTGCGGCGCTCGCCGCGCCCGTGTTCGCCGCGCGCCGGCTGCCCGATTCCGGAAAGTGGGATCGCACGTTCGCGCTCTTCGCGCGCGACGTCGCGGTGCCGTGGAAGCGCATCGCCGTTCGTCTCGACACGTACAGCGGCGCGCCCGTCGACTTCGCCGCGTACGAGGTCGATCCGAGCGACGTGCTGATCGCCGGCACGACCCGCTCGCGCGCGATCGACACGTCGCATCGCACGCCGGTCGTGCGCTGGCAGTTCACGCCGCCGGCGGGGCTGCACTACACGCCGAACGACGTCGAGGTTCCGCTGCAGAATCGCGAAGGGTTCTACGTGATCGAAGCGCGGCGCGGCAGTGCCGTGCAGCAGGCGTGGATCGACATCACGCGCGTCGGCCTGCTCACGAAAGAGTCGCCGGGCGGCGTCGTGCTGTACGGGGCCGATCTCGGCACGGGACGCGCGCTCGCCGGCATGCGGATCACGTACCTCGTCGGCACGTCGTTCGAGTTCGGCAAGACCGACGCGCACGGCATCGCGCGGCACAGCGGTGCGCGTCCGCGCTTCGCGATCGCCGAATGGGGCCGCAGTAAGACGTTCGTCTCGTTTCTCCCGCAACCGCCGGTTCCGGCAGCGATCGTCGGCGTGCGCGCCGAGCGCGCGAACGTGCGCGCCGGCGAGCATCTGCGCGCGATCGGCTTCGCGCGCAGGCGCGCAGGCACGACGTACCGTCCTGCGACGGGCGACGTGAAGGTGACGGTGGCGTCGCGCGGCCGTACGCTCGCGTCGACCGAGGCACGCCTCGATGCGGCGGGCGCGTTCAGCGCCGATCTCGTGCTGCCCGCCGACGCGCCCGCCGGCGACGCCGCGATTTTGGCCGCGGCGAGCGGTGCGAGCGGCGGCGCGGCGATCCATGTCGACGGCGTCGGCGACACGGTGCTCGCGGTCGATGCGACGTGCGCGTTCGCATGCAGCGCGTCGTCCGCGGTGCCGATCCAGGTCGTCGCGCGCTCGCGCGCGGACGGTACGCCGGCGGCGGGGCGCAAGGTCCGCCTGCGCGTCGTGCGCGCGCCGCACGTTCCGCCGCCGGGCGCCACCGACGAGAGCACCGCGTGGGGGACCGCCCAGATCGCGGACGTCATGCTGACGACGGATGCGAGCGGGGTCGCGCGCTATTCGATTCCGGCGCCGACGGACGGTCTTCCGTCGACGTACGGCGTCGTCGCGACGGCGGGAGCGTCGACCGCCTCCACGCGCGTCGTGGCGCCGGGCGCGCGCGTTGCGCTCGAGGTCGTGCCGGAGCGCGCCGATCTCGACATCGGCGAGCCCGCCTCGATCACGGTGCGCGGCTTCGACGCCGTCGACGGCCGTCCGGCGAGCGGACTCGCCGTACGCGTGCGCCTCGTGCACGGCCCGACGGAGCAGTCGGCGGAACTGACGCTCGATGCGGACGGTCGCGCGCGGACCGTGTTCCGGAACGTCGTGCCCGGCACGAACCTCGCGTTCGCGCAGGCCGACGTCGACGGCAAGACGGCCTTGGACGTCAACGCCGTCACGGTCGCGCCGCAGGCGCTGCTCGGCGGGCGGTCGCGGCGCAGCGCCGAGGCGCAGATTGCGGTCGACAAGCCGCGCTACCGCGCGGGAGACCGCGTGCGCGTCGACGCATCGCTCGCCGGCGCGAGCGGCGACGCGTTCTTCGATCTCGAAGGCGCGCGCACGATGGGCGAGCAGACGGTCTTCACCGCCGGCGGGCGCGCCACGGCGACGTTCACCGTTCCGGAAACCGTCGGCGACGCCGCGGCCGGCGTCGCGTTCGTGCGCGACGGCGCGCTCGAATATGCCACGCGACGCATCGACATCGACGGCCCCGGACACGCGCGCGCGACGGCGCTGACGGCCGACAAGGCGGCGTACGCGCCGGGCAGCGTCGCGCACGTCACCATCGCCGACGGCGATGCGTCGGCGGCAACCGTCGCGATCCGTCTCAGCGACGGCAGCGCGACCGGCGGGGCGTCGTTCGACGATGCCGCGGCCGTGCTCGCCGGCGTCGGAACGACGACGCAGGACCCGACGTCGACCGACCCGGCGTGGCACGGGTCGGTGACCCCGGGGCGCTCGACGGCACTCGATCTCGCGGCAGGCGAGCACGTCGCCCCGGCGGCCGAGTCGCTCGGCGCGCCGTCCGAACGTCCGCTGGTATGGCGCATCGATCGGTCGCTGAAAGGCGCGTTCGATCTGCCGCTGCCGCAGACGCCGGGACGCTACGTCGTCTCGGTGCTGAAGGTGTCCGATGACGGTGACGTCGGCGCCGCGACGCTCGCGCTCGAGGTCCGGTAGTGTCCGCGCAGACGGAGATGGCTCTCGGCGTCGCGCCGGGCACCGCGCGGCTGATGCTGCTCGACACGTACGGGCTCGTGTACCGCGCGTTCTTCGCGCTGCCGGAGCTGACGACGACGCGCGGCATGCGGATCGAAGCGGCGTACGGCTTCACGATGATGCTGAACAAGCTCATCGCCGATGAGAAGCCGTCGCACGTCATCGCCGCCTTCGACAAAGGCTTGCCCGCGGCGCGCGTCGCGCTGTATGCGGACTACAAGGCGCAGCGCACCGAGACGCCGGACGAACTGCGCGAGCAGTTTACGCTCGTGCGCCGGATCCTCGCGACGTTCGCGATCCCGATCGTCGAGATCGACGGTGAGGAAGCGGACGACGTGATCGCGACGCTCGCGCGCATCGCGGAGTCGCAGCAGCAGGACGCGCTCGTGGTGACGGGTGACCTCGACCTGCTGCAGATCGTCGACGATCACACGACCGTGCTGACGACGCGCCGCGGCATCAGCGAGCTCGGCCGCTACGACGCAGCGGCGGTGCGCGAGCGCTTCGACCTCGAACCGCGGCGGCTGCCCGACTATCGCGGCCTGAAAGGCGATCCGTCCGACAACCTGCCCGGCATCCCGGGCGTCGGTGAGAAAACGGCGATCAGGCTCGTGAAGAGTGCCGGCACGCTGGATGCGCTGCTCGCGAACCCGTCGCTCGCGGGGACGTCGAAGCTCGAAGCGCTGGTGCGCGAGTTCGGCGAGCAGGCGCGCGTGTGTCGCGACGTCTCGCTCGTGAACCGCGAGCTGCCCGTGACGCTCGACTGGGAGGCGGCGCGCTTCACGCCGCCGCCGAACGACGCGCTCTACCTGCTGTACCGCGACCTCGAGTTCAAGACGCTGCTCGCGAAGCTGGAGGCGCCCGCCGCCGCCGTGGCGCCGTCGAGCGACGTGCTGCTCGACGGCGCGTATGCGTCGTACGCGTCGATCACCGATCCGCCGGACTACGCGAAGCTCGCGGGCGTCATCGCGTGCGCCGCGGAGCGCGACCGCGTCGCGGTCGCACGCGCGGGCGAGCTGTACGCGATCGCAGCCGAGGACGGCACGGCGTTCGCATTCAACGCGTCGGCGACGCAGTCGTCGCCCGCGGTCGGGGAAGCGTTCGCGGCGTTGTGGGAGCGCGTTCCGCAGCTCGTCGTCTACGACGCGAAGTCCGTCGCGAATGCGAGCGGCCTGCCGGTCCGAACGTTCGCGGACGATCCGATGGTCGGCGCGCACCTGCTGAACCCGTCGCGCACGTTCGCGGACGTCGCGCAGGCGTCGCGGGAGTTCCTCGACCGCGTCCTGCCCGACGACCGTCCGGCGGCCGCGGCCGATGCGGCGCGGCGCCTCGCGCTCGCGACGCGCGAAGAGCTCGAGCGTCGCGAGCAGCACGATCTCTACGTGGACGTCGAGCTTCCGCTCGTGTCGGTGCTCGCATCGATGGAGCGCGCCGGAATCGCGCTCGACGCAAGCGCGCTCGCGGAGCTCTCGCGCGAAGTCGATGCGGCGGTCGAGCGGCTGCAGCGCGAGATCTTCGAGATCGCCGGCGAAGAGTTCAACCTCGGCAGCCCGCAACAGCTGGGGCGCGTGCTGTTCGACAAGCTCGGTCTGCCCGCCGGCCGTCAGAACAAGACCGGCTACGCGACCGGCGCCGACGTGCTGCAAGGGCTCGCGCGCAGCTTCCCCGTCGCGGCGAAGGTCCTCGAGTGGCGCGAAGTCTCGAAGCTCAAGAGCACGTACGTCGACGTGCTGCCGACGCTCGTCGATGCCGGCGGGCGCATCCATACCGCGTTCAATCAGACGGCGACCGCGACGGGGCGCCTCTCGTCGACGAATCCGAATCTCCAGAACATTCCCGTGCGTACGGAGCTCGGCCGTCAAGTGCGCAAGGCGTTCGTCGCGCAGGGTGACGATCGTGTCCTGCTGGCCGCAGACTACTCGCAGATCGAGCTGCGCCTGATGGCGCACCTGAGCGGCGATGAAGCGATGCGCGCGGCGTTCCACGAGCGCCAGGACATCCACGACTTCACCGCGCGCCGAATCTTCGACGTGGTTTCGCCGGCGGAAGTGACGCGCGCGCAGCGCACGATGGCGAAGTCCGTCAACTTCGGCCTGCTGTACGGCATGTCGGACTTCGGCCTCGCGCAGCGGCTGGAGATCGATCGCGCGACCGCGCGCACGATGACCGAGGCATACTTCGCGCGGTTTCCCGGCGTACGCGGCTACATCGACCGCTGTCTGGCCGACGCGCGTGAATGCGGCTACGTGAAAACGATCCTCGGCCGCCGCCGGTACATGCCCGATCTGCGCTCGAAGAACTACATGCTCCGCGCGGCGGCCGAACGTGAGGCGACGAACGCGCCGCTGCAAGGTTCGGCGGCAGACCTCATGAAGCTCGCGATGGTGCGTCTCGATCGCCGGCTCGGCGTCGCCTCGCTCGACGCGGTGATGCTGCTGCAGATTCACGACGAGCTCATCTTCGAGGTCGCGAAGCGCGATCTCGAAGCGGTGGGACGCATCGTCAAATACGAGATGGAGCACGCGCTCGAGCTGAGCGTCCCGCTCGAAGCGACGCTCAAGACGGGAAAGAACTGGTACGACGTGGAGGCCTGGGATCCCGATGCTCCGGTCTAGCGCGCTCGCCGTCGGGGCGCTGCTCGCGCTCACGGCGCAGGCGCCGGCGCTGGTGCCGCTGTGCACGAAGGTTCCGCTGCCGGCGGCACCAGCGTGCCGTCCGCTCGTGGTGCAGACGCCGCACGGCGCGCTGCGGCTCGCGATCGCGGCGACCGACGCGCAGCGCGAGCGCGGCTTGATGTTCGTGCCGTACGTGCCGCGCGCGCAGGGGATGATCTTCGTTTTCCGCGGCGATGACAACCGCGACTTCTGGATGAAGAATACCGTCGTGCCGCTCGACATGGTGTTCGTGCGCGCGGACGGCACGATCACCGACGTCGCCGTCGCGGTGCCCGCGACGCCGGCGCGCACGCCGGACGAGAAGGTCGCGCGCCGCAGCGGCGTGGGGCAGTACGTGATCGAGCTCGGCTCGGGGCAAGCCGGAGCGATGGGCCTGCTGCCGGGCACCTCGATCGTGATCCCGCCGGTTCAGCTGCAATAAATGCGGTGGCGGCGCGCGCTCGCGGCGGTTTCCGTCGCGGTCGCATGCGCCGCGCAGGCGCCGGCGAGCGTCGCGCCGCCTCCGACCGGCGACGCGCTGCTGGCGCGGATCAAGGCCGTCTTCCGATCGTATCCGCGCCCGCCGTTCGTCGCGTACACGCTCGTTCGACGCGACACGCACGACGGCGCCCCGGACTTCGCCAACAGCTACACGCTGAAGATCTGGTGCCGTACGAGCGACCACGCCGCGCTCGCGCGACGCGCGTGGCACGGCAAAGCGCACGGCGATCTCGAGTACCTCACCGTCTCGTTCGATCGCTTCGTCGACCCGGGGCCGCCGACGGCCGACATGTTCGAGAAGCGCCTCTTCGGCGCGGTGTCCGCGCGCGGCGAGGCGCCCTCGCGCCGAGCGCGCTCGCCGGCCGCGCCGGAACCGGAACGCAGCCCGGGCGCCTCGCCGCAGCCGCTCGCCGAGATCGGCCGCGTCAGCGCGCGCGACGGCGATTACCGCGTGGACCGCGTCGCGCGCGAAGGCGACATGCTGCACCTGTGGCTGATTCCGCGCAGCGACCCGGAACGCAACCGGCTCGACGAGCTGTGGGTCGACGCGACGACGTACGACCTGCGCCGCGCGCTCGTACGCGACCACCTGTACTTTCAGTTCGGAACGCAGTCGCTCGAGGACGAGTTCGATGTCCGCTTTCGTCCGGGGCCCGGCAACCTGCCGCTCATCGCATCGATTCACGGCGAGACGCGCGAAGACGCGTACGAGTCCGACTACACGTTCACGGACGTGACGTTCCCGGATACGTTGCCGAACTGGTACTTCAGCCCGAAGCTCTACGGTCTTCACCGCACGGACGCACCGGCGTAGCACGCGGCGCAAATTCCGCTGCTCCGCATGGGTTACGAGAACGGTGCCCGAGCTTCCCGAAGTCGAGACGATCGCGCGCGGTCTGGCGAACGCCCTGAGCGGCAAGACCGTAGCAAGCGTGCGCGTATCGATGCCCAAGGTGGCGATCGCGCCGCCGGACGAGACGTTCGAGCAGGCCCTCGCCGGCGACACGATCGCCGGGGTCGGGCGCCGCGGGAAATACGTGCTCTTCCGGCTTGCGTCCGGCCGGCGGATGGCGGTGCATCTCCGGATGACCGGCCGTCTCATCGTCCGGCCTGCCGGCTACGTGGAGCCTCTCCCGTATACGCACGTGGCGCTCGCCTTCACGGACGGAACGGGCCTCGATTTCGCGGACGTCCGGCAGTTCGGCCGCATGCGGCTGCTGGCCGCCGGCGATCCCTGGGACGCCGACGGCGGGATCGAGCCGCTTTCCGAGGGGTTTACCAGCGACAGGTTTGTGAGTATGCTGGACGGGCGTCGCACGCCGATCAAGACGTTCCTGCTGGATCAGACCAGGATAGCGGGAGTCGGCAACATCTACGCGTGCGAGGCGTTGTGGGAAGCGGGGATCCGGCCGAGCCGCCCGTCCTGCAAGATCAGCAAGCCGGCGAGGCGCCGGCTACACGGCGCGGTCCGAAGCGTCCTCCAGCGTGCCATTGACGCTCGCGGGACGTCCGTGGACGACTACGTCGACGCTGAGGGGCTGAGGGGCGGGTTTCAGAATCAACTCGCCGTTTATGGCCGCCTCGGCGAGCCGTGCCCGCGATGCGCGAATGCCATCGTCCGCACGGTGATCGGTCAGCGAGGCACCTGGTGGTGCCGCACCTGCCAAAAATAAAAATATATAGCGAAGGAAGTTAGCTCACCATTTCCACTACGATCGAGGCGCCCGCGTCGGCGCCGGCCCACGAAGAAGAAGACCAGCTCGCTCTCGAGCAGCGTCTGTACGAAGAGTCCCTGAAAGTCCTCGACGAGGGCCAGGTGCTCACGGGCGTCATCGTCGCCAAGTATCAGGACGAACTGCTCGTCGACATCGGCGGCAAGTCCGAAGGCATTCTGCCGTTCCGCGAGCTCTCGCTCGCGATCGAGCCGAAGGAGCTGAAGGTCGGCGACACCCTCGAAGTCATGATCCACCGGATCGATGACCAGGACGGCCAGCTGTACCTGTCCGAGCGCCGCGCGCGCGCGCTGAAGACCTGGGAGAAGGTCATCGAAGCGCACGACAACGACGAAGTGATCGAAGCCACCGTGACGCAGGTCGTCAAGGGCGGCGTGCTGGTCGACCTCGGCATGCGCGGTTTCGTCCCCGCCTCGCAGATTCGCCGGCAGCCCGTCGGCAATCTCGACGAGCTCGTCGGCAAGAAGCTGCGGCTGAAGGTGATCGACCTCGACCACAAGCGGCACCGTGTCGTGCTCTCGCAGCGTCAGGTGCTCGAAGAAGAGCTCAACGCGAAGAAGCAAGAGCTGCTCGGCACGCTGCAGGTCGGTCAGATTCGCGAAGGCGTCGTCGTTCGTCTCGCCGAGTTCGGCGCGTTCGTCGACCTCGGCGGCATCGACGGACTCATCCACAACAGCGAGCTGTCGTACGCGCGCATCAAGCACCCGTCGGAAGTCGTCAAGATCGGCGACACCGTTTCCGTCGAAGTGATGAAGTTCGACCCCGAGGCGAAGAAGGTCTCGCTGTCGCTCAAGCACGCGCTGCCGGACCCGTGGGTCGAACACGCCGACAAGCTGTGGGAAGCCAACAAGCTGGTCGCCCAGGTCGTGAAGGTCACGCCGAACTACCTCCTCGTCGAGATCGTTCCCGGCGTGCTCGCGATGGTGCCGAAGGGCGAGTTCGATGCGAGCGTGCAGTACTCGCCGGGCCAAGAGGTCGAGGTGACGCTCCTCACGATCAACCACGGCACGCGCCGCATCACGGGCTCGCATCCAGCACGTCGCGGACGTGCCGCCCGACGAGCTCGAGGGCTTCTCCGCCGACGACGGCTTCGGCCCGCTCGGCGCGGAGCTCACGCAAACCGTCTAGAACGCTTCGTCGCTTCGGCGACCCGCGATCAGATGCAACGGGGGAAGCGGAAACGCTTCCCCCGTTCGCTTTCGGCCTCGGGGTGACTTCGCGTTCGTGTTCGTATATGTTCCGCATGGCGAAGCTGCGCGTCGGGCTGACCGGCGGTATCGGCTCCGGCAAGAGCGCCGTGGCGGCGATCTTTGCCGAGCGCGGCGCGACCGTCATCGACGCCGACGTGCTCGCACGGGACGTCGTCGCGCCGGGCACCGAGGGGCTGCGCGACATCGCCGCCGCGTGGCCGGAGGCGATCGGGGCGGACGGCGCGCTCGATCGCGCAGCGCTCGCGGCGGTCGTGTTCGCGGACGAGACCGCGCGCGCGCAGCTCAACGCGATCACGCACCCGCGCGTGCGTGCGCGCGCCTACGCGCTCGAGTGCGAGGCGCCTGACGGCATCGTCGTCCACGTCGTGCCGCTGCTGTTCGAGGGTCAGTTCTCGCGCGCGTGCGATCGAACCGTCGCCGTCATCGCGCCGGACGAGGCGCGCATCGCGCGCGTCATCGCGCGCGACGCGACGCGGCGCGAGGCCGTGGAGCGCCGCATGGCGGCGCAGATCGATCCGTCGGAGGCGCGGGCGTGCGCGGATTACGTGGTCGAGAACGATGGTGATCTCGACGACCTGCGCGAAAGAGCGATCGCGGTGTATGAGGCGCTGCAAGCCGACCTCGTGCTGAAGGAGGCCCCATGACGTCGACCATCCCGCCGCCGCCGCCCGAGATTCGGTTCGGAGCGGTGTTTTCAGCGTCATGGCGGCTGTTCGTGCGCAACTGGGTGATCGCGGTCCCGCCCGTGCTCGCCGGCATCGTCATTTCGATCGCGCTCTGCGGCTACGTCGCCGTGCTGATCGGGGCGCTCGGCGTCGCGGGCTGGAGCGCGCTGCTGACGTCGCAGCACGTCGACCAAGCCGCGGTCACGACGCTCGTGCTCGTCGGCATGCTCGGCGGGTGCGTGCTGTTCGTCGTCGCCGTGCTCGCCGCGCTGTGGTCGGAGTGCGCGATGTACGGGATGGCCGACGCGGCGTGGGCGCGCGGCACGACGACATTGAGCGACGGCTTCGCGGCCTTCCGCTCGCGCGCCGGCGCGGTGGTCGTCGCGTTCATCGGCATCTGCGGGCTCGCGCTCGTCGCGCTCGTGCTCGCGCTTCCGACGCTGTTCCTCTCGTTGCTCGCGCTGCCGTTCGTGACGTTCTATGCCATCCCGGCCGCGGTGGGCGGCGGGCGCGACGGCTTCGATGCGATCGGCGAGTCGTTCCGGCTCATTCGCCGCTTCTTCGGGCCATCGATCATCACGTGGCTCCTGCTGATCGCGATCCAGTACGGCGTGAGCATGCTCATGTCGTTCGCGGTGTTTCCGCTGGAGTTCTCGGCGGCGCCCGCGCAGCCGGACGGGCTGCCGCGCATGCCGCCCGTGCCGCTGTTCGCGTTCAGCGGCGTCGCATACATCGTGTCGCTGCTCGCGCTGATCGCGTACAGCGGCTTTCGCGCGCTGGTCCAGGTCGGGCTCTTCCGCGAGGTCGAGGCGCAGCCGCCCGTCCCTGTCCTCGCGGCCGTTCCGGTTGCGATGCCGAGGCCGCTGCCGCCCACGTAGCTACGGCGCCGGCGTCGGCGCGTTCTCGAAGGCCGCCGCGCTGCGCCCGACGTCGAACACGCGCTCGTCGCCGGACGCGTCGAGGAAGCCGCGCACGACCCACGAGCCGTTCGGTCGCAGCGCGAGCGCGCGCGACAGCCGGATCGTCCCCGTCGCGTCGCGCAGACGCGGCGTGCCGCCGTCGACGTACGGTTCGCCCGCGATCGTCAGCACCGTCCCCGGCTTCGTCGCGAGCGCGCGCGCGATCGTGTCGGGCGCATCGAACGACGATCGGCTTGTCGACGACCACGCCGAAGTTCGTGCCCAGCATCGCGACGCGCACGGTGTAGCGCCCGGGCGCGAGCGCGCGCCGGTCGTCCGTCGTCGAGTCGACGATCACTTGCGCGAGCCGCAGCTGCCCGGTCGGCACGTCGAGCTGCCGGGTGATCGGAATGGGTTTGTGCCCGGTGAGCGACGACCACACCGGCGTGTCGTCACGGAGCACGTCGACGCGGAAGAGGTCCGCCGTGGGGAACCGCAGCCGCACCACGTGATTGGTCGGATTGTGCAGCACGATCGTCACGGTGAACGGCGCGAGCAGGGCAGTCCCTTCGCGGTCGAGCGACACGTCGGCCCAGACGCCGCGCGGCACCGGCGATGCCGTCGCGTGCGGCGCGGCCGATGCGGGCGCCGTCAACGGAAGGACGGCCGCGAGGAGCGCGGCCCACAGTCGAACCCTCACCGTCGGGACGCATTGTGCGCGGCGCCGGGAAGTCCCCACCCTCACGTGCGGCCGTTGCGCAGGACGCGGCCCGGACGCGCGCCCGTGACGGCGCCGTTCCGCACGACGGCGCGCCCGTTCACGTAGACGTCGCGCACGCCCGCGGGCGGAACGAACGGCGCCTCGTACGTGGCGCGGTCCACGATGCGGCGTTCGTCGAACACGACGAGGTCGGCGTACGTTCCCGTCGCGATGACGCCGCGGTCGTGCAGCGCGAAATGTGCGGCCGGCAGCGACGTCATCCGCCGCACGGCCTCGGCGACGTCGAAGACGTGCCGCTGCCGGACGAACCGTCCGAACACGCGCGGGAAGGTGCCGTACGTTCGCGGGTGCGGAACGCCGAGCGCGGTGATCCCGGAGAACGCGCGCGCCGACGCGTCGCTGCCGATCGCGCAGAAGTCCGCACTCAGCACGGTCGCGACGTCGGCCTCGCTCATCGAGAAGAACGCCGCGCCGACGCGCATCGACTCCTCGAGGAGCAGCCGGATCACGGCGCGCGCCGGCGTCGTGCGCCATGCGCGCGCAAGCGCGTCGACGCGCATGCCGGCGACGTCGGCGTTTCGCGCGTGGCCGGCGTCGGTGATGAGAATCGTGTCCCATCCGTCGCCGCCGAGCGCGGGATCGCGCGCGAGCTCCATGGCGAGCGCGGCTGCCGTCGCGCGCGCGGGATCGCGCAACCGCTCGAGCGCCGCCGCGTCGCCGCCGTCGCGCACGGCGGGCGGCAGCAGCGTTGCAAGCTCCGTCCAGGACGCGACGTACGGGTACGCATCGCACGCGACCGCGGCACCGCGTGCTCGCGCGCCGTCGATCGCGGCGAGCGTGCGATGCACCTTGCCCCAGTTCTTGCGCCCCGCGGCTTTGTGATGCGAGCACTGCACCGCGACGTCCGCGCGCTCGCCGACCGCGAGCGCTTCGGCGATCGCGTCTTCCAACGCGTCGCCTTCGTCGCGCACGTGCGATGCGTACATCGGCGCCCCCGCCTCGCGCGCAGCCGCCGCGCACGCCGCGAGCTCATCGAGGTCCGCGTACCGTCCCGGCTCGTAGATCAGCCCGCTCGACACGCCGATCGCGCCTTCCTCGATCGCGCCGCGCACCAGGCGGCACTGCGCGTCGATCTCGCTGGGCGTCAAGGCGGCGCGCATCGGATCCCGCCGACGCACTTGCGCGTCGTCCCGAGCCCCACCAGCGACGCGACGTTCAGCGCGACGGTCTCGCGCTCGACCAGCGTGAAGAACGCATCGAACGTCGTCCACTGCACGTCGAGGCGATAGTCTGCGGCGTCGCGGCGCTTCGCGTCGAGTGCGCTGCCGTAAAGCGGCGCGACGGAGCTGCCGCAGTTACCGCCGATCTCGGTGGTGACGCCCTGCAGCGTCTTCCCTTCGCAAAGCGGGTTGACGAGCCACAGCATGTCGGAATGAGCGTGCACGTCGATGAAACCGGGAGCCAGCGCGAACCCCGCGCACGGCACGCGCTCGTGCGCGTCGCGGTCGCCGAGATCGCCGATCGCGACGATGCGCCCGTCCGCGACGGCGACGTCCGTCACGAACGGCGCTCCGCCGCGTCCGTCGTACACGCGAGGGCCTTCGAAGATGGTCCAGAGCACCGTTTAACCTAGCTTCCGCCGGGTACAGGACAGGCGGCAGGACGACAGCTCGAGGGGACTATTTCCAATATGGCAGTCAACGACAACGTGACGACGACCACGGGCGGCGGAATGAGCGTTCGCGAGGCCGGAAAACGCGGCGGCGATCGTGTCAAAGCGAAGTACGGAAGCGAGTTCTACGAAGCCATCGGACGCAAAGGCGGCGAGGCGACGAAGAGCAAGTACGGACCGTCCTTTTATGAGGAGATCGGCGCCAAAGGCGGGCAGAAGCTGAAACGAACCACGAAAACGAGCGGGTGACGCATGGCCGACCCCAAGAGACCTCCTACGAAGGTGCGCACGGAGAAGGTCGACGGCGAGATGTCGGTTCGTGAAGCCGGAAAGAAGGGTGGCGACACCGTTCGCGACCGGTACGGCTCGGGGTTCTACGAAGAGATCGGCCGAAAAGGCGGTCAAGCCACGCGCGAACGCCACGGTGCCGAATTCTACGAGTCCATCGGACAAAAAGGCGGCAAGGTCGTCAAAGAAAAGTATGGACCGAATTTCTACGAACAGATCGGTCACAAGGGCGGTCAGAAAGTCAAGAAGCTGATCGCGGAAGCCAAGAAGAACGCCGGCGACGAGTCATAACGTCGCCGGTCCTTTTTTGCTCACGAGCTGCCGCCTTGCAGCGCGCCGAGCGTGATGTCGCCGGTGCGAAAGTTCACCGTCGCGCTGCTGACGACGACCTTCATGTTGCCCTGGGTGATCGTCACCGGATGTTCGAAGGTGAGCTCGCGCGCGCCGCCGAGATAGCGCGCGCCTCTCGTCGTGAACGTGCGCGTGCGTCCGCCTTCCGGGTCGACGACGTGCACCTCTCCGCTCACGACGAGATCGTTCGTGAACGTGTTGGCCTGCACGCCGTCCGCGCGGATGCGCACGTCGGGCTTCCCGGGCCGGTGTAAGCGTCCGTCGCGCACGTGCGCGATCGTCGCGATCGAGTTGTCGGGGCTCATCGTCACGGTGTCGTAGTCGAGCGACCACGAACGGCCGTCGAGTCGCTTTCCGACGACTTGACCGCCGGTCAGCTCGCTCGACGTCGCGAGACGTGCGATCTGCACGTCGCTGCCCGCGCGGCCGATCTCGAACCCGACCCATGCCAGCAGCGCGAGGATGGCGACCGACGCGGCGACGCGCCAGTTCATGCGTCCACCTGCGTGCCGCGGTGGCGGCGTCGCCACGCGAAGGCGACGACGACGATCAGCGCCATCGCGATGCCGACCGGCAGAGGACCGATCCGCGCGTACGGCGGCGGCGCCGGCGCTCCGACGTCGCCCACCACCACGGCTGCGACGCCGAGCGCGGTTCGCTGCTTCCACGTTCCGTCGGGTGCGACGATGCCGCTGATCCCGGTTGCTGCGGCGCGCAGCACCCAGCGACCGGTCTCGACGGCGCGCAGGCTCGCGGCCTGCGCGTGCTCGTACGGTCCTTCCGTCGTGCCGAACCACGCATCGTCCGTCGCGATCAAGAACAGCGAGGGATCGTCGCGCAGGCGTGCGTGCGCGAGATCGCCGAAGACGGACTCCCAGCAGATGAGCGCCGTCGCGCCGTCGTAGGTTTCGCGCGCGTTCGTGCCGGGCGCGAACCCGCCGATCTCATCCGCGTACGGGAGGCGCCGCAGCCACGCCGGACCCGGAACGTACTCGGCGAACGGCACGAGCCGCTCTTTGACGTAGATCTGCGCGACGTCGGTGCGGCTCACGCGCGGATCGAAGATCATCATCGCGTTTTCGAGCCGCGTGCCGTCGTCCCAGAAGCCGCCGGCGTACAGCGGCGCACCGAGGCGCGTCGCGAGCGCGGCGAATCGCGCGCGCAGTGCCGCGCTTTGCCGGTAGTCGACCGTGATCACGGTTTCCGGCCACAGCACGAGCGAGGGATGCTGCGCTTCCAGCGGCACGGTCATCGCCGTGTAGCGGTCGAGCGCGAGCTGCAGCCCCGCGTTGCTGCGCTTGATGCTCTGCGCGATGCCGCCTTGCACGGCAGCGACGCGACGCGCCGGAGCCGGCGCATGGCGCGCGGGCCACGCGGCGAACGCGACGCCCACGCACGCGACGACGCCGATCCACACGGCGGCTGCGGTGAGCGCGCGACGCGTGTCGCGCATCGCGAGCAGGAACCATCCGAGCGACGCGCCGAGCAGCACGGTGACGAACGTGAGACCGTATCCGCCGGCGTATGCGGCGATCGGGCGCAGCGGTGAATCGATCATCGTGATGCCGATCTGCTCGAGCGGTACGCCGAGCGCCGTGCTCGAGCGCACCTGTTCGCCGAGCGCGAACGCGGCCGCGACGACGAACGGAACCAGGCGCACGTCGCAGCGGCGCGCGGCGAGCGATGCGATGCACGCGGCGAACGCGAACGCAAGCGCCTCCACGAGCGCGGGACCGACGTCGAGGATCGGCGCTGCCGGACCGAGCAGCGCACCCGCAGTCTCGCCGAACCAGGAAAATCCAAGAATGAAGAACGCGAGGCCGCTCGCGTAGCCGACGAACGCCGCGGCGCGCGGCGACACGCTGCACCACGCGCACGTCAAGCCTGCAAAAGCAAACGGTGCGAGCCACCACCATGTCGTCAGCGGGAAGGCGAGATGCAGACCGACCGCGCAGATCAATGCGGCGGCCGTGCTGCGAACGGTCGCGAAGGAGACAAGGGTGCGTCGGCTCATCACTGCCGTCGTCGTTGCGGCGATTTCACTTCTCCCGGCCTGCGGCCGTCAGGTGACCGGTCTCGGTCTACCGAGCGGAGCGGTCGCGCCGGTCGGAAGCACCATCGTTCGCTTCGAGACGGCCGGCCAACTCGACTTCCAGAACGTCTCGTATCTCATCGTCTTCAACACGGCCGGAAACGGACAACAGCCGTACGCTCAGGGGTACAACAGCGACTTCAAGAACTGGTCGACGTTCTTCTTCGTCGGCGGCGGATCGACGTACGCGAACTTTCCGGGCCTCCAGGAGGTCTACCAGAACCCAGCGACCGGCGCATCGCAGTCGTTCAACATCGTGATCCCCGTCGGCACGCTGACGTTCCAAACGTCGATCCCCAGCGCTACGGCGGCATTCGGCTTCCAGATCACGTTCAACAACTGTCTGCTCGACTTGGCGACGCCGACAGCCACGGCGCAGCCGCCGCCGAACGTCAACCGGCAGTGCCCGCCGTATCAGAACATCGCGACCGCGTGGAACATCAGCCTGTTCACCCTCGATCGCACGAACACGCCGATCGACTCGCTCGGTGTGAACGGTCCCAGCGACACGAGCTATACGTTCAGCGTCGACACGGCGACGACGGGCGAGAGGAACTACTTCAAGCCGGTGTCCGGCGCAACCGTTTCGAGCGCGTCGGCGCAGATCACCGGCATCGATGTGTTCACGACCGCACCGCAGGGCGCCGTGTCGGCGCCGTCCCCGACGCCGAGCCCCGCGACCAGCGCGACGCCGGCCCCAACACCGAGCCCCTAAGGGAGGACGGCGACGAAGTCGCCGTGACAGCTCAACGCGCGCGTAGCAGCCGCGCGTTGAGCCTCTATTGCACGTCGCACGGCGGGTGGCCGCACGCGCACGTCGCCTCCGACTCCTCGTCCGTCGAATCGCGCTGCTCGCACACGTCGCTGCAGTACGCGGCGCCCTCGACGCCGCCGGTGACGGTGCAGTTGCACTCCTGGTACTCGCACGGCTGGGTGTAAGTGTTCATGCGGAGCGTTGTACCCGCTAGAGCCCGCCCGCGCCGAAGCTCGTGTTCGAAAAGCTCTGCGGGATGATCGAGCTGAGCGACTGCGACGCGAGGCCGAAATTGACGGCATGCGACGGGAACGCGAGCAGGTCGATGGTCGCCGTCACCTGCTTGAGGTCTTCGTTGTACGCGAGCCGCACCTCATAGCAGTTGCCGATGACGTGCCGGTAGTAGATGTTCTTGCTCTCGAGCCGCATGTGGTTCTTCCAGTCGACGAACGTTGCGACCTGAATGTCGCTCTGGTAGCCGAACGGCGTCGCGAGCTCCACGCTGGTGCGATCGAACCCGAAGCCCGGTCCGGGCGTGAACGCGCCGCCGAGAATGAGGCTCGAGCGCGGCGACGGCCGCGTCGTCAGCTGGTACCCGACCGACTGTGCCTGCCGGTTGAAGAACGTCGTCGCCGTCAGCGACAGCGAGTAGATGTCGTCGTTGAAGATGCGCAG
Source organism: Vulcanimicrobiota bacterium (assembly GCA_963841685.1). Lineage (GTDB taxonomy): Bacteria > Vulcanimicrobiota > Vulcanimicrobiia > Vulcanimicrobiales > Vulcanimicrobiaceae > Vulcanimicrobium. The sequence continues at coordinate 389,872 of CAWJDU010000003.1, forward strand.
CACGTCGTTGGCCTGCTTCGTGTTCGTGCCGAGCACGTCGATCGACTTGAACGGCTCGGCCAGCGGGCCGTTCGTGTTGGACTCGTTGTACGAGATCGTATTCAGGACGTGTCCGAACAGCGGCGTCGTCAGCGTGGCCTGCTGGCCGATCTGCGCCTTGAGGTCGCCCGTGCCGTAGACGTCCTGCTGCACCGTGACCTGGGCCGAGAGGTCGCTCCCGAGGACGTGCGCGAGGGCGGGACCGATCTGGATGCGCGCCTCGCCGCGGCTCGTCGTGATGCCGTTCTTGTTGATGTCCGGCTGCGCGCTCGGATCGTCGTAGATGCCGATCGTGTACTGCGCGGTCACCGGGATTGCGGTGAGATGCGGGAACAGCGGGTTGTGCGGATGGATCGCGAGCTCCGGCTCCTTCTGCACGTTCGTCGGCACGGAGCTGTCATAGCGGTCGAACGTGAGGTCGTAGTCGTACGACGCGCCCGTGAAGTGCGTCAGGGTCTCGAAGTGCAGCGTGCGCGACGGCGAGAAGCCGAAGCTGTCGCTCGTCGTGTACGACAGCGTGAAGTCGTTCGTCAGCTTCGGCGAGAACGAGCGGTGGTCGCTGAACCCGTAGTCGTTCGTCGACGACTCTCCGCCCGTCGACGACCGGTTGAAGCTGTAGTTCTGCCGGTCACCGCGCTCGTTGCCGTGGTCGACCGCGAACGAGAGCGTGTACTGCGGCGGCAGCGTCACGAGCGGGCCGTAGTCGCCCGTGTAGCTCAGCGCGAACTTCGCGCGCGTGCTGCGCGAGAAGATCTCCTGGTCCGTGAGGTTCAGGTTCGTGTTCTCGGTGCCGTCGGTGCTGTTCTTCATGCGGAAGAAGTCGATGTCGGTCTGCCGCCGGCCGTCTTTCCTGCGCAGCGTCGCGACGTATCCGAGGCCGAGGCCGATGCGCGTGTACTCCTCGATGCGGTAGTAGCCGTAGTAGTAGTCGCTCGGCGAAAACCCGATCCGCGCCTTGACGTAAAAGCCTTCGGCCGACGAGTAGCCGACGATCGGGATGAAGCCCGGCTGCTTCCGCGATCCCGTCTCGTCGTGGCGCAGCGAGATCACGGCGATCGGCAGCCAGAAGATCGCGAGCGCACCGAGGAACAGCGTCACCGAACGTGCGACGGCCTTGTCTCCGGGATACACGTCGAGCGTCTTCGACTCGAGGTGGTATCCGCCGCGCGGGTTCTCGCACGTCGTGATGTATGCGCGCTGCACGTGCGTCACGCCGCTGCGGTCGGTCGTCATCTGCGTGCCGGTGAAGTGCAGCTTTCCCTGCTCGACGTCTTGCGTCGACTCGCCGCGGCCGTGGATGAGCGTCGCGGTCTGCAGCTGCGTGTCGAAGCGGACCGAGTCCGCGTAGAGCGTCGTGTCGCCTGCGCGGTTGCGCACGAACGTATGCCCGGTGATGTCGATGTAGCGCTGGCCGTCGTAGTGGGCGCGGTCGCCGCCGAGCACGCCGTCCTGGTAGAAGATGTTCACGTGCCCTTCGACGTCCCCGGGCTTGCCGGGCTGGTTGAAGCCGCTGACGTGGTCGCCGAGGATGGCATACGAGTTCGGATCGAGCACCTGGCCCTGCGGCAGCGGCGACGGTGACGCGGACGCCGACGGCGCGACCGGCCCCGAGCTCACGGTGGGCGCCGGGATCGGCGTGCTCGAGGGCGGCTCCGTCTGCGGCGCGATGATCACGGGTCCGGGCGAACCGCCCGGCGTCGGCGTCGGACTCGGCAGCGGCGGCGGCGTGACGGTGCCGGGCGACGGCGACGCCGGACGCGGGACCAGAATCTGCGGGCCGTTGGGAGCCGAGGGCGACCCCACGTACGGCGCGGGCGTCGGCGAGCCCGACGACTGCGGTTCCGGCGATGCGACCGGCTCCGGCGAGCTGGTCACCTGCGCGACCGCCGCCGGCGCCGTGCCGCAGCTCGAGCCCATCAGCGCGAGCGCGCGCGCGGCGTTCGCCGTTCCGTCGCTCGGATCGTCCGCGTCCGCGTTCACGGGATGAAGCGCGAGCGCGAGAAAGGAGAGCGCGACCATGGTCACGCCCGCGCGCCGCACGAGCTCGATCATCGGTTCTCTTGCCAGACCAAAGCGGCGCCGGCTGCTGCGGTCACGATGTTCGGCAGCCACGCCGCGAGATAGGGATTCAGCGCGCCGTTCTTGCCGAACGCGGCCGCGAGTGCGACCATCGCATAGTATCCGAACAGCCCGACGATCGAGAGCACGATTCCGAGCGTGCGGCCGCGACTACCGAATCGCACCGCGAGCGGCACCGCCAAGATCACGGCGATGAACGCCGCGAACGGGTACGCGTACTTCGTTCCGAGCGTCAGCTCGCGCACCGCGAGATCGGTACCGCCTTGGCCGGTCGCCTTGCGGAACTTGATGTCCTGCGAGAGGCGCTGCGTGTTCATCGTGAACGTGTCGTTGTTCGACGTCGACAAGAAGTTCTGACCATTGTCGCCCATCGGCAATGATAGCCGCAGTTCCTTGGCGATCACATCGACGGCGCTGATTTGTCCCCCGGAATCGATGCGCGTCTGGATCGCGTGGTCGAGCACGATGTCCGTGCCCTCGATGCGCGCCGTCCTGGCGGTGAGGACCTGCACGAACGGGCTCGTGCGCGCGGGCTCCCAGATCATCACGTTCTGCATCGTCTTGCCGTCCGGCGAGACGGACTGGATGTAGTACGTGTAACCCGTCGACGGATCGGAGCGGAAGATGTTCGGTTCCACCGGCAGCGTCTGCGAGCGGTACAGGATCTGGTAGAAGCTTCGCGTCGAGAGGTCCGTCGTCACCGGCGCGACGTGCTCGTTGATCAGGAACGAGCCGATCGCCACGCCGAGGCCCGCGATCAGCGGCAGACGGATGATGCGAAAGAACGACACGCCCGACGTGCGCATCGCATTGATCTCGTTGTCCGCGGCGAGGCGCCCGAAACCGAGCAGGGTGCCGAAGAGACACGCGAACGGAAAGGCGAACGGCGTCGCCTGCGGCACGCGGAACACGAGGAAGCGCAGCACGAGGAATACCGGTGCGCCCTTGTTCACGAGGTAATCGGCGGCGAGCACGAAGATGTTCGCGAACCAGAACAGGAAGAACGCTCCGAGCGCGAACGCGAACGGCGCGGAGACTTCGCGCAGCACGTACGCGTCGAGGATCGGCAGCATGCGCAAGCCCGGCGCCGGCGTCCGAGCGTAGGCCGGCGATCCCACGCCCGGGAAGGCGGCCATCGCCTACTTCAGGCCGGCGACGACGCGTTCGACGTACGCGCGCGTCTCGGCGAACGGCGGGACGCCGTGCGCCGCGTCGACCGCGCCCGGTCCGGCATTGTACGCGGCGAGCGCGAGCCGGACGTTTCCTTTGTAGCGGTGGAGCAGGTCGTGGAGGTAGTGCGTGCCCGCGTCGACGTTCTCGTACGGATCGAACGCGTTGGCAATGCGGTACATGGACGCGGTTCCCGGCATGAGCTGCATGAGTCCCTGAGCGCCGACGCGCGAGACGGCGCTCGGGTCGCCGTGAGACTCCGCGTCGATCACCGATGCAACGAGCTTCGGGTTGACGTCGTTCTCCTGCGCGTACATCCGGACGATCCCGGCGAGCTGCGCTTCGGGCAACGCGTGCGGGCCGTTCGGCATAATGCCGCCGCCGCTGCAGCCTGAAAGGCCGGCGAATGCGAACGCGACGGAAACGAGAAGCGCGCGCGATGACACGTCAGTCCGCCGATTCGCCCGCCGCGGGCATGCGGCCTTGCCCGGCGCGCGCTTCGCCGGAAAAAGTCATACAAGGGGGTTATCGGCCGCCGGGGTCCCCGTGGCAAGCGTGCTGCATCGGGTGCCGGGCGTCGAGCCGCCACAGGTAGACGGCAAGGCCTCCGAACGCCAGGTTGAGCCACAGCGTGTAGTTCGGGGCGAACCGTTCGAGCGCGGCCCGGGCGTTCGGGTTCGGCGCCGGCACCGCGTGCAGCGCCGAGAACGCGAGGTCCATCAGGATCGCCGCGAGGACCATCGTCACGAAGAACATCGCGACGATGTACGCCGTCATGCGGGGCCCGTAGTACTTCCGGTAGATGTCGATCAACGGCAGCACGATCAGGTCGGCGTACAGGAACGCGAGCACGCCTCCGAACGAGATGCCGCTGCTCCAGAGCACGGCCGCGAGCGGCACGTTGCCGATCGAGCAGACGAACGCGACGACGGCGATCAGGGGCCCGATCACCGCGTTGCCCGACGAGCTGCGCGCCGGGCGGCGCGCCGTGCAGGAACAGCGCGCTCCACGCGCCGCGGGGCACGAACGACGCGAGCACGCCGGCGATGAGCAGTCCGAGCACGATGTCCTTCCACAGCATGGAGACGTCCATCGCGAAGTTCTGCGCGATCGCGATCCGCGTCCCGGGGTCGCGCAGGCGCGCGAGCAGCGTTGCGCCTTCGCCCTCCATCGAGCCGTGGTCGTGGCCGGTCGCTGCGTCGACGTGACGGCGCGCCTCCTCGACGAGCCGCGCCGGATACGTGAGCTTCACGAGGACCGACATGATCGCGATCAGCACGATGCCGCCGATCCACTCCGCCGCCGTGAACTGCCATCCCATCAGCAGCCAGAGGATGATGCCGAGCTCGATCACGAGGTTCGTGGACGAGAACAGAAACGCGAGGCTCGGCACCAGCGCTGCGCCCTTCTTGAACAGCGTCTTGCTCATGGCCGCGGCCGCGTACGAGCACGACGAGCTCGCGGCGCCGAAGCCGGTCGCGAGCGCGATCTCGCGCACGCCGTTGCGTCCCAGCAGCGCCTGCATCCGTTCTTTCGACACCAGCGCCTGGACGGCGGCGGACAGCGCGAAGCCGAGCACGAGACTCCAGAACACCTGCCACGCCATGCCGAGCGCCATGAGCAGCGCATCGCCGATCCGGGACACCAGCACGCCTCGCATGTGTGCGGTCGCGGCGCCGTGGTTGCACGCGTTTGCATCGCCCGCGCGCGGGCACGATGCGTCTGATGCCGCCGCGGAAAGACGTCGTGCGCGACTCGCTGCTCGTCGCGCTCGCGGCGTGCGGCGGCGCGCTCGACGCGGCGTCGTACCTGCGTCTGCACGTGTTCACGGCGAACATGACGGGAAGCACCGTGATCCTCGGACTGGCGCTCGGCGGAGCGCGGCTCGGCGACGCGGCGCTTGCGGTGCTCGCGATCGCGAGCTTCGCGGCCGGCGCGTTCGTCGCGACGATGTGCGGCGCGGAAGCGACCGACGCCGATCCGTGGCCGGCGCGCGTCGCCGTTCCGTTCGCGGTCGAGATCGTGCTGCTCGCTGCGTTCGCGGCGTGCTGGTCCGCGCTGCCGGCGAACGCGCCGAGCGCGCACGCGATCCTGCTCGCGCTCGGCGCCGGCGCGATGGGCGTGCAGAGCGGCATCACGCACGACGTCCACCTCTCCGGCGCGTCGACGACGTACATGTCCGGCACGATCGCGCGCGCCGCCGAGTATCTCGCCGACACGCTGCGCTTCGGATTCCGCGGCGGCCTCGTGCTCAACGCGGTCGTGTGGATCGTGTACCTATGCGTCGCGATCGCCGTCGGCGTGCTCGACCGGCACGGGATCGTGCAGCCGATCCTCTGGATCGTCGTCGCCGTCGTCGCCGCCGTCGCGCTGCTCGGACGTCGCGCCGTCATGCCGAAGCGCTACAGATAGGACGTCCGGAGGTATCCTTGCCGAGCCGCTGCCAAGTAGCGCCGCACGTCCGCCAAATCCGACACATTGTCGCCAACATGCGCGCGAGCGGAGGCTGATCCGCGAAGTCACGGTTCGGCCGGTTCACCCAGCCGTCCGCTGCACCACGATCACCGAAAAGAAGCCCGCTGTCTTCGTAGTCCCGACCAACAGCGAGATCCGTTCGCGGACGTCGTTCCCCAATCGTACGGGCGGATGCGCGAGCCACCGGCGTTATCGAATCGGCGATTGCGCCCGTCCTCCGTCGCGCGGTACGGTCACGGAGCATGAACCCGCCTCTGCTCGTGGCAACGGTCGCCGCGGTCGGCGTGCTGCACACGCTGGTGCCCGACCACTGGGCGCCGATCGCTGCGATCGCGCGACGGCAAGGCTGGTCGATCGCGCGCACCGGACGGGCTGCCGCGATCGCGGGCCTCGGACACGTGCTCTCGACGCTGCTGCTCGGCGTGCTGCTCTGGGCGGCCGGCGCCGTGCTGGCGCTGCGGTACGCGCATGCGGTGAGCGTCGTCGCGGCCGCCGCGCTGATCGGCTTCGGCGCGTGGATCGCGTTCGCGGGCTGGCGCGAGGTGCGCGCGCATGCCGGCGACGGCGCGCAGCTCGCTCACGCGCACGTGCACCGGCACGCCGACGGTACGCAGCACGTCCACTGGCACGAGCACGCCGCACAGGATTGGCACGCGATCGACGGCGGCGGCGCCGTCGCGCACGAGCACGAGCACGCCGTCGCCGGCCGGGCCGCGCTGCTGCTGATCGTGGGATCGTCGCCGATGATCGAGGGGATCCCGGCGTTCTTCGCCGCGTCGACGTACGGGCCGGCGCTGCTCGGCGTGATGGCCGCGGTGTTCGGGGCCGCGACGATCGCCACGTACGTCACGACCTCCGTGCTCGCGATCGCGGGCCTGCAGCGCACGTCGTTCGGGCCGCTCGAACGCTACGGCGAGCTGCTCAGCGGCGCGTTCGTCGCGCTGGTCGGGATGTACGCGCTGCTGACCGCGTGACGTACGGCGCCCAGTCCGCGCGCGATGTTTTAGCCGCAGCGCGTTGGGTACGCTATCGTACCAAGGACCGAAGCAGATTGCTGTTCCCCGCTTCGATCTTTCCGCTGTCACCAGTCACCTGGAACGCGTCTCGAGCGGTCCCAATCGTGCTTCCTCTCGCCGGCGATGGTCTGCTCGACGCGGTGCCGTCGTACTGGGAATGGTCAGCCGCGATGCCGGAAGCGGTGAGCGCCTGCGAAGTGCGCTCGGCGTGCCGCGCATTTCTCGAGCCGCATACGGCGGATCCCACGGTCCTCGCCGACGTGCAGGTCATTGCGGCCGAGCTCGTTGCGAACGTCGTCCGGCATGCGGACGGGCGCGCGGTGTTCCATCTGGGCTGGCAGCAAGAGTGCGCAATCTTGCTCGTTCTCGACGGCGGCCCAGGTTTTCAAAACACTCCGAGCTCGACGTTGGGCAATCCGCTCGCGGAGACCGGCCGCGGCCTCGCGCTGGTCCAAGCGCTCTCGCTCGGCGTCGTACTGGGCAACCGTGCCCAGGGCGGGGCGTACGTGTGCGTGACGTTGCCCGCGCGGCGAACGTACGAGTCGGCGGGCGTGGTATAATGAGGGTGTTCGAAGCCGCGCTGTGCGCCTCGGGATGATCGCCTCTTCATAGACCTGCGATCTGCCATGACCGAACGTTTCCGCCCGCGTCGGTATTCTATGGACCGGCAGATCGATCGTCGTCGTGGCAGACTCGTTCAAGCGCACCGGCAACTCGTTTTTGGATTCGCTCTCCTCAGCGACGCGATCGCGGTTGCTGCCGATGCTCAAGCCCAGGTCCATGCAACGGGGCCACGTTATCGCCGAACCAGGCGCCCGCATCAAAGAGGTCTTCTTCCCGATTCGAACGGTGATTTCGACGCTGACCCGGATGCTCGACGGCGACGCCGTCGAAGTCGGGCTCGCGGGTCACGAGGGGATGAGCGGGGTATGCCTCGCGTACGGAATGCGCGAGAGCTCGCATGCGATGATCGTACAGATCGGCGATTCCGCATATGGCATGGGCGCCGATGCGTTCGTGCAGCAGCTGAACGGCGACATCGAGCTGAAAGAGCGACTCCTCGCATACGCCGGTTATTCGTTCATCGCTGCGACGCAGTTCGCAGCCTGCAATCGTCTGCATCCGATCGAAGAGCGATATGCACGGTGGCTCCTCATGGCGGACGACCGCATCGGCAGCGGCGAGATCTCGCTCACGCAAGAATTTGCGGCGCAGATGCTCGGCGTACGACGCGCCGGCGTAACGGTCGTTGCCGGCACGTTGAGCGCTGCGGGCTTGATCTCGTATGGCCGGGGCCACGTCACCGTGTTGGATCGCGCGGGACTCGAGGAAGCCGCGTGTGAGTGCTACCGCGCCGTCAATACCGAGCTGCACCGTTTCATGGGGTACGGCGCCGTTCAGGTGCCCGTCGCCGCACTCACCAAGTAGGCCGCACGAAGTAACCGCCCGGCCCGCCCGGCGCGCTACCAATAGTGGGCCCGAACACATGTTCGGGCTCGTTGTGTCTTCCAAGATGCCCGGCTAGAGAAATCTCGCCGTAGCCGTTGCCCCGTGCGTGCGACGTGGGATATAGTGGTTGCACGTGGCGTACTGTGGGTCTTAGTGGGGATTCGTGTTGGATCGCCCGCTGTTCACCGGTTCGTTCGAGCACGCTCTTGACGACAAGGGCCGCCTCGTCGTGCCGTTGCGGTTCCGCGAGCGCCTCGGCGGCGGCTTCTTCCTCACCATCGGCCATCCGGACCCGTGCCTCGCGCTCTATCCCGCCGAGTACTTCAACGAGATCGTCGGCCGGATGAACGACGCGACGCAGAAGGACGGCAAGTACCGCAGCTACGTCCGCTACCTCTTCGCGCACACCGAGGAGACGAACGTCGACGGCAACGGCCGGCTGACGATCCCGCCCCACCTGCGCGCGTGGGCCGGGCTCGAGAAGGACGCCGTGCTGATCGGCTCGATGCGGCGCGTCGAAGTGTGGTCGAAGGATCGCTACGCGCAGCACGTCCGCGAGACCGGCGACCTGCCCGATCTCACGTCCGATCTGGGACTGTTTTGATTGCCGCCGCATGTCCCGGTGCTCGCGGGGCCGTCGATCGTTGCGCTGGCGATCCGCTCGTCGGGCACGTACGTCGACGCAACGTTCGGTGCCGGTGGGCACTCGGCGCTGATCCTTGCGGCGCTCGGGCCGTCGGGACGTCTGATCGCGTTCGACGCCGATCCGTCGGCGCGCACGCGCGCGATCGCCGACCCGCGCTTCACGTTGATCCACGCGAACTTTCGCGCGTTGGCGCCGCAGCTCGATGCGCTCGGGATCGCGCGCGTCGACGGCGCGCTCTTCGACCTGGGGGTCAGCTCGATGCAGCTCGATGAGGGCGAGCGCGGGTTCTCGTTCCGGATCGCCGCGCCGCTCGACATGCGCATGGACCCCTCGCGCGGCGAGAGCGCGGCGGAGTTCCTCGCGACGCGCGACGAGCGCGAGATCGCCGACGCGATCTACGCGTACGGCGAGGAGAAGAAGTCGCGCCGCATCGCGCGCGCGATCGTCGCGCTGCGCGACGCCGGCACGCCGGTGCGCGACACGGCCGACCTCGCGACGGTCGTCGCGCGTGCCGTGCGCGCGCCCGCGCGCTCGCGGATCCACCCCGCGACGCGCACCTTCCAAGCACTGCGGATCGCCGTCAACGACGAGCTCGGCGCGCTGCGCGACGGGCTCGACGCCGCGATCGCACGGACCGCCGCCGGCGGACGGATCGCCGTCATCAGCTTCCACTCGCTCGAGGATCGCATCGTGAAGCAGACGTTCCGCGACGACGCGCGCGTGCGCGCCGTCACGCGCAAGCCGATCGTTGCCGGCGAGGACGAGGTCGCGGCGAACCCCCGTGCGCGCAGCGCGAAGCTGCGCGTCGCGGAGCGGGTCGAGCCCCAAGAGATCGCCGCATGATCGCGCCCGAGCTGTTTCCGCAGGACCCGTCGCCGTCGCGCGACGCCGCGCCGCCGCGACGCCGCGCTCGACCGTGCGCGCCACGCGACGCGGCGTCGCGCACGGCACAAGCGGCTGCGGCTGCAGCGCCCCGTCTTCGTCGTCCTGACGCTCGCGACGATCGCGATGCTGATCATGCTCGCGTACGTGCAGCTCACCGCGGCCGTCACGTCGACGACGTACCGGCTCGCGCAAGCGCATCGCGAGCGCGCCGCGCTGCTCGCCGATTCGCTGCAGAACGACGAGACGATCGCGCAGCTGCAGGCGCCCGAACGACTCGCCGGCCTCGCCGTGAAGCTGGGGATGCACGATCCGCACGTCTATGCGGTGGTGCGGTTGCCGGAGGCGAAAGTGCAGCCGAAGCCGAGCGGCCTCGCGTTCTTCGGCACCTGGTTCACCGCAGAAAGGTAACGGTGGCGGCTCGCGCGTTCGCTCGCATCGCGCCGGCGCGCGCGAAGCTGTCCCTCGTCATCGTGCTGTTCATCGCGTCGCTGCTCGCGCTGCGGCTCGGCACGGTGCAGATCCGCGACGGCCCGAAGCTCGCGCGCGAAGCGCTCGAGCAGCACGACGAGACGGTCGAGTCGCTGGCGAAGCGCGGGGCGATCCTCGACCGCAACGGCGGCGTGCTCGTGCGGTCGCTGCCCTCGGAATCGATCTACGCGGTACCGCCGGAGGTCGTCGATCCGCACGCGACCGCCGTGAAGCTCGCGCCGATCCTCCGCATGCCGGTCGATCGTCTCGAACCCGCGCTGCGCGACCACGCCGACTTCCGCTGGCTCGCGCGCAAAGTCTCGCACGGCGTCGCCGAGCGGATCGACAAGCTCGCGCTGCCGGGCATCCAGACGAAGGCGGAAGAGACGGGACGCCGCTTCATCGCCTCGGGACGTCTCGCATCGACGCTGCTCGGATTCACGGACACCGACGAGCGCGGAATCGACGGCTTGGAGTACGCGTTCGACCGCACGCTGCGCGGAACGTCGGGCCGCGTGCGCATCGAAGCGGATCAGTTCGGGCGCGCGATCCCGTTCGGCGAGACGCAGGTCGTGCAGCGCGCGACGGCGGGCGACAACGTCGTCACCACGATCGATCCGTATCTGCAGTTCGAGGCCGAACGGCTGCTGCGCGACACGATGAGGAAGTGGTCGGCGCGCAGCGCGAGCGCGATCGTCATGGACCCGTGGACCGGCGAGCTGCTCGCGGTCGCGAACATGCCCGATTACGATCCCGCGCACTTCGGCTCGTTCACGCCGTCGCAGTGGCGCGACCGCGCGGTCACCGACGCGTACGAGCCGGGCTCGACGTTCAAGCTCATCACGGCGGCCGCGGCGCTCGAGAGCGGTCGAATCGGCGCCGATGCGCGCTTTCCTGCGCGCGATGCGCTCGAGGTCGGCGGCCGCGTCATCCACAACGCCGAGGACGGCATGATGGCCGGCGGGCTCGGCGGCAGCGAGTCGATCGAGCAGATCATCGCGTACTCGCACAACGTGGGCGCCGCGGAGATCGGCCTCGCGACCGGCCCGACGGCGATGTACCGAACGATCCGGCGTTTCGGGTTCGGCGACCTCACCGGCGTCGATCTTCCGGGCGAGAGCCCGGGCATCGTCAACCCCCCGTCCGATTGGAGCGGCTCGACGCTGCCGACGATCTCGTTCGGCCATTCGATCTCGATCACGCCGCTCGCGCTGATCCGGGCGTACGCGGCCATCGCGAACGGCGGCCTGCTGCTGCGGCCCCGGATCGTATCGGCGATCGAGGACCCGAGCGGCAAGGTCGTCCGCCGCTTCGGCCGCGAGGTCCAGCGGCGTGTGATCTCCGAGCGGACGGCGGCCGTGCTGCAACGCTACCTGCGCGCCGTCGTCCGGATCGGCACCGGCAACCCGACGGCGCGGGTCCCGGGCTACACGACCATGGGGAAAACGGGCACGGCGCAAGTCGTCGGCGCCGGAGGCTACCTCGCCGGCGCGTACATCGCATCGTTCGTCGGCATGATCCCGGCGGACCGGCCGCGGTTCGTCATCCTCGTCAAGGTCGAGCGCCCGCGCGGCTCGATCTACGGCTCTCAGGTCGCCGCGCCCGTCTTCACGGCGCTCGCCCGCGACGCGATGATGCATGCCGAGATCATGCCGGCCGTGAGCGGCTCGCCGCGCTTGGTCCCTCGGCACGAGACGCCGAAGCGCGAGCACTGATGCGTGACACCGCCCGGCTCGTTGCTGCGCTCTCGGGCGCACGCGTCACCGGCACGCTCCCGGCGTCCGTCGACGCGATCGCCGCCGACTCGCGTGCCGTCCGGACCCGGCACGCTCTTCGTCGCGCTGCGCGGTGAGCGCGCGGACGGACACGCGTTCATCGCGGACGCGGTCGCTCGCGGCGCGGTCGCGGTCGTGCACGACGCGGCCCGCACCGTGACGGCGCCCGTCCCGACCGTCGCCGTCGCCGACACGCGGATCGCCGTCTCGATCGCTCGCGGACGCATTCTACGACCGGCCGTCGTCGGCGCTCACCGTCGTCGGCGTCACCGGCACGAACGGCAAGACGACGACGACGCACCTGCTGCGCGAGATCTTCGAGGCGGCCGGCATCCCGTGCGGCATCATCGGCACGCTCGGCGGCGAGTTCCGCGAACGGCGCTGGAAGCTCGGCAACACGACGCCGCTCGCGCTCGAGCTCCACGAGCTGCTCGCCGCGCAGCGCGACGCGGGCGCGCGTGCCGTCGCGATGGAGGTGTCGTCGCACGCGCTCGCGCTGCACCGTGCCGACCACGTCGCGTTCGACGTCGCCGCGCTCACCAACATCACGCGCGATCACCTCGACTTCCACGGCACGATCGCCGCGTACGCCGCTGCGAAGCGCCGTCTCTTCGAGCTCGCGAAGAACAGCGTCATCAACGCGGACGACGAATGGGGCGCGCGGTTCCTGGGCGATGCGACGATCGGCCGATCGGCGCGTCCGTACGCGATCGATGCGGAGGCGCCCGGCGGATTTCGCGCGACGGACGTGCGCGTCGCCGGCGACGGCTCGACGTTCCGCGTCGGCGACGGCGACTTCGCAATCCATCTGCCGGGCCGGTTCAACGTGCGCAACGCGCTCGCGGCGCTCGGCTGCGCCTCGCTGCTCGGCGTACCGGCCGACGCGATCCGTCGCGGGCTGGCATCGGCGCGAGCGGTGCCCGGACGCATGGAGCGCTTCGGCGCGTTCGGCATCGAAGCGATCGTCGACTACGCGCACACGCCCGACGCGCTCGAGAACGTGCTGCGCGCGGTGCGCGAGACGACCAAGCGCGACCTCATCGTCGTGTTCGGCTGCGGCGGCGACCGCGATCCGGGCAAGCGCAGCGAGATGGGCGAGATCGCCGCGCGCCTCGCCGATCGCGTGATCGTCACGTCCGACAACCCGCGCAGCGAGGACCCGCTCGAGATCGCGCGCGCGATCGCGCACGGCGCCGGCGCGACCGACATCGAGATCGACCGGCGGCGCGCGATCCGGCGCGCGATCGCGGACGCGCAGGCAGGCGACACCGTCGTCGTTGCGGGCAAGGGCCACGAGACGTACCAGATCGTCGGCGATCAGACGCTCGCGTTCGACGATCGCGACGAGGTGCGCACCGCCTTCGCAAAGCGCGCCGAGTCGCTGCGGTGAAGCTCGAGACTCGCGATGCGATCGAGGCGACGCGCGCGACTGCGGTACACGCTGCGGCGCTGCCGCCGTCGCTGCTGGTCCACACCGACACGCGCTCGATGCCGCGCGGCGCGGCGTTCCTCGCGCTGCGCGGCGACCGCTTCGACGGCCACGAGTACGTCGAGGAAGCCTTCGCGCGCGGAGCCGCGTGCGCGATCGTCGAGCACGCCGCGTCCGTGCCCGCCGCGCGCGCGGCGCTGATCGTCGCGGACACGCAGCAGGCGTATCTCGATCTCGGGGGGCTCGCGCGGTCGCACGTACGCGGTCCGGTCGTCGCCGTCACGGGCAGCACCGGCAAGACGACGACGAAGCAGTTCTTGCTCGCGCTGCTGCGCGGCGCGCACGTACCGGCCGTCGCGACGCCGGAGAACGAGAACAACGAGATCGGCGTCGCGAAGTTCCTGTGCGGGCTGGAGCGCGGCGATGCGCGGGTCGCCATCGTCGAGATGGGCGCGCGCAAGTTCCGCGATCTCGACGTGCTCGTCGCGGCGGCGCGGCCGGACGTCGGCCTCCTGACGAACGTCGGCGAAGCGCACATCGAGATCATGGGCTCGCGCGAGCGTATCGCCGAGACGAAGTGGGCCGTGCCGTCGCGCGCACGGCGCGCGGTGCTGAACCTCGCCGACGCGGCGTCCCGCGAGCGCGCGCCGTCGCTCGCCGCACCACCGCTGTGGTACGGGATCGACGGCGAGCGCCCGCCGCACGGCGCGCGTGCGGTCGTCGTCGAACGCGACGCGGTGTGGTCCATCCTCGAGGACGGGACCACGGAGACGCACGCGATCGCGATCGGTTTTCCGGGCGATCACAACCGTCGTAACCTCGCGGCCGCATTCGGCGCCGCGGTGCTGTGCGACGCGAGCATCACCGCGCTCGCGAACGCCGTCGCGGCGCTGACGCTGCCGCACGGGCGCTACGAGGTCGTCGAGCTGCCCGGCGACGTGCGGCTGATCTTCGATGCGTACAACGCGTCGCTGTCGGGGACGCTCGCGACGCTCGCCGCGTTCGGCCGCGAGGAGGCGGAGCGGCGCATCGCCGTGCTCGGCAGCATGGCGGAGCTCGGCGACGACGCGCCGGCGATGCATCGCAAGATCGGGGAGGTCGCGGCGTCGCGCGCCGACGTCGTGCTCGCGGGCGGCACGTTCGCACCGGAGACGGCTCGCGGCGTCGAAGGCAAGGGCGGCAACGTCGTGCGCTACGCGACGAACGGCGAAGCCGTCGACTGGCTCCGTGCGAACCTGCGCCGCGGCGACGCGGTGCTGCTCAAGGGCTCGCGCGTGTACAAGATGGAACAGATCGCGGAAGCGCTCGGCGCGGACGTCTTCGCGTGATCCCGGTCGCGATTCGCGAAAGCGGCCTCCGCGAGGGCTTGATCGCGATTCCCGTACGAACGCGGCTGATCGCGCCGGACGACGACCTCGAAGCGCTCGTGCGCGACGCCGTGCACGGCATCGCGCGCCCGGGAGACCTCGTCGCGATCGCCGAGACGGCCGTGGCGATCGCGCAGTCGCGCTTCATCGCGGCCGAGATGATTCGACCGTCCCGGCTCGCGCAGGTACTCTCGCGGCACGCCGACCCGCTCGCGACCGTGAGTCAGCCGGAGTCGCTGCAGCTCGTGATCGATCAGGTCGGCACGCGCAAGACGCTGTGGGCGCTCGCGATGCACGTGTTCGGCCGTCTGCGCGGCAAACGCGGCGTCTTCTACGAAGTGCTCGGCGAAGCGATCGCGGCGATCGACGGCTACACCGGCACGCTGCCTCCGTACGAGCGCGCGATCGTGCTCGGGCCGGCGGAACCCGACCGCGTCGCGACCGAGCTCGCGAGCGCGCTCGGCGTCCACGTCGCGATCGTCGATGCGAACGATCTTCGCCGCGCGAAGGCGCTCGGCGCATCGCCGCACGTCGACCGCCACGCGGTCGAGCGCGCACTGATCGGCAACCCGCACGGCAACGGCGACGAGCAAACCCCCATCGTCGTCCTGACGTGGCGCGGCGAAGGCGCGAACCCGCTGGTAGAGGGGCCGGCCACCGGCATCACCGTGCCCAACGACGTCACCGTGCCCAGCGACGTCACCGTGCCCAGCGACGTCACCGTGCCCAGCGACGTCACCCTGAGCGCGTCGAAGGGTGAGAGCGCATGACGGCGCTCGCGCTGCACCTCGTGCGCATGCCGTTCGGACTCGGTACGCTGATCGCCGCGCTCGTTCTCGCCGGCATCCCGGCGTTTCTCGTCACGGCGCTGCTCGGCCGTCCGCTCATCGACACGCTGCGGCGCGCGGCCGCGCGTCAAATCGCGTACGAAGACGCGCCGCAGACGCACCGGTCGAAGACGGGGACGCCGACGATGGGCGGGCTGCTGTTCGGCGTCGCACCGCTGATCGCTCTGCTGCTCGCCCCGTCGCGCGGCACGTTCGCGCTGCTTGTCCTCGTGTACGCGTGCATGGCGATCGGTGCATGGGACGACGCGATGTCGATCCGGCAACGGAAGAACCGCGGGCTGCGCGCGCTGCCGAAGCTGCTCCTCACCGGCGTCGCTGCCGTGCTGTTCCTCGTGCTCGCCGGTCCGCAGACGACCGCGCTGTTCGGCATCGGTCCGGTGCCGTCGTGGGCGTGGTACGTGCTGTCGGTCGTCGTCGTCATGTCGACGACGCATGCCGTCAACCTCACCGACGGTCTCGACGGCTTGGCGGGCGGCGTCATCGTGCCGCCGCTGCTCGTGCTCATCTGCGCCGGCGCGATGGCGCACGTCGCGCTCGGGATACCGCTGTTCGCCGCCGCCACCGTCGGTGCGGTGCTCGGTTTCTTGCTCTACAACCGGCATCCGGCGCGCGTGTTCATGGGCGATACCGGCGCGCTCGCGCTCGGCGGCGCGCTCGCGGGCGTCGCGATCCTGACACGTACGCAACTGTTCCTTTTGCTCATCGGCGGCGTCTTCGCGGCCGAAACCTTGAGTGTCATCATTCAAGTCGCATCGTACAAAGCCACGCGACGGCGCGTGTTCCGGATGAGCCCGCTCCACCACCACTTCGAGCTCGGAGGCTGGCCGGAGACGAAAGTGACGTCGCGCTTCTGGCTCGCATCGTTCGTCCTCTCGCTTCTCGGCTTCGCCCTCATGGCGCGCACCGCATGATGCAATCCACCAGCGGCCGTTTCGACCGCACCGACCACGCGCTCGTCATCGGACTGGGCCGCAGCGGCCGCGCAAGCGTCGACGTGCTGCGCGCACGTCTCGGATCGGTCGTCGCGACGGACGAAGCGCCGCCGGAAGAGCTCGGCGAAGCGCTCGACGAGCTCCGCGCCGCGAACGTGCCCTTCGTTCCGCCGGCGCAGCTCGCCGATGCGCTCGAGCACGTGACGGTCGCCGTGCTCTCGCCCGGAATCCCGCTGAACAACCCGCTGGTGCGGCAGGTGCAGGCGGCGGGACTGCCGGTGTTCAGCGAGGTCGAGGTCGCGTATCGCCTCTGCAAGGCGCCGATCGTCGCGGTGACCGGCACGAAAGGCAAGACGACGACGACGGCGCTCGTCGGCGCCGTGTTCGCGGCGGCGGGCAAGCGCGTTCACGTCGGCGGCAACATCGGCAACGCGCTGATCCGCGAAACCGCGGCGGCCGCGCACGACGACTGGGTGGTCGCCGAGGTGTCGTCGTTCCAGCTCGAGTCGATCCGCTCGTTCAAGCCGCGCATCTCGCTGATCTTGAACGTCACGCCGGATCACCTCGACCGCTATCATTCGATGGAAGAGTACGCGGAAGCGAAGTTCCGCATCTTCACCAACCAGAACGCCGGCGACACGTTCGTCGGCAACCTCGACGATCCGATCGTCGCGACCGCGCCCGGCGAAGACCAGAATCGTATCAAAGCGCGCGCGCTCTGGTTCTCGCGCGAGCCGCACCGGCAGTCGACCCTGTACGTGCGCAACGGCGAGTCCATCGTGTACGCGCCGCCGACGGGCGATCCGCGTCCGATCGCCGTCATGCCGGTCGCCGACATCGGATTGCTGGGCGCGCACAATGTCGAGAACGTGTTGGGCGCGACGCTGGTCGCTCTCGCGGCGGGGCTCCCGATCGAGGCGATCCGGGACGGCGTGCGGACGTTCCGTCCGCTCGCGCACCGGCTCGAGCGCGTCGCCGACATCGACGGCGTGAGCTACGTCGACGATTCCAAGGCGACGAACCCCGGTGCGGTGATCGCCGCGATGCGCGCGTTCGACCGGCCGATCGTCCTGATCGCGGGCGGCAAGTCGAAGGGCACCGACTTCGCCGAGATGGGCAAGGTCGTGAGCTCGCGCGCGAAGGCCGTCGTGCTGATCGGCGACGCCGCGGACGAGATCGGCGCCGTCGTGAAGCGCGCGAAGGTGACGCGTGCGTCGTCGATGGACGAGGCGGTGCGCATCGCGCACGGCGTGGCGAATGCGGGCGACGTCGTGCTGCTTTCCCCGGGATGCGCGTCGTTCGACATGTTCCGTTCGGCGGAGCACCGCGGCGAAGAGTTCGCCGGCGCCGTTCGCGCGCTCCGGGATCCGGTCGCCGGTGCACGCTAGGGCAAGCGCGCGCGTCGCGGCGCGTCCGCGACTCGGCGAGCCGCCGCGCGCGCAGGCGGGGTCGCGCGTCAAGCCCGTTCTCAAACCGCCCGACGCGCTGCTGCTCGGCGCGGTCGCGTTTCTCGTCGTCATCGGGCTCGTCATGGTGTTCAGCGCGTCGAGCGCGACGGCGTACGCCGAGTATCACGACACGGCGTACTACCTCAAGCGGCAAGTCGTCTACCTCGCCGTCGGGCTCGTGCTCGCGTACGCCGCGTACCGCATCGACTACCGGCGGCTGCGCGCGGTCGCTCCGGCCTTCGTCGTCGTCGCGTTCCTGCTGCTCGTCGCGACGCTGTTGCCGCACGTCGGCTCCGCCGCGGGCGGATCGCGGCGATGGCTCGGATTCCGCGCGCTGTCGTTCCAGCCGTCGGAGCTCGCGAAGCTCGCGCTGGTGCTGTTCCTCGCCGCGAAGCTCGCGCAGCTGGGTGAGGGCGTCCGATCGCTCTCGAAAGGTGTCGTTCCCACGCTGTTCGTCACGGTGATGCTCGCCGGTGCGGTGCTCGCCGAGCCGGACATGGGCACGGCGTCGCTGTACGTGTTCACCGCGTTCGCGCTGCTCTTCACTGCCGGCGCGCGCATCCCGCACCTGCTGATGGCGCTGGCGGTCATGCTGCCGCCCGCGGCGCTCGCGGTCGGATCGTCCGCGTACAAGCGCGCGCGCATCTTCGCGTTCCTCGATCCGTGGAAGGACGCGCAGAACACCGGCTTCCACATCGTGCAGTCGCTGCTCGCGCTCGGCAGCGGCGGGATCTTCGGCGTCGGTCTCGGCGCATCGCGGCAGAAGTACTTCTATCTGCCCGAAGCGCACAACGACTTCATCTTCGCGGTGCTCGGCGAAGAGCTCGGCATGCTGGGCTGCGTCGCGGTCATCGCGCTGTTCGTGCTGTTCGCCGTCCGCGCGACGACGCTCGCGCTCAAGGCGCCCGACCGCTTCGGCATGCTGCTCGCGATGGGGTGCACATTCGCGCTCGTGATCCAAGCGTTCGTCAACATCGGCGTCGTCACGTCGTCGTGGCCCGTCACCGGCGTGCCGCTTCCGTTCATCTCCTTCGGCGGGACGTCGCTCATCGTCTCGCTCATCTTCGTCGCGCTGATTGCGAACGTCGGTCGGCATCGTACGAGCTGAACGCAGCGTGCGGCGCGCTACCGGACCGCCGCCGCGGCACCGCGAAGACGGCCTCGTGCCGGTTCGCGCAAGCCGTTCGCTCGCCGTCGCGGTGATGCTGGTCGTCGCCGCCACGGCGTTCGCGTCGGCGGCGAGCGACGACCATCGCGATCTTCTCCGGCGCGTCGCGGCCGCGAACGGCGCCTCGGCCGCCGCGCTCCGCGTCGCGGACGGCGTGCTGCCGCCCGGCTTCGCCGGTCCGAACCCCGCCCCGGCGCTCGCGATCCTCGGCTCGTCGTGGATCGCCGGCACGAACCCGCCCGAACGCGTGCGCATCTACTATCGCCCGGCGCCGGAGACCGGCGCGCAACTCAGCGCGATCGGCGCATCGCTGAAGGCGCGCGGCTACGTTCGCAGCACGGCGAGCGGCTTCGCGAACCTGTTCGTCGGCGACGAGCCCGCGACGCAGCGCTGGTGTCCGCCGGGCTACGGCCCCGCGCTGTTCCTCACGCTCGTGCACGACGGCGCGCGGCGCGCGCTCGACGTCGACGTCATGCCGTCGTCGGCGGAGCCGTGCGCGTCGGCGGCTCGGCGCGACGCCGCGGCAGGGGCGGCGCCGCTGCCGGTTCTCGGCAACATCCCGGGGCTGACGATCGAGGCACCGTCGCGCGCCGTCGCGCCCGGACGCATCGCGTCGACGGCGGTCGTCCGCAGCAGCTTGCTGCAGTCGTCCGTGCTCGCCCGGCTCGCCGCGCGCTTCGCCGCCGCGGGATGGCGCGCCGAGCCCGCGGTCGTCGAAGGCGAGGCGACGGCGCAGCGCTTCACGCGCGCGGGCACGGGCTCCAGCTGGGTCGTCGACCTGCGCCTGGAGCAGCGTTCTCCCGGCGTGTACGACGCGATCGCCGTCGCGACCGCGTCGCCGGCCTGAGCGCGCGCCGCGTGCGCCTGCGCGTCGCGCTCACCGGCGGCGGCACCGGCGGCCACGTCTATCCCGCGCTTGCCATCGACGACGCGCTGCGCGCGTCGATCGGCGGCGACGCGTACGAAGCGCGCTTCTTCGGCAACCGCCACGGCCTCGAAGCGTCGATCGTGAAGACGATTCCGCTGACGTTCGTCCCGAGCGCACCGCTGCAGCGCAGCATTTCGCTCGGCACGCTGCGGACGATCGCGGCGAACGCGGCCGGCGTATGCGTCGCGCTCGGCGCGCTCGCGCGTTTTCGCCCGGACGTCGTCGTCGCGACGGGCGGTTACGTGTGCTTTCCGGTCGTCGTCGCGGCACGCATTCTGCGCGCCGCGCGGATCGTGCGCGCGCGCATCGCGCTGCTCGAGATCAACGTCACGCCCGGGCTGACGAACCGGCTTCTGAAGCCGCTCGTCGACGAAGTGTGGACCACGTACGCGGCGTCGGAAGCGGCGTTCGGCCGCAAAGCGATCCTGACCGGTGCGCCGGTCCGCGCGTCGCTGCGCATCGCGAAGGATGCGGCGAGCGCGCGCGAGCGTCTCGGCCTCGATCCTGACCGGACGACGATCGTCGTGATGGGCGGCAGCCAAGGCGCGCGCTCGATCAACGAAGCGCTGACGGCGCTGGTGACGCGGCGCACGCTGCAGCCCGAGTGGCAGGTTCTGCACGTCTCGGGCGAGCGCGACTTCGCGTACATGCAGGCGGAGCAGCGTGATGTCGCCGCGGGTAATCGCGTGCAGCTCGTGCCGTATCTCGACGATCCGTCGGACGCGTACGCCGCGGCCGACGTCGTGATCGCGCGGTCGGGTGCGTCGACGCTTGCCGAGCTCGCGACGACGGGCACTCCGTCGGTGCTGATTCCGTATCCGTTCGCCGCGGATCAGCACCAAGCGCACAATGCGGCGGTGTTCGCCGCGGCAGGCGCGTCGGTCGTGCTCGACGACGCCGCTCTTGACGGCGATCGGCTCTGGTGGACGCTGCGCGAGCTGCTCGAGCCCGACCGTCACGCCGCGATGCGGCGTGCCGCCCGGTCGCTCGCGCCGCGCAACGCGGGTGCGACGATCGTCGCACGCATCGAGGCGACCGTTCCGGCGCGGGTGCGCGCCGCCGCCGAGGCGAACGCACGAGAACCGTGACGGACACGGCATACCATCTCGTCGGCGTCGGCGGGATCGGCATGAGCGCGATCGCGCGGCTGCTGCTCGCGCGCGGCGCTCGCGTGAGCGGCTCCGACGTGAGCCGCACGCCGTTGACCGCCGAGCTGGAAGCGGAAGGCGTTCGCATCGCGATCGGTCATGCTGCGGCGAACGGTGCGGATGCGGACGTCGTCGTCGTGTCGTCCGCGATCGCGAGCGACAATCCGGAGCAGCGTGCGGCGCGCGAGCGCGGGCAGCGCGTGGTGACGCGCGGTGCGATGCTCGGCGAGCTCACGCGCGGGCACACCCTCGTCGCCGTGGCGGGGACGCACGGCAAGACGACGACGACCGCGATGCTCGCGACGATCTTCGAAAGCGCCGGACTCGATCCCACGATCTCCGTCGGCGGTATCCGCGTCGACTCGCGCAGCAACGCGCGCGCCGGAACGAGCGAGTGGTTCATCACGGAGAGCGACGAGTCGGACGGCTCGTTCCTCGAGCTGCGTCCGGCGATCGCCGTGATCACGAACATCGAGAACGATCACGTCACCTCGCAGGACGGCGTCGCGCAGATGCGCGCGCAGTTCGCGTCGTTCGCGACCACGACGTTGCGCGCGGGGCAGCTCGTGATCGGCGTCGACGACGCCGCCGGCGCGGAGCTCGCGGAGGGTCTGCGCGGCCGCGTGAAGACGTTCGCGACGCGCGCTCCGGCGGAGTTGACCGCCGTCGACGTGACGTACGTCGATCTCGGATCGCGCTTCACGGTCCCGCGCTTCGGCGAGATCGCGCTCAACGTGCCGGGCGAGATCAACGTGCAGAATGCGCTCGGCGCGGTAGGCGCCGCGCTCGCGGCCGGCATCGCCTTCGCGGACGTCGCCCGCGCGCTCGCGTCGTTCCAGGGCGTGCGGCGGCGCTTCGAGATCGTCGGCCGCGGAGCGATCACGGTCGTCGACGACTACGCGCATCATCCGACCGCGATCGCGCGGACGATCGCGGCGGCGCGCACGTACGCGAACGGTTCGCCGGTGGTCGTCGCCTTTCAGCCGCACCGGTACACGCGCACGAAGTTCCTCAAGAGCGACTTCGCCGAAGCGCTCGCGGGCGCCGACCGCGTGTACCTCACGCCGATCTACGCGGCGTCCGAAGAGCCGATCCCCGGCGTCACCGAGCGCAGCATCGGCGCGCCGCTCGAAGCATCGGGCACGCCCGTCACCTACGTCGACGACGTCGAATCGCTCACCGACACGATCCCGCGCGCCACGCCCGACGGCGCGCTCGTCCTCATGCTCGGCGCCGGCTCGATCTCGTCGATTGCCCACGAGCTCGGCCGCCGCATCACGACGGCCCCGGCGGTGTTGTCACCCTGAGCTTGTCGAAGGGTGCGCCACGATGAAGACCGTCGCGGTCCTCGACGACACCGACCGCAACGCTCTGCGCGAACCGCTCGGCGAGCGCGCGCAGTTCGACGCACCGCTCGCGCCGCACACGTGGTGGAAGATCGGCGGGCCGGCCGACGCGCTGCTCGACGTGCGCACGACGGACGAGCTCGCCTTCGTCCTGCGCCGCGTGTTCAAGCGCCGGCTGCCGATGTTCGTCCTCGGTTCGGGTTCGAATCTGCTCGTCGGCGACGGCGGCATCCGCGGCATCGTCCTCCGCCTCGACGGCGAGTTCACCGCGCTCGACGCGCGCGCCGGTCGACGGCGCGGTGATCGCCAACGCGGGCGGCAGCGCATCGTTGCCGGCGCTGTGCACGAAGGTCGCGAGCCTCGGCGGGATCGGCGTCGACGGGCTGGCCGGTATCCCGGCCACGGTCGGCGGATCGCTTCGCATGAACGCCGGAACCGACCGCGAGATCGGCGAGTTCGCAGCCGACGTGATCGTGCAGACGCCGTCCCGGCCGGAGCCCCACGCGATCGACGTGGGGTGGCGCTATCGCGAGACGTCGATCCCGCGCGACGCGATCGTCTGTCGCAGCACGCTGCGGTTCGAGCGCGGCGACCCGAAGGCCGTACGCGCGCGGCTGCAGTCGCGACTCGTTCGCAGGAAGGCGACGCAGCCCGTCGCGATCCCCAACTCCGGGTCGTGTTTCCGCAATCCCGACGGCGACCACGCGGGGCGGTTGATCGAGGCCGCAGGCGCCAAGGGCTGGCGTGAAGGCGGAGCCGAAGTGTCCGGCCTGCACGCCAACTTCATCGTCAACACCGGCGGCGCGTCCGCGCGCGACGTCGCCACGCTTCTCGCACGGGTCCGTCGAGCGGTCGAAGAGCGGTTCGGCGTCGAGTTGCATCTCGAAGTTCATCTGGTCGGAGAATTCACCGCGAGCTGATGCCGAAGCTGAAAGTCGCCGTCGTCATGGGCGGGCCGGGCGCCGAGCGCGAAGTTTCGATCGAGAGCGGCACGTGCGTGATGCGCGCGCTCGCCGAGCTCGGTCACGACGCGCGCTCGCTGGACTTCGACGCGCGCTTCGTCGACGCGCTGCGCGAGATCGCGCCCGACGTCGTGTTCAACGCGCTACACGGGACGGGCGGCGAGGACGGCACCATCCAAGGCGTGCTCGACTGGATGGGATTGCCGTACACCGGCAGCGGCGTGACGGCGTGCGCGCTCTCGCTCGACAAACACCTCACGAAGAAGCTGCTCGCCGCCGAAGGCCTGCCGACGCCCGCGTGGGACACGTTCGACCTCGGCGGCGGCACGCTGCCGCTGCTGCCGGGGTCGCTGAACCTTCCGCTCGTCACGAAGCCGCGCTTCAGCGGATCGAGTGCGGGCGTCGAGATCGTGCGCACCCACGAAGCGTGGACGAACGCGATGATCGCCGCCGCAGAGCGCACGCCCGAGATCCTCGCCGAAGAGTTCGTTCCGGGGCGCGAGTTCTCGTGCGGCGTGCTCGGCGAAGAAGCGCTGCCGGTCGTCGAGATCATCGCGAATGACGAGTTCTACAGTTACGACGCGAAGTACAAGCCCGGCGGCTCGCGCCACCTCATTCCGGCGCCGATCGATCACGACCTCACGCTGCGGCTGCAGACGCTCGCACTGTCCGTGCACCGGCTGCTCGGCCTGCGCGATTATTCGCGCACCGACTTCATCGTGACGGACCACGGCCGCCCGACGATCCTTGAGGTCAACGCGCTGCCGGGTCTCACGCCGACGAGCCTGGTCCCCGACGAAGCAGCTCACGCCGGAATCTCTTTCGAAGCACTAGTAGACCGAGTCTTGCAATACGCAGTGAGCCGCCGCGCAACGGAGACGGTGTAGCCGAAGAAGGCCGTTCGAACCGCGATCATGCGAGCCTACGATTCGACGCAGATCGATTGAACGGAATTCCAGGCGTCCCGAAATCCCTCGATTGCGGGAAACGGGACAACACCCGTTCAGCCGGTGTTCCGCGCGTCCCAAAACGTCGTCCCGAAACGGACCATCGGCTACGTGAGGGTCAGCAAGACGTCGCAGACCGTCGAGCAACAGGCGGACGGTCTGCGCGCGATCGGTGTCGCCGCAGTGTACGCCGACGAGGGCGTGAGCGGCGCACAGCGCGATCGCGACGGCCTTTCCTCCGCGTTGGCCGAGTTGCAGCCGGGAGAAGCGCTCGCGGTCGTCGCGCTTGACCGGCTGGGCCGCGACCTTTCCGACCTAGTGCGGATCGTCGACACGCTGCGCGAGCGCGGGGCGCACCTGCGGTCGCTGCGCGAGTCGATCGACACGACGACGGCCGCCGGCCGAATGCTGCTCGGAATCTTCGGAGCGCTGCCGGAGTACGAGCGCGCTATGATCCAAGAGCGGACGTCGGAACGGCTGGCGGGCGAAGAAGCGAAGCGGCGAACGTGTCGGGCGGCGACCGGCGCTTACGCCTTCGCAAGTCGAGCTCGCGCGGCGGGAGTTTTCGGCAGGCACATCGGCCAATGCTATTGCGCGGATTCTTCGCTGCGGCTGTGTGTCACGTTCCTCGTCGCGTGCTCGAGTGGCGGCTCCGCCGCAAGCAGCGCTCCCGTCGGTGTCGTGCCGAAAGGGGCCGCCGTGCCCCGGGAGCAGCCCGCCGGTTGCAGAGCGGCTCGTGCACGGCACCGGGCACCGACTCGTTCATCGGAGGCGGCGCCGGCAACGTCGCGGCGGGGGAGTACTAGGGCGTGCTGGTCGGCTCCAGCAACCAAGTGTGCGATGAGAGTAGCGCGATCGCAGCCGGCACGAGCAACGTCATCGGGGGCGAGGTCACTCCGGCGACCGATGCGTGGATCGGTTCCGGCGGCTACAACTTAATCAGCAACGCCGATGGGTCGGCGATCGGTGCGGGATATGACAACACGATAAGCGGGTCTGCCGGGGTCATCGGCGGAGGCCGCAGCAACGCGGCTTCGGCGGAGTACTCGGTAATCGGCGGAGGAGACGCGAATACGATCCCCGCGACGACCGCGGAGGACGCGACGATCGGCGGCGGCGCGGCCAACAGCGTGACCGCGGAATGGGGCACGGTCGCGGGGGGTAAATCCAACACGGCGTCGGGCAACGCGTCGAACGTCGCGGGCGGGGCGAACAACACCGCGTCGGGTGAGCACGCGACCGTCCTGGGCGGCTCGAAGAACACGGCATCCGGCAACCAGAGCCTCGCGGCCGGCGTCGACTCGAACGCCGCGACCGCCGGGTCCTTCGTGTGGAGTGATGACTCGAGCGGAGCCACGCAGCTGACGTCGAGGGTCGACGACGAATTTCTCGCGCGCGCATCGGGCGGCTTCAAGCTCTGGACGAACGCAACGAACACGGTCGGCGCGACGCTCGCGAGCGGATCGGGCACCTGGGCATCGGCGAGCGACCGCGCGATGAAGACGAACGTCGCGCGCATCGACGACGCCGAAGTCCTCGACAAGGTGGCGACGTTGCCGATCAGCACGTGGAGCTACGTCTCGGAACGCGGCGTTCGCCACGTCGGGCCGATGGCCCAGGATTTCTACGCCGCGTTCGGCGTCGGCGAAGATGATCGCCACATCACCTCGATCGACGAGGACGGCGTCGCGCTCGCGGCGATCAAGGCGCTGCACGCAGAGAACGCGCGGTTGGTCGCAAAGCAGCGCGACGGCGCGGTACAGCGCGCGCAATTTCGTGCGGAGATTCGCGCACAGCAACGCGAGATTGATGAACTCCGCGCCATCGTACGCAGCATCGTCCGCCGGTAGCTCGCGCTCGGTGTACTGCGACAGGGCGCAGCGGCGGATTGATTCAGTCGACCCGTCGCGAAGGGGCGCCGGACGCCACTCGGTCCTTTCGGGGAGGAATCCATTTCGGTTCGTGTGCGTGGCCCTCATGGCCGCCGCACTACTCGTATCGCCAACGGCCGGCTTCGCGAAGCGTGTCACGCAGGCACCCGTCACCGCCGGGCAATTGCAGCTCTTCTCGACGGAAGCCGCGGCGCAGAAGCACCGTCGGCACGATCAAGTGGTGTGGCTCAATACGAACGACGGCATCTACCACGAGAAGGGCATGCGCTGGTACGGCAACACGAAAGCCGGCGCGTACGTGTGCCGCAAGGAGGCTGATGCTGCCGGCGATCGCGACACGCGGAACGGCCAGGAGGCGTGGCCCTCGGCTTAGACCTTACGCAGTCGCGCGCAAAGGTTGCACGGGCGAAAGACCATTTTGAAGCCTTGAAGGCTGGTGTTCCAGCGGCGAAGCGCCTCGCGATGGTCCTGAGCCCGGCCGATCTCCCGGTATCGCCGCCAGGGCGAGACGACCACGACTTTCTATGCGGGGGCGGGTGCGCTCGCGTCGCGCTTATGGGAGACTCCGCCGAGACTGCGCGCCTCCGCTTCAAGGCGTTCGACGGCCTCTTCATTCTGTGCAGATCGTGCTGCGCGTATAACGCAGTCCCGACAGAAGAAAGCGATGTCGAGCAGTGAGCGTATTTCCGTGACGCCGGGTGGCGCATAGAAGAACACTTCGCCGAAGCCTTCGGCGGTGTTAGCCGCAATCGCAAAACGAGCTTCTGGCGGCACCGTGCACATCGTTCCGACGGCATCGCCGCCATGATATGCCCCCGCCCCGACACGCGTACCTCGCCCCTTTGCCAGTTGCGCTTTCACGGGCCGTTCGACTGCGAACGCGTATGCGCGTGAGCGACAGGGCCACCGTAGGGCAACCGCTGCTCGCTCGCCTTAGTGAAAAACCGCGCCGTAGCGCGGTTCTCGTGGTAGCCCCAACGGGATTCGAACCCGTTTTAGCTGCCGTTCGGCTACGACGGGCCGTCGGTGTCGTGTAGAAAGCACGGAAATTCTTTCTTTTCGGGCGACGCTACGTCGACATAGAGCCTGCCTGCCGTACGAGTTCAAGCTCGCGATAAAGCGAGCGTCGCGACATACCGAATGGCCGACGATACTGTTCCCCCATCGCTTCGACGAAGCGGCGCACACTGCCGATATACGCGTCCGGTCGCGCTCGAGTTTCGGGACATCCCCTGCGACACGTCGGCATTTCGGCAAGTCCCTTGCGTTAACTCGCGACTCGTCTTCTTCTATCGCCGGCCCCGGTGCTCCGTGTACCGTCCGGGCGCAAATCGTGCGAACGCTCGCGGTGGATATCCGTACCGGGCTCGCGGCGCATAGCCGTACTCCGCTCGCTCACGCACGACGTATCGCGGCGCGACGATGTATCGCGACCGGACGACGTATCGCGGTGCGACGATGTATCGCGGCCGGACGATGTATCGCGGTCCGACAACATACTGCGGTGCGACGTAAACGCGGACGCCGTACGAGGGCACCGCATAGACCGGCACCGGCACCGCAACCGGGACGGGCACCGCAACCGGGACGGGCACCGCATACGAAGGCGCACCCTCGGGGATCGCATACGAGGGCCGAGCCGCTATGAGGGCCGCCGGTGGTGCGGGCTGCGCGACGGAGACGGCCGCGACACGAGCGCGCGGGGGCGGTGCCACGCGCGCGGCCGCGACGAGCGGACGCGGTGTACGCACGTACGAAAGGTTGCCGCAAACGCTCGGAATGAAGGCGTTGAGCACCGCGTTCGGCTCCTTGAGCGCGACGACGTAGCCGTGTTCGTTCGCCGGAATGACGACATCGTGCAACACCTGCACGCGGCCGTGACGATACTCGCTCATCGCGTCGAGATGCCGAGGAACGGAGACGAACCGTGCGTGGCCGCTGGAAAAGGCCTGATCCACGAGTGCCTGCTCCATAGGCGAGAATCCTAGCTTGCGCGAGGCATCCTCGTAGCGTGCGCGGTGGGCGCGGTACGCGCGCGCCAACGCGGCATCGCTCGTTATCGGTGACGGTAGTACGGTGTCGACCGACAGGTTCGCGATGACGAGGGGATGCGCAATCGCAGGAGCAGCGACGAACGAGGCGAGCACCACCGACGCGGCGAGAGCGGACTTGACCATAATGCGGGTTTACCCGCGCCGCCCGGGGCTTACGTGAAAACGCCGTTGGAATCGACCGCTCGCGCCGGCACGCGACGCCACCCGACGCCCTGTCGCGGCGTGATCGCGTCGAGGCGCACACGACGTGCTGCTTGCGCGGACTCTCACGCGCTAAACGGCGGCGGTGGCCTGGGACCTGCGCGCGGCGCGGGCCGAACTCCGCTGCGCGTCTTCTTCGCATTCGATCCGAGACGAACGATGCGAGGATGCGCCCGGACACCCGCGTAAGCGCGCGGTGTGGCAGACGTGGCGGCGATCGGCCGGGTCAACTCCTGGAACGAGTGGGACCCGCTGCGCGAGGTGATCGTCGGTACGGCGCGCGGCGCCGCCGACATGGCGTATGAACCGGCGCTCTCACCCTACTTCGCCGCGCGTCCGTACGCGGGCACCGGCGGGACGCGCGTCCATCAAGCGCTCGTCGACGACGCGGAACGCCAGTTGGACGCGTTCGCGGCACTGCTGGAACGGGCTCGGCATCACGGTGCGCCGGCCCGATCCGGTCGATCACGCGGTGCCCGTGACGACGCCGGACTGGTCGGTTCCGAGCGGTCGCGCGAATGCGTGCCCGCGCGATGTGTTGCTCGTCGTCGGCGACCGCATCATCGAAGCGCCGATGGCGCAGCGCGCGCGCTTCTTCGAATATCGCGCGTACCGGCGGCTGCTGGTCGAGTACTTCCGTGCCGGCGCGCAGTGGATCGCGGCGCCGAAGCCGCTGATGTCCGATGCGCTGTACGACGAGCGTGCGCGGACGTTCGCGGAGGCGTTCGATTTCGCGACGGCACCGCTGCTCACCGAGGCCGAGCCGGCGTTCGACGCGGCGTCGTTCGTGCGGTTCGGACGCGACATCTTCTGGCAGCCCGACCTCGTCAGCAACGAGCTCGGCGCGGAGTGGCTCCGGCGCGTCCTCGGTCCGGACTTCCGCGTGCACGCGATCCGTTTCCGCGAGCGGCTGCCGTCGCACATCGGCACCACGCTCGTGCCCGTTCGTCCCGGCATCGTGCTCGTGAATCCGGAGCGTCCGTGCGTCGACGGCTCGTATCAGCTGTTCGAAGCGAACGGCTGGCGCGCCGTTCCCGCGCCGCTGTCCGCGCGTCCGAGCGGGAACGCGCGCGACGTCAGCAGCTGGATCTCGATGAACATCCTCATGCTCGACGAACGAACCGCCGTGGTCGAGGCGGCGGAGAAGCCGATGATGGACCTCTTGCGGTCACTCGGCTGCGATGTCGTCCCGTGCGCGTTCGACCGCGTCTATCCGTTCGGCGGCAGCTTTCACTGCTGCACGATCGGACATTCGGCGTGAAGGACGGCTGCAGTCGTACTTCCCGGCGCTCGATGCCGGAGAAGCGGCGACGTAGCGCTCAGATGCAGCGGCCGCCGTCGACTTCCAGCGCGACGCCGGTGATGAACGCGGCGTCATCCGAGGCGAGGAACGCGACGGCGTTCGCGATGTCGCGCGGCTGCGAGAGGCGGCCCAGCGGAACGCTCGCCGCGAATTTCGCGCGCAGCTCCGGCGTGTCGCCGCCCATGAACTCGGCGAGCAGCGGCGTGTCGCCGGCGACGGGACAGATCGCGTTGACGCGGATGTTGTCCGGCGCGAACTCGACCGCCATCGACTTCGAGATGCCGATCGCCGCGGCTTTCGACGCGTTGTAGACCGTCAGCCCCGGACGCGGGCGGATGCCCGCCGTCGAGGCGATCGCGATCATCGCGCCGCCGCCGCGTGCGCGCAGCACGGGCACCACCTCGAGTGCGGAGAGGTACAGCGCCTTCACGTTCACGGCGAAGATGCGGTCGAACCACGCCTCGTCGACCTCGAGCATCGGCCGGTTGCGGTGCGTGATGCCGGCGTTGTTCACGTACACGTCCAGGCCGCCGTGCGCGTCGACCGTGCGGCGCACGACCGCCGCGACGTCGTCGCGGCGCGTCACGTCGGCGTGCGCGAACGTCGCGCGCGCCGCGAACCGTGCGGCGATCGCAGCGGCGGTGCGCCGGCCGGCGTGCTCGTCGACGTCGACGATCGTCACCGTCGCGCCGTCCTCGGCGAGCTTCGATGCGATCTCCGCGCCGAATCCCGAGCCGCCGCCCGTCACGATCGCGACCTTGCCCGTGAGGGTGCCGTCGCGCACGCTCACGCGAACTTCTGCACGATCGTCTGCAGCGTGCTGAACTCGTGCATCGCGGCGAAGCCTTTCCCGCGGCCGTGGCCGCTCTTCTTGAACCCGCCGAACGGCAGCTCGACGCCGCCGCCCGCGCCGTAGCAGTTGACGAAGACCTGGCCGACGCGCAGGGCGCGCGCGACGCGCGTCTGCCGTGCGCCGTTCTCGGTCCACACGCCGGCGACCAATCCGTACTCCGTCGCGTTCGCGATGCGGATCGCGTCGCGTTTCGTCGGCGAACGGGATCGCGGAGAGCACCGGCCCGAACACTTCGTCGCGCGCGAGCTCATGCTGTTCGTGCACGGGGCCGAATACCACCGGCGCGACGTAGAACCCGCCCGCCGGCAGGTCGCCGGGCAGCGTGCTGCTCGCCGCGACGCGCACCTCGTCGCGCCGCGCGCGCTCCACGAATCCGCGCACGCGCGCGAACTGCGCCGCGTTGATGAGCGGTCCGACGTCGGGATCGGCCGGCGGCAGCCCGACGCGCAGCCGCGCGAACGCATCGGCGATGCGCGCCGTCACGCGGTCGAACGCGCTCGCTTCGATCAGCACGCGGCTGCCGGCGGAGCACGTCTGTCCGCCGTTCTGCACGATCGCGCGCACGATCGCGGGTACCGCGGCGTCGAGATCGGCGTCCGCGAACACGATCTGCGCCGACTTGCCGCCCAGCTCCAAGATGACGCGCGCGTGGTGCTCCGCGGCCGCCGACTGCACGAGCGTGCCGGCTTCCGGCGACCCGATGAAGTCGATGAGGTCGACGCCGGGATGCCGCGCGAGCGCGTCGCCGGCGATCTCGCCGAGGCCGGTCACGACGTTGATCGCGCCGGGCGGCACGCCCGCATTCGCGGCGATCTCGGCGAGCGCGACGACGGACTGCGATGCATCCTCCGACGGCTTGATCACCGTGGTGTTGCCCACCGCGAGCGAAGGCGCGAGCGAGCGCGCGAACATCTGCGTCGGATAGTTCCACGGGATGATGTGACCCGTCACGCCGGCGGGCACGCGCAGCACCTGCACGGCGTAACCGGGGAGATACGGGATCGTCTCGCCGTGCAGCTTGTCCGCGGCGCCGCTGAAGAACTCGAAGTATCGGACGGCCGCGGCGACGTCCGCGCGCGCTTGCGAGATCGGCTTGCCGGTGTCGGTCGACTCGATCGTCGCGAGCCGCTCCGCATCGGCCGCGATCGCATCGGAGACGCGCCGGAGCACGCGACCGCGGTCGGCGGCAGCGAGCGCGCCCCATGCGCCGTCGAACGCCGTCGTCGCGCTGCGCACCGCGCGGTCGACGTCGGCCGCGCCGCCGGCCGCGATCGCGCCGGTGACGGCGCCCGTCGCGGGATCGACGACGGGCAGCGTCTCGCCCGACGCGCTCTCGTGGAACGTCCCGTTGGTGAACAGCGTGCGTGCGGACATCGCGGCGATCATCGTGAGCCTCCGGGGAAGCCAGGGCTTTCCGCGCCGGACGGGCGAACCCTCACGCGATGACGGCGCCCGCCGCGATCGAGTTCGCGGGTGTGCAGAAATGGTTCGGCACCCATCATGTCTTGATCGACATCGATCTCGCGATCGCAAAGGGCGAGGTCGTCGTCGTCATCGGCCCGTCCGGCTCGGGGAAGAGCACGCTCATCCGGTGCGTCAACGGCCTCGAAGCGGTGCAGGACGGCACGGTCACCGTCGGCGGGAAGCGCGTGACCGCACGCGGCGGTGACCTCGCGTCGATTCGCCGCGAGGTCGGCATGGTGTTTCAGGCCTTCCACCTCTATCCGCACAAGACGGCGCTGCAGAACATCGCCCTCGCGCCGATGACCGTGAAACGTCTCTCGCGCGAACAGGCGGAGTCGGAGGCGCGTGCGCTGCTCGAGCGCGTCGGGCTGCCGGAGAAGGCCGCCGCGTATCCGGCGCAACTTTCGGGCGGCCAGCAGCAGCGCGTCGCGATCGCGCGCGCGCTCGCGATGCAGCCCGGCGTGCTGCTCTTCGACGAGCCGACCAGCGCGCTCGATCCCGAGATGATCAAGGAGGTGCTCGACGTGATGCAGGCGCTCGCGCACACCGGCATCACGATGGTCGTCGTCACGCACGAGATGGGCTTCGCGCGCGAGGTGGGCGACCGCGTCGTCTTCATGGACGCCGGCCGCATCGTCGAGATCGCGCCGCCGGACCGTTTCTTCTCCGCACCGGAGCACCCGCGCGCGCAGCTGTTCCTTTCGAAGATCCTGGCGCACGGCATCGGCCACAAAGTCGTCACCCTGAGCGCGTCGAAGGGTGAGAGGTGATCATGAACGTCAGCCGCTCCGAAGACCATCGCCGCCCTCGCCGCGCTCGTCGGCGCGCTCGTCGTCGTCCCGGCGCTGCCGTCACGCGCCGCCGACGACAACTCGCTCGACGCGATCAAGAAGCGCGGCACGATCAAGATCGGCGTGAAGTACGACGCGCCGCCCTTCGGCTCGCTGAACCCGCAGACGAACGCGGTGACCGGGTTCGACGTCGACATCGCGCGCGCGATCGCGAAGCACATTCTCGGTTCCGCCGACAAGGTGCAGCTCGTGCAGGTCAAGTCCGACAACCGGATCCCGCTCGTGCAGAACGGTGACATCGACGCGTTCGTCGCGACCGCGACGATCACGCCCGAGCGCATGAAGTCGATCGACTTCTCGAACGTGTACTACCGCGCGGGCCAGTCGCTGCTCGTGAAGAAAGGCTCGCCGGTCAAGAGCTACCGCGACCTCGACGGCAAGACGGTCTGCTCCGTGCAGGGCTCGACGCCGGAGCAGACGATCCGGCGGCTCGTTCCGAAAGCGAACGTCGTCACGTTCGAGACGTATCCGGAGTGCCTGACCGGGCTGCGGGGCGGCCGCGTCGACGCCGTAACGACCGACAACGTCATCCTCGGCGGCTACGAGGCGCAGGACCCCGCGAACTTGGACCTCGTCGGCGGGCTGTTCACGTTCGAACCGTATGGAATCGGGATCAAGAAGGGCAACGCGTCGCTGGTGAAGGCGATCAACGACACGCTGGCCGAGCTCAAGAGGAACGGCGAGTACGCGAAGATCCACCAGCAGTGGCTGCACAAGGGCCGTGCCCTCCGACTTCAACGCGTGGTACGACATGCCGGCCGCGACGGCGGCCGAGAAGTTCGCGAACCAAAAGCCGGGCTGATCCGTGGATTGGTCGGTCCTGGCGGACAACGCCGGACTGCTCGCGCAGGGCCTGCTGATCACGCTCGAGGTTTCGGCGCTCGCGCTGCTGCTGGCGTTCGCGCTCGGCACCGTCGTCGCGACGCTGCGCGTGGCGCCCGCGGCGTCGCTGCGCGGCGCCGGCGCCGCGTACGTCGAGGTGCTGCGCAACGTCCCGCTGCTGGTGCAGCTGTTCTTCCTGTATTTCGCATTGCCGAGCATCGGCGTTCGGCTCGACGCGTTCGTCTGCGGCGTTCTCGCGCTCGGCATCTATACGTCGGCGTTCGTCGCGGAAGCGATGCGGAGCGGCATCGCGGCCGTGCCGCGCGGTCAGCTCGAAGCCGGGCTGTCGAGCGGCATGCGGTACGCCGCCGCGATGCGGCTGATCGTGCTGCCGCAGGCCGTCGCGAAGACGATTCCGCCGCTCGGGAACACGACGCTCAACCTGATCAAGAACTCGTCGTTGGTGAGCACCATTTCGGTGCTCGACATCCTCGGCACGGCAAATCTGATCGGCGGTCGTACGCTTTCAGTACGTGCCGATGTTCGTCGGCGCGGCGATCTGCTACCTCATTCTCACGCTGCCGACCGCGCTCGGCGTGAACGTGCTCGAGCGGCGGCTCGCGCGCGGATGAATCTCACGTGGCTCTTCAACGAGCCGACGCTCAGGTTCATCGCCGCCGGTCTCGGGACGACGCTCGAGCTCGCCGCGGTCTCGATCGCGATCTCGTTCGCCGGCGGCGTCGCGCTCGCGCTCGCGCGCCTGTCGCGTTTCCGCCCGCTGAGCGTCGCCGCGACGATGTACATCGAAGGCATGCGCGCGCTGCCCGTGCTCCTCGTCATCTTCTTTGCGTATTTCGCGCTGCCGCGCGTCATCGGCGTCAAGCTCGAGCCGTTCGCCGCGGCCGTCATCGCGTTGTCCGCCTTCACCGCCGCGCTCGTCGCCGAGATCGTCCGCGCCGGCATCCTGTCCGTGCCGGCCGGCTTGATCGAAGCCGCGCAGTCGCAGGGGTTCACGGGCGCGCAGATCATGCGCATCGTCAGCCTGCCGATCGCGTTGCGGCGCATGATGCCCGCACTCGTGGCGCAGTTCGTCACGCTGCTCAAGGATACGTCGCTCACCGCGGTGATCAACATCCTCGAGCTCACGCGCCGCGGCCAGCTCGTCTACTCGCAGCCGCCGTTCCAGCCGGTGCCGGTGTTCGCGCTCATCGCGGCGATCTATTTCATCGTGAACTTCGGGCTCGGACGGATCGGAAGCACGCTGGAGGCGCGCACGGTATGACGACGATCCATCGCGCCCGCCGCGTCGTGACGATGAACGGCGATCGGCCCGAGGCCTTTGCCGTCGACGGCGAACGCATCGCGGCGACGGGGACGCTCGCCGAACTGCGCGAGCGCTTCGCCGGCGCGGAGGTCGCTCGATGCGGGCGACGGCGTGATCGTGCCGGGCTTCAACGACGCGCACGCGCACCTCGTCGTCGCGGCGGAGGACATGCTGCACGTCGATCTGTCGATCGACGCCGTGTCGTCGCTCGCCGAGATCGCGCGCGACGCTGCGCGCGCGGCTCGCGGTCACGCCGCCGGGCGGCTGGATCCGCGGCAGCCGGTACGACGACGCAAAGATGGCGGAAGGCCGCGTGCTCACGCGATGGGACCTCGATGCGGTCAGCCGCGACCATCCGATCATGGTGCTGCACGTGGCGGGGCACTGGGGCGTCGTGAACTCGAAGGCGCTCGAGCTCGGCGGCATCGACGAGTCGACGGAAGCGCCGCCCGGCGGAAAGTTCGGGCGCGACGGCAACGGCCGCCTCAACGGCATCCTCTTCGAGATGGCGATCTTCGACTTCGCGTACCCGCAGGCGACACGCCGCGCGGCGACGGTCGCGCCTGCGTCCACGAACGAGGATCGCCTGCGCGGCTTGGCGCTCGCGCAGCGCGCCTTTCACGCGGCGGGCATCACGTCGCTCACCGACGCGATGGTGGGACCCGACGACATCGCGCTGCTGCAGGAGGCGCGCCGCGCGCGATGCGCTGACGATGCGCGTCAACATGCTGCTCCACTACGAGCATTACGATCTGCTCGCCAAGCACGAGTTCCGCACCGGCGCCGGCGACGAGCGCCTGCGTCTCGGCGGCATCAAGTCGTTCGTCGACGGCGCGATCGGCGGGCGCACGTGCCTGATGGAAGAACCGTTCGAAGGCACGAGCGACGACTTCGGCATGCAGACGGTCGACGACGCGACGCTGTCCGACGTCGTGCGCCGCGCGCACCTCGACGGCAACCGCGTCTGCGTCCACGCGAACGGCGATCGCGCGATCCGCAAGCTGCTCGGATTCCTCGAGGCGGCGAACCGCGAGAAGGATCGGCCGCACATCCACCATCGCATCGAGCACTGCAGCATCGTCGACGACGCCATCCTCGAGCGGATGCGCGCGCTCGGCGCGATCGCCGCGCCGTTCGGCAGCTACGTGCACTATCACGGCGGCAAGCTGCTCGAGTGGTACGGGCCGCGCCGGATCGAGCGGATGTTCGCGCACCGCTCGTTCTTGGATCACGGCGTCGCGGTCGCCGGATCGTCCGACTATCCGTGCGGCCCTTACCAGCCGCTGCTCGCGCTGCAGTCGTGCGTCACGCGAACGGGCTACGACGGCGTCCCGCTCGGCGTCTCGCAGCGCATCACGCCGGAAGAAGCGCTCGCGCTCTACACGGTCAACGCGGCGTACGCGTCGGACGAGCACGAGAGCAAAGGCCGTATCGCGCCCGGATTTCTCGCCGACTTCGTCGTGCTGGGCGACGACCCGCTCACCGCCGACCCGTCGACGCTCGGCGCGATCGACGTGCGCGCCACGTACGTCGGCGGCGTGCAGGTCTGGTCCGCGACGGGCTGATGTCCGGTCTGATCGAGATCCAGCTGCTGAACGGCGTCGTGCAAGGCATGATGTACGCGCTCGTCGCGGCGGGACTGACGCTCATCTTCGGCATGCTCGACATCCCGAACTTCGCGCACGGCGCGTTCTACGCGCTCGGCGCGTACGTCGCGTTCACGCTGCTGACGGCGAGCGGAAACTTCTGGCTCGCGATCGCCGTCGTGCCGCTGGTCGTGGCCGCGCTCGGCCTCGTCGTCGACGCGCTCGCGATGCGGCGTCTCGCGCGCGCCGGGCCACGTCTATCAGATACTGTTCACGCTCGGGCTCGTGCTGATCGTGCAGGAGGCGATCGTGCTGATCTGGGGCGCCGATCCGACCACCGTCGACGTGCCCGCGCTGCTGTCGGGCGGCGTTCCGCTCGGCGCCGTGAGCTTTCCGTTCTACCGGATCTTTCTGGTCGTCGTCGCGGCCGTCGTGATCGGCGCGGTGTGGCTCGGCATCGAGCGCACGAAGTACGGCGCGATCATCCGCGCGGGCATCGACGATCCGCAGATGGTCGACTGCATCGGCATCGACGTGCAGCGGCTCTTCACGGTCGTGTTCGGCGTCGGCGTCGGGCTCGCGGGTCTCGCGGGCGCGCTGATCCTGCCCATTCGCGGCGGACAGCCCGCGATGGGCAACGAGCTCATGGCGACGAGCTTTGCCGTCGTCGTGATCGGCGGTCTCGGCAGCTATCTCGGCGCCGTCGCCGGAGGCATCTTCGTCGGCCTCACGCAGGCCGCCATGACGATCGTCTATCCGGCCGCGTCCGAAGTCTCGATCTTCGCCGCGATGGCGCTCGTGATACTCGTGCGGCCGCAGGGGCTCTTCGGACGCCGGTGATCCGCTTCGCCGTGCTGGTCGCGCTCGTCGCGGCCGCGCCGCTCGTCGTGCGCTATCCCGAGCTCGAAGCGCAAATCCTCACGTTCGGCCTGCTCGCGGTGTCGTTCAGCTTGCTGCTCGGCGAGATGGGATTTCTCTCGTTCGGGCAGGCGACGTTCAACGGCGTCGGCGCGTACGCCGCGGCGCGCATGCTGATCGACGCGCATGCGGCACTGCCTCTCGCGCTGCTCGGCGGGCTCGTCGCCGGCGCCGTCGTCGCGGCGGTCATCGGCGCGCTGTCGATCGCGGGGCGGGGCGTCTACGGCGTGATGCTGACGTTCGCGTTCAACGAGATGGCGTACTACGTCGCCTTTCAGTGGCGCGGCGCCACGGGCGGCGACAACGGCCTGCGCGACGTGCCGCGGCCGGACCTCTTCGGCATCGCGCTCGACGATGCGACGCGGTACTACTACGTCGTCGCCGTCGTCGTGCTGCTCGCGTTCGCC
This sequence comes from Vulcanimicrobiota bacterium, assembly GCA_963841685.1. Taxonomy (GTDB): domain Bacteria; phylum Vulcanimicrobiota; class Vulcanimicrobiia; order Vulcanimicrobiales; family Vulcanimicrobiaceae; genus Vulcanimicrobium. Next base: position 428,072 of record CAWJDU010000003.1, read on the forward strand.
GCGGTGCTGCGGCTGTACGCATCGCCGTTCGGCGCGGTGCTGCGCGCGATTCGCGAGAACGAAGAGCGCGCGCGGTCGATCGGCTTTCGCGTCGCGCGCTTCAAGATCGCGGCGTTCGCCGTATCCGGTGCGCTCGCGGGCCTCGCCGGAGCGCTGTATGCCGGACTCTACCGTTTCGTGCCGCTCGACGCGATCGACGTCGGCACGTCGACGAACGTCGTCATCGCGGCGCTCCTCGGCGGCGCCGGCTCGCCGTACGGCGCGCTGATCGGTGCGGCGATCTTCACGGTGCTGTCCGACTCGCTCAGCCATGTCTGGTCGCACTGGCCGTTGATCTTCGGCATCGTGTTCTGCGCCGTCGTGCTGTTCTTCCGCGGCGGTTTGTGGAGCCTCATCGACCGCCGCAGCGCGCGCGCCGCGCATGCGTGACGCCGCCGCCGCGCCGATGCTGCGCACGCGCGCGCTCGTGAAGCGCTTCGGCGCGCACGCCGCGGTGGACGGCGTCGACGTCGACGTGCGCGAGCGCACGCTGCACGCGATCATCGGCCCGAACGGCGCGGGAAAGACGACGCTGTTCAACCTCCTCAGCGGCGAGCTGCGGCCGTCGTCGGGCACGGTCGAGTTCGCCGGCCGCGACGTGACGCGGCTCGACATGACCGCGCGCTCGCACGTCGGGATGGGCCGCTCGTTCCAGCGCACGAACGTCTTCCCGAAGCTCAGCGTCTTCGAGAACGTCCGGCTCGCGGCGCAATCGCGCACGCGCCGAGCTTCGTCGCGTGGCGCAGGACCGAATCGTTGCGCGCCGTCAGCGAGCGCGCCGAGTCCGTGCTCGACCAGTTCGGCTTCCTCGCAGGACCGCGACCGTATCGCGGGCGAGCTCGCCGGCGGCGATCAGCGGCTGCTCGAGCTCGCGATCACGCTTGCGACCGACCCGGTGCTGCTGCTGCTCGACGAGCCTTCGCAGGGACTGTCGCCCGAGGACGCGCGCCGGCTCATCGATCGCATCGGCGGCCTTGCACAGCGCTACACGATCGTGCTGATCGAGCACAACATGCCGCTCGTGATGCGGCTCGCAACGGAGATCACCGTCATGAGCTTCGGCCGCATCCTCGCGCACGGCACGCCGGAAGCAATTCGTGCGAACGAAGCGTGCGTTCCGCGTACTTGGGGAAGCGCGCATGACCATCCCAGCGCGCGCGGCTCCCGTTACGCGCGCGGCTCCCGTTGTCACCCTGAGCTCGTCGAAGGGTGAGAGCGGGACTCGATCGTCAGACGAATCGGTGCGGGCGGCACGAGATTCTCTCACCCTTCGACGAGCTCAGGGTGACACGCTGGAATGCTAGCGCTTCGCGATGTCGACGTGTCGTACGGACCGGCGTGGATCCTCAAGGGTGTCTCGTTCGACGTGCCGGCAGGCGCGGTCGTCGCGCTGCTCGGCCGCAACGGCGCCGGCAAGTCGACCACGCTGAAGTCGATCATGGGCATCGCGCCGCCGTGGCGCGGCACCGTTCGCTTCGGCGACCGCGACATCACCGGCGCGTCGCCGCACGCGATCAACCGCGCCGGGATCGCGTACGTGCCGGAAGAGCGCCGTATCTTCCGCGACCTCACCGTCGACGAGCACCTCGCGATCGCGGCGCGGCCGGGCGGCTGGGATGCAGCGCGCATCTGGGGCGTCTTTCCGGCGCTCGTGCCGCTGCGCGGCCGCCGCGGCGGGCAGCTCTCGGGAGGCGAGCAGCAGATGCTCGCGATCGCCCGGGCGCTCGCGACCGGTCCGCGGCTGCTGCTGCTCGACGAGCCCTCGCAGGGGCTTGCCCCGGTGATCGTCGACGCGGTCATCGCGTCGATCGAGACGATGCGCGGCGAGGGGCTCGCGATACTGCTGGTGGAGCAGAACGTCGACCTCGCGCTCGACGTGGCGGACCGGGCGGCCATCATCGACCAGGGCGCGATCGTTTTCGACGGAACCGGCGCGGAGCTGCGCGAACGCGGCGATCTGCAAGCCGGCTACCTGGGCGTCGGCACGTGAAAGGATGAGGATGGAACGCAAAGACTTTCTCGCGATCGCGGGCGGTGCGGCGGCCGCCGGCCTGACCGGGCTGCCGGCGCGCGCCGCGGACGACGTCGTCTTCGCCGGCATCTACTCGTCGACGGGAGCGTACGCCGCGTTCGGGCGCGACACCGACCGCGGTTTCAAGCTCGCCGTCAACGAGCTCAAGGGCAGCGTCGCCGGACATCCGATCAAGTACATCACGCGCGACGATCAGACGAAAGCCGACGTCGGACAGCAGCAAGCGACGGACGCGTTCGAGCACGACGGCGCGCGCTTCTTCGCGGGCTGCGCGTCGAGCGCGGTCGCGCTCGCGATCGCGCAGGTCGTCAAGGACAAGCACGCGCTGTTCTGGACGAGCGTCGGCGCCGACGAGATCACGGGCAAGGACTGCAACGCGTACACGTTCCGGTGGTCGGTGCCCGCGTACGGCGCGGTGCGATCCACGATGTACCCGTTCATCGCGAAGTTCCCGAACGCGAAGAAGTGGTACACCATCACGCCCTCGTACGTGTTCGGCGAATCGCTGCTGAGCAACGTCAAGGAGGTCGCGCAGGAGAAAGGCCTCACGCTCGTCGGCAACGACTACCATCCGCTGGGCGCAACCGAGTTTTCGAACTACGTCGCGAAGGCGGCCGAGGCGAAGCCCGACGTGCTGTGTCTTCTCAACTTCGGCGGCGACGCGATCAAGGCGCTGAAGACGGCTGCGAGCTACGGTCTGAAGAAGACCACGAAGATCCTGTACGTGTGGAGCGGCGGGCTGCTCGACTACGCCGGCATCGGCGCGGACGATCTCGACGGCGTGTACGTCGGCTGCCAGTACTGGCACGAGGCGAGCGCGGCGACGCGCAAGGCGAGCGAACCGTACAAGGCCGCATACGGCGAGCCGCTCGGATACGTCGGCGCGAGCGCGTACATCGAGGCGAAGCTGACGTTCGACGGCATCGCGCGCGCGAAGTCGATCGATCCGGCGCGCGTCGCGAAGGCGCTCGAAGGTTACAAGTACACCGGCCCGACGGGCCCCGAGGAAGTGCGCGCGTTCGACCACCAGGTGCTCAAGCCGTACTATCTCCTCGCCGGCAAGGCGAAGAGCGCGATGCGCGACCAATGGGACTACGTCGACACGCTGGCGTCGACGTCGTATCCGACGCCGCAGAGCCGGAGCCTGTGCAAGATGTAGCGCGCATCCGCGGCGTCGTCGCCGCGGTCGCGACGCCGGTGGATGAAACGTACGCGCCCGATCACGAGCGTCTGATCGCGCACGGCCGCTGGCTGCTCGAGCACGGCTGCGACGGCTTGAACGTTCTCGGCACGACCGGCGGCTTCGCGTCGTTCTCGACCGCGCAGCGGATCGGCGTGATGCGCGCGCTCGCGGCATCCGGGTTACCCCTGCGCGCGATGATGGCCGGTACCGGAGCGGCTGCATTCGACGAGGCGCTCGCGCTCACGCGCGCGGCGGTGGAGCTCGGGTTCGGCGGTGCGCTCGTGATCCCGCCGTTCTATTACAAGGGCGTTTCGGAGGACGGCGTCTTCGCATACTTCGCGCGCTTGATCGAGGCCGCCGGCCCGCCCGCGCTGCGCCTGTATCTCTACAACTTTCCGGCGATGAGCGGCGTGCCGTTCACGCTGCCGCTCGTTCGGCGTCTGATCGATGCGTATCCCGGCACCGTCGCCGGCCTGAAAGACAGCAGCAACGACGCGGCGTACGCGGCGGCGCTGCACGACGCGTTTCCGCAGCTCGACGTCTTTCCGAGCTCGGAGTCGGTGCTCGCGCACGCGCGGCGCGCGGGCTATGCCGGCTGCATCTCGGCGACGGCGAATGTGACCGCGCCGCTCGCGGCGCGCGTGTGGAACGGCGACGACGACGTGCAACCGTCGCTCGCCGCGATCCGCGACGCGATCGCCAGCGTGCCGCTCATCCCGGCATGTCACGAGCTCCTGGCGCAGCTGCATGGGGACGCGGCCTGGCGTCGCGTGCCGCCGCCGCTGTTCGCGCTCTCGCACGGCGAGCACGCCATACTGGACGCGCGGCTTGCCGCGACGGGATATCGCTCGACGACGGTTGGGACGGTGGGCAGCCTGGCGGGCGAGTAGTCAGACTTGCGTTTTGCCCCGCTTCTGCTACCATGGTCGCATCCGACGGCATCACAGCCGCCGGCTGCCGGTCACTCTTCGTTTACAAGCGAGGGGTGCTGCGGCGCTTCATCGGCGGGAGCGTTTTCAGATGAGCCCGTTAATTTCCGTTGATCCTGGAAGCAATTCGGCGTACGTGAGCTATCGTCCGTCGGCGCAGATCGTGCGCCAGGTCCGCGTCGTGCGCGGCCGTACCGGACGCCTGGGCGCGATTCCCTTCGGCCCCGCGCTGGACGGAACGCCCCACGTCATCGCCGAGTTCGACGCCGACGGCGATGTCGTCGGCGTGCAGATCGATCGCATCTCGCCCGAGACGCTCGGCATGGCGGACGAGCTTCTCGCGCTGCTCGAGGTGACCTCGCCGACGCCGCTCGCGCGCACGATCCTGGCGTAACGCGCGCGGGGCTGCCGCACCGCGCACCGAAATTGCGCGCATGAACGGATCGCGCCGTCCCGCCGGGCTTTCCCGCGGCCTCACCGATTACGGCGACCGCGCGTTTTCGCTGTATCTCCGGCGCGCGTTCGCGAAGTCGATGGGCTACTCCGACGCGATGCTCGAGCGGCCGATCGTCGGTATCGCAACGGCGGGCGGCGGGTTCAACAATTGCCATCGCACGACGCCGGACCTCGTCGCGGCCGTCTCGCGCGGCGTCCTCGCGGCAGGCGGGTTGCCGCTGGAGTTTCCGACGATCTCGCTCGGCGAGCCGTACCTGACGCCGACGAGCCTCGTCTTCCGGAACCTCATGGCGATGGACGTCGAAGAGATGATCCGCGCGCAGCCGATGGATTCCGTCGTGCTGATCGGCGGCTGCGACAAGACCGTGCCGGCGCAGCTCATGGGCGCGATCTCTGCGAACAAGCCCGCGATCGCGCTCGTCGTCGGCGCGATGATGACCGGCAGCTTCGAAGGCAACCGTCTGGGCGCGTGCACCGATTGCCGCGCATGGTGGGCGCGATACCGCGCGGGCGAGCTCGACGACGCGCGCATTCGCGAGCTCGAGTCGAACCTCGCGACGACGGCCGGAACGTGCGCCGTGATGGGCACGGCGAGCACGATGGCGTGCGTCACGGAAGCGCTCGGCATGAGCCTTCCCGGCGCCGCGACGCCGCCTGCGGTGCACGCGGAGCGCTTGCGCGTCGCGGAGGCGACGGGTGCGCGTGCGGTCGAGCTCGCGCGCGACGGCGTGACGCCGGATCGCATCGTGAACGAGCGCAGTGTCGAGAACGCGCTGCGCGTGCTGCTCGCAGTCGGCGGCTCGACGAACGGCATCATCCACCTCACGGCGATCGCGGGCCGCCGCGGCATCCCGCTCACGCTGCCGCAGTTCAACGAGATCAGCGCGCACACGCCGGTGCTCGTGAACCTCAAGCCCGTCGGCGAGCACTACATGGAAGACTTGCACGCGGCGGGCGGCGTCGGCGCGATCCTGCGCGAGCTCGAACCGCTGCTGCACGGCGATGCCGTCACCGTTGCGGGCGAGACGCTGGCGGAGCGCATCGCGCGCGTGCCCGCGTACGTCGACCGGCGCGTGATTCGCGCCGCGTCGGACCCGCTGTTCGCGCGGCGACGCGCTCGTCGCGCTGTTCGGCAACCTTGCGCCGAACGGCGCGGTGCTCAAAGCCGCCGCCGCCGACGCGCGACTCCTCGAGCACGAAGGCCGCGCCGTCGTCTTTCGGGATCTCGCGGACCTGGCGCAGCGCATCGACGCGCCCGATCTCGACGTCGCGCCCGACGACGTGCTCGTGCTGCAGAACGCGGGCCCGATCGGCGCCGGAATGCCGGAAGCCGGCTACCTGCCCATTCCGAAGAAGCTGCTCGCGCGCGGCGTACGCGACATGCTGCGCATCAGCGACGCGCGGATGAGCGGCACGGCGTACGGCGCCGTCGTACTGCACGTGTCGCCCGAATCGGCGGTGGGCGGGCCGCTCGGCGCGGTGCGTGACGGCGACCGCATCCGCGTCAGCCTGCGCGAGAAGCGGCTCGACGTTCGCCTGACGGACGCCGAGATCGCATCGCGGCTCGCCGGCATCGCCGCGCCCGTCACGCCGCAGCGCGGCTACGCGAAGCTGTACGCCGACCACATCCTCGGCGCGGAGCTCGGCTGCGACTTCGACTTTCTCGTCGGCGAAGCGGCGGCAACCTCGGCATCGCCATAGCCGCAAGGGTGCGAGCGACGACTCGGCGGAGTATTCGTTCGCACAACGCTCGCGCTCACGAAAGGACGTTATGAGCCACTTCGACCGCCGGAGATTTCTCGAGCTGTCAGCCGCGGGCGTCGGCACCGCGGCCCTCGCAGGCGCGCTGCCCGGCGTCGCGGCCGCGGCCGAAGCATCGCCGTTCAAGCCGGAGAAGGGTGCGTCGCTGCAGCTGCTGCGGTGGACCGCCTTCGTCAAGAGCGACGAGACCGTCTGGGCCGAGAACACGAAGAAGTTCACCGCCGCGACCGGCGTGCCCGTCACGATCCAGTCGTTGACGTGGAACGACGTCACGCCGAAAGCCGCGCTCGCGGCGCAGGTCGGTTCGGGACCGGACATCGTGATGGGATGGAACGACGATCCGTTCGTGTATCCCGACAAGCTCGTCGACATGACGGACTTGGTCGACCACATGGGCAAGGCGCACGGCGGCTGGTACGACAACGCGCGATCGTACTGCTACGACGCGGACGTGAAACGCTGGGTCTCGTTCCCCGTCGGCTGCACCGGCAACGCCGTCAACTACCGCAAGAGCTGGGCGAAGGCAGCCGGTTTCAACGACTTCCCCAAGGACCTCGACGGGATGCTCAAGCTCGCGCGCGGCCTGAAGAAGAACGGGCATCCGACCGGTTTTGCGCTCGGCCACGCCGTCGGCGACGCGAACAGCTGGACGCACTGGATCCTCTGGGCGTTCGGCGGCAAACAGGCGAACCCGGACAACTCGATCGCGGTCAATTCTTCCGAGACGAGCAACGCGCTCGACTACGCGAAGGCGTTGTACGAGACGATGATCGACGGCGTCGCGGGCTGGGACGACTCGAGCAACAACAAGGCGTTCGCCGCCGGGCTGATCGGCATGACGATGAACGGCATCAGCATCTGGTACGCGGAAAAGACGTCGGACCCGGCGCTCTTCCCCGACTTCGCCAACGCGACGCCGCCCTACGGTCCGGTGAAGACGCACACGATCTCCAACAATTTCACCTCCGCGTACGTGTTCAAGTACAGCAAGTATCCCATGGCGGCGAAAGAGTATCTGCGCTTCATGCTGGATTCGCCGCAGGCGGACCGCTGGGTCACCGAGATGCTCGGTTACGTCACGCCGGCGCTGAAGGGATATTCGGAGCTGCCGATCTGGACGTCGAATCCGAACATCACGCCGTATCGCGACGCGATGGCGGGCGCGAAGTACGACGGTTTCAACGGGCGGCCCGGCAAGGCGGCGGCGCAGGCGCTGGACGAGTTCGTGCTCGTCGACATGTTCGCCGACGTGTGCGTCAACAAGATGTCGAACAAGGACGCGATGCGCAAGGCTGAAGCGAAGCTGAACGCGATCTACAAGCGCGCGTGACGCGCTCGCCGCTGCTGGCGCGGCTCGACTCGCCGCGGGTGCTGGGCTATCTGCTCATCGCGCCCGCGGCGATCATTTTGCTGGGGCTGCTCGCGTATCCGCTGCTGCTTGGCGTGTGGCTCAGCCTCACGAGCGCGACGATCGGGAATCCCGGCCAGTTCATCGGCCTGCAGAACTACGCGACGATCTTCGCCGACCCGGTGTTCCGCGGCGCGGCGCTGTACTCGATCTTCTACACGGTGTGCGCGGAGGCGGGCAAGCTCGTTCTCGGCCTCGCGCTCGCCGTACTCTTGAACCACCGGTTTCGCGGATACCGGATCTCGCGCGCGCTGATGCTCCTGCCGTGGGTGGCGCCGACGGTGCTCTCCGCGCTGGCGTGGCTATGGCTGCTCGATCCGCAGTTCAGCGCGGTGAGCTGGCTTCTCGTGCGCATGCACCTGATCCACTCGAACATCGACTTCCTCGGCCACCCGTGGAGCGCGCGCATCTCGCTCATCGTCGTGAACGTCTGGCGCGGCTTGCCGTACTTCGCGATCGGCTATCTTGCCGGGCTCCAGGCGATTCCGAAAGACCTCTACGAAGCGGCGGCGATCGACGGCGCGAGCGGCTGGCAAGTGTTCCGGCGGATCACGTGGCCGCTGCTCGTGCCGATCACGACGATCCTCGTCGCGTTCTCGTCGATCTTCACGCTCACCGACTTTCAGCTGATCTGGACCATCACGCACGGCGGGCCGACCGACGCGACGCAGGTCTTCACGACGCTGGCATACCAGCGGGCGATAACGGGCGGGCAGCTCGGCGAGGGAGCCGCGATCGCGGTCTCGCCGATCGTCATCATGGTCGTCCTCGCATTCTTCGTCGTCCGCTCGGTGCGCGACCGGTGACGGCGCGACGGAGCCTGCGCATCTACGTTCCGCTGGCGCTCTACGGCGTGTTCCTGATGCTGCCGTTCATCTGGATGGCGCTCACGGCGTTCAAGGCCGACTCGGAGCTGACGCACAGCGACAACCCGTTCGTGATCCAGCACTTCACGCTCTCGCAGTTCACGAACCTGCTCACGCAGACGGCGTATCTGCAATGGTTTGCCAACACGCTGTTCGTCTCGATCGCCGCGACGATCCTGAGCGTGTTCGTCTCGTACATCACCGCGTATGCGATCATCCGCCTGCGCTTCCCGGGCTCGCAAGCCGTCGGCACGGCGATCTTCCTCGCGTACATCGTGCCGCCCGCGATCCTGTTCATCCCGCTCGCGACGGTGGTCATCAACCTGCACTGGTTCGACAAGCTGTGGGCGCTGGTGCCGATCTACGCGACGTTCCTCGTGCCGTTCTGCACGTGGCTGCTGATCGGGTTTCTGAAGAACATCCCGCGCGAGCTCGAGGAGGCGGCGCGCGTCGACGGCGCGAGCAACCTGTCGATCCTGTGGCGCATCATCTTCCCGGTGTCGATCCCCGGTTTGATCTCCGCGGCGATCTTCTCGTTCACGCTGTCGTGGAACGAGTATCTGTACGCGCTGGTGTTCATGTCGTCATCCGGGAACAAGACGGTCTCCGTCGGCATGACCAGCGAGCTGATCCGCGGCGACGTCTTCCAGTGGGGACAGCTCATGGCGGGCGCGTTGATCGGCGTCCTCCCGGCCGTCTTGGTGTACTTCTTCTTCGTGGAGTACTACGTCGCGGGCTTGAGCGGCTCCGTGAAGGAATAGCGCTTGGAATGGCGTCGCCGTCGATCAAACGGTCGTCTTGCGCTGGTGCAGCCCGAACTGATTGCCTTCGGGATCGGTGACGAAGCAGACGTGGCAGACCGGTGTCTCGTGAATGTCCGTGACCTTCACGCCCGCATCGTTGAGGCGAGCGTGTTCGGCGCGCAGGTCGTCGACCTCGAACGTCGCGGAAAACGATGAGCCCGGCGTGATGCCGAGCGGCTCGCCGTTCCCGAGTCCAAACGTCGTCGATCCGACGTCGAACTCCGCCCAGTGCTCGCTGACCATCTCGCTCGGCTTGAGGCCGATCGTATCGCGATAGAACGCCACCGCGCCGGGCACATCGCGTACGGAGTACGCGACGAAGGCCATGTCTTTGATCACTGTCCCGCTCCCTAGAAGTATGCGGCGCCCGACGCGCCGTCGAAGAGGTGCACGCGGTTCGCGTTGATGCCGAGCGCGATCGCGTCGCCGATCGCGACCGTCGCTTCGGCGGACGCACGTGCGGTGATCTGCGCACCGTTCGCCGACAGGTAGAGGATCTGCTCCGAGCCCAGCGGTTCGACGACGTCGATGACGGCCGGGATCAACCCGACGCCGCCGGGAGCGTGCACCGTCACATCTTCGGGCCGAACGCCGAGCACGGCGTCCGCGACGTCGGCCGCCGCGACGGCGGCGCGCCGTTCGTCGCGGGATGCGGACGGCGAATCCGGCGCCGCGCGCGTACATCGCGCCGTCGCTCACGTCGATGCTGCACGGCAAGAAGCTCATCGTCGGCGAGCCGATGAACCCCGCGACGAACTGGTTGGCGGGGCTGTCGTAGATCGCTTTGGGCGTGTCGACTTGCTGCACGACGCCGTCCTTCATGACGACGATGCGGTGGCCCATCGTCATCGCCTCGACTTGATCGTGCGTGACGTAGATCATCGTCGTCGCGACGCGCTGGTGCAGCTTCACGATCTCGCCGCGCGTCTGCACGCGCAGCTTCGCGTCGAGGTTCGAGAGCGGCTCGTCCATCAGGAACACCGCAGGATGCCGCACGATCGCGCGGCCGAGAGCCGCGCGCTGGCGCTGTCCTCCGGACATCTCCTTCGGCTTGCGTTTCAGCAGCGGGCCCGAGGCCGAGAATCTCGGCCGCTTCCTTCACGCGCCGGTCGATCTCATCGCGCGATTGGCCGCGCATGCGCAGCCCGAACGCCATGTTCTCGTACACGTTCATGTGCGGGTAGAGCGCGTAGTTCTGAAAGACCATCGCGATGTCGCGGTCCTTCGGGCCGACGTCGTTCACGCGGCGATCGCCGATGAAGATGTCTCCGCCGCTGGCCGTCTCGAGGCCCGCGATCATGCGCAGCGTCGTCGACTTGCCGCAGCCCGAGGGGCCGACGAGCACGAGAAATTCGCGATCGTCGATCGCAAGCGTGACGTCGTCGACGACGACCGTTTCGCCGAACTTCTTGCTGACGGACTGCAGCCGCACCGACGCCATGCGCCCTGTTTGCGGGTCGTGGCCGCGGCACCCTACTCGTCGTCGCCGAGCGGACCGAGGGCCGGACGAACCGAAAGCGCTGCCATGCTCGTCGCGCCCGCGCAGCCGTCAGCCCCGTGCAGCGTCCCCAGCTCGCCGCCGGCGGTCGTGCGTGCGGCCGCTGCGGCGATACCGCAGTTCGCCCTCCAGCGGAACGCGACGGTCCGCATCGCCGTCGATCTCGACGAAGCGGGTCATCTGACGAACGCGACGATCGCATCGTCGCCGACGGCGGCGCTCGGCACGCTCGCGACTCGACGCCGCGCGCCGATCGGCGTTTCGGACGGCCGTGCGCGACTGCCGTCCGGTTCCGAGCCGATACGTGATGAGCGTTCTCGTTCGCCGGACGGTCGGCGCCGGCGAGCGTCTACGATACGCCGGTCGCGACCGTGGACGCCGACGGCACCGCCTCGGCGCCGCCCGACGTCGCGGTCGCGCACATCGAGTTCGCGACGCACGCCGCTACGCCGGCGGCGGCCGTCGCGCAGAACGACGTGCTCGTCGCGCGGTTTCGCGCCGCCTTGCGCGCGCTCAACGTCGATCCGAACAGCGTCGTCACCGGCTATTACGACGTGCTTCCTGCGAACGCGTACACGGGTCCGGTGACGGACGGATACTTCGCGACGCACGAGCTGATCTTGGACACGACGATCGTGTCGCTGCAGCCCGTGTTCGATGCGGCCGCGGAGAGCGGCGCCTCCGGCGGAGCCGTCGCGTACGACGTGTTCGACCGCAAGTCGCTGTACGACGCGGCCGTGCTCGACGCGCGACGCGACGCGGTGCTGCGCACCGATCACGTCACCATCGAACGGCACGTCCTGCGCGGACCGATGGTGCATTCGCAGACGACCTATGCGTCGACCTCGCCGCTCGAGCGCGTGACGTTCCATCCGCGCCCCGTGCGCCCCGACGTTCCGCCATCCCACCCGGTCGAAGTGCGCGTGCGCCTAGCGGTCACGTACGCACTGCCTCCGGAGTAGTCACGCGCGGCTCGCGCCGCAGGCGCGAACGCGAAGGCTTCGCGGAAAGCGCGAAGCCACTAATGCATCTCGCGCGCGACCGCGGAGCCGCTGCGTCCGACGAGAAAGTCGAAGTCCGCGCCGCGGTCGGCGCCGAGCACGTGCTCGGTGTACAGCTTCGCATACCCGCGGTCGAATGCGGGCGGCGCGGGCCGCCATGCGGCACGGCGCCGATCGAGCTCGGCTTCGCTGACGATGAGATCGAGACGCCGGTTCGGCACGTCGAGCTCGACGAGGTCGCCGTTCTCGACGAGCGCGAGCGGTCCGCCGGCGGCGGACTCCGGTGACGTGTGCAGCACGACGGTGCCGTACGCCGTGCCGCTCATGCGCGCATCGGAGATGCGGACCATGTCGGTGACGCCCTTCGCCAGCAGCTTGGGCGGCAGCGGCAGGTTCCCGGTCTCGGGCATGCCGGGATAGCCGCGCGGCCCCGCGCCTTTGAGCACGAGCACGCACGTCTCGTCGACGTCGAGATCGGGGTCGTCGATGCGTGCCTTGAAGTCTTCGATCGACTCGAAGACGACGGCGCGTCCGCGATGCGTCAACAGCGACGGCGTCGCCGCGGACGGCTTGATCACGGCGCCGTCCGGCGCGATGTTCCCGCGCAGCACGGCGATGCCGGCGTGCGTCTTGAGCGGTTCGTCGATCGTCCGGATGACCTCGCGGTTCCAGCAGGGCGCATCGGCGTTTGCTGCACCGATCGTCATGCCCGACACGGTCAGCGCGTCGCGATGGAGCAGCATCGCCGAGCTCGCGCACCACCGCGGGCACGCCGCCCGCATAGTAGAAGTCCTCCATCAGAAACCGTCCCGATGGCTGCAGGTCGACCAGCAGCGGCATGTCGTGACCGAGCCGGTCGAAGTCGTCGAGCGTCAGCGGCACGCCGACGCGACCGGCGATCGCGAGGAGGTGCACGACCGCGTTCGTCGAGCCGCCGATCGCCGCGTTGACGCGGATCGCGTTCTCGAACGCTTCGCGCGTGAGAATGCGCGACGGACGCAGATCCTCGTGCACCATCTCGACGATGCGCCGGCCTGCGAGCTGCGCGAGCGCATAGCGCCGCGAGTCGACGGCCGGGATCGCAGCGTTGCCCGTCGGCGCGATGCCGAGCGTCTCGGCCATGCTCGCCATCGTCGACGCGGTACCCATCGTCATGCAGTGTCCGTTGCTGCGCGACTGGCACGCTTCCGCATCGAAGAAGTCGGACCACGTCATCCGTCCGCCGCGGACCTCTTCCGAAAACTGCCACACCATCGTGCCCGAACCGATGTCCGCGCCGCGATACTTGCCGTTGAGCATCGGCCCGCCCGTGACCATGATCGCCGGCAGATCGACGCTCGCGGCGCCCATGAGCTGCGCCGGCGTCGTCTTGTCGCAGCCGCTCAACAGCACGACGCCGTCGAGCGGGTTGGCGCGGATCGATTCTTCGACGTCCATGCTCATCAAGTTGCGGAAGAGCATCGTGGTCGGGCGCATGTACGTCTCGCCGAGCGAGATCGTCGGGAACTCGAGCGGAAAGCCGCCGGCCTCCCATACGCCGCGCTTCACCGATTCGGCGACGCGCCGCAAGTGCACGTTGCACGACGTCAGCTCGGACCACGAGTTGCAGATGCCGATCACGGGACGGCCGTCGAAGACGTCCGGCGCGAATCCTTCGGCGCGCATCCAGCTGCGATGGATGAAACCGTCGCGGTCCTGCTTCCCGAACCACTGCGCGCTGCGCAGGGTGCTCTTCCCGTTCATCGTACGCTCCGTGAATGAATCAGCTCGACGTCACCGGACGCGTTGCCGTGATCACCGGCGGCGCATCGGGGATCGGACTCGCGATCGCCCGCCGCCTCCTTGCGTCCGGCGCACGGCTAAGCCTCTGGGACCGTGACGATGTCACCCTGAGCCCGTCGAAGGGTGAGAGACAACCCGGCCACCCGAGCGAAATCCACACGCAACACGTCGACGTCCGCGACTACGCGTCCGTGGAACGTGCCCGAGACGCAACGCTCGCCGCCTTCGGCACGATCGACATCCTCGTCACGAGCGCCGGCATCACCGGCCCGAACACGACGACGTGGGACTACCCGCTCGACGCGTGGCGCGACGTGCTCGACGTGAACCTCACGGGCACGTTCACGTGCCTCAAGGCGATCGCGCCGGTGATGCGCGCCGCGAACTACGGCCGCATCGTCACGATCGCCTCGGTCGCGGGCAAGGAAGGCAACCCGAACGCATCCGCCTACAGCGCGTCGAAAGCGGGCGTCATCGCCCTGACGAAGTCGCTCGGCAAAGAGCTCGCCACGACGAACGTCCGGGTCAACACCGTCACTCCGGCTGCCGTCGAGTCGCCGCTGTTCGCGCAGATGACGCCGACGCACATCGACTACATGCTCTCGAAGATCCCGATGAGCCGCTTCGGTCAGCCGGAAGAGATCGCCGCACTCGTCGCGTGGCTCTGCACCGAAGAATGCTCGTTCTCCACCGGCGGCGTCTTCGACGTCAGCGGAGGCCGCTCGACGTACTGACCGATGTCACCCTGAGCCCGTCGAAGGGTGAGAGCGCATCGTGCTCTTCGTGCCGGTGCGTCGCTCATGCTTCGACCAGCTCAGCATGACACGTCGCGCTACCCGCTATTCCGGTAGAATTCGATCGTCTTGCGCGTCCCTCTGTCACCCTGAGCCTGTCGAAGGGCGAGAGCGCATCGTGCCCTTCGTGCCGGTGCGTCGCCCATGCTTCGACCAGCTCAGCATGACACGTCGCGCTACCCGCTATTCCGGTAGAATTCGACCGTCTTGGGCGTCCCTCTGTCACCCTGAGCCTGTCGAAGGGTGAGAGCGGATCGTGCCCTTCGTGCCGGTGCGTCGCTCATGCTTCGACCAGCTCAGCATGACACGTCGCGCTACCCGCTATTCCGGTAGAATTCGATCGTCTTGGGCGTCCCTCTCGTCACCCTGAGCCTGTCGAAGGGTGAGAGCGCATCGTGCCCTTCGTGCCGGTGCGTCGCTCATGCTTCGACCAGCTCAGCATGACATGTCGCGCTACCGGCTATTCCGGTAGAATTCAATCGTCTTGCGCGTCCCTTTGTCACCCTGAGCCTGTCGAAGGGTGAGAGCGCATCGTGCCCTTCGTGCCGGTGCGTCGCTCATGCTTCGACCAGCTCAGCATGACTTCGCGCTACCGGCTATTCTGGTAGAACTCGATCGTCTCGCGCGTCGCTCTGTCACCCTGAGCCTGTCGACGGTGAGAGGGCATCGTGCCCTTCGTGCCGGTGCGTCGCTCATGCTTCGACCAGCTCAGCATGACACGTCGCGCTACCGGCTATTCTGGTAGAACTCGATCGTCTTGCGCGTGCCTTCGGCGAGCGGCGTGCGTTCCAACCCCGGGAACGCCGCGCGCAGCGGTTCTTCGTCGAGCTCCGCCGCGAACATGAGCTCCGGGCCTTCCGCGCCGACGTCGGCTTCGGGCACGACCGCGCAGATCGCCGCAAGCACCTCGTCCATCGTCGCGAGCTGGCCTTGCAGGCTGAACGACTGCGCGCCCTCGGGTGTCTCCGTCGCGGCGCGCGCGAAGATCGTCGCGACGTCCTCGACGTAGTCCATCCCGGTCGCGCCGGTGAAGCGGATGCGATACGGCTTCCCCTCGGCGGCCGCGCGCATCGCGAGCGTCGGATCCGACGTCAGGCCGATCTCGCGGCCCGGGCCGTACACGGTCGCCGGACGCAGACCGACGCTGCGAATTCCCGCGTCGTCGTAGTACGCGCGCGCGCAGCCCTCGTTGCAGAGCTTGTACGCGCCGTAGTGCGTGCGCGGCTCCGGATGGATGCCGTCGTGCGGGCCGAACACGGCGGCGCTCGACGCGAACGCGACGCCGCGCACGCCGTGCCGCTTCGCGGCTTCGAACACGTACAGCGTGCCGAGCACGTTGATCTCCGCGCCGCGAACCGGGTCTTTGCGCGCCGTCGGGATGAGTACGGCCGCCAGGTGCACGATGCCGTCGTGGCCGGCCACGGCCGCGTCGACGGCCGCTGCGTCGGTGATGTCGCCGATCCGGTGCGGCACGCCGCGCGCGCGGTCCGCGCCGACGATCGCATCGAACAGCGCGCGTTCGCCGTGCACGTCGAACGTGCTCACCGCGTGTCCGCCGTCGAGCAGCAGGCGCGCGGTCCACGCGCCGATGAACCCGAGGCCGCCCGTGATGAGCGACACGCATCAGGCGTGCACCGCGACCGGGAAGTCGACGAGCTCGTCGCCCGACACGCAGAGCGCATCGGTGCGGTCGCCGAGGGTGTAGCGGCCGTCGTCGCGCATCGCGCCGAGCGCGGCATCGGACGCGGCGAACGTCTCGATGTGCAGCGTGTCGCGCACCCGGACGACGCGCGCGTCCGCGATCGCCTGCACGCCTGCTGCCGTGAGCGCATGCTTGATCGCGTCGGCATCGTGCTCGCACACGATCGGCAGCCGCGCGCCCGCGGGATGCGCGGCGGTCAGTGCGTTCAGGTAGGTCGCGTTCCAGTCGATCGCGTCGGCCAGCCGTCGCGTGCAGAAGTCGGCGAGTCCGATGCCGGTGGCGTTGCCGTCGGACTCGGCCGTGAGTTCGCGGACGTAGAGCTGATCGACGAGCGGCTCCGGCACTTTTTGCGTGCGACCGTCCACGGCGCGCCCCGTGATGTTCGTGTCCATCCCCGAGCCGGAGAAGTTCTTGCCCATGCGGTCGACGATGAGCAGGTCGAGCTCGGGGAACGGCAGCTTCGGCATCAAGTCGCGCGCGCGCCGGAGCAGGCGCTCTTCGCCGGCGACGATCGCGTCCGGCGCGAACGCCTCGAGCGCGTGCGTGCCGCCGCGGTTGTCTTCGACGATCGCGAGGCCCGCGACGACCGGCGCGTGCTGCATCACGAACGCGCTCACCTCGCGGATGATTGCCTCGTACCCGAAGCTCGCGAACGCCGCGTGGTAGC
The DNA here is from genome assembly GCA_963841685.1 of Vulcanimicrobiota bacterium. Lineage (GTDB taxonomy): Bacteria > Vulcanimicrobiota > Vulcanimicrobiia > Vulcanimicrobiales > Vulcanimicrobiaceae > Vulcanimicrobium. The sequence goes on from CAWJDU010000003.1 coordinate 444,993, forward strand.
GCGCGGCACCGATCGCCTTGCCGAGCCCGATCGCGGTCATCTTCAGCAGACCGCTCTCGATCGCGCCGGTGAAGTCGGTGTGCGGTTTCACGCGGCCGACGACGACGATCGCGTCGGCGCGCACGGCGTTCGCGTCGCACACGACCGCGACGCCGTGCTGCGCCGTGGCGCCGAGCTCCACGACGTCCATCGCGCTCTCGATCGGCGCGCCCGCCGTTGCTTCGGTGATGCCGAGGTGCGCGAGCATCGTGCGCTGACCGTCCGCCGTGCCGCCGCCGTGCGATCCCATCGCCGGGATCAAGAACGGCGTGGCGCCCGCATCGCGCACCGCGTCGCATGCGCCGCGCAGGATGGCGGCGATGCGCGCGATGCCGCGGCTGCCCGCGGTGATCGCGACGCGCGCGCCCGGCCGCAGCGCGGCACGCGTCAGCACGGGTGCGAGCGCCGACCGCGCGGCCGCCGTCACGTCGCCGATCGCCGGCGATTCGAGCGTGTCGCGGACGAGCCGCGCGCCGATTGTCGTCATCGAGCCTCCGTGATCGCGATGATGTCGCGTTGCGTTTGAGTCAAATGCGTTCGCATCGCCTCCCGCGCGCCGGCCGCGTCGCGGCGCCGGACGGCGTCGGCGATCGCTTCGTGCTGCGCGAGCGCGCGCCCCAGCACGCCCGGGATCGCGTCGGTGAGCTGCTGCGCGTACGAGAGGAGCGCGTGCAGCGGCTGCGTGATGCGCTCCAGCACGCAGTTGCGGGCGGCGCGCAGCAGCGTGAGGTGGAACGCCGAGTCGCCGGTGACGAACCGCGGCGGATCGTCGAGCGCCGCACGCATCGTCGCGAGCGCCGCCTCGAGCGCCGCGCAATCGTCGTCGTCGGCACGCTCCGCCGCGAGCGCGGCGGCTTCGCACTCGACGATCGCGCGCGTCTCGAGCAGGTCGCGGAGCACGCGTGCCGCGGGACCGCCCAGCGGCAGCCTCCGCAGCACTTGCGGATCGAGCGGATCCCAGCGGTCGGGCGGCGTCACGCGCGTCCCCGATCCGTGCCGTACCTCGATCAGTCCCTTGGCATCCAGGACGCGGAGCGCTTCGCGGACGACCGAACGCGAGACGCCGAACCGCGCGCTCATCTCCGGTTCGGTCGGCAGCAGCGAGCCGGCGGGAAGCTCGCCGCTGGCGATCATCGGCACCAGCGCATCGACCACGTGCGAATGGAGCCGGCGCCGTGCCGCAATCGCTTCCATGAAGCGGCAGGAGTTGTCCGATGACCTGACGATTCCTAGCGCGCACATGCCCCTCTCCGACGACGGTGCGGCTCTGCGCCTGAAAGAGGACGACGACGTCGCCGTGGCGTTGCGACCGCTCGAAGCGGGTGCGGAAGTGCGGTTCGGCGGGCCGCCGCTCGTCGTGTCGATGCCGATTGCGACAGGCCACAAGTTCGCGGTGAAGCCGATCACCGGCGGCTCGCTCATCCACAAGTACGGGCAAGTCATCGGCCGCGCGAGCTGCGGCATCGGCGTGGGCGATCACGTGCACGTCCACAACGTCGAAGGAACGCGCGGCCGCGGAGATCTCGAACAATGACGACGACGTTTCAGGGCTACCGGCGCGCGAGCGGGACGGTGGGCATGCGCAACCACGTGCTCGTGCTGCCGTCGGTGATGTGCGCGAACCACGTCGTCGACCTGATCGGTCGCAAAGTCCCCGAGGTCGTGACCGTGCAGCATCCGACCGGATGCGCGCAGGTGGGCGCCGACTTCGAGCAGACGAAGCGCACGATGGCCGGCTTCGCCGCGAATCCGAACGTCGCCGCGGTGCTCGTCGTCGGCCTCGGCTGCGAGACGAACGAGTCGAAGGCGCTCGCGCAGGAGATCGCCGCGCGCGGACAGCGCGTCGAGGTGATCGGCATTCAGGAATCGGGCGGCACGACGGAGACGATTGCGCGCGGCGTCGCGATCGCGCGCGACCTGCTGCGTGAAGCGGCGACGCACGAGCGCGTCGCGTGTCCGGTGAGCGAGCTGATCGTCGGCACCGAGTGCGGCGGCAGCGACGGCTTCTCGGGGATCACCGCCAACCCCGCGCTCGGCTACACGAGCGATCGTGTCGTCAAGGAAGGCGGCACCGTCATCCTCGCCGAGGTTCCGGAACTGGTCGGCGCGGAGCACCTGCTCGCGGCGCGCGCGGCGGAGCCCGTCGCGGCGAAGCTGTACGAGCTCATCGAGCGCGTCGAAGCGCGCGCGCGCTCGATGCACGTCGACATGCGCTACGGGAACCCGACGCAGGGCAACATCGCCGGCGGCTTGACGACGATCGAAGAGAAGTCCCTGGGCGCCGCCTACAAGGGCGGCTCGTCCGCGCTGCGCGAGGTGATCGAGTACGCGGAGCGCCCGAGCGAACGCGGTCTCGTCGTGATGGACACGCCGGGACAAGACATCGAGCAGCTGACCGGGATGATCGCCGGCGGCGCGCAGGTCGTCGTGTTCACGACGGGCCGCGGGACGCCGACCGGCTCGCCGATCGCGCCCGTGATCAAGGTCGCGACGAACAGCGCGATGTTCGAGCGCATGCGCGAGAACATGGACGTCAACGCCGGCTCGATCGTCGACGGCACGCGCACGCTGGAGCAAGTCGGAGACGAGATCTTCGACTGGATCGTCGACACGGCGAACGGACGTGAACCAGCAGCGGAGGTACTCGGCTTCCGCGACTTCGCGATCAACCGCATCGGGCCGTCGTTCTAAAGCGGCGGACTCGTCCTGAAAGGAAGTCTCGTTTGAAACTCGACCGGAAGAGCTTTCTGTTGGCGACCGGTGCGGCCGGAACCGTATCGGCGTTCGGGTTCCCCGCGATCGTCGGGGCCGCGCCGGAACCGATTCGCCTGGGATCGATCCCGTGCCTCACCGGCTCGAACGCGCTGCTCGGACAGCAAGAGCATCAAGGCATTGCGCTCGCGGTCTCCGAGATCAACGCGCGTCCCGGCAAAGTCTACGACGGTCGGCCCTTCGAAGTCGTCGAGGAAGATGCGACCAACGACAACCAGTCGGCGGTCGCCGCGCTGAACAAGCTGCTCAGCGAGAACGTCGTCGCGGTCGTGAACCCGGTGCTCTCGACGCAAGTGCAGGCGATGGCGCCCGTGATGAAGACGCACGAGATTCCGTGGATGACCGGTGGTACGGCGGTGAAGAACACGCAGCTCGGCGTGCCCGGAATGTTCCGGCTGCGCGGCTCGGACGGCATCACGGCGGCCGGCATGACGAACTTTGCCGTCAAGGACAAGCACGCGAAGAAGGTCGCGATCCTGCACGCGAGCGACGCCTTCGGTACCGGCGGCGCCGAGCAGGTGGTCGAGAATCTCAAAAAGCTCGGCCTGACGCCGGTCGCGAACGAGCAGTATCCGAAGGACGCGAAAGACTTCACGGCCGAGATCCTCAAGATCAAGCAGGCGCAGCCGGATGCCGTGATCCTCTACATTCAGAATCCGAGCGACACCGCGATCATTCTCAAGCAGATACGCTCGCTGGCGCTCAGCGTGCCGATCGTCGGCTCGCCGTCGCTTTCGAACCAGACCGCGATGGACGTCGCCGGGAAGGACGCGTACGGCACGTATGCCGCGGTCGACTTTATCGTCGGCTTCAACTCCAACGTCGCGACGCACTTCCTCACCGCATTCTATAACCGTTACCACCAGCTGCCCGACGTCGGCACGGGCTCGGGGTGGGTCTACGATGCGGTCTACATGCTCGCCGACGTCTACAAGAAGCAGAAGGGCACCGATCCGAAGGCGACGATCGCGGCGCTGCACGGCCTCAAGCACTGGCAGGGCGTGCTCGGCACGTTCAGCTGCGATGCGGAGGGAAACATGATCCATTCCGTCTCGATCGGGCAGAACGTCGCCGGTAAGCTGCATCTCGTGAAGACCGTCACGGGCTGACGTGCACCTCGACCCGGTCGCCGACATGCAGCTCCTCATCAGCGGCTTGGCGATCGGGTCGATCTATGCCCTCGTCGCGCTCGGGTTCGTGCTGATTTACAACGCGGTCGGCGTCGTGAACTTCGCGCAGGGCGAGTTCGTGATGTTCCCGTCGTACGTCGCGGCGACGTTCGTGCTGCCGTCCGTCGCCGTGTTCGGCACGGTCGTGCACTGGAACGTGGCGCCGCTGCTCGTGTACGTGCTGGTCGTCCTGCTGATGGTCGGATTCGGCCTCGCCTTCAACCGGATTGCGTACCACCCGCTGCGCGACCGCGGCTGGCTGCCCGTCGTCATCTCGACGATCGGCGTATCGATCTTCCTCCGCAACGCGGCGCAGGTTACGTGGGGGAGTCAGCCGCTCGTGATGCCGGCCCTGTTTCCGGTGGACTCGGTGTCGATCGGACCGCTGCACGTGCGGCCGCAGGATTTGGCGATCATCGGCGTCACGGCGGTGCTCATCGTATTTCAGTACGTGCTGTTCGAGCGCACGACGCTCGGCAAGCAGATGCGCGCGACGGCCCAGGATCGCACGACGGCGCGCCTGATCGGCATCCGCGTCGGACGGATCGTCGCGATCACGTTCGTGTACAGCGCGCTGCTCGGAACGATCTCCGGCTTGCTCGTCGCGCCGCTCTTCACGGTGACGAAAGAGATGGGCGCGCTCATCGCGCTGAAGGCGTTCGCCGGCAGCATCGTGGGCGGCTTCGGAAGCATTCCGGGCGCGATCGTCGGCGGCCTGACGATCGGCGTGGTCGAGACGTTCGGCGGGTTCTACATCTCGTCGGCGTACGAGGATGCGATCGCGTTCGTCATCCTGATCGCCGTGTTGCTCGTCAAGCCGTCGGGCTTGTTCGGCGAACGCATCGCCGAGAAAGCATGAACGCCCTTCGCGCGCCTGCGTCGTGGACGCTTCGACAAGCTCAGCGTGACATCGCAGAGGTGGTGCGGCGTTGAAGGTCACCGTGAGCTCGTCGAACGGTGAGAGAAAACGCTTGCCAAACGGGCTTGCACTCCTGGCGCTGATCGTCGTGTTGGCGCTCGTTCCGAGCGTGGTGCACTCCGACTACATCCTCACGCTGTGCGACCTCGCCGGCATCTACGCGATCGCCGTGATGGGGCTCGGCATCCTGCTCGGGTTCACCGGCCAGATGTCGCTCGCGCAGGCCGCGTTTCTCGGCATCGGCGCATACACGTCCGGGTGGTTCACCACCCACCTGAACTGGCCGGTGTGGCCCGCGATGCTGTGCGCGGTGCTGATGAGCGCGCTCGTCGGCGTCGTCGTCGGCTATCCGTGCCTGCGTCTGTCGGGACACTATCTCGCGCTCGCGACGATCGGTTTCGGCATCATCACGCAACTCGTGCTCGTCAACTGGAAGGACGTCACGAACGGCAGCGACGGCATGACGGGAATACCGGCGCCGTCGATCGGTCCGTGGACGCTCGACACCTACGGCTCGTACTACTATCTGGTGCTCGCGGCCGCGCTCGTGTGCGCGTACGTCGCGTGGCGCATCAAGACGACGCGCGTCGGGCGCGCCCTCCACGCGATCCGCGAGAACGAGATCGCGGCGCGCGCGACGGGCATCGACGCGACGCGCTACAAGGTCATCGCGTTCGTTCTCGCCGGCGCGTACGCCGGGCTGGCGGGAAGCCTGCTCGCGCACGACATGAAGTTCCTCAGCCCCGACTCGTACTCGTTCGATCAGTCGGTGGTGTTCCTCGTCATGCTCATCCTCGGCGGCTCGTCGTCGATCGGCGGCGCGATTCTCGGCGCGATCCTCCTGACGATGCTGCCGGAGGTGCTCCGGCCGCTGAAGAGCTCGTACATCATGGTCTACGGCGCCGCGGTGATCGCGATGATCATCTTCATGCCGCAGGGACTGATGGGCTTGTTCCTTGCGCTGCGCGCGCGTTTCGCGCACCGGCCGCCGCCCGGCGACGTCGCGCCCGCCGGCATCGTCGGCGACGCCGAGGTGACGCCCGCGTGAGCGCGCCGAACGCTGCTGCCGCGGCGGAAGCCGGGTTGCTGGAGGTTCGCGGCCTCGTGAAGCGCTTCGGCGGCGTGACCGCCGTCAACGCGCTCGACATGACGGTGAAAGCCGGCGACGTACACGCGCTGATCGGACCGAACGGCTCCGGAAAGACGACGACGCTCAACGTCGTTTCCGGTCTGTACCGCGCGGACGGAGGGTCCGTTCGCTTCGACCGTGCGGAGATCGCGGGCGCGCCGGCGCACACGATCGCGCGCCGCGGCATCGCGCGCACGTTCCAGAACATTCGCCTCTTCGGCGAGCTCAGCGTCCTCGAGAACGTCATGATCGGCCGGCACGTGAGGACGCGCACCGGCTTTTTCGGAGCGATGCTGCCGGCCGGCGCGACCGCGCGCGAGGAACGCGAGACGCGCGAGCGGTCGCGCGACCTGCTCGCGTTCGTCGGCCTCGAGAGCGTCGCCGACGCGGCCGCGCGCAGCCTGCCGTACGGCGATCAGCGCCGAGTCGAGATCGCGCGCGCGCTCGCGAGCGAGCCGCGCCTGCTGCTGCTCGACGAGCCCGCCGCCGGGATGAATCCCGCCGAGACGGACACGCTGATCGAGCTGCTGCGCCGAATGCGCGAGCGCGGTACGACGCTGCTCCTCATCGAACACGACATGAACCTCGTGATGTCGGTCAGCGACACGATCACCGTCCTGAACTTCGGGCAGCACATCGCCGAAGGTCCGCCCGACGCCGTTGCGCGCGATCCCGACGTCATCACCGCGTATTTGGGCGGATCGCTCGATGCTGCTTGAGATCGAGGGCCTCGTCGCGCGCTACGGCGCGGTCGAGGCGCTGCACGGCATCTCGCTCGAGATCGGCGAAGGCGAGATCGTGTCGCTGCTCGGCGCCAACGGGGCCGGCAAGAGCACGACGCTCAAGGCGATCTCGCGCATCATCCCGCCCGCTGCGGGAACGGTGCGCTTTGCGGGCCGTTCGCTCGACGGACTCGGTCCGGAGGACGTCGTCGCGCTCGGCATCGCGCACGTTCCCGAAGGGCGGCGCATCTTTCCGGGACTCACCGTGATGGACAACCTGCGCCTCGGCGCGACGCCGCGCCGCGCCGCGCGCGCGCAGATCGATCGCGACGTCGATGATGTCCTCGCGATCTTTCCGAAGCTGCGCGCGCTCGCGCCGAAGCTCGGCTGGACGCTGTCGGGAGGCGAACAGCAGATGCTCGCGATCGCGCGCGGGCTGATGGCGAAGCCGCGGCTGCTGCTGCTCGACGAACCGTCGCTCGGGCTCGCGCCGCTGATCGTGAAGGACGTCATGGAGACGATCGCGCGCATCGCGCGCGACGGCACGACGGTGCTGCTCGTCGAGCAGAACGCGCACCTCGCGCTGCAGATCGCGAGCCGCGCATACGTTCTCGAAACCGGCCGCGTCGCGCTGAGCGGCGAAGCGCGCACGCTGCTGCAAAGCGAGGAGATGCGCCGCGCGTACCTCGGGAGCGCGGTGCGCATCGCATGAATCGCACGACGTTCCTCGCCGCGACATCGGCGTTCGCGGCGTCGAGCACGCTGCCCGCGATCGCGCAGACGCCCACCGCCGAGGACGCGAACATCTCGACATCCGGCGGCACGATCGCCGGCACCCTCGAGCGGCCGGCGCCGCCGTCGCGCACGCCCGTCGTCCTGCTGATCGCAGGCTCCGGCGCGATCGACCGCGACGGAAACGGCGGATCGGCGTACACCACGTTCAACACGCTGAAGCAGCTCGCGCTCGGCCTCGCGGATCGCGGCATCGCATCGCTGCGCTACGACAAGCGCGGCATCGGCGCGAGCCGCGCCGCGGGCGCGAACGAGGCGGATCTGCGCTTCGACTCGTACGTCGACGACGCGGTCGCGTACGTGCGCTCTCTCCGCGCGCGCGCGCAGTTCACGCGCGTCGTGATCGCCGGTCACAGCGAAGGGTCGCTGATCGGAATGCTCGCCGCCGCGCGCGCGGGCGCGGACGGCTTCGTCTCGCTCGAAGGCGCGGGCCGCCCCGCCGCCGCGGTCCTGCGCGAGCAGCTCGCGAAGCAGGGTGGGCTCACGCCCGAGCTGCTCGCAACGGCAGACCACATCATCGACGAGCTCGCCGCCGGCCGCACCGTGGCCGACACGCCCCGGGCGCTGGCGCCGCTCTTCCGCGCGTCGGTGCAGCCGTATGTGATTTCCTGGTTCCGATACGACCCGGCGCAGGCGATCGCGAAGGTTCCGGGCACCGCGGCGATCGTGCAAGGCACGGCGGACGTGCAGGTCTCGCTCGCCGACGCGCAGGCGCTGCACGCCGCGCTGCCCAGCGCGCGGTACGTCGTGGTCGACGGCATGAACCACGTGCTGAAGCACGCGCCGAACACGGCGTCGATGCAAGCGGTGCTGGCCGGCTACATCGACCCGGCGCTGCCCATCGAGCCGGTCGTCATCGACACGATCGCCGCCGTCGCACGCGGCTGAGCGCTACTCGAGCTCGATCGTGCGCTGCACGACGTGCCGAAGCCGGAGCTGCGGAACGTCGAGCGTCATCGTCGCCTCGAACGAGCCGCCGCCGCCGAGCGTGCCGGACGCGAGCGCGTCGCGGACGGCCTTCTCCAGCTCGCGCTGCGACGTCACGCCGACTTCTTTGAGGAACTTGCGGACCGTGATGTTGAAGCTGTCCTCGTCCATGGCGGGACGTTCCTGAGCCGCGAGCCTCGGGCCTGGTCGGGCGCAGCCCGTCAGTCGGCAAACGGCACGACCGACGGCGTCGTTTGCTCGCGCACGCTGCGATGACGGCCGTGTGAGCCGGCCGTGCGCGCGTACACTTCGGTGAACTGCGCGCCCAGCAAGAAGAGATACGACGAGTAGTACAGCCACAGCAGGACGACGACGAGCGACGCCGCGCTGCCGTACGTCCACGGCAAGTCCATGCGCGCTAGGTAGAGCGCGATCACGGCTTGTGCCAGCGCGAAGCCGGCGGTCGTCACGAGCGCGCCGATCCACACGTCTCCCCACGCCAGGTCGGTGCCGGGCAGCCACTTGAACAGCGCCGCGACGATCGGCGCGAACACGAGCGCGCCGAGGCCCATCGCGCCGATGCGCACGCCGACGGCGGCGACGGCGCCCTGCGCGCCTGCGGCGTGCAGGACCGCGGCCGCGACGGAGCTGCCGAACACGATCACCGTCAGCGCGCCGATCGTGAAGACCGAGATCGCGCCCGCGGCAATGAAGGAAAGCACCGTCACGGCGAGGCTCGTGCTGCGGTGGATCGGCGTCTCCCAGATGCGGTGCAGCGCGCGCTGCATCGCGTAGAACAGCCGCGAGCCCGCGAACAGCGCGATCAGTACCGACAGAACCGTCGTAAGCGTGCTGCCGCCGCGGTGCTCCGCGTTCATCACGCCCTCGAGCGAGCGGACCGCGCCGTGTCCCGCGATCGGCACGATCAGGATCGCGAGCCCGTGTACGATCGCCGCGCGGCCGCCGACCGCCTCCGCGATGCGCAGCGTGATCACCAGCAGCGGCGCGAGCGCGAGTGCTGCGAACGCCGCCATCGCGCCGGCGTAGAGCCAGCCGTCGCGCGCGCTCCACGTCGCGTACGTCGAGCGCGCGAGCGCAAGCGCGGTGCGCAGCGTCGCCTCCGGCCGCGCTACGCGAGCGTCAGCGCGGGCTCGACGTCGAGCGTCGTGACGCGCCGCAGGTCGCGGCGCTGCGTCGTCTCGTCGAACGGCAAGCCGCGGTGCATCGTGCAGCGATTGTCCCAGATCACGAAGTCGCCGACGCGCCATGCGTGGCGGTACACGAACTGCGGCAGCGTCGCCAGCGCCATCAGCTCGCGCAGCAGGATGCGGCCTTCGGGGACCGGCCACCCGGCCACATGCGAGGCGTGCGAGGCGACGTACACGCTCGTGCGGCCCGAACCCGGATGCGTCCGCACGAGCGGATGCTCCGCGCCCGGAAACTTCGCGCGCTCCGCGTCGCTGAACTCGGTGAACCCGATCGTCGAGCGCGAGTAGATGATCGAGTGGAACGCCCGCAGCTCGGCGATCTCGGTCTTCACGCGCTCCGGCAACGCATCGTACGCGGCGCGCATGTCCGCGTACTCCGTCTCGCCGCCGGCGTTCGGCACTTCTTTCGCCGAGAGCATCGAGTAGCGCGCGATCGGGTCCTGGAACGATGAGTCCGTGTGCCACAGCCGGTTGCCGAGCGCATACATGCGCCGGCGGTCGTAGCGGTCGAGGATGCCCTCGTTCTCGTCGAGGTTCGAGATGTCGGTGATGCCGGGCTCGCGCAGACGCGGCTTGTCGTCGATGATCGTGCGGCCGACGACGCGTCAGGATCTCGCCGCCGAGCCGGCGCGCGAATGCGACCTGCTCGGCGTCGTCGAACGGCTGCTCGCGGACGACGAGCAGCGCGAAGCGATCCATCAGCGCGCGCAACTCCGCCATCGCGGCGTCGTCGAGTCGCCGCACGTCGACGCCGGTCAGCTCGCCGGCGAACAGCGGGTGGAGCGGTCGCGCCTCGAGGGCCATACCGCTATGTTCCCTTGGGCGCCCCGATATACCTGATCCACTTGACGTACAGCGCCGGGGTCGTCGCCAGGCTGTTCGGGTCGCCGTACACGACGTAGAACTCGTTGCGGCTGCCCAGGTAGTGGAACGCGACGGTGACGTTGCCGGCGTTGACGTACGCGAACGGCGGCGGGAAGACCGCATTCGGCAGGAACGTGCCGATGATGCGGCGCGCGCCGGCGTCGAACGAGGCGTCGCGGCTGATCTGCCAGTCGAGCGTCGCACGCTCGAGCCACTGGTTCGTCGTGCTCTCGCCGGGATGCACCGTGAGGTATTTGTCTTCGTCGGTCTCGAGCGTGAGGTTGAGCTTGCGGCGCAGCGGGATGACCGTGAAGTACTTGAACGCGTCGAGCTTGCCGTGATAGTACGGCCCGCCCGTGTACTGCACGTACGTCGGCGTTGCCGTGTTGACTTTGTAGCCGAGGTAGAGCTGGTTCGCGTCGAACGGCAGAAACTCGCCGCCGAAGACTTGCACGCCCGAGACGTTCGGGTTGGCCTTGAACGAGATCAGGTTCTTGAAATCGAGCTGCACCTGCTCCGAGGCGTCCGTTTGATCCGTTCGACCGAACCGGTTGTGATAGCGCGCGTAGAAGTCTTGCACCTGGATGTCGTGCAAGAAGTAGCCCGACGAGAACGTGAACGTATGCTTGCCGAACAGCTCGTATCCCGTGAGGTCGGACTGCGTCACGTAGCTGTCCGGCGGGCTGAACTGCGATCCGATCCGCTGCGCGTTCACCGCGACCGTGGTCGTGGGCCCGGCATACCCGCCGCCGTACTCGAGGTAGTTGCCTTGGCCCGGCACCGGTACGAGACTGCCGCGTTCGAATGCGGCGTTCAGATACGCGAAGAAGCGCGTCTTTTGGCTCAGCACCCCGCCTTGGAACGAGTCGAGCTCGTCGTGGATGCCGCTCGCCGTATCGACCGCGATGCGCTGGAAGTTCGCGGCGAGCGAGCTGATCTGATCGCTGCGGTTGTAGTCGTACGCCTCGCCCTGATCGACGCGCCCGTACCCGATCGCGTCGAACGCGCCGAACGTGACCGGACCTTGCGTCCCTTCGAGCGCGTAGCCTTCGCGGTACGTCGGAATTGCGGGCGTGTACAACAGCTGCGGGCAGTCCGAACAGGACATGTTGGCGTTGAACGCCTGCGCCGCTTGCGTGAAGAACGGCCGCACCTCGTTGTACTGGTACGCGAACGCGGAGGGCGCGATCGTCTGCTGGTCGAGCTCGACGTTCGAGTAGTCCGGATGAATCGACCCGACGAACGACGCCGTCGGCGTGACGGGCAGCGAGAAATCCGCTCCCATGCGCGACGTGTTGCCGCCGTATGCGGGCGTCGTCGCTTCGCCGAGGCCATAGACTTGCGCGCGCGCCTTGGGCCGCACCGCGCGGCCCTTCGCGCCGACGCCGGTGAGCGTGCCCGCGAACGTGGGGTCGTTCGCGTTCTGCGAGTGCGCGGCGAACGTCCACACCGCGAGCCCGCCGGTCGCGACGGTCGAGCGGACGAACTGCGCGCGCCACGTCGTCGAGCCGCCGCTGCGGATGACGTCGAGCGGGATCCGCATCGTCACGACGTAGCCGCTCTGCGTCGCGTGCCCGATGGCCGTCCACTGCGGGGAGTACGACGTGTTCTCGCTCGAGGTCTGGTACCGCGTGCCGCGCGGGTTCGCGAAGAAAGCGTACTGGAAGCCCTGCGTGCCGTGCGGATACAGGTACACGCCGACGTAGTCGTCGCTCTGGACGCTCGAGCTGTTCGTCTGCTGCGACTCGGTGCGCGGCTCGCGCTGCGTCACGACGAACGCGAGATCCAGCGATGCGCCGTCCTGCGCCACCTCGACCTCCGTCAATTCCTCCACCGGCCGCCGGTACGTGAAATCGAGACCGAGCGCGAGCTTCGCGGCGGGCTGCCAGCTCTCGTCCAGGACGCCGTTCATCGAAGGCGGAGACGCGAGCAGCGGGACCGCGATCGAGCTCGGGGCGGGCGACGGCGGCGGCTCGGCCGGCGTGTTCTGCGACTGCGCGGACGCGACCGCGCCCGTCACGACGAGGCACGCCGCGAGCGCCGCGAGAGCAGCCGCGACCGCTCGGAAGGTGGGCACACCGGGATGCTACCGGGCGCGGTCCGGCGTGTCAACTAAGGTTTTAAGTAAAACTACGAATTTAATGTTCAGGTGCGATAGCGCAGCAGCACCTCGACGGCGCGCGCCGCGGGGTAGCTCTGCGGAACGTATCCGCCGCGCCCGTAGGACCACGGCAGCGCCGGCGTACGGCCGTCCAGGGTCGGGACGCCGTTCCCCAGCTGGTACGGCCCGGCGCCGGCCTGCGACCCGTACCATGCCGCGTAGAGCGGATTGCCGCCGGCATATCCGGGCGGCCCGATGAGATACGGGTTGCCTTGCAGGGCCGTCGGCGCCGCGTTGCCGAGCAGGTTGACGACGTCGACGACGAGCGTCGCGCGCGCCGTGAGGTCCGCTTCCGCGTGCAGCGACACGAGAATCTCCGGCGGCGAACGCAGCGTGTTCGGGTCGTTCCCTTCCGGCGTGCCGAGCGAACCGACGTACGGATTCGAGACGGCATTGAACGGCAGCGCGGGATTCTGCAAGAAGTAATAGTTGTAGCCCGGGTTGACGTAGTTGTCGTTCGGAACTTCGACCGGCCGGTGCGCGGTATCGAACGTCCACACCATCGTGCCGTTGCCGTACGGGTATCCCGACTCGTACGACAGCGCGGGCGTGACGCGCACGTGCGTTCCCGTCCGCAGCTCGTACGACGCGACGGCGGCGAATGCGGGAACGTAGCCGAGCGGAAACAGATGGTTTGCGGCCACGGCCGCCGCGTTCAAGCTGTTGAACGCGAACTGCGATGCGCTCGACGATCCGCCGCGCACGGCGTTCGCCGTCACCGTCAACAGGCCGCGCTTCACCCACGCATCGACGCCGCGCGCGAGCAGCGCACCCGCGTTCGTCGGCACGCCGACCGCGCTCGGGCTCTGCGCCTGCGCCACGACCGAACGGAAGTTGACGGGCAGCACGTCGATGCGGTTGCGGTCCTCCAGCGCGTACGCGGTCACGCGAAACTGCGTGCGGCCACCGCCTTCGATGCTCGCCGTGACGAGATTCTGCGTCTCGGGTGCGAGCGGCACGAGCGGCGCAGGCTGCGTCGAGTCCGTGCGATCGACTTCCAGCGGTTTCGGCGCGACCGTCGTATGGTCGAACGTCACGCGCACGGCGACGTCGCCCGCCGCGCGGTAGACGGCCGCGACGTGCGGGTCGAGCGCCGCGACGTCGTACGCGGAGCCGCTGCTCGGCACGATGTGCGCGCTCGTGTAGCGCGCCGTCGCGCGGACGTCGAGCTCGCGATCGATCGACCACGTGTCACCGGCGTACGCGAGCGACGAGAAGATCGTCGGCCGCGAACGGATGCGTTCGCCGGCCGTCGGCACGAGCTCGTCGAGGAACGTCGTGCCCGTGCGGTACGCGACCCCGTATTTCAGGTGATGACGGTCGCTCGCGATGTCATCGGCGTCGAACGTCGCGCCCGCCAGCCGTCCGTTCTGCGTCGCAACGAGCGAGATGGGTCCGTCGGGAAACGACAGGTCGTCCCAGTACGGACCGCCCGACACGGACGTGAACTGCGAACCGTACACCTGCGCGCGCCACAGCGCGTGCGGCGACGTCCGCAGCCACTGCAGCTTCAGGATGCCCAGCGTACCGCGAACGCCGGATGCCGTCGACACGGACGCGTTCGGATCGAGTGTGCCGAAGGACGAGGGCGACCCGAACGCGCCGTACGTCTCACCCGCATACGGTGTGCCGTATTGATCGTATGCGGCGCGCGCCGCGAGTGCGGTGATCGACACGTCGTCTGCCGTCCCGAGACGGAGGTGCACGTTCGCGGCGAGCGACGACGCGGCGCGATCGTCGAGCGCGAGCCCGTACGCACCCGCTTCCGTGGGATAGAACGTATGCCCGTCGCCGTACGCGAGCGCCGAGCTCGACGCGCTCGCCGCGACGGCGTACCGCCAGCGCAAGTCGGGCGTCGCCCACGTGCCGCCGAGCGCGATCTGCTGCTCGCGCGCACCGGCGCCCGTGCCGAGCTCGAGCGTCGTGCGTCCCGGAAACGTGCCGACCGCCGGGATCTGATCGACGATGCCGCCGAGCGCGTTGTCGCCTTCGGCTTCGTATCCCGCGGTCGTCACCGTCGTCGCCGCGATGCCCGTCGTCGGCAGCTGCGCGCCGACGACGTTTCCGCCGGGCTCCGCGATCAGTCCCTGGGGAACGGGCACCGAGTCGAACTCGAACACCGTGTCCTCGACTTTCGCGGCGCGCACGATCGCGTTCGCGAACGGATCCTGCAGCACGCCGGGGACCGCGGCGATCGCGCCTTGCACGGTGCGTTCCGTGTACGTCGAAAGGCCGGATGACTCGACGGGCGGCGATGCGGCGCGCGCCGCGTCGCCCTGCACCGAGAACGTCGTGCTGATCGAGCCCGGCACGAAGTTCGCGGCCGGCGCCCGGACGCCGCCGATGGTCCGCAGCGTCGCGGTCAGCTCGAACCCGATGCGTTGCGTATCGCCGGGCAGGACGATCACATCCGAGCGGAACGACGTCTGATATCCCGGCGCCGTCGCCGATGCGGTGTAGCGGCCGGGGACGATTCCGAAGATCGCGAAGCGCCCGGCGGCATCCGTCGTCGCGGCGTGACGACCGTTCGGCGAGACGAGCTCGACCCGCGCACCGCCGATCGCCGCACCGCCCGCACGCATGACCGTGCCGACGATCGTGCCGGTGGTTTGCTCGGCCGCGAATGCGCGTGCGCCCATGGCAGCGAGCGCGAGAACGGCGACGGCGACGACGCAGACGGCGCGCATGCCGCGAGGTTCTTCGGCGGAACCGGCGGGGCCCACGTCGCATTGCCCGCAGACGACACAATGATCGCCTGGATCGTCGCCGCGCTGTTCGCCGTTTGGGGACCCGCGGTACTCGTCGTGGACGACGACGGCCGGCCGCTCGCGGCGACGGTCCAGTTTCTCTCGGCGAGCGGAACATCGGACATCGTCACGACCGACGCATCCGGTGCGGCGTCGCCGGACGCGACGTTCCATGCGGTGCGCGCGACCGTCGAGGCCCCCGGCTTCGTCGGCGCGGTCGTGACGCTGGGCGACGCTCCGGTTCGCGTCGTGCTCCACCGCGTCACGCCGTTGATCGGGAACGTACGCGTCGCGACCGGCTCGGCGCAGAGCCTCCACCGTCTGCCGTTCTCCGCATCCGTGCTCGACGCGACCGCGATCCGCGACACGCCGGCGCGCACGAGCGACGCGCTGCTGCGCGACCTGCCCGGATTCGACCGCGACCGCAGCAACAGCATGTTCACGAACTACGGACAGCTGCGCGTCTCGTTCGACGGCGCCGGAAACGATCGCGGGCTCGTTCTCGCCGACGGGCTTCCCGCGCAGGACGCGTTCGGCGGACAGGTCGACTGGATGGCGTATCCGCCCGGCGACATCGCGCGCGCGGAGCTGCTGCGCGGCGCGGGTTCCGCGCTGTACGGTTCGGGCGCGGTCGGCGGCGTGCTGGCGCTCGACACGCGTGCACCGCCCGGGAGCGCGACGGCGCCGCCGGACGGCTTCGTCGCCGTCGGAGCCGGCGGCGCTCGCGGCGAACGATGCGTCGCTGTTCTACGCGACGCCGGTCGGCACGCGGCTCGCCGCGTCCCTGTGGACCTCGACGGTGCAAGCCGCGTACCACGATCAGCCGCCCGGCTATCACACGCCGGTCGATCGCGTCTCGCGCAGCCAAGGGGACGCGACGCAGCTGCGGTTGCGCACGATCGGCGGATCGTCGACGTTCGATGCATCGGTGCTGTTCTCGACCGACGCGCAGGACGAGGGCCGCCCGAACTACAGCTTCGGCCGCACGCTCCAGCAGTTCTCGCTCGGATACGCGCACGCGGGCGATCGTGCGACGACGTCGGTGCAGGCGTACTCGCGTGAAACGACGGTGCTGAACGTCGCCGACCAGTTTCCGGCCGCGCCCGGCGTGCTGCGCTACGTGCAGCACGTGCCGACGTTCGAGGACGGCCTCTTCGCGTCGTGGCTGCTGCCGGGAGAGCACCTCGATCTCGAGGCGCGCGCGGATGCGCGCGACGTGCACGGCATCAGCAATCAGGCCGGCGCGAACGGCGTGCTGCAGAGCCTCGGCAGCGGCGTGCAGTCGATCGACGGTCTCGCGCTGCAGGCGCGGCTGCACGGCGGCCCGTTCGAGGCGCTGCTCGGCGCGCGCTACGACGCGGTGAGCTTCGACGACGGGCAGATGGTGACGGTCTCCAAAGGCGTGACGACGACGACGGATGCGCCGGATCGCAAGGACGAGGCGATCTCGCCGCGCGTCGCGCTGCGCTACGACCTTTCACCGAGCGTCGCGCTGCGCGCGTCGAGCGGCGGCGGCTTTCGGGCGCCGTTTCTGAACGAGCTGCTGCGCGGATTCCAAGTCGGCGCGGTCACCGAAGCGCCGAACATCGCGCTCGTCCCGGAGCGCAGCAGCAGCGATTCGGTCGGCCTCGACGTCGCCGGCGGCCGGTCGCGCCTCGCGTTCGATGTCATCGATACGCGCGTCAACGATGCGATCGCGTTCGTGACGCTCACGCCCACGCTGCAGCAGCGTCAGAACGTCGCGCACACGCGCACCGACGGCGCCGGCGCGACGTTCACGACGCTGCTCGCGCCGTGCACGCGGCTGCGCGTCGGCGGTGAGACGCAGTACGCGCGCGTCGTCGCCGGCGCACCGGGGTCGATCGGGAAGCGGCTCGCCGTACGTGCCCGACCGCGAAGCGACCGTCGGCGATCGACTCGCAGAGCGGCTACGCGCGGTTCGGCGCGGACGCATCGTTCCTCGGCGCCGCGTACGCCGACGACCTCAACACGGAGCCGCTCGGCAGCGCGCTGGTGATCGGCGCGCACGTCACCGCGCCGCTGGCGTCCGGTGCGACGTTGACCGCTCGACGCGGAGAACATGACCAACCGCATCTACCTCTCGAGCGTCGACCGGTTGGCGCCGCCGGGCGCCGTCAGCGTGCGGCTCGCGTTCCCGCTCGGCGCCGCGATGCGGCACCGAGCGGACACGCGCTGCTGACGGCTTACTTCGTCGGAGCCGGTGCCGGCGCCGCCGGCGCGTTCGAGCCGAGCCGGAAGATCGCCACGCTGTCGCCGTACGGGAACGTGAGCTGGAAGTTGCCGCCCGCCGCGACCGCGACGTACTGCACGCCGTTCACCATGTAGGTCACCGGCGGTGCGTTGACCCCGGCGCCGAGGTTGAAGCGCCAGAGCTTCTTGCCGTTGCGCGCATCGACCGCGTCGAACCAGCCGTTGCCCTCGCCGTAGAACGCGAGATTCCCCGCCGTGGCGAGCGCGCCGCCGATCAGCGGCTGCGGCGTCATGACGGTGAACGCGATCTTTCCGGTCTGCGTATCGATCGCGACGAAACGTCCGTCCTGCACGCCGTGCGGCGCGATGTTCGTGAACGCGCTGCCGAGCCGGATGCGTCCCTTCTGGTACGGATCGTTGTGCGTCGTGAAGTTCATCAGCTGATCCATCCCGAGCACGTACGCGTACTTCGTCTGCGGCGAGTACGCCGGCGGCGACCATTCGGCGCCGCCGTTCGCGCCGGGCAGCATGACGACGCCCTTCGCGGTCGGTTGGCTGAACATGTTCTTCGTCATCGCGACGTACGCGTCGGAGCGCCGGATCAGCTTGCCGTTGCGCCGGTCGACGATGAAGAACCAGCCGACCTTCCCGGCTTCGCCGGCCGCCGGAACGGTCTGGCCGTTGACCTGCACGTCGAACAGCACCGGCGGGCTGACCGCGTCGTAGTCCCACACGTCGTGCTTGATCTCTTGGTAGCCCCACTTGAACTTGCCGGTGTGCACGTCGATCGCGACGATGGAGTCGCTCCAACGGTTGTCGCCGTTGCGCACCTTGCCCTCGAGGTCGGGGTTCGGGTTGCCGGTGCTGAAGATGAGGAGACCGAGCTTTGGATCGACGGCGGGCGTCGTCCACACCATCGCGCCGCCGCGCTTCCACGAATCGCCGCCGTACGTCGACGGATCGGTCGTCCGGAAGCGCCACTTCGGCTTCCCCGTGCGCGCGTCGTACGCGGCGACGAAGCCCGCGATCGGCCACTCACCGCCCGCGCTGCCCACGATGACCATGCCGTCGTAGATCTGCGGCGTCATCGTCTCGGAGTATCCGACCGTCGCATCGGCGAGCGTCGCCGTCCAGCGCACTTTGCCGTTCGTCGCGTCGAGCGCGAGCAGACGGTCGTCGAGCGTGAGCGCGTACACCATCCCGTAGCCGACCGCCGGACCGCGGTTCACCGGCCCGCAGCAAACCTGGAACGGGCCGAGGCTGTACACCGTCTCCCACAGCGCGCGGCCGTTCGTGGCGTCGAGCGCCATGATCTTCGTCTTGTTGCTCACGGTCGGCGTCGTGATGTACATGACGCCGTTCACGACGATCGGCGTCGTCTCGAAGCTCGCCGTCATCCCCGTTTGCGCGACCCCGGAGATCTGCAGCTGCCCGACGTTGCCCTCGTTGATCTGCGTGAGCGGGGAGAAGCGCGCGTTGTCGAGGGTGCGGCCCGACAGCAGCCAGTTGTTGCCGTCGCTCGCGGCGCCCGCGATCATCGCATCGGTCACGTTGACGTTCGCGTTGTTCGGAAGCTTCGCGAAGACGGTGGTCTGCGGCGCGGCCGCGCGTACGATCTCGTTCGACGACACGGCGCCCTTCGTCACCGCGCTCGTCGCGTTGCGCCCGCCTTTCGTGCCCGTCGACGCGTTGCTGTTGCCGAGCGCGACGTTCGGGAGCGTCGACATCGTGAGCGGGTCGCGCCCCGCCGCGTAACCGTTCCGGCTCAGCAGAAACGCGGTCACGTTGAGATATTCTTGCTGCGTGAGCGAGCCCGGATGATCGGCAGGCATCTGCCGGCTGATGAAGTCGAAGAGTGATGACGCGGTGCCGGACTTGCCGACGTAGCTTCGGAACGCCGCGCCGCTCAGCGACGGACCCGACTGTCCCTGAAGGTTCACGCCGTGGCACTGCTGACACGACGCGCTGTACACCGCGGCGCCCGCCGTCGCTTGCGCCTTCGTGTAGTACGCGGTTGCCGCGCCGGCCGGAACGGCGAACGCCGCGCTCACCGTGGCGCCGAGTACCGCAGCCAGTGCGCTTCTGATCCAGAAGCGGGAGTCGACCATCGCTTTTCCTCCGCAATCGAACGCGCGCGACGAGTTCTTGCGCGCAGATGCCTGTGCTTCGGGGACACCACGTCGACCCCTCGGCCGTACTCCTAGGGGAGGACGAGCATCCTGCGGACGTCGATGAACGGGCCGCCTTCCTTCGGATTCGCGGCGTCCGGCGAAAGACGAATCTCGTGCGCGCGCGCGCCGGCCCAGCGCCACGCGAACAGCACCGAGTCCGGCAGCGCACGTCCGGCGCTGGACTTGTTCTGCCAGATGCCCGTGGCGTCGAACGTCGGCGTACCGTCGACGGCGAGCGCCGCGCGGCCCGGCTCGCAGCAGCGTTCGCCGAGCGTCCCGATCAGGGCCACGCCGGAGCCGGTGAAGCGCAGCGTCGCCGGCAACGCCGTCGCGCGCACGGGCACGGCGTCGGCCCTCGCCCACGGATCGCCGGCATCCGCGACGGTGTCCGGCGCGAGCGCGGCCGCCGCGATCTCGAGCGCGAGCGCGCCGTTCGCCTGCCACTGCGTCACGACGCCGGGCGGCGGCGGCCCGTCGAAGAACCGTCCGTACGCGCCGTCCGCGCGCCGCCCGCGGGCCGCCGCGGACGCATTGCGAACGACCCATGCTCGGGCGAAGCCGTCGCCCTGCTGCGCGAGGTCGAACATCGCGACCGCGAGCGGTTCGACGACGTCGTTCTCGGCCTGCAGGTCCGTGAAGACGCCGCGCGCATCATCGAGCGCGCGCAGCGCGCGCGCCGTCTCGCGCGCCTGCGCCGCGTAGCGCGCGTCGCCGGCGACGCGGGCGAGGACGAGGCCGGCTTCGATCATCGTCCCGTTCACCGACGCGAAGAACCGGTGCGGCAGCGCACGGCATCGCGTCCCGTCGTCGAAGACGTACACGGTGTAGAGCGGCACGTGCGCGTCGAGGAACCGCGCGCGTGCCGCGGCGTACCAGCGTTCCGCGTCGCGGCGATAGCGCGGCACGCCCGTGCGCGCCGCAAGCAGCGCCGCGGCGAGCGCGAGGTTCGCGGTCGTCTCCAGCGTCTTGAGGCCGCCGCTCTCGGCGTGCGGACGTTGGTAGAGAATGTCCGCGCATGCGCCGCGCGCGAACACCGCGGAGTCCGCGACGAATCCGTATGCCGCCTCGGCGTCGGCGAGCGCGGCGGCGTCGTGCGTGACGTCGTACACCCGTATCGCGGCGACGGCGTCCCACGCCGGGACGTCGCTCCACGACGTGCAGTCCGGCGCGCTGCACGCTGCCGTAGCGCGGCTCGGTGCGCTCGAGATCGCGAGCGATCGCCGCAAGCGATGCCGTCGTGCGTCGCGCGCCATCGCAGCGCGAGCACGCCGGTCAGGCTGTCGTTGCCCCAGTCCGAGTTGCCGGCAGCACACCACGGCGCGAGGCATGCGCGCCAACGGCCCGCCGCCCGCGTAGAAGCGCGTCGTGAGCGTGGTCGTCGCATCGTCGCCGAGCGCAGCGAACGTCCGTGCGTCGCCGGCGCCTACCGCGCCCGGCGTGCATGCGAGCGCGATTGCGAGCGCGACGGCGAGCGCGAACGCTGCGCCGCGCTCAGCTCGCTGCGACGTCGAGGCCCATGAGGCTTCGGATGAGCGACGCATCCGAAGCAAGCGCGGCGGCCGGGCCGCCGTGCACCACGCGGCCGGCATCGAGCACGTACGCGCGGTCGGCGATGCGCAGCGCGAGCAGCGCGTTCTGCTCCACGAGCAAGATCGCGTGTCCCGTGCGCTTGAGCTCACCGAGGATGCGATACACGTCCTCGACGATCAGCGGCGCGAGGCCTTGCGACGGTTCGTCGACCAGCAGCAGACGCGGATTCGCGACGAGCGCGCGGCCGATCGCGAGCATCTCCTGCTCGCCGCCGGAGAGCCGTCCCGACCGGCGCGCGCGCAGCTCGGCGAGCTTCGGCAGATGCTCGAACACGCGCGCGATCGACCACTCGCCCTCGCGCCCGTTCTCCGCGAGCTGCAGGTTCTCGAGCGTCGAGAGGTCCTTGAACATGCGCCGGCCTTCGGGAACGTAGCCGACGCCGAGCCGCGCCATCTTGTACGGCGGCCACCGCGTCACGTCGCGGCCGGCGTACCGGATCGTGCCTTCGCGCGGCGGCGTGAGCCCGAGGATCGTGCGAATCGTCGTCGTCTTGCCGGCGCCGTTGAGGCCCAGCAGCGCGACGACCTCGCCTTCACCGACCGTCAGCGAAACGTCGCGCAGGATCCGGATCTTGCCGTAGTTCGTGCAGACGCCCTCGAGCGCCAGCAGCGCCTCAGACATGATCGAGCACTCCTTCACCGAGATACGCGCTGCGCACGGCGTCGTTGGCCGCGATCTCGCTCGGAGCGCCCTCGGCGAGCAGACGGCCGCGATCGAGCACCGTGATGCGGTCCGCGAGCGACAGCACGACGCGCATGTTGTGCTCGACGAACAGCACCGTGAGCCGCAGGCGTTCGCGCAGATCGCGGATCACGCGCACGATGCGATCCGTCTCGGCTTCGGCGAGTCCCGCCATCGGCTCGTCGAGCAGCACGAGGACCGGGTCCGTCGACAGGCTCATCGCGATCTCGCAGAGGCGTTGCGAGCCGTGCGCGAGCTCGGAGAGCGGGCGGTCGCGCTGCGCCGTCAGGTTCACGAAGCCGAGGAGCTCGTCGACGCGCGCGTCGACGGCGGCCTTCGCAGCGCCCGACGGCGTCGCGCAGCCGGAACGCCTGCTTCGCGCGCGCGCGCACGCCGAGCCGGATGTTGTCCTGGACGCTGAGCTCCGGAAAGATGCTGGGCGTCTGAAACGTGCGTCCCATGCCCATCGCGACGCGCCGCCAGTTCGGCGCGCGCGTCACGTCGGTGCCGCGGAAGCGCACGCTCCCGCGTTCCGGTACGGCGTATCCGGAGACGGCGTTGAAGAAGGTCGTCTTGCCGGCGCCGTTCGGCCCGATCAGCGCATGGATCGTGCCTTCCCGCACCTGCATCGACACGTCGTCCACGGCGCGCAGTCCGCCGAACACCTTCGAGACGTGCTCGGCGTCGAGCAGAATGTCACCCGCCACGGCCGACCTCCACCGGAGCGTGCGCGTCGAACGCCGCGTTCACGTCGTCCTCGGTGAAGCGGCGCGCTCCGTGGAACAGCCGCTCCAGCGAGCCGACGATGCCGCGCGGAAAACCGAGCACGCACGCGACGAAAAACGCGCCGAGGAAGATCTGCCACAGCGGGGTGATCGTCGAGATGATGTCCTTGCCGATCACGTAGATGAACGAACCGACCAGCGAACCCCACACCGTGCCCGCACCGCCGAGGATCATCATCAGCACGAAGTATCCGGACTGGTGCCAGTCGAGCGTGAGCGGGTACGCGAAGTTGATCAGCAGTCCGAACAGCGCGCCGCTGAGCCCCGACATCGTCGCCGAGACGAGGATCGCGACGAAGATGAAGCGGTCCGTGTTCAAGCCGAGATAGCGCACGCGCACCTCGTTCTGCCGGATTGCGACCAGCGTGCGTCCGAACGGCGAGCGCACGAGCCCGCGAAACGCGATGAGGCAGACGATGAAGATCGCCAGCACCACGTAGTAGAACGACGACTCGTGCAGCGCGACGTGCGACGAACTCGACCGGCGGCCGCGGGAAGTTCATCCCGTCCTCGCCGCCCGTGATGTCGGTATACCGGTACGCGATGAAGTAGAAGACCTGACCGAACGCGATCGAGAGGAGCCCGAAATAGATGCCGCGCCGGCGCAGCAGGAACGGCCCGAGCACGACGCCGCCGATCAGGCCCGCGACCGTTCCGATCAGCACGGCCTCGATGAAGCCGACGTTGAAGTACTTGATCGACAGCCCCGCGCCATAGGAGCCGAGACCGAAGAACGCGGCGTTCCCGAACGCCGGCAAACCCGTATATCCGAGGAGCAGGTTCACGCCCATCACCGCGAGCGCCGTGACGACGACTTCGCTGACGATCGAGATGTCGAGATGCAACGAGCGGCGCGAGCACCGGCGCGAACGCGAGGACGATCACGAACGCGGCGGAGACGATCAGCTCGGAGCGCACGCTCACCCGAACAGGCCTTCTTCGCCGAACAGTCCGCGCGGGCGGACGAGAAGCACGAGCGCCATCAGCACGTACATCGACACCTCGCTCGCCGCCGGCAAGAAGAGCGTCGTGAGCGAGATCGCGATCCCGATCAGCAGCCCGCCGACGATGCTGCCGAAGAGGCTGCCCATGCCGCCGATGATCACCGCAACGAAGGCCGGCATGAGCAGCGCATTGCCGCTCGTCGGCGAGAGGCCGAGCATCCCGGCCGCGAGCACGCCCGCGATGCCGGCGAGGAAGATGCCGAGCCCGAAGTTCACCGCGTAGAGCAGCTGCGTGTTCGTCCCGAGCGCGGCGATCATCTCGGCGTCCTGCACCGCGGCGCGCAGGCGCAACCCGAACCGCGTCCGCGTCAAGAAGATCGCCAGCGCGACGATCGCGACGACGAGCACGACGACGATGAAGATGCGGAACGTCGGAAAGTTCATGAATCCCAGACGCCGCCGCGCCGGCGAGCGCGGGCGGCGGCGAGAACGGCACGCCGTTCGCGCCCCAGATCAGGCGGTAGATCTCTTCCGCCATCAGCGAGAGCCCGAACGTCATGAGCAGGCTGTAGAACGGCTCGCGCTTGTAGAGCGGACGCACGAGCGTCCGCTCTACGACGATCCCGACGATCGACCGCAATCAGCGGCGCCGCGATCAGCGCGAAGCCGAACGACGTCCCGCGCGAGACCATCGTGAAGGCGAGGTACCCCGCCAGCGTCATGAAGCTCCCGTGCGCCATGTTGATGGTGCCGGTGAGGTTCATGATCAGCGACAGCCCGATGCCGACGATCGCGTAGAACGCGCCGAGCACGAGCCCGTTGAAGATCTGCGGCGCGAGGTGCTCGAGCATGCTGCGGATGGCGGATCGGCCGCGGGCCGGACGCGACGGGCTCACGGAACGTGAGGCTCTACGGGTAGCCGAGCTTGCAGACTTTCTCCTTTCTCGGCGACGGACTGTTCGATCGCCTCCGCCGGCTCGATGTCGATGACGTCGAAGAGGTCGTACTTGTCGCCCGGCGTTCCGTTCGGGCGAATCTTCGCGATCCACATCGGCCACATGAGCTGGTGGTCTTCCTTGCGATAGTAGGCGGTGCCGTTGAAGATCGACGTGAAGCTTGGTGCCTTCCATCGCGTGCGCGATCTTCACCGCTTCGAGCGACTTCGCTTCGGCCATCGCCGCGAGCAAGCGATCGAGCGTGATGTAGCCGAACGCGTCACGCGCCGTCGGCGGGCGCTTGTACCGCGCGGTGCACTCGGTCACGAAGTCGTGCGCGACTTGTTGCCTTTCCCGAGCGTCAGATCGCTCTTGTAGTACCACTCGACCCCCCAGTATCCGGAGCGCGCGTCGGGTCGAGAGCCCCACAGCGGCTCGAGCTCGACCTGCGGCCCGCCGACCGGGTACTTTTTGAGCAGGCCGAACTGGTTCATCTGCTTGAGGCAGTTCGTGTAGTCGTCGCCCTGCACGAGCGGGAGGACGACGTCGGGCTTGGCGGCGTCGATCTTGGTGAGGTACGAGCTGAAGTCGGTCGTTCCGAGCGGCGTGAGCTCGTCGCCGACGAGCGTGCCGCCGATGTGCGAGAGCACGTCTTTGTAGCCCGCCTCCAGCGAGTGTCCGTACGCGTAGTCGGGCGTGATCAGGAACCACTTCTTGCCGAACCGCTTCGCGAGCGTCAACCCGGTCGCGTGCGTCTCCATCCACGTGCTGTGGCAGGTGCGGAAGACGTTCCAGTGACAGCTCGCGCCCGTGACCAAGTCGGTATGACCGCCCGAATCGACGAACACCGTGCTCAGCGAGTTCGCGACGCCGGCCACGGAGAGCGACACGGCGCTGTTGACCGTCCCGGCCAAGGCCGACGACCTTGTCCTGATTGACGAGCTTCCGCGCCTTCTGCGCGGCGACGCCGGGGTCGTTCGCGCAGTCCTCGACGACGAGCTCGACCTTGCGGCCCATCACCCCGCCGCGCTTGTTCCAGGCGTCCGCCGCCATGTGGTATCCGTTGACCTCGTTCGCCGCCGGGCCGGCGTACGTGCCGGTGAGCTCTTCCACGATGCCGATCTTCAGGGAGTCGGCCGCCTCGCCCATGCGTGGAATGTACGCGGGAATGCCGAAGGCCGCGGCCGTTCCGACGCCGGCCAGCGTGACGAAGGAACGACGGTTGAGAACGGGACGAGTCAATGAAGTCCCCCTTTCAAGGGCTGCAACGTATACGACCAGACGAACGACCGTTCTGCGACAAAGGTCGCGCCGTCTCCCTGCGAAGGGCGATTGCGCGCATGGGAGACGCGCGCGACGCCGAGAAGTCCAGGCGCATGTCCACGGTGGTCAATCCGGGTCTCGAAGGCATCGTCGTCGGCGAGACGGTGCTCAGCAACGTCGAAGGCGAGGCGGGCCGCCTCACGTATCGGGGATACGACATCCACGACCTCGCGGAGCACGCGTCGTTCGAGGAAGTCGTGCACCTGCTGCTGTTCGGGCAGCTTCCCACGGAACAGGAGCTGGCCGATCTGCGCGCGCGGCTTGCGGCGCGGCGCCTGCTGCCCGACGGCCTGCGCGCGATGCTCCGCGAGATTCCGCACGGCGCCTGGCCGATGGACGTGCTGCGCACGGCGACGTCGGCGATCGGGCATTTCATCCCGCACCGTCCGGACGGATCGCACGAGACGTCCGTCGACACCGCGATCGATCTGATCGCGAAGTTTCCGACGATCGTCGCGGCGTGGGACCGCATTCGCCGCGGGCTCGACCCGATCGGCCCCGACCCGCACTTGAACACGGCCGCGAACTTCCTCTACATGCGCACGGGCGAGACGCCGATCGCGGAAGCGGAGAAGGCGCTCGACACGTACCTCGTGCTGCTCGCGGACCATTCGTACAACGCGTCGACGTTCTCGGCGCGCGTGACCGCATCGACCGGCGCCGACATCTACTGCTCGATCACGGCGGCCGTCTCGACGCTCGCCGGCGACCTGCACGGCGGCGCGCCGAGCAAGGTCATGACGCACCTCGAGGAGATCGGCGACGCGCGAGAACGCCGAAGCGTACGTGCGCACGCTGCTCGGCCAGCACAAGAAGATCATGGGCATGGGCCACCGCGAGTACAAGATCCGCGACCCGCGCGCGGCGCAGCTCGAGCGCATGGCGAAGACGCTCGCCGAGACGTCGGGCTCGAAGTGGTATCGCATCGCGCGCTCGCTCGAGGACGCCGCCGACAAGGTGCTGCGCGAGGAGAAGCCCGGCAAGCAGATCTACGCGAACGTCGAGTTCTACACGGCGCCGACGCTGTTCTCGCTCGGCATCCCGTCGGACGAGTTCACGTGCATGTTCGCGTGCGGGCGCGTCGCCGGATGGTGCGCGCACGTGCTCGAGCAGTTCGCGCATAACCGCTTGATCCGGCCGCAGGCGACGTACACCGGGCCGCCGGTGCATCCGCTCGAGCCGATCGCGTCGCGGGACCCCGAGAACGGCGCCGCGGCGAACGGCAAAGCGTCGGGTGACTGAGCGCACCGCACACGTCACCCGCGAGACGAACGAGACGCGCATCGAGCTGCGTCTCGCGCTCGACGGCGGGCCCGTGTCCGTGCGCACCGGCGTGGACTTCTTCGATCACATGCTGAACGCGCTCGCGACGCACGGCGGGCTCGGCATGCAGCTCGAGGCGCACGGCGACGGGATGGATCAGCACCACCTCGTCGAGGACGTAGGGATCGCGCTCGGTCGCGCGATCGACGAAGCGCTCGGCGATAAGCGCGGCATCGCGCGCTTCGGCTCGATCGCGGTGCCGCTGGACGACGCGCTCGTGCAGTGCGCGGTCGACTTGAGCGGTCGCCCGTACCTGAACTACGACGTACCGCTCTCGGTGCCCGCGCTCGGCGCGCTGCCGACGGAGCTCGTGCCGCACTTCTTTCGCAGCGTCGTCGACCACGGCAAGTTCAACTTGCACTTGCTGCGCTGGGCCGGCACCAACAACCATCATCTGTGCGAGGCGGCGTTCAAAGAGCTTTGCGCGCGCGTTCGCGCAGGCGAAGGCCCGCACGGCGTCGACGGGCGTCCCGTCGACGAAGGGAACGCTGACCGAACGCGTCTTAGACGCTGAACATCACGGCGATCACGACGCACACGACCATGATGCCGATCGACGCGACCGAGAAGTCATGCTCGCGACCTCAGCGACTTCGCCGCGCGCCGGTCCTTGCGCAGTTTCCACCGCCCCGCGGCGTTGGTCAATCCGTTGCCCTCCTGGCTGCTGAATCCTTACGCCCCATCGTTCCGTGACGCGAGCGTGCCCCAAACCCATTTTCCGGCCGTTGGTTACACTTCGCGCGCCCTGGGGATGGTAGGGCCGTGGAGGATTGCCGATACTGGTCGTACGTCGGCGAGCGTATCGACGAGACCGCGCAAACTCGCTTTGACATCCGGACCTTCCTCGAGAGGCAGGCGGATGCCGCGGACGTCCGATCTTGATTCAGCCGAGCTCGTCGCAGGCGAGCTGATCGCGAACGCCGTGCGCCACGGCGCGCCGCCCTTCGGCATCTGCATCGACTGGCACGACGACCCGCCGATCCTGTGCGTCGTCGACCGTGGGCGCGGCATGCCGCCGGTCTATCCGGCGCCGGAGCCGCTTTCGGAATGCGGGCGGGGGTTGCTGATCGTGCGCGCGCTCGCCGGCGACATCGTCGTCGACACGTCCGGCGAGAACGGCAGCGGTACGCGCGTCGTCGTCGCGTTGCCGGTGCGCCGGCGCGACGATCGTGCGCGCCGCGTAGCGGCCGCGCGCTCAGGCGCTCTCGGCGACTTTTTCGACCGCTTCGGCGAGCTCGTCGACGGCGTGCTCGATGTTGTTGAACTTCGCCGCGATCTTGCGCCGATCGATCTCGCCCGTCAGCGGATCGCTCACGTCTTGCACGAAGGTTCGGCGCTCGACGCGCGCCCGCACGTCGTCGACGAGGTCTTTCACCGTCTTCTGCTCCTCCATCGTACCAAGCGATTACCGCCGGAACGCAGCAACCAAACGCTACGTCACGACGTGCGTGTGCGCGGCGATGACGTCGTCGACGGCTCGCCGCGTGCGATGCGGCCGGCCCATCGGATACGAGCAGAAGAGATCGAACCCGCCGCGCTCGAGCATGCGGTTCCAGCACGCTTCGAGCTCAAGCGCAGCGTGCGGATTTCCCGCTTCCCACAGTATGCCGACCATCTCGCCGTATGCGCGAACGGCGCCGCCGCGCAGGAGCGAAGACCGCGCAGCACCGGCGGAATCAAGTCGCAGAAGCGCGTCCAGTCGGGACGCCCGTCGATCAGCAGGGCGTCGAGCGTGCGTCGAGCGTCCAGCTCGACGTAGCGGCCGCGCCGTTTCGCGGACAGCACGTCGGCACCGCACGCTGCGGCGCATTCCGCGAATGCGCGGCGGTGCTCGGCGCTCGCGATGACGACGAACGCGTCGCCGCGCTTCAGCGCGTCCGCTGCGAACCGCCCGACGTTCGCGGTGAGTGACGTAACGTCGCCGTCGTAGAACTGCACGGCGTGCTCGTGAGGCACGACGCGACATACGGCGCGAGAGCGCGAAACTCCGTCCGTCGTCCGGTAGCTCGCTCGTCACCGTGCCGGGCGGATGCGGTAGATCGCGCCGTCCTCGTCCTCGGAGACGAAGAGCGACCCGTCGGTGCCGACGGCGACGCCCGTCGGGCGGCACGTGCGCTCGCCGTCGCGCGCTCTGACAGCCGGACACGAACTCGCTCCACTGCGCGTTCGGATTCGACCAGTCGACGTCGCGTGCGGGCCGAGCGCCCTTGAACGGCACGAACGCGACGCGCGGCGCGCGCAGCGGCGTATGCCACGATCCGTGCAGCGCGACGAACGCGCCGCCGCGATACTGCGGCGGAAACGCGTAGCGGCCCGTCTCGGGCGCTGCGGGTAGAACACGGCGCCGATCGGCGTGAGGTACGCGGGGAACACGGCCGCCGGCACGACGACGTTCGCACAGCTCGCATGCGCGATCGGCTTGCGGTCGTCGTAGCATTTCAGCCAACCGTAATCCGGCGTTCCGGCATGCGCCGAGACGTCGTCGAAGATCTCGTACGGGTGCCCGGGCTCGAGATCGTCGCGGCCGGCGACGCCCGCCCAGAAGTCGTTCGTGCCGGGCTGCACGGCGAGCGCGATTGCATTCCGGATGTCGACGGCGCGCGGGTGCACGTTCTTGCCCTCCGGCGTCATCGACTGGATCGTCGCGCGCGTCGCGTCGAGCTCGGGATCGCACGCGTTGCACGACGACCCGACGCTCGCGTAGAGCACGCCGTTCGCGAGCGCGACGGTCGTCGTGACGTGATCGCGCGAGACGCCGCTCGTGCGCACGGTCGCGATCTTCTCCGGCTTCGCGCGCGCCTTGCGATCGCCGGCGCGGTACGGGATGCGGTACACGCCGAACTGCGCGCCCGCGTACACCGTGTCGTTCGTCACGAAGACGCCCGCGACCGGACGGTCGTCGAACGTCGCGAACGCCTCCGGCGCGCGCGCGTCGTCCTGCGCGTCGGGGATCACGTCGATCGTGTCGCCCGACGTGCCGACGAACAGGTCGCCGTTCGGTGCGACGGAGAGCTCGCGCGCGCGCGCGACGGTCGCGATGCGCTCGGCGATGAAGCCCTTCGGCACGGTGATCGCGGCCGGCGGCGCCGCGCCGGCCGGTGCGGTCAGCGCGATGCACGCGGCCGCGATCGACGGGCCAGCTGCGCGAACGTTCCGATGCGCATGCAGCTAGCGGCGGCGCACGCCGGACGACGCGGAGCCGGCAGGACGGATGCGGTACACGACGCCCGCCGCGTCGTCGGCGACGAAAAGGCTGCCCGACGCGCCGACGGCGACGCCCGTGACGCGGCCGATGCGCGTCGTGCCGTTCTGGAAGCCGGTGAAGAAATCGGTCCACTGCGCGGTGGGGTCGCTCCAGTTCACGGCGTGCGACGGCATGCCGCCGTTGAACGGCACGAACGCGACGTGCGGCGCGACGAGCGGGACGCCGCTGCCCGTCGCGTGCCACGACCCGTGCATGCCGACGTACAGACCGCCGCTCCACGCGGACGGAAATGCGTACGGCCCGGACTGTGCGGCGGAATAGAACGCCGCGCCGATGATCGTCGAGTAGGCGGGAAACTCGAGCGCGGGAACGACGACGTTGCTGCAATCGGAGCCCGCGACGTACGCGACGTGGTTCTCTTCGCAGTCCGGCCAGCCGTAGTCGGCGGGCGCAGCGCGCGTCGAGACCGGGTCCATGAACTCGTACGGGTGTCCCGACGGCAAATCGTCCTGCCCCGCGCCGCCGGCCCATTCCGTGCCGGTCGACGGATCGGTCGCGAGCGCGATCGCGTTGCGCCAGCGCTTCGCCTGCGTCGTCATGCCGGAGCCGTCGATCGCCATGCGCTGAACCGTCGCGCGCGTCGGGTCGGACTCGGCGCACGCGTTGCAGCTGGAGCCCACACCGACGTAGAGCGTCGATCCCGTCACGCCGACGGAGCTCGTCGTGTGCACGTCGCCGTCCGAGTTCGGCGCGATCGGCCCGGTACGCACGGAGGCGATCTGCTGCGGCGTGCCGGACTGCGCGCCCGTCGTGTACGGAATGCGGTACACGCCGTGCTGCGTCGCGACGAACACGAAGCCGCCGCCGTATGCGACGCCTTGCGCCGGCGAGTCGGGCAGCGTCGCGAACGTCGCCGGCGTGCCGGCCGCTCCGGCGCTTTCGGCGTTCGGCACGATGGCGACGTTCGCGCCCGACGTGCCGACGATGAGGTCGCCGTTCGGCAACGCGGCGAGCTCCCGTGCGTTCGACACCTGCGCGATCGTACTGACGATGAAGCCGGACGGAACCTTGAGGCTCGGGTTCGCGGACGGTGCGGGCTGCGGCGTCGCGGTCGCGGCGGGCGTCGGCGTCGCCGGCGCCGGACCGACGGGAGCTCGAACCCACACCCGGCGCGGACGGGATCGGCCGGCGTGCTCGCACTGCCGCCGCCGCCGCCGCACGACGCCAGCGCGACGGCAAGCAACGCCGCACCGATGAGCGAACGCACGAGCGAATGCACGAACCCACGATCGCCGTGATCGACTACGGAGGCGGCAACGTCGGTTCGCTGTTGGCGGCGCTGGAGCGCCGCAACGCGGCGTTCACGCTGACGGAGGATCCGGTCGACGTGGGGCGAGCGAACGCCGCCATTCTGCCCGGCGACGGCGCCTTCGGTGCGACGATCGGCGCGCTGCGCGACCGGGGCTTGGATCGAGCGATCCGCGGGACGATCGACGCGGGCCGGCCGTTCCTCGGAATCTGCGTCGGAATGCAAGTGTTGTTCGACTCCAGCGACGAGTTCGGCGGTGCCGACGGTCTCGGCATTCTACCCGGAGAGGTGCGCCGTTTTGCGGACGCGCCCAGAATACCCCACATGGGTTGGAACGATCTGGCGATCGAGCGCACGCACCCGTTCGTCGCGGGTGTATCGAGCGGTGCATGGGCATATTTCCTGCACTCGTACCGGGTGGGGGCGACCGATGCGCTCGTCGCGTCCTGTGACTACGGCGAGCGCTTCGCCGCGATCGTCGCGCGCGACAACGTCATGGCGACGCAGTTTCACCCCGAGAAGAGCCGCACGACGGGAGCCCGTCTGCTCGACAACTTCCTGCGAATCGTCACGTCCGGCGTGTCGCTCTGAGCTCGTCGAAGAGTGAGACCGCATCGCGCGCGCGCAGCATCACGCTGTACCCGGCGATCGATCTCCGCGGCGGCTACGCGGTGCGGCTCGAACGCGGGGACCCGTCGCGCGAGACGAAGTACGACGCCGACCCGGTCGCACGCGCGCGCGCGTTCGTTGCAGACGGCGCGCGAGCGCTCCACGTCGTCGACCTCGACGGCGCGTTCGGCACGGGCGAGAACCGTGCGGCGCTGCGCGCGATCTGCGCCGCGGTCGACGTGCCGGTGCAAACGGGCGGCGGCGTTCGCACGGTGGACGACGTCGCGGCGCGCTTCGATGCCGGCGCGCACGCGGCGGTGATCGGAACGATCCTCGTCGAGCGCCCGGACGAGGCGCGCGCGATCGCCGGCCGCTGGGGCGACCGCATCGTCGCCGGCATCGATGCGCGGGGCGAGCGCGTCGCGACGCGCGGCTGGCAGAGCGACACGACGATCTCGCGCGACGCGCTCGTACGCGAGGTCGCCGCGTGGGGCATTCGCCGCATCGTGTACACCGAGATCGCGCGCGACGGCATGGGCAGCGGCTACGACGTCGCGGCGCTCGCGCACGTCGGCTCGCTGGCGTCCATCGCGGTCACGGCGAGCGGCGGCGCGCGCACGCTCGACGACCTGCTCGCGCTGCGCGACGGCACGCCGCCGAACGTCGACGCGGCGATCGTCGGCCGAGCGCTCTACGAAGGCACGCTCGACTTGCGCGAGGCGCTCAGCGCGCTGTCATGATGTGCAGGTTCGTCCTGTCACCCTGAGCTCGTCGAAGGGTGAGACGACCATCTCGCCATCCGAAGCAGGCGCAACCTCACGGCGTCCGCGGCGAGAAACGTGCGCGGCGCATGTTCCGGAATGCGCGCGACGATCTCATAGCCGATCGTCCCGCACGCGGACGCAAGCTCCTCGGCCGTGATACGCGCGTCACCGTCCGCGCCGATCAACGTCACGACGTCTCCCGGCTCCGCGTTCGGCACGCCGGTCACGTCCAGAAATGCCATGTCCATGCACACGCGTCCCACGAGCGGGACCGGCGTGCCGCGCACGAGCGCGCGCGCCGCGTTGCTCGCCGCGCGCGGCAAACCTTCGGCGTACCCGATCGGCAGCGTCGCGATGCGCGACGGACGCTCCGCGCGCCACGTGCGTCCGTATCCGACGCTCGTGCCGGCGTCGACGTCGTGCATCGCGACGATCGCCGTGCGCCATGCCAGCGCCGGCTCGAGCGTCAGCCCGCGCGCGCGCATCAGCGCTTCGGACTCCGCGCTCGGCCAGATGCCGTACAGACCGATCCCGCAGCGCACGGCGTCCAAGCGCGTCTCGGGCCAGAGGATCGCCGCGGCCGTCGCGGCGGCGTGCCGTTCGACGCGCGCGTCGAGTCCGGCCGTCGCGCGCAGAAAGCGCGCGAGCTGCTCGTGCGTGAACGTCGAGTCGATCTCTTCCGCCGCGGCAAGGTGCGTGAACGCGCCGGCGAGATCGAGCTCGCTCGTCGCGGCGTATCGCGCGAGCACGCGCGGCGCGTCGTTCGACGGCAGGCCGAGCCGTACGACGCCCGTATCGATCTTCGCGTGCACGGCGAACCGCGCGCGACGGCGTCGCGCGACGCTCGCGACGTCCCGCGCGTAGAGGCCGTCGTCCCACAGCGTGATCTGCACGTTCGCGGCGTGTGCGACGTCGAGGTCGCGCGCGGGGATCGGACCGAGCACGTGGATCGTCGCGTCGACGCCCGCATCGCGCAGCGCGACCGCTTCCTCGAGCGCGTACACGCAGAGCCGCGCGGCGTGCGGCGCGACGGCGCGCGCCGTCTCGACGAGGCCGTGGCCGTACGCGTTCGCCTTGACGACGGCGGCGAGACGCGCGGGATGCGCCATGCGCGCGAGCGCGGCCGCGTTGCGTGCGAGTGCGGCGAGGTCGATCTCGACGCCGGCGATCAACGCGGGCGTTCCGAATCCAGCGCAGCGGAAGAGCGCCGCAGCATCGCCGACGCGACGACCGCGACGGGGACTCCGTAGAAGACGGTATCCGCGAGCAGCTGCACGCTCAGCGCGCGCGGGCTCCCCGGCGGCTCGCCGGCGGTGATGAGCACGACCTCCGTGAAAACGCCGACGACGGCGCCGAAGATGAATCCCCACACGACCGGCTGCGCGAGCAACTGCGGCTTCGTGCGGCTGAGATAGACGTAGCCCAATGCCCACCCGATCGAGATCGCGACGTGCATCACGACGGCGATCGCCAGCAAGGCCGCACCGGCGTGACCGGTCCGTCCCACCAAGGTTGACGCCATGAACGCGGAATCGCCGGCGATCGTCGCCGCCGGCCCGCCTTCGATCAGGTGCGCGCCGATCATGCAGATTTCGATCGTCACGGCGCCGACGAGTCCGGCGACGATGCCCGCGACGATCTGCGGGCGCGGTGGGAGCGCTGTTTCCACGGTGCGCGCCCTTCGCGCACGCCGCACCGCTGTCCCGGACGTCGCGGGGGCTCGTGTCGGGCGGCCGGAGAAGCGGCCGCCATGGACGCGCTTCCGGCTGCCGTGCGCCTCGGTCTTTCCGCGATCGTGTACGTCGTCGCGTACGCCGTCGGCCTCGTTCTGTTCGCGTGGGCCGCGCGGCGGCGCGGGGTGCCGGCGTACGACGCGCGGACGATCGCGTTCGCCGGGTTGTTCGGCGGCCTCATCGGCGCCGCGTTCGTTCAGCTCGCCGTCAGCGGCGAATCCGGCAAGACGATCCTCGGCGGCATCGCGGGCGGCTGGATTGCGGTCGTGCTCGCGAAACGCTCGATCGGCCTGCGCCGTCCGATGGGCGATCTTTTCGCGTTCGCGCTCGCGGGCGGCGAGGCCGTCGGACGCATCGGCTGCTTCATCGCCGGATGCTGCTACGGCAAGGTCACCGGCGTCGCGTGGGCCGTGCACGACCACGGCGCGGCGCGTCATCCGACGCAGCTGTACTCCGCGCTCGCCGCGCTCGCGACGCTCGGCATCATCGTCTGGCTCGACCGGCGCCGCACGCTGCCGGACAACGCGATCTTCTTCGTGCAGGGCGCGCTGTTCTGCGCGCTGCGGTTCGCGATCGAGTTCTACCGCGACGTCCCGTCGTACGCAGGCCTCACGCTCGCGCAGTACGCGTGCGTCGCCGGATTCGCGTTCTTCGCCTGGCGCCTGTACGCGCTGCTGCACCGCACGCGCAACACGTGCCGTTTGCCGTCACGCGCGACATCGTGCCGTTCGCCGTCACGCGCGCCATCGTCCGGCTCGCCGTCACCCGCGCCATCGTCCGGCTCGCCGTCACCCTGAGCTTGTCGAAGGGCGCGCGACCATGACGCCCGCGAGCGTCCCGAGCCTTCACGACTACACGCTCCTCAAGAGCGTCCGCGCGGTGTGTCCGCGGTGCTTCGCGGACGATCCGTCGTTCGACCCGGAATGGCCGGACGACGTTCTCGACGGCCATCTCGTCGAACGGGACGGCGCCGTGTATCTGCGGCGCTGGTGCCGTCGCGGCCACGGTGAGGTGTGGTCGCTCTACGAAGAAGACGCCGAGCTGTGGCGTTATCTGCAGCAGTGGCGCGTGCCGACGCGACGCATCAATCCCGACACGGCGACGATCTTCCCCTTGCCGATGGGCTACGAGTACGGCCTGGGTCCCGCGCACCAGCAGCATTCGTGCATCTTTCTGCTCGACGTCACGACGCAGTGCAACCTCACGTGTCCGGCGTGCTACACGTCGTCGAGCCCGGCGGCGTCGCAGTACCTGACGCTGCGCGACGCCGTGCACGCCGTCGAGACGGCGATCGAGCGCGAAGGCGGGCGCCTGGACGTCGTGATGGTGAGCGGCGGCGAGCCGACGGTGCATCCGGAGATCGTCGCGATGGTCGACGCGCTCTGCGCGCTTCCCGTCACGCGTATCCTGCTGAACACGAACGGCATCCGCATCGCGAACGACGACGCGTTCCTCGCGGTTCTGGAGCGGCTGCGCGATCGCGTCGAAGTCTACTTGCAATTCGACGGCGTGCGCGAGGCGACGCATCGCGCGCTGCGCGGCGTCGATCTCCGTGCCGCGAAAGCGCGCGCCGTCGCGCGGCTCGCGTCCGCGCGCGTCTTCACGACGCTCGTGATGACCGTCGCGAGCGAGAACGCGGACGAGATCGGCACGGTGCTCGACACGGCCTTCGCGACGCCGTACGTCGGCGGCGTGATGTTCCAGCCGGTGTTCGCGTCGGGCCGCGCGCCGGCGGTCGATCCGATGCGCCGCGTGACGACCACCGGCGTGTTGCGTCGCATCGAGGCGCAAACGGCGGGCCGCGTCGGCGCGCACGATCTCATCGCGCTGCCGTGCAGCCACCCCGACTGCTGCTCGATCGGTTACTTCGTCGGCGACGGCCGCGGTACGTTTCGCTCGCTCGCCGCGATCGTCGGTGAAGACGACCTCAAGCGCAGCCTCAGCGTCGTCGCGAACTCGATCGCGTTCACCGAGTCGCT
Source organism: Vulcanimicrobiota bacterium (assembly GCA_963841685.1). Taxonomy (GTDB): domain Bacteria; phylum Vulcanimicrobiota; class Vulcanimicrobiia; order Vulcanimicrobiales; family Vulcanimicrobiaceae; genus Vulcanimicrobium. The sequence goes on from CAWJDU010000003.1 coordinate 482,004, forward strand.
CGCGCAGGTGCGCGCCGCGCTCGGCGGCGTGATGTCGGAGTCGATGACGCTCTCGCGGCCCGAGCTCGTGGCGCACCTCAACACGCTCTGCACGGCGTGCAACGTCGGCGGGTTCGGTGACATGCTGCGGCTCGCGTTCGTCCCCGGCGCGACTGCGAAGTTCGTCGGCGAACGCGTGAAGCGCGTGACGATCAAGCACTTCATGGACGCCGACACGCTGATCACCGAGCGTCTCGAGCAGTGCTGCGTGCACGTCGCCGGCGCGGGCAGCGACGTCGTGCGCATGCCGTTCTGCGCGGCGCGATTGTTCCCGAAAGTACGCGCGCGCGCGCAGGCGGCGACGGTGCCGCGGGCGGCGCTCGCGTGAGCGTCGACGACGCGCGTCCGGGCGACGACGCACGCCGCCTCGAGCGCGGCAAGGAGCTCGAAGGCTACGCCTTCACCTTCTGCAAGGCTGCCTTTCTGGCGCTGATCCTGCAACGGTACACGCTGATCGGCTGCGCGGGGGCCGCGTCCGTCCTCTATATCGCGGCCGCGCGCTACGGGGTGCGCGAGTGGCGGTGCTTCGTGAAGCCGCCGTGGGTCGTGGTCGTCTTCGGCGTGGTCGTCGCCGAGGAGGCGTGGCGGCTGTGGCGTCGATAGAACCGCCGCCGCCGGAACCCGCGCCGGCATCGACGAGCTCGTCGACCGCAGCAGGCTGCCTCGGCTTCGGCGGCGCGGTGGTCGGCCTGGTCGCCGCGGTCGCGCTGTCTCTCGCGGGCTTAGCGGTCACCGCGACAGTGGCCGATGCGTCGTGCGGCGGAAGCATCGCGGCGGGGATCGTCGAGGTCGGCGTGGCCGCGCTCGCGGCCTACGCCGCGTGGCGCCTCATCCGGCACCCGGGCGGCGGCCCGGCCCTCACGTTCCTTCGGCCGGCGGCCATCATCGTGAGCGCCTTCCTCTTGGTGCCGTGGCCGTGTAGCTATACGTGGATCGGCGCCTTCACCGTCTGGGGCGCCTGCGCGCGGCACTGAAGCACCCTCTGGACGCCTTTAGCCCTTGCACTCACGCATCGGGTCTGCTAATCTTGATATCCGGCTGGCACTCTCGTGCTAGAAGTGCCAAGCCCTTTTCACCCCTCTTTCTGAACCGTCAGCCTACGCTAGCGGAGGAATGGTTTTCGTGAATCTCAAGCCACTGGGCGATCGCGTGGTCGTCGAGCACGTGGAGCAGGCCGAGAAGAGCGCCGGCGGCGTCTTCCTTCCCGACACGGCCAAAGAGAAGCCGCAGGAAGGCCGCGTTCTCGCCGTCGGCACCGGCCGCACGCTCGACAATGGCACGAAGTTGCCGATGGACGTCAAGGCCGGCGACCGCATCATCTATTCGAAGTACTCGGGCTCCGAGATCAAGCTCGACGGCAAAGAGTACCTCATCATTTCTGAAAAAGACGTTCTCGCGGTCATGACCGACGAGCGCGTTCCGGCCGGAGTGTAAGCAACAGACATGGCAGCAAAACAACTCGTATTCGACGAGAACGCTCGTCGCGCGCTCGAGCGCGGTGCGAACATCCTCGCCGACGCGGTGAAGGTGACGCTCGGCCCGAAAGGCCGCAACGTCGTCCTCGACAAGAAGTTCGGCAGCCCGACGATCACCAACGACGGCGTGACGATCGCCAAGGAGATCGAGCTTCCCGACACGTTCGAGAACATGGGCGCCCAGCTCGTCAAGGAAGTCGCGTCCAAGACGAACGACATCGCCGGCGACGGCACGACGACCGCGACGGTGCTCGCGCAGGCGATCATCCGCGAAGGTCTCCGCAACGTCACCGCGGGCAGCAACCCGCTCCTCATCAAGCGCGGCATCGAGAGCGCCGTCAAGACGGCCGTCACCTCGATGGAGGGCCTCGTCAACAAGGTCACGACCCGCGAGCAGATCGCTCAGGTGTCGTCGATCTCGGCGAACGATCCCGAAATCGGTGAGCTGATCGCTCGTGCGATGAGCGGCTCTGCCGACGGCAAGGAACAGGGCGTCGGCAAAGACGGCGTCATCACCGTCGAAGAGTCGAAGTCGATGAAGACCGACGTCGAGCTCAAAGACGGAATGCTGTTCGACAAGGGCTACATTTCGCCGTACATGGTGACGGACTCGGAACGCATGACGGCCGAGCTCAACGACCCGTACATCCTCGTGACGGAACGGAAGATCTCGGCGATCGCCGACATCCTGCCGCTGCTCGAGAAGATCGTGCAGGTCCAGAAGCCGCTGCTCATCATCGCGGAAGACGTCGAAGGTGAAGCGCTCGCGACGCTCGTCGTCAACAAGCTGCGCGGCACGTTCACGACCGTCGCCGTGAAGGCGCCGGGCTTCGGCGACCGCCGCAAGGAAATGCTCAAGGACATCGCCACGCTGACCGGCGCGACGGTGATCTCTGAAGAGCTCGGCCTCAAGCTCGACAAGGTGACGCCGGAGCTGCTCGGTCAGGCCAAGACGGTCAAAGTCACGAAGGAAGAGACCACGATCGTCGACGGCAAGGGCAAGCCCGACGCCATCAAGGGCCGCATCGAGATGATCAAGCGGCAAATCGAAGAAACCGACAGCGACTTCGATCGCGAGAAGCTCCAAGAGCGCCTCGCGAAGCTGTCCGGCGGCGTCGCCGTCATCCAGGTCGGCGCGGCTACCGAGACCGAGCTCAAGGAGAAGAAGCACCGCATCGAGGACGCGCTGAGCGCGACCCGCGCGGCGGTCGAGGAAGGCATCATCCCGGGCGGCGGCAGCTCCCTGGTGCACGCGATCAAGGCCGTCGAGAAGCTCGCCAAAGAGACGGCCAACTCCGATGAGAAGATCGGCGTCGACATCATTCGCCGCTCGCTCGAAGAGCCGCTCCGCCAGATCGCGGAGAACGCCGGCTTCGAAGGCAGCGTCGAGGTGAACCGCGTCAAGACGGCGGAGCCCGGCAAGGGTTTCGACGCGATGAGCGGTGAGCTCGTCGACATGGTCCAGGCCGGCATCGTCGAGCCGTTCAAGGTGACGCGCTCGGCGCTGCAAAACGCCGCGTCGATCGGCGCGCTCGTTCTCACGACCGAGACGCTGATCGCCGACAAGCCGGAGCCGAAGAAAGATGCCATGCCCGCCGGCGGCGGCATGGGCGGCTACGACATGATGTAGTCTTCGCCTCGCGCGAAGAACATCGAGGCCCCGAGCACACGCTCGGGGCCTTTCCGTTTCTACACGAACACGGGCCGCTTTCCGGATATGTTTCCGCAGAACGTCATGTGCGTCGCGTGCGACACGTACCAGGCGTGGATGTCGTAGTGCGGCGTCTCGTAGCCCGGATGGCCGTGCGGTTCGAACCAGATGTCGACGTGATCGATGTGGTAGCCGGGCAACGGCTTGAGCTGGTCATCCCAGTTCGAGCCGCGATCGAAATCTTTCTTCGAGACCATGATCTCGGTGAACACCGGTTTCCCGCGATACCAGCCGTAGATCGGCCCGAACGGAAACTTCCCGGGCTTCGCGTAGTGATAACCCATCGCCGGGATGCATCCCATCACGGGAACGACGTCGGGCGGCAAGCCCGGCGGATGCGGCGGGCCGGGTGTCATCATCATCTTCATGATCTGGGGCGTCATGCCGGGCGGCATCGCGTGCTGTTGCGCGCGGATCGGTGTGACGGCGAGCAGCACGAGTGCGGCGGTCAGCGCCGCGATACGCGCGCGCGTCATAGCGCCGCCGCCGTCGCGATCGCGCCGAACGTGCGGGCGTCGTCCGCGTCGAGCAGGTCGAAGCTGATCTCGCAGGACGCGATGAGGTCCGCCGGATACAGCGCCTCGATCAGCGCGCGATTCTCCGCAGTACAGTCGCGAATACGGCTCTTGGCGAGATGCTCGGTGGCCGCGGCGACTCCCGCGCGTCCGACGCGCCCTTCGAGCCAGTTCAGCACGTCGCCGTCGGTCTGCGCCGCCGCGACGGCGGCAGAGAAGTCGTCGGCGGTGATGTGCAGCGCCTCGAAGACCATGCCGCTCAAGCCGAAGGCCAACGGGATGTAGGCGCCGGCGTTGCCGCCGGGCAGACGCGATCGCGTGCGGTCGATCATGCGCGCGAGCATCGGGAAACCGCCGATGAGCACGCGCGGGCTGCGCGGCGGGCGTACCGAGAGATCCAGGGCCGTCATGCTGATCCTCCGAGAAGCGAGTAACGCCCGGAGCGTAACGCGCGACGCGTCTAGAGAGCGTCTAGAACGCGTTCATCCCGGACCAGCCCGCGGTTGAACCATGCGGCTGCGAACGTGCGGCGGCTGCGCTCGTCCGGGATGCGGCTCAGACGGTCGCGGAACGCGTCGGTCGCGCGCACGCGCAGCGCGCCTGCGCGCGGCTCGTCGCCGCCGGCCGCGGCCGCTTCGGACGCGACCCAAAGGATGTACTGCGTCTGCGTGAGACCCCCGTAGCCGATGCGCGCCAGCTCGCACAGCTCGTCCACACTCTGCGCCGCCTGCGGATGCTCTCCGGCGGCGAGCTGCGTGAGGATCAGCTCCGCCAGATCCTGCCCGAGCGTCCAGCGCAGCCCGGCGGCACGTTCCATCGCGACGCCAGTGCGGAGCCGCTCCAGCCCGGCGCGCGCATCGCCGGCCGAGCGCAGCGCCGCGCCCGAAGTGCAGTGCGCCGCCGCCTCGAGCTCGACCGCGCCCAGCGCACGCGCAGGCTGAACGCAGCGCTCCGCGCGCGCGATCGCGGCGGCGTGCGCGTCCGCGGCGTACTCCGCCGCGGCGACGTTGACCTCGGCGAGCACCACCCCGAACCGGTCGTCCGCGCTCCGTGCGATGTCGAACGCGGCGGCGAACAGTGCGAGCGCGTCCTCCGCATCGCCGAGCGCGTATGCGAGGATGCCGCGGCAGTGCGCGATCGTCGCGCGCTCGCGCGGCGTCCCGAGCGTACGAGCCATGCGCTCCGCGATCCCGAAGTGCTCGCGCGCCTCGGCGACGTCGAAGACGAACATCGCGGCGTTCGCAACGCGCAGCTGGTTGAACATCTCGGCGCGCCGATCGCCGACACGCTGCGAGTACGTCAACAGCTCGCGCGCGAGGTGCAGGACGCCGTCGAAGCGTTCCCGCGCGCGCGCGATGTTGTGCCGCTCGTGCAGCACGCGGTACCGCAGCATCTCGTCGGCGCCCGCAAGCCGCCACGCTTCGTCCAGCGTCCGCTCGGCCGTCTCATATTCGGCGCGATGCACGGCGAGCGCCGCGAGATTGCAGCGGGCTTCCACCGCAAGCGCCGGCTCGGTGCCGGCGCCGCGTGCCTCCGCGCGGCCGATCGCCGCGCGCGCCGGCGCGAATCGCCCGGCCGTGATGTCGGATGTCGCGCTCAACAGCAGCGCGATCGCCGCCCAGCGCGCCGAGCGCAGGCGGCGCGCATTCCGCAACAGCGCCGTGATCGCGGTGCGCTCGGCGACCCGGTCCCCGCAGACGTGTGCGAGCACAGCCCGGCGGCGCAGCAGCTCGCACCGTGCGTCCGCATCGTCGCGTCCGTCGAGCGCGCGTTCCAGCGCGGCAAGGTCGTTCTCTTGCGCGCTGCGGTCGCCGGCGCGGCGGTCGAGCTCTTCGCGCAACAGCAGCGCGGCAACGGTCGTCTCGGGGTCCGCGCCGAGGGCCAACGCGCGATCGACGTGCTCGCGCGCCTCTTCATATGCAAAGACCGACGATGCCGCGCGGGCGGCGTCCACACGATACCGCGCAGCACGGACAGGATCTCCGCCGAGCTCCCAGTGGTGAGCGAGCTCGCGATGCGGCACGGCCCCGCCGTCCGCAGGCAGGTCTTCGAGCGCCTGCGCGACGCGGCGATGGCGCCGCACGCGGTCGTCATCGCGCGTGCGCGCGTACAGCGCGTCGACGATGATGTGGTGGAGGAACGCGAACTCGCCCTTCCCGAGATCGTGAACGATACGCTGATCCTGCAGCTCGTCGACCGCGTCCGCGGCGCGCGACGCCCCGAGTCCCGCGGCGCGGGAGACGACGGCGAGCGGGAAACGCCGTCCCATGACGCATGCGGTCTCCGCGAGCGCGCGCGCGGATGCGCCGACGCGGCCGAACCGCGCGGCGATGATGCCGTCGACGGCGAGCGCGGCCGCATCCGTGCTGGGCTGCGGGCCCGTCGCGCCGCTGCCGGTTGCTTCCCGATCGAGCGCGTCACACAACAGTTCACCGAGGACGAACGGGTTGCCGTCGCTTCGCTCGTGCAGAGCCTGCGCGCGTTCCCGTTCGACCGCGTGTCCCGTCATCGCCGCGGCGTACCGTGCGACTTCGTCCACATCGAACGGACGCAGAACGATGTGACGGCCGCGGTGCGCTTCCGCGCGCAGCAGCGCATGGAGCGGATGCGCGCCGCCGACGTCTTCATCACGATACGTCGCGACGAACGTCACCGCGTCGGCGCGAAGCGCGTCAACGAGCGCCGCGAGCAGCGAGCACGTCGACGCGCCGGCCCAGTGCAGATCCTCGAGCCCGACGACGAGCGGCGCTCGACGCGATGCCGCGCGCAGCGCGGTCGCGATCGCATCGAACAACCGCGCGCGCTGCTCGTCCGGACCCAGCGCAGGGGGCGGTGCGGTATCGGGCCGTAGCGCGGCGACGGCGGGAACCGCGGCGGCGATCGCGGCGAGATCGACGGGGTCGAGCGGAGCGTCGGCGATGGTTCGGGCGAGCGGCCCGAGCGCCTCGAGAAGCGGTTCGTAGGGCCCGCGCTCCGGCGCGCTCGTCGCGCCTGCGACGAACAGCGCGCCGTCCTGCTCGACGAGGGCGCGAAACTCCGCCAGAAGACGGCTTTTGCCGATGCCGGGCTCTCCCGCGACGAATGCCAATCCACCGTCGCCGTACACCGCGCCGCGTGCGATCGCGCGCAGGAGCGCGAGCTCCTTCGCGCGGCCGACGAACGGCACGATCGTCGCGGCGCGGCGACCGTCGCCGGCCTCGCTCATCGCCGGCGTCGCGGCGGCGGCGATCCGCGTACGGAGCGTCTGCGTTTCCGCCATCGGCTCCGCGCCGACGTCCTCGCGCAGCGCCGACGCAAACGCCGCATAGTCGGCGAGCGCCGCAGCGCGCTCGCCGAGCTCGAAGCGCGCCGTCATCAGCGCGCGCAACGCCTCCTCGGACCAGGGATCGTGCGCGAGCAGGGCGCGCGCGTACCGCGCCGCGGCCGCGTGCCGGCGGCCGGCACGATGCAACGCGATCAGCGCCGTGAGGTTGTCCGCGTGCATCGCACGCAGACGCGCGCGATCGCGCTGCACCCAGTCGTCGTCGACGTCCGAAAGCAGGTCGCCGGCGTAGAGCTCCGCCGCCTCTTCGCGACGCCCGGCCGCGAGGGCGGCCTCGAATCGCGCGACGTCGACGGCGATCGGTCGCGCCGCATTCGATCGAACCGTCCGCGCATCCGCATCGAACCACGGCGCACCCGCGGGCAACGCTCGCGTGAGATAGTGCAGATGCCGGCGAAGGTTCGCGCGCGCAACGGCGTCGAGCTCGTCGGGCCAGAGCGCCGATGCCAACTGCTCGCGCGGAATCGCCGAATCACCGCCGCCGAGCAGCAGCAGGGCGAGCAGTGCGGGCGTCTTGGGCGGCGCCGAGAGGACGAACGGGACGTCGTCATACCGCAACCGCAGACGGTCGAAGAGACTGACTTCGAGGACGCCGCGCGAAGCCGCCGCCATCGGCACGGGTGTTCAGCCGCTTCGGAGAAGCGGCCCTCCTCGGGAGGGGTATGGCGGCCGTCCCCCGCGGTCACCGCGAGCAGACCGCGCCGTGAGCACGTCGAACGGCGACGGATCGAGGGCCGCGACCGCGACCGGAACGTCCGAGGACCCGACCATGTGCCGAAGCATCAAGACACTCCACAATTTCGCGCCGCCGGCGACGGACGACGAGATCCGTGCCTCGGCGCTGCAGTTCGTGCGCAAGCTCAGCGGCTTCTCCAAACCGTCCAAGGCGAACGAAGCCGCGTTCGATCGGGCGGTCGACGAGGTGACGCACTCGGCGCATCACCTGCTCGCGTCGCTGGTGACGAACGTGCCGCCGCGCGACCGCGCGACCGAAGCGGAGAAGGCCAAGGCGAAGGCGCGCGTTCGCTACGGCGCGATGACGTAGCGCCTTTCCGGGCACCGATGCACGCGTGACGCTGTACACGATCGGGTTCACGCAGACGACGGCGGAGCGCTTCTTCCGGCGACTTCGCGACGCCGGCGCGGCGCGCGTGCTCGACGTGCGCGTGCATCGCGACGGCCAGCTCGCCGGCTTCGCGAAGGCGCGCGATCTCGAATACTTTCTGCGCGAGCTGGCCGGGGCGGAGTATCGTGTCGTGTCCGAGTTGGCGCCGACTGCCGAGCTCGTCGCGCGCTACCGCGACCGCGAGCTCAGTTGGGACGCGTACGCCGCGGCGTACAACGCGCTGATCGCCGAGCGTCGTCCGGAGAGCTCGATCGACGCGAAACTGCTCGATCGCGGTTGTCTGCTGTGCTCCGAGCCGAAGGCCATCCACTGCCACCGCATGCTGGCGACGGCGTATCTCGCCGAGAGGTTCGGCGATCTGGAGATCGTGCATCTCTGATGTTCGGCCGCACAGGTCTCGCCGGCGTTCGCGTCGTTTGCCTACCCTTCGACAAGCTCAGGGTGACTTGGCGTTCGTCAGGACGTCGCTGCGCAGGATGAAGAGCCCGCCCGTGAAGCGATCGCACGCGTAGACGTATCCGCGATCGTCGACGAATACGTCGTTGATCTGGATCGCGTGCTTCGGGGAGTCGGCCGGTGCGGCCGGCACATAGTAGGCAGCTTCGACCGGATGCTCGGGGTCGGCGATGTCGAAGATGCGCACGCCTCCGCCGAACCAGCTGGTCACCATGTAGCGGCTGGACCTGAACGTCGGACCGTACGGTTTATCCTCGTAGATGTTGTGGGGTCCGAAGCGCCCTCCGGCCTTGCAGAGAGCGGCGCTGTTTTGGGCGTACGGAACGGCGTCGATCAGGCGCGGCTTCGTCTCGTCGGCGATGTCCCACACGGTCATGCGCTTCGGCGCGTCCGCGCACGCGTCGTCCACGGCCTCTTCGCTGACGAACGCGACGTTGCGGTCGAACAGCGGGAACACCGTGTGCGTGAACGGCCCGACGTAGCGCACGATCGAGATCGTTTTCGGATGCGCCGGATCGGTGATGTCGAGAATGACGAGCCCGCCGTCGATGTAGCCCAGATACGCCCGGTTCGGGTGCGACGGGAAGACGTCGATGTTGTGCGGACGGACACCCTGACTCGACTCGTCCGGCATCGGGATCTCGTTCGGCGCGGGCGCGGCATCGCCGGCGCGCTGGCCGGGATACCACCACCGCCCGATCTCCTTCGGATGCGCGAGATCGCTGATGTCGACGATGCGGTAGAACTCGTCGTCCTCTTTGCGGTTCGGCGTGAAGTCGGCGGCGCCGCTCGTGATGTGGGCCACCTTGTCGCTCGAGAGCCAGACGTGGTGCGTGCCGCGCGAGTGCGGGCCCGACGCGTCGAAGTAGCTCACGAAGCGCGGCGCCGTCGGATCGTCGAGCGCGTAGAGCCGGAATCCGCCGCCGGGTTGCCCTTGTTCTTTCGTCTCCGCTGCGACGGCAAGAACGTTTCCGCTCACGTCGAGCGAGTTGCACCGAACGTTCGGGGCCACCGTATCGACGACGCGCAGCGTTCGCGGATGCGCGGGATCGGTGACGTCGAAGATCGAGAAGCAGTGCGGCGGCGACTCGTGGGCGACGTACAGGATGCGGCGCCCGTCGCGCGTGAGCTTCATCGCAAAGCCTTCGCCGCCGCTCGACATGTCGGCGTGGCCGACCAGCGTCATGTGGAACGCCGCGGGCGCGAACTGCGCGAGCCCGGCAGCCGGGGGCGCTGCGAATGCGGTGGCCATGGCGAGTGCGAACGACAGCCGAAACGCAAAGCGACGATGCATGCGACAACCTCCGTCGCCTGCGTTCCCGGAATACCTCGCCGTCACGCAGAAGCGCGTCTCGTGAAGGAACTCTGAAGCGATGCGACAGCGCTGCGCGTGGGCGGGCGACGATCCGCGCATGATCGCGTATCACGACGACGAGTGGGGCACGCCGGTGCACGACGACCGCGTGCTCTTCGAGTTCCTGATCCTCGAAGGCGCGCAGGCCGGCTTGTCGTGGTCCACGATACTGAACCGGCGCGAGAACTACCGGCGCGCGTATCGGGGCTTCGATCCCGCGAAGGTCGGGCGCTTCGGCGAACGCGACGTCGCGCGGCTGCTCGCCGACGACGGGATCATCCGCAACAAGGCCAAAGTCGCGTGGTCGATCCGGAACGCGAACGCATTCCTCGCCGTGCAGCGCGAGTGCGGCTCGTTCGACGCGTATCTCTGGCGCTTCGTGAACGGAACACCGGTCGTGAACCGTCCGCGCACCTCCCGCGACGTTCCGGCCCAAACGCCGCTTTCCGACGCGCTCAGCAAGGATTTGCGCGCGCGGGGCTTCGGCTTCGTCGGCTCGACGATCTGCTACGCGTTCCTGCAGGCCGTCGGCGTCGTGAACGACCACGGTGCGACGTGCTTCCGCGCGCCGGCACCGACGGGGAAGCGCGGCCGTGCCGCCGTAACGTCCGGACGATGAACCTGCTTCGGGGTGATGCGGTCGTCCTGGCCGGTGCGACGGGGCGCGTCGGCGGCGCGACGATCGCGGCGTTCCTGCGCGAAGGCGCGCGACTGCTCGTCGTCTCGCGCGACGCGACGCGTGCTCAGCGCGCGATCGACACGGCGTCGCGCGATGCGGGCTCCGCCGGCGAGGCGTACGCGTTCGGCGCGGACCTCACGGACCCGGAAGCCGCGGAGGCGGCCGTCGACGCGTGCGTCGAGCGCTTCGGCCGCATCGATGCTGCCGTGAGTCTCGCGGGCACGAGCCGCGTCGTGGCGCTGGTCGACTCGTCGCTCGACGATCTGCGCGCGAACGTCGCGGCGTTCACCGAAACGGCGTACAACCTCGCGATCCCCGCGCTGCGCGCGATGCTGCGCCAGCCGTTTCGCGACGGCGCGCGCTCGCGCGGACGCATCGTGGTCGTGACCGCCGGCTCGTCGGTGCAGCCCGCACCCGGACGCGGATTGTTCGGCGTCGCGAAGGCGGGTGTCAACGTGCTGATGCAGGCGATCGCGCGCGAGCACAAAGGCGACGGCATCGTCGCGAACGCGCTCGTCCTCGGCGGCGTCGCGACCGACGCCGCGCGCTCGTATCTGGACCCGGAGTCGTTCGCGGCGGCCGCAACGCCGCAGGAGGTCGCCGACGCGCTGACGTTCCTCGCGAGCGACTGCGGCAGCGGCGTGAACGGCGCGCTCGTCGATCTCAACGCGCGTGAGGTCGACTGACACGATGTGCTCGAGAAGCCGCCCGCCCTCGTCATGGTCGGCGGCCGAAAGATCGAGCGCGCGGCGCTCGGCGGTGTCGTCCCGGCCGTCACGCTCCCGCGCCGACCAGCGCGGCGAGCGTGCGCGTCGGCTCGCACTGCAGCTCCGCGTTGAGCACGTCGCGGTACTGGCGGTAGTGCCGCAACGCGGCGGCGCGGTCGCCGTTCGCGAGGTACGCGCGGATCGCAATCTCGCGCGCAGGCTCGTCGCACGGGTCGTACGCGATCATCTCGTGACAGAGCGCGAGCGCGTCCTGCGCGCGGCCGTCGTCGAGCGCGCGTTTCGCGAGCGCTTGGGCGACCTCGCAGCGCGCTTCGCGCAGGTGCCGTTCGACCGGCTCGAACCACTCCCAGTCGGCGAACTTCGTGGGACGCGACGCGCGCAAGCGGTCGTACAGCTCGCGCAGCGCGAGCCGGGAACGCTCGTCCGACACGCCGTCGCTGCGCAGCGCCGCGAGCGCGCGGTCGATCTCCCACAGGTCGACGTGCACGTCGCCGCGCAGCCGGTAGCCGTCGCGCGTGCGCACGACGACGTCGTCGCCGAGCCGCGCCTTGAGCCGGTGCAGGCAGACGTGGAACGCGTTGCGCGCCGCCGCATCCGAGAGATCGGGCCACAGGATGTCGGTGAGGCGCTCGCGTGAGAGCGCTTCCGCGCGCATCGCGACCGCCGTCAGCAGCGCGTGCTCGCGCTCGGCGAGCGCCATCGGCACGCCGTCGCGGATGACGGATCCCGTGACGAGCTCGACCACGACGCCCGCGCGCGACGCGCCGCCGTCCGCGCGGTAGCGGCGCACGAACGCGTCGAGGAAGCCGCCGCCTTCGCCGTGGATCACCGACTCGACGGCGCGGCCCAGCTCCGGCGAGTCGATGCGGTGCGCGATCGCGGCGGCCTCCGTGCGGAGCGCGCGGCGGCGTGCCGGGTTCAGCTCCGCGACCGCGAGCGCCGCGAGCACCTGGTAGAACGGCGCGCGTCCGCTCGCCGCGGCTTCACGCGCGGAGTCCGCGTAGCGCAGCGCGGTCGCTTCGTCGCGCGCGTTCGCCGCCGCGATCAAGTAGCCGCACGCGACCCACTTCGCCTGGTCCGCCGCCTGCGGCTCGGCGATCCGCCCGCGCGCGCAGGCACAGAAGAACGCGAACCCGCGCACGCCCTCCCGCAGCACTTCATGCTCGAGCGCGTACGCGTGCTGCGTGAAGTCGGCTTCGTCGCCGGCGAGCCACGCGCCGAACGTCGCTTCGGTCTCGTAGAATGCGATGAAGTTCGAAAAGCCCGTCTTCCGGCCGATCTCGATGGCGCGTTCGATCCGCTCGCGTTCCGTCGCGCGGTCGCCGCGCACGCGCGCGACGTCGCCGCCCAGCGTGACGAGCACGCCGGCGGCGACGAACGTCGTGTCGCTGACGAGCGGCCACGCCGTCTCGAGGTCGCGCTCGGCTTCGCGCGTGCGTCCCAGACGCGCCGTCATCAGCGAGCGCAGGAACAGCAGCCACGCGTGGATGCGCGTCGCCGGCACCTCGGGCGCGCCGATCTGCGCGCGGAACTCGTCGACGAGCGCGAGCGCCGTCTCGTATTCGCCGACATAGCTGAGCATCAGCACGCGAAACACGTACAGGTAGATGCGCAGCACGGGGGGCGCGTCGGACGGCAAGTTCGCCCAGATCGCCTCGGCCTCGTCGAGCAAGAGCCGTGAGTCGACGGTGAACGTCCGCAACAGCGCGGTGATCGACCACAGCCGCGGGTGCTTCAGCACGACCGCGCGATCGAGCGATGCCAGCACGCGCGAGTACGAGATCGGCGGCGGCAAGTCGTCCTCGATGACCTCGATGCGCTCGAGCGCGTCTGCGGCTCGCGGCTGATCGCCGGATGCGAGCGAGATCTCGGCGGAACGCTGAAAGTCGCCCGCGTCCTCGTACGCCGCAGCGACGGGCGCGAGCAGCACGTCGACCCGCGCGGGATACCGTTCGAGCAGCGTCGTGGCGACGAGCGGGTGTACCGCGAACTCGCCGTCGACCCGGCGCGTGACGAACGGCGAGAGCTTCGTGAACTCGGCGAACGTGGCGAACGCCGCATCATCGGCGAGCGCAAGGCGCACGTCGCGCTCGGTCGCCTGCGGGATCGCGGCGGCGGCGATGATGCCGTCGATCACGGCGCGCGGCGCGTCGCCGAGAACCTGATCGGCGAGGTACTCGTGCAGCTCACCGTACGCGACGTCGTCGAGCTTGTCGAGCAGCGTCTGCAGGCGTCCTTCGTGCGCGAAGCGCGCGAGCAGCAGGACCGCAATCGGCCATCCCGCGGAGGTCGCCGCGACGCGGGCGACCGTCGCCGCCGCGGCCCCGGTGTCCGCGAAGATCTGCGCGATCTCATCCGTCGTGAACGCGAGGTCGGCCGGGAGCAGCCGGACGATCTGATGCGGCGGAGCGAAGCGCGAGAGGTACATGCGCAGCGATTCGCGCGAGCAGATCACGACGGTACGCGCGGCCGGGCGGCCGGCGAGGAGCTTCGCAAGGAAGTCGCGGGCGCCCGGATCGGCGATCGCGTCTTCCGCGTTCTCGAACACGAACGTGGAGCGCGCGCACGCGACGCGCCACGCGGACAGGGCGACCTGGACGCGGTCCGCGGCCGACGCGTGCCCGTCGCCGAGCATCGTTTCCGACTGCGACAGGCTCGCGCTTCGCTCGGGATCCTCGTCCGCCAGCGCGGGCAGCAGCCGGCGCGCGAGGTCGACGTCGGAGGTGACGCCGCGGCAGTCGCACACGGCAAGCGGCTGTCCCTCGAAAAGCTGCCGCACGAGCGTCGATTTTCCGAAGCCGGCGGGCGCGATCAGCGCGACGATCGCTGCCTGCGCGGCGCGCACGCGATCAACCAGAGCGGTCCGGACGAGATCGCTCGACAGCGCAGTCGGGGACGAAACCGTCGTGTCCAGAGCAGAGACGTTCGGCATCCCCGGCGTCCACCCCGTCGGTTGCCCGGCCGGCGTGAGCTTGCTTACATGAGCGGGGGATGACTCTGCACACGCCCTTGTGGACGGTGTGGAATCGCGTGAGCCCCGCCGGCGCACCAGGGTCGGAAACCGGTGCTTCTGGCACAGGGTTGAAGGGAGTGCTAATGCGGAACCACGACGAGATGTTGGAGTTCGAGCGTCTCTTCGCACCGCGAGGCGCGCACGGCCGGTTCGAACCGAACGCCGACGTGCACCTCGACGAGCGCGAACGCGCGATTCTGGTGCATGTCGAGCTCGCCGGCGCGGATGCCGACTCGCTCCAGGTTGCGATTCGCGATGCGTTTTTGACGGTCGCAGGAACGCGCACGCCGCGTGACGTGTCCCGGCACGCGTCGCTGCTCCGCAAAGAAATTCAGTACGGCGAATTTTTCAAGCAGATTCGTTTGCCGGCGCCGATCGACGACGAGGGCGCCACGGCCGTCTTCCGCGACGGCATCCTGATGATCCGCCTCCCGCTCGCCGTGACCCAGACGATGCCGATCGTGCGAACCGAGATCCGCATGACCGTCAGAAGGATCTCCGTGTAATGCCCAAGGCCGACAAGGCGCCCGAAATCCTCGGCATCCTTCCGCTGCAGGACGCGGTGCTGTTTCCCAATACCGTGATCCCGCTCGCCGTCGTGAAGCGCCCGGGCATTCAGCTCGTCGAGGAAGCGCTGCGCGAAGGCAAGCAGATCGGTCTCGTTGCGCTCAAGGACAAGGACACCGAAGACCCCGGCCCCGACGATCTGCGTGCCGTCGGCACGATCGGCACCATCCAGAAGATGTTGAAGGTGCCCGACGGCACACTGCGCTGCATCGTCGCCGGCGGATCTGTCTTCCGCGTCGATCAGTTCGTCGCGACCGAACCGTACCTCGCGGCGACGTACACCGAGCTTCCCGACCTCACGCGTGACGGCGATCAGCTGACCGCGATGCAGCGCAACCTCGGTTCGCTGTTCCAGAAGCTGCTCGGCTACCTGCCGCAAGCGCCGCGCGAGATGGAGATGGAAGTCAACAACATCTCCGATCCCAACCTGCTCTCGTATTTCGTCGCGTCGACGATGCGGCTGGAGACGGCCGACCGCCAGGCGATTCTCGAGGAGCGCGACACGGCGAAGCGCCTGCGCAAGCTGACGATGCTCATCACGAAGGAGTTGGAGGTCGTCGAGCTCGGTCACAAGATTCAGACCGACATCCAGCGCGAGATGGAGAAGAACCAGCGCGAATTCTACCTGCGCCAGCAGATGCGCGCGATCCAGGAAGAGCTCGGCGAAGCCGATCCGCAACAAGCCGAAGCGAACGAGCTGCGCAAGAAGATCGACGAAGCGAACATGCCGGCCGACGTGAAGAAGGCCGCCGATCGCGAGCTCGACCGTCTGTCGAAAGTGCCGACGGCGAGCCCCGAGTACAGCGTGATCCGCACGTATCTCGACTGGCTGACGCAGCTGCCGTGGAGCGTCTCCACGTCGGATCAGATCGACATCGGCCGCGCGCGAGAGATCCTCGACGAGGATCACTACGATCTCGAGAAGATCAAGGACCGTATCGTCGAGTACCTCGCGGTCGGCAAGCTGAAGAACAAGCTCACGGGTCCGATCCTGTGCTTCGTCGGACCGCCGGGCGTCGGCAAGACGTCGCTCGGGCAGTCCATCGCGAAGGCGATGGGCCGCAAGTTCGTGCGGCTCTCGGTCGGCGGCGTGCGCGACGAAGCGGAGATCCGCGGACACCGGCGCACGTACATCGGCGCGATGCCGGGAACGATCGTCCGCGCGCTGCGCGACGCCGGCACGAACAACCCCGTGATGATGATCGACGAGATCGACAAGGTGGGCGGCGACTTCCGCGGGGACCCGCAGAGCGCGCTGCTCGAGGTGCTCGATCCGGAGCAGAACAACACGTTCCGCGACCATTACCTCGACCTGCCGTTCGACCTGTCGCGCGTGCTGTTCATCTGCACGGCGAACACGCTCGACTCGATCAGCGGGCCGCTGCGCGACCGCATGGAGATCATTCAGCTCGCGGGCTACACCGAGCTCGAGAAGCTGCAGATCGCGAAGCGCTATCTCGTTCCGAAGCAGAAGAAGGCCAACGGTCTGAAGGACGGTCAGGTCTCGATCGCCGACACGGCGCTGCGCCAGATCATCGTCGACTACACGCGCGAGGCCGGCGTCCGCAATCTCGAGCGCGAGATCGGCACGTCGTTCCGCAAGGTCGCGCGCAAAGTCGCGGAAGATGCGAAGTACCGGCTGCGGATTCGGCCCGAGAACCTCGTCGAGTTTCTCTCGAAGCCGCGGTTCTACAACGAGGTGAAGCGCCGCACCGCCTCGGTGGGCGTCGCGACCGGTCTTGCGTACACGCCGGTCGGCGGCGACATCCTGTTCATCGAGACGACCGCGATGCCGGGCAAAGGCAACGTCACGCTGACCGGTCAGCTCGGCGACGTGATGAAAGAGTCGGCGACGGCAGCGGTATCGTTCCTGCGCTCGCGCTCATCGGAGCTCGGCTTGCCGGAGGACTGGTTCGCGAAGCACGACCTGCACATCCACATCCCCGCCGGCGCCGTGCCGAAGGACGGCCCGTCGGCAGGCGTGTCGCTGTCGACGTCGATCGCGTCGCTGTTGACCGGCCTCAAGGTCGACCCCGAGCTCGCGATGACCGGGGAGATCACGCTGACGGGGCAAGTGCTGCCGATCGGCGGCGTCAAGGAGAAGGTCCTCGGCGCGAAGCGCGCCGGCATCAAGAAGGTCTTGCTGCCGCGTCGCAACGAGATCGATCTCGACGACGTGCCGAAGGAAGTGCGCGACACGATGGAGTTCACGCTCGTCGACGAGCTGAGCGAAGTCTTCGCGAACGCGCTCGGCAAGCGGGTGATCGCGCCGGTGCTCTTGGGCGCGGACGTGCACGCGAACGGCCGGCGCGAGAGCAACGTCGTGGCGCTGCGACCGAGCAAGAAGCGCGCGAGCGTGCAGCAGCGCACGCCGCGCACGGCTCGCAACGGAGCGACCTCCCCGCCTAAGCGTCGATAAACTTCGCGCTAGCTCGTTCAGCCAGACGAGAAGTGCATCACGTGACGAGGGCACCCGTGTTGTCAGCGCATCGTCGGCTCTCGGACCGTGTACGGCGAGCCGCCGTGGTCGTGGCGGACGCCTTCGTGCAGCGTGCGTGCCAGGTGACGTTCGCTGCCCTCGATGACGCGGCGCTCCTCGAGGTTGTCGAACTGCGGATCGCTCCGATTGACGAGGCGGTCGAATCGCCTCGGATCCTGGACGGCGTGGTCGAGCTCGTGCGCGAGTCCGAGCGCCGGCGACTGGCGCCCGTTGCCCACGCGCATCGCGCTGTGCGGATCCCAGACGATCGTGTGCGACCACGGCAGATACGCGTCGCGGCCGTGATGATCGATGACGATCCGGTGCGGCGTGCGGCTCGTCTCAGCGCGCTCGATCAGATCTCGCCCTTGCGGGTCGCGCGCGAGGTACGCGAACGCGGCGTCCATCTGGCGCTGCGCGGAGAGCGGGATCGTCAGGGAGCCGTAGCGGACGGATGCGAGAGCCATTGCGCTGCGCTCATCACGCGAGGCGCCGGCGCGACTAGGTGTGACGAGGTGCGAACGGCGTGATGATCGCTCACCCTTCGACGGGCTCAGGGTGACGAGACATCCGGGCGAAGCGCGCCGGTTCGAACAGCGAGAGGTCGAAGCCCGGGGCGTCGCCGGCCAGCAGCGCCGACACGATCTCACCGATCACCGGCGAGAACTTGAAGCCGTGGCCGGAGAAGCCGCCCGCCACGACGACGTTGGCGTGCGCGGGGTGCGGTCCGATCGCGAAGTGCTCGTCGGGCGTCAGCGTGTACATGCACGCCGCCGCGCGAACGAACGGCCCGGCGGCGGCGGGCACGAACGAGGCGAGCGCATCGCGCGCGACCGCGATCTCGCCGTCGCGCACGTCGCGGTCGAGCGCGTCGGGGTCGGCGTCGACGCCGCTGCCGTGGCGCGCGATCTTCGCGCCCTCGCCGAAGTCCGGGAAGCCGTACAGCATGCGCGCGCCGTCGCGCTCGACGGCATAGATCGGCAGACGCTCCGGCGAGACCGCGTCACGATCGGCGGGCGCGAACCAGAACTGCACGTTGCGCTCGACGCGCAAAGGGATGCCGAGATCGGGCGCGACGCGCGCGAACCACGGGCCTGCGCAGATCGCGAGACGCGACGCTTCGATCGTATCGCCGCGTGCAAGGCGTACGCGCACGCCGCCGTCGCCGCGCATCCCACTGCTCGACCTGCGTGCCGAAACGCAGCTCGGCGCCGCATTCCGCGGCGACGTCGAGCTGCGCGCGCACGGCCGCTTCCGGAAACACCGCGCCGGCGATCGCCTCGTACACGCCGATCTCATCGTCGCGCGGCGTCAGCATCGGATACCGCCGGCGTAGCTCGTTCGCGTCGTACACCGCGTGCGCGAGCTGCCAGTGCAGCGCGCTCGCGAGCGTGCCCGCGACGATCGCCGCGTCGGGACGACCGACGAACAGCCCGCCGATCTGCGCGCGCAACGTCACGCCGGTCCGCGCTTCGAGCGCGTCCCATAGTGCGTAGGCGCGGCGGAGCATCGGCACGTACGCCGGCGACTCGAAGTACGCTTGCCGGATGATGCGCGTGCCGCCATGCGAGGAGCCGCGCGCGTGCGCCGGCCCGAACTGCTCGAGGCCGAGCACGCGCATCCCGCGGGCGGCCGCGTGCGCCGCAACGGCGCTGCCCATCCCGCCTGTGCCGAGCACGATCGCGTCGTACCGGGTCACCGCACGAACACGGCTCCCGCCGGCCCGTCCAGCACGTCTCCGACGATGGCGCGTACCGTCGACGTCGCTCAGCTCGGAGCAGATCGCATCCGCGGCCTCGCGTGCGACCGCGATCAGGAGCCCTCCGGACGTTTGTGCGTCGGACAGCGCGAGCCGCATCGCTTCGTCCACGGCGGCGCCGTAGCGCGCGAACGCCGCGTGCTCCGCGAGATTGTCGCGCGTGCCGGCGGGCACGACATCGCGCGCGATCAGCTCGAGCACGCCGTCGAACAACGGAACGCGCTGCGCGTCGATCGCGAGCGCGACGCCGGACGCGCGCGCCATCTCGCGCGCGTGCCCGATCAGCCCGAACCCGGTCACATCGGTTGCGGCATGCGCGCCGTGCGCGAGCATCGCGCGCGCGGCGCGATCGTTCAAGCGCACCATCGCGCGAATCGCAGGCTCCAACGCCGCGTCGTCGATCGCGTCGCGCTTGCGCGCCGTCGTGAGAATGCCCGTTCCGATCCGCTTCGTCAGCACGAGCACGTCACCGCGGCGTGCTCCGGCGTTGCGCACGACGCGATCCGGCGCGATCGTTCCGCTCACCGCGAGCCCGTACTTCGGCTCGGCGTCCTTGATCGTGTGTCCGCCGACGATCGGGATGCCCGCTTGCGCCGCGATCGCGGCGCCGCCTTCGAGGATGCGCGCGAGCACATCGGTACCGAGTTCTTCGACGGGAAACGCGGCGATGTTCAGCGCGCAGATCGGCGTGCCGCCCATGGCGTAGACGTCGCTCAGCGCGTTCGCCGCGGCGATGCGGCCGAAATCGTACGGGTCGTCGACGACGGGCGTGAAGAAGTCGACCGTCTGCACCAGCGCGAGGTCGTCGCTCAAACGGTAGATGCCCGCGTCGTCGTTCGTGGCGTGCCCGACGAGGACGTTCGGATCGGCGATGGGCGGCAAGCGGCGCAGGACCTGCGCCAGGTCGGCGGCGCCGACTTTGCTCGCTCAACCCGCGCAGGACGAGTACGCAGTCAACCTGACGCGACGACCGGGGGACTCCATCGGGTCTCCGAATACACCGCGGAACGCGGAATCCCGCCGGAGAGGCTCGTGTCGAAGAACCTGCTGTTCATCCCCGGTCCCGTCACCGTCTCGGAGACGGTGCTCGCGGCGTGCGCCCAGCCGCTGATCGACCATCGCGGTCCCGAGTTCAAAGCGATCCTCGACCGCATCGCGACGCGGATGAAGCCGATCTTCGGCACGGCCCGCGCGGACGTGCTGCTGCTCGGATCGTCGGGGACGGGCGGTCTCGAAGCCGCGGTCGGCAACATGTTCGCTTCGGGCGATCGTCTGTTGGCGTGCCCGATCGGCGTGTTCGGTCAGCGGCTCATTGCGATCGCACGCGGCTTCGGATGCGACGTCGACGTGCTCGAAACGGCGTGGGGATCCGCGCTCGATCCCGGCGCGCTGCGGCGCCGGCTCGCCGAGCGTACGGGCGCGCCGTACGACGGCGTGCTGCTCACGCACAACGAGACGTCGACCGGCGCGCAGAACGACATGGCGGCGATCGCCGAGGCGCTGCGCGGCTGCGAAGCGTTCACGGTCGTCGACTCGGTGAGCGGCCTCGCGGCGAGCCCGTTCGCGATGGACGCGTGGGGCTTCGACGTGGTGGTCACCGCGTCGCAGAAGGCCCTCGCGGCGCCTCCCGGGCTCGCGATGGTCGCCGTCGCGCCGCGCGCGTGGACCCGCATCGCGGCCAACGTCGCGACGCCGCGATTCTACTTCGATTTGACGAAGGCTCGTGATTTCGCCGCGCTGGGGCAGACGCCGTGGACGCCGCCCGTCTCGATCGTGTTCGCCCTCGACGCAGCGCTCGATGAGTTCGAGCGGGCCGGCGCCGGCGCGATTCACGAGCGGCACGCACGGTACGCGAGCGCGGTTCGCGCTGCCGCGGACGCGCTCGGACTCACCGTGTTCTCGCGTCCCGGCGCGCATTCGCCGACCGTCGTCGCGCTCGAAGTACCGTCCGATCTCGACGTTGACGCGATCCGGAAGACCTTGCGCGAGTCGCGCGGCGTGGTGATCGGCGGCGGCCAGCAATCGCTCAAGGGCAAGATCATCCGCATCGGGACGATGGGCGACCTCAGCCAGACCGACATGCTCGGCGCAATCGGCGCGCTCGAGATCGCGCTGCTCGAAGCCGGCGCGCCGATTCAGGCGGGCACCGCCGTCCAGGCCGCGCTGCGCGTCTTCCTCGATGCCGATCGGGGCGTGCCGGTGCAGGTTTAGCCGCAAGCGACGAAGCACTTTTCCGGACTTGCACGAACTCGCTCAGCAAATCGTCAGCGGTCTGGCGACCGGTTCGATCTTCGCGAGCATGGCACTCGCGCTGGTTCTCATTTACCGCGCGATGGGAATCATCAACTTCGCGCAAGGCGAGCTCGCGATGTTCACGACGTACGTCGCGTGGCAGCTCACGCAGCTCGGCGTGCCGATCTGGGGCGCGTTCGGGATCACCGTCGTCGTCGCGTTCATCGGCGGCGTCGCGCTGGAGCGCGTCGTCATCCGTCCCGTCGAGCGCGCCGACCAGTTGACGATCGTCATCGTCAGCCTCGGCTTGTTCATCGCGATCAACGGCCTGGCCGGCTGGATTTGGGGCTACGTCGTCAAGCCGTTCCCGACGCCGTTTCCGACGGCGCCGATCTCGATCGGCGGCCTCGACTTCTCCGCGCAGGACATCGGCATCATCGTCGTCTCGCTCGTCACGCTCGCGGCGATCTCGCTCTTCTTCCAGAAGACGAAGCTGGGGCTCGCGATGCGTGCTGCGGCGCTGTACCCCGAGCAGAGCCGCGTGCTCGGCATTCGCGTCGGATGGATGCTCGCGCTCGGCTGGGGTCTCGCCGCGGTCGTCGGCGGCATCGCCGGCATCATGATCGCGCCCGTCGTGTTCCTCGACCCGAACATGATGCAGAACATCATCGTGTACGCGTTCGCGGCGGCCGTGCTCGGCGGCGTCGACAGCCCGGTGGGCGCCGTCGTCGGCGGGCTCGTGCTCGGCGTCGTGATCAATCTCGTCGGCACGTACGTGCAGTTCATCGGCAACGAGCTCCGTCTCGCCGCCGCGCTTGCGATCATCGTGCTCGTGCTCGTCCTGCGACCGTCTGGGCTGTTCGGCCGCGCCGCGGTGAGCCGCGTCTAGTGGCCGTGCGGCGTGACGTTCGTCGGGCCGGCGGTCGCCGCCGTCGCGATCGCCGTACTGCCGTGGATCGTTCCGTCGTTCCTCGTCTTCGACCTGATCTTCGTCGCGGCGTACGCGATCGCGATTCTCGGGCTCATCATTCTGACCGGGATGAACGGGCAGATCTCGCTCGGACACGGCGCGTTCATGGCGTTGGGCGGCTACGCCGTCGCGATTCTCGCGAACGGCGCGGGCTGGCCGTATTGGGCCGGCGTCGCTCGCCGCCGCGGTTGCGTGCGGCGTGTTCGGCCTGCTGTTCGGACTCGTCGCGCTCCGTCTCGCCGGCGTGTACCTCGCGCTCGCGACGTTCTCGCTGGCGGTCGCGATGCCGCCGTTCCTCAAGCACTTCAAGTCCGTCACGGGCGGGTTCAACGGCATGCCGATGCACGGCGTCACGACGCCGGCCGGGATTCCGCTCGACGCGCAGCGCTGGCTGTACTACGTTGCGTGGGCCGTCGCGGGGCTCGCGTTCCTCGCATCGACGCTGCTCGTGCGCGGCAAATTCGGGCGCGCGCTCCGCGCGCTGCGCGACAATCCGATCGCCGCCGTCTCCTTCGGCGTGAATCCCTACGTGTACAAGACGCTCGCGTTCGGGTGGAGCGCCGTGCTGGCGGGCCTCGCCGGCGCGTTCTACGCGATCCCGACGGCGTACGTCAGCCCGGACACGTTCAGCTTCGCACTCTCGATCACGCTGTTGATCGGCGCCGTGCTGGGCGGTATCTGGACGTTCTGGGGCGCGCTCTTCGGCGCCGTCGTCATCGAGTTTCTTCCGCTCGTCGCACAGCAGGTCGATGCCGCGGCGCCGAGCGTCGTCTACGGGATCGCGCTGATCCTCGTCATGCTCTTCGTCCCAAACGGTGTCGTCGGTGGCGTGCTCGGCCTCGTGCGCCGCGTTCGCTCCGCGCCGCCGCGAACGATCTGATCCCCCGTCGCATCGCATCAGGAGGTATCGAGTGAGACCAACCGTCAGGACCATCGCAAGCGCGTTGCTTGCAGTCACCCTCGTCGCGGGCACCAACGCGTTTGCGCCTGCGTCGGCTGCGGAGCCGGGCGTCTCCGACACCGAGATCGTCCTCGGCGGCACGCATCCCTTCAGCGGTCCCGCGTCCGCGTACGGCAACATCGGCAAGGGCATCGGTGCGTACTTCGACTACGTGAACGACCACGGCGGCGTCAACGGCCGCAAGATCAAGTGGATCGACAAGGACGATGCGTACAGCCCGCCGCAGGCCGTCCAGCTCGTGCACCAGCTCGTCGAGCAGGACCACGTGTTCGCGATCTTCGACACGCTCGGAACAGCGGTCAACACCGCGATCCGTCCGTACCTGAACCAGCAAGGCGTGCCGCAACTGTTCGTCGCGACCGGCGCGACGACGTGGGGCAAGGACTACAAGCAGTATCCGTGGACGATCGGCTGGCAGCCCGACTATCAGGCCGAATCGATCCTGTACGCGCAAGACATCCTGAAGAACCATCCGAAGGCGAAGATCGGCGTCCTCTACCAGAACGACGACTACGGCGAAGACTACAACGCCGGGCTGAAGAAAGGCCTCGGCTCGCACGGCAACATGATCGTCAAGATGGCGTCGTACGAGACCAGCGATCCCAGCGTCACCTCGCAGGTGTCGACGCTGAAGGCGGCCGGCTGCGACACGTTCATGATCTTCGCGACGCCGAAGTTCGCGATCCAGGCCATGGTTGCGGCCGCGCAGCAGGCGTGGCATCCGCTCACGTACCTCAACAACGTCTCCAACGCGATCCCGTACATGAACGCCACGATGAAAGCGGCCGGGCCGAGCGCCGTCAACGGCGTGATCACGACGATCTATCTCAAGGATCCGGCCAACCATGCCCGCTACGCCGGTGACGCCGGCATGAAGCTCTACAACGAGATCATGACCAAATATCTTCCCGGCGCCGACAAGGACGACGGCAACTATCTCTACGGCATCGCGATCGCGTACACGATGGTCGACGTGCTCCGCCGCGCCGGCAAGAACCTCACGCGTAAGAAGGTGATGGACATCGCGACGAATCTGGTCGAAAAGGACAACCCGTGGGCGTACCCCGGCGTCGTGATCCGGACGTCGCCGACGTTCCGCTACCCGATCACGCAGATGATCGCGGCGAAGTGGCTCGGCAGCGACTGGTCGCCGACCGGGGTCCTGGTCGACACGCGCTCGATGATGACGACCGCCGAGCGCTAGGACCCGACGCGACGCGTGGCGCCGCCGCTTCTGGCCGTCCGGAACCTGACGATCCGGTTCGGCGGCATCACCGCGCTCAGCGACGTCTCGTTCGACGTCGCCGAGGGCCGGATCACCGGGCTCATCGGCCCCAACGGTGCGGGGAAGACGACGTGCTTCAACTGCATCACACGGCTGTACCAGCCGTCCGCCG
Organism: Vulcanimicrobiota bacterium; assembly: GCA_963841685.1. Lineage (GTDB taxonomy): Bacteria > Vulcanimicrobiota > Vulcanimicrobiia > Vulcanimicrobiales > Vulcanimicrobiaceae > Vulcanimicrobium. Next base: position 506,787 of record CAWJDU010000003.1, read on the forward strand.
GTGAGGTGATGTTCAAAGGTGAGGACCTGCTGCGGTGCGCGCCGCAGCAGGTCGCACGGCGGCGCATCGCGCGCACGTTTCAGAACCTCGCGCTGTTCGACCGCATGACGGCGCTCGACAACGTCCTCGTCGGCGGCCACGCGCGCTTTCCCGGCGTGCTCGGCGCGTGGAGCCACGAGCGCAGGGCCCACACGGAAGCGATGGAGATTCTGGAGCGGCTCGGTCTCGCCGCGTTCGCGCACCGCTCCGTGCGCGGCTTGCCCTTCGGCACGCGGAAGAATATCGAGCTCGCGCGCGCGTTGATGGCGAAGCCGGAGCTGCTGCTGCTCGACGAGCCGGCGGCGGGCTTGAGCCACGAGGAGGTCGCGACGCTCGGCACGTCCATCAAGCGCATCGCCGGCGAGTTCGCCGTGACCGTGCTCATGGTCGAGCACCACATGCAGCTCGTGATGGGCGTGTGCGACCACATCGTCGTGCTCGCGTCGGGCCGCACGCTCGCGCACGGCGCACCGGACGTCGTGCAGCGCAATCCCGCGGTGATCGAGGCGTACCTTGGCGGCGCCTGACGAGCCGCTGCTCCGCGTCCGCGGCCTGCGCGCGCGCTACGGCGAGATCGAGGCGATCCACGGCATCGATCTCGACGTGCCGCGCGGCGCGATCGTCGCGCTGCTCGGCGCGAACGGCGCGGGCAAGACGAGCACGCTGCGCGCGATCACCGGCGCCATTCGCACGACCGGCGACGTGACGTTCGCCGGCCGTTCGCTGCGCGGCATGGCGCCCGAGGATGCCGCCCGGCTCGGCATCGCGCACGTGCCGGAAGGCCGCGGCACGCTCAGCTCGCTCACGGTGCGCGAGAACCTGCAGCTCGGCGCCTACATCGAGCGCGACCGCGCGCGGCTGCGCGAACGCGGCGCGCGCATCGACGGGTACTTTCCGTGGATCAAGGAGCGCCGCGAGCAGCCGGCCGGGACGTTGAGCGGCGGCGAGCAGCAGATGCTCGCGATCGCGCGCGCGCTGATGCTGGAACCGCAACTGCTGCTGCTCGACGAACCGTCGCTCGGACTCGGCCCGAAGATCGTGCACGACATCTTCGCGCTGCTCCGCACGATCAACGAGCGCGACGGCGTGACGATCCTCGTCGCCGAGCAGAACGCGACGGTCGCGCTCGCGGGCGCGCACCACGCGTACGTCCTCGAGACCGGGCGCGTCGCCGTCACGGGAACCAGCGAGGCATTGCGCAGCGACGAGCGCGTGCGCCGTTCGTACCTCGGCTACTGAACCGCGTTCGCGGCCGGTCGCGTACAAACAGAAACGGCCCGGGACGCGTCCCGGGCCGTTTCGCCGATGTGGTGCGTGGGTGCGGCTTAGTGGCCGAACCAGGTGCTCGTGTCGATGTGGAACGTCGCGAACGCGTCCCACGATCCGACGTGGATCGAGTTGGGAACCACGAACGGCGTGCCTTGGTCCGCCAGCGAGTGGTAGTCGGCGTGGCGCACCGACAGCGTGAAGCCCGGGCTGAAGCGCTTGTTGAGCTGGTACGTGAGCGCCGAGGACCAGCGGTACGGCTCGCCGATCGTCGTCCCGAAGGCCGGGATCAGCGTCGGGTTCTCGTAGAAGTTCAGCGCGCCCCAGCGGTCGTTCACGGTGAACGACGTGCCGTGGTTGAGCGGCAGGATCCACGTGACGCCTTGCGTCGTCTCGTAGTACACGCTCTGCGCCGGGTTCTCGTCGAAGAGACCGACGTTGCCGTTCCCGTTCGGGCAGGTCAGCCGCGAACCGTAGATGCCCTGCGCCGCCGCGGTGCAGACCATCGCGACATGGTGGTCGACGTTCTGCCAGTCGAGCGTCTCGGCCAACGCGAACGAGCTGTTGAAGAACTCGTGAATCGGCTTGGTCACGTAGCTGAAGCCGAGATAGCCGTAGTGGTGCTCGGTCGAGCTGACCGTGCAGTTCGGGCCCGTCTTCGTGCCGTTGTCGTCGCACAGGTACGGAACGCTGCTGACGCCGGACGCGCCGCTGTTCCACATGCGATGACGGAACGAGTCGCCGAGATCGACCGTGAACTGCTTCGAGAGCGCGTACGTCGTGTGATACTGCAGGATGACGTCGCGGCTGTCGTTCGGGCAGACGCGCCCGGCAACGCCGCCGGGCGCCGCCGGCTCCAGGATGCACTCCAGCGGCTGGTTCACGGTGCCTTCGACGATGCGGTCGAACACGAAGCTCCACCGCGGCGTGACCGGGATCCGGACCGTGCCGCCGACGTCTAGCGGGTCGTAGCCCTTGATGTTCGCGGCCGAGCCGTAGTAGGCCGGCTGCGTGAACGTCGCGACGACGTCGATGATCGGCGCGAACGGCGTGAACGTCCGACGGGCCGGCACCTGCTGCGAGCCGCCGGTATTCGGGGTCGTGTTCGTCGGCGTGGTGCTCGGGCCGGGGTTGCTGGAGCCGGCCGGCGACGCGCTCGGGGCCGGGCTCATCTGATCGGCGGGTGCAGCGGTCTGCGCTTGCGCCACAGCCGTTCCCGCCAAGAGCAGCGCGGCCGCGGCGAATCCCGCTCGAACCGTCGCCGTCAGGCTAGTAGTGGTCAAAATAGTGCCTCCACAGTGGGCAAAGGCAGAGGGAAATCGATTGCACGACGGGACCCGGGGCTGCTTCTTTTCGCATCGGCGCCGGACACGTGTGACCGAAATCTCTTGCCTCTCCGAATGTATTACGCAAGGAGTACCATCCGGTACCTCCCCCTGTCAAATGTACAGGGGGCACCCTAGCAACGCTGATTTCCATTCTTTGGTGCCGTGCGCTTGCCTTCCGAATGCGAAAAGCCGATTTTTTCGATCACAGGGCACCATTTCGGGACGCGCGAAGGGCGGCGGCCGGAGGTCGGGCCTTTGGTAGAAGATCCATCGATCCGTGACGGCGTGTCGGTCCTGAGGATCGACAACCCGCCCGTGAACGCGCTCGGGCCACAGTCCGTTGCGCCTCTGCTGCAACAGCTCGCCGCCGCGCAAGTCGATTCGCGCGTACGCGCCGTCGTGCTGGCCGGTGCGCGCGGCACGTTCAGCGGGGGCGCCGACATGAAGACCTTCGGCGTCAGCCCGCCGCCGCGGCCGCACACACGCGATCTCATCGACGCGATCGAGTCGTCGGCGAAGCCCGTCGTCGCGGCGATCGAAGGCGTCGCGATGGGCGGCGGCCTCGAAGTCGCGCTCGCGTGCGACGCGCGCGTCGCGGCCCGAGGATCCCGCCTCGCGCTCCCGGAGATCGCGCGCGGGCTGCTCCCGGGCGCCGGCGGCACGCAGCGGCTGCCGCGCCTCGTCGGCGTGCGCGCGGCTCTCGCGATGATTCTCAGCGGCGAGCCCGCCGATGCGGCGCGTGCCGCGGAGATCGGTCTGGTCGACCGCGTGTCGGACGGCGACGCGATCGAGGACGCGTGCGCGCTGGCGCGCACGCTCGCCGTCACGCCGCGGCGGCGCGTCTCCGAGCGAAGGGCCGAGCCGGACGACGCCGCGCTCGCCGCGGCGTCGGCGAAGGCGCAGCCGGCCGCGCGGGGCGGCCTCGCGGAGCGCGCGGCGATCGCATGCGTCGAAGACGCGGTGACGCTGCCGTTCGCGGAAGGTCTGGCACGCGAGCGGGAACGCTTCGTCGCGTTGGTCGGATCCGAGCAGTCGAAGGCGCGCATCCACGTGTTCTTCGCGGAGCGCGAGGCGGCGAAGCCGCCCGCCGGCGCCGCGACGCCCGCGCCGGTGCGCACGGCGACGGTCATCGGCGGCGGGACGATGGGCACCGGCATCGCGATGGCGTGCGCGAACGCGGGCGTGAACGTCACGCTCGTCGACCTGCAGCCCGAGTTGCTCGAGCGCGCGCGGACCGTCATCGCCGGCAACTACGGCGCGACGATGCGCAAAGGGCGCCTCTCGCAGAGCGAGCACGACGCGCGGCTCGCGCGCATCGCGTACGCGACGACGCTCGACGCGGCGGCGAACGTCGACCTCGTCATCGAGGCGGTGTTCGAGGAGATGGACGTCAAGCAAGACGTGTTTCGCGCGCTCGACGCGATCGCGCGCGCCGGGACGATTCTCGCGACGAACACGTCGACGCTCGACGTCGACGCGATCGCATCCGCGACCGCGCGGCCGCAGGACGTCGTCGGCATGCACTTCTTCAGCCCGGCGAACGTCATGAAGCTGCTCGAGATCGTGCGCGGCGCGCGCACGTCGGACGACACGATCGCGCGCGCGCTCGCGGTGGCCAAGCAGCTGAAGAAAGTCGGCGTCGTCGCCGGCAACTGCGACGGCTTCATCGGCAACCGCATGCTGTACACGTACACGCGCCAAGCCGGCTTCCTGCTCGAAGAGGGCGCGCCGCCGCAGCGCATCGACGCGGTGATCAAAGAATTCGGCTTTCCGATGGGACCGTTCGCGATGGGCGATCTCGCCGGACTCGACGTCGGCTGGCGCATCCGCAAACGGCGCTTCGCCGCGGCGCCGCCGGAAGGGCGCTATTCGCGCGTCGCGGATCGGCTGTGCGAGATCGGCCGTTTCGGACAGAAGACCGGCGCCGGGTACTACCGCTACGAGAAGGGCGAACGCACGCCGATTCCCGATCCGGCGGTCGATGAGATCGTGCGGCGGTGTGCGTCCGAGGCCGGCATCACGCAGCGCGCGATCGCCGACGACGAGATCCTCGAAGCGCTGCATGTATCCGCTCGTGAACGAAGGTGCGAAGATCCTCGCCGAGGGCATCGCGGCGCGTCCGGGCGACGTCGACGTCGTCTGGGTGTACGGATACGGGTTCCCGGCGTTCCGCGGCGGCCCGCTGCGGTGGGCCGACTCCGTCGGCCTGCGTGCGATCGTCGACGATCTCGAAGCGTTCGAACGCGTGCACGGCGATGCGTTCACGCCCGCACCGCTGCTGCGCGAGCTCGCGGACCGCGGGGAGACGTTCGCCCTTCGACAAGCTCAGGACTTCGGCGCAAAGGATGCTGCCAAGGAGCCGGCGCGTGCGTGAAGCGGTCGTCGTGTCGACCGCGCGCACGCCGATCGGCAAGGCGTTCCGCGGCGCGTTCAACGACACGCACGGCGCCACCATGGCGGGTCATGTCATCGAGCACGCCGTGAAGCGCAGCGGGCTCGAGCCGCACGAGATCGAGGACGTGATCCTCGGCTGCGCGGAGCCCGAGGGTGCGACGGGCCACAACGTCGCGCGCATCGCCGCGATTCGCGCCGGCTTGCCGGTGACGACCGCGGGCACGACGATGAACCGCTTCTGCAGCTCGGGCCTGCAGGCGATCGCGTTCGCGGCGCAGCGCGTCGTCGTCGACGGCGTGCCGGCGATCGTCGCCGGCGGCGTCGAGTCGATCAGTCTCGTGCAGCCGAACGCGAACCGCACGTACCTGCGCGAGCCGTATCTCGCCGAGCACAGGCCGGACCTGTGGATGTCGATGATCGAGACGGCCGACGTCGTCGCCGAACGCTACGGCGTGAGCCGCGAGCGCCAGGACGAGTACGCGCTGATCAGCCAGCAGCGCACCGCCGCCGGTCAGCAGGCCGGGCGGTTCGACGCAGAGATCGTGCCGATGCCGACGCGCAAGGCGGTGACGAACAAAGAGACGGGCGAGGTGACGTACGAGGACGTGCTGCTCGCGAAGGACGAGGGCAACCGTCCCGACACGACGGCCGAAGGGCTCGCGAAGCTCGCGCCCGTGCGCGGGCCGGACAAGTTCATCACCGCCGGCAACGCGAGCCAGCTCTCCGACGGCGCGTCGGCGTGCGTCGTGATGGACGCGACGCTCGCCGCGCAGCGCAACATCGAGCCGCTCGGGATCTTTCGCGGAATGGCGGTGACCGGGCTCGAGCCGGACGAGATGGGCATCGGTCCGGTGTTCGCGATCCCGCGGCTGCTGGAACGGCAAGGCCTGACGATCGACGACATCGATCTGTGGGAGCTCAACGAAGCGTTCGCCGTGCAGGCGCTGTACTGCCGCGAGCGTCTCGGCATCCCGCTCGAGCGCTACAACGTCGACGGCGGCGCGATCATCATCGGGCACCCGTACGGCATGAGCGGCGCGCGCATGACGGGCCACATCCTGATCGAGGGCAAACGGCGCGGCGCGAAGCGCGTCGTGGTGACGATGTGCATCGGCGGCGGCCAAGGCGCGGCCGCGCTGTTCGAAATCCCGTAGCCCGGTCACCCTGAGCCGTCGAAGGGTGAGAGACGATCGCGAACGTCAGTCGCAACGCGCCGCCGGCACGAGATCGGCTCACCCCTCGACGAGCTCGGGGTGACCGGGTGCGATTACGAGGACGATCACGCCGCGGTCGGGGCGCTCGGCGTAGAGCCGCTCCACCAGGTCTGCGCGGTTCTGCAGCACGCGGCTCTGGTTGACCGAGCCTTTGTCGGTGATCTCGCCGAGCGCGCCGTTCGGCGGTTCCGCGGCGATGATCGCGCGTGCGACGTACGTCGAGCTCGCGGCATGCCCCGCGTTGTGGCGAGCGAGCGCGTCGCGCACGCGCTGCACGACCGCCGGGTCGCCGTCGAGCGCGCGCGGCACGAAGACGATGGCTCCGATCGCGTCGCGGTCGGCGCCCGCGAACACGATGTCCTCGATCGCGCCCTCCGCCGCTTCGATGACGTCGAGCCGTAATAGTCCGGCGTTCACCCACGTGCCGGAGGAGAGCTTGAAATTCTCCGCGATGCGTCCGCCGAACACGATGCCGCGCGACGGATCGTCGGGGTCGAGCAGCGAGCCGGCATCGCCGGACTTGAAGAAACCCTCCTCGTCGAACGCCGCCGCCGTCGCGGCGGGATCGCGCCAGTATCCCGGCGTGACGTTCGGACCGCGCACGCGCAGCTCGAAGCGATCCTCGTACGGCGCAAGCTTGATCTCGACGCCGGGCACCGGCGTGCCGATCGTCTCGTGCGATGCCGGATGCCGTCCCCACACCGCGGTCGCCATCGGCGCGGTCTCGGTCAGCCCCCACGCGGAGACGACCGGGATCGTACGCCCGCCGGCGTAGCGCTGCGCGAGCGCGGCGAGCTGCGCGCGCGTCGACTCCGGAATCGCGGCGCCCGCGTTCAACAGCATGCGCACGCGCGAGAAGAACGTTGCCGCGAGCGATTCGTCTCGTTCGAATGCATCGAGCAGCAGCGCGTAACCGCGCGGCACGCTGAAGTAGTACGTCGGCGCGATCTCGCGCAGGTTGCGCAGCGTCTCGTCGAAAGCGCCGGGCGCCGGTTTTCCCGCATCGACGTACATCGTGCCGCCGTTGCGCAGGATCATGCCGAACGTTTTGTTACCTGCCGCCGTGTGACTCCACGGCGCCCAGTCGACCATGACGAGCGAGTCGACGACGTGCGGCCAAATCTGCGCGACCATGCTCTGGTTCGCCGACAGCATGCGATGCGTCGTGATCACGCCTTTCGGCGTGCCGGTCGAGCCGGACGTGAACAGAATCTTCGCGACCGAGTCGGGGCCGATCTCGGCGTGCGCGCGATCGGCGGGCGCGGGATTCGCATCGAGCGCGTTCGCGTCGAGCATGATCGGCACGTCGGGCACCGCTTCGGCGAAGCGTCCGCCGAAAGCGATGTCGGGAACGAACGCCGCGAACGGCCGGAGCACGCGCATCACGGCGTGCAGACGCGCGGGATCGGCGTCGGGGCGCACGTATCCCGTCGAGATCGGCGATGCGGGAATGCCGGCGTACATCGCGCCGAGCGCCACTGCCGCGTGATCGATGCCGTTCTCCGCGACGATCGCGAGCGGACGCTCCTGCGAGCCGCCCGCGTCGAGCAGCGCGCGCGCCGATGCGCCGCACGCGGTCGAGCATGTCCGCGTACGTGATCGTGCGCCAGCGATCGCCGTCGCGTTCGGCGAGGAACGTTGCGTCCGGCGTGCGGCGCGCCCAGCGAATGAGGTCCGCGGTGACGCGGTCGGGATACGGCTCGAGCGGGACGTCGGAGCGCAGGATGCGCGCGGACGGCGCGGCGTCCGCGGCCATCAGCGCGGCGCCATCCGCAGCGCGCCGTCGAGGCGGATCGTCTCGCCGTTCAAGAACGCGTTCTCGCAAATCGCGACCACGAGCTGCGCGTACTCGGCCGCGTCGCCGAGCCGCTTCGGAAACGGGATCGACGCGCCGAGCGATGCCTGCGCCTCCGGCGGCAGCTCGCCGAGCAGCGGCGTCTCGAAGAGACCGGGCGCGATCGTCGCGACGCGCACGCCGAATTGTGCGAGCTCGCGCGCGAGCGGCAACGTCAGCGCGACGATGCCGCCCTTCGACGCGGCGTATGCGGCCTGACCGATCTGCCCTTCGTACGCCGCGACCGAAGCCGTCATGACGACGACGCCGCGTTCGCCGCCGTCCAGCGGCTCGAGCGCCGTGAGGGGCGCCGTCGCGAGCCGCGTGACGTTGAACGTCCCGATGAGGTTCACGCGGATGACGCGTTCGAAATCCGGCAGCGGCATCGGACCGTCGCGGCCGAGCATGCGCCGCGCCGTCCCGATGCCCGCGCAGTTGACGACGATGCGCGCCGTGCCGAGCGCCTCGCGCACGCGTTCCAGCGCCGCGGCGACGCCGTCGGCGTCCGACACGTCGCAGGGCGCGGCCAGACCGCCGATCTCGCGCGCGACCGCTTCGGCGCGCGCGCCGTCGCGGTCCAGCACGCCGACCTTCGCGCCCAGCGCGGACAATCGCCGCGCGGTCGCCGCGCCGAGTCCCGAAGCGCCGCCGCTCACGACGGCGGTTGCATCCGCGATCTTCACGATCGTACCACCTTCGCCGCGCGCTTCTCCAAAAACGCTTGCACGCGCCGTTTCGCCTCCTCGTCGGTCGCCGCGGCCCCGGCCATCAGCGCCTCGGTGAAGTAACCGACCGCGGGCGCGGCGTCGGCGATGCGCGGAAGCGCCTGCACGATCGCGAAGTTCGACAGCGGCGCGTTCGACGCGATGCGCCGCGCGAGCTCGACGGCGGTCGTGCGGGCCGCGCCGTCGTCGACCAGGTACTGCGAGATGCCGATCGCGTGCCCCGCCTCGGCGTCGTAGACGCGGCCGGTCAGCAGCATGTCCATGACGCGCGCCGTGCCGATCAGCCGCGGTAGGCGCACCGAGCCGCCGCCGCCGAGAAAGATGCCGCGCTGGCCTTCGGGCAGCGCGTAGAATGCCGACCGTTCCGCGACCCGCACGTGACACGCGGCGGCCAGCTCGAGGCCCCCGCCGATCGTCCCGCCGTGCAGCGCCGCGACGACGGGCAGCGTGCCGCTCTCGATCGCCTCGAACGCGCGATGCCACAGGCGCGAATGCAGGATCGACGCGCGCAGGTCGCGCGAACGAACATCGCTGAGGTCGAGGCCGGCCGAGAAATGGTCGCCGGCGGCACAGAGGACGAGCGCGCCGAGACCGTCCGGCGGTGTCGCGGCGAAACGCTCCAGCGCGAGCACCGTGTCGTCGTCGAGCGCGTTGCGCTTCTCCGGGCGGTTGAGCTCGAGGACGCCGACGTCGCCGTCACGGCGGAAGTTCAGCGAGCGCGCGATCTGGTCGATTATGCGATATAACCATGAAGGGCGACCGGGGTCAAGGTCGCGCGGCGCGAAGGGCGCACGATGGACCCGCTGGAGCCGGAGGTCGCCGGCGAGTACGGACCGCTGACCCAGTACGTCGGGTACGCGCTGCGCCGCGCGCAGCTCACGGTGTTCGCCGACGTCATCGCCGCGCTGGCCGAGGTCGGGCTGCGCCCGGCGCAGTTTTCGGTGCTCGCCGTGATCGATGCGAACCCCGGCGTGCTGCAGTCGAGCGCGTGCGCGAAGCTCGGAATTCAGAAGGCGAACTTCGTGCCGTTGCTCGACACGCTGCAGCGGCGCGGGCTGCTGCGGCGCGTTGCGCGCGACGGACGCGCGAACGGCCTGCACCTGACCGACACCGGCCGGCGCCTGTTGACCCGCGCGCGCAACATCGTCGATCGGCACGAGCGGCGCGTCGCGGCGTGGATGTCCCCGCTGGAGCGCAAGCGGCTGATCGCGGTCCTCAACCGCATCGCCGGCCTTTCCGCCGTCAGCGAGAGCGCAGGCCGAGCAGCCGCGCCGCGTTCTCCTTCAAAATCAGCGGGCGCACCTCGTCGCGGATCGGCAGCGAAGCGAAGTCGCTGAGCCACCGGTCCGGCGCGATCATCGGATAGTCCGAGCCGAAGAGCACCTTGTCGCGCAGCAGCGTGTCCGCGTAGCGCACGAGCGTCGGCGAGAAGTATTTCGGCGACCAGCCCGAGAGGTCGATGTACACCTGCGGCTTGTGGAGGCAGACGGAGATCGCTTCGTCCTGCCACGGAAACGACGGATGCGCCATGACGATCGGCATGTCGGGGAAGTCGACGGCGACGTCGTCGATCAGCATCGGGTTGCCGTACTTGAGCCGCACGCCGCCGCCGCCGCGCATGCCGGTGCCGATGCCGCTGTGCCCCGTGTGGAACACGACGGGCAGCCGCGCCGCCTGCACGACCTCGTAGAACGGGTACACGCGCGGGTCGTTCGGCTCGAATTGCTGCAGCGGCGGGTGCAGCTTGAATCCGCGCGCACCGGCCCGGATCAGCCGCTGCGCCTCCTCGAGCGCCGTCGGCCCGCGCATCGGATCGACGCTGACGAACGGGATCAGCACGTCGGGGTGCGCGGCGGCGGCGGCGAGCACATCGTCGTTCGGCATCGCCGGGCGGCCCGAGAGACGTTCGTCGACCGTGAAGAGGACGCACGCCATGCGGCGCTCGCGGTAATGCGTCGCGACGTCGTCGAGTCCGAGCGGCACGCCCGACGTCCCGAAGTAGCGCCGCGCCGCCTCGGCCGAGCCGGACGCCTCGCCCTCCTCGGCATGCGCGTGAACGTGGACATCGATCGCGGTCAGCGCGTCGATGTCCGGCAAAAGGTTGTTTGACAGAACACTTCTCCCGGTGCTACGTTGCGCTTCAGCGGACTTTCGATTCCTGCCTGGAGGTCGCGTATGAACCGAACGCTGGTCGCCGCCGTCGCCGCCGCGTGCATCGCCGCCCCCATGGCGGGGGCGTCGCCCACGGCCGCCGCACCCGAGCCGATCAAGGTCGCAGCGATTCTCTCGACCAGCGGGCCGTCGGCGCCGCTCGGCGTGCCGCAAGTCAACGCCGTGAAGCTTGCGGAGAAGGACATCAACGCGCACGGCGGGATCAACGGACGCCCGATTCAGGTCGATATCGTCGATGACGGCGCGAAGGCCGACGTCGCCGCGCAGCTCGCGACGCAGATGATCTCGAGCGGACACGTCGCGATCTTCTGCGGCACGCGCACGGACACGAGCGCGGCGGTGGCGCGCGTGACGGGCGCGAGCAACGTGCTGCAGGTGTACACCACCCCCACGGAGTCGCTGTGGCGAACGGCGCGCGGCGTCACGAAGAACCTCTTCGAAGTGAACCCGCGCGATCAGCTCGAGGCGGTCGCGCTGCTGACGTTCGCGAAGACGCGTCTGCACGTCGGGAAGATCGGGATCCTGCACGACGAGAACCTGTACGGTACGGGCGGCTCGGCGATCGCAGCGAGCGAGGCGAAGACGCTCGGGATCAGCGTCGTCGCCGACGAGAGCTATCCCGGGACGGCGACCGACTTCACCTCGCAGATCGTGAAGCTGCGCGACGCGAAGCCCGATGCGATCGTGCTGTGGGGCGCGACGACGACGCCGGGTCTCGCGATCAAAGCGGCGCGCACGCTGGGCGTCACGGTGCCGATCCTCGGATCGTCCGGCATCGATTCGCCGGCGATCCTGAACGTCGCGGGCGGCGCCGCGGCCGGCGTGGTGTACTCGGCCTCGCCGCTGTCGCCCGTACCGTCCGCGACGCAGCGTGCGTTCGAGACGATGTACGACGCGGAGTACCACGCACCGGCGAACGCCTTCGCCGCGATGGGATGGGACGCGGTGCACATCATCGCCGCAGCGCTGCGCGAAGCGAACGGCAAGACCGACGGCGCCGCTCTCGAGAGCGCGCTGGAGGCGGGCAAGCCGCTCGCGCTCGTCGAGGGCACGTACAGGTACTCGCCGAGCGATCACAACGGGCTCGTGCCGGCCGACGTGCACATCGCGAAGGCCGTCAACGGAACGTGGGGCGCGCCGTAACGTAGCCGCATGCTGCAGCTGCTGATCGCCGGGCTCACGGTCGGCAGCGAGTACGCGTTGATCGCGCTCGGCATCCACATCGTGCTGCGCGCGACGCGCGTCGTGAACTTCGCCCAGGGCGAGTTCACGATCGTCGGCGGGCTCGTCGCATTCAGCTGCGTCGACGCGCTGCACGTCCCGGTCTGGGTCGCACTCATCGTCACGACGCTCGCCGGCTTCGCGCTCGGCCTCGCGTTCGAGCGGCTCGTGCTGCGACCCGCGTCGCGCGGAGGCGAAACGGGCGCGACGATCGCCACGATCGGCGCGGTGTTCGTCCTGCTCTACGGCCACGCGCTCGTCCCAGCCTGGGGCTCGGACCCGCACGTGCTGCCGCCGTTCACAGCCATCGCCGCCACGAGCGCCGCAACGTCGCCGGCAGCCGCAACGTCGCCGGCAGCCGCAACGTCGCCGGCAGCCGCAACGTCGCCGGCAGCCGCAACGTCGCCGGCAGCCGCAACGTCGAACGGCGTGTCACCCTGAGCTTGTCGAAGGGTGCGCCACCGCTGGTGATCCCCGTGCAGTCGCTGTGGGTCTGGGCACTCCTCATCGTCGCGCTGATCGCGCTCTACGCGTTCTTCGAGCGCACGTACTACGGCAAGGCGATCCGCGCGGCCGCCGACAACCCGCTCGGCGCGCGCCTCATCGGCATCGACGTGCGCTCGACGCGCGCGATCAGCGTCGCGCTCGCCGTCGCGCTCGCCGCATACGGCGGCACGATCATCGGACCGATCACGCTCGTCGGCGGCGCCGGCGGATTCGGCCTGGCGATCAAAGGTTTCGTCGGCGCGATCGTCGGCGGGCTGACGTCGCCGGTGGGATGCGTCGCGGGCGGTCTGCTCGTCGGCGTCATCGAGTCGTTCGCACGTGTGGCGCTTCGGATCGGACGTCGGCGATCCGGTCGTGTACTCGCTCTGCTGCTCATGCTGCTCGTCCGGCCGCAAGGGCTCTTCGGCCGCCGCGACGCGGTGCGCGATTGACGGCGCGGCTGCGCGACGACGCGCGCCTGCTGATCGCCTGCGCGGTGCTCGTCGTCGTCGTTCGGCATCGTCGCGAACGGCAACGCTGCGCTGCTGCAGGCCGGGACGTATGTCGCGATCTTCGCGCCGGCCGCATCGGCTTGTCCGTGCTGCTGGGAAATGTCAACCAGATATCGGTCGGCCAAGCCGGTTTCTTCGGCATCGGCGCGTACGCGGCAGCATACCTCACCGTCGATGCGGGATGGGCGTTCTGGCCCGCCGCGCTCGTCGGAATCGTGGTCGCGTCGCTCGCCGGCGTCGTCGTCGGCGTCATCGCGCTGCGCTTCCGGGGACATTATCTCGCGATGGCGACGCTCGCGTTCGGACTGATCGCCGTCGGAGTCTTTCACGCCTCGCCGTGGTTGGGCGGCGCGAGCGGGATCACGAACGTCCCGTATCCGCAGCTGGGCGCGGTCACGTTCACCGGCGCCTCTGCATACTGGGGCGCGTGGTTCGTCGTGCTCGTCGCCGTGCTGAAGATCACGTTCATCCTGCGCTCGCGCATCGGCCGCGCGTGGGAAGCGATCCGCAACGACGAACTCGCCGCGGAAGCGATCGGCGTGCCGACGCGCGCGTACAAGGTGCTCGCATTCGCGATCGCCGCCGGACTCGCGGCGGCGGGCGGTGCGATGTTCGCCGCGTTTCTCGGGCTGGTGAACCCGGACGCCGTCGGCGTTGCGCTCTCCGTCGACTTCTTGCTGATGGTGGTGCTCGGCGGAAGCGGTCTCGTCGCGGGCGCGGTCTTCGGCGCGGCGCTGATCGGCTTCGCGAACGTCATCGGACACCAGTGGGACAACTGGCGTGAGGTCGTGTACGGCGCCGTCGTGATCGGCTTCGTGTCGTTCGCGCCGAGCGGCATCCTCGGCCTCGCGCGCGTACCGTTCGCGCGACGGCGCGGCTCCGCTGCGCCGCCGCACGCGCCGGCGACGACGGCGGCTGCGGCAGTCCGATGCCGCGGCTGCACCGCGTGCGCGCGTCACGCCGCCGTCGGACGAGCCGCTCGCGGTGCGCGGCGTGACGAAGCGGTTCGGCGGCCTGACGGCAGTCGACGACGTGTCGTTCGCGCTCGTGCCCGGTACGTTGACGTCGTTGATCGGTCCGAACGGCGCGGGAAAGACAACGCTCTTCAACGTCGTCTGCGGAATCGGGCGCGCGACGTCGGGCAGCGTATCGATCGGCAGCCGCGACGCCGGGCGTTTGCGTCCGCATCGCATCGCGATGCTCGGCGTCGGACGCACGTTTCAGAATGCACGCCTCTTCGACGACATGACGGTGCTCGAGAACGTCGCGTCCGCTGTGCGCGGTGCTCACGCGATGCAACGCGCGGGCGAGACGCTCGACCGCCTCGCGCTGCACGCAGCTGCGCGACGTCCCGGCGCGCGACCTCGCGTTCGGCGACCGCCGCCGCGTCGAGCTTGCGCGCGCGGTCGTCGAACGACCCGTGGCTGCTGCTTGCCGACGAGCCGGCCGCAGGATTGAATGACGCGGAGCGTCGGCGTCTCGACGCGGACCTGTGCGCCCTGCGCGACGCGGGCACGACGATCTGCTGATCGAGCACGACATGCGGCTCGTCATGGCGATCTCCGATCGCGTCATCGTGCTGAACTTCGGCCGCGTGATCGCCGACGGCGACGTCGCTACGGTGCGCAGCGGATCGCCGCGGTGATCGCGGCTTACTTGGGGACCGGCGCATGACGGCGCCGCCGGGCTCCGGCGCAGTGGGTCCGCCGAGCGCGCTTCTCGACGTGCGCGCGCTGTATGCCGGCTACGGATGCTCTCGACGTGCTGCGCGGCGTGACGGTCACCGTTGCAGCGGGCGAGATGGTCGCCGTGCTCGGACCGAACGGCGCCGGCAAGTCGACGCTCCTCCGGACGATCTCGCGCATCGGCCCGGCCGTTCGCAGCGGCGGCATCACGTTCGACGGCGTCGATCTCCTGCGCGCGCCGGCGGAGGCCGTCGTCCGGCTCGGCTGCGTGCACGTACCGGAAGGCCGCGCGCTATTTCCGTCGCTGAGCGTCGACGATCACCTCGCGCTGGGCGCGTTCACGGCGCGCGGTTCGTCACCGGCGCGGCGGATCGCCGCAATGTACGAACGCTTCCCGCGCTCGCGGCGCGACGCGCGCACGCGGCCGCAGCGCTCTCCGGCGGCGAGCAGCAGATGCTCGCAATCGCCCGCGCGCTGATGGCGCAGCCGAAGCTGCTGATGCTGGACGAGCCGTCGACGGGCCTCGCGCCGCAGATCGTCGAGCAGATCTTCACGCTCGCGCGCGACCTGACGCGCGACGGCACGGCGGTGCTGATCGTCGAGCAGAACGCCGTGATGTCCCTGCGCCACGCCGACCGCGCGTACGTTCTCGAAACCGGCACCATCGCGCTGCGCGGCACCGCTGCCGAGCTCGCACGCGACGAGCGCATTCAGGCGATCTACCTCGGTTCTGGAAACCCGTAGCGAAACAGACTACGCGGGCGCCGTACGCGAACTTGCGGCAGCGAAAGGCTCTCCTACTCGCCGCCCCCGATCGTCATGCCGCCGTCCACCGTGATCACTTGGCCCGTGATGAACGAGCCCGCCTTCGATGCGAGCATGATCGCCGGTCCTGCGACCTCGTCGGGCTCGCCGATGCGGCGCAGCGGGTAGCCGCGCGTCGCGTTCGCGTAGATCTCCGGGTCTTCCCAGAGTCGCCGCGCGAAGTCCGTGCGGATGATCGCGGGCGCGATCGCGTTGACGCGCACGTTCTTCGGACCGTACTCCACGGCGAGGTTGCGCACGAGCTGCAGATCGGCCGCTTTCGAGATGCCGTACGCGCCGAGGTGCGTGTTGCCTTTGAGGCCCGCGATGCTCGAGATGATGATGACACTGCCGTCGCCGCGCTCGGCCATCTGCGGCACCACCATGCCGCAGAGCCAGATGTTGCTGCGCACGTTGCTGGCCATGATCTTGTCGAACGCCTCGTCCGCGATCGACAGCAGCGGACCGAAGTACGGGTTCACGGCAGCGTTGCACACGAGCACGTCGATGCCGCCCCACTCGGCGTTCGCGCGGTCGACGAGCCCTTGCAGCGCGGCCTTGTCCGAGATGCTCGCGGCGTGCGCGATCGCCGTCCCGCCGCGCGCGCGAATGCCCGCGACGACGGTCTCGCAGGCGTCGGCCTTCCGGCTGGAAATGACGACCTTCGCGCCCGCTTCGGCCATGCGCTCGGCGATCGCACGGCCGATCCCGCGGGACGAGCCGGTGATAAGGACGCGGCGGCCGGTCATGTCGAATAACACGTTTGTCACTTTCGTCTGCGGCGAGGAGCAGGGAACCGATGGACTTGGCGTTCAGCCCCGAGGAGCGCGCGTTCCGCGATGAGGTCCGCACGTTCATCCGTGAGAACCTGCCGGACGACATCCGCCGGAAGGTGCAGAACGGCGACCCGCTCGTCAAGGACGACTACGCTCGCTGGCATCGGATTCTGCACGAGAAGGGCTGGGTTGCGCGCAACTGGCCCGTCGAGTACGGCGGCACCGGCTGGGGGCCCGTCGAGCGCCACATCTTCGAAGAGGAGATCAGCTACGGTTGGGCGCCGCGGCTGCTGCCGTTCGGGCTCTCGATGGTCGCGCCGGTGATCATCGAGTTCGGAAACGACGAGCAGAAGGCGCGCTATCTTCCGAAGATCCACAGCGGCGAAGAGTTCTGGTGCCAGGGCTATTCCGAGCCGGGCGCCGGATCGGACCTCGCGTCGCTGCAGACGCGCGCGACGAAACAAGGCCACGATTACGTCATCAACGGCACGAAGACGTGGATCACGGCGGCGCAGTGGGCCGACTGGATCTTCGTCCTCGCGCGCACGACCGAGGAGAAGAAAAAACAGGACGGCATCTCGTTCATCCTCGTCGACATGATGACGCCGGGCGTCAGCGTACGTCCGATTCAGACGATCGACGGCGGCAGCGAGATCAACGAGGTCCATCTCGAGAACGTCGTCGTTCCGCTCACGAACCGCGTCGGCGGTGAGGGCGAGGGCTGGAACATCGCGAAGTTCTTGCTCGAACACGAACGCACGGGAACCGCCGGCATCGCCGGGTGCCGTCAGCAGCTCGAAGCGCTCTACGAGCTGCTTGCGCACGAGAAGATCGACGACCGGCGGTTGAACGAGCGCGTCGCGTACGTCGAGATCGAGCTGGAAGCCCTCGCGTTCACCGAGCTGCGCACGCTCGCGGCGGAATCGGCCGGAAAACGCCCGGGCCCCGAGTCGTCGATTCTCAAGATCAAAGGCACGGAGATCCAGCAGGCGATCAGCGAGCTCGCGCTGGACGCGCTCGGGCCGTACGCCGAGTCGCACGTCGCGCCGAAGTACTTCAACTATCGGAAGACGTCGATCTACGCCGGCTCGAACGAGATCCAGAAGAACATCATCGCCAAGCGCATCCTCAAGCTCTGACGCGCGGAAAGTCGAACGATGGATTTCACGCTTTCACCCGAGCAGCTGCTCATCAAGGACAGCGTCGCGCGTTTCGCGAGCGGCGACCATGCCGGCGCGGATCATTGGAGCACGTTCGCGGAGCTCGGGTGGCTCGCGCTCGGCGCGCCCGACGACGTCGGCGGATTCGGCGGACCGCTCGAGACCCTGCTGCTCATGGAGCAGTTCGGACGCGGTCTCGTGCGCTCGGGCTACGTCGCACAGGTCGTGCTCGCCGGCACGATCCTGCGCGAAGCCGGCCGCACCGACATGCTGCAGCGGCTCGTCGAAGGCGAAGAGCGATTCGCCGTCGCCTACGAAGAGCCGGGCGCGCGCTACGACGCCTCGCGCGTCGACACGACGGCGGCGCGGGACCGCGACGCGTACGCGATCACCGGCACGAAGGTACGCGTCCTCGACGCATCGACCGCCGGGACGCTGATCGTCTCTGCCCGCACCGATGACGGCATCACGCTGTTCGCGGTGCCCGCGTCGTCTGCGCAGCGTACGCCGTATGCGGCCGAGGACGGCAGCGACGTCGCGAACGTGCGCTTCGACGGCGTGCGTGTCGCGGCCGACGCCATCGTCGGTGAAGCGGGCGGCGGACTCCCGCTGCTCGACGTGGGCATCGACCACGCGACCGGCGCGCTGTGCGCGGAGGCGCTCGGCCTCATGAGCGTGATGCTCGAAGCGACCGTCGAGTACACGAAGCAGCGCCAGCAGTTCGGCGTGCCGATCGGATCGTTCCAAGCGCTGCAGCACCGCATGGCGGAGATGTTCATCGAGCTCGAGCTCGCGCGCTCGATGGCATATCTCGCGGCAATGACGCTCACCGAGGAAAACGATGCCGTCGCGCGCCGGCGCGGCATCTCGGCGGCGAAGGTCCAGATCGCCAAGTCCGGTCGCTTCGTCGGCCAGAACGCGATCCAGCTGCATGGCGGCATCGGCATGAGCGAGGAGTACAAGGTCGGTCACTACTTCAAGCGGATGACGCTGGTCGAGCGGCTCCTCGGCGACGCCGACTTCCATCTGCGACGGTACCTCGCATCGCGCGCCGCGACCGCGACGCGGGAACCGGTCGCGGTGGGCGCCCGGTAGCGCTACGCGCGCGGCGCTGCGGCGCTCTCGTCGAGGCGGAGCGTCCGCACCCAGAGCGTCGCGATCGTGTCGATCATGCGCTCGACGGCCGGCCGCCGGCGCGCGAGAACCCACTCCAGCAGCAGATCGTGCGCCGCACCGGCGATCGCAGCACTCAAGAGCCGCGTGTCGACGCCGCTCGCATCGACGCGCTGCGCCGCCTGCGTCATCTTGCCGACGAACTCTTCACGTTTGGCGCGCCGGTGCGCCTCGAGGTCCGCGTGCAGCCCGACGGCCTCGATCGCGTAGATTTGCGCGAGCCGCGGATCGCTCGTCAAGTAGTGAAAATACGCCGCCGTGCTGTCACGGATATGCTGTTGCGGGCTGCGTCCTGCGACGCGCAGCGCCGCGACGGTGCGCTCGAACGCCGTCTCGGCGATCGAATCGTAGAGCGCGCGCAAGAGCGCCTCACGCGACTCGAACTCCTCGTAGAAATGCCGCGCCGTGACGCCCGATGCCGTGCACAGCATCGGAATCGTCGTGCGCCGGAAGCCGATCGTGCCGAACAGCTCGAGGGCGGCGTCGAGCAGCCGCTCGCGACGCTCCGCGCGCCGTTGCGGCGCGGAGCGTCCTCCGTAGATGCGGCCTTCGGCCTTGCTCGCCATCCGATGCCGGGAGTTCTTCCCGGCGCGCGGCTACCCTCGGCTGGACTTGCGCGATTTGGAGCGCTTCGCGCTCTTCCGCTTCGCCGGTCCACTGCGCGTCGCCGGCGCGCTGCGGCTTTTCGACGCGCTGCGGCTTTTCGCCGCGCTCTTCGTGCCGGCGCCGGCGCGCGATGCCGGCTCGGGATCGCCCGCACGGTTCGGTTTGGCCGACGGCGTGCCGCGTGCGGCGGCGCTCGCCGCGCCGCGGTTCGTGCCGCGCAGAGCGCCTTGCTTGAAGCGCTGCATCTCCGCGCCGAGCGTCTTCAGCCGTTCGTTGCCGAGCTTCTCGCGCGCCTCGCTGAAGATCTCCGACTCTTCCTCCTTGACGTGATGCTGGACGAGCTCTTTGAGTACCGTCAGCTTCGCTTCGAGCGTCTCGTCGCGGCCGCTGATCGCCTCGATCTTGGCGATCAGGTCCTTCACGACGCCGTGCTCCTCGGCTGCCTCGAGTACGCTGTCGCGCTCTTTCGACCCGCCCGCCTTCCGCAGTGCGGGGTAGAAGAGCGCCTCTTCCATCTCGGCGTGCGCGGTCAGCGCTGCGGTGATCTTCGCCGTGATGGTCCGGCGCTGCGCGACCGGCGTGTCCCCGGCGAGCGCTTTCGCGAAGAGTGCGTCGACCTCTCGATGGTCGTTTCGAATCAGCGTCAGTGCGTCGGGCGCCGGCTGGTCGCCGCCGCGCGCTTTGCGGATCGTCTGGGTCAGCGTCTCTTTGATGTTCACGTCGTTCCTCGCTCGCCTGCGTATCGGCCAAGGCATACCACGCGCTGCGTCGCGTGAAACGTACGCGCCCGCTACACGTGGTGACGCGCGAACAGCGGCAGCGTCAGGGTGCGGGCGTACCATGGCATGCTGAGCTTCAGGATGCCGTCGATCCGGCTGTTCGGGGACGTCTCGACGGCGACCAGCCGTGATGCATGCAGATCGCCGCGCAGGTCGCGCGTGAGGGGAAAGAAGAGGATCACGTACAGGATCGCCCACACGCCGACCGCACCCTTGAGCGCGCCGATCGCGGCACCCGCGGCAGCGTTGCCGATGCCGATGATCGGCAGCTTCGCGACGCGTGAGAGCACGCTGGAGAGTACGAGCAGCACGACGTAGATGACTCCGGAGAACACGATCATGCCGACGACATGCGCGCTGTCGGGCTTCACGCCGAGGTAACGCTGCACCGGCTGATCGAGCACGCCGTGATACTGGAATGCCGCCCAGATCGCCGCGACCAGCGCGATGAAGCCGCCGATCTCCGCGACGAAGCCCCGCTTCCAGCCCTTCAGCGCGAAGATCAGCACGATCGCGCCGATGACGAGGTCGGGCCACGTCACCGCGCTCACGCCGTCGTCACGCGCGCAGCGACGCCTCGAAGCGTTCGCGCAGCTCGGTCACGATCCGCGCGATCGCCGCGTCGGCGTCCTCGTCGGTAAGCGTCGATGCATCGCTCTGCAGCACGATACGCAGCGCAAGGGACTTCTTCCCGGCGCCGATCTGCGGGCCGCGGTACTCGTCGAACACGGTCACGCTGCGCACGAGCGGCTGCAGCCGCACGGCCTCGATCAGGTTGCCGGCGAGCACGTCGTCGGAGACGACCACCGCGAGGTCGCGGTCGACGGGTGGAAAGCGCGACGGCGGCGCGTACGCGGGCGTCGTACGCGCGGGCAGCGCCTGTACGAAGATCGTCGCGAGCGCCGTATCGCCGGCCACCTCGTATGCGCGCGCGAGCCGCGGATCGATCACGCCCGCGTATCCGACGACGGCGTCGCCGGAGTGCAGCGCCGCGGTCTTTCCTGGATGCAACGCGGCGAACGCCCTCGGTTCGACGCGCGTTTCGACGCCGGTCATGCGGCGCAGCAGCAGCTTGACGTCCGATGAGAGGCGCGAGAACGCGCTCGGGCCGCCCGCGTGCAGCAACGTCAGTACGACCGTCTCCTCGGGATCGCCGCCCGGGCCGTCGCCCTGCGCGCGGAACACGTGTCCGAGCTCGAAGATGCGATACGGCCGCACGGCACGGTCTCGCGCCGCGAGCTCGAGCAGCGCCGGCACCAGCGAGAACCGCATCCAGCGCTGATCTTCGCTCAGCGGGTTCACGATCTCGACCGCATACGGTTCGGGCAGACTGCACTCGCGCCAGCGCTCGGCGACGGCGCCCGACTGCAGCGAGAGCGTGAGCGCCTCGGTGTAGCCAAGCGCGGCGCACGTCGTGGCGAGCTCGGACTCGCGGTCGAAATCGGCCGAGTCGATGTCCTGCGGCGCGACGGCCGGAATCTGCGCGCGCACGCGGTCGTATCCGACGACGCGCGCCACCTCCTCGACGAGATCGGCCGCGATCGCGACGTCGCCTCGCCAGTACGGCGGCGTCACCGCGAAGCCGCGATCGTCCCGCGCGACGTCGAAGCCGAGCGAACGCAGCGCGCGCTCGACCTCGCCGGCCGGACACGTCGAATCCGAGCAGTCGCGGCACGTCGCCGGCGGCGAGGCGCACCGGCGCGGATGCAGGCGGCTGCTGCGCCGGCCGCGCGCGGAGCGCGCACGCGCGCGCCCTCCGCGGCGACGAGATACGCGGCGCGCGCGGCGCCGATGTCGGCGAGCGCGAGCGGAAGCGACTTTTCGAAGCGGCTCGACGCCTCGGTGCGCAGCTTCAGCGCGACCGACGCGCGGCGGATGCGCGGTCCGGTCCACGTCGCCGCTTCGATCAGCAGTTCCGTCGTGTCGTCCTCGACTTCGCTGCGCTGACCGCCCATGATGCCGGCGATCGACGTCGGTGCGCGCTCGTCGGCGATCACGATCGCGCGCGGGTCGAGCGTGCGCTCCTGACCGTCGAGCGTGGTGAACCGCTCGCCGTCCTGCGCGTCGCGCACGATGAGGTGCTTGCCCTCGACGTGCGACCAATCGAAGAAGTGCATCGGCTGGCCGACCTCGAGCATCACGAAGTTCGAGATGTCGACCAGATTGTTCAGCGGGCGCTGCCCGGCGAGCGCGAGGCGGATTCGCATCGCGGCGTTCGCCGGGCGCACGCGCACGCCGGACGCGCGCTGGAACACGAACCGCTTGCAGTCGACGGTCTCGATCGTGACGCGCGCGTCGCCGCTCTCGCCGTCGCAGGCGACGGCCGTCTCCGGCTCCCGCAGCGGCACGCCGAACGACGCCGCGAGCTCGCGTGCGAGGCCGAGGATCGAGAGCGCGTCGGGACGGTTCGGCGTCACGTCGACGTCGAGCACCGGCTGCTCCAGCCGGAAATGCGCGACGAAATCCGTACCGTTCGCGATCGACGGCTCGAGCTGCATGATGCCGTCCTCGAACCAGTCGCCGGGGAGGCCGACCTCTTCGGCAGAGATCAGCATGCCTTGCGAGTCGACTCCGCGCATCTTGCGCGGCGCGATCGTCAGGCCGCCGGCGAGCTGCGCGCCGATCCGCGCGACCGGGACCGTCTGTCCTTGCGCGACGTTCGTCGCGGCCGTCGCGATCAGCAGCGTGCTCGCATCGCCGACGTCGAGCGTGCACAGTTGCAGACGATCGGCGTTCGGGTGCCGTTCGAGCGCGACGATCGTGCCGACGACGACGTTCGTGAGCCGCGGCCGCTCGATCACCTCGTCGACGGGAAACCCGAGCGCCGCCAGCCGCGCGACGATCGTCTGCGGTTCGTCCGGAAGATCGGCGTAATCGCGCAGCCATGCCAACGGCACGCGCATCAGGCGAGCGACTCCGCGAAGCCCGGGTGGTTCTCGACGATCGCGCGGATGTCGTTGATGCCGTGCCGTTTCATCGCGATGCGCTCGAGACCGCAGCCGAAGGCCCAGCCCGTCACGTCGTCGGGATCGTAACCGACGGCGCGCAGCACGTTGGGATGCACCATGCCGCTGCCGCCGATCTCGATCCAGCCGCTGCCGCCGCACGTGCCGCAGCTCGCCGCCCGCGCCTTTGCACGCGGGACAGTTGACGTCGATCTCCGCGGACGGTTCGGTGAAGGGAAAGAACGACGGCCGGAACCGCACGTCCGCGTCCGGGCCGAACAGCTCGCGGCACATGCCGACGAGCATGCCCTTCAGGTGTCCGAAGTGGATGCCGCGGCCGACCATCAGTCCCTCGACCTGGTGAAACATGTAGAGGTGCCGCGCGTCGTTCGCGTCGCGGCGGAACGCCTTGCCCGGGACGATGATCGCGATCGGCGGGCCGTGCTTGCGCATCGATCGTACCTGCATCGGCGACGTATGCGTGCGCAGCACGAGATCCGGCCGCAGGTAGAACGAGTCGAGCCCTTCGCGCGCCGGATGATCGGGCGGGATGTTGAGCGCGTCGAAGTTGTTCGCGTCGGTCTCGATCTCCGGACCGAGCACGACGGCGAATCCGTGCCGCGTGAAGTAGCGCGCGACCTCGAGCGCGACGCGGCGCACCGGATGGATCGCGCCCAGATGCGGCGGGGGGGCCGGCAGCGTGACGTCGATCCGGTCCTCGAGCGAGCGCGCGAGCGCGCGCGCCTCGACGCGCGTTCGTGCCGCGACGAGCTCCGCTTCGAGCGCTGCGACGGCCTCGTTGATGACCTTGCCGGCACCCGGACGTTCCGGCGGCGGCAGCTTCCCGATGCCCTTGCGCACCTCGGTCACCGCGCCGCTGCGTCCGAGAAACGCGACGCGCGCTTCGTCGAGCGCGCGTTCGTCGGACGCGTTCGCCACCGCGTCGCGAAAGCGCGCGGCGAGCGACGCGAGGTTCGCTTCGAGTTCACTCATGCGGTCGTCGTCATACTCCAAAAGCGAACGCCCAGTCCTGGAGGGACCGGGCGTGCTGCAAAACTTCTGCGGTCGTTCGCTCCGCCGTGCGGAGCGTTCCGCTAATTCGCGGTCGTGGGATGCAATTGCCGGTACATCAGGTATGCGCTGATCGAGCCCGTCGTGCTAAACAATTTCCAGAATACGTCGGAGGTGCGCATGTGTGTCGGCGGTTCCCTCTCCTGTCTTCGGTGCGCGCTTCGTGTGCGTCGGCACGGGTGAGTATAGCACCGGTCCGGAGGGCCGCCAAGTCTTGACAGATCAGCGTTTTTCGGCGACTTGACAAGGGTCTTGACAACGCGCCGCCTCGTAGAGAATGATGCTGCCCGCGACGGCGGCGTTCAAGCTCTCGACCGATGCGCGCTGCGGGATGCGAACGGCGCGGTCCCATCGCGGCAGCCAGTCGCGGACGCCGCGCCGTTCGTTCCCGACGGCGATGATGGCGTTCGATGGGATACCCACGACGCCGACGTCGTCTCCCGCGGCATCGGCGGCGACGATCGGCCGGCCGGCGGCGGCTGCCGCGGCGACCAGCCCCTCGGCCGCGACGATCGCGACCGGAAGCCGGAAGAGCGACCCCATCGCGGCCCGGACGACCTTCGGTGCGAACGGGTCGGCGCCGCCGCGGCCGAACAGCACGCCTGCCGCGCCGAACGCCTCCGCCGAGCGAACGAGCGTCCCCGCGTTGCCGGGGTCCGACACCCCGGCCAGCAGCAGCACCGGGCCCACCGCGCCGAGCACGTCCTCGACGCTGCGTTCGATCAGCGGCAGCACGGCGAGCAGGCCGGCCGGCGTCTCGACGTCCGAGAGCCGCGCGAACGCGCGGTCGGGCACGACGAAGACCGGGACGCCCCGCGACTCCCACCGGCCGGCGTCGAACCGCGCGAGCCCGGCGGTCGTCGCGAAAACCTCCTCCGGCACGAGCCCGCTGCGCTCCGCCTCCTCGAGCAGCGTCGGACCTTCCACCACGAAGCGGCGCTCGGCGCGGCGTGCCTGCCCGGTCTGCAGCGCGCGGACGCGCGCCAGTCGCGGGCTGTGCGGGCTCAGCTCGGTCGGCACTCGCCGCGCCTTCGACGGTAGCCGGCGCGAGGCCGCGTGGAGAAGGATGCGGCGTGAAAGACAGCCGGATCGCCGAGATCGTCTGGATGACGATCATCGCGGTCCTTGTCGCCGCCGGCGGCAACATCGTGCTCGCGTCCCTCGATGCCCACCGAGCGTTCGGGAGCGTCATCCTGGCCGTGTTGGTGGTCGTCGCGGCGCTGTCGGTCCGGCGGACGATGGCCGAGAACGCGCCCACCGCGCGCCGGGACGTGACGAAGGCCGCAGCCTATCTGGTGGCGGCGATCTTGGCGTTCGTCGCGATCGCGCTGCACGTCCACTGGGCGATCGGCGGGTGCATCGTTGCCGCCGAGGCGGCGATCGTCTTCGACCTCATCACGATCGCGGCGCGGCCGAAGGCCGCGGGCGGGGAAGAGAGCAGGTGATGCCGGTTTTCATCACGGGCGGTACGGGCTACATCGGAGCCAGCGTCGTGCGCGAGCTGCGGCGCCGGACGCACGTCGTGCGCGCGCTCGCGCGCAGCGACGGCTCGGCGCAGCGGTTGCGCGACCTGGGCGCCGAGCCCGTTCGCGGCTCGCTCGCCGATCTCGATCTGCTGCGGGGCGAAGCGGCACGCGCCGACGCCGTCGTGCACTGCGCGTTCGAGCAATCCGCGGAAGCCGTCGCGCTCGAACGCGCCGCGCTCGCCGCGCTGCTCGACGCGCTGCCCGACGGACGCGCATTCCTCTATACGAGCGGCGTCTGGGTGTACGGCTCACGCGGCGACGCGGTCGTCGACGAGGACGCGCCGCTGAACCCGTTGCCGATCGTCGCGTGGCGCCCCGCGCACGAGGAGATCACGCTCTCGCATGGATCGCGCGTGCGCGCCGTCGTCATCCGGCCGGGCATCGTGTACGGCGACGGCGGAGGGATGCCGGGACAGATGGTCGCAGCTGCGCAACGCGGCGAGCTGCGCGTGGTCGGTGACGGTACGAACCGGTGGCCGACCGTGCGCCACGACGCGCTCGCCGAGCTGTACGGCGCCGTCGTCGACACGCGCACCGCGCGCGGCATCTTCAACGCGACGCGCGGCGCGGCGGTGCCGTACGTCGACATCGCGCAAGCGGTGTCACGCGCGGCGGGCGGTGACGGCTCGGTGACGCACGTCGGTCTCGACGAAGCGCGGTCCGCGTTGGGTCCGTTCGCCGACGCGCTCGCGTGCGATCTGCAGGCGGACAGCGCGAAGGCGGCGCGCGAGCTGGGATGGCAGCCGCACCGTCCGACGCTCCTCGAAGAGCTCTCGAACACCGTCCTGATCTGATGGACGTCCTTCAGAGCCGCCGGATCTACAGCGGCAAGGTCGTGAGCCTGCGCGTCGACACGCTGCGCGGCGAGAACGGGAAGTCGCACGATGTCGAGGTCGTCGAGCACTCCGAAGCGGTCGTCGTCATCGTGCGTCCGCGCCCGGGCGAAATGCTGCTCGTGCGGCAGTACCGCCATCCGCTCGGGCGCGACAATTGGGAAGTCGTGGCCGGCGGGCTCGACGACGGCGAGTCGCCGGAGGACGCGGCCGCGCGGGAGCTGCGCGAGGAGACCGGGTACATCGCGCACCGCGTCGAGCGGCTGTGGTCGGCGTTCTCCGCGCCCGGATTCTGCACCGAGCTGCTGCACTTCTGCGTCGTCGACGGCTACGACGTCGGCGAGCGCAGCGGGTATGACGAGGGCGAAGAGTCGATGCAGACCGGCATCTTCACGCTCGACGAGCTCTGGCGCAAGATTCAGAACGACGAGCTGCCCGATTCGAAGACGCAGATCGCGGTACTATGGGCGCGGAGCGCGCTGAGCTCGTCGTAGCCCTGCAGGCCGCGCTGCTGCGGGCCGCGAGCGAGTTCGGCTCGGAACCCGCGTTCGAGGAGCTGCGTCCGCGCGTGCTCGCCACCGCTGCCGCGCTGGACTACGTGCTGATGCTGGCGCGGCGCGCCGCCGGTGCGCGCATCCCCGAGCGGGACGCCGAGCGCGCGATGCACGAGGGGATCGCCCGCGCCGTGGACGACTGCATCGTCGCCGCGACGGCGATCGCGCGCAGCGACGCGCCGGGCGCGACGGCGTTCGCGCGCGAGGTCGCGCAATCGCTGCAGCGCGCGCTCCGCGAGGAGTCGCTCGACGGTGACGACCGCCGCTTCGCCATCATCGCGCTCGCCAACGCGTAACGTGGACCGCGACGCGATCGTCGCCGCGCTCGACGCGGACGAGCACGCGATGCTCGGCGACGAAATGCGCACGACGGTGCTCGACCACGGCGAACGCACGCGCCGCGTGGTCGTGCTGTTGCACGGGCTGACCGCGAGCCCGCGGACGTGGCGCAACTTCGCGCGCGCGCGTTTCGCGCGCGGCGAGAACGTGCTCGTGCCGCGGCTGCCGCGACACGGCCACGCGGACCGCATGTCGACGGCGCTCGCGGAGCTCACGCGCGACGAGCTCGCGGATCAGGCCGACCGCATCATCGAAGCGGCCGCGGCGCTCGGCGACGAGATCGTGCTGATCGGACACTCGCTCGGCGGCGCGCTGGCGCTGCACCTCGCGCACCGCGATGCGCGCGTCGCGCGCGCGATCGCGATCGCACCGTTCATGGGCATCAAGCGCCTGCCGCACGATTGGCACGCGTTCGCGCGCCGCCTCGTGGAGCGGACGCCGAACGTCTTCCTCTACTGGGACCCGTTGGATCGCGGCCGAAGCTCGCCGCCGCACGGGTATCCGCGGTATACGACGCGCGCGCTGGCCGCGGGCCTTGCGCTCGCCGACGCGCTGCGCGACGACGCTCGCCGCGGTGCGCCGCTCGCAGCGTCGATCGAGGTCGTGCGCAACGCCTCGGAGTCGTCCGTCAGCAACGCGGCCATCGACGATCTCGTCGCGCGATGGCGTGCCGTCGGCGGCACGAACGTGCGCGTGCGTTCGCTGGTCGGCCTCGGACCGTCGCACGACGTCGTCGAGCCGGAGCACCGGCGCGCGCCCGCACTGCGCTTTCTCCCGGCGCTGCACGCGTTGCTCGACGCGCCGCCCGCCGAGCACGACACGATCATCGCGCCGTAATCGAACGCGGTTCGTATGCCTGGACGAGGCCTGTCGCGAGGCGCGGAATCGCACTCAGCGCAGACGCGCACCTGCCGCGGCGCCCGCGGGAAGCAGCGCGTCGATGCGCGCGCACGTTTCGTCGTCGAGCCGAAGGTCGGCTGCGGCGGCGTTTTCGTCGACCTGCGCGACGGTTTGACAGCCGGGCAGCGCGATGACGTCGTCGCCGCGCCCGAGCAGCCACGCGAGGGCGAGCTGCGCGCGCGTCACGCCGAGGTCGGCGGCGACGGCGCCGAGCGCGTCGACCAGCGCGAGGTTGTGCTCGATGTTGTCGCGATCGAACCGCGGCACGCGCCGCCGCAGGTCATCGGGCGGCAGCGCGTCGACCGAACGCACGGCACCGGTGAGCATCCCGCGCCCCAGCGGGGCGTATGCGACGAGCGTGATGCGCAGCGCGCGCAGCGGCGTCGAGCACGCCGTTCGTCTCGACGTCGCGCGTGAACAGCGAGTACTCGCTCTGCAGCGCGGCGATCGGCGCCGTCGCAGCCGCGCGGTGCAGTGCCTGCGCGTCGACCTCAGAGACGCCGATTCGCGCGACCTTGCCGGCACGCACGAGCTCCGCCAGCGCGCCGATCGACTCCTCGACCGGAACCGCCGGATCGATCCGGTGCAGATAGTAGAGGTCGATGCGCTCGACGCCGAGCCGCTGGAGCGATGCGTCGCACGCCGCGCGCAAGTACTCCGGACGGCCGTTCACCGCGCGAAACGCCGGATCGCGCGCATCGCGCACGATGCCGCCCTTCGTCGCGACGATCGCGCCGTCGCGGTGTCCGCGCAGCGCGCGTCCGACGAGCAGCTCGTTGTCGCCGAGCCCGTACATGTCGGACGTGTCGAGCAGCGTCATGCCGAGATCGAGCGCGCGGTGGATCGTGCGGATCGCGTCCGCTTCGGCGACGGTCTCGTAGAACTCGGAGAGGCCCATGCAGCCGAGCGCGATCGCTCCGGTGTGCGGGCCGCGAGGCGCCGAGACGGCGCGCGATCACGGCGTCTTCGCGGCGTCGCGCATGCTCGCGAACGCATCGAGCGCCTGCAGGTACGAGCCGATGCCCGCGCCCTTGAAGCAGAACGCGCACACGTCGCGGACGACGGAGATTTTCCGGAACGGCTCGGGACGGTTGTCGACGTCGGTCAGGTGGACTTCCGCCGTCGGGATCGCGACCGCGAGGATCGCATCGCGGATCGCGTACGAGTAGTGCGTGAAGGCGGCGGGGTTCAGCACGATCGCGTTCGCCCACGTGCGGTTGCGGTGCAGCTCGTCGATGATCTCGCCTTCGTGGTTCGACTGGAAGAACCGCACGCGCATGCCGAGCTTCTTCGCGTGCGCGCGCACCTCGCGCTCGAGGTCGCGCAGCGTCGAACGCCCGTAGAGATGCGGCTCGCGGATGCCGAGCAGGTTCAGGTTCGGGCCGTTGACGACGAGAACGTTCACGCCAGGCCGATCTCTGGCGAGCGCGGCGCGCACGTCGTCCGGCGCGATGCCGTCGTGCAGGCGCGCCGTGCCGATCGCGTCGAGCAGCACGAACTGCGTGCCGCCGGCGTGGCGTTTCTTGTCGCGCGCGGTCGCTTCGACGACCGCCGCGGCGTCGAGCCCGCGCCACGCGTCCGGCACGGGGAGCGCCGCGAGGTGCGCGTCCGCGTCGGCGCGTGCGCGCTCGTCGAGCGCGCCGCGCGCTGCGGAGAGCGCGAGCGCGGCGCGCATGCCGACGATCACCGCTTCGCCGTGGCGCAGCGCGCCGTATCCCGCGACCTTCTCGATCGCGTGCCCGACGGTGTGCCCGAAGTTCAGCACCGCGCGCGTGCCGGTGCGGTCCTCCTCGTCGTGCGCGACGATCTCGGCCTTCAGCGCGACGCACCGCGCGATCGCGTCGAGCGCGCTCGCGGGATCGTCGAGCAGCGCCGCCTCGCCGTCGCGCAGCGCGCGATAGAGCTGCGCGTCGAGCGCGAGGCCGTACTTCAGCATCTCGCCGTATCCGGAGACGACGTCGCGTCGCGGCAGCGAGCGCAGCGCTTGCGGGGCGATCGCGACGTGCGCCGGCTGCGTGACCGTGCCGACGAGATTCTTTGCCGGCATCGAGGTTCACGGCCGTCTTGCCGCCGATCGCGGCGTCGACCGCGGAGAGCAGCGTCGTCGGCACCGCGACGAACGGCACGCCGCGCTGGTACGTCGCGGCGACGAACCCGACCGCATCGCCGATCGTGCCGCCGCCGATACCGACGACGATCGAGCGGCGATCGATGCGCTCGGCGGCGAGGCGTTCGTAGAGCGCGCCGATGCATTCGAGCGACTTGATCGACTCGTCGGCGGGAAGCGCGATCAGCGCCGTCGGATATCCCGCCGCCTCGTATGCGCGCGCGACGCGCCGGCCGAGCTGCGCGACGCGCTCGTCGACGACGATCGCGGCGCGCCCGCCGGGCTGCGGTACCGCGCGCACGGCGAGCTCGTCGAGCACGTTCGCGCCGATCGCGACGTCGTACGGCTTCGCCGTGGCGACGTGCACGATGCGCTCGTCGCGCAGCGCGCGATCGACGGCGCGCGCGGCATCGTCCGGCGTCAGCGCATCGACCGCGATGCGAACGTCCGCAGCCGCATAGCGCGGGACGGCGCGCGGCGTGCAGGCGCGCGAGCGCGCCCGGCTCGCGCAGCAGCGGACGCGTTCCCGCGCGCGTGCGCGGTACGCGTCTCGCACGTCGCGACGGACGCGTCGAGGAAGACGAGCACGCCGCGCGACGCGACCGCGTCGCGGTTGCGCTCGTCTTCGAGCGCGCCGCCGCCGAGCGCGACGACCGCTCCGCCGCCGATGCCGTCGATGACCGCGCGCTCCGCGGCGCGAAACGCCGGCTCGCCGTCCTCTTCCACGATGCGCGCGATCGTGCGGCCGTCGGCCGCTTCGACCGCGGCGTCGACGTCGACGCACGCGAGACCGCGGAGCGATGCGAGGATCGGCGCGAGCGGTCGACTTGCCGGCGCCGGGCGGCCCGCACAGGTAGACGTTACCGCGCACGGACCGTCGCGTCCCACGTGCGCACGCGTTCGCGCAGCTCGTCGAGCGAATCGCCGCCGAACTTCTCGAGCACCGCGTCCGCGAGCACGAGCGCGAGCAGCGACTCGCCGATCACCGCGGCGGCCGGAACCGCGCACGTGTCGCTGCGCTCGATGTGCGCGCGCGTCGCTTCGCCGGTGCGAAGGTCGACGGAGTCCAGCGGCCGCATCAGCGTCGCGATCGGCTTCATCGCCGCGCGCACGACGATCGGCTGGCCGGTCGTCATCCCGCCTTCGATGCCGCCGGCGCGGTTGTTGCGGTAGCGCGTGAGCGTGCCGTCACCGGGCTCGTACTCGTCGTGCGCGCGACGAGCCGCGCACTTCCGCCGCGCGGAATCCGAGCCCGATCTCGACGCCTTTGATCGCGTTGAGCGACATGAACGCTTGCGCGACGTCGCCTTCGAGGCGCCGGTCCCAGTGCGCGTACGAGCCGAGCGCGACCGGCACGCCGCGCGCGACGACCTCGAACACGCCGCCGAGCGAATCGCCCGCCGCCTTCGCCGCCTCGATCTCGCGCACCATCGCATCCGCGGCCGTTGCGTCGAGCGCGCGGACCGGCGATGCGTCGATCGCTTCCGGCGGCACGTCGCGCCACGGCGTCGCGTCGACCGCGCCGCCGATGCGCACGACGCGGCTCGCGATCGCACGCCGAGCGCGGACAGCAGCGTGCGCGCGACGGTGCCGAGCGCGACGCGCATCGCGGTCTCGCGCGCGCTCGCGCGCTCGAGCACGTCGCGCAGGTCGTCGCGTCCGTACTTGATTCCGCCGATGCGGTCGGCGTGGCCCGGCCGCGGGACGTGCACCTGGCGCGCCGCCGGCTCGCCGTTCTCCGGCGGATCGACGCGCATGATCTCGGCCCAGCGAACGTGATCCTTGTTCTCCAAGATCAGCGCGATCGGGCTGCCGATGGTCATGCCTCGCCGCACGCCGCCGAGAATGCGAACCTCGTCGGTCTCGATGTTCTGCCGGTTGCCGCGCCCGTAGCCGAGCTTCCGCCGCCGCGCCTGCGCGAGCAGCATCGCTGCGTCGAGCGCGAGGCCGCTCGGAATCCCTTCGACGATGCCGACGAGCGCCGGGCCCGTGCGATTCGCCCGCCGTCAAGAACCGAAGCGCGCTCACGGCATCACCGCGTCAGCCACGGACGTGCGTGAGCAACGCCGAACCACTGCGCGAACGTCGCCTGCGCCTGCGCCGTGAACATCACCGCGCCCGTCACCGTTCGCATTCCGCGCGCCCGTGCGTCGAGGATGAAGGGCGTCTCTTCCGGGACGTACACGAGGTCGAACGCAGCCGCATCGGACGGAGCGTTCGACGGCAGCAGCGAGATCTGCGGCTGTCCTTGCATGCCGACCGGCGTCGCGTTCACGTAGACGTCGGACTCGGGGACGCCGTCGAGGCCGCAGGCGGTCGCGTCGAACACCGCGGCAAGGCGTCTGCGCGCGCTCCGCGTTGCGCGCGGCGACGACGATCTGCGCGGCTCCGTTCCGCCGCGCCGCCTCGGCGACGGCACGCGCCGCGCCGCCCGCGCCGAGCACCGCGACGCGTGCGCCGCGCAGCGTTACGCCGCCCGACGCGAGCGCCGCTTCGACGCCGGCGACGTCGGTATTGTCGGCCACGAGCCGGCCGTGCGCCCGCGTGAGCACGTTGGCGGCGCCGCACGCGCGCGCCGCCGGCTCGACGCGGTCGGCGAGCGCGACCGCGCGCTCCTTGTGCGGCAGCGTCACGTTGCAACCGACGAACGCGTCGTCGGCACGCCACCGTTCGAGCATCGCCAGCAGATCGTCCGGGTGCACGTCGATCGCCGTGTACTCGAGATCGACGCCCGTCTCGTGTCGCGAACTGCGCGAACAGCGCCGGCGACCGGCTGTGCGCGACCGGGTGTCCGATCACCGGCCGCCCACTTCATGCGACGCCGTCCAGCGCGTCCGCGAAGCCGGGGAACGACACGGCGATGCAGTCCGGGTCGTCGAGCCGCACGTCGACGCCCGCGGCGCGGCCCGCGACCGCGAACGCCATCGCGATGCGATGATCGCCCGCCGTGACGATCGCGCCGTCGCGGAACGTCGCGGGGCCGTGCACGGCGAATCCGTCGTCGAACGTGTCGACGTCGATGCCGATCGCGCGCGCGGCGCGAGCGAACGTCTCGATGCGATCCGACTCCTTGACGCGCAGCTCCGCCGCGCCGCGAACGACGGTCGTGCCGTGCGCGAACGCGCCGAGCACGCCGGTCAGCGGCAGCTCGTCGATCAGTCCCGGAACCTCGTGCGGCTCGATCGCGACCGCGCGCAGAGCGCGCGCCGCGCACGGTCACGCGACCGCTCGGCTCGCACGCGTCCTCGTGCTCGCACGCGACGTCGACGTCCGCGCCGAAGCGCCGCAGCACGTCCAGGAACGCGGTGCGCGTCGGGTTCAATCCGACGCCGTCGACGACGGCGCAGCGCGCCGGGTACGGCGGCCGCGGCCGCGAGCAAGAACGCCGCGCTCGACATGTCGCCGGGAACGTCGAAGTCGATCGCGCGCGGTGCCTGCGGCCCGTCGATGACGAGCGCGTCGCCGTCGCGCTCGCACGCGATGCCGAACGCCGCGAACAGCCGCTCCGTGTGATCGCGTGTCGCGAGCATGCCGTGCACGCGCGTCCGGCCGTGCGCGCCGAGCGCCGCCAGCAGCACTGCGGACTTGACTTGCGCGCTCGGCACGACGATCTCGACGTCGGCGCCGCGCGCGTCGCCGTTGCCGTGCAGCGCGATCGGCGGCGTACCGCCCGCCGCGAGCTCGAAACGCGCGCCGAACGCTTCGAGCGGCGTCGCGATGCGGCGCATCGGACGCGCGCGCAGCGACGCGTCGCCGTCGAGCGTCACGTTGATCGCGCGCGTCGCGAGCACGCCGGACAGCAGACGGATCGTCGTGCCGCTGTTGCCGCAGTCGATCGACTTCGGCGGGTGCGGCGAGCGCGCCGGCCGATCCGGTGACGACGACCGTGTCGCCGCGAGCGTCCGGGTTCGCCCCGGCCGCGCTGCATCGCGACGCCGAGCGCGCGCAGCGCGCGCTGCGTCGAGCGCACGTCGAGCCCGGCCGGGACGTTCCGCAGCGTCGACGTGCCGCGCGCGAGGCTCGCGAGCATCAGCACGCGGTGCGCGATCGACTTGTCGCCCGGGACGGTAAGAAGCCCCCCGCCCTGTCGGCGAGAGGCTTGCGGTGCGGTCATCGTAACCGGCTGCTGCTCTCTACGCGACGCCGAGCGGGACCGGCACGAAAGACGTGCGGTACGAGCGGCGGTACCAAAACGCGCGAGGCGACATGTGCGCTAGAGTACAGCACACGGCCCGCAGGCTTGTCAACGCCGGGGCGTGCAACATGTCCCCATGAGCACCGACGCAGGGCCCGGCAACCAGGCGATCGCGGTTCCGGACGACCTCTTCGCGCAAGCGGTCAGGACGCGGCGCGACCTGCACGTCAATCCGGAGCTGGGCTTCGCGGAGCACCGGACGGCGGGAATCGTCGCGGAGCGCCTTCGCGCGCTCGGACTCGAGACGACGACCGGGATCGGCGGGACAGGCGTCGTCGGCGTGCTGCGCGGCGAACGGCCCGGTCCGACCATCATGCTGCGCGCCGACATGGACGCGCTGCCGATGCCCGAGGAGAACGACGTCGAGTACGTCTCGCGGAATCCCGGCGTGACGCACGCGTGCGGGCACGACGCGCACGTCGCGATGCTGCTCGGTGCCGCGCAGCTGCTGCGCGCGAGCGCTCGGCCGAGATCGCGGGCCGCATCGCGTTCGTGTTCCAGCCGGCGGAAGAAGGCGGCGGCGGCGCGAAGGCGATGCTGGATGACGGCCTCATCGATCGCTTCGCAGATCGAGCGCGCGTACGGGCTGCACGTCGTCACCGTGCTGCCGAGCGGCGTGTTCGGGCTGCGTCCGGGACCGCTGATGGCGTCGGTCGACTCGTTCGACCTCGCCGTCGAAGGCATGGGCGGGCACGGAGCGATGCCGCACCGCTCCGTCGACCCGATTCCGGTCGCCGCCGAGGTCGTCGGCGCGCTGCAGCGCATCGTCAGCCGGGAGATCGACCCGATCGAGCCCGCCGTCGTCACGGTCGGCGCGATCAACGGGGGCACGACGTACAACGTCATCCCGCCGCGCGTTGCGATCAAGGGCACCGTGCGCACGATGACCGACGCGACGCGCGCGACGATGGAGAGTCGCGTGAAGCGCATCGCGGAGAACGTCTGCGCGTCGGCCGGCGCGACGTGCACGCTGCACTGGCACGCGTCGTATCCCGTCACGTCGAACGATCCGAACGAGGCGGCGTTCGTCACCGAGACGCTCGCGGCCGAGTTCGGCGCCGCACGCGTCCTCGACATCCCGCCCGTGATGGGCAGCGAAGACTTCTCGTACTTCGCGCAGGTCGTGCCGGCGTGTTTCTACTTCCTCGGCGCGGGCGACGATGCGCACGCGTTCCCGAACCACCATCCCGCGTTCGACATCGACGAGAAGGCGATGGTCGCGGGCATCGCGGCGCATGCCTCCGTCGCGCTCGCGTCGACGCGGCGCACAGAATGACAAAGGCGCCCGTCCGGGCGCCTTTCGCTCGAATCCGGCCTGACGCGGTTAGGCCGCGGTCGTCGTCTTTCCGTTCACGGCGTCCTTTGCCAGCGACGTCAGGCGAGCGAACGTCGCGGCGTCGTGCACGGCGAGATCGGCGAGCGCCTTGCGGTTCACCGCGACGCCGGCCTTCTTGAGGCCCGCCATCAGCTTCGAGTAGCTCAAGCCCTCGCGCCGCGCGGCGGCGTTGATGCGCGCGATCCACAGCGAGCGGAAGTCGCGCTTGCGGACGCGGCGGTCGCGAAACGCGTATGCCAGTGAATGGAGCAGCGCTTCGTTCGCGACGCGATAATTACGGCGGCGAGCGGCGCGGAAGCCCTTGACGAGCTTCATGACCTTGCGGCGGTGCTTGATCTTGTTGAGACCGCGCTTGATACGAGCCATGCGTCAATCTCCTCTTAAAGCAGGTACGGGATCTGCGGCGCGAAGCGCTTCAGATCGCCCTTGAAGGTCGGTTGATCGCGGCGGAAGTTCCGCTTGCGCTTGCGCGACTTTTTGCTGAGGATGTGGCCGCAGCCGTCGAACTGGTGGCGGTGCGTCACCTTGCCGTTGGCGCTCACCTTCACGCGTTTCGCGGTCCCGCGGTGCGTCTTGATCTTAGGCACTGGCTCTCCCGATGGTCGTCGCCGCGGCCGCGCTCTCGCCCTGTTCTTCCGGTTGTTCTTCCGAGTCGGTCTCGTGATCATC
This sequence comes from Vulcanimicrobiota bacterium, assembly GCA_963841685.1. Classification (GTDB taxonomy): domain Bacteria; phylum Vulcanimicrobiota; class Vulcanimicrobiia; order Vulcanimicrobiales; family Vulcanimicrobiaceae; genus Vulcanimicrobium. The sequence continues at coordinate 543,436 of CAWJDU010000003.1, forward strand.
GTGATGATCGACGGTCTCGACGTCGTGGTGCGCCGTGTCCGTCTTCAAGTGGACGAACTTCGGCGGGCCGAGCGGAGTGGCTCGCGGTGCGAGGATGAGGAACATGTTCTTGCCTTCGAGCTTCGCGTCGCGCTCGACCGTGGCGGTGTTCTCCAGGTCTTTCGCGATGCGATCGAGCAGCCGTTTTCCGAACGCGGTGTACGTGATCTCGCGTCCGCGGAACATGATCGTGACCTTGACTTTGCCGCCGTCGAGCAGAAGACGTTCGGCCATCTTCGCTTTGACTTCGTAGTCGTGGACGTCGATCTTGGGACGCAGCTTGACCTCGCGCAACTCCCAGTTGCGCTGCTTCTTGCGCGCCTCTTTGTCTTTCTTCGACTGCTCGTACTTCAGACGACCGTAATCGCCGATGCGACAGACCGGAGGGATCGCCGTCGGCGAGACCTCGATGAGGTCGAGCCCGCGCGTGCGCGCCATGTTGAGAGCCTCTTCGGTCGGCAAGATGCCGAGCTGGCGGCCCTCGTCGTCGATGACGCGGACTTGGCGAATTCTGATCTGTTCGTTGACGCGAAGCGGTCGTGCTATGGCTGGCTCTCCGGGAAGGACGTAAAAAAGCGAAGACGCCGAAGCGGTCTCCGCCCTCGAGATACAACCGGATCGCCCGCGGGCATCCGGTGAGGACCTTGCGGCCCTGCTTCGGCTCGCGTACCGTACCACGGCGCCGGGCAGGCCGTCAACAAAGGCCGGGTTAAGGGGCGCGACGGTGGCAAGTCGTGCGGGCGGTCGCTGCTATCGCCAAGCTAGGAACGCTGATGCCCGTCACACGCGTCGCGCGCGATTCGGGCGCGGCGGGAACGTCGGCCGCGGCGGTGCGCTCGCGAGAGCGTCCGCCATGAGCCGGAGTCCGGTGTCGAGCTGCGGGTCGACGCCGCGCTTCGTGTCCTGCGGCGGTATGTCGACTTCGTGCGTCGGGTCGGTGCCGTAGTTCTCGACGCCCCATCCCGCATCGCTGAACCAGAACGAGTATTCCGGCTGCGTCGTCTCCGTGCCGTCGACGAGGCGGTGACGCGGATTGATGCCGATCACGCCGCCCCACGTGCGCATGCCGACGAGCGGCCCGAGTCCGTAGAGCTTGAAGCAGTGGCTGAAGATGTCGCCGTCGCTTCCGGCAAACTGATTCGTCAGCGCGACGATCGGGCCGGCGACGGACTCTTCGGGATACGGGAACGGCGGCGCCCAGCGCGACACGTCATAGCCGACGCGCTTGCGTGCGAGCTTCTCGAGCAGCAGCGCGGAGACATGGCCGCCGCGGTTGAAGCGCACGTCGACGATCAAGCCGTCGCGGTCGAACTCGCTCAGATAGCCGCGATGGAACTCGGCGAAACCCCACGGTCCCATGTCGGGCACGTGCACGTAGCCGACGCGTCCGTTCGTGCGCTCGTGCACCGTCGCACGATTCGCGTTCACCCACGCGCGGTAGCGCAGCATGCGTTCGTCGCGCAGCGTGCGGACGAGCGCGCGGCGCGGCGCTTCGCCGTCGCGCACGACGGTCAGCACGACGTCGCGGCCCGCCTGGTTCACGAGCGCGGCGCCCGGACCGTAGCGTTCGCTCAGCGCGCGGCCGCCGACCGCGACGATCGTATCGCCTTCGCGCACGCCCACGCCCGGTTCTGAGAGCGGCGAGTCGGCGTCACGGTTCCACGGATCGCCGCGGAAGATCCGCTGCACGCGGTAGCCGCCGCGGGCCGCGTCCCATGCGACGTCGGCTCCGAGAAACCCGCGCTTGTACTGCGGCGGCTGCGGACGGTCGCCGCCGCTCTCGTAGGCATGCGACGTGCCGAGCTCGCCCTGCATCTCCCAGATCAGGTCCGACAGCTCGTTGCGCGTGCGAACCTTCGGCAAGAGCGTCTCGTAGCGGCGCAGCACCGCGTCCCAGTCGACGCCCGACATCCCGGGGTCCCAGAAGTTCTCGCGCTGCAGGCGCCACGCTTCGCGCAGCATCTGGCGCCATTCGTCGCGCGGCTCGATCAGCACGCTGACGCGCGCGAGATCGAGCCAGCCCGATCGGCGTCCGGTGTCTTGCGCTCCGCGGTCGTCGTCCTCGCCGTCCTCGGGCAGATCGCGCGTCGCGTCGATCGCACGAAGCTTCCCGTGCGACGAATACACGACGGTACGTCCGTCCGCACCCGCTACGAAGTCGTCGACGTCGCCCGCGAGCACGGCGCTGCGCTGCTCCTCGAAGTCGTACGCGTGCAGCTCGCCCGCGGCCGGCTCGCGGTCGCGTTCGTTCGGCATGATCCCGCGGACCGGAAATCGCGAGAACACGGCGCGGCCTTTTACCGCCGCGATGCGGTCGTACGTGCCCTCGTCGACCGGAAACGCGAGCATCCGGCTCGCGATACCCTCCGCGTCGATGTCGACGTTCGGCAGCGCGCGCGGCTGCTCGTCGTCGCGGTCGTCCTCGTCGTCGTCGTCGCGATCGCGCCGCCTGTGCACCGGCGAGGGTTTCGCCACGAACGGGTTCGCCAGCGATTCGCGCAGCGTGACCAGATACGGCCGCGTCGCCTCCGGGAAGCTCAGCTCGAACTGCAGCGCGTCGTACACCGGGTGAAAGTCGCGCGTCGAGATGAAGTAGAGGTAGTTGCCCTCCGGATCCCAGGCGGGCGAGCGGTCCTCGCGCAGCGGGCTCGTCGCGTCGATGATGCGGTCCGTTCCGCATTCCGCGATGCGCACGATCGTCGTGTGCGCCTTCGGCGACCACACGTATGCCAGCCAGCGCCCGTCGGGAGAGAATGCAAGATCGTCGATGCGTTCGCCGATGCTGCGGTCGACGAGACGCGGCGCGCCGCCGGCGTCGAGCAGCCACAGTTCGTGGCGGTTGTTCGCGAACGCGAGGCGGTCGCCGGCGGGCGAGGCGACGAGCTCGTGGATGACGCCCGCGTCCGCATCCGTGACGAAGCGCACCGCCTCCGCGTGGTCCGTCGGCTCGATCGCGACGCGCTCGTAGCCGCCGGCGTCGTCGACGTACGCGACGTGCCGGTCGTCGTGCATCCACGTGAGCAGACGGCGGCGCGCGTACGGCGCACTCGGCACGCTCGCGCTCGTCGACGGATATTCGAGCACGGCTTCTTCCCACAGCGGCATCGTGTACGCGTGTCCGCGGCTCACGATGCCGACCGCCGTGCCGTCGTGCGAGACGGACCACGTCTCGAGCGCTTCGGACGCGTCGGTGAAGCGGCGCACCGTCTCCCACGCGTTCGACGGCATCCGCACGTCGACGCGCCGCACCTCGCCGCTGCGCGGATCGAGCAGCACGAGATCGCCTCCGCACGCGTACACGACGCGCGTCCCGTCCGTCGCAGGGAAGCGCGCGTAGTGGTCGCGCTCGCCGGTGTGCCGCACGAGATCGCTGCCGTCGGACGCGACCGAGTACAGGTTTCCGATCCCTTCGTGATCCGAGAGAAACAGCACGCGATCGCCCGACCACATGGGCCACACGAGGTTGCCGTCGAGGTCGCGCAGGATGCGCGTGAACTCGCCGTCGCCGCGCGCGTCGACCCAGATGTGGCCCGCGGTCCCGCCGCGATACCGCTTCCAGCGCGCCGGGTCGAATGCGTTGCGTCCGATCACGGTGGCGCCGCCGGCACGCGCGTCGATCGCCAGCGCGTGACCGAGCTGCAATTCGACCGGCTCGCCGCCCGACGCCTCGATGCGAAACGCGCGCGTCACCCGCACGAACGGCGATCCGGCGTCGGACGTGAAGAGGATCGACGTTCCGTCGCGCGACCACCCGCAGCAATACAGATTCTCGCTGCCGAGAAACGTCAGCCTGGTCGCGGCGCCGCCTTCCGACGGCATCACGTAGAGCTCGGGGTTGCCTTCTTCGCGGCCGACGAACGCGAGCTGCGTGCCGTCGGGGGAGAGCCGCGGAAGCGTGCACTCGCCGTCCGTCGACGTCAGGCGCCGAGCGACGCCGCCGCTCGCGCCGACGGCCCAGAGATCGTCTTCACACGCGAAGACGATCGCATCTCCGGCGATCGTCGGCGTTCGCACGTACCCGATGGCAGTCACCCGCCACGGGTACGCGGACGGGGTGAGGGAGTCCCGGCTGTCGGGCGTGAACGCCGAGCGACCGATGGACGACGCGTTGCTGACCGCATTTCGCGCCGGCGATCCGCGTGCGCTGGCCCGTGCGATCTCGCGATGCGAGTCCGGCGGCGGTGCCGATCTGATCCGCGCCCTCTACGCGTCGACCGGACGAGCGCTCACCGTCGGCCTCACGGGGCCGCCCGGCGTCGGGAAGTCGACGCTCAGCGGAACGCTCATCGCGCACCTGCGCACGCTCGGAAAGACGGTCGGCGTGATCAGCGTCGATCCCAGCTCTCCGTTTTCGCACGGTGCACTCCTCGGGGATCGCATTCGCCTCTCGGAGCACTTCACCGATCCCGAGGTCTTCATCCGATCGATGGCGTCGCGCGGACACCTGGGCGGGCTCGCCGGCGCCACCGCGGACGCCGTGTCGCTGATGGACGCGTTCGGCAAGGACGTCGTGCTGATCGAGACGGTCGGCGTCGGTCAATCGGAGATCGAGATCGCAGAGGTCGCCGACACGACGCTCGTCGCGCTGCAGCCCGGCAGCGGCGACTCCGTGCAAGTGCTGAAAGCGGGCGTGCTCGAGATCGCCGACGTGTTCGTCGTGAACAAGAGCGATCACCCGATGGCGCTGCAGCTGCAGCGCGAGATTCGCTCGATGATGGAGATGCTGAACTACGCAGGCTGGGTGCCGCGGCTCGTCAGCACGCAGGCCCTCGAAGGCAAAGGCACCGAGGCGCTGTGGGACGCGGTCGTCGCGCACGACGCATGGCTGCGCGAGAGCGGCGAGCTGCGCACGAAGCGCCGCAGCGCGTTCGCGCACCGCGTGCGGCAGCTCGCGCTCGGCACGCTCGAGTCGCGCGTCGATGCGACGATCGATGGGATCGGCGACGACGTCGACCCGTATGCGGCGGCGGACGAGGTGCTCGAACGGTTCGGCGTTCGGGATGGTGTTCGTGCGCATGGCAACGCGCGTCCGCGCGGCGACGTGCGCGCTCGCGTACGCGGCCTCTGACGTGTTCGCGCGCACGGCCCGCGTCGCCGCCGTGGTCTTGCTGCTGCTGTTCGCGAGCGCGTACGCCGTGCACCCGCCGATGCGAACCAGCGGACCGGCGATGACCGATTTCTCCGCCTACTACGCCGCGGGCGTGGAATGGATGCGCGGCGGCGATCCGTACGCGAGCAGTCTCTGGGCCGTCGAACGCGGGTTACCGGGCGCCGATCCGCAGGGCGGGTTGAACCCATACGTCGGCCCTCCGCTCGGGCTGCCGTTGTGGGCTGCGCTCGCGCACCTGCCGTACGCGGTCGCCGTCGGTCTGTGGGGAGTCGTGCTGATCGCATCGATCGTCGTCATCGTCCTCGTGCCGGCGCGCGTCGCGGGACGCGCTCTCGATCGCGGCGACGCGCTCGCGCTCGCGCTGTATGGGTGCGCGTGCGCGCCGCTCATCGTCGGCCTTGCCGCGCTCGGACAGGCGTCGCTCCCCGCCGTCGCGTGCGTCGCGCTCGCGATCGCGGCGGTCGCGCGCACGAACGCCGGTTGGACCGCCGTTGCAGCAGCATGCGCGGCGACGATGAAGCCGAATCTCGCGATGCCGCTCGTCGCGGCACTCGTTTCGCGCCGAATCGCCGGCGCGCTCGCCGGCGCGGCGGTCGTGTGGTGCGCGCTCAACATCGCGGTGGCGGGCGGCGTGCGCAACGCGTTCGGCTATCTCGTGATGTTGCCGCAGCAGACCGCATCGGAGCGGTTCTACGAGTACCAGTTCACGCCGACTGCGGTGCTGCACGGCTGGGGATTGACTCCGGCGGGGGCGGCCGGCGTGGGCACCGCGATCAGCGTGCTCGCCATCGCGGCCGTCGTCGTCGCCGTCGTCGCCATGCGCGCTCGTCCCGCCGACGGCGTCCTTCTCGCGTGCGCGGCGGTACCGCTCGTCGTCCCGTACGTGCACGACGTCGACATGGCGATCGTGCTGCTGCCGGCGTTCGTCGCGCTGTATCGCGCGCGCGGTGGGATGCAATCGCTCGCATCGATCGCGCTCGTCGCGCTCGCGGCGAACACCTTCGGGCTCGCGCGAGGACCGGTGGGGTTCGCGCTCACGCTGGTCGGCACGACGATCGCCGCGCTGGCGATCGTGTCGCTCGCGCGCGTGCCGCGCGTGACGTTGCGGTTCGCGCCGTTCGCGGTCGTTGCTCTCGTGTGCGTCCTCGGCGCCGCCGCCCCGAAATCGCGGATGCCGGCGTGGCCCGCGGACCTGCCGCCGGGCTTCATGCACGGCCTGAACGCGCCGGCCAGCGTGATCTGGCAGCACGAAATCGGCGCGATCGGGCTGCACGCGGTCGACCCGTGGGTCGCGCTCCTGCGTAGCATCAAACTCTGCGGCTGCGTGCTCGCCGGCGTGGCGTTCGCCTCGACGCTCCGCGAGCGCCGCGTCGCGCCGCGCGTTGCGAGCGTGGCGCACGATGCCGTCGTGCGTCCGCTCCGGCACGTCGTCGAGGTGGTGAGCGCAGACGTTTTCGGGCCGCACGTCGACGTCGCGGAGGTGCGGGACGACGCGCGCGCCTGAACGTCGCGTCCGGCTATCCGACGGCGCAGAGACGACGCTGCAGGCGTGGGGCGAGCGCGGACCGCTCGTCGTCGCCGTGCACGGGCTCGGCGCATCGCGGCGCGGATGGGCGCGAATCGGCGAGCACCTCGCCGGCCGCGTGCGTGTGGCGGCGTACGATCAGCGCGGGCACGGCGATCACTCGGCGCGCGCACCGATGACGTTCGCGCGCACCGTTGAGGACCTCGCCGACGTCGTCACCGCGCTCGGCGAGCCGGTGCACGCGCTCGTGGGACACTCCTGGGGCGGCGCCGTGGCCGTCGCCGGCGGCCGCCGTCTCGACGCCGGGCGCGTGGCGGTGATCGATCCGATGCTGCACGTCGCGGCCGGCGTCTGGAGCCGCGGCGCCGGCGCGGAATACCGGCGGATGTTCGACGTCTCGCTGGAGCAGCGCGAGGCCTCGATCCGCGCGTCGAACGCGGCGCTGCCGGAGATCGAGGTCGACGCGAAGCTGCACGCTGCGCGCCGGCTCACGCTCGAGGCAGTCGAGGCGCTCGACGCCGAGAACGGCATCGAGCACGGCCGTTGGGATCTCCGCGAGATGGTGCGCGATTATCCGAAGCCGCTGCTGCTTGCGCTCGCCGACCCGAAGCGCTCCGTCGTCCTCGACGATCAGCGCGCGCTGTTCCGAGCGAGCGGCGGCCCGAACGTGCGCATCGAGGTGTTCGAAGGCGCGAGCCACTCGCTGCAGCGCGACGCCTTCGACCGCTTCATGCCGGTGCTCGAGCGGTTTCTCGCCGGCTGAGACGGCTACTCGTGCTTCACGAGCGCCGGATTCAGCGCGGCCGGCGCGATGCCGTACGGAACGACCGGGACGTCCCGATTCTGCTGCGTCGAGACGTGGAACGTCGCGCCTTTTTTCACGAGGATGTCGTTGCCGCGCTTCGCGAAGACGCCGACGCCCCACAGCAGGTACTGACCGAGCTCGTTGCCGTTCTTTTCGGTCTCCTTGTCGGCGTCGGCCGTCGCGCCGTTCGTCTCGACGGTGATCTCGGTGCCGTCCGGCGCGATGAGCCGCTTCACGGTGAACGTCATCTCGCCGCCTGCGTGAAAGCTTCCGGCGCGCTTCACGTGCGTGACGATGCCATAGCCCGGCGAGCCTTTCGGCAGAACGAGGCTGCCGCGCACGTAGTAATCCGCGACCGTGACGACGGCGAACGCGTCGCCCTCGCTCGAGATGCGCGAGCCGATGTCTTGCTGCAGCTGCACCGAGACGATGTCGCCCGACGGCACGGTGACGCGGCCGCCGGCAGCGACCGGCGGCGCTTGCTGCGCGTCGCTGGAAGGTTCCGTCTGCGCCATCGCGGGGGCGGCCAGGCAAACGACGAGAAGCGCCGACAGAAACTGTGCGCGCATGGAAAGGGCTCCCTTGTCGAACGGAAGGGGTTGTGCCGCGCCCTTAGTCCAGCGACGGGCATCGACCTTTGGGAAAGTGTGCGGTCGGTGTCGAACCCCGGCGGTCGACCTCGGAAGGACGCAGCGTACGTGGCCAAGATGATCGATCGCGCGTCGGGACTCGGGCCCGACGCTACCCCGGAGTACAAGGAGCTCGCCGAGCGCTGGGAGGCCAAAGCCGACCGGACGCCGCCGCGCACCGGCAGAGGCTCCGGCGCCGTCGACCGCACGATCTCGGACGTGCCGCTCAAGCCGCTGTACGGGCCGGGCGACGTCGCGCATCTCGACCTCGCGCGCGACCTCGGAATTCCGGGCGAATACCCGTACACGCGCGGCATTCACCCGACGATGTATCGCTCGCGCCTCTGGACGATGCGTCAGTTCGCCGGCTTCGGCAACGCGAAACAGACGAACGAGCGCTATCACTTCCTGCTCTCGCAGGGGCAGATGGGGCTGTCCGTCGCGTTCGACATGCCGACGCTGATGGGCTACGACTCCGACAGCCCGCAATCGCTCGGCGAAGTCGGCAAGTGCGGCGTCGCGATCGACAGCGTGCGCGACATGGAGACGTTGTTCGACGGCATCGACCTCGGCGCGATCACGACGTCGATGACGATCAACGGACCGGCCGCGATCGCGCTCGCGCAGTACATCGTCACGGCGGAGAACAAGGGAATCCCGCGCGCGAAGCTCGGCGGCACGCTGCAGGCGGACATCCTCAAAGAGTACATCGCGCAGAAAGAATGGATCTTTCCGCCACGCCCGCACGTGCGCATCATCGTCGACATGATGGAATTCTGCACGCGCGAGATGCCCAAGTGGAACACGATCTCGGTCTCGGGCTACCACATCCGCGAGGCGGGCGCGACGGCGGCGCAGGAGCTCGCGTTCACCCTCGCCGACGGGTTCGCGTACGTCGAAGCCGCGATCGAGCGCGGGATGGACATCGACGAGTTCGCGCCACGGCTGTCGTTCTTTTTCAACTCGCACGTCGACTTCTTCGAAGAGATCGCCAAATTCCGTGCGGCTCGTCGCATCTACGCGCGCCACATGCGCGAGCGGTACGGCGCGAAGGACCCGCGCTCGTGGCAACTGCGCTTCCACACGCAGACGGCCGGCTGCAGCGCGACCGCGCAGCAGCCGGAGAACAACATCGTGCGCGTCGCGTACGAGGCGTTGGCGGCCGTGCTCGGCGGAACGCAGTCGCTGCACACGAACTCGATGGACGAAGTCCTCGCGCTGCCGACGGAGAAGTCGGTCGAGATCGCATTGCGGACGCAGCAGGTGCTCGCCTACGAGACGAACGTGACGAACGTCGTCGACCCGCTCGGCGGTTCGTATTTCGTCGAGGCGCTCACCGACGAGATGGAACGTCAGGCCGAACAGTACTTCGCGCAGATCGTCGAGTTCGGCGGGATGGTCGCCGCCGTCGAAGCCGGATTCCCGCAGCGCGAGATCGCGGACGCCTCGTACCGCTATCAACGGTCGATCGAATCGGGCGAGCGCGTCATCGTCGGCGTCAACGCGTTCGAGAAGCCGGATGAAGAGCAGTCTCCCGACCTGCTGAAGATCGGGATGGAGATCGAGCGCGGGCAGGCGCGCGCCGTCCAGGACGTACGCGCGAACCGCGACGGTGCCGCGGTCGAAGCCTCGCTCGCGGCGTTGAAACGCGCGTGCGCCGGCGAAGCGAACGTGATGCCCTACTTGATCGACTGCGTGAAAGCGGTCGCGACGGAAGGCGAGATCGTCGACGCGATGGTGAGCGTCTACGGCCGCTATACGGAGCAGACGCAGTTCTAGCATGACGACCACGACGACACCGACCCGGCCGCTGCGCGTCATCGTCGCCAAAGCCGGCCTCGACGGCCACGATCGCGGCGCCAAGGTGATCGCGCGCGCGCTCCGCGACGCCGGGATGGAAGTGATCTACACGGGACTCTTCCAGACGCCCGAGCAGATCGTGCAGACCGCGATCCAAGAAGATGCGGACGGCATCGGGCTGTCGATCCTGTCGGGCGCGCACATGACGCTCTTCCCGCTCGTCGTCGAGCAGCTCAAGGCGAAGGACGCCGGCGACATCGTCTTCTTCGGCGGGGGCACCATCCCGGCGGACGACGCCGAAGAGCTCAAGCGCCTCGGCGTCCGCGAGATCTTCACGCCGGGCGCGCCGCTCTCCGACATCATCGCATTCGTGGAGCGCGAGTGCGGCAAGCGAAGGGAACTGGTTGGCTAAGATCCGCACCCGCGTCGCGCCATCGCCGACGGGCGATCCGCACGTCGGCACCGCGTACGTCGCGCTCGCGAACCTGGCGTTCGCGAAGCAGCAGGGCGGTGATTTTCTGCTGCGCATCGAGGACACCGATCAGGCGCGCTCGACGCCCGAGTCCGAGCGTGCGATCCTCGCGGCGCTGCGCTGGGTCGGCGTGACGTGGGACGAAGGCCCGGACGTCGGCGGCCCGTACGGTCCGTACCGCCAGAGCGAACGCTCGGCGATCTATCGCCGGTATGCCGGCGAGCTGCTCGCACACGGCCATGCGTTCCGGTGTTTCTGCACGCCGGCCCGTCTCGAGGAGATGCGCGCGGTTCAGCGCGCGGCCGGCATCCCGCAGAAGTACGACGGCCAGTGCCTTGCGGTTCCGCCCGGCGAGTCCGAGCGGCGCGCGGCGTCCGGCGAGCCGTTCGTCGTGCGCATGAAGGTGCCGGACACCGGCGTTTGCATCGTGCACGACCTCGCGCGCGGTCCGGTGCCGTTCGAGTATGCCACGGTCGACATGCAGGTGCTCATGAAGTCGGACGGTCTGCCGACGTACCACCTCGCGAACGTCGTCGACGATCACCTGATGGAGATCTCGCACGTGATCCGCGGTGAAGAATGGATGTCGTCGGCGCCGAAGCATCTCTTGCTCTACTCGTACTTCGGCTGGGAGCCGCCGGTGCTGATGCACATGCCGCTTCTGCGCAATCCCGACAAGTCGAAGCTCAGCAAGCGCAAGAACCCGACCGGCATCTTGTTCTACGAGCGCATGGGCTATCTGCCGGAGGCGCTGCTGAACTTTCTCGGCATCTTGCTCGCGCACGCCCCGGAGGGCCACGAGATCTTCGGCCTGCGCGAGCTCGTCGAGCGCATCGACCTCGAGCACATGTCGCTGGGCGGACCGGTGTTCGACGTCGTGAAGCTCGATTGGCTGAACAAGCAGTACCTGCACGCGCTCGACGCGGCCCAGCTGCTGCAGCGCACCGCGGCATGGGGCTTCGATGAGGAGCGTGCGCTGCGCATCGCCGAGCTTGCGCGCACGCGCGTCGATCGCCTCAGCGACCTCGTGCCGGCGACCGCGTACCTGTTCGCGGGCCGCATCCCGATCGCGAAGGACGCGTTCGCGGTGACGAAGTTCTCCGAGGAGGAACTGCGCAAAACGCTCGCGTTGGCAATGTGGCGCCTCGACGGCGAACCGTCGTTCGACCTGGCGACGATCGAGCGCGTGCTGAAGTCCGTCGGCGACACGCTCGGCAAAAAATTCCGCGACCTTTCGCGCGTGTACTACGTGGCGATGACCGGGAGCCCGACCTCGCTGCCGCTGTTCGACTCGATGGAGCTGCTCGGACGCGACATCGTTCGCGAGCGGTTCCGTGTCGCGCTCGACGCGCTGGGCGGCGTGAGCGCCAAGGAGACGAAGGCGTGGCAGACCGTGCCGGTACCGGAACGCGAGGTCGTGGCCACGTGAGCACGCGCGCGATCGTGCTCGCCGCGGGCAAGGGCACGCGCATGAAGTCGTCGCGCCCGAAGGTGCTGCACGAGATCTGCGGGCGCCCGATGCTGTGGTGGGTGCTCGAAGCGCTGCACGGGGCGGATGTCGACGAGGTCCTGGTCGTGACGAACGACGAGCTCGAGCCGCAGGTCGCGCCGTTCGGCGTGCGCACCGTCGTGCAGCGCGAGCAGCTCGGCACGGGACACGCCGTGCGGATCGCGCTCGAGGAGCTCGACGCTCGCGACGGAACGCTGATCGTCGCGTACGGCGACATGCCGCTCGTCGAGCCGCAGATGTTTCGGGACGTGCGCGCCGCGCTCGACGCCGATCCCGCGCACGCGATCGCGCTCGTCACGGCGCGCATGCCGCTGCCGTCGATGTTCGGGCGCGTCCTGCGCGCCGGCGCGACCTCCGACGGCCCTGCGGCCGTCGAACGGATCGTCGAGGCGAAGGACTGCACTGCCGGCCAGCTCGCGCTCGACGAGATGAACGCCGGCATCTACGCCTTCGAGGAGGCCGCGCTGCGCGACGTCGTGCCGCGCATCGGCCGCAACAACGTGCAGCGGGAGTATTACCTCACGGATGCGATCGAGCTCGCGACCCACGCCGGACGCCGCGTCGTCGCCGTCGCGGTGTCCGACTATCGCACCGTGCTCGGAGTGAACGACCGCGTGGAGCTCGCGGACGCGTACGCCCTGCTGAACCGGCGCCTGTGCGAGGCGCACATGCGCGCCGGCGTGACGATCTGCGATCCCGCCACGACGCATCTCACGCCGGGACTGCAGATCGGGCGCGACGTCGTGATCTATCCGGGCACGTCGATCGCGTCCCCGGCGCGCATCGGCGAGGGGAGCGCGATCGGACCGCGATCGCGCATCGCCGACTCCGTCATCGGCGCCGGCTGCGAGATTCGCGAGAGCGTGGTGCTGAGGACGCGGATCGGCGACGACGTGCGCGTCGGGCCGTACGCGCACCTCCGCGACGGCAACGTGATCGGCGACCGCGTGCGCATCGGCAACTTCGTCGAGTTCAAGAACGCCCAGATCGGCGACGACGTGAAGGCCAACCACCTTGCCTACGTCGGCGATGCGACGGTCGGCGACCGCACGAACTACGGCGCCGGGGCGATCACGTGCAACTACGACGGCGTGAAGAAGAACCGCACCGAGATCGGCGCCGACGTGTTCGTCGGCACGAACAGCTCGCTGGTTGCGCCGGTCGCGATCGGCGACGGCGCGATGACCGGCGCGGGTTCGGTCGTCATCCGGGACGTTCCGGCGGGAGACCGGCAAGTCGGCAACCCGGCGCGCTCGATCGCAAAGAAGACGGCCGAAACGTAGCGCGCGTGGCGACCGATCCGCATCCCCGCGACTTCGTCGGATACGGTGCGCGGCCGCCCGATCCGAAGTGGCCGAACGGCGCGCGGCTCGCCGTGCAGATCGTCATGAACTACGAGGAAGGATCGGAATACGCGATCGGTGACGGCGATCCGACGTCCGAGATGTACCTCACCGAGGTTCCGGGCGCGACCGTCGGCCCGGGAAGCGCGATCTCATCGTCGAGTCCGTGTACGAGTACGGCAGCCGCGCGGGCTTCTGGCGGCTGATGCGGATGTTCCGCGACCGCAACATTCCGATCACGGTGTTCGGCGCGGCGCTCGCGCTGGAACGCAATCCCGACGCGGCGCGCGCGATCCGCGACGCGGGTTACGAGGTGTGCTCCCACGGCTGGCGCTGGATCGGGTTTCAGGACATGGACGAAGACGAAGAGCGCGCGCAGATGCACCGCGCGGTGGCGTCGATCGAGCGCACCACCGGCACCCGTCCGTTCGGCTGGTACTGCCGGTACGCCCCGTCGATCAACACGCGAAGGCTCGTGGTGGAAGAGGGCGGCTTCCTCTACGACTCCGACGCGTACAACGACGACCTCCCGTATTGGACGCGCGTCGCCGGCAAGCCTCACCTCGTGATCCCGTACACGCTCGACGCCAACGACATGAAGTTTTCCGTCGCGCCCGGGTTCACGTCGGGCGAGGGATTCTGCGCGTATCTGAAGGATGCGTTCGACGTGCTCTATCGTGAAGGCAAGACGTCGCCGAAGATGATGTCCGTCGGGCTGCACACGCGCCTCGCCGGGCGCCCCGGGCGCGCCGCCGCGCTGGAACGGTTTCTCGATTATCTCGTCGCGCACGACGACGTGTGGATCTGCCGCCGCGTCGACATCGCGCGCCACTGGATCGCGACGTACCCCGCCGGCGCGTGAGCACGGACATGATCGCGCTGCCGAAGGCCGAGCTGCACCTGCACATCGAGGGCACGCTCGAGCCGGAGATGGCGTTCGCGCTCGGCGACCGCAACGGCGTCACGCTGCCGTACGGATCGGTCGAGGCGCTGCGCCGCGCGTACGACTTCCGCGACCTGCAGTCGTTCCTCGACCTGTACTACGCGACGATGGCCGTTCTGCGCACCGAGCGCGACTTCGAGGAGCTCGCCGACGCGTACTTCACGCGTGCATCCGCGCAAGGCGTCGTGCACGCGGAAATCTTCTTCGACCCTCAGGCGCACACCGGGCGCGGGGTGCCGTTTCCGACGGTGATCGACGGGCTCTGGGCGTCGGTGCGGCGCGCCGAGCAGCGGTACGGGATCACGGCGGCGCTCATCATGTGCTTTCTGCGGGACCTGACGGAAGCGTCCGCCTTCGCGACGCTCGAGGCGGCGCTGCCGTACGGCGACCGCATCATCGCGGTCGGCCTCGACTCGGCCGAGCTCGGGAATCCGCCGTCGACGTTCGCGCGCGTGTTCGAGCGCGCGCGCTCCGAGGGATGGAAGACCGTCGCGCACGCCGGCGAGGAAGGCCCGCCGGCGTACGTGTGGGAGGCGCTCGACGTGCTGAAAGTCTCGCGGGTCGACCACGGCGTGCGGAGCCTCGAAGACGCGCGCCTCGTCGAGCGGCTGCGCCGCGACCGGATCCCGCTCACCGTGTGCCCGCTCTCGAACGTGAAGCTGCGCGTGGTGAAAACGCTCGCCGAGCACCCGTTGCGGCGCATGCTCGACGCCGGACTGCTCGCGACGGTCAACTCGGACGATCCCGCGTACTTCGGCGGCTACGCCGGCGACAATTTCGACGCGGTTGCCGATGCGCTGGCGTTGCCGGACGACGCGCTGAAAACGCTCGCGCGCAACAGCTTCGAAGCATCGTTCGTGGAGCCCGCCGCGCGCGCGGCGCTGCTCGCGCGGATCGCGTGACGCCGCGAGCGACGCCGGCATGACGCTGCACGAGCGCCTCGCGCACCTCGCGACGCTGGGCGCGACGCCGAACGGCATCGATCGTGCACTCTTCACGCCGTCGGAGTACGCCGCGCGCGAGCGCTTCGCGGCGTGGGCACGCGAGGACGGTCTCGACGTCGAGCAGGACCGCGTGGGAAACGTCTTCGCGCGCATGCGCGGCCCGAGCCGCGACGGCGCTGCCGTGCAGTGCGGCTCGCATCTCGATACCGTGCGCGACGGGGGCGCGTACGACGGCGCGTACGGCGTGATCGGCGGCCTCGAAGCGCTGCGGCGCATCGCGGCGTCCGGTGCGCGTCCCGCGCGGTCCCTCGAGGTCGTCGCCTGGGCAGGCGAAGAGGGAAGCCGGTTTCCGTTCGGATGTCTCGGCAGCTCGGTGTATGCGGGCATCGCCGCGTACGACGATGTCGCGACGCTCGTCGCCGACGACGGCGTCGCGTTCGCCGACGCCGCACGCGGGCCGCACGGTCTGCTGGCGGACGTTGCGGTGCGCGACGGTTTTCCGCCGCCCGCGGCGTACGTCGAGCTGCACATCGAACAGGGACCCGTCATGGAGCGCGACGGCGCACGGCTCGGCATCGTGAGCGCGATCGCCGGACAGCGGCGGTATCGCGTCGTTCTCGATGGCGTCGCCGGACACGCGGGAACGATGCCGATGGCCGGTCGATCCGATCCGATGTGCGCAGCGGCCGAGGTCGTCCTGGCGGTCGAACGCGCGGCGATCGACGCGGACGACGCCGTCGCTACAGTGGGGTACCTTGTCGTCGAGCCGAACCAGACGAACATCGTGCCGGGCCGCGTCGTGTTGCGCATCGACCTGCGCTCGGTCGACGATGCGCGCGTCGCGGCCGCCGAGCGCGACATCCGCGCCGCGATGGACGGCGATATCGGCGCGCCGCAAGCGTGCGCGCGGCCATCGAGGTCCTCGAGGAGCGCGCGGCCGTGCCGATGGAAGCGCGCATGCGGTCGCTCGTGCGCGCAGCCTGCGTCGACCGCGATCCGCGCGCAATCACGATCGCCAGCGGCGCGGGGCACGACGCGATGTGCGTGGCACAGCTCGCGCCGACGGCAATGATCTTCGTGCCGAGCATCGGCGGTCGCAGCCACGTCGGCGACGAGCGCACCGCGCCCGCGGACCTGGACCTCGGTGTCGACGCGCTCGCCGCGACGCTGCTGGCCGTGGCCGAGAGCGGCATAGGAAGCGCGGCGCACGGCGGGGCATCGGAACGCTGATGCAGTTTTTCATCTGCGGCTCGGCGCTCCGCGGCCAACCCGATCACGGCAACCTCGGCGCGGCACGCTTCGTGCGCGAGGCGAAGACGAAGCCGATCTACCGCCTGCACTCCGTGCGCGACGAGCACCCGGGCATCTATGAAGTCGGCGACGGCGGCATCGCGATCGCCGGCGAGGTCTACGAGCTCACCGACACGCAGCACGCGCACCTGCTCGCCACGGAGCCGCCCGATCTCTACGAAGCGCCGATCCAGCTCGAAGACGGCAGCCGCGTCAACGCGATGATTTATCCGCGCGAGCTCATCGAGCAGCGCGGCTACGCGGACATCTCGCGCTTCGGCGGCTGGGCAGCATACAAGGCGAATGCCTTGTAGCGACGGGCGCGGTGCCGGCGCACTAACGTCGCCTGCGTGACGACGGAACACCGCCGCCATATGAGCGCAGAAGGGCCTCCGGATGCTTTTCGTGGGAGCACCGTTTCCTCCCGCGACGGCCGCTTGCCGAAACGCATCCACACGCCAGCACCCCCAGTAGCCCAAGAATGGCTTTGGTCGCCTTATCGCAAAGGAGAGGCGGGGGACGACTTGGCGGCATGAATGCCACGGCCGAGCAATGGCGTGCTTGACTGTTTCACTCACGTAGCAAGCACGGCCTCAACGTAGACGAAAATCGCGATGATCGGGGGACGCACGAACGCCGCTCAGCGGTCGGTGCCGCGTCGTCAGCCGCGATTTTTAAGGGGCACAACATGAGCCAGTCTTTCGATCTTCCGGTCGACGTACCGTGGTATCCAATTGCTGCCAGCCCCGACATGATGGATATGCAGTTCGGCACCGGATTTTTTCCGCCACCGTGGCGCTCCTCGCTCGCGATATTCGCTTACGAGCCATCGCCCGACGATCTTCCGTCGGAGATGTGCAACCAAAAAATTACGTACCTAAAAGTAAGCTGTTCAGTCACGGGATACCAGCCCACTGCACAAGAAACGGCCGACCTCGTTGCGGCGCCGCCTCCCGAAAATTACAACCCGTCGACGGTCGACTACAACCCGGCGCCCATTGAAGTCGGCCTTCCGACGGCGCCCGGCGGCGCCGTCCAGGACAACTTGAGTGACGCTCTGGACTATGCCGACGCCTCATTCGGCTGTTACGGCGTCCTGCTGAACGTTGCCGTCTTCCCGTCGACCACCACGGTCGTTGAGACGTCCGGTGCGACAATCACGAAGACGTTCACATACCGCGCGGTCGGGGCACCATTCCCCAATCCCTACTCCACGGGCGGTCTGACGTTTTCGACACCGGCGGGCGGACCGATTCGCCGGCATGCTTTTTTTACGCGGTCCCGGCATGGTTTCATAGTCCCGGCACGCGGCTTGCAGATCGACCTTCCGATGTGCACGGATGTCGTGCTTCAGATGCTTGTCGGAAACGACTCCAGCGGCATCATTACCGCATATCAGGGAAGCGCTCCGGTCTTCGGAACCTCGATTCCGACCGCATCGACGAGTCCTCAAAGCGTCTCGATCAGCGCTGCTGGACCGATCACGCAGATCGTGATCCGTGCGCACGGCGACAATTGCTACCTTGTGGGAATCACGTACGACGACGCGGAGCGTTCCGTTACCATAGCGGATTATCCGCATATCGTAGACTTCGAACCGAAAAGCCGCGACTTATACCAGGGCGCAACGGACCAAGACGAGATCTCTAACCGGCTCCAATTCGAACGTCAACGCCGGGAAATCGATGACGAACGCGTCGTCATCGCAGATGGGGCTTGGCTTAAGCGCGGGCGTCTCGTACGGCGCAGCATCGGCCACTGGTAGCTTGACGGACTCGTGGGGCAGTTCATCCAGCGACACGAGCGCGACGCAAATCGACCAGTCGCGAGAACGGCGTGAAACGCAAGGTAGCACGACCAGCATCACACAGCAGTACAACTTGCTCACCGGCTATCATGTGGGGACCAATCGCGCGACGTTTTTGATGCTGCCTCGTCCGCACACTCTTCAAGCGACGGACTACCGTACGTTCGTGCGCGGCTTGCGTATGATCGAGGGCATCCAAGAGTTCTTCATGATCGTGTCACGGCCCGTCGCGTTACCGGGCATCTGTATCGAGGCCTCGTTGGAGACAGGCCATTTCCCGGAAACGGCGCCGCTCGCTCCGCCGTTTCCTTCGGGCCCTCCTCCGCAAACGAAAACGGCGCAACAGACGATCCTTGCATATGCGCCCGGCGGCAACGTTTTGGCGCAATATTCGAACACCACGGCCGGTGGAAGCCCGGTGCCGAATCCTGCTACTTATACGCCTCCGAGCGGCTGGCTTATCGATACCGTGACTACTCCGCCGGCCGGAGCGAACGGCGGCTCGGTACAAGGCGTCTCGTGGACATTGGTCCCTGTCGACGGGAACTATTCGTCGTACGAATTCCAGCAAGCAGTAAACTCAGCGAAAATTGCCGTAACATCGGCACTCGACGGCGCGTCCGTTACCGTGAGCATCATCGTAAACAGTGCCGGAGTTGGTGATGGGTACGAGACCGATGCACGTGCGAACGTCGTACTGACCTACAGTCTCATTCAGGCGTCATCCGCAGTGTCGACAACAGCTCCCGCGGATCCGGAGCAGGATGTCGTTGTCTCGGACTTCTTAGTGACATCACGGGAACTCCGCGTGTGCATCAACTCGTGTTCTACGACGAACTGCATCAACATCGTGGCACCGGAACAGGTTCCGTACGTTCAAAATGCGGGCGCGACGGGCGCGAATGGCCTGTTTCGCGCTGCCTCGACTGCGGCGCAAGTTAAGCCGAGCCTTCGGGCTGGCGCGCTGTCGCCCGCGGCAGCCCCGGGACCACAGGCGGCCGCCCTCGGCGTGCCGCCGACGCCCGCATCGGCCTTTCCCGTGCCGCGCGCGTTGCCCGCGCCCAAGCGAGCAACGGTCGAAGGCCCCGCGGCTTCTAATGGCTCCCGCGTCGCGATCGGGCCGTCCGCCGGCGATCAAAGCTCGATCGTATACGAGACAAAGCTCAAGCTGGCCCGATCCCTGCTTTCGCCGGGCCAGTTGCAGCGCTCTCGAACACCGGCAGCGCGCGAGCTCATGCAGGCGATCCGCCACCACATGCTCAGCAGCTGGCGGTTGCCGCAGCGGCGTGCGTACGGCGCAGTCGGCTTCGTGGACAGCGACTACGTCTGTCGACGACGCCGTGCGCGGCTGCCAATCGGATATCTGCGGCGGCGCGTGAGCGATGTACGTGGCATCCCGCCGGAACTCACTCGGCGCTTCGGTCCCGAGATGACGGTCGGTGATGTGTTGCGGCTCGATCTGCACCAGCTGCAGACGCGCGGACGACTGGATTTGAACGAAGCAACGCGGCTCCGTCGAGCGCTTCTCGGACTCGGTCCACGAGGCGCCGAGAAGATCACCGGCGTCGCGCGCGCTGTCATCGTTCGCCGCGCGGTTGCGCGCGGCAGTTTGACTGCGCCGAAGGCCCTTCCGGCAAAGCGAGGTAGCGCGAAAGCTCCGCCCGGACGGAAGCGCTGAGCTCGCAACGGCACGTCGATGGACGCATCCGTCGAGCCCACGGAGCTCGCGCAGCAGCCGACTTTCGATCAGCGCGCGCAAGACATTTCGGACGGTGATTTCTCACCGCAGGGCGCGGCATTTGACATCCAGTACGCGATCGGCTCCTACCTTGTCGCTCACTCGTCCGAGGCGCCGCTGGACAACTTCGACGCGACGCTAGGGACGCTCAACGATGCTTTCGGAGCGAGCGATGCCGACATGGAACGTCTCGTTGCAGCCGAACTACAGAGCTACGCGGACAAACAAGCACAGTTCGATCCGGCAGAGATTACGGTGACGAGGACGACCGCCGCCGATCCGGTGAACCTTGCGACCGGCCAGTTCGTATATGCAGCGACCGATTTCGTAGTCGCGGGTGCCGGGATCGACTTCGCGTTCGTGCGAACGTATAAGAGCTCCGCGTTCTACCAAGGTGCGCTCGGCGCGAACTGGGACTTCTCGTATAATCTTTGGCTGGTCGACAACGGCGACAACAGCGTGACCGTGACGCAGGGGTGTTTGTCGCCGGTTCGTTATTTCCTTAATCAGCTCGTCGATGCTCCGTATTTCGTCGCTCTGAGAAACAGCGATGTCGTGGTCGCAACTCTCGACGGAGCATTCGAACAGCGCTCGCCCGGCGGTCGCTGCGTGCGTTTCGAAAACCTGTCGGGTGATGGGGCACTATTTCAAGCCGTGCTTGTCGAGGACCGGTACGGCAATAGCATCTCGTTCACTTATACGAGCGTCGACGGCACATTTCTGCTGGATCTCGTCGCCGTCAATCATCCGTCGCGCACCGTTCGGTTCGCATACGACGAACAGTCGCGGATCGTGACCGCCTCGCTTTTCGGTACGGCATATTTCGACGGAGCCTCGACAGCGCTTATTACGAGGCAGTGGACCTACACGTACGATGACTTCGGGGATCTCGTGGCAGTGACTGGTCCGCGACCGACGAGTTTCCGGCCGGACGCACGACGCAGTACGGCTATTCGTCCGCGTCGTCGTTCGCACTTCGTCAGCACAACTTGTTGACGATTACGGACGCCAACGGCGGTACCTATCTAGAGAACGAGTACGGCGCCCAGCTCGGAACAGTCGCGTTTGGAAGAGTCGTCACGCAGCGTCTCGGCGACGGCGTATTCGTTTTCAATTGGCAGGATGTGCTGCAAGATCCGTCCTGGAGTTCTTGAAAGCCAACATTGTCCGACGTCCTACGTTACGGTGACCCAGCGAAACGGACATTCGGTGGACTACGTGCTCAATGCGCTTGGAAACATCCTGTTCTCTCGGGAGCGCATCGTCAGCGGCTGCGGCATGCAGTCAATCGTGTGGCGGTACGACTACGACGGTGATGGACGTCTCGTCGGCATTCTTTCGCCGGAGGGGCGGATGGCTCGAAGCGTATTCCGGACGCCAGTATTATTACGACCAACTGTATTCGGGCGCCGCCCCGGAAGCGGTCCCCGTGCCGTGGTTAGACCCGACATTGTCGATGCAGGAGCACGCGACTTTCCCGAACCTGCTGGCGAGTATCCAACGCGGCTCGCTGCTTGACGTGTCCGCGTTCAACGACGATATGACGGTGTACGGCGGCACATTTCCCGCTGCCACGGCTCGAAGTGCGATTCAGCAGGACATCATCGTGAAGTACCGCTACGATCGGTTTGCCAGCAGCGCGCGAGCTGGTCCGATCCCCGGTACACCGCGAGCGCGGATCCGGACTTTGTGGAAAGCGGCGCCTACTCGGCGCATCTCACGATGATCGCATTTCGCGGAGCGTCCGTTACGCCGAGCGCGGTGAGCTTTCCGAGCACGACCTACCCGGCGCCCCTCGCGAACGGCTCGAGCGGGATCATGCGCGCCCGCGTGACGTTCGATTCGTACGATCCGCATGGTCGCCTGATGAGCTACACTGATCCGGTTGGAACGGTGGTCGCGTTTACCTACTTCGTTGCTCCGCAGGCGCATCCGACGCGCGAAGGGTTTCTGGCCGCACGCACCATTGCGCCCGGAACACTCGACCTTGTAACTCGCTACCGTGTCAACGAGGCGGGCGAGATCGTCGCCGTGACGGACGCGGCCGGCAGGACGACCGAGTACCGGCGCGATCCATGCAGTCTCGTTCGAACCACGATTTCGCCGCTGACCGGCTACGCAGTGTCGGCCACCTACGACGGAAACCTTCAGGCGACGTCGTACGCGCGCACAATCGTACAGCCGGACGGAACGGTCGCCATGGGTAGTCCGGAACTTCAGGCGTTCACGTACAACTCGGAGCTGAGTCCCGTCCTCTCGTCATTTGGTGACAGCTCCGGTACGCCGCCGCGGAGCACGCGGCGCGTCTACGACTCCTCGAACCAGCTGGTGCGGGTCATCCTACCGCGAGGAAACGCCGTCTGCTATGAGTACGACGAGCGCGGACTCCTCAAGCGCGCAACGCGCGGCTGCTGCACGACGGCCGCGGCAACCACATCGTACGACTACGATGCTGACGGCTGTCTGCTTGCAACGACGGACGCGCGGGGCGGTACGACCACCGCACGCCTTGACGCCTTCGGGCGTGCCGTTGGTATCACCGACCCGCTGGGCACACTGCAGCGAATTGACTACGACGCTCTGAACAATGTGACGGTTCGCCGCTGGTTCGGCACGGACGGGGCCGGAACGTTCACGCTTCTGCGGCGGCACGAAGTAACATACGATGAACGAGGTTCCGCAACGCACCTTCGGCAGGCACTGTTTTCGGCCCCGATCGTCGTCGCCGAACCCTGGAGTGCGCCGGACGCAGAGTACGTTGCGGCGCTCGGGACCGGGGTCGTACAAATCTACGAAGACTTGTTGTACTACGACGCGCGACTACGTGTGTTCCGAGTCGTCGACGCGGAAGGCCACGCGACGGACGTCTCGTACGATGCTGCCGCTAGGCCGATCGCGAGAACGGACACCGTCGGAAGTACCGACCTCTTTTCCTACGACGCGGCCAGCAATATAGTGCGGCGTGATCGCTGCAACGCCGACGCAACCGGCATCATACGGGCAGTCATTTCGAGCGGCTACGAATACGACGGACTGAACAGACTCGTCGCGGTAACAGACGGAGCCGGCAATCGCACCTCGAGCGCTCTCGATAGCCGCGGGTTGCTCCGCCAACGGACGGACGGGCTTGGACAGATGACGAGTTGGGCATACGACGGTTTTCGTGAGTGCATCACGGAAGCGCAAAGTCTGCTAGTATCCGGGCATGCGCCGACGCTACTGACGACGACCTTGCAATACGACTTGAACGGCAACGTCGTCGGGTTTACTGACCCGAACGGAAATACCACGTTATCGAAATACGATGTGCTCGATCGAGTCGTCGGCGTCACGAACCCCGACGGCACGTCGCGGAGACTCGCATACGACGCGGCAGGGAACGTTGTTCAGCAGGTCGACGAGAACGGTACCGTCGTGCGTCGGACTTTCGACGCGGGAAATCGCCTACGGCAAATCGCCGTGCAATCCGCCGAGGCCATCGCTCCGGCAGAGGGACTTGTAACGTTTTCGTACGACGGCGTCGGCACTCTCTTGCACCACGAAACCGATTTCGTCGCCGTGCGGCGGACGTGCGATTCGCTCGGCCGTTGTCATCGCGAGCAACTCACCTTCGCGGCGCGGCTCAAGATGCAGCCGGTCTCAATAGCGCGTGAGTTTGATCGACTGTCGAACGTCACTGCGGTGCAATACCCTTCCGGACAATCGTTGGCCCTCGCTTACGACGGTGCACGACGCCTCGTGGCGATCGAGTCGACCGCCAAAGCAGCACAGTATCCCGGCGACCCTTCGGCGGCCGCGCGGCGTGCTATTACGACGAAGCAGTGGTGGGGGAATCTGCCCGTTGCTTCCCGGTTCGGCAGCGGCGTGATCGTGTCGACCGCCTATGACGTCGCCGCTCGGCGCATCGCCGACACGTGCTCGCTCGCGGGCGGCGCGAAGTTCATCATGCAGCAGTTGTGGGACGGAGCCGGAAATCGGGCTCTGAATGTCGTGGGACTCACCACGCGACTGGTGGGATCGCGTTGCGGGTACGACTCGACAAACCGGCTGACCGTTTCGCGCGAGATCACCTTACCGCAGCCCTTCAATCCAGCTCTGCTGACTCCGCCGTCCGTACCGCCGGCGGGCATTGTTCTCGCCGGTCAATCCTCCATCGACGCCGTAATCGGCCGATACCGGCAAGGGGCACGCGACCTTGAACTCGTTTACGATGCGGCTGGAAATCGCGTTAACGAGAGCAACGCCGCCGCCCGCACGCTCTACCGCACGAACGTACGTAACGAGTACGCCCGCGTCGGCAGCAAGGTGCTGCGGTACGATCGGGCAGGCCGGCTCGCCGGAGACGGGCGCTTCGCGTACGCGTACAACTTTCGGGGTCAGCTCGTGGAAGCGCGTTCGACCACTACCGGGGTCAGCGTGCTTGAAGTGTATCACGACGCACTAGGTAGATCGGTCGGTATCATCGAGGGGCGGCGAACCCGCGGCGTCGTTCGTGACGGCGCGAACGCACTAGAATACTATGATGACGGGCTCCTCTCCGCCGTTCACATCTTCGAAGGGCAGGAGCAGCTTTGCTTTATCGCAGCTCACGGACGGGATCGCTATGTCGTGCGCGACGTACTGGAATCGACGCGCCTAACGACGAGCTCCAAGGGCGCTGCGGCCGCGGTCTATGACTACGACGCGTTCGGAGCGCTCACGGTCGTGCCGGCGGATGCGTCGATCCTGTATTCCGGAAAATACCGCTATGCGTCGATCGACTGGTACGACTATTCCCAGCGGCAGTACATACCCTCCTTGGGGCGATTTGCACAACCTGATCCCACGGGCTTTCGCGACGGACCGAACCTGTACGCATACGTCGGGAACAATCCGCTTTCGGGACGCGATGCAAGCGGCACGGAGCGCCAAGATGTAGCGCCGGCGGCCCGACAGTCCGACGCCGACGATTCGAGCGATGCTTCATTGAAGGGCCCTGCAGTTGCTAAGCCGCCGCTGGACATCGGTGCATTCACGATCACGGGCCACGCCGAGGCGCCAAACACCATGCTGTCCGAACCAGCCGATGCAACGCCCACCGTGTCGGCGCACGCGACCGCGCCTTTACCAGGCGCAGTCGCCGAAAATTCCGGCGCGACCGAGCAGTCTACGGAAGCCGCACGCAACCTTGGGCGAGAGTCGCGTGAGCGCGCGGAGCGTGAAGCCCGGTGGGCCCCGGTCGCGAAGGGCTATTTAGAATTTCGCTTCGGCCCTTTGGAACGAGCCAGCGAGGCATTGGCCAACAGCGCTGATCACCTCCGCAGTGTCAAGCGCATGGCTCAATATAAGGGGAGCGCCAAAGCAATCCGGACGGCCGCAAAGATCGAACTGGAAGACGCAAGGAACCAAGTCGCGATACTCAAATCCTTGCGGCCGCTGGGTTGGGGACTCAATTTCGTCCGCTGGATCGCGTTTATGGATTTGGCGAATGACGCGCTTCGGATCAGAGATGCAATCGCCGCGGGCGACGCTGAAGAGATACTTTTTTCCTTGGGAGACACGCTCCTCGACGTTCCGATAGTCGAAATTGCGAAGCCGCTCACGGGCGCCATTATGATCGACTTCGTCGAGGCGAATATCAAAAAGGGGCCGGGCTGGCAAAGGTACTTGCAAGAGCGCGAGCAGCCTAGCGTCGCTCCTTGAGCCAGCAAACGGAGCCTGTGCAGTGTCGAGTGAGCGCGCGGCGCGTCAGCGGCCGCGGTACGTCGAGTAGCCCCACGGCGAAATGTGATCTATCCGCGCGAGCTGATCGAGTCGCGCGGATACCCGGACATCTCGACGTTCGGCGGCTGGAGCGCGTACAAAGCCTCGACGAATCCGTAGCGGCGCGTCAGCTGCCGCGATACGTGCTGTAGCCCCACGGCGCGAGCAGCAGCGGCACGTGATAGCGCCCGCCGCCCTCGTCGATGTGGAAGCGGATCGGGATCGCGTCGTAGAACGCCGCGATGCCTTCGCACGCGAAGTACTCGCGCACCGAGAACAGCAGCTCGTACGTGCCGGGCGCGGCGTCCGTCGTCGAGCGGCGCGTCGGTGCGGCCGTCGAGATTCGTGGTCGCGGTCGCGACGTGGCGGCGTTGGCCGTCGTCGATCGCGAACAGCCCGACGAGAACTCCCTCGGCCGGCGTTCCCCGTGCGGTATCGAGAACATGCGTCGAGATCGTCACGCCCATCAGAGCTTCGCGCCTCCGGCGATCCACGCGCCGAGGGCGGCGCGTTCCGCATCGGTCATGCGCGTCACGTTTCCCAGCGGCATGACGTGCGTCTTCACCGCGACGTCGTCGATCCGCTGCGCGTTCGCCGCGATCGCCTGCGGCGAGTCGAGCAGCACGCCTTGCGGTGCGGCCGCGAAGCCCGGTTCGGTCGGCTTCGCCGCGTGGCACACGGCGCAGCGCTTCGCGACGATCGGCGCGATCGAGGCGTACGCGCGGCGCGCTCGCGAGCTGCCGCGTCGAACCGGCGTGCATTCCGGCGACGACCGCGGCCGCGGCGCACAGCACGGCGGCCGCCACCGTCAGCGAGATCGCGTACCGGTGCTTGTGCGTGAGGACGAAGAAGCGGCGCACGAGTACGCCGGCCGCGCAGAGGATCGCAAGCACGATCCAGCCGTTGCGCGACCCGTACGTCATCGGATAGTGGTTGCTGATCATGATGAACAGCACCGGGAGCGTGAAGTAGGTGTTGTGCACGGAACGCATCTTGCCGAGCCGTCCCGGCCGCGGATCGGGCTCCTGGCCCGCGCGGATTTGCGACAGCATCCGCTTCTGGCCCGGGATGACGACGAAGAACACGTTCGCCACCATGATCGTTCCGACGATCGCGCCGACGTGCAGATACGCGGCGCGTCCGCCGAAGACGTGGAACAGCGCCCAGTCCGCGAACAGCAAGAACGCCGTGACGGTGATCCACAACGGCAACGGGTGCCGCTCGAACGCGCGGCACAGGCCGTCGTAGACGAGCCATCCGATCGCGAGCGACGCGATGCTGATCACGATCGCGGCGGCCGGCGTGATGGCGAGCACCGACGGATCGATCATCATCGTCGACGCGCTCGCCCAGTACACGATCGCGAGCATGGCCATGCCCGTGATCCACGTCGAGTACGCCTCCCACTTGAACCAGTGCAGGTCGTGCGTGAGCGGCTCGCCGCGCGGACCCGTGAGATACTTCTGGTTGTGGTAGAAGCCGCCGCCGTGCACGGCCCAGAGATCGCCGGACATGCCGCGACGGACCTCGTCCGCGCGCTCCGCCGGGACGAGGCTGTCGTCGAGCCACACGAAGTAGAAGGAGGCGCCGATCCACGAGATGCCGGCGATCACGTGCGCCCAGCGCGCGATCAAGTTGAGCCAGTCGAGGATGTACGCGGCCGTCATGCGCCGACGGCGTCTTCGAGCCGAAGGCGGGCGATCTTCGCGATCTCGGCGATCGCGGTCGCGATCTCCGTCGCACGGTCGTTGGCGCGGCGGCGCTCGAGCGCCGCGAGGATCGACGCGCTGTCATGCTCGCGCGCGCAGATGACGAACGGAAACCCGAAGCGCCCGCGATACGCGGCGTTCGCGGCCTCGAAGCGCGCGACCTGATCCGGCGTGAGGCGGTCGAGAGCGGCGGCGCGTTGCTCGGCGGTGGAGTGCGCCGTGAGGCGGCCCTCGCGTGCGAGCCGGCCCGCGAGGTCCGGGTGAGCGCCGATCAGCGCAACGCGCCGCTTTTCCGGCGCGCGTTCGACGGCGTCGACCATCGCGCGGTGCAGCGCGCCGGTGTCGGCGAAGGGACGTCGCGCCCACGCCGCTTCGGCGATCCACGGCGAGTGCTCGAAAGCGAATCCCACCGCAGCGACGAATGCGGTTCGGTCCGCCGCGTTCAGCGCGGCGATGCTCGTCATCGCGAGAGTCGTTCCATCCGCACGCTGCTTCTCCGCCACGCGACGCTGGTCGCGACGTTCGACGATGACGGCCGGGAGATCCCCGATGGCGCCGTGCTCGTGCGTGGCAACGCGATCGAAGCCGTCGGCACCACGGACGCGCTGACCGCGCACGCGGACGAAGTCGTCGATGCCCGCGGCCTCGTGCTGCTGCCGGGCCTGATCTGTACGCACCACCACTTCTACCAGACGCTCACGCGGAATCTGCCGAGCGCGCAGGACAGCGGGCTGTTCGACTGGCTCGTGGCGCAGTATCCCGTCTGGGCGCGGCTCACGCCCGAGGCC
The DNA here is from genome assembly GCA_963841685.1 of Vulcanimicrobiota bacterium. Taxonomy (GTDB): domain Bacteria; phylum Vulcanimicrobiota; class Vulcanimicrobiia; order Vulcanimicrobiales; family Vulcanimicrobiaceae; genus Vulcanimicrobium. Next base: position 571,630 of record CAWJDU010000003.1, read on the forward strand.
GTGCGCGCTTCGACCGCGACGGCGAGCGCGGAACTGCTGCTCTCGGGCTGCACGACGGCTGCCGACCACGGGTACATTTGGCCGAACGGCGCGCGGGTCGACGACGCGATCGTCGTCGCGCGCGCCATGGGGCTGCGTTTTCATGCGTCACGCGGCTCGATGTCGCGCGGCCGCTCGGAGGGCGGTCTCCCGCCCGACGACGCGGTCGAGAACGAAGAGCACATCCTGCACGACAGCGAGCGCGTGATTCGCGAACACCACGATCCCGCGCGCTTCGCGATGACGCGCGTCGTGATCGCGCCGTGCTCGCCGTTCTCCGTCACGCCGGATCTCATGCGCGCGAGCGCCGAGCTCGCGCGCCGGCACGACGGCGTGCACCTGCACACGCACCTGTGCGAGACCGTCGACGAAGAGCGCTACTGTCTCGAGCAGTACGGCGCGCGACCCGTCCCGTTCGCGGAGTCGCTCGGGTGGACGGGGCCGGACGTTTGGTTCGCGCACGCGATCTTCATGGCGGCGGAGGAGCTCGCGCGTCTGGGGAGCGCGCGCACCGGCGTCGCGCACTGCGCGACCTCGAACATGCGGCTCGGCAGCGGGATCGCGCCCGTCCTCGCGCAGCGCGACGCCGGCATGCGCGTCGGCCTCGGCGTCGACGGCTCCGCATCGAACGACGGCTCGCACATGCTGGACGAGGTGCGCCACGCGATGCTGCTGCAGCGCGTCGCGCACGGCGCGGGAGCCATGACGGCGCGCGAGGCGTTGCGGATCGCGACGCGCGGCGGGGCGTCCGTGCTCGGTCGGGACGACGTCGGTGCGCTCGCGCCCGGCATGGCGGCCGATCTCATCGGCGTGCGCGTCGACGGCCTTGCCACCGCGGGCGGCTCGATGCACGACCCGCTCGCGTCGCTCGTGTTCTGCCGCGTCGGAACCGTCGATCTGTCGATCGTGAACGGCGCGGTGCGCGTGCGTGACGGCCGGCTCGTCGGCGTGGACGTCCCGGCGCTCGTCGAGCGCCACGAGCAGGCGGCGCGGTCGCTGCTCGCGGACCGCTAACGTCGCGGTACGTGAGCAACCCTTCGCAGCGAGGGCGAATCGTAGCGCGCATGCGCGCCCGGGTCTCGTACCACTGGTTCGTCGTCGCGGCGACGTTCGCGACGCTCGTCACCGTGGCCGGAATCCTGACGGCGCCGACGATGTTCATGCGTCCGATGCAGGCGGAGTTCCACTGGAACGAAGGTCCCGCGTCGCTGGCGATCGGCATTCAAATCGCGCTGTTCGGCTTGACGGGCCCGTTCGCCGCGGCCGCGATGGAGCGCTTCGGCGTTCGCCGTACCGTCACGGCGGCGCTGTGCCTGCTCGCCGCGGCGGAGGCCGGCGTCACGTTCGTGCACGCTGCGTGGCAGCTGCCGATCTGGGGCGCCGCCGTCGGGCTCGGCGCCGGGTGCATCGCGCTGATGTTCGGCACGACGATGGCGACGCGCTGGTTCGAGACGCGCCGCGGTCTCGTGCTCGGGATCTTCGCCGCGGGCAACGCGACGGGCGCGCTGATCTTTTTGCCGCTGTTCGGGCAGATCATCGAACGGTTCGGCTGGCGCCCGTGCGCGTACATCCTCACGTGCGTCGCGCTTTCACTCATCGTGCTCGTGCAGCTCGTGATTCGCGAACGGCCGAGCGATGTCGGACTGCCCGCGTACGGCGCGCAGGACGTCGACGCGACGCTTCCGCCGCGCGTCAACCCCGTACGCCGTGCCTTCGCGACGCTGCGCGAGGCGACGGCGTCGCGCTCGTTCTGGATTCTCGCCGGCACGTTCTTCATCTGCGGCGCGAGCACGAACGGCCTCATCGGCGCACACCTCGTCCCCGCGTGCGGCGATCACGGCATCCCGGAGACGCGTGCCGCCGGGCTGCTCGCAGCAATGGGCGCATTCGACCTCGTCGGCACGACGGCATCGGGCTGGCTTTCGGACCGGTACAGCAGCCGCTGGCTGTTGTTCTGGTACTACGGCCTGCGCGGGCTCTCGCTGCTCTACTTACCGATTGCGTTCGGAACGGGCATTTTCGGTCTGCCGCTGTTTGCCGCGTTCTACGGGCTCGACTGGATCGCGACCGTGCCTCCGACGGTGAAGCTCGCCGCCGCGACGTTCGGACGCGAGCGCGCTCCGCTGTTCTTCGGCTGGATTGCCGCCGGCCACCAACTCGGCGCAGGTATCACGGCGTTCGCGGCGGGCATGGTGCGCAGCCGGATCGGCAGCTACGACGACGCGTTCGTGACGTCGGGACTGCTGTGCTTGATCGCGGCGGCGCTGATCCTGTCGATCGCGCGATCCCTCGCGATCCCGCCGAAACCGGTGCCGAAACCCGCGTAACGGTAGGAAGGCCCCGTGCCGGTTGCGGATACCGGCAAATGGACGGCAGAGCGCTCCGGTCGACGGTCTCGCGCTCGTCGCACGCCATTTGGGATCCGCCGGCGCAACGCGACGTGCTCGCCGCGCTGCGCAATCTGTTCGCGACCCTCGACGGCGAGCTTCTGCCGATCCGCGTCCAGCGCATGCACGCATCGCCGTTCGCGTTCTATCGCGGCACCGCCGCGCTGATGGCGTCCGACCTGGCCGGCACGCCGCGCACGGGCATCGACGTGCAGCTGTCCGGCGACGCGCACGTCGCGAACTTCGGCGGGTACGCTTCGCCGGAGCGGCACCTCGTGTTCGACGTCAACGACTTCGACGAGACGGCGCGCGGCCCGTGGGAGTGGGACGTCAAGCGCCTCGCCGCGAGCCTCGTGCTCGCGGGCCGCGAGCGGCAGTTCCGCGATCGCGCGTGCGACGCCGCCGCGGACGCCGCGGTCGCGTCGTATCGCGATCGCATGGCGGAGTATGCCGCGCAGCCGGTGCTCGACGTCTGGTATGCGTCGATCGACATCTCGGGCGCCGTGCGCACCGCGCTCGACGGGCGCTCGCGGCGTCTGTGGCTGCGCACGGCGGAGGCGGCGCAACGGCACACCGACCTCATCGCTGCTGCCGCGCATCACGCGCACGGACGGCGAGCGTGTCGAGTTCGTCGACGATCCGCCGATCCTCGTGCGGCTCACGTCGCAGAGCGACGTCGCGTTCGCGCAGGCGGTACTCGAGCGGTATCGCGACGCGCTGCGCTCCGACGCGCGCGTGCTGCTCGATCGGTTCCGTCTGGCCGACGTCGCGCGCAAGGTCGTCGGCGTCGGCAGCGTCGGCACGTGGACCGCGTTGCTGCTGCTGCGGGACGAGTCCGGCTCTCCGCTGATCCTGCAGGCGAAAGAGGCGCGCGCTTCGGTGCTGGAACCGTACGTCGGGCCGCAGCCGCAGGCGACGCACGGACAGCGGGTCGTCAATGGTCAGCGGCTGATGCAGGCGGCATCGGACGCGCTCCTCGGCTGGGCCGAGGTCGACGACCGGTGCGTGTACGTGCGGCAGTATCGCAACATGAAGGCGACGCCCGACCGCTTCGTTCTGCGCGAGGACGAGCTGCTCGACTACGGCGCGCACTGCGGCTGGGCGCTCGCGCGCGCGCACGCGCGCACCGGCGATGCGAAGACGATCGCCGACTACATCGGCCGCGGCAGCCGGTTCGTCGACGCGATCGGCGCGTTCGCTCGCGCGTACGCCGATCAAACCGCGCGCGATTACGAGACGTTCGTCGCGGCGTTCAGCGAACGGCCTGCGGCTGCGCCGTCGTGAGCGATTCGATCGCGGCGAGCACGCGTTCCGGCGTCATCGGCAGATCGCTCACCCACGCGCCGGTCGCGTCGTAGATCGCCGCCGCGACCGCCGGCGCGAACGGCACGAGCGGCATCTCGGCGACGCCGCGCGCGCCGTACGGTCCGTGCGGGTCGGCGTGCTCGACGATGACCGGAACGATGTCCGTCGGCACGTCGAGCGTCGTCGGGAGCAGGTACGTGCTGAAGTGCGCCGTGCGCACGCGGCCGTCACGCACGATGAAGTTCTCGGTGAGCGCGTAGCCGATCGCCTGCGCGAGGCAGCCTTCGATCTGCCCTTCGACCTGCTGGCGGTTGATCGCACGCCCGACGTCGTGCGCGCTGATGACTTTCAGCACGCGCGTCACGCCGGTCGCGATGTCGACCTCGACTTCGACGGCCTGCGCCGCATAGCCGTAGCAGTAGTTCGGGTTGCCCGCGCCCGTCTCGAGATCGAGCGGCGTGGTCGCCGGCGCGCGATACTGCACCGTCGCTTCGGGGCGCTCGCCGCGCGACCACGCGTCGCGCGCGGCGACGGCGGCGTCGTGCACGGCGCGACCCGCCATGAACGTCAGTCGCGACGCGGAGGCGGAGCCCGCGTTCGGCGCTTCCGCCGAATCGTCGCTGACGAGCGCGACGCACTGCAACGGCAATTCGAGCGCTTCCGCGACGATCTGCCGCAGGATGAGATGCACGCCTTGTCCGACGTCGGCGACGCCGATGCGCACGACGGCCCGCTCGATCGCATCGGTCGCGATGAGCTCGACCGTTGCCGTCGACTGCTCCGGAAACCCGAACGAATACCCGACGTTCTTGATGCCGCTCGCGATGCCGATCCCGCGGCGCAGCGTGCCCGGCGGCAGCGCGCTGCGAACGCGGCGAAAGGCGCGCGCGGGCTTCGTCGAGGCATCGCTCCAGCACCGGGACGGCGCTGACGCCGGCGGGCAGCACGTTGCCGGTCGCCTCGGTGTCGCCTTCGCGATAGAGGTTCGCGCGCCGGATGTCGGCGGGATCGATCTCGAGCGCGTGCGCGATGCGCGAGATCATCGACTCGGCGGCCCAGTGCGCTTGCGGCGACCCGAAGCCGCGGAACGCCCCGCTCGGCACGTTGTTCGTGTAGACGACGATCCCGTCCGTGGCGACGTTCGGGACACGGTACGGACCTTGCGCGAAAATCGTGGCGCACTTCAGCACCTCGACGCTGGTCGACGCATACGCGCCCCCGTCGGCGATCGTGCGCGTCTCGACGGCGACGATCGTGCCGTCGCGCTTCGCGCCCCACCGCGTCGTGATGTGGAACGGGTGCCGCTTGTGGTGGCCGAGCATCGACTCCTCACGTCCCCACACCATCGCGGCCGGACGTTTCGTCACCCACGTGGCGAGCGCGAGCAGCGGCTGCACCGAGAGGTCTTCGCGCCCGCCGAACGCGCCGCCGATCTTCGCGTAGCGGACGACGACGGCAGGCTCGTCCAACCCGCAGCATGGCGGCGATCTGCCGCCGGTCTTCGTGCAGCCACTGCCCGGCGGTTTCGACGACGAGCGCGTCGCCCTCGTAGTACGCGATGCCGGCGTCGGGCTGCAGGTACGCGTGCTCCTGCCACGTCGTCGTGAACGTCCCGCTCAGCACGACGTCCGCACCGGCGAACGCGCTCGCGACGTCTCCCTTCCGAACCTTCTGGTGGAGCAGCACGTTGGTGCCGCGCTCCGGGTGCACGAGCGGCGCGTCCGGCTCGAGCGCGGCGAGCGCGTCGCCGGCGAACGGCAGGTCGGTGTAGTCGACCGCGACGAGCGCGGCGGCATGCGCGGCGACGTCGGGATTCTCGGCGATCACCATCGCGACGCGGTCGCCGGTGTAGCGCACGCGCTCGCTGCACAGCACTTCTTGATCCGCATCGATCAGACCGTAGCGGTTGAACGGGATGTCCCGCGCCGTCAGCACGCTCACCACTCCGGGGACGGCACGCGCGCGCGCCGTGTCGATGCGGTCGATGCGCGCGTGCGGACGCAGCGCGAACACGAGCTTGCAGTGCAGCATGCCGTCGCGCACGAGGTCGGCCGGATAGCGCGCGGCGCCGGTGACCTTCGCGCGCGCGTCCGGCCGCGCCACGGGCGTGCCGATCAAGCTCACGCGATCACGGTCTCGGGCACGCGTTCGTCCGTCGCGACGGCGCGCGCCGCGTCGTCCATCGCATCGAGGATCTTGCGATAGCCCGTGCAGCGGCAGATGTTGCCGCTGATCGCCGTTTGGTGGTCGTCGATCCCGGGCTCGCGGCGTTCGTCGAGCAGCTTCGCGCCCGCCATGATCATGCCGGGGATGCAGAAGCCGCACTGCACGGCGCCGCAGTCGATGAATGCCTGCTGCAGCGGGTGCAGCTCGCGCCGTCGGCGAGCCCTTCGATCGTCGTGATCGACCCGCCGTGCGCTTGCGTCGCCGGCACGAGACACGACATCACGGCTGCGCCGTCGAGCCACACGGTGCACGCGCCGCACTCGCCTTCCGCGCAGCCTTCCTTGGCGCCGGTGAGGCCGGCGTTCTCGCGCAGCGCGTTGAGCAGCGTCTTGTGCTGCGCGTGCGCCAAGCGTGCGCGGCCGTCCGTTGATCGTCGTTTCGATCGTGCCGCCGAACGGACGCGCGCCGTCGTTCGACGACGGCGTCTGGAGCAGCACGGGCTTTTCCGGATAGCCGTCCGCCTCTCGGCCGTCGGCGATGCGCTGCAGCGCGCGCGCGACGAGCGCGGCCAGGGTCGCGCGCCGGTACCTCGCCGAACCGCGGATGTCGTCGATCGGCGCCGCGTCGTCGCACGCGATGCGCCCGGCCTCGGCGCAACTCGCCGCGTCGAGATGCCGTCCGCGCAGATAGCGCTCGGCATGCGGCGCGTGCACGACGGTCGGCGCGAGACAGCCGAGCGCGATGCGCGCGTCGCCGACGGTCCCGTCGGTCTCGATCGCGAGCACGAGCGCGATGTCGATGACCGAGATCGCCTGCGCGCGCCGCAGCCCGAGCTTCAAGAAGATGCCGCGATGCGCGGCGTCGAGCGCGCGGAAGCTGACCTCGCGCACGAGCTCGTCCTCGCGCAGCAGCGTCGTGCGGAAGCCGGTGAAGAAGTCGCGCAGCGCGACGGTACGCTCGCCCCGCGCCGAGAGCAGGACGAGCTCGGCGTCGAGCGCCAGAAGCGGCGCGATCGTGTCGTTCGCCGGCGATGCGGTGACGAGGTTCCCCGCGACCGTGCCGCGTGCGCGGATCTGCGGCGCGCCGACCTCGATGCACGCCTGCGCCAACGGCAGCATCGCCTCGCGGGCGAACGGCGCGGCGAGCACGTCGTTGTGCGTCGCGAGGCCGCCGAGACGGATGCGATCCCCGTCACACCGGACGTATTTGAGCTCGGTCAGCGCCGAGATGTCGATCAGCGTCGCGGTCGGCTTCACGCCGCGCTGCAGCTCGACGAGGACGTCGGTCCCGCCGGCGACGATCCGCGCGTGCGCGCCGTGCGCCGACAAGGCGGCGAGCGCGTCGGCGAGGCGCACCGGCCGAATAACGGTGCTCCACATGCCCAGTATTTTCGGAACGCCGGTGATGCGGCCCGCCTCCACTTGGGGTGCTCGCGTTGGCCTCCGGGCGACGTCGCTGGGGTTCCCATGCGGGGCGGCGAACCCTTCTACATGGGCTTCTCCGCGCGCGTGCTCCTCGACAGCGTCTCACCGGGCGGCGTGCGTTTGACGACGATGGAGGTGCGCTACCCGCGCTTCATCCACAGCGAATTGATGACGCATAGAACGCTGTCTCGGAACGCCGCGAGCTCGCGCAATACCGATTCGCAAGATGATCGACGCCGTGCGGAAAGACCCGGCGATGCCGGTGTGGTGGGGCCGCAACCAGGCCGGGATGCAGGCGCACGCGGAGATCGACGATGCGACGCGCGCGGTCGCGGAAGCGGAGTGGCGCGCTGCACTCGAGGACGCGCTTTCGCACGCGGAGCGCCTCGCCTCGTCGGACGTCAACCTGCACAAGCAGCTCGTGAACCGAATCCTCGAACCGTTCGCGTGGATCACCGTGATTCTGACGGCGACGGAGTGGTCGAACTTCTTCACGCAGCGCACGCACGAGGACGCGCAGCCCGAGCTCAAGCGAATTGCGACGATGATGCTGGAAGCGTATCGCGCAAGCCGGCCGCGTGCTCTCGAGATCGGTGCGTGGCACACGCCGCTCATCCAGCCCGACGAGGAGCTGACGCTCACGCCGGACGAGCGCGTGAAGGTCAGCGTCGCGCGTGCGGCTCGCGTCTCGTACTTGACGCACGACGGGACGCGCGACCAGGCGAAGGACATCGAGCTGTACGAACGTCTGCTCGGCGGCGGCGCGAACGGCCACTGGTCGCCGTTCGAGCACGTCGCGACGCCGCTGCCGTCGCCCGGCGCATGGTCGGGCAACTTCCGCGGATGGGAGCAGTACCGCAAGCGCTTCCCGCAAGAGAACGTCCCGACGTTTCCCGACGAGCCGCAGGCCGCCGCGGTCACGCGCTGAGGACGCGACTCATCGAAGCGTCGAGCGGCTGGCGGCGCCTCGTCGCCGTCGCGCTGATGGCGGCCGGGCTCGCGTTCGCATCGGCGCACGCCGCGGATGCGCGCTCGCGTCTCGACGCGCGCGTCGACGCGCTCTCCGCGCACGCGCTGATGACGTCGAATCCCGTCAACCTCGTCGATCCGGCGCGTCAGCGGCGCGCGCGCGCCTTTGCCGACTTGCGGCACGCGGCGTCGACGGGTTGGGCCGTTGCGCAGATCGTCGCATTCTGGTGGTTCTGGCGTTCCGGCGCCGCCGCGCGTGTGCGGGACTTCATGCGGCGGCGGACGCACCGGCGTTCGGCGCAGCGCGCCGTGTTCGGCGCGGCGATCGGCGCGCTCGGCCCGATCGCATCGCTGCCGTTCGCGCTCGTCGCGTACCGCGTGAGCTTCAGCGCGGGCGTCACGAACGAGCAGTTCCCGCAGTGGTTCCTCGACTACGCGGTTCGCGTCGGTCTCGACGCGCTGCTCGGCGCGCTGATCGTCGTCATCGTGCTGGCGCTGGTCGAGAACGTGCGCGTCTGGTATCTGTTCCTGCTCGCGTTCTTCTACTGCGGCGCTGTCGCAGCCGTGATGCTCACGCCGTTGTTGCCGGCCGGACCGCTCCACAAGACGCCGCCGCGCGCGCTCGTCGGCATCGCCGGCGAGATGGCGCGCGCGTCCGGCGTCGGCGGAACGCCGGTCGTGCTGCTCGCGACGTCACGGCACACGAACGCGATCACCGTGCACGCCGACGGCATCGGTGCGACGTCGCGCGCGACCGTCGGCGACGTGTCGCTGCTGCATCTGACGATGCCGGAGCTCCGCGTCGCGCTCGCACATGCGTTCGCGCACGTGCGCTACGACGACGTCCTGCACCAGACCCTCATGGCCGTATCGCTCTTCGTGCTGAGCGCGGCGGTCGCCGTGCTGCTCAGCGATCGCGTCGGATTCCGGCGCGACGACGACGCGACGTCGCGCCTCGCGCTCGTCGCGACGTTCCTCGGCCTGGTGCTCGTGGCGACGTATCCGATCTACACGGCGTACGGACGCAACCTCGAGAGCCGCGCGGACCGTGTCGCGCTCGCGGTCGATCGCGATCCCGTGTCGACGGTGCGCGGGATGGTGCGCTACGCCGACGACGATCTCGTGCCGCTCTGCGACCGGCGCTCGATTCGCTGGTACTTCGACGACCGGCCCGCCCTGGGGCGTCGCATCGCCGAGACGGCCGGGACACCGAACCCGTGCCCGGGCGGCGCCCCGCGTTAGACGCCCGGTAGGCTGCGGCCGAGAACGGCGCCGAAGGAGTCGACGCGCCGGTATCCCCCGGGCACCTCGAAGTCCGCATCCGGCGGCGTGTCCGCGCGCACGTTCGTCAGATCGATCTTCACCGTGCCGCCGAGGGCCGTTCGCGTGGCCGGCGTGCTCTGCAGCGTGATGCGCACGGGAAAGCCGCCGAGGTCGTCCGCGAGCGCGATCTGCGCATGGTAGTTCTCGAGCGGACGTCCCGGCAGCTGGCGCCGCATTTGAATGTCCAGGTTCGTCGCGGGGTGACCGTTGACGGGCGCGTGGCCGGTGAGCTGGATCGACGCCGTCTGCACGTCGCGCAGTGCCGCGGCGATGTTCGCGAGCGACGCCAGCGGGTCACCGGCCGCGGCAGCCGCCGCGCTCGCAGCCGTGGCGTCGGCGCCGGGCGCGCCTGGCGGGCCGCGTCCCCGATCGGTTCGCGACCTGCAGATAGTACGTGCGATTCGCGTTGGACCACGCGGTCGTCGTTCCGGACGCAGTGTCGTACACGACGGAGACGCCGCCCGGCGCGATCAGCGTCGTCGCGATGCGCGCTCAGGTCGCTGCTCGTCCCCGGGATGCCGAGCGAGATGAGATCGAGACGGTACAGCGCGCCCTTGTGGGCGAGCGCGATGTTGCCGCCGACCGTGACCGGCTGGCCTTCGACGTCGATTTGCGCCACGATCGTGCCCGTGCCGTGGAGTCCGGGCACCGGAGCGGCCGCAAGCGACGCCGGCGTCGCTGCGAGCAGCGCCGCGGCTGCGAAGGCGTGGCGCAGCATCAGCCGGTGAAGACCGTTCCCGCGACCTGCGTGCCGAGGTGGCGCGCGGTGAGAAACTCGACGATCGCCGCGTGCGCGACGCGGCCGTCGCAGATCTGCGCTGCTCCGACCCCGCCGCGTACGCCGAGCGCCGCGGCGCGCACGGCCCCGCGCAGTGCGTCGGACAGCTTCGTATCGTCGGCGATTGCGAGCGCTTCGGCCGGCGTGAGCTCGTCGACCAGCATCCGCGTGTTCGCGTCGATGACGCCGCCCTGGTCGTTGAAGAAGATCGCCCGCGCCGCGCCGACGGCGCTGGCGAGCGCGCGCGCGACATCGTCGGCCGCGACGGCGACGTCCGTGCCGGTGAACCCGAACGCCATCGGCTCGATGACGGGGACGTACCCGGCGTCGAGCAGCGTGCGAATCAGCTTCGTGTCGACGTTACCGATCGTCTCGCCGGGCGCGGCGGGGATCATGCCGGCATCCGCGCCGGACAGCCCGACGGCCGCATCGCCGCTGCGGTTCATCGTGCGCACGACGGACCGCGCCGCGTCCTGAGTCGGGGCGACGACCAGCGGCCGCATCCCGAGGTTCCCGAGGAAGACCAGGTCGCTGAAGAACGTCCCGCCTCCCGCGTCCAGCGTCGCTTCGTCGACGCGGATCACCATCGTGCGTCCGGCCAGTTCCATCGTCTCCTCCTTGTTCCCAGGAAACGTTCCGCACGGCCCGATCGGTTCTACGCGCTAGTCAGCGAACTCTTCGACGAAGAACACTTCGCCGTCGCCTGCGGCGACGACGGCTGCACCGACGCGGCGCGGATGCGGATCGACGATGTTGGCGTAGTGTCCGGGGCTGTGCAAGAACGCCTGGTTCGCGTGCGGTTCGTCCTGATCGAATGCCATGTTCTCGGCCGCGTACATGTAGCGCAGATGCGCGGCCCGCAGGCGGTCTTCGAACGTGACGCCGTTCGGATCGGTGTGGCCGAAGTAGCGCCGCTCGGCCATCTCCTCGGCGACCTGGAGCGCGAAGCCTGAAAGGCTGTCGTCCGGAACGAGCGGGCGCAAGCCGCGTTGCGCGCGCGTCGCGTTGACGTCGTTCATGAGCAGGCGAGCTTGCGCCGGCTCGACGACGGGAACATGCGGGCGCAAATACGCCAGCTGAATGCAATCTTCGGATGACGCATACGCTCCCGCCGAAAGCAACGGCGAGAGCGCCGCGACAAACGCGACTACCCGATGCATACCTACAGCATCGGAACCGCGCTATGGGACTTTAGGATTCACCAAATTCATGGCTACGATCACACCGTTCGCTCGCCAGGTTTCGATGCCGGCGACCGCCCGCTCGATCAGCGCCGGGAGCGCCTGGCGCTCGACCTCGCTGAAATTTCCGAGCACGCGGTCGATCGCATTGGCCTCGTGCGCGCGCCCGATCCCGATTCTCAGACGCGGGAAGTCCTGGCCGAGCGCCTCGATGAGGGACTTCAGTCCGTTGTGACCCCCGCTCGAGCCGCGCGCGCGCATCCGCAGCGTGCCGAACGGAAGATCGAGCTCGTCGACGACGACGAGAATGCGCTGCGGCGGCACTTTGTACAACGTCGCCAAACTCAGCACCGGATGGCCGCTCAGGTTCATGTACGACTGCGGCTCGACGAGCACGACGTCGTGCGCGCGGTCGTGCGCGATGCGCGCTTCGCCGCGACGCCGCCAATCGGCGGCGACGTCCCACTTCTCGGCGAGCGCTTCGACGACGATGAACCCGGCGTTGTGGCGCGTGAAGCGATACCGCGAACCCGGATTGCCGAGTCCGACGACCAGCGAGACGCCGTCCGCCAATTAGCCGCCGGGCGGCGCTTCGACGACGACGGCTTCCGGCGCCGCCTCTTCGCCCGAGCCCGCGCTCGCGCGCGTCAGCGACACGGCGATGACGATCGTGTCGGCCGGCGTGATCAGGGTGAAGCCCTTCGGCAACGGTACGTCGCCCGCGGTGACGTGCGTATGCACCGTCAGGTCCTGCACATCGACGGTGAGCCGGTCCGGGATCGACTGCGCGGGGCCTTTGATGTCGAGTGCGTGCGTGACGATGTCCATCACGCCGCCTTGCTCGCGCACGCCGGCCGCGACGCCTTCGGCGACGATGTTGACGGACGCCGTGATCGCCTCGTCCTTCCCGACGCGCTGAAAGTCGACGCTGAGCAGGCGCCGCGTCACGGGATGCGCGTCGACGTTGCGCAGCAGCACGGAGTCTTTGCGACCCGCGACGTTCGCGTCGATGACGTGCGTGCGGTCGCGCGAGTGCAGCAGCTCGGCGAGCTGCTTGCCGTCGACCGCGACGGGCGTCGACGTGCCGTGCCCGTAGACGACGCCGGGAATCTTGCCGGTGCGGCGGAGCGCGTTCGACGCGGTCGTTCCGGCGGCGGTGCGGGGCTCGAGCGTGAGGATCGGGCGTGCGTTCTTGGCCATGGAGTCCTATCGGTCAGACGGCCGCGGCGACCGGGATCTCGGCGCGCGGGCGTGCGTGGTTGGTCTGGTCGGCCGGCTCGTCCGGGTCCTCGGCGTTGAAGAGTTCCGACACCGACCGGTTCGACGTGATCCGCTTGATCGCGTCCGCGAGGATCTGAGCGATCGTGAGATGCTCCACCTTCGGCGAGTCGATCGTGCGCGGGATCGTGTTCGTCACGATCACCTTCGAGATGTCGGACTTCTCGAACTGCGCGATCGCGTCGCCGGCGAAGATGCCGTGCGTGGCGAGCGTGTAGACGTCCGTCGCGCCCTTCCGGCGCAGCGCTTCCGCGGCCTTCACGAGCGTCCCGCCCGTCGAGATCATGTCGTCGACCACGACCGCGATCTTGCCCTCGACGTCGCCGACGATGTGCGTCACTTCCGAAACGTCCGGCTCGGGACGGCGCTTGATGATGACGGCGAGCGTCGACTTGAGCCGTTTGGCGAAGAGCTCCGCGCGCGGCACGCCGCCGGCGTCCGGCGACACGACGACGACCTTCTCGCCCTGGAGATCGAGGTTCTTCAGATGGTTGCACAGCGTCGGCGCGGCCATCAGGTTGTCGACGGGGACGTCGAAGAAGCCCTGAATCTGCGCCGCGTGCAAGTCGAGCGTGACGATGCGCTCCGCGCCCGCCTGCTGGATCATGTTTGCGACGAGCTTGGCCGAGATCGGCTCGCGGCCTTTCGTCTTCTTGTCCTGCTTCGCGTACCCGTAGTACGGGATCACCGCGGTGATGCGGTTCGCGGACGCGCGGCGCAGCGCGTCGATGATGAGGAGCAGCTCCATGATCGAGTCGTTGACCGTCGCGCCGTGCGGCGAGCGGCACAGCGACTGGACGACGAAGACTTCCGCGCCGCGCACGTTCTCGCGGATCTCGATGCGGCACTCGTCGTTCTTGAAACGGTCGACCAGCGCGTTGCCGACGCGCGTCTGCATTCGCTTGGCGATCTCTTCCGCCAGCAGGCGGTTCGAGGTCCCGCTGAACACCAGGGGCGGCTGGATCACGCTGGGGCTCCTTCTGCCTCCGGACGGCGCCGCAGCGCGCAAGGGGAAGCCGCGACGCCTTGGTCACGCGCGGGACGAGGTCCTGGCTCCGGGTCCGACGTAAGCGCGCTTTCCGTCATCGCACATCGATCTTTGGGGGTGACTTGAGCGAAGCGGTCATCGTCGGGGTGACGCACTCGGAGCCGGCGCCGTCCGCGGCTCCGCCCGCGCAGCGCATGGTGCTTCCGGCGATCCGCGACGTCACGCTGATCGCGACGGTCTACCTGTTCTTCGCCGGCTACACGTACCGGCAGTTCTATCTCACGGACCTCGGCCTGCCGTCGGGAGGAGAGCCGTCCGTGAACGCGATCCTCGTCGACGCGTTCGGGGTGTTCTACTACAACTGGTGGCTCGGGCTCGTGATGCTCATCGTCGCGAGCGCGCTCTCCGCCCATCGCGTGCGCCAGCTGCTCGATCGCGCGCTGATGCCGGTCGTCGTCGCGACGGCGATCGCGGCGTTCTTCGTGCTCGACGGCGCCGCAGGGGCGGCGGCGCAGCGCGAGGCCGCGCAAGCGTTCGTCGACAAGCCGGACTTGCTGCGCGTCGCGATCACGTTCCGGGACCCGCTCTACGCGAAGCTGCTCCCCAAGGTCGTGTTCGCGATGTCGGGCAGCGCGGACGCGACGGCCCAAGGGTGGGCGGCGTACGCGTTGTCGATCAGCTCCGACACGGACTTCGTCGTCGTGCACAGCCCCGCGCACGAGGCGGCGATCTACGCGATCCCGCGCGCCGACGTGCTCGCGATCGAAGGCTTCCGCGGCCAATGAGAGCGCATCTCGCCGTCTGGGGCGCGTTCGTGGCGCTGACGGCGGCGACGGCCGCCCTCGCCTCGCCGGCGCCGGTGAAGTACTACGTCATCGACTCGACGATGCTCACGACGAGCCGGCTCGCATCGCACCGGGGCGCGCTCAAGAGCGGGACGTACACGCTGTGCGACAACGGCGCGTCGATCCCGGCGTCCGATGTGACGAAGGCCGTTGCGACCGCGCAGCCGTGCGCGCAGTCGGCCGCGCACGGGACCCTCCTCTCGTTCAGCAGCCTTCTCGCGGTGTTCCACGCGCCGTGGCTCGTCGCGGCGATCGCGCCGCCGGCGCCGCCGATGCTCGTCGCGCCGACGGGCTCGCCGTCGCCGGCTTCGTTCGCCTCGCCCGCGCCGGCGGGCACCACTCTCACGGTCGTCGTCGCCGGCGACCTGCGCGACCGTGGCGCCGGCGACGGTCACCGTCAACGTCGTCGCCTCGGACCAGCGGACGCTCCTCATCGACGGGACGGCGATCCCGCTCCGAACGTGCGGCGTGCCCGGGCACCCGAACCTCACGTGCCTGATCGCGGAGCCGAGCGCGGGGGCCGGCTCGGCGATCCCGCCGTCGGCGATCGAGCTGATCGCGTTCAACGCGTGGGGTGACGAGACGTGGACGTTCGCTCGGCTTCTCGAGCGAATCGGCGCCGTCGCCACGCGGAACGCGGACGGCACGGTAACGCTGACGGCGCGTGCGCGCACCGCGCGGCAGCCTTTGCGCGCGATCCCGGGTCTTGGATACGCGCTGCCGCTCGTTTCCACGCTCGGCCGGCTTCATGCGGCCGTGTGGATGAATGCGGACCGCGTCGTCGTCGCGTACTGACCGCTTCGAAAGAGTCATGCCGAAGTTCGAACTCGCTTCCGCCTATCCGCTGGCCGGCGACCAGCCGAAAGCCACGCAGGCGCTCGCGGAGGGCGTGCTGCGGGGCGACCGCGCGCAGACGCTGCTCGGCGTGACGGGCTCCGGCAAGACGATGGCGATGGCGCGCATCGTCGAGGTCGTGCAGAAGCCCACGCTGGTCCTGTGCCACAACAAGACGCTCGCGGCGCAGCTGTGCGCCGAGTTCCGCGAGTTCTTCCCGAACAACGCGGTCGAGTACTTCGTGTCGTACTTCGACTACTATCAGCCCGAAGCGTACATCGCGCACACCGACACCTACATCGCGAAGGACAGCTCGATCAACGACGAGATCGAGCGCCTACGGCACTCGGCGACGCAGTCGCTGCTGACGCGGCGCGACACGCTGATCGTGGCGTCCGTGTCGTGCATCTACGGCTTGGGCTCGCCGTCGGACTACATCGAGATGTCGGCCGACATCACGGTCGGACAGACGATCGACCGCGACGAGTTCCTCCGCAAGCTGATCGGCATGCAGTACCGCCGCAACGACCTCAACCTCGTGCGCGGAACGTTCCGCGTGCGGGGCGACACGCTGGAGTTCGTCGGCGTCGACGAGGAGCTCGTGCACCGGATCGAGTTCTTCGGCGACGAGATCGAGGCGATCAACGTCGTCAACCAGCTCACGGGCGAGTACGTGACCTCGAAGGACGAGCTGAAGATCTTCCCGGCGAAGCACTACATCACGCCCGACGAGAAGCTGCGCCGCGCGGTCGTCGAGATCGAAAACGAGCTCGAGGAACGTCTGAAGCTGTTCCGCAGCGAGGGCAAGCTGCTGGAGGCGCAACGGCTGGAGCAGCGCACGCGCTACGACCTCGACATGCTGCGCGAGGTCGGCTACTGCAACGGCGTCGAGAACTACAGCGCGCCGCTGTCCGGCCGCCTGCCGGGATCGACGCCGTGGTGCCTGCTCGACTTCTTCCGTGACGACTGGCTGCTGATGATCGACGAGTCGCACGTGACGCTGCCGCAAGTGCACGCGATGTACGGCGGCGAGCGCGCGCGGAAGCTGTCGCTGATCGAGCACGGATTCCGGCTGCCGTCGGCGATGGACAACCGCCCGCTGACGTACGACGAGTTCGACAAGCACGTGCAGCAGGTGATCTACGTCTCCGCCACGCCGTCGACGTACGAGATCGGCCGCTCGACGCACGTCGTCGAGATGATCATTCGACCGACGGGGCTCGTCGATCCCGAGGTCGAGGTGCGTCCGACGCGCCACCAGGTCGACGACCTCATGGACGAGATCCGAAAGCGTGCCGAGGTCAACGAACGCGTGCTCGTGACGACGCTCACGAAGAAGATGGCGGAAGACCTCACCGACTATCTGCTCGAGAACGGCATCCGCGTGCGCTACCTGCACAGCGAGGTCGAGACGCTCGAGCGCATCGCGATCCTGCGCGATCTGCGCAAGGGCGAGTTCGACGTGCTCGTCGGCATCAATCTGCTCCGCGAGGGCCTCGATCTGCCGGAGGTCTCCCTGGTCGGCATCCTCGACGCCGACAAGGAAGGCTATCTGCGATCCGGCACGTCGCTGATCCAGACGATCGGCCGCGCGGCGCGCAACGTCGAGGGCAAGGTCATCATGTACGCGGACGTCGTGACGCAGTCGATGGCGAAGGCGCTCGGCGAGACGCGGCGGCGGCGTGAGATGCAGGTCGCGTTCAACACGGAGCACGGCATCGAGCCGAAGTCGATCCGCAAGGAAGTGCACGACATCTTGAGCATCGTGGGCGGTGCCGAAGGCGGTTCCGACGCCGCGAACGCCGTGCGCGCGGACCATCTGCCGCGCGAGGTCGCGGAAGCGATGGCCAAGGAGATCGAACGCAAGATGCGCGACGCCGCGGCCAACCTGCAGTTCGAGAAGGCCGCCGCGCTGCGCGACGAGCTCGTCAATTTGCGCAAAGTGATCGGCGGCAACGAGAGCCTGCTGTTCCAAGGCAAGGCGCCGAAGATCTTCCAGCATGCGCTCAAGGAGCTGATCGGTACGTAGAGCAAGATAGCCGGGAGGGGGATCGTGCGATGCGGCTTTTCACTTGGCGCCCCGCTGTCGCCGGCGTCATCGTGCTTGCCGTTGCGGTCGGCGCGGCGACGCTGCCGGCTGCGGCTTCGATCACGAGCGTCACGCTCAGCTCGGCCGACGCCGTGCAGGACACGGATTGCCCCGCCGACGTCAAGTTCGCGGGCACGGTCGTCGGCACGCCGAGCGCGCCGTTCGCGTACTGGTACCACGTCTTCCTCAACGGTCAGGACACGCCGTCTCCGGCCCAATCGGCCACGATGCCGGCGTCGGGCATCGCGAACGTCTCGTTCACGGTCCACGTCCCGATCACCGCGACGAACGCGGCGACCGATTACGTGCGCCTGATCGCGTCCACGTCGGCGACCGTCAGGCCCGGCGTCCCTTCGAACACGTTGCCGTATCAGGTCACGTGCAAGCCGATCCCAACGCCGACGCACCTGCGCCCCGTGCAAAGCGTGCAGGATTGCGTGGACGCGTTCGGCTCGCACGATGACGCGAATTGCGAGTCGATCGTCAGGCAGGGCGGATTGCAGATGATCTGGGACGATGCTGCAACG
The DNA here is from genome assembly GCA_963841685.1 of Vulcanimicrobiota bacterium. Classification (GTDB taxonomy): domain Bacteria; phylum Vulcanimicrobiota; class Vulcanimicrobiia; order Vulcanimicrobiales; family Vulcanimicrobiaceae; genus Vulcanimicrobium. The sequence continues at coordinate 589,763 of CAWJDU010000003.1, forward strand.
CGACTCGACGGGTACCACGTCGATCGCGTGACCACGTCCGGCGACGTCCAAGTGGCGGATTCGAAGACCGCGTCCGGACAGCAGCTGCCCCGGAAATACGCGAATATCGTGAAGCCGAACGGCGGCTATACAGGCAGCTGCTACACGGTGATCGCGTACCGCGGCGAGCAGACATCCGCGAAAAGCGCCCCGTACTGCTACGCGTGGGACGCAACCGCCACCACCGAGACGTTCGATCCCAAGCGGGTCGAGTCGCGCGTCACGTGGAGCGCGCCCTCCATATCGAACTGCTCGCCGGACATCTCGTTGAACACGTTCCTCACCACGGCGAATCACGGCGGCACCGGATTCACGCTGTTCTTCCCGTGGCTGCTTTCGCAGCAACAGCTCGCCGGAAACGCGACACATCCCGACGCGATCGTCGGCGACGAGGCGATGATCCTCGACTTGCACTACTCCAACGGTCTGTTTTCGCTGTGCGCGACGGGCGAGCTGCCGACGGCAACCGTTCGCATCGACTCGCGCGCCGGCGTCGATTTCGATCTTGCGAAGCTGGCCGGACACCGCATCTTCTCCGCGACGCTGGGGTTGGACGTTGCGGACGCGGTCGGCTTTAGCCGGGATGCGGAGCTGTTCTACGACGGACCCAAGATCTCGTGTGCAACGGACTTCGATATCGCGCTCGGAGAGTGGTGGAACTCGCCGACGTCGTGGGATTACAAGAAGTCGAGCTCGACCGCCGAGAACAAAGCGGAGCCGTCCGTCAGCTCGGACGTGACGCCGATCGTTGCGACGTGGGCGGGCAACCGCGACCTCGGCGACGACGGGTTCATCGTGCGATCGGTGTACTCGGACGTCCCCGTGCCGCTCGGGCCCGGCGCCTGCATGACGAAGTATTCCAACCCGCGCCTCACCGTCGTGTACTTCTAGTCGGGCACCTCGCGCGCGGCCCACTCGGCCCAGTCCGCGCGCATCTGCTCGTAGCGGATGCCGGCTTCGAGCGCGATGCGGCTCCATCGCTCGCCCGCGCCCTCGTCTTCGTGGATGAACGTCGCGATGTGCCGGTATCGGTCGAGGCGCGCGCGGTGCTGCCGCGCCGACTCGGCCAGGTATGCACGCGCCTCGTCCGGCGATAGCAGCCAGAGGAAGAAGACGCGCAGGAGGGCTTCGGATCGCACCGACTCGGACGGCGCCGGCGCGCGCAGCCAGCGCCGCACGGCCTCGACGCCCTCGGGCGTCGCGGCGTACCGCTTGCTGCCGCGCGGTCCGCTCTCGGTCTGCCGGATCAGGCCGGCCGCCTGCAGCTTCGCGAGCTCGGGATAGATCTGGCTGTGCTTCGCCGACCAGACGTGCGCGAGGCTCTGATCGAACGTCTGCATCAGCTCGTAGCCCGTCATCGGCTCGGAGGCCAGGAGCCCGAGCAGGGCCGCGCCGAGTGTCGAGGGCTCAGCCACGCTTTCGGTCCTGTACGTCTTGACATGTCAGCACCGACATGTAAACTGCGATACATGAGGACGACGATACCGGACGCGGCCCAACCGCGCAAGCTCGCTGACGGCGGCTACGCCGCGCCGGTCCCCGAGACCGAAGCCTTCGACCTGCCCGTACGCGGCACGATCCCGCCGGAATTGAACGGGCGCTTCGTGCGCAACGGGCCGAACGCGCGCGCCGGCATGGAGCGGCACCCGTTCCTCGAGGACGGGATGCTGCACGCCGTTCGCATCGAGGACGGCGCTGTGCGCTGGTACCGCAACCGGTGGGTGCGCACGAAGTCGTTCGAAACCGGCGCGCCGTATCGCCGGCTGAACGGCACGTTCGACCTGACCGCGAGCAAGGCCAATACGAACGCGGTCGCGCACGGCGGCCGGATGTTCGCGCTCGTCGAGTCGTCGTTTCCGTACGAGGTGACGCCCGATCTCGAAACCGTCGGGCCGTGGGATTTCGGCGGAACGTTGCGCACGCCGTTCAGCGCGCACCCGAAGCGCTGCCCGCACACGGGCGAGCTGCACGCGTTCGGAATGAGCTTCACCGACAAGCTGACGTACCACCGCGTCGATGCGCGCGGCGAGCTCGTCGTCAGCCGAGCGGTCGACGTGCCGAGCATCACGATGATGCACGACTTCGCGCTCACGCGCGAGCACGTCGTGTTTCTGGACCTGCCCGTCGTGTTCAACATGTGGCGTGCGATCCGGGGCGACATGCCCTTCGCGTGGAGCGACGGCTATCGCGCGCGGGTCGGCGTGCTGCGCCGCGACGACCCGCACGGCGACGTGCGCTGGTTCGACATCGCGCCGTGCTACGTGTTCCACGTGCTGAACGCGTACGACGACGGCGAACGCATCGTGCTCGACGCGGTGCGCTATCCCGAGATGTGGCGCAAGGAAACGCGCTCGTTCCCGCCTGCGTCGCTGCACCGCTGGACGATCGACACGCGCGGCGGGCGCCGTGCACGAAACCGCCGCTCGACGACCGCGCGATCGAGTTTCCGCGGCACGAACGAGCGGCGGCTCGGCGAATCCGTACCGCTACGGATATGCGGTCGATTCGCGCGCGGGCCGATCGGGCTCGCGACTGCGCAAGTACGACGTGGTCGAGGGAACGTCGACGGCGCGCGACTTCGGCGCGGGGACGTTTGCCGCGGAAGCCGTTTTCGTTCCGCGCGCAAGGCGCGCGCGCCGAGGACGACGGCTGGCTGATGGCGTTCGTGTACGACGCCGGTCGCGACGCGAGCGACTTCGTCGTCCTCGACGCCGCGACGCTCGAGACCGCGGCGACGGTCGCGCTGCCGCAGCGCGTGCCGTTCGGCTTCCACGGGAACTGGATCGACGATGCACGAGCTCGCCTGACGTATCGGAGCGCCAGCACGCCCGCGCGCGCGGTTCGGGCCGCTCTACCGCAGCCTCGTGCGTCAACGTCGCGCTGCCGCTGATCGCGGTGCAGGTGCTGCTGCACCGCGGCGTCCCGGCGGTGCCCGCGCTCGCGATGGCCGCGATCTTCCCGCTCGCCGACGCGCTGCGCGAGGTGATCCGCGCGCGACGCCTCGCCGCGCTGCCCGCGCTCTCGCTCGCCGCGATCGCCTTCGGCATCGCGACATCGTTCGTGTCGGGCAATCCGGCGTTCGCGGTCGCGAAGGAGTCCGTCATCACGGCTGCGTTCGGCATCGCCTTCCTCGGGTCGCTCGCGGCGCGCCGTCCGCTGATCTTTCAGTTCGCCAAGGACTTCGCCGGCGACGACCCGCCGCGCGCGCGCGGTGGGACGCGTTCTGGGAGATCGCGGGTTCCGCGCGGCTCGATCCGCATCATCACGCGCGGTCTGGGGCGCCGGGCTCGCTGTGCGAAGCCGCCGCGCGCGTCGTCGTGGCGTTCTCGCTGCCGCCCGCGTCGTCGACGATCGTGTCGCCGGCGCTCGCGATCGCGACGATCGGCGCGCTGATCGCGTGGACGACTCGCGTACTCGCGCGTCGTTGCGGCGTCGCGGCGCGGCGCGCGGACATCGCGCTCGCGTAGCGCGCGCCCGGAAAAAGCAGAGGCCCCGCCGGACGGTGTCCGGCGGGGCCTCTCGCGCGTCACGTGATCCGGTGCCGCAGCCGTCACCGCAGTGACGGACATCAGCCTGGGCCGGACGTGAACCGCTCGCGGCGTGCGCGCGATCGATTGCACGCTGCGTGCGCTGCCGGAGGTCGTGATCGCGCTCGCGCACGATGACGCGGTTCCCGCGCACTCCGTGATGTTGGTGAAGAGGAATCCGTTCCCGGCGTTGCTCGTGTGGTCGGGACCGCCCGAGCGCTGGTTGCAGCTGTTCTCGTAGTCCTGGAAGTTCTTGCACGTGTCGACGTTGCCCGGGTGGAACAGCAGGTCGTTCACCCCGCGCGAGTACGGCGCGGCGGCCGGAGGGTCGCTCTCCGTGTCGTACAGATAGTAGTCCTCCCACGAGCGGAACTGCTGCTGCTGGATCCCGGCGAGCGAGCCGTCGACGTAGAACTTGACGACGTCGCTGTCGGGCGACACGAACGACATCGTCATCCCGATCGTGTGCGGCTGGGTCGGATCGACGTACCCGATCTCCCACGGCACGAAGTCGGCGCATTGGAAGCACGGCGGCTGCGCACCGATGACGTCGTCGACGTCGTTCGTGAACACGAGGAGCTTGTTGTTCCCGTTCGAGTCGAGCGTGTGCCAAAGGCCGATGTACTGCATTCGCGCCCCGTCGTTGTCCCAGACGGGCGAGATCGACATCTCGAGCGCGGGTTGGAAACCGCCCGTCGCCGACGTGACGACGAACTGCGTGCTGAAGAACGGCTGGCATACCGGCCCGCAGTGCGCGGATTGCAGGATCGAGCTCGCGACGTCGGTGATCGCGGACGGAATCCCGGCGCCGAGCGGCGTGTCCGGCGTCCCGAGGCCGGAGTAACAGCCTTGCGTCACGGCGTTGTCGACCTGGAGCGCCTTCGTCGGCGGCGTTCCGGGCCAGGTGGAGCTCGGGTAGCTGCTCACCTCGACGACGTTGGCGTCGTAGTCGTAGCCGCCGCACGAGTTGGACTGCCAGCCGTTTTGCCCGCGGACCGGGCCGTTGGAGTACGAGTCGAATGTGATCGGTCCGACCTGACCGCTCGGCGGCGCCGACGGCTGCGCGCCGGGCGACTCCGCGATCGCCAAGCCCGTGATGTCGCTCGGATTCCCCGGGACGACGTCCGGGATGACGCGCTCGACGGTCGGCGTCGACGTCGAGACGTCGTACACGCGCACCGAGTTCGGATAGGGTGCGCACCGTCGCCCGGAATCGACGAGAGTCCCACGTACAGGTTGCCTTCGTTGTCGAACGTCAGCGCCGTCGCGTTGTACGTCCGAGAACGGACCGATCGTCTTCGTCGGCGTCGTCGAGTACGTGCTGCCTGTCTTCGCGAATGCCTGGATCTCGCTCTTCCCGCCGCTCGTCGTCGCGACGTACAGCGTCAGGTCGATCGGGGACACCGCGATCGCGCCGCTGGTGCCGGTCGAGAAGTCGCGAGCGTCGCCACCGTCGACGTCGAGCCGCCGTCCGCGGACGTCGCCTTGTACTCCGCGACGTTTCCGGCGGTGTCGTCGACGTACGCATGGCCGCCTTTGTCATCGGCGATCGCGCGGTACGACGAATTCGGAAGCGTCAGCGTGCTGAGCAGGTTTCCGGTTTCGTCGTAGCGGTGGATCGACTCGTTGCCGGTCGCGTCTTGCGATGCGAGCACGTCGAACGCGTCGCCCGCCGGAACGTTCGGCGATGCTGACGGAAGGATCGGGTTTCGCGCGAGGGCGTACCCGTATTCATTCGCGTACGAGTTCGTGCAGTCGATCTCCGCGAGCGCGACCGGCTTGCCGTTCGCGTTCGCCGGCTCGACCGTCAGCCGGCAGCGGTTGCTCGACGGCTGCGGATAGTACTCTTCGAGCACACCGAGATTGCCGTCCGCGGACGTCGCGATCGCGAGGATGCGCGTCCTGTTGATTCGGATGCGGCGTGATCGTGCGCGCGGGCGTTTGAGCGCCGCTCGCCGCCGCATTGTACGCGTAGACCGCTTTCGACGAGGACACGTACAGCGTTCCGCTGGGCGCCGTCGACTGCGTTGAGCGCGCGTGGGATTCCGGAACATTGGGTACCGCGGAACCCCCGCCGCCGTGCCCGCACGATGAGAGCAGCATCGCACCGAGTGCGACGAAACCAAGATGATGAAGAGACGTTCGCATTCACACCACACAGAAAGACGGCGCCGCTGGATGATCAGCGACGCGAAGAAGCACGGGCGGGGAACCCGGACCGCTCGCCTTCGTCTCCCCCAGGATCGAGCCTTGAGCCGGAAGCGAAAACTTTAGCGTTTTCGTGATAAGTTTTCGTAAAGACACCCGGCTTCGGCCGCACGCGGTGCCGCAGATCGTTCGGAATTGAAATATTGACGTAGCCGCCTCACGGCGTTATCGTGGGCCGCACACCGCTCGACGAGGAGGCGGCCCTGGCTCCGGCGCGCGCGCTTCACACGCTTCATCCGTCCGATTTTCGAGGGTTTCGCCTCGATGCGGCGGCGCGCGGAATCGTGCGCGAGTACAACCGGCGGCTGCGGCCGCACGGACTGAGCTACATCCCGTACTTCGTGGTCCTGCTGCTCGCGGCGGATGAAAGCGGGCTGCGCCCCTCGGACATCGCGGCGGAGCTGCGCCTCGACGGCTCCTCGCTCAGCGGCCATCTCGACAAGCTCGAGGCCGCGGGGCTCGCACAGCGGCGTCCCGACGCTGACGACCGCCGCGTCATCCGTGTCCACGCGACCGCGGCGGGGCGGCGTCTGGCCGGCGAACTCGAACCCGTCGGCCGCGCGCTCAGCGCCATCGAGGCGGACCTCGCGCCGGACGCGCTCGCGCGCGTCGAGCGCGCGTCGAACGCGATCGCGGCTCCGCCGCGTCCGGCGCCGCTGCGGCCGCGCGCCGGCGTCGTGACCACGCTGCGCGCGGCGACGCTCACGGTGCCGCGTTCGATCGTGGGCCGAACGCTCGCACGCTTCGCGGAGCTCGTGCGCGAGCGCAGCGGCGGGTCGATCGCGATCGAGGTCGAGCTGCCGTCACGCGCGCCGGGCGGCGAGCTGCAGACGCTCGTCGACGTGCGCAGCGGTGACGTCGCGATCGCGTCGGTGACCGCATCGGTCGCCGGGACGCTGATCCCCGACGCCCAGCTGATCGAGCTGCCGTATCTGTTCGACTCGTTCGAGCAGGCGCGCGCGTTCGACGACGGGCCGTTCGTCGCGCGCGTCTTCCACGACGCCGACGCCTTCGGGCTCGTCGGGCTGGGCGTCGCCGAGAACGGATTCCGCTGGTTCACGACGCGTGACACGCCGGTGCACGACCCGGCCGATCTCGCCGGCGTGCGCTTGCGCGTGCAGCAGTCGCCGATCAACGTTCACCTCGCCGAGGCGTTCGGCGCCATCGCCGTGCCGCTGCCGTTTCCGCAGCTCGCCGACGCCCTGCGAGCGCACGAGATCGACGCGCAGGAGAACTCGCTCGCGAACGTCGCGGGCCTCGCTCTCTGGGAGTCGCAGCGATACGTGATCGGCACGCGACACGCGCTTTCGGCGCACGTGCTGTTCGCGAACGCCGAGATCCTCGCCGCGCTCGGTTCCGGTGCGGCGATCGTCCGCGATGCGATGCGCGACGCGCTCGCCGGCGAGCGCAGCCGCGCGGAGGCGCTCGACGAGCGAGCTCCAGAGCGAGCTCGCGCAGCACATGACCGTGATCGAGCCCGACGAATCGGCACGCGAGCGATTCGTCGCGGCGACGCGCCTCGTGCACGAGCGCGTGGCGCGTGCGCTCGGCGAGGACGCGCTGGCGCGCGTGCTCGACGCATCCCTCGCGGCCCGTTCCGCACTCGTCTCCTGAACGAAAGAGGTACGCATGCTCGTCCGTGGACTCAGCGCCGCTCTCGCCGCCGCGTTTGCGCTCACCGCGCTCGGCGGCGCGAGCCCGACGCGCGCCGCCGATCCGCCGGAGATCGTGATCGGTTCGGTGCTTCCGCTGACCGGTTCGCTCGCACAGAACGGCGCGGTGTTGAAAACCGCGCAGCAGCTCGCCGCCGACCTCGTCAACGGTCACGTGAGCTATCCGCTGCCGATGGTCGGCAAGAGCGGTCTGCCGCATCTCGGACACGCGCGCATTCGCATCGAGTTCGCGGACTCGCAGGGTAAGCCGGACCAGGCGCGGGCCGCGGCGGAGCAGCTGATCACGCAGCAGCACGTCGTCGCGCTGATCGGCACGTACGCATCGTCGACGACGGCGACCGCCTCGCAGGTCGCGGAACGCTACGGCATCCCGTTTCTCAACCCCGATTCGTCGGCGCCGGGGCTCACCGCGCGCGGTCTGAAGTGGTTCTTCCGCACGACCCCGCATGACGGGACGTTCGCGGACAACTTCTATCAGTTCATCGACGACCTCAAGAAGAAGAACAAGGATCTCGGGGTGAAGCGCGTCGCGATCGTCGGCGAGGACGGGCTGTTCGGAACGGGTGCGAGCGACGCGGAAGAGGCCGGCGCGAAGAAGCACGGCTACGAGCGTCGCCACGCGCATCGCGTATCCGGCGACGACGACCGAGGTCAATGCGGAAGTGCAGAAGGTCAAAGCCGCGACGCCCGACATCATCATGCAGGCGTCGTACCTGCCGGACGCGCTGCTGTTCATGCGCGGCTACAAGCAGCAGGGCGTGGCGGTGAAGGCGATCCTGGCACAGGACGCGGGCTTCATCGATCCCGGCTTCATCAAGACGCTCGGCGCCGATGCGGAAGGCGTGTTCACGCGTGAGGTGTTCTCGCTCGACATCAAGCACCGCAACAAGGCCGTGCCGCTGATCGACCAGCTGTTCCGCCAGCGTTCCGGCGGCAAGCCGCTCGACGGCAATACCGCACGCGACTTCATGGGCATTCTCGTGCTCGCCGATGCGATCGACCGTGCCGGGTCGACGAAGCCCGACGCGATCCGCGATGCGCTCACGAAAACGAACATCCCGGGCAACCTGACGTTGATGCCGTGGACGCGCATCCACTTCGACGCGACCGGACAGAACGACGGCGGGCAAGGCATCATCGAGCAGGTGCAGGACGGCAAGTACGAGACGGTGTGGCCGTTCGACATCGCGGTACGGCCGGTGGTGTGGCCCATGCCTGCGTGGAAGCGCTGACCACCTTCCTCGCGCTGCTCGCCGGAGGCGTGCTGACGGGCCTCGTGTTCGCGCTCGTCTCCGTCGGGCTCACGCTGATCTACGGCGTGATGGACGTGGTGAACTTCGCGCACGGCGAGTTCTTGATGCTCGCGATGTACGCGACGCTCGGCCTCGCGCTGCTCGGACTCGGCCCGCTGGTGGGGCTGCCGCTCGCCGTGATCGCGCTGTTCCTGTTCGGCGTGATCGTGTACCGCGTGTTCGTGCGGCGTCTGCTCGCGGGGCCGCCGGAGGCCACCGTGTTCGGTACGTTCGGATTGCTCGTGCTGTTGCAAGGCGCCGCGCAGGCGCTCTTCACGAGCGACTATCAGAGCGTGCCGAACCCGCCGCTGCAGGCGACGCTGCGCCTCGGACCGATCGCGCTGTCGGAGGCGACGCTGGTCGAGGGGCTCGGCGCGCTGATCCTCACCGGCGCGCTCTTCGCGTTCGTGGAGTACACCGAGACCGGACGCGCGATGCGGGCCGTCGCCGAAGACCGCGTCGCGGCGACGCTGATGGGGATCGACGTCCAGCGCGTCAATGCGCTCGCGTTCGGCATCGGCGCCGCGTGCGTCGGTGCCGCCGGCGCGCTGCTCATGCTCTCCTATCCGGTGTTTCCGACCGCCGGCGCGGGCTTCGCGCTCACGGCGTTCGTCGTCGTCGCGCTCGGCGGGTTCGGCAGCATCCACGGCGCGCTCGCGGGCGCGCTGCTCGTCGGGCTGCTCGAAGTGTTCGGGGGATTCTATCTCGCGCCGGAGCTGAAGCTCGTGCCGGTCTACGTCGCGTATCTCGCCGTCGTTCTGCTGCGCCCGCAAGGATTGCTCGGGCGCCGATGAGCGATCGCAGCGCGCGCACGCACGGGATCGCGCTTGCCGTCATCGTCGCGATCGGCGTCGTCGCGTCGTTCACCGTGCACGACGCCGTGACGCTGGACCTTGCGTTCACGCTGCTGCTGTACGCGGTGCTCGGCCAATCGTGGAACTGGATCAGCGGCTACGCCGGCAACATCTCGTTCGGTCACGCGATCTTCTTCGGATGCGGCGCGTACGCCGCCGCGCTGTGCGTGACGAACGGCGTTTCGCCGTGGCTCGCGCTCCCGGCGGGCGCGCTCGCCGCCGCGCTGCTCGCCGTGATCGCCGGTTTTCCGACGCTCGGCTTGCGCGGACATTACTTCTCGATCGCGACGATCGCGGTGGCGGCGCTCGTCGAGACGTTCGTGCGCACCGCGCCCTGGTTCGGCCGGGCCAACGGCTTCGAGCTGCCCATTCAGACCGGGTGGGCCGCGATGCAGTTCGCTTCGAAGGGTCCGTACGTGCTGCTCGCGCTCGCGCTGTTCGCGGCGGCGCAGGTTGCGACGATGGCGCTCGAACGCTCGCGCCTCGGCTATTACCTGCGCGCGCTGCGCGCGAACCACGCTGCCGCGGCGTCGGTCGGCATCGACGAGCGGCGAACGAAGCTGATCGCGTTCGTGTGGTCGGCGGTGATCGCGTCGGCGGCGGGCGTGCTGTACGCGCAGTACACGCTCTTCATCGACCCGCCGTCGACGATCGCGCTCGCGGTGTCGATCGACATCGCGCTGATCGGCGTCGTCGGCGGCATCGGTACGCTCTGGGGACCCGCGGTCGGCGCCCTCGTCTACGTCGTGCTCGCGAAGGGCGTCGCCTTGCAGCTCGGCGGCACGGGAAAGGGCTACGACCTCGTGATCTACGGCGCGATCATCTGCCTGATCGCGGCGCTGCGGCCGCACGGGATCGTGGGATCGATCGTCGACGCGCTGCGACGCCGCCGGGGCGCCGCCGTCGCGGCCGCGCTGGCGATCGTCTGCCTCGCGGCGGCCGTGCCGGCGACGGCGGTGCGCGCGGCCGATTCGTCGATCGATCCGGCGGTCGCGAAGGCGGCGTGGGCGGAGCGGCAGCGCGCGTGCAATCGCGATCGCGGAGCGCTGTGGGGCGTGTCGCTCTGCGGGCCGCAGCTGTTCGTCGATCCCGAGACGCGCGCGGTCGTCGCGAACGACGACAGTGCTTCGCTGCACGCGGCGCTGCGCGACGGCGTCTACGTCGGGACGCTGCCCGCGTCGATCGCGATCGCGAACACGGCGTTCACGCTCGACGGCTCGCGCTGGTCGATGGTGATGTGGCCGCTGCCCGAGGATCCGATCGAGCGGAACATTCTCGTCATGCACGAGTCGTGGCACCGCGTGCAAGACGCGCTGCACCTGCCGGGCTCGTTCCCGAGCAACGATCACCTTGACACGGAGAACGGGCGCTACTGGCTGCAGCTGGAGTGGCGAGCGCTGGCGCGTGCCCTCACGGCTTCCGGCGCGGCGCGCCGTGCCGCGGTTGCGGACGCGCTCGCGTTTCGCGCGAAACGGTTCGCGCTGTTCCCGCCGGCGGCGAAGAACGAGAACGCGCTGATGGACAACGAGGGTCTCGCGGAAGACACCGGCATCGCGCTGACCACCATGCGCGCCGATCGTGCCGCACGCGCCGTCGAGCGGCTTGCGACCGGGCGCCGGCGCGCGTCGTACGTCCGGTCGTTCGCGTACGCGTCCGGGCCCGCTTACGGCGCGCTTCTCGATGCTGCCGCATCCGGCTGGCGTTGCGGTTTGCACGCGGGCGACGATCTCGGCGCGCTGCTCGCGCGCGCATACCACGTGCGGGCGGATGCCGCGGTCGCGACGGCGCGCATCGCCGTGCTGCGCGCCGCCTTCGTGTCCGGGCCGGTGCTGCGCATACCGATGCGCGGCGCGCACATCACGTTCGATCCGAACGCCGTGACGCCGCTGCCGGGCGCGGGATGAACGGCGAACCGATCCTTCAGGTGCGCGGACTCACGAAGCGCTTCGGCTCGCTGCGCGCGCTCGACGGCGTCGATCTCGACGTCGCGGACGGATCGCTGACGGGCTTGATCGGGCCGAACGGCGCGGGAAAGTCCACGGCGTTCGCGTGCATCTCCGGCGCGGAGAAGCCGAGCGCCGGAAGCGTGCAGTTTCGCGGCCGCGAGATCGCCGGAACGGCGTACCATCGCGTCGCCGCGCTCGGGATCGGACGCACGTATCAAATCGTGCAGACGTTTGCCGACATGACGGTGCTCGAAGCGGTCACGACGGCCGCTCTCCTGCGCCATCGCCGCCTGCACGACGCCGTCACGCATGCCGAGGAGGTGCTCGCGTTCGTGGGCCTGGCGGAGAAACGGCACCGGCTCGGACGCGCGCTGACGATCGCCGACAAGAAGCGGCTCGAGGTCGCGCGCGCGCTCGCGACCGATCCGGCGCTGCTGCTGCTCGACGAGGTCATGGCGGGACTCACGCCGGCGGAGTGCCGCGGTGCGGTGGAGCTGCTGCGCCGCGTGCTCGCGCGCGGCATCACGGTGCTGATGGTCGAGCACGTGATGGAAGTCCTCATGCCGATCGCGCAGCACGTCATCGTGATCGCCGCGGGAAAGACGATCTTCAGCGGTACGGCCGCCGACGCCGTGCGGGATCCGCGCGTCGTGGAGGCATACCTCGGCGCGCCGCTCGAGCACGGGGAGATCGCCGTTCGACAAGCTCAGGACAGGCTCTCGTGAGCGCGAGCGCGGTGGCGCGGGCTGCGCATCCGCTGCTCGTGATCGACGAGCTTGCGGTCACGTACGACGGCATGCGAGCGCTGAACGGCGTGTCGTTGCGCGCCGACCGGGGCGCGATCGTCGCGCTGGTGGGCGCGAACGGCGCGGGCAAGACGACGCTGCTGCGCGCGATCTCCGGGCCTCGTGCGCGTGGAGCGCGGAACGATCCGCATCGACGGCGAGGACATCACGCGACTAGCGCCGCACCGGATCGTGCGCCGCGGCATCGCGCACGTCCCGGAAGGGCGCCGCGTGTTCGCGAGCGCGACGGTGCGCGACAACCTGCTGCTCGGCGCGTTCGTCGACCGCGATCGCGAGCACCGCGCGAGCCGTCTCGACGCCGCGTTCGGGGCATTTCCGATCCTACGCGAACGAATCGATCAGCGCGCGTCGACGCTCTCCGGCGGCGAGCAGCAGATGCTGGCGATCGCGCGCGGTACGATGAGCGGGCCTCGGCTGCTGATGCTCGACGAGCCGTCGCTCGGCATCGCGCCGAAGCTGATCCCGCTGATTTACGCGGGCGTGAAGGCGGTCGCGGCCGGCGGCACGACGGTGCTGCTCGTCGAGCAGAACGTCCGCGAAGCGCTGAAGGTCGCCGACACGGCGTACGTACTCCAAACCGGCCGCGTCGTCCTGAGCGGCGCGGCCCACGACTTGATCGGAGATCCGTTGGTGCAAGAAGCGTTCCTCGGAATCGGTGCGGTATGAACTGGCGCGTCGGCGTCGACATTGGCGGCACCTTCACCGATCTCGTCGCGCTCTCGGACGACGGCCGCATGCTGCGGCACAAGGTGTCCTCGACGCCGCGTGCGCCCGAGGACGGGCTTCTCGACGCGCTGCGCGCGCTGCTCGAGCGAGATTGCCGCGGACGACGTCGCGCTCGTCGCGCACGCGAGCACGATCGCGACGAACGCGCTGCTCGGGCAGGTGCACCTCGAGCTGCCGCGGGTCGCGTTCATCACGACCGAAGGCTTTCGCGACGTGCTCGAGATCGGGCGGCAGAACCGCAGCGCGCTCTACGACCTCAACGTCACGCGGCCGAAGCCGCTCGCGCGGCGCGAGGACCGGCTCGTCGTGCGCGAACGCCGCGCGCACGACGGCTCGGTGCTCGTGCCGCTCGATCTCGAAACCGTGCAGCGTGCGGTGACCACGGTGCAGGAGCGCGGCATCACTGCGGTCGCCGTGGGCCTGCTGCACTCGGACGTCGACGGCGAGCACGAGCGCTTCATCGACGAAGCGCTGCGCACGTCGATCCCGGACGTCGAAGTATCGCTCTCGTCGGAGATCGATCCGCAGTACCGCGAGTACGAGCGGTTCTCGACGACGGTCGTCAACGCCGCGCTCGCGCCGATCGTGCAGGCTTACCTCGGCCGCGTCGCGCGGGGCGTGCGCGATGCGGGCGTGCACGCGCCGATCTTCGTGATGCGTTCGGACGGCGGCATGGCCGCGCTGAAGTCGGCGTCGCACCGCCCGGCGACGCTGATCGAGAGCGGTCCGGCGAGCGGCGTCATCGCGGCGGCGTACGTCGGCCGCGCGATGGGCATCGACAACGTGCTCTCGTTCGACATGGGCGGCACGACGGCGAAAGCCGGCACGGTCTTCAAGGGCGAGCCGCAGATCAGCGCGTCGTTCGAAGCCGCCGGATCGACGCACAGCGGCCGCTCGGTGAAGGGCAGCGGTTATCCCGTGCGCTTTCCGTTCGTCGACCTCGCCGAGGTGAGCGCGGGCGGCGGCACGATCGCGTGGATCGATGCGGCCGGAACGCTGCGCGTCGGACCGCTGTCCGCCGGTGCCGAGCCGGGCCCCGCATGTTACGGCAACGGCGATCGGCCGACGGTCACCGACGCGAACGTCGTGCTGCGCCGGCTGAATCCGCGCGCGCTGCTCGACGGCGCCTTTCCGATCGATGCCGAACGCTCGCGCACGGCCGTCATGTCGGTCGCCGCGCCCGTCGACGGCGACATCGAGCGCGCGGCGGCGGGCATCGTCACGCTCGTCGATGCCGAGATGGCGAAGGTGCTGCGCATCGTCTCGGTCGAGCGCGGGTACGATCCGCGCGACTTCACGCTGCTCGCGTTCGGCGGCGGCGGCCCGCTGCACGCGTGCGCGGTCGCGAGCGACATCGGCGTCGCGCGCGTCGTCGTGCCGGCGCTCCCGGGATTGTTCTCGGCGTACGGTCTGCTCGCCGCGGACGTCCGCGCCACGGCGGTGCGCTCGCTGGTCGCGCCCGCCACCGAAGAGACGTGGTCGCGCGCGCGCAAGACCTTCGACGCGCTCGCGCGCGAGGGCGACACCGCGCTCGGCGAGCAAGGCGTCGCGAAGGCGCAGCGCAGCTTCGTGCGCGAGCTCGACTTGCGGTATGTCGGGCAGTCGACGGAGCTGACGGTCGTTGAGCCGCGCTCCATCGAAGAAGCCGTCGAGGCGTTTCACGCGCGCCACGAGGCGCGCTACGGTTTCGCCGCGCGGCGCGATCCCGTCGAGGTGGTGACGGCGCGCGTCGTCGCGATCGGCGCGACGCCGAAGCCGCGCCTCGTGGCCGCTGCGACGCCCGCAAAGCGCAAGCCGGAAGAGCGCGCGCTGCGCGAGCACCGCGACGCGTACGACGGCGACGGTTTCGTCGCCACGCCGGTGTTCGGCCGCGCGATGCTGCGAGGGGGCGATGCGTTCGAGGGCCCGGCGATCGTCGAACAGTACGACGCGACGACGTACGTCGCGCCGGGCTGGCATGCGCGCGTCGACGCGTTCGAAAATCTCGTCATGGAGCGTTCCGCATGACCGCAGCCGCGGCTCTCGATCCGATCACCGCCGAGCTCGTGTCGTCGGCGCTGATCTACGCCAGCGAGGAGATGGGCATCGCCGTGCGCGACGCCGCGTACTCTCCGAACATCAAGGAGCGCCTCGATCACTCGTGCGCGCTGTTCGATGCGCGCGGACGCCTCATCGCGCAAGCCGAGCACATCCCGGTGCACCTCGGTTCGCTGCCGTGGGGCCTGCGCCGCACGATCGCGTGGCTCGAGGAGCACGGCCGCCCGCTCGCGCGCGGCGAGATGATCGTCGTGAACGATCCGTACCTGTCCGGCACGCATCTCAACGACGTTACCGTGATTCGCGCGATCCATCACGGCGAGCGGCTCGTCGGGTACGCGGCGAACAAGGCGCACCACACGGACGTCGGCGGCGCGGTGCCGGGATCGATGCCGCCTGACGCGCGGGACCTCTTTGCCGAAGGAGCCGTCTTCTCGCCGACGCTCCTCGTGCGCGACGACCGTGTGCTCGACGAGACCGTCGATCTCATGCGGGCGAACTCGCGCACGCCGGAAGCGCGCGCGGGCGATCTGCGCGCGCAGATCGCGGGCAACTACGTCGGCGAGCGGCGCTTCCTCGAGCTCGTCGAGCGGTACGGACTCGACGTCGTCGATGCGTCGCTGGAGAAGGCGCTTGCCGACGGCGAACGGCGCACGCGCGCTGCGCTGCGCGCGCTCCCCGACGGCGTCGTCGAGCACGAGGACGTGATGGAGGACGAGCACGGCGAGCCGACGGTCGTGCTGCGCGTGCGCCTCGAGAAGCGCGGCGAAGAGCTCGACCTCGATTACGCGGGCACGAGCGCGCAGCGCGCGATGCCGCTGAACGCGGTCTACGGTGTGACGCTGTCCGGCGTGCTACTATGCCGTACGCGCCGTGACCGATCCGCGCATCCCGATGAACGACGGCTCGTTCGCGCCGATCCGCGTCGTCGTGCCGGAAGGGACGCTGCTCAACCCGCGGCGTCCGGCGCCGGTCAGCGCGGGGAACGTCGAGACGTCGATGCGTAACGCCGATCTCGTGCTCGGCGCGCTCGCGAAGCTCGCGCCGGGACGCGTTCCCGCGCAGAGCGGCGGCTCGATGAACAACGTGATGATCGGCGGCTTGGACGGTGAAGGCACGTCGTGGGCGTTCTACGAGACGAACGGCTGCGGCATGGGCGCGCGCCCGAACGCCGACGGCATCGACGGCATCCACGCGCACATGACGAACACGCTGAACACGCCGATCGAAGCGATCGAACGGCAGATGCCGATGCTGATCACCGCGTACGAGTTCGCGGAGACGAGCGCGGGCGACGGCGAGTTCCGCGGCGGCTCCGGCCTCGTGCGCGCGTTCGCGCTGCGCGCGGGAACGGCGACGGCGTCGCTGCTCGCGGAACGGCACGCCGTTCGCCCGCACGGGGCCGAAGGCGGCGCGGACGGCGCGCACGGCGCGCACGTGCTCGTTCGCCGTGACGGCGCGGTGAGCGCGCTGCCCGCGAAGACCAGCGTGCCGCTCGAGCCCGGCGATGCGATCATCGTGCGCACCGCGGGCGGCGGCGGCTACGGCGATCCGGCGAAGCGCAATCCGAACGCACGCGAGCGTGATGCCGCCGACGGCATCGGGATCGCGGAATGAGTACGGCGCGCCTCGCGCCCGAGCGGGTGCAGGCGAATCTGGCCGTCGTTCCGCGCGAGTGGGCCGGCGAGCTCGCCGATCTCTGCGCGCGGAATCCGGTGCCGTGCCCGGTTCTCGAGCAGCTCGCGCCCGGTGCGTACGAGCCGGGCTGCGCGCGCGGAGCCGATCTGCGCACGGATCTCGGACGGTACCGCGTGTGGCGTGACGGCGCGCTCGTGGAGCGCCCGGATGACGTGCGCGGTCTCTGGTCGGCCGACCTCGTCGCGTTTCTGATCGGCTGCTCGTTCACGTTCGACCACGCGCTCGCCGAAGCGGGCCTCGCGCCGCGCCACTACGCGCTCGAGCGCAACGTGCCGATGTACCGTACGCGCGTGCCGCTCGCGGCCGCGGGACGGCTGCACGGCACGATGGTCGTCAGCATGCGCCCGTACAAGGCGCACGACATCGAACGCGTGCGTGACGTGACGCGCCCGTTCCGTCTGATGCACGGCGAGCCCGTCGCGTGGGGCGATCCGGCACAGCTCGGCATCGACGATCTGATGCGGCCGGAGTACGGCGATCCGCCGGTGCTCGAGCCGGGCGACGTCCCCGTGTTCTGGGGCTGCGGCGTCACGCCGCAGTGCGTGATCGTCGCCAGCAAGGTTCCGTTCGCGATCACGCACGATCCCGGCCACATGTTCGTCACGGGCCTGCCGCACGCGTCGCTCACGATCCGGTGAGCGTCGTCGTCTGCGGCGGCGGCAACGCCGCGCTGTGCGCCGCGATCTCCGCGCGGCGCGCCGGCGCCGACGTCGTGATGCTGGAGCGCGCCCCGGAGCACATGCGCGGCGGCAACACGCGCCACACGCGCGACATCCGGTTCGCGCACGCCGCGCCCAACGCCGCCGCGACCGGCGCGTACGCGGAGGACGAGCTGTACGACGACCTGCTGCGCGTGACCGGCGGCGAGACGAACGAGCCGCTCGCGCGGCTCTGCGTGCGCGAATCGGAGACGCTCGCGCAGTGGATGACCGAGCAGGGCGTGCGGTGGGTGAAGCCGCTGACCGGGACGCTACACCTCTCGCGCACGAACGGGTTCTTCCTCGGCGGCGGCAAGGCGCTCGTGAACACGTACTACGATACGGCGCTCGCGCTCGGCGTGCGCGTCGCGTACGGCGCGACGGTGCGCGCGGTGCCGTGCGACGGCGCGCGCGTCACCGGCGTCGTGTACGAGAACACCGCCGGGCATGAGACCGTGCGGTGCGATGCCGTCGTGGTGGCGGCCGGCGGCTTCGAAGCGGACGTCGACTGGTTGCGCGAGTACTGGGGCGACGCGGCGTCGCGCTTCACCATTCGCGGTACGCCGTACAACACGGGCGTCGCGCTCAAAGCGATGTACGCCGCCGGCGCGCGCCGCACGGGCGATCCGCGCGGCTTTCACGCCGTCGCCGTCGACGCACGCGCGCCGCGGTTCGACGGCGGCATCGTCACGCGCATCGACGCGATTCCGTTCGGCATCGCGGTCAATGCGCGCGGCGAGCGCTTCTACGACGAGGGCGAGGACCTGTGGCCGAAGCGCTACGCGATCTGGGGCAAGCTCATCGCCGAGCAGCCGGATCAGATCGCGTTCGCGATCTTCGACGCGAAGACCGCCGGCACGTTCATTCCGTCGGCGTTCCGGCCGGTGCAGGCGGATTCGATCGCAGCGCTGGCAGATGCGATCGGGCTCGATGCAGCCGCGCTCGAGCGCACCGTCCGCGCGTTCAACGACGCGATCGAGCCGGGCGGCACCGTGACGCTCGGCGTCCTGGACGGGTGCGCGACGCACGGGCTCGTTCCGCCGAAGTCGAACTGGGCGCAGCCGATCGACACGCCGCCGTACTACGGCTACGTGCTTCGGCCGGGTGTGACGTTCACGTATCTCGGCGTCGCGGTCGACGCGTCGTCGCGTGTCCTGCGCGACGACGGCACGCCGTTCGAGAACCTCTTCGCGGCCGGCGAGTGCATGGCGGGCAACATTCTGACGCGAGGTTATCTCGCCGGCTTCGGGCTCACCATCGGGTCCGTCTTCGGGCGCATCGCCGGACGGCAGGCGGCGCAGCATGCAGGACGTTGATCTCGTCACCGAGCTCGATCGCCAGCTCGCGGTGTGCAACGCATGCCGGTACTGCGAAGGCTACTGCGCGACGTTCGGCGCGGCGCAGCTGCGCACGACGATCGGTTCGGCCGATGCCGCGTACCTCGCGAACCTGTGTCACGACTGCCGCATGTGCTACGACGCGTGCATGTTCACACCGCCGCACGTCTACGCGATCAACATTCCGGCCGCGCTGAGCGCCGTCCGGGTCCGGACGTACGAGCGGTTCACGCTGCCGCGCGCCATGGCCGCGGCGATGTGCGGGCCGCGCGGCGCAGCGACCTTTGCGCTGCTCGGCGGCGTCGCGGTCGTGCTCGCCGGCGTACTCGCCTTCGAGGGTGCGCGCACGCTGGTCACGGCGCAGCACGGGCCCGGCGCATTCTACCGCGTCGTGCCGTACGCGGTGATGCTCGGCGTCGCGTTCGCACTGGGCACGTGGGCGCTGCTCGCGCTCGTGCTCGGTGCACGTGCGTTCGCTCGGGAGATCGGCGGCGGAGAACGTTTCGCGACGCCGGTCTCCCTGCGTACCGCGCTGCGCGAGGCGCTCAACCTGACGTACCTCAAAGGCGGCGGCGCCGGATGCTATGACGCGACGCGACGCTCGTCACGCCGCCGCGTCTTCCATGCGCTCGTCTTCTGGGGCGTCATCGCCGATTTCGTCGCGACGACGAGCGCCGGCGTCGAGCAAGACTTCCTCGGCATCCTGCCGCCGTTCGCGCTGTGGAGCGTTCCCGTCGCGTCGGGGACCGCCGGCGGGATCGCCGTCGCGATCGGCGCCGCGGGCCTGCTGGCGCTCAAAGGACGCAACGATCGGCGGCCGACGCATGCACGTATGATCGCGCTCGATTACGCGTTCCTGGGCATGCTCGAAGCCGTCGCTCTGACGGGACTCGCGCTGCTCGCGCTGCGAGACACGGCCGCGATGCCGTCGCTGCTCGCCGTGCACCTCGGCGCGGTCGGCGGGACGTTCGCGCTCGCGCCGTACGGCAAGTTCGTGCACTTCGTCTATCGCAGCGTCGCGCTGGTCAAGCACGCGTACGAACGCGCCGGCGCGGGGTCCGGCTGAAGGCGTCCACATGGTGTGATGCAGAGCAGTCCGCGCGACATGGTATAATGACTCCGATGGATGACCGCGGTCTTCTGCAATAGAGTGGTCGATGCGGTACCGGATGACTATCGTGAGCCGTCGCCGGCAGAAGTGTTCGCGGCTTTCGAGGCGGCTCCGATCGACGACGAGCCGCTTGATTCCGACGACGAGGTCGCATTCGCTGAAGCACGCGCGGACGACGTCGAGGTCGTGCCCGTCCATATGGTCGAGGCTGAGCTCGGTCACAAATAACGTGGAGGTTTTGTTACCAAGCGGGCGCTGCGTAATCACGATTCCTCACGTGTCCGTGACGGTATTGAAGCGCAACTGATGAGGCTCAGCGCGTTCCTCGCGTCGGGCAGTCTTTGCGCTGGACAAGCAACATCAGCGCATCATCGTAGCGCGCGTCGTCGATCGAAAGGATGCCTACTGATCATGCGGACCGGCGGCGAAGCGCCCGCATGAAGCTCGCGCCGGGTCTGACGGTGAAGCGCTCGCGCATCCACGGGCGCGGCTGCTTCGCGACGCGGCCGTTTCGCGCGCGCCACAAGGTCGCCGAGTACACCGGCGAGCGCATCACCAACGCCGAAGCGGAACGGCGCGGGCATCGCCGCGTTCTGCGCATCTCGGGGCTCGACGAGCGCTGGAGCATCGACGGCAGCCGCGGCGGCAACGGCACGCACTACATCAACCACTCGTGCCGGCCGGCGTGCTTCATGCAGACGGTGCGCGGCCATTTGCTCGTGCTCGCGCTCCGCGACATCCGGCCGGGCGAGGAGATCACCGTCGACTACGTCGACTCGCTGCACTCCGACCGCAAGCGCTGCACGTGCAAGGTGCCCGGCTGCCGCGGCACGATCAACAAAGCCTAAGAAGGCGAGATGACGGGCGAGACGCGGTACGCGCCGATCTTGCCGTTCGGGTCGAGGCGGATCTGCACGAGCATCGCGCCCTTGTCGAACGACGCCTCGTAGTCGTACCGGCCCTTGTCCGGGTCGCTCGTCGTCGCCTTGAGATCGTGCAGCGCGCCGAGCGCGTGCATCTTGTCGGAGATCTGTCCGATGGAAGCGCGCGTCACCGAGAGCTTCAACGCGGAGTCGAAGTTCGCCGTCGTGCGGTCGTAATCGGCGTCGTACACGCCGTGCGTGGCGCTGTCGGCCATCACTTTCGGATCGGGGCCGTTGTGCGCGCACCCCGCCTGGCCGACCGCGAGCGCGATCGTCCAGGCGAAGAGAAGAAACCGGTTCACCGAGTTAGAGCGTGCCCCAGCCGTACGAAACCGGCGCGACGCGGATCGGCGGGTTCGGATTCGGCTGCGACTTCATGACGCGCGCATCCGCGACGAGCGGATGGAATTGGCGCTGCTGCATCGCGAGCCGGTGTTCCGCCGACCGCGTCATCGCGAGCTGGTGCCGGAGCGACACGACTTGGTTGTGCTGGATCGCGACCTCGTGCTGGTACGAGCCGACGAGCGCGGCTTCGTGCGCGTATGCCTGCCGCTCCGAGTCGTACGCCGCTTCTGCGTCGTTCGCTTGCGCCTGCGTCTCCGCTTGGCGCCGGTCGTACTCCGCGTACTTCGCATGGACTTGCTTGTTGTGGTTGATGATGATCAGCGCGGCCGCCGCGGCGGCTCCGCCGAGCAGAATGTTGCGCGTGCTTGCTGCGCCGTCGGCGAGCGCCGGCGCCGCGGGCGCGGCCGTCATCGCGAGCGTCGCGGCAAGAGTCAGGGAAGCAAGGCGGCGTTTGGTCATTGGCATCGTCCTCGTACGGTATCGTACCCGTTGGCGAGAAATGATTGCGGCGGTCGCGCGGCGGAGACCGCCGCATGCGGCAAATGGGCGTTCCCGGCGTGTGGTCATGGTCGCGGTGGCAGCCCGACCGCGATATGGACTTCAACGGTTTCCTGTGCGAGCACGCGGACGGCAATCTCGTCGTCGACCCCGTCGAGCCCGACGACGAGACGATGACCGCGCTGCGCGAGCGCGGCGTCGCGGCGGTGCTCGTCACCAACCGCGACCACGAGCGGTTCAGCGCGATGGTCGCCGAGGCGACCGGGGCGCCGGTCATCGCGAGCGCGCTCGACGCGCCGCTGCTCGCGCGGCCGCCCGAACGCACGGTGCAGCCGGGTGAGCGCATCTTCGGGTGGACCGTGCTGGGCTTCGACGGCCTGAAGACGCCCGGTGAGATCGCGCTCGTCGACCGCGAGCGCAACGCCGCGCTCGTGGGCGACGCGCTGTGGGGCAAGCCGGCCGGCGCGCTCGTGCTGATGCCGAAAGTCGCCGATCCCGACGTCGCGACGCTGTCGCTGCGCGCGCTCCGCAAGTATCGCGTCGCGAACCTGCTCGTCGGCGACGGCGCGTGCCTGTTCGGCAACGCGTACGAAGCGATCGGGGCGGCGCTCGGCGCGCGCGACGGCGTGCTCGCGAGCCGCGTCAACCTCGACGAGCTGGCCTTCCGGCGCTTCGACGGCGATCCGGCGCCGTTCGACGGCGAAGCCGCCGAGATCGGGTTCATGCTGGGCGCGGAGAAGCTCGCGTACGCCGCGGGGCGTCTCCGGCGCGGGCAATCGTACTGCCCGAACCACTGGCACACGGCCGAGGAAGAGCTCTTCGTCGTGATGCGAGGGACGCCGACGCTGCGCACACCGCGCGGCACCTTCACGCTGCGCACCGGCGACATCGTCGCCTTTCCGGCGAGCCCCGCGGGAGCGCACCGGCTCTCGAACGAGGCCGACGAGGACACGGTCGTGCTCATGATCGCGAACGCCGATCCGAGCGACGTCTGCTACTATCCCGAGTCGCGCAAGGTGATGCTCGGCGATCCCGGCATCATCGTGCGTGACAACCCGGAGCTCGACTACTTCGAAGGCGAGACGGAGGCGCATCCGAACTAGCCGTGATGCTTGCGTTCGCGTTGGCCGCCGTCATGACGACCGCTGCGCACTCGTCGTGTCCCGCCGATCCGCTCGTCGCGAACGCGCGGCTGAAGATCGTGCGCGCGAACGCGGGCAACGACAACTACGTCGTGACCGTCGACATCAAGAACCGCGGTCCGATCGCGCAGCCGCCCGACACGCTCCAGCACCTCGAGCTCGTCCGCGACGGCACGACGATCGGCACGCAGCCGGTCCCGGCGCTCGGAGGAGCGCAGAGCTACGTCGCGGCGTTTCGCGTGCAGGTGCCGCACGCGCGTTCGCGCGAGCGGTTTGCGGTCGTGTTCCGGTACGTCCTCGACTCGAAGAACGCCGCGCGCGCGAACTGCACGACCGCGAACGATGCGCTGAGCGCCAGTCTGTGATGCGGGTTCGCCTCGCGCGGCGAGGCGCGGACGAGCGCGTGATCACGCTTGCCGGCAGCGCCACGTTTCCCGACGAGCCGCTGCGGCTGCGGTATCCCACGCGCACCGGCGCGCTGCTGCGCATCGACGGCGTCGTGCGCGGCGCGTTCGACACCAAGCACGCCACGATCGACCTTCCGCCGGCGCCCGGCGAACACGAGATCGCCATGGAGGTCGAGCGCCGGTCGCTTCCGATCTCCGGCTTGCCGGCCGGGAACGGCGTGCGGTGGCGCCTGATGCTCGCGCTCGCCGCGCAGAAGCCCGGCGAGACGCTCGACGTCGAGCCGCGCGCGGCGCAACGGCGCCGGCAGCGCGGTCGCAGCGCCGCTCGTCGGACACGCGCACCTCGACGTCGCGTGGCTGTGGACGTACGAGGCGACGCGGCGCAAAGCGATGCGCACGTTCGCGACGGCGCTGCGGCAGCTCGACAACGATCCCGAGTTCGTCTTCACGCAGAGCCAGCCGCAGCTGTACGCGTGGGTCTTCGCGACCGACGACGACGTCGCCGCGCGCGTTCGCGCGCACGCCGCGTCGCGATGGGATGCGAGCGTCGCGTCGATGTGGGTCGAGCCCGATCTCCACGCGCCGAGCGGCGAGTCCGTGCTGCGGCAGTTCGCGCACGGCATGCGGTGGACGCGCGAGCAGCTCGGCGTCGAACCGAGCGTCGCATGGCTGCCGGACACGTTCGGGTTTCCGTCGACGTTCCCGCAGCTCGCCGCGCACGCGGGCATCGCGTACTTCGCGACGACGAAGCTGCAGTGGAACGACACGACGCGTTGGCCGTATCCGCAGTTCCGCTGGCACGGCGACGACGGGTCGACCGTGATCGGCGCGATGCTCGACGCATACGAGGGCGGCATCACGGATCACCGCGTCACGACGGCGACGGCACGCGACGAGCTGCTCGTCGTCGGCTACGGCGACGGCGGCGGCGGCGCGACCGACGAGGACCTCGCGCACGTCGGCGGCGGCTCGCGCGGCTGGACGCGCGTCGACGACTGGTTTCGCGCGATCGACGTCGACGGGGCTGCCGGACCACCGCGGCGAGCTGTACCTCGAGACACACCGCGGCACGTACACGACGCATCACGACGTCAAGCAGCGCAACGCGCTGCTCGAGCGTCGACTCGCGCACGCCGAAGAGCTCGCGTCGTGGTGCGTCGCGGTGCGCGCTCCGGCGACCGTACGGCGTGCGCTCGCGGACGATCTGCGCAGCGCGTGGCGCGTCGTGCTGCGCGCGCAGTTTCACGACGTCATCACGGGCACGTCGATCTCGGGCGTCTATGCCGACGTCCACCAGGAGTACGACCGCGTGCTCGCGATCGTCGCGCGCGTCGTCGAGTCGGCCGACCGCGGTGTTGCCGCGCAGCGACCTGCACGCGGCGCCGCCGCCGCCCGTCGCGCCGCGCCGCGACGGCGACGGCTGGGTGTTCGAGAACGCGTTCGTCCGCGCGCGCGTTCGCGAGGACGGGACGATCGAGGAGCTGGGAGCGCGCGACGGTCCGAACCTCGTCGCGCCGGCGAACGGCGTCACCGCGTACGCCGACCGCCCGAAGCAGTGGGACGCGTGGAACGTCGACGCCTCGTACGCGCGCGCGCCGGTGCTCGGTCAAGCCCGGCGGCTGCGCGCTCGAGGAGGGCGAGCTCGTCGTACGGCTCGCGGTCGGGCGCAGGTCGAAGCTGGCGATGCGCGTCGCGCTGCACGAAGAGGAGCCGTGGGTGCGCGTCGATGCGGCCGTGGCGTGGCACGAGAGCCACGTGCTGCTCCGCGCGGAGCACCGCGTCGCGGTGCGCGCGCGCGACGTGCGGTACGGCCAGCAGCACGGGACGCTCTGCGCAGCGCGTACCCGCAGACCGACGCGGAGCGCGCGCAGTTCGAAGTTCCGGCGCAGCGCTGGGCGCACGTGAGCGACGGCGAACACGGCCTCGCCGTGTTCGCGCCCGACCTCTACGGCTGGAACGCGGTCGGCCTCGAGGGCGGCGGCGTGCGGCTCGGCACGTCGCTGCTGCGGTCGCCGCGCTGGCCCGATCCTCGAGCGGACGTCGGCGAGCAGCGGCTCGCGTACGCGCTCGTGCCGACCGCCGGCGCCTCGATCTCGGCGCTGGAGCACGCGTGGGAAGCGTACGCCGCGCCCGAGCCGCGCGTGCGGCTGTTCACGTGCGAAGACGAGTCGGTGCTGATCGTCGCGACGTATCCGTCCGACGAAGGCGACGCGGTCATCGTGCGCGTGCGCGAGTGCGACGGCGAGGCGCGTCGCGTCGCTCTGCGTTGCGGCGGCCGCATGCGCGAAGCCGTTCCCGTCGACGCGACGGAACGGCCGGTCGCCGGCGACGGCGCGATCGTCGAGGAGACGCTCGTGTTCGCGCTCGGCGCGTACGCGCTGCGCTCGTTCGCGGTGAGGTTCTGAGACAACGGTGATGGACCGAGCGCAGCAGAAGCGATGCCTGCGGTGATGGCGTTGCGAGGTCGGACAGGGGGCCCCACGCATCGCGTGTGGGGCGCGGAGCCTGGGGCGAAGCGCCGTTAGACCATGCGTATCGACACGGTGCTGTTCGATCTGGACGACACGCTGCACGACGACACGACGGCGTATCGCGCCGCCGCGCGCGTCGTCGCCGACGCGATCGCGCGCGAGCACGGCATCGACGCGCAGGCGCTCGCCGACGCGTACGACGACGCGGCGACGAGCTTTTGGACGGCGCTCTCGTCCGCGTCGCTGTCGAACGCGATCGGCACCGAGCGCGAGCGGATGTGGCACGGCGCGCTGCGCGCGGTCGGCATCGACGACCTCGATCTCGCGCGCCGCGCGGCGAACGCGTACGTTCGCGCGCGATCCGAATCGCTCGTGCTGTGGCCCGGCGCGCTCGACGCGCTCGCCGCGCTGCGCGCGCGCGGCTGCAAGCTCGGGCTGGTGACGAACGGCTTCGCCGCGACGCACCACGACAAGATCGACCGCCTGGGACTGCGCGAGCACATGGACGCGTTCTTCCTGGCCGACGAGGTCGGCATGGTGAAGCCCGACCCCGAGCTGTTCCGGCACGCGTGCCGCGAGCTCGGCAGCGAGCCGGAGCGCGCCGCGATGGTCGGCGACCGCTACGCGCGCGACGTCGACCGGCGCCCACGAGGCCGGCCTGTTTACCGTGCTGCTCGACGTCCACGCGATTCCGATCCCCGAGGGCGCGCCGCGCCCGGACGCGGTCGTCGCCTCGATCGCCGACGTCCCCGCCGCGATCCCGGTGGAACGGCCGTGACAGGGCCGGCGAGCGAGCGCTGCGTGCTTCAGCAGCATGCTGGAGGAGCGCGACGCGTGGAACCGTTCGGTGCACGCGAGCGGTCGTAGGTCGGTATGCCGGACGTGACCCACGCCCTCGATGCGATCGTCATCAAGGGCGCGCGCGAGCACAATCTCAAGAACATCGACCTGACGCTCCCTCGCAACAAGCTCATCGTCGTGACGGGCTTGTCCGGATCGGGCAAGTCCTCGCTTGCGTTCGACACGATCTACGCCGAGGGTCAGCGCCGCTACGTCGAGTCGCTCTCGTCGTACGCGCGGCAGTTCCTCGGGCAGATGGAGAAGCCCGACGTCGACTACATCGAGGGGCTCTCGCCGGCGATCTCGATCGACCAGAAGTCGACCTCGCGCAACCCGCGCTCGACGGTCGGCACGGTCACCGAGATCTACGACTACCTGCGCCTGCTGTACGCGCGCATCGGAAAGCCGCACTGCTACGAGTGCGGTCGCGAGATCAGCTCGCAGACCGCCGAGCAGATCGTCGACCAGATCCTGGCATTCCCCGAAGGCTCGCGCATTCAACTGCTCGCGCCGGTGATTCGCGGCCGCAAGGGCGAGTACACCAAGCTCTTCGAGGAGATCGCGAAGGAGGGCTTCGCGCGCGTGCGCGTCGACGGCGAGATCCGCGAGCTGCGCGAGAAGATCGAGCTCGACAAGAAGCGCAAGCACACCGTCGAGGTCGTCGTCGACCGTCTCGTCGTCAAGCCCGACGTGCGCGGCCGGCTCACCGACTCGATCGAGACGACGCTTCGGCTCTCGACCGGCATCGTCACCGTGCTCTACCAGAGCGGCGTGCCGGTGAACGCGGGCACCGAGAAGGCCTCCTCCGATCCTTCGACAGGTCAGGATGGACCGAGGCGACGTTCAGCGAGTCGTTCGCGTGCGCGTCGTGCGGCATCTCGTTCCAAGAGCTCGAGCCGCGGCTGTTCTCGTTCAACTCGCCGTACGGCGCGTGTCCGGCGTGCAGCGGCCTCGGCGAGAAGATCGAGATCGACGAGTGGAAGGTCATCCCGGACCGCACGAAGTCGATCGCCGACGGCGCGATCGTGCCGTGGTCGAAGAATCTCGGCAGCGGACGGTATCCGTCGACGAACCCGTACTACATGCAGCAGGTCGAACGTCTGCTGCGCTCGCGCCGCTGCAAGGCGTCGACGCCCGTCGAGAGCCTGCCGGATGACGTCGTCGACACGATCCTGTACGGCGCCGACAAGAAGCAGAAGTTCGTCTACGAGTCGCGCTCGGGCCACCAGTGGGAGTATCAGTCGCAGTTCGAGGGCGTCGTCAACAACCTCCAGCGCCGCTACAGCGAGACCTCTTCCGACTACGTCAAGGAAGAGATCGAGAAGTACATGTCGGCGTCCGTCTGCAAAGTCTGCAAGGGCGCGCGCCTCAAGCCCGAGGCGCTCGGCGTGACGGTCGCCGACCATAACATCGACGACACGACGAAGATGTCGGTGGAATCCGCCGAGGCGTTCTTCGCGGCGTTCGAGCCGACGGAGCGCGAGCACGCGATCGCGCAGCAGATCCTCAAGGAGATCCGCGCGCGGCTCGGCTTCCTCAAGAACGTCGGGCTCGGGTACCTGAACCTTTCGCGCAGCGCCACGACGCTCTCCGGCGGCGAGTCGCAGCGCATCCGTCTCGCGACGCAGATCGGCTCGTCGCTGGTCGGCGTGCTGTACATCCTGGACGAACCGTCGATCGGGCTCCACCAGCGCGACAACGATCGCCTTTTGGCGACGCTGGAGACGCTGCGCGACATCGGCAACACGCTGATCGTGATCGAGCACGACGAGGACACGATGCGCGCGGCCGACCTGATCGTCGACATCGGTCCGGGTGCGGGCGCCGAAGGCGGGCACATCCTGTCCGTCGGCGACATCGCGGCGATCGAGCGCAACGACGAGTCGCTGACGGGCGCGTATCTGTCCGGACGGCAGTTCATCGCGATCCCGAAGCATCGCAAGCAGCGGCCGCAGCCTGCTGAGCGTGATGGGCGCGAAGGCGAACAACCTGCGCGGCGTCGACGTCGACATCCCGCTCGGCACGTTCACGTGCGTCACCGGCGTGAGCGGCAGCGGTAAGTCGACGCTCGTGAACGAGGTCGTCGTCAAGGCGCTGAACCAGCACCTGCACCATCAGCCCGCGGGCGGCACATACGGGCGCGTCAAGGGCGCCGAGGCGCTCGACAAGATGGTCGTGATCGACCAGTCGCCGATCGGACGCACGCCGCGCTCGAATCCCGCGACGTACACCGGCGCGTTCGATCTGATCCGCGAGCTGTACTCGCTCACGCCCGAAGCGAAGATGCGCGGCTACACGCCGGGGCGATTCTCGTTCAACGTCAAGGGCGGCCGCTGCGAAGCGTGTCAGGGCGACGGCATCATCAAGATCGAGATGCACTTCCTGCCCGACGTGTACGTGCCGTGCGAGGTGTGCAAGGGCAAGCGCTACAACGCGCAGACGCTCGAGGTGAAGTTCAAGGGCAAGTCGGTCGCCGACGTGCTCGCGATGCGCGTCGACGAGGCGACGGAGCTGTTCGGCACGATTCCGCGCATCAAGAACAAGCTGCAGACGATCTGCGAAGTCGGCCTCGGCTACATCCAGATGGGGCAGCCGGCGACGCAGCTGTCGGGCGGCGAGGCGCAGCGCATCAAGCTCGCCACCGAGCTGTCACGCCGCGCGACGGGACGCACGTTCTACGTGCTCGACGAGCCGACGACGGGCTTGCACTTCGCCGACATCCACAAGCTGCTCGACGTGCTGCAGCGGCTGGTCGGCATGGGCAACACCGTGCTCGTCATCGAGCACAACCTCGACGTGATCAAGACGGCCGACTACGTGATCGACCTCGGCCCCGAAGGCGGCGACAAGGGCGGTACGATCGTCGCGACGGGCACGCCGGAAGAGATCGCCGCGAACCCCGTGTCGTACACGGGCGAGTACCTGCGCGGCGTGCTGTCCGACGAGCGCGCGAAGGGCCGCATCCGCGTCAGCGCGGCGCGCATCGCCGAGCTCGAGAGCGCGAACTTCGACACGCTCGACGAGCTGCAGAAGAACGGCCGCGAGCGGGTCCCGGTCGAGGCATGACCTCAACCCGGCGTGCCTGCCGTTGCCACGCCGAGCCCCATTGCCACGCCGAGCCCCGGTCGTGACGCTGAGCCCCGGTTGTGACGCTGAGTCGTCTTTGTCACGCTGAGCTCGTCGAAGCGTCCGCCACGATCGCGCACGAAGGGCACGAGATTCTCGCACCCTTCGACAGGCTCAGGGTGACGACACGGCGCCGGCACGCCGCGGCGAAGCCGCCGCCGTGTGACGCTGAGCCGCCCTTGTCACGCTGAGCCCCGGTTGTCACGCCGAGCCGCCGATGTCACGCTGAAACCGCCGCGCGGTCGCGCGGTATAGCGTCGGCATGACAACCCCCGACGAGGAAATTCAGCTCAAGCAGATCGCCGCTCAGCTCACGGCATCGATGCTGGACAACCACAGCGGGGACTGGAACGACGAGGGCACCGCCCGCGCGTTCCGCACGATCTACGAAGCGGTCAAGAACGCCACCTGAACGCCGTCGGTCTTGGCGGAGCGGCGGAGCGCCCGTCGAAGCCGACGCCGCGTGGCCACCTTCGCCCTCGCCATGGTCGTGTGCGCGGACCTCGAGCGGTCCAAGCAGTTCTACAAGAACATTCTCGAGCTGAAGCTCGGCACCGACGCGGCGCCGCACTGGGTCGACTTCGACCTCGGAGACGGCCGCATGCTGGGCCTGCACCCGTCGAGCGACAGCCTCACGGTCAAGCCCGGGTCGCTCCAGCTCGGGTTCTACGTCGGCGACGTCGACAAGTTCGTCACCGACGCGCGCACCGCGGGCGTGTCCGTGCTGCAAGAGCCGCACGACGAGAGCTTCGGACGCATCGCCGTCATCGCCGATCCGGACGGCTATCCGGTGCAGGTCGCAACGCCCAAGCCGTGGCGCTGAAAGGTCTTGCGAAACGCGCGCACGAGCTGCGCGCAACGATCGACGAGGCCAATTACCGCTACCACGTTCTCGACGACCCGCGGATCAGCGATGCGGACTACGACGCGATGCTGCGCGAGCTGCTCGATCTCGAGCTGGCGCACCCCGAGCTCGCGACGCCGGACTCGCCGACGCGGCGCGTCGGCGGCTCGCCGTCCGCGGGGTTTCCGCCGTACGCGCACGCGCGCCCGATGCTCTCGCTCGGGAACGCGTTCGACGCGGCGGAGCTGCGCGCGTTCGACGCGCGCGTGCGCAAGCTCGGCGGAATCGAGGGCGACGTCGCGTACACGTGCGAGCTGAAGATCGACG
Source organism: Vulcanimicrobiota bacterium (assembly GCA_963841685.1). GTDB lineage: Bacteria > Vulcanimicrobiota > Vulcanimicrobiia > Vulcanimicrobiales > Vulcanimicrobiaceae > Vulcanimicrobium. The sequence goes on from CAWJDU010000003.1 coordinate 620,638, forward strand.
GGCTCGCGGTGTCGCTCCGCTACGACGATGGAACGCTCACCGCCGGCGGCACGCGCGGCGACGGCAGCGTCGGCGAGGACGTCACCGCGAACCTCCGCACGATCAAGTCGATCCCGCTCGCGTTGCGCGCACCGAAGACGGCGCGGCGCGCCGAGCGCGTGCCGCGGCACATCGACGTGCGCGGCGAAGCGTACATGCGCAAGAGCGACTTCGCGCGGCTCAACGCGCAGCGCGAGGAGCGCGGTGAGGCACCGTTCGCGAACCCGCGCAACGCATCCGCCGGCGGCATCCGTCAGCTCGATCCGAAGATGACGGCCGAGCGCCGGCTGTCGTTCTACGCCTACGCCGTGGGCGAGATCGACGCCGAGAAGCCGCCGGGATCGCAGCACGAGCTGCTCGCCTACCTGCATGCGCTCGGGTTCCGCGTGAACGAGCACGCGCACGCGGTGCCGTCGATCGACGGCGTGATCGACTTCGTGTCGCGATGGGAAGACCGGCGCGACGAGCTCGACTACGAGATCGACGGCGTCGTGATCAAGGTGGACGACCTCGCGCTGCAAGCGAAGCTCGGCAGCTCCGGCAAGGATCCGCGGTGGGCGATCGCGTTCAAGTTCCGCGCGCGCGAGGCACGGACGAAGCTGCTCGACATCACGGTGAGCGTCGGGCGCACCGGCGTGCTGAACCCGAACGCCGTCCTCGAGCCGGTGCGCATCGGCGGCACGACGGTCGCGAACGCGACGCTGCACAACCAGGACTACATCCGCGCGAACGACATCCGGATCGGCGACGTCGTGACGGTGATCCGGGCCGGCGACGTCATCCCGCGTGTCGTCGGTCCCGTGCTCGAGCTGCGCAAAGGACGGCTGCCGGAATACACGTTACCGTCGCGCTGCCCCGTGTGCGGCGCCGACGTCGACCATCCCGAGGGCGAGCCGCTCGCGCGCTGCACGAACGCGTCGTGCCCGGCGCAGCTCGTCGAGCGCATCCGGCACTTCGCCTCGCGCGGCGCGATGGACATCGAGGGTGTGGGCGATCAGCTGTCCGCGGCGCTCGTCGACTCCGGCCTCGTGCGCGACGTCGGCGACATCTACGCGCTCGACGTCGACAAGCTGCTGACGCTGCCGCGCATGGCGGAGAAGTCGGCGGCCAACGTTCTGGCGGCGATCGAAGCGTCGAAGCGCCGCGGCCTCGCGCGGCTGCTGTCGGGGCTCGGCATCCGCTTCGTCGGCGCGCAGAACGCCGCGATCCTCGCCGGCGATTTCGGCTCGATCGACGCGCTCGCGGCGGCGACCGAGGACGAGCTCGTGCGCAGCGAAGGGATCGGTCTCGAGATCGCGCGCAGCGTGGTGCTGTTCTTCGCGCAGGAACCGAACCGCGCGATGGTCGCGAGGCTGAAGCAAGTCCGGCGTCGATACGACGGCGCCGTTGCGACCGCGCGAGCCGGCCGGCGTGCTCGCCGGAAAGACGCTCGTGCTGACGGGCACGCTGCCGACGCTCACGCGCGACGACGCGTCGGAGCTGATCGTCGCCGCAGGCGGCAAAGTCAGCGGGTCGGTGTCGAAGAAGACCGACTACGTCGTCGCCGGCGACGAAGCGGGCAGCAAGCTCGCGAAGGCGCAGTCGCTCGAGATCCCGATCCTCGACGAACCGGGATTGCGCGCGCTGCTGAACCGGCGCGATTGATTCAGGGCCGGCGGCGCGGCCGCAACGCCGCGAACATCTCGCTGAGCGGGAACGTGAAACCCGGCAACGCCGCGTGCTCGAACGTCTCGTCTTCCGCGAAGACGCGTTTGCCGTCGCGATCCCACGCGAGCGTCGTGCGGGCCCGCGGGCTCACGATGAGCCCGAGTGACGTGCCTGCGCGGAGCAGCGTCCGGATTTTGTCCTCGACGTCCGCCCGGCTGTCGCCCGGTGATCGGATCTCGATCGCGACGTCGGGCGGAACGAGCGGGGCTTGCAGCTCCGCTCGTGATGCGTCGCCTGCGCGGTCGAACGAGAGGTACGCGACGTCCGGGACGAGCGGCCGAGTGACCTCGCCGGGCGGCGTGACGCGAAAGCGCCACTCCGCAAGGACGTATCCGCGGCTCTCGCCCCATGCTCCGAGCGCGCGCATCCACCACGCCTGAAGCCGCGCGTGATCCCACTGCGGGCTCAACTTCCGAACCGCGCGGCCGCGCAGCCATTCCGTCTCGGGCTTCGTCTCGGGCAGGACGATCTCGCGCGGCAGTTCCGCCATGCAAACCTCTCCACGGCGAGCGTATCACGCGCGCGCGCGACGGCGTCAAGGGGCGATCAGACGATGCGGATGATGTCGGCCGATTCGGGCGTCACGGTGCACGCTTCGCCCAGCGCGTCGGCGACGTCGCGCGCGACGACGCCGCGCGGACGGCTCTGCGCGGCGATGTGACCGGCGCGTCCGTGCCAGTACGCGCCGGCGCGTGCGGCGTCGACCGGCGAGAGGCCTTGCGCGAGCAGGGTCGCGATGATGCCCGTCAGCACGTCGCCGGTCCCCGCGGTCGCGAGCGCGCTCGTGCCGGTCGGATTGACGTGCGTCGCGTCGCGTGACGCGATCAGCGTCGTGCGGCCCTTCAGCAGCGTTACGACGCCGTGCTCCCCGACGAACGCGCGCAGCCGGGCAAGCCGTTCGCCAGGCGCGATCGTGCCTTTGCCGCTGATGCGCCCGAACTCGCCCGCGTGCGGCGTGAGCACGAGCGGCTTGTCGCGATACGCGGGAAGTCGCTTCGCGAGATGGTACAGCGCGCTCGCGTCGGCGACGACGGGCAGCGACGTGCCGCCGACGACGCCGTTGACGATCGTCGCGAACGCGTCGGAGAGGCCGAGGCCCGGCCCGATCGCGATGCTGTCGCAGCGGTTCGTCAGATCGAGGATCGCGCGGACGGCGGCGTCGGGATCGCCCTCGTCGTACGTCACGACGACCTGCTCGACGAGGTGCGCGCGCAGCGCTTCCGCGGCGCCGCGCGGTGCTGCGACCGTGACGTAGCCGGCGCCGGCGCGGGCGGCGCCCCAGGCGCACAGCACGGCGGCACCGGGAAACTGCGTCGAGCCCGCGACGATCAGCGGTGCGCCCGCGCTGCGCTTGTCGGCGTCGTCGTCGCGGTGCGGCAGCAGCGCGGCGAACTCCGGCGGCGTCATGACGTACGCCGGAACGTCATCGTGCGGTGCGTCGTCGTCGCGCATGCCGATCGGGGCGCACCACATGGCGCCGGCCGCGGCGCGCCCGCGCTCCAAGAAACAGCCGAGCTTCGGACGGCCCAGTGCGATCGTCGCGACGGCGTGCACGACCGCCTCGTCACTGCCGGCGTGCCCCGTCGTCGGATCGAGCCCGGTCGGCACGTCGATCGCGAGCACCGCAGCGCCGGCGGCGTTCATGGCGTCGACCAGCGCGGCGCTGCGCGCGTCGAGCGGCACGCGCGCGTTCGCACCGAGGACGCCGTCGAGGACGAGCGCCGCGCCGCGCAGTGCGTCCGCATCGCACGGAAGGTCGCGCATCTCGACGCCGGCGATCGCCGCGCGCTCCTGCGCGTCGCGTCGTGCCGGGCTGCCGTGGACATCGCGATCGCCGTAGACGATGCGCCGTCGCGCGCCTGCGTAGGACGCAAGCGCGGCGTACGCGTCGCCGCCGTTGTTGCCGCCGCCCGCGATCGCGATCACGGGCCCGTCGCCGCGCGTATAGCGGTCGATCAGCGCCGCGATCGCATCGCCGGCCGCACGCATGAGGGCGACGTCACCGTCACGCGCGACGGCGGCCGCGTCGATCGCCTTCATCTCGGCCGCGGTGACGGCACGCATACGGTCCGCTACGCTTCCAGCACCACGACCGCGGCCGCGGTCGTCGCCGTGTGCGTGATCGTCAGGTGGATGTCGCGCACGCCGCGCCGCGCCGGAAGCGCGTCGTAGCCCCGGTAGAAGCGGATCACGGGCTTTCCGCTTCGCTCGTGCGCGACGCCGACGGCGTTCCATGGGATCGCGTGTCCGAACGCTTTGCGCGTCGCTTCCTTCGCGGCGAAGAATCCGGCCAGACGCTCCGCCCAGTTACGCTTGCGCAGCGCGTACGCCATCTCTTCCTCCGTGTACACTTTGCGCGCGAACCGAGCGCGCTGCACCTCGTCGAAGCGATAGCGGTCCACTTCGGCGAGGTCGATTCCGATGCCGACGATCATCCGCGCTGCTTCGACGTTATCCACAGCAAGGACCGCCTTTCGCGCGGACCGAACATCGAACACCGGCCGTGCGCGAGATCAGCATCGTTCCGATCAACGCGATCGACGCGGGATTGCTCACCCGGCTGGCATTGTGCCTCGAGGAGCGGTTCCTCGCGACCGCCGTCGTTCGCGCACCCCTCGCGGTACCGAAGACGGCGTTGAACAGCACGCGCGGACAGCTGTTCTTCGGATCGCTGGCCGCGCGCATCAGTGCGGGGTACGACACGCGCGACGCGCTCGTCCTCGGCGTCACCGAGTTCGACCTCTACAAGACGTCGCATCCGTTCGTGTTCGGATCGTCCAGCGAGGCGCAGCGCTGCGCGGTCGTGTCGCTACATCGGCTGCGTTCGGAGTTCTACGGCGACCCCGCCGACGAGAACGCGCTGTTTCAGCGCCTGCTGAAGGAGAGCGTGCACGAGATCGGCCACGCGCTCGGCCTCAAGCACTGCTACAACGCGCGCTGCGCGATGTACTATTCGAACTCGGTGTTCGACACGGACAACAAGTACTCGCACTTCTGCGAGGCGTGCGAACGGCGTAGCCGAGCGAACCGCTCGGCATAGCGACCGCGGACGTCGCGCTCGGCGGCGTGTACGGGCAAGGTTGGCGTCGCGTCGTTTCGGGCGGCGTGCCGTCCGTTGCGGACTTGGCGGGACGCGGGCGCCTCCAGAGGTGTGCGTGCATGCGTCGTTCTCGCTGGTCGGCCTGTGTACGGTCCGGTACCCGCTTGCATGCAACCTTAGACGACGCGCGCGTCGGCGAGGTGAACGGTGCGCAGGCGCACGCCGCCCGTATCGATCACCAGCCCGCCGTCCTCACCGAGCTGGAGCGCTCGGCCCTCGATGATGCTGCCGTCGGCGTCGAGCCGCAGACGGTAGGGACGCCCGCGCAGATCGGCGCGCGCCTCCCACGCGCGCGCGACGTCCGCGGGACGCGCGAGCAGGTCGATGATGCCGTCCATCGCCGCGAGCACGGCGCTGAGGACGTCCTCGCGCGCGACGCAGGGCGCCCGATCTGAGAGATATGCCGGCGACGGATCGATCGGCGGCGCCGCGCGCGGGCGGCGCACGTTCAGGCCGACGCCGCAGGCTGCGTGCGCGACGTGTCCCGCGACGCGCGAAACGCAGAGAATGCCGCCCGTCTTGCGCGCGTCCAGATCGAGGTCGTTCGGCCAGCGCAGATCGAGGCGCACGCCCGCGGAATGTTCGACGCCGTCCGCGACTGCGAGCGCCGTCCAGAACGGTACCGCCCAGAGGGCCGACGCATCGACCGCAACGGGCAGGGTGGTCGTGAAGAGGAGGGCGCTGCCGGCCGGAGCGATCCACGCGCGCCCGGGTTTGCGTCCGCGACCGGCCGTCTGGAACTCCGCGACCAACGTCGTACCCGCGGACGACGCATCGTCGAGCAGCGGAACGGCGTCGTCGTTCGTGCTCGCCGTCTCGCGCACGTAGCGCACGTTCGCGAAGCGCGTCGCGCGAAGCGCGAAGCGCACGCGCGACACGTCGAGGAGAGGTGCGTCATCGTCCGGCACGTATAGCTCAGTCCGCTATGGCAGTCGAACGAACCTTGATCCTCGCCAAATCCGATGCGGTCGTGCGCGGCCTCGTCGGCGATGTGCTCGCGCGATTCGAACGGCGCGGCTACACCATCCTCGCGCTGAAGCTCATGCAGGTAACGCCGGAACAAGCGAAGCGGCATTATGCGGAACACGAGGGCAAGGGCTTTTTCCAGGGGCTCGTCGACTACATCACCGCCTCGCCGATCGTCGCGATGGTGATCGAAGGCGAGGATGCAATCGAAGGGTGCCGGTCGACGATCGGCGCGACGAATCCGATCAAAGCGGCGCCGGGAACGATCCGCGGCGACTACGGTCAAACGATCGGACGCAACCTCGTGCACGGCTCCGACTCGCCCGCGTCGGCCGAACGCGAAGTGGCGATCTTCTTCCGTGACGACGAGCTGTTCCCGCGAACGAGCGTGCTCGCCGAGTGGATCGCCGCGAAATAGTGGAGGCGTAAGTGTCGATCGAATCGCTGCGCGGCGGCGGACGGCCGCTGATCGAGAGCGTCCGTGGCCGCGAGGTGCTCGATTCGCGCGGAAACCCGACGGTCGCCGTCGCGGTCGCGACGTCGTTCGGCGCGGTCGAAGAGGCGCTGGTGCCGTCCGGTGCATCGACCGGCGCGCATGAAGCGGTCGAGAAGCGTGACGGCGATCCGAAGCGTTACGGCGGCAAAGGCGTGCTCAAGGCCGTCTCCGCGGTCAACGAGATCATCGGCCCCGCCATCGAAGGCATGGACGCGACGGCGCAGCGCGAGATCGACCGCGCGATGATCGAGCTCGACGGCACGCCGAACAAGGCGAACCTCGGCGCGAACGCGCTGCTCGGCGTGTCGCTCGCGGTCGCGCGCGCCGCGGCGGTGTCGCTCGGCGTGCCGCTGTACAAGTATCTCGGCGGCCCGTGCGCGTCGACGCTGCCCGTCCCGATGATGAACGTCATCAACGGCGGCAAGCACGCCGAGGGCGCGCTGCAGTTCCAGGAGTGCATGATCGTGCCGCTCGGCGCGCCGACGTTTGCCGAAGCGGTGCGCTGCGGCTCGGAGATCTTCCACGCACTCGGCAAGACGCTGCACGACGAGGGACATCAGACGCTCGTCGGCGATGAAGGCGGCTACGCGCCGAAGCTCGACTCGATCGATCAGGCGCTGCAGATGCTCGTGCGCGCGATCGAGAAGGCGGGTTATCGCCCGGGTGACGACGTCGCGATCGCGCTCGATCCCGCATCGACGGAGTTCTACCGCGACGGCAAGTACTGGCCGCACGTGCCGAACGATCACCCGCTCGACGCGCCGCAGATGGTGGGTTTGTACGAAGGCTTGTGCTCGGCGTACCCGATCGTGTCGATCGAGGACGGCCTCGCAGAAGACGACTGGGACGGTTGGAACCTGCTGACGCAGCGCCTCGGCTCGCGCGTGCAGCTCGTCGGCGACGACCTCTTCGTCACCAACGTCGAGCGCCTCGAGCGCGGCATCCGCGAACGCTCCGCGAACGCGATCCTGATCAAGGTCAACCAGATCGGCACGCTGACCGAGACGCTGGACGCCGTCGCGACGGCGCACAAGGCCGGGTTCCGCACGGTGATCTCGCATCGCTCCGGCGAGACGGAAGATACGACGATCGCCGACATCGCCGTCGCAACGGGCGCGGGCCAGATCAAGACCGGATCGCTCGCGCGCAGCGACCGCGTCGCGAAGTACAATCGTCTCATGGCGATCGCGGACGATCTCGGCCCGGGTACCGCGGTGTATCCTGGGAAGAAGGCATTCGCCGCTCTGTCGAAGGTGTAGGTCCCTCGCGGGCCTGTAGCTCAGCGGTAGAGCAGCCGGCTCATAACTGGTAGCGCGCTGGTTCGAATCCAGCCGGGCCCACGAGGGATCACACCAGTCGGCGCACAATCCGGTGCGGCTCGGCGCCATAGTCTATCGGTTAGGACGCCGCCCTTTCAAGGCGGAGAGACGGGTTCAACTCCCGTTGGCGCTACCAACGTTTGCGGATCTGCATTCTCGGCGCACTCGGCGCGTTGAAGCGGATTCTCCGTTCCTCGCCGTGAAGCGCGCTCGATGCCCGCCAATAACCGGTTGCCGATCGTCTTGGGCATCATCGTCGTCATCGTGCTGGTCCCAGTTTTCGCGTTCGCCGGCACGTACAATCGGCTGGTCACGCTCGATCAGGCGGTCCAGTCGCAGTGGGCGCAGGTCGAGAGCGTCTATCAGCGGCGCGCCGATCTCATCCCGAACTTGGTCGCCACGGTCAAGGGTGCGGCGAACTTTGAGAAGAGCACCTACGTCGCGGTCGCGGAGGCGCGCTCGAAAGTCGGCCAGTTGAACCTCGGAAGCGGCGTTCCGAACGACCCCGCCGCGTTCGCGAAGTTCACGGCCGCGCAAGACTCGCTCACATCGGCGTTGTCGCACCTGCTTGCCGTCGTCGAGAACTATCCCGATCTCAAGGCGAGTCAGAATTTCGCGGACCTCCAAGCGCAACTCGAAGGCAGCGAGAACCGCATCGCCGTCGAGCGCATGCGCTTCAACAAAGCCGCGCAATCCTTCAACACCACGCGCGACTCGTTTCCGACGGTCATCGTGGCCGGCTTCTTCGGGTCGCGCTTCAACGAGAAAGCATACTTCCAAGCGCAGCCCGGCGCCGAGAACGCGCCGCAGGTCAAGTTCTAACCGGCGTGCGGGGCTTGCGTCGATTCCTCGCGCTGCTGATGCTCGCCGGCGTCGGAACCGCGGCGAGCGGCGCCGAGGTCCCGATCCCGCCCACACCGACGCACTGGGCGACGGACACCGCCGGGTTTCTGCGGCCGGACACGGTCGCATCGCTCGATGCGCGTCTGCGCGCGTACCAGAGCGAAACCGGACATCAGGTGCTCGTCTACGTCGCGCCGACGACGGGCTCGACGCCGACCGAGGACTGGACGGTGCGCACGTTCGCGCGCTGGAAAGTCGGGCGGAAGGGGATCGACGACGGCCTCATTCTGTTCGTGTTCTCGCACGACCGCAAAGTGCGAATCGAAGTCGGATACGGACTCGAGCAAACGGTGCCCGATGCGATCGCTTCGCGCATCATTCGCGATACGATTACGCCGAAACTCAGCGCGGGTCAGCCGGACGCGGCAATCGTCGCGGGCGTCGACCAGCTTCTCGCCACCATCGGCGGCGAAGCGCCGAACGGCACGGCGACCGGTGCGCCGACCGTACCCGACACGTCCGAAGGCGGGCCGAGTACCGCCGGCATCGTACTCGGCATTCTGCTCGCGCTGTTGATCGTCGTCGGCGTCATCATCACGGTCGCGCGCATGCCGCGCGGTCCGTTCATCAGCAGCCGCGGTAGCGGCTTCGGCGCCGGTTTGTGGGGGCTCGGGCTCGGCGGGTTCTCGGGCGGCGGGTTCTCAGGCGGCGGGTTCTCGGGTGGCGGCGGCTTCTCGGGCGGCGGAGGCGCGACGGGATCATGGTGAATGCGCGGCTGCATGGCTTCGTCGACAAGGCGCGCGTGCGCGAAGCGATCGTGCGTGCCGAAGCGACGACGACGGCGCCGATCGCGGTTTCGATCGTGCCGCACCTTACCGGCGACGTTCACGCGGCGGCGTTGCGCGCGCTTCATCGCCGAGGGCTCACGCGCGCGCCGGATCGCAACGCCGTGCACTTCTTCGTCGTACCGTCGCGCCGGGAGTTCGCCGTCGTCGGCGATGCGGCGGCGCACGAACGGCTCGGACAAGACGCGTGGAACGGGATCGCGGCCACGGTCGAGAAGCACTTTCGCGCAGGCGATCCGACGGCGGGCCTCATCGCCGGGATCGATGAGGCGGGGCGGCTCTTGGCAATGCATTTTCCGCGCCGGCAGCCGTCGGGGTAAAGCTGCGCCCGCGCTCTCGAGATCGGCCGCCGTCTTTCGACTGCGACGTCCTGCTGCGGGAGCGTTCGAACGACGCGCTACGGACGCGCTATCCGGCGTTCCGTCGCGCCTCGATCTCGAGGCTGACGAGCCGCGCGAGCAGCGTCGCCGGAAACAACTGTCCGATCATCGCCTCGAGGTTCGCGGCACTCCGCGCGAACGGGTGGATCGGAACCATGTCGCCGTAGCCGGTCGACGTGAGCGTGGTGAAGCTGAAGTAGACGTAGATGCCGAGGCCGTGCAGCGCGGCGTGGTTCACCTTGGAGAACTGTTCGAACGCGCCCGCGACGGTCATCAGGTCGATCTCACGATAGATCAGCGCGAACGCCATCGCGAGCGTCAGCTCGATCGCGATCGCGCCGATGATCCGGTGGATGGTCACGCGCCCGGGGCCGAACACCGCGGATGGCGACGACCCACGTGAGCGCCGCGAAGAAGACGATGCGCGCGGCGAGATCGAAGCCGATCGTGACGCGCGAGGGCGCGACCCCGTGAACCGCCTCGGCGCCGATGTCGATCACCATCGCGCAGACGATCGCGATCTCCGCTGCGCGGTTCCGCGAGCAGATGACGAGCACGACGACGACGATCACCACCGTGATCAGGACGTTCACGGCCACCGGGAACACGCGCACTTGCGTCAGCGGCGCGAGGACGAAGAGCCACAGCGCCTCGACGACGACGAGCGCCGTCAGCGCCTGCTCGCGATAGCGATCCGCAAAGGCGAGCATCTACGTCGTCGCGGGCTCGCGCGGCGGCGCGTCGGACAGCAGTGTCGCAAGACGGCGCCGCCGCCAGAAGAACCGATAGTACACGGTCTGGAACAGCAAACCGGCGCAGTACGCCACCGGGTAGGCGATCCACACGCCGCGCAGGCCGAGATGCGGCGCCAGCGCGTACGCCGTCGGCACCTCGACGGCCCAGATCGACACGATCGACAGCAGCGTCGGCCACAGCACCGCGCCGCTCGACCGCATGAGCCCCGACAGCACGCTGTTCGTCCCGAAGATCGCGTAGCTCCACAGCGTGATCGCGAGCAGGTCATGCGCCATCGCGAGCACCTTCGGATCGGTGATGAAGAGCGAGAGCACAGCGTCGTTGAAAATGTACATCACGACGATCAGCGTGCCCGCGATCACCCAGTTGAGCGCGATGCCGGCGCGCGCGATCTTCCGCAGCCGGTCGAAGCGCTGAGCGCCGATCGACTGCGCGCCGAAGATCGATGCCGCGATGCCGATCGAGATCGACGGGAACTGCACGTACGAAGCGATCTGGTTCACCGCGCCGTACGCCGCAGTCGCCGACGAGCCGAATCGGTTGACGAGCGCGATGACCGCGATCTCGGACAGCGACACCATCACCATCTGCACGCCGGTCGGGATGCCGATCCGCAGCAGTGTCAGCAGCAAGCGCGGCTCGAGCTTCATGTGCCGCACGATCGACATGTCGAGCGCGAGCGGATTGTTCTCTCTCGCGAGCGCGACGAGAAGGAAGCCTAGCGCGACGGTGTTCGCGATGATGTTCGCGACGGCCGCGCTCACGACGCCGAGCTTCGGCAGCCCGACCCACCCGCGGATGAACGCCGGCGTCAGGATGAGGATCAGCACGGTGCTGATGGCCAGCGCGATGAACGGCGTCCGCGAGTCGCCGGTCCCGCGGACGAACGTCGTATACGCCAGGTACACGAACAAGATCGGCAGCGCGAGGAACGTCACGCGCGCGTACGCGAGTGATTGATCGAACACGTCGAGCGGCGTGCCGATCAGGTGCAGCAGCGGGGGCAGGTACCACCAGCTGCTGATTCCGATGATCAGGCCGCTGACGAGAGCGAGCGTCAGCGTGGTTCCGGCGACGGCTTTCAATCGCTCTTCGTTGCGCGCACCGAAGGCCTGGCCGATCAGCACGGTGCTCGCGCTCGAGATCCCGATGAAGAACGAGATCATGAAGAAGACGATCGGAAAGAACGACGATGCCGCCGCGAGCGCTTGCACCCCGATGAGCCGCCCGAGGTAGATGCTGTTCAGCGTCGCCGAGGCCGACTGCAGCATGTTGCTCAGCATGAGCGGCACGAGGAACACGAACATCGACCGCCAGATCGGCTGTGAGTCGTCGAGAACCAGACGCCGCTGCTGCATCGAGCAACACTATGCCCGTCGCGGGGACCGAACCCCCGCCGCGCAGAAGTCGCCGAAGCGGCGCGGGCGATTAGCTCAGCGGGAGAGCAGCTCCTTTACACGGAGAAGGCCGGCGGTTCGAATCCGTCATCGCCCAGGCTCGCTCCGCGGGTCAATGACCGGAAGGGCCGTTCGCGTTGATCCCCATCGATTTGAGCAACGCGGCTTTCCTCCGCTGGCTGTCGATCAAGTCCTGGTTGCTCGGAAGCGGGTCGTTGTCCTCACTCGGTTGCGTCGCGAAGCGCGTGAAGTCGTACTCCCGGCCTCGACTGTCCGGCTGAAATGACGTCAACGGATGCAGCTTTCCCGTCTGCGGGTCCGTCAAATGCAAATACTGCGGAGGAATCTTCCCGAAGCCGAGCACGGTGTTCGATGGGGCTGCGTCATTGAACGCGCCTTGCTGGTTCGAGATGACGGAGCCCGCGGTCCGAAAATCCCGCCTCCGCACATGCGGCGGTACGCGGACGGTGAGGTTGACGCGGCCGCCTTCGGCCGTCTGGTCCTCGTTCTCCATGCTGGCTCCGATGTCGGACGACGTCCCCATGTAGACGGCGCGAAGCTGCGCATCGCGCTTGAAGTACTTCGCCGTCCCGGATCGTGCGTTCAGCCCGGTCTTTGCGTTGACGTAGTTCGGATCGAGGCCGCTTGCACGGATGCTCGGTAGCGCGCCGTAGTGCGTCACATGACTCAGTTCGTGCGGCAGCCCCAGCGCTGAAGCCGGAACGTGGCGTACCTGCTGCGACTCTTCGGTGTCGGCGTTCCACCGCGTCCAGTCCCGGTGCATGTCGTGGAACTCAGCCAGCGACATCTTCGTACCGCGAAATTTCCGCCGTTCCTTATTCTTCGGCTTGCGCTGTATCGGCGGCCCAGGCGCGCGGGCCGGAGCTCTCGGGACGTCGACGGCGATGTCGTCGAAATGGTGGCCGACGGCAAATATGGCGAGCGCGGCACGGCGCAACGGCGGCGCCGGAGCGGCGCAGCGGGACGCAAAGGTTCTCTCGGCTCGCTCGTGCATCGTCATACCCGCAATGCGGACGCGGACAGGTCGCGTCCCACGTCCGAGAGCGCACGTCGACAACCCTTTTTGCCGCGTGCGGGCGGACCATTCGAAGACGCGGCCAACGTTCGCTGCGTGGCCGACACGGATGCGATCGTCGTCGACGGGCTCGTTCGCCGCTACGGTGACGTGGCGGCCGTCGACGGCGTCAGCTTTTCCGTCGCGGCAGGGACGATCTTCGGTCTGCTCGGGCGCAACGGCGCCGGCAAGACGACGACGCTGGAGTGCTGCATCGGGCTCGGCAAGCCGACCGCCGGAACGGTGCGCGTTCTCGGGCTCGATCCGACGCGTCCCCGCGATCTCGCGCGGCTGCGCCCGCGCATCGGCGTGCAGCTGCAGGCGACGTCGCTGCCCGAAAAGGCGAACGTGCGCGAAATCCTCGACCTGTACGCCGCGTATTACGGCATCGCGCCGCGCGCCGGCGAGATGACGGAGCGCGTCGGTCTCGAAGGGAAGCTCGACCGTCAGGTCGGCGCAGATGTCGGGCGGCGAGCAGCAGCGCCTCGCGCTCGCGTTGGCGCTGCAGCACGATCCCGACGTTCTGTTCCTCGACGAGCCGTCCGCCGGGATGGACACGTTCGGCCGGCGCGTATTGTGGAGCGAGGTCGAGCGCCTGCGCGACGGCGGAAAAGCGATCGTGCTGACGACGCACTACATCGAAGAGGCCGAACGTCTCTGCGACCGCATCTGCGTCGTGCAGCGCGGGCGCGTCGTCGCCGAAGCGCCGCCGGCCCAGCTCATCGAGCGCTACGGCGGCGACGCGACGGTGTCGATCGTCGCGGACGGTTTCGCGCCCGCGCAGGAATTGAATGCGCTCGGCGTGTGGACGAAGGCCGGCGAGCGACTGGACGCTCGCGACGCGCGCCGATCCGGGGCTCGCGCTCGCGGCCGTCGTCACGAGCGCGAACGCGGACGGTGCGAAGATCGCGTCGCTCGACATGCATCGCCCGGCGCTCGAAGACGCGTTCATCGCGATCACGGGCGAGACGATCGGAGACCCGGAATGACGCTGCTGCGAATGTTCCTCGCGCAGACGAAGGCCAACTTCATCTGGTACTTCCGCCGCGACGGCGAGATGATGTTCTGGTCGCTCGCGATGCCCGTATTCTTCCTGGTGCTGTTCTCGTTCGCGTTCATGAACGGCAACACGTCGGCGTCGTCGGCGTTCCTCGTGCCCGGCATCATCGGCGCGCAAGTTCTCAGCTCGGGATTCTGGGGTGTCGGCGTGATGCTCGCGACGTTCCGCGAGAAGCACCTGCTTGCGCCGCGTCTACCTCACGCCGATGCCGCCGTGGGTCTTCTTCGCTTCGCTCGTCGTCTACCGCGTGACGATTCTCGCCGCGCAAGCGGCGTTGCTCGTCGCCGTCGGCACGCTCGTCTTCCACGTGCGGATCATCGGCAACCCGCTCGAGATCCTCGCCGTGCTGCTGCTCGGCACCGCGACGTTCGTGTCGCTCGGCACGATCGTCGGCGCGGTCGCGCGCACCACGGAGAGCGCGAACAACATCGCATCGGTGCTCACCGTGCCGCTCGCGTTCTTGTCGGACGCGTACATCCCGATCGACCGGTTCCCGCACGCGGTCGCCGCCACGCTGCGGCTGCTGCCGTCGACGCAGTTCATCGACACGTTTCGCGCCGTCAGCATCGGCGGCGCGTCCGCTCGCGCACTACGCCGTGTGGCTCGTCGCGCTCGCGCTCTGGGCGCTGGCCGGCACAGCGGTCAGCGCCCGTACGTTCCGGTGGGTGTGAATCCTACGGCTTCGTGCCGCCCGTCGTTCCGCCGGACGTCGAGCCGCCCGTCGTTCCGCCCGTCGTCGTTCCGCTCGTGGTTCCCCCCGTCGTCGTGCTCGTCGTCGTGCTGCCGGTGCCCGGCGTCGTCGCGCTGCGGTTCGCCCACGGCTGCCAAACGAAAAGCCCGATGAGAACGAGAATCACGATGATGATTGCGGCGATGATGCCGGTATTGTTGCTCGAAGCTGCTGGAAGTGTTGTAGTCGGCCATGCCGCTGAGGTACCCGTCCAAGCTGCCGTTCCAGACCGGGCCGTGCGATATGAGCGACGCGGCGGATGCCGTCGTCGTCGGCGGAGGCGTCATCGGCGCCAGCGTCGCGTACCATCTCGCGCTGCGCGGCGTGCGCCGGGTCGTCGTGCTCGAGCGCCGTGCGCGGTCCGGCGAGGGCAGCACCGGGCGTGCGACCGGCGGCTTTCGCGCGCAGTTCGCGAACGCGATCGACGTACGGCTGTCGCTGCTCGCGCGCGACGCGTTCGAGCGGTTCGCCGGACGACACCGGCGTCGATCCCGGCTTCGAGCGCCGCGGCTATCTGTGGATCGCCGAAACGGGCGACGAGCTGCGCGTGCTGCACGACGCGCTCGCCGTCCAGCGAGCGAACGGCGTCGGCGACGCGACCGCCGTCAGCGCGCAGCGAGATCGCGTCGATCAATCCCGCAATTCGTCGTGCGCCCGTCGCGGGCGGAACGTTTTGCCCGAGCGACGGTTTCATTCGCCCGCTCCGCATCCTGGAGGGCTATCGTCGGGCCGCGGAACGGCTCGGCGCGTCGTTCCGGTACGGCGTCGAAGTGACGGGGTTCGAGCGCGCGCGCGACGGCAGTATCACGGCGGTCCACCACGAGCGCGGTACGCTCGCGACTCCCGTGGTCGTGAACGCGGCGGGCCCGTGGGCGGCTGCGGTCGCGGCGTTCGCGGGCGTCGATCTTCCGGTCACGCCGCTGCGCCGGCAGGTCGCGGTCACCGTTCCGACGCGCGCACTCCCCGATGCGATGCCGATGACGATCTACGCCGGCGACGGCTTCCACGCGCGCGTTCGCGACGGACGCGTGCTGCTGCTCATGCCGGACGACGACGCCGAGACCCGCGAGACGCCGGTCGATCCGGCATGGATCGCGCGCGTGTGCGCCGTCGCCCGCACACGGATCCCGGTGCTCGCGAACGTCGACATCGATCGGGACGCATGCTGGTCCGGCTTGTACGAGGTCTCGCCCGACGGCCACGCGATCGTCGGCACGGCGCCGGGCGTGCCGAACCTCTATCTGGCGAACGGATCGTCCGGGCACGGCGTGATGCACGCGCCGGCACTCGGGCGTCTCCTTGCGGAGCTCATCGTCGACGGTCGCGCGATCAGTCTCGACATCGCGGACCTGCGGCCCGAGCGCTTCACCGACAGCGCGCTCAGCCGCGCGCGTGCTCTAATCGCTCGACGATCGTCACGTTCGCCAGCCCGCCGCCTTCGCACATCGTCTGCAGACCGAAGCGGCCGCCGCGCCGCTCGAGCGCGTGCAGCAACGTCGCCATCAGCTTCGTGCCCGACGCGCCGAGCGGGTGACCGAGCGCGATCGCGCCGCCGTGCACGTTCAGCTTCGCGGGATCGGCGCCCGTCGCGCGCAGCCACGCGAGCGGCACCGGCGCGAACGCTTCGTTGACCTCGAACAGATCGATCTCGTCGAGCGTCATGCCGGCCTTGTCCAGCGCGCGCCGCGTCGCCGGAATCGGCGCCTCGAGCATCACGACGGGGTCGTCACCGATCACGCTCATGTGCCGGATCGCCGCCAGCGGCTTGCGGCCGACTGTCGCGAGCCCGCGCTCGTTCACGATCAAGCACGCGGACGCGCCGTCGCAGATCTGACTCGAGCTCGCGGCGCGTGATCACGCCGTCGGGACGCAGCGTGCTCACGGCGCGAATCGCATCGAGGCTCGCATCGAACCGGATGCCTTCGTCGACCGCGTGATCGCACGCCGTGCCGTCGGCGCGCGCGCCGACGACGCTCACGATCTCGTCCGCGAACGCGCCGGAGCGCGTCGCGTCGGCGGCTTTGCGATGTGAGCCGTAACTGTACTCGTCGAGATCGTCGCGCGTGATTCCGTAGGCGCGCGCGAGCATCTCCGCGCCCGTGAACTGGCTGAACGCGATGCCCGGATACCGCGCTTCCATCCCGTCGCTCTTGTACGTTCCGTATCCGTGCTGCGCGGGAAACGCCGTCGACGAGGAGATGGGTACGCGCGTCATGCTTTCCACGCCGCCCGCGATCACGACGTCCATCGCACCCGACATCACCGCTTGCGCGGCGAAGTGGATCGCCTGCTGCGAAGAGCCGCACTGCCGGTCGATCGTCGTGCCGGGCACGGTCTCCGGCAACGACGATGCGAGCACCGCGTTGCGCGCCACGTTCATCGCCTGCTGGCCGATTTGTACGACGCAGCCGAGGATCACGTCGTCGATCGCGGCGGGTTCGACGCCGGTGCGCGCGACGAGCGCGTCGAGCACGTGCGCCGCGAGATCGGCCGGATGCCATCCCGCGAGCATCCCGCCTTTGCGGCCGCCCGCCGTGCGGATCGCATCGACGATGTACGCTTCGGCCATGCGCCGGTCTACCGCGACCGGACGGTCGACCCTGCACGCCGAACGCGCGGCGCGATGAACGACGCCGCAAAACCTCCCGTCGTACTCGTCGCCGGCGGAGCGGGCGGCGTCGGCGAAGGCATCGTGCGCGCGCTGCTCGCCTCGACCGCGGCGCGCGTCGTCGTCACGTCGCGCGACGCCGCGCGGCTCGCGCTGCTGGAGTCGCGCCTCGCCGGCGCGATCGAACCCGGGCGGCTCGTCGGCATCGTCGGGAACGCGGGCGATCCGCGCGGCGCGGAGGCGATCGCCGAACGCGTCCGGTCCGACGTCGGCGCGCTCGACGTCGCGATTCCCTCGCTCGGCGGATGGTGGGAAGGCGGCCCGCTGCTGTCGGTCGAGCTCGGCACGTGGCAAGCGGTCATCGACGAGATGCTGCACACGCACTTCGTGTTCGCGCGCACGTTCGTACCGGAGCTCGAGCGCCGGCCCGGCGGGTGGTATCTCGCGATCGGCGGCGGCGCGGCGTTCTTTCCCGTGCCGAACTCCGCGATCGTGTCCGTCGCTGCGGCCGGCCAGGTGATGCTCACGCGCGCGCTCGCGGACGAGACGGCCGGACGCTCCGTCCGCATCACCGAGCTCGTCGTCAACGGCCCGGTCCGCACGCGCGACTCCGAGGCGATCGCCGCGCCGGACTGGATCACCGCGGAGCAGGTCGGCGACGTCGTCGCCGAGCTCGTGCGTGCCGGAAGCACGTCATGGCCCGCGCTGCGCGAACGCCCGCCGTTGCTGATCATGGACCCGCTTCGCGCCCGCCTGACCCGCGGGCGCGCCGCCGCGCTCCGGCGAACTTCTCGCGCATGCTGGCCGTGACACCGTATCGCTACATCCTCGTCGAAACGGACGACGCCGGGATCACCGTCGTGACGCTGAACCGTCCCGAGAAACGCAACGCGCTCTCGCTCGAGGTGATGAACGAGCTCATCGGCGCGTTCGATGCCATCGGCGCCGACCGCGCGACGAAGGTCGTGATCCTGCGCGGCGTCGGCGTCGCGTTCAGCGCCGGCCACGACCTGCGCGAGATGCT
Organism: Vulcanimicrobiota bacterium; assembly: GCA_963841685.1. Taxonomy (GTDB): domain Bacteria; phylum Vulcanimicrobiota; class Vulcanimicrobiia; order Vulcanimicrobiales; family Vulcanimicrobiaceae; genus Vulcanimicrobium. The sequence continues at coordinate 638,983 of CAWJDU010000003.1, forward strand.
CGAGCGCAGCGTCGACGAGTATCGGACGATCTTCGATACGTGCGTACGCCTGATGCAGACGCTGCAGTCGATCCGGCAGCCCGTGATCGCCGAGATCGCGAGGCATCGCGACCGCCGCCGGATGTCAGCTCGTCGCGACATGCGACCTCGCCGTCGCGTCGGCCGACGCGCGGTTCGCGACGCCCGGCGTGAAGATCGGCCTGTTCTGCACGACGCCGATGGTCGCGTTGACGCGCGCGATCGGCCGCAAGCGCGCGATGGAGATGCTGCTGACCGGCGAGATGATCGACGCGCGGACGGCGGCCGAGTGGGGACTCGTCAACCGCGTCGTGCCGGCGAACGATCTCGCGTCGGAGACGCGCGCGCTCGCGCGCTCGATCGCGTCGGCGGCCGGGTTCGTCGTCGGGCTCGGCAAGGCGGCATTCTACGCGCAGATCGATCTCGATCAGCCCAAAGCCTACGCGTACGCCAAGGAAGTGATGTCGATGAACGCGCTCGCAGCGGACGCGCAGGAAGGCATGTGCGCGTTCGTCGGCAAGCGCGAACCGGAATGGAAATCGTGAGACCGGGCACACGAAGGAATTGCAACCGGCGCTGCAAATGTTCGGTTTCTGACATCGTGTGGGCAGTGCCGCAGCCCGGCGACTTTGATCGACGTCGCCCACACCCGGTAGTAGGGCAACCTGCTACGCGACGGCAGCACGGCCCGCTTCACGGCGGGTCTTGCTGTTTGTCGGCGAAGACGCCGCCCCGTGACTTTCCGCCGGATCGTACTCGCGTTGCTGGCGCTCGGACTTCTCGCGTGCGTGTACGTCGGCGTACGGCGCGAGCGGCACGAGCACCGTGCCAACCGCGTCGAGCTCGTCATGGACGACGCCGACTTTCAAACACTAGCACGATCGTACGCATATGATCAGCGGGCGTTTCTCATCGCGCTGCGCCGCGCCGGCCTCACGTCGCTCGCGGTGCAGGAAGAGCTCGGAGCCGGCGTATCGTCGTCCGCCTCAGGAGCGCTCTACAGCGGCAACGCGCTGCTCGATCAGGCTCGCTTGACGGGGTTCCACGATCCGGTGTTCGCGCGCCTCGCCGTGCATGGTATACGGAGCGACGACGTGTACCTCGTCGCCTACGACGGGCCGACGGCCGCACGGTACGCACGGCAGCTCGCGCTGAAGTTTTCGCCGCGCGCCGTGCGCGTGCTGCGCCGCGCGCTGCCGGCCGTCTTCGCCATCCGAACGCAGCCGGATTACTTCGGCACGGTCGGACTCGGGTTGCCGGACGACCGCGTCGCCCTCGCGCGCGAGCTCGGGCTGCACCTCGTGCCCCGACTGCAGAACGACGAACGGTTCAAGGCGGCGCAGATCGACGCGCTGCTCGCCGGCGCGACGCGCGATCACGATGCGCACACCGTGATCTTCTTCGGATTGCGCAATCAGGTGCTCGGGTATCCCGACGCGATCGACGCGACGGCGAACGTGATGCGCCGGGACCAGCTGACGTTCGGAACGATCGAGACGTACGACGTCAAGCAGAACCAAGCCGGGAACGAAGCGCTCGCGAAAGACCTTCCGAACCGGACGGTTCGCGTGCAGGCGATCGCGAAACCGGAACAGGACAAGCTGCGCCCCGAGGAGATCGTGCAGCGGTACGACCTCGGCGTGCGCGAGCGCAACGTGCGCGTCGTGTACCTGCGCCCGTTCGCGCACCAGTGGGACGGGCGCTCGATCGAGGCGACGAACGTCGAGCTCGTGCGGCAGATCGCGAACGGGGTGCGCGCCGCCGGACTGCGCGTCGGCACAGCGTCGCCCTTCGACCGGTTCGTCACGCGGTGGTGGGAGATCGCGCTCGCGTCCCTCGCTGTCCCCTCGATCGTCGTGCTGCTGCTCGGGGAGTTCGGCATCGGCGGACCGCGCTGGCTCATCGCCGCGGTGGCGATCGACCTCGTTCTCGTGCTCGCCGGGTTCGGCGTGCATCACGACATGGCGGTGCGCAAGGCGCTCGCGCTGCTCGGCGCGATCGCGTTCCCCGTCGCGGGCTTCGCCGCGATCGCACCGGCCTTTCGCGCGCCGCGCGCTCCGACGACCGGCGCCGCGATCCTCGACGGAATCCGCGTGCTCGTGACCGCGACCGTCGTGACGCTCGGCGGCGTGCTCGTGGTCGTCGGCCTGCTCTCGACGCCGCTCACGATGCTCGAAGTCGATCGCTTCAGCGGCGTGAAGCTGGTTCTCGCGGCGCCGCCGGTGCTGTGCCTGCTGCTGTACGTCTTCACGCGGCGGTGGGGCTCGCGCCTCACCGTGCGCAGCTTGGCGGAGTCCCCGGTGACCGTGCTGCCGCTCATCGCGGGCGTCGTCCTGGCCGGCATCGGTTACGTCGTGCTCGTGCGCAGCGGCAACCAGGGCGACATCGCGCCGTCGTCGTTCGAGCTCGCGCTCCGCGCGCACCTGACGACGCTGCTGCAGGTGCGTCCGCGGTTCAAGGAGTTCGTCGTCGGCTTCCCCGCGCTGATGATGGCCGCCGCGCTGCTGCCGGCGCACCGCGCGCGGTGGGGCTGGCTGTTGGCGCTCGCGATCGGCGTGGGACTGGGCGACGTCGTCGACACGTTCTCGCACCTGCACACCGCGCTGGCCGCCTCGGCGCTGCGGCTGCTCAACGGCGTCGTGATCGGCATCGTCGTCGGGGCGATCGTCGTCGCGGCGTACCGCGCGACCTTTCGCGAGCGTGACCGAACGGCGTGAGCCCGCGTTTCCTGCTCAGTGGCTATTACGGCTTCGGCAACCTCGGCGACGAGGCGCTGCTGGCGGTCATCGTGGAGCGCCTGCGCGCTCGCTGGCCCACGTGCGAGATCGACGTGCTGAGCGGGAACGCGCCGGAGACGATGAGCGCGTACGGCGTCGAGGCAACGCCGCGCATGGACCTCGCGCGCGTCCGCGGCGCCATCGACCGTGCCGACGTCGTCCTTTCCGGCGGAGGCGGTTTGCTGCAGAATGCGACCAGCCTGCGCAGCCTGCTGTACTACGGCGGCGTGATCCGCAGCGCGGTGCGCGCCGCGAAACCGACGATGGTCTTCGCGCAGTCCGTCGGTCCGCTCGATTTCTGGGGGCGTGCCGTCGTGCGCAATTTCTGCAAGGGAGTCGCGGCGGCCACGGTACGCGACGAGTCGTCGCGTGCGCTCCTGGGGTCGCTGCTGCCGGGCGTGCGCGTCGAGCAGGCCGCGGATCCCGTCTTTTTGTTCGAACCGGGCGGCGAACCGCTCGACCTCGCCGCCGAAGGCCTTGCGAGCGGCGACGCTCCGCTCGTCGTCGTGTCCGTGCGACGGTGGAGCGGCGCCGACGCGACGGCCGCCGCGCTCGCGAGCGCCGTCGACCGGCTCTCCGGCATGCACGGGGCTCGCGTCGCGTTTCTGCCGCTCGGCGGCCCGCCCGACGCGGAAGCGGCGACGGCGGTGATCCGTCGCTGCGCCTCGACGCCCGTGCTGTTGCCCGACTACCGTCTCGGGCAAGCGGCGCAGGTGATCGGGCGCGCGTCGCTCGTCATCGGCATGCGCCTCCACGCGCTCATCATCGCCGCGCGTCTCGGCGTGCCGTTCGCGCCGCTGCCGTACGACCCGAAGATCACCGGTCTCATCGAGCAGCTGCGGTATCCCGTGCGACCGCTCTTCGTGCCCGGCGAGCCCGCGCCGCCGCCGAGCGAGATGGCCGCGCGCATCGACGATCTCTGGGAACGGCGCGCCGCGTTGGCCGCCCACCTGCAAAGCGTCGCGCCGGAGATCGAGCGACTGGCCGAGCGCAACTTCGACGTCCTCGACGAACTCGTGACGCGAACCATACACAAGGCGGCAGGCGCGGAGCGCTAGCGCGCGAACGGCCTGCCTCACGGTGGCGCGGCAGACGCTGTTTCTCGGCCGTCTCTTCGACATTCGCGTAGGCGTGCACGTTTCGTGGCTCGCCGTCTACGCGTTGATGACGATCGCGCTGGCGCGCGCCTTGGACATGGTGCCGCCCGTCGAAGCATACGCGCTCGGCGCCGCGTGCGCGCTCGCACTGTTCGCGAGCGTCGTCGCGCACGAGCTCGCGCATGCGCTCGTCGCGCGCCGGTTCGGCGTGCGTACCTCGACGATCACGCTCTTCTTGTTCGGCGGCGTCGCGACGCTCGAGGAAGAACCGTCGTCGCCGCGTGCCGACGCGCTCGTCGCGCTCGCCGGACCCGCGATGAGCGCGGCGCTCGCGATCGTCGCATTCGCAGCGCTGTTCGCGCTGGACCGCGCGCTGCCGCCCGGCATCGCGCGCGACGCCGCAGGTCTGCTCGGCACGTACGTCATGCTCGCGAACGCCGTGCTCGCCGCGTTCAACATGCTGCCCGCCTATCCGATGGACGGGGGACGCGTGCTGCGCGCGCTGCTCTGGAAGCGAACGCGCGATCGCGGGAACGCGACGAACGTCGCGTCGCGCGTCGGCATGGCGTTCGCGGTGCTCTTCGTCGCCGCCGGCGTGCTGGTCGTCGCCGCCACGCGCGACGTGACGTACGGCTGGTACGTCGTGCTCGGCGCATTCTTGTTGCGGCAGGGCGTCTCGCAAGAGCGAGCGTCGCGGCGCATCGCTACGCTCAAGGGCCAACCGGCCATCGCCGTCTGACCGGAGGATCGACATGTACGCGTTCCGTTGCAGCTCATTCGTTCCGGCGCTCGTTCTCACGGCGCACCGCGGTGCTCGCGCCCCGTCTGCCGGCCCTCGCGGACACGAACCCGTGCACGCTGGTGCCGGCGGCGCAGGCGGCCGCGCTCAGCGGCGGCTCGGGCGCGGGCGATTGGCACCATCACATCGGCAACAACCGGTACTCGCAGGAGACGTGCCACTACCCCGGGCCGGCCAACCGCGCGTTCCTCGTCGCCGTCCATCTCGACGCCTCGGGGTTCGCGAACGTGAAGATGATGACGAAGCCGTTGCGGGGCGTCGGAGACGACGCGACCTGGTTCTCGGAACCGGGCGTCATCGCGTTCATGCGGCACGGCACGTACGTCTCGTTGAGCTGGGCCGTCGACGCCGGAAAGCCCGTGCCGTCTGCGGCTTATGTCGCAGCCGCGAAGGCGGCCGCCGCGAAACTGTAACGTCGACCGAGCGCGCGGCGGGAGCGCGACACGGTCGCGCCCGAAAGCGTCTCGTTCGATGTCCGAGACGACGACCCGCGATTACCGCTCGACGCTGAGCCTGCCCAAGACCGGCTTCCCCATGCGCGCCGAGCTGCCGAAGCGCGAGCCGGATCGCGTGCGGTGGTGGGCGGAGCGCGGCACGTACCGCAAACGGCTGGAGCGCAATCGCGCCGGCGGCGGCGCGCCGTTCGTCCTGCACGACGGACCGCCGTATGCGAACGGCGAGCTGCACATGGGCCACGTGCTCAACCGCGTGCTCAAGGACACGCTCGTCAAGATCCACCTGCTCGACGGCGAGTACGCGGACTTCGTCCCTGGCTGGGACATGCACGGGCTGCCGATCGAACGCGAGACGCTGCAGCACCTGAAGCTCGACTTCCGCTCGGCGGATCCGATCGCGCTGCGGCGCGCGTGCCGCGAGCGCGCGCTGTACTGGCTCGACCGTCAGCGCGACGTCATGCTGCGCCTCGGCTGCGGTTTCGGGCACTACGACGATCCGTACATGACGATCGCGCCCGCGTTCGAGGCGACGATCGTCGAGACGCTCGCCGACCTGGCGGAGCACGACTACCTCTACAAGGGCCTCCGCTCGACGCTGTGGTGCATCGTCGATGAGACCGCGCTCGCCGAAGCGGAGATCGAGTACAAGGAGCACACGTCGCCGTCGATCTACGTCCGCTTCCGCGCAAGCGACGAGCAGCGCCGCGAGCTCTTGTCGCGGTTCACGACGAACGATGCGTCGCGCACCGCCGGCACGCCGCGTCGCCGACGACGGCACGCCGCTCTCGGTGATCATCTGGACGACGACGCCGTGGACGCTGCCGGCGAACGTCGCGATTGCGCTGAAGCCCGACGCATCGTACGGCATCTACCGCATCGGCAACGAAGACGTCATCATCGCAACCGACCTCGCAGCTGCGGTGCTGAAACGGTTCTCTTCGAGTCACGACGGTGCGAGCAGGGACGCCGTCCGTTCGAGTCACCCTGAGCTTGTCGAAGGGTCGGAGACGACGCGGGCCAACGAGCCGCGCCCGCGCGCCGAAGCGCTCGGTTCCGCGCTCGAGAATCTGCGCGTGCGGCATCCGTTCCTCGACCGCGACTCCCTCATCGTCCTCGCCGACTACGTCGAGCTCGAGACGGGCACAGGCGCCGTGCACACCGCGCCGGGCCACGGCGCCGACGACTTCGAGACCGGCGCGCGCTACGGTCTGCCGGTGATCAACCCGGTCGACGCCGCGGGCCGCTTCACCGAACAAGCCGGGCCGTACGCCGGCATGCCGATCTTCGATGCGAACGCGCGCATCATCGACGACTTGCGTGCATCGGGCGCGCTGGTCGATGCGGAGTCGTACGAGCACAGCTATCCGCACTGCTGGCGCTGCAAGAATCCGGTCATCTTCCGCGCGACGTCGCAGTGGTTCATCGGGATGGACCGCAACGCGCTGCGCGCGCGGGCGGAAGAAGCGGTGCACGGCGTGCGGTGGCTGCCGGAGTGGGGCGAGGCGCGCATGGCGCAGATGGTCGGCAACCACCCGGAGTGGTGCGTCTCGCGGCAGCGCGTGTGGGGCACGCCGATCCCGGCGGTCGTGTGCACGTCGTGCAACCTCTCGGTGCTCGATCCGCAGCTCGCGCGCGCGTTCGCGAAGGCGATGCGCGCGCGCACGTTCGACGAAGGCAACGCATCAGATCTCTGGTGGACCGAGCCGCTCCAGGCGTTCGCGCCGCCGGGATTGAGGTGCGCGGCGTGCGGCGGAACGTCGTTCGAGAAAGAGCGGAACATCGTCGACATCTGGTTCGAGTCGGGCGTCACGTGGCGCGCCGTGCTGGTCGAGCGCGGCATGAAGTTCCCGGCCGACGCGTACCTGGAAGGCGGCGATCAGTACCGCGGCTGGTTCCGGTCGAACCTGCTCACGTCGATCGCGACGCGCGACGTCGCGCCGTACGACTGGGTGATCTCCTACGGGTGGGTGGTCGATTCGAACGGTCACGCGATGCACAAGTCGACCGGCAACTACATCGGCGCCGACGAGGGCATCGAGAAGTACGGCGCCGACTTGCTGCGGCTGTGGACCGCGTCGAGCGACGTCTTCGTCGGCGACGTGCGTCTCGGCGCGAAGCTGCTCGAGAACGTCTCGAACGTCTACCGGAACTTGCGCAACCGGCTGCGGTTCTTGCTCGGCCTGTTGGACGATCTGCCGCCGGACGCGATCGTGCCGCGCGAACGGATGGAGCCGCTCGACCGGCTCGCGATGGCGGCGCTCGACGAGTTCGCGCGCGAGGTCGTCGAGAAGTACCGCGCGTTCAACCTGCACGACGCGTACATCCTGATCCAGGACTACGACAAGGACGATCTGTCCGCGTTCTACGGCGACGCGCTGAAGGACCGGCTGTACACGGCGGCGCCCGGCTCGCATCGCCGCCGCAGCGCACAGTCGGCGATGCTGCAGATCTTCCGCACGCTCTGCACGCTGCTGGCGCCGGTCCTTTCGTTCACCGCGGAAGAAGCGTGGCAGTCGCTGCGTGCCGACCTGCGCGGCGATGCGGAGTCGGTGTTCGACCTCGCCGTTCCCGCGCGTCGCGGACGTCGACCCGAACGCGATCGAGATGTGGGTGTGGCTGAAGAAGCTGCGCGCGCAGGTTGCCGCGAACGAAGGCATCCGCGACTTCCAGCTCGACGCCGTCATGACGGTGCCGAACGATCAGTACGATCGCTTCGCCGCGCTCGGCGACAGCCTGCGCGAAGCGCTCGTCGTCTCATCGCTGCGCTCGCTCGAGCGCGGCGCGGTCGAGATCGCGTCCGTCGGCGTCGTGCCCGCAGCGGGCGAGAAGTGCCAGCGCTGCTGGAAGTATCTGCCGCTCGGCACGGACCCGGAGCACGCGACGCTGTGCGCCCCGTGCGCGGCGATCGTGCGAGAACTCGAAGCGCGAGCATAGTGCCGCTGCGTAATCCCGGGTCGCCGGACGCTGTCCGATTGCAACAATACCGTCACCCTAACCTCGCCTGCGCGCTGCGTCACGATACGCCTTGTCGTGCGGCCCGATCGCAAGCACGTAGACTTCGAGGAAGTCGTCATCCACATCAAAGACAACACGCCAAGTGTGCCCTCGGTATAGGATGTCGGCAGCGCGCGCGCCGGCAAGGTCATCGTGTTTCGTAGGATATTGCTTGGGGTTCGTCTCGAGCTCGCGGAGCAGTTCGTCCAGCGTTGGGACGAAGTCGGCGTTCTCCATGCCCCAGGTAACGACGTTCTGGCCGACGCTCGGCCAGTATCTAACCTCGTACTCGAGCTCTTCTTTTTCCGGCCGTTGCGGCCGCTGGCGGGTCTCCGCGCGCTTCTCGGATCGCCGCGTGGAGTGCACGGGCTGAGATGAACTCGCTTCGCGGCGTAGCACGTCGGCGAGCGATTTCGCCGGCGTCGACGACGCGGCTGAACGCCGGGTTGAAGAACTGCGCGACGTCGATGTTGAGCGCTCCGGCGATGCGATCGAGCACGTCGACGGAGATGTTGACGGTGCCCCGTTCGAGATCGGAGATCGTTTGGCGTGTGACGCCGGCCGCGTCAGCGAGCCGGGCTTGCGTAAGGCGCGCTTTCGCGCGTGCAACGATGAGATTTGCACGGATATTCTCTCTCGCCGGCACAGGCGCCGGCTTGACTCGAGTCGTGGTCACAATCGGCGCCCCCTCGTAAAAACGGTAAGAACATTAGAGAGAAATTGTATAGAAAGCATGTATCGGTGCGCGTGTGAGTATGCTAACACAGTGGGCCCCGGAATGTCAAGTATACCCGACATTGGAATGGCGCGCCACACAACCTATAGCGACACGGAAGAAGGGCCGACCCGGCGCTTCGTATTTTCGGTTTCGTTCAGAGGCTCCGGTTCTGCTACCGCGCTCACTTTTCCGCGAGCTTTCCGTGTCGGCCGCTACTATGCTCTCGTGTGAACGTCGACGTCCGTAATGGCCGGTTCGCCGAGGCGGCGTAGCACGCACTCGGCGAACTCATCCGTCGTCGCCACCGAGTCGTTATCGAGATCCGCGGTGCGCGGGCCGGCGTCGAGCGCTTCGGAGACCGCGCGTTCGATGCGCGATGCGGCGTCGTCTTCGCCGAGCGAGAAGCGCGCCAGCATCGCTGCGGAGAGGATCGCCGCGGTCGGGTTCGCGATGCCGCGGCCGGCGATGTCGGGCGCGGTGCCGCTGATCGGCTCGTAGAGGCCGAAGCCGCGCGCGTTCGGCGGCGCGCCGAGGCTTGCGCTCGGCGGCGGTGCCGATCGTGCCGGTCACCATCGCGGCTTCGTCGGAGAGGATGTCGCCGAACATGTTCTCGGTGACGATGACGTCGAACGCGCGCGGATCGCGGACGAGCTGCATCGCTGCGTTGTCGACGAGCATGTGCGCGAGCGTCACGTCGGGATAGTCGCGCGCGACGTCGATGACGATGCGCCGCCACAGCTGCGAGCTGCGCAGCACGTTCGACTTGTCGATCGACGTCACGTGCCTGCGGCGCGTGCGCGCGAGCTCGAACGCGAACCGCGCGATGCGCTCGATCTCGAAGTCGCGGTAGACCAGCGTGTCGCGCGCGGTCAACACGCCGTCTTCGTGCTCGAGGCTCTTCGGCCCGAAGTACAGCCCGCCGGTGAGCTCGCGCACGATCACGAGATCCATGCCGGTGACGATCTCCGCGCGCAGCGGCGAGTGCGACTCCAGGCCCGGAAACGCGCGCGCCGGCCGCACGTTCGCGTAGAGGCCGAACGCCTTGCGCAACGCGAGCAGCGCCGCTTCCGGACGCGCTCGGGCGGCGTGTCCTCGAATCCCGGTCCGCCGACCGCACCGAACAGGATTGCGTCGCTCGCGCGAACGGTGTGGAGCGTCTCCTTCGGCAGCGGCTCGCCGTGCGACGCGATCGCGGCCGCTCCGACGCGCGCCTCGACGAACTCGCACGCCCGGCAGCGCCGCGCGCAGCACGCGCACCGCAGCCGCCGTCACCTCGGGGCCGATCCCGTCGCCGGCGAGGACGGCGACGCGATACGCTATCGCGCCGCTTCCCACGCGCGGATCGCGTCGATCTTCGCGGCGAGGAACGGCAAGAAGCCGCCGCCGAGCACGAAGTGCTTGCGCAGCGGATCGAGCTCGAACGCGATCGGCTCGCCGCCGTCCGCGCGCAGCGTCTGCGCGTCGACGTCGATCGCGATGCGCTGCGCGCCCATCAGCGCGTCGACCGTCGTTTGCGGCAGCGCGACGGGCACGATGCCGTTGTTGTACGCGTTCTCGTGGAAGATGCGCGCGAAGCTCGGCGCGACGACGGCGCGGAAGCCGCGGTCGCGCAGCGCCCACGCCGCGTGCTCGCGCGACGAGCCGCAGCCGAAGTTGTCGCCGGTCACCAGGATCGCCGCGCCCGGGCGTGATGCGAGCATCGCCGCGCCGTCGGGCAGTCCTTCGAACAGATGCTCGCCCATGCCGTTCGAGTCGATGCGCGTCAGGTGACGAGCGGGGATGATTTGGTCGGTGTCGATGTTCGCCCGTGGGATCGCGAGGACCGGGCCTTCGATGGTCATGCGTGCGCCGTTGCCGTCGCTGACGGTGACGATGCGCTCTCACCCTTCGACAGGCTCAGGGTGACAGACGCTCGCCGGCGCCGTGCCGATCGCTTCGCCGTCGACCGGGGGCAGTTCCGATGGGGATGCGATGCGGCCGAGGATTGCGGATGCTGCGACGACGACCGGTGCGGCGAGATGCACGCGTCCGCCGTCGCCCATGCGACCCGGGAAGTTGCGGTTCGACGACGACACGCACCGCATGCCGGGCGCGAGCACGCCCATCGACATGCCGAGGCACGGGCCGCACGACGAGTGCGTCCAGAGCGCGCCCGCGTCCTGGAAGATGTCGTGCAAGCCTTCGCGTTCGGCTTGCCGGCGCACGGCTTGCGATCCGGGCGTGACGATCGTCGGCACGCTGACGCGACGTCCGCGAAACACCTCGGCCGCCGCGCGCAGGTCGCTGATGCGCGCGTTGGTGCACGAGCCGATGAACGCCTGATCGATCGCCAGGCTGCGCATCGGCTGCCCGGGCTTCAAATCCATGTATGCCAGCGACGTCGCGTCGGCGTCCAGCGGCACGGTGCCGTCGATCGGCACGTTCTCGCCGGGGTTCGTGCCCCACGAGACGACGGGGCGCACCGCGCTCGCGTCGATCGTCACGACGGAGGCGTACTCGGCGTCTTCGTCGGCCTGCATCCCGAACGCAACGGGCGGCGCGTTCGGCGTCGCCGCGAGATACGCCGCGGTGATCGCGTCGGCGGCGATGAGCCCCGTCGTGGCGCCCGCTTCGATCGCCATGTTGCACAGCGTCATGCGCTGCTCCATCGACAGCGCGCGAATCGCGGAGCCCGTGTACTCGAGCACGTAGCCCGTGCCGCCGCGGAAACCGATCGTCGCGATGACGGTCAGCGCCAAGTCTTTCGCCGTCGCGTCGGGCGGCAGCTCGCCGGTCACCTCGACGCGCATCACCTTCGGCCGTTGCAGGATGAGACAGCCCGCGAGCATCGCGCCGGCCTGCGCCGTGGTGCCGATGCCGAGCGCGAACGCGCCGAACGCGCCGAGCGTGCACGTGTGGCTGTCGCCGCAGCACACCGTCATGCCGGGCGTCACGTAGCCGCGCTCGGGCACGATCACGTGACAGATGCCGTTGTCGCCGATGTCGTGGAAGCGGATGCCGTGGCGCTTCGCCCACGTGCGGACGGTGTGGCCTTGCAGCGCGGTCGCGGAGTCCTTCGCGGGCGCGACGTGATCGATCATCGCGACGATCCGATTCGCGTCGTAGAGCTTGTCGTCGAACTCGCGCTCGATGGCGATCGCGCCCGGCGGGGTCGTGATCTCGTGCGCGACCACGAGGTCGATGAACACCAGCGCGTTGCCGCCGGGAAGCTCCTCGACGACGTGCGCGTCCCAGACCTTGTCAAACAGCGAGCGCGGCATGCGTTTCCTTCCGGGCAGGTTTGAGCGTCGGGACGGCGTCCGATACGGCGCTCACGATCGCCTGCAGCGACGCGGTCACGATGTTCGCGTCGACGCCCGCGCCCCAGCGCGTGCGTCCCGCGATGGCGAGCTCGACGTACGCGACGGCCGACGCGTCCTCCCCCGCGCGCAGCGCGTGCTCGCGGAAATCCTGAACGTGCACGTCGAGGTCGAACGCGCGCTGCAGCGCGTCGACGAACGCGTCGATCGGTCCGGTGCCGTCGCCGCACACCGTACGCGAGGTCGCGCCGTCGGTCAGCGTCGCGTCGATCGTGCACGGCGTGCCGCCGACGCCGTCGTTCGAGGTCGCGTACTCCGCGAGCCGCACGCGTCCGGCATGCACGTACGTCTCGTCGAATGCGGCGCGAATCTGCTCGGCGGTGACCTCGCCGCCCGATGATTCGGCACGCGCCTGGATCACGCGGCTGAAATCGACCTGCAGACCGCGCGGCAAGTCGAAGCCGGCCTCCGCGCCGAGCACGTACGCGACCCCGCCCTTGCCGGACTGGCTGTTGACGCGCACGACCGCATCGTACGTGCGCCCGATGTCCTTCGGATCGATCGCGAGGTACGGAACGTCCCACCGCGATCCGTCGCTCGCGGCCATCGCGGCGAAGCCTTTCTTGATCGCGTCCTGATGCGACCCCGAAAATGCCGTGAACACCAGCTCGCCGCCGTACGGGTGGCGGGGGTGCACGGGCAGACGATTGCACGTCTCGACGACGCGCACCACCTCGGGGATGTTCGACAGGTCGAGCTTCGGGTCGATGCCCTGCGAGTACAGGTTCAGCGCGAGCGTCACGACGTCGACGTTGCCGGTACGCTCGCCGTTGCCGAACAGCGTGCCTTCGACGCGGTCGGCGCCCGCCATCACGGCCAGCTCCGCGGCGGCGACCGCCGTCCCGCGGTCGTTGTGGGGATGCACGCTCAGGACGACCGACGCGCGATCGCGCAGGTTCAGGTCCATCCACTCGATCTGGTCGGCGTAGACGTTCGGCGTCGCCATCTCGACCGTGGCCGGCAGGTTGATGATGACCGGCGCCGCCGGTGTCGCGCCCCACGCGTCGAGCACCGCTTCGCAGACTGCCTTCGACACTTCGAGCTCCGTCGCGGAAAACGTCTCCGGCGAGTACTCGAGGCGCACGTGCGTGCGAGAGGCGATCTCGGCCGCGCGCATGCGGGTCCGGCGCACTGCACGCACGGCCACGTCGGTGACGCCGTCGCGGTCGAGTCCGAACACGACGCGGCGGAACAGCGGCGAGGTCGCATTGTAGACGTGCACGATCGCGCGCTGCGCGCCGTCGATCGCATCGAACGTGCGGTCGATGAGCTCGTCGCGCGCCTGCGTGAGAACTTGGATCGTCACGTCGCCCGGGATGCGATCGTGCTCGATCAGAGAGCGGACGAAATCGAAGTCCGGTTGCGACGACGACGGAAAGCCGACTTCGATCTCCTTGAACCCCATGCGTACGAGCAGGTCGAACATGCGCTGCTTGCGATCGGGGCCCATCGGTTCGACGAGGGCCTGATTCCCGTCGCGCAAGTCGACGCTGCACCACAGCGGCGCGCGTTCGATGCGGCGGTTGGGCCACTGGCGCGCGCGCAGCGGAACCTGCGGGAACGGTCGATAACGCTCGATCATCGGAACTCCTCGTACGCGACGATGCGCGCGATCTGCGCGCTCAGGCGCGCGAGCGCCGGCGGGGGGCCGTCGAACGCCAAGCGCGCGCGCGTGGCGTCCTCGCCGGACTGCGCGTCGATCGCAATGCAGCGGCAGTTGAAGCGGTGCGCGAGGTTGACGATGCGCGCCACGGAGCGCGTGTCGCGCAACGTCAGGTCACAGGTCATGCACGCGCTTCCATCAGCTCGTCGACGGACATCCCGGCCGGGATCATCGGCCACACGTTCTCCGTCGGGTGGCACGCGCAGTGCAGCAGCGCCGAGCCCGGCGCGGCGACGAAGCGCGCGATCGTGTCGTCGGCATCCGCGGGCGACGCGAGCGAGAACGCCGCGACGCCGTACGCGCGCGCGATCGCGGCGAAGTCCGGGTTGTCGCTGAGATTCGTCGCCGAGTAGCGCTGCGAGAAGAAGAGCTCTTGCCATTGGCGGACCATGCCGAGGTTCTGGTTGTCGATCAGCACGATCTTGACCGGGACGTCGTACCGGCGCAGCGTCGCGAGCTCGGGCAGGCACATCTGGAAGCCGCCGTCGCCGACGATCGCGAAGACCGGCGCGTCCGGATGCGCGAACTGTGCGCCGATCGCGGCGGGGAAGCCGAAGCCCATCGCGCCCAGGCCGGCCGACGTCGCGAACCGGCGCGGATGCGCCGGCCGCGCACGCTGCGCCGCCCACATCTGATGCTGGCCGACGTCCGTCGTCACGATCGCGTCGCCGGGCAGCGCGGCGAACACGCGATCGAGCACGTCGGTCGCCGACAGCACCGCGTCGGCGACGCGATCGCTCGGAAGCGGTCCGCCGAGCAGCCGCGCTTCGGCGGCCCAGTCGTCGAAGCGCGGCACGTGGCCGCGCGCCAGCTCGGCCGTGAGCGCCTCCAGCACGGTGCGCAGGTCGCCGTGCAGCGCGACGTCGGCGTTCACGATCTTGCCGAACTCGGTCGCGTCGATGTCGGCGTGGATCACGCTCGCGTCGCGCGCGAACCGCTCGGGCTTGCCCGTCACGCGATCGTCGAACCGCATGCCGAGCGCGATCAGCAAGTCGGCGCGCTGCACCGCTTTGTTCGCGGCCTTCAGCCCGTGCATGCCGAGCATGCCGAGGAACGCCGTGTCGCCGGGGGCCGCCGCGCCCAGCGCGGTGATGGTCGCGGTGTGCGGCAGGCCGAGCATCGCGACGAACATGCGGTAGAGGTCGACGGCGTCGGTACGCACGCCGCCGCCCACGATCGCGACCGGCCGCCGCGCGGAACGAATCCGCGCGACGGCGTCGCGGACCGCGGCATCGGACACCTGCGGTCCGGCACCGTCGCGCGCGACACCCCGTGCGCTCGGGACGGTGACGTCGGTGGTGACGGTCGCCTTCAACACGTCGTTCGGGATGTCGACGAGCACGGGCCCGGGGCGCCCGCTGCGCGCCAGCGCGAACGCATCCGCGATCGCATCGGCGATCGTGTCGGCGCTCGCGACGAGGACGTTGCGCTTCGTGATCGCCTGCGTGATGGCGCAGACGTCGGCTTCCTGGAAGCCGTCGGTGCCCATGAGGTCCGTGCGCACCTGGCCGGTGATGGCGACGACGGGCACGCTGTCCATCATCGCGTCGAGCAGTCCGGTGACGAGATTCGTCGCGCCGGGTCCGGACGTCGCGCAGCAGACGCCGACGCGTCCGGACGTGCGCGCGTAGCCGCCGGCCGCGAAGACCGCTGCCGCTTCGTGCCGCACGAGGATGTGTCGCACGCGATGCTCGTACAGCGCATCGTACAGCGGCATGATGGCCCCGCCCGGATAGCCGAAGACGGTCTCGACGCCTTCGCGCTCGAGCGCCGCGACGACGGCCTGCGCGCCGGTCATCTCACAACACGCGGAATCGCAGCGCGTCGTCGGCTTCCGCCGCCGTCGTGCCGCCGTTGAGCCACGGCATCAGGCCGCGCAGCTCGGTGCCGACGTGCTCGATCTCGTGCTCGGCCGCCGCGGCGCGGAACGCGCGGAACGACGGCTTTCCGGACGCGTGCTCCGCGACCCACTCCTGCGCGAAGGCGCCGCTCTGGATCTCGCCGAGGATGCGGCGCATCTCCTTGCGCGTCTCATCGGTGATGATACGCTCGCCGCGTGTGTAGTCGCCGTACTTCGCGGTGTTGCTGATCGCGTTGCGCATGCCCTCGATGCCGCGCTCGTACATCAGGTCGACGATCAGCTTCATCTCGTGCAGGCATTCGAAGTAGGCCATCTCCGGCGCGTAGCCGGAGTCGACGAGCGTTTCGAAGCCCGCCTTCACGAGCGCGCTCATGCCGCCGCAGAGGACGGCCTGCTCGCCGAAGAGATCGGTCTCCGTCTCTTCGCGGAACGTCGTCTCGAGAATTCCGGCACGGCCGCCGCCGATCGCGCCGGCATACGCGAACGCGATCGCGCGCGCGTGTCCCGTCGCGTCACGGTGCACGGCGACGAGACACGGGACGCCGCGGCCCGCTTCGTACTCCGTGCGCACGAGACGTCCCGGGCCCTTCGGAGCGATCATGATCACGTCGACGTCCGACGGCGGCACGATCGTGCCGAAGTGGATGCCGAAACCGTGCGCGAACATCAGCGCCGTTCCGGGGCGCAAGTTCTCGACGACTTCGCGGAGGTACACGCCGGGCTGCTCTTCGTCGGGGATGAGCATCGCGACGACGTCGGCTTTCGCGACGGCGTCGGCGATCGACGCGACGGGCAGCCCGTCGCGGCGCGCTTCGTCGCGGCTGGTCGATCCGGGTCGAAGCGCCACGACGACCGCGTGCCGCGAATCGTGCAGGTTGAGCGCGTGCGCGCGGCCTTGGCTGCCGTAGCCGATGACCGCGATCGTCTTCCCGTCGAGTGCGCCGCGATCGACGTCGCGGTCGTAGTAGGCTTCCATCGAGTCCTCCGGAGATGAAGAAAGCCCCCCGCCGTCCGGCGAGGGGCTTTGCATGTGGTGTCGACTTCGTTCGTCGTTCTATGCGAAAGCTGCTCGCCGGTCCGGTGGATCGGTAAGAATGACGCCAAGAACGAGGACGAGTCGGGCAGACATCGTTGCACGGTAGTACCACGAGCTGCTCCCGGTTGTCAACCTCGCCGGCTCCGCTTGTCGGCCCCAAGCAAAAATGTCCGCCCGTGGTCCCAAGCTGAAATGTCCGCCCGCCCGGGACGCGGGCACTGCGTCAACCGTGCATCCTCGATGAATGCGCAACGCCACGGGGACAGAGTGACACGCCGTTGGCACAGCCCCCGCCGATGATCGGCGCATGTCTCCGCTCTTTCCGCAAGGGGTTTCGGGTTTGATCGACCCCGACGATGCGCCGATCGTCGCGATGCTGCAGGTGTGCGCGATCGATCGGGCGCGCCGCGGCCTCCCATCGTTCGAGCGCGAAGACCTGGAGCGGCTGTTCCGGGTGCTCGACGCGCCGCCGCCGCCGCCTCAACTCGCGCCGAACGTCATCCCATTCCGGCCCCCTTCCCGCCGCCGCCGAGCGGCGAGGCGATGACGCGCCTCACGCGCGCGGCGCCGCTCCGCGGCTGCGCGCCCAACATGGCAAAGATGGCCGGAACGTAGCACGAACGGGCCAGGACGCAGCGATTCGTCTTGGCCAAAGCTCACCGTACGGCTCTCCGCGGAGCGCGCTCACGCTGGAGGGTCGTCCGCATGGAAACGTCCGCGCCGGCCGTCGCGACGGCATTTCGTTTGCTCACGATCGGGTCGTACGGCGAGATCGTGTCCGCGTTGGAACGTGCGGATGCGGGGTCGGTGTGCGGTCTTCTGTTGCGCGCTGCCGCCGCATGGTGCCGTGCCGATGTGGCGGGCGCCGAATCATCGCTCCGTGCTGCGTGCGCTTCGGTTCGAGCCGAACGCGCATTTGCATGCGACGGGCTCGCGACGCTGCTGTGCGCGTGCGGGCGCTACGCGCGCGTGTCGGCGCTGATCGCGACGGCGGTTCAGGACCCGCGGCGGGAAGCCCGTCGCGCGGCGCTTCGCGCGATCGTCTGCGCCGCGACCGGTGCGGGCGCGGCGTCTTTGCGCGAGGACGCCGCGGCGCGCGCAGCGCTGCGCGCGTCGGGCGATGAGCCCGCGGCCGCGCTCGATGTGCTCGTGCGCCTCGCGCACGCGGCGTATCTCCGCGGCGAGGCGGGCGCGGCACTGCGCGACGTCGAGCGCGGCCTCGGCGCGGCTGCCCGCGCACAGGCGCCCCGCGCGGCGGCGGCGCTGCATGCCGTCGCGCTCGCGGTGCATCGCCGGCTCCGCGGCGATGCCGACGCCGCGTGGCGGGAGGCGAACGCGCTCGAGCACGATGCGGAATCGGGCGGCGACGCGACGCTGCTCGCGATCGCGCGCGACGCGCTGTTCGAGCTCGCGGGCGAACGCGGCGACGATCGCTCCGCGCAGCGTCCGCCGCGTACGTTCGCAGCGAAGATCACCGTCGCGCTGCACAGCATGTGGGCGGATGAGTGGCGCTCCGCGCGAAGCGTCGTTGCGGCGCTCGATGCATCGCCGGCGCGTACGCGCGGCGAACGCGCGCTGTGCCGCGCGCTGCTCGCGCTCGTCGCCGTGGCGTGCGCCGACGACGGCACGGCGCGGCGTCTGAGCCGTCGCGCGACCTCGACGTTCGGCCGCGCCGAGCGAGGCATCATGGCCGACGAGCTGCGACGAATGCGCGTCGCGCGCGCCATCGGCGCAGTCGCAGGCGAGCTTGCCGGCGACGTCGTCCGCGTCCGGCGCGCCGGCGCGACGCGTGCGCTCGCGGCCGACCCGGCGGCGCTGGCGCTGTGGCTGCAGCGCGCGGCGTCGACGCCCGATGCGATTCCGAACAGCGTGCGCGGTTATGCGCGCGCCGCGTTCGGCGCCCGTGACCGCGTAGCGCGGCGGCCGCGGCGCGGGCCGCTGACCGCGTCGGAGGCCGAGATCGTCTCAGCGCTCGCCGCGGGCCATGCGATCGCGCAGATCGCCGCCGGCACCGGACGCAGCCGGCACACCGTTCGCACGCACATCCGCAACGCGAGTGCGAAGCTCGAAGCCCACGGACGAGCCGACCTGCTCGCGCGCGCACGTGCGCTCGGCGCGCTATGAAGCCGTTTCGTCGAACTCCGTGTTCCGGCGACGGTCGCTGCGAGCGCCCCATCGCGAAACGCCTGCCAACGCCCGTCCACGATCGCGCGGTGCGCCGCGTGCACGAGCGTCGTCAGCGCGCCGACGTTGTGATACGACAGCAGCCGCTGTCCGAGCAGCTCGCCCGCGCGGAACAAGTGCGACACGTACGCCTTCGAGTACGTCGTGCAGACCCGGCAGTCGCAGTCGGGGTCGATCGGCCCGAAGTCACGCGCATTCGAAGCCCTGCGGACGTTGTACTCGAGTCCCGCACGCGTCAGCACGCGGCCGTGCCGTCCGCTACGGGTCGGATACACGCAGTCGAACAGGTCGATGCCGGCGTCGATCCCCGCGATCAGGTCGCGCACCGTGCCGACGCCCATGAGGTAACGCGGCTTACCGGCCGGCAGCAGCGCGGCGGTGAACCGTGTCACGCGATCCATCTCTTCGCGCGTCTCGCCGACGGAGAGTCCGCCGATCGCGTAGCCGGGAAAGTCGAGCGCGACGAGCTCGCGCGCGCTCTCGGCCCGCAGCTCGTCATCGAGCCCGCCCTGCACGATGCCGAACAGCAGCGTCCGATCGGTGTGACGCCGCGCCGCCGCGCACCGTGCCGCCCAAGCCGATGTGCGACGCACGGCATCTTCGAGCGCGCCGCGCTCCGACGGCAGCTTCACGCACTGATCGAACGCCATCGCGACGTCCACGCCCATCGCTTCCTGGAACGCTACGACGTTCTCCGGCGTGAAGCGATGCGCGCTGCCGTCGATGTGCGAGCGAAACGTCACGCCGTCGTCGTCGATCGAACGCCGCGACTCGAGGCTGAAGACTTGGTAGCCGCCGGAATCGGTCAGAATGGGACCGTCCCACGCCATGAAGCGATGCAGCCCGCCGGCGAGCGCGATCGTCTCCGCGCCCGGACGCAGCCAGAGATGGTACGTGTTCGCCAGCACGATGCGCGCGCCGAGCGCACGCAGATCCGCGGGCTCGAGGAGCTTCACGTTGGCGAGCGTTCCGACGGGCATGAAGCACGGCGTCTCCACGTCGCCGTGCGCCGTCGTCAGCACGCCGGCACGCGCCGGACCCGACGCCGCGCGCACCGCAAAACCGCCGATGGTGAACCGCGTCATCCGCTGCCGCGTAGCATCGCGAGCGTTTCGATGTAGCCTGCCGGCGGTTCGCTTTCGAACGCGAGCATCTGCTTCGTGCGGGGATGCTTGAAGCGCAGCCGCCACGCATGCAGGGCTTGTCCGGGCAAGGGCAGTCGCGAATCCGGGCGGCCGTAGATCGCGTCGTTCACGATCGGATGCCCGAGCGCGGCCATGTGCACGCGAATCTGGTGCGTGCGCCCGGTCTCCAGACGAAACGTCAGCTCGGCGGCGGCGCGCAGTCGTTCGCGGAGCGCGTAGTGCGTCACGGCCGGTTTGCCCTCGGCGCGGATCGCGTACTTCATGCGGTTGCGCGGATCGCGTCCGAGCGCGCCGCGGATCGTCCCTTCGGCGTCGTCGGGGATGCCGGCGACGATGCCGCGGTACTCGCGCTCGATGTAGCGCGCCTGCATCGCACGGCCCAGCGTTCCGAGCGCGGCGTCCGTCTTCGCGACGAGCAGCAAGCCGGACGTGTCCCGGTCGAGCCGGTGCACGAGCCCCGCGCGCAAGCGCTCGCCGGGCAGATCGCGGGCGTGCGCCAGTAGCGCGTTCACGAGCGTGCCTTCCGTCGCACCGTGCGCCGGATGCGTCACCATGCCGGCCGGCTTGTCGACCACGAGCAGATCGTCGTCCTCGTACACGACGTCGATCGGGATCGCCTCGGCGTGCGCGTCGAGCGGCGCGGGCGGCTCGATCGCGTACTCGACGCGATCACCTTCCTCGAGCAGCGTGCTCGGCTTCCCGGACGCGCCGTTGACGCGCGCCGCGCCCGCGCGCAGCGACGCCGCGACGTGCGAGCGCGAGAACGGCGTGAGCCGCGCGAGCAGCACGTCGAGGCGCGTCCCCGCCTCGTCCGCGCCGACTACGTGGTGCGGCGTCGCGTCTTCTCGCCGCGCCGGAGCGACTCGATGACGAGCAGCGCGACGCCGACGGTGATGCACGCGTCCGCGACGTTGAACACGTTCGGCCAGATCGTGCGGAAGTCGATGAAGTCGACGACCCAGCGGTGCTGAAAGCGGTCGACGATGTTGCCGACCGCACCGCCGACGATCATCCCGAACGCAAAGCGAACGAGGCGCGACCGGCGCACGGCGTCGCGAAACGAGTACGCGAAGACGCCGAGCACGATCAGGGCGAGCACGATCAGCAGCAGCGGCGAGTCGCCGAACATGCCGAACGCGCCGTGCTGATTCTGCACGTACGTCCACCAGAGCAGGTGCGGCACGACGAGGCGGCTCTCGCCCGGCAGGAAGCCGTGGATCACGAGCGTCTTCGTCCACCGATCGAGCACGAACACGACCGCCGCGACGATGCCGACGACCGCCAACGGCGCGAGCGCAACGCCTCGCGCCGCAGGTGCCGGCGTCGCCTCCGGCTGCCACTCGTTGAATTGCGGCCGCATGTCGGGGTCGGGATGCGCGCGCGCGTCGCCGAAGTGCGCGGCGAGCTCCGCCTGCTTTCCCGCCAAGAGCTCCCAATTGTAGAACACGCCCGGGTTCTCGACGATCTCGATGAACGGGACGCCGCGTCCGCCGATCGTGTCGATGCGAACCTGGCGTACGGCCGCGCGGCCGCCGCGAAAGTCGTCGACGCCGTGCGACACGAAGAGATCGGTATCGACGTAGATTTCGTCGCCCGGCTGCGGGGCGTGCAGCGTCTCGTCGCTCACAGGCTCGGCGGTTTGACGTACTGGTAGAAGAAGCCCGCGACGCGTCCGAACGAGCCGGTGATGAGCACGACGCCGGTCGCGACGAGGAACGCACCGGCGCCCATCTCGATCGCGCCGAGATAGCGCTTCACGCGGTTCAGCGCGCCGAGCGCCTGCGTGATTGCCGCCGCCGTCAGCAGAAACGGTATCGCGAGTCCCATCGAGTACACGAACAGCAAGAACGTCGCCGTGCCGTAGCGCTCCTGCGACGCGAGCAGGATGATGCCGGCGAGAATCGGCCCGACGCACGGCGACCAGCCGGCCGCAAATCCGATCCCGACCAGGAAGGACGCGAGCACCGAACGGTTCGCGCTGCGAACCTGCACGCGCTTGTCCATCATCAGCATCGGGATCTTGAACAGCCCGATCATGTTCAGCCCGAGCACGATCACGACGACGCCCCCGATGCGCGCGATCCAGTCTTTGTAGTCGATGAACGCCGAGCCGATCGCGCTCGCCGAAAGGCCGATCGCCATGAACACGACCGTGAAGCCTGCGACGAAGGCGACGGCGTGCATCATCACGCGCGCGCGGCTCGCGGCATCGGACTGCGCCTTGAGCTCTTCGAGGCTCGAACCCGTCAAGAACGACAGGTACGCCGGGATCAGCGGCAGCACGCACGGCGACACGAACGAGACGATGCCGGCGAGGAAGGCGGTCAGGATGTTGACGTTCGCGCTCACGGTGCTCCAGGGCGATTGGGCAGGACAATCCTGCCTGGTCGGTGCTCCGCGAATGGTTGCGCGGCTGCGCGCCGTATGTTCGGCGCGTGAGCCATTGGTTCGTCTATCCGAACATCGACCCGATCGCGTTGCACCTCGGTCCGGTCTCCGTCCACTGGTACGGGCTGTCGTACCTGTTCGGTTTCATCTGCGTCTTCTTCTGGATGAACCGTCCCGCGGGCCGGCGCCGGCTCGGGCTCACCAGCGAGCAAATCCAAGATTTTCTCGTCTACGGGCTGGTCGGCGTGCTCGTCGGCGGGCGCACCGGCTTCGTGATCGCCGACGTCATCACGCGTCACAACCTCGCCGACTACCTCGCGCACCCGATCAACTTCATCGCGATCTGGCAGGGCGGCATGGCATTCCATGGCGCGCTCGTGGGCGTCATCATCGCCATCGCTCTGTTCCTGCGCAAGCACCCGGGTCTGACGTTCGGCGTGCTCGGCGACGAGGTCGTGCCCATGCTCTCGCTGGGCATCTTCACGACGCGGCTCGTGAACTTCATCAACGACGAGCTGCCCGGGAAGCTCTGCATCCCGGATCACCCGTACTGCATCCTGTTTCCGGCGTATTCCGACGGGTACCGCTACCCCTCGCAGATCTTCGAGGCGATCCTCGACATCCTCACGCTGCCGCTCGTGCTGCTGATCTACCGCACCCGCCCGCCCGACGGCGTCGTGGCGTGGTCGTGGTTCACGATCTACGGCGTCACGCGCGCGATCGCCGAGATCTGGCGCGAGCCGGGCTTCACCGTCATCGGGCTCGACGGCGGGCAGTTCGTCGCGGTCGTGCAGATCGTGATCGGCATCGTCATGCTCGTGATCTCGTTCCGCAACGGCGTGCGGACGGAAGCGCGCCTCGACTCGCGCGCCGCGCAGAGCCCCGCTTAGCGCACGCGATAGGACGCGTTCAAGTACACCGTACGCGGCGGAAGACCGAACCGCTCGGACTCCGCCGCGCCGAGGTACGGCACGTACGCGGCGGGCGTCGCGTACCGGTTCAGCGCATACGGCTCGCCTTCGTACAGCAGACCGCGCAGGTCCGCGTACTGATTGAAGAGGTTTTCGACCTCGAGCGAAAGGGCGCTGCGGCCGAGCGCCGCCGTCATGCGCAGATCGCTGTAGCCGTACGCCGGAAGGCGCTTCGTGTTGTTGTCGGCGACCCAGTGATAGGTGTAGCGCATGTCCAGCGTGCGCGTGAGCTGCCGGTCGAGCGACGCGTCGAGCGTGTGCAGCGGTAACGAGGGCAGCTGACCGCCGGGGATCAGCTTGAGGTTCGCCTCGAGCAGCGGCAGCGGCGCGGAGACGATCACCGTCGAGTCGAGCGCCCAGGCGTAGTCGACGAACGTGCGGTGGTCGATGCGCGCGCGGCCGGAGAGCGTGAACCCGTGTGCGTGCAGCGCGCCGACGTTGTACGTTCCGGTCACGCCGACGAGCGAGGCGGGATCTTGCGTCGGGCACGCGTTCGCGATCGCCTGCTCTTGCTGCGCGAGAAACGCGGCGCCGGCGTAGCCGCCGCCGGTCGTACCGAGCGGGACGATCGTGGAGTAGAGCTTGTCGTAGACGTGGACGTCGTACACCGTCAGCTGCGCGAAGCCGTCGCCGCGGAAGCCGTGTGCGTACGCGATCTCTTCGTCGACGCCGCGCTCGGGGCGCAGCGCGGACGACGGCACGTTTCCGATCGAGTTCAGCGCGCCGCACTTGATGCCGCCGCCCCCTCCCGCGTTCACGAGCTGCTGCGGTACGAACGGATGCTCGAGCATGTCGCCGGACGGCTGCGTGGTCGTCGCGCCCGCGGAGACGCGAACGACGTCGCGCGCGCTGCGCGTGTACAGCACGCTCAGCCGCGGGTCGACCGACGACGTGCTCGTCGCCGACGCCTGCGAGAGGGCGACGTTGCCGAACACCGACACGCTCGCGGACGGCCGGTAGACGTCGCGCAGCTCGTACGTCGACTGGTGGACGACCGGCGCCGCGAAGGACGACGCCGTCGCCGTCAGCTTCCCGATCGCAAACGCCGTATTGATGTAGCTGTAACCGGCACCGAACGTGTTCGTCGCGCTGCCGAAATCCTCGCCGGCGACGATGCCGGCTTCGCCTTCCATCGTGCGCGAGATGGAGTAGCCGTCGCCCGGCTCCTCGGTGAAGGGCAGCCGATACTGCCGGCTCGCCATGTCGTCGTACCAGTCGCCGAAGAGCGCGACGCGCGCGAAGCGGTTCGACGACGCGTGCTCGTAGGCGAGCTGCACGTCGTTGAGACCGAACGTCTGATACGCGGGGCCGGCGCCTTGGAATCCGGACGTGTCCGCAGCGTACTGCGCGACGCCGAGGCACGGGCTGCCGCCGTCGGGAAGGCCGCCGGGCCCGGTGCCCCCGGCCGCGCCGCCCGCCGTGCGTACCGGAACGAGCCCCGCGGCGCAACCACCCGTTCCCGCCTTCTGCCGGGCGAGCGCGAGCGCCGGCGCGAGTTCGAGATCGTCGAGATCGCCGTTCCCCGTCTTGTTCTCGAAGTACGCGGCGAACACGCCGGTGGCGACGATGCGATCGTTCGCGCTCAGATCGTACTGCAGCTTCGCGAGACCGGCGCGCTGCGCGACTGCGGAATCGGTATCGTACGTTGCGATCGCGCGAACCGCGGGGCTCGTCGCGGACAGATCGTACGCCGCACCCGGCTGGTACATCATGTCGTGCCGCACGGGCCCGTCGATGCCGCCGGCGCCGTACGCGAGCGCGTAGCCGAGCCGCCCCGTCGTCCCCGTCGCGGACACCGTCGTCGCCGCTTCTCCGTACGAGCCGACACCTTGATCGACCGTCGTCCGCAGCTCGGCAGCCGGCACCAGCGTGCGGAGATCCACGACGCCGCCGATGGCGCTCGTGCCGAGCACGTTGCTGCCCGAACCGTACGTCACCGCGACGTCGCGGAACGGCGCGATCGGCGACATCTGGAAATTATAGCCGCCCGGAAACCCGAACGCGACCGGATGGCCGTCGATCGCCGTCGTCGACTCCAGTGCGCCGATGCCGCGGATCTGCAACGGGATGTCGTCGCCGAAGGACGCCGTATCGCCGGCGATGCTGTTCGTGATTCCGGGCAGCTCGCGCAACGCGTCGCCCGCGCGCTCGATGCCGCGCGCGCGCAGATCGTCGGTCGTCACCGTCACGGACGTCGTCGTCGCACGGAGCAGCGCGGTCGCCGCGTTCGTCGCCGTGCTGCCGATCGTACGCGGTGCAATCGCCGCACGGTCGTGCTGGACCGAGAGGGTCAGGTCCGCAGCCGCGCCCGCCGCGACGATGATGTCGGCCGTTTCGGCGGGCTGGTATCCTGGTGCATCGATGCGAAGGCGGTAGACGCCTCCGGGCACCTGCACGGCGAACCGGCCGTCGCTACGCGTCACCGTACGCCGGCCGCGTCCGATCACGGTGACGTTCGCCCCCGCAAGCGGCAGCGCGGTGACCGCATCGACGACGATTCCGCGAATGGTCGCCCCGGCGACGTCTCTGCCGTTGCCGCCGCGCATACGACAACGAACGCCGTGGCAAGATACTGCAGTCAGCAGCACGGCGCGGCGAAGCCCGCTCACGGCGCGGGGTTTCCGTGCAGCGCGCGGCGAAGGCCTCTTTCCATGCCCCTCGCCACCGGAACGGTCGCCGAGCGCGTGGCGACGTTGCGCGAGCGCGTCGACGAGGTTGCCGCCGCCGCCGGACGCGAGCGCGGGTCGGTCGCGATCCTGGCGGTGACGAAGACGCAACCGCAGGCCGCCGTCGTGGAAGCGCTCGACGCCGGGCATCACGGACGTCGGTGAAAACTACGTGCAGGAGGCGCGGATCACGTACGACGCGCTGCCGCCGTGCACGAAGCACTTCATCGGGCACGTGCAGACGAACAAGGCGAACGCGATCGTGCGGCTCTTCGACGTCGTGCAGAGCGTCGACCGCATCGACGCGGGCATCGCGCTCGCCAAGGCCGCGCGAGACGTCGGCCGTTCGCTCCGCGTTCTCGTACAAGTGAACGTGTCGCCCACGGAACGGTTCGGAGCACCGCCCGCGGATGCGCCCGCCCTCGCGGCGCGCCTGCGGGACGAAGGGCTGCGCGTCGACGGCGTCATGGCGATCGGTCCGCTCGGGGGCGACGTCGATGCGGCCTTCGCCGCCGCGCGCGATGCGTTCGACCGCGTCGGCGGGTCCACGCTGTCGCTCGGGATGAGCGGCGACTGGGAGACCGCGGTGCGCCACGGCTCGACGATGGTTCGTATCGGGACCGCGATTTTCGGCCCCCGGCCCCCCAAGGAAAGGACGCAACGATGAGCCTGTTCGCGCGCATCGGAACCTGGCTGACCGTGCACGAGGAGGACGACGACGAGCTGTATGCGCCCGACGAGACCGGCGCAAAGCGGAACGTCGTCCCGCTGAGCGACGCATCGCGGAGGCCGGGCGGTTCGGTCGCCGTGTTTGCGCCGCGCTCGTTCGCCGACGTGACCGACATCGCCGACGCGCTGCGCGCGCGCCAGGTCGTGATCGTGAACGTGCAGGGCGCCGACCGCAACCTGCTGCAGCGCGTCGTCGACTTCACGTCGGGCGTCGCATACACGATCGACGGTCGCATTCAAAAGCTCGCCGAGTCGATCTACCTCGTCGTTCCGGCCGGCGTCAACGTCAACTCCGCGGGCGTGCGCGAACAGCTCGACGCCGACGGCATGCTCGGATTCAAGGACATTCGCTGATGGCCAAGATCACGATCGTCGACATCCAGCACAAGGAGTTCAAGAAGTCGCTCCAAGGCTTCGACCGCAACGAGGTCAACGAGTTTCTCGACGAGATCATCGAGACGCTCGAGGACGAGGCGCAGACACGCGCCGCGCTGCAGGGCGAGGTCGCCGATCTGCGCGAGCGACTCTCGCATTTCAAGGCGATGGAGGAGTCGCTGCAGTCGACGCTGCTGCTCGCGCAGCGCACGGCCGACGAGGTCAAGGCGGCCGCGCACAAGGAGGCCGACCTGATCAAGCAGGAGGCGCGTCTCGCCGCGGAGCGCGAGATCTCCGCGCTGAGCGATCGGATCGACGAGTCGCGTCGCGAAGCGCAGCGGTATAGCGACACCGCCGAAAAGGCGAAGAGCGAGCTGCGGTCGCTGCTGATGTCCCATCTCGCGCTGCTGCAGCGCGTCGACAAGTCCGACGATGTCGCGGAGCTCGACCCGCTGAACGGACTCCCGCTCGGAAACGGCGCGCCGGCGCACCAGATCGTCGAGTAGCCGTGGACCTCGGGCTGACCGGCAAGGTCGCGGTCGTGCTCGCCGCGTCCAAAGGGCTGGGACGTGCCGCGGCCGAGCTGCTCGCAGCGGAAGGCGCCGACGTCGCCATCGGTTCCCGCAACGGGGACGCGCTCGAAGCGACCGCGGCGGCGATCCGCAGCGCGAGCGGGCGGCGCGTGCTCGCGGTGCCGGTCGACGTCGTCGACGCCGCACGGTCGGCGGCTTTCATCGACGCGGTCGTGCGCGAGTTCGGCCGCATCGACATCCTCGTGAACAACGCGGGCGGACCGCCGTTCGGCGCGTTCGATGCGTTCGACGACGCCGCGTGGCAGCGCGCCTTCGAGCTGAACCTCCTGAGCACGGTGCGCATGACGCGACTCGCGCTGCCGCACATGCCGCGCGGCGCTCACGGACGCATCATCAACGTCACGAGCATGTCGGTGAAGTCGTTCCTGCCGGGATCGATGCTCTCAACCGCGATCCGCTCCGGCGTGATCGGCATGGCGAAGATGCTGGCCGACGAGGTCGGCCCGTACGGCATCACGGTGAACAACGTCGCGCCGGGATTGATTCTCACGGACCGCCTGCGCGAGACGGGCGCCGGCAACCGCGCCGATCAGGCGCCGTTGCGTCGCGCCGGCGAACCGTCGGAGTTCGCCGCGGTCGTCGCGTTTCTCGCATCCGAACGCGCGTCGTACGTCACGGGAACGACGATCCCGGTCGACGGCGGCCTAATCCGCGCAATCGCATAGCTGCGCGCTGTCACCCTGAGCTTGTCGAAGGGTCCGTCTACGCGCTGGCGAGCTGCGCGCTGTCACCCTGAGCTTGTCGAAGGGTCCGTCGACGCGCTGGCGAGCTGCGCGCTGTCTCACCCTGAGCTTGTCGAAGGGTCCGTCGACGCGCTGGCGAGCTGCGCGCTGTCACCCTGAGCTTGTCGAAGGGTCCGTCGACGCGCTGGCGAGCTGCGCGCTGTCACCCTGAGCTTGTCGAAGGGTCCGTCGACGCGCTGGCGAGCTGCGCGCTGTCACCCTGAGCTTGTCGAAGGGTCCGTCTACGCGCTGGCGAGCTGCGCGCTGTTCACCCTGAGCTTGTCGAAGGGTCCGTCTACGCGCTGGCGAGCTGCGACTTCATCTCCTTCGCGTCCAGCGGCTGATTGTAGATCGGCGAGCCCGGCTGCTGCTTGCGGCCGCCTTCGACCAATCCGCCGTTGTCGATCGCATCGAAGCCGATCTCGTCGATCAAGTCCATCACGACGCGCTTCGCGGCCGGGTCGTCGGATGCGACCGGGATGGCGAGCCGTCCCTTCTCGCCCTTCGGCTTGCCCTCGTTCGCGAGCCGCTTATAGTAGATGGTGTTGAACGCCTTGACGACGCGTGCGCCCGGAACGAGCGCGCGGATGAACTCCGTCGACGTCTTCGAACCGAGGTCTTCGATCTCGAAGTCCTCGGTGTACGGGTTCATCGCGTCGATGACGATCTTCTCGTCCCAGCCGTCGAGCTCGCCCAGCGCCTCTTCCCGCTTGGTCCACGGCAGAGCGAGCAGGACGACGTCGCTGCCGTCTACCGCGTCTTGCGGCGCCGTGGCTTCCGCGTTCGGCCCGATGTCCGCGACGAGACCCCGGAGCGAGTCCGGGCCGCGTGAGTTGGCGATGCGGACGTGGTGCCCCGCGCGTGCGAACAGGCGTGCTGCGTTGCCTCCGATGTTGCCGGAGCCCAAGATTCCGATCTCCATCCGTCTCTTCTACCGTCCTTCCGGCCCCATGTCACGTCAGCCGGCCCCATCTTCGATGTACGCCACGGGCGGCGCAGGTCCCGCGACGCCGCGCCGTCGTGGCGGGCGGGCCGCAGCCGTTCAACCTGCTGACGTCTTCGCGTCAGAAGGATTGCGCTTCAGCCGAGGCAAGCGCAATGCGATGACGCTGTCGCCTCGATCCGAGATTGCGCTGCGAAGGATCGGCGCCGATGACTGGCGGCTGTGGCGTGCGCTCCGGCTCGACGCGCTCGCCGAAGCGCCGTACGCGTTCGGCTCGAAGCTCGCCGACTGGCAGGGTGCCGGCGACACGGAACCGCGCTGGCGCGCCCGCCTCGCGGACGTGCCGCTGAACGTGATCGCCGAGGTCGACGGGACGCCGGCCGGCATGGTGAGCGGCATCGCCGCCGACGAAACCGGGACGATCGAGCTGATCTCGATGTGGGTCGCGCCGTTCGCCCGCGGTCGCGGTGTCGGCGACGCGCTCGTCGGCGCGGTTGTTGCGTGGGGCCGCAGCATGAAGGCAACGCACATCGCCTTGGGCGTCGTCGAAAGCAACGCGCGCGCGCGTGCGCTGTATGTGCGGCACGCATTCGTCGATGCAGGCCCGTACGACTGCACGGGCTCCGGCATCGCCGTCGGAACGTCGGATGGTGCTCCGGCTCGACGCGTAACGGCGCGTCGCTGACGCGACGGCGCGTCACCACGCGGCAATCGCGGCGCAACGCCGCTCCGCGACCATGGCGCCATGGACGGAGAGCAGTGGATGGCGAGCGCGATGCGGGCCGCGCGCACGCAGCTCGACATCGCGGCGCACAACCTCGCAAACGTGTCGACCGGCGGCTTTCGCGGCACGCGCGGCACGACGACCATCGCACGCGATGGGCTCGCCGTCGTGCAGCGCGCCGATCGCGAGCAGGGCGCCGTGCATCATACGGGCCGCCGCTTCGATCTCGCGCTGCTCGGTGAAGGCGTCTTCCGCGTCGGCGGTCACGCGACGCGCGAGGGCGCCTTCACGCGCGACCGCGACGGCTACCTGATCGACGACCGCGGGCGGCGGCTGCGCGGGACGCGCGGCGATGTTCGCGTGTCCGAAAGCGCGACGGTTGCATCCGACGGAACCGTGCGCGACCGCGATCGCGTCATCGAACGGATCCCGCTGCCGCGCGGAACGCGCGTCATGGCGGGCGCGCTCGAGAGCAGCGCCGTCAACCCGATTGGTGAGACGCTCGCGATCCTCACCGCACAGCGTGCGTTCGAGACCGCCGAGAAGACGCTGTCGGCGATCGACGCGGCTCGTCAGAAGGCCGCGAACGACGTGGCGCGCGTGCAATGAACCGCGCGATGGAAGCCGCCGCGAGCGGCATGGCGGCGCAGCAGACGCAGCTCGAGATCGTGGCGGACAACCTCGCGAATGCCGACGTTGCGGGATTCAAAGGGGCAGCCGCGACGTTCGCGGACGTGCGCGCGGGGACGATAGGTCTCGGCACGACGCAGATCGGCAAGCATCCGGTGTTCGCGCAGGGCAAGCTCGTGCGCAGCGGCGGCCCGTTCGACGTCGCGATCGACGGCCCGGGATTCTTCGTCGTCGAGCGCGACGGCGCGCGCGCCTACACGCGCAACGGCGAGTTCGCGCGCGACGCCGGCGGCACGCTGCGCAACAGCGCGGGCTGGACACTGAGCAACGTACGCGTCCCGAACGACGCGCTCGCGGTGCGCGTCGAGCGCGACGGACGCGTCGTCGTCGACACGCCGACCGCGAAGGCCCGCACGATCGCGCGCCTCCGGCTCGCGACGTTCGCGTCACCCGAAGCGTTACGCCCGCTGGGTGCGACGCTGTTCGGCGAAACGCACGAGTCCGGCCGCGCCCGAATGCTCGTACCGGGAAAGCGCGGCGGCCCGTCGATCGCGTTCGGCATGCTCGAACGATCGAACGTCTCGATCGTCGAGGCGATGATGCAAATTCTCGGCGCGCAACGCGCGTACGAGGCGAACGCCAAAGGCGTCCAGGCCGCCGACGAGATGCTGCGCATCGTCAACAACCTCCACCGCGGCTGACGCCGATGCACGTCGATACCAGCGCGCCATACGATGTCACCCTGAGCCCGTCGAAGGGTGCGAGCGAGACGCAAGACCGCCTCACGGTACGCGGCATGCCGGCATCGCGCCTCTCGCCGCAAGCGCTCGCCGAAGCGGTCGTGTTCCGCGAAATTCTCAAACCGCTCGCGCGCGGTCTCGGCCCGGTCGGCGAGATCGCGGTCGACGGCGTTGCCGACGCGCTGTTCCTCCGCGACGCGCGATGACCACCGACGAACGCGAGCGGCGGATCCGCGCGCTGCTGCCGCTCGTGCGATCGATCGCGCGGCGCGTGCACCGCATGGTGCCGATGACGGACGTCGACGACCTGATCGGCGACGGCTGCGTCGGCCTCATCCGCGCCGTCGACGCGTTCGATCCCGCACGCGGCGTGCCGCTCGAACACTACGCACGCCGCGTCGTCCTCGGCGCGGTGCTGAACGGTATCCGCCGCATGGATCCGGTCTCCGAACGGATGCGTCGCACGATGCGCTCGCGCGAAGGCGGAGCGCTACACGCAGGCGCAAACGGACGGCACGCTGCCGGGATACGCGCGACCTCGAACGCCGCTCGCCGAACGTCGCGGCCGCGCGCGCGGAAGTACATCGGCGTACGCCGCTCTCGCTCGACACGCCGCTGCCGCTCGGCGAACGGCTGCATCTCGACGCGACGCGACGATCCGCAGACCGATCGTCGGCACGCGTCTGGAGCACGAACGCATGCACGCGGCGATCGCGCGCGCTCAACGCGCGCCAGCGCCACATCGTGCTCGCGCACTACTTCGGCGAGCAGCGCTTGCGCGAGCTGGTCGAGCCGCTCGGCATCTCGCCGCAGCGGGTCTCGCAACTGCACCTGCACGCGCTCAAGCGCCTGCGCGAATCGCTCGGCGCAAGCGCGTGAAGCGGACGGCGCCGCCGGCGTCGGACCCGCCCGCGCACGGCCGATCGCCGCGGTCGTCCTCGAACGGCGACGAGTCGCACGAGGTCGCGCCGGCGCGGTTACCGCCCGATCATCCTTCGTGGCAGCGCGACGTCGTCTCGATCTCGGCGCGCACGCGCGCGATCATCGCATCGCTGCGGCCCGTCGTCGTCCGCGTGCTGTCGTTCTGGCACCACGCAGCGCGAACGATCGCGGTCGGCGCACGAGCGCTCGAGATCGATCCCAGCGGATCGTACCGGCTGCGTTGAGCGAGCCGCGAGCTGCCTGAATCGCGTCACGCAGCCGCAAATCGCGGCTACTGCGTACTTCGAAATCGATGCGAGCGGCTCGTATCGTGCGGTGATCCGGTCCACAGCGATCGGCCACGAACCGGCACCGGATGCCGAGCGCTCAGCTTCCGGCCGAGGGATTCCGAACACTTCTCTGTGGACGAACCAGGCGTCGCGCTTCTTGCGGAGATGGGCACTCCTTTTC
The DNA here is from genome assembly GCA_963841685.1 of Vulcanimicrobiota bacterium. GTDB lineage: Bacteria > Vulcanimicrobiota > Vulcanimicrobiia > Vulcanimicrobiales > Vulcanimicrobiaceae > Vulcanimicrobium. The sequence continues at coordinate 671,962 of CAWJDU010000003.1, forward strand.
CCGTGCCCGCCCGCGCGTCGCGTCTGGGTGACGTCGCGACCCAGTCCGCGGCGGCGATCGAGCGTCTGCGTTCCGCGTCGGCGCGGCTAACGGCGAACTCGATTGCACAGACCACCGCGATAGCGGAGATCGCGCTCACCGCCCGCGCCTCGGCCGAGCGCGTGCGCGGTACGGGTACGGCCGTCGTCGACGCGCGCCGCCGCGCGAGCGACGCTGACGAGCTCGTGCGGTCGGCATCGCACGGAATCGAGGAGCTGACGACCGCGGCATCCTCGCTCGCCGCGGTCACGAAGAGCGCGCTCGCCTCGATCGGCGAGCTTCTCGCGCTCACCGGGCAAATCGACGAGATCGTCGACTTCGTGCGCGAGGTGTCCGAACGGACGAACCTGCTCGCTCTGAACGCATCCATCGAGGCCGCGCGGGCCGGACAGCACGGTCGCGGCTTTGCGGTCGTCGCGTCGGAAGTGCGGAAGCTCGCCGAGTCCACGCGGGACGCGACGCGCGACATGGACGGACACCTCCGGCAGATCGCCGAGCGCGGTGCGTCGACCACCGCGTTCGGCGCGTCGCTCGACGCCGCGGTCGCGGAGAGCGAACGGTCCGCGGGCGGCGCGAACGCGGCGCTCGACGCGATCTCGCGTGCCGTCGCCGACGTCGCCACCGCGTTCGCCGGCGTCGAGCGAATGATCGAGAGCGAGGTCTCCGCCGCGGACCAGTACGGCTCCGCCGCCGGCTCGCTGCTGCGCAGCGTACGCGAGCACTTCGCCGACACGGCGGAAACGCAGCTCTGGATCGGCAACGTGGAATTCCAAATGCACGAGATGCGCTCGCTGAACCGGCTCAGCGGGGGTCCGACGATCCACACACCGGTGCGCACGTTGAGGGTCGGCTGCGCGGTAACACCCGAGTCGCTGCCGGGCCGCATGCTGCAGACGTTCAAACGCGAAGTCGAGAGCCTGTCGGACGGCGAGCTGCGCGTGGAGTTGATCATCCCGTACGAGAAGCGCCCGACGCAGTTGCTGATCGAGCTTCGCACCGGCGACTTGGCGATGGCGGCCGCGAACGTCTCGCTGATCGGAAGCCTCCTGCCCTCCGCGCAGCTCTTCGAGCTTCCGTATCTCTTCCGGTCCCGCGAGCATGCGTTCGCGACGTGCAGCGGCCCGTACGGCCGAGACTTGCTGGCGCGCGGCGAGAGCCTCGATATGGAATTTCTCGGCTTCCTCGAAAACGGCGTCCGGCACTACACGAACGACGTCCGCGAAGCGCGCGTCGCGGGCGACATGCACGATCTCCGCATGCGCACGCTCGAAGGGCCACTGCATCTCTACATCGCGGGCGCGCTCGACGTGACGCCGCTGCCCATGCCGATCGGCAAAGTCGCCGACGCGATGCGGCAACGGCGGATCGACGGGCAGGACAATCCGCTTCCGACGATCGTCAGCGCGAAATTCTACGAGCACCAGCGATATCTCACGCTCAGCGCGCACACGTTCACGCCGCAGATCCTGCTCGGAAACCCCGACGTGTTGTCCGCGCTCGGCTCGCGGCGCACGATCGTCGCCACAGCGGTGGAGCGTGCGATCGCGTGGCAGCGCGAGTACGCGCCGAAGGTCGACGCCGAAGCGCTCGCCGTGCTTCGGGACCGCATGGATGTCGCCACGCCGAGCGATGCGGAGCGGCAGACGTGGATCGACGCGACGGCGCCCGTGTACGACCGCGCCTGCGACCTCGTCGGCGAAGCCGAGGTCGCGGCGATTCGCCGCGCGGCGGACGCCGCGTACGCATCCGCCGGCGGCGCTAGCTGGATCTGAGCGCTCGCGCGCTCACCGCGCGCGGGGACGCGGCCCCGCCTATGGGCACGTTCCGATGACGTAGTAGTTCGGCCCCGTCTTCTTCAGCGTCGTCACGTAGAAGACGTTGTCGAGACCCATGTTCTGGTTCGAGCCGTTCGCGAGCGCATAGCCGATGCTGTCGTGCGCCCGTCCCGCCTGCACGTGCGCGTAGTTGGACGCGGTCGAGCATACCGGTGCCGCCGTCGGTGTCGCGGTGGGGGTCGGCGTCGGTGTGGGCGTTCCGCGCGGCGTGGGGCTCGGCGTCGGCGTCGGACCGCCCGTCGGCGTGGGAACCGGCGTCGGTGTCGCGCTCGTGCCGGACTGGATGCGGTCCACCATCTTCTTGATGGCGGTCATCTGTGGTCCGCTTCTCAACGCGTACGTCGAGGTCTCGTAGCCCCACCAGTCCCAGCACGCGTTCGGGTTGTTCGGCGTGCTGCTCGACACTTGATACGGATACAGGATCAGCAAGCCGTTCGTGTCGGCGTATTCGTCGAGACCGGCTTCCGTGATGAACTTCGTCCCGATCGACGCCTGTGTCTGCAGGCAACCGTCGAGCGCGACGATCAGCCGGCACTGCTGGCCCTTCGCGCACGCGCTCGGAACGTAGAGATACCCGTTCGTGTCGAGATCGTTCGCTCCGCCGCCGTACGGCGTCTGATCGAAGTTGACGAGCGTTCCGGTCAGCGTGCCGGTGTTGCGCGCGTTGAGCGAGCCGTAGAAGTACGTGAGCCACGTCTTCTGCGAGTCGTAGCTGCTGCAGTCGATCATGTACGGGCTCGCCGTCGTACCGCACGCAACCTCGCCGTCGAGCGACTCCCACCCGTGTCCCGCCGCATACGAGTTGTCGTACTTTGTCGCGACGCCGTAGTGCTGGTACTCGGCGTTCAGGTCGTTCATCGTCTTCTGCTCGACGGTGTAGTCCATCGTGCCGGACCAGAGATACGCTTTCTGTCCGCTCAGATTGCTTTCTGGATCGATCGTTCCGCCTTTGGACTGTGCGTCGAGGTAGGTCTCCGACGCGGATAGCGAGCTCGACGTCGCGTACTGACACGTCGTCTCCGCCGTCGTGAGGCTATCTTGCGCGCAGTAGTACGGACCGCCGGCGTAGATCGCGGCGTAGTGGAACGTACCGGAATACGCGACGTGCATCTGTACGGCCATGAAACCGCCGGATGAGATGCCCGCGACGACCGTCTTCGTCTGATCGACGTTGTACGCGCCGAGGCTGCTCAGCGCGCGCACGTGCCGATCGTGTCCGCCGCCCGTGAGCGGCGTCGACGTGAGGACGCCGCCGGGTCCGCCGCAGCCCGCCGCGGCCGACGCGGCCAGCGCGAGCACGACGGTGAGCCCGATCGAGAGACGAGCGCGCATAGGATGCCCCCTTCGCCGGGAAAAGCGACCGTGCGCTCTTTGCTCAGACGGGGCCGACGATCCCTTCGAGGAGCCGGCCAACCTGGGACGCCCCACGAGCGGCGGCGTCGAGCACTTCGTCGTGCGAGATCGGCTCGCCGGTGCCGTGCACGTTCGTGATCAGCGAGAAGCCGACGACGTCGCGTCCGAGCGCCCGTGCCGCGATCGTCTCGAGCACGGTCGACATGCCGACGGCATCGGCGCCCATTCCGCGCAGCGAGCGCGCTTCCGCGGGCGTCTCGTACGCCGGACCGGCAAGCCCGGCGTACACGCCTTCGCGCAGCGCGATGCCCGCTTCGGCGGCGACGCGGCGCGCGCGCTCGCGCAGCGACGGACTGTACGCGTCGATCATGTCGGTGAAACGCACGTCGACGCCCGGCGGAAGTTCGGCGCCGAAGAGCGGGCTCCGTCCGGTCAGGTTGATCTGATCGGCGATCAGCATGAGGTCGCCGGGACGGTAGTCGGGATTCAAGCCGCCCGCCGCGTTGGTGAGCACGAACGTTCGCGCGCCCGCATGCGCGGCGATCAGCACGGGCGCTATGACGTCGAGGACGTCGCGCCCCTCGTAGAGGTGAAAGCGTCCGCTGAACGCGACGACGCGCTGTCCCGCAAGCGTGCCGATCAGTGCGGTGCCTGCGTGTCCGACGACGGTCGGCTCCGGCATCCCGTCGATCGTGCAATACGGCACGGCCGTGCCGTCGATGCGCGCGCCGAGTGCGCCGCCGAATCCGGAGCCGAGCACGATCGCGATGTCGATGTCGCCGCCCGCGTGCTTGCGGAGGACCTTCGCGGCGCGGTGGAGCTTTTTCGGTTTCACGATGCGCGCGCACCCTTCGACCGGCTCAGGGTGACACCGTTCCGCCCGCTGACGACGAGGACAGCAGGTTGCGGCCCGTCATCTCCGGCGGCACCTCGAGACCCATCAGCGGCAGCAGCGTTGGCGCGATGTCGCCGAGCGCGCCACCGGCTGCCAGCGTACCGCCGTTCGCGAGCGCGCCCGGCGGCTGGCGTGAGACGAGCACGAACGGGACGGGGTTCGTCGTGTGCGCGGTGAGCGGGTTGCCGTCCGGGTCGATCTTCTCTTCGGCGTTGCCGTGATCGGCCGTGATGACGAGGATGCCGTCCGCGTTGAGCACCGCCTGTTCGAGTCGGCCGAGCGCGACGTCGAGCGTTTCGACCGCCGACACCGTCGCGTTCCACACGCCCGTGTGACCCACCATGTCGGCGTTCGCGTAGTTCATCACGATGACGTCGTGCCTCCCGCGCGAGACGTCCTCGACCGCCGCCGTCGTGATGTCGTTCGCGGACATCTCCGGCGCGAGGTCGTACGTCGGCACGCTGCGGTTCGATGGGATGAGGATGCGGTCTTCGCCCGGGAACACATCCTCGCGCCCGCCGTTGAAGAAATACGTGACGTGCGCGTACTTCTCGGTTTCGGCGAGGCGCAGCTGCGTGAGACCGGCATCCGAAACGACCTCGCCGAACACGTGGTACTGCGGCCGCGGCCCGAACAGCACCGGGTTCGGAAAGTTCTCCTCGTAGCGCGTCATCGTCGCGAAGAGGAAGCGCGCGTACCCGTGCACGGGGAACTCATCGAACGTCGGGTCGCTGAACGCGAGCGTCAGCTGGCGCGCGCGGTCGGGACGGAAGTTGAAGAAGATGCAGGCATCGCCGTCCTTGATCGGACGCGGTTCGCCCACGATGGTCGGCACGACGAACTCGTCCGACTCGCCGCGGTCGTACGCGGCCTTCACCGCTTCGAGCGCCGTCGGAAAACGATAGTCGGCCGCGCCGTTCGCGAGCGCGTCGTACGCCTTGCGCGTGCGCTCCCAGCGTTTGTCCCGGTCCATCGCGTAGTATCGTCCCGAGATCGTCGCGATCGCGCCGGTGCGGTCGCGCTCCGCGAGCCGCCGCTCGAGCCGTCCCACGTACGTCGCGGCGGAGCGCGGCGGCGTATCGCGGCCGTCCAGAAACGCATCGATCGCAAGCGGCACGCCGGACTCCGCGATCACGTCGATCAGCGCTTCGAGATGATCGAGCGAGCTGTGCACTTTGCCGTCCGACACGAGGCCGAGCAGGTGCAGCGTGCCGCCGGTGTTCTGCACGTGATCGATGCACGCGCGCAACGTCGGGTTCCGCGCGAACGCTCCGCTCGCGATGTCGTCGTCGATGATGACGACGCCTTGCGGCACGACGCGGCCGCTGCCGATGTTGATGTGCCCGACCTCGCTGTTGCCCATCACGCCCTTCGGCAGTCCGACCGCTTCGCCGCTCGCGTCGAGCAGCGTGTGCGGATACGTCGCGAGGATGCGATCCCAGTTGGGCACGTCGGCGGCGAGAATCGCGTTGCCGTGCGTCTCTTTGGTCGTTCCCCACCCGTCGAGGATGGCGAGCACGAACGGCCGGCGTTTGCTCACGCAAGCACGCCGTCGCGTGCGCCGTCGAGCAGCGCCGCGAACGAGGCGGGCTCGAGGCTCGCGCCGCCGATGAGGCCCCCGTCGATGTTCGGCTGGCGTACGAAGTCCGTCACGTTCGACGGCTTCATGCTGCCCCCGTAGAGCAGCCGGCTCTTCGCCAGGCCGTCGCACGCCGCGCGTATCTCGCCCATGATCGCGTTCGCTTGCGAGGGCGTGTCGGCGGTTCCCGTTCCGATCGCCCAGATCGGCTCGTACGCGACGACGCAGCGCGCGGCGTCGGCGGGCTTGACGCTGTCGAACGCGGCGCGAACTTGGGCGCGCACCTTCTCGCACGCGAGCCCCGCCGCGTGCTCGTCCGCCGTCTCTCCGACAGCGACGATCGGCGTGATGCCGTGCGCGAGGGCGGCGCGCACCTTCTCGTTGACGCGCTCGTCGAGCTCGCCGAACATCGCGCGCCGCTCCGAATGCCCGATGACGACCCAGCGGACGCCGCACTCGACCAGCATCGGCGCGGAGATCTCGCCGGTGAACGCGCCCCACGACGCCCAGTTCATGTTCTGCGCGCCGAGCCCGATCGGCGTTCCGGCGAGGGCGCTGCGCACGGCGGACAGCGCGGTGAACGGCGGCGCGACCACCGCGTCGACCGTGTCCAGCGGCAACGTGCGCCCGAGGAGGTCCGCGACGAACGCCTGCGACTCCGCGACCGTCTTGTGCATCTTCCAGTTTCCGACGATGAGCGGCTTCGGATTACGCGGCATGCTGCTCGAGCGCGACCACGCCGGGCAGCGCCTTCCCTTCGAGAAACTCGAGCGTTGCGCCGCCGCCCGTCGACACGTGCGTCATCGCGTCCGCGAAGCCGAGCGCGTGCGCCGCCGCGGCGGCGTCGCCTCCGCCGACGACGCTGGTCGCGCCGCGCCTCGTCGCGTCGGCGATCGCTTCGCCGACGACGCGCGTCCCGTTCTGATATGCGGGCTTCTCGTAGACGCCCATCGGTCCGTTGAAGACGATCGTCTTCGCGTCGCGCAGCACCGCGGCGTACGCGCGCGCCGTCTGCGGGCCGATGTCGAGAATCATCGCGTCGCCGACGCCGGAGAGCGGCACGGTACGCGCCGTGCCGTCGGCGTCGAACGCGTCCGCGACGACGGCGTCGGTCGGCAGGTGCAGCTGCACGCCCTTCGCGAGCGACATCGCGAGGATGCGCTGCGCGGGCATGAGATCGGGGTCGCGCAGCGAGCGGCCGACGTTGACGCCGTGCGCGGCGAGAAACGTGTTCGCCATCCCGCCGCCGATCACGAACGCGTCGACCTTGTCGAGCAGGTTCTCGAACACGCCGACCTTGTCGGCCACCTTCGCGCCGCCGATCGCGCACACGAACGGATGTTGCGGATGCTCCGTGAGCCGCGCGAGCGCCGCGAGCTCCGCCTCCATCAGAAACCCGGCATACGCCGGCAGGTCGGCGGCGACGCCGGCGGTCGACGCGTGCGCGCGGTGCGCGGCGCCGAACGCATCGTTGACGTAGATGTCGCCCGACTTCGCAAGCTCGCGTGCGAATGCGGGATCGTTCGCCTCTTCCTCCGGGTGGAAGCGAACGTTCTCGAAGAGCGCGACGTCGCCGTCGCGCAGCGCGTTCGACGCGGCGACGGCGTCCGGGCCGACGCAGTCGTCGACGAAGCGGACCCCGGCTCCGAGCAGCTCGGACAGCCGCGTGGCAATCGGGCGCAGCGAGTACTTCGGGTCCGGTTTGCCGTCGGGCCGTCCGAGGTGCGAGAGGATGACGGTGCGCGCTCCGTGCTCGCGCAGCCACCGAATCGTCGGCAACGCGGCGGTGATGCGCGTCTCGTCGGCGATCGCGCCGTCCTTCATGGGAACGTTGAGGTCTTCACGCAGCAGCACGCGCTTGCCGTGTACCTCCGCATCCTTCAGGCTCCGGAAACGCATGCCGCTCCTTGCACCGGTTCGTACGGCGCACGCGTCGGCGGACCGTTTGCGAACAGCATTCGCGGGACGCCGTCGCCGCGCGGCACGGCGACCAGCGCGCTGCACACCGTTCCGAAATCGTGGTCCGTGACGACAGTGATCGCGCGGTGCGGGTCGTCCTCGTCGACGCGGCGCAGCAGGTCTTGCCACGCGCTCCAGGCGCCGCGGTCGGGATCGGGCGGCGCGGCGCGGCGAAACGCGCCGAAGTGCGCGGCGAAACGCGGCGAAGACGGCACGTCGCATCCCTGCGGCGTGACGAGGTGATGGCCGGGGGCAAGCTCGTCGCAGCGGATCGCGCGCTCGTCGCTCGCGATCGCGAACGCGCGCGTGCGGTCGGCAACGATCAGCGTGAACCCGCGATAGCGCTGCTTCGGTAATGCCGCGATGGTGCGGGCCGCGTCCTCCGCGTCGCGTGCGCGCAGCGCGCGCAGGACGAGCTCGCCGCGCGATGCCTTGCCGGGAAGCGGGCCGAGCCGTTCGAAGCCGTTGACGATCGTCGCGAACACGCCGTCGTCGCTCGCCGCGAACCAGCTTCCGCCGCCGGCCGGCGTCGTAGCCGCCGACAACGTCCGGCGCGTCGGGCCAATGCGCGCGCGGGCGGCAAAAACGATCGGTCGAGGCGCTCGTCGCGGTTCGCGCCGGCAATCACCGGCCACGCATGGCCGGGACGCAGCAGCAGCAGAACGGTGCACATGGCGATCGCCTCAGCGCAGCCGCGCCGCGAAGAACTCCGTCCACCGCGCCATCACGTCGGCGCTGCGAACCGGATCGTTCGGGAAATGCCCGTCGACCGGATACGCGACGAACGTCGCATCCTTGCCGTTGTCGCGCAGTGCGTGGTAGTACATCGACGAGGTCGCGAAGGGATCGCGGTTGTCGCCGACGTCGGAGAGGATCAGCACGGGCGTCGTCACGTCGCGCGCGTAGGTGACCGCCGAGTTGCGCTTGTACTCCTCGGCATTGTTCCCGACGTACGGCGACCCGTGGAAGAGCGCTTTGTCCGCGTCGAGGTCGTCCGCGACGCCGTAGTCGACGAACCAGTCGTTCACCGACGCGCCGGACACGGCGGCGCGCCAGATATGGTATTTCGAGATCATCCACGAGGTCATGATGCCGCCGTAGCTCCAGCCGCCCACCGCGATGCGCCGGTCGTCGACGATGCCGCGCGCGCGCACGGCGTCGACGGCCGCCATGACGTCCTTGCCGGGACCCTCCTCCGGATCGTACAGCACGGCATGCTGATACGCGTATCCGAGGTTGTCGCTGCCGCGATAGTTCGGCTCGAGCACGAGCCAGCCGCGTGCGGCCATCATCTGCGCTTGCCGGTCGAAGGCGAGCAGCGACGCGCTCGTCGGCCCGCCGTGAATCTGCACCACGAGCGGGTACGTGCGGCCCCGCGTGAAGCCCGGCGGCGTGAGCAGCACGCCGTCGGCCTGCACGCCGAGCGACGTCGCGTACGTGATGCGTTGCGCGTTCGCGAGGTCGAGTGCGGCGATCTTCGCGTTGTACTCGCTCACCGCAATCGGTGCGCCGTCGCGCGAGCGAGCGTACAGCTCCGGCGGGCGCTTCGGCGACGTCGCGACGAACACCATCGTTCCGTCGCGCGCGATCGCGCCGTCGAGCGGCGATGCGATCGTCAGACCGCCGACGTCCAGGCGCTGCAGCGCGGTCGCGCCGCCGGTCAGCGGCACACGCACGATCGCGTTCGCCGTACCGTCGTGCGCGACGAACACGATCGCGCTCGAGTCGGGCATCCATGCGAGCTCGTGCACGGCGCGGTCGAACGGGTGCGAGACCGCGGTCCCGGCGCCGCCGTCCGGCGCGGTGACCCACGCCTCGGTCAGCGTGATCTGCTGGTCCCCGGCGGAGTGCGCGTACGCGACGTGCTTGCCGTCCGGGGAGAACAGCGGATTCGACTCGTAGCCGGCGTGCGGCGTCAGGCGCGACAGCTTGCCGCTTGCGACGTCGACGAGGTCGATGTGCGCGCGATCGGCGTCGTTGAGCACGGCATTCGGTGCGAGGACGAATGCGATCGTCTTGCCGTCGGGCGACCACGAGAGCGTCGACTGCGCCTCGCCGCCGGCGACGCTCCCCTCGGCGTGCGTCAGCTGCCGCGCCTTTGCGCCTGCTTCCGTGCCGACGACGAACAGGTGCAGCGCAGGCGACGGCTTGCGCGTCGTGATCGGCGTGTTGCCGACGACGAACGCGTCGCGAAAGCGATCCGCGCCGGTTTTCTTCACAGGCCCGTCGGGCGCGACGTACGCGATCGCACGTCCGTCGGGGCGCCAGGCGAACTGCTCGACGCCCGCACCCGCCTTCGTAACCGGCCGCGCGTCGCCGCCGTCCATCGGCATCACGAACACTTGGGCTTCCGCCTCGCTCGCCGGCGCCGGGCTCGCCGGCCGAGCGTCCGCGATGAACGCCAGCATCGATCCGTCGGGCGACCAGCGCGGCGACGACAGCCCCTTGCGATCGTACGTGAGCGTGCGGCGCGCGTGCGTCGCAAGATCGATCACATCGAGCTCGCGGTCGTAGCGGTCGTCGTTCCAGTCGATGCGCGTCACGACGACGACCGCGCGCTTGCCGTCGGGCGAGATCGCGGGCGTCGTCACGCCGACCAGCGTTCGAAGATCGTCGAGGCCGAAGGTGCGCGCGCTCGCAGGCGCCGCGGCGCACGTCGCCGTCGCGAACACCGCGAGGGCGAGCGCGACGGCGGCGGCCGTGGAACGCGTCACGCGACGGCGGACGGAATCTTCGCCGCGACCATGTGCGTCAGATCGGCGAGGCGGCACGAGTACCCCCACTCGTTGTCGTACCACGCCGCGATCTGGACCAGGTCGCCGTTCGCGTTCGTCAGCTTGCCGTCGATGATCGAGCTGTGCGGGTTGTGCTTGAAATCGCTGGAGACGAGCTCCTCTTCGGTGTATTCGACGTAGCCCTTCAGGCCGTTCTCCGACGCGCCGCGCAGGATCGCGTTCAGCTCCTCGCGCGTCGTCGCTTTCTTCGTTTGCGCGACGAGGTACACCATCGACACGGTCGGCGTCGGCACGCGCAGCGCGAAACCGTCGAACGTCCCTTTCACTTCGGGGATCGTCAGGTAGAGCGCTTTCGCGGCGCCCGTCGACGTCGGGACGATGTTCGTCGCGGCGTTGCGCGCCCGGCGCCAGTCCTTGTGGGGCGCGTCGAGGATGTTCTGGTCGTTCGTGTACGAGTGGATCGTCGACATGAAGCCCTTGACCCAGCCGAGGTTGTCGACCACCGGCTTCACCGCGGTCGCGAGGCAGTTCGTCGTGCACGACGCGTTCGAGATGACGTTGTGCTTCGCGGGATCGTACTGCGCGTCGTTGACGCCGAGAACGACCGTGATGTCCTCGCCCTTGGCGGGCGCGGAGATGATGACTTTCTTCGCGCCGCCGCCGTCGATGTGCGCGCGTGCTTTCGCCGCGTCGGTGAAGATGCCGGTCGACTCGATGACGACGTCGACGCCGAGGTCGCGCCACGGCAGCTTGCCCGGGTCGCGCTCGGCGAGCACCGCGATCGTGCGGCCGTCGATCGTCACGGCGTCGTCGCTCGCGCGCACCGTTCCGGCGAACGTGCCGTAGTTCGAGTCGTACTTGAAGAGGTGGGCGCATTCGGCCGCGCTCGTCAGGTCGTTGACGGCTGCGATCTCGACCTCCGGGTACCGCTCGAGGAGTGCCTTGGTGAAGTTGCGGCCGATCCGGCCGAACCCGTTGATCCCGATGCGCATAGCCCGTGCGGTTTAGACGAAAGAAACTTCCGGCTCCTCTCGCTGGCCGCGAAGGCGCTTCACGAGGCGCATCAGCGCAGACAGGCGGCCGTTGATCGTCGCCTTGCCGACCGCCGGGGAACACCGCCGTCCGAGCTCGGCCAGCGTCTCGTCCGGATGCGCAAGGCGAAGCTGCGCCGCTTCGCGCAGCGCCGGCGAGAGGTTTCGCAAACCGTACGCGTCGGCAAGATAGTGGATCGCCTCGCGCTGCGCCGCGGCGGCGGACGCCGCGCGCACGACGTTCGCCGCTTCCGTGTTGACCAAGCGGCGAATGCGGTTCTTCGTCTCCTTGACGGCGCGCACGTCTTCCAGCCGCAACACCGCGCCCGACGCGCCCATCGCGCCGAGCACGGTGACGATCGCATCGAGGCCCTTGAGGTACAGCACGACGCGGCCTTTGCGCCGCATGCGGCGCGGATCGACGCCTTCCGCGGCGATCAGTCCCGCGACGCGATCCGCGCGCGCGTCGTCGCCGAACACGAACTCGAGGTGGTACCCGTGCTGTGGCGCGGCGACCGAGCCGGTGCACAGGAACGCCGCGCGCAGCTCCGCGCGCCGTTCGCTCGCGCCTGCGCGGGCGCGGCGGCGCCGTCGCCGCGTCGAGCGGACCCGAGGTCGATCTCGAACGTCGTCGCCTTGTACAGCCGCGCGTCGTGGCCGCGCCGAACCGACGTGGCGGCGCGCGCATCCTCGAACAGCGTGCGCGCGAGGCGCGCGACCGCCGGACGCCGCGTGCGAAACACCAACTGCTCGGCGGCGGCGACGCCGCCGTAGTATGCGAGGCCGTCGCGCAACGCGGCGCGCGCGCCGGGGTCGGCGGGCACGTCCCGCGCGAGCGCGTCTTTGGTATCTGCCGACAGCGTCGAACGCGTCAGCGGAGCCATTCGACGGGGTCGTCCTTGCGCTCGTCGACGATCTCGTAGAGGTCGGCGGGCTTGAGCGACGGCAGCACGCGCTCGGGCACGGCGATCACGCGCACCGTGAGAAATTTCGTGCGGTAGTGAATGACCAGGACGTCGCCGGCCTTCACCTCGTAGCCCGGTTTGAGCGCGCGGCCGTCCTTCGTGATGCGGCCCGCGTCGATGCCGTCTTTCGCCTCGGCCCGACGCTTCGCGAGGCGCGACACCTTCATGAACTTGTCGAGACGCATCCGAGACGCCCCGCTTTGAGAAGCATTGCCGCACTCCCCGTCGAACGCGGGGGTCCGGCCGCTCGCTCCGCCGGGATGAGCATCCCGCGGCGCGCGTTCGACATTGGGGGTGAAGCATGCTCTATGACGTTTCCGGGGCTGCGCTGCCGGGCGGGCTGACGTACGGGCCGGACATCGAAGCCGCAGCCACCGCAGCCGGCTTCCCGCCGTGCTGGCTGTTCGCGCACGGATGGCAGGAGACGATCAAGGTCGCCGGGTGGATCGGAACGCTCGGCAAGACGCCCGCGACGTTCGTGTCCGACGACGGCGGACACGGCATCTTCCAGCTGACGTCCTCGTATCCGTCCGACTGGGACGATCCGAAATCGAATGCGGCATACGCGATCGCGCACTATCTTCGGCCCGCGGCGGATTACTGGAACAAAACCTACGGCGCGACGGGCGATACCCTGATCCGCTGCGTCGCCGCGGAGTACAACGCCGGACGTGGCGGCGCGGAATCCGGTCACGCGCAGGGCGACGTCGGCAAGTTCACGACGCACACGGACGGCGTCTCGTACTCGGACCTCGTGCTGAAGTATTTTCAGCAGCTGTCGGCGGGACAAGCACCGACCGGCTGACGTACTTCCCGCGAATGGCGGTTCGAACGACGATCGCGGGGAGCTTGCCGAAACCGGCGTGGCTCGCCGAGCCCGAACGCATCTTCCCGGCGTGGCGGCTCGCCGGCACCGACCTCGCGGAAGCGCAACGCGACGCCGTCCGCATCGCGGTCGGCGAGCAGCGGCTTTCCGGCATCGACACCGTCACCGACGGCGAGCAGGGCCGCACGCACTTCGTGCACGGCTTCGCCGAGCGGCTCGCGGGCGTCGACGGCGCGAAGCGGCAGACGCGCGGCATTCGCGACGACCGGTACGAAGCGGTATGCCCGACGGTGACCGGCGAGGTGCGCCGCGTTCGTCCGGTGCACGGCGAGGACGTGCGGTTCGCGCGCACGCTCACGGACGGGTCGCTCAAGATCACGATCCCCGGGCCGATGACCCTCGTCGACACCGTGGTCGACGAGGCATACGGCGACCGCGCGACGCTCGCGTTCGCCTTCGCGCGCGCGATTCGCGAGGAGATCGCCGACTTGATCGCCGCGGGCGTCGACGTCGTGCAGCTCGACGAGCCCGCGTTCAACGTGTACTTCGACGAGGTCGCCGCATGGGGCATCGACGCGCTCGACGCGGCGTTCGAGGGCGCGTCGTGCCGGCGCGCGGTCCACGTCTGCTACGGCTACGGCATCCCGGCGAACGTGCAGTGGAAGGCGAATCTCGGCGACCGCTGGGACCAGTACGCGCACGTGCTGCCGCTGCTCGCGCGCTCGTGCGCCGACGAGATCTCGATCGAGCTTGCCGGCTCGCACGTGCCGCCCGCGGTGCTCGGCCTCGCGGGCGACAAGACGGTCGCGGTCGGCGTGATCGACGTGGCGAGCGACCGACGTCGAGTCGGCCGACGACGTCGCGCGCACGATCGCGCTCGCCCGGCAATATCTACCGGACGAACGGATCGTGGCGTCGACGAATTGCGGCATGGCGCCGATGCGGCGCGACGTCGCATACGCGAAGCTGCGCAGCCTCGGTGAAGGCGCGCTGCTCGCGAGCGTGGGACTCTAGAGCGTGGACGTCGCGGGCACCCAGCGGTCCGCGAGATCGGACACGAACGGGTACCGCTGCGCCTGACCCTGGAATGCCTTGATCGTCATGATCAGCCACGCGACGAAGTACACGATGCCGATTGCGAGGCCGATGAGACCGACGATCGGCGTGAGAGCCCACAAGTGCGCGACGACGAGCATCGCGCTGATGACGTTGAGCGCGATCTCGGCGACGAGATAGACGACGAACATCACGATCGCTTGAACCGCGACGAAGCGCACCCACTGCTGCGGCGGTTTGCCGAGCAGGATGATGAGCCCGCCGAGCCACGTGAAGAACGATGCGAGACCGGCCGCGACGTTCGGCTGCAGCCCGAATGAGGATTGATTGGGATCCTGCACCATGGTAGAAAACGACCTCTTTGGGACGCGAGAGGGGACGGTTGGGATTCTCCCTGCCGCCGCTTACCGTTCGCTTACCGGCGCCCGGTCGCCTCGTTCGCTTCCCCGGTGTGCCGCTCGCCGGTGTCGCCGGGCGCCACGCATGTGCCGCGCGCGCGGACGACGAGGACCGGGGGCTCGAGCGGCTCCGCCGCGGATGCGCCGCGCTCCGGCCGCGCCGCGATGACCTTGTGCGCCTCGAACTCCATGGTGCGGGACCGGTTGCCGATGCGCACGATGCGCCCGCGCGCCTCGACGTAGTCGCCGGCACGAACCGGGGCGACGAACTCGACCAGCTCGTAGGCGACGAACAGCCCTTCGTCGCCGTCATGCCGGATCAGCAGCTCGGTGGCGACGTCGCCGAACAGAGCGAGGATCCGCGCGCCGTCGACGAGGTTCCCGCCGTAGTGCGCGTCGTGCGCGCTCATCCGCACGCGGATCAGCGCTACGCCGCCGTCTTCGCCTGCTGCCACAGATCTTCGAGCTCGTCGAGCGACATGTCGTTCAGCTGCCGGCCCATCGCGATCGCGTACGCCTCCATGTAGCGGAAACGGCGCTCGAACTTCGCGTTCGCATCGCGCATCGCGCCCTCGGCATCGACGCCGAGCCGTCGGGCGAGGTTCACGACGGTGAAGATGACATCGCCGAGCTCTTCGCGCACGTGCGGATCTTCCGCACGCAGATCGCCGGCGCGCAGGCGGGCTTCGGCGAGCTCGCGCAGCTCTTCGTGCAGCTTCTCCGTGATGTCGCGTGCATCGGTCCAGTCGAAGCCGACGCGGGCGGCTTTCTCCTGCATCTTCTGACCGCGCTGCAGCGCCGCCATCTGCTTGGGAATGCCGTCGAGCTTCGACGTGCGCGACTGCCCCACGGCCTCCTGCGCCTTGAGCTGCTCCCAGTTCGCCCACACCGCATCGACATCGGCGACCGCGACGTCGCCGAAGACGTGCGGGTGACGGCGGATCATCTTGTTCGAGAGCCCGTCGATCACGTCGGCGACGGAGAACCGCCCGCGTTCCGTCGCGAGCTGCGAGTGGAAGACGATCTGGAACAGCAGGTCGCCGAGCTCTTCGCAGAGCTCGACGTCGTTGCCGTGCTCGATCGCGTCGACGACCTCGTACGCCTCTTCGATCAGATACCGGACGAGCGACACATGCGTCTGCTCGCGGTCCCACGGACACGAACGGCGCAGGCGCGCCATGATCTCGACCAGATCGTCCCACGTGTGATGCGTCGAGCCGGGCGGCAGCGGTACGAGCGGCATCGCGATCGAGGCGGACAGCGTCGCGCGCGGCATCCCGGGGACGATCTCCGCGTCGATCCCGCGCCGCTCGATCGCGCGCAGCAGCACGGGAAGTCCGCTGAAATCGGACAACGGGTTGCCGATCACGCCGAGGCCGAGGTCGCGCTCGTCCAGACGCGCGACGAACGTGTCGATCACTTCGCTCGAGCCGCGCAGGAACAAGCCTTGATCGGTGATGAGCGCGCGCTCGATCGTGACGCCGTCGCTCTCGAGGAAGCGCACGAGCTCCGGCGGCGCCAGCACGGTGGCGGCGCGGCCGACCGCGCGCAGCGACTCGCGGCTGCCGAGCGTCAGCAGCCCCGGATCGCCCGGCCCCAAGCCCACGATGCGGATCATCGCGGGCGGGCTTCGCGAGGCGGCGTCGTTGCGACTGCCGCCTCGCGCGCGTCAGCCTAGTGCTTCGGCGTCGCCGCGGGCGCTGCGCTGGCGGGGACGGCGGGAGCCGCGGCGGCGCTCGGCGCGGCGGGCGGCGGCGAGGGGAACGCGTCCTTGTAGCGGTCGTCGTAGATCGTGATGTTCGCGCTCGAACGGAGCTGTTGCAGGAACAGCGGTGCCTGTTGGCTCTGCTGCTGCTGCGTGAGCAGCTGCTTGATCTGATCGTGCGCGCTCGCCAGCGTCGCCTTCGTCGCGGGCTTTTTCTCTTCGACCTGAATGATGTGGAAGCCGAACGGCGACTTCACGGGGCCGACCGTCTGGCCGACCTTCGCGCCGAAAGCGGCCTGCTCGAACGCCGGCACCATCTGTCCGCGCCCGAAGAATCCGAGCTCACCGCCCTTGTCCTTGCTGGCCGGGTCGGTGGAGTACTGTTTCGCGAGCGCGTCCCAGTTGCCGCCGGCCTTCACCTTCGCGAGCACTTGTCGCGCGGTCGCCTCGTTCGTCACGAGGATGTGACGCGCGCGAACCTGCGCGGGCTTGTCGAACGACGCGTGATTCTTGTCGAAGTACGCTTTGATGTCGGCTTCCGTGACGTGAACCTGCGGCGCGATCGCCTTCTCGAGGATGATCTGGCCGCGCAAGATGTTCTGCACGTCCTGCTCGGTGAAGCCTTGCTGCTTGACGATCTGATCGAACTGCCCCGCGGGATACTTGGCTTTGAGCTCGTTCTCGCGCTTGTCGACCTCGGCCTGACTGACGTCGATCTTGTTGTTGCGCGCGTACTGGTCGAGCAGGTCTTGCTGGACCATCTGCGTGAGCGCTTGTTTCGCGGTGGGGCTGGACTCCAGCCGGCGGTCCAGGTCCGCACGGCTGATGTTCGTGCCGTTTACGGAGGCGACGTTGCCGCCGCCGTTCGCGCAGGCGGCGAGCGAAAGTGCGAGCGCGGTCGCGCCGAGTGCGGCGACGGCGCGGGTGAGACGGGACATCGGATCTCCGTGAGCGGGCACGACGTGAACAAGGCGGAGGACGTACCTCCGCGACCCGCCCGGCTTCCGGGCGCCGGCGCGGCGCTCCTCCGCGACGTTCGTCGGATGCGTCTTTCGGCCGTTAGGGCGCCTCGGGGACTTCGCCGCGCGCCGGCGTGCGGCGCTCGAGCTGCTCGGCGACGGCGTGCGGGTCGGCCGGCAGCGTCATCGCCGCCGCTTCGCGATCCTCGCGATTCTCGACGAGCGGAAGATCGTAGCGCAGTTCCTCGAGGAGCTGGACGACCTTCGCGATCTTGCGGTCGGCGATGAGGCCGATCTGCAGGTTCAGCCGCGCGCGCTGCTCGCCGATCTCGCTCATCCGATTTTCCGTGGTCAGGATGACGATCGTCATCAGCAGCGCCGCGAGCGCGAGAACGCCGTCAAGCCAGTAGTACGGCGGCGGATCGGGCTGGTGAAGGTGCAGCGCGCCCAGCACGGCATTGCTCGCGATCCACGCGGCGACGGCGGCGAGCACGATCCACACGGTGCGCGGACGGCCCACTGCGAGCGTGAACCGTTCGATCGTGCGCTGGTGCAGGGAAACGCCGGCGAGCGTCTTGCGCTCGAGCTCCGCGATCGACTCGATCGTCTCGTCGACGTGTCCGGGGAGGCTCCCGTCGCTGGCCACGTGCAGCGGCTTCCCGCGGATGACGTCGAGCCCTTTCAGGACTGCGAGCCGCGGGCCGTTCGGGCATAGCCGAGCGCATCGGGTTCAGCGTATGCGTTCGCCGCGCGCGGCATGGTGCAGTAGGCAACCGCGGCGTTGCCCGCCAAAAGCTTCGCATTGTGACGAGCATCGCAGCGACATTGCTGTTCGTGGTGGCATTCGCGCCGAGCAACGCCGTGCAGAGCACGCCGGCGATGATCGCCGTGGCGGGTGGACCGGCGGCTCGCGGCGACAACTGCTCGGTCCAACCCGTGGCGATCGGCCTTCCGTTGGCCGGCGCGGCGCAGCACCCGATCGACGGCAGCCCGCTGTCCGCCTTCAACAATGCGGCGACCATTTCAAACCAATCGGTAATCGCGTTCACGGCGAGCAGCGTCAGCGGAACGCAGCCCATCGGATTTGTCATCGGAACGAAGGGCGACGGATATTTTTTCGTGCCGATCCTTCCCGTTGGTCTCACGCTAGGCCGCGTGCGCACCGTTTTGCCCGGCGTTGCGATCTATCCACTGCCGGGGCCGAACGTGAATGCACCGGCGGACATCAAGGCGATGACTCACACGTACAACGTACTCGCGAAGGAGTTTAATGCCACCATACAGCCGTGGCTCCGCGACGCATTGTCCGCGGGGCTCAGCGGTTCGCAGTCGACGTTTTCCGTGACGAACTGCTTCACCGCACCTCTGCCGAAATTCGGATAGGACTGGGGTCGGTCGATGATTTCGCGCTGCTAACGCCGAGTCGCCGCAGCGGCCGGCTTCGAGCGGCGCGCGGGAGCCGCCGTCCACTGACAATGTGACTGCTGGAACAGGGACGGCACCTGCAGCCACCAAACCATGCTCGCGTGATGGCCCCGCGACAGGGTCGTCCGCGCTGTTCGGTCGTGGCAGCCGATGACAGGCGGTGGTCTGGTGCGACGCTACCGTAACGAAACACGCCTGCTGAATGCGCGGCGTGAGCGTGTCGCGTCCGCATCGGCGATCTGATCTCGAGCGATTCTACGAAATCGCCTCCGAGGGCCGCGGAGAGGAGATCGATACTGCGCTTGCGCGCATTCCCGCCGTCGGCGCGCATGCGCGATCCCCTCGCGATCGGGCTGCGCGCAATGAAGGCGGTCACGGCCGGCGACACGGCGAGCGGCATGGCGCTGCTCAAGACGCGGCGTTTCGCACGCCGACGGGCCCGCCGAAGCAGTACCTGCTCGAGCTACTGGTGCCCGCTGCTCGTGAACACGCACCAGCATCGACGAAGCCGGAGAGGCGCTCGCGCGAGTCGACGATTCAGTGTCCCGGAGCTTCGGCCGGCGTTCGCCGCATCGCGGTCGGTCGTCGCGGCGCGCGCACGGGCAATGACGTCGAGAGCGCGCAGTATGCGCAAGAGGCGCTCGAAGCGGGCCGCGCGCTCGACAACGCGATCGTCGTCGGCCGGGTGCTGCAGCGCACGGCGCTCGCAGCGTTCTACCGCGAGGACTTCGACGAAGCGCAGGACCGCGCGCTCGAATCGGCGCGCTGGCACGAGCGCATCGAGTCGCATCGAGCCGCGGCGACGGCGTACTCGCATCCTGTACATCATCGCGCACGACTGGGCTCGGCGGATAGCGACCTCGCGCAGTATCACGCGCGCCGTATGACGATGAACGCGCACCTCGCCGGCGATCGCTCGCTCGAGCACTGGGGAATCGTCGCGCAGCTCGACATCGCGGCCGAGAGCCGGCGACGCGCCGCGTGTCGCGTCGCTGCGCGGCGCGGCTTCGACCGCCGATCCGCTCAATGAGCAGTACTACCGTGAGCGCTTCGCGTCACGATCGCGGAGGTGCTCTCGCGCGGTTGGCACGGGCGACTTCGAAGCCGCACGCATCGCGCTGACGGCGTTGCGCAGCGCCGCAGAACCTCTCCCTGCCGGAACGCGCGCTGTGCGACGCGCTGCTGGCGGTCTGTCGCGCTCGTCGACCTGGCATACCGACTCGCACGCCGCCTCGCGCGGCGCACGATCAGCCAGACCGCGTTCGCGAGCGGAGGCGGAATCGCTGTTCGATACGCGGCGGCGCCACATCGCGCGTATCGTCGCCGCGGCCGATGTCCATCGTGCTCGGCGACACCGTGCGCGGGCAGCGCGCGCTCTCGCGACGAGTCGACCCGGAACAGCTGTTCGCATCGATCGTCGGCTCTGCACGGCATCGACGAGGCGCGCGACGCCGCACATGATGCGCGGCTACGTGCGCTTCTTGAACGAGCGCCGTGCTCGCCGCCGAACGCGCTGCGTCCCCGGCATGGCTTGACGCAGGCGGAATCGGAGTGCTGCAAGGCACTGCCCGACGGTGCGACGTTGGGCGTCAATCGCGGCAGAGCTCGGAAAGTCGAGGAAGACCGTCGAGCGTCAGGTCGGTAGCATCTACGCGAAGCTCCACGTCGCGAACCGCGCCCAGGCGATCCGCGGGCTCGCGATCTCGGCCTGTGCCGACGATGCCGACGATCGTACAAAGCCCGACGTAGCAAGGTTTTTCGGCGCGTATGAGGCGTACACCGCATGCGCGTGGCAAGCCGCGCCGTACGGTATGCATTGCCCGCAGAAACCGCTTTCACCCGGAGGTTTTTTCGATGCTTGTTGCTCTCGTCGCCGCCGACCGCCGCCGA
Source organism: Vulcanimicrobiota bacterium (assembly GCA_963841685.1). Taxonomy (GTDB): domain Bacteria; phylum Vulcanimicrobiota; class Vulcanimicrobiia; order Vulcanimicrobiales; family Vulcanimicrobiaceae; genus Vulcanimicrobium. The sequence continues at coordinate 692,612 of CAWJDU010000003.1, forward strand.
TCATCCTCAGCGTTCCGCCCGCTTACGAACTAAACGCGATGTATCAGCTAGCCGACACCGGCCGCGTCGACACGACGCAGCTGTTCCTCGCAAGCTGCACGTCGATGAGCCCGTCACCCGAGAACGTCGCGCCTCGTCAATTCCGCCGCGTCGCTCATTCGCAAGGTTCTCAACGGACGCGACATCGAGCTGCTTGCGCACGTTCGTCCGGCGTACCGACAAGGCGACGGCCGACGTCGACGACGTGATCGCGGCGGCGGGACAGGCGGTGATCGACGACATCGATCTCGCCCGCGATGGCGACCTCGCGGGGCTCGTGCGGCGCGTTGCGGACATCGAGCGCGAAGCGCTCGCCGCACTCATCCGCCGGCTCGGCGCGCTCGCCGCGTGCGCGCCGCGCTCGCCGGCTGAACGGAGACGATGATGCACGACGATCGGGGGTATGAAGACGTGCACTCCGCCGGCGTCGCATCTGGCCGAAGCGATCGACGAAGCGCGCGCGCGCGTCTCCGCCGACGTGCGGCCAGCCTGCGCCGCGGCGGCATCGCGGCCTCGCCGCTCGTCGTCCGCACGCTCGTCCACGCACTGACCCGCGCACTGACCGCCGGGGAACCGGACGTCATCGTCCACTGGGCGCGCATGGTGCGCGAGGCGCATCCGCGTCACGTCGTCGTCGCAATGGTGGAAGCGGCGTGCGCGGCCGCGGAAGAGATCGCGCATGCGGACGGCGGTGACGTCGTTCTGGCGATGATCTTCCTCGAGGTCGTCAAGTCGCGCACGTCCTCGCACGTGCTTCACGACGCGCCCGGCGTGGCCGGTGAGCCGGCGGCGGACAGCGCCATCGAAAGCCTCCTCGCGATGCTTCGCGCTCGCGACGAAGCGACGTGCACGCACTCGCACGCGACCGGCGCGCTGAGCCGCCGCATCGCCGTACGCATGGGCCTCTCGGCCGACGTCACCGAACGCGTCACCAAGGGCGGCGTGCTCCACGACATCGGGAAGATGCTCGTGCCCGACGCGATCCTGCTCAAGCCGGGACCGCTCGACGAGCGCGAATGGGTCATCATGAAGCGCCACGCCGAAGCCGGCGCCGACATCTTGATGGACATCCCCGCGCTCGCGCAGTACGCGCCGATCGTGCGCGCGCATCACGAGCGGTGGGACGGCCGCGGATATCCCGACGGCCTCGCCGGCGAAGAGATCATGCTCGAGGCGCGGATCGTGGCCGTTGCGGACTCGTTCCACGCCATGACCACCGAGCGTGTCTACCGCGAGCCGCTCACGCGCAGCGACGCGATCGCGGTCATCGCGGACGGTCGCGGCAAGCAGTGGGATCCACAAGTCGCCGACGTGTTGATCGCGCTGGCCGCGCACGACCGCACGATGAGCGCGGACGCGAGCCTGCCGAACATGCGCGCGACGAATCAAACGACGATCGTCCGCCGCCTCCAGGGCCTGGGCTAACCGCTACAGCGCTTCGAGGAGCGCGTGCAGCGTCGGCAGCTGTTCCGCCGCCGTGCGAGCGGGAAGATCGATCGTGATCTTCCCCTCGCCGAAGCGGAACTTGTTCTTGCTGATCGACTGCAGCTTCGGAATCGCGTCGGGATCGAGCCGGAAGCCGCTCCCGACGCCGAGCGTGAGGCGGCGCTCGTTGATGACGACGCGCGTCACTCGGGCGGCGAGCGCCATCACGCGCAGCCGCGTGATCTCGACCAGCGCGTCGAACTCCGGCGGCGGTGCGCCGAAGCGGTCGCGCACGGACGCGACGGCGTCGTCGACCGCATCGAGCGTGCGCGCTGCGGCGAGCTGCTGGTAGATCGCGATCTTCTGCGAGGTCTGCGGCACGTAGTCGTCCGGCACGAAGGCGTCCAGCTTCACGTCGATGACCGCTTCCCGGGCGTCGTCCGCGACCGGCGCGCTCGAGCCTTTGCGCTCGGCGATCGCCTCCGCGAGCAGCTGCGCGTACGTCTCGAAGCCGACCGCGCCGATGAAGCCCGACTGCGCCGCGCCGAGCAGGTTGCCGGCGCCGCGGATCTCGAGATCGCGCATCGCGATCTGCAGCCCGCTGCCGAGGTGCGTGAACTCGCGGATCGCCTCGAGCCGCGCCTTCGCGTCCTCGCCCAGCGCCTTGTGCGCCTGGTACAGCAGAAACGCGTAGGCCTGGTGGTTCGAGCGCCCGACGCGGCCCCGTAACTGGTAGAGCTGCGCGAGGCCGAACTTGTCGGCGTCGTTCACGACGATCGTGTTGACGTTCGGGATGTCGATGCCGTTCTCGATGATCGTCGTCGACACGAAGACGTCGAGCTCGCCGTCGATGAACCGGCTCATCACCGGCTCGAGCTCGTGCTCGCGCATCTGTCCGTGGCCGACCGCGATGCGCGCCTTGGGCACGAGCTGCTCGAGCGCACGCGCGACGCCGTAGATCGACTCGATGCGATTGTGCACGTAGTACACCTGGCCGCCGCGGTCGATCTCGTTCAGGATCGCGCGCTGGACGACCGCGTCGGACGCCGGCACGACGACCGTCTTGATCGACATGCGGTTCTTCGGCGCCGTCTGGATCAGCGAGAGATCGCGAACGCCCGTGAGCGACATCTGCAGCGTGCGCGGGATCGGCGTCGCCGAGAGCGTCAGCACGTCGACGGTCGACTTGAGCTGCTTGAGGCGCTCCTTGTGCATGACGCCGAACCGCTGCTCCTCGTCGACGACGATGAGCCCGAGATCGCGGAACACGACGTCCTTCTGCAGGATGCGGTGCGTGCCGACGACGACGTCGACCTTGCCCGCCGCGAGGTCGTTCAGTATCGCCTGCGCCTCCTTGCGCGTCTTGAACCGCGAGAGCTCCTCGATGCGGATCGGGAACGATGCGAACCGCGCCGTGAACGTGCGGTGGTGCTGGGACGCGAGCAGCGTCGTCGGGCACAGCACCGCGACTTGCTTGCGGTCCGCGATCGCCTTGAAGATCGCGCGCACCGCGACTTCGGTCTTGCCGTATCCCACGTCGCCGCACACGAGGCGATCCATCGGCTTCGGCGACTCCATGTCGCGCTTCGCGTCGTCGATCGCTTTCGCTTGGTCCGGCGTCGGCTCGTAGGGGAAGGATTCCTCGAGCTCGGCCTGCCACGGCGTGTCGGCTCCGAACGCGTAGCCGCGCGCGACCTCGCGCTCCGCGTACAGCTCGACGAGTCCTTCCGCGATCACGGCCAGCTTCTCCGAGACGCGCGTCTTCGTGCGCGCCCAGTCCGCGCCGCCCATGCGCGAGAGGCGCGGCGCCGCGCCCTCGTTCGCGCTGTACTTCGTCACCTGATGCATCTGGTGCACCGGCACCAGCATGCGATCCGTGCCCGCGTACTTCAGATCGAGATAGTCGCTGGTCGCGCCGAGGATCGTCTCCTTGCGCAGCCCGAGGTACTGCGCGATGCCGTGCACCGCGTGCACGACGTAGTCACCGACGCGCAAGTCGGCGAGCGTGACCGGGACGCCTTCCTTGACCGCGCGCAGCTTGACGCGCTTCGCCGGCTGCCCGTAGATCTCGCGATCGCCGAGGACGCGCAGGTGCAGCATCGGGATCGCGAAGCCGCTCTCGATCGACCCCTGGTCGACGTACACCGTGCCGCCGCGCGCCGTTCCGGCGGCGCTCGACGCGACGGCGACGCCGTCGGTGCCCATCGCGCCCGCGCGCAGATGCACGAACGGCGCGCTGCGCTCGACCGACAGGTTGGCCGCGCGCAGGATCTCCGCGAGCCGCGACGCGCCGTTCGCGACGAGCCACACGGTCTCGCCTGCGTGCACCCAGTCGCGCACGGCTTGCGTGAACAGCTCGATGCGGCGGTTGAAGTGCTCCGCCGGACGCGTCTCGAGCACGAACGACTCGAGCGAGCGCGGAAGCCATGCCACGTCGCCGGCTTCGATCCCGCCGCTGAGGACGAGCACGCGCCGCGCGCGCAGCGCTTCGCGCGCGTCCGCGAGCCGCGGGTACGGCGCAACGACGTCCGCGAGCAGCGCTTCGCCGACGTCGTCGTCGCGCACGTCGAGCTCGCCCGACTCGAGACCGGCGGTCAGCGCCTGCGCGCCGCGCGCGCGTTCCTCGTCGAGACCGCGCTCGACGGTCTCCAGCATCCCGGGCTCCTCGAGCACGACGAGCGACTCGCCGGGCAGGTAGTCGAGGATCGTCGCGTGCTCGTCGTACGCGAGGCTCAGCCACGGCTCGGGGATGTCGGCGCCGCCCGCGACGTACGCGCGCAGCGCCGAGATCACGTTCGGTTCTCCGCTCGCGCGCGCGAGCACGTTCTCGCGCAGCGCATCGTCGCGCAGGATCTCGAGCCACGGCGCGATCGTCGTCGCTTCGCAGCTCGGCCGTCGAGCGCTGCGACTGCAGGTCGAACGCGCGCACCGACTCGACGTCGTCGCCGAAGAACTCGACGCGCACCGGCGCGTCGGCGGTCGCGGGAAAGACGTCGAGGATGCCGCCGCGCACGGCGTATTCGCCCGCCGCGCTCACGACGTCGACGCGCGCGTATCCGAGGCGATAGAGCCGCTCGAGCGTCGCATCCCAGCCCGCCGGTTCGCCGCAGCGCAGCGTGAACGTCGCGCTGCTCGAACACGCGGCGCGGCATGACGTACTGGCGCAGCGCGCCGGCCGGCGCGACGATGATCTGCGGCTTGCGCGCGCAGAGGTCGTGCAGCAGCGTCATGCGCGCGCTGCGTTCGGACGGCGACTCGATCGCGCCGATCGTCTCCTCGCGCGCGCGCAGCAGCGCGACGCCGCTCGCCTCGCGCTCGCCCAGGTAGTAGACGAGGTCGGTGAACGTGCGCTCCGCGACGTCGGTCGTCGGGACGACGACGAAGATCTGTCCGCCCAGCGCGGCGTGCAGCGCCGCGAGCAGATACGGCCGCGCCGACGCCGTCGTCTCGTGCAGCGCGAAGGCGAGCCCGCCCGTCGCCGCGCTCCGGTCTTCGGAAGGGGCGTGCGGAGACGCTCGATCAGCTCGGCGAGCGGGTCGAGAAGATGCGGGAAGCGCGCGAACGAGGCTGGGTGCAAGCGCGGTCACAGACCGTCTAGTCTACCACGTCGCCGCCACGCCGGGGGCGGCGCGGCGTCGCGTTTCGGCGCTGTTGGCAGTGTATTGACAAGAGTGCTAAGGCGACGATACAATCGGTGTGTCAGAACTTTGGCCGCCCCGATCCGTCACCGACGCCGGGGCTCGTGATTCGGAGGCTCTCTCACCCAATGGCAGATGTCATGGTTCGTCCCAACGGCAACGGCCGCGGGCTCGTGAGCGACCTGTTCGGTTTCGACCCGCTGCGGGCGGTGTTCGGCGGCGGAACGCCGAGCTACGCGCTGCAGGGCGAGGTCACCAAGACCGGCGACGGCTGGAACGTCGAGATCCCGGTTCCCGGCTACAAGCCCGAGCAGATCGACGTGACCGTCGAGGACCGCGTCCTCACGGTGACCGGCAAGACCGAGCGGCGCTCGTTCCAGCGCTCGATCCTCCTCCCGGAAGAGATCGACGCGGAGACGATCGAGGCGAAGGTCGAGCACGGCATGCTGACGCTGGGCCTGCACCTGCACCCGAAGGCGCAGCCGCGCAAGATCGAAGTCAAGGTCGCGAACGAGAACTGAAGCTCGCGTCCCGCCAGGCGACCCGCAAGCCCCGTGCCACCGGCACGGGGCTTCGCGTTGCGCTAGCGCTCCAGCCGCACCGGGAGCGTGTAGGTCACGGTGCGGCCGTCCGCGGTCGAGGCGACGAAGTCGATCTGGTACGTGCGGTTCAGGAGGAAGAACGGGATCCCGGCCGGCAGCTGCGTCTGCCCCGCGAAGTAGCCCGGCGAGCCTTGCGGGATCGTGATCGCGTGATCCCACGTGCGCGCGATGACGCCGGTGACGTCCGGGCTCGTCGTCACGCGCACGAGCAGCATTCCGCCGGCGTGGAGCACGCGGTCGTTCAGCGCGATCTCGACGATGCGCGGCGAGCCGGTCTGCGCGGGCGACGGCGACACGACGTAGCCGAACGGGTTCGGCGTCGCGCTCGGCGCCGGCGCGGGCGACGCCGTGGGCGCAGGCTGACGGCGAGCTCGTCGGGACGCGGCGTGGGGGCCGCAGCCGGGGCCGGCGACGGCGTCGCGGCGAGGGCGATGAGCAGCGGGAGCGCGTACACGGCCAGCATCGTTCCCCCGAGCAACGCCCGGTTCGCGCACGCGGTTCCGAATCGTATGGACGAACGCTGGCTTCCGCGCGCGCTGGAGCGCAAGCGCGACGGCGAGACGCTCGATGCTGCGACGTGGGCGCGCATCGCCGGCGAGTACGCGCAGGGCCGCATCGACGACGCGCCGGTCGCGGCGCTTGCTGATGGCGTGCGCGATCCGCGGGATGGCCGGCGCCGAGATCGACGCGCTGACCGAGGCGATGGTGCGCTCGGGCGACACGATCGTCTTCCCGCAACGCGGCGGACCGCCGATCGTCGACAAGCACTCGTCCGGCGGTGTCGGCGATACGGTCTCGCTCATCGCGGTGCCGCTGGTGGCCGCATGCGGCGTGCCCGTCGCGAAGCTGTCGGGACGCGCCCTCGGCCACACCGGCGGGACGCTCGACAAGCTCGAGGCGATCCCGGGCGTGCGGACCGACCTCGACCCCGGCGCGTTCGTCGCGCAGGTCGAGCGGATCGGCTGCGCGATCGCCGCGCAGTCCGGCGCGGCTCGTGCCGGCCGACAAGAAGCTCTACGCGCTGCGCGACCGCACCGGGACGGTCGCGTCCGTCGGTCTGATCGCGGCCTCGATCGTCTCGAAGAAGATCGCCGGCGGCGCGCAGGCGATCGTGTTCGACGTCAAGGCCGGGCGCGGCGCGTTCATGCGTACCGTCGACGAGGCGTTCGCGCTCGCGCGCGAGCTCGTGCGCCTCGCGGCGCGGTTCGGCCGGCGCGCGAGCGCGCTCGTCAGCGACATGGACGAGCCCCTCGGCGCCGCCGTCGGCAGCGGCATCGAGACGATCGAAGCGCGCGACTTCCTGCGCGGGCGCTCCGCCGATCCGCGTCTCGCCGCGGCGGTCGACGGCGTCGCGCGCGAGATGCTGCGCGTCGCGGGCGTCGCCGACGGCGAGGCCGTGGACCGCCTGCGGCGCGCGCTCGACGGCGGCGCGGCGTACGAGCGGCTCGTGCAGCTGATCGAAGCGCAGGGCGGCACGCGCGCGGCGCTCGAGTCCGCCGCGCCCGATGCCGCGCGCAGCGAGGCGCGCGCCGCGCGCGACGGAATCGTCGGCGCGGTCGACGCGACCGCGGTCGGGGACGCCGCCCGCGAGCTCACGCTCGCCGACGGGCCGTTCGCCGGCATCCGCATGCGCGCGCGAACCGGCGATCGCGTGCATGCGGGCGACGTGCTCGCGGAATGCTTCGGCGCGTCGGCCGACGCCGCGGCGCTCGCGCGCGCGTTCTCGATCGGTGACGCTGCGCCGCGCCCGCAGCCGATCGTCGCCGGCATCGTGCGGGATGCGGACCTCGCCGCGCCGGTGAACTAACCGCCCCGTGATCTCCACGACCATCGTCACCGGGGCGGCCGGGTTGATCGGCTCCGCGCTCGTGCGGCAGCTCAACCTCGACGGCATGCGACGACATCGTCGCCGTCGACCGGCTCGGGACGAGCGAGAAGTGGCGGCACCTCGTTCCGCTGCGCTTCGCCGACTATCTCGACGCCGAGGACTTCTTCGCGCGCATCGCGCGCGACCCCGACGCGTTCGGGAAGGTCGCGACCGTCTACCATCTCGGCGCGTGCTCGTCGACGACGGAGCGCGACGCATCGTACCTCGTCGCAAACAACGTGCGGCGCTCGCAGGAGATCGCCGCATGGGCGCTCGACCGCGGCGCGCGGTTCGTGTACGCGTCGTCGGCTGCGACGTACGGCGCGCGCGAGACCGACATGCGCGAGGACCTCGACCCGTACGCGCTGCGTCCGCTCAACATGTACGGCTACTCGAAGCATCTCGTCGACGTGTGGATGCGCCGCGAAGGGCTTGCTCGACCGCGCGGTCGGCATCAAGTACTTCAACGTGTTCGGTCCGAACGAAGATCACAAGGGCACGATGCGCAGCTCGTCGCAAAGGCGTTCGAGCAGATCCGCGCGCACGGCGCGATCGAGCTGTTCAAGAGCTACCGCCCCGGCATCGCGCACGGCGAGCAGACGCGCGACTTCCTCTACGTCAAAGACGCCGCCGCCGTGACGGCGTATCTCGGCCGCACGCCGAGCGCGTCCGGGCTGTACAACGTCGGCTCCGGCGTCGAGCGCACGTGGAACGATCTCGCGCGCGCGGTGTTCGCCGCGCTCGACCGCGCGCCGCGCATCGACTACGTCGAGATGCCGGAGGCGCTGCGGGGCAAGTATCAGTACCGCACCGTCGCGACGATCGACCGGCTGCGCTCGGCCGGCTGGGACGCGCGCCGTTCACGGCGCTCGAGGACGCCGTCGACGACTACGTCCGGAACTACCTCGTGACGGAACGGTGCTCGGCTCGGAGTCGGGCTCGGCGTCGAGCCCCGTGCCGACGTTATCCGCGAGGAGATAGAGCGGACGTCCCTTGATCTCGTCGTAGATGCGGCCGACGTACTCGCCGAGGATGCCGATCGTGATCAGCTGCACGCCGCCGAGGAACAGGATCGCGAAGATCGTCGACGTGTAGCCCGGCAAGTTGTAGCCGGTGAAGACGCGCAGCCCGACCTCGTACAGCGCCGACGACGAAGCGCGACGGCGCTGACGACGAACCCGAACCACGTCGCCAAGCCGCAGCGGGATCTCGCTGAACGCGGTGATGCCGTCGATCGCGAACCGCAGCATCTTCGAGACCGGGTACTTCGACGCGCCGGAGAAGCGCTCGGCGCGGTCGTACTCGATGCCGGTCTGCCGGAAGCCGACCCACGAGACGAGCCCGCGGATGAAGCGGTGCCGTTCGCGCGAGTTGCGCAGCGCCGCGACGACGCGGCCGGCTCATCAGGCGGAAGTCGCCGGTGTCGACCGGGATCGACACGTTCGTCAGGCGGCGGATCGTGCGGTAGAACAGCGCCGCGGTGAAGAGCTTGAAGCGGCTTTCGCCCGCGCGGCGGCGGCGCGTCGCGTACACGACGTCGTAGCCCTCGCGCAACTTCGCGAGGAACTCTTCGACGAGCTCGGGCGGGTCTTGCAGGTCGCCGTCCATCAGCACGACGGCGTCGCCGCGCGCGGCGTCCAGGCCCGCGGTCGCGGCGATCTGGTGCCCGAAGTTGCGCGAGAGCGAGAGCACGCGCACGTGCGGGTCGGCCGCGGCGGCATCGAGCGAGCTTCGCGAGCGTCGCGTCGCGGCTGCCGTCGTCGACGAAGATCAGCTCGTACGCCGCCGGCGGAACGGGCAGCGACCCGACGACGTTCCGGATGCGGCGCAGCAGCTCGTCGACGTTGTCTTCCTCGTTGTAGAGGGGGACGACGATGCTGAGGGTCGCATCGGCGCCGCGCCGGACGGCGAACTCCTCGACGAGGAAGCTGCACGACGGCGTCCTTCTCGCCGCTCGCCCGCTCTCACTGCCCTCGGAGGTCCGCCCCGCGTGAACCGTCTCGTCCTCTGCCGTCCTGGCCGCGCTGGCGCTCGCCGCGTCGAGCGGCGGCGCACGCGGCGCGCGCGCAAGGCGCGCGGTCGTCGCGGAGACGTACCGGCACGTCGGCGCGACGCCGCCGCCGTCGGGCTTCCCGGTGATCAAGGCGCTGTCGATCTCGACCACCGAGATCCATGCCGGGCGCGCGCGGTGCACGGTGTTCGTCGAGACGTCGCGCAACGTGCACTACGTCGAGGCACGCATCGACTACCGCAACGTCCCGCTGCACGAGGACGCGCCCGGACGCTTCTCGCTGAACTACACCGTGCCGTGGTGGCTGCCGCCGTGGCTGCGGCACGGATACACGCTGCAGGTGATCGCGCGCAGCGTCGACGGCGTCGAAGCGGTACGCGGCATCCCGATCACCGTGCGGTAACGGCTCGACGGTCACCCGTGAGCCGGGTCGAAGGGCGAGCGGGCGAGCCGTTCGAGCCGCGCGCGATGATAATGCTCAGTGTGACATCAAGGGCTCAGGGCGACGGCGGGCTCAGCGTGACGACGACGGGCTGAGGGTGACAGCAGTGCGGCGATCGTCTCTTCGATGAACGCTGCTTGGTACGCGACGATGTCGTGCACGTCGTGGAAGCGCGGATCGCTGCGGCGGTCCGTGAGCCGGTAGCGCCCGGCATCCGCGGCGAGCGTGCCGCGCGTCTCGAGCACGCGCAGCGGCTTCGTCGACGCAGCGCGCGGCGTCGCGCGCGAGCTCCGGATCGACGAACGCGTCCGTGCGGGAGCGCGTCGCGGCGCGCGTCACGCCGTCGCGCGCTTCCTCGCGCGTGAACGGCAGCCCGAGCGGCGAGCATCCAGCGCGCGAGCAGCGCGCTCGTCGTCACCGGCCGCGCCGCCGCGAGCGACGCGGCGAGCCGCTGCGGATCGGCCGGCTGCACGATGCGGTACAGCAGCGAGAGGCGGCGCCCGCGGAACGGATCGAACGCGATCGCGGCGAGCCACGTCGACGCGATCGGCACGAGGTGCTCGACGATGCCTTTCAGCGGACGCATGCGGCCGTCGGTGCTGTAGAAGCCTTCCGGCGTCACGAAGAACCCCGCGCCGCGCCGGACGACGCCCGCGATGCGCGCGATGTCGGCGTCGACGCCCGCGCGCAGCGCCGCCATCGCCTCGCCGCGATACGGCTCGACGAGGTGCGCGATGCGCACGCGCCGTTCGCCGGCGGCGAAGTTGCGCGGCGCGAGCAGATCGCGCCGTCGTCCGCGCGCCGGCCGGCATCGCGTCGAGCGCGCCGGCGCGGAACACGGCGTCGACGGGAAGGTCGCCGTGCCGCTCCGTCACGCCGCGCGCGAGCGAGCGCAGCGGCTGCACCGGCGAGCTCGTTCTCGAGCGGCAGCATCCCGAGCCCGACGAAGAGCGGCCCCGCGTTGACGCCGCGCATGAACGGCGCGAGCCACGGCATGCGGATCGCGAAGAATCCCGGCTCGTACATGCGCCGCGACGACGCGGTGAACAGCGGCTGCAGCCGCCCTTGCAGGAACGTGCGCTCGACGATGAGCTCCGACTCGTCCTCGTGCTGGTGGTTGGCGATCAGCACGATCGGCCCGCGCCGCACGGGCAGACGTCCCCACTGGCGCACGCGCATGCGCAGCGCGAACAGCGGCTGACGGATGACGTCGTGACAGCACGAGCCCGACGTGCCACGGCGAGTACAGCGGCGCACGGCCGACGCGCAGCACGATCAGCGAACCGATCGCGAAGCACGCGCCCGCCGTCGCGAACAGCCAGCGGTAGCCCGTCGCGGGCGTCGCGCCGTGCGCGATGATCCACGCGCCGAGCCGGGCGCGACGATCGCCGGCACGTTGGACAGCGTGCCCCACACGCCGAGATCGCGCGCCGCGTCGCCGATCTCGGGGACCGCGTCGAGCGCGAGCGCCCATCCGACCGAGAACACCGCGCCGTAGCCGAGGCCGAACAGTGCCGCGTACGCGAACAGCGCGCTCACGTTCGGGTACACCGCGAAGCCGATCGCCGCGAGCGTCATCGGCACGCCGGCGACGGCGACGACCGCGCGCCGGTCGAGCGAGTCGGACAGGGTGCCGGCGACGATGCTCGACGCGATCGCGCCGACCAGCGCCGCGCCGGCGACCAGCCCCGTGCGCAGCGACGCGTCGTGCACGCCCATCACGTCGCTGAAGAAGAAGAGCACGTAGGTGTTCAGCAGCGTCATGCCGAGCACGATCCAGCCGCGCGCGACGAGCGTCACGCCGAGGTCGTGGCGGTCGCGCACGATCGCGTGCACCGTCTCAGGCGCGCTCGCCGCGGCTTCGGGATCAGCGTGAGCGTCGCCGCGGCGACGACGATGATCGCCGCGGCGGCCAGCAGCGCGAGACGCGGCGCGAGCAGCGCGGCGCACGCGAGGCCGAGCACGGTGCCGATGAGGGTCATCGCGCCGCGCACGCCGGCCGACATGCCCCACGCCGAGCGCGGCACGACCTCCGGCAACAGCGCCTGGTAGATCGTCTGCGCCGCCGACAGCATCACCGTCGCGGCAACGAGCGCGCATGCGAGCGCGTTCGTCGATCCCGCGTACGCCATCGCGACGAGCGCGACGACGTCGATCGCGAGCACGATCGCCGTTTGCCGCCGGCGGTCGCTGCCGCGCTTGCGCGCGCGATCGGACAGGATTCCGACGAACGTCGGCGTCGCCGCGTATGCGATCCCCGACAACGTCGCCAGCAGCGCGAGCGCGGCGGTGTGGTCGTGCGGTGCGAGCTGCAGCAGCAGCGCGGGTACGACGATCGCGAGCAGCGAGGCGTCCTGGAACTGGATGCCGATCCACGACGCGTTCAGCGCGGCGTGATCGCGGCGGCGAAAGCGGCTAATCGATGTCGGCCCACGCGGGGACGTCGACGCGGACGTGCGCGTTCGGCTCGCCGAGCGCGATGTGCGCCGGCGGCAGCGTGCGCGCCGCGTCGCGCTCGATCGTGCCGAACGACCCGCGCGTGACGCGGAACGCGAGCCGCGCGCCGCGGCTGAGCTTCACCACGATCTGAAAGTGGCGCGAGTCGATGCGGTTCATGCGCAGCTCCGACGGCGACCACCCGCTGCGCTCCGTGCTGACGTAGATGTCGTCGCCCGGCGGCGTGCGCGGCGGCACGAAGACGTCGATCGTCGAGTCGACCTGCTGCGTTTCGTCGGCATCGCGTCTCGGCCGCGGGCGCGACGACGTACGCCGCGCGCGGGATCTTGCCCGGCGGCAGCGCGTCGGGCGTGAGCGGGCGGACGCTCGCGCGGTTGTCGGCGTCGAGCGCGATCGCGACGGGCGGCCCGGGACGACGCGTCGCACAGGAGCTGCCCTCGGCGAGGCGCAGCACGCCTGCTCCCGCGACGGCGAGCCGGTCGCCGGTGCACGCGAGCGGGACGATCCGGTACAGCGTCGCGGCGGCCGCGAGAAGAATCAGCGCGAGGTTCATGGCGTGATCGCGAAGTTCCAGCGCGGCAACCAGCGCGTTCCACCCCACGCGAAGTCGTACTCGCGGCCGACGTCGATCCCGATGTTCCGGAACGGCCGGAACCGCGCGTCCGCGACCACGGCCCAGAGCGGCCGGCCGAAGCCGTCGTACTGCGGGAAGTCGCTCGTGTGCGTGACGGTCATGCGGAGCGTCGTGTCGGCGTTGGGCGTGTACTGCAGCTGCGCGTCGACCGCGCGGAACGTCTGCGCGCCGCTGAACGCGGCGTAGCCGTCGTACGGCGTGCCGTCCGGCAAGATGATCGGCTCGAGCGGCGTCGGGTAGAACAGTGCCTGCGCCGTCGGGTACACGTCCTGATTCCACGCGCCGATGTAGCCCGCGAACAGCGCGAGCCGCGGCTGGTTCGCGTGCTTGATCAGCGTCTTCGGACAGCTGCGCCGAGCCCGAGAGCGAGTCGTTGCGATGCGGAAAGTCGTACCACGTGCGGTTGCCGTCGACCGTCGCCGTCAGCGTCGCGCCGAACGGTACGCGGATCGTCGGGCTTGCGAGCGACAGGTCGATGCCGTGCCGCCACACCGTCGCATAGTCGTGGTAATCGGGCAGCGCGGTCAGCAGGCCGCCGCGCTGCGCATCGAAGCCGACGCTGGTGCTGACGCGGTACGTCACGCCCGCGAACAGCGGCTTGTCGGGCGACCGCAGCGTCGCCGTCATCGACGAGCCGCCGCTCGACGTGCGCGAGTAGTCGAAGCGCGCGCCCGCCGGCGCCGAACGCCGCCGTGAGTCCCATGTGCTCGAGCGCGCCGTAGATCGTGTCCGTGCCGTCGACTTCGACCGTGTAGCGCGCGCCCATGCGGCGGTACGCGTTGAAGCTGCGCACCGAGTAGCCGTGCAGCGGCTGATCGATCGACGCGTTCGCGTAGGCGTCGTCGCCGGAGACGAGCTGCTGCTGCAGGCCGAGCGCGGGGCCGATGCCCTCTTCCCAGCGCGCGTGCAGCGCCGTCAGCGACGTCGGCGACCCCCACAGCCCGTACGGCTGATCGAACGACGCGCCGGGCAGGCTGTTCGAGCTGAAGCCGATCGCGGTGGCGTACGTGTACAGGTACGACGGGACCGGGACGCCGCCGACCGACGTCGGGAACGACGCCGGCGTGAACCGCACGTCCGCGTGCGGCGTGATGCGCGCGCGCTTCGAGCGGATGAACGCGTTGCGGTCGTCGACGTCCGGAAACGCGAAGCGCGCGGCGTCGAACGAGGCCGCCTTCGGCGCGCCGAGCGCGCGCGTCGTCTCCGTGACGCCCGAGGCCGCGTCGAGCAGGTCGACGCGCGGATCGTCGAGGTCGACGACGATCGCGTCGGCGTCGCGCGCCGCGCCGCCGTGCGCGACGTGCGCGTGTCCCGCCAGCACCGCGCGGTCGTTGCGCAGGTCGACGTACGCCGCGTCGGCGCGGCCGCGCGTGCCGTCCGCGAGCGCGAGCGTCGCACCGTCGCGCGCGACGAGCGCGAGCGTGTCCGCGAAGAACGCGAGCGACCCGCCGTCGAGCGCAACCGTCGCCCGCGCGCTTGCCGCGCACGGCACCGCGACGGCGGCGGTCGCGGCGGCGAGTGCGAGCGCGCGGCGCACGTTAGTGCGGGACGTTCGGGAACGGATTCAGCGGCCGCTGCGTCGGCAGCGGATACGTCGGCGTGCGGGCCGCCGTGCGGATACAGTCCCGCGCGGGAACGGGTTCGGGTTGTACGGCGTCGGGATCGCGCCCGGCTGCGCGACCGACGGCGAACCCGTCCGGTTGTCGCTCCACGCGTACACCGTCACGCGCGCCTCCTGCGCGTCGACTTCCTTGGTGAAGTACTGGTGCGGCGCGCGCCTGCAAGCCGTTCTGGCCCGAGCTCGACCGTGTTCCAGTTGCCGCGCGTGACGCGAAACGCGAACTTCGTGCCCGATGCGAAGCGCCGCACCGCGCGGTAGCGGCGCGGCGTCGATGCGGTCCATCTTGATCGCCTGCGGGTTCCAGCCGCTCGCGTCGGTGCTGATGTAGACGTTCGCGTTGAGCGGCGTCGTCGCCGGCACGGTCACGACGAACGCGACCGCGACCTCCGCCCGTCACCGGCACGCCGACGATCTCCGGCGCGCGCTCGATCGACGGCCTGCGTCGCGGTCATCTGCCTGCGCGACGGGCGCGAACGCGGTGTCCTGCGGCAGCCGCCGCGACGTGACGTCGAGCTCGACGACCTGCTTCGTCGCCGTGATCGAAGATCGCGCGCGCGAACATCTTCGCCTGCGGCGGGCTCGTCGAGCGGCTTGCCGGTGTCGTAGTCGTCGATCCTCGTGCGAAGGCGAGAGCTTGAACGCGTCGCCCGTCGTGTAGTAGACGTAGCCGCCGCGCACGTCGAGCAGCTGTCCGGTGAACCGCAGGAGGTTCCGGGACCTGCTCGGCCGCCGGCGCCTGCGTCGCGGAACGGCTGCGCCGGGCGTCGGCGCCGGCGGCGGTGCGACGGGCGCCGGCGGCGCGTCGGCGGCGCGGCTGACGACGGCGACGCCGGCGCCACCGGCGGCGGCGGCGCGCGACGGTGCGGCGGCTGCGCGAGCGACGGCAGTGCGAAAGCGGCGAGCATGGCCGCGGCGGCGAGCGGTTGCGAACGTACGCAGGATCACGGCGACACCTGGAAGCCGAACTGCGGCATCCACCGCTCGTTGGCGAAGTTGAAGAAGTACTGTCTCGAGAGGTCGAGCAGGATCTGTTTCGCCACCCGCACGCGCACGTCGCCGATGAGCTGCCACGGCGGCTGTCCGTACAGCCCGGTACGGGCGCCGGGAAGTCGTAGTGCCGCGACATCGTAAGCGCGAACTCGAACCACTGCGTCGGCGTGTACACGAGCGACCCGACGTATCCGCGGTTCGTCGCGAGCCCGCGCCACGCCGCCTGTCCGCCGAACGTGCCGAACGCGGTCGTCGCCGTGTCGGCGTTCGGCACGTACACCAGCGGTCTGCTTGTTGCCCCAGTAGTCGCCGATGTTCTGCACCTCGTACGCGAGGAAGTAGCGCAGGTGCTGCCGCTCTCGCGCGCCGCTGACGGAGATCTTCGAGTCGGCGTAGTCCTGCGTGTGGTCGACGTTGAGCCAGTGCTTCTCGCGCGAGTACGACGCGGCGAGCGAGAAACTGTCGCGGCAGAGCGATCGGCGACGTCGCCAGCGTGCCGCCGACGAAGTGGTCCCAGATATCCGTTCGAGCGGCGGATCGCCCGGATAGCTGCCCCCGACGCCGTAGATGTCGTGCGCGAGCCGCAGCGAGGCGTGCCAGTCGTATGGATCCAGCGAACGCCTTCGCATCTTCAACAGCGTTGAAGTCGCGCGTCGAGTAGTACGAGAGCAGCCCGTTCATCGGGTGGTCCTGCCAGCGCGGGTCGTAGTCGCCGAGCGGCTGCGTCAGGTCGGTGATGCCGTACGGAAGTCCGAGCAGATACTGCCAGTAGTTGTCCTGCGTGTAGTTCAACGCGGTCCCGCCTTTGAATGCGGCGGTCGCTGCTCGAGCTCGCCGAAGCCGGCGGCGTTCTCGGCGCCGTTGAACAGCCAGCCCTTCTGCGCGGCCGAGACCTGCGTGAAGAGCCGCGACTCGACGTTCGGCGAGATGCGCTTGTACGCGATCAGGTTGTACTGCCGCTGTTCCTGCGTGAGCGGGTCGATGCCGAACACGATCCAGTCCTGGTCCCAGACGAAGTGCTGGTCGAACGCGAGGTACGTCCCGTTGAACATGTCGTTCCGGATGTGCAGCGCGGTGAGACTGTGCGCCGAGCCGTTCGTCGGAATCCCGACGTCGAAGCGGCCGCCCGGGAACGCGTTCTCGAAGAAATGAGAGTTCGATGAGAACGTGACGACGTAGCGCGGCAGCGGCGTGTAGATGCCGGCCGTGTAGATCCGCGGCAACGTGAAGACGCACGTTCGTGCGCGGGTTGACGCGCGCGTTGTTCGCGATGATGTACGGGCGCTCGCCCGACAGGTCGGGGAAGTTGAACGCGTCGCCCGGTTGCTCGCGCCCCGCATGGCGGTCGCTTCCAATCGATGCCGTAGAAGGTCCACCGCTCGGGCGACACATTCTCGGGCAGAAAGTACGAGCGGTCGAGGTCGGGATAGCCCGCGAATGCCGCGCCGGGAATGCGCTGCGGGCTGCCGCCCGGATCGAACTGCACGCCGCCCGCGACGAGGTAGCGGTTCAGCTTCGAGATCCATCGTGAACGTCTGCCCGCGCACGATCGTGCCGTCGGAAAGACGCACGCGAACGTTGCCGTCCGCCGTGACGATGAACCGGTTGTAATAGAAGTTCACCCGGCTGGCGGTGATGTCCAGACTCATCGGTGGGGCTGCCGAAGCGGCGGACGTGCCGGCCGCGAAAAACGCGAGCAGCGCGACGAGGACCGGGACACGCATGTGCAGCGTCACGCCTTGCGCGCCGCGGAAGGCTCGGTCCTGCACCGGATGGAACGGCGGCGAACGGCATGCCGCGCATTCTCGCATTCGTCATGGACTCGGCCGGTGTCGGCGCGCTTCCAGATGCGGCGACCTACCACGACGCGAGCAACGCGAACACGCTGGGAAATGTCGCCGAGCATCTCGGCGGATTGCACTTGCCGAACTTCGAGCGTCTCGGTCTCGGACACGTCACGCGCATGCGCGGTCTGTCGGCCGACGCGCCGCCGGAGGCGCGGATCGGGCGCCTGCGCGAGCGCAGCAAAGGCAAGGACACGATCACGGGGCACTGGGAGATGGCGGGGGTCGTCACCGAGGTCCCGTTTCCGACCTATCCCGACGGGTTCCCTGACGAGGTGGTCGAGCGGTTCACGGCGATCTGCGGGCGCCCTCCGCTGGGCAACGTGCCGGCCTCCGGCACGGAGATCATCGCCGAGCTGGGCGAGGAGCACCAGCGCACCGGCCGCCCGATCCTCTACACGAGCGCGGATTCCGTGTTCCAGGTCGCCGCGCACGAGGAAACCGTCCCGCTGGCGACGCTCTACGACTGGTGCGAGCGCGCTCGAGCGATGCTCGTGCCGCCTCACGAGGTGAATCGCGTGATCGCGCGGCCGTTCGCCGGCTCGCCTGGGAAGTATGTCCGCACGCCGAACCGCCGAGACTATGCCATCCCGCCGCCGCCGACGGTCCTTGACCGGCTCCAGCGGCTCGGTATCGCCGTCCACGCGGTTGGGAAGATCTGCGACATCTACAGCGGTCATGGGATCGCGTCGTCGGTGCGCGTCGCCGACAACGCGGAGGCCGTCGACCGGGCGGTGGAGCTGGCCGACGCCACGGACCACGGGTTGGTATTCGTGAACCTCAACGACTTCGACACGAAATTCGGGCACCGGCGCGACGTGCGCGGCTACGGCGACGCGTTGGCCCGCCTCGACGCACGCATCCCGGAGCTCCTCGAACGCATCCGACCCGGCGATGCGCTGATCTTCACGGCCGACCACGGCTGCGATCCGACGCAGCCCGGGACCGATCATACGCGCGAGTTCGTGCCGTACGTCGAGTACGGCGACGGCCGCGGCGACGCCGGCGTCATCGAGGGCCTCGGCCACGTCGGGAACCGGTTCGAAGCGATCGTGGGCGCCGGGTCGTGAGCGCGCTGGTCGTCGGGCCGCGCGACCCCGACCTCTCCGACCTTCCGGTCGGCGTGCCGTTCCCGGCCGCGCCCGCGCGGCCGGCGTGGTACGGGCCTGCGAAGCGCGGCCTCGACGTCGCGCTCGCGCTGCTCTTCCTCGCGGTCAGCTCGCCCATCGTGCTCGGCGCGATGGCCGGCATCGTCCTCGTCAGCGGCGGCAACCCGTTCTACCGGCAGGATCGGGTCGGTCTCGGCGGACGCCGGTTCCGCATGTTCAAGCTGCGCACGATGGTGCGCGGCGCGCACGCGATGCTGCCCGAGCTGCGGCCGTTCAACGAAGCCGACGGCCCGGTGTTCAAGATGCGCGACGATCCGCGTCTGCATCGGCTTGGCGGCTTTCTGCGCCGCACGTCGATCGACGAGTTCCCGAACTTCATCAACGTGCTGCTCGGCGACATGGCGATCGTCGGCCCGCGACCGCCGCTGCCCGAAGAGGTTGCGCACTACGACGGGTACGCGCTGCGGCGCCTCGTCGTCAAGCCGGGCGTGACGTGCCTGTGGCAGATCTCCGGCCGCTCGCACCTCTCGTTCGACGAGTGGATGGCGCTCGACAACGCGTACATCGACGCGTGGTCGCCGTGGTACGACCTCGCGATCGTGGCGAAGACGATCCCGGCCGTACTGCGCGGAGTCGGCGCGCATTAACCGCCGGCTCACCGTCGTCGAGCAACGGCGCACGCCGCGGCGGCTCGCGCTCTCGACGCTGGTCGTCATGGGCGCGACGCTCGCCTCCACGGTGCTCGGGTTCGTGCGCGAGGTCGTGTACGCGAAGTTCTACGGCACGTCGTGGGAGCTCGACGCGTTCCTCGTCGCGTCGATCGTGCCGGTCATCCTGTTCGGCGTCTTCAACGGCGCCCTCGTCACCGCGCTCGTGCCGCTGTTCTCCGACTACGTCAACACCGAGCGCGAGGACGCCGCGTGGCGGCTCGCCTCGACCGTCATCATCGCGCTGGCCGCGGGCCTCGGCGCCTGTGCGCTCCTCGGTGCGCTGCTCGCGCCGTGGTACGTGCCGCACATCGCGCGGCTCACGCCCGCTCACCTGCACACCGCGATCGCGATGACGCGCTGGCTCATGCCGACGATCGTGGCCACGAGCCTCTCGGGCGTCGTCGGCGCGCTGCTGAACGCGTACCATCGTTTCGGCGCGGCGGCGCTGCAGGGCGTCATGGCGAACGTCTGCATCATCGCGTTCGTGTGGTTCGCGGAACCGCGCTACGGCGCGTTCGCCCTCGTGTTCGGCGCGCTCGCGGGCGCGTTCGCCTCGCTGCTGGCGATGCTGCCGTCGTTCGTCGCGCTGCGCCGCTTCCGGCTCGTCCTCGACGTGCGTCATCCCGGCGTGCTGCGGCTGCTGCACGTGCTCGGACCGATCGCCATCGGCTCGGCCGCGGGGCAGCTCGCGCTGTTCTTCGACCGGTACTTCGCCTCGACGATGCCCGAAGGGACGATCGCCGGCATGAACTACGCGGTGAAGGTCGTCGGCTTTCCGCAGCAGATCTTCGTCACCGCGATCGCGACCGTCATCTTTCCGCTCTTCGCCAGCCAGTTCGCCGTCCACAACCGCGTGGCGATGAAGCGCAGCGTGGCGACCGGCTTGCAGATCATGATCTTCCTCACGGTGCCGTCGGCGTGGGGACTGTGCATGCTCGCCGGTCCGATCGTGCAGACGCTGTTCGAGCGCGGCGCGTTCACGCCGCAGGCGACCGTGCTGTGCGCGCAGCTGCTGCCCTTTGCGGCCGTCGCACTCGTCGCGGTCGCGGCGAACGTCATCCTGACTCGATGCCTCTACGCCTGCGGCGCCGTCCGGATCGCCATCGGAATCTCGGTCGCGACGGTGGCGCTGAACGTCGTGCTCTCGCTGGTGTGGAAAGGCCCGCTCGGCGCGCGCGGCCTGCTGCTCGCCAACGCGGTGTCGCAGACGATGCAAACGATCGCGTTCATGTTTGTCGCGGCGCGCGCGCTGGGCGGGTTTCCGCTGCGCGCGGTTCTCGTCTCGCTGCTGAAGGTCGCTGCGTGCTCGGCCGTCATGGCGGGCGCGCTCGCGATCGTCCAGATCACGCGCACGCCGCCCGCGCCGACGATGCTGGCGCGCGTGACGAACCTGGGCGAGCATCTGTTGTTCGGCACGTGCATCTTCTTGGTCGTCGCGCGCTTCGTCGACTCCGAGGAGCTGCAGCTCGCGCTCGACCTGTTGCTGCGCCGCCGCCCGCGGGAGCTCGTGCCGCTGCCGTGACGGAGTCACGCCCGGCGTGATCTTTCGCCCGTGGACCGTCACGCTGCGACACGAGACGCACGTTGCGGTCGACGTGCCGAGCCTGCTGGTGTACCTCGCGTGCGCGATCGGCGTCGCGCTGCTCACGCGGCGGCGTCCGGCGCTCGGCGTCGCGGCGCTGCTCGTGCTCGCGCCGTTCGACCTCGCGCGCTACGCCGGACCGACGACGATCACGACGCTGAAGGCGGGGCTCGTCGGCATGCTCGCCGCGCTGGCGTTCTCGCGCCCCGACGTCGCGGCGTTCCGCACGCTCCCCGTGCGGGCGATGATCTACGCGTTCGCGGGAACGCTGCTGGCGATCGCGCTGAGCGCGACGCACGCGCAGCACTTCGCCCCGGTCCTGCGCGAGGCGTTCAAGGACGGCGAGTACCTGCTGCTGTTCCTCGGCGCGGTGGCGGCGTACGCGACCGACCCCGACGACCGCCCGTTCTGGCGCACGCTGGAGCTCGCCGTCGTGCTCGTCTGCGTGTCGGCGCTCGCGGAGTACGTCATCGGCGCGCACAGCGGCCTGTTCTTGCACGGGCAGTCGATCGTCATCCCGCGCATCGCGGGCGCGCTCGAAGGGCCGAACCAGCTCGCGGGCTACCTGGACGTCGCGTTGCCGGTGCTCGCGGCGCGCGCGCTCGTCCATCGCGACCGCACGCTGCTGTGGGTGATCGGCCTCGCCGCGGTGACCGACCTGCTCACGATCTCGCGCAGCGGCATCCTCGGCGCGGCGATCGGAGTCGTCGTCGCGCTGCTCGTGCTGCGGCCGTTCTCGGCGGCGGCGTGGCGCACCATCGGCGGCATCGCGGTCGTGATCGCGCTCGGCATCGTCGTCGCGCTCCGCGTCGGCGTGCCGCACGGCTACTTCACGCTCACGCAGGAGACGCAGTCCGCCGATCATCTCGCGAACCGCTCGCTCTTGTGGCACGCCGCCGTCGATCTTTGGCGCACGTCGCCGGTCGTCGGCGTGGGCGCCGGGAACTACGAGCTGGACTTGCCGGAGGTCGGGCTGACGGGCGTGCAGACGCACGCGAACAGCATCTACCTGCAGAGCCTGGCGGAAGGCGGGCTCGTCGGGCTGATCGCGACGATCGCGCTGTTCGCCGTGACCATCGTAACGCTCGCGCGCAGCGGGGTGCGACGACCGCTCGTCGTCGGCGCGCTGGCCGCGACCGTCGCGCTCGCGTCGCATCAGATCTTCGACGATCTGTTCTTCTTTCCGAAGGTCGCGTCGGCGTACTGGCTGGTCGTCGGCGTCGCGGTCGCGGAGGTCGCGGCGCGGCGTCTGTTCGAGCGCCGTCGCGCGGCGCCGCCGCTCGTGACCGCCGTGCCGCGCCGCGCGTGAACGAAGGCCGTCAGCGCGTCGCGCTCGTCGCGCCGTTCTTCGGCCGCGAGCTGCGTGGCCGCAAGGAGCGCTTCGCGTTCGCCTTCGCGACGCATCTCGCGCTCGAAGGCGTCGCGATCGAGGTGATCACGACGACCACCTCGTCGGCGAGCCCCGACGTCAACGCCTTCCACTCCGGGCTGGACCACACGGAGCCGTTTCCCGTGCACCGGTTCGGCGTGGTCGCGCCCGATCGTGTCGCATACGAAGAAGCGCTGCTCGCGGTGCAACGCGACGGTGTGGCGGCCGCGGTACGCGCGCATGCGCTGCTCGACGAGCGCGTCCGCAGTCCCGACCTGCTCGCGCACGTGCGCGCGGTCGCGGACCGCTACGATGCGGTGCTGTTCGTCGACCTCAGCGTTCCGACGACGGTGCACGCGATCGCGGGCGTTGCGGAGCGGAGCCTCCTCGTCCCGCTGCTGGACGACGAGCCGGCGGCGCGGCTGCCGTCGGTCGTCGAAGCGGTCTCGCGCGCGCGCATGATCCTGTGCACGACCGAGGCCGAAGCGCTGCTGCTCGCGGAGCTGTACGGTCCGGCGCCGCGCGCGCGCACGCGCATCATCGGGCTCGGAGCCGATGCGGTTCCGCGCGCCGAGCTGAACGCGGAGCGCGTCCACCGTCGCACGCGCGGAAGGCCGTACGTGCTGGTGACCG
This sequence comes from Vulcanimicrobiota bacterium, assembly GCA_963841685.1. Classification (GTDB taxonomy): domain Bacteria; phylum Vulcanimicrobiota; class Vulcanimicrobiia; order Vulcanimicrobiales; family Vulcanimicrobiaceae; genus Vulcanimicrobium. Next base: position 715,585 of record CAWJDU010000003.1, read on the forward strand.
ACGCCGATCCCGCGACGTTCGAGCGCCTGCGCGCGAGCGGCGTGTTGATCGTCGCGCTCGAGGACGTCGACGAGCGCGACCGCGCGGCGTTCTTCGGGCACGCGCGCGCGGTCGTCGTGGCGGGCGACGCGCTCGGCTTCGTGCCGGAAGTCGTCGAAGCGTGGGCGTACGGCAAGCCGGTGCTTGCGGGCGAGAACACGCCGGGCGCCGCCGCGCTCGTGCGCGAGACGGGCGGCGGCATCGTCGTTGCGCACGACGGATGGGAGGACGTGCTGCGCGCGCTGCCCGGCGACGACGCGCTCGCCGCGCTGGCGCGTGCCGGCACCGCGTACGTCGAGACGCGCGGCGGATGGCGCCGCGTCGCGGCGCGTACCTCCGAGGCGATCGACGGTCTCGGCGCGCTCGAAGACGGCCGCTCGCGCGACGCGCTCCTCGCGCAGGTCGCGTACCTGTATCCGCTCGTGCAGCGGCAGCGCCGCACCATCGAAGCGATGCGCATCAGCCGGTTCTGGCGCCTGCGCGACATGTGGTTCGCCGCGCGACGCCGCTTCGGCGTCGGGCCGGCGGAGGACCCGGTCGCGCTCGCCGACGGCGTCGAACGCGACGGTGAGCTCGCGGCCCTCGGCGATCCGTACCAGCTGTTCCGCGAGCACCACCGGCTGCGCGGCGAGGACGCGGCGCGCATGCACGCCGTCACCCGCTTTCTGCCGCGCGCCGTCATGTTCGGACTCGTCATCGATGCGCGCGGCCGCGGTCCGCGGCGCCGCCGGCGCGACGCTGCGCACCTTGCGGACGCTGCGCGATCAGGTGTACGCGCGCTGGACCGCGCGCGTCCTGCTCGACGACGCCGGCGAAGACGTCACGGAGCTGCTTGCATTCGCGGCGGACGACGAGCGCATCGCGATCGTCCCCGCCGGCGGCGACCGGTTCGGCGGCGCGGACGTCGTCGGACCGCTCGACCCGTCGGACCGGCTCGAGCCGCACGCGCTGTTCGAGCTCGCGCTCGCGCTTCAGGACGACGCGGAGGTCGTCTACTCCGACGAGGATCGCATCGACGATCGCGGCGTGCCCACCGATCCGTGGTTCAAGCCCGACTGGTCGCCCGAGACGCTCCTCACGCGCGACTACGTCGGACGGTCGTTCGTGGTGCGTCGCGACCTGCTCGAGCGCGCCGGCGGCGTGCGCGACGTGTTCGAGTCGGCGATGTGGTACGAGGCGCTGCTCCGGGTCACGGAGCGCACGGACCGCGTCGTGCACGTCGCGCAGGTGCTGTGCCACCGCCACGAACGCAACATCGTCGCGGTGAAGGACTTGGCGCTCGCGGTCGAGGTCGCGCTCCGGCGCCGCGGCGAGGACGCCGTCGTCCATCCCGCGCGCTGCGGCGTCGACGTGCGCTTCGCGGTGCCGGGCGACGAGCGCGTGTGCGTCATCGTGCCGACGCGCGATCGCGTCGACCTGATCGGCCCGTGCATCGCCTCGCTGTTCGAGCGCACCGCGTACCCCAATTTCGAAGTGATCGTCGTCGACAACGGCAGCCGCGAGGCCGCGACGCTGGACCTGCTCGCGGAATGGGAACGGCGGCAGCCCGAACGCTTCCGCGTGCTGCGCGATCCGACGCCGTTCAACTACTCGCGCATCAACAACGAGGCGGCGCGTGCGACGGCGGCGCCGTTCCTCGTCCTGCTGAACAACGACACGGAGGTGATCGCGCCGGATTGGATGGAGGCGCTGCTGGGGCAGGCGCGGCGGCCCGCGATCGGCGCGGCGGGCGCGATGCTGCTCTACCCGGACGGCACGGTACAGCACGGCGGCGTCGTGCTCGGCATCTTGGGCCTCGCAGGCCACGCGCACCGTTACCTCCCGAGCGCGACGGACGGCTATCACGGCGCGCTCGAGCTCGACACGAACTACCTCGCCGTCACCGGCGCGTGTCTGATGACCGAACGGCGGAAGTATCTCGATGCCGGCGGCCTCGACGAGTCGCTCGCGGTGTCGTACAACGACGTCGACTTCTGCTTGAGACTGTATCGCGCGGGCTATCGCAACGTGTTCGTGCCGCGGGCGAAGCTGTACCATTACGAGTCGAAGAGCCGCGGCGGCGACGACACGCCGGCGAAGGTCGCGCGCGCGATGGAAGAGGTCGGTGCGATCCGCAAGCGTTGGCCGTCGTTCTCCGTGCGCGACCCGTACTACAACCCGAACCTGACGGTCGACGCGGAAGACTTCGCGCTGCGGCTCTAAGTTCGCGTCATGCGCACGAAGCGCACCGTTCCCATCACGTACGCGGCGCGGCGCGCGAGGATGCGGATCGAGCGAACCGCCGGCGTCGGCGCGGCCGCGAAAAACCGTGCCGCCTCGGCCGTCGTGCGCGGCGCCGTCGAGATGATGAGCCCATCGTTCGCGTTCGGCACGAGGAACCGCCACCCGCGGATCGTCCCATCGGCGTACGTCACCTCGATGAACGCGGGCGATGTGCGCCACAGCGCTTTCGCGATGCGCGCGAGCGGCGTCGGATGCACGTCGATGTACGCCACGACGAACGCGCGCGGCGTGCGCGCAGCCGGGATCGCGATCGGGCGCCCGATCTCGGCGGGCGTGGTGCCGGCCGCGATCGACGTGCAGTCGCCCGCGCTCGTGCGCCGCAGCACGGCGTACGGCAGCGTGTCGACGACGACCAGGGCCGGCGCTGCGGTGCGATAGCGGCACGCGAGCGCGACCGTCGTTGCGGGCGTCTCGCCGAACGGCAGACGCTGATCGGGCTGGCGGTTCTGGTAGAGCACAACGTCCGCGCCGCGGGCGACGAGCGCGTCGTGGTTGAGCGCGTCGAGCGCCGGCGTGTACGCCTGATACGCCTGAAACACGGGCAACGGATCCCAGCGCAGGCCGTTCGCGGCCACGATCGCGGTTTCGGTCGGCCACACGTCGACGCTCGCCGAGCCGATCGCGGCGCGCGCGGCCCCCGGCAGGCGGTCGAGCGCGAGGCGGCGCGCGCCCGCCGCGGCGAGGCGCGACTGCGTCGCGACGGGCGTCGCCAAGTAGCCGGCGCCCGTCACGATGCGCGAAAGCGACGGCGGCTCGACGTGCGACGCGAACGCGAACGCGCCGCCGGCGAACAGCATCACGACGAACGTCAGAGCGCGCGACGACGTCTGCCGGACGGCGGCGAGCACGATCGCGGCGAGCCCGAGCGCCGTCGCGAAGTAGAGCACGACGTGCTCGTCTTGGCGCACGAAGCCGTGCTTCCACGCGAGGAACAGCACGACGACGATCATGGCGAGCAGTGTCGGTTTGCGCTCGCGCCACGCGGCGAGGCCGGTCGCGACGAGCGCGAACGCGACCGCGAGCGCGAGCAGCACGCCGAAGCGCGGGCCGCCGACGGTCGCTGCGGAGTATCCGGCCGAGACCTCCGCCGCGCCGCGCAGATAGCTTCCGAGCAGAGCGCCCGAACCGTGCATCGCCGCGAACAGCCCCGCGACGACGATCGCCCCGGCGAGTGCCGCCGCGAGCAGCGCAGCTCGGCGGCGCGCCCACGGTCCGCGCGCGAGATCGACGGCCCACGCCGCGGCGCCCGCCGCCAGCACGTCCGCGGCAAGCGTGAACTTCGCAGAGCGCGCCGAACAGCGCGACCAGCCCGATCGCGACGCCGACGAACGGACCGTACCGCGGAAACCGTGCCGCGCGCGCGAGCAGCGCGACCGCGCCGAGCAGCAGCATGTAGTCCGCGCGCACGTTCGCCGCGACGACCAGCAGCGCGGCCCCGAAACCGAGGCGCTGCAGCGACGCGCTGCGCGGGCTGAACAGCGTCCACATCGCACACGTGACGAACAGCGCGATCGCGAGTTCGAACGCGAAGGAGACCGGGGCCAGAACGGAATCGGCGACGCCGTCGAGGACGAAGCCGAGCGGCCCGTACGTGAAGACGATGTCGCGGCCGAACTGCAGGTGGTCGCGCGCGGCGAGCGTGATGCCGAGCTGCCACGACGGCCCGAGCGTGACGTCCGCCGGCGCCGGCGGTTGCAGGAGGAACAGCGCCCACAGTACGGCGACTGCGCACCACAGCAGCGCACGAACGCGCACGGACGACACGCCGCACCGTTCGGTCCGGCGGTTCGCCGACCTTGCGGAGGGATGCGGCGCGTGCGGGCCGATAGACGGAGCATGCGTATCTTCGCGTGGGTCCGCGCGCACGAGCGGCTCGTCGCACCGCTGTGGGCCGCGTAGGCGCTCGGTGTCCGTCGCCGTCATCACCGGCTCCGCCGGACTGATCGGATCGGAGGCCGCCGCGCACTACGCGGAGCGCGGCTACGACGTCGTCGGAATCGACAACGACATGCGGCGCGCGTTCTTCGGCGCCGACGCTTCGACCGACTGGAATCGGCGCGCGCTCACGGCGCGCTTCCCGCAGCGCTACGCGCACGTCGACGCCGACGTTCGCGACACGAGCGCGATCGACGCGCTGTTCCGGCGCTACGGGCGGCAGATCGCGCTCGTGATCCACGCCGCCGCGCAGCCGTCGCACGACTGGGCCGCGCGCGATCCGCAGACCGACTTCACCGTCAACGCGAACGGGACGCTCTGCGTGCTCGACGCCGCGCGGCGGCACTGTCCGGAAGCGCCGTTCATCTTCACGTCGACGAACAAGGTGTACGGCGACGCGCCGAACGAGTTGCCGCTGATCGAGCTGGACGAGCGCTGGGAACTCCCGCCGGATCATCCGGCGTGGAACGGCATCGACGAGGAGATGCGCATCGACCGCTCGCGCCACTCGCTGTTCGGCGCATCGAAACTCGCGGCCGACGTGCTCGTGCAAGAGTACGGGCGGTACTTCTCGATGCCGACGACCGTCTTTCGCGGCGGCTGCTTGACCGGGCCGAACCATTCCGGCACGCAGCTGCACGGATTCCTCGCGTACCTGATGAAGTGCACCGCGACGGGCGAGCCGTACACGGTCTTCGGCTACAAGGGCAAGCAGGTTCGCGACAACATCCACAGCCGCGACCTGATCGACGCGTTCGACCGCGTCGTCGCGAGCCCGCGGTGCGGAGAGGTGTACAACGCGGGCGGCACGCGGTGGAGCAACTGCTCGATGCTGGAAGCGATCCGTCTCTGCGAAGAGATCGCGGGACGGGCCCTGCAGTGGACGTACTCGGACGGCAACCGCATCGGAGACCATGTCTGGTACATCAGCGACATGGCGAAATTTCGCGCGCACTATCCCGGCTGGTCGCACCGCTACGGGCTGCGCGAGCTGCTGCTCGAGATCCACGACAAGAATGTCGAGCGCTGGCGCGGCCGCGCCGTGATGCAGCGCCTGCGCGCGAACGATCTGCTGCTGCACAGCGCGATCGTGTTCGGCGGCGTCGTCGTATCGAACGCCTTCAGCTATGTGTTCTACATGCTGATCGGCCGGCGCGCCGGGGTGGTCACATACGGCGAGGTGACGTCGGTCGCGTCCGCGCTGCTCGTGCTCGGCGCCCCGGCGACGGTCGGACAGCTGATCGTCGCGCGGCTCTCCGCGAGCCTCGATGCGGTCGGCGACCGGGCGTCGCTGCGCCGCTTCGGCGACGTCATCACGCTCGGCACCGCGATCGCCGCGTTCGTGGCGGTCGTCGTGCTGTTCATCGCGCGCGACCCGATCGCGCGGTTCTTCAGCTTGTCCGGCCCAGGGCCCGTCGTCGCGGGCGCGTGCGCGCTCGCCTTTCTCCTGATCGCGTACGTGCAGCGCGGCGTGTTGCAGGGTGCGCACCTGTTCGCGCCGCTTTCCGTCTCCTTGTCGATCGAAGCGGTCGTGAAGGTGGTGCTCGGCGTCGCGCTCGTCGCGCCGTTCGGCGCGACGGGCGCGCTGGCGGGCGTCGCGGCCGGCCTCGCGTGCGCGGCCGCGTACAACATCGCGGTGTTCCACGTACGCTTCGGAAGCGGGCGCGCGCGGATCCCGCACGACCGCGCGACGGTGATGCGCGTCGTCGGCGGCGTCGGGCTCGGACAGCTCACGATCACCGTGCTGACGTTTTACGACGTGCCGGTCGTGAAGCACGCGTTCGACCCGCACGCGGCGGGGCTCTACGCGGCGGCCGCGCTCGTCGGCCGCGCCGTGATCGGCGCATGCGCGTTCATCCCGATCGTGCTCCTGCCGAAGGCGACCGCGCGTGCGGCGAGCGGCGCGTCGGCGTTGCCGCTCCTGCTCGCGGGCGCGGGCACCGCGCTCGCGGTGACGGCGGTCGCCGTACTCGCGTGCGTGCTCGCGCCCGGATTCGTCGTCACGACGATCGCGGGGCGCGCGTTCGCGCAAGCCGCTCCGTACGTGCTCCTGTACGTCGTGGCCGCCGGCATGCTGTCGACCGCTTCCGTCGTCGCCGCTTACAACTTCGGGCTGCACCGGTACGGGTTCGTTCCGGCGACGGCCGTCGTCGCGTGTGCCGAGATCATCACGGTGTGCGCGTGGCATCCGAGCATCCCCGCCGTCATCGTGATGCTGGCGATCGGCCACGCGTGCGTGCTCGCGACGACGTTCGTCCGCGTGGCATCGCGCGCGCGGACGGTTGCAAGCGATCAGGGCGGAGCGGAGCTCGAGCCGCTGCCCGCGCCGGAACCGATCGGCTGAGTCGCAGCCCAGGACGCCGACCCCGAACGGCCCGAAAGGGGACTCATGAAATCGATCGCCATGATCGGCGCCGGGTACGTCGGCTTGGTCACCGCCACGTGCTTCGCGGAGCTCGGAAACGCCGTCACGTGCGTCGACAACGATCCGCAGAAGATCGCCGCGCTCGAAGCGGGCGAGGTTCCGTTCTTCGAGCCGTCGCTCGGCGAGATGGTCGCGCGCAACGCGCAGGCGAAGCGCCTGTCGTTCACGAGCGACGTCGCGAGCGCGGTGCGGGGCAGCGACATCGTCTTCATCGCGGTCGGTACGCCGATGCGCAGCGACGGCACGCCGATCTGAGCGCGGTGCGCGCGGTGGCGCGCGAGATCGGGCTGGCGCTCGACGGCCCGAAGATCGTCGTCTCGAAGTCGACCGTGCCGGTCGAGACGGGCGAGCTGATCTCGTCGATCATCCGCGAGCACGCGCGTGCCGACCATCGCGTCACCGTCGTCATCGAACCCGGAGTTCCTGCGCGAAGGCTCGGCGGTCACCGACTTCCTGCATCCGGACCGCATCGTGATCGGCACGGACGATCCGGCCGCCGAGCGGGTGCATGCGCGAGCTGTACGCGCCGCTCGAGGCGCCGCTCTCGTCACCGACGTGCGCACGTCGGAGATGATCAAGTACGCGGCCAACGCGTTCCTCGCGACGAAGATCTCGTTCATCAACGAGATCGCGAACATCTGCGAGCTGGTCGGCGTCGACGTGCGCGTCGTCGGCCGCGGGATCGGGCTTCGACCAGCGCATCGGCACGAAGTTCCTCAATCCCGGGATCGGCTACGGCGGCTCGTGCTTCCCGAAGGACGTGCGCGCGCTCGAGCAGCTCGCGCGTCGGCACGACTACGCCGCGCCGCTGCTGCACGCGGTCGAGCTCGTCAACGCGCGGCAGATCCGAACGCACCGTCGATGAAGCTCGAGCGCGAGCTGGGCGGCGCTGCGCGGACGGGCGATCGCGGTGCTCGGCCTGGCGTTCAAGCCCGACACCGACGACGTGCGCGACGCGCCCGCGCTCGCGGTCGTGCGGCGGCTGCTCGACCGCGGCGCGCCGTTCGCGCGACGATCCGATCGCGAACGATCGCGCGCGCGCGGTCTCGGCGACGGTCCGGCGTTCTACGACGACATGTACGAGGCGTGCGCGGACGCGGACGCGCTGCTGCTCGCGACGGAGTGGAACGAGTTTCGCGCGCTCGACTTCGCGCGGTGCGCCGAGCTGATGCGCGGCACGCTGATCGTCGACGGCCGTAACGTCTTCGACCCGGGAAGGTGCGCGCCGCGGGCCTGCGCTACTCGGGCGTCGGCCGCCTCGAACCGTCGCGAAGTAGTCCAGGGTCATCCGCAGCCCGTCGCGGAGCGCTGCGCGGCTACCAGCCCAGAAAGTCGCGCGCGAGTGCGATATCGGGCCGCCGCCGGGCTGGATCGTCGGGCGGCAGCGGGCGCGTGACGATGCGCAGCGGCACCCGGCGAGTCTCGGCGACGACGCGGCGAGCTCGCGGATCGTATACTCGGCGGGGTTGCCGAGATTGACGACGCGGCCGGCAGGCCCGCGCGACGCGAAGCGCATGATGCCGTCGACGAGGTCGTCGACGTAGCAAAAGCTCCGCGTCTGCGAGCCGTCGCCGAACACGTGCAGCGGCTGCGCCGCGCAGCGCGGCACGCAGAAGGTCGGGATGACGCGCCCGTCGTCGGGTTGCATGCGCGGACCGTACGTGTTGAAAATACGTACGATGCGGCCGTCGAGGCCGAGCTTGCGCACCGCGGACGTCACGTACGCTTCGCCGAAGCGCTTGGACTCGTCGTAGCACGCGCGCGCCGACCGGGTTGACGTTTCCCCAGTACGTCTCGCGCTGCGGGTGCTCGAGCGGATCGCCGTAGGCTTCGCTCGTCGACGCGTACAGGAGCGTCGCCCCGGCGCGCGCGAACGCGACCGCGTGCATCGTGCCGGCCGCGTTGACGGCCATCGTCTCGAGCGCGAGGGGCGTTCGTAGTGCACCGGGCTGGGGCCGGCGACGCGAAGTGCAGCACGAGGTGCGGCGCGCGGCTGCGCGCCCGTTAGCTGCGCGGCGAACGTTTCCCCCACGGCTGCGAAACGTCGGCGCGCACGAACGCGAACCGCTCGCTGCGCGCAGCGCTCGCGAGGTTGCGCTCGGAACCCGTCGCGAGGTTGTCGACGCCGACGACGTCCCAGCCGTCGGCCAGCAGCCGGTCGCACAGGTGCGAGCCGACGAAGCCCGCCGCCCCGGTGATGAAACCGAGCATCGTCGTGCGCAGAACGCCGCTGTTACAGTTCGAATCCCGCGGCTACGGCGTCGCGATGGAACATCTTGACGGTGTCGAGCGAGTACTCGTCGAGGTCTTTGCCGACCAGCTCCAGCTTCGCGAGGATGTCGTGCGTCGCGGTGATGACGTGCACGCCGGCGGCGTCGGCCTGGAAGACGTTGAGCAGCTCGCGCGGGCTGGCCCAGATCAGTTCGACGTTCGGAACGCGTCGCAGAAGCTCGACGTTGCGCCGCATCATCGGCACCGGGTCGCGGCCCGTGTCGGCGATCCGGCCGGCAAAGACGGAGACGTACGCGCCGGGCGTGCCCTCGAGCGTCGACAGACGCGCCGCGACCTGACCCTCCGTCATCAGCGCGGTGACGTTGAGCTTCACGCCGCTCGCGGGTCAGCTCGCGCACGACGCTCGCCGTCGTCGGCCGCGCTCGTGTCGGTCACCGGAATCTTCACGTAGACGTTCTCGCCCCAGGACGCGATCTTGCGCGCCTGGCGCAGCATCTCGCGCGGAGTCGTCGGCGAAGACCTCGAACGAGATCGGGCGGCCGCCGATGATCTCCAGCGCCCTGCGGCCGAAGGCCTCGTAGTCGGTGATCCCGGCTTTGCGCATCAGCGTCGGGTTGGTCGTGAACCCGGCGATATGCGGATCGGCGGCGAGCTTCGCGATCCCGGCGAGGTCGGCGCCGTCGGCGAAGAGCTTGACCTGCAGACATCGAGCGCGACGGTCCGGCGAGGCTCGAGTAGCTTGCATGGTGCTCCTGGAGTCGGCGATGATCCACTGCGGCTTCGCCGAGGTGCGACCCGGGCGTCGGCGGGCCGTCGGGCGCGCGCTCGCGCATAGCCCCGGTCGACGAAGACCGTCCGGCAGCCGGCCGCGGCTCCGGCTTCGATGTCGCGCCAGCGGTCACCGACCAGGTAACTGCGGCCGAGATCGATGGCGTACCGTCGGCGCCCGCTTCGGAGCAGCCCGGGCTTCGGCTTGCGGCAATCGCAGGCGTCGGCGTCGTCGTGGGGGCAGACGAGAAAGTCGTCGAGCGGCAGTTCCGCGCGCAGGCGGGCGTTGATCGCCTCGACCGTCGCTGCGCGGCGTCGTGCCGCGTGCCACGTCGGGCTGGTTCGTGACGACGATGCAGCGCGAAGCCCGCACGCGCAGCGCCTCGCAGCGCCGCGGCCGCACCGGGCAGAATGACCAGATCGTCGGACGTCGCCGGCGGATGCGGCTTGCCGTCGCGGACGACGGTCGTTGAGCACGCCGTCGCGGTCGAGGAAGACCGCGCGCGCCTCAGGCGGGGTGCGGCTCCGCGACGCTCTCCCACTTCGTCGCGCCGCCTTGAGGACGGGTGCGAGACGATGCAGTGCCAGACGACGCCTGGAACGCCTCGGAGTGCGGCGTGACGTGCGCGGCGTTGACGGTCGGGACGATCACGACGGCGTCGGCGACCTCGCCGGTGTAGCCGCCGTCGCGGCCGACGATGCCGAGCACCGTCGCGCCGACCTGCTTCGCGTACTGCACCGCGCGCACGAGGTTCGGGCTGACGTTCCGCTCGAGGTTGCCGCCGCCGACGGAGAACACGAGGATCGCGTCGCCGGCGCGCAGCCGGCTGACCTTGAGCCACGCCGAGAACGTCGTCTCCCAGCCTTCGTCGTTCGTGCGGGCGGTCAGCTCCGAGACGTTGTCGGTCGGCGCATACGCTTCGATGCCGACGAGCTTGCGGAAATCGTTGACCGCGTGCGAGGCGTTGCCGGCGCTGCCGCCGACGCCGAGGATGAAGAGCCGGCCGCCGCGCTAGCGCAGCGCGGCCAACTCGCGACGACGCGCTCGACCGCGTCGCGGGTCGATGCGGTCGATGACCCGTTGCGCTTCGGCGAAGAAGCTTGCGCGAAGGTCATGCCTTGTGTGATTCTCCCCAGCCCGTCGCGATGAAGCGCTCCGTCTCCGCGATGCCTTCGGGCGAGCCGATCTCGTACCAGCGTTCCGACACCGGAAACGCGCGCAGTGTGCCTCGCGCGATCATCGCGCGGTGGACCTCCGCAAGATCGGCGGGCCATCGTCGGGACCTCCGAAACGCGGCGCGCGAAACGCGTTGATTCCGTAGTCGATGTGCGTCATCGTCTGCGGGCCGGCCTCCTTGTCGTAGGCGGCGACGTGCTCGCCGTCGACCGGACGTTGCTGGGCAGCCCACGGTCGGCATTCGGTACACCGTCATGACCCCCTCATAGGGCGGCGTCATGGCCGCCGCGACGGCCTCGAGATCGCCCGCAGCAACGCGTCGCCGTAGAGCGTCAGGAACGCCGCCGAGAAGCGAGAGCGCGTCCGGACAGCCCCGGCCGTCCCGCGGGCACGGGCCCGTCGTCGCGATAGCGATGCGCAGCCCGAAGGCGGCCCCGTCGCCCGCGAACGCACGGAGTCGCGTCGCGATAGCCCGTCAGCAGCACGGCGTCGCAAACGCCCCGGCGCGAAGCCAGCGCAGCTGATACGCGAAGAACGGCTCGCCGGCGAGCGGAAAGAGCGCTTTCGGCAGGTCGCCCGCGAGCGCGGCGATGCGGGTCCCTTTCCCTCCGCAAAGGATCGCGACCGTAAGCATCGCCGCTCCGTTGGTGCGCGCCGAGGGCATTCCTTTCGTGCGGGCGCGCAAAGGAGTTCGCGCCGCTGCGGTGACACTAGCGGTCGACGACGCATGCGCTACGTGGTCACCGGCTGTGCCGGATTCGTCGGCAGCACCCTGGCCGACCGCCTGCTGGCCGACGGACACGAGGTCGTCGGAATCGACGACTTCTCGACGGGCCGCGAGACATTCTCGCGTAGGCGCTGCGCCGCCGCACGTTCCGCTCGTGCGCGGCGACCTGCGCGACCCTCGCTCGCCGCGAGCGGCGCCCGGCGCGACGCGATCTTCCACCTCGCCGCGAACGCCGACGTGCGATTCGGCACGACATCCGACGCTCGACCTCGAGCAGAACACGTCGTCACCGTCAACGTGCTCGAAGCGGCGCGCATGAACGCCGTGCGCGCCGTGCTGTTCTCGTCGACGGGGTCGGTCTACGGCGAGTCGCCGGTCATCCCGACGCCCGAGGACGCGCCTATCCGGTTCGACGTCGCTGTACGGTGCGTCGAAGATGGCTGCCGAGGGCTTCATCGAGGCGTACGCCGAGGGCTTCGGTATCCGCGCGCTGATCTTCCGGTTCGTGTCGCTGCTCGGAGAGCGCTACACGCACGGGCACGTCGTCGACTTCGTGCGTCAGCTCGGGAGCATCCCGAACGGCTGCACGTGCTCGGGAACGGACAGCAGCGCAAGTCGTACCTGTACGTCGGCGACTGCGTCGAGGCGATGCTGCGCGCGCTCGACGCCGGCGACGCAAGGTCGGCATGTACAATCTCGGCACGGACGAGTACTGCCGCGTCGTCGACTCGATCGGCTGGATATCCGAGACCCTCGGGGTCGCGCCCGATCTCACATTCTCGGGCGGCGAACGCGGATGGATCGGCGACAACCCGTTCATCTTCCTCGACTGCACGCGCATGCGCGGGCTGGGTTGGTCCCCGACGATGTCGATCCGCGACGCCGTCGTGCGCACGGTGCGGTGGCTGGAAGCGGGCGGCGCGTGATGATCGCCGTCGTCGGCCTTTGGCATCTGGGGACCGTGACTGCCGCGTCGCTCGCGGCCGAAGGACATCGAGTCGTCGCGGTCGACGAAGCGGAGGTCGTCGACGCGATTCGCGCGGGACGCCTGCCCGTCGATGAACCGGGTCTCGCGCAGCTCATCGCCGATCAGGACGCCGCAAATCGTCTGACCTTCGCTTCGGATCCCGCGGCGGCGGCAGGCGCCGAGCTGGTCTGGATCACGTTCGACACGCCGGTCGACGATGCGGACCGTCCCGACGTCGCGTGGGTGCTCGAGCGAGCGACGCGTTTTCTCGACGCGTTTCCCGGTGATGCGGTCGTTGCCGTCTCCTCGCAGATGCCCGTCGGCAGTATCGCTTTGCTCGAGGCACGCGCCGGCGCGCGGTTCCGATTCGTCGCGATACCCGAGAACCTGCGTCTGGGGTCCGCGATCGACTACTTCCGGGCCCCGGACCGCTTCGTCGCGGGCGTGCGCGATGAGTCATCGCGCGCCGTCGTGGAGCGTGTCGTCGGCCGTTTTGCACCGGCGATCGAGTGGATGACCGTGGAGTCCGCCGAGATGACGAAGCACGCGATCAACGCGTTCCTCGCCACGTCGGTCGCGTTCGCGAACGAGCTCGCCGCGGTGTGCGAGCGCGTGGGCGCCGACGCGCGCGAGGTCGAGCGCGGCCTGAAGAGCGACGCGCGCATCGGAAAGAAGGCGTACGTGCGCGCGGGCGAACCGTTCGCCGGCGGTACGCTCGCACGCGACCTGGCATTTCTCGGAGCGATCGGCGATCGAGAACAGCTCGCGCTGCTGCAGCTGCGTGCGACGGCCGCGAGCAACGAACAGCACCGTCACTGGACCGCGACGCGCGTCGCGGAGGCCACGCGCGGGATCGCGTCCCCTCGCGTCGCGATGCTGGGTCTCGTCTACAAGCCGGGAACGAACACGCTGCGCGCATCGACCGCCGTCGCGCTGGCACGGCGCCTCCACGATGCCGGGGTCGCGGTGACGGCGTTCGACCCGGCGATCGCTCCGAACGACAATCGCGTCTCGACGAGCGCCCGCGTGGTCGCGTCGGCGGAGGATGCACTGCACGGCGCGGACGTCGCGGTCATCTCGACGGCGTGGCCCGCATTCCGCGAGATCGCGCTCGATCGTTTCGCGGACATGCGTCACGCGATCGTCGTCGATCCCGCGCGTTTTCTGGAAGACCGGCTCGCACGAGTCCCCGGCATTCGCTACATCGGATTCGGGCGTTCGCCCGATGACGGGCTGCGATCGTGAGCGCGGCGCGGCGCGTGCTCGTGACCGGCGCCTCGCAAGGCCTCGGGCTGGCGATCGCGCGCGCGTTCGTCGCGGCGGGCTGCGACGTGGCGATCTGTGCGCGTGATGCATCCGCGCTCGAGCGCGCAGCCGGATCGCTGCGGAACGATTTTCCCGAGGCCCGACTCCACGCGCGCGTCGCGGACGTCGCGTCGGAAGCGAGCGTCGACGCGTTGTTCGCCGACGTCGAAACGTCGCTCGGCGGCCTCGACGTACTGGTCGCGAATGCCGGGGTATACGGGCCGAAGGGCGCGATCGAGGACGTCGACTGGTCGACGTGGGTCGATGCGATTCGTATCAACCTCATCGGTACGGTGTACTGCGCGCGACGGGCGCTGCCGCTGTTGCGGCGCAGCGAGCGCGGCAAGATCGTGATCCTCTCCGGAGGCGGCGCGACGAAGCCGCTGCCGTACGTCAGCGCGTACGCAGCGTCGAAAGCCGGCGTCGTGCGCTTCGGCGAAACGCTTGCGGAAGAACTGCGCGACGTACGGAATCGACGTCAACATGGTCGCTCCCGGCGCGCTGAACACGCGCCTGCTCGACGAGGTGCTCGCTGCGGGCGCCGGCGTCGTCGGCGCGGCATTCCACGCGGCTGCCGCTCAAGCAGAGTGAATCCGGCGGTACGCCGCTCGAGATCGGCGCCGAACTGTGCGTGTTTCTCGGTTCGCGTGCGTCGGACGGCATCACCGGCAAGCTGATCTCGGCGCCGTGGGATCCGTGGGAGTCGCTTCGCGGACGACAAACATCGTCTCGACGGCGACGTGTACACGTTGCGTCGCATCGTACCCGAGGAGCGCGGCTGGTCGTGGTAGACCTCGGCGTCGCGATCGTCGGGTGCGGGCTGATCGGCGAGAAGCGCGCGCGGGTGCTGCCCCGCGGCGCATTGCGCGTCGCATGCGACGTCGACGGCGAACGTGCTGCTGCGCTGGCTTCGGCGTACGGAGCGGAAGCGATCGGTTGACTGGCGCGCGGCCGTCGCGCGCGACGACATTCGACGTCGTCGATCGTCGCGACGTCGCACGACGCGCTCGCCGAGATCGCGGCCGTCAGCTGCGGCGCACGGCAAGCACGTCTCGTCGAAAAGCCGGCGGCTCGGAGGGCGCGCGAGCTCGACGCGGTTGCGCTGGCTGCAGCGACGACCGGTGCGAAAGTGCGCGTCGGCTTCAATCACCGCTACCATCGCGCGTTTCGCCAAGCGCGCGAGATCGTCGACCGCGGAGCGCTGGGGAAGCTCACGCACGTTCGTGGCCGCTACGGTCACGGCGGGCGCTGGCTACGAGAAGGAGTGGCGTTTCGTGCCCGCGATCTCCGGCGGCGGCGAAGCGATCGATCAAGGGATGCACTTGGTCGATCTTGCCCGATGGTTTCTCGGCGATTTCACCGGCATCGCGGGCGCGACGCCGACGTATTTCTGGGACGCTGCCGGTCGAGGACAACGCGTTCTTTCTCTTGCGCACCGGCCCGGGACAGGTCGCGTCGCTGCACGCGTCGTGGACCGAATGGAAGAACTGTTCTCGTTCGAGATCTTCGGCCGCACCGGAAAGCTCGAGATCGCGGACTGGGCGGAAGCTACGGAGTCGAGCGGCTCGCGCTGTACGCGATGACGCCGGAGCTCGGACCGCCGCCGACGACGATCTGGGAGTACCCGATGGCGGACGACTCCTGGGAAGCCGAATACGCCGCGTTTCTCGACGACATCGCGGCTCGGCCGCGTACCGGATCCCCGGCTGCGCGGACGCCGCGGCCGCGCTCGCGATCGTCGAGCGCGTGTACGCGGCGGAGCGGGGCGCGTGATCATCACGCGTTCGCCGCTGCGCATCTCACTGGGCGGCGGCGGAACCGACCTGCCGTCGTACTATCGCGAGCACGGCGGCTTCGTCATCGCGGCGGCGATCGACCGATACGTCTACATCACGCTGCACGAAACGTTCGTCGAAGAGTGCATCGTCAAGTACTCGCAGATGGAGCGCGTCAACGTGCGTCGACGAGATCGAGCACCCGATCATCCGTGAAGCGTTGCGGCTGACCGGAACGCCGGCGGCATCTGCTCGAGATCGCGAGCATGTCGGATATTCCTGCGGGAACGGGGTTCGGCTCGTCGGGCAGCTTCACAACCGCGCTGCTGCTCGCGCTCACGCGATGAATCGCGAGATCGTCACGAAGGCGCGCCTCGCGGAAGAAGCCTGCCACATCGAGATCGACGTCCTCGGCGAGCCGATCGGTAAGCAGGATCAGTACATCGCCGCGTTCGGCGGCGTCGACGTGTTCCGGTTCAACCCCGACGACACGGTCGACGTGGAGCCCGTGCGGCTCGACGCCGAGACGCTCGCAAACCTGCAGGACAACTCATGATGTTCTTCACGGGCTACACGCGCTCGGCGTCGAGCATCTCGCCGACCAGGACGCGCGCACGAAGGGGGGCGACGGTCGATGATCGAGGAGTGCACCACGTGAAGGAACTTGGAGGCGAGAGCCTCGCGGCGCTCGAGCGAGGCGATCTGCAGCGTTCGCGGAGATCATGCACGAGCATTGGGAGCGCAAGCGTGCCCGGTCGAGCGGGATGACCAACGAGCGATCGACGGTTGGTACGAGCTCGCCCGCGCGAACGGCGCGGTCGGTGGAAAGCTGATCGGCGCCGGCGGCGGCGGCTTTCTGATGTTCTACACCGAGGACAAGACGCGTCTGCGCCACGCGATGCGTGAGGCGGGCTCGCCGAAGTGCGGGTGGAGTTCGACGCGCTCGGTACGACCGTCGTGTCGATGAGCTGAGCGCGCCTCCGCCGAGGGCAGGTTTGGACCGCAGGGCCCGGGCAATGGGCGCAGATGCGCGGTGTCATCAACGCGGTACCGGGCGCACGCGTCAGCGACCGGTGTCCCACGTGCGACTCTCCCCGCCTCGAATACGAGTTTCGAAACGCATCCGGGCGGATATCGCGCTGCTCGGATTGCACGCTCTTGTTTCGCAACGGTGGCGAGCAACCCGTCGCCGTCCCGGCGGACTACTCTGCGCGCGTTGCGGATCGTCTAACGCATCTCCGCGCGACGGCATCCCACGACTTCGGCTCGGTACTCGCCGTCGTGCCGTCCGGTGCAGTCTGCCGCAGCGACGCGGCCGATGTCGTCACGGCCGATCGGCTGCTGACGTACGGTGCTCCGAACGCGCCGTACGGTGCGGTCGTGTGCGTCGACGCCGTCGACCGTGTACCGTCGCCTCACGAGCTGCTCGCCGCCAGTTCACGGCGCACTGCGGCCTAATGCGCCGGCGTCGTTCAGTCTTCCGTCGGTAACGAGCAGCGCCGCGCGCTACGCGGGCGCGTCGTGGAGCGGCTTCAACAGCCCGGCGACCACGTTCTTCGGTGTCGACACGTTCCAATCGTCGCTCGTGCGTGCCGGCTTCCGCGACCCGAAGTTCTACAGCGATGGCCGTATGCGTGCGGGGTCGTTGCGCGTGCGCACCGCGGCGGCCGCGCTGCGCTTTTCAGGGCTGCTCGCGCACGCGCCGTGCGCATGCAGCGGTCCGCGGGACTTCTGGACGAGTCGATGACCGTCGTGGCGCGGCGCGGCGAGACGATCGGCCGGTACCGCGTGTCGGTGGTCGTGCCCGTCTTCAACGGGCCGCGACGGTGGGCCAGTGCTCGACGGGCTGCTCGCGAAAGAGATCGCCGGCATCGGCATCGAGGTCATCGTCGTCGAAAGCAACTCGAGCGACGGGTCCGCGAAGAGGTGATCAGGTTCGCCCCGCAGCCGCGGGTCACGTCGTGGTGCAAGAGCATCCGCCCGGCAAGGCAACGCCGTACGCACCGGGCTGGAGCAGGCCAGCGGCGACACGTGCTGTTCCAGGACGCCGACTGGAGTACGAGATCGACGACTACGACGATTTGATCGAGCCGATCGCGCGTACCGGCGCAACTCGTGCTCGGGGCGCGCCAGCGGCAGGGAAACGCATGGAAAATGCGCCATTTCGCCGACGCTCCGTGGCTCTCAGTGCTCAACTGCGGGCACTGATCTTCCCCGGGATGCTCAACGTGCTCTTCCGCCAGTCCTTCGAAGACCCGTTCACCATGTTCAAGGTGTTCCGCCGGGATTGTCTGGCGGGACTCGACTTCGTGTGCGACCGCTTCGATTTCGATTACGAGATCCTGGTGGAGTTGATACGGAAGGGCTATCAGCCGGTCGAAATCCCGGTGAACTATCATTCACGTTCGATCGCGGAAGGGAAGAAGGTGACGATGTTCCGCGATCCGCTGACCTGGCTGGCGGCTCTGCTGCGCTTTCAGACATCATCCCTGTAAACGCCGACCGTGTCTGAATATACGTACGAGGGTTCCGATCTGCTGCGTCTTCGGCGAGCGGACTCCCCAACTACAATGCACAGATCTGGCGGGTGGTGGGCGCGAGAAACGTCGTGCCGCACCGGATCGGCGGTGCTCGACTTCGGTGGCACGGATTCAACCAAGGTACGCTCACGCGCGGGGAGAGTCGGAACCCGCCTCGTCGGGAAGCCGGACTGCGTCGGAACCCGGAGCGCCGCGTTCAGCAGCGACGCGCTCGTCCGGCAGGGGCTTCCCGGTGCTTCGACGACATCTCGGGCCGTTTCCGACGGGGACTACGTACGACTATGTCCTACATCCAGCAAAAAAATGTTCTTGAAACAACCATATTTCGACGACGATGTCGACGCGGCTGCGCTCGCTGCGGGGCCGCGTGCTGCGGGGACCCGACGGCAAGATCAACAACATGCAATTTTGTACTTGCCGGCATTCCAGCGGCTCTACACGGTGATCGATGCCGCGGGGGATAACGAGCCATCGGGCGAGCCGGTACGACGGCGCGGATGAAAGATCGCGGACCGTTTGCGCGCCGCGGGCTTTCGGCGTGGGACGCGACGCGGTAAAAAAGCCGACCTCCTGGGTTTTGAAGAGTGAGTCTCGTCTTCAAGGCCTTTATCAAGCGGAATTGGCCGAGTTGCACGGTGAACGAGCGGACGGTGAAGCTGTACGGACAAAGCCGCCGTCTTCCCGTTGGAGCCGCGCGATCAAGTAGGTCGTCAAGCCGCCGTTCGGAAAGAACGTCGTCGCCAGTAGCCACGCAGAACGTAGCCGTCAGAGCGCGAGCACGATGACGCTGAGCGACCCGTGATCGCTGGGCGCCGTTGCGGTCGTGCTGGGGGGGGGGGGGGGGGGGGGGGGGGGGGGGGGGGGGGGGGGGGGGGGGGGGGGGGGGGGGGGGGGGAGCGGAACGATAGACAAATTCGATGTGGTGCCGGCCGCTCGTCACAAAGTGAACCGCGCGGAACAGGTAGTCAGCGTGCAGGATCGGGGCCGGCGCGCCGTCCACGGCGGCGACCCAGCCCGGCAGCTCCGTGTCGTTGAGCATGACGAATCCCGGCGACGCCAGCGTCGCGTCGATGTCGACCGACGTGACGTCCCGGCCGGTGATGTGGGCCCCTCCCTCGGCGGTGCGAGGACGACCTTCGATGTCGCGCTGGTGCCGGCCGGCCGGAAAGGATGAGCGTGTCGCGCACGTCGACTGCGGGATCGCGCAGCAGCGCGAGCGCGCGCGGTCGTTGCGTGCGATGCGAACGTGGTGGAAGATCGACGCGCGCGGCAGCGGCGCGTCGTACGCGTAGACCGAGCGTCGGCGCGTACACCCGCGTGAAGTGCCGAGCGGGTCGCGCACCCGCCGGAAGCACGACGAAGCCGACGGACGAGAGCGTCATCCAGCGCTCCGCGTCGGCGTCCCAGCGGCGAGTCACCCGAGCCGTCGAAGCGATCGAGCAAGTCGCGCGAGCCGGGGATGCGTGGGTGCAAGAATCCGACGAACGGAAGGAAGCGGCTCGGGTACATCGCGTCGAGCGCCGCCGGATCATCGAGCCGCGCGCCCCGGCCCACTCCGGCCACAGCATGCCGCCGGCGCCGAGAACGCGCGCCCGCCGCGTCGATCCGGGCAGCGCCGTCACGTACGGAGCGCCGGCCCACGCGTTTGCCGCGTCACGCGGAATGGACGCGCGAAGCCGTACATCGGCACGTAGTAGTTCGCGATCGCTTCGACGCATACGAGCGTCGCGAGACAGCGCCGCGTGCGGCGTGCGGCCGAGCGAACAGCACGATGCCGAGGAGCGCTAGCACGACGACCGCAAAGGCGGCGCTTCCGTACAGGAAGCTCGCATGCACGGTGTCCGGAACGACGGCGAGCGCTGCGCGGAAACCCAGGTCAAACCGAGTGCGACCGCGGCGAGCGCCGTCATCGGTACCCATGGCTCCGGACGGCGCCCGCGTTCAAACGCCGCGATGCCGAGCCCGCACAGCAGCGCAGCGGCGACGTCGATGACGACCTCGCCGTATTTGGGGAAGACGATCAGACGGAGCCCGGCAGCCAGCCGATCCAGTTGATCCACGGCGAACCGAGCGACTTCGCGAGCATTCCGCGCGAGCACGGCGAGCGCGACGATTGCGCCGGTGTGCGCCGGTGCGTTCTCCGCGTGGGACGGAACAGGCTCAGACGCGATCGACGCGCCGACCGCCGCGCCGTGCCGAACCACCGCGCAGTCCGCTGTATCCGGTGAACGGGCGTCCGTCACGCTGTTGTACGGCGGCCCGTACGACAACGGCGCGAGCCGTTGAAAGACGGCGCGCGGCCGTCGCCGTCGAACCCCAGCCCGACGGGCGGACCGCCGCTCCGCGGTGCGTGTCGAACGCGGACGGCAGGTAGTCGATGAACGGCAGCAGCATCGCCGCGCCGATGCCGGCACCGAGCACGTTCGCGCCCGCAAAGATGCCGATGCGCGCGAACGGCACGCGGGTCGGCGCGTCCGTCGCAACCCGGATCAGCAGATAGACGGTCGCAACGCCGAGCAGGGATTGCGGCGCTTTCCGGCATCCCGCCGAGATGCAACATGCCGATGAACGCGCGAGCACGCAGAACGCTGCGATCCCGGGACGCCGGATCAGCCACTCCGTGCTCCAGAGGACCGCGGGCAGCAGCGTCTCCACCGAGAGATGCGGCATGGAGTAGTACAGCAGGTAGTAGCCGGCGAACGCCGTCGCGACGCCGGAAGCGAGCGCCGCGCAACGGCCGCCGTAGAACAACAGAAACAGCCCTGCGAACGCCCGGCAAGAAACAATCGAGCGACGATGTAGACGTTCCACATGCGCGGCGACGGAGCGACCGCCGCGGCGAGGGTGAGCGGAAAGAACGGCTGCGATGCTTGCGCGGCGGCAAACGGCTGACCGTATCCGTCGTACGGATCCCACCACGGCGCGCGGTGACGCGACGAACAATGCGTCGTGCTCGAAGCGCAGCCACGCCTCACTTTGCCAGTCCGCGCCGCCCGGGTCCGACCTCTTTGACGGGCGCGGCGCTCGGCTGCGCGCGCACGGCTCCGGACGCATAGAGGGACGGCGCGTCCCGATGCGCTCGTGAGAAGCGAGAACGGTCCGACGATGAACGGTGAAAACGTGACGATGAGGATCGTCGCCAAGCAGATCGCGAGCCACCGCGCGTCGCGCCAATATCCGTCGCGCCACGCGCTCTCGGTCATGCGCCGCTAGTGCGGCGGCGTGGCAAACTGCGCCTTCTCCGCGCGGCAGGCGGCGGCTGCGGCATGCGACGCAACACGCTTCGTGCAATCGCTCGGCATCGTCATACTGCTCTTCGTCCTGCTGTGGAGCGGGATCGCATTCGTCCCGTGCGCGCGGTTGCTCAGTCGCGTACGCCGCATGCGACGTACGTCGCAACGGCGAGCGCGGTCGTCGTTGCGTTGATCGTCGGCGTCGTGCTCGTGCGCGTGCAGCGTCCGTGGGTGGCACCGGCCACCGTGGCGGCGTCGCGCGCGCGCAGCTTCTCCTGCGGCACGCCGCTCACGGCGGTCGCCGGTACGGCGCACGGATCCGTCGACGATCTGCACGTACGTGCCAATCCCGTCGCGCCGGCGACCTCGGTGGTCGCGGAGCGCGGTGCGCCCATCATCGCGCACGGTTGGGCGACGGACGGCGCGATGCAGCAGCCGGTCGCCGGCGTGTGCATTCTGATCGACGGCCGTCCGGTGACCTGGGAATCCGTGACGTACGGCATCGCACGACCGGACGTCGCGCAGGCGCTGCGCACGGCCGCCGTCGCGGACACGGGTTTCGAAATTCGCGCGGCCGCAACGGGTAGCCGCGGCGAGCATCGCCTCGAGGTCGTCGGCGTCAACGCCGCCGGCGCCGAGTCGCCCATTGCGCCCGCCGTGCGGCTGACGATTCGCTGAGATTCTTCGTGACCGTCAGGGTGCCGAGGTTGCGCCGCGCGTACGTGCGACGGCCTTCGCCGACGACGACGAACGTCAGCCGGTAATCGCCGCGCTCGAGGTCGGCGGTTCCGAGGAGATACCAGAACCATGCGTCGTCGAGCGGCGGCTCCCGCAGCTCGCGCGGCGCGTGGTCCCGGCGAACGCCCGCGATCGGGAAGTGCCTGCGCGGCGGAAGCGCGCGGTCCGACGAGGCGACCTCGACGAACACGTCGGTTGCGGCCGTGCCGTCCGGCGCGGTCGCCCAGCCTTCGAGCGTCAGGATCGTACCGCGCGACACCTCGACGAACGCGTGCTCGTCGAGCACCGTCGGATGCTCGCCCGGTGCGCTGAGCATCGCCGAGACGTCGAACGGCTCGTCGAGGGAGCGCGCGTACGCGGGGAAGGGCCGCACCGGCGCGGCGACGTCGATGTCGACGCACGCCGACGGCGCGAACGTACGGCCCTCGCCGTCGAACGCGGTGAGCTCGATGACGTGCCGGCCGCGACCCAGCTGTACCGCCGGGATCGCGATCTCGAAGCCGTAACGGTCGCTGCTCCGCGATCCGAGCGCGGCGACGACGTCCGGACGCGCGACGTCGCACGGTGCCGTCCACACGATGCCGGCCTGCGAGCGCGCACGGACTCCCGCGGGCGGCGCGCCCGCGGCGACATCGTTCGCCCAGCCGCGGATCAGCGCGACGTGGTTCGCCGGCACGGGCGCGTTCCGGCCCGCGAGCGCGCCTTCGGGCGTGAGCACGTCGACATCGTCGATCTGCACGCGCACGGCGCGTGCGTGCGGCGGAAGCTCCGGACGGGCGATCTCGTACACGCTGAACGGCTGCGTTCCGACGGCGCCCCACGTCCCGGCGACGAGCGCGTACGCGGCGACGTGATGCGATCCGGCCACCAGCGCGTCCGTCGGCACGATCGCGCGAAAACCCGTGAACTCGGGCGTTCCAGCCCTTGCCGGACGACGACGTCACGGCGGCTGAAGCCCGTCTCGGCATCGTACCGCAGCGCTCCGTCGATGACGAGCACGACGGCGCTCGCCGGGACACGGCATTCGGTGTCGGTCGCCCAGCCGCCCACGACGAGCGGCGAGCCCCGCTGCAGCCGGTGCGCTCGCAAGTGCGGAGTGCATCCCGCGTACGCATCGACGTGATCGAACGCGTCGATCGCGCCGCGCGCCAGATCGAGGCTGTGGAGGTCGAGCGGCCGATAAACGGAGTTCATCTGCGGCGAAGAGAACAACGGCGCTCCCTTGTTCCCCGCATCGCGGGCGGCCTTCCGGAAACGACGCATGACCACCGACGAGCGCGCACGCATGCACGACGACGAGCCCGCTGCCACGCGTGCGGAGCTCGACGTGCGCGCGATGCTGCTGCGGCATGTCGAGATCACGACCGCGGCGTTCGAGGCAGAGCGGGCGCGACAGGTCGCCGAGGACGATCTGCAGCGCGCGCTCGCGCACATCGCGCGAACGCAGCCGCTGCTGCGCGCCATGCGCGCCGTGCTCGAGCTGGTGCAGTCGAGCAAGTTCTGGAAGCTGCGCAACGCGTGGTTCGCCCTCAAGAAACGGCTGCGCGTCAACGCCGCCGGTCCGCAGCCGTACTGGGTGCCCGACGTGGACGACGTCGCCGACGTGTGGGATCGCGACGAGGCGTACGACCGTTGGCTCCTCGCGCACCGCGTGCGGCCGCCGGACGTCGCGCGCATGCGTGCAGATGGTGCCGCTGCTGAAGTCGCGTCCGACGTTCAGCGTGCTGATGCCGGTCTACGACACACCCGAGCGCTACCTGCGCGAGGCGATCGATTCGGTGATCGCGCAGGCGTATCCGTACTGGGAGCTCTGCATCGCGGACGATGCGTCGAGCGCCCCGCACGTGCGCGCGATCGTCGAAGAATACACCGCGGCGGATTCGCGGATCAAAGCCGTGTACCGCGAGACGAACGGGCACATCGCGGCCGCGAGCAACAGCGCGCTCGCGCTCGCGACCGGCGACTTCGTCGCGCTGCTCGACCACGACGACGCGTTGTCGCCCGACGCGCTCTTCGAGAACGCGCTCGTCGTGAACCGTCATCCGGACGTCGGGCTCGTCTACTCCGACGAGGACAAGATCGACGACGACCGGGCGCCGCCGCTCGCCGTACTTCAAGCCCGACTGGTCGCCGGACTCGCTGCTCTCCCGCAACTACGTGTCGCATCTCGGCGTGTACCGCCGTTCGCTCGTCGAGGACGCGGGCGGCTTCCGTGAGGGCTTCGAAGGCAGCCAGGACTACGACCTCGTGCTGCGCGTCTCCGAGCGTGCCCAGCGCATCGTCCACATCCCGCGCGTGCTGTACCACTGGCGGATGCACGCCGAGTCGACCTCGGCGAAGCGCACGCAGAAGAACTACGCGTACGACGCCGCCGTGCGCGCCCTCGAGGAAGCGCTGCAGCGTCGCGGCGAGCACGGACGCGTGATCGCAAGCGACGAGACGCCCGGCATCTACACGGTGCGCTACGCGCTTCCGGTCAAGGAGCGGGTGAGCATCATCATGCCGACGCGGGATCACGGCAGCGACGTCGACCGTGCGCTGCGGTCGCTGTTCACGCACTCCACGTATCCCGACCTCGAGGTGATCCTGCTCGACAACGGCTCCAAGGAGCCGGCGTCGCTGCGCGCGTTCGAGAGCTGGGTCGCGCGCGAGCCGCAGCGCGTCAAGATCGTGCGCTACGACGTGCCGTTCAACTTCTCGGGCATCAACAACCACGCGGCGCGGCACGCGACGGGCCGGTACCTGCTGTTCCTGAACAACGACACGGAAGTGCGTCACGCCGGACTGGATCGAGGCGATGGTCGAACAGGCGCAGCGTCCGTCGATCGGCGCGGTCGGCGCGAAGCTGCTCTACGACGACGGAACGGTCCAGCACGCGGGCGTGATCATCGGGCTCGGCGGCGTCGCGGGGCACAGCCACAAATACTCGCCGGGCGACGAGCCCGGGTACTTCGGCACGCTGCAGACCGTGACGAACTTCTCGGCGGTCACGGCGGCCTGCATGATGATCCGTCGCGCGGTGTTCGACCAGGTCGGCGGATTCGACGAAGAGCTCGCCATCGCGTTCAACGACGTCGACTTTTGTCTGCGGGTCCGCGACGCCGGCTACCGCAACGTGTACCTGCCCCATGTCGTGCTCTACCACCACGAGTCGAAGAGCCGCGGGCACGAGGACACGCCCGAGAAACAGAGCCGGTTCCTGCGCGAGCAGCTCGTCATGCACGAGCGCTGGGCGACCGCCGTGGTGCCCGATCCGTACTACAACGTGAACCTGACGCGGCAGACCGAGAACTTCGGCATCGGCGTCTGAACCAACGAGGCGCCCGGCCCGGGCACGACGCGATTGCGCAGGAACGCCCGCTGCCGCGACCCAAGTTGACGTGTCGCGCCCGGCGCCTCCGCCGCGCTCCCTCTACGATGGCTGTATTCACCACGACGTTCGCACCCGTCCGCTCGCGCCTGCTCGGGCGCGAGATCGACCTCGTCCGCATCACCGCGCTCCGCCAGCTGAAGGTCCGCTATCGCGGCACCGCGCTCGGCGTTCTGTGGTCGTTCGCGAACCCGATCCTGATGACGCTGCTCTACACCGCGATCTTCGGTGCGGCGTTCGGGGCGTACTACGGCTCGGTGGCGCGATACCTGATCTCGGCGTTCGTCGCGGTCGTCGTCGTGACGTACTTCCTCCAGGGCGTCGGCGAAGCGCTGCCGTCGATCGTCGCCAACGGCGGGCTCTTGAACAAGATCGCCATCCCGAAGCACGTCTTTCCGCTCGCGTCCGTCGTCGCCAACACGTTCCAGCAGTGCGTCACCACATTCCCCGTGGTGCTCGTGATGACGGCCGTGCTCACGCGCGATCCGATTCGCGTGCTGGTCGTCGCCGCGCTGCTGGTGGCGGTCGTCGCGCTGACGGCCGGGTTCGCGTTCGCGTTCTCCACGCTGTACGTGTTCTTCCGCGACCTGCCGTACATCTGGTCGCTGATCGGTTTCGTGCTGTGGCTCTCGAGCCCGGTGTTCTATCCGGCGGCGTTCGTCTCGGCCCAGGTGCGCGCGTGGATGGCGGTCAACCCGGTCGCCGTCGTCATGATGACGTTGCGTTCGGTCGTCGTGGACCGCGGTCCGATCGCCTGGAGCTCCGTCGCGGCCGCGATCGGTGTCTCGCTCGTGGTCCTCGTCATCGGCGTCGCCCTCTTCCGCGCGCTGCGCGACGACTTCATGGACCTGCTGTGACGCCCGCGATCGGCGTCGTCCTCGAAGTCCCGGAGGGCGAGGTACTCGTCTGACGCGGCCGGCGCGCTCGTGAGCCTCGCCGAGGCCGATCGCCTCCACCGCTACGTGGTCGCCGCGGAGCTCGCGGCCGGACGCCGAGTCGCGGTGTGCGGCGAACGCGATCCGGCGCTCGTGGAACGAATCGCTGCGGTCGCGGGCGAGACGCTCGCGATCGACCTCGACCCGTTTGCCGCCGAGACGCGGTTCGACGTCGCCTCGGGCACGCTCGACCTCGTCGTCGCGCTCGCTCCGCTGGATCCGCCCGCCGCGATGCCGGGGCTGCTGCGCGAGGCGCGCCGCACGCTGCGGCCGGACGGCGTCGCGCTCACCGCGTGGCGCTCGCGCGCCGCGACGCCGGACGTGATCCGTGAACTGACCGTGGAGTCGTTCGCGTGGACGCACGTCCTCGAGCAGCGCCACGGCGGCGCCTCCGTCCTCTCGCCGGCGAACGGCGAGAACGCCGGCACGCGCTGGTTCTTCCGCACGGCAGGCGGGGTCGCCGAGGGCCTCGGCGCCGGCGGCGTCGAGACGTATCTGGGCATCAGCGGCAACGGCGCCGTGCCGCGCGCCGTCGGGGCGACGGCGGCGCTGCTGATCGACCAGCCCTCGCGCGCCAGGCAGGTCCCGCGCGACGTCGCCGCGCCCGGCGGAGGCGTCGCGCGAGCTGTACGTGCGGGAGAAGCAGGTTGCCGGGCTCTCGGACGCGATCGCGGCGCTGAACCTGCACGTCAACCACTTGGCGCACATCGCGCACGAGCGCGCGATCGCGCTCGACGAAGCGCGCGAGCGGATCGATCGCCGCGGCGCGGAGCTCAGCGCGCGGATCACCGACCTCTCGTCCCGCGTCGCGCGGCTGCAGGCGGAGCTCGCCGCCGAACGATCGGCCGCCGGGAAGGCTCAGGCCGATCTCTACGCCGAGCGCTCCGGCGCGGCGCATCTCGAGTCCGAGCTCGCCGCGGCGAGGGTCGAAGCGGCAAGGGCGCAGCTCGAGGTGCTCGCGGAGCGCGCGGCAAGCGGCGAGGCGGCAGCATTGCGCGTTCGCGCGGCGAACCTCGAAGAGGCGCTGCGCGCGGCGAACCGGAGAGCGGACGACGCCGCCGGGGTGCTGAGCGGGATGATCGCGTCGCGTTCGTGGCGCATGACGAAGCCGTTGCGGGTCGTTGCCCGCTCGCTGCGCTCGGGAGAAGAGTAGATTTCGTGATCAACGACGCGCCGGACGCGATGGTTCTTGCGCGGGACCTCTTCGACGCGACCTGGTACGCTGCGGGACGCGAGCCGGCCGAGGATGCCTTCGAGGCCTTTCTCGCGCTGGGACCCCGCGCCGAGAACGATCCGCACCCGCTGTTCTCGCTGCCGTACTACCTCTCGCAGGCGCCGGAGCTGCTGCAGTCCGGCGAGTCGCCGCTGCTGCACTTCGTGCGCGACGGATGGCATCGCGGGCTCGCGCCGCACCCGCTCTTCGACACGGCGTCGTACGTGCGCGCGCATCACCGGGTGATGCGCCGCGGTGAGGATCCGCTCACGCACTATCTGCGCGAGGGCGAGACGCGGAACTTCGCACCCACGCCGTGGTTCGATCCGCAGCACTACCGGCAGCGGTCGCCGGATGTCGCCGCGTCGGGAATGGGCCTGCTCGCCCACTACGCCGTGTTCGGCGGTCCGGAAGGGCGCAGCGCGCACGCGGAGTTCAACCCGCTGGTGCACGTCGTCCGCCGCGGCTTGCCGCGCACGGTGCACCCGCTCATCGGCTTTCTGCAAGCGGCTCCAGCACACGCGGACGACGGCGATCCGCGCCGAGGAGCCGCGCGTCTCCATCGTGATCCTGAACTTCAACAAGCCGTTGATGACCGTGCAGTCCGCCGTCGAGATCCTCGCCGATCCCGACCTGGCGCGGGACGTCGAGGTCGTCGTCGTCGACAACGGCAGCTCGGCGGAGCGGTACGCGATGCTGCGACGGCTGTTGCCGCCGGCCGCGCGTCTGCTGCGTCTCGACATGAACCGGTTCTTCGGCGAAGGCAACAACCTCGGCGCGGCGGCCGCGCGCGGCGAGACGCTGATGTTCGTCAACAACGACGCATTCGTCGACGCGCGCACGATCGAAACGCTCCGTGCCGCGCTCGCGCAGCGCGACGACTGCGGTGCCGTCGGACCGCGCTTCATCTATCCCGACGGGCGCATCCAGGAAGCGGGCGCGACCGTCAGTCCGTGCGGGATCGCGGTGCAGCGCGGAAAGTTTCTCTCGCCGTCGGTCGACATCTATCGCGTGACCGAGCCGGTCGACTACGTCTCGGCCGCATGCGTGATGCTGCGCCGTGAGACGTTCGACGAGGTCGGCGGGTTCGATCCGATCTGGGAACCTGCGTACTACGAGGATGCCGATCTCGGATTGAAGATCGCCGTCGCGGGCAAGCGCGTGTACTACTGTCCCAGCGCCACCGTGATGCACGTCGAGAACACGACCGCCGGCGACGAGCAGCTCGCGTTGCGCATGGAGGGCATCGTCGAGGTCAACCGGGAGAAGTTCGTGTCGCGGTGGAGCCGCTATCTCAAGACCCGCGTCGTCGACGACGACACGCGGCGCTTGCTGCCGTCGCGCGCGCAGCGCGCCCGCTTCCGGCCCGCCGCGGTGCTGTTCACACCGTATCCGCTGACCCCGGGCGGAGGCGAGCGGTATCTGCTCACGCTCGCGCAAGCGCTCGCGCCGAGTCACGACGTGTACCTTGCGACACCTGAGGACTACAGCATCTGGCGAGTCCGCTCGATGGCGCGCGACCTACGCCTGGATCTGTCGCACGTCGTGCCGATCGCGCAGCGCGAGCTGGAGCAGTACCGCGATTGCGCGCTGTTCGTGGCGATGGGCAACGAGCTTTTTCCGTCGGTGCCGCCGCAGGGACAGCGTGCGATCTACGTCTGTCAGTTTCCGTTCCCGATGCCGGCGGATCACGTCGCGGCGTTCTCGCGGAACCTCGCCGCGTACGACGCCGTCGCGGTGTACTCGGAATACTCCGCGCGCAACCTGCGCGAGGAAGCAGCGCGTTACGGCGAGCGGCTGCCGCCGCTCGCGATCGTTTCGCCGCCGGTCGAAGCGATGCGGCCCGGTCTCGAAACCGTCGTGCCGGGACGGATTCTGAACGTCGGCCGCTTCACGAGCGAAGGGCACAGCAAGCGCCAAGACGTCCTGGTGGAGGCGTTCCGCCGGCTGCATGCACGCCATCCCGCGGCGGAGCTGCACCTCGCCGGCGGCGTCCCCGCCGACGCTGCCGCGCGCGACTACGTGACGGCGCTGCGCCGCGCCGCCATGAACTTGCCGGTGACGCTCCACCTCAACGTCGCGCCGGAACGGCTCGACGCGCTCTACCGGTCGAGCGCCGTGTACTGGCACGCGACCGGTTTCGGCGAAGGCGCCGCGCGGCCGGAAGTGCAGGAGCACTTCGGAATTACGGTCGTCGAGGCGATGTCCGCAGGATGCTTGCCCGTCGTCTACGACGGCGGAGGTCCGCCCGAGTTCGTCGAGCCGGGCGTGACGGGCGAGCTGTGGCGTACGCGCGAGGAGCTCGTCGACAAGACGCTCGCGCTGTTCGCGCTGCCGGAGGCGCAGCGAGCAGCACGATCCGCGGCTGCGCGAACGGTCGCCGCCGCGTATGACGTCGCCGTGTTCGAACGCCAGGTTCGCGCGCTGGCATCCGGCGTCGCGCCGACGAACGGACACGCGGCCGTGCGGCAGCCCGCGTACGATCCCGAGCCGGCGACGTGAGCGCATCGCAGGCAATCCATGACGAGCCGGTGATCGCCGCCGCGAGCGCCGACGTCTACTACAAGGGCGGCTACTGGAACTCGTACGACGTCGTCGTGACCGAGATCAATCGCCGGGTTTCGGGCCGTCCCGACCGCGGTTACGTCGATGCCTTCCGCGACGTCGTGGCCCAACGGCGCTTCGCGCGGGCGCTGTTCATCAACTGCGGCAACGGATGGGTCGAGCGCGAGATGTTCCAGCGCGGCGTGTTCGACGAAGGCGTCGGCATCGATTTCTCGGACGAGCTGCTCGAACAGGCGCGAGCGAACGCGACGGGGCTGCCGATCAGCTACCATCGCGTCGACATCAACGAGGCCGTCTTCCCCGACCGGCGGTACGATCTCGTCGTGAACTACGCCGCGGGACACCACGTGGCGTACCTCGACAAGCTGTTGCGCGCTCTGGCGAACGTGCTCACGCCGGACGGCTGGTTCATGAACTACGACTACATCGGCCCGCACCGCAATCAGTATCCGTACGAGCAGTGGTCGGCGGTGTGGGAGTTGAACCGGCGACTCCCCGAGGAGGCGCGGCAAACGCTCAAGTACCCGCACCTTCCGACGATGCTCGCGACCGACCCGAGCGAGGCGATCCACTCCGATCTGTTCTTCGAGACGTGGAAGCGCTATTTCGACGTCGCGACGTTCAGGCCGATCGGCGGTACGCTCGCGTACCCGCTGCTCACGTTCAATGAGGCGCTCGCGCGCCTCGCCGCGGACCGCCGTGACGAGATCATCCGCGACGTGATGCGCGAGGACGAGCGCTACGTGCAGATGCATCCCGGCTCGACGCTGTTCGCGTTCTGGTGCGGCACGCCGAAGAAGGACGTGCTGTCCGACGAGCCGTTCCTCGCGCGGTGGACGCTCGACGAGGAGGCGCGCGAGTCGCGCGCGCGCGAAGCGGGCGGAATCTACTATCCGCGCACCCTGCTGCAAGAGCTGATCTACCCGGAAGGCTGAGGACGCCGTGCACGGACCGCCGGCGTCGGTTCTGTCGGGCCCGCGGCGCGTGCTCGTCGCAAGCCCGATGAAAGCGGCCTCGACGTACACCGCGCACGTGATCGCGCGCTATCTCGGCGTGAGCGTGCCGGACGTCGAGTACGACTGGCTCGCCGAACAGAACTACACCGACGCGCTGCGGCGTCAGCTCGCGGGCGGACCGTTCGTGATGTCGCTGCACATGCGTCCGCATCAGAGCAACTTGAACGGACTGCATGCGGACGACGTGCGCGTGACGCTGCTGTGGCGCAATCTCGGCGACGTCATCGTGTCGTTCGACGACCACGTGCCGCGCTACGGAGCGCACAATCCGATGTTCTTCGTGGACCACGACCGGTTCGTGCGGCTGCCGCGCCAAGAGCGCTTTCGGCACGCGATCGACGGGTTCGTGCCGTGGAACCTCGGGTTCTACCTGCACTGGCGGTTGATGCCGGGCCTGCCCTTCAATCCGTACGAATTGCTCGTCGCCGATGCGCCGGCGTTCTTCCGGCAACTGCTCACGCAGATCGGCGTCGCGGTTGAGCCCGAGTGGCTGGACGAGGTGCTGGCGCAACCCGCGGACGGGACGCGGTTCAACGTCGGTTCGGTCGGACGCTCGGCGCTCGCCTTCGACGACGAGACGAAACGCCGCGTGGAACGACGCGTGCTCGAGCATCCCGAGCGCGACGAGCTCGACGTCCTGGTGTGGGAGCTGCCGTGGGCGCCGTGCGAGCTCATGCGGGTGACCGCGTACGACGGAACCGTGATCGCCGCGGACGCGAGCGCGCCGTACTACGTCTCACGCGGCGTGCGGCACGCGGTATCGCCGCGCTGGCTCGCATCGCGCGGCGCCGCGGCGCTGCGCACGCCGCGTGCGGCCGAGGCCGGCGTGCTCGACGCGATTCCGCTCGGCGCGCCGTACGACTAGACGAACGCGTGCCAGACGCCGCGACCGCTGCGCACGCGCCCGTCGTACGGCGATTTTCCCTGCTGCATCAAGAGCGTGTTCAGCTCCCAGAGCGACACGAACGTCGTGTTGGAGAACCCCGTCCGTTTGAGCATGTGCTCGACGCACGCGGTGTTCGGTCCCCAGAAGTTGCTCGAATCCGCGTTGACCGATTCGGGCGGGTAGAACGCCGCGGCCGGAACGGGCACGTCGAGAAGGTCGACGAGCGTCTCCACGATCGCCATGCGCCGCGTTACCGATCGCACGCGCTGCAGGTACGCGATCATGTTCGGCGCGTGGTAGAGCACGCCGAGAAAGAGCACGACGTCGAACTGGCCCACGCGCTCGGGCGAGATCTCCTCGACCGGGATGATCAGCTCCTCGACGTTCGAGCCGAGGATCGTTCGCATGTACCGGAAGTTGCCGTAGAACGGGCTGTTCGGTGCGGTCCACAAGTAATGGTCGGATGCGACGACGCGCGCTGCTCCGCGTGCCTCGGCCTGGAAGGAAAAGTAGCCGTCGCACGCGCCGATGTCGAGCACCGACAAGCCGTCGAGACGTTCGGGCATCGCGATCGCGCCCAGCTTCTTCGCGGACGGATCGCGTCCGGCGTTCGAGACGCCGTTGGTGAAGTCGAACGTGTGGAACCAGAAGTCGCTTTGCGCCGCCATCTCGGCGCGAAACGCGTCGGGCGTCAACCCTTTGCTCGCGAGATACTGCGACGCATCGAGTTGATACATCGCGCCGACCTACCGGCCGGGGTGTCCGAAGTCCTGCGGCGGGCGAGCGCCCCGCGCGCAGGCGATCGGACGGGCGCTTCGAAGCGCCGACGCAGCAATGAGTGCGGACAACCCCGAGTCGACTCTCCACGACGACGCGTCGGTTCCCTTGCTGAGGCGTTTCCGCGATAGGGCGATGCGGCGCCGTCTCATCGTCGAGATCGTAGCCGCGATCATCGTGACGGGTGTTGCGATCGCGTACCCGGTGATCGCCGCCGTCTTGGCGCTGTTCTGCATCTCACGGAGCTGGTACGCGGCGGGACGACACGCGTGATCCGTGTTCCACGTTGGCTCATCGGCTCGCTTGCATGTGCGTCGATCCTCGCGGCGTGCTACAACGGCCCCGGGGTCGACTCTCCGTACGGCACCGGGACGTCATGGCCCGAAGGTATCGTGACCCCGCCTCAAGGCGCGGTCACCGGGATCTACTCGGGGAGCAGCGGCGATCCGTTCTGCTGCTGGATGGGCCCCGACGCAGCGTTCCGCATGCGCATCCCCGCTGCGGCTCGCACGGTTCATCTTTCGGTGCTGATGCCGCCCACATTGCGCGTCTATGCCACGCATCCCGAATCTCTGACCGTGCACATTACGGGGGAAGGTTCGCGTTCGTTCGACGATCTCGGCTCCGGGGACCACGCGCTCGTCATCCCGCTCCACCGACACGGCAACATGACGGTCGACGTCTCGCTTCACGCCAGCTTTACGTTCGCGCCGAGCAAGTTCGGAATCAACGGTGACAGCCGCAATATTTCCGTCGTGCTTCTGCGCGTGTCGAGTCGCAAGCGTTGAGCCCGATGCTTCCGGCAGACCGCATCGCAATCGTCGGGGTCGTGCTCTCGGTCGTCGCTCTCGGCTATTGCTACGTGCTTGGCTCCGTCCTTCGGACGCCGCGAATCGCGCCGCAATGGCCGGCGGCGCTTGCGGACTCGGGCTCGGCGCTTCTGGATGCGGTCGTCACGACGTGCAGCGGGATCGCGATTCTCGGATTCGCGACGTTCGCGCTGGGGCTCGCCGGCCTGCTATACCCGGTCGCTCTCGCGTTTGTCCTGGGCGCTGCCGCCGTCGCATGCGCCCTGCTGGGCGACCCCCCCACGTCGGTTGCGTTTTGGCGGCGTCGCTGGACCGCGCTGCGACGTGCAGCGTCGCCCGGCGCGGTCATCGTCGTGGTCATCGCCTTGTTTCTCGCGTATCCGGCGGTTATGCCGGATATCGGCTCGGATGCCACGGTTTATCATCACGCCTACGCCTTGGATTGGGCGCGCGCGCACGGCTTGACGGTCGACAAGTGGCTTCGTGCTCCGCTCTATGCCAACAATTGGGTCCTCATCGCTGCGTGGGTCTACGCGATGCACGGTATCGCGTACGTCGAGTTTCTGACGTGGGTCACGGGCCTGCTCACGATGCTCGGCGTGTACGCATACGTTGTCGCGCACGCCGCGCAAGGCCCGGTCGGCCGGTGGAACGGCGTGCAGCGCCAACTGATCGGCATTGCGGCGGTCGTCACGATGTCCACGGCACCGCACTTCCTGCACGTCCTCGACTCCGCGATGACCGACGTGCCGACCGGCCTCTTCTACTTCGCATTCGCTGCGGCGGGCGTCATGGCGATCCGCCGCGCCGCGCCGTACGCGGTCTGGGATCTTGCCGCCTGCGCGGGATTTCTCATCGGAATGAAGATCTCGTTCATCGCGCTGCTGCCGCTCGCCGCCGTCGCGGCGGCGATCTGCGCGCGCGCCGCCGGTCTCCGCCGGAACGGGACGCTGCTTGCCGCGGCGCTGACGTTCGCGCTCGGCATCCCGTGGTACGCACGAAACTTCGTCCTCGACGGCGATCCGGTTGCGCCCGTGCTCAACCTTGCACTGCGCGGCAAAGACGCGTATTTCAGCCGCGCGGACTGGATCAACGGTGCGGGGTCGATCGCGGTCGACCATTCCCCTGGGGCGCTGCTCTCGCTGCCGTGGCACGCGTTCGTCGCGCCGGCACCCCTGCAAGACGTCGGCGTGAACCTCGTCATGCTGCTCCTATGGCTTCCGGCCGTGCTCGCGGTGTGGGCGCTGATCACGAATCACCCGGTGACGCGGCATCCCTCGATGCTCGTCGCCGCGTTTCTGCTGTACGGATACGCATATTGGACCCTCACGTCGTACTTCATCCGCTACTCGCTGCTGTTCTATCCGCTGTTATGCGCGTTCATCGGGTCGCTCGCGATCCTGCTCTTCAAGCGCGTGCCGCGCGCCGGATGGCTGGTCGCCATTGCACTCCTCGTACTCGCGGTACCGTCCCCGTCCAGCGCATCGTTCTACCGAGACGTCTGGATCAACAACTACGTGGCGCTGCGTCTTATCTACACGGACCGCCGCAGCTGGCTCGAAACGCATTCGCCGGGATACCGCGAAGTCGAGTACATCGGGCACGTCATGACGTCGACGCGTCGCACCGATCTTCGCGTGTATCGCTTGAACTTCGAGACGCTGACGCTCGCGTTCAAGCTGGAAGGGCTCGATTCGATCGGCGAATGGTGGGGGCCCGAACGATACGAAGACTTTCGGCTCGCACTGGATCGAGACGATCTGCCGCAGTACATCGCGCGATTCGACATCGGCGTCGTCGCCGTGCCGGAGCGGCAGTTCGGCACGATCCTGAGCGCTGACGACTACGCCGATCTGGACGACGTCATGCACGACATGGGCTTTCGGCGCGTTGCGTTCCCGCACGGCGCGTTGATTATGTATTTCTCCCCGCAGCTAGGCCCGCTGCCGCCCGTTCCGGCCGGAACATGAACGCGATCGTGCAGCCTCGTGTCGCCGTCATCGTCCCGGCGTACCGCGCGCGAGCCACGCTCGCCCGCGTCGTCCGCGGCGCGCTCGAGGTCGCGGACACCGTCATTGTCGTCGACGACGCATGCCCGGATCGATGCAGCGAAGTGCTGCCTCCGGACGAGCGGGTGCACGTCATCGTGCACGACGCGAACCGCGGCGTCGGCGGGGCCACGAAGACCGGGATCGCGGAGGCGCTTCGTCTCGGTGCGCGATATATCGTGAAGGTCGACGCGGACGACCAGATGGATACGAGCTACGTTCCGGCGATGATCGACGTGTTGGAACGTTACGACGATGTCGACCTCGTCAAGGGAAATCGCTTCACCGATACCGCGACACTCCATACCATGCCCGCGCTGCGGCTATTCGGCAACGCGGCGCTGACGCTGCTCGTGAAATTCAGCAGCGGATACTGGACGATCGTCGATCCGACCAACGGTTTCATCGCGCTGCGCGCGTCGGAGGCCGCGCGTCTAGGCATCGATGCGCTCGCGGACCGGTATTTCTTCGAGATCGACTTGCTGTCCGCGCTTGGACTGAACCGGCGTGTGATCGCGGAACTCGAGATGCCAGCGATCTACGGCGGCGAAACGAGCTCGCTATCGATCGCTAATGCTCTGTTGACATTTCCGCCACGTCTCTTCGGACGATTCTTCCGCAGGCTTCTTCTCAATTACCTCATCATCGAGATTAATGTCGGCACGCTGTGCGGGCTGCTCGGCGTATTGCTGCTACTCGCCGGCACAATTTTCGGCGCCGAGCAGTGGCACGTGTCGAGCGCGACGGGCGTCTCGCGGCCGACGGGCACGATTATTCTTGCGCTGCTCCTGTTTATGACCGGATTTCAATTGACGCTACAGGCGCTGCTTTACGACGTCCAGTTCTCGTCTCGTACGGTCAAAGTACATCGCGAAAGCGATCGCCGTCGCGAGAACGCGATCACGTGAAGTTGCACGAGCATACTTTCGCTGCTGGCCGTTTTGACGGGCGTTCAACTTACGGCGCACCACTGGCGTCGTGCGCGACGCGCGTCTACAGCGCGCCGATTAACCGACACCGATGACCCGTGCCTCCTCGGCAATGGCGTGCAGGGCAGTTTCCGGCGACGCGCGCAGGAGCCGGAGCTTGGCCCCGGCTTCACTGAAGCGCAAAGAGGCAAGGTCACGGACGGTTTCGTACGCGAGCAGCCCGCGCGTCGGAATCGCGCGGCGAAGCAGGTATGCCGTGCCGCGCCATCCGCACTGCTCCGCTCGTCGCGCGGTGAGCTCGTGAATCGCGAGCTCCTCGCGATATCGGTACAGCGTCTTGTTGTTCTGAGATGTCGTCTGCTGCGCGTGCCGACGATACCGAAACGGCGCATCGACTGTACCTACAATGGTCGCGCCCGCGAACAGCAGCCGGGTCCACAGGTCGAAGTCGCCGACTTGCCGAAAATCCTCGCTCCAACGCTGTCCGCGCAAGGCGCTGCGCTGGTAGCATACCGTCGGGCACATGATGAAGTTTCCGCACGCGAGGGCCCGAATGCCGGCCTGACCGTGCAAGAGAATACGGCGTCCGCGTACGGGTGCCAAAAGCCGCTTGACGGCATCCACCGCGGAAAACGTTCGGCGCCCGTGCTCGTCCATCACGCGCGCAAAAGTAAAGTACGCCGCGGCATCCGGGCGCTCGCCGACCAGAGACGCGATAACGCGGGTGTAGTCCGGTGCGAGCGCGTCGTCAGAATGCAGCAGGGTGACGAATTCAGTATCGACCGCGTCCATGCAGCGATTCCAGTTCGCGTACGCACTCAAATGCGTCTCGAACGACAACGAGCGGACGTCGCTTGTCCCGAACTCCGCGACGACGTCTCGTGCCGCCGCGCGCTCGTGCGCGCTTGCCGAGTTGTCGCACACGAGCACGCGGCGTGCGGGCATACTCTGCTCGACGGCGCTGCGAACGGCGTGCCGCAAATACGCGCTGCCTGCGACGAACGGGATTGCGATGGTGAGGTCGAGCGGCTCAGCACGCATAGCGCTTCGGCTACCGGGCGTTGCGCGTGCCATCCTGCCGTGCAGGTGTCCATCGCGCCCGCGGCGACGTATCGACGCGTGTACGCAGCGGCTGCTTTGTCGTGAAGGTCGTCATCCTGGCCGGAGGCCTCGGTACGCGCATGGGCGATGAGACGCTCACGCGTCCCAAACCGCTCGTCGAGATCGGCGGGCATCCGATCATCTGGCACATCATGAGCTTCTATGCGTACTACGGATTTTCGGAGTTCGTGTTGGCGCTCGGCTACCGCGCCGATATGTTGAAGGACTACTTCTTGAACTTTCAGGCGAGGAACAGCGATGTCACCGTGGATCTCGCAAGCGGCAGTGTTGAGTTTCGCGAGCGGCGTCACCCGCACTGGAAGGTTCACTTGATCGATACCGGCGGGGCGACGATGACGGGCGGTCGTCTTTTGCGCCTGCGTGGTCTGCTCGGAGACGAGCGGTTCATGTTGACGTACGGCGACGGCGTCTCAAACGTCGACGTACCGTCTCTCGTCGCAGAACACGAGCGAAGCGGCGCCATCGCAACGCTGACCGCAGTACGTCCGCCAGCGAGATTCGGCAATCTCACGATCTGTGAGGAAAGCGACATGGTGGAGTCGTTCGTGGAGAAGCCCCAGAGCGACGCGGGATGGATCAACGGCGGGTTCTTCGTCTTCGAGCCGGGCATATTTCGATATATCTCGGGCGACGACACGCACCTCGAGAGCGAGCCGCTGGAGCAGTTGACCGCAGATCATCAGTTGCACGCATTCCGCCACGATGGCTTCTGGCAGGCGATGGACACGCTACGCGAACGGCGGCTGCTCGAAGAATCTGTGGCGCACGGGGCGTGCTCCGTGGAGCGTCTGGGGCGACGACGCACGGTGAGTGGCGCTAGGGACTTAGGGTGCAAGGAGCCTCGGTAGCGAATGCGGGGCGTCCCTTCTTGACGATCACCGCCTGTCCCGTCGGTAAGGGCAACAGCTCTTGACGGTGTTCTGCGACGAAGGCATCCCACGCATGCTTTTGCGCCTCGTGACCAGGCCATCCGTAGTCATCGATTACGACGATTGCGCCCGGGACGAGACGGGGCCATAGTGCGGCGATCGCCTCGATCTCCGTCCGTGCGACGTTGAGGTCGATCGAAGCAAAAGCGATCTCCGTAGAATCAACGGCCGCCAGCGTGTCCGGGATCACGCCTCTGACGAGGCGAACGGCCGGAAAAGGAGCGAACGTGCTTTGCACGATGCTCCAGCAATCGGTGTACACGTCGTTAAAATGCGGCCGCGCCGCGCGCTCGGCCGCCGATACGGCGGGTTCGGGGATTCCAGCGAACGTATCGAGGAGGAAGAAGCGCTTCCGGGACGCAGCGAGGTCGATGTACGAAAGGACCGCGCGCGCATAAATACCGGTATTCGTGCCGCACTCGACGAAGTCGCCGGGCAGCGAGACGGCCTGCTGCGCCGCCCACAGGATGACGCGCATGCGCCACTCGATGTGGAGCTCACCGAACGCGTGACCCGTGGAGGCGCCGAGCCGATACGCTTCCATGAAGCGCGGTTCGTGGATGAAGTCCGCGTTGTGAATCGTCAGGAGGCCGTCCGCCACGAACGTGAACCGAACGCCGAGCGCGGATGCGACGCGCCGCACGCCCTCCGCGGCCGCACGTAGCGCCGCTCGCTTAACGCCGGGATACTTCCGCGGGCGTTCATTCTCGCTCGGCCGGCGCCGCCTCATCGCGATGCCATGCTCTCTGCCCCGTCGATCTCGTGAACGATCGCGCGGAAGCTCGGCTGCGCATCATTCTCGTGCGCCGGTTCCGTCGTGCGCTGGTCCGTGTGCAGTTCAAGGTCGACGATGGTGCGCGCCGGCGTGTGATGGACGGTGCTGCTGTTCAACATGAGGACGTTGGGGTGCTGCGCGTGCACTTCATCGATCAGCGCCTTGAAGTGACCGTGCGTGGAGGACGAGCCGGGACGGCGGTTGCGCGCATCGCCGCCATAGCGTGCGACATTTCACGCGGCGCTACAGAACCTGTTCGCTCAGGCAACGCGCTCGACGCCGACCGCGGTCCTCGCCGACGCTCCGTCCGGTGCCGGTGACGGTCACGGCGACCCGCTGGTCGCGGAATGCTGCGCCCGCGGACCACGCGGCTATAACGGACGCCATCAGGAGATTGGCGAACCGCACCCTCACAACGAGCCCTCGCGTTCGCGTGGCAGAAAGCGTGGCCCTTCCGGTTCTCGTATGGCATTCATCTCCGATCGTTTCGAAGAACCCGTCCCGCCGGTAACGCTCGCATGTCGTTAGGGGCCCTCGCCCGGCGCGTTCTCGGCCCGCGCTTCTTTCGCGCCGCCGCGAACGCGTATCGCGCAGTATTCACCAACATCGATGCGTTGGCGACCGCGCTCAGCGAGCAGATTCCGCGCGACGCGTTCGTCGTCGATGTCGGCGGTGGCGACGGTGCGCCGATTGGGGCGCTCCTCCGGCGGCGGCCGGACCTCAGCGCGCTCATGCTGGACCTCGCGCCCGCGATCGGCGTCGCGATCGATGAAGGGGTACGCGCTCGCGTCGTCCTGCGACCGGGCACGGACGTGCGCGCATATCTCGACGCCGGGGGGCGGCATCCGGACGCAGTCGTCGTCAGCGATGTGCTGCACCATGTCGATCCGTCCGTGCGCGAGGCGTTTTTCACAGACCTGCGCGATCTCATGGCGCCCGGCACGATCGGGATCATCAAGGACGTGGAGCCGAAGGGCATGCGCGCCGCGCTCAGCGTCTTCGCGGACAAGTACGTCAGCGGCGATCGCAACGTCAGCGCCGTGTCGCGCGAGCTGCTGCGCCGTTACGTCGACGAATGGCTCGGCGACGTCGACGTGTGGGAGACACCGCTGTACGGCGTCGATGCGCCGAATTACGCCATCGCGATTCGACGGCGAGGTGTCGCGTGATGGCCGTGGATGACCGGCGGCGCGACAGCATGCCGAGGCTCTCCGTGTTGCGCTGCGATGCGAGCAAGGCAACGCCGCGAGCCGCGGGCCGCCGGGGTCGGCGGCCGGAGCGCCCCGCGGCGGAATCTCGCCGGCATGAGATCGAGACATCGAGCCGGTAGAGAGCGCAACGAACGGGAGGACGACGGTGATTTTCGAAGCGACCGCCATCGGCGGCGCGTATGTGATCCGGCTGGAACGGCGCGAGGACGACCGCGGCTTCTTCGCGCGCACATGCTGCGACGACGAGCTGAGCGAGGCGGGCATCCACGTGAGGTTCGTCCAGCAGTCGATCGCACGCAGCACGCGTGCAGGAACGCTGCGCGGGATGCACCTGCAAGTCGCTCCGCACGAAGAGGCGAAGCTCGTGCGTTGCGTGCGGGGCGCGATCTTCGACGTGTTCGTCGACCTGCGCGAAGAGTCGCCGACGTTTCTGCGCATTGCCGGCGTGCGGCTCGATGCCGAGCGCGGGGACGCGGTATTCGTCCCCGGCGGCTGCGCGCACGGCTACCAGACGCTGACCGACGACACGGACGTGCTGTACGCGATGAGCACGCGCTACGCCGCGAATGCGGCGCGCTCGGTCGCGTGGAACGACTCCGAGCTCGGGATCGCGTGGCCGCTACCGAACCCGATCATGTCCGCGGTCGATCGCGACGCGCCGTCGCTGCGCCGCTTCCTGGCGGATCGCGCAGCGGGTCAGCGCGAGGTGGTCGCCGCTTCTGCGAACGCCGCGAAGTAGCCCGGCATCTCCGCGAGCGGATCGTGGAGCGCGCGCGGAAAAGCGCGCGTGATGCGGTTCGTCTCGATCGGCGCGGCGACGGCGGTCGCCGATCCGGGCGCGATCTCAACGCGTAGGCCGGGCACCAGCGCGGCGAGCCGATCGAGCAGCGCGCCGTGCGTCGTGTTTCGGCCCGCCGCGACATTATAGACGCGTTCGTCGCCGTCGAGCGCGACGTCGAGCGTCCACGCCGCGGCGTCCCGCACGTCGACGTAGTCTTTGGAAGAGTCGAGCGCGCTCCGCAGCCGCACGACGCCGCCGTTCGCCGCCTGCCGCATGATGTCGCTCAGGAACAGACCGCTGCGCACCGCCGGGCCGGCAAGATTCGAGAGGCGCACGACGCGCGCGCTCTCGTCACTGCCGAGGACGAGCGCTTCGCCGGCCAGCTTCGAGCCCACGTAGGCGTCGGCCGACTCCGGCACCAGTCCGATGACCGCGTCCTCGGCGGTCGAGCTCGCGTGGTCGTAGACGCGCGTCGAGCTCACGAACGCGAACCGTCGGTGCGGCGCCCACGCCCACCGCGCGGCGTCCGCAACGTGCGCCGCGAACGCGGCGCGCCGCGCATCGTTCGCACCGAACGCGACGCCCGATGCGTAGATCACGACGTCGTCCTGATCGCTGTCCGCGACGTCATCCGCGCGCCGGCTCACGACGTCGAGTCCACGGTCCATCGCGTCGCGAGCAATCTCCGAGCCGAGGAATCCGCGCGCGCCGACGACGAGGACTCTCACGCGCTCGGCGCTAGAAGCGTTTGATCTTCACCAAGTCGCTGGCGCGAAAGATCGCCTCGACCTGTCCGATGTTCTCTTCCTTCGCGAAGTACGCGACCACGCTGCGGCCCGCTTGGAGCGCGCCGATGTAGTTGTCGACCTCGTCGTCGGGAATCTCGAGATCGCCGAGACGATCCCACAGCGCCTCGTTGCGGAAGTAGCGGCTGCCGGACCCCGCACCGGGTGCGCCGACGTTCGTGATGCCCGGCACGCCGGTGCCTTGGCCGCCACCGGTCATGAGCCCGGAGTTCGCGACGCCCATCGACGACCCCGCGCCCTGCGTCGAGTCGTCGGGGCCGATCAGCTGAATGGGATCGAGCGGCAGCCCGGCCGCCTTCAGCGACGCTTCGACCGCGGAGATGTCGCCGGTCTGCGAGATTCCCGTCACGACTAGGCCCACAACTCTCCCTCTCGGTCGGCGCGCACGTGCATGAGTGCGGCGCGTTCGGTACGGCACCAACCCGCACCCTGCCGCGCGGCGTTGCGGTTCGTTGCCCGAGCGCTAGCCGCGGACCGCGCGCGCGAGCCGTGCGACGCCTTCGTCGATCCGCTCTTCGGCCATCGCCGAGAAGTTGAGCCGCATGCCGTCGCCGCGATCCTTGCCCGGAAAGAACGGACGTCCGGGAACGAAGACCACGTCGTCGCGCACGGCGCGCTCGAAGAGTTCCTCGGTGTCGATTCCGGCGCCGACCGTTGCCCACAGAAACATGCCGCCCGCCGGCCGGTTCCACCGCACGTGCGACGGCATCTCGCGCGCGAGCGCCGCGATCATCGCATCGCAGCGCCGCGCGTACGTGCGGCGCACGACGTCGAGGTGCGTGCGCAAGCGCTGCGCATGCTCGACGTACGCGTGGAACACGTACTGCGCGTACGAGCTCGAGTGCAGGTCGGCGCCTTGCTTCGCCGTGACGATACGGTCGCGCAGATCGCGATCCAGTACGACCATCCACGCCACGCGCAGTCCGGGCGCGACCATCTTCGAGCCCGTGCCGAGGTACGTCACCGCGCCCCGCGCGGCGGAGGCGAGCAGCGGCGACGGCGCCGGATGCTCGAACCAGAGCTCGCCATACGGATCGTCCTCGAGGATCGGCACGCCCGCGCGCGCGCAGATCTCGACGATGTGCGGCCGCCGCTCGGCGGCGAGCGTTCGTCCCGTCGGGTTCTCGTAGTTCGCGACGACGTACAGAAACTTCGGCAGCGTCCCCGCCGTCGCGAACGCGCGCTCCAGCGCCTCGGGGACGATCCCCGCATCGTCGGATGCGATCGCGAGATAGCGTGGCTCGAACGCGTCGAACGCCTGGATCGCGCCGAGATACGACGGGTTCTCGAGCGCGACGACGTCGCCCGCATCGAGGAACACGCGCGCGAAGAGGTCGAGTCCCTGCTGCGAGCCGCTGGTGATGACGACGTCGCCGGCGGTGACGTCGACGCCGTGCTGCTCGCGCATGTACGCCGCGACCCACGCGCGCAGCTCCGCGATGCCGTCGGTGACCGAGTACTGCAGCGCCGCGGCGCCGCGCTCGCGCATCACGCGGTCTTGCGCCGCGCTGACGTCCGCGACGGGGAATAGCTCCGCCGCCGGCAAGCCGCCGCCGAACGAGATGACGTCGGGATTCTGCGTCACCTTCAGCATCTCGCGGATCGTCGAGGGCTTGAGCCGCTCGACGCGCCGCGCGAGCCGCGGCGGCGGCAGAACGACGTCCACTAGAAGCGCGACGCGCGCATCGGAGGCCCGCCGGCCGCGGCGCCGCCCGGCACGCCGCCGAGCCGGGTCGCGCGCACGAACGTCAGCACGGAGGCGCCGAGACCGACCAGCCACATCAGCGCCGTGACGGCCCAGCCGATGAACGGCGCGATCTCGGCGGCCGCGACGACGATGAGCCCGATGATCAGCGCGACGAGCGGCGACGGCGTCGCGGACGGCATGCTGAGCTCGCACAGACGCCGGCCGATCACGAGCGCGATCGCGCCGGTGCCGATCCAGACGCCGGCGAAGACCGCCGCGATCTCGAGCAGCACGAGCGGAATGCCGATCAGCGAG
Organism: Vulcanimicrobiota bacterium; assembly: GCA_963841685.1. Taxonomy (GTDB): domain Bacteria; phylum Vulcanimicrobiota; class Vulcanimicrobiia; order Vulcanimicrobiales; family Vulcanimicrobiaceae; genus Vulcanimicrobium. The sequence continues at coordinate 759,903 of CAWJDU010000003.1, forward strand.
ACGACCAGCAGCAGGCCGATCGGCACCATCGCGACGGCCGCGATCGCGCCGGCGAGCGCGCACAGTGCGGGATGCCGCTCGACACGGTCGAGCGCGATCCGCATGCGCAGCGGGAACAGCAGGAACACGACGACGACGATCGCGCTGGAGACGAGCTGCTCGAAGAGCCCGCGGTCCTCGGCGAACGGCCCGGCAAACGCCCGCGGGATCAGCCACGGCGCCATCGCGCGCGCGGTGTCGTTCGGGACGCAGTGCTCTTCGCCGTCGATCTGCGCGCCTTCGTCGGTCGTGCACGAGCCGAAGATCGTGTTGACGTCGCCGCGCACGCGCCCGGCGATCGTCGCGTTGCCGAAGATCACGTTCACGTCGCCGTCGATCGTCTCGTCCGGCCGGACGTAGACGTCGGTGAATACCTTCGTGAGCCCGTGCTCGTGGCTGTCGGCGACCGCCGGCCGCGGCCACGCGAACGCGACCGCCACGATCGTGATCGCGAGCAGCGCGAGGAGCCGGATCCTCACAGGCGCAGCCGCTGCGCCAGCCGCGGGCGAACGGTGATGAAGCCGACGACGAGCGCGACGTCGAGCAGGATGACGATGGCGGCCGCGGTGCCGACCGACTCGTCGCCGAAGATGCGCGCGCCGGTGTGCGCGAAGGCGCTCAGCGCGCGTACGGCTTGGAAGCTCACGTCGAACGCCGTCTCACCGAACGCGCGCAGCACGCCGTTCGCCAGCACGAGGCCGGCGCCGAACAGCAGCCACGCGGCGGCGAGATACGACACGAGGTATGCGACCAGCGGTGCGCTCGACGCGCGCGGCGGGGGCAATCCGCGGACCTCGGCCATCGTTGCGAACGTGAAGTGCTGCGGCAACTCCAGCTGCCGCGGGCTCGCCAAGAGCGCGTCGACGACGCGCAGCTCGTCGAGCACGCCCTTGCAGCGCCCGCACCGGTTCACGTGCGCGAGCATGCGAGCGCGCCGCGCCGGGACGAGCGTGTCGTCGAGGTACGCCTCGAAGAGCGCCTCAGCTCGGCCGCAGTTCACGGACACCTCCGAGGGCGCCGAGTGCCCGCGGCGCGCAGTCACGCGCGGCCGCCGCTTCGCGCGCGCGCAGCTTGTGCGCGAGCGCGAGCTTTCCGCGATGGATCAGCGTCTTGACGTTGCCGAGCGAGAGGCCCATGGCCGTCGCGATGCTCTGATAGTCCATGTTGTCGTAGAAGCGCAGCGCGAGCACCGTGCGCGTGCGCTCGGGAAGCTCGGCGAGCGCCGCGCGCACCTCGGCCTCGGCTTCCGCGCGCAGCACGCCGCCCGCCGGGTCGGCGTCGTTCGACGTGTCCGGCAGCGCGTTCTCGAGCGTCTGTTCTTCGGGCAGATCGGAGACCGCCGGCCGCCGCTGCGAGCGGCCGAGGAACGTCCGCACGACGTTGCGCGCGATGTGGTAGAGCCACGTCGAGAAGCGGCCGAGCTCGGGGTTGAACGTCGTCAGGTGCGCGTAGGCGCGCAGGAACGTCTCTTGCGTCAGGTCGGCCACGTCCGACGACTGGCGTACGGAGGCGCCGATGAACGACGCGATACCGCGCTTGTACCGCTCAACGAGCTCGCCGAAAGCGTCGCGATCGCCGCCGAGAATGCTGTCGACGAGTGTCTCGTCGTCGACCGCCGGAGCAGACTGCACGGCCATCCTACTCCCTAGTACCGCGCGCGGCCGCCGATGTTTCCGCCGCGGCGGAGTTCCGGCGCGGCCGGTGGAAGGCCACCCGCCGCGTGGCGATTTCCATACCGGGCCCGGGACCAATGCAGGCAGGCCAAACGACTCGCGGTCGAGCGCGCACCGCATGACGCGTCATTGGGTGGTCACCGGCGGGCTCGGCTTCATCGGCTCCGCGTTCGTCCGGCGCGTCATGCGCACGCGGAACGACGTTCGCGTGACCGTCCTCGACGCGCTTACCTATGCGGGGAACCCCGCCAACGTCGCCGACGTCGCGAACGACCCGCGCTACCGGTTCGTGCGCGGCGACATCGCGGACGGGCGCGCGGTCGACGACGCCGTCGGCGACGGCGCCGACGCGCTCGTGAACTTCGCCGCCGAGAGCCACGTCGACCGGTCGATCCTCGATCCGGAGGCGTTCATCCGCACCGACGTGATGGGCACGCACGTGCTGCTCGAGGCGGTGCGCCGGCACGGCATCGCTCGCTTTCTCCAGGTGTCGACCGACGAAGTGTACGGCGACGTCGAGCACGGCGCGTCCGTCGAGACGGACTCGATCCGGCCGCGCAGCCCGTACGCCGCGTCAAAAGCCGGCGGCGACCTGCAGGTGCTCGCGTACCGGACGACGTTCGACGCGCCCGTGCTGATCACGCGCGGATCGAACACGTACGGACCGTATCAGTATCCGGAGAAGCTCATCCCGCTCTTCGTGACCTCGCTGCTCGACGGCGACCGCGTCCCGGTCTACGGCGACGGCTTGCAAGTGCGCGACTGGCTTCACGTCGACGACCACGCACGCGGCGTCGAGCACGTCCTCGAGCACGGCGTGCTCGGCGAGATCTACAACCTCGGCGGCGGCAACGCGCGCACGAACCTGCAGATCACGCGCGAGCTCGTCCGACTGTGCGGACGTTCGTACGAGGACAGCGTACGCCACGTGACGGATCGGCCCGGACACGACCGCCGCTACTCGCTCGACGCCTCGAAGGCGCGCGCGCTGGGGTGGACGCCGGCCGTCGACTTCGCCGCCGGCCTGGCGGAAACGGTCGAGTGGTATCGAACCCGCGACGACTGGTGGCGTCCGCTCAAATCCGGCGAGTTTCGGCGGTACTACGAACGCCAATACGCGCACCGATGACACAGGAGCGCCGTCAAATCAAAGGCATCATCCTGGCCGGCGGCCTCGGCTCGCGTCTGCGGCCGCTCACGAAGGTCACGAACAAGCACCTGCTTCCGATCTACGACCGGCCGATGATCTACTATCCGCTGCAGACGCTGTGCGATGCGGGGATCACGGAGATCATGATCGTCACCGGCGGCAACAACGCCGGCGATTTTCTGAAGCTGCTCGGGAACGGCCGCGACTTCGGGCTCCCGCACATCGCGTACACGTATCAGGAGGGCGAGGGCGGCATCGCGGAGGCGCTCAAGCTCTGCGAGCACTTCGCCGCCGGCGACTCCGTTGCGGTCGTGCTCGGGGACAACATCCTGCAGCGCAGCATCGCGCCGTACGTCGAGCGCTTCGCGGCGCAGCGCTCCGGCTGCCGGCTGCTGCTGAAAGAGGTCGAGGACCCCGAGCGTTTCGGCGTCGCCGAGATGGAGGGCGACCGCATCCTGCGCATCGAGGAGAAGCCCGTCGTTCCGAAGAGCAACTACGCGGTGACCGGCGTCTACTTGTACGACAATCGCGTCTTCGGCTACGCGCGCGCGCTGCGCCCGTCGGCCCGCGGCGAGCTCGAGATCACCGACGTCAACAACGCGTACATCGCCGCGGGCGACTGCTACTTCGACGTGCTCGACGGCTGGTGGACCGACGCGGGTCAGTTCGAGTCGCTCTACCGCGCGACGCAGCTCGTCGCGGACGAGCGGATGAAGAAGACGCTCGCACCGACGTGAGCGCGGGCCGGATCGTCCTCGTCGGCGGCAGCGGTCAGCTCGGCACCGCGCTGCGCGACCTCTGGGTGGATCGCGAGGTCATCGCGCCGGGCCACGGCGAGGTGCCGTTCGAGGACGCGACGGCACTGGCGGCACTGCTCGACCGCGTGCGCCCCGCGGTGCTGCTCAACTGCTCCGCGTTCCACAACGTCGACGCGTGCGAGCGCGAACCGGACCGTGCGCTCGCGATGAACGCGCTCGCCGTCGACCGCGCCGCGGCGCTGTGCGCGCAGCGCGGCATCGCGTTCGCGACGATCAGCACGGACTACGTCTTCTCGGGCACGCTCGGGCGCGCGTATCGCGAGGATGACGGCGTCGGCCCGCTGACCGCATACGGTGCGTCGAAAGCGGCCGGCGAGTTCCTCGTGCGGCGGCACGGCGCCGCGCATTTCATCTTCCGGACGCAGCGGCGTGTTCGGAACCGTCGGCACGTCGAACAAGGGCTACACGCTGATCGAGCGCGTGCTGGGGCAGGCGGAGCGCGGCGAGCCGACGCGCATGACGAACGACATGACGTTCTCCCCGTCGTACGCGCCGCACGTGGCGCGTGCGATCGCCGATGCGATCGGCGCTTGCGCGTACGGCACGCATCACGTGACCAACGCCGGCGCGGTGACGTGGTACGACTTCGTCCGTACCGCGTTCGACAAAGCCGGGTTCGGCTCGGCGCCGCTCGAGCCGATCGCGTACGCGGCGCTCGGGAACCCGGTACGCCGGCCGATGTTCTCCGCGCTCGAGAACACGACGTTCGCAGCGGCCGGTATCGCACCGCTGCCGCGCTGGGACGTCGCGCTCGACGAGTTCCTGGCCGCACGTGCGGCGCGGCTCGCGGCCGCATCGGCCTAGTTCGTGCGCGTTCTGGTCACCGGCGGCGCCGGCTACATCGGCCTCGAGCTCTGCCGGCTGCTGCTCGAGCGCGGGCACTCGGTGCACGTCGTCGACCGGTTCTTCTTCGGATCCGAGCCCCTCGAGGAGCTGGCGGCGCGCAGCGGCGGCGCGCTGACGTTCGTCGCGGCCGATGTGCGCACGATCGACGAGTCGTGGCTTCACGGCATCGACGGCGTGTCGCATCTGGCGGGCCTCTCGAACGATCCGACCGCGGAATACAACACCGAGGCGAACTGGCAGATGAACGCGGTCGCCACCGAACGTCTCGGCGAAGCGTGCCGCCGGCGCGGCGTCGCGCGCTTCGTGTTCGGATCGTCCGCGTCGATCTACGACGGCATCGGCCCCGGCATGTTCGACGAGAAGACCGAAGTCCGTCCGCGCGGCGCGTACTCGACGTCGAAGAAGTACGGCGAGGACGCGCTGCTGGCGTTGGCGGACGCCGCGTTCCGGCCGACGATCCTGCGGCAGGGCACGGTCTACGGCTGGTCGCCGCGCATGCGGTTCGATCTCGTCGTCAACACGTTCCTCAAGGACGCCGTGACGGCCGGCACGTTGTACCTGCACGGCGGCGGATGGCAGTGGCGGCCGCTCGTCGACGTGACCGACGTCGCGCGTGCGCACATCGCGTGCCTCGAGGCGCCGGTCGACGCGGTCGGCGGCGAGATCTTCAACGTGATGGAGGAGAACTACCAAGTACGTCAGCTCGCGATGCTGGTCGCAGGCTCGCTGTCGCTGCGCGACCGGCACGTCAAGCTGCAGGAGGCGCCGCTGCCGAAGTTCGTGCGCGACTACCGCATGTCGAACCTGAAGATGACGCAGCGCCTCGGCTTCACGCCCGCGGTGACGGTGCTCGAGTCGATCGACGAGATGCTCGGGAAGCTGCCGCTCGCGGACGTCGCCTGGCTCGCCGATCCGCGCTGGTACAACATCCGCTGGATGACCATGCTCGAAGAGGTGCACGGCGTCCAGCGCGAGTTCGCCTCCATCTATTGATGGCGGCCGCGGACGGCACGATCTACTCGTTCGTCGTCGACGCCGAACCGCGTTTCGCGTACGAAGGCTTTCAGCTCGCGCGGTCGCTCGTGCGGCAGGGTGCGCCGGCGCGCGCGATCCACGCGCAGTGCACGGCCGGCGTGCCGCGCGGCGTTCGCGAGATATTCGGCGAGCTGGGTTGCACGGTCCACGAGCTGACGCCGTTCGGCGACGGGCGCTACTGCAACAAGCTGGCGCAGCTCGAGAACCTGGCGCCGGCCGCGTTCGCGTGCGCCGTGCTGCTGGACACCGATATGATCGCGCTGGGCGACGTGCGCGCGTTTCTCAGCCGCGATGCGGTGTGCGCGAAGATCGTCGACCTGCCGAACCCGCCGTGCGAGACGCTCGACGCGATCGCGTTCGCGGCGGGCGTCGCGCCGCGCGCCGCCGCGTGCGCGACGGACGCCGGCATCGGAACCACGTACGCCGGCAACTGCAACGGCGGCCTGTACGGCGTGCCGCGAGCGCTGGCCGGCCGCCTCTCGCGCGCATGGCGCGCCCGCGCGGCGTGGCTGCTCGAGCGGCCGGGGCTCGTGCCCGCGCCGTTCACGAAGCACATCGATCAGATCAGCTTCTGGCTCGCGCTTCACGATGAGGAGCTTCCGTTCGAACCGCTGGCATCGAACGCGAACTACTACGCTCACTTCGCCGGCGAGCATGTGTACTTCGATTCGGCGCGAGACGTCGCGCTGCTGCACTATCACCCCAGCACGCTCAACATGCTGGGGCTGATCGATCCGCCGAGCGGCCTGGACGCGCGCACGCGGGGCGCCGTCGACGCGGCGAACCGCGCGCTGGCAGACGCCTTCGATTGCCGCGTGCTGCCCGCGGCCCACGTCGCGGACGCGGCGCTCGCCCAGCGGTGAGCGTCGCCGCACCGTCGCGCGCACCCGCGCGGCGCGTCCCGTGCTGGGGGATCGGCCTCGGACGCACCGGCACGAACTCGCTGTGCGCCGCGCTGCGGATCCTCGGCTACGAGCGCGTGTTGCACAATCCGCGCTTCGAACAGCTGGCGATGCTCGACGGTGGGGCCGACAACGGCGTGACGATGTACTACAAGTACCTGGACTACAAGTTTCCGGGCTCGAAGTTCGTGCTCACGACGCGGCCGCTGGAATCGTGGCTCGCGTCGATGGAGTTTGCGGCGGCGAAGTTTCCGGTGCGCTCGCGCGACGACGATCTTCCGATCGCGCGCCGGATGGCGCTCTACGAGACGGTTACGTACGACCGTGACAAGTACGTCGCCGCGTACGAGCGTCACCATGCGGACGTCCGCCGGTACTTCGCGGGACGTGCGGACGTTCTGCTCGAGTACGATCTCGTCGGCGGAGCGGGATGGGAGCCGCTGTGCCGGCACCTGGGCTGCGCCGTTCCCGACGCGCCGTTCCCGACGATGTTCGCGCGCGCGCGTCCGGACCGTTCGCCGGACCAGGACATCGGCCCCGAGTTCGGATCCTAGCCGCTCGCGAAGAAGCACGCCGAAGAAAGGCGCGCGCGGCGACTCGCGGCTGCCATCACGCGGGAGCTTGGTCGTGGTCGAGCCGGCTGCCGCTCACCGTGCGAGCGCGGCACCACGCGACGAGACGATCTGCCCCGTGCCGCATCTCGTCGAAGAACTCCATCTCGCGCGCGAGCTCGCGTCCGGCGGCGGCGATGCGGCGTGCCGGGCCGTCGTCGCCGAGCGCGTCGCGCACGCGGTCCGCGAAGTCGCCGAGGTCGTGCGTACCGGAATGTAGTGAACCCACGGAACGAGTCGCTCGTAGTACCATTGCGCGAATTCATCGTCGGACGCAACCTTGAGCACGCACGCGCCGGACAGGGCGGCCAGTAGCGCTTGATGCCCGTCGTCGAGCCGCGCCAGAGCACCGTCGGGCGGCGCGTCTCCCACGACGGCTGCGGCGCGCCGCGACGGCGCGGCGGAAGCCGTCGTAGCCCGAGGTCGACCGGACGAAAACGCACGGCGACCGGCGCGCGCCAGCCGGCGGCGCGCGCGAACGCGTTCACGGGCCCTTCGAACGCACGCTCGAGCTCTTCACGCGGTGCTGCGCGCGTGTCGATCGCGAGGACCTCGGCGGCAAATCGGGCGGCGAGCGTCTGAACCGCGCCGGCGTCCGCGATCAGGGCGACGCCCAGGCGCCCACGCCGACGCGCCCGGCGAGTGCGGCGGCGTACGGCGACGCGATTGCGCGACGGCAGAAGTCGCGCGGCAGGCGCTCGCGCCAGCGATCGTCGGCGGCGGTTCGCCGCGCCGCGAACAGCGCGTCGTAATAGGCGTCGTCGCCGGTGACGTAGCGCTTGTTGGCGCGTGCGCGAAGGTAGAGCGACGACGCGCCGTTCGCTCCGAGCCCGTGGTTCGGCGATTCCCAGTACGCGAGCGCGCGCGGCTCCCAAGCGCGGTCGAGCCAATGGCACATCGGCGGGAACATGCGCTGCGGTTCGGCGGCCAGCGCGTCGTAGCTGACAGCGGTCGCACGCCTGCCGCTCGCGGCGATGAAGCGCTCGATGTCGCGGTTCGCGCGCACCCAGTTGTCGAGCAGCGCTTCCGGCGTCGCGGTCGCGTTGCGGCGTCCCTCGGACTCGACGTAGCCGCAGGGGTGTCGTACGAGGTGCAGCAGCCGCACGTCGATATCGTCGCGGCCGACGAACTCCAGCGCCCAGTCGAGGCGCTTCGACGCGTCGATCAGGACGCGGCGTCCGGTGCGCTGGGCGGCGAAGTCGAACGCGTCGCGTTGCGGGACGCGTTCGATGCCGTGCAGCACGGGACAGTTCGCGACGCCGTCCGCCTCGCACAGCCGGCACGCGACGTGCGAACGGTCGAAAAACGGTCGACAGTACTCGCCGAGACTCGTCGCCCAGGAGTGGCTGCCCAGCACCGCGTTCAGCCACGTCGAGCCGGCGCGCCGCGTGCTCAAGATGAAGACGACCGTGAGGGGCGCGGCGCGGGCGCTTTCGACCATGCGCCCGCACTTATGCTACCTGGGTTTGACGGTCCCGCTGCACGCCGGATCGCGGAAGCGCCGTGTCGCGTTCGCTTGACGGGACGTCCGAACGTCTGCTAGCCTCGGGTCCCGAGCACTCGGCTCGCGGCTTCGAGGAGGTCTTTCCGTGAGAGCTCTAGTTTCAGCCTTCGGCCTACTTGCCGTTTGCCTGCTGGCAATGACGCAAGCGGCAAATGCGCAGGCGACGCGCACCTGGGTGTCCGGCGTCGGCGACGACGCAAACCCGTGCTCGCGAACCGCGCCGTGCAAGACGTTCGCCGGCGCGATCTCCAAGACGGCCGCCGCCGGCGAGATCAACTGCATCGATCCGGGCGGCTTCGGCGCGCTGACGATCACGAAGTCGATCGCGATCAAGTGCGACAACGTCGAGGCCGGGGTGCTCGTCAGCGGCACGAACGGCTTCGTCATCAGTGCCGCCGCGACCGACACCATCTGGCTCAGCGGCCTCGACTTCGAAGGCCTCGGACCGACAGCGCTGAGTCTCAGCGGGATCAGCATCCTGACCGCCGGTGTCGTCCACATTTCCAATTGCGTCATCCGCGGTTTCGGAGGCTCGCCGGGCAACGGGATCAACGTACAGTCGTCGTCGCCGGTGTACGTCTCCGTGTTCGACTCGTACATCGCGGACAACGGCGGCGAAGGGATCTTCAGCAAACCCACCGGAGGCGGCGTTCGCATGGACATCGACCGGACGCGCGTCATGCACAACGGCGGGGACGGCATCATGGCGAACGGCAACGGGGGCGGCACCGTGAAGTACGCGATCCGCAACAGCGAGTCGGCCGATAACGGCGCCGACGGCTACGTCGCGCTCTCGAGCAGCGCGGTCTCGCAGATCCTGCTCGATGCATCGACCGCCTTCAACAACAACAACGGCATCCACGCGTCGGGGACGACGGCATCCGTGCGGTTCACGCGCGCGACCGTCACCGGCAACACGGTCGGCGTCCTGCAAGACGGCTCCGGTCAGGCGCTCAGCTACGGCACGAACAGCGTCGACGGCAACGGGACGGACGGCACGTTCGGAACGACGCCGCAGAAGTAGCAGAACGGCCCCCCGGCACTAGGCCCAACGGGCCGGTTAAGCGGCCCGCCGGGCTTGGTAGCATGATACCGGGCGCTTTTGCTGCTTGGGAGGTTCCGTTTGAAAGCCCTGTTCTTGGCCTTCGGCCTCGTTGGTGTTTGCCTGCTCGCGATGACGCAGGCCGCGAACGCTCAGGCGACGCGGACGTGGGTGTCCGGCGTCGGCGACGATGCGAACCCGTGCTCGCGCACCGCGCCGTGCAAGACGTTCGCCGGCGCGATCTCCAAGACGGCCGCCGCGGGCGAAATCAACTGCATCGACCCGGGCGGATTCGGAACGCTGACGATCACGAAGTCGATCGCGATCAAGTGCGACGACGTCGAGGCCGGCGTGCTGGCCGCAGGCACCAACGGCATCAACATCGCCGCGGCGGCGACCGACACGATCTGGCTCAGCGGCCTCGATTTCGAAGGCAACAACACCAGCAACGGCATCACGATCACGTCGGCCGGGACGGTGCATATCGTGAACTCGACGATTCGTCAGTTCTCGAACGGTCTCAACGTCGTGACCGCGGCGTCGGTATACGTGTCCGTGCTGGACTGCTACATCGCCGACAACGCCGGTGAAGGGATCTTCAGCAAGCCCACCGCGGGCGGGGTACGGATGGACATCGCCCGTACCCGCGTGCTGCACAACCATGGTGACGGCATCATGGCGAACGGCAACGGCGGCGGCACCGTGAAGTACGCGATCCGCGACAGCGAGTCGGCCGATAACGGCGCCGACGGCTACGTCGCGCTCTCGAGCAGCGCGGTCTCGCAGATCATGCTCGATGCATCGACCGCGTTCAACAACAACAACGGCATCCACGCGTCGGGGACGACGGCATCGGTGCGGTTCACGCGCTCGACCGTCACCGGCAACACGCTCGGCGTGCTGCAAGACGGCTCCGGTCAGGCGCTCAGCTACGGCACGAACAGCGTCGACGGCAACGGGACGGACGGCACGTTCGGAACGACACCGCAGAAATAGCGAAACGGCCCGCGGGGCTTCGCTATGCGGCGAAGATCTCGCGGGCCGAGACCCACGTCGCGGCCGGATGGCCGCTCACGACGTCGACGAGTCGCGCGATGAACGCGTACGACGACGGGTTCTGCGCCAGATGGTGCGTCAGCAAGCCGGTCGGCTCGTGCGCGTCATGCCGTCCCGTGCGCCGGCCCGCGAGATGCTCGACGACCGTCGCCAAGTACGCGCCGTCGCTCGCGAAGCCCGGCGGGTCGCTCCATGCGATCGGCGCGACGTGCGCGTTCGCCTGCACGATCCCCGGCGCGAGCCGCGCCGCATTGCGTGCACCTTTGCGCGAAAAGCCGCTGATGCCGTTCGCGGCGAGCACGGGTAGGAAACGCGCATCGAAGCCGTGCCACGGCGGCACGAAGACGGGCATCGCTCGATCGCCGAACAGCGCGCGCAGGCGGCGTTGCCCCTCACGCACTTCGCGGTCGACGTCTGCCGCGTCGCGGCCGGCCGGGTACTCATCATTGCGCCCGGCGACGTGGCTGACGTGCGCCCAACCGTGCTGCAGCACCGTCACGTTCGGACACGCCGCGAACCGTTCCGCGAGCGAGCGGTCCGCGTGCGCGGGGATCACGGCCATCGCGAGCGGCACGCCGCCCGCGCAGGCGAGGAGATCGTCCAACGCCGGCGTCGCGTTGACGGCGTCGTCGTCGCGCCACCAGAACGTCGCGCACATCCCTGCGGCGCGCCAACAATCGAGCTCGTCGCGCAGGGCGTCCCACGTCGCCGCGGACATCACGCCGGCGCGATCCGTACGCAGTACACGCGCCACGCGCGGCCGTTCAGCCGGTTTTCGACGTCCGTCGTCGCGATCGTGCGCCAGCCGTTCGCGGCGAACGCATCCTCGAGCGTCTTCGTCATCGGATGCGGCTCCGCGCGCTTCGGCCCGCCGAGGAACTGCGAAACCATCATGTACCCGCCGGGACGCACGCATGCGACGTAGCGGCGCAGCACGTCGACCGGACGCTCGAGCGTCGCGAGCACCTCGCTGAAGACCACGGCGTCGTACGTCTCGCGTGGCTGGAACTCGTCGACGCCCGCTGCGACGACGTCGAGCCCGGCGGAGCGATCGCGCGCCTTGCGGACGGCGGTCGGAGACACGTCGAATCCCGTGTACCGGATGCGCGAAAGGTCGAGGTGCTCGGCGAGCAGCGCTTCGCCGCAGCCGACGTCGAGCACGCTGCCGCGCGGCACGAGCCGCACCACGTATCCTGCGACGACGGCAAGGCGTGCGGATTCGTCGATCGACCCGAGGTAGTCCCACGTCCCGTCGCTGAACGTCCGCTCCCAGTACGCGCGGCGCTGCGCGGCGTCGCCGAGATGGTCCGACCTGCTCGTCATTCTCGGGCGGTTGGACCGGACGGAAAACGCGCCTGCCGCAGCCACCAATGCTCGGTCCACGGATCGCCGCGGTCGAGATCCGCCGCAGCCGGATCGTCGAGCGTCTTCAGGATGCTCGCGGGAGGCAGACTGAACGCGTCACGCGCCTGCCCGGCGCGCGCTCGATGCCATCCGCGCGCCAGCTCACCGGGGTCGAACGCGCGCGCGGCGTACTTCTCGAACGCATGCTGCTGACTGCGTACGACGTAGTGTCGCAGCGCCAGCCGCTCCGGTGCGAGCCGCAGGTCCGGCCCGCGCAGCATGTGGCCGCCGTCCTCGACCGGCGAAAGGTCTGCGGACGTGCGCCACGCGCGCATCAGGCGCGGTGCGAACGGCCGGAAGTAGTAGTACCGCCGCAGCGGCTGGGGGCCGGGCGCGTCCGCGACGTAGTCGCAATCGACCGGTACGAAGACGAACTCGTCGAAATCGACCGCGTTCCAGCCGCTCGCGCCGAGCCGGCGCAACGCGGCCGCCAGCGTCTCGCCGGCGCGATACGAATGCATGATCTCGTCGGCGTCGAGGTGGATGACCCAGTCGGTGTCGAGCCGCGCCACGAGCCGCATCTTCGCCTCGAGCTGCTCGTCGAGCGAGAACGTCCCGCGAAACGGAAGGCGTACGAGGTCGACGAGGCCGTGTGCAAACTCCGCTCTCATGCAGATCGACGACGTGGCGTCGGTCGAGTCGTGATCGATGATCGCGAACGCGACGCCGTTCCGCACGAGGTGCCGCAGGCAGTTGGCGAGGTACGCTTCCTCGTCGCGGACGGCGAGAACCGCCGTTACGGCCTCAGGCATCCGCCGACGCGGCGGCTGCGCGCGCGTCGTCCTCGACCGCGTAGCCGAGCGAGGCGACGTACGTCAAATCGTGCCGGGCGAACTGCTCTCGCGGGACGTTCCGAAAGCGCCCGCTCGATGGCGGCGGGTGCACGGCGTCGAGCAGGTTCGCGAACGGTTCGCCGCCCGGCGGGATGTTGAGAAACATCGCGATGCGTGCGAAACCGCGCTCCGGATCGGCGCACAGCGCGTCGTAGTCGACCATCATGCAGCGAGCGGGGGCGCGCGCGATGGATTGCGCGACGCGCCGGTGGGCGGCGCACCAGTACGCGAGCGCATCGCGCGGGCTTGGCTCGACGTCACGGTCCAAGAATACCGGGCCCCAGTTTTCGAGCTGGTGCATGTTGCTGCTGAGCGCCATGTCGAGCGGATGCCGCACGAAATGGATGTAGCGCAGCGCACCGTCGAATGCGAGGAGGCGATCGATGAGGACGTGCGTGTTCGGCTCCTTCCATCCCCACGGACGTCCATGCCGCGAGCCGGCGCGCGCGAAAGAACGCGCGCGCGCCTCCAGCCACGCGCCGTCGTGCTGAATCCGCTCGTCGACCAGCCGCGCGAGCACGGCGTTCGCGCGCTCCGGGATCGCCTCGCCCGCCATGCGCGCGAAGAACAGTGCGGCGAGCTGCGCGAAGTCGCCCGCCTCCTCCAGCAGCACGGAGCGCCGTTTGAACAGCAGCGTGAACCAGAGGTTGTCGAGCGCGCCGTTCAGGTCATCGCCGATGTAGTAGCCTACGGAGTGCAGGAGCGCGGCGCCGATCCGTGTGCCGCTTCCGCCGATCCCGCCGATCGCGACGGGAAAGCGTTGAGCCGGAGCCCATCCCCGCGCGGCGCGCATGCGTGTCCGGTTGCTTGGCTTCGTCGTGAATCCCTGTCGTCGCGCGACACGTCGATCCGTTCGGCGACCGCGCGGCGCGCGGTGCGCGGCGTCGAACGTTTGCGCGGCGGAACGCGGACGACGCGTCCGGAATCGCCACCTTTGGGATGGAACTGCGCATCGATCGCGACGCCGTCGCGCGCGCGCGCGCGCTCGCCGCACGCATCGTCGATCCCGTCGACGCCTTCATCGCCCGGCACTCGACGGTGAGCGTCGAGCGTGCCGTCGCACGCCTGTGCGGCGTGGACGGCGTCGACGCCGACGGGGTGCCGTTGCCGAACCGCCTCATCGACGCGCTGCGCGTGCGCGAGGACGGTGTCGCACGCGCGCTCGGCGCCGCGATCGCCGAAAGCGGGCGGCCGCCGCAGGATGTCGCGGCCGCGGTCGCCGCCGGCGAACAAGCTGCCGGATGCGCGCCGGACGCCGGGCATCGCAGCGCGAGCCGCGTTGCGGCCGTACGTCGAAGCGGGCCTTGCGCGAATCGCGCCGGCAGCGCGCCGCGCGTGAGGCGGGATTCGCGCGCCTGCCTCCGGGCGAGGCGCCGCTGCTGTACGTCATCGTCGCAACCGGCAACATCTACGAAGATCGCACCGCCGCCGTCGCGGCCGCGGAGGCCGGCGCGCAGATCGTCGCGGTCATCCGCTCGACCGCGCAGTCGCTGCTGGACTACGTCCCGTACGGCGCGACGACCGAAGGCTTCGGCGGGACGTACGCGACGCAGGAGAACTTTCGCATCATGCGCGCGGCGCTCGACGAGGCTTCGGAACGCCTCGGACGCTACGTGATGCTGACGAACTACGCGAGCGGGCTGTGCATGCCCGAGATCACGGCGGCCGCCGCGTTCGAGCGGCTCGACATGCTGCTGAACGACTCGATGTACGGCATCCTGTTCCGCGACATCAACATGCAGCGCACGTTCGTCGACCAGCACTTCTCGCGCACGCTGTGCGCGCGCGCCGGCATCGTGATCAACACGGGCGAGGACAACTACCTCACGACCGCGGACGCGGTCGATCAGGCGCCCGCGGTGCTCGCATCGCAGCTGCTCAACGAGGAGCTCGCGCACCGCGCCGGGCCTGCCCGATGCGCAGATCGGGCTGGGTGACGCGTACGAGATCGATCCGGAGCTCGAGGACGGGATGCTTTTGCAGATCGCGCAAGCGCAGCTGGCGCGCCAGATCTTCCCGAATGCTCCGCTCAAGTACATGCCGCCGACGAAGCATGTCACCGGCGACGTGTTCAAAGCGCACGTCGTCGACGCGATGTTCAACCTGACGTCGGTGATGACGCACCAGTCGATCCACCTGTGCGGGATGCCGACGGAGGCGATTCACACGCCGTTTCTCGGCGACCGCGCGCTCTCGCTCGAGAACGCGCGCTACGTGATGCGTACCGCGCGCAGTCTCGGCGACGAGCTCGAGGCGAAGCCGGGCGGAGCGCTCGAACGTCGCGCGAACGACGTCCTCCACCGCGCCGTCGACATTCTCGAGACCGTCGCGGCGCGCGGCTTGGAGTCGTCGATCGAGGCGGGGACGTTCGCCGACGTGCGGCGCGGTCGCGACGGCGGCCGCGGCTTGGACGGCGTCTTCGAGACGAGCGCCGAGTACGAGAACCCGTTCGCGGCCGTGCCGGCACCGGCCGTCTCCGCATGACCGCCGTCGGACCGTACGGCGACGCGCTCGGCGACGGCGCCGTGCAGCTCTCGTTCACGCTGCCGATGGCGTGGGACGAGGCGGCCGACGAAGCGGCGCGCCGGCTCGTCGCCGCGATGGGCTTCACCGACGTGACGATCGCCGACGGACGCCCGATCGCGTCCGGGTTCTCGTTCTTCGTCGTGTACGCGCGTACGCGCGCGACGGTCGACGTGTCGACGGTGCGTGCGCCGGCGGTACTCCGCGACGTGCTCTCGATCCGGACGCGGTCGACGAGCTGATCGCGCGCGCGTCGGACGCCGCATCCGCGTCGTCGGCGCGTGCATCGGCACCGACGCGCACACGGTCGGCATCGATGCGATCCTCAACATGAAGGGGTACAAGGGCGATTACGGGCTCGAGCGGTATCGGGGCTTCGAGGTGTTCAACCTCGGCAGCCAGGTCGCGGTCGACGATCTCGTCCGGTTCGCGCGCGAGCGCGACGTCGACGCGATCCTCGCGTCGCAGGCCGTCACGCAGAAGGGCAGCGACGTCGCGAACTTCACCGCGCTCGCCGAGCTGCTCGAAGCGCATGACCTGCGCGAGCGTGTCGTGCTGATCGCCGGCGGCCCGCGCATGACGAACCTGCTCGCCGCCGAACTGGGCTACGATGCCGGATTCGGCCGCGGCACGCTGCCGAGCGCGGTCGCGACGTTCATCGCGCGCCGCATCGCCGAACGCACGGCTCAGGCGGAGACGTCGCAGCGATAGACGACGATGCTGGAATGCCGGCCGACGAGCCGGACGCCGGCAAAGCGCCCGAGTCGCCTGAGGCTGTCGCCGAGCGGCTCGTGGAAGAAGCACATCGGGTTGGCGTCGATGTGCGTGCCGCCCTCGTCGAAGCCCGACACCATGAGCGTGCGGCTGGGTTTTCGCTGCGAGCGTGCTCGAGCAACGCCAAGTACGCGTCCGCACTCGGCTGATGGATCAGGACCTCGAAGCAGAGCACCATGTCGGCGGCGTCACATGCGTCGAGGCGGTCGCGGAACTCCCAGTCCGGACGCGCAGCGCGCGCGAGGGCAAGCGCCTCCGCCGACGTGTCGACGCCGACGTAGCGTCGAAACACGAGCGGGCGCACGACTTCGAGGTCGCCGCACCCGACGTCGAGCACGGATGCACACCGCTCGGCGCCGTGCTCGCGCAACAGCATGCGCTTGTATTCGGCGTTCTCGCCGCGTGAGCCGACGCCCGAGCCTCGCTCGGGGAACGATCGATAGCGGACGTCCCAGAACAGCCGGCCGTGAAAGCCCGCGGCGATTTGCGCGTTGGCGCGGTCGACGGCTGCGCGTCCGCGCTCGTCCAGTTCGCCCGCCGGTTGCAGCCGGCCGCGCACGTCGAGTTGCCCGTGGTGGTGGAGCAAGGCGATCGGCCGCGAGGGGTCCTCGTACCGCGGCGCGCCGTGAAGTGCGTGAAGTAGTTCGCGTTCGAGGGCGCAACGGCGAACGGTACCCGTGCGTGCTGAAGCGCGAGGAAGAAGGACACGTGGTCGACGTGTTGCTGCAGGCCGCAGCGCCGCAACGGTTCGTCGTTCGCAAGCAGCCAGGACGCCCACGCCGGCCAGCCGTCGGCCAGCGTGTCGAAGAACCGGCGCGGTATCGCGTAGAAGCCGCCGTCGCAGTTGCCGAGGAGCGTGAGCGCGTCTCCGGAGTCGGTTGCGCACGCCGGCGGGATCTCGGCCAGCCCGGCGGCAGCCGCGATTTCGAGCAGCACCGCGAGCGGCGGGCGTTCGACGTCGACGATCTTGCCGATGACCGCCGCGTCGTCGAGGAAGGCTCGCACGTCGGCGACCGCGATCGTGTCCGTGTCCAACAGGACCGCGCGCGCGAAATCGTACGCCCGAAGCGCGTCCAGCTGCGCGATC
Organism: Vulcanimicrobiota bacterium; assembly: GCA_963841685.1. Lineage (GTDB taxonomy): Bacteria > Vulcanimicrobiota > Vulcanimicrobiia > Vulcanimicrobiales > Vulcanimicrobiaceae > Vulcanimicrobium. The sequence goes on from CAWJDU010000003.1 coordinate 777,200, forward strand.
TTGTTGCAGGAGCGGCCATCGCCGAAGCGGGCAATCGCGGCAACCGTGAAGCCGGCGCCGCGGAACACCGCGCGCGTTCCGTCATCGACTTCCGGCGTGCAGTGCACGTGGACGTCGACCGGTGCGGCGCCGCAGTGCTGGACGAGCGACCGCGCGAGATGCCATCCTTCGTACGCGAAGCGCGGATCGGCGTCCACCACGAAGCTCCAGAGCGTGCGGTCCACTCAGACGCTCGCGCTGCGCTCGCGCAGACACCTGGAGAGGCGCTCGTCGACGCGTCGAGGACCGCTATGCGGACGCAACGAACGCGGCCGGATGACGATGCGCGCGCCGTTCGTCGTCGGTGCTGCCCCAGGCGCGTTCGTGCGCGTCAATCGCATAGCAACGTCTTTCTGTCGGGTCGCGCGCAACGATCGCGTCCGCTCAACGCGATACGCCGTGACCCGGCGACACGCGTTCGCCGCGGCTCTGCTCGCGCTCGGCGCGCTCGCGTTTGCGTCGCCCGCGCTCGCCGTCGATCGCAGTGCCGGCGCCGGCGTGCCGAAGCCGTCGATCGCGGGGACGCCGTGGAGCGACGCCGACATCGCGACGCTCGATGCGGCGCTCGACCGCGCGATGGCGGACGACGCGCTGCGCGGCGCGCATGCCGGGCTGCTCGTCGTCGACGCGCGTGACGGCCGCACGCTGTACGCGCGCAACGCGGACGACGCGTTTCAGCCGGCGTCGACGCTGAAGCTGCTTGCGGGCAGCGTCGCGCTCGAACGGCTCGGCCCGTCGTTCCGGTTTCGCACGGAGGTCTTCGCCGCCGGAACGATCGCCGCCGGCGTCCTCGACGGCACGCTCGTGCTGCGTGGCGGCGGCGATCCGTTTCTCGGCGCTGCGGACCTGGACGCGGCGGCGGCGGCGGTCGCGGCGTCCGGCGTCACGCGCGTGACGCGGGGCGTCGCGATCGACGACACGCACGGCGAGCACCGAGGATACCTTCCCGGCTGGTCGCTCGACGACGTCCCGTACGCGTACGAGCCCGTCCTGGGCGCGCTCGCTTTCGAGCACGACGCGGTGCGCATCACCGTGTCGCCCGGCGATCGTCCCGGCGACCGCGCGCACGTCGGCGTCGCTCCGGGCGGCCGTCTCTTGGCGCCGGTCGAAGGCTGCGCGCCGACCGTCGACGTGCGCGTGGTCAACCGCGCGGTACGGCGCCGTCCGGCGCCGGCGACACGATCGATCTCGCGCGCGAGCCGTCCGGCTGCATCGACGTCGTCGGCGCGATCCCGCTCGGCGGGTCGCCCGACGCGCTCGATGCGGCCGTGCCGAGTCCCGCGCTCTACGCGCACGATGCGTTCGACGCCGCGCTGCGGCGTCACGGCGTGACGGTGACCGAGCTGTCGGCGATCGCCGGTCCGTGGCCGGACGAGCACCGCGACTTCAGCGCGCCGCAGCCGGACGCTCCGGTGCTGTGGCGGCACGACTCCGAACCGCTCTCGGACGTGCTCGCCGACATGTGGCTGCCGAGCGACAACCTCGCCGCGGAGCTGCTGCTGCGCGAGATCGCGGTCGCGCGCGACGGCGTGCCGGGGACGACGGCGAACGGCATCGCGGCCGAGCACGACTGGCTGACGGCGCACGGCGTCGATCCGAGCGCGTACGCCCTGTCGGACGGCAGCGGGCTCTCGCAGTACGATCGCATCACGCCGCGCGCGCTCGTCGCGGTGCTGCGCGCGGATTGGAACGGACCGTACCGCGACGTCGTGCTCGACGATCTGCCGATCGCCGCGGTGCGGGGCACGCTCGCGTCGTCGTTTGCCGGCACGCCGGCCGCCGGCCGCGTGTTCGCCAAGACGGGTACGTTCTCGCACGTGACGACGCTCGCCGGGTACGCGGCGAACCGGCGGCACGGAGCGCTGATCTTCGCGCTCGCCATCGACGACGCGCTGGCCGAGCGGGCGGCGCTCCGCGCCGCGCGCGGCCGCATTCTGAACGTCATCGTTCAAGGCGAAGACGGCGCGCCCGGCCAACAGTCCCCGTAGCGATGCTGCCCGAGCTCCTGGCGTGGTTCACCGGCAAAGAGCAGAACCGTCGCAAGTTTCCTCGCAAACGGAAGCCGTATCGCGCCGCGTATAGCACGGACGGCAAGTCGACGCGCGCGGCGATCGGCCTCGACATCAGCGGCGGCGGCATCTGCATCCTCACGCAGGAGCCCGTCGCGCCGCGACGAGTTCGAGGTGCGGCTGCAGCTCGAAGACGCGCAGCCTGCGCATTCGCGCGCGCAAAGGTATGGCACGACAACGTTCAGCACCAGGGCCGGCGGGTGTGGCGGTACGGGATGCGCTTCACGGGGATCCCGGCCGACGACTGGGACGCGATCATCCGGTACACGACGGACCGTCCCGTCGCGGACTCCAACAAGGCGCAGGAAGAGCTGACCGCGGTGCGCATGTCGCCCGACGACACCGCGCGCCTCCTGCCGAAGGAACTCCAGACGCGGCTGCTCGCGATGCTCGTCGAGCGCCGCCGGCTGGCGCCGCTCGACGAGCGCGTCACGCCGCTCGTGCAGTACTTCTACTCCGGCATCGTGCGGCACAACGATCAGCTGATGCATCGCCTCGTCATTCAGTCGAAAGTCGTCGGTCCGGATTCCGACGAGCTCTTCGAGACGCGCTTCGTCTTCGACGAGTCCGGCAAGAACGTTCAAATACTGAACTGAAACCCGCATGGCTCAGAAGACCGCGCTGATCACCGGCATCACGGGCCAGGACGGCTCGTACCTCGCCGAGTTTCTGCTGGCAGCGGCTATCGCGTCGTCGGGATGACGCGCCGCACCTCGACCGACGTGCACGAGCGCATCCAGCACCTCGTCGACGACATCGAGCTTCGTGTCGGGCGATCTGCTCGATCAGAGGTCGATGACGTCGATCGTCGCGCGACGTGCGGCCCGACGAGATCTACAACCTCGCGGCGCAGTCGTTCGTCCCGACGTCGTGGACGCAGCCGGTGCTCACCGGCGAGTTCACCGCGCTCGGCGTCACGCGCGTGCTCGAGGCGATCCGCGCCGTCGACCCGACGATCCGCTTCTACCAGGCGTCGAGCTCGGAGATGTTCGGCAAGGTCGCGGGACGTCCCGCAGAGCGAGGACGACGCCGTTCTATCCGCGCTGGCCGTACGGCGTCGCGAAGGTCTACGGCCACTGGATCACGGTGAACTACCGCGAGTCGTACGACATGTTCGCGTGCCAGCGGCATCCTGTTCAACCACGAGAGCCCGCGGCGCGGCAAGGAGTTCGTCACGCGCAAGATCACCGACGCCGTCGCGCGCATCAAGCTCGGGCTGCAGAACGAGCTGCGCCTGGGCAATCTCGACGCGCGGCGCGACTGGGGATTCGCCGGCGACTACGTGCGCGCGATGTGGCTGATGCTGCAGCAGGACGCAGCCCGACGACTACGTCATCGCGACGGGCCGGACGCACACCGTGCGCGAATTCGTCGACTCGCGTTCGCGGCGGCCGGACCTCGACTGGGAACGCTACGTCGTCGTCGACCCGCGTTTCTACCGGCCCGCCGAAGTCGACGTGCTCGTCGGCGATGCGGCAAAGGCGCGAAGCGCGCTCGGCTGGGAGCCCGAGGTGTCGTTCGAGCAGCTCGTCGAGATGATGGTGCGCGCCGACATCGAGCGCTTGCGCCCGCTCGCGTCCGTGTGCAGCGGTGCGCGTGCTCGTCACCGGCGCGCGCGGATTCGTCGGCCGGCACCTCGACGGCGGCGCTGCGCGCGCGCGGCCACGACGTGTTCGCGACCGACCACGCGACGACGCACGACGACGTGCTTGCCGCTCGACGTCGCCGACGCGCTCGCGGTGCGCGGCGCGTTCGAGCTGGCGCGGCCGGACGCCGTCGTCGCACCTCGCCGCGCAGGCGTTCGTGCCCGCATTCGCTGCGCGACCCGGACGCAACGTTCGACGTCAACGCCGTCGGCACGCGCACGTGCTGCGAGCGCCGCCGGGCGACCGCGACGGGCGCGCGCGCCGCGCGTGCTGGTCGTCGAGCAGCGCCGAGGTGTACGGAGCGCAGCCGGCCGGACCGTACCCGCTGCGCGAAACGGCGCCGCCGGCGCCGCGCAATCCGTACGCGGCGAGCAAGGTGGCCGCGGAAGCGCTCGCCGCTGGCGTACGCGCGGTCGTTCGGCGTCGACGCCGTCGTCACGCGCGCGTTCAACCACATCGGCCCCGGGCAGAACGAGCGCTTCGCCGTCGCCGACGTTCGCCGCGCAGATCGCGCGCGCATCGCCGCGGGCGGCGGGCCCGTGGTGCGCGTCGGGAACCTCGACGCGGTCCGCGACTTTCTCGACGTGCGCGACGTGTGCGACGCGTACGCGCTGCTGCTGGAAGGCGGCGGCGACGGCCGGCGAGACGTACAACGTGTGCAGCGGAACGGCGACGTCGATAAGGAGGTGCTGCGCCGGCTCATCGAGATCGCGCGCGTTCCGGTCGAAGTGCGCGAAGACCCCGAGCGCATGCGGCCCGCCGACGTTCCGCGCAGCGTGGGCGACGCGCGCAAGCTGCGCGCGGCGACGGGCTGGTCGCCGCGCGTGCCGCTCGCGGCCGCGCTGCGCGAGGTGTACGACGACGCGCTGCGGCGCGCGACCCGTCCGCACGGAGTCGTATGACGGTCTCGTGCGAGACCGATGACTCGCGACCGCTCGGCGCGTTCGTCTTCGAGAACCGCGGCGCGCTGCTCGCGCTGCCGGCGGTCGCGCTCGCGGCGCTCGGCAAGCCGAGCGCGTTCTCGATCGCGGCCGGGTCTGCCGCTCGCGTTCGCCGGCGAGGCGTGCGCATGTGGGCCGTCGGCTACTGCGGCGTGACGACGCGCGGCGACGCCGTCACCGCGCCGCGCTCGTGACCGGCGGTCCGTACGCGCACGCGCGCAACCCGCTCTACGTCGGCAACGTCGATCACGGCGGCGGGCTTCGCGATCGCGTTCACCGGCGAACTCGCCGCCGGCGCGCCTCGCGCTCGTCGCGCGGTTCGCTCGCGGCGATGCGCGGCGTGTACGCGGTGATCGTGCCGCACGAGGAGGCTTTCTGCGCGAGACGTTCGGCGACGGCGTACGACGACTACTCGCGTGCGCGTGCCGCGCGTCGGCTGGCGCTCGAGCCCGCCGGCCGCAGCAGGGCACGTACGATCCCGAGCGTGATCGGCAAGCCGAGTCGCGAACGTGGTCACGTTCGGCGCGATGCTCGCGGTGCTCGCGCTGAAGGCGCTGCGCGCTGAGCCTGCACGCGGCGCCGTGCCGTGCGGCGCGGCTCAGGTCGCGCTCGTCGCGACCGCGCGCGTCGCCGTGCTCGAGCTCGCCGGCGGCTTCCGCGCCGGCTCGCTGGCGCTGATCTCGGACGCGGCGCACGTGGCGATGGACGTGGTCGCGCTCGCCATCGCGCTCGCCGCCGACGTGCAGGCGAGGCGCCCGGCGACGCACCGGCAGACGTACGGCTTCGCGCGCTACGAGATGCTCGCGGCGCTCGCCAACGGCGCGCTGCTCGCGCGGTCACGATCTTGATCGCGATCGAGGCGGTGCAGCGCTTCGCGCACCCGGTGCTGCCGCCGGCGGCCTCATGTTCGGCGTCGCGGCGTTCGGCGCTGGTCGTCAACGGCGGCGATCGGCGTGATGCTCGCTGCGCGCGCGCACGCGACCTCAACGTGCGCGCCGCGCTGTTCCACGTCGCGCGGCGACGTGCTCGGCGCGCTCGCGGTGATGGTCGGCGGCGCGGCGATCGTGCTGACCGGCGCGGCGTGGATCGACCCGGTGCTCTCGCTGCTGTCGTCGCGGCGATCATCGTCGCCGGCATCGTGCGCATCGTGCGCGAAGCGGCCGACGTGCTGCTCGAGAGCGCGCCCGGCACGCCGCGATCCCGACGGTGCGCGAGCGCATCGCGCGCGTCGACGGCGTCGTCGGCGTGCACGACCTGCACGTCTGGACGATCGGCGCGGGATCGCACGTGCTCTCCGCGCACGTGCTCCTCGACGACCGCAAGTCAGCGAAGCGAGCGCGATCCTGCGCGCGATCGAAGCCGCGATGCGCGACGTTTCGACATCGCCCACGTGACGGTGCAGTTCGAGTGCGAGAGCTGCGATCCGGACGACGACGATCGTCTGCACGCCAGGCGCCTCGGGAGATCCGTCGGCGCCGCCGACGAAGTCGTCAGGGCTATGAAATCGAAACCGTCGTTCTCGCGACCGCGCGCACGCCGTTCGGGCGCCTGGGCGGCGCGCTCTCCTCGCTCGCCGCGACGACGCTCGGCGGCGACGCGATCCGCAACGCGATCGCCGCGCCGGCATCGATCCCGCCGACGTCGAGCACGTCGATCATGGGGCAGGTGCATCCAGGCCGGCGCCGGCCAGGCGCCCGCGCGGCAGGCCGCCTACAAGGCGGGGCTCGCCAAGACGACGACCGCCGAAACGATCAACAAGGTGTGCGCGTCCGGCATGATCGCGGTCGTGCACGGCGCGCGCGCTGATCGACGACGGCGACGCACCGCGTCGTCGTCGCCGGCGGCATGGAGTCGATGTCGAACGCGCCGTACGTGCTGCCCGGCGCGCGCTTCGGGCTACCGCTTCGGCGACGCGACGCTGCTCGACCTGATGAACTACGACGGTCTGTTGGACTACTACTTCGACGAAGCGATGGCGCGCGCAGGCGCGCGGTCGCCGCGGAGCTCGGCATCACGCGCGAGGTGCAGGACGAGTTCGCGTACCAGAGCCACCAGCGCGCGCACGCAGGCGCACGAGGCCGGCAAGCTCGAGGACGAGATCGTGCCGCTCAACGTCGCGACCAAGGCGAAGGGCAAGATCGTCGTCGACGCGGTGCCGCATACAAGCGCGCGCCCGCGTGCCGGCGCACGCCGGCGCGCACGGCGCGGCGGCTCGGTCTGGGACCACGACCCGACCGCCGAACATGGACGCCGACCCGAGCAGTACTCGCCGTACGTCACCGGCGACGTTCCGTTCACGCTCGTCGACCGCGACGAGCCGGTGCGCGCGCGACGCCACGCTCGCGGCGATGGCCAAGCTGCCGCCGCTCGACCGCGACGGCACGATCACCGCGGGCAACGCGCCCGGCGTCAACGACGGCGCGGCCGCGGTCGTGCTGTGCGAGCGAGGAGTACGCGCGCGCGCAACGGCGTCGAAGCCGCTCGCCCAGATCGTCGACCACGCCGGGCGTCGCGTGGGACCCGCGTACCTCGCGCTCACGCCCGCGATGGCCGCGCAGAAGCTGCTCGACCGGCAAGGCCTGCGCGCCGCGCAGATCGAACGTGTGGGAAGTCAACGAAGCGTTCGCGGCCGTCGCGTGGAGCACGGCGAACCTCCTCGGCATCGACCCGAAGGGATCAACGCGCTTGGCGGCGCGGTCGCGTTCGGGCATCCGATCGGCGCGTCGGGCGCGCGCATCACGGCTCCGTCGTGCATCAGTTGCGCGCGCGCGGCGGCGGGCTCGGCATCGCGGCGATCTGCTCCGGCGGCGGCCAGGGCGACGCGATCCTGATCAAGGTCGACTGACCTGGAGTGGCGGGCGTGGGGCGCGGCGCACCGGCGTCGCGCCGAGCGTCGCTCCCGTTCGCCGAGCGACGGCGCCAGTGCGCCACGCCGGCACGATGGTCGGCATGCGCGGTTCGCGACGGTCGGGTGCGCGCATTCGCTCGGACGTCTGGAAGAGCGACTGGTGATGGAGATCGGACGGTAGCGTGCGCGTTGTGGTGATCGGCGCCGGCCAGATGGGCGGCGGCATCGCTCAGGTCGCGGCGGCCAGGGGCACGAGGTGCTGCTGAACGACGTGGACAGGCGCGCATTCGGCGCGGCATCGACGATCGAGAAGAACCTCGCCCGCGCCGTCGAGAAGGGCGCGCATGACGGCGGAGCAGCGCGGCGACGTGCTCGCGCACATCGACGCGCGGCCGAAGTTGCAGGATCTCGACGTGCAGCTCGCGATCGAGGCGGCGACCGAGCACCTCGACCTCGAAGCTCGACTGTTCCGCGCATGGACGACAACACGCCGCCGAAGGCCGTGCTGGCAGCAACACGTCGTCGATCTCGATCACGCGGCTCGGCGCGGCGACGTCGCGGCCCGAGCGGGTCATCGGCATGCACTTCATCAACCCCGTGCCGGTGATGAAGCTCGTCGAGATGATCCGCGGCATCGCGACGTCGGATGCGACGTTCGCCTCGGCGCGATCTCGCGACGCGCGCTCGGCAAGACGCCGGTCGAGGTGCGTGATTTTCCGGGGTTCGTCTCGAACCGCGTGCTGATGCCGATGATCAACGAGGCGGTCTACGCGCTGTACGAGGGCGTCGGTTCGGTCGAGGCGATCGACACGGTGATGAAGCTCGGCATGAACCACCCGATGGGGCCGCTGACGCTGGCCGACTTCATCGGCCTCGACACGTGCTGGCGATCATGAACGTGCTGCACGAGGGGCTCGGCGACACCAAGTACCGGCCGTGCCCGCTGCTCGCAGTACGTCGCGGCGGGCTGGCTCGGGCGGAAGTCGGGGCGCGGCTTCTACGACTACGCGGAGGCGTGGACGGCGTGATCGGCGAGGCCGCGCGGTCGACCGGCGTTCGAGCTAACCGACGAGCAGCGCGCGATCGGCGACCTCGCGCGCGAGATCGCCGAGCCGAGATCGCGCCGAACATCGCCGCGTGGGACCGCGAGCACGTGTTCCCGCGCGCGCTGTTCGCGAAGCTGGCCGAGGCCGGGCTGATGGGCATGCTCGTGCCCGAGGAGTACGGCGGCGCGGGCGCGGACACGTTTCGTACATGCTCGTGATCGAGGAGCTCGCGCGCGTCGACGCCGGGACGGCGGTCACGTGTCGCGTGCACGCGATGATCTGCAGCGCGATCGCGAGGCTCGGCACCGAGGAGCAGAAGGCGCAGTGGCTCGCGCCGCTCGCGACCGGCGACGTGATCGCCGGGTTCGCCCTGACCGAGCCCGACGCGGGCTCGGACGCGGCGGCGATCGCGCGACCGCGCGGCGCGACGGCGACGGTTGGCTGCTCAGCGGCGCAAGCAGTGGTGCACGAACGGCGCCTTCGCCGGCGTCGTGATGGCGATGTTTCGCACCGGCGGCGCCGGGCTCGCGCGGCATCACCGCGTTCCTCGTCGACACGGCGACGCCGGCATCGCGTCGAGAAGGTCGACCGAGAAGCTCGGCATCCACACGTCGAACACCGTCGACCTCGCGTTCGACGACGCGCGCGTGCCGGCGAGCGCGATGCTCGGCGCCGAAGGCGAGGGCTCCGCACGCGCTGACGACGCTGACGGCGGCCGCATCGGCATCGCCGCGCAGGCGGTCGGGATCCTCGCCGCGTGCCTCGACGCGTCGGTCGCGTTCGCCAAGGAGCGCGTCGCGTTCGGCAAGCGGATCGGCGCGTTCAAGGCGTATCGTTCAAGCTCGCGCGCATGGCGACAGAGCTCGACGCCGCGCGCCTGCTCGTCTACCGCGCCGCGGCGCTCGCGACGCCGGCGCGGCCGTTCGTCGATCGAGGCAGCGAAGGCGAAGCTGTTCGCGTCGACGAAGGCGCGCGAGCACGCCGCCGAGGCGATCCAGATCCACGGCGGCTACGGCTACACGAAGGAGTTCCCCGTCGAGCGCTACTACCGCGACGCGAAGATCACCGAGATCTACGAGGGGACGACCGAGATCCAGCGGCTCGTCATCGCCCGCGCGCTGCTGCGGGCCGCAGCTCAGACTCGAAGGGGCGCGCAGTTCGGCGACGGTGTGCGAACGCGGTGCGGGGGGACCGAAGTAGCGGTTGGGGCGATCGTGCGTAAGCGGCACCGCTAGCGCAAAATGCGCATCGTGCGAATGTTGCTGCTAGATGCGCGCAGCCATCGCGAGGGCCAGTACCGCATGGCTGCGCGACGGCGTCGGAATTCGCCCAGCACGACGAGCCATGCGTAGACCTCGCCGCGGGCCCAGCCCGCTCGGGCTGAGCGAGCCGAACGGAAACGTCCGTCGGGTCCCTACAAGAAAGCGTACGAGCGCTGCCACTTGCAGGGCGTAGACAGAAGGGCGCGCGATAGCTGCTCAGGTTCCGAACGTGTCGCTCACGAGCGTCACCGTCAGGCGGCTGTTCGTCGTACGTATTGATCCGTCGCGACGAGTGCCGCGAGAACCAGGGTGAAGTGGATCGGGCGCAGCTTGTCGTGTCGTACACGGCCGTCGCGTCCCCGCTCTCGTCGAAGCCGCGGCCGGGGATCGTCTCGTGCAGCGCGATCGCGAACTCGCAACGTTGCCGTCGAGGGCCGTCACTTTGAACGTTCGGTGCCCCGCCGGGCGGCGGCACGTCCATCGTCGATCCGACGTCGATCGTGCGCCCGGCGACGATGCCGCGGGCGAGCAGCGGCAGAATACGCGCGACCGCGGGCAGCAGGCGCGAATCGGGCGGCACGCCGAGCCGCCCGTCCGGGAAGACCGCCACGCGGACGACCGGCTGCGAAACGTCGTTGCCGGCGAACGACGCGTCGATCACGAGGCCGCCGTCCGGCGTCGCCGCGACGACGTTCGCGGTGAGCGTTCCCTTGTCGCTGTGGCTGTCCGTGCGTTCCGTCGTCGCGCGCCCCATCACGGGTCGTCGCCGACGGTCCGCTGCCGGACGCGAGCCCCGAGACGATACTCCTCGCTGCGCGACGTCTCGCTGTACTCGAGCGCGTACACCAGCGTGCGCAGCGGCTTCATCGGCGCGGGCGGCGTCTGCGCGACGGCCGGCATGCGCACGGCGGCGCTCAGCGCGAGCGAAACGGCGGAAGCGAGCGGGCGAAGCATTGCGTCACGAAAATTCGATTCGTTCGCGACCGGGCCTTTCGAGCGCCGGCCGTCGAGGGCCGCGCGGAGCCGCGCGGAACGGACCGCGCCCGATGAAACTGATGGAGTACCAGGGCAAGGACCTGTTCCGGCGCGTCGGCATCCAGACGCCGAAGGGCGTCTACGCGACGAGCGCGGACGACGTGCAGCGGTACATCGCCGAGCATCCCGGCTCGTGGGTGCTCAAGAGCCAAGTCATGATGGGCGGCCGCGGCAAAGCGGGCGGCATCAAGTTCGCCGACGATGCGGCGCAGGGCGAAACGATCGCGCGCGAGCTGATCGGCAAGGTGCTCCGCTCGGTGCAGAATCCCGACGGCGAGGAAGTCCGATCGCTGCTCGTCGAGGAGAAAGTCGACATCGCGAGCGAGGCGTACGTCTCGATCACGATCGATCGCGCGACGAAGAAGCCCGTCGTGCTCGTCACGGCGCAGGGCGGCATGGACGTCGAGGAAGTCGCGGAGCGCGATCCCGGCGCGATCTCGAAGTACTGGATCGATCCCGCGATCGGCTGCTCCGCCGTTCATCGGTCGTCAGCTCGCGTTCGCGCGCGAAGCTGCCGGACGGCTATCGCAAGGCGTTTCCGTCGATCCTCGGCGCGCTCTACACGCTGTTCATGGACTACGGCGCGAACCTCGTCGAGATCAATCCGCTCGTGCTGACGAACGACGGGCGCGTGATCGCCAGCGACGCGAAGGTCGAGCTCGACGACAACGGTCTCTACAAGCATCCCGACATCGCAGGTTGGAACGAGGCGCAGCCGACGGACGCCGATCAAGCCGCGGCCGTCGCGATCGGCCTCGGCATGTCGAACTACGCGCAGCTCGGCGGCACGATCGGCGTTATCGCGAACGGCGCCGGCCTCGGCATGGGCACGATGGACGCGATCCGGAACGCGGGCGGCGAGGCCGCGAACTTCCTCGACATCGGCGGCGGCGCGCAAGCCGACCTCGTGAAGAAGAGCTACGACCTCGTGACGAGCGACCCCGACGTGCGCGCGATGTTCATCAACATCTTCGGCGGCATCACGCGCGGCGACCAAGTCGCGAAAGGAATCGTCGAAGCGCTCAAAGGGGGAGACGTCCGAAAGTGCCGCTCGTCGTGCGCCTGACGGGCACGAACGCCGAAGAAGGTCGCGCGATCCTCGCGGAGGCGGGATTCGTCCGGTCGAGACGATGGACGAAGGCGCCGCACGCGCCGTCGAGCTCGCGAAAGGCGGGAAGTAGCACTGGCGATTTCCTCGAAAGAATTCGAAGTGCATCGTGCAGGGCATCACCGGGCGCGAGGGCGCGTTTCACACGCAGCGCATGCTCGCGTACGGCACGAAGATCGTCGGCGGCGTGACGCCCGGCAAGGGCGGCACCACGATCGAGAGCGGTCAGCCCGTGTTCGACACGGTCAAGGACGCCGTCGAAGCGACCGGCGCGACGCACTCGATCGTGTTCGTGCCGCCGTTCGCCGGCGCCGACGCGCTGTGGGAAGCGTACGACGCGGGGATCGAGCTCGCCGTCTGCATCACCGAAGGCATTCCCGCGCACGACATGCTGCGCGTCGTCGCCACGACGCCCGGGATGCGCATCATCGGCGGCAACTGTCCCGGCCTGATCTCGCCCGGCAAGTCGCTCCTCGGCATCATGCCGGGCCACGTGTTCAAGCCGGGCAACGTCGGCATGATCTCGCGCTCCGGCACCCTGACGTACGAGATCGTCGACGTCCTCACGCGCGCCGGGCTTCGGGCAGTCGACGTGCGTCGGCATCGGCGGCGACCCGATCATCGGCACGACCTTCGTCGACTGCCTGCGGGCGTTCGCGAACGATCCGGAGACGACGGCGCTCGTCGTCGCCGGCGAGATCGGCGGCTCCGACGAAGAGGACGCCGCGGCGTTCATCCGCGAGCACATCCCCGACAAGCCCGTCGTCGCGTTCATCGGCGGCCGCTCCGCGCCGAAGGGGAAGCGCCTCGGACACGCCGGCGCGATCATCTCGGGCAACACCGGCACGCCGGAGTCCAAGGTCCGCGCGTTCGGCGAGGCCGGCGTCCCGGTCGCGGACCGGCCGTCCGAAATCCCGCGTCTGCTCGCCGAGCGTCTGAACCCGGTTCGCGCGTAGCCGGCCGCGCCGGAACGTGCGCTTCGGCTACCAATGCGAGGAATGCGAAGAGGCCGTGTGGCTCGCCACCACGCGGCCCGAGCTCGCATGGCTCAAGAGCCGGCGGCACATCGTCCGGGAGGTCCAGCGCCACCTGAGCGCCGGGCTCGACGGCTGGATGGACGAGGGCCTCGCTTTCCTCGACCGGCATGACGGCCACAGCATCGTCGTGGTGCAACGCCCGGGGCGCTGACGGCCCTCCCGACGAGGGGAAGTGGGCCCTCTTCTCAGAAGGGTGTAAGGTCCGTCCAAGGCGGCGGACAGATTCCCCGTAGACTTCCACTAACCACTACACCCTTCGAAAGGAAAGGTGCCCGTGGCAATACCTCTTCCAGTACGACGAGGTGTTCTCGCGGCGCTATTGATCCTCGCGTTCGTGCTCCAGGGAACGATAAGCGTTCTGGCCGGCACGACGGGTTCGATCAGCGGCGTCGTAACGAACAGCTCGACGAATGCGCCGATCACCGGCGCCAGCGTCACTGCGTCGAGCCCGTCGCAAACGGCGACGGCGAAGACCGATGCTAGCGGTCATTTCACGTTCATCTCGCTCGCGCCGGACACGTACAACGTGTCGGTGCCCGCAGGCGAACGGGCACGATGCTTACGCCATCTCCGGCGTCACGGTCCAAGCGGACCAGACGCAACCGTCACGCTGACGTCAGCCGCGACGCTGCGTACGATCGGTTCGACGACCGCGCGCTCGGCATCGGCGCTGGTCAAGCCCGGCACGACGGTCGATGTGTACTCGATCAACCCCGTGTCGCAGGACAAGGCGTCCGTGATGGGCGGCGGCGGCCTGCTGAACAGCGCGTGGTCTGCGGTCACGACGGTTCCCGGCGTGTACGTCGCGCCGGGTTCCGCCGGCTATATCGGCGCCGGCTCCGGCGTCAGCATCCGCGGCGGTGACTACGACCAGATCGGCTACGAGCTGGACGGCGTTCCCGTCAACCGTTCGTACGACAACTATCCGTCGGGCAAGCTGTCGGCGCTCGGCCAACAGGAGCTCCAGGTGTACACCGGCGCGGCCCCCGTCGAACTCCGAGGGCCAAGGCATCTCCGGCTACATCAACCAGGTCATCCGCACGGGAACCGCGCCGGCGTCGGACAACCTCGACCTGGGCGTCGGATGCGCCGGCCTACTACAACAAGATGTCGTTCGAGACCGGCGGGGCGAACCCGTCGCGCACGTTCTCGTACTACTTCGGGCTTCGGCGGCTACAACGAAGACTACCGCGCGATACGACAAGTTCAACGGCGCTTCGCTGAGCCGCTACTGGGGCTCACCGATCGGCCGTGCGCCGGCGCGGTCGATCGCGGCGTCGCGCCGTCGTGCTTCTCGGCGAACGGCGCGCCGTACTCGATGAGCGGGTACCGAACCTGCGCGGACGGCACGCCGGCGTTCGCTCTCGCGCCGTACAACGCGGCGCCGTTCCTGTCGCGCGACCAAGAGCGCGACAACGTCCTGAACCTGCACTTCGGCATCCCGCAGAAGAGCGGTAACCGCGATGACGTGCAGTTCCTGTGGGATTCGTCCGGACTTCAGCAGCTACGCCTACAACTCGACAACGATCTCGGCGGGCCGGCGTACCTGAACGCGATCGGCTACGGAACGCCGGGCTACGACGACCAGTACATGCTACATCGGTGCGCCGCTCGGCGCGCTCGTCTCGCCGGCGAACGTCGCGAACGGCACGCAGCCCGGCGCTCTACCCGTCCTCGCCGAGCGGGCGTCGCGCTCGGGCGCGACAATCGAGCCCAACATGGAAGACTCGCTCTGGTCGACCAAGGGATCGTGAAGCTGCAGTACCAGCACAACTTCGGGACCAGCGCGTTCCTGCGCGTGTACGGCTACACGTACTACTCGGACTGGCTCGAAAACAGCCCGAACTCGGCGTACGCGTACCTCAACAGTTTCGCGGCCGGCGTCGCCGGCCCGCTCGACTACAACGTCGGCAGCCACACGCACGGCTACAGCATCCAGTACTCGAACCAGCTCAACGACAAGAACCTGCTGACGGTCAGGGCAACTACACCTCGTCGACCGTGTACCGCTCGAATGCGACGAACGAGTGGCTCGGCTCCGGGCCGCAGTACGCCGTGCTCGTGAACCCGAACAACCTCGCCAGCGGCCAGTGCTACGGCTACGTCGCCGGCGGCGCGGCCGCCCGCGGTGAACTGCTACAACGCGGAACGCGCGTACAACGAGACGAACCGGGCGGCGCAACTTCATCACGACCGGCGGCGCGTACAACGGCACGGCACACGTCGTTCCGGCCGGCACGACGTGCGGCGGCGGTCGCGTGCCAGTACCTCGATCATCAACAACGGCGCGGGACCAGCTTCAACGACGCGACGCCGCACTTCGGTGCGATCTCGATCAACGACAACTGGAAGCCGACCGACAAGCTGACGATCGACGCGGGCTTCCGGTACGACTCGTACCAGTTCATCAGCGACAACCCGTACAACTCGCCGGCTCGTCAGTTCCTGTTCGCCGCGTACAACAGCAGGTCGGCAGGGCCGGCGGCGAACTACCGGCTCTGTACGACCCGAACTCCGTGCAGAGCGAGCAGTTCCCGATCTTCCAGCCTCGCCTCGCGTTCACGTACGCGTGAACCCGACGACGGTCATTCGTGCCAGCTACGGCCGGTACGCGCAGCCGCCGCTCGACGCGTTCGAGCAGTACAACTACGTGCAGCCGAACGCAGTGCCGGGGCTCGTCACCTTCGCGAACGGCGGTCTGGGCAACACGTTCATGCACCGGATCGTCCCGCCGCAGTCGAACAACTTCGACATCTCGTATGAGAAGCAGCTCTCGCGCGATATGTCGCTGAAGCTCACGCCGTTCCTGCGTCAGACGCAGAACCAGATCGAGGACTTCATCCTCGATCAGCGCACGAACTTCGTGTCCGGCGTCAACGTCGGCAACCAGCGCTCGCAAGGCGTCGAGCTGGAGGTCGACAAGGGCGACTTCAGCCGCAACGGTATCGCGGCGAAGCTGTCGTTCGGCTACACGAACTCGTACATCCGGTACAGCAAGTTCAACGGCGTCTCGGTCGTTGACGCGATCAACTCGTCGATCAGCGACTTCAACGCGTTCACGAAGGCCGGCGGCGGTCGCCGTGCTACACGATCCGGGCCGGGCTGCGGCGTCCATGCCTCGCAGGTACGGTCGCGAACCCGTACTACAACATGGCGCCTCAGTCGCTGCTCGACCGAACGGCGAACTACGCGCCGTTCAGCACGTTCCCGACGGGGGCGTGGCCGGCGCCGGTATACGGCGTACGGTGCGCCGTACGTCACGACGCTGCTCGCGCAGTACAAGAAGGACCGTCTCACGATCACCCCCGCACTGCAGTTCTCGGCCGGGCAGCGCTACGGCGTGCCGATCACGACGCCGGGCGTCGATCCGTCGACCTGCGCGCGACGTGCTCGCCGGCTCGACGACCGGCGATCCGCGGTATCCCGTCGGCGCCGCCGGCGGATCCCCGTACGACGCAACGACGTGCGGCGGCTCGATCGCAATCCCCGATCCGCTGACCGGCCGGTTCGACAGCGTCGGCCAGTTCGTGGAGCCGGCGACGCTGATTCTGCACCTGCAGGCGACGTACGACATCAGCAAGCGCGTCACGCTCGTAGCGAACTTCGCGAACCTCGCGGCGACCTGCTTCGGCGGTTCGAAGGTTCCGTGGGCGGTTTCGGGTGCGTGCGCGTACGGAAGCCCGGTTTTCGGCTCCGGCCTCCCGCCGATCGGAAACTTCTACAACCCCGGCGACAACCTCCAGCCGATCTTGGGGACGCCGTATGGGCCGGGATTCGGCGCGGCGCCGCCGTTCAACATGTACATCGAGGCGCGTCTCAAGATCTAGCCTCCTGACGTTTGATCGCGAAGGGCGGTCCGCTTCGGCGGGCCGCCCTTTTTTGCGTTGTGGCCGGCTCCGCGCCGGCGGTCGCGACGCGCGGCCCGGAGGGTCAAAGGACGACGACGCCCGCTTTCGCGGGCGTCGTCGTCGGAGGCACGTCTGATGGCGGCGGCATGCGCCGCAGGGCTAGAGCGCTTTGCGCGTCATTGCGGGATCCGGAGCCGCTGACCGACGTGCAGCGAGACCCCCGAGAGGTGGTTCGCGCCGACGATCGTGTCGACGGTCGACTGGACGTCGCCGTTCGCGGGCGTCCTCCGCTCGGCGAGCGCCCACAGCGTGTCGCCGCGGTGCACGGTCACCGTCGCGTATGAGACCGGCGGCGCCGCGTGGACGGTGCTCGAGAGGGCGGGAACCGCGACCGCCAGGCTGAGGCCTCCGAGGGCCACCAGCAGCATCAGGGTCGGTCTGCGCTTCGTCCGGTACATACTGTTGCGTCTCCCTAGATATTGGGCCGAACGCTCGTTCGTCCACCATATGGTACCAAGGTGAGGCCGTCGCCGTCAATGGGTTCGAACATATGCTTGCCCTGCTCGAACATGTGTGCTAGGATGTCCACAATTGAGGCGACGAGTCTTTGCCGTCGCGCTCAGCGTCGCAAGGCGCTATGCCTACTGGGTGGCATTGTCAGGAGGGATCATGGCCGAGCGGGCCGCGACCGAGAAGCAGCGGCGGATCCTCGAGGTGATCCGCGAGTTTTCATCCGAGCACGGATACCCGCCGTCGGTCCGCGAGATCGGGGAGCGCGTCGGGCTTTCGTCGTCGTCGACGGTGCAATCGCACCTCAAGACGCTGGAGCGCTGCGGGCTGCTGCGCCGCGACCCGACGAAACCGCGCGCGCTCGTCGCGGCGCGCGCAGCCGACGACCGCGAGCGCGTCGAGTCGGCGACGCTGCCGCTCCTCGGTCGCGTCGCGGCCGGCGTACCGATCACCGCGGTCGAGAACTGGGAGGAGCAGTTCGTGCTCCCGGCGTCGTGGGTGCCACGACGCGGGGGCTTCATGCTGCGCGTGAAAGGCGACTCGATGATCGACGCCGCGATCCTCGACGGCGATCTGATCGTGGTCGAGCCGCAGCCGACGGCGCACGACGGGGAGATCGTCGTCGCGATGGTCGACGGCGAGGCGACGGTGAAACGCTTCTACCGGGAAGCGGGCCGAATCCGGCTGCAGCCGGAGAACCCGGCGATGGCGCCAATCTACGCCGACGATGTCACGATCGTCGGCCGCGTCGAAGCCGTCATCAGGAAGCTCTGACGGCGGCCTGATCGAGGCGCTCCTCGGCGTCGCCGGCGCCGGCGAGCGCGTGCGCGACGCGGCGCGCCGCGCGTCGGGACGCCTGAACGTGCGCGACGCGCGCTCCGCCGCCGTTCGAGCGCGCGTGCTGCGCGCCTTCCTGGACGAGGGCATCGCCGAGAGCGATCTGGCGGAAACGACGGGGTACGGCTACGACGACGCGGCGCGCGACCGCTACGAGTCGCTGCTCGCGCGCGTGCTTCGCGCGGAGCGCGCGCTCGCGCGGCTCTCGATCGTCAGCGGGACGCACGCGATCGTCGCGGCGGTCGACGCGCTCGCGCCGCCCGGCGCGACCGTGCTCGCCGCGAACGGCGCGCCGTACGACACGCTCCGGCATGCGATCGTCACCGCGCCCGGCGCGCTCGTGTCGCGCGGCGTGGGATACCACGAGGTGCCGCGCGACGCCGGCGGGGGAACGGATCTCGCCGCGCTCCAGGCCGCCGTTCGCGAGCATCGGCCGAGCGTCGTGTTCGTGCAGCGCTCGCGCGGCTACGCGGTGCGGCGGTCGCTGTCGATCGACGACATCGGCGCCGCGGTCGCCGCGGTTCGCGCCGCCGGCGGCGGCGTGCCCGTGCGGGTCGACAACTGCTACGGCGAGCTCGTCGAAGAGCGCGAGCCGCTCGAGGCCGGCGCCGACCTCGTCGCCGGATCGCTGATCAAGAATCTCGGCGGCGGGATCGCGCCGGCGGGCGGGTACGTCGCCGGTCGTGCCGATCTCGTCGAGCGCGTCGCTGCACGCGTGTACGCGCCGGGGATCGGCGCGGGCCTCGGCCCGACGCTCGGATTCGGCCGTGCGTTCGTGCAGGGCTTGTTCTACGCGCCGCTCGTCGTCGCCGAGACGCTGCGCGGGCTCGATTTCACGGCCGCGCTGTTCGCCGATCTCGGGTTCGAGGTGGACCCGTCACCGGGCGCGGTCCGCACCGATATCGTGCAGGCGATCCGCCTGGGCTCGCGGGAGCGCCTGATCGCGTTCGCGCGCGGGCTGCAACGCGCGATGCCCGTCAACGCGCGCTTCGCGCCGGAGCCGGGCGCCGTCCCCGGCTACATCGACCCCGTCGTCATGTCGAGCGGCTCGTTCATCGCCGGGGCGACCATCGAGCTGTCCTGCGACGCCCCGCTGCGGCCGCCGTTCGAGGTCTACGTGCAGGGCGGCATCACCGCCGAGCACGCCGCGCTCGGCGCGATGCTCGCCGCCGACGCCGTGCTGCGCGTGGACGGGCCTCAGGCGCCGCCGTCGTCGCCGCTGTCGGCCTGTTCTTCACCCATGAATCCGTAGAAATAGTAGATCGAGCCGTCGTCGGTCTCGATCGAGATGCGCGTGTCCTCGAGCTGCGCGCTGACGATCCGCCGGCCGACCATTCCTCCGAGCAGCTCTTGCGCTTGCATGAACTCAGCGGCGCGCAACGCTTCAGGCTCGATGTCGAGAAGGGAATCGTCTTTCACGTGTGCGTGCTTCCTGTGGAGAGGACCGGCCGTCCAGGCCGCGCGAAGGCGGCTCGGCGATGTACGTCCTCGAGGTGATGAGCGGGCCGCTCGACGGCAAGACTTGGGCGTTCGACGAGGAGATCACCATCGGGCGCGACGACGCGGTGGCTACCGCCTGCATTACGATCGACCGCTTCATTTCCCGAAAACATGCGCGACTCTACGAGGAGGACGGCCGGTTACAATTGGCCGACCTTGCGAGCCGCAACGGAACCCGCGTCGGCGGGCGTCCTCTTGGCGGACCGGAGGCGATCGGCTTCGGCGAACCGTTCGTCATCGGGCGCACGACCCTTCGTGTGAGGTGCGATTCGTGACTCGCGGCAAAGGGTGGCTGCGACGGACGGCGTGAACGGGCGCCGCGTCCTGCTCGGCGTGACGGGCGGTATCGCGGCGTACAAGGCCGCGGCGCTCGCGAGCCGCTCGTGCAGGCGGGCGCGGAGCTCGAAGTCATCATGACCGCGGATGCCGGCGGTTCGTCGGGCCGCGACGTTTGCGGCGCTCGCGCGGCGACCGGTGTATACCTCGCTGTGGGATGCGCCGAGACGATCCCGCACATCTCGCTCGTGCGCGAGGCGGAGGTCTTCGCCATCGTGCCGGCGACGGCGAACATGCTCGCGAAGATCGCGCGCGGACTCGCCGACGATCTGCTGACGAACGCCGCTCGCGACGCGCATGCCGATCGTCGTGGCCCCGGCGATGAACACCGCGATGCTCGAGCACGAGGCGACCGCGTGCACCTGCGACGCTGCGCGCGCGCGGCGTCGCGATCGTCGAGCCGGAAGCGGCTTTCTCGCGGAGCGCGAGTACGGCGTCGGGCGCCTTGCGGCGAGAGGACGTGCTGATCGCGGCCATCGACGCCGCACTGCGCGCAGCGACCATCTGCCCGGCGAGCGCGTGCTGATGACTGCCGGGCCGACGCGCGAGCCGATCGATCCCGTGCGCTTTCTCTCGAACGCGTCGACGGGGACGATAGGCATCGAGATCGCGCGTGAGGCGCTCGCCCGCGGCGCCGAGGTCGACCTGGTGCTCGGCCCAACGCCGTCGATCCGCCCGCCGGCGCGCGCACGCGCGCGTCGTCACGGCGCGCAGATGGAAGCCGCGGGCGACGAGCCGAAGCGGAGACGACGATCGCCATGGCGACCGCCGCCGTAGCCGACTGGCGTCCCGCCGACGTGCACGCAAACAAAGTGAAGAAGACGGACGGGGCGAGCCGCTCGCGCTCGAGCGCAACCCCGACATCCTTGCCGGAGTTGGCGCGCGCAAGAACGGCACGTTCCTCGTCGGGTTCGCGGCCGAGACGAGCACTTCGAAACGAACGCGCGCGAGAAGCTCGCGCGAAACACCTCGACGCGATCGCCGTGAACGACGTCGGCGGCGAGCGCGGTTTCGGCGCCGCCGCCAACGCATCTGGTGCTGCTGTGGGGCGAGAACGGCCGCACCGACTCGGCTCGGGCACGAAGCGCGAGCTCGCCGCACGGCTGTGGGACGCGCTGGTCGAGCTCAAGCGCGCGCGCGCGGAACGCCGGTAGCAGTTGCTGGCATCGACGTCGGTAACACCGAGACGAAGCTCGGTGCGTTCACGATGCCGGCGAGATCGTCGGCACGTGGCGCGTGACGACCGCGCACCGCGCACGTCGGACGAGTTCGGCGTGCTGTTCGCGGCGTTCTTTTCCGCCGTGCAGGTGCCGATCGCCGGCGTGCGCGCGATCGTCGTCTCGTGCGTCGTGCCGGTCGTCGACCGTCCGCTGCGCGAAGGGTGCGTGCGGTACTTCGGCGTGCGTCTGGCGTTCTTCACGGCCGCGACGCAGCGTTCATCGAGGTGCGGACGGACCGTCCGACGGAAGTGGGCTGCGATCTCGTCGCGGGCGCGATCGGCGCCGTCGAGTTCGTCGGCGCGCCGGCGATCGTCATCAACTTCGGCACGGCGACGACGTTCGGCGCGGTCGACGCCGACGGCGCGTACCTCGGCGTCGCGATCGCGCCGGGCATGCAAATATCGCTCGACGCGCTGGTCGGGCCGCACCGCGAAGCTGCCGCAGGTCGCGCTCGTGGCGCCCGGCTCGCCGTCGGCCGCGACACGGTGAGCGCGATCCAGTCCGGGCTCGTGTACGGCTCCGTGGGTCAGACGGAGGAGCTCGGCCCGCATCGCGCCGTGCTCGGCGACAAATGCGCGCGTGATCGCGGCCGGCGGGCTCGCACCGGTCGTCGCGGCGCGAGACGGCCGTCATCGAGCGCGTCGAGGCGCACCTCGTGCTGCACGGCCTGCGCGCGATCACTTGCGCTAAGCGCGCCGCCGCGTCTGCGCCTTGGGTCTTCGGGCCGGGCTAGTCGTGCAGGCGCCGCGTCCGCAGTCGGAAGCTCTTCTTGCCCTTCTTGCCGCCCTTATGCGGCCTGCTGTACTTCGACGCTTTCTTCTTCGCTGCCATCGTCGGGCTCCGGTTCGGGACGCTGCGGTCGCCTCACCCGGCCAACGGTACGAGCGGGCGCATCGTGGCTTCGCGGCCCGCGGCGCGATTACTGCCGCGACCGGAAAAGCCGAGAGCTCCGGCACGACGGCTCGGAGCTCTCCTGGATGTGTGTCGTGCGACCGGCGCACACGCGCCGGTGCCGTCCGCGTACCCCCGCCGGCGAGGAAATCACGTTGCTTCCGGTGCCCGTCTCGCTGAACGGGCGAGCGACCGGCGCCCTCGACCCTGCGGGCGCGGGCGACGCGCCTGGGGACGTGGTACACTCGTTGATCGTGACCAGTTCCCCGCCCGGCAGTGTCGTGGACCCGCTTGCGCATCGGCCGCATCGAGGTGTGGCCGCCCATCGTGCTCGCCCCGATGTCGGGCGTGACGAACCGCACGATGCGGGCGCTCTACAAGCCGTTCGGATTCGGCCTCACCGTCACGGAGTTCGTGTCGTCGAACGCCCTGCAGTACGGCAACAGGCGGACGATGGAGATGATCGACCAGCACGGTGTCGAGAAGCCGGTGTCGACGCAGCTCTGGGGCAACGATCCCTGCGACGATGGCGTATGCCGCGAAGGTCGTGCGCGAGTGCGGGGCCGACATCGTCGACATCAATTTCGGTTGCCCCGCGCCGAAGGTGACGAAGACCGAGGGCGGGAGCGCGTGCCTGCGCGATGTCGACCGCTGCGAGGCGATCATGCGCGCGGTCGTCGAGGCCGTCGACTGTCCCGTGACGATGAAGATGCGGCTCGGGTGGACCGAGAGCGTCTCGTGTTCGTCGAGGTCGCGAAGCGCGCGCAGGCGGTCGGCGTGCAGGCGGTGACGCTGCACGCGCGCACCGCGAAACAGTTCTACAAGGGCAGCGCCAACTGGGAGCACATCGCGGCGCTGAAGCGCGCCGTCGACATCCCCGTCATCGGCAACGGCGATCTCGGCGATCCGTACGCCGCGCTCGAGCGCATGCGCGAGAGCGGCGTCGACGCGGTGATGATCGGGCGTGCGATGCTGGGCAACCCGTGGCTCGTATCGCGGCTGCGCGCGCTGATGGAAGGGCGCGAGCCGGAGCCCGTGCCCGACGCGCCGGAACGCCTGCGCTTCGCGGTGCACCACTACCGCACGATGGTGGACGAGTTGGGCGAGGCGCGCGCGGTGCCGCAGATGCGCAAGCACCTCGGCTGGTACCTGAAGGGTTTCCGGGGCGAGCGCGCTGCGCGAACGGCTGATGCGCGCGGAGACCGCTGCGGAGACGCTGGCGCGTGCTCGACGAGACGATCGCGCGGCTCGTGCCGGCGCGCCCGAGCTCGCGGTCGCATGAGACGTGCCACCGCTCGACGAGCTGTACGGGCGCGGAGCCGGCGAGCTGTGCGCGCGAAACCTTCGAGAACTACCGCGACTACGTCAATCCGCCGCTGGCGCGCGTCATGAAGCTGTCGGGCAGTCCGTCGAAGTCTCGCGAACGGCTGGACGATCATCGACCACACCGGAAAGACGTACCTCGATTTCGCCGGCGGCTACGGCGTGTTTACGCTCGGCCATCGTCATCCGCGCGTCGTCGCGGCGGTGAAGGAACAACTCGACCGCATGGCGCTGTCGGGGAGGACGATGTTCAACGCGCTGATGGGCCGGCTCGCGAAGCGCCTCGCAGAGATCACGCCCGGCGACCTGGCGATCTCGTTCTTCGCGAACAGCGGCACCGAGGCGGTCGAAGGTGCGATCAAGCTCGCGCGCGCGGCGACGAGGCGCCCCGCGATCGTCGCGACGACGCCGCGTTCCACGGCAAGACGTTCGGCGCGCTGTCCGCGAGCGGGCGCGAGGCGTTTCGCGATCCTTCCTGCCGCTGCTCGCCGACGTGCGCCGCGTGCCGTTCGGCGACGCGGAGGCGTTGCGCGGCGCCGTCGCGGCGAGTGCGGCGGTCATCGTCGAGCCGGTGCAGGGCGAAGGCGGCGTCAACGTGCCGCCCGACGGCTATCTGCGCGCGGTGCGCGCGGCGTGCGACGCCGGGGCGCTCTGTTGATCGCCGACGAGGTGCAGACCGGACTGGGCCGCTGCGGCGTCGCTGTTCGCGTGCGACCGCGAAGGGCGTCGTGCCGGACGTGATGACGCTCGCGAAGGGTCTCTCGGGCGGCGTCGTGCCGATCGGCGCGTACGTCGCGCGCCCGAGGTATGGAACGCCGCGTACGGCGAAGCGCCGCTGCTGCACACGTCGACGTTCGGCGGCGGCGAACTCGCGTGCGCGGCGGCGCTCGCGGCGATCGACGTGCTGCTCGACGAGGACCTCGCGACGAACGCGCGCGTGCGCGGCGAGCAGCTGATCGCCGGGCGTGCGCGCACGATGGCGCGGTATCCCGACGTGATCGCGGACGTGCGCGGCATCGGGCTGCTCGTCGGCGTCGAGCTGCGCAGCGAAGGTTACGTCGGCACGATCATCCCGGAGATGCTCAAGCGCGGCGTCACCGTCGCGTGGACGCTCAACCAGCAGCGCGTGATCCGGCTCGAGCCGCCGCTCGTCGTGACCGCCGATGAGGTCGACGAAGCGCTGCGCGCGTTCGACGCCGTCGGTCGCCGCGGCGTTCGCGCAGCTAGGAGCGTCTGGCGTAGGTTGCCGTACGTCGAGTGCTCGATCGACGTCGCGGCTCCGCCGCGCGTGGTCTACGAGCTTGCGAAGGAGCAGGAGCGCTTCCCGGACTTCATGCCCGACGTCGAGACGGTCGTCGTGCTGGAGCGGGGTCCGACCGCGTCGATCACGCGCTGGAAGACGCTCGTCGAGGAAGCGCCGATCGAGTGGACCGAGGAAGACCGTTTCGACGACGCGGCGCTGCGCATCGACTACGCGCTGATCGAGGGCGACCTCGACACGTTCGAAGGCGCGTGGACGTTCGAGGAAGCCGGCGGCGTCGACGCGCGTCGTGCTCGGCGTGGAGTACGATTTCGGCGTGCCGACGCTCGCCGAGCTGATCGGCCCGACGCTGCAGAAGAAGGTCCGCGAGAACTCCGAGATGATGTTCGCCGCGCTCAAAGCCGAGGCGGAATCACGGACGGCCCCGCAGTCGGCGCACGGTACGCGCTGAAGCTGGTCGCGCTCGACTGCGCGCGCTGCGGGATCGCGGCGTGCAGCAGCTCGATGCTGCGCAGCAGCTCCTCCGCGTACTCGGGATCGTCGAGGCGGGCCGCGTCGACCTGCAGGCCTCGTACGTGGAAGCCGGCGCGTTCGATGCGATCGATCGCCGTCGCGCAGTTGCCGGCGCGCGTCGCGAGCCCGCGCAAGCGCTGCAGCGTGTCTTCGAGGCGGACGACCTCGGTGCGATAGTCACCGTACTTCTTGATCTCCGCGGCGGCGCGGTCGCGCATCTCGGGCCAGGTCGTCTCGCGGAAGCGCGCGATCTCTTCGTTGCCGCGCTCGGTGAAGCGGCGTTTGCGCGCGACGACGAGCTTGCGCTCCTCCTCGTCCGCGACGCGCGCGCCTTTGGCACGCGCCCGCGCGAGCGCGGCGTGCTCCTGCGGCGTGTACTCCGTCGCGAGCGTCACGCGATCGTTGATCGCCGACATCTCCTCGCGCCAGATCTCCTCGAGCGACGGCGGCTCGTTCAGCGCTCCGAGCTGTGCGCGGCGCGCCGCCAGGCGCTCGCGGCGCACGTCGATCGCATCGCGCAGGCGGTCGAGGCCCGTGCGGAGCGTCTCGGCCCACGTCGACGTCCTCGACCGGCGACTGGTCGTCGAAGCGCAGATCGATGCCGAGCCCCATCGCGACGGCATCGGCGAAGCGCCACTGATCGCGCGCTGCGGGCAGCACGCGCGCGCGGCTGCCGAGCGGCGGAAGGTCGCCGGTGCAGCGGAAGACGACCAGCGCGTCGCCGGTGTCGACGGCGCACAGCAGCGTCTCCCCGTCGATCTCACGCCCGAAGGCGACGATTCCCCAGTACGATGCCTCGGGAGACCAGACCGGCTCGTCGACGTCGTCGTAGCGGCGGTTCCAGAGCACGGCCCAGAGCGCGTCGTGCAGCTCGGACACGCGCGCAGCGTCGGCGATCATCGACTCGATGACCGCGCGCACGCTGGAGCGGCGTGACCGGGCGGGGTTCGGTCCTGCGTTCAATCCGGCTTGGCGAACGCGACGATCGTGTTCTCCGCGCGGCAGTTCGTCCAAAATTTCGTACCGTCGAACCCAAGGCTGCGTGCCGCGAATCCGATCGACGCGAGCTCGTGGACTTCGGGCTGTTCTTTCCGCGCGTCCAAACACAAAAGCCGGTAGTCATCGACTTCCCGGCTTTCCGTGGTGGCGAGGTAGAAGCGTCCCGCGACGATCACCATCCCCGTGATCTGCCGCGGTACCGGAATCGTGCGCAGCACGCTTCCGCGTCTCGTCCAATTCGAGGATCACCTGATTGTCGCGCTGGCTGAGGTAGAGACGGTCGCCGTCGTAGGCGAGGAACGAGCCGGTTCCGTCGGGGCACCGCACGGCGTCGGACGACTTGAAGTCCTTGCCCATGACGTACCGGCGGATGAAGCGGTCGTCCGCCCCGCCGTCGTGCGTGTCGCCGGTCACGACGCGCAGCGCGTCGCCGGTGACCGTCAGCCCGTATGGCCTGCCCGGCGCGATCGCCTCCTCGAACACCCGCCCCTGCTGGGCTACCATGCCGTAGATTCGGCACGTCTCGAAGGAGCCGATCCAGAGGTCCGGTCCGTCACACGCGAGCCCCATCGGCGCGGGGCAGGGGGCGGGGATGCGGAGGAGCTCTTCGATGGTCGAGAGCGTCTGATTCATGCCCCCGTACCGTTCCCCGGACGGCTCGCGGGCTCCCGGCGGCGGCGGGGCGAAACGCGCACCCGGATGTCAAAGTTCTGCTTCGTGATCCACCCGCTCTCGTTCGAGGACGTGGTGCGCTACGAGCCCGGCGCGAAGGGCAAGGGCAAGCCGATCATCGCGAAGATTCTCGAATGGATGCCCGCGTGGGCCGCCGCGCACGTGACCGGCGTGCGCACGCCCGACGGCCGCGAGACGGAAGGCTGGTTCGTCGCCGCGCCGCTGCTGCCGCAGCAGATGCTCGACCTGCCGCGCGAGCGCGTGTACGAGCGCATCCTGAAGGCGATCGACCTCGGCGTCGAGCTCGGCGCGCAGGTCGCGGGCCTCGGCGCGTTCACGGGCGTCGTCGGCGACGGCGGCGTCACGATCAACGAGCGTTCGCCGATCCCGGTGACGACCGGCAACTCGCTCACGATCGCGGCCGGCGTGCGGAGCTTGTTCCGCGGCGCGGACGAGATGGGCATCGACGCGCGCGCGCGCGACGGTCGCGGTCATCGGCGCGACCGGGTCGATCGGCGGCGCCTGCGTCGAGCTGATCGCGCCGCGCGTCGAGCACGCGATCCTCGTCGCGCGCAACGAGACGCGCCTGCGAAAGTTTCACGACGGGATGCGCGAGCGGCTTGCCGTGCGGGTCATCGTACACGACCGACATCGCGGAGGCGGTGCGCCGCGCCGACCTCGTGCTGACGGCGACGTCGTCGACGTCGGACGTCATCGAGCCCGAGGATCTGCGTGCCGGGCGCCGTCGTGTGCGAGCTCTCGCTCCCGCACGACGTCAGCCGCCGCGTCGCTTCGAACGGCCCGACGTGCTCGTGCTCGAGGGCGGCAACATGCGCGTGCCCGGCGACATGCGCTGGACGCGCGTGCGCGAGAGCGGCGAGGAGTTCGACATGGGGCTGCCGCGCGGGCACGGCGCTCGCGTGCATGTCGGAGACGATGGTGCTGGCGCTCGAGGACCGCTGCGAGCCGTTCACGCTCGGCCGCGGCATCGACGTCGAGAAGGTGCGCGAGATCGACGCGCTCGCGACGCGCGACGGCTTCGAGCTCGCCGACATGCGCGCGTTCGACCTGCCGATCTCGCGCGAGGCGATCGCGCGCACGCGCGCCGCGGCGCACGAGCGCAAGGCGGCGTCGGCGTGAAGGTCCGGCCGCACGTGTTCGCGGCGCGTCTGCGTGGACCGGCGCGGCGCACGGTCCGACGACGTCGTACGCGGCGTACTCCCGCGACTACGACGATCGAGGTCGACGGCAAGCCGGTGCTGCGCGGCTCCGCCGATCCGCACTTCCTCGGCGACGGCTCCGCGTACAATCCCGAGGACATGCTCGTCGCGGCGCTGTCCGCGTGCCACCTGCTGTCGTACCTCGCCGAGTGCGCGCGCGCCGGCATCGCGGTCGTCGCGTACGAGGACGACGCGCGCGGCGAGATGGCGTTGATCGACGGCGCGGTCCGCTTCCGCGAGGTCGTGCTGCGCCCGAAGGTCGCCATCGCCGACGCGCTCGCGCATCGCGGAGGCGCGAGGCGCTCCACGAAAAGGCGCACGCGCAATGCTTCATCGCGAACAGCGTCAACTTCCCGGTGCGCCATGAAGCGACGGTCACCGCGGTGCAGCCGGCGTGACCGCGTCCATGGCGACGGCCGCCGCGACGAGAACACGAGCGCCGCGATGGCATGACGAGCAGCCCTGAGCTCGACGACTCTATCACAGCGCGAGAGCGGTGCGCCACCACCGGGCTGGAGCGAGCGGGAATCGAACCGGCACGACGCATAGCTGTGCGAGCCTGCTCGACGAGCTCACCGGGTCGACAGCGGCTGCGCGCATCTCGCTCGACGTTCTCGGCGACAGTCGCACGTGAAGCGCGTCGTGTCCGTGTCGCTGGGCTCGTCGTCGCGCGATCATCGCGCCGACGTCCAGTTGCTCGGCGAGCGTTTCGACATCGCGCGCATCGGAACGGACGGCTCGATCGACCGCGCGATCGCGAAGCTGCACGAGCTCGACGGCACGGTCGACGCGATCGGCCTGGGCGGCATCGACGTCTACCTGTACGCGGGCGGCGAGCGCTACGCGCTGCGCGACGGTCTGCGGCTGCTCGACGCGGTGAAGACGACGCCGGTCGTCGACGGCAGCGGGCTGAAGAACACGCTCGAGCGGAACGCGGTCGCGTTCATGCAGAACGCGCTCGGCGTCGAGCTGCGCGGAACGCGCGTGCTCATGGTGAGCGCGCTCGACCGCTTCGGCATGGCGCAGGCGCTCGTGCAGGCCGGCGCCGACGTGGTCTTCGGCGACTTCATCTTCGCGCTCGACCTCGACCGGCCGGTGCGCGGCCTCGACGAGTTCGAGGAGATGGCGCGCAAGTATCTGCCCGACGCGTGCAAGCTTCCGTTTCAGTTCTTCTATCCGACCGGCAAGAAACAAGACCGTCCGCCGCAGGCGAAGTATCCGGAGTACTACGAGGACGCCGACATCATCGCCGGCGACTACCACTTCATGCGGCAGTTCATGCCGGACCGGCTCGACGGCAAGACGATCCTCACGAACACGGTCACCGCGCGCGACGTCGACTTTCTGCGCGACCGCGGCATCGCGCGGCTGATCACGACGACGCCGGATTTCGGCGGCCGCTCCTTCGGCACGAACGTCGTCGAAGCGGCGATGATCGCGCTGCTCGGCAAGAAGTGGTCCGACGTGACCGGCGACGACTATCGCGAGCTGCTCGCGCGGCTCGACCTCCGTCCGCGCGTGATCGAATTTCAAACGGCATAGCGGTTGCGTTGATCGTTCGCGAGCTCTTTCGGCGGCAGCCGCACGACCGCGAGCGTCTGCCGGACGGCGTTCCGTTGCGCCGCGTGCTCGGCGTCAACGCGCTGATCGCGGTCGGACTCGGCACGATGCTCGGCGGCATCTTCTCGACGGTCGGCTCCGGCGCGAACGCCGCCGGGCCGGCGGTGATCCTCGCGTTCGGTCTCTCCGGGCTGACCTGCGTGTTCGTCGCCCTGTGCTATGCCGAGCTCGCGTCGATGGTGCCGGTCGCGGGCAGCGCGTACACCTATGCGTACGCGGCGCTGGGCGAGATCGTCGCGTGGGCGATCGGCTGGGACTTGATCCTCGAATACGGATTCTCCGTTGCCCCGCTCGCGGCGACGCTCTCCGCGTCGCTCCAGCAGCTGCTCGCGAAGCTCGGGGTCGTGCTGCCCGCGTGGG
Source organism: Vulcanimicrobiota bacterium (assembly GCA_963841685.1). Classification (GTDB taxonomy): domain Bacteria; phylum Vulcanimicrobiota; class Vulcanimicrobiia; order Vulcanimicrobiales; family Vulcanimicrobiaceae; genus Vulcanimicrobium. The sequence continues at coordinate 807,341 of CAWJDU010000003.1, forward strand.
CGCAGACCGCGAACGTCGCGTTCGCGCACGGCCGTGTGGACGTCGCGCGCTCGCAGGTCGACGTGATCGCCGCGATCGCGATTTTGGGTCTCGCGCTGCTGCTCGCGCTCGGCATCCGCGAGTCGGCGGGCACGAACGTCGGCCTCGTCGTCATCCAGCTGGTCGCGCTCGTCGCCTTCATCATCGGGCTCGCCGGTGCGGTGCGTCCGGGGCTGTATCATCCGTTCGCGCCGCTGGGCCTGCACGGCGTCGTCGCGAGCGCGGCCTTGGTCTTCTTCGCGTACATCGGGTTCGACACGGTCACGGTCGCGAGCGAGGAGGCGCGCGATCCGGTGCGCGACGTTCCACGCGCGATCGTCGGGTCGCTGATCATCGGCGCCGCGCTGTTCACCGCGGTCACGGCGGTCGCCGTCGGCGTCGTCGCGTGGGACAAGATCGATCCGGACGCCGGCATGATGGATGCCGTCAAGCACGCCGGCTCGAACTCCGTGCTGTTCGCGTTCGTGCTGGCCGGCACGGTGACGGGAACGTTCGCATCGATGCTGACGTCCCTGCTCGGACAGATCCGTATCTTCTACGTGATGTCGCGCGACCGGCTGCTGCCGCGCGCGTTCGGCGCGGTGAACGTGCGCACGCGCACGCCGATCGCGACGACGCTGATCACCGGAACCATCGTCGCGCTCGTCGCGGCCGTCGTGCCGCTCACGAGCCTGCTGAAGCTGGTGAACATCGGCACGTTCTCCGCGTTCGTGATCGTGTGCGCCGGCGTCATGGTGCTGCGGTTGCGGCATCCGGATGCGGTGCGGCCGTTTCGCGTGCCGTTCGGGCCGGTGTTCGTTCCGCTGGCCGGCATCGCGCTCTGCGCGTGGCTGACGCTCGAAGGGCTCGACGGCGTGACGTGGCTGCGGTTCGTCGTGTGGTTCGTCGCCGGCATCGCGGTCTACGCGCTGTACGGCTACCGCCGCTCGCTGCTGCGCGCGCGCTGACGGACGAGCCCGTCGCGTTGGATCACCCGCAGCATCTCCGCCGCGTTCTCGCGCTGCGCGACCTCATCGTCGTGGCGGCCGCGTCGATGGGGCCGGCGTTCTCGCTCGCGACGACGATGGCCGCGATGATCGCGGCCGCCGGCCGTCTCACCTGGCTTGCGCTCGTGCTCGTCACGGTGCTGATGGCGATGATCGCGGCGGGCTACAAGCGTCTGGGCGAACGCATGCGCGACGCCGGATCGACGTATGCGTGGATCAAGGCCGCGTTCGGTCCCACGACGGGCGCGTACGGCGCGTGGGTGTTGCTGCTCGCGAGCGTCTTCGGCGTGCTTGCGACGGCGCTGCCGGCCGGAACGTATACGCTCGACCTCGTCGCGCCGGCGCTCGCGCAGAACGGTCTCGCGGTCGCCCTCACGGCGTCGGCGTGGGTCGCAGCGACCGCGGTCCTGCTGTGGTACGGTCTGCGGCCGACCGCGATGCTGGCGCTCGCGCTGCTGGCCGCGGAGATGATCGTCCTCGCCGGCGCCGCGGTCGCGGCGGCACAGCAGCCGCATGCCGGCGCGGTCGCGTTCGCAACGACGCCGATCCCGCCCAGCGGGATCGTCGGCGCCGTCTTCCTCGGCATCTGGATGATCGACGGCTGGGAAGTGTCGGCATCGACTGCCGAGGAGGCGCACGGCGCACCGTCCGCGCCCGGCGACGGCGGCCTCTGGGGGCTCGTCGTGACCGCCGTCGTGTTGCTTCTGGCAATCGTCGCGTTCGCACGCGTCGGCAGCGCGGGCGGATTCGCGGCGCACGAAGACGACGCGCTCGCGTACATCGGCTCGCTGCTCGGCGGCGCGTGGAAGCCGGCGTTGACGGTCACCGTGCTGGTGTCGCTCGCCGCCTCGCTGCAGACCACGCTCGTGTACATCACGCGCAGCGTCTACGCAATGGGGCGCGATCGCATGCTGCCGGCGCCGCTCGGCGCGCTCGACCGCCGCGACGAGCCCGCGGTGTCGATCGTCGTGATCTCGGTGTTGTCCGTCGCGTTCTGTCTGGCCGCCGGAGCATGGCCGCAGGCGCGCGCCGCGTTCGACTTCGTGCTGAAAGGGACGGCGTGGTATCTCGGCGCGCTGTTCGTGCTGAGCGCCGCGGCCGCCGTGCGCGTCTTCGCTGCCGAGGGCACGGCCATCTGGACGGGTGTCGTGCTGCCGGGCGCCGGCGCCGCGGTGCTGACGGCGATCCTCTTTTCGTCGCTGCAAACGGACGATGTTCAGACCAGGGGTTTCATCGCCGCCTCCGCAATCATCGGGCTTCCCCTGGCGCTGTGGCGCGGACGCGTGGTCCGGGCGCTCGGTGAAGCCGGGGACAGGTCCATCACCGGGAGTCGCTTTTGAACGACAAAGAAATCGTTTTGACCCGCGACGGGCTCAAGAAGCTCGAGGATGAGCTCGACGAGCTCAAGACCGTCCACCGGCGCGAGGTCAACGAACGGATCCGCCAGGCGAAAGAGTTCGGCGACATCTCCGAAAACGCCGAGTACGAGGACGCGAAGCAGGAGCAGGCGTTCGTCGAGGGACGGATCCTGAAGCTCGAAGCGATGATCCGCAACGCGCGCGTGATCGACGCATCGGACTACGTCGCCGACGAAGTGCACCTCGGCGCGACGATCAAGGTCAAAGACGTCGCCTCCGGCGTTTCGCACGAGTTCACCATCGTCGGCTCCGCCGAAGCGGACCCGAAGAACGCACGGCTGTCGAACGAGTCACCGCTCGGCCGCGCCGTCATGGGCCGGAAGAAAGGCGAGACCGTCGACGTCACCACGCCGCGCGGGCAGATGAAGTACAAGATCGAGTCGATCAACAAGGACCCCAAGAAGACGAAGAAAGCGTCCTAGCGCCGCCGCGATGCCCATGCGCGCCGATCTGATCGCCGCGCGTCGCGCCCGGCTGGCCGCGCTGCGCGAGCGCGGCGTCGATCCGTTCGCCGCGACCCGGTTCGCCGTCACGACGAACGCGGCGGAGCTCGCGAGCCGCTACGCCGAGCTGCCGGAACAAGGCCGCGACGGTGACGTGACGTGGTCCCTCGCCGGCCGCGTCATGAGCGTGCGCGGCCAGGGCAAGGTGATCTTCTACGATCTCCACGACCGCACGGGCCGCTTCCAGCTGTTCGTCCGCGCGAACGACGTCGGCGAGGAGGCGTTCGCGATCGCGAAGGAGCTCGAGCGCGGCGACATCGTCGGGGCGAGCGGCTTCGTCTTCCGCACGAAGACCGGCGAGCTTTCGCTCTACGTGCGCAGCCTCGACGTGCTCGCGAAGTCGCTGCAGCCGCTGCCGGACAAGTGGCACGGCTTGCAGGACGTCGAGAAGCGCATCCGCCGCCGCTACGTCGACCTCGTCGTGAACGCGAACGTGCGCGACGTGATGGTGACGCGCTCGCGCATCGTCTCGGAGATGCGCCGCTTCATCGACGCGCGCGGATTTTTCGAAGTCGAGACGCCGGTGCTGCTCAACCTCGCGGGCGGCGCGACAGCCCGTCCCTTCGTGACGCACTCGAACGCGCTCGACATCGAGCTGAAGCTGCGCATCGCGACGGAGCTGTACCTCAAGCGGCTCATCGTCGGCGGCATGGAGAAGGTCTACGAGATCGGCCGCACGTTCCGGAACGAAGGCATCGACGCGACGCACAATCCCGAGTTCACGATGCTCGAGCTGTACGCGGCGTACTGGGACGTCACGGACATGATGGGCTTCAACGAAGAGCTGATGGCGCATCTGACGCGCGCCGTGCACGGCTCGGAGACCGTCATGCACGGCGAGGACGCGATCTCGTTCGCGACGCCGTTCCGGCGCATCGGCTACCTCGAGGCGTTCGAAGAGTTCGGCGGCGTCACGCGCGCGGAGCTCCTCGATCCGGAGGCGTGCTTCCGGCTGCTGCACCGGTTCGGGATCCCGCAATCGCCGACGCTCGCGCACGCGCTCGACAAGCTGTTCGAACGCATCGTCGAGCCGCATCTGCTGCAGCCGACGTTCGTGTACGGCTATCCGGTCGTGCTCTCGCCGCTCGCGAAGCGTATGACGGACGATCCGGAGCTCACGCAGCGCTACGAGCTCTTCGCCGCTCACATGGAGCTTGCGAACGCGTTCACCGAGCTCAACGATCCCGACGATCAGCGGCGCCGCTTCGAGCTGCAGATCGCGGAGAAGGCGGCCGGCGACGAAGAGGTGCCTCCGCCGGACTGGGACTTCATCACCGCGCTCGAGTACGGCATGCCGCCGACGGCCGGAATCGGCATCGGTGTCGACCGCCTCGTCATGATGCTAACGGACACGCCGACCATCCGCGACGTGCTGCTGTTCCCGCTCCAGCGGCCGCTGCCCCCGGACGCGGCCGACGACGAGGACGACGTCACGGTTCCGTGACCCGATGCGTCGAGCAGTCGAGAACGAACGCTCGGCTGCTTGTGCGCTTCGCGCGCAACTGCCGTGAGCGCGCCGTAGTCGAACGGAGCGACATGCTGAAACGTGACCTCACCACTTCCTATCCGCGATCCGTGCGCGAGAAGACGCTCGGCCTCGTGCAGCTCGGACGCGCGATCGACAAGGGCATCGCGACGGCCGGCGGCCGCAACGGCGAGTACAACTTCGATTGCCCGATGGACAAGGCGATCTTCGGCTTCCTCGGTGTCGACGGCACGGCGCTGCTCGACGTCATCAAGGGCGCGAACAGCGAGGCGGAGATCGAGAACTATCTCCGCCCGTACGTCGAGGCGAAGACGCCGGCCCAGATCGATGAGTTCAATCGGGACTTCCTGCGCTACGGGCCGCAACCGGGCACCGACGGCGAGAAGTACTTCCTGGACATGCGGAACGAGCTCGCTCCGGATCGCACGGACGTCACCGTGTGGGCCGACCTTCTCGACCTCGACGAGAAGCGTACGGTGCCTCGGCGTGTTCCCGTCGGCGCATGAGAATCTGCTAAGGAAACCCCAAGAGTAAGCTTGGATTGCGAGGCCGCCGTGAGGCGGCTTCACTATTTCTCGGGAACGACTGAGAACGACCGAGCGGATGAAACGAGACGCGCTTTTCGGAGCGCGCGTTCACACTCCGCGACCGCACGAGGAACGCGTCACCGCGGGCGGCCGACATTGCAGTCATGGAGAGCGTTATGCTCGACAATCATTCTTACGTGGTGGCGGACCTGTTCGCGCAGCCGTTCACCGCGACGTTCCTCGGCGCAATCCTCGCTCACGACTACGAGACGCATCGACACCTTTTGAATGTCGGCATGCTTTGCGCACGCGTCGGCACCGTTGCCGGTCTTTCGCGGGATGAAGCGACGACGCTCGGACAAGCCGGGCTCTTTCACGACATCGGCAAGGTGCACATCCGTTCGGCGCTGCTCAACGCGCGGTACGCCATCAGCGAATCGGAGTGGCGCATCTTGAAAGCGCATGCGGCGCGCGGCGAACAGATGCTGCGCGCCCAGGATGCGGGCAAGCTCGCGTCGATCGTGCGCAGCCACCACGAGCGGCTCGACGGTTCCGGGTATCCCGACGGGCTGCGCGGGCTGGCGATCCCGTGGGAGACGCGGCTGCTTTCCGCCGTCGACGCGTACGACGCGATGCGGGCTGGGCGCCCGTATGCCGAAGCCGTCGGGCACGACGAAGCGCTCACGCGTCTCATCGACGCCGACCATCTCTACGATCCCGACGCGGTCGCGGCGCTCGCCGAGACGCTCGGCGCGCACGGCGTGTATCGAGAGGCGCTCGCTCCGATCTCCTAAAACCGGTGACGGCGTGCCGACGTACCGGCTCGTCGTCGAATACGACGGAAGCGCGTTCCACGGTCTGCAGTTCCAGCCGGCGCTGCGCACGATCGCGGGCTCGCTCGAAACGGGGTTGAGCCGCCTGTTTCACGAGGCGGTCACGATCACGGCCGCGGGCCGGACCGATGCAGGGGTGCACGCGACCGGGCAGGTCGTGTCGTTTTCGACCGCGCGCGACTTTCCAGTGGAGCGCCTCGCGCTCGCGCTGAACGCGAACACGCCGGCCGACGTGATGGTGCGCGACGCGGCGCTCGCGCACGACGGCTTCTCCGCGCGCTTCGACGCGCTGGAACGCGTCTACGACTACATCGTGCTGAACCGGCCGTTCGGGTCGGCGGTGTGGCGCGCTCGCGCGTGGCACGTCGCGCGTACGATCGACGAGGCGCGATTTCGCGAAGCGGCCGCGCCGCTCGTCGGCGAGCACGACTTCGTCACCTACTGCGGCGCGCTGCCCGAACGCGGTAGCACCGTGCGCGAGGTCCGTTCGATCGAGCTCGTGCGCCGCGAAGACCTCGTGCGCGTCACGGTGCGCGGCAACGCATTTCTCCACCGCATGGTGCGTGTGATCGTCGGAACGCTCGTCGGCTGCGCGACCGGCTACCGGGACGTCGGTTTCGCGGAACGCGCGCTGCGCACGCGGGAGCGCGGCGCGGCTGGTCCGACCGCGCCCGCGCACGGGCTCTACCTCGCGGGCGTGCGCTACGCCGGGTTCGACACGTACCGTCCGGTCGGCGTCGCCCCGTAGGACGGCGAACCGTCGCCGGACGCGATGGCGCGGGCGCGCTCGCGCAAGGTTTCCGTGATGCCGTCGATGCCGGCGCTCGCGTCGCGTGTCGCGCGGCTGGCGACTGCGAGGGACTTCGACACCTCGGCGAGGTCGCGGCACGCGTCGCGCTGCCGTTCGATCGCGGCTTCGACGCCGGTCGAACCGCGCTGGATCGTCGTGATGATGTCGACGATCTGCTGGTTCGAGATGTTCTGCTCTTCGAGCGACCGCGCCGCTTCGCGCATCAGGTTGTTCATCTGCTCGACGGAGTTGACGATCGCCGACGCGCCGGTCGCCTGTTCGCGTGCGGCCATCGAAATCTGATCGATCAAGCGGTTTGCCTCGCCGACCGCCGACGAGATGTCGCCGATCGCACGCCCCGCGACGTCGGCCATCTCGAGGCCGCTCTCCGCCTTGCTGCCGGAGCTGCTCGTCGACGTGACGACCTCACCGGTCTTGGCCTGAATGTCTTTGACGAGGTTTCCGATCTCGCGCGTCGACTGCGCCGAGCTCTCAGCCAGCTTGCGCACCTCGTCGGCGACGACGGCAAAGCCGCGGCCGTGTTCGCCGGCGCGCGCGGCCTCGATCGCCGCGTTCAGCGCGAGCAAGTTCGTCTGCTCGGCGATGGCGTCGATCACTTCGACGATCGCGCCGATGCGTTCGGACGCGGCACCGAGCTCGTGCATCTTCGCGACGACGGCCTTGATGCCGTCCGCGACCTCGCGCGTCGAGCGCACCAGCCGCTCCACGGCGATGCCGCCGTCCTTCGCTTTCTGGTCGGCCTCGAGCGAGAGCGTCGACGCTTCGCGCGCGCTGCCGGCGACCTGGTTCACCGACACGGCCAGCTCGCCGACCGCCGAGCTGACGTTCGAGACGTTGTCGGCGAGGCCGGTGATGTTTCCCGACACGGTGCTGATCGAGCGAACCGTCTCTTCGACCGCGGCGCCCGCATTCACGACGCCGGTCGTGAGGTCGCCGACGGCGGCGCTCGCCGCGGCTTGTTCCTCGAGCGCCGTACGGAGCGCCGTCTCCGCGGTGACGCCGACGGCTTCCCGGGCGCCGATCGCCTCCATCAGGCGGTCGTAGCGCTCGGCGAGCTCGTCCACGGCCGGTACCATCGCCGTCGCTGCGTCGGCCCGGCGACGCGTGTCCACGACCGCCGCGACGAGCTCCTCGACGGCGGAGGCGCCGGCGACGTCGAGCGCGGCGTGCCACATCGCCTCGCGCGCTTTCGCGCGCATCGAGGCCTGCCGGTATCGAGCGGCAAGCAGGCACGCGGCCGTCATTGCGGCGAGCGGCGAGGAAGAGCAGGACGATATCGAGCGGGCTCACATTGCTCGTATCGGCACGGGCGCCTCCGCGGTTGACTTCCTCCGTGCGGGGCCCGTATACTGCGTAGGTTGCCGCGGCCCCGGCCGCGGCGTGCTTTTCGCTTGACGGACCCCATGCGCACTTACCAGCAGAAGACGGCCGAGACCCAGCACGACTGGTACATCGTCGACGCCGCCGGCCAACGTCTCGGAACGCTCGCAGTGCGGATCGCGCGCACCCTCTCGGGACGCGCGAAGCCGACGTGGACGCCGCACATCGACGACGGCGACCACGTCGTCGTGATCAACGCCGAACAGGTCGAGCTCGCGCCGCGGAAGTGGACGCAGAAGGTGTACCACCGCCACTCCGGCTTCCCCGGCGGGCTCCGCACCGAGACGGCCGCGCAGGTTCGCGACAAGCACCCCGAGCGCCTGATCGAGCGCGCCGTTCGCGGCATGCTGGCGACGAACCGCATGCGCGACGTGCAGCTCGGCCGGCTCAACGTCTACGCCGGACCCCAGCACCCGCACGCGGCCCAGAAGCCGGAGCCCCTCACCTGATGCAGACTTCCCAGACCGACTACTTCAACGGAACCGGCCGCCGCAAGCGCGGCATCGCCCGCGTGCGTCTCACGCTCGGTCAGGGCGTCATCACGGTCAACTCGAAGCCGGTCGACGAATACTTTCCGCGGCCGTCGCTGCAGCAGATCGTCCGCCAGCCGCTCGACGTGACGCAGTCGCTCTCGCGCTTCAACGTCGACGTCAAATGTGAGGGCGGCGGCGTCTCCGGACAAGCCGGCGCGGTGCGGCACGGCATCGCACGCGCGCTTCTCGAGATGGACGAGTCCCTGCGCGAGCCGCTCCGCCGGAACGGACTGCTCACGCGCGATCCGCGCGAGAAAGAGTCGAAGAAGTACGGGCGGAAGCGGGCGCGCAAGCGGTTCCAGTTCTCGAAGCGCTGACGGCGTTCGTGGCGGTGTCGCGCCCGCGACACCGCACGATTGCGTGAGCGGCGCCTGATCGCTGTCACCCTGAGCTCGTCGAAGGGTGAGCGGTGGTGGTGAGCGTTCGCGGTGGTGGTGAGCCTTCGCGGTGGTGTGCGGTTCAGCTGATCGCGTAGATCGTGACCGGCTCCGCCTTGCCGCGGATTTTCGCGATCAGCTTCTCGGCGGCGGGCCGATTCAGCAGACGCGTGTACGTCGCTTCGTCGGCGTACGTCGCGCCCGAAGGGCACGCGCCTTGGAGCCGGCTTGCGAGGTTGGCGGCGTCGCCGATGACGGTGTAGTCCATGCGTTTGGGGCTGCCGATGTGCCCCGCGACGACCTCGCCGGTCGCGATGCCGATCGAGAGGTGCAGCGGCGCATTGTTGGCGACGATGTTCTGTGCCGCGTGGTGCAGCTCGCGCGCGACGGCGAGCGCGCGCACGGCGTCGTCTTCGCGCACGCGCGGCGGGCCGAACACGACCATCAGGCCGTCGCCGTAGAACTTGTCGAGCAGCCCGTCGTGGTCGAACACGATCTGCACGGCGGCGCTGAAGAACGCGTTGAGGATCTCGACGACGGCTTCCGCTTCGAGCCGCTCCGCCATCTCCGTGAAGCCGACGATGTCGGCGAAGAGGACCGTTGCGGTGGCGCGTTCCCCGCCGAGCGCGACGCCGCCGGGTGCGCGCATCAGCTGTTCGACGACGTGCGGCGCCAAGTAGCGCGCGAACGCGTCGCGGATCGCGCGCCGCTGCTCGACATCCGCGGCGTGCAGCCGCTCGAGCTTGCGCGTTTCCGTGAGATCGGTGACGGCGATGGCCCAGCCTTGCGTGCCGGCGTTGTCCGGGAGCTCGATCGATGCGGCGCGCACTTCCAGATTCAGCGGACCGCGCGTCGGGTGCATGGCGTCGATCTCGGCCGGCTTCGACGGCATGAGATGCTCGTTCAGCAGCGTGCCGATTCCGGGCAGCAGCGCTCCGAGCGCGCGCACCGGCTTGCCGATCATCGTTGCGGCGTTGACGCCGAACGTCTCCACGGCCGCGTCGTTGAACGTCGAGATCGTGCCGTCGCCGTCGAGCGTGATGACACCGTTCGTGATCGAGCCCAGCACGCGCGCCTGCAGCTGCTCGAGGCGCGTGATCTCCACGACGCGCGCGCGCTCGGCGTCGAAGAGCCGCGCGTTCTCGATCGCGAGCGCGGCTTGGTTCGCGAACGCCGTCAACAGGTCCGGATCGTGCGGGCTGAAGAGGCCGGGCGCAACGCGGGAGTCGAGATACACGACGCCGATCGTGCGCGACTTGATCGCGAGCGGCACGCAGATGATCGAGCGCAGCCGTAGCGCGCGCACCGACAGGTTCACGTTGAAGCGCGGATCCTGCTGTGCGTCGGTCGTCACGACCGGTTCGCCGGTCTCGAACACGCGACGCACGGTCGTATGCGAGGGCCGCATGTCGTCGCCCTCGACCGTCGCGCGGTCGATGCCGTAGGTCGTGGTCAGCTCGAGGTTGCCCTCGGCGTTCGCGATCATCAGGAAGCCGCGTTCGGCCTTCATCACCTCGACCGCCGTGTCGAGCACGCGCCGCAGCACGACGTCGAGCTCGAGCGAGGAGTTGACGGTCTCGGCTACGCGCCCCAGCGTGCGAAGCTTCGCGAGCTCCCGGTCGGCATTCGTGGACGAAGCGGAAAGACGGCTCTGCAGCGCCGCGCGCTCGAGCGCCAGGGTCTCGTAGGCACGCTCCGCCTCGGCGATCGCCGCCAGGAGGGCGGGGTCGCCGGCGGCACGCTTTCGCAGCGCGCCGAGCGCGCTGCCTGAAGCGGGGACGTTGACCGGATCGTGCACGGAGCGGCGTTCCTCATGTTGGGGCAACCTAACGGTCATATCGGCGGCGCATGCTGGCCGCATGAACGATTCGGCCTTTCCGACCGCCGAGGCCGGCCTCGCGGCACGCGACGCCGTCGTGCGGCTCGCCCCCGGAGCGGCCCGGCGACGAGCGCGCCGCCGCGCGCATCGCCCGGGCGGCGGTGTTCCAGGAAGCCCTGCTCGCCGCCGTCCGGTCGCACGTCGCCGAGCTGCGCACGGTGTCGCGATGAGCGAGCTGGACCTGCTCTCGATCGCGGCCGACGGCATGGGCGTGCAGCGCACGTTGCTCGACGTCGCCGCGCGCAACGTGGCTGCCGCGCAAGCCGCCTCGCCGCACCATCCGTACGCGCGGCTCGTGGCGCGGGTCGAGGCGCGCACGCCGGACGACGACGCGTTTCCCTTCGACCGCGGCATCGGCGAGGACGAATCCGACGAGCCGTGGACGCGCGTCGCCGGCGTCGGACCGGCGGGCGAGACGGCCGACGCGCTGACGGAGATGATCGCCGTGCTCGACGCGCAGCGCGCGTACGAGCTGAACGCGAGCATCTTCGATGCCGGCAAGCATCTCGCGGAGCGGACGCTCGACGTGGGACGCGTCTGATGCGCGTCGACGTGCTCGTTCCCGACGGCCCGTCGCCCGCGGCCGTATCGCGCGCGGGCGGGTCGGACGCGAACGCGTTCGCGCGGCTCGTCGACGCCGCCGGCGCGATCCTCGAACGTGCCGACGCGGCGGAACGCGCGTTCGCGACGCACCGCGGCGGGCTGCAGGAGATGGTCGTCGAACGCGCGCGCGCCGACATCGCACTGCAGATCGCGGCATCCGCCGCGCAGCGCACGGCGCAGTCCGTGACGACGCTGCTCGGCATGCAGCTCTGAGCGATGACGTTCGCGGCGGTGCTCGAGCGCGTTCGCGCCTTGCCTCGGCGCGCGCGCATGCTGGCTGCGGCCGGGCTGCTCGCGCTGATCGCGATCGGGGTTGCGTGCGCCGTCGCGTCGCGCGACACGCGCGTGCCGCTGTTCGCCACGCCGCTCCGCGCGGACCAGCTCGCCGACGTCGAATCGCGCCTCGCCGCATGGGACGTCGCGTATATGCCGTCGGGCGACAACGTGCGCGTGCCGGCCGCGATACGGTCGAACCTGCTGCTGCGTCTTGCGCTGGCCGGCGTGCCGCGTCCGCACCTCGCCGGAAGCGCCGAAGCGCTCGCGCACGCCGGGGCGCTGACGCCGCAAACGGTGCTGGAGGCGCAGACGCGCGATGCGCTCGCGGCCGACCTCGCGCTGGCGCTGCGCGGCGTGGCCGGTATCGCCGACGCGCGCATCGTCATCGCGCCGTCGGCTGCCGGCGTGTACGCGGACGAGCCGCGCCGCGACGCGAGCGCGTCCGTGCGCCTCACGCTCTCCGCGAACGCGCGCCCCAGCGCGCGCACGGTGGACGGCATCAAGGCGTTCGTCGCCGGCGGCGTGCCGGGTCTCGATGCGCAGCGCGTGACGGTGCTCGACGACCGCGGCGTCGTCGCGGGCGAGGACGACGCGCCCGATGCAACGGACGTTCAGAGCGCGCTGCAGAGCGCGCTCGACGACGCGTTCGGCGCCGGCGTGACCATCGTGCGCGTGCACCGCGAACCGCTCGGCGAGCGCCGTGACGTGCACGACGTGCGCCGCTCCGCGCTCGACGGCAGCATCGCGCGCTCCACGAGCGACGAACGCTATGCGGCGGGTCCGAAACGCTATTCGAAGGCGACGGCGACGGAGGATCGCGGCAGCGTCACGCGCGACGAGCACCGCGTCGCGGCCGCGAATGCGACCGCGCGCCTCACCGTCGCGGTGTTCGTCGACGCGTCCCGCGCGCTCGACGTCGACAAGATTCGCGCGCTCGCGGCGGCGGCCGCGGGCATTCGTCCGGACCGCGGCGACGCGCTCACCGTCGAAGCCGTCGCGTTCGGCGGCGCGCCGGATCGCGACCGACACGCGCCGCCGCCGTGGCTCGCGACCGTCGCCGGCGTCGTGCCGCAGGCGATCACGGCGATCGGCGTCGTCGTCGCCGTCGCGCTGGGTGCGAAACCGCTCGCGAGCGTCGTCGCGCGCGTGCTCGAGTCGGCGTCCGTGCGCGGCGTCGCGCATGCCGCGACCGTGCTTCCCGCGGACCGCGTGCGCGACGCGCTGCGCGGCGAACCGCCGCACGTGGCCGCGGCCGTCATCGCGTCGCTGCCGGCCGCCGGAGCGGCTGCGGTGCTCGAGCTGTACGATCCGGACGAACGATCCGCGATCGTGCGCCGGTTGCCGCGCGCGAACGGCGCGCTCGTGCCGAGTGCCGAGGAGCTGCTGCGTGAGCGGTGAGTTCGTCGCGCTCGCCGATCTGCTGCGCCCGCCGCCGCGTGCGGGCGCGCCCGCCGCGCGCGACGGCGATGGAGCCGAGGCGGATGCGAACGGGATCCCGACCGGCGCGGTCGCCGCGACGGACGCCGTCGCCGCAATCGCGGCATGCGCGCCGGCGGCGGACGCGGAATGCGCGGCTGCGTCGCTGCACGCGCAGTGCGCGTCTGCGGTGCAGGTGGCGTTGCGCGACGCGCGCCGCTTTCGCGCGGCGATCGCGGACGCGGTCGACGCCGCCGTGCCGCGACTGCTGCGCGAGATCGCGTCACGCGTGCTCGCACGGGAACTGCGCCTCGCACCCTGCGACGTCGCCGCGCTCGTGCGGGCCGATAACCGCGGAAACGCCGGCGCTGCGCGTGCGCGTCGCGCCGGACGAACGCGTCGCGATCGACGGCATCGTCGTCGTCGGCGATGCCGAGCTCGCGCGCGGCGACGCGATCGTCGAGCTTCGCAGCGGCGAGATCGACGCACGCCTCGGCGTGCGGCTCGCGTGCGTGCTCGAGGCCTTCGCGTGATCGGGCGCGCGACGGGGCGCGTCGAGGCGACGCGCGGCGGCCTCGTCACGGTTCGTCTTCCGTTCGCGCGGATCGGCGACGGCGTGCGCATCGTGTCCGCGGCGCGCGCGGCGTGCGCGCGCATCGTCTCCGTCGACGGCGAGCGCGCGGTTGCCGCGCCGTTCGGTGCCGTCGATGGTATCGCGGCCGGAGACCGCGTCGTTGCGGACGCGTCGGTGCTCTCGCTGCCGCTGGGAACGCGGTTGTTCGGACGCGCGATCGACGCGGGCGGCGAGCCGATCGACGGGCGTCCGCCGATCCGCGGTGCGCGCGTGCCGTGCGAGATCGCGGCGACGGCGCCCGTGGAACGCCGGCCGTGTCGCGACGTGTTCTGGACCGGCGTGCGCGCGATCGACGGTCCGCTCGCGCTCGCGCGCGGCGCGCGCGTGGGGATCATCGGCACGGCCGGATGCGGCAAGACGACGCTGCTCGATGCGATCGTGCGCGGCGCGGACGCCGACGCGGTCGTCGTCGCGCTGATCGGCGAGCGCGGCCGCGAGGCGGAGCGCCGCATCGCGCAGCTCGACGCGCGCACGACCGTGGTCTGCGCGACGAGCGACCGCGCACCCGCGGAACGCGTGCGCGCGGCCGAAATCGCGTTCGCGCATGCCGCGGCGTTGCGCCGCCGCGGTCTGGATGTGTTGCTGGTGCTCGACTCGCTCGCGCGCGTCGCGTGCGCCGCGCGCGACCTTGCGGTCGGAGCCGGCGAGCCGGCGGGGCGCGGCGGATTCCCGCCCGCCGCGCTGAACGTGTTCGCGCGTTTGCTGGAGCGTGCGGGAGCCGACGCGCGCGGCTGCGTGACGCTGATCGCATCGGTGCTCGCGGACGCCGGCGAGGAGGACGATCCGGTCGTCGCCGCGGCACGCGCCGCGCTCGACGGCCACGTCGTGCTGTCGGAACGTCTCGCGCGGGCCGGACGCTTTCCGGCCGTCGATCTCGGCCGCAGCGCGAGCCGCACGATCGCCGACGCCGGCTCGCGCGAGCACGTCGCCGCGGCCCGCGTCGTGCGCGCGGCGTTCGTCGCGCTCGAGGAATCGCGCGACGCCCGGGCGCTCGGCGTGTCCGCGTTCGACGCGTTCACCGCCCGCTGCGTGGCGCATGAGGCCGAGCTCGACGCGTTCCTGCTCCAGGGCCCGGAGCCGTCGCCCGCGGCGGAGACGCTCACGCGGCTCGCCCGCCTAGCCGATATCCTGACGTGATGGACGTCTTCGCCGAGATCGCGGCCGTGCAGCAGCGCATCGCCGACATCAGCGGCACGCCGCCCGCTCCGCCCCCACAGGCTGCCGCTTCCGTCGGCGCGCCGCGGTTCGCCACGGCGCTCGCCGGCGCGCTTCAGCCCGCGATGCGCGGGTACGCGATGCCGCCCGCAGGCGACGACGGGCCCGACACGACCGTGCCGGCGCGCGCGCCGGTCGCGCCCGGCCGAGATCGACGCGCTCGTGCAGCAGAACTCCGCTGCGTGGCAAGTCGATCCCGCGCTGATCAAGGCCGTCATCGCGAACGAGTCGGGATTCAACGCGAACGCGACGTCGAAGACCGGCGCGCAAGGGCTCATGCAGCTGATGCCGGACACTGCGGCGTCGCTCGGCGTGCGCGACGCGTACGATCCCGTACAGAATGTTGCCGGGGGAACGCGGTACTTGCGCGGCTTGCTCGACCGCTTCGGCGGAAACATGCCGCTCGCGGTCGCCGCCTACAATGCGGGACCGGGTGCGGTGGAGAAATACGGCGGCGTCCCCCCGTACGCGGAGACGCGCAACTACGTCCAAAACGTTCTGGCTTCGTTCAACTCGTACAGCAGCGGCCGTTAGCGCGTCGGCGCTGATCTTCTTCGGCGCGCCGGCTGCCGCGAAGCGGCACGGCGGACGCCGGCGTCCCGGTCGCGACGATTCTCGCCGCGTACGATCGCGCGACGCATGCGGCCGACATGCCGACGTACGTCGCGGAAGGCACGCTGTCCGGCGAGGGACTGTCCGGGACGTTTCGCATCGCGCGCGATGGTCCGGACGAACGCGAGGACGACGTGCTCGGTCCGCGCCGCGAAACGACGCTGCGACTCGGCGATCGCATCTTCGTGCAGAACGCGAACGGCAACGTGCGCGAGCTGCGCGGCTATCTGCGCCGCCGCGCGCTGACCGACGAGCTCATCGGCTCCGGCGCGTTCGTGCACGAGCCGCAACACGCGCGATTCGCGGGCTGGGGCAGCGTCGGCGGCGCCCGCGCGTGGCGCCTGGAGATCTCCGCCGACGGCGGCGAGCCGGAGACGCTGTGGATCGACGCGTCGACCGGTCTTCCGTTGCGCCTGGAATATCTCGACGGCGACGGACCATCGTACGTCGACTACTCCGACTGGCGCGACGTCGACGGACGCAAGCTCGCGTTCCGCGACGTGCTCACCGACGGCGATCATCGCTTCGACACGGTGCAGCAGACGGACTCGGTGCGCATCGGTACGCCGATCGAGCCGTCGACGTTCGTGCTGCCGCCCGCGCGCACGCTGCTCGCGGATCGCGTGCACACGCTGCCGCTCATCGAGCGCGACGGCCACGTCGGCGTGACCGTTCGCATCGCGGACCGCGACTGGTTCTTCCTGCTCGACACGGGAGCGCAGTCGATCCTCGTCGATACGGCGGTGCTGCGCGCCGCGGGCGTCTCCGGCCAAGGCGCGATGGAAGTGCGCGGCGCCGCGCGCAGCGGCGGGCTCGTCGCCGCCGTCCTGCCGAAGATCGAGATCGACGGCGTTGCGATGAACGACGTCGTCGTGTCGTCGCTCGACATCGCGCGCAACCTGATGGGCGGCGCCAAGATCGACGGCATCCTCGGCTATCCGTTCTTCGCGTCCGCCGTCGTCGAGATGGACTTCGCGCGCGGCGTGATGCGGTTCGGCCCGCCGGGATCGTTCACGCCGCGAGGCACGCACGTCGACCTCGACGTCGACCGCGAGCTCGCGGAAACCAACGTGCGCGTCAACGGCAGGCTGGACGCTCCGTTCATCGTCGACACCGGCAACAGCGGCGATCTGCTCCTGTACCGGCCGTTCCTCGACGCGCATCCCGGCATCGTGCCGTTCTCCGCGCTGCCGTCGTGGAGCTACGGCATCGGCGGCGCGAACGCGACGTACCGCACGTCGCTCGACGCGGTGCAGCTCGGCGGGTTCGATCTCTACCACCGCAGCGTCGACGTCGTGCTCGCGAAGCAAGGCGCCTTTGCCGACCGCGTCGACGCCGGCAACGTCGGGCTCGGCGTGCTTCGCAACTTCGTCGCGACGTTCGACATCGGGCATGCGGGGATGTATCTCGCCCCCGGCGCTTCGTTCGACGACGGGCGCTGGCGTACGGCGCATTCCTCGGCCGCCTCTCGCAGCTTGCGGTAATCGCCGCGTAACGCCGCCGTCTTCTCGCACGCGGTATCGTGCGCTCGGGAGGACGCGGGTTGTATGCACGAGACATCGGGGGTCGCGGTCGTCGCGACGCAGTTGGCGCTCACGGATCGGCGGGCGCTCTCGCAGGCGTGGTACAGCGCGCTGCACCTTCGCGGTGGTGGCGGGGTGCCGGCCGCGCGCACGCGTGGTGTCCCGGCCGGGGACGCCCCACGTTCGCCCCTCGTGGGCGAACGTCAGGCTCGGCGCTCCGCGCGCTGCGCCAATCCTGGCGCAGCGGGCTTCGCGACGCCCCGCCGGGGCACCCCGCGTGCGCGCGGCCGGCACGGCACGATCGATGATGTGACTTTCGGAACGGCGTTTGCCGGTTAGTGGGTTTGCTCGGCGCGTCGCTCGTGTTGTGCGGGCTCGTGTCGCGACGCACGACGTACGCGAACGGGTGCTCGTCTGTGACCTTGCGGGATTCGGGTGCTCGCGTGTGCATCGTCGTGCGTGCTGATGGGGTGCGGACGCGCGTCGTTGCGGTGTGCGTGCCTCGGTTGCGGGAGCGGGTGGAACGTGCGCTCGCGCATGCGCGATTCGTGCTCGCTGCGTCCGGGTCGAGCGTGGAGGTGGGGTCATGATCAATTCATCGCCGCTGGAGGCGTACGAACGGGTACTCTCGCGCGCGCACGATCTGCGCGATGTGTTTCGTGCCGGGGCCGTGCCGCTCAACGACGACGTTCGGACGGAACCGCAGGTCGTGCCGTCGACGGATCCGATGAGCGTCGTGCCGCCGGCCGGCGCGTGGTTCGTGACGCGCGGTGCGGATGGGGCGCGCGCGTACGAGCGGGACGGCGCGCTGTCGGTCGCGGACGGCGTGGTGCGCACGGCGTCGGGCGGCGAGGTGTTGGGCTATCCGGGCGGCGACGCGCGCGGCGCGGTCGCGGGGCCGCTGCGCGTGCCGGACGTCGACCGCGCGCTCGGGCGTGCCAACGGCGCACGCGTCGAGGCGGACGGAACCGTCGCCTACGCGCGCGATACGATCGATCCGCACACCGGCGCGCGCAGCACGGAGCGGGTCGTCGTCGGACGCGTCGCGCTCGCGCGGTTTCCGGCGGGCACGCAGCCGGTCCGTCTCGACGGCGACCGCGTCGCCGCGCCGAACGGCGTCGTCCCGCATTACGGCACGCCGGGCGATGGAACGTTCTCGCCGCTCGCGACGTCGAGCCGGGACGCGGGCACGATCGACGTCGCCGCGGGTGTCGCGCGGCTCGACGAAGCGTACCGTGCATTCGAGGCGCTCGGTGCCGCCGTCACCGCGAACGCGCGCGTGGCGAAGACGGCCGTGGATCTCGTCAAATGATCGCGTGCGCGCGGTTCGAGCCGGCGGACGCGCGCGTGCGGCGGATCGCGTTCGTGCCGCGCGCGGCGTTGCCGATCGCCGCCGCGTGCGCGGTCGGCCGCGCGGTGGAAGCCGCGCTGCGCGAGCTGTTCGGCGCGTGCGAGCTGGCGCTCGGGGAGCCCGCCGCGCTGACGGCGCGCGCGTGGACGCGATCTCACCCGCGACGCGCTTCTGTATCTCCGTCGCGGGAGGCCCTCCGACGCCGTGTTCGTCATCCCGCCCGCGGACGCGCGGCGGCTCGTTCTGCACGCGTTCGGCGAGCCGGCATCGCCGGCGGCCGGCGCGTCGCCGGCGTGCTCGGCGCTCGAGCAGCGAGCGCTCGAGCGCATCGCGGACCGCTGCGGCGCCACGCTGGACGCGATCTGCGACGGCGGCGGCGCGTCCGGCCGGATCGTGTCCGCGCGAGATGTCCCGGCCTGCGATGCGTATGTGGACCTGCGCGTGCGCACGCCGATCCCGCTCACGCTCGGCGTCGCCGTGACGCGCGGGCTGCCCGAGCCCGCTCCCTCTCCGACGGTCTCGGAGGACGCGCTCGCCCACGTGGCGCTTGAAGCGCGCGCCGTTTTCGCCGAAGGTATCCTCGACGCGGCAGAATTCGTTCAGCTTCGGCCCGGCCACGTCGTGAAGCTCGCAACCAAGGTTGGGGCGCCGGCATCCTTGAACTGCGGCCCCAGGCGCCTTGCCACCGGCGTCGCCGGTGTCGTCGGTTCACGAACGGCTTTTCTGGTGAACGACGTCGCAACGGGAGTCCGCGGATGACCATGACCGAGCAAGGCAAGAACCTCGACCTCTTGATGAACGTGCCGCTGAAGGTGACGGCGGAGCTCGGCACGTGCAAAATGCTCGTTCGCGACATCCTCAAGCTCGGAACGGGCTCGATCGTCGAGCTGGACCGCTTGGCCGGCGGACCGGTCGACCTGCTCGTGAACGACCGTCTCGTGGCGCGCGGCGAGGTCGTCGCGATCGACGAGAGCTTCGGCGTCCGCATCACCGAGCTGATCGAGAAGCCGTAACACCGGCGCCGCGGGCCGGACACCGTGCGCGCCTACGATGCGCGCATGGACGACGTGCTGCGCATCGCGCATCCGGGCCACGCGGGATTGCCGCTGGACATTCTTGCGGCGCTCACGCTGCTGTCGATCGCCCCGTTCGTGCTCGTGCTCACGACGTCGTTCGTGCGTATCGTCGTCGTGCTGTCGCTCGTGCGCTCGGCGATCGGCAGCACGATGCTGCCGCCGAACGCGGTGCTGACGGGCCTTGCACTGGTGCTGACGTTGGTCGTCATGACACCGACGCTCGAAGCCGTGCAGCGCGAGGCGATCCGGCCGTACGCCGACGGACGGATCACGCAAACCGCATTCCTCGACCGCGCGGCGCGGCCGCTGCGCGCGTTCATGGTGCGGCAGACGAAGGTGCGCGACCTCGCCGTGTTCGCCCGGATTGCGCACCGGCCGCACGACGAGCCGCCCGCCGCCGCGCCGCTGACGGTGCTGATCCCCGCGTTCGTCGTCGGCGAGCTGCGCTCGGCGTTCGCCATCGGCGTCGCGCTCTATCTTCCGTTCGTCGCGATCGACCTCGCCGTCTCCGCGATCCTGATGGGACTCGGGATGGTGATGCTGTCGCCGCCGGTGATCTCGCTGCCGTGCAAGCTGCTGCTGTTCGTCACGGTCGACGGCTGGGCGCTGGTGTGCAACGGCGTCGTGCAGAGCTTCCGATAGTTGCGGCTGCGTTCGACGCGGCTAGAGGTCACCGCGGATCATCAGCGCGCCGATCGCGATGTTCCATACCACCGCGAGGCCGCCGATCGCGCCGACGATGTGCGCGCTGATCGATCCGCCGAAGACGGCGAACCCGATCAGCGCCGCGCTCGAGACGAAGCCGAGCATCGCGACGCCGCGTAGAACGGGCGTGCCGCGTACGATGCTGGTCGACCACAGGATCACCGCGATCGGCATGCTGACGAGCGCGATCTTCGTCAGCACCTGCACCGCGGTCGCGGCAGCCGAGATCATTGCCGGCGCGACGACGTCGGCGCTCGGCGAAGCCGCAAGCCCCGCGGTACTCACCGCAACGGCGCGCGCCGCCACGGCCGGAATCACAAAGCCGTCGAGGATCGCGGCTCCGACGATCGCAGCCGTTGCGATCGCGTACGCCACGGCCGCGCCGACGACGCTCTCGTAACGCAGTCCGCGCCGCAGCGAGAAGACGGCCAGGCCGAACAGCTGCGCGCCCGCGGCGGCGATCACGACCGCGTGCACCGTCGCGTCGGCGGCGCGAAGGCGCGCCATCTGAACGAGGAGGGTTGCGCCGCCGTGACCGTGCACCGACGGATGATGCGAGAGCGCGACGAGGCTGATTGCGGCGCCGGCGACGAGCGCGGCGCCGGCGAGCGCGCCGCGCGGCGCGTTGCCGGCCGGCGGCGGCGTTGCGTTCGACATGTCGGAGAGACCTCGTGGATGAAGCAGCGCCGAGGATAGCACGGCACGGCGCGAACCGGCCGGACACTCGGCGCCGTATGTTCGCTTCCGGACCGCAGCGCGAGGGCGTGCGCGACCGCCGCGCCGACCGGACGCGCGCGGCGGTGGTGGCCGCGTTCGACGAGCTGATGCTGCAGCGCGGATACGGTCGCGTGACGGTTCGCGACGTGATCGAGCGCGCGCAGATCGGCCGGTCGACGTTCTACGAGCATTTCGACAACAAGCTCGACGTGCTCGAAGACAGCATGGCGCCCGTGCTCGCGGCGCTTGCCGATGCCGTCGCCGGTCCGCGCGGTGACGAACGTCTCCGCGTGATCGTCGATCACTTCCGGTCGAACCGCGAGCTCGCGATCGGCATGCTGCGCGGCGCGGCACGGCCGCTCGTCACGCGCCTGCTCGCGAGACTGATCGAAGAGCGGCTGAAGAGCCGCGGCGCACGGACCGTGGTCCCGTTCATTCTGACGGCGACGGCGTTGGCCGGCGCGCAGCTGGCTCTGCTCGAAGCGTGGCTGTCCGGCGCAGCGTCGTCGTCGCCGGACGCGGTCGCGCGGGCGCTCGCGGAGATGACGCGCGGAGCGGTCGCGGGAGTCCAAATCGGGGGATGATGCGCGGCGTGGACCGCGGCGTGAAGTATGCCGCTGACGCACGGGAGAACGGCGCGCCGTGCGCATCTCGGAGAAGCTAGGCGCGCGGCGGCCGCTGTTCTCGTTCGAGTTCTTCCCGCCGCGTACCGACGCGGCAGAGGCGAACCTGTTCGCGACGATCGAGGCGCTCAAGCCGCTCGATCCTGGTTTCGTGTCGATCACGTACGGTGCCGGCGGCTCGACCCGCTCGCGCACCGTCGACCTCGCGAAACGGCTGCGGAGCGATGCCGGCTTCGACGTCATGGCGCACGTGACGTGCGTCGGCGCCACGGCCGACGAGCTGCGCGAGCTGCTTCGGGACCTTCGCGCGGGCGGGATCGAGAACATCATGGCGCTGCGCGGCGATCCGCCGCGCGGCAGCACGACGTTCGTGCCGGTCGAGAACGGGCTCGATCACGCGAGCGACCTGATCGCGATGCTGCGCGCCGAGTTTCCGTTCTGCATCGGCGGCGCGTGCTATCCCGAGAAGCATCCGGAAGCCGCGAGTCTCGACGCCGACCTGCATGCGCTCTGCGCGAAGGTGCGCGCGGGCGCCGAGTTTCTCGTGACGCAGCTGTTCTTCGACAACGCGCGCTACGTCGAGTTCGTCGACCGCGCGCGGCAGTGGGGGATCACGGTCCCGATCGTCCCGGGCATCATGCCGATCACGAGTTACGATCAGATTGCGGTGTTCGAGCGGTGCGGCGCGACGATCCCCGCGAGCCTGCGCGCGGAGCTCGACGTGCGGCGCGAGGACCCGACCGCGATCGCGGAGCTCGGCGTCGCCTACATGACGCTGCAGGTCGCCGACCTGCTCGCGCGCGGGGCGCCGGGCGTGCATTTCTACACGCTGAACCGCTCGCCGGCGACGCGCGCCGTCGTGTCGGCGACGATGGCGGCGCGGCGCGCATGGTGATCGCTCCGCCGTAACGCGGCGGCAACGCGCGGTCCGTACGCTGGGCGCGTGGATGCGTTCGACGGGCTGCTGCGCGATGCGTTGATCGTCGCCGCGGTGCTGACGTTGCCGGTGCTCGTGGCGGGCGCGCTCGCCGGCGCCGCGGTCGCGATCCTTCAGGCCGCTACGCAGGTGCAGGAGCAAACGCTCACGATGCTCCCGAAGCTGCTCGCCGTCGGCACCGTCGTCGCGCTCGGCGGGCGCTTCGGCCTCGCGCTATGTGCGCAGCTCCTGCGCGAATCGGTCGAGCAGATCGTGCCGCTCGTGCGCGGCTGACGTGTCGCCGGACGTCGACCGTCTGGCTCGTGTTCGCGCGCGCGGCCGGCCTGGTCGCGCGCGCGCCGGGGTTCTCGCATCCGTCGGTGCCGCACACCGTGCGCGCCGGCACGGCGCTCGCGCTCGCATTCGCCCTCGCGCCGCACGTCGCGCGCGCGCACGCGATGACGCTCGTCGCGTTCACGGTCGCGATCGGCGGCGAGTTCGTGCTCGGCGCGGCGATCGGCCTGGGCGCATCGCTGCTCTACGACGGCGCATTCTTCGCGGGCCGCACGGTCGACGACTACCTCGGCGTCCGCGGCAGCGTCCCCGGCGCGAACGTCACGAACGCGCAGGCGTTCGGGCGGCTGTGGTCGTCGGTGTTCCTGCTCGCGTTTCTGCTGTGCGACGGATGGGTGCCGCTCGTCGACGCGTTCGCATCGTCGTTCGGCGCCGTCGTGCCGGGCGCGTCCGCATCGCGCGACGCGTGGCTCGGTTTCGGGCTCGCGCTGCCGCGGACGCTGCTGCGCGCGGCGTTGCTGGTCGCCGCTCCCGCGATCGGCGCCGCTGCGAGCGTGCACCTCGCGCTCGCCGCCGTCACGCGCGTCGTGCCACGGCTGTCGAACGTCGGCATCGCGTTCCCGGCGGTGTTCGGCGCGGCACTCGCGGTGACGATCGCGCTCGTGCCGGCGCTCGCGCACGTCGGCGCCGTTCCGTGGCTCGTGCTGCCGTGGGCGGCGCCGCCGTGAGCGACGACGGTGACCGCCGTTTCGATCCGACGGCGGCGCGCCGCAAGCGCGCACGCAGCGAAGGCAACGTCGCGCGCTCGTCGGAGGTTTCGACGATCGCGGCGTTCGCGGCGTCGGCGTGCACCGCGGCATTCGCCGTGCCGATCGCGGCGACTGCGGCTGCGGCGGCGCTGCGTGGCGACGGAACGCGCGCGCTCGCCGCAAGCGCGGTTCTTGCGAGCGCCGCGCTCGCGCCCGCGTGCGCCGCGGCGCTTGCCGGGACGTGCGCCGCGCTCGTGCAGGGCGGCGGACTGCACATCGCGGGGATTCGCGTCGACCTCAAGCGGCTCGATCCGATCGCGGGATGCCGGCGGATGGCGAGCGTCGAGACGTTCGCCGGTCTCGCGCGCGCGGCGTGCGCGCTCGCCGCCGCGCTCGCGGCGGTGACGCCGACGATACGCGCCGCGATCGACGGCGCGGCTACGCTCGCGTCGCCGATCGCCGCCGCGTCGCTCGTCGGCACGGCGGCGCTGCGCGCATGCATCGCCGCGCTCGTCATCGGCGCGGCGTTCGCCGTCGCTCGACGTCGCGCTGACGCGACGGCGGTGGCTGCGCAGCCTGCGGATGTCGCTCGACGAGCTCAAGCGCGACACGAAGGAGAACGACGGCGATCCGCAATCGCGCGCGCGCCGGAAAAGCGCGCACCGTGCGGTGCGTGCGCGGCGGCATCGCGCGCATGCGCGAGGCGTCGTTCGTCGTCGTCAACCCGACGCACGTCGCGGTCGCGCTGCGCTACGCGCCGCCCGCGGTGCCGGTGCCGGAGATCCTCCTGCGCGCGGTCGACGATGCGGCGCGCCGCGTGCGTGCATCGCGGCCGAACAGCGGCATCCCGATCGTCGAAGACGTCGCGCTCGCGCGTCTGCTCTACGCGCAGGGCGAGGCGGGATACGCGATCCCGTTCGATGCGTACGTCGCGGTGGCGGAGATCATCGCGGCGCTCGCGACCGGCGGACGCGCTGTGACGTCGCGGCGTGTCGAGCGCGTTCGCCGTCGCGGTGCTCGGCGTCGTCGCGATCCTCATCGTCCCGTTGCCGCCGCCGCTGCTCGATGCGCTGCTCGCGCTGAACCTCTTCGGCTCGGCGCTGATGCTGATGATCAGCGTGCGCGTCGAGGAGCCGCTGGAGTTCTCCGCGTTCGCGCCCTGCCTGCTGCTCGCAACGCTGTTCCGGCTCGCGCTGGACGTCAGCGCGACGCGGCTGATCCTCACGCAAGGGCACGAGCCCGACGGAGCGGGCGCGCTGATTCCGGCGTTCGGCGCGTTCGTCGTGCGCGGCAACGTCGTCGTCGGACTGATCGTCTTCGCGATTCTGATCACGATCCAGTTCGTCGTGATCGCCAGCGGCGCGCAGCGCGTCGCCGAGGTGTGCGCGCGCTTCACGCTGGACGCGATGCCGGGCAAGCAGATGGCGATCGACGCCGACCTGCACGCGGGTCTGCTCGACGCGGACGTCGCGCGCCGCAAGCGCGCGCGGGTGCAGCGCGAGGCGGACTTCTACGCTGCGATGGACGGCGCTGGCAAGTTCGTGAAGGGCGACGCGATCGCCGCGCTCGTGATCGTCGTCCTGAACCTGATCGGCGGCGTCCTCGCCGGCACGCTCTACCACGGCATGGCGCCGCTCGACGCGCTGCAGACCTTCGCGATCCTCTCGGTCGGCAACGCCCTGCTCACGACGCTGCCCGCGTTCGTCATCTCCACCGCGATGGGCCTGATGGTCACGCGGGTTGCCGGCGACGGCGCGCTCGGCGTCGATCTCGCCGCGCAGCTGCTCGCGCGCCCGGACGTCCTGCGCGTCGCGGCGGGTTTGATCGTCGCGCTCGCGTTCGTGCCGGCGTTCCCGGCGCCGCTCTTCGCATCGATCGGTGCGATCGCGTTTGCCGGCGCGCTGCTCGCGGAACGCCGCAAGCGCGGCGCCGACGCGCACGCGCGCGCGCTCGCCGAACGGCACCGGCGCGACGCCGTCCGGCGGCCGGAGACCGCGTTCGCGTTGGTCGGCGTCGATGCGCTCGCGATCGACGTCGGCGCCGATCTCTACGGGCTGCTGGTGCCGCCGAACGCGGACGCGCTGCTCGACCGCATCGCGGACGTGCGCCGCGCGCTCGCCGCGGAGACGGGCATCGTGATCCCCGGCGTGCGCCTGCGCGACGATCCGCTGCGCGACGCGGGCACCTACGGCCTGCGCGTGCGCGACCGGCTCGTCGCCGAAGGCGCCGTCGCGCTCGACCGGCTCCTCGCGGTCGCCGATCCTGCCGTGCTCGCGAACGTCGGCGGCGAACCGACGACGGAGCCCGTGTACCGTCTCGCCGCGCGCAGCATCGCGCCGGACGACGCCGAGCGCGCGCAGCGCGCGGGCGCGCTGACGTTCGACGCCATCTCGATCGTCGGCTCGCACCTCGCCGAGATCGCGCGCGCGCACGCTGCAGACCTGCTTGGCCGTCAGGAGTTCCACACGCTCGTCGAGCACCTCCGCGCGACGGTGCCCGCGGTGATCAAGGACGTCGGCACCGACGCGTTGCCGTTCGCGTCCGCGCATCGCGCGTTCGTCGGCTTGCTCCGCGAACGCGTCTGGCCGCGAGACGCTGCGGCGCCTTCGAATCGCTCGCCGATGCAGCCGCGAACTCGCGCGACCCGCGCGAGCTCACCGAAGCCGTGCGGCGCGTGCTCGTGCCGCAGCAGATGCGACGCGACGGCGTGCGCGCGCTGCGGCCGCTGATCGTCGCGCCCGCGTTCGAAGCCGAGCTCGTGCAGCATGTGGACGCCGGAGGGCGGGCTCGCGCCCGACCCGCGCACGGCGTCACACGTCCGCGAAGCGGTCGCGAGCTATGCCGCCGACGCGCGGTTCGCGCCGCACGCGCTCGTCGTGACCGCGCCGCTGCGCCCGCTGCTCGCCGAGTTCACGCTGCGCACCGTCGGCATCGTCGCGGTGTACGCGTACGCCGAGCTTCCGCACGACGTCGCGCTCGCGCCGGCCGGCGTGCTGGACGCGCCGGGCTAGCCGGACTTCGGCTGCTATTCGGGGGCGCCGACCCCGCGCGCAGCTCGGCGATGCGGCCTTCGAGCTTCGTGATCGCGGCGCGGAAGCCGACGACCTCATGCTCCCCGACGGCTTTCACCGTTGCGGCGGTATCGTCGAACGTGACGTCGGCGCTCTTGCCGGCGCGCGCAACCGCGATGCGTGCGCGGTCCGCCAGGCTCTCGAGCGCGTTCAGGTCGCTGCCGCTGGTCGCATCCTGCAGCGACTTCTCGGTGATCGTGTCGTGGTCGGCCATTCGGTGAACCCCCTCCCGCATGCCGCGGAGTATTATGTCAAACCGTTCCGTGCGAGCCCTGCGCAGCGCGCGCAGCGCCCGGTGATGACGAGCGTCGCGTCGACTCCGCTGTACCGGTTGTCTTGCGCGACGGCGAGCGCAACCGATCCGACTTGCGGCGCCGGCACGTTGATGATCTCGCCGCACGCGATGCAGACGAGATGATGGTGCTTGTCGAGCGCGGCTTCATAGCGGGCGGCGCCGCCGTGCGCGAAGACTTGCACGAGTCCGATCGCGCGCAGGATGTCGAGCGTGCGGTAGATCGTGCCGAGGCTCACGGCAGGCAGCTCCGCTCGCACGCGTTCGTGGATCGCTTCCGCCGTGAGGTGCGCACCGTCCTCGAGCGCGCGCAGGATCGCAGCGCGTTGTTTCGTCAGGCGATAACGCGTTTGCAGGAGCCCTGCATCGACCCCACGGCCGTCGGTCAATGGTGCCCTCCGTGCGCCCGGTACCTTCGTTCGCTTGCTCCGGACGGCTCCAGCGGCGTTTGACGCTGTCCGGGCCCCATGCTACGATCCGGGGGTTCTCCCCTTCCCCCGGAACGCTATGTGGAATAAGCTCAAGAGGCCGGTACAAACGGTCCTTCTGTTGGCCTTGGTCGGCCTCTGCGTGTGGGCGATCGTCCCGATCCAGAAGAAGATCCATCTCGGCCTCGATCTTCAAGGCGGCGCGCGCGTGCTGCTGCAGCTGCAGACGACGAAGGACGTTCCGAAGATCACGGCCGACGTGCAGAATCAAGTCGAGCTCGTCATCGACCGGCGCGTCAACGGGCTCGGCGTATCGGAGCCGGTGATCTCGAAGGTCGGGCGGCGACCGGCTTCTGGTGGAAGTGCCGGCGCTGAAGAACGCCGACGAGCTCGACCATATTCTCAAGCAGGTCGCGGTGCTCGAGTTCAAGATTCTGCCGCCGAAAGTCAGCCAGCGCGCGCGCAGCGACAAGAAGTACGCGAGCGAGCGGTTGCGGAGGGACACGCCGAGTCAGGCATATCTCGACGGCGGTCCCGTCGTGTACACCGGCGCGGAGCTGAAGAGCGCGCACCCCGGTTACGGTCAGGGCAACGAGCCGCAGGTCGACTTCACGACGAAGAATCCGACGAAGTTCGCGGAGATGACGCGCAAGTACATGGGGCAGATCATGGGGATCTTCCTCGACAAGAAATGGGTCAGCGACGCGACGATCGAGGGCATCATCTCGACCGACGGTATGATCCACGGCTCGTTCACGGAAGACCAGGTCGCCGAGCTCGCCAACGAGCTGAACGCCGGCGCGCTGCCCGTGCCGCTGACGATCATCGAGAAGGACGACGTCGGCGCGACGCTCGGCGCCGAGGATCTGCAGAAGTCGCTCGTCGCGTCGATCGCGGGCCTCGCGCTGGTGCTCGATCTTCATGGCGGTGATGTACCGGCTGCCGGGCGTGCTCGCGGACGTCGCGCTGTTCGTCTACGTTCTGATGCTGCTCGCGCTGCTTTCCGTGGCGCACGCGGTCCTCACGCTCCCGGGCATCGCGGGCTTCGTGCTCTCGATCGGTATGGCGGTCGACGCGAACGTGCTGATCTTCGAGCGCTTGAAGGAAGAGCTCTGGGCCGGGAAGAGCCTGCGCGCCGCGGTGCGCATCGGCTTCCAGCGCGCGTTCAGCTCGGTCTTCGACTCGCACTTCACGACGATCGTCGGCGCCGGCGTGCTGTACATGCTCGGCACCGGCACGGTGAAGGGTTTCGCATACACGCTGTTCTGGGGTACCGCGCTCTCGCTGTTCACGGCCGTCGTGATCACGCGGTTCTTCATGGACATCGTCGTCGACAACAATCTGGTCACGTCGAAGGCCGCGTACGGCGCGGCTCCGCTGCCCTCCGGCGGCGAGCGTTCCGGCCGGAGCGCACTGACATGCTGTTCCGCCGCCTGAACTGGAACGTCGTCGGCTGGTTCAAGATCGTCTCGGCGATCTCGTACTGCGTCATCGGGGTCGGCTATCGCGATGATGGCCTACAACTACGTCACGACGGGGCGCCCCTGCGGCTCGGCCTGTCGTTCACCGGCGGCACCGACATCACCGTGCGCTTCGCGCAGCCGGTGACGAAGGACCAGATCGCCGCCGCGATGCCGGCCGCGGGCATCACCGACGCGAAGATCAACAGCATCGCGCCGAAGAACGCGTCCGAGCCGCCCGGCGAGCGCTGGACGATCGAGACGCAGACGGACTTCGGCAACAATACCGGGCCGCTCTATGCGGCGATCGCGAAGATCGGCGCAGTCTACGAGGCGCCCGGAACCAAGGCGCCGACGAAGATCGGAACCGACGGTTCGATCTCGACGGTCGGTCCGTCGCTCTCGCACGAGTACTTGTTCAACGCGCTCAAGGCGCTCGTCATCGCGATCGCGATCCAGTTCCTGTACATCGCGTTCCGCTTCGGCTGGAACCTGATCTTCGGCTGGGTGTGCGTCGTCGCGCTCGTGCGCGACTCGCTGATGATGATCGGCATCTACGCGATCGCCGGGCGGCGCGTCGACGACGCGTTCCTCGCCGCCGTGCTGACGGTCATCGGCTACTCGGTCATGGACACGATCGTCATCCTCGACCGGATCCGCGAGAACGTCAAGCTGATGGACGGCAAGCCGTTCGACGAGATCGTGAACACCTCGATCCTGCAGACGATGACGCGCTCGGTGAACACGCTCGCCACGGTCGTCATCACGCTGGTGGCGCTGCTGGCGTTCGGCGGCGCGTCGCTGCAGAACTTCGCGTTCGCGCTGCTCGTCGGCATCTGCTCCGGCGGCTACCACTCGATCTTCTACTCCGCTCCGCTCGTCGCCGTGCTGCAGAAGCGCGCGCATCGCAGCAGCGTGTTCCGCCGCTCCTCGCTCGCCGCGCAGCCGAGGACCGTCGCTGCGGCGCGCGGCGGCGCAACGCCGGCGAGCGTGCAGCGCGACCGCGAAGCAGTCGCCGCGGCGCGCCGCGCGCGGCGCGAGCTCGAGCGCCAAGGAGCGTCGCGCCGGACGCCGCCGCCGCCGCGCTACAAGCGCTCGCAGAAAGACCTCGACTTCGAGAAGTTCGAGAACCGCAACTTCGGCGCGGAGCTGCCGCGTCACGATCGCGTCGAGCCCGAACCGTCGGTCGCCGACGGCGAGATCGATCCGCTCGACGCACAGGCGCTCGGCTTGCACGATGAAGCGGAAGCGCTCGGACACGAGGAGATCCGCCTGAACCTCGGCGACGAGCCGGTCCCCGAGCCCGAGCACAAGACGATCCCGTAGTGCGTCCGCGCGCGAGCCGCGCACAAGCGACTGCCTCCGCCCACCGCGTCGGAAGCCGCCTTCGAGCGGCTTCTCGCGCATTTCGGCGACGATCGCACCGAAGCACCAAGCCACGCCGAACGCACGACACCGGCGCCGCCGAGTCACGCTGAGCGCACGACACCGGCGCCGCCGAGTCACGCTGAGCTTGTCGAAGCGTCGGAGACGAAGTCGCCATCCGCGTTCCTCGACGAGCTCTTCCGCAACGCGAAGGCATACCTCGACCGCGATCCGTACGCGACGATCGGCGACGCGACGGGCTTCAACACGAAGGTCGCGGGCGTCAGCTTCGAAGGCCGTCAGGACATCATCGCCGGCGTGCAACCGGGTGCCTCGCTCGAGCTGCGCCGCGATCCGTCGAACGCGCACGACCCGAACGCGATCGGCGTGTGGTTCGGATTGCTGCAGCTCGGCTTCGTGAAGGCGGCGATCGCGAAGCGCGTCGCACCGAACATCGACGCGGGCGAACGCTACACGGCGGAAGTCACGGCGGTTACCGGCGGCGGCAGCCGCAGCTTCGGCATCAACATCTACGTCTCTCGGGCGCGCGAGCCGCAGCGTTCCGCAGCGGAGCTGCGCGAACGCGCCGGCCGCGACGACGTGCTGCGCGCGCTCATCGGCGACCGGCCGCTGCGCGACGCGCAGCGCGCGGTGCTCGAACGGCTCGACGCCGGCTCGAACACGCTCGCGGTGCTCGGAACGGGCCGCGGCAAGTCGCTGTGCTTCCAGTATCCGGCCGCGGTCCGAGCGCTCGAAGACGGCGCGAAGACGCTGGTGCTGTATCCCTTGCGCGCGCTCGCGAACGACCAGTACGATGCGCTGGTCCGGCGTCTCGAACCGCTCGGGCTGCGCATCCACCGCGCGAACGGCGCCATCGACGCCGGCGAGCGCGCAGCGCTCAACGACGCGCTCGAGTCCGGCGCGTGGGACATCATCTGCGCGACGCCGGAGTTCGTGCAGTACCATCTCGACGCGGTTCCGCAGCGGCCCGTCACGTCCGTCGCTGGTCGTCGTCGACGAGGCGCACCATCTGTTCGAGTCGACGCACCGTCCCGCGTACCAGCGGCTCGGCGCGGCGATCGGGGCGCTCGGGGCGCCGCAAGTGCTCGCGCTGACGGCGACCGCCGGCGACGACGCGTTCGAGAGGATCCGCGACGCGCTGGGCATCGACGCATGGGTGATCGACCCGACCGTGCGCGACAACCTGCACATCGTCGACGCTCGCGGCACGGCGGACAAGGTCGCGTACATCGAGCGCTTCGCGCGCACGGGCGAGAAGGCGATCGTGTACTGCAACTCGAGGTCGGAGTCGTCGAAGACGGCCGACAAGCTGCGGCGTACGATCGGCGGAGACATCGTCGCGTTCTACCACGCCGGCGTGGGCAGCGCCGAGCGCGCGCAGGTCGAGCGCTACTTCCGCGAAGGGGTGATCCGCGTCGTCGTCGCGACGTCCGCGTTCGGCGAAGGGATCGACCTCCCCGACGTGCGGCACGTGTTCCTGTATCACCTCAACTTCGACTTCACCGAATTCAACCAGCAAGCCGGGCGCGCGGGCCGCGACGGCGGCGACGCGTCGATCCACCTGCTCTTCGGCGAGAAGGACCGCAACCTCAACGACTTCATCATCGAGCGCGGCGCGCCGACGCTGCCGACGCTGCGCCGTCTGTACGCCGCGATGAAGGCGATGACGTCGGGCGGCACGCTGCGCATGCCGCAGAGCGAAATCGCGGCAATGCTCGACTTCGACCGCGTCGACGGTTCGAGCACGGTCGGTGCGGCCGATCCGCATCTTCGCGGACGCCGGGTCTCGTGGAGCAGGGCGATGACGACGACGGACGTTACGTGCGGTTCTTGCCGGTCGCCGGCAAAGTCGATCTCACGCAGACCGAGCGCTACGCCGAAGGCGAAGCGGAGCGCGAAGCGTTCAAGGCGTTCTGCGACGTCGCGCTGACCGCTCGCGCCGACGTGCTCGAGGCACTCATCGATCGCCCGATCTACCCGAGCGGCGTGCCGCTGCTGCGCTGACTCCCTTCACCGCGTACGGCGACTTCACGCGTACGGCGTACACCCTGAGCTCGTCGAAGGGTGAGAGCGGTACGTGCCGTTCGAGCCGCGGCTCCGCGCGCGTCATGCTCTCTCACCCTTCGACCGGCTCACGGTGACGTGGGCGCGCGCCTCGATCATGGTTCCGCGTGCGTGTAGCAGCGCACGAGCCTGTCGACGATCGGCGTCCGCCGGTACTGTTCGGCCGCGCGGCGCGCGGACTCGCCGTACCGCGCGCGTCGGTCGCGGTCGTCGAGCAGCGCGGCGATCACCCTGCCGAGCGCGTGTTCGTCGCCGCGTTCGACGAGCGACGCCGTTCACGCCGTCTCGAGCCAGTCGCGCACGCCGCCGACGTCGAAGGCGACGACCGGGCGCGCGCGCGCGAACGCTTCGATGCCGACGTATCCGAACGGCTCGGCCCACATCGACGGCAGCGCGACGAGCGCGGCGCGATCCATCGCGTCGCGAACCGCATCGGGACCAACGACGCCGTGCGCACGCACCGTGACGCCGAGACGCGAAGCCTGCTCGAGCGCGCTCGCGAGCGCGGGACCGTCCCCGAGCACATCGAGCGACGGGCGCGACGGCGCATCGATACCGGCAATCGCGCGGACGAGAACGTCGACGCCCTTCTGCGGGACGATGCGCCCCGCGAACACGACGCTGCGCAACGCGCCCGGACGCGCCGTCCGTGTACGCGCGGTCGGACAACGGCGGCGGTATCGTCGCGAGCCGCTGCGAGCGGGATGCGGTTGCGTGCGGCGATATCGCGCATGTAGGTCGACGCGACGACGACGACGTCCGCCGCCGCAATCGCGTCGCGTAGCCGACCGCGCCGCCGGATCAGCGTCGCCGTGCGAAGACGCGGTCCATACGCGCAGCCGTCGGTGAGCGCGTGCCGCGCGCACGCGATGCCGATCGGCTGCGCGCAGATGCGCGCCGTGCGCGGATACAAACGGTCGCCGTTCGGACAGAACGGCCGGTGATCGTGCGCGTGGTACGCGAGACGCGGCACGGCGCGCAGCGCTTGCACGACGCCGGCGTCCATGACGTTGTGCGCGACGGCGACGTCCGGGCGGAATGCCGCGATCGCGCGCTGCGCCGCATGGCGCGCGCCGGCGCTCGGCTCGTCGTGCTCGTCCGCCCACGGAACGGTCTCGCGCCGTCGCGCCCGGCGGGATCGCGTCGATTCGCCGCGCGAGCACGTGCACCGCCATGCCGCGTTCGACGAGCGCGGGCAGCACGATCTCGAGGTAGCGTTCCATCCCGCCGGCGTGGCCGACGTGCTCGGCCGCGACGAGGATGCGCATTACGCGCGCGCCGCGATCGCGCGAGCGTACGCGTCCAGCGGTCGCTTCGGCGTGCCGGCGCCACGTGAACGCAGCGAGCCGGCGCGACAGCGCGTCACCGTCCGGGCGCGCGCCGCGATCCAGCGCACGCAGCACCGCCGCGCGGATCGACGACGGGTCCGCGGGATCGGCGTAGTCCACGTCCGGGCCGAAGTACTCCCGTTCGCAGCCGCGGTCGCCGGTGACGATGCGCGCACCGCACGCAGCGGCTTCGAGCGACGACAGCCCCGGCGTTTCGAGCCACGACGGGTGTGCGTGTACGGCGGCCGCCGCCATCAGCGACCGCAGCGCGTCCCGTTCGACGTGCTGCACGAACCGCGTCCGCGGCGTCGCCCACCGTTTGCACAGCGCGAGATAGCGCGCGTCGTACGCGCCGCCGACGATCGTCACGTCGACGTCGACGTCGCGCAGCGCGTAGAGCAGCGCGGCTTGATTCTTTTTCGGCTCGATGCGGCCCGCGCACAGGATGCCCGCCCGCGTGCCTGCCGGCGCGCCGTCGAATGCGTCGTGGTCGGTTCCGAGCGGTGCGACGACGAACGGGACGTTCGAGACGCCCAATCGCACGCCGCAGAGATACGCCTCCACTTCGCTTGCGGGTACCAGCACATCGGCCGCCCGCACGAGCTCGCGCTGCGCAGCGAGACGGCGGTCCGCGTTGCGCGCCGCACCGCCGCGCCACGGCAGGCGCGCCGCCTCGCGTGCAAGCCGTGACAACCGCCGCTCGACCGCGGCGGCGTCGCGCGCGGCGAGCGCGCGCTCGACGCGCGGCGCGATCGCGAAGAGCTCGCGCAGATCGAGCCAGATCGGCGAGAGGACGAGCGGCACGCGGTGCGAGCGCAAGGCGGCGATCTGACGGCGTGCGGTTTCCGGTTCGAACACGCCGAAGACGTGCGCGACGTCGTATCCGCGCGCATCGGGCGCGTCCGTCGCGACGACGTCCGCTTCGACCGCGATCTCGCGCAACGCGCGCGCCGCATGCTCCGCGTGGGCGACGTCTCCGCCGCGCTTCGCGAACGCGTCCGGCCGCACGACGAGCAACGCCCTCACGGCGCGGCCGCGACCTCGGCCAGCACGGCGAGCGTCTCGCTCGTGCAGCGATCCCACGAAAACGCCGCCGCGCGTGCGGGTCCGCGCGACGCGAGCTCGGCGCGCGCCGCGCTCGTCCGCGAGCAGCGCGCGCAGCGACGCGGCCCACGCGTCCGGATCGTGTGCATCGTCGATCCACGCGGCCGCGTCGCCGCCGACTTCCGGGAGCGCGCCTGCGCGTGCGGCGAGCGCCGGCGCGGCGCACGCGAGCGCCTCGAGCAACGGCAACCCGAAGCCTTCGTACGTCGAGGGTACCGCGACGAGCGACGCGCCACGATAGAGCGCGGCCAGACGTCGCGTCGTCGGGCGCGTCGATCACGACGCCGCGCTCCGGCACCGCCGGCGGCTTGCGCGTGAACGCGAGCATCACGTCATCGTGCGGAAACGCGCGCCGGAACGCCTCGATCAGCGTCGCCGAGTTCTTGCGCTCGTCATGGGCGCCGACGTGCAGCACGTAGCGCCGGCCGCGCAGCGCGCCGGGTAGCGCGTCGGGTAGCGCGCCGGCCGCTTCGGGCGTGAAGGCCGCGTCTGCCGCGAGCGGCGTCACGATGATGCGCTGCGGCTCGACGCCGAGCCACCGTTCGACCTCCGACGCCGTGAATCGCGACTGCACGATGATCGTGCGCGCCGTGCGTGCCGTAGCGAGGAACGGATTCTGCTCGGTCGCGCGCCGGCGCGGATCGCTGGCCGGAAACGCAAACGGCGCCGCGTCGTGCACGGTCGCGACGGACGGCGCGTCGGCTGCGGAGAAACGTGCCGTTCCACGGAAACCACGTCACGGCCGCGTCACGCGGGACCGATCGCGCGACGTCGACGGACGCGACGCCGAGCGCGCGCGCGAACGATTCGCGGTTCGGAAACCAATCGCGGACGACGAGCGTCCACCGAAAGCGCGGGTCGCGCATCGCGCGCGAGAGCACCGCGCGAGCATACCGTCCGATGCCGCGGTCGTCGCGCACGAGGTTGTGCGCGTCGACGGCGACGTGGACGCGCGTCATCCGCGCGGCTTCGGACATTCCTGCAGCACCGTCGTGCCGTTCTCGCGCGAGTGGCTCAGGATGTACTGCACGAGCGGCGGATACGACGCGGTGTCGCTTCCGGGCGGCGGCATCTGCAACGCGATCGGCGGCGGCGTCTCATGCGGTGCGAGCTCGCCGAGCTTCTTGAGATTCGTGTTCGACCATGGATCGGTCTGCTCGCCGTTCGGATAGACCCATGCGTACGGAAACGTCACTTCTTCCTCGTGACCGTCGGGAAACGACACGATCGCGCGAATGCGCTCGTTCGCCGTGCCGTTCGCATAGCGCGGCGGACCGAGCGGCTTGAACTCGACGAAGCCGCACGGCGTGTCGGCGTTCACGCTGCCGTTGCCGTTTCCGGCATTGCCGGTGCCGGCGCCGGCTGCGCCGGCGCCCGTGCCGGGCACGCTGCCGAGGCCGTTCCCGGTCGACGTTCCGGCGCCGATGCCGGCTGCCGCAGCCGGAATGCTGCTCGGGATCTTCGCGATCGCGACGTGCGGCGCGCCGCCGCCGTGCGTGCGCGCCGGCCGCCCCTTCGCAGGAGCAGCGACGTGACGCACGGGCGCGGGCGTGCTGCGCGGCGGCGGTGTGACGCGCGGCGGCGGTGTCGGCGGAATGGTCGGCCGCGGCGTCGGCGTCGGGCCGCGGCGTCGGCCGAGGACGCGGCGTGGGCCGAGGCGTTTCGATGGTGATGCTTGCCGTCGCGGCGACGTCTTCGTGCTCGGACGGGCGCGCCGGCGCGTGCACGACGCTGAAGATGACCTCATGGATCGCGATTGCGAGCGCAAAAGCGACGATGAGTCGGTCGCGCATGCGCCAGCGGCGGAAATCGAGCACCTCATTCGTGTTTCGGCGAAAAGAAAAAGCCGTCCCATCCGGGGCGGCTTCCTCGTCGCACCACTCGGCGTTCTAGTAGTGGTGGTGCGCCCGGTAGTAGGCCTGGCGGCGCGCTTGCCGCCGCTGCTCTTCTTGTTTCTGCCGCTTCTTGTGGTTGTAGTTCGTGATCAGTACGGCAGCTGCGGCGCCGCCGATGAGGATGTTCCGCGTGCTCGCGGCCCCGTTCGCGAGTGCCGGCGCCACGGCGCCGACGGTCATCGTTGCGGCCAGTACGGCCGCGGTCAAGGTTTGCCGGATCATAGCTCGACGGTTGTTCCCGTACGGCGGAAGTCCAACCGCAGGCGCCTCGTGGGCGAGCGCGAAGCGGGCGAGCCGTGACGCAGTCGATCGAATCGCTGATCCGCGCGATCCCCGACTTCCCGATCCCGGGAATTCTGTTCCGCGACATCACGCCGCTGTTGGCCGACCGGCAGGGTTTCAAGGCAACCATCGACCTGTTCGTGGAGCGCTTCCGCGACGCGCGCGTGGACGCCGTCGTCGGTATCGAGGCGCGCGGTTACATGCTGGGCGCGCCGGTCGCGTACGCGCTGGGCGCGGGCTTCGTGCCCGTCCGCAAGCCGGGGAAGCTGCCGGGTGAGAAGTTCAGCGAACAGTACGCGCTCGAGTACGGGACCAACACGCTCGAGATCCATGCCGACGCCGTCGGCAACGGGCACCGCGTGCTGGTCGTCGACGACCTGCTCGCGACGGGCGGCACGATCGCCGCGACGCTGCGTCTGCTGGAGAAGCTCGGCGCGAACGTGGTCGGGACGGCCGTCCTGATCGAGCTCGAGGCCCTCGGAGGCCGCGCCGCCCTCAACGGCGTCGAGTTGACCAGCTTCATCACGTACTAGACGGCGAGCAGACAGCTCGCACCCGGCGGCGACGCGCCTTGAAACTGCAGCCTTTGCATTCGGCCTGCGGTCTCTAGTACGATAAGGCCTACATTCCGATGACTGTCGCCGACCTCGTTTCGAAGGTTCAGCAATACGACCCATCCGTGGATGGCGCGTGGCTGACCCGCGTCTTCGAGGCCGCCGACCGCGCCCACGAGGGACAGCTCCGCGCGTCGGGTGAGTCGTACATCGCGCACCCGCTGGCCGTCGCCGATATCCTGGCCGACCTCGAGATGGACCGCGCGACGATCGCGGCCGCCCTCCTGCACGACGTCGTCGAGGACACGTTCCTCACCAACGAGCAGGTCGCGGAACAATTCGGTGCGGAGATCGCCGCGCTGGTCGACGGCGTCACGAAGCTGACGCGCATTCCGTACCAGTCAAAAGAAGACGCTCAGGTCGAGAACCTGCGTAAGATGCTGCTCGCGATGGCGAAAGACATCCGCGTCATCATCATCAAGCTGGCGGACCGTCTGCACAACATGCGGACGCTCTCGTTCATGCCCGCCGCGAAGCAGCAGTCGATCGCGCGCGAGACGCTGGAGATCTACGCGCCGATCGCGCACCGTCTCGGCATCTGGCGCGTGAAGTGGGATCTCGAAGACCTCGCGCTGCGCTACCTCGACGCCGACGCCTATCGCGACATCGCGGAGCGCGTCGCGAAGAAGCGCAACGAGCGCGAGGAGTCCGTGTCGCGCGTCATCACCGAGCTGAAGGCGGAGTTCGAGAAGCTCGGGATCAACGGCGACATCACCGGCCGGCCGAAGCACTTCTACTCGATCCACAAGAAGATGCAGAGCGGCCGCGACTTCTCGACGATCTACGACCTCACGGCCGTGCGCGTCATCGTCGACTCGGTCAAGGACTGCTACGGCGCGCTCGGCCTCGTGCACGCGACGTGGAAGCCGCTCCCCGGCCGCTTCAAAGACTACATCGCGATGCCCAAGCCGAACATGTACCAGTCGCTGCATACGACGGTGGTCGGGCCGGGCGGCGATCCGCTCGAGGTACAGATTCGCACCTGGGACATGCACCGTACGAGCGAGTACGGCGTCGCCGCGCACTGGCGTTACAAAGAGGGCGGCAAGCGCGACGATTTCGAGCAGAAGCTGACGTGGCTGCGCTCGCTGCTCGAGTGGCAGAACGACATGCGCGACTCCCGCATGTTCATGGAGAACCTGAAGGTCGACCTCTTCGACACGCAGGTGTTCATCTTCTCGCCGAAGGGCGACGTGTTCTCGATGCCGGCGTCGGCGACGCCGCTGGACTTCGCGTACCTCGTGCACACCGATGTCGGTCACCACTGCGTCGGCGCGAAGGTCAACGGCAAGATCGTTCCGCTGGACTCGCACATCAAGAACGGCGACATCGTCGAGATCCTGACGAACAAGTCGTCGCGCCCGTCGCTCGACTGGCTTTCGATCGTCAAGACGAGCGGTGCGAAGCACAAGATCAAGCAGTGGTTCCGCAAGGAGCAGAAGGAAGAGAACACGTTGCGCGGGCAGGAGGCCGTCGAGGTGGAGCTCGCGCGCGCGGGCCTGCGTCCCGACCTCGCGCGCGGCGACGCGATCGAGAAGGTCGCCCACAAGCTGAACTATCGCAGCGCGACGGACGTGTTCGCGGCCGTCGGTTTCGGCGACGCGACCGCGAACAGCGTGGTCGCGCGGCTGCGCGAGGAGTCGAAGACCGCCGACAACGTCGTCGCCATCCCGCTGCCGCGTCCGGTGACGACGCGCCGCGTCGCGCGCAACGCGAGCGGCATCCGCATCGCCGGCGTCGACGACGTGCTCGTGCGCCTGTCGAAGTGCTGCAGCCCGGTACCGGGCGATCCGATCATGGGCTTCGTGACGATCGGCCGCGGCGTGTCGGTCCACCGCGCGGACTGTCCGAACACCGCGTACATGAACGAGGCTCCGGAGCGGATCCTCGAAGCGGAGTGGCTCGACAAGTCGGCGCTCACGCATGCGGTCGACATCGAGATCGAGGCGAACGATCGGACCGGGCTGCTGCAGGACGTGCTCGGCGTCGCCGCGGAGCTCAAAACCCAGATCAGCTCGGTGAACGCGCGCGCCCGTCGCGACAAGAGCGCGATGGTGTCGATCACGGCGCAGATCAGCGATCTCGACCACCTGCACAAGCTCTTGCGCAAGCTGCAGAACATCAAGGACGTGCGGAACGTCTGGCGCGTGACGAAGCGCGAGGCGCGCGTCAGCGGCTGACGACCCGACGTCGCCGCGGAACATGGCCGAAAGGTCGGAGGACGAGAGCTCCTTGCCGCCCGTAGACCATGACGTGATGGAGTCACGTCCGATGGTGTACGACATCGACGAGCCGATCGTGTACGAAGTTACGGAACCGGTTCCGATCCCGGCAGCGAAGCCGGCCTACGAGCTCATCGACGGCGAGCTCGTTCAGAAAGATGAGCGCGAAGCGGCGGCATCAAGCGCTCGAGCAGCGCTGGACGGCCGCACTCGCTGCGTGGGCCGGCGAACGCGGTGTCGCTTTACCGGAGTGGCGGCATCAGTTCACCGCACCCGGTCGCGACTTCACCTCGCTCGTACCGGACGTCGCGTACCTCTCGCGCGCCGCGCTCGACGAGCTGGGGCCGAAGTTGGCGGAGTGTCCGCCGCGAGCACCGGACATTGCGGTCGAGATCCTGTCGCAGGGCGACTCCGAGAGCCGGCTGGCGTGGAAAGTCGACGCGTACCTTGCGATGGAAACGCATGTGGTCTTCGTCGTCGACCCGCCGAATCGTACGGTGATCGTATACGACCGCGATAACGCGAGCCCCGGTGGGTTCGCCGGCACTCGTTTCGGCCCGGGCGACGTGGTGACGCACGCATCGATGCCGGGCTTCGCCTTTCCGGTCGACGCGATGTTCGAGGGACTCTACCTCGGCGACTGATCGCCGAGCGCGGGACTCACGCCGCGGCGTACTCCACGTCGAGGACATCGACGCGGCGGCTCGTCGAGAACCGGCCGACGTACGGGGCGACGAAGCGGCCGGAGGTCGGCGCGACGTCGGCGTAGTCGCGGCCCGCCGCGACGAAGACGTAGTGCAAGTTCGCGCGGCGGTCGTGCGTCGGATCGAATGCCGCAACCGTTGCGACGCCCGTTCCGGGCGCGGGTTCGA
This sequence comes from Vulcanimicrobiota bacterium, assembly GCA_963841685.1. Lineage (GTDB taxonomy): Bacteria > Vulcanimicrobiota > Vulcanimicrobiia > Vulcanimicrobiales > Vulcanimicrobiaceae > Vulcanimicrobium. Next base: position 847,841 of record CAWJDU010000003.1, read on the forward strand.
CGGCCTCGACCCACGCGTGCGTCCCGCCCTCGCCCAACAGGTGGCCGGAGACGTAGCGTGCGGGGATTCCGCAGAGCCGGCACAGCGCGATCATCACGTGCGCGTAGTCTTGGCAGACGCCGGTTCGTTGCGCGAAGGCTTCCGCGGCGGTCGTATCGATCGTCGTCACGCCGGAGACGTAGCGCATGTGCTGCGCGACGAACGCGTTGATCGTTTCCGCGAGCTTGCCGGTGCCGTCGTCGCGCGCCATCAGCGCTTCCGCCGCTTCGCGGATGGCGAGGCTCGGCTTCGTCAGCGCCGACGTCGCGCGGAACGATGCGTCGTCGTACCATCCGGCCGGGGCGCGATCGGCGAGCAGGCTGCGTGCGATCTCGGCCTCATAATCGAGCACGAGGGCGCCGTCGAACCGGTCGGCGGCCAGCTCGATCACGGCGTTGCCGAAGCGGTCCTTCGTCCAGCGCATGTTGACACCGTCGCTCACCGTCAGGTCGTGCGCGACGCGAACCTGGTCGCCGTACCGCGCCGGTGGCGCGACGACGAGCCGGTGGCGCAAGTGCGCGATCGGTCCCGGATACTCGTACCGGAACTGCTGCCGGAGGACGTACGACGCACGGACGACGCGCTGGGCGACGGCGGCGCTCATCGAGGCACCATCACGTCAGGTGATCGGCCCAAACCGCCATGGTTTCGAGGCGGGCGGTGCCGTACGTCGTCACCATCGCGACGTCGAGCGCGTCGCGGCCGCGAGCGATCACGATGTGGCCGATCCGGCGCTGGTTGTTGCGCGGATCGAACGTGTACCAGCGGTCGCCGAGATACGCCTCGAACCAGGCGCAAAAGTCCATCGGCGCGTCGGGCGGCGGGACGCCGATGTCGGGCAGGTACCCGAACGCGTACCGCGCCGGGATGTTGAGCGCACGGCAGAACGAGATCGCGACCTGCGCGAAGTCGCGGCAGACGCCGGCGCCTGCGTCGACCACGTCGACCGCGGTCGTGTCCGTGCGACTCGCTCCGTACGCGAAGCGGATGTTGTCGTGCACCCAGTCGCAGATCGTCTGCACGCGTTTCCAGCCGGCTTCCACACCGCCGAACAGTTCCCACGCGCGTTCGGCGAGCTGGTCGGAGAGGCAATAGCGGCTCGCCAGCGTGTACATCAGCGCCTCGTCCGGAAGCCGCTCGACCGGGACTTCGCTCGCATTCCAGTTGGTCTCGGCGGGCGTGGGGAGCACGTCGACCCTCGCGTCGTAGCGCAGGGACGTCGTCCCGGGCGCGAACGTGAACCGCCGGCAGACGTTTCCGTAGATGTCCTTGTAGTCGTGGTGCGGCGTCGGCGGCGACATCGTCCACGTCTCGTTGCGGACGCGATACTCCCGCGGGTTCGGACGCACGAGCAACACGGCGGGCGTGGGGGCGTCCGCAGCGTAGACGAACTCGCAGCCCACGCGCACGGCGAGCAGTGAGGCGACCTGCATGCCGCGAGTTCGATTGGCCCACGCGCGCGCCGTCGCCTTTCGACATCAGGCCCATGAGTCGACGCAGCGTCTAGATCCGGTAGCGCTGCTCCACGACCAGCATCGTGCCGCCGAAGTCGGGCGACGGGGCGCCCAGTGCGCTCGGCAAACCGCCGAACACCGTCCGGCGCACGGTAAGCTGCGTCGCGGCGTGCGCGCTTTCGGTCAGCTGCGCGCCCGCGAACAGAATGCGCTCCGCGAAGTCGATGTTGGTGAACCCCGCGCCGAACGTCCCGCGCATGCCGTAGCGTCCGGCTCCCGCGCTGACCAGCGCGCGGGGACCGAGCTGACGCGAGATCGTCACCACCGCTTCGGGGCTGTCGTACGAGACGGTGTCCTGCGGCTGCGTGACGGCGGCGGGGCGCCGCATCGTGTCTTCGGCGTAGTCGACGCTGACGTCCGCGAACGGTGCGTGCCAGGCCGCGTAGAGCACGTACTGCTGCTGGCGTCCCGTCGTTGCCGCGACGTTCTGCTGCGGGAGGAAGAAGCCGTCGATGAAGCCGGTCTGCAGCGCGTTGCCGAACGCGATCGGAGCGATCTGCGCGAACGAACCGTACGAGACGCGCACGTCGAGCGGGCTGTTGCCGCCTTTCACGACGTACTTCACGCGATAGCCTTGCGCGATTGATGTTCACGGGGAAGTCGTTGATGAGCTGGTAGTTCGACTTGAGCCACTGTCCCGGCCACGACCACGCGACGCTCCAGACGTTTTCCGGCACGCCGTACGGCAGCAGCGCGTTCGCGTAGTACGCGTCGTTCCGGTAGAGGTCGAGCGACGCGGTCGCACGGCGCACCGTGCGCGAGACGCCCGCGTGCGCGTACGTTCCCGGTTTCCCGCTGCCGGGCTCGGCGACGAGGTTCGCGGTGTACCACGAGCGGCCGAGCTCGACGATCGCATCGAGCGCGCGCGTCGCATGGAACGATGCGCTCGCGCCGGCGATGCGCTCGTGCTGCGCGCCGACGGTGCTGGACGGAAGCGGCCCTTGCGGCGTCGTCTCGAGCACCGGGCTCGATCCGAACAGCACCGTCGTCGCGATCGGATCGCCGGCGGTGACCACGTCGACGTACTGCGCGGTGTACTTCGTGCCCTCGCTGTGATCGACGACGAGCGAACCGGATCGCACGCGCGCCGGCGTCTGCGGCGGCGCGGGCAGAGCGGCGTCGGTGAACTCGATCGTCGCGAGCCCGTGCTTCGCCACGACATCGACGCCGTGCAGCGGCAGCGACGGCGCCGGCGTCGCCCATGCCGACAGCGACGGCGGACCGTCGCCGAGCGTCTCCGGTGTCGCGATTCCGATCGACGGGCTCGCGTTCGTCACCGGCGGTTGCACGAAGACGAACGGCACGGTTTGCGCGAGGTCGAACCAGCCGGCGCGCAGCGTCAGCGCGCCGTCGCTCGTCGACACCATACCAGCGAGCACCGACGCGACGAACGCCGCCGCGTCGTCGGCGCCGGCGTGCGTCGGAAAGACGACGCGGTACGGCAGGACGCGCGAGCCGAGATGCGGGTTCAGCGTCGGAAACAGCGACTCGCCCCAGTACGCAGCGTTCGTGACGCTGCCGTCGACATATCCCGCGCCCAACGTCAGCGATGCGTCGAACGCGCGTCCGTGATACGTCGGGCGCACGACGATCGCGGACTCGGAAGCATTCCCGGGTACGAGCGGCGCGCTCGAGAACGTATCGTACGGCGTGAGCGGCGAGAGCGGGTTGCCGGCCGCGAATCCCGCGCCTTCCGGCGGCGTCCGATCCCGGTCCGTTCGTGCTCTGCGAGACGAACGTCGTGTGCGCGTCGACGGAGATCGTGAACGAGCCCGGCCGCGGGGACGGCGAGCCGACGGCGAGCCGGAGAGGGCGCCGGCGAGCGGTCTGCGCGGATGTGCCGGAGCCGGCACCGTCATCACGCACGCGCGCGCAGAGCATTGCCGCAACGTCGCCGCATCCCGCATCGCCGCCCGATCGCGCATGCCCGTGCACGCCGATGCTGCACGACGCGCACGACGAGCAGGCCGACGGCGAGCACGAGGTAGGCGCGCAGCGCGATGAGCCAGACGCGGTTCAGCGTGGTGAGGCGCGCCGGCGGCAGATCCTCGAGTGCGGGCATGCGCCAGACGTCGCGCCGCGCGCGCGCATGGCCGGTGCGCGCCGCGTGCAGCCGGCCGTCCTTGCTCGACGCGATCCAGATGCCGCACGCGATCGCGAGCACCGCGCCTGCGACCAGGATCGCAACGATCTGCCGCGCCGTGATGCCGGGGAAGAGAACGGATACGGTCAGCACCACCGACAGCATGACCAGCACCGCGATGACGACCGAGGTGAAGATGTTCGTGCGCCGCGTGTTCGCCCACGGACCGAGCACGTCGCGATCGTTCGAGAGCAGCAGCAAGAACACCGTCGCGCTCGGCAACAGCACGCCTGCAAGCGTCTGCACGGCGCTCGTGAGCAGCCCGAGCGGCACGCCGGGGAGAACGACCAGCACGGCGGCGACCGCGATCAGCCCGCCGTAGATGAGGTAGAACGCGGGCGCGCTCGTCACGTTGCGGTGCAAGGAGTGGCTGAAGCGCAGAACGTCCGCGACGGCGTACGCCGTGGACAGCGACACCGCGCACGCGCCGATGATGCTCGCGTCGATGAGCGCCAGCGCGAACAGCGCGCCGGGCAGCTTTCCGGCGTAGCTGCGCGATGCCCGCCGCGACGGCGCCGGCGTCCTGGAAGTGCCCGAATTCGGGACGGTGCGCGAAGGTCGCGGCGGTGAACGACATCATCGCGAATGCGCCGAGCGTCACGATGACGATGCCGACGACGAGGTCCCCGCGCTCGTAGTTCAGGAAGCGCGGCGTAATGCGCTTGTCGATCACGTAGCTCTGCTGGAAGAAGAGCTGCCACGGCGCGATCGTCGTGCCGACGATCGCGATGATGAGCAGCATCACCGTCGAGAGCTCGGTGCCGTGCGGCAGCTGCGGCACGACGAGGTCGTGCATCGATGCGCGCAGCGGCGCGTGCACCGCGATGAAGACCGGGATCAGCAACAGGCTGCCGCCGCACAGCACGACGGCGAACCGCTCGAAGCGCCGGAAGCTGCCGGTCGCGGCCGCCGCCAGCATCAGGGCCGCTGCGACGGCGACGCCCGCGGCCTTCGGCACGCCGAAGTACTCCAGCCCGAGGCTCGCCCCGATGAACTCGGTGACGATCGTCAGCGCGTTCAGCACGAACAAGTCGATGACGCTGAACGCGCCCCAGAACGCGCCGAAGCGTGCGAGGATCAGCCGCGCGTGTCCGACGCCGGCGACGGCCCCGAGCCGCAGCACCATCTCCTGGTTGACGTACAGCACCGGCACGAGCAGCAGCAGCGTCCAGAGCAGGCTCGTGCCATAGTTCTGCGCGGCAAGAGTGTACGTGCCGAACGCGCCCGCGTCGTTGTCGCCGACCATCACGATCAGGCCCGGCCCGAGGATCGCGAGGAACGTGAGGACACGCGAACGCCACGTCGTGCGCGGCGCGGTGTCGCCGTGGCGAATCGTGCCGAGCGCGCCCGTGATGTCGAGGGCGTGCGCGCGCCGAGAGAGGTTCAGCATGACGCTACTCCGTGTGGGGATGCACGTCATCGTGGACGACGCGCGAGCATGGATGCCGCCTTCGCAAAGGCGGTTGGTTGCCGGGACTACTGCCGCCGTCCATCGCTGAACCTCACCTCCTCTCGTCTCGGGTTGATCGACACGACAAAAAAACCGCCGGATCGCTCGCGATCTCGACGGCTGAACAGCGGGAGAGTTTTCGGCTCTCCTAACTCCTCAACGTCGAGGGTTCGGCACCGCGCGCCGTAGAGTCGGAAGCGTTCTCCCGTCTCAGCCGCGTTAGATCCCGCCTTGATTCGGCGGGGCCTGGTCACCCATTGGGGTCTCTCGACCTTTCCGGGCAGCGGCCTGTTTTCGCGCGGACGCCTCACCTAACGAGGATGTCCATGAGAATTGTACGCCCGGGTGTCAACCCCGGCGCTGCTGCTGCTGCTCTTCCTGCTCGCGTCGTTCTTTCACGGTCTGCTGCATCGGCGAAAGCGCTTCGACCGCGACGTCGACCGACATCGTGCTCGCCGACGCGCCCGTGTAGACACCGCGCACGGGGCTGACGTCGCGATAGTCGCGGCCGGTCGCGATGCGCACGAAGTGATCACCGATCCACGTGTCGTTCGTCGGGTCGATACCGACCCAGCCGCGCGGCCCGAGATAGGCTTCCGCCCACGCGTGCGACGCCTCGGCGCCGAGCACGTCGCTGCCGCCGGAATGGATGTATCCGCTGACGTACCGTGCGGGGATGCCCGCGCGCCGGCACAGCGCGATCAGCACGTGCGCGTAATCCTGACAGACGCCGCGCCGCAGCGCGAGGGACTCTTCGACGGTCGCGTACACGCTCGTGCGGCCCGTCTCGTACGTGAAGCCGGTGTGGATCGCGCGCGACGCACGTCGAAACCACTCGACGGCGTCGTCGTTCGGTCCCGGCCGCCCGATCGCCGCGGCGAACTCCGTGAAGCGATCGCCGAACCGCACGTAGCGGCTCTCGTGGACGAAGTCCCACATGTCGAGCGTCGCGGGATCGGAGTCGATCTCGGCACGTCGCACCGGCGCGGGCGCATGCGCTTTGCCGCGCGCCGTGACGACCTGCGAGCGCGCGACGATCTCCAGCGTGTCGTGTTCGGGCAGTACCGCGAAGTGCTGCACGTCGTTGCCGAACCGGTCGGCGTAGGAGAACACGCGGGCGCGCGGCGAGACGGTAAGCTCGTAGCGCGTGCAGTACTGCGCGAGGTCGCTGCGCGGCTGAAGGTGCACGATCGTGTGGCTCTCGTGCACCGGCATCGGATAGAGGTAGCGGGTGCGGTGCGCGAGCGTGAAGCGCATCTACCCGACGGGCACGCGTGGAAAGTACGCCGTCGTGATCGCGGCGCCGAGCTCGTCGAGGTCGCTCGCGATGCGCGCGGCGACGGATGCGGTGCCTTCGCGCGCGAGGTCGCTCGCGCCGGCGTAGTCGAGCGACGCCGCGAGGCGGCCCGACGTGCGCTCCGCAGCCGTCGCGAACGTGCCGATCGGCGCGCCCGACAGGCGGTGCAGCGCGTGGTCGACCTCGTGCAGGCAGAAGCGCAGCGAGCGCGGGAACGTCGGGCTGAGCGCGAGGAACCCGAGCGCATCGACGGGATCGAACGACTGCTGCCGCGCCCGCGCGTACGGCTCGCCCGCGCAGCACGCCTCGAGGACGAGCTGCCAGATGTGCGGACCCGCGTCCTCCTCGACGCCGCGCAGAACGCGCGCCGTCATCGACGCGCGCTCCAGGTACCGTCCGATGCGGATGAACATCCACGCGTCCTCGTGCGCGAGCGTCGCGTCGCAGATGCCGCCGAAGGCCTGCGCGCTGCCGCGGATGCTGCGGAGAAACGACGACGCTCCGTCCGGCCCGACGGCGCGCGACGACTGCGCCTCGACGAACAGGTACAGCTCGTTGATGCACTCCCAGATCTCGCTGGTGAGCTCGGAGCGCACGTTGATCGCGTTGCGGCGTGCGATCCGCACGCACGCCGTGATCGAGTACGACGTCTCCGTGCCGAAGACGATGTGCTCCAGCGCGGTCGCGCGGTCGATGTCCTCGTCGCCGAACGTGAGCCCGGCGACGGCGAACGCCGCGCGCCAGCGGCGCTCCGCGTCGACCGCGCGGTCGACGGAGCGCGTCGCGGTGACGTCGATCAGGCGCGCGAGGTCCTCGGCGCGTTCGACGTTGCGCGCGGCCCAGTAGAGCGATTCGGCGACGCGGCTCAGCATATCGGAATCGTCACTCCGCCAGCACCCAGGTGTCTTTCGAACCGCCGCCCTGCGATGAGTTCACGACGAGCGAACCTTCGACGAGCGCGACGCGCGTGAGCGCCGCGGGCGGCACGTCGACGTGATCGCCGGCAAGCAGCGCGAACGGCCGAAGGTCGACGTGGCGCGGCGCGACGCCCTCGGCGGTCAGCGTCGGGTGGGCCGAGAGCGTGATGACCGGCTGCGCGATGAACTCGCGCGGCGTCGCGCGGATCGCGCTGCCGAAGTCGGCGCGCTCGGCATGCGTGCTCACCGGCCCGATCAGCATGCCGTAGCCGCCCGACGCGGTCGTCCGCTTCACGACGAGCCGTTCGAGATTGGCCAGCACGTGCGAACGCTGCTTGGCGTTGGAACAGTCGTACGTCGGCACGTTGCGCAGCGCCGGCTCCTCACCGAGGTAGTACTTGATCATCGCCGGGACGTACGGGTAGATCGCCTTGTCGTCGGCGACGCCGGTGCCGACCGCGTTCGCGAGCGTCACGTTGCCCGCGCGGTACGCGTCGTAGAGCCCCGCGATGCCGAGCGACGAGTCGGCGCGGAAGTAGAGCGGGTCGATGAAGTCGTCGTCGACGCGCCGGTACAGCACGTCGATGCGCTGCGGTCCGCGCGTCGTCTTCGCGTACACCGTGTTGTCGCGCACGAACAGGTCGGAGCCTTCGACGAGCTCGACGCCCATGCGCCGCGCGAGCAGCGTGTGCTCGAAGTACGCGCTGTTGTAGATGCCGGGCGTGAGCAGCGCGATCACGGGATCGGCGACCTGCGGCGGCGCCGCGGCGAGCAGCGCGTCGCGCAAGCGGCGCGGGTAGTCGTCGACCGGAAGCGGGTCGTACTTCTCGAAGAGCCGCGGAAACGCGCGCTTGAGCACGTCGCGGTTCTCGAGCACGTACGAGATGCCGGACGGCGTACGCACGTTGTCCTCGAGCACGAGAAACGTGCCTTCGTTGTCGCGTACGAGGTCGATGCCCGAGACGTGGATGTACGTCCCGCGCGGCGGGTCGACGCCGATCGCCTCGCGCTCGTAGTTGCGTGATGAGTACACGAGCTCGCGCGGCACGACGCCGTCGCGCAGCGCGCGCGCCTCGTGGTAGACGTCGTTCAAGAACGCGTTCAGCGCAAGAACGCGCTGCGTGATGCCCCGCTCGATCGCGGCCCAGTCGCGTGCGGGGACGATGCGCGGGATCAGATCGAACGGCAGAATGCGTTCGGTGCCGCGCGCGTCGGCGTAGACGGTGAACGTGACGCCGCGCTGCAGCAGCACGCTGTTCACGGTCGTGACGCGGTGTCGGAAATCCGCGTTCGAAATGCCGTCGAGCGTCGATGCGAGCGCCGCGTAGTGCGCCCGCGGCCGTCCGTCCGCGTCGGCGAACTCATCGAACGCCGGTGCGGGAGCGTAACGGTCGAGAATCGACTGCATCCCGTGCGGCTTTACCCCGAAGGGTGCCCCTCCGTTCGCCAAACGGCCAACCGAGCTTTCAAATCACGCTTCGAGAATCTGAACTGCGTACTTCGCATTCTCCGGATCGCGATGGAGAGAAGAGAGGTCCCGGCGTCCAGCGCGTGCGCGGCGGTATGTCCAACGTTTGGAAGGCCAACGAGCGTATGCAGGCGGGAAACCATACGGCAGGATCGGCCGGCACCGTCAGCTTGCCGAGCGCGACCTTCATCGCGATCTGCCACGCGACGCCCGCGGAAACCCAGGCTTGTCGCGTTGTTCTCGATCGCCGCGCGCGCGTCGCGTTGCAACTGCTCCGGCTCGCCCGCTGCCCACAAGAACGCCTGGGTGTCGAGCAGCAATCGCACGGGGGCTATGAGCGGTCCATCGGCCTCCATTTCCTTGCGGGCGCTCTGGTAGCGTGATACCATTCCGAGGTTGTGCCGGCGCTGCGCCCCGGCTACTCCCACTGCCCGGCCGTCCGTGCCGGGCCGCCGGCCGCGGCCGGCGTCCAGAGAGGGCATCGATGGCGATCACCACGACGACTACTGACTACGAAGTGACCTACGTGCTCCGTCCGAACCTCGAGGAAACCGAGGTCGACGAGCGCGCGAACGCGATCGCCGAGGGCGTCAAGACGCGCGGCGGCGAGATCGTCGGCGAGCTCGAAAAGCAAGGCAAACGCCGGCTGGCGTACGAGATCGACGACGTGCGCGAAGGCTACTACATCACGATGAACTTCCGCAGCAGCGGCGACGAGCAGAGGGAGCTCGAGCGCCAGCTCCGCCTCAACGAGGCGGTCCTGCGGCACATCATCGTTCGAAAGGGCGAGTAGCTACCGCTTAGGGTCCGTTGTTGCCCTGCACGATGAGCGGGGCCATGACGATCGCGTGATCCGGCAGCGGCCGCGGGAAGCGCGCGGACACCATCGGGGTCGTGAGGTGTTTGTTGAGGCCGCTCGCCAGCCTCGTCGACGGCCAGCAGGCGACGAAGAACGCCGTCGACGGAATCGGGACGGTGAGGTCCTCCCACTGCAGCGGCGCGGTCGGCGCGGTGTCGACATGCGAGAGCGGCCGCGACCCGATGTGCGGAGGTGCTCCCGCTCCGAAGGCGCCGCAGCTGATCGTGACGTCGTTGAGCGGGATGCCCGTGACGCGCACGTGGACGCGGACCTTGAGGCTATTCGGGGCCGCCGAAGCGGCGGAGGCGCTCGCGACGACGCACGCGAGCAGAAGACCAAGGAGACGGAATCGATGCATGCGATCCTCCTAGCACGCCCGGTATCCTTGGCGAGAGAGCGCTAGGCCTTCACGGGCGGTCGCTGTCCACATCGTGCGCCGATTCCACAGATTCGCGCCGATTTCGGCGTGCCCGCACGTCGTCACCCTGAGCCCGTCGAAGGGTGAGCGACCATCGTGCCTCTCATCGCTTGGATCCTCGGCATTCCGAGCCGGCCGAAGGGGCACTCACAATGACAGGCACCTGGCACTGCGACCGTGCATCATGCGTACACTGGCGCGAAGCCACGCATAGCTAGCAGAAGGAAGAAGAACCATGGCAGGCAGCTTCAATCGCATCACCCTCGTCGGCAACCTCACGCGCGACCCGGAGATCCGGTACGTCGGCTCGGGTGCGGCCGTGACGAAGTTCACGCTCGCGGTCAACCGCCGCTCGAAGCAGCAAGAAGAGACCGACTACATCGACTGCGTCGCATGGGACAAGCTCGCCGAGACCTGCAACACGTACCTGAAGAAGGGCATGTCGTGCTTGGTCGACGGCCGGCTGTCGATCCGCAGCTACGAGACGAAGGAAGGCGAGAAGCGCAAAGCGTCCGAGGTCGTCGTCAACACGATGCAGATGCTCGACCGCGCGAACCGCGGCAGCGAGGGCGGCACGTACGAGCGCGCACCGCGCCCGGCAGCCGGCACGACGAACGGCAACGGCAACGGCGCATCGTTCGACCACAACGAAGCGCTGGACGAAGAAGAAATTCCGTTCTGACGTTCTAGGGCTGTCTCACCAAACGCGCGTCATTTCACCCGAAATTGGTGAAATGATGCGAAATGGTGAAATTCTCGTTGGTTGCGCGGAAAAGCTCAGCAAAATGCTGGGCTTTTCTGCTTGATTCACTTGGATGAACGCGCGCACGCGGATGTGTTCCAAGTGCGAGCATTTCACCGCGTCAGTTGGAGTCCGGGCGTCCGTAACCATTCTGACGCGCAAAAATAAAGCGTCCCGGAGCTCAGCTCCGGGACGCTTCGGCCTTGTAACCCTCGGTTAAGCTACGAGCTTGTCGTCGTCGGGGAGCGGCGGGAAGAACGTGTCCTTCAGAAAGTTCATGCGATAAGCCGTTGCGAGTTCCCACTGAAGGATCAGCCGCAGGTTGACGTAGATCACCTTGCAAAGCGCCTCATTTTGCCACGCTACGCAAGGCTCGAGATCGTTTCCGACGGCCTCGCCGTCGGCGTTCTTGGATGACCGGCCGCGAGACCAGCAGTAGCCGTCCGCAACCCGTTTGAGCAGCGAGAAGAAGCTCTCGATCTTCACGCGTACGCGGTAGTACTTGTGCAGGGGAGGTAGACAAATCAGTGTTTCCGCGACAGAGCGCGCGGGGCGCCGGCGTCGTGTAACTGTACGATCGCGCCGCAGACTGAGGTGATTTTTAGGGCCTAGCGCCGGCGAGGCGCTGGTGGAACCGTGCGCGCTGGGAATCACTGAGCGCGACCTCCGTGAGGTCAAAAAAGCGGCTGGCCTTCTGGGGCAGCGGTCTTAGGCGGGGATAGTCGTCGCGGCCGCGTCGGTCCCGTAGCCAGCTTCGGTCACCCCTGGGTGTGCCGCTCTACACTTTAGGCCGAGGCACCTCTAAAGGCTCAAAACCGAGGATTCGCGATGGGCAAACGCCCGCCACTTGACGCCCGCATCTTTGACATATATGACATACATAACTAATATGTCAGATTTTTCCTTCGACGTCCTTTCGCTCCGCCAATGTCTTGGCCTCACCCAGCAGCAACTCGCGAATCAGCTCGGCGTCTCCTTTGCGACCGTCAATCGTTGGGAGGGTGGAGCCGTCCCGCAGCGCGCCCAGCAGAAAAAGCTCGAGGCTCTCGCTGCAGAAGCCCAGAGGGCGCCCGTGAGCGCTTGCGCCAGGAACCGCGGCCGGAATCGCCATGGCGCACAGGCCACAACGAACAAGCCCATGGAGCAGATGCTCTGGGATGCCGCCTGCTCGATTCGCGGCGAAAAAGACGCCGCGAAGTTCAAAAACTACCTTTTGCCGCTGCTGTTCCTTAAGCGCCTCTCCGACGTCTTCGACGACGAGATAGATCGCCTCAGCCGAGGGCGCTCGACCGAGCTGCCGCACTTGAGTTGGCTGAGGCCGACCACGAGCTCCTGCGTTTCTATCTGCCGCCGATCGCACGCTGGGGCGTCATCAGCGGCCGCGATCCCTGGCCACTTGTGAAGAGAAGCAGCCGGATATCGGCGAGCATCTTACGCTCGCGGTACGCGCAGTCGCGCGTCAGAATCCCGAGCTCGCTGGCGTCATCGACGTAGAAGACTTCGCCGCAGAACGCAACGGCGAGCGCGATATCAATCCAGCAAAGCTTCGTGGCGTCATCGAGGTGTTCTCCGATCCGCGTTATCGCCTCGGCCTCGCCGACGTCGAGCCCGACTTCCTCGGCCGCTGCTACGAGTATCTGTTGCGCAAATTCGCAGAGGGGTCGGGACAGAGCGCCGGCGAGTTCTTCACGCCGACGAACGTCGGCTTCCTCATGGCGCACATCCTGCGCCCGCGCCCCGGCGAGAGTTGCCATGACTACGCCTGCGGCTCCGGCGGTCTACTGATCAAATTGCAGCTCGTCGCACGCGACCTCGACCCATTGAGCAAGACGCCGCTTAAGCTCTACGGTCAGGAGCTTCAGGCCGAGAGTTTTGCGATCGCGAAGATGAACGGCATCATCCACGATATGCCGCAGCTTCAGATGGCGCGCGGCGATTCGATGCTTAATCCCAAGTGGACGAACGCCGACGGCTCACTCAAGACCTTTGACATCGTCATCGCTAACCCGATGTGGAACCAAGTCATCGACCCGAAGACCTACGAGAGCTGACGCATTCGACCGCTTTCGCAAGGCGGGCGGGCCGACGACGGGCAAGGCGGATTGGGCATGGTTGCAGCACACCCTCGCGTGCATGAGCGACCGCGGCCGTGCCGCCGTCGTCCTCGACACCGGGGCTGTGACGCGTGGCTCGGCATCAAAGAACGAAGACCGCGAGCGCAACATCCGCAAGTGGTTCGTCGACAACGATTTAATCGACGGCGTGATATTGCTGCCGGAAAATCTCTTTTACAACACGACTGCCGCCGGCATCATCATCGTATTCAACAAGAACAAGCTAATTCCGCGCAAGGGCAAGATCATTCTCGTAAATGCGAGTAAGCGATTCAAAAAGGGCCGTCCGAAGAACTTTCTTCCGGATGATGCCGTAAGAGCGATTGCGTCGCAGTTCATCGCTGGTCAACCAGTCGAAGGCGAGACTGCGATCGTTGATCGTGAACGCATTGCGGACGCGGATTACAACCTCGGCCCAAGTCGCTGGGTAGATGGAATGACCCGTGGTGATGCGTTCGACGTGTCTGCATTACTCGGGGAACTTCGCGCCATTGCGGATGAAGAACGACGTTTAAACGATGCTCTCTTTACGACCGTTTCGCAATTGCCTCGGGCCGAATAAATGGCCAATCGTGCTCTGACGCCAGTAGTCGCGCTAAAGGACGTCGTCTTACCCACATCTCTGTGGAACCCCAAATATCACAAAAAGTCCATTAAGTACATCGATGTGTCGTCCGTCTCACGCGATACGGCGCGGATCGAGTCGACGGCCGATCACGATGAGCTCACAGCGCCGTCACGTGCGCGCAAGCTCGTCGGGACGGATGACACGATCTTTGCTACGATTCGGCCATCCCTTCGTCGCATAGCGAAGGTCAATGGCGAACTGGACGGCCAGGTAGCGTCGACTGCTTTCTGCGTGCTGCGACCAAACCGAGAGGTTATCGAGCCGGATTTCCTATTCTACGCTGTTCGTACCGATGATTTCATAAACGGCATTACGCGGTTGGAGACTGGAGCCGGATACCCGGCTGTCCGCGATCGCGACGTCCTCGACCAACGTATACCATTACCGGATCTGCATCAGCAGCGTAAGATTAGCCAAACGCTTAAGTTGGCTGAGGAAGCAGTACTTTATTGTTCTCGATTCATCGCTGTGGCCTCGGACCTGAAGTCCGCTGTTATGAAAACGCTTTTCACATGCGGGCCGCGGGGGGAGACGCAAAAGGAGAGCGAGATCGGCCTGATCCCCAAGAGTTGGAAGATGGCTACGATAGGCGAGCATTTCGACGTAGTGTCCGGTGGCACGCCGTCGCGAAGCGTCTCGGCCTACTGGAAAGGAGGGACGATCCCTTGGGTCAAGACAGCTGAAGTCGACTATCGTTTGATAACAGACACCGAAGAGCGCATTACCGACATTGCCCTCGTCGAGTCCGCGGCGAAGCTACTGCCGGCCGGAACCCTACTGATGGCTATGTATGGACAAGGCGTAACGCGCGGTAAGGTCGCTATCTTAGGTATCGATGCCGCCTGCAACCAGGCATGTGCTGCCATGCTGCCCTTGGACGACAAGGTTCTAACCCGGTACCTCTTCCACTTCCTTGCGTATCGCTACGAGGAAATTCGGCGGCTTTCGCACGGCGGCCAGCAACAAAACCTGAATCTCGACATTGTCCGAGATTTGCATCTTGCCATGCCCGCTAGCGAAACTGAGCAGCAGGAAATCGCGCGTATTCTCGACGCGATCGATGCGAGCGTTCAGCTGCACGAGCGAAAGCGTGCCGTCCTCGAAGAAATCTTCAAGTCGCTACTCAACGGCCTGATGAGCGGCGAAATTGACGTCAACGTTCTTGATCTCAGCGTGCTACAGAGGTCTGCATGAGCGATGACGAGCTGAAGATCACCGAAGCGGGGATGGCACAGTATCCGATGATCCGCCACGCTGCGCGGATCGGGTGGAAGGCGGTGTCTCCTGTTACCGCGCGGCTTAAGCGTGGCGGCGATGAAGGCGTTCTCTTCCGGGACGAATTAAGCGCAAAGCTGCGTGAGTTCAACCCGTGGCTCACCGAGGACGACGTGCGCCGAATCATCGATGCGATCGAGGCGCTCCACCCGACGATCGATGGAAACCGCGAGGCGCTCGCGTGGCTCCGCGGAGAGCGCACCTGGTACGACCAAAAGGAAGAGCGCCGACGCGGCGTCCAGCTCGTCGACTTCGAGAACCCTAACAACAATACGCTCCAGGTCACCTGGGAATGGAAGCTCAAGCCGCCGGCGCGGAAGGGAAACCGCGCGGATGTCATCTTCCTTATCAACGGCCTCCCTGTCTGCATCGTCGAGCACAAAAATCCTAAGAAGCCTGATGCGATCGAACGAGCTCTTAGGCAACTTCAGCGATACGAAGTCGAGACGCCAGAGCTACTCGGACTGCCCCAGCTCTTTAACGCCTCGCATATGCTCGACTACTGGTACGGTGTCACGTGGGATCTCTCACGGCGCGGGACCAAACGATGGAAGCAGCAGCCGGACGAGGCTTACAAGTTCGCCGTTCAGGCGTTCTTTGAGCCGACGGACTTCGTGCGAACTCTCCGAAACTGGATTCTCTTCTTTCCGAAGGATGGCGAGACACGCAAGGCGATTCTCCGAGAGCACCAGCGCGGAGCGATCGATCGCATCCTCGAACGCTGCGCGGACCCGCAACGCCAGCGTGGCCTCGTCTGGCACACGCAAGGCTCCGGGAAGACTTTCACGCTGCTCTCGGCGGCCCGCCTGCTGCTCACGGATGAGCGCTTTGGTAAAGCCACCGTCATCGTCGTCGTCGATCGCGTTGATCTCGAAGGACAGCTCAGCGGCTGGACGGAGCGCCTCCTCGGCGAGATGCAGCAACTCGACGTCGCTACGATCACGGCAAAGAGTGGGCCGCACCTGCAACAGTTGCTCGACAGCGATTTCCGCGGTCTCATCCTCACCACAATCCACAAATTCGATGAGATGCGCAAGAACAGCAATGTGCGTAGCGACATTTACGTCTTTATCGACGAGGCCCATCGCTCCGTCGCGCGCGACCTAGGTTCATACCTAATGGCCGCGCTGCCGAATGCGACAATTATTGGCTTTACCGGCACCCCGGTCGGTACGTCCACGCACGGTCGGAGTACGTTCGAGATTTTTGGACTCGACGACGATGAGGGCTACCTTCACAAGTACTCGACGCGAGAGTCCATCGAAGACGCGACTACCGTTCCGATCAGGCATAGGCTCGCGCCAAGCGAATTGACGCTACCGAGCGAGCGACTTGACAAGGAGTTCTTTGCGCTCGCCGCCAGTGAGGAGATTACGGACGTCGGGCAGCTCGACGCCGTGCTGCGCAGGGCCGTGAACCTCCGCACGTTCCTCGGCTCGGACGATCGTGTTCGGAACATCGCGGCCTTCGTAAAAGAGCACTTCGAGAGTAACGTAAAGCCTGAGGGTTACAAGGCCTTCGTCGTCGCGGTCGATCGTGAGACGTGCGCGAAGTACCAGGAAGAGTTCGACCGAATCCTCGGGCCAGGCGTCGCCGTTGCCGTCTATTCTAAAGGTCCGGACGACGTCGTCGAGCTTCCGCTAGTGTACAAGTATCAGCTGAGCAAGGAGCAGGAGAAGCAGGCTCGCGAGGCGTTCCGCAAGCCTGGGGAAGGCCCGCAAATACTAATCGTTACGGACAAGCTGCTCACTGGCTTCGATGCCGAGATTCTTTACTGCATGTATCTCGACAAGCCGATGCGCGACCACGTGCTGCTGCAGGCAATCGCTCGCGTCAACCGGCCTTACGAAGACAGGGAGGGGCGCCAGAAACCGCTTGGCCTCATCATCGATTTCGTGGGTATTTTGCGCGAGCTCAAGAAAGCGCTGCAATTCGATTCTGTCGATCTGTCCGGTGTCATCGAAAGCCTCGACGAGCTCATGGCTGAGTTCTTGGGAAAAATTGCGGAGGCGCGCACCGAGTACTTGGAGGGTGGCCAGGGCGGCGGCGACGAGCGCCTGGAGCAGATCGTCTTCGGACGCTTCCGCGATCCCGACGAGCGGCGCCGTTTCTTCGAAGTCTACAAGCACCTCGAAAATCTCTATGAGAATCCTCTCACCGGACCCACAACTGCGCGATCACCTCAAGACGTTCGGGCGTCTTGCAGACCTTTACAGCACCGTACGCAATGCATACGCGGATAAAGTCGATTTCACCGGTGATCTCGCCCGGAAGACGCGCGCACTAATCCAGCAGAACGCGACGTACCGCGGGATCGATCGGATCGCGAAGAGCGTCACCTTCGATGTGAAGAGCCTCGAAGCACTGCGCGACGGTGATGGCCCGGATGAAGGTAAAGTCTTCAACCTCGTGCGCGGTCTGCAGAAAGAGACCGAAGAGAACGAAGAAGAGGCGCCAATACTCGTTCCGCTCTACGAGCGCGCCGAACGCGTGCGCCAGGATCTCGCGGACCGCAATATCGACACGGAACGCGCAATGCAGATTATTGAAGCGCTTGTTAGAGAACGTGCGGAAGCTGAGGTTGCCTCGCGAGAAAGTGGGCTCAGCCCGCAGGCCTTCGGCTTGTACTGGGCGCTTCGCAGCGATGGCGATCTGGCCGCCGCAGGCGTGGACGTGATGGCTTTCGCGCGTGAGGTCCAGGGCCTGTTGGATCGATATCCTAACGCAGGAGTCGACGCTGACGAGAAGCGGCTCTTAAGACGCGATCTGTATAAGCCATTGGCTGCCGTTCCGGCTTCGACTCGTACGGGCGTAGTGGAGCGCGTGGTGTTCGGGCTGTTTCGCGACTAGCCATGCGCACAGGGCCTTGCCGTTCGTTCGTTCCTTCGCAGAGGATACGCGCTGTGGGTATCCGACGTGGTGATAAGGCGCGTCTGCGGGAACGCGTACTCGTCTGGGCAGAACGCCTCTCGTTGCAACCCCGTGTGGTCCGCGTTCAGGCGATGGGTCGTAAATGGGGATCGTGCTCGACTCGTGGCACAATCACGTTGGCGTCGGACCTCGTAGGGTGTGACCCTCGGCTGCAAGATGTTGTGATCGTGCACGAGCTCCTCCACCTCCGAGTCCGTAATCATGGCAAGCTGTTTCGAACGTTGATGACTGTGTACGTGCCGTACTGGCAAGAGTTGAAAGTCATAACGGTGGCACGCTTCGGTGACGCTTCAAAGCCGGGGTTGCGAGGACATAACAGTGCCTAACGACTTGCTTCCATCGATCAAGGTGGCCGAATGATCACGCTTCAGCAGCAAATTCGCGAGACGTTCCTAGCGAAGCTTGCGGCGTCCGGTGCCGTCGACGGCGACAAGATTGCAAAGCTGCGCGATCTCATGAATGGCGGCAGGAAGCTCAAGGCAGATGACGTCGTTAAGCTGTTCTCGTTACCCGCGGGCGGCGACGTCGCGTGATAAAGATCGAATCGATCCACGTCGAAGAAGTCCGAGGTATTCGGAAACTCGATATCGACTTCAAGGAAGGCCCCTTTGCGATCTCCGGCCCGAACGGTTCGGGCAAAAGCGGCGTCATCGACGCGATCGAATTTGGTCTCACAGGCCAGATCGGCCGCTTGACGGGGCGAGGTACACCATTCGGCAGAGGCGGCCAAGTGCGCGTTTGGGAGACGCCCGACGGTACAGCGGTCGAGCTAGACGAGGCGTATCCCCTGGCCCTCCCCCTCCGTCGGCTCCTCGTCCGTCTGGCAGAGGTCTATCCGCTGCCGCAGGTCCCGACGATGAAAAGGCCTGACCCTCTACCACCTCAGGCCTGGGCTGGAGACCGGCTCGCACTCTTCGGCTCGGCCTTCCCGACGAAGATCCTGATGACGCTGGCTGGCCGAGGGTGGACGTTCGAAGCGGTCTGCTGCGAGAGCCACAGCAAGGACGACGGGGCCGACAACCGGCGGGTCCTGACCAAGAAAGTCATCCGGCGGCTGGAGGCCGAGGGCGTCCTCGAGGGGAGCCGGCCGCGGGGACCCGGCTTTGGGCCACGGCTACTGCGGATCGCGGACACCTTCCCGGCCGAGGATGAACTGCAAGCGCTGATCGACGCGATTCCGGCGGCCTGGCCGGACCTCGGGGATCGTATCGAGGCCGCCTTCGCTGCGGTACCGGAGAAGACCAAGACGTATTTTCGTCGCCGTGGCTTGTGGAACGATGCCCCGCCCGGAAGTGTCTTGGCGTGACAAGTCCATCCGCAGAAAAAGAAGAAGCGATAGTTGCGGGGCAAGACAAGCAAGCGGTATGAAAATCCGACTCGAACGCGCCGGCGCGCACTTCTTCGACCGGAAATCGGGCCTTAACGTCCTCCTGGACGAGGTACACCCCGGTCCCGAATGCTGGTCGTCGGCTCCCCGCTACATGTCGATTGCCCTGGCCAATGCGTGTGATCTGCGGTGTTCGTTCTGCTACGCCTCGAAATTACCGCATCGCATCCCAGCGGAACTCGTACGCGGCTGGGCCGGTGAACTTGACGCCAACGGATGTTTCGGTATCGGCTTCGGCGGCGGAGAGCCCACCCTGTACGCTGGCTTCCCAAGGCTATGCCGTGACATCTACGATCATACCAACCTCGCGGTCACAATGACGACTCACGGGCACCATTTCACGACGGCTCTTGTGGACGATCTTACCGGATCTGTTTCTTTCATCCGGCTCTCAATGGATGGCATTGGCGATACCTATGAGCGCATCCGCGGCCGATCATTCAAGGATTTCAACGACTGCTTGGCCCTCGTGCGCGCGACTGCGACATTCGGCATCAACTGTGTCGTGAACGGCGACACAATCGATGAGTTGGATCGCGTCGCCGAGCATGCGTTCGCATCTGGCGCTGCCGAACTGCTTTTGCTACCGGAAACAGGGGACGACGGCGAGATTCGACTTACGAAGCCGCAGGTCGAGACGCTCGAACGCTGGGTTGCGTATAATCACCACCATAATCGAATCGCGATGTCTCAGCACGGGGCGGAGGCTATTGCCGCGCCTACCCTCTTTTCTTCCTCCGACGACACGACCTACAACTTTCTCCACGTTGACGCTTCTATGATGCTAAAGGTTACGGCATTCGCGCGTGACGGCGTCGCTCTATCCCCAGAAAAACCCCTAATGGACGCCGTCGCTGAACTGCGCTCCATATCATCGGTACCGGGAGCAATCGCATGAAGATCTGGTTTGGTTACGGCAGTGAACACTCGTCAAATCTGGTGATTATCGGTACGTTCAAGACGGAAGATAGAGCGCGGGAAGCGCTGCGTCTTATCGATGAAGCGACGGAACTCGCCGCAGCCGAGAGTGCGGCTGGTCGAGTAGTGGCCGGAGAACCCCCGGATCGTAAACTCTCCGACCCCGTCTTGGACTTTTTCCGCAAGTACAGCGTCGGAATCATGAACCGGGACCTCGAAGAACTGTTGTATGAGTTCCATGCGCGCGCGACCGGTGATAAAGTCGTGATAACCACTGACGAGGACAACGTCAATGGCCTAATCAAAATCCTTCTTCATGGTGGCGCGAAGATAGAAGTGTATTCAGCCCACAGCCATCAAAGTGCGTACGGTCGACAGACATACAACGGCGCCTGACGTCGAGCAAATTGGGCACGAAATAGGCACTTGAGCGCCGTGGACAATACTTGGTTCGAGTTCAAGGATCTGAAACGGCGTCGCTACGACACGCAAGTGTGGGTTCCGCTGCGGGCGGAGCATTACCGTATCCAAGACGGTGAGCATGGGTACGTCGGATACCGCGAGGAATTTTTATTGGCGGGTTCGGTGGCCGTTGACATCGCACACGAGAATCGCGTCCGCACCGCCGACGCGAACGACATGATACAGCAATCCGAGAGCCGGCCGCATGTCGACAACGACGGCAACTATGTCACGGCGGAGAAGGCAGAATGCTTCTTCAAGGATGTAAGCGGCATCAAGATTGTGCTTCAGCAACGGATTCCTGGGTCCGACAGACCCGAATGGTCGTTGAACCAGGACTTCACCCTCGCGCTGAATTTGATGCGCGTCGGCGATACCTGGGTGCGGGTCGAGGAAGGACGAGTAGAGGTCGCGAGGCTGCGCCGCGATGCCCACGGTGATCCTGTCCTGCTCGAGGTTAAGTCGGAATTTCTCAAGGATTACCTTGCAGCGCGGAAGATGGGCCTGATCCTCGGCACGTTCGTCTCACGCGAGGTCGTTGTGGAAGACGAGCCGTCGTTGCCTTGGGAGAGCGCAAGCGTATCCGACGAGGACGTAGAGCAGGGTTGGCGCTGGCGCGGCGACGTTCAAGCGATGCACGAGGGTGGCCAGCAGTTCGGCTCGACCTGGACAGTCTTTCACATGCGCCGTACAGACTTCGACCCTGACGACGAAGTCCCGAACCTCGAAGTTGGTGGAGAAGTCGAATCGAAGCGGTGGACGACGGCACCGGACGAAGCCCGAAAAGTGTACCGAGTCAGCGGAGAGATTTGGCGAACCGAGTGGATAAGCCCGGGCCCGAACTCGCCTCGAGTTGCCGAAGACGACGTTCCTTCGACATCTTATTTCGTCATCGATGGCGCTGGTAAAAGAGTAAGCGGCGACGCTTTAACCGGCGGGCTTGTTTGGCTATGGTTTCGGCCCGAAGTGGCCAACGACGCGCTTTCCCACCCTGACGGTGGACTGGGGTGGCACACAGCGGATACCGGTAATCTGATGTTCGCACCAAGCCAAGGCGTAGGCTTCGGCGTCAATGAACTCGGGTTTCTCAATGTCCTCGCCGTGGACATTGGGCGGCTGCCGCACTGGAGCCAAGCGAAATGGGCCGGCCACAACGTGGCGCCGACCGGCAAGGTCTCGCAAGAACTGAGCGCCGCGCAGGTAGAAGTGACGCCGGCCGCCACGGTGGCACCCGAAGCAGAGATTCCTGAGATCTTTAAGATGCTCGCCATTGCCATAAGGAAGCGATACAACATCGAATTGTTCCGCAGCGAGGAGCACGAGGCCGGTCTTCTGCGGGTCATTCACCGTTTCCGTAGCCTTGATCGTGAGAGTCTGCTCGGATTAGCGAAGGACCTCACACGCGTTTTCGCCGACCGGGTCGACGCGAAGGGACTGCAGAAGGCCGCTGGCATTGAGCCTCCGCCGCCCGCAAAAAGCCTGGGGTCGCTGAAAGCGCTTGAGGGTGCCCTCGCGACTCTCGTGCCAAAGGAGCGTGCCCGGGCCCTTTGCGGGCCGTTATTCGGAATGTACGACCTGCGCGTAGGCAGTGCACATCTTCCGGGTAGCGAGATCGGGGACTCACTCCGCCTGGCCAACGTCGACGTGAAGGCCCCGTTCGTGCTCCAAGGGTACTCGATGCTGACCGCGTTCGTCGCTACGCTGAGACGGCTCGCCGAAATCTTCGGCCAGGACGCTGCTCACGAGGACGAGGGAATTGGTGAAAAACGGACCACTTAGGACCAAAATGGTGAAATCGGACCAGAACCGTGCGTTAGCACCGTTCTGACGTTCTGACGTTCTGACGTTCTGACCGTTCTGACCGTTCTGACGTTCTGACGTTCTGACGCTTGAGGGCCTTTGGGATTCATGGAACATGAGACAAACGGAAAGATTCTGCGGCTTCTAGACGTCATCTCCGTCGAGGTTGCTGCGAACCGAAATGAGACCTCTGGACTGCGCGATGAAACGTCTGAACTGCGTTCCGAGATCCGCGCGGAATTCGGCAGGGTCGAGCGTCGATTGGGGAACATCGAAGTCCGTGTCGAGACCGTAGAGACGGAACTCCGATCATTTCGTACGGAATTCGAACGCCGCATCGTGCCCCTTGAGCGATAACCGAACGAGACTCCCGCCAAAGGGTTCGGATTCTCACCAAGTTCGGCGACCTGGTTCGCGCGGGAATGATGGGTGCAGAATTCCCCAGCTAGGACGATGCGGCTTGATATGGGCTTGAGAACGAAGACCCGCGTCGCAACGTACACGGAGATTCGTGAAGAGGTGCGTGCCGCCGGCGACCACGCCGGTGCCATGCTCGCGCTGGAGGACGCAGTCTCGCAGTCCTCATTGAAGGATGGGATCGCGAGCAGCGAGTTGAGGACGAGCGGCCGTTACTCCGAGTTCAAAGCATTTCTCGCCGCCGCACGTTCGGCTCGCGACTATCTCGTTAAGGCCGCGAAGCGCTCCAACTGCTCGCTGTCGTTGAGCGACAGATTCGGCTCGGAGAAGAATCTATTCGAATTCTACCGTTCTGCCGCCCACACGGCGTCAGCGAGACGACGTTCTACAAGTCGAAGGCGAAGTTTGGCGGCATGGAAGTCAGCGACGTCGCCAAGATGCGCGCGCTCAAGGACGAGAACCGCCGTCTGAAGCGCATCGTCGTGGACCAAGTGCTGCACATCGACACGCTCAAGATCGCAGCTTCGGGAAACTTCTAACGCCTGCGCAGAAGCGTCGAGTCGTGCAGGCGGCTCGCACCCAGCTCGACATCTCCGAACGTCAAGCGTGCCGATACGTCGGCGCCGCTCGACGGATGATTCGCTATGTCCGAATCGCGAACAACGACGGTCCCCTGCGCGCCCGGCTCGAAGAGCTCGCGGCGGAGCGCCGGCGCTTTGGCTTTCGGCGTCTCGCAGTATTGCTCCGGCGCGACGGTGTCGTCGTGAATATCAAGCGCGTTCTGCGGATCTACCGCGAGGCGAATCTGCAAGTCCGCAAGCGCATTCGCCGGCGCGTAGCGCTCGGGCGAGGTACGCCCGCTCCGATCGTGAGCGGCCTCAACCAGCGGTGGTCGCTCGATTTCGTGCACGACACGCTCAGTTCGTGTCGGAGAATCAGAACGCTGAACATCGTCGACGACTTTTCCCGAGAGTGCCTTGCGATCGAGGTGGACACGTCGCTCTCGGGCCAGCGCGTCGTCCGAACGCTCGATGCGATCGCCGGCGTCCGAGGCTATCCTGAGACAATCGTGCTCGACAACGGGACGGAACTGACGAGCTTGGCGATGCTTCTGTGGGCTCGTGATCGCCGAGTTCGGTTGCATTTCATCCAACCCGGCAAACCGACGCAAAACGCGTACGTCGAGAGCTTCAACGGCCGGTTCCGCGACGAGTGCCTGAACGAACATGACTTCACGACGCTCGCTGAAGCGCGGGCGCTCATTGAAGAATGGCGCCTCGACTACAACTCGCGTCGGCCGCACCGCGCCTTACAGAACCGTACGCCCGAGGAGTTCGTGCGCGAGCTCAAAATCGTCGCACCTCTGCCCTTATCCGTGGCCTAATGCTGGGACACCCGTCACCGTCAGCAGGGAAGATCCCGGCGAACGCGGCCGGGATCTTCCCATGCCGCGTAGCGCTGAATGAAAGCCGCACGATTCTATCGTAAGCACCGGGCAGATGCTGCCCGCCGACATACCCGAGTATCGGGTCCACACGAAGTTATCGCGCGTCGAGCATTGGCGCCACGTGCTGGAGATCGTTGCCTTGATTGCGGCGGCGATCTGGGCATTCTATGTCTTCATTTACCAAGAACGGATAAAACCGGCGGCCGAACCGCCCCGACTGCAGGTTGACACGCGCGTTACGCACGACGTGCTGGAAGGCGGCAAAGAACTCGTCACGATCGACGTGACGCTAAAGAATACCGGCTCGACCGATATCTCGATGGGTGCTTTGCTCGTCAATGCGTACGGAATGCGATATGCGAACGATGGCACGCGCGAATCCCGAGAGTTCCATCCGTCTAGCGGGATCACGATCATCAACCGCGGCCTGAGGAGTGCCGCTCCGGTGCTACTGTACAGCCACCTGGCACAGTGGCAGCCCCTTGGTGTGACGCGTCAGACATTGCGACTGCCCATTGCTCAGGAGTTGACGTTCGAGCGGCCGTTCGTGATCGAGCGTCGTACGTACGAGACGCTGCGGATCACCTACGGGTATTGCTATCAGCGGCAGGACAATCGAACGGCGACCGCGCTCGTCCCGAAGCGCGCGCGAGACGGTGCGTTTGAGGTTCGAGACATTCTCCGCGCAAACGGCGCGCATGCGGGACTGCGGTGCGGTGGAACGCTCTCCTACAATGGCGAATACGCGTTATGAGCGAGGCTGCTATCGCATGTAGACCACTAGGGCTTGATCGCAGAGCGAGCGAACGTCGCGCACGGTGGCCGAGAGGAATCGCTCGCTGAGCAGGAAGCCGGAGTTCGGACTCCTCGTTGCCGCACTGTCCCTCGTCGTTCTCGCCCTGGGCTGGGCGATGGTGCTGCTGCCGCTCGGCATGTTTCCCCTCGCCGTAGGGGATCACGGAGAGGGTGCGTACGTTGCCCGCGTCCGCCACGGCCCGGCGACGGCCGGTATCGCGGCCGGCGATCGTCTGGATCTTTCGACCCTGTCGTATGTGCAACGCTTGCGCTTGCAGATGGGTGCGCCGCCCGGCTACGCCCTGACGCTACGCGTACGTCATGCCGGTGTTTGGTCGGATCGCGTCATCGTCCCGTCGCTGATCACCGTCCCGCTCGGCGATCCGCAATGGTGGTCCGGGCTGGCCGAGCTGACGATCGGAGTGCTCATTTCCGCCGTCGTGGTCGCTCGCCGGCCGTCGGTGGCGACGGCGGCGTTCGCATGCTACGTGTGGGGGGCTCTCCCGTCGTTCCGGTTCATCGCGTTGTTCTCGTGGCTGCCCGACCCCGTGTACGCGCCCGTTGCGACCGTTCTCGAGGCGCTCGTGGCCTCGTTCCCGGTATTCCTGCTCCTGATCTTTGTCACGCGGTTTCCGGCGGAGCCGTCGTCGCCCAGCGGACGTCTTCGCATGCGCGTTGCGGATGCGATGCTCTTCGTCGGCCTTGCAATCTGCCTCGCGTTTGCCGTGTTCGAGCCCGTTCGTCACCACACGTGGTCAAACGTCGCGAACCTGTTCGGCATCCTGGTGGTCGTTGTCGGCGGCATACTCGCGTCATTGCAATATCGTGAAGCGTCCGGTGAAGACCGTCGCCGGATCGGGTGGGTCCTGGTCGGCTACGGCGTGACGCTCGCGAGTTTCGTCGCGACGAACGCCATCATTACGGCGCCCGTGTTGGCGTCGCCTAACCTGCTGGCTGCCGCACAACTCGCCCAAATAGCGCTGCCCCTCGCGCTTGCGTACGCGATTCTCCGGCATCGCGTGCTCGACATCGGGTTCGTGCTCAATCGCACCGTCGTCTACGCCGCGGTCACCTCGGTGGTCGTGGTCGCCGTCAGCCTCGTCGATTGGCTCGCCGGGAAGCTGATCGGCGAGACACGGCTCGCGCTCGCCGCGGAGGCGGCGGTGACGATCGCCCTCGGCGTTGCGCTCAACGCGATGCACGACCGGATCGAACGCGTCGTCGAACGGGTGCTCTTTCGCGACCGCCATACCGCCGAACGCCGGCTACGGAACGGGATCGACGCACTCGCGTTTGCTGCGAGCGATGCGGCGATCGAACGCGCGCTCACGGATGAAGTCTCGGCTGTGCTCGGGCTGCGTTCGACCGCGTTGTTCCGATTGGACGAGGAGACGGACCGTTTCCGCTGCGTTCGGGCTACGGGTTGGGCGGACGCCGTTGTCACGATCGACGACGACGCGCTGCTCGTCCGGACGCTGCGTCTGCGCGAACGTCCTTTCCATCTCGCTGACTTCGCAATCGCCGAGTCCGTGCTGCCCACGGGGCCGGCGGCGCCCGTGCTCGCGGTTCCGGTCGCGGACCGGCACGCACTGCAGGGCTTCGTTCTGTATGGCGCCCTCTCGGACGGGCACGGCGCCCGATCCCGAGCTCATCGATCTGCTGGGTCAACTCGGCAGCGCTGCCGCGGCGGCGTCGGCGTACGTCGAAGCGCGCGCCGCGCGCGCGCGTCTCGCCGACATCGAGAAGCATCTCGCGGGAATTCCCATCGCATCGACGTGAGCAGATGACCGTGGCGCTGCATCCGCCCAGACTCGGGACTGCGAACCATCATGATCGCATCGGCGCCTCAGATGCAAAGGGAAGATAGCCGCTGAAAATCGCGACATATAACGTCAACGGCGTCAACGGGCGGCTGACGGTGCTGCTGCAATGGCTCGCCGAAGCGCAGCCGGATGTCGTCTGCCTTCAGGAGCTGAAGGCGCCGCAAGAAAAGTTTCCCGCGGCGGCGATACGGGACGCGGGGTACGGCGCGATCTGGTTAGGGCAGAAGAGCTGGAACGGGGTCGCGATTCTGGCCCGCGGTGAGCCGCCGGTCGAAACGCGCAGAGGGCTTCCCGGTGAACCGGACGGCGCGCACTCGCGCTACATCGAGGCGACCGTAAACGGCGTGCTGATCGGCTGCCTGTATCTGCCGAACGGTAACCCCGCTCCAGGCCCGAAGTTCGACTACAAGCTCGCGTGGTTCGATGCATTCTTGGGCTACGCCGCGAGCCTCTTGAAGCGGCGCATCCCGGTCGTCCTCGCGGGCGACTACAACGTCATGCCGACCGAGCTCGACGTCTACAAGCCGGAGCGCTGGGTCGACGATGCGCTGTTCCGTCCCGAGGTCCGCGATGCGTTCCGCCGCCTTGCGGCGCAGGGATGGACGGACGCCCTGCGGACGCTGCATCCGGGCGAGCGGATCTACACGTTCTGGGATTACTTCCGCAATGCGTTCGGCCGGGATGCGGGCCTGCGCATCGACCACCTCATGCTGAGCCCCGAGGTGGCGCCCCGGCTCGTCGCTGCCGGCGTGGACCGAGCGGTGCGTGCGAAGGAGAAGACCAGCGACCATGCCCCGGTGTGGATTCAGTTGAGCGATTGAAAGCGAACGGCCGAAAATCATTGGAGCTTTCGAAGGGAGACCGGGAGAGAACGTGGACGTTGGGTTGGCATTTGTGGCATACGCAGTGAGCGACGTGCCACAGGCGCGGAGGTTTTATACCGAAGTCCTGGGCTTGACGCCGGGCGAATCGTTCGGCGAGAGATTCGTTGAGTTTGATCTTGGCAATGCGACGTTCGCGATTGATGCGGACCCGCCAGGCATCGCGCCCGGCACATGCTCGGGCGTGTCGTTTGCAGTTGCCGACGTCTTTGCCGCACGTGGCCGCCTCGCCGAACATGGTGTGGAAATCACCGACGTTATGGAATCGCCCGTTTGCTGGTTTGCGTTCGCTACGGATCCGGACGGAAACAGTTTCCAGATACATCAGCGGAAGTAGCCAGGAGCCGTACCGTGACGCCTTCGACGATCCCGAAACCGCCGTTCAGGATCGAGACGCCGCGCCTTCTCGTCCGCCTCGTCGAGCCCGACGACGTCGACGAGGTCATCGAGTACGACCGGCGCAACGCCGAGCATCTCGCCACGTGGGCTGCTGGGCCAATCCCGGACGCCTTCGACCGCGAAAAACGGCGAGAGCGGCTCGCACGCCGGAGAGCTGATGCTGACGCCGACACCGGCTACGGTTTCGTCGCTCTGTTGCACGGCCATCAGCGCATCGTGGCCGGCATCAGCCTCAACCATGTCGTTCGCTTCTCGTTCCTGGCGTGCCACCTCGGCTACTCGGTCGACAAAGAGCACGAAGGGAAGGGTCTCGCGTCCGAGGCCGTCGAGGCCGTCGTCAAGTTTGCCTTCGAAACGCTTGGGCTCCATCGCATCATGGCGAACTATCAGCCGACCAACGAGCGCAGCGGCCGGCTCCTACGACGGCTCGGCTTCGTGCCCGAAGGCTATGCGCGCGACTATCTCTTCATCAACGGCGCGTGGCGCGACCACGTCCTGACCGCGCTGCTGAACCCAAATGACACAGGAGAGCAGGATCGCACGAGACGCTCAGGCGATCACGCGTCCGGCCCTTCGACGTAGAGTTCCCAACGATAACCGTCAGGATCATGAAACCATAAGCCGACGCTCGCCGAACCTGGGGCGACGGGCCCAATCTCGTCGCCCGGATCTTCGAGATCAACGCCGTTGGCGCGAAGCGCGTCGCGCGCGACTTCGAGCGCCCCGATGTTGCTCGCTCGAAATCCCAAGTGGTCGAGCACTCCGGACACCGGGCTGCCCTTGACGAACCCGATCATGATTGCATCGTTTCCGAGCAGGATGCCGCTATCGGAGCGTCCCCATTCGTCGAGATCGAAATTCGAGAGCCACCAGGCCGCACTTGCGTCGGGGTCGTCGACGGCAATATTGAAGTGTGAAACGGGGCCAAGCCGAACGCGCATCAGATGTGACCTGTTCTACCGGTTCGATGCATCGTCCCGTTGCTGACGGACTCCGAAGTAGTTGCGTCAAGGGACCCCTGCTTGTCGACGCGAACCGCGGCGCTTCCGCGTTCGCATGAATAGGAGCATCACCGTGCGGCAACGCCTTGTCTCTCTTGCGGCACTTTCTCGTGTTCGGCGTCGCGACCGCCGGCATTGCGCTCGCCGATACGCAAGTCTACGTCGTCAATAGCGACTCGACGTCTCGTGCGATGCGCGAGATGAGTAGCCTCGCAACGTGGGAAAAATCGTCTTTGGAATGACGCAGTCGCTCGACGGCTACGTCGCCGGCGTCGATGGGGAGATGGAACCGCCGCTTCATGCGCCAGGCGCGGCGTTGTTTCGTTATTGGATCGATCACGTCCGCGCGCTCGCGGGCAGTCTGTACGGTCGCCGCACGTACGAAGTGATGCGCTATTGGGAAGATGATCGTCCGGAGTGGGGCGAGGCCGAGCGCGAGTTCGCGGCGGCGTGGCGAACGCAGCCGAAGTGGGTTGCGTCACGCTCGCTGAAGTCCGTCGGCGCCGAATGCGACGCTCGTCGGCGACGATCTCGGCGCCTTCGTACGCCGGCTGAAAGCGGAGGTCGACGGTGTCATCGCCGTTGCCGGACCCGATCTGGCGGCGAGTCTTTCCGACCTCGGTCTTATCGACGAGTACCATCTCTACTTTCGTCCGGTTGTCCTTGGCCGCGGCAAACCGTACTTCGCCCGTGTACGACCGCCGCTGCGCTTCGTCGCCGCCGATCGCGTCGGCGAGGACGCGGTCAGGCTGACGTTCGCGAGCGCCTGATCGACGATCCGCGTACTCCGTTCATCCGCAGCCGGTGAGTCGTCGCGCCGCCTAAGCGGCGGCCGGCCCCGCCCGAACCGCGCCCCCGGCCTGCGGCGTACCGACGGCATGAGAAGCTTCATCTTCGCTGCCGCCGCGGCGGTCGCGCTCCTTGCCGTCGCCCCCGCCGCGCCGCGCGCCGGGACGGTGGTGCACATCCGGGACGACGCGTTCGTGCCCGCCTCGGTCACCGTGCCCGCCGGCACGGCCGTGACCTTCGTCAACGACGACGACGACGCGCACACGGCGACCGCTGACGATGCGTCCTGGGACTCCGAAGGGCTCAACCAGGGCCAGAGCTGGACGCACACGTTCGCCAAGGCGGGCAAGATCGCATACCATTGCACGGTACACCCGATGATGCACGGCGCGATTGTCGTGCGGAGCGCGAAGTGAAGCGCGGCGACTTCGTCCACCATGTTGGGTGGACCGGGGCCGGGATCGTCTACGCGCTCAGCGCGACGGGTCTCGTGCGCGCAACGGCGAGCGCCGAGCCCGGCGCCTTCTCGTTCGTGCAGATCAGCGACAGCCACATCGGCTACACGGGGCCGGCGAATGCGGACGTGCGCGCGACGCTCGAGCAGACGATCGCGTCGATCAACGCGATGCCCGTGCAGCCGGCGTTCGTCATTCACACGGGCGACGTCACGCACCTGAGCAAAGCGCAAGAGTTCGACGACGCGCGCGCGATGTTGAGCGCGCTGCGAGCACCGCTGATCACGCTGCCCGGCGAGCACGACGTCATCGGCGTCGAAGGGCCGAAACGCTTCGCCGCGTCGTTCGCGCGCAAAGATGCCGCGGGCCGCGGCTGGTCGGCGTGGGATCAGGCCGGGATCCACTTCGTCTCGCTGATCAACGTCGGCGAAGGCGAGACGATGGGCCAGCTCGGCGACGAGCAGATCGGCTGGCTGAAAAACGACCTCGCCGCGCGCAAGGCCGACACGCCGATCGTCGTGTTCGGGCACGTGCCGCTGTTCGCGGCGGCGCCGGAGTGGGGCTGGACGACGAGCGACGGCGTGAAGGCGATCGCGCTCTTGCGGCCTTTCAACGCGGTTACCGTGCTCAACGGCCACATCCATCAGGTGCTCGAGCACACGGACGGCTCGATCCGGTTCGCCACGGCGCGTTCGACGGCGTTTCCGCAGGCCGCGCCGGGCACGCCGGGCGCAAAGCCGGGCCCGCTCGCCGTCCCGCCCGGATCGCTCCTCGGCGTGCTCGGATACCGCACGGTGGACGTTGCGAGCGCCGGGTCGTGGCACGACCGCACGCTAGCGAACGTGTGATCGCGGTCGAACCGGCACGGATGGCACTCGACGAGCCGGGGTTCGAGCTCGCGTACCGCGCGTACGCGCCGCGCCTCCGCTCCGTCGCGTACGCCGTGCTGCACGACCGCGAGGGCGCGGAGGACGCGGTGCACAGCGCGCTCGCACGCGTGTGGAGCGCCGGCACGTACCATCCGGACCGCGGCGCGCTCCTGCCGTTCTTGATCGCATGCGTGCGGCGCGAAGCGCTCGACGTGCTGCGCAGCTCGAAGCGCCGGCACGACCGCGAGGCGCGGTCGGCCGAGTCCGCGCCCGCGTTCGACGACCCGATCGCGGCGATCGACCCGCTCGAGGCGCGCCGCGTGAAGCGCGCGCTCGACGCGCTCCCCGCGGCGCAGCGTGACGTCATCGTCCGCGCGTACTACGGCAATCGTACTCTCGCGGAAATCGCGAGCGAACACAGCGTTCCGCTCGGCACGGTGAAAAGCCGGCTGTCCGCCGCGCTGCGCGCGCTGCACGGCACGCTCTGGGAAGGATCTCGATGAACCACTTGGATGACGACGCCGAACTGTACGCGCTCGGCCTGACGGAACGCGAGCGCGGCGCGGAGATCGAAGCGCACCTCGCCGAATGTGCGACCTGCCGCGCGCGCGTCGTCGCGGCGGAGGAGGCGGCCGCGGCGCTCGCCGGCGCGCTGCCCCCGATGCCGAGCGCGCGCGCGCGTCCCGGACGGATGTCGGGCCTTGCCGTCGCGGCCGCGGTCGCGCTCGCAGCGACGGCGGGATACGAAGGGTACACGGCGCATACGGCGGGCGCGCAGCTCGCGACCACGAACGTCGCGCTGAGCGCACTCGCCGCCTCGCACTTCAGCCACACGACGCTCACCTCGCAGCCCGGCGTGGTCGCGAAGGCGATCTATGCGCGCGACGGCGCCTGGTGCTACGTCGTCGTCAACGGCGCGCCGTCCGGCACGCACGTCGTGCTGCGGCGCGGAACGCAGACGATCGACGAAGGAGCACTGCACGCCGGAACGCCGTCGACGCTCTTCATCCAGCACCCCGGCAAATCCGACGCCATCGCGCTGGTCGCGAACTCCGCCACGATCGCGCAGGGCAAGCCGATCTACTAGAACTGCGTTCCGCCGCCGCGGCGTATCACTGTCATGCAACAGATGATCTCCATCCTCGCCGCGGTCACGTCCCTCGCGATGCCGCAGATGAGCATGACCAACAACGCACCGGTCGCCGTCAGCACGTGCGTCGTCAGCGACCTCATCGACTCGCCGATGTACGGCGACTCGGGCGCCGCTCCGATCTCCTACCGCGTTCTGCAGCTGTCGTTCAGCAACACGCAGGACGAGCTCGCCACGCGCGTGACGTTCAACGTGCAGCATGCCGGCCAGCAGTCGCGCATCGTCGACAATGGCCGCTTCAGCAAGGACATCCCGATCGAGCACGTCTTCGACGACTTCAACGGCACGTACGGCGCGGGTCCGACGACGTGCACGGTCGCCGCCGTGACGTACGCCGACGGCAGCACGTGGACGCCCGACCGCGGGCGCGAGTCGTGAATCCAGCCATCCAGGCAGTCGCGCTCGCGGCGTTCGTCGTAGCCGGCACACAGTACACCGTCGTCGACTCGCAAGGTTCCGTCGTCGGAACGCTGACGACCGACGCTCCCGTCGCCATGTCGTCGCAGATGCGCGTGATCGGAATCGCGAAGGCGGCACGCCCCGCCGTCGGCGCGGCGCCGACCGACAAGGCGTTCCACCCGAACTACGCCCATGCGCTGACCGTCGAGCAGATGACGCACGCGTGGCAAGACGAGCTCGATCGGCTGAACCCGCCGATCGTGACGGGCGGGGGTTAACCGATGCTCGTCATGCTCGGCACCCTGGTGATCGCGCTCGCCGCCGTCACTCCGTCACCCGCGCCGGCGGCATCCGCGGCGCAGAGCGTCTCCGCCACAACGCCGCCCACCGCGACGGTCACAACGCCGCGCCGAATGCGGCACGCGAACCACCCCGCGGTCGCGACGTCGGCCGGGGCCACGTACGACGCCGCCGCGATCGATGAGCAGATGCGCTTGCGCGTGATCTCTCCGCCGCTCAGCGGCGACGGCGGCGGCTAGAAGCGGGTGTCGGTTCGCGTGCAAGGCGTCGGGTTTTGAGCCACGGTCCTGGAGCACGCGAACGGCGGCCCGGTCGCGGTGCCGGCCAAGATGGGTTCCGTTGCGGACAGCGCGCACAGTCGATCATCAGCCACGCCGTCGAAGCGACGCGTTGTGCGAGAAGAGGACGCCGAGATCGATATTCCGTTCTCAACGAGCATGACGTCGAGCATCACGGTGCAATGTCGACGGCAGTCGTGACCGCATGGAACCCGCCCGCGGACGCGCCTCATACCTGCGAGGCGGCCGCGGGCCGGCGGTTTCTCCCTCAGCGAGGGCCGGTAACGCGAGACGGACGTCAGATCGGAACGGCGCGGAGCGTACTGTCGCTCGAGTTCGGCGGCGCCGTCGATGCCGACGCCGGGACGGTCGTCGATCCCACCGGCTGCGCCGTCGTGACCGTCCCCGATTCCGCGGGCTGCGCCGCGCTGGTGGTCGTCGTGACGGTTCCCGAAACGTGACGCATTGCGTCGGATGCGTACGGCGAGGCGGCGTGCGGATTCGAGGAGACGGCGGGCAGGGCGCTGCCGCAGGCGATCGGACCGAGCGCGAGCGCGCACAGGAGTGAGATTCGCAACGCTGTTTTCATACGGGCCTCCGAGGCCGTTACGATGACGGCCGGCGACGTGGTGACATCAGCGTAACCGTGCAGGCCGGAAGCGGCCTCGTGTGGGTTGATGACGTGCGTTGCAAACGCACTCGCGGCGCGGTTTTCGGGGGTGCGGAATCCGCGGCGCCGAACCGCGACGCGATGCCGGATCACTGGGAACTGGCGAAGCGGGTGATGATCTGGGGTTCGGAACCGCCGCGCGAGGATCGCCGCCCGGACGCGACCGCCGACCTTCTCACCGGAATCGCGCGCGCGCTCAAGGCCGAGCAGGGCGCCGAGATCGAGCGGTTGTGCCGGCACGCCTTGCGAGGTTCATCGGACCGCTTCATCCCTGCAGTGATCCTCGCCGCGCGATTGTTGAACGCTCCGAGCGCCGCCGACGAAGCGGAGCAGCTGATCGCAAGCTGCGGACCCCAGCAGCATGCCGAGCGTCGCGCCCAGGTTGCCGCGCTCATGGCGATCGTGTGGGCGTGGCGCGAGCAGCGTCCCGCATCGGAACGTAGCGCTGGCGAGGCGATCGCCGCGCTCGAGGACGTCGAGGACGAGACCTATGTCGGTCTGATCGAGATGCGGCTCACGCAGGCCGCGCAGTACCGCGGCGATACGGTGACGGTCAACGAGATGGCGACCCGGGCTGCGAATCGTTTGGAGCGCGCGGGGGCGTACACGATCGCGGCCGCGACGCTCACGTTTCAGTACCTGCCGACGCTCGATTCCGGCGATCTTGAAGCGACCCGAACAATCCTCGCTAGGGCCGCGAAGCTGGCCGCGCTCAGCGACATGCCGACGGTGAAGCGCACCGTCGCGAACATCTGCTTGGGGTTCGCCGTGACGATCGGCGACGAGGGCGAGCTTCTTCAGGCGCACAGGGCCACACCGTTCGCGGCCCACAATGCCTATGACGCGTTCATCATTACCGTGTACTTCGCGATGCCTGCGGCGTGGCACCGGCGTTGGCACGATTTCTCGGCGCAACTGCGTGATGCTGAACCCGTCACACGCGGCCAACAAGCGCTCAAGGACGCGCTGATCGCCGTCGGCGCCACAGCGACCCGCGACGACGTCGAGGCGCGTTCGCGGTGGCGGCGGGCCGTGCATCGGCTCGCGCACGGAGCGACGTGGAACCTTTCCGACTCGCGCATTCGGCGGCTCGCGCGCGCGCTCGCGTGCGCCGTCGGCGCGACGATCGGCGACATCGCACGCGCCGAGCGCGCGGCCATTCCGCTACGCGGGACGCGCCAGCGCGCCGTCTTCAGCGGCGAGCCGGAACCGACGTACGTCGGCTTTCAGCGCGTGATCGCGGCGATGCGTGACTCGCGCAAGGCCGCCGATCCTGCAATCGCGCTGACGCCGGCGCAGGCCGCGCTGCTCAAGGCCCTCGCAACCGACGCCAGCATCGCCGAGATCGCGCGCCGGGATCCCGAGCGGCGCAGTATCGCGACGATCCGCAGCCACGTCCAGCACATCTACGACGCGTTGCAGGTTCAC
Source organism: Vulcanimicrobiota bacterium (assembly GCA_963841685.1). Classification (GTDB taxonomy): domain Bacteria; phylum Vulcanimicrobiota; class Vulcanimicrobiia; order Vulcanimicrobiales; family Vulcanimicrobiaceae; genus Vulcanimicrobium. Next base: position 883,304 of record CAWJDU010000003.1, read on the forward strand.
TCGCGAACCGCGGCAGTCCTCAAGGCGAAGGAACTGGCGCTGCTCTGACCGCGGACGATCCTTCGTGAACGACATCGAACAGCGCGGGAACCGAGGGAAACTCCGCCCACTCCGGCCGCCGCACGAGCGCGAAAAACCCGTCGTCATGCGCCGCCGTGAAGTCCGCGTGCGTCTCCCAGTCGGCGACGTTGACGAATGCGAACGACGCGTCGGGGGACTGCGCACGGTGCAGGCGGTGGCGCAGGTAGCCCGGCTTGGCGCGCATGTAGCGGTTCACTTCTTCCCAGAGTGCGATAAAGTCGGCTTCGCGGCCGCCGGGGACGCGAAACGAGTTGATGAGGGTGATCATCTCCCCCAAGCCTCCATTCGAGGTATTTGCACACGTGTGCAGAAAGTCGCACTACAAGAATGGCGCGCAGAGCGGCGGCTGTCAAGCCTCTCGAGCTCCGTGAGGACGGCCGGGTCGCGCGAGGCACGCGCACGCGCGCGGCGATCGTGAACGCAGCCGGCATCATGCTCGGGCGCGGCGAACGCGTGACCGTCGACGCGGCGGCCCGCGCGGCTCGCGTTTCGCGGCGCACGGTCTACACCTATTTTCCGACGGTCGAGCAGCTCGTGCTCGACGCGACGGCCGGTTCACTCGCGAACGCGCGCATCGAAACCGTGTTCGAGCGCCATGCGGACCCCGAGGCGCGCATCGGCGCGCTGGCTCGCGCGATGGTGGCGATGAGCGCCGACGCCATGCCGCTCGGACGCGCCTTGATCCGGCTTACGGTGGAGCCGGCGCAACCCGCTGAGGGCGCGCGCGTTTCACGACGCGGTTATCGCAGGATCGCATGGATCAAGCGCGCGCTCGAGCCGCTGCGCGAGCGTTTGACGCCGGCGCGGTACAAACGTCTCGTCTCGGCGCTGAGCGTCGTCATCGGATGGGAGGCGATGGTCGTCCTCGAGGACATCCGCGGGCTCACGCGGCGCGACGAAGAAGACGTGTGCGTGTGGGCGGCTCGCGCCCTCGTCCGCGCCGCGATCCACGAAAGTCGACCGGCCTGAATCGGATGTGCGGATCCGGCGCGGGAGGTCGCCGTATCTGCGCTGATCTCGACGGAACTCCGCCGAGCTCTTCGGGATCGCGTGTGGCGCGCATTCGCAGCTCGTCCCAGGCGCCAGCCGGAGGCTCCGTCGCCGAGCCCGGCGTTCAGAACCACCGTCGGCGAGCCCGCCCCCGAGCAGAGCTTTAGTCTTCTCCGTCATAATAGTCCAATGGCGCACTACGAATGAGGCGGTACTCCGGCGACTTCACCGCCCACTTGCCGCTGTCGGGATAGAAGCACGTCTCTCCGATCGGATTGTCGGCGACCACGTACATGATAAGGTCGTCCGCGCTGTCGTTGATGAGCTGGTGCGGCTCGTTCGGCTTGAAGATGAATGCGTCGCCGGCTGCGATCGCAACCCGTCCGTCCGCGTGCCGAAGCGTCCCCGTCCCCGAGACGACGTGGAAAAATTCCCACTGCGCGCTGTGCGAATGGTACGGACACGACGAAGCGCCGGGCGGAATCCGCGTTATCTCCACGTCGAACGGATGCCGCTCGTTCAAATCGGTCGAACGTCGGTCGCGTCCCAGGGCCTCGGAGAGCTTCTTACCGGCCCGCGCAAACTTTCCGCTTGGGGATGATCGAGACTCCCATTCAACGTCGTTCGAGTTGACGATCCGCACGAGACCCTCCGTTACGGTGCGCGCCGGATGCGGCGCACGAACGCCATCGCCGTCGCTTCGATCGGCCGGAAGACGCGAAGTGCAAACGCTTCGAGCGAGTTCGGGCGCGCGTAGCCTTCGTCGATGTCCCACAGGTGAATGTACGTGTGATACCTCCGCGGAAAGCGGTCCGACCAGCGTCGCACGCGCGGCTCGTCCCAGCGCGTACGCAGCGCGGTGAGCACGTCCTCGTCGCTTCCCGATGCGCGGACGAGCGCGTCGAACTCGTGCGTCGTGACGTGGAGCCGGTCCAGCAGCGCTGCGTCGACCGGCGAGTGTCCGAGCAGATACGCGCCGAGCCTCCCGCTCTGCTGCATGCGCGCCTTGTCGATCATGCGCGGCAACCATCGGACGCCGTCGAGCTCGACGTTCCATCGGCGGGGCAGTACGCGGGTCACCTCGTTCGACATGCTGCGTTACGAAGCGCCGAAGTCGTTTGGCCCTCGGTAGTGTGCGCATCGGCGACGAGGGCGACATTCGCGACCACCGTGTCGCGCTCGTAGGCCGCGGCGACAACGGCGTCGTGCATGTCCACGACGCGAAGCGCGGTATTCGGACGATTCGTCAGCTTCGCCATGGTGACGCGACGTATTACGCCTTGCGGCGTGTACCGCCTCGAAGCGGCCGGGCGTAACGCGCGGCTTTCAGGGGCGCCCGCTTCGAAGGACGCCATCGCGGTTCCCGGCGTCTTCGGACCAGTCGCCGGACCGCGCGCTGATCGCGCTCGCCCTGAACGGGCCGATGCACGAGCACGCGGTTGGCCGAACGTGTCGGCTCCCGGGCCTGCCGCGGGTGCGCTGCGGCCGAGGTTGCGACGCTAATGCGCCGAAACGGCGCGGGGAGCATTCGATGCTTCCTCATCGGGTGACGGACTCGGTCGGTGTTCGAGCATTGGGCGGGTTGCGTTCGTCGCGATCAAGCGTTTTGACGATAGCGGAGGTGTTGCGTGATCGATTGGGATCGCATCGAGAGCTTCATCGGATTCGGTCGCCGGGATGCGCCGGTCGTCTTCATCGGAATGGAGGAAGGTAGATTTCGCACGCGTGCAGAGTACACGGCGACGATGCTGCCCGAGCGGACCCGACGACTGCGTGCCGTGATTTCGGAGTCGCCGCGTGAACTCGTCGTGTGCTACGGCAAGGTGAACTGGCCTGAGTACCAGGCTCTTTTCGATGAGTTCGCGTGGCGCGACGACGGCGACTTTCGCGTCGGCCAAGGGGTCGTGCGCGTCGTGCTGACGCCGCACTTCAGCGGTCGCGCGTTCAACACGGATGCGCAGCTCGAACGCCTTGCCGCCGTCGCACTCCGGTCCGGCGACTGATCGAGTGGATCCGGGTGTCCCGTGCGTCGGCGCCGTGACGTTGTCGTCGCTGCGCGTCGCCGCGTAGAGCGAGAGCTGGTTGCTGCTCGCCGTGCCGTCGTGAACCGGAGACGTTGGAACGTGTCGCCGCCGGCGTCGACGAGACCGACTACCGGGCTCCTGGGCGCGACTCCGCGCCGTGATGCGGATGGATCGCGATGAGATGGATGTCGAAGATCATGGTCCGATCGCTGTAACGAGCATTTCCGTGCTCGACGGTGCGCGTCAGATGTCCGCTCATCCAGAACCGCGCAGTCTCGCCGGGGCTCATCAACCCGAAGGCCGCCACGGCGGAATGCTCTTCATTCCGAAACCCGATGGGTTCACCGACGGCTTTACAACTATCCAGGGCGTACGCACCTACGATTCACAATCGGGACAATGGACGACGCCGGACGCGTATCATGCCGACGTACGGGATCCGTTCTCTCAAAAGCCGTACACGTGGAATCGCAACAACCCCCTCGCGTATCTCGATGCTAAGGGGTGTCGTAGCCGATTTTGCCGATACAAACCTCACCGCACCTATGGCCACCTGGCTGAAGCGGTCGGCAATGCCGTCGGGTCAAACAGAGTGAACGAGGCAAAGTAAACGTATGCTAGCGAACGCTTCTGCGATGCCGCCCGCGATTTATAGTGTTGCAACTGAGCGGTCATGTCCCGATCGTCAGTCCTTCATGATCCAGGCGCCGCACCTCTTCGTGAAGTCGAACGTCGATGGCGACGTCCTGGCTGTCGAGGTAGAGTTGGTATCGCGAGTTGCCACTGGTGCTGCAATAGATTCGCTGAAAGCGTTTCTAGCGATTGACGGAGTTCCCATCATTCTCTACATGCCAGCGGACGGGACGTTGTCGCTCGCTTTTCCGGGCGTGGCGGCCGGACGACACTCAATTCACTATGGTATTTACCACGGAGACGCGCTATATCAGAATATGTGTGACAGCGTCGTAGTAAAATGATAAGTCGCTCGAATATCAGCGCGGGCGCTCTGAGTTGCGGCTAAGATTGTCTCCTCAACCGGTCTGTACCCCAGCGACACTGCATCGCCTGTGGTTGGTGTCCGGGAGGTCACGCTGCGTCACCTCGAGACGGGACACGTTCAGAGCCCGAGCTTCCAGACTGGTCTGCGGATCGCGAGCGCGCTGCGAGTCGGCCCGTACGAGCTCGCGTTCGGCGATCGTCAGGGCTCGGTGTTCGCGCCACCCGACCATCAGATGACGCAGATGGTACGTGTACGGACGGCCACGCAGATCGGGACTCTCAATCGGCTGGCCGTCCGCCATCCAACCGCGAGCGATCACGAGAACGTCGTCGCTGGCGGACGGATGTCTCGCCGAAGCCGCCGGTGCGAGGACGACGTACGCGAGGCCGGTCGGAGTGGTCGATGCCGAATGCGGGGGCGCCGCGCGCGGCGCGGCGCCCATGAGCACCGTCGCGGCCGCGCAGGCGGCGATGACATCGCGATCAAAGTTCACGCGAGGGCTCCGAGCGCCGGTAGCCGTCAGTTCTTCGGTGAGGACTGTTCGATCTGCTGTCGGCCGCTCGCGTGACCAATCATGAACGTATCGAAGAACCCCGCAAGCTCCGCGCATGCGTCGAGCGGGACAACATTTGCCACGAACTGATCCGGCCTCACGACGACGACGCAGCCGCGCGTGCGATCGATGCCGCGAAGGTCGAAGACGTCCTGGCTACTCTTCAGGTCGGCGCAGAACACTTTCTCGTAGTCCCGCAGTCCATAGCGGCCCTTCTGCGGGACCAGCAGCGGCGGAATCCGCTCGACCGCGATGTCGCGATGGCCCTGTTGCAGGATCGCTCGCACGTCGATCACGGAGTCGATGTCATCTTGCGGCTGCGTATATCTCTGAAGCGGCGACTCCGGCGACGTGGCAAGAAAGTCGCAAAGCATATTCAGGCCGGCGCCCGGCGCGAACGCATCGCCCGATTCGCCGAATGCGAACAGCCTCCAGCGGCCGTCGGCTTTGATCGTATGGCCGAGGTGTACGCGCTTGGCGTCGAACAGCCGAATCACCGGCGCTGAGTGAAAGCGGGTGCCGACGACAAAGCCCTTCGCCAGATCTTGATGCCGCGACTCGGCGATGATCAGCGATGGACGATAGTGAACGGCGGTGCCCGCCGTGAAACCGAGCTGCTTGACGAAGTACTTCTGGAATTCGGCAGGATCGACGCTTCCGGCCGCGGGATTCGCCGGGTCTTTCGGCGGCGCGCTGAACATGCGCGCGAACTCGCGGTCGAAGTCGATGAGCTCGTTCGCCAGCGCTCGCCGCTCGACGGAATACGTGTGGAGAATCCGTGCCGTGCAGGTTCCCTTCAGCACGGCTGCCAGTTTCCAGCCGAGGTTGAAGGCGTCCGCGATCGAGACGTTCATGCCCTGACCCGCTTTCGGGCTGTGCGTGTGGCACGCGTCGCCGGCGATGAAGACGAGCGGTCGACGGCGGTCGACGTCCTCGTCCGCCACATCGTCGAACTTATCGGTCAGGCGTTGGCCGATCTCGTACACCGACCACCAGACGACCTCTTTGACGTCGAGAGTATACGGCTTCATGATTCGCTGCGCCGCCGCGACGAGGTGCTCGATGGTGATGTTCCGGTTCCCGACCCGCTCGTTTTCGTTGAGCTTCTCGAGCTCGATGTAGATGCGAACGAGATAGCCGCCTTCGCGCGGGATGATGAGAAGATTCCCTTCGTTCGCCGAATGCACGACGGACTTCAGCCGGATGTCCGGAAACGTGGTGACGGCCAAGACGTCCATCACGCCCCACGCTTGATTCGCGGAGTCGCCGGACAGCGCGCGGCCGATCGCGCTTCGCACCACGCTGCGGGCGCCGTCGCATCCGACGACGTACCGTGCCTTCAGCGTTTCGGGTTGCCCGGCATGACGGGGATCGAGCCGCTCGAGCGTCGCCACGACCGGATGCGTCGCGCTCCGCTCACCGTCCTCGTACGCCGCAGACGTGTCGACCGCCAGATCGACGACGCGCCGCGAATACAGCGGCTCCAGTCGAGAGCGCGAACGACGCATGACGTCGAGGAGAAAGTCGTGCACGCGCGCTTGGTTGAGGATGACGTGCGGGAACTCCGAAAGGCCGTCCTCGGTGTCCTGAACGCGGCCGCTCCGAACGATGTTCTCGCGCCGAGCGTCGTCGGGCTTCCAAAACGTCGTTTCGTTGACCCAATACGCTTCCTTGAGCACGCGATCGCTGAAGCCCAGCGCTTCGAACGTTTCCAGTGTGCGAACGGCGATGCCGTCCGCCTGGCCCAGCTGCAGCGGGCCGGGCCGCTGCTCGACGATCGCGACGTCGATCTCCGGAAAGGCCGACAGCTGCGCCGCCAAGGTAAGGCCGGTCGGGCCGCTGCCGACGATCAAGACGTCGACTTGGCGGTCGGGCGTATCGGCGCGAGCGTGACGTCCCTCGGCGGGATCGGAGATCGCGGGATCGCCGGTCTGAAATCCGTTGAGGTGGAACTGCAGCGGTGCCGTCCTTTCGACGAGCCGTTTTTCGCGCGCGATGGCGACGCGCTAAGGCGACGATGCTCCGGACGCCGGTGAAATGCACGTGCACGTCACGGCGCTAGCGTTCGAGCGACGCGGAAGCCAAGATAGCGGAGGCGATAGTCGGTCGTGAACCAGTAGCGGCTCGCCGAGCGAAGGAACGCAGGCGCGGTGAGCCAGGATCCTCCGCGCACGACGCGGTCGTAACAGTTCGCGCCGTTGATCCAAGCCGAGCCGTCCGCGGGCGCGCCGGTGTAGCTGTCATGGTAGCAATCCTCCGTCCACTCCCGGACGTTGCCCACCATGTCGTAGAGGCCGAACCTGTTCGCTGAAAACGAGCCCACCGGCGCGGTTTGCCTGGCATCCCATTGGCTCCCGCAGGCGTGACACGTGGCCTTGTTCGTTCCGACGGCATTTCCCCAGGGATACGCCGTCTGTGTCCCGGCGCGCGTCGCATACTCGTATTCGGACTCCGAGAGCAGCCGGTATGATTTGCCGGTTTTCTTCGACAGCCAAGCGACGTACGCGTTGGCATCGTTCCACGAGACGTTGATCACCGGCCGGCGGCCGCGGCCCCAGCCTTCATCGGACGGCTTGTAGCCGTTGCAGCCGCCATCGGCTGCGCATGCATCCCACTCGTCGAACGTCACCTCAAACCGGTCGACTGCGAATCGTCGCGCGATCGTGACGGTATGCTGTGGGGCTTCATCGGCAGAGCGTCCCGGCTCGCTCGCCGGCGATCCCATCGAGAACTTCCCGGCCGGCACGACCACCATGTCCGGGCAATGCGCACATTCCTGGAACGCGCCGTGCGGCTTCAGCGCCTTTTCCTGCATCGGCGATAACGCTGCGGGCTGAATCGGCGCGGCGGACGTCGCCGGCATTGTGAGCCATACGGCGATTGCGGCAAGCACGCACATGCGAACGACCCACGGCCGCGCCTGTTGTTCGCTGCGTTCACGCCTGTCCATGAGCGCGAACCCCGGCGTCGACGTTTGAATGGACCGCGGAAGCGAGGGCTTCGATGTCTGGTTTTGCATGCTTGAAGCCGACGCGCGAAAACGCGATGTAGAACGCGGCGGCGTTCATCAGCGCCCAGACGGCAAAGCCGAACGTATAGCCGCCCATGAGATTCTTGCTGGTCGCGAGCGTGATCGTCATGGTGAAGCCGCACGCCGCGCCGGCCGCCTTCGCCAGCCCGCTGACCGCGCCCACCTGCCGGAAGTAGAGCGGGATCAACTTGACGACGGCCGCCGCCGCGGTGCCGGCCAGCAGCGCAAGTCCGTACATGGCGAACAGCTCGACATGCAGTGAAATCTGCAGCGTCATCACGACGGCCAGAACGACCATGAAGCCGAACAGCCACGCTACGATTCTCAACGCATCGAAACGGTCGGCCAGCCAGCCGCCCAGCGGCCGCGTGACGGCGACGCAGGCCACCAGCAGCGGAGTGTACATCATGGATGCCTGGACGGCATCGACATGCCACCGGTCGACGAGATACGTGGGCATCGCCGACGCGAAGAACGTGAGGGTGCCGAACGACACCCAGTACAGATACGGGACGAGCCACACGACGGCGCCCGAACGGTACACGGCGACGATTTCGCGCAGCGAAGCGCGCTTTTGCTGCCCGTACGGCGAATCGGACGTAAAAAACCAGTAGACCAGCGCCATCAACAGCGACGAGATGGCGAACATCGGAAATATCAGCCGCCAGCCGTCCGGGCCGCGGGCGTTCAGAACGTGCGTCACGAGGAACGTGACGGTCATCATGCCCACGGTGATTCCGATGTTGCCCATAGCAAACACGCCAAGGGCGATGCCCTGCTTCGATTTGGGATACCAGGACGCTACGTGAGCGTTGCCGACCACGAAGCTCGCACCTCCGAGTCCGAGCAGCGACCCCACCAACAGCAAGGAGTAGTAGCCGTGGGCGAAGAGCCCGAAAAACAGCGGGAAGGCGAGGATGAGAAGGAGGAGCGAGAAAACGGTCCGGCCGCCGAATTTGTCCGTGAAGATGCCGAGCGGGATGCTGAGCGCGGCCGCAAAGAACGGCTCCATCGCCGCCAAAACGAGCACCTGGGTCGCGCTGAAGTTGTACCACTTGATCAAAAAAGGCGCGAGCGCGGAAAACATGCCCCACACGGCAAAGCCGAGCGCAAATGCCAGGGACGATATCAACAGAACCCTGGCATTACCCGGCGGATCGGCCGTCGGGTCAACCGCGACAACCGGATTCTCCACCGCTTCCTCCAACGACAACTGCCTTTGCCGAGAGGCGATGATTCGGGAGCAGGCAGACGGTTCCCGCGCAACGGGCATTCGGAACCGCAGCAGGCTGGTCACGGACCGTGCGACGTGATGACCTTGCGTAAGTCGAAGAGCAATCCGGCGAAGGCGATCGTCCACGCCGTCAACGCTGCGGCAAACATGACGTGCGGGAGGAACGCCAAGAACGGTAGGGCGAGAGCCGACGACATTTGCAGCGTCGCGACGCTGTACATGCCGAGCGGGAAGACGGCGCCCCAGTACAGGGGGTCGTAGCGGAGCGGAAAACGCTGAATGACGTATCGCCACACCGCGAGCGTGATGAGCATCGGGATCCACCACATCCCCGTCGCCCAGTAAAAGACCGTGAAACCTTTGAGGAATGGGAGAAGCGAGGCCAAGAACGGTGCGTCCGGCGTGTTCTGCACGAGCAGTGAACCGGCAAGCGTCGAGATCGCCATCGCCCCCATCGTTATCCACGACGGCGGCGTCACATCGCTCGCGTTGACGTTGAAGAAGATGTAACGATAGAAAATCAGCGAGATGATCCAAATGTAGAACATTCCGCCCCACAGCCACATCGAGAGCGCATAGAAATTGAGCTCTAACCGGTGCGGCTGCGCCCAATCCCGGGCAATGAGCGCCGCGAGTACGGCGACCGACTGCGTCGCGACGACCGCGAGCAGCCAGGACGCGGTAATTCCGTCTTCCAGGAGCGGCTTGTTCGGCCGGATCGTAAACGCCGTGAAGATGGTGTACGTGATGGCAACCCAAAGCACGAGGCCGATCGCCAAGAATGCCGTTGCGGCCGGCACGTTATTGGCGATCAAGCGCAGCTGAACGCCGACGATGCACGTCGCGGCAACGGTCGTGAAGAATCCCACGCCATGCCGGTGATCGCCCAGGTCGGCGGCGAACTGGGGCCAGTGGCGGACGGCGCGCAGCACCGTCAGCACGACAAGCACGAAATACGCCACCGCGTTGACGACGAAGAGCGCGATCGCGAGCGCCGGCAGATGAAGTTGCAGCGCCGCGATCGAGACGATGCCGGTCGCCATCACCATCCCGAAATACGCCGGCGACAGCGTTTTCATGACGACCGCGTCCTCGGTACACCGGACGGCCCGGGGCGTTGCGCGGCCGCGTTCAGATGCCATCGCATCGTGCAGCCGGAGTTTTTCATTTGCCGAGGGTCTCCTCGGTACAGCCTCTACTTTCGGAGGTCGATCGGCATGGTATCATCGATCGAGTCGCAGAAAGCCTCGGGAGGGAGCATGGGATGAGCTTTCAGAGGCGGCAACTGCTTCAGCTTCTGTCGTCTGCGTTTTCTGGATGGTGAACTTTCGAGTGCGGGACCTCGACAAGATGGTAGATCAGCTGCGAACGGCAGGAGTCGAGGTGAACGTCGACGCGCAGTCGTACCGATCGAGTTGTGGCAGCCTTCACGTGACCGTCGCCGGCTCAGAGACGCGCGAAGCGGTCGATATCGGCCGTGAACTCGTCGACCATCGTCTTCGTGAGCGTCGGGCGCGTGCTCGTGATCGCGTGTAGATAGTCCTCGGTCGTCACCGTCGCGACGGTACGGCCGTCGAGGACCAGTCGTTCGAAGGCCGCGCCGGCGGCCTTGCGCGCTGCAAATTCGATGTCGGCCGGCGTGAACGACCGGCTCGAGGCGACGATCGTGTCGAGGTCGACGTCGTGCGCTGCGGACGGCAAAAGCCGGGACCACACGATGCGGCGTGCGCCGTCGTCGGGCGGCCCGATCGGCAGCACGTAGTCGAATCGTCCGGGCCGCAAGAATGCTGCATCGAGCGAACGGACGGAATTGGTCGCGCATACGAGCAGCCGCTGGTCGCGTTCGCGAAACACCGGCAGCAATTTGAGCAGCTCGTTCGTGACCGCGTGGACGGGCGAGTACGTCGTCCCTTCGCGTGCCGGCGCGATCTCTTCGACTTCGTCGATGAAAAGCACGACGCGCTCGAGATCGTCCAAGAGGGTGAACGTCTCGCGCAGCGCTGCGGCAAGGCCGCCCGGGCCGTCGGCGGCAAGCCGTGACGGGAAAATCTCGACGAATGGCCACCCCAATCGCGATGCGATGGCCTTGGCGAACGTTGTCTTGCCCGTGCCGGGCGGCCCGAAGAGCACGATGGCGCGCGGCGGCGTCAGGCCGAACCGATCCGCTTCGAGCGACCGTTCCAGCGGCAGGACGACGCGGCTTTCGATCAGCTGCTTTTCGTGATCCATTCCGGCCAGAGCGGACCAACGGCCGGGTGGCAACACCATCCCGCCCAGGCGGTTCAACAGCGCGACTTCCGCGGGCGCGATCGGAGCGACCCACTCGAACACCGCGACGTCGTCACGCGCGACGAAGCCGGCATGCGTAAACGCGGTTGCATCGAGCTCACCCGCGGGGAGAAACGCCAACGAACGGCGCACGCCGCGCGCAACGAAGTGGCCTTCCAACTGGCTGAGGAGCGCGCTGCCGATGCCGCGGTTGCGCCACGCGCGCGCGATGGCGAGGCGCAGTACCCAGCCGCGCTCTCCGGTCGCGGTGCTGAAGACTGCGGCGACGAGATCGTTCCCGACCTCGGCGACGAGCGCAGCATGCTCGGCATGTACCGCGGCGATGAGCTCCGCGAGCGGGACGATGGGCTGACCACCGTCTTCGCTCGACTCGAGCAGCAAATGCATCGCGCGTTCGAGGTCGTCTTCGTGAAACTCGCGGATCCGCCATACCGGGACGACGCGCGCCGCGCCGTCCTGCCCGCTTGCAGCCGTCAACATGATCGTTCAAGATAGTGGCCGGTGTCGAACCCCGTCCGCAAGCGGCACGCAAAACGCCCGAAACCGATCGCGAACGGCAGCCGGTGATCAGCGGGTCGACGTTTTCCTGACGTGGTCGTAAGCGCTCGAGGGGCTCGCGATAGCACGCGTCGCGCGAGCAGTCGTCATTTCTTGCTGAGTCCGAGCAGCGTCCGGACCACCGCGGCGATCGCCGCCACGAGCGCGATCCAGACGAGCACGCCGATCCATTGCTGCCACCCGTGCGGATGGTAGAGCTGCAAGAGGATGGCGAGTCCGACGATACATGCGGCCGCGAGAATCGTCGCGTTCGCCCGCTCGACGATCTTCTCGAGGCGCTTGAGCAGCGGGTCCAGGTCCTCCACGCGGGCCCATACACGCAGGTTTCCGCGCTCGATTTCACCGAGCACGCGATCGATCCGTCGCGGAAGCTCGATCGTGAGCTGCGCCGCGTCGAGTGCGGAATCGCGTAGCCGTTCGGCCGCGTTGTCACCGCCCGCAATTCCTTGATAGACGAGCTTTCCGACCATCGGCTGCAGGTAGTCGGAGAGGCTCGACTCCGGCTCGAGCGCCTGCAAGATGCCCTCGCACATGATGAGCGCCTTGATGAACGCGGCGTAGTTCGCCGGCAGCCGGAGCTGATGGCGGCGGAGCACGTGGAGCAGTTCGCTCAGCGCATTGCCGATCGGCACGTCGTCGAACGAGACGTCGACGTACCGCTCGAGGAGTCGCTCGATGTCGCTTGTGAGGCGCGGGCGGTCGACCGGGTGACGCGGCGCCGTCACTTCGATGAGGCGATCGGTCAACCGTTCCGCGTCGCGGCGGCTGATCGCGAGAAAGATGCCGGCGACGCGCCGTCGCGCCTCGGGCGTGAGGCGTCCGACCGTTCCGAAGTCGACGACGGCCAGCGAGCCATCATCGCCGATCAGCAGGTTGCCGGCGTGCGGATCGGCATAGAATACGCCGTGCTCGAAGGCCGGCTCGAGCACGAACCGCGCAATGCGCTGCGACACCGCCGCGCGGCGGCGGCTTGAGAGCCCCGCGAGCTCGTTGACCTTACGACCGTCGACACGTTCGTGCGTGAGCACGCGTCCCGTCGAGACTTCGGCGATCACGTCAGGGATCGAGAACCCCGGTTCGTTCGCAAACGCATGCCGGAAAAATCGTTCGTTCGACGCTTCGCGCCGATAGTCGAGCTCGGCGAGCAGCGACTCGCTGAACTCGCGCAGCACGCCCCGCGCATCGTAGTCGTTCAGTGCCGGAAGACGCGGAGCCCACGTGCCGATCAGCTCGGCGAGGATCTCGAGGTCCATCCGCACGAGCGTGTCGACGCCCGGCTTGCGCACTTTGACGACCACGTCGCGACCGTCGACGAGCCGTGCCGCGTGCACTTGGCCGATCGACGCGCTCGCGAGCGGGGTGGGGTCGAACGACGCGAAGATCGTCTCCGGCGCCGCGCCGAGATCGTCGCGAACGACCTCCGCGATCGCGGCGGCGGGCAGCGGTGGAACGTCGTCGACGAGCTTTGCGAGCTCGACACGGAATGCTTCGGGCAGCAGATCACCGCGCGTCGAGAGCATCTGGCCGAGCTTGATGAACATCGGCCCGAGCGCTTCGCACGCTTCACGGAGGCGTTGCGCCCGCGAGCGGTCGCGCTCGGCGCCGTCCTCGACGAAGTGATCGCCGATGATGCCGAAACCGTGCCGGGCGAGCGTCGCGACGATCTCGCGATACCGCTCGTCCTTGGAGCGAGGCGGCTCCGGCGTCGCGGGCACGGACGGCTGCATGCCCGCGTTCGTACCCGCGACCGTCGTTTGTTACGATGACCGGAACAGTCCAACGCCGGCATCCGTGCGTTGGTGCGCGAAGACGGTTCAGCACGCAAGCGGACGCGCGAAACCTTCGGCCCTGCGACTGCGTTCAACGAACGCATGCCTCTCTTTCAGGCGTGACTCTTCAAGAAACCGCGCCGTTTTTGCGACGCGGTGAACTTCTGCGCCCGGGTGCTCAATGTCTGATGTCCCGATGACCCGTCCCCTCGTCACGGAGCCCTCGCTGAGTCCAGCGGAAGAGCAGGCGCTCCTCGAACCGGAACGGCGTGCCCCATTCACCGACGAGGACCGCCTCGCGGCCGAGGTCTTGATCGAGCATCTCTTCGCCCCGCCGGCGCACCACATCGATCGGCTCGATCACGCGACGGCATACCGCCTCGCGCACGGCGCGATCGGCGGGGACATCGTCGACGTCTACCATTTCGACAACGGTGACGCGGCGCTCTCGATCGCGGATATTGCCGGGAAGGGCGCGCAGGCCGCAATTCACGCTGCACTCGTGAAATACGGTCTTCGGTGCTACGCCTCCGAAGGTCTCACGCCGGAACGCGTCCTGCGTTCGTTGGACCGAGCATATCTCGAGAACAATGCATTCGAGCGAACGGAGTCATTCGCAAGCGTGTTCTTTGCCGTCGTCGACCAGAGCCGGAGCGCGTTCACGTACGCCTCTGCCGCGCACGAGCCCGTCATGGTTCTCCAACCGCACGCCGCTCCGCGGTTGCTTCCGCCGACTGCGCCGCTGATCGGCGTCTTCGACGATCAACACCATCTCTTCAAACAGCGTCTCGTGGACGTGGTTCCCGGTACGTTGCTCTTTGCGGCAACCGACGGCGTGACCGAGGCGCGATCGCCTTCGGGCGAGTTTTTCGGCATGTCGCGGCTTGCGGCCACCGTCGAGCAGTTGCGCGACTTGCCGGCCTCGCGCCTCGTGGAAGAAGTGCTCGTCGTGCTGGAAGACTATACGCGAGGCCAGTTTCGCGACGACATCGCGCTTCTGGCCGTCCGCATCGGCGTGTAACGCGGCGCGGACCGAGGCTGATGCGTTTTTCTTGGCTCGGAGCCGTCTGCATCGCCGGGACGCTGACCGTCGTCGCACTGCCGGCGGCGGGCGCGCGCAGCGCCTCATCAGTCGCGTGCACGAAGCCGGTCCCGGCGTGCGCGGATTGGGTGCCGCTCGGACATGGTTCGCGGATCATGGTCTATGCGACGTATCGGATCGAACGTCCGAATCCGCGGATCGTGCGCGCCTTCATCATGGTCCACGGCGCGCTCCGCAACGCCGACCACTATTTCAAGACGAGCACCGCTGCGGCATTTCTTGCCGGCGCGCTCGACAATACGATCGTCATCGCGCCGCGCTTTGCGGCGGCGAAGGATCGCGTCGCCCCCGGTGAAGTGCTGTGGCCCGAAGGTGCGCAGGACTGGCGTTCCGGTGGCGCCATTGCGGGCGATCCCGTCCTCACGTCGTTCGATGCGATGGATGCGATCGTGCGGGCGCTGGCGGACAAACGACGCTTCCCGAACCTGCGACATATCGTCATCGCGGGGCATTCGGCGGGTGGACAATTCGTCACGCGGTACGAGATGACGAACCGCGTGCACGAAACGCTCGGCGTCCCGGTCAGGTACGTCGTCGCGAATCCGTCGAGCTATGCCTGGCCGGCGGCGGTTCGACCCCTACCCACCGGTGATGCCGATCCGGCGCAGGCCGCTCGCGAGCCGCTCGGGCCCGAGGGCGAACACGTCAACACGCGATTCGAATACGGTGCGTTCGACGCGACGAAGGCTCCGGAGTACGATCGGTGGCCCATGGGGCTGGAGAACCGCACGGGATATGCGGCGCGCTCCACCTCCGACGAGCTGGTGCGACACTTGATCGACCGGCCGACCACGTATCTGCTGGGCCAACTCGACGTGCTGCCGCTCGGGGGTTTTGATTCACGACCGAACGCGATGGCGCAGGGTCCCACGCGCCGCGCGCGCGGCGAAGCGTTCTACACGTACTTGACGCGCGCGCTGGGTGCGAAGCAGAACGCGATGATCGTAGAACTCTGCGGTCACAACGATCGCTGCATCTTCACGACCGACGCCGTCCTGCCCATCATCTTTCCGTCCCCATAAACGGTACATCACCGCACCTGCGCGTGCAGGGCGGTGATGTACGGTTCCGCGGCAATCAGGCGACGTCGAACCGGTCGAGGTTCATCACCTTGTCCCATGCAGCGACGAAGTCGCGCACGAACTTTTCTTGCGAGTCGCTGGAAGCGTAGACTTCCGCGAGTGCCCGAAGCTGCGAGTTCGATCCGAACACGAGATCGACGCGTGTGGCAGTCCATTTCGGCTGACCCGTCGCGCGGTCGCGTCCTTCGAACGTCTGTTGAGCGTCCGACGTGCTCTTCCATGTCGTGCTCATGTCGAGCAGGTTGACGAAGAAGTCGTTTGTGAGCGTCCCGGGCCGCTTCGTGAAGACGCCGTGCTGCGAGCCGCCGGTGTTCGCGTTCAACACGCGCATGCCGCCGATGAGGACCGTCATCTCCGGCGCCGTCAGCGTGAGCAGCTGGGCACGATCGACGAGCTTCATCTCCGCCGGCACCTCGACTTCGGGGTTGAGATAGTTCCGGAAGCCGTCTGCTTCCGGTTCCAGCACGGCGAACGACTCGACGTCGGTCTGCTCCTGCGATGCATCGCTGCGGCCCGGTGTGAACGGGACGTGTACGTCGACGCCCGCATGCTTCGCGGCTTGCTCGACGGCCGCGCAACCGCCGAGAACGATCGTGTCGGCGAGCGAGACCTTCTTGCCGCCCGTCTGCGCGCCGTTGAACTCGTTCCGCACGCGCTCGAGCGTGCTCAGCACCGCCGGTAGCTGCGCGGGCTGGTTCACGGCCCATTCTCTCTGCGGAAGCAGTCGCAGGCGCGCACCGTTCGCGCCGCCGCGCTTGTCCGAGCCGCGGAAGCTCGACGCGGCAGCCCACGCAGTCGCAACGAGTTGCGAGACCGACAGGCCGGATGCGAGAATCTTGCCCTTGAGCGCGGCGGCGTCTTGCGCGTCGATCAGCGGATGCGTCACGTCGGGCACGGGGTCTTGCCAGAGCAATTCTTCGTCGGGGACCAACGGGCCGAGATAGCGCGAACGCGGGCCCATGTCGCGGTGCGTCAGTTTGTACCACGCGCGGGCGAACGCATCGGCGAACTCGTCCGGGTTGTCGTGGAAGCGCTTCGCGATCGGCGCGTACTGCGGATCGACCTTGAGCGCGAGGTCCGAGGTCAGCATGTTCGGCGCATGACGCTTCATCGGATCGTGCGCGTCCGGTACGGTGTCCTTCGCCGCCGCGTCCTTCGGCGTCCACTGGTGCGCGCCGGCGGGACTCTTCGTCAGCTTCCAGTCGAAGTTGAACAAGTTGTCGAAGTAGTTGTTGTCCCACTTCACCGGGTTGGTCGTCCACGCGCCTTCGAGGCCGCTCGTGATCGTCGCATCGCCGTTGCCGTTGCCGAAGCTGTTCTTCCAGCCCAGACCTTGCTCTTCGATGCTCGCGCCCTCGGGCTCCGGGCCGACATATTTCTTTGCATCTGCAGCGCCATGGACTTTACCGAACGTGTGCCCGCCGGCAATGAGCGCGACGGTTTCCTCGTCGTTCATCGCCATGCGCGCGAACGTCTCGCGAATGTCTTTCGCCGATGCAGCCGGATCAGGATGGCCGTTCGGTCCCTCCGGATTCACGTAGATCAACCCCATCTGCACGGCGCCGAGCGGCTTCTCGAGGTCGCGGTCGCCGGAGTAGCGCTTGTCGCCGAGCCATGTGTCCTCGCGGCCCCAGTAGATGTGCTCTTCCGGCTCGTACACGTCGACGCGTCCGCCGCCGAAGCCGAACGTCTTGAATCCCATCGACTCGAGCGCGCAGTTCCCGGCGAAGACCATCAGGTCGGCCCACGAGATCTTGTTGCCGTACTTCTGTTTGATGGGCCACAGCAGCCGGCGCGCTTTGTCGAGGTTCGCGTTGTCGGGCCAGCTGTTGAGCGGTGCGAAACGCTGCGTGCCCGAGCCGGCACCGCCGCGGCCGTCGCCGACGCGGTACGTGCCTGCGCTATGCCACGCCATCCGGATCAACAATGGTCCGTAGTGACCGTAGTCGGCAGGCCACCAGTCTTGCGACCGCGTCATCATCGCGAAAATGTCGTTCTTCAGCGCGTTCAGGTCGAGCTTGTTGAATTCCGCGGCGTAGTCGAACGCCGGGTCCATCGGCGTCGTCAACGTGGAATGCTGGTGGAGCACTCGCAGATCCAGCTGGTTCGGCCACCAGTCTCGATTGGTCAACATCCCGGCCGGCTCGTGCGTGCCTTTTGGAATCCCGTGCGGTACGGGGCACGTTTCGTTTTGATCTTTTGCGGTGTCGAGCATAGTGCGCTCCAATCGTTACGACGCTGTCACGGTCATACCGAAGCGATATTGAAAATCCTTTTCACCGCGAGCCGGTCGGCAACGATCCATGCCGCGCCGGCGACCGCGAGGTTCTCGGTGTTGCCTGCCCAGACGACCAAACTGTGCGGATGGCTCGCAAGCAGCGGTAGCCAGACCAGCAGCCCAAACAGCATCAGCATCGAGGTGAGCAACGCGGACGCGAGCGGCGCCTGCCGCCGCGTGAGCAGCGCGATCGCCGCGAGCGCGAACGCAACCGTCGTCGCCCATGCCCAGAACGTCTGGCCCGGCGGGATCCACGCCGGAACGAACGACGCGGTCACGCCGGGATAGACGATTTGCTCCAGCATGAACGAGACGACGCAGATCGCGAAGCAGTAATATGCGGCGACGGCCAGAGCGGCCTTTGCGGTCCACGCGCCGTTGCGCGGTGCGAACGACGCATACACGATGACCGCACCGCACACGAGCGAGAACTGCTCGAAGAAATCTCCCCACGCGTTGTAGACCAGCGGCGTGTGTACGATCGCGGGTACGGAGAGCAGCGCGTAGAGCGCGTAGATCAGCCCCAACGCAAGCGCGCCCGCTCGCGCGGTTGTGCGCCACTGAATCGCCAAACCGCCGAAGATCTCGAGCGCGGCGCCAACGTAGACGGGCACGTCGCGATACGGCGTGTTTGCGAGCGGCTGGACGGGCTCCCAGATATTGAAGTCGTGCCGTGCGATGCCGCATGCGGCGAGGGCAAGCGCGGCAACGCCGAAGACGTGACGTCCGAGAGCGATTCTCATGTGCGCGCGATTTGGAATCCCGCGAACGACTGGCTCACGGGCATGAGCTCGATTCGGTTGACGTTGAGATGCGGCGGCAGCTGCGCGACCCACAGCATCGTCGCTGCGATGTCCTCGCCCGTCATCGGCGTCGCGCCCCGATAGAGCGCCTCCGAGGCCGCCTTGTCGCCGCGCGTTCGCACCAGCGTGAATTCCGTCTCCGTCATGCCCGGCTCGATCGACGTGACGCGCACGCCGGTTCCGTGCAGATCGCTGCGCAAGCCGAGCGAGAATTGCGTGACGAATGCCTTCGTGCCGCCGTAGACGTTGCCGCCGGTATAGGGATACGTCCCTGCCACGGACGACACATTGATGATCGCGCCGCGCCGGGCGATCAATCCGGGAAGCAGCCTGTGCGTCATCGACGCGAGCGCCGTCACGTTCGTGTCGATCATCGCCTTCCACTGAGTGACGTCGGCCTGCTGCGCGGGCTTCGTGCCGAGCGCCGCGCCGGCATTGTTGATCAGGACGTCGACGTCGCGAAACCGTTCCGGAAGCGCTGCGAGCGCCGCATCGCGCGCCGCCTCGTCCGTCACGTCGAACGCGGCGGCGTGCACATTCTCCGTTCCGAGGGAAGCGACGAGCGCGTCGAGGCGTTCCGCGCGCCGTCCGGTCGCCACGACGCGCCAGCCCGCGCCGGCGAACGCTCGCGCAGCGGCTTCGCCGATGCCGGACGTGGCGCCGGTGATCAAAACGGTACGCATGAGGGCCGTTACCCGCTGGCCCGGGCGAGCTCCCGCGGTCGACTGCCTCGATGGACCATGTGAAGCGATGCGGTGGGTTGCCGAGGTCGTCGACGCGCGAGCGGCTAACGTGCCGGGGACGCTCACTTCGTGCCCCGAGTCGAGGAGATTCACGTGATGCAGCCTTTCGGTCGCACCGCCCTCATCGCTGCCGTCGGGCTCGTCATCGCCGCTGCGGGACCGCTCGGCGCGCAGGTGTCATCCCCGGCGCCGGGTCCCATTCGCGCCGTGCTGCACATCGTCAACCGCGCCGACGTGACGGGAATTCCCGGTAAGGAAGGCATCATGGTTACCGCGGAGTGGCCGCCGGGTGCGACGACCGGCCGGCACACCCACCACGGCGACGAGTACGCCTATGTGGTCGACGGCGCGGTGCAGGTGCACGCGGACGGACAGCCGCCGCACATCATGCACGCGGGAGACTCCTGGCACATGCCCGCGGGCACCGTGCACGAGACGACCAACGTGAGCGGCGCGGTCGCGCACACGATGAGCTTCTTCGTCGTCGACAAGGGCAAGCCGCTGAGCGAGCCGGCACCGTAGCGCCGCCGATGCGTTGACGGCATGACGGTCACGCTGGTCGACGTCAGCGCGCGCGACGGCTTGCAGGACGAGCGCGTTCTCGTCGACACGGCGGCGAAACGCACGATCGCCGAAGCGCTGTGGGCGGCCGGGATACCGGAGATCGAAGCGACGTCGTTCGTGCATCCGCGCCGGGTGCCGCAGCTCGCCGACGCCGACGAACTCGTGCCGATGCTGCCGCGCGGGCCGCGCTATTCGGCGCTCGTGCTGAACGTCCGCGGCTTCGAGCGTGCGGTCGAGGCATTCGGCAAGGCGCGATTCGCGCCGGGCAGCTACGACCTCGTGTTCGTTTCGTCGGCGAGCCCGCGACACGCGGCCGCGAACAATAACCGAACGATCGACGAGACCCTCGCGATCTTCGATGCGATCGCGAACGCCGCGCGCGCACCGGGCGTGTCGCTGCGTGCAGCGATCGCGTGCGCGTTCGTGTCCCCATGGGACGACGAAACGATCGACCCTGCTGACGTCGAGCGCATGGTGCGGCGCTTCGTCGAGGGCGGCGCGCGGCGCATCACGCTCGCCGACACCGTCGGGCGCGCGGATCCGCGCACCGTTGCGCGACGCATCGCCGGCGTGCGAGCGGCGGACGCGCGCGTTCCGCTGGCGCTGCACCTGCACGACTCGGCGGGGTACGCGCTCGCGAACGTATACGCCGGACTCGAAGCGGACGTGCGCGTCTTCGAGGGTGCGCTCGGAGGACTCGGCGGCTGTCCGTTCGCGCCGGGTGCGCCCGGGAATCTCGACCTGCAAAAGCTGGTTGCGTTCGTCGAGGACTGCGGATTCGAGACGGGCGTGCACCGCGAAAAGCTGACTCGAGCGGTGGCGACGATCCGCGCCGCCGTTGCGGCCGGAACTCCGCTGGAAGGCATCGCAGCCCCAGCGCATTGACGGTACATCGCGGGGCGCGTTTATTCGATCGACGTCGGATCGAGGTGCCAACGAGCGAGCACTTCACTCTCATGGTCGCGCAGCACGACGGTGAGTGGCGCGCGCAGATCGAAACTATCGAGCCCGAAGTCCGAGCGCGTCTCGACGCGGAAACGCTCGTCGCACGTTCCGCGCGCGTACTTCGCATCGACGAACGCCGACGGCTGAATGGTACGACCCCTTTGCTCGAACGCGATCTGCACCATGTCGTTCGGCGGCGGGCCGCTCGTGCGGTGCGTCGTTCCCAAGAGCCAGAGCGGCACCACGGCGGTGACCCGCACGTAGCGGTGCGCGCGGATCTGCGCACGATCGCCGTCCGTTACGTCGGACCCGAGCGCGCGGCGGCTCGAATACACGAACTCGGCGAAGCGGAACGGGGTTCGGATCGAAATGAGCACGCCTTGCGCTTCGAATTCGTATCGTCGATCGGCGACGATGTCCTTTGACGTGCTCGTCTCGACGTGCCGCTGCACGGCTGCGAGATCGAGCGGCCATTCGATCGCGCGCGCCGGCGCGGCGGCGAAGACTGCCCCGGCGAATGCGAGGGCGACGGTAAGGACTGCCGAGCTACGGTTCACGACGGCCGACTTCCGTGCCAGGCGTACCCATATTCCCCTGGAGCCTCGAATAGGCAAAGGCGCCTGTACGTGCGTCACGAGGGCGGTTCCTTGGCGGTCGAGCACGATCGTCCGAGCACCGAGTTCGCGGTGTAGGACGTCCGGGGTTCAGGGACGATACGTGCCGAAGCTCCATGGAAACCCCTCGAGGTCGAACGCCGCATACTCGCGCGACCCGTAGTCGGTGTCCTGGATTTCGCGGTAGATGTGCGCGCCGGCGGCTTTCGTGCGCTCGTAATGCGCGTCGATCTGCGCCGGCGGCACCGCGACGTAGATGCCGCCCGTCGGTCCGCCGCGCTCGGCCGGCGGTTTGACCGGGTAGCCGTCGTCGCGCGCGCTGCCGAGCATGACGATACCGCCGTGGAAGCGCAGCTGGGCGTGCGCGACGGTGCCGTCGCCGGCCGTGTACTTCGCCTCGACTTCGAATCCGAACGTCTTCACGAGCCAGTCGATTGCAGCCTGCGCATCCGCGTAGCGCATCGTCGGATAGAACGTTTGCGTGGAGGCGGTGTTTTCGCTCATAGGCGCAGTCTAGCCGTTCACCGCCACCGTGTCTTGGAAATTCTGCTCCCGTTCGACGACGCTGGCGCTGTCCGGATACCGGCGCGCGTGCACGTATTCGCGCGGCGTCATCCCGGCGTGCGTGCGAAACTCGCTCGTGAAATGGGCTTGATCGTAATAGCCGGCGGCGAGCGCGATGTCGCCGAGCCGCAAGCGGCGGTGAGCCAGGCCGTCCAGTGCGCGGCTGAAGCGTACGATGCGGGCGAACCGCTTGGGCGAGACGCCGACGCGGTCGCGAAATGAGGCGGTGAACCGGGCTCGAGAGCGGCCGTGCCACGCGTCGATGGCCGCGATGGAGCGTGAACCGCCGTCGGCGACGATCATCGCGAGCGCGCGGTCGACCGTGGCGTTCGGCGCCGGCGCGCGCGCGAGACGCTCCTCCACCCAGCCCGCAGCCGCGCGAATTGCCGCGCGTGCGTCCTGCGCGCCGTGCACGCGTGCCGCGAGCTCGCCGGCGGCCGAACGTCCGACTGCGTCGTGCAGATCGACGGTCGTCCCGGTCATCGCCGGCAACGCCTCGCGCAGGAGCGCGAACGCCGCCGTCGGCGCGACGATCAGGCCCAGCACGCGACAGCGGCCCGCCGGTGCTTCGACGACCTCGGCGGTCGTGCGCAGTCCGGTCGCGCACACCGGGGGAAAGCGGTCCGCGGGGCCGTCGACGCCCGGCCGGTGCGGCGTGTCGAGCTGCACGATCAGCTCGAGAGTCCCGTCGGGGAAGACGCGCTCGCGCGCGGCGTTCAGCATGCCGTCGAAATACCAGATGCGCTCCACGCCGCCGGCGAGCGGTGTGTGCGGATCGGGTTTCCACAGTGCGGACGTCCACGAGCCGTACGTCGTCTCGCGGCGCTCCACCGTCACGACGTTCACGCCGACGTATTCGGCGCGGGCGCTCGAACCTCTGCCGGGCGGACATCAGGCACGCCGCGCGAACCGTCGGCACGATGCAGTTGACGAGGCCGAAGATGTTCGTCGCGGTCGCGCTGGCCGTCTTCAACCTCGCCGTCGCGTTCATCGTCGCCGCCGCGAAGCTGCCGATCTACCTCGACTCCATCGGCATCGTCGTGTCGACGATCATCCTCGGTTGGCCGTACGGCGTCATCTGCGCGCTCATTACGGTCGGCGCGGGTTCGCTTCTCGTCAACCCGTATCTGTGGGCGTATACGATTACGGCGGTCGCGATCGTGCCGGCGACGGAGCTGCTGTACCGCGCCGGCATGTTCCGCAACATCGTCCTCGCCGTCGTGTCCGGGCTGCTCATCTCGATCGTGACGGCGCTGCTCTCCGCGCCGGTCAATGCCGCGCTCGGCGGGAACACGTTCTCCGGGTCGGATGCGATCACCGCGTTCATGATGGCGAGCGGGAGATCGCTGCTGCAGTCGGTGCTGGTCAGCAGCTTCACGTCCGAGCCCGTCGACAAGGTGCTCGTCGCGGTGCTCTCTTATCTCGCCATTCGCGGCATCCCGCAGCGCGTCGCGAACGCGTACGGCTTTCGGCGTCTGCAGGCGCGGTGACGGCGAGCGCGAGGTCCTCGCCGAACCTCACCGTCGTCCTCGCGATCGCGAACGCCGTGATCGCGTCGGCCGCACTCTGCCGCTTCGGCCACGGGCGCGCGACGATCGTCTACGCGCCGCTGCTGTACTGCCTCGTCGCAGTGCTGTACCGCCGCCTGCGCGGGCTGCTTCCCATCGCGCTCGTCTCGTATGCGTTCATCGCGCTCGTCGCCGTCGCGCGCAACTGGCCGGCTGAGGGCAGCCGCGCGATCGCGGCGTTCGCGGAGGGCTCGCCGGCGCTCCAGCTGGGTCAGGCGATCTGGCTGTTCGTCTTCGTCTATCTGCCGCTGATCGCGCTCGTCATCGGCCTCGATCATTTCGACTTGCCGAGCGATCTTGCGCGCACGCGCGCGTGGCGTCTCGCCTTCGTGCGGAACGCGCTCACAGCGATTCTGATGGTGCTGATCCTGCGGCAGACGATCGTCGAGCGATACGAGCTGACGATCGAGATGCTCGAGGCGCGCGGTGTCCGCGTCCCGCGGTTCGCGCCCGGCCTGCGGCTCGCGCGCTATTGGCTGCCCGCGTCGGTGTCAGCCGCGATCGCGGACGCCCTCGAACGCTATCACCTGCTCGCGCATCTGCGGATCGCGCGCATCGTCGTGCGACCGCGCGAGCGAGTGCTCAGGATGGCGCCGTATCAACGGCTGCTCGTCGCGGCAGCCGTGCTCGATCTCGCGCTGATCGCGTCGACGTACCGGCCGTGATCTGGCTGCTCGTGACCGACGACATCGACCGTCTCGACGCGGACCTCGATGCGTGCGCGGGGCCGCTCGCGGTGATGTTCGGCGGCGAGGTGACCGTCATCCCCGAGCTGCGCTTCGCGCAGTTCACCGGTCTCTCGTACTACGTGTACGACGAGATCGGTCTGGTGCTCGCATCGAGCGCCGCACCGGCGGCGCAGGCGACCGGCGTCGACGATTTCGCGGCGCGCTGGGCGCTGCAGCGCTGGCTCGACACGCCGGTCATGGCGCTCTCCGGCGGCTGGCGCAAGCACCTGCTGCAAGCGCTGCTCATCGAGACGGCGCCGCCGGCGCATACGCTCGTGATCCAGGCGCTCTCGCAATACCTCGCGGACGATCTCATCACGCTCACGCTGCGCAACATCGAGCGAGCGCGACGCGGTGTGACGGTGCTCGCGGAATGGGACTGCCGCACGCTCCTGCCGCTCCTGTCGTCGCCCGCGCTGATCGAGATCGCGCGCGATGAGGACGGCGGCACGCCGCGCGACGACAACGCAAACCTCTCCAGGGAGGACCGGGACCGTGGTGCTTTCGGCGAGCGGCGTCAGCTTCGCGTATAGCGGCGGCCGCACGGTCGTCGACGGGCTGACGATCGACGCGGAGGCCGGCGGGATCCTCGTCGTCGGCGACAACGGTGCCGGGAAGTCGACGCTGGGCCGACTGCTGTGCGGACTTCTGAAGCCGTCGTCCGGACGCGTGACGATCCGCGGCCGCGACGTGCATGCATGCGACGGACTCGAACGCTACGCTCTCGCAGCCTACATGCCGCAGCGCACGCAGAATTATCTCCTGTGGCCGAGCGTGCGGGACGAGGCGCTGTTCTCGATGCGCCATCTCCCGCTGGAACGCCCGGAGCGCGAAGCGCTCGCGCGCGAAACGTTCGAACGCTATCTGCTGCCGGACGTGCTCGAGCGCAACCCGGCCGATCTGTCGTTCAGCGAAGCGTGGCGCCTCGCGTTCTGCTTGTGCGTGCTCGCACGGCCGGCGCTGCTCTACGTCGACGAGTCGCTCACGTTCTCGTCCGCGCTGGCGCGCCGGTTGTTCACCGAGACGCTGCGCGAGCGCACCGCGGCGGGCCTTGTCACGATGGTGACGGTGCACCGCGCGGTGCCGTACCTCGCGCCGCTCGTGCAGCACGTCGTCCAGCTGTGAGCGTTAGAGGACGAAGCTTACGCGTCCGTTTCCGGCGCCGTCACGACGGCACCGCGGCGTCGTACGCGCGCTGGAGCTCGGCTACGTCGATCTTCGTCATCTGCAGCATCGCTTGCATCACCGCGTCCGCCTTGCGCTCGTCGTCATCTTGCAGCATGCGCGGGAGCGCTTCCGGCACGACCTGCCATGAGAGACCGTACCTGTCCTGAAGCCAGCCGCACTGCGAGGGCGTGCCGCCGTCGGACAGGCGCTCCCAGAAGTAGTCGACCTCCGCCTGGTCCGCGCAGTCGATGAAGAACGAGATCGCCGGCGTGAACGTGAAGTGCGGCCCGCCGTTGAGCGCCATGAAGGACTGTCCCTCGAGCTCGAACTCGACGATCAGCGCCGGACCGCCTTCGTCGGGCGCGCTTTCGGTGCGGCGCGTGACGCGACGGACCTTCCCGTTGCGAAACACGGAGACGTAGAAGTTTGCCGCCTCTTCGGCGTTGTTGTCGAACCAAAGGAACGGCGTGACCTTCTCGCTCATGGCAGCGTCATCAGCCATTCGGTGCCGAACTTGTCGACGACGCTGCCGAACCGGCCGCCCCAGAACGCGGAACGGATCGGCATCTGCACGCTGCCGTCGAGCGCGAGCGAGATGTTGCCGGCGTCCGGGTCGACCGTCTTCGCCTCGCGTCCGTCCGACGCGAGGAACGCGATCGGGCCCGACGTGAACGAGGCGTGCATCACCTTGTTCTCGGTTCCCGGCGGCGAGTAGCCCGTCATCGGCGCGTCGGCGACGCGCATCATCTCGTAGCTTCCGCCGAACACGGCCTTGTAGAACTCGAGCGCGTCTTCGCAGCGCCCGTAGAAAAAGATGTACGGTTGCAGTTGGGTCGACATCGTGCGTTCTCCGATCGAGACGAGCGAGGAGAGATGCCAAAGGCGAGGGGAATGGCGCGAGTTTACCGCATGTACTTGCAAAAAGCAAGTGGTATGCAAACTCCGATCTTTGTGCTATGATCGCAAGCGTGAAGCCCCGGGCGTACGGCCAGTATTGCGGGTTCGCGCGCGCCCTCGAGGTCGTGGGCGAGCGCTGGGCATTGCTCATCGTGCGCGATCTGCTCGTCGCGCCCAAGCGCTTCACCGACCTGCTGCGCGGGCTGCCGGGCGTCCCGAGCAACGTCCTCACGACGCGTCTCAAGGAGCTCGAGGACGCGGGCGTCGTGCACCGGCGCGCGCTGCCGCGCCCGCAACGCGGCGTCGTGTACGAGCTGAGCGAGTACGGCGCGCAGCTCGAGCCCGTCGTCGTCGAGCTGGGCCGGTGGGGCGCGAAGAAGCTCGGCGATCCGCGTCCCGGCGAGACCGTCACGCGCGACTCGCTGATCACGGCCCTGCGCACCACGTTCCACCCCGATGCCGCACGCGGCGTCCGCGCCACGTTCGGGCTGCGCGTCGGCGACGTCGCGATCCACGCGCGCGTCGACGATGGCAGCGTCGGGGTCGCGGAGGGCGTTCCCGCCGGCGCCGACATCACCATCGACGCCGGACCCGGCATTCGCGGCGTGATGGCCGGTGAAGTCAAGCCGTCGCACGCGGTCGCCGCGGGCATCGTGCAAGTGCACGGAAAGAAGAAGCTGCTCGATACCTTCGCTCGCATCTTCCGCATCGACGCGCTTCCCGTCGCGTCGCCGGCGTCGGATCGCGGCAGCCGGTCGGCCTGAGTGCGAGCCATCGCACGCGCGATGGAAGCGAACGGCGCAGCCGGATGTGGCGAGCACCGTTCGGCGTTGAGGGAGTCTACGACGGCGTGTGCTCGAGGCCGGCGCGCACGCGCTCGTGCAGCGCGCGCGCGTCGTCGGTGATGACGCCGGCGAAGTCGTCCATCTCGTAGATCTGACGGATCTCGACCTCACCGCCCTGGAACGGCGCCCGCTTCATCCACTCGATCGTCTCGTCTTTGGAGCGCGTCTCGACGATCCAGAAGCCGGCCACGAGCTGTTCCGTCTCCGTGAACGGCCCGTCGATGACGGTGCGCTGCGTTCCGGAGAAGCGGATTCGCGTTCCCTTCGACGAGGGCTGCAGCCCGTCGCCGGCGCGCATCACGCCCGCGTTCGCCATCGCTTCGTTGAACGTGCCCATTTCCTCGAGCAGCTCGGGAGGCGGCAGCTTTCCGGCTTCGGAATCGGGGCTTGCCTTGACGATGACCATGAATCGCATGCCGTCCACTCCTCCGGCGGGCCGCGATCTGCCTACCTGCCGAACGAGCACGCGCGAGATCGGCGCGATGCGAACGGCCGCGTGAACGGTCACGCGTCCATCGCGCTGGCGGCTGCGCTGACTGCGGCAATGGCGGGATGCACCGCGCATCCGTCGCCGTCCGGCGGTGCGAGCCCGGCGATCGCCTGCGACGACGCGCACTTCCTCCGCGATCGTGCTGCGTTCGAGCAAGGCTCGCTCGCCGCCGATCAGCCGGTCGACGTCTGCGGCATAGTGTTGCGCGTGCTGCGCGCGCGCGAGACGCGTAGCGGCGCACACGGCTACTTCGTCGTTCGCCTGCCGTCGGGCGACGACGTCGAGGTGATCTCGAACCTCGACGCGATGGCGCGCGCGGGTACGGATCGGCCGCCGCCGTGGCCCTGGGTCGCGCGCGGCGATTACGTCTACGTGCAGGGGCGCTACTTCTACGACGGCCCGGCTCGCGACGGCATCGACTGGACCGAGGACGACATCGGGCGTTCGTGGCTGTTTCGCGGCTACGTGACGGTGTGCGCGCCGTCGCGGACGCACTGCGCGACGTTCCGCTGACAGGCCGAGTGTGCGAGTCGCCCGCGCCTAGTTGACCGTCACCCGGAACTTCGCGACGATCGTGCCGTTCACGGCGAGCGATCCGCCGCTGTACGTGAAGGTCACGACGCCGCCCGCCTGCGAGGGCGCGCACGTGAGCGGCCCGGGCGTCGTGACGCACGTCGCGCTCGCCGCGACGTACGTGTCGTTCGCCGGAATCGTGTCGCTCACCGTGAAGCTCTGGATCGCAAAAGCACGGTGGTTCGTGAACGTCAGCGTGTACTCGAGCGTGTCGCCCGGCTTGGCGTTCACGCTCGTGCCGGGGCCGAGCGACTCCGTGATGTTGGCGACCTGCTTGGCGAGATCGGCGGCCGTGAAGTTCGTCGTCACGGACGCGCGATGCGAGCGTATCGCCGCCGTACTCATCGGGATCGAAGGGAACGCTGCCCTTCGCGGTGTTCACCGCCGAGCCGCTGCTCGCGTTCGGCGTGCCGACCACCGTGAGCGTCGCGGTCGCCCCGGAACTGAGGTTCGTCGCGCGTCGCGACGACGGTTTGCGCACCGGCGCTCGACGAGATCGTGCACGATCCCGTTCCGCCGGTCACCGCGCACGACGGCGGCGTCGTCGACGAGATCGACGACGTTCGCGGGAACGGGATCGGTGATCGCGGCGGTCGCGTACGCGAAGAAGCCCGTGTTCTTCAGCGCGACGGTGTAGAACATCGAGTCGCCGGGGCCCGCGGCGCGTCGTGCCCGTCTTCGTGACGGTGAACGGCGCGGGCACGGACGCAAGATCGTTGACGACGTCGCTGCCCGTCGCGATGCCGCGTGTGGCTGCGTGACCGCGGCGCCGGCCGTCGTGAACTCCCACAGCGTCCACGCGGAGCCGCTGCCGATCTGCTCGCAGGCGACGAGATGGCCGTTCGGGATGTACGCGAGCCCGGTGAGCGAGCCGGTCGGACCGCTGATCGTGACCGGCCCCGTCACGGTGCCCGTCGTCGCGTTGATCGTGTAGAGGCTCTGCGTCTCGACGACGTAGAGCGTCTCGTTGTTCGTCGCGGTCGGCACGACGACGATGTCGCCGTTCGTGTTGATCGACGTGCTGAGCGTCAGACTCTTCACCGTCGCCGCGGTCGCCGGGTTGATCCAGACGACGGTGTTCGCGCTCGTCATCGTGACGAGGCAGCCGCTCGCGCAGTACAGCGTCGTCGGGTCGAACGAGAGCCGCGCCTCGGCGGCGGACAGGCCGGTCACCTGACCGACGGTGGTCGCCGCCGAGTACGCCGTCGCGGACGCGGCCGCGTTGCGGCATTGAACGTCGACTTGAGCAGACTGCCGGAGGCGTCCGTGACGTACAGGTTGCCGCTGAGGTCTTGCGCGAGGTCCTGCGCGCTGCTGCCGCTGAAGAGATTGCCGTACGACTGCACGACGGCGCCGCTCGTCGTGTCGACCAGATAGACGCCGGCGCTGTCGCTGAGCACCATGACGGTCGCCGCGGACGACGCGGCAAAGCACGCGAGCGAAAAGCACGCGCTGAACGACGCGACTGCCGAATACCGGCGCCGGCTCACGACCTCATTATCGGCAGGCAAGCCGCTTCGATGAAACGGCGTGCGTTTTGTCGAGGATCGGTTAAGACGGCGAGTGCGGATCGAGCCGCTAGGGGTTGCCGCTACCGCCCGCCGCGCCGAAGACCTGCCCCGTCGAATAGCTGCTGTCGTCGGACGCGAGCGCGACGTACACCGGCGCCAGCTCGGCGGGCTGGCCGGCGCGTCCCAGCGGCGTCGTCGCGCCGAACTGCGGCAGGCTGCTCGTCGGCTGGCCGCCGCAGACTTGCAGCGGCGTCCAGATCGGCCCGGGCGCGACGGCGTTCACGCGAACGCCTCGCTTCGCAACCTGCTTCGCGAGCGATTTGGTGAACGCCACGATCGCGGCTTTCGTCTGCGCGTAGTCGAGCAGGTTCTCGCGACGGATCGTACGCCTGCACCGACGCGGTGCTGACGATCGCGCTGCCGGGAGCCATGTGCGCGCAGCGCGGCCTTCGTGATCCAGAACATCGCGTACACGTTCGTCTTGAACGTCCAGTCGAAGTCTTCGGTCGAGAGCTCCGCGATCGACGGATACGCATGCTGACGCGCGGCGCAGTTCACGAGAATGTCGAGTCCGCCGAGCTGACGGACCGCTTCGTCCACGAGATGCCGGCAGAACGCCTCGGTGCGAATGTCGCCGGGCAGCGGTACCGCCTTGCGTCCCGCGGCGCGCATCAGCGCGACGACCTCACGCGCGTCCGGCTCTTCCTGCGGAAGGTAGTTGATCGCGACGTCCGCGCCTTCGCGCGCAAACGCGATCGCTGCCGCGCGTCCCATCCCGGAGTCGCCGCCCGTGATCAGCGCTTTGCGCCCCGCGAGGCGGTTCGTGCCTCGATACGACGTCTCGCCGTGATCCGGACGCGGCGTCATGCGGCTCGCGAGCCCGGGCCACGGCTGTGACTGCTCGGGGAACGGCGGCTTCGGGTACGCGTCGACGGGATTGCGGACGGTCGTCGCGTTCGGCGCGGGCGCCGTTCGTTTGCGCGCTCGCCGCCTGCGACGCCGCGAGCGCCGCGACGCCGGTTCCGACCGTGCCGACAAAGGCGAGGCGGCTGGGGTGCTGATCGTGCGTCGTCATCGGTGTGCGCTGTTCCCCGATCGCGGCACGATCGCGGTTGCAGCCGTTCGCTCGCAGCGGTCGCGCGGGAGCGCGCCGAACGCGCATGCCCATGCCGTGGATCGTCGCGATGGACTGGACCGACGCGCTGTTCCTGCACTGGCCCGTCGAGCCGCTGCGTCTGCGCGACCGCCTTCCGCGCGGCATCGAGCTCGACACGTTCGACGGCGCCGCGTGGGTGAGCGTCGTCGCGTTCCGGCTCGTCGACGCGCGGCCGCGCGGCGTGCCGCGCGCGCTTGCGTGGCGGACGTTTCCGGAAGTGAACGTTCGCACGTACGTCGTCCGCGACGGCCATCCGGCGGTGTGGTTTTTCAGCCTCGATGCCGACAGCCGTCTCGCCGTGCAGCTCGGGCGCCGAGGCGCGAGCCTGCCGTATCAGCATGCGGACGCGCGCATCGCGTCATCCGGCGAGGCGACGTCGTATCGATTCGACCGTCGCGAGCGCGACATGCCGCCGGCGCGATTCGACGCGCGGTCCGAGGCGCGCGGCGACGCCCGCCCGGCCGCGCCCGGTACGCTCGATCGCTGGCTGGTGGAACGCCTGAGCTTCTTCACGCTGCATGCCGGGCGCGTTCGGCGGCTCGACGTCGCGCATGCGCCGTGGCTGCTGCGCGCGCCGCCGCGCGTGGACGATCGGCGCGAACTCGCTGCTCTCCGCGGCCGGCATCGACGTCGCGGGCGACCACGCGCTCGCGCACGTTTCGCCGGGCGTGTCGGTGCGTGCGTGGCCGCTGCGCTGACGTCGCGCGAAGGCGCCGCGATGCGCGTCGTGTAACGGGCTCGCGTTGCCGTCGACGAAGCGTCCGCCGGGTTCGAACTGGGGCGACTACGGCGCCGACGATCGCGTCGGCCGTCTCAACGAGCTCACGGACGAGCGCGTCGTGCGCGCGGCGGCGGAGATCCGCACCGGACGCCGGTTCTGTCTGAGCTTGCCGCTCGACTATCCCGGCGGAAACGTCGTGTTCCCGTTCCGCCATCCGCCGCAGCGCACGATCGTCGAGCGCGGCGGCTTTCTGGCCGACGAGTTCCCGTTCTCGCGGCAGCGCGAGGGCGCGACGGGCGTCGTCAACGACGACGTCGTGACGCTGTGGACGCAGTACTCGACGCAATGGGATGCGCTCGGACACATCGGCTCGCACTTCGACGCCGACGGTGACGGAGACGCCGAGGTCGTCTACTACAACGGACGGCGTCCCGCGATCGACGTCGACGGCATGGCGACGGCGGGGCTGCAGGGACGCGGGGTGCTCGTGGACCTGCAACGCGCCTTCGGCGATGCGAAGCGCGCGGTCGATCTCGCCATGCTGCGCAACGTGCTGCGCGACCAGCGCATCGTGGTCGAGCCCGGCGACATCCTCGCGTTCCGCACCGGATGGTCGGAGCTGCTGCTCGACATGCGCGGCACGCCGGACCGAGAGGTCTTGCAGAACGCGTGCGCGGGGCTCGACTCGCGCGATCCGAAGCTGCTCGAGTGGATCGCGGCGAGCGGCGTGGCGGCCGATCGTCGCGGACAATCTCGCGGTCGAGGACTATCCGCCGCGCCCCGGTGAGCCGGGCACGCCGTATCTGCCGCTGCACGAGCTGTGCCTGTTCAAGCTCGGCGTCAACCTCGGCGAGATGTGGTATCTCACGGAGCTCGCGGATTGGCTGCGCGAGCACGACCGCACGCGGTTCTTTCTCACCGCGCCGCCGCTGCGGCTGCGCGGCCACGTCGGATCGCCGGTGACGCCGATCGCGACCGTGTGATCGCACGCTCGGCGCATCGCGGCAAGGGACGCGCCGGGGACGGAGAACAGCCCGTCCGCGTGGTGCGCCGTTCATTCAGCCGATCGTTCTCGCTTGCGTTTGCCCTCGCGCTGTCGGCGGCTCCGGCGCTCGCACAGCAGAGCGAGCCGGAACCGTCACCATCCCCGCCGCCGGCGCCCCCCGCGGCCGTGATCCCGTCGACGATCGCGCTCGACGTCACGGGCGTGCCGGTCGTCGACGCATCGGTGCTCGAGGCCGACGTTCGCGACGCCATCGACCGCGCGGTGCGTCCGACGCTGCGGCCGGGCGCATCGATCTCCGACGGGCCGTTCGTTCCGTGGCCGCTGCTGCCGCTCGCGAACGGCGATCGCTCGTCACTCTACGTGACCGTCACCGTCAGCGGCGGGGAGTGGACTCCCGTGTCGAGCGTCGTCACGGTGAATCTCACCAGCCTGCCGTTCACGCCCGCGCCGCCCGACGTGCTCTATCTGAGCGACGATCCCGAGTATCTTCCCGCCGAAGGTCTGGTGCTGCGCGGCGACGTCACGCCGGCGCGCCCGGTGCGGCTCTATTACTATCACTCCGATCTCGGTGTTCCGCGCGATCTCGATGTCGTGCTCACCGCGACGACGCGCGCCCGCGTCCACGTGCTGCAGTCGGCTGCGGGCCCCGATCTCGACGTGATGAGCGTCGGCCACGCGGTCACGCGCGACTACTTGCGCTTCGCGCAAGCCGGCGAAGGAATCATCGCGGACGTCGTGCCGGGACGCCCGTTCGTGTTGCACCACGCGCTGTTGCTGCAGGGCGAAGTCGTTGCGGGCGCCGTCGATCTGCACGTGCTCTCCGGGAGCGGCGTTGCCGTGTCGGTCGTCGCGTCCGCCGCGGGCGGGCGTGCCGACGCCTACGTGGCCGGACCGCGCATCGCGTACGACGGCCACCGCCGGCATGGCGTGTTCGATCTCACCGCGTTCGGCTCGCTCGCCGCGGCGTACACCGCCGGAGGCCCGCCCGCAATGGTGCGGTACGGAGCGCGCGTGCCGTCGCCGCGCAACCTCAATCCCGGCGACGACGGACACGACTACGGCGACTACGGCGTCATTCACCGCATCACGTTCGCGCTGTCGAACCCGAGCGACGCGCCGCAGGTGGTCTACCTCTATGAGAAGCCGCTCGGTGGTCCCGTGCGCAGCACGTTCGTCATCGACGGGCAGATGAAGGAGCTCGGCTGCGCGCGCCTGCAGCAGCCGTACTGGATCTCGACGTACCAGCTCGCGCCGCATTCGCGCGGCGCATCGACGACGGTGACGATGACCGACGGCGGCTCGTTCTATCCGCTCGAGTACGGCGTTGCCGATACGGCGCCCGCGCCGTACACGCCGCCCGTCGGATCGCCGGACGGGTGCTCGCCCGTGACGCCGGCGTTCCCCGACGCCGGTGCAACCGGTGCGCGAGGAACGTCTCCCGGCCGATAACTTGCTTGTGAGCTTGGCGCGGCTCTTCACGCTCGCGACGTCCGTCCTGCTGACCTTGGTCGGCTTGATGCTGTTTCGCATCGTCTTCACCGAGTGGCAGGCCTATCAGGCGACGGATGAAGGGCTGCGGGCCGTCGCGGTCGCGCACAAGGCGCTGATCGTCGCGGAGAAGGTTTCGTTCGAGCGCGGGCCCAGCAACGGCGTTCTCGGCGACGGCGATCGCCGTGATGACGCCAAACGGGCACGCCTCGCCGGTGCGCGCGATGCGAGCGACGCGTCGATCCGCGCGCTCGACGCCGCGCTTGCGACTGCTCCGGACGTGCCCCAAACGCGAATCGCCGCGCGCGCGATGGAACGCGCGCGCGCGCAGCTCGCGGTCGGACGGGCGGCGGTCGACCGCGTTGCGGCGCTGCCGCGCGCGCGTCGCACCACCGGTCTGGTCATGGGTGCGGTGTATGCGATGTTCGACGTCGTTCCGCTCGTGATGGACGCGGCGACGCCGCTCGCGCGCGAAGCCGAGTCCATCGATCCGTCGCTGTCCGACTCGCTGGTCGGCGCACGGCTCGCGGCCGAGCTGCGCGAGTACGCGGGCCGTATGGGCTCGCAGTTCACGGCGGTCCTCACGAGCGGCAAGCCGCTCACGCAGCGCGAGGAGCTCGGCCTGTACGCAGTCCGCGGGCGCATCGACGAGCTGCACGAGCTGATCGGGCGCATCATGGCGTCGCGCAACGATTCGCGCATCGTCGCGGCGCAGGCTGCCATGAACGCGCGCTACTTCGGCGACGACATGGCGTTCGTCCGCACCGTGGAACGTGCCGGCGTGGACGGCCGTCCGTACGGCGTCGACACGGCCCAGTTCGCGGCACGCTACGTGCCGCCGATGCGCACGATCGTCGACCTGCGCGACGTGCTCGTTGCGATCGCGATCGAGAGCGCGCAGGATGCGCACGACCGCGCGCTGCGCGCGCTGATCTCGATCTGCGCCGAAGCCGTTCTCGCGCTGATCGCGATCGCGGTAGCGTTCTCGGTCGTGCGCGGGCGCGTCGTTCGCCCGCTGATCGTGACGACGCGCGTCATCACCGATATCGCGCGCGGCGACCTCAACACGCCCGTGCCGGCGCCTACGTCGCACGACGAGATCGGAAAGATGCTCGAGGCGGCGCAGACGCTGCGCGACAACGGCGTGCGCAGGGAGGTGCTCGAGCGCGAGCGCCAGCACTTGATCGAAGAGCTGCGGCTGACGTCGAGCACCGACTACCTCACCGGGCTGCTGAACCGCCGCGCGTTCGTCGAAGCGGCGCTGCACGACATCGCGAACGCAAACCGTTACGCGCGGGCGTTCGCGGTGGTGATGTTCGACATCGATCGCTTCAAGCGCGTGAACGACCGCTACGGCCACGACGCGGGCGATACCGTCATCGCGGCGATCGCCGCGGTCGCCGAGCGCGAATTCCGCGCCGGCGATCTCGTGTGCCGGTACGGCGGCGAAGAGTTTGCCGTGCTCGCGCCGGAATGCGGGCTCGACGACACGCGCGTGCTGACCGAGCGCGTGCGTCGCGCGATCGAGTCGCTCGACATCGCGGTCGGGGACGGCCACACGCTGCGCGTGACGGCCAGCTTCGGCGCCGTCGCCGTCGCCGGCGCAGGCTCGTCGGACCTCGACACGATCGTGCGGGTCGCGGACGAAGCGCTCTACCGCGCCAAGAACCACGGCCGCAACTGCGTCGTGGTCGAGACGCTCGACGCGGCGGCCCCTTCGAAGCAGCGCTGACCGCGCGGAGGTGTTGACGCGCGCCGAGTTCGAGCGAGGTCGTCGCCGAAGCGCTCGACTCGCTGCCGCCGCGCTTCGCCGGCATGGTGCAAAACGTCGTCGTCACCGTCGAGGACGAGCCGTCGGCCGACGATCTCGACAGCCTCGACGACGACGACGATTCCGAGCTGCTCGGAATCTACCGCGGCGTCGCGCTGACGGAACGTTCGTACGACGCGACGCCGTTCGTCCCCGACGAGATCGCGATCTTCCGCGGCCCGATCAATCGCGTGAGCCGGACGCGCCGCGAGGCCGTCGAAGAGGTCCGCGAGACCGTGATCCACGAGCTCGGCCATTACTTCGGTCTCGAGGACGACGAGCTGCCGTGACGGCCGGCGTGAGCCGTACCGCGCTCGGCGTCGGCGTGCTGCGCGCGCTGCACCGCCTCGTCGACGGCGAGCCGTCGGGCGGTCGACGATCCGGTCTCCGAGCGGTTGTTCGGCGAGCTCGCCCGCGCGACGCTCGCGCGCGATCCCTCGCGCGTGTCGAGCCCGGGCGCCGTGGCGCTGCGCGAGCACGTCGTTGCGCGGAGCGCGTTCGCCGAGTCGCGACTGCACGACGCGGTACGCCGCGGCGTGCGCCAGTGCGTCGTGCTCGGCGCCGGGCTACGACACGTTCGCGTACCGGCAGCCGGACTGGACGGACGGCGTGCGGGTCGTCGAGGTGGACGCGCCGGCGACGCAGGCCGACAAGCGCGAACGCCTCCGTGAAGCGGGCGTCGCGGTCCCGGACAACGTCGCGTACGCTGCGATCGACTTCGAGACGACGTCGCTCGGCGACGGCCTCCTCGCGGCGGGCGTCGATCCGTCCGCGCCCGCGTTCTTCTCGTGGCTCGGCGTGATGATGTACCTCACGCGCCAGGCGAACGACGCGGTCTTGCGCGATGTCGCGTCGCGGCCGCGCGAGAGCGAGATCGCGTTCACGTTCGCGAGGCCGCGTCCCGCGGACGAGGACGCGCTGGCGGAGCGCGTCGCAGAGCTCGGCGAGCCGTTTCGCACGCGGATCGCGCCGTCCGATCTCCACGCGGCGTTGCGCGCGCTGGGCTTTCGTGACGTCACGATCGTCCGCGCGAGCTTCGCCGCGGCGATCGTCTGACGGTCGCGGATTTTCGCGTTCCGCGGCGAACCAGCGAGCATGAGAACGGTTCTCGTCTGTATCGCGATCGTCGCCGGATCGACGTGCGCGGCATCCGCCGGCCGAGACGCCAACGCCGGAAGCATCGCCGGCGCCGGCCATGACCGCGTCGCCCGCGCCGGCGATCACCGTATCGCCGGGGACGCCGCGCCCCGCATCGAGCGCACCGCCGGGTTTCACGGCGCGCGCGCATGCCAACTTCACCGCGGGCATGCAGCATGCGGTGTCCGGGACGGCGCAGTTCGTGCTGCTGCAGCGCGGAAACGCGCTGCGCGTCGAGATCCTCTCGGTCCACAGCGACGCCATGCCGTTGCCGCCGATCTCGGGCACGATCCTGATCGATCGCAGCACCGGAACCGCGACGATCTGGAGCGACGCGACGCGCAGGTACTACGTGCAGCGCCTGACGCCGAATCTGTTCGGCCGCGCGACGCCGCGGCCGCAGCATACGGCGACGCCCGCCCCGCACGCGCGATCGTCGCCGCTGCGCGACTTCGACGTGCTCTCGCTTTCGATGAAGCTCACCGGACACACGGTCACGTCCGGGATCCCGACGACGGGCCTCGCGTTCGACGTCGAGGCCGCCCACCACGGCATGACGGCGCCGACGCACCTCACCGCGACCGTGCAGCTCGCCGACGACTACGCGCTGTTTCCGGTATCGCTCGATGCGACGCTCGTCGCGGCGTCAGGCGCCCGCGCCGGACGGCTGACGTACGCGATCGACTCCTGGCAGCCGACGATGCCGCCGCTCACGATGTTCCGCGTACCGCCGGGCTATATGCGAGCGAGCTCACCGTTCGCGGTCTTCACGGGCCCGGTGCGCCGGCCGTCTCCGGCTCCGGTGCGGCACTGACGTCCGCGCCCCGGTGATGGACCCGCGCACGGCGGCGCTGCTCAACGCGCCCGTCGTGCCGCTCCTCTTCCGCATGGCGTGGCCGAACGTCGTCGTGATGCTCGCGCAGGCGAGCACCGGACTGATCGAGACGTTCTGGGTGTCCAAGCTCGGGACCGATGCGCTCGCGGGGATGGCGCTCGTCTTCCCGTGCGTGATGCTGGTGCAGATGATCTCGGCCGGCTCGCTCGGCGGCGGCATTTCATCGGCCGTCGCTCGCGCGCTCGGCGCGCGGCGCAGCGACGATGCGAACGCGCTCCTCGTGCACGCGCTCGTCATCAACGTCGCGCTCGGCGCGACATGTTCGATCGTCGTGCTCGCGTTCGGGCCGCAGCTGTACGGCGCGCTCGGCGGACGCGACGGCTCGCTGCACGCCGCGCTGACGTACTCGAACGTCGTCTTCGCCGGGAACGTCCTGATCTGGCTGATGAATGCGCTCGCGAGCGCGGTGCGCGGCACCGGCAACATGCTCGTGCCGGCGCTCGTCGCGTGCGCCGGCGTCGCGATCTTGATCCCGCTCTCGCCGCTGCTGATCTTCGGGATCGGCCCGTTTCCGGCGTTCGGCATCGCGGGCGGCGGCATCGCGATGGTCTTCACGTTCGGCCTCGGCGCGCTCACGCTCGCGCTGTACGTGCTCTCCGGGCGCAGCGTGATCCGATTCGTGCGCGCGGCGCTGCAGCGCCGCCTGTTCGGCGCGATCCTCGGCGTCGGCGCCGTGGCGACGATCTCGTCGCTGCAGACGAACGTCACGATCGGTTGCGCGACGGCGCTCGTCGCGCGCGCGGCCGGGCCCGCAGGCGTCGCAGGCTACGGGACGGGCGCACGGCTCGAGTATCTGCTGATTCCGCTCGTGTTCGGGCTCGGCGCGCCGCTCGTCGCGCTCGTCGGCACGAACATCGCCGCCGGCCGGCGCGAGCGCGCGCTGCGCATCTCGCTGATCGGCGGCGGCATCGCGTTCGCGATGACGGAGGCGATCGGCGTCGCCGCGGCGCTGTGGCCGCGCGCGTGGCTCACGCTCTTCGGGAACGACCCCGGCATGCTTGCCGCGGGCAGCGCGTACTTGCGCGCGGCCGGCCCGTTCTACGGCTTCTTCGGGCTCGGGCCTCGCGCTGTATTTCGCGTCGCAAGGCGCCGGCCGGCTCGGGTGGCCGCTCGCGGCGGGCGTCCTCCGCATGACGATCGCGCTCGGCGGCGGCTGGCTCGCACTGCGCGCGACGGGATCGGTCGCGTGGCTCTTCGCGGCGATCGCGGCGGGGATGTTTGCCTACGGGGTGGTCGTCACGGCGGCGGTCGCGTCGGGATCGTGGTTCGCGCGCCGCGTGGTGCCTGCGGCGGCCTGAGCGCGCGCGTTCGCGGGTATCGGATTCGCGTGCCCGCTCTCGCCCGGTCCGCCGCCGACTTCCTGCCCGCGCGCCACACGCTGCCGAGCTTGCGCAGGGCCGCGGCCGGGTGTCGCGGATGCGATCTGTACAAGGACGCGACGCAGACCGTGTTCGGCGAAGGCAACGCGCGCGCCGCGGCGCTGTTCGTCGGCGAGCAGCCCGGCGACCGCGAAGATCGCGAGGGTCACCCGTTCGTCGGCCCTGCCGGCGCGCTGCTGCGCAATGCGATGGAGCAGGCCGGCATCGCGCCGGGCGACGTCTACATCACGAACGCGGTGAAGCACTTCAAGTTCACGTGGCGCGGCAAGCGCCGCATCCACGCGACGCCGAAGCGCATCGAGGTGCGCGCGTGCGAGCCGTGGCTCTTCGAGGAGATCAAGGCGGTGAAGCCGCGGCTCGTCGTCGCGCTCGGCGCGACGGCGGCGCAGGCGTTGATGGGACCGTCGTTTCGCCTGACGCAGCATCGCGGCGAGCTCGTCACCTCGCCGTACGCGCCGCGCGTCGTCGCGACGGTACATCCCTCGTCGGTGCTGCGCGCGATCGACGACGACGCGCGACGCGTCGAGATGGCGGCGTTCGTGGACGATCTCAAAGTCGTCGCGCACCTGCTGAAGGCCGCCGCCGCGTAGAGTCAGTCCCGGTTTCGTTGCGGCGCGACGAGCTCGATCGGCGGGATCGCGTACGTCCCATCGATCGCGGCCGGGCGCGGCCAATACATGCGCAGAGTGACGACGAACGGTCCGGCCGGCGCGGGTAGCCAGTTCTTCGTATCGTTCGGGGCGGTGTGCGCGATCGTCACGAGGATCGAGCCGTCGGCGTCGCGCAGGAGCGCGTCGTCGCGCAGCGTGTAGCGGCCGATCGGATTCGACACCAGGTATCCGTCGGGCGAGTACATCGTCAGCGACCAGAACGCGTTCGCGGGCGGCATCGCGTTCGCTGCGAAGCGCAGCCCGTACACGCGGCGGTCGCCGTTCAGCGGCGCCCCGTGCCCATCGACGCCGGCGTCCGCGTACACGGCGTCTTCGGGCAGATTCGCCGCGAGCAGCGTGCGCGCGATGAATGCGCGGTAGAGGTAGTTGCTGCCGAAGCGGCCCGTGTCGTGCGTATAGCGCCAGCCGTTGACGTGCGGCACGCTCGGCGGATCATACGACGCGAGCAGCGCGCGCGCATCGGCGACGCCGAGCGCGATCGCCGCATCCGGCGCGATTCCCGACGCGCGTTCGGGCGTCATGGACAGCAGGCCCGCCGCTCGCAGTCGCGCGATCAGCGGCGCATCGGCCGCGCGCGGCGGGTTGGGAACGAGCGCGGCGGACAGCGCGGCGAAGAACGTCGCAGCCGGCATCGATGCGACGATCTCCGGCGGTACCGGCGTCGGCACGTCCGGGTCGCGGAAGACCGCGGGCTCGCGATACGTCGCGTCACCGAACCGGCTGAGCGGCGTGAGCGAGTACTCACGCTGAATCGCGGCGATCGCGTCGGGCGGATCGCCGGGGCGCGCCCGCGTACGCGCGAGAATCCACGCGTCGTTCGTCGAGCAGCGCACGAGTCGCACGCCCGCCGGAACCGCACCGTTCCACGCCGGGCCGGCAATCGCGTAGTCGCCGGGCGACGAGCCCGGGATACGCGGGGTCGGATCGGCGATGACGTCGGTCCACGCGTCCATCACTTGCGCGACGAAGTAGCGCCCGCCGGCGTCCGGCACGTGCAGCACCTGCGGCTCCGCCGACAGGTCGGCCCACACTGACGAGTACCGCGTGTCGCCGTTCGGCGCCACGACGAAGCGGAACGGCGGCGTCGGCCCCGAGAGCATGTGCACGAACGCGCCGCCCGACGCGGCGTTCGTGAGGCGCTTCGTCACCATCATCAGGACGAGCGGATAGCCGAAGACGTATGCGTCTCGCGCGAGCGCGCGCACGTCGTTTTGCGCAGCGTCGGCGGCGCCGGTGCGCAACGCAGGCGCACCGCCCGCGAGCGCCAGCGCACCGAGCGCAGCAAGGGCCCGGCCTCGCGTCACCACGCAGCGCCGTTCGCGCGTGAGAATTCCGGCGCCTGGGAATGCGGTCGCCATGCGAACGAACGGTCTTCTCACCGCGCTGGGCGCGCTGGCGACGGCGGCGACGCTCGCCGCACCCGCGGCGGCGCAGGTTCCGATCCCCGCATCGATCGGGCAGATCGTGTCACGCCCGATGGAGTACGACGGCAAGCACCTCAGCGTCACCGGAACGGTGATGGTCCGCGGGACGGCGCTGTGGCTCCAGTTCTGCGACGAGGCGATGACGTGCATCTACCTCGATCACGCCGACAACCTGCGCTCGCAAGCGGGAGATCGGCTCACGCTGAGCGGCAACTTTCTCGCGCACGCGACGGTGCGGTTCACGCCGATCAAGAACGTGCTCGTCGTCGACGCGCCGGCGTCGTAGCCGGTTGAGATAGCGCGACGGCGCACTGCGCGCGACATCGGGCGGAGGGCCGCACGCAACGGCGGGGAGAACGTCGGCGCTGGTGACCACGAGCAGCGGCGTCGCGATCGTCGCGGGAGCATCGGGCGGGATCGGCGCGGCGACCGTGCGTGCGCTGCTCGCCGCGGGCTATCGCGTCGTGCTCGCTGCGCAGGCGGACGAGCGACTCGACGCGATCGCGGCCGAGGTGGCGGACCTGCCGGATCGCGCGCTCGTCGTACCGGTGGACATCACGCGGCGGGACGACGTCGACGCGCTCGTCGCGCGCACGCTGGAGCGCTTTGGCCGCATCGACGTCCTCGCGAACGTCGCAGGGATCGGATCGTCGCCGTCGTTCTGCGACTCGAGCGACGACGAGCTCGCCCGCGTGATCGACGTCAACCTGCTTGGCGCGGCGCGGCTGATGCACGCGGTGCTGCCGGTGATGAAGGCGCAACGCTCGGGATCGATCGTGAACGTCGGCTCGATCGCCGGCGAGGCGGGCGTGATGGGGATCTACTCCGCATCGAAGTTCGGACTGCGCGGGCTGAGCGACAGCGTGCGGCGCGAAGTGCGCAGCTTCGGCATCGGCGTCACGCTGATCGCGCCGGGTTTCGTGGCGACGCCGATGAACGCGTCGATGAGCGGCTTGCCCGGACCGGAGATCGTCGCCGATGCGATCGTCGCCGCGATTCGCCGGCCTCGCCGCGTGCGCATCGTGCCCCGCCGGTACCGGCTCGCCGTGTGGCTCGTGAAGGCGTTTCCCGCGCTGACGGACCGCGTGTTCGGCGACGCGCGCATCCAGCGGCGCTTGAACCGCGACGCGCGCGCCGCGCGCGAGGCGGTGTCGTGAACGGCGCGCGCGAAGCCGTCGTCGTCACCGGCGCATCGAGCGGCATCGGCGCCGCCGCAGCGGCGCTGCTCGCGCGCGAAGGCTACGCCGTCTACGCCGGCGTGCGCAACGACGCCGACGCGGCGCGCGCGGCTGCGATGCACGAGCGCGATCCGTCCGCTGCGTCTCGACGTCACCGACGCGGCTGCGATCGCCGCGGCGGCGGAGAGCGTCGCTCGCGACGGCGTCGCGGTACGCGCCGTGGTCTGCAACGCCGGCGTCGCGCTTGCCGGGCCGCTCGAGTTCTTGCCGCTCGATCAGCTGCGCCGGCAATTCGAGGTCAACGTCTTCGGCGCCGTCGCGGTCGCGCAGGCGTTTCTTCCGCAGCTGCGCGTCACGCGTGGACGGCTGGTGTTCGTCGGCTCGATCTCCGGACGGTTGTCCGTCCCGTTCATCGCGCCGTACAGCGCCTCGAAGTTCGCGCTGCGCGCGATCGCCGACGCGCTGCGTACCGAGCTGCGTTCCGCCGGCATCGGGGTGTCGCTGATCGAGCCCGGCTCGGTCAAGACACCGATCTGGCAGAAAGGACGCGACTCGCGCGCCGCGCTGACGACGATGCTCGGGCCGGCCGCGATCGAGCGCTACGGCCCGCAGGTCGAAGCGGTCTTCGCCCAGACCGAGCGCGAAGAGCGCGCGGGGATGCCGGTCGAGCGCGTCAGCCGCGCGATCCTGCACGCGGTGCGGGCGCCGAAGCCGCGCGCGACGTATCTGCTCGGCGGCTCGGCGCGCGCGGGCAGCATCGTCGCGATGTTGCCGCCCTCGCTTCGCGACCGCGTGATCCGCGCGTCGATGCGTCTGCCGTAGCCGGCGCGAACGCGCACGGGCACGGCATGGACGCCGTCAGCCCGCGGGCGCTTCGTGCAGCTGCCGGCGCAGCTGCGCGGGCGTCGAGCGGCAGGCGGCGGCGCGTGCGGGTCGAGCGCTTCGAGGGTCTCGATCGCGATGCGCGTCGCGACGAGGTTGCGAAACCATTTGTGGTTCGCGGGCACGA
The DNA here is from genome assembly GCA_963841685.1 of Vulcanimicrobiota bacterium. Classification (GTDB taxonomy): domain Bacteria; phylum Vulcanimicrobiota; class Vulcanimicrobiia; order Vulcanimicrobiales; family Vulcanimicrobiaceae; genus Vulcanimicrobium. The sequence goes on from CAWJDU010000003.1 coordinate 927,181, forward strand.
CGAACCACGGCGCGCGCTTCCTGTTCGTCGTCGTGATGAGGTCCTCGTACGCGCGCCGAAATGCCGGCCACCGCGCGCGCTCCGCGTAGTCATCCGGGTCGACCTTCCACTGCTTGTCCGGGTCGTCGATGCGCGCTTCGAAGCGGCACAGCTGCTCGTCGGGCGAGATGTGGAGGAAGAACTTGAGGATCGTCGTGCCGTTCTGCACGAGCAGCTTCTCGAACCCGACGATGCGGCGCGTGCGCTTCGCGAGCGCGTCACGATCCAGCGTCCCGTGGACGCGCGGCACGAGAACGTCCTCGTAGTGCGAGCGGTTGAAGACGGCGACGTTGCCGTACGCGGGTACCACGCGGTGCACGCGCCAGAGGAAGTCGTGCGCCGCCTCCTCGGGCGTCGGCGGCTCGAACGCGTGCGTCGTCGCGGCGCGGGGGTTGAGCGCGGCGAACAGATGGCGCACGAGCCCGTCCTTGCCGCCCGCGTCGACCGACTGCAGCACGATCAGCAGCGCTCGCCGCTTTTCCGCGAAAAGCCGCGTGTGCAGCGTGCGCAAGCGATCGACGTCCCGGCTCATCGTTTGACGCGCGGCGTCGTGGTCGGCGAATTCGCCGGTCGCCGATGCATCGAACGCATCCAGACGCACGGGGCGCTTCCGCTCCACGCGGTACGTGCTCGTGTAGCTCACGCCGCGTGCGTTCGCGTCCGCGCCTTCACACGGTCAGTCGCAGGGCCGCGGCAAGCGCGCCGGCGAGCAACCCGCCTGTCGCGACGACGCACAGCACCACCGCCATCACGTTCGAGCGGAACGCGGTGCGCGCGATGTAGATCGATGGCAGGCTGATCGCGGGAAGGACGACGAGCAGCGCCGCGGCGGGACCGATCCCGAGGCCGGCGCTCGCAAACGACTGCACGATCGGAACCTCGGCGCCCGTTGGAATGACGAACAGCGTCCCGGCGATCGCGGCAACCGCCGTCGCGAGGACGCCGCCGCCGTGGATGAGCGCGCCGGGCGCGAAGAGCCACGCGCGCGCGGCGCCGAGAAGGAACACGATCACGACGTAACCCGGAACGATCGTGTAGATCTCCCACCACAGAACGCGCAGCCATGCGTCGACGACGCTCGCGACACTCTTCGTCGGGTCTTCGATCGGCGAGGGATCGATCTTCGCGGGCGTGTCGCGCTCCTCGCGCGGCGTGAGCTCGTTCGCTATCCACGCGCAGGCGACGACGACGGCAAGACCGACGAGGAGACGAAGACCGGCGAGCGTCCACGACAGCACGAAGCCGATGAAGAGCAGCACCGCAGGGTTCAGCATCGGCGTCGCGATGAAGAACGCCATCACCGCACCAGCCGACGCGCGTTGCCGCCGCAGCCCGACGACGATCGGCGCGGTGCAGCACGTGCACATCATGCCGGCGACCGACAGCGCGCCGGTCACCGCGGTCGAGTCGCCGCCGACACGTCCGAACCAGCGGGCGATCGACGCCCGAGGAATGAGGACTTGAACGCAGGCGCCGAGCACGAGCGCGAGCAGCAACGCCTGCCAGATCGCGAGGTAGTACGCGCGCGCGTAGCGCCAGGCCGCGTCCCAGCCGACGGCGGGCGGCGCCGCTTCTTTCCCGGTGACGATCGAGCTACCGAGCGTGTGGTGCACCGCGGCCGCGAGCGTCTTCGCGTAGTACGGAGCCCACTTCACGAGGAACAACCCCGCGATCGCGACCGCCAACGTGATGGCGAAGCCCGTCGCGATGCGCGCGGCCGGGACGGTGGCATAGGGTGCGGTCGCCGAGGCCTTCATGGCGCGCTCGTTCTCCGCGTCGACCGGTGTGCCTGGGACGCTCGTCTCGGCGCGGCCGCGGCTCGCCGTTCATCGCGGGGGTGGCGTCGGGGCACCGGTCGTGCTATCATCGCCGATGCTGTCCGAGGCGTCCGCCTCGGATCGGGTCGTGGCGGGTGCTTGCGCGCGTCACGTGTGTAGGGTCCGCGAGTCCGTTCGTCGCTTCGCTGCGGTACGGACGCCGGGCCGTTTTCCACCTACATCACCACGAGGTTCACCCACCGATGCCTCCTCCCAAAGGCAAGCGCGCGGCCGCGAAAAAAGATCGCCGGCCCAAGCGCAAGGTCTGTAATTTCTGCGCGGAACGCAGCGAGTCGCTCGACTACAAAGACACGACGCGGCTGCGCAAGTACATCAGCGAGCGCGGCAAAATTTTGCCGCGGCGCATCTCGGGCAACTGCGCGTCGCACCAGCGCGCGCTGACGGCCGCGGTGAAGCGCGCTCGCGTGATCGCACTGCTCCCCTTCGTCGTCCAGTAGGAGCGCGCGCATGAAAGTGATTCTCACCGGCGACGTCAAGCCGCTCGGCACGCGCGGCTCCGTCGTCGACGTCAAAGACGGCTACGCGAACAACTACCTGTTTCCGCAGCAGCTCGCGGTCGTCGCGACGCCCGGCGCGATGAAGCAGCTCGAGCAGCAGCAGAGCGCCAAGAAGCGAAAGCAGGCGGAAGAGGTCGCGAACGCCCAGGACGTCGCGACGCAGCTGGAACAAGCCTTGATTCGCGTCGCCGCGAAAGCGGGCGGCAACGGACGGCTCTTCGGCACGGTCACCAACGCGCAGGTCGCGGATGCGCTGCACGAGCAGCTCGGCGTCGCGATCGACCGGCACAAGATCGAGATGAAGGACGGCATCAAGGCGCTCGGGACGTATCCCGTCGAGATCCGGCTCGGCAACAACGTCATTGCGAAATCGGCGGTGCAGGTCGTCGCGCTGAAGTAAGTGCGACTGAGCACCGACGAAAAGATCCGCCGCGAGGTCGCGGCGCTCTATGAGGCGCTGACGGAAGCCCTCGGCCCGGACAAGGTCGTCATGCGCGCCGGCAAGCTCGGGACGCTCAAAGAGATGCGCTCGCAGGCGATCCCCGATCGCCTGCTCGCGCTCCAGCGCCTCGTCTTCGAAGACCCGTCGCTCGAGACGCGTCCCGCAAAGGCGCAGTACAAGCAGGTCGTCGCGGAGATCGAGGACCGGTTGGCGGACCTGCTCGCGCAACGCACCGTCGGCGACGCGCTCGACGCGAAGGTCAACGCGAAGATGGTGCGGCGCCAGGACGAGTATCTGCGCGAGCTCAAGCTGGAGGCGCTGCGCGAGGAGACCGGACCGGAGACGCCCGCGACGCAGAAGCGTCTCGCGGACCTCCAGGCGCTCGACGGACGCAAGCTCGCGCGCGCGGCGATGGATGTGCTGCGCCCGACGTCGCTCGACCACGTCGTCGGGCAGGAAGCCGCGATCCGCGCGCTGCTCGCCAAGCTCGCGTCGCCGTATCCGCAGCACGTCATCCTGTACGGGCCGCCCGGCGTCGGGAAGACGACCGTCGCGCGGCTCGCGCTCGAACGCGCGAAAGGACGGCCGCACGCGCCGTTCGCGGCCGACGCGCCGTTCGTCGAAGCCGCAGGCCCGACGTTGCGCTGGGACAGCCGGGAGACGACGAACCCGCTCCTCGGCAGCGTCCACGATCCGATCTACCAAGGTGCGCGGCGTGACTTCGCCGACTCAGCGGTGCCCGAGCCGAAGCTCGGGCTCGTCACGCGCGCGCACGGCGGCGTGCTGTTCATCGACGAGATCGGCGAGATGGACCCCGCGATGCAGACGCGGCTGCTGAAGGTGCTCGAGGACAAGCGCGTCACGTTCGAGTCGTCGTACTACGACGAGCACGATCCCAACGTGCCGGCGTACGTGAAGAAGCTGTTCCGCGACGGCGCGCCGGCCGACTTCGTGCTGCTCGGTGCGACGACGCGCGATCCCGACGCCATCGACGAGGCGATCCGCTCGCGCTGCGCGGCGGTGTATTTCGAGCCGCTGACGCAGGCGCAAGTCGCGCGCATCGTCATCGAAGCGGCACACCGGCTCGCTGCCAAGATCGCGCGCCGCTGTCGCGGCGCTCATCGCGTCGTACACGATCGAGGGCCGTAAGGCCGTACAGATTCTGGCCGACGCCTACGGTCACGCGCTGGAGCGGTCGGGCGGCGCGCGGACGACGACCGTCCGCGACGAAGACGTTCTGGTCGTCGTGCAGGCGGGACGCATCGTGCAGCACACGCCTTCGCGCGCGCGCCGCGCACGCGAGATCGGCAAGGCGCACGGTCTCGGCGTGCTGCGATACGTCGGCTCGATCGTCGAAGTCGAGGCGGCCGCGTTCCCGGCGCACGAGGCGCGCAAGGGTACGGTCCGTTTCAACGACACCGCGGGGACGATGGCGCGTGACGCCGTCTTCAACGCGGCGTCGGTGATCCGCGCGGTCACCGGCATCGACCCGGCGGATCACGACCTGCACGTCAACGTCGTCGGCGGCGCGAACATCGACGGCCCGTCGGCGGGGCTCGCGTTTTTCCTGGCGCTCTACAGCGCGCTCGTGAAGGTGCGGCTGCCGCAGGACGTCGCTGTGACGGGAGAGGTGTCACTCGCGGGCGCGGTGCGCGGCGTCGGTGGAATTGTGGAGAAATTGTACGCCGCGCGGCAGGCCGGCATGAGAGCGATTCTCGTTCCGCGGGAAAACGTGCGCGAGATCGATGCGACGCTGGAGGGGATCGACGTGATCAGCGTCGGAACGGTCACGGAAGCGCTCGCCGCTCTGGGCGTGCGCGTGCCGCCACCGCCGCCCGCGCAGCGTTCGCGCATTCGTACGAAAGCCGCCCGTTGAACGTCGCTCCGTTCGTCACGACCGTCGACCGCATTCCGCCGAGCAATCTCGAGGCGGAGATGGCGCTGCTCGGCTCGGTCCTCGTCGACAAAGAGATGATGGCGACGGTGAGCGAGATCGTGCAGCCGTCCGATTTCTATGCATCGCTGCACGAGACGATCTACCTTGCGCTGTTCGCGCTCTACGAGCGCGGCGAACCGCTCGACAAGGTCGCGCTCGCGGAAGAGCTGCGCAATCGCGGCATGCTCGACAAGATCGGCGGCCTCGCGTACCTGAACTCGCTGATGGACGCCGTTCCGACGGCCGCGTCCGCCGAGTACTACGCGCGCATCGTGCGCGAGAAGTCGACGCTGCGCGGGCTGATCCATGCCGGCACCGAGGTCACGAAGCTCGGGTACGAGTCGGACGACGACGTACCGACTGCCATCGATCGCGCGGAGCAGGTCGTCTACGAGGTCGGCAACCGTTCCGACCACAACGCGTTCTCCGCAGTCCCGTCCCTGCTGCTCGGCGTGTTCCAGGCGATCGAGAAGCGTCACGAGCAGAAGGGCGACCGCACCGGCGTGACGTCGGGCTATCGCGACATCGACGACTACACCGCGGGCTGGCAGCCCGGCAACCTCGTCATTCTCGCTGCGCGTCCTGCGATGGGCAAGACGTCGCTCGCGCTGAACATGGCCGTTGCGGCGGCGAAGGACGAGAAGAAACCCGTCGCGGTGTTCTCGCTCGAGATGACGAAGCAGGAGCTCGTCGAGCGGCTCTTGTCGTCCGAGGCGAGGCTCGACGCCTCGAAGCTGCGCCGCGGAGCGATCGCCGATCGCGACTGGGAGAAGATCGGCCACGCGATGGGGGTGCTGCACGAGCTGCCGATCTATCTCGACGACGCCGGCGCCGTCACCGTCACGGAGATTCGCTCGCGGCTGCGCCGCCTCAAGTCGGCGCACGGTCTCGCGGCGGTGGTCGTCGACTACCTGCAGCTCGTCCGTCCCGCGTCGCTCGCGAAGGTCGTCAACCGCAACGAAGAGCTCTCGGAGATCTGCCGGACCCTCAAGGCGACGGCCAAGGACCTGGGCGTTCCGATCATCGCGCTCGCGCAGCTGAACCGCGCGGTCGAAACGCGGGCCGACAAACGGCCGCTGCTTTCCGACCTTCGCGATTGCCTCGCCGGCGACGCGCTGGTGGCGAACGCGGAAACGGGCGAGCGCGTACCGATCCGCGAGATCGTCGACCGCGGGCTGCGATTCGACGTCTGGGCGCTCGATGACCGTCTGCAGCTCGTGCGGCGTCCCATCGTCGACGCGTGGGAGGTCGGGCGGAAACAACTCTTCCGTGTCCGGACGGAGTCCGGTCGCGCGATCCGGTGCACGGACGGCCACCGTTTCCGGACGATGTCCGGTTGGTCGACGCTGCAAACGCTGCGTCCGGGGTCGACGCTCGCGGTCCCGAAACTGCGCGCGCGGCAACTGACGGCGCACCACGCGGAGCATCGCGCGCCCGCCGCGCTGCTGGAGCGCGTCGACGTCGAAACGTCGGACGTCATCTGGGATGAGGTCGTCTCCGTCGAGGCCGCCGGCGTCGAAGCCGCGTACGATCTCACCGTCGGCGACCTGCACAACTTCTGCGTCGACGATTTCGTGACGCACAACTCCGGCGCGATCGAGCAAGAAGCCGACATCGTCACGTTCTTGTATCGTGACGTCTACTACAACAAAGAGACGTCGCCCGAGCCCGATGCGACGGAGCTGATCATCGCCAAGCATCGCAACGGCAAGGTCGGGACGATCAAGCTGCGCTTCCAGCCGGAACACACGCTGTTCGTGCCCTACGGCGACGACTCACACTACCCCGCGCCGTAGTGCGCGACCGCATCCCGACGAGCGAGCTCGTCCCGGAGCAGCTCACGCTCGGGGTCGCCGACATCGAGGCGACCGAGCACTTCTACCGCAACGTCCTCGGCATCGACGCCGAACGCCGCGGCGACGCCCTGCGGATCGCGTTCGGTCGACTTCACGCTCGTGTTCGAGCACGCGCCGCCGACCGAGCGCGCGAAGTTCGAGCTCGGATTGCGCGTCCCGAGCGCCGGCCTGCTCGACGCCATCGCCGAGCGTGTCGGCGTCGCGACGTACGCTCGCGACGGCGGCGGCCGCGCGCTCTTCGTGAGCGACCCCGACCACTACACGATCGAGATCTACGCCCGGTGACGTGAGCGAGCCGCGGCCGCGCGTTCTGGTGACCGCCTCGCGCGCGCAAAACGTCGACGAGTACCTGGCGGCGCTCGACGAGGCGGGTCTGGATGGAGTACGCATCGTTCCCGGCGATCCCGCCCGCGCACTGCTCGATGACGCGTCGGGCGTGCTGCTCACCGGCGGCGACGACGTCGACCCCGCGTCGTACGGCGCCGGGCCGTCACCGCACGTCGAGCTGACCGACCCGGCGCGCGACGTGTTCGAGATCGACGTCGTGCATGCGGCGCGCGAGCTGGGCGTGGCAACCCTGGCGATCTGTCGCGGCCTGCAAATTGCGAACGTCGCATTCGGCGGAACGCTGATCGGCGACGTCGCGCACGAGCTCGGCGACCGCGCGACCGTGCGTCACCGTGCGCTCGATGGCGCCGGCCGTAGCGAACGCGGCCTCATCGCCGAACACGTCGTCCGCGTCGCCGCGGGAAGCGCGCTCGCCGAGATCGTCGGAACGCCCGACCTCGCGACGGGCGGCCGGCACCATCAAGCGGTCGCGCGCATCGCGGACGACCTGCGCGTCGTCGCGCGCACGGCCGACGGCGTCGTCGAAGCGCTCGACGCGCGCTTCGCCTCGCCGTTCTGGCTTGCGGTGCAGTGGCATCCCGAGTCGACGCGTGATCTGGACGGCGGGGCGAGCCGCGCGCTCTTCGCGGCGTTCGCAGCGGCGGCACGCGAGCGCGCGTGATGGCGTCGAAAGGCCGCGTCGAGGCGAAGTTGGAGAAGCTGCGCGAGCTGCGCGGCGCCGATGCGACGGCGCGCATCGCGGCGCTGCGGCGCACGCTGCGCGATTCGAGCAACTACGTCGTGGCAAAAGCCGCCGAGCTCGCCGAAGCCTCAGGAGACGCGGAGCTCATCCCCGATCTGCTCGCGGTCTACGACTCGCTCTTCGAGGACGGCGCCGCACGCGATCCGCAGGTGTGGGCCAAGACCGCGATCGCGCGCGCCCTGCGCACGCTCGGACACCGCGACGCCGCGCCCTTCGTACGCGGGCTGCACCACGTGCAGCTCGAGCCCGTCTGGGGGAAGCACGAGGACGCGGCACCGAACCTGCGGTGCGTGTGCGCGCAGTCGCTCGTCGACACGGACCTGCGCGCCGCCGATGCGCTGCGCGAGCTGATTCCGCACCTCGTCGACCCGTTCACCGTCGTGCGCGTCGAGGCGGTGTCCGCGGTCGCGCAGATCGGGGGCGACGAAGCCGCCTTGCTGCTGCGGCTCAAAGCGTATGCGGGCGACGACGAGCCCGAGGTGATCGGAGCCTGCTTCGCCGGCGTGCTGGAACGCGAGCCGCACGACGCGCTCGCGTTCATCGCGCCGTTCCTCGACCACGAGCGCGACGACGTGCGGGCGGAAGCGGCGGCGGCGATCGCGCTCTCGCGCGATCCCGCGGCGCTCGACCTGCTGCGCGACGTTCTGCGCCGAGCGCGTTCGCGCGCGCTCCGCGAGGCGACCGCGGCCGCATGCGCCGCCTCGCCGCAGCGCGCGGTCGTCGAGCTGCTGCTCCCGATCGTCGCCGCGGACGACGCCGCGCTCGCGCAGACCGCGCTGCGCGCGCTTGCCGCGAGCCGCTTTCGCGCCGCGGTACGCGAACGCGCGCACGAGGCGGCCGATCGCGCACGCGACCCGCGCGTGGCGGCGGCGTACGCCGAGGCCTTCGAGGACGGCCGCGCTTAGGCCGTGCGTTCGATCAGGCGGAGCTTTGGGCGGCGCGAGCCGCGCAGCTGCGACACGAGCGCGTCGAAGCGCATCGGCCTGCCGTAGAGGAAGCCCTGGCCGACGTCGCAGCCCTGCGCCGTGACGAACGCGGCCTGCTCTTCGTTCTCGACGCCTTCCGCAACGACGTGCAGCCCGAACGCCTTCGCGACGTTCACGATCGAGACGACGATCGCGCGGTCCGCTTCGTCGTCGCAGATGTCGCGGATGAACGTCCGGTCGATCTTCAGCATCGTGATCGGCAGTCGCTTGAGGTGCGCGAGCGAGCTGTACCCGATGCCGAAATCATCCATCGCGAGGTGGACGCCGAGCTCGCGCAGGCGGTGCAGGCCGGGCAGCGCGTCGTCCTCGAGCGCCGCCGTCTCCGTGACCTCGAGCATGAGCGCGTGCGGCGGCAGCTCGAACTCGGCGAGCGCCGTGCCGACGCTGAGCGCGAACGACGGTTCGCGCAGGTCGCGCGTCGAGAGGTTCACCGCGAGCCGGAAGTTCGGGATCGATCGTGCGGAACGTCGCGAGCGCGGAGCACGCCTGGCGGAGCACCCAGCGGTCGATGTCGACGATCGTTGCGGACTGTTCCGCGATGGGGATGAACACGGACGGCGGCACGGTGCCGCGCGTCGGGTGGCGCCAGCGCACGAGGGCTTCGCAGCCCGAGATCGTGTTCGAGCTGAGGTCGACCAGCGGCTGGTACTCGACTTCGAGCTCGCCGCGCATCAGCGCGCTGCGAAGATCGGCTTCGAGCGCGAAGCGCTCCGCGTCTTCGGCGTGCATCGCGTCTTCGTACACGGTGAGCGAGCTTCCGCCGCCGGCTTTCGCGCGGTACATCGCGGCGTCCGCGTGCGCCGTGAGCGCGCTCGCGTCGCGTGCCGTGCTCCGGGAACAGCGCGGCGCCGATGCTGACGCCGACGTACACCTCGCGGTCGTCGAGCTGGATCGGCGCGGACACGGCGCGGATCAAGCGCTGCGAGAGCATCTCGATGTCTTTCTCGCCCGTGATCGACGACATGAGGATGACGAACTCGTCGCCGCCCGGACGGGCGATGAAGTCGCCGCCGCGCACGCAGCGATGCAGACGCGCGCCGACTTCGCGCAGGACCTCGTCGCCGGCGCCATGGCCCATCGTGTCGTTGATCGCTTTGAAACGGTCGAGGTCGAGGAAGAGCAGCGCCAGGCGGCCGTTCTCGCGCGCCGCGAGCGCGACCGCTTCTTGCAGCCGCTGATCGAGCGAGAAGCGGTTCGGCAGCTCGGTCAAGCGGTCGCGGTGCGCCGCGTCGAACAGCTGCCGCTGCGTGCGCTTGAGCTCCGTGATGTCGATCGACACGCCGACGGCGCCGATGATGTTGCGATCGCGGTCGGCGAGCGGCTCGACGTGGTGGCGCAGCCAGTGGTCGCCGTGCGCGCTTTCGACGCGCACGTGGCGACCGGTGAACACGTCGCGGACGACGCTCTCCGCGACGAGCGCGCTTGACGGCTGGCCGAGCAGGTCGCTCGCGTTCAGGTCGAGCTCGCTCAGCGCGCCGCCCGAGACGGCGGTGAAGCGGCCGTCGCGACCGACGGTCCACAGAATCGCGTCGACGTTGTTCGCGACGAGCTGAAGGCTGTGCGCGTTCTCGTGCAGCTGCGACTCGGCGATCGTCTGCGCGCTGACGTCCTGCATCGAGATCAGCGTCTCGTCGGCAGCCGGGAGAATGCGGACTTCGACCCACGTCTGGAGCGCCGGAAACGCGTGAACCCGGGCGATCGCGACGCCGCTGCGGCGCGCGGCCCGGATGTCCGGTACGAGCTCGGAAGCCAAGGGATCGACGATGTCCGGGAGCTCGACGCCGATCATGTCGTCCGCGGTGCGATGGAGCAGGCGCTCCGCCTCGTCGTTGACGTGCGTGATCCGCAGGTCGTCGTCGACGATGTAGATGCCTTCGCGCACGGCTTCCAGCAGGTTGTAGCGACGCTCCACGGCATCGGCGGCGATGCCGCGCGCCGCCTCCATCACATCGCGCCCACGCAGCCACCACCGTCCGGCGAGCACGGCGGCGAGGGTCGCAAGAACGAGGGCGATGCACGCCGGCAGCGTCGACGTCACGTCATGCGCCTACGCCGGGCCCCTGACCATCTCGGTCCGGCACTCGATCGGTACCGCCGCCGAGAGGAGAACAACCGCTTTCATCCGTGAAGGTGCCTTTGTACCGTACGTCAACGCCCGGACGCGCACCGTGCCGGCGGGCGAAGACCGACACGATGTGTCTTTCCGTAGCCTACATCACCGCTAACAGCTTGCGTGCCAACCTTACGTAAAAAGTGCGTGAGCCGGGACACTCGTCGACGATGCGTCAACGCGTCAACGGACGACTTCCTCCGCTTGCTCCGGCGCGCCGATGCCGTGCTGCAGATACGATCGTGACAGGTGCACGTACTCGGGGCCGGCGTGCTCGACCCAGCCGATCGCCGCTCCCTCGAGCTGCTTCTTCACGACGGCGGGGGAACCGGCGACCACGACGCGCGGCGGAATGTCGGCGTTGACGCCGACGACGCTGCCCGCCGCGACCAGGCTCTGCTCGCCGACCGTTGCCCCGTTCAGCACGACCGCGTTCGACCCGATCAGCGCGCCGCGCCCGATGCGGCAGTCCTCGAGGATGGCGCAGTGCCCGACCGTGACGCCCTCCTCGACGATGGTGGCGCAGTTCTCGCTGACGTGCAGGACCGAGTTGTCCTGGACGTTCGCCCGGGCGCCGATGCGAATCGGGCCGTTGTCGCCGCGCAGCACCGTCCCGAACCAGATCGACGCCTCGTCGCCGACCTCGACGTCCCCGATCAGGACGGCGGTCGGCGCGATGAACGCCGAAGCGGCGACCTTGGGCCGCTTGCCGCGGTACTCGATGATCATGGTCGGGGCGAACCTCCGCAAGAGTAGGGACGGATCGGGCGAAACCGCCCGTATCTTGAGCGAGCATCGCCATCGCACCCCTCTGCGCGGAACGAAGGTCGTCCCGCGGCCGCGCCCCGGCGATCCGGACTATACGGACGTCAACTACCGCTACGCCGGGCTGGCCGGGCGCATCCACGAGGTCGTGGAGATCGGCGGACGCGAGCTCGCGAAGGTCGGATTCGACGACCGGAAGGTCGTCTATTACTTCCTCGACGACCTCGAGCGCGAGGAAACCGCCGAGAAGCGCACCTTCCACGACGAGCCTCCGCCCTCGTAGCGGCGGCATGCCGAGGGTGCGGGGCTTCGTCCAGCTCGCGGCGTTCGCGTCGCTCGCCGTCGTCGCCGGCATGAGCTTCGTCGTGCAAGGCGGCGTCAACGCGCGACTGCGCGGCGCGCTCGGCTCGCCGAATTGGGCCGCGCTGATCAGCTACGCGGGCGGGACGCTCGTGATGGCGCTCGTGGTGCTCGCCGCGCGCGATCCCGTGCCCGCGCTCGCGGCCGTCGCGCGCTCGCCGTGGTGGGCGTGGCTCGGCGGCCTGTTCGGCGCGGTCTACGTCGTCGTCATCATCCTGCTGCTGCCGCGTCTCGGCAACGCGGCGCTGCTGGCGCTGTTCGTGCTCGGACAGATGATCGCGTCGCTCGCGTTCGATCAGATCGGCGCGTTCGGAACGCCGCGACATCCGATCGACGCCGTGCGCATCGTGGGCGTCTTGATGCTGGTCGGCGGCGTCGTGCTCATCCGCCGCTGACGCCGCGATGCAACGCGGCGCGGCAAGCCCGTGTTCTCCCGGCATCTCGAAATCGACCGGAGAACGCCATGCTGTTCCTGATCATCGTGCTGGGCATCGTCGCGGGCGGCCTGACGGCCATCGCGCTCGCGCAGCCGCGGCCGGCCGACGTCGTCGTCTGGAACGACGACGCCGAACGGCGGATGCTGCGTGAAGCGAGGATTCGCGCGGGATGGTGGTGACGTGGCCGTTGCTTGCGCGCCGTCGCCGGCCGACCACGACGCGCTCTTGTCCGCGGCGCTCGCGCGCGACGTCGACCGCGCCTTCGAACGCGTCGTCATCGCATACCGCCGCGCGATCGTGACCTTCGTCGCGCGCATGCTGCACGACGACGCACGCGCCGAGGACGTCGCCCAGGACGTCTTCGTGCGCGCATACCGGGCGCTGCACGCGTACACGCCGGAGCGCCGCGCGACGCTGCGGCTGCGGCCGTGGCTGTACGCGATCGCGCACAACCTCGCGCGCAACGCCGTGCGCGACGCGGCTCCGCCGGCGTCGCCGCTGGAGTACGACGACGGCGCGCCGCGCGCCGAGCTCGAACGATCCCGGCGCCGGGTCCCGAAGCGCTCGCCGAGCGCGACGAAGCGTGGACGCGCGTGCGGCGCGCGATCGGCACGCTCTCGCCCGCGGTGCGCGGTGCGTTCGTGATGCGCTACGTCGACGATCTTCCGTACGATGAGATCGCGGACGCGCTCGATCAGCCGGTAGGCACCGTGAAGGCCTCCGCGCACCGCGGCCTGATGGCCGTCCGCGCGATGTTGGAGAACGACGATGACTGAATCCGATCTGCGCGACTTCGGCGCCGCGACGCGCTCGCGTCCGTCGAGCGCGTTCACCACCGCGATCTTCGCCGCGGTCGGCCTGGACCGCTACTGCGCATGCCGACGGCGCTCGGCGACGCCTTCGTCGCGTGGAACGCGACCGGCGTGTCCGCGGTGCGTCTCGCAGGCGACGCCGAGGGCTTCGAACGCTGGTACGGCGATCGCTTCGGGCGCAAGGTCGTGCCGGCGATCGAAGCCGACGCGATCGCGGACGCGGCACGCGCGCGTCTGCGCGGTGACGAGGTCGACGTGCCCGTCGATCTCGCGGCGTGCTCGCCGTTCGAGCGCCGCGTGCTGGAGAAGGCGCGCGCAGATCGATCGCGGCCACGCGCGTCCGTACAACTGGCTCGCGCGCGAGATCGGTGCGCCGGACGCGACGCGCGCGGTCGGCAACGCGCTCGCGCGCAATCCCGTGCCGCTGCTGATCCCGTGCCACCGCGTCGTGCGGGGCGACGCGACGATCGGCGGATACGTCTTCGGCGCGCCGCGAAGCGCACGCTGCTCGAACACGAAGGGCTCGACGTCGGCGCGGTCGAGGCGATGAGCCGCCGCGGATTGCGCTACGTCGCGTGCGACGACGACGGAACGTTTTGCCTGGCGACGTGCGGGGACGTCGCGACGCACGTCGATGCGCCGGGATACCGCGGACTGCACAGCATCGACGAGGCCGTCGCGTGCGGCTTCGCGCCGTGCACGACGTGCCGTCCGATCGTCGCGGCGTAGCGTCGCGCGGCTAGGCGGGAAGCGAGCGTCCGGCGTGCGGCGGTGCCACGTCGTGCAGGCTTGGAACGCGCGTCCGAGCGCGAACACCGACGACGCGTCGCCGTCGGCGGCGATCAGCTGCATCCCGAGCGGCATGCCGGCCGGACCGAATCCGATCGGCACCGCGGCGGCTGCGAGCCCGAAGCCGCTCGCCGGCGTGACGAGCGGCATGACGTTCGCGCGGAAATCGGGCGGTGCGGGCATGATCGGCGCTTCGCACGGGACGATCGGCGCGAGCGCGACGGCGTAGCCGTTCGTCGCGGCGGCCCAGGACGCGCGTGCGCGCTGCGATCGCGCCGCGCGCGTCGCGCTCCGCCTCGGCCGTGATGCTCAAGGCGTTCGTGACGCGCGCCGCGACGTCGCCGCCGTACTCGCGAGCGTACTCGGCGAACAACGCTTCGTGCGTTCGGGCCGCGGCGCGCTGCTGCACGACCGCGACGGCGCCGACGAGATCTTCATCCCACCACGCGACGTCGTCGACGGCGATGCCGGCGTCGCGCAGCGCCGCGCACGCCGCGTCGAGCGCGGACGCGACGGCAGGGTCGACGCGATCCCAACGGTCGCCGCGCAGGCGGCACGCGCGCCGAACCGTCGTCGGCGGGAAGCTCCGAACCGAGCAGCACGTCGTACACGCGCTGAACCGTCGCGATGTCGTGCGCGAACGGTCCGACGGTGTCGAGCCCGATCGCGAGCGGGAAGATGCCCTCGATGCTCAGCGCACCCGTCGCCGGGCGGATTCCGGAGATGCCGTTCAGCGCCGCCGGAATGCGGATCGAGCCGAGCGTGTCGGTTCCGATCGCAACCTCGCACAAGCCGGCCGCGACGGCGGCGCCCGAGCCGCCGCTCGAGCCGCCCGCGGTCCGCTCGTGTCCGTCCGCGCTCCACGGGTTCACCGTGCGCCCGAAGTGCGGGTTCTCGGTCGTGATGCCCCACGCGAACTCGTGCGTGTTCGTCTTGCCGACGATCAGCGCGCCGGCGTCGCGCAGCGCCGTGACGACCGGCGCGTCGGTGTCCGGATCGCAGCGGAAGAACGACGATCCGGCGCGCGTCGGCATGCCGGCGACGTCGACGATGTCCTTGACGCCGACGGTCGTCCCGTGCAACGGCCCGCGCGCATCGGGCGGGATCGCATCGAGGGTCTGCGCGTCGCGCAGCACGGCGTCCGCATCGATCGCGACGTACGCGTTCAGGCGAGGGTTCAGCGCGTCGATCCGTGCGAGCAGGTCGCGGGCGCGCTCGACCGTCGTGCCGGTGTGGAAGGCGGTCATCGCTCCTGCGGCGGCTTCCGGAGGAAGGGGCCGATGGTCCTTGACGCATGGGCTCGCGGTTCTGTTACGGTGCCGGGCATGGATCGTCGTCGCCCTGGCGGCAGGGAGTCGACAAGCTACAGCGGCCTTCGCCTCACCGGCGAGGGCCGCGTTCGTTTTCACGCCCGCGCTCGACGCATTCGTGAAGGAGACCCACGATGAGCAGCACCCTGGATCCGGCCGCGCCGGTGGCGGCTGCGGTTGAACAGGACGTCGAGATCGGCGCGCTGGAGCTCGTCTCCGGCGCGACGATCCCGTCGGTCGTCCAGCGCGTGACGCGGTACGGGTGCGATCCGCTGCCGGACGGCTCGAACGTCGTGTTCGTTCGCGCACGCGCTGAGCGGGTCGTCGCGCGCGCTCGAGTGGTGGGACGGTCTCGTCGGCGACGGCGCGCTGTTCGATCTCGCGTCGTGGTGCATCGTCGGCGTCAACGTGCTCGGCGGCTGCTACGGATCGACGGGACCGTCGTCGATCGCGCACGGACGGCCGGCGCTGGGGGCCGCGCTTTCCCGTCGTCACCGTCGCCGACATGGTCGAGGCGCAACGGCGCGCGCTCGCGGCGATCGGCATCCCGCGCGTCGCCGTCGCGATCGGCGGTTCGCTGGGCGGACAGCAGGCGCTGCAGTGGGCGCGCGGCTACGACGACGCCGTGGAGCACGCGATCGTCGTCGGCACGTACGATCATCTGCGTGCGCAAGGCATCGCGCAGAATTTCGCGGCGCGCGAGGCGATCCGCCTCGATGCGGCGTTCGCGGGCGGCTGGTACGAGGATCCGCCCGCCGACGGGCTGCGCCTCGCGCGCGCGATCGCGACCCTCACGTACAAGAGCGAAGCGCTCTTCGAGAAGCGGTTCGCGAACCGTCCCGATCGTGCGGGCGGCGATCCGTCGCGCTCGCACGACGGCCGGTTCGACGTCGAGGGGTACCTCGCGCATCAAGGCGACGTCTTCGTGCGGAGGTTCGATGCGAACACGTATCTCGTGCTGACGCGCGCCATGGATCTCTTCGACTTGCGCGGCCGCGAGCGCCCCGCGGGACGGACGCGCCTCACGTTCGTCGGCATCGAGGGCGACCAGCTGTACGCGCCGGAGTTGGTGCGCGCGTGCGCGGGAGCGCTGGAGCGACGCCGGATGGACGACGGACTATCGCCACCTCGAGAGCGACCACGGACACGACGCGTTTCTCGCCGAGCCGGCGAACCTCGCCGCGGCGCTGCGCGGCACGGGACTTGCGCGAACCGCGGCCGGCATGCTAAGGTCCTAGGACCAATGTTCGCGCTCTGCATCATGACGACGACGATCACGACGACGACCACCCTCGGCGAGGGCAGGTCTCGATCGACGTCGGCATAACGCGGACGAAGCGATCGAAGACAAGGCCCTCGCCGAACGGCGAGGGCCTTTTTCATTGCCCTCGACATGGAGGTTCCCGTGCAGACCCTGCCCCGCGTTCTCTGCTCATCCGAAGCGAATGCACCGCGTCCCGGCGCCGCGGTGCTCACGCACGGCGTCGGTCTGCTCGGTTGCGGCACGGTCGGTTCCGGCGTCGCGCGCCGTTTGATCGCGATCGCGCCCGGGCCTGATCCGCTCGATCGCCGTCCGCGATCCGCGCAAGCGCCGCGACGTCGCTTGGGACGACTACTCGCGCGATGCGTTCGACGTCGTCGACGATCCGAACGTTCGCGTGGTCGTGGAGTGCATCGGCGGCCTCGGCTTGGCGCGCGAACTCGTGCTGCGCGCGATCGCCCGCGGCAAGGACGTCGTCACCGCGAACAAAGACC
The DNA here is from genome assembly GCA_963841685.1 of Vulcanimicrobiota bacterium. Lineage (GTDB taxonomy): Bacteria > Vulcanimicrobiota > Vulcanimicrobiia > Vulcanimicrobiales > Vulcanimicrobiaceae > Vulcanimicrobium. The sequence continues at coordinate 944,203 of CAWJDU010000003.1, forward strand.
TCGTCGCGACGGAAGGCCCGTGGCTCGCGGCGTTCGCGGCGCGCACCGGCGCGTCGCTGCGCTACGAAGCGGCGGTCGGCGGCGCGATTCCGATCGTGCGCGCGCTGACCGGTGCGCTCGCCGGCGAGGACGTGCTCGAGATCGGCGGCGTGTTGAACGGCACGACGAACTTCGTGCTCGACGCGATGGAGTCGGGCGCCGAATACGCGGAGGCGCTCGCCGAAGCGCAGCGTCTGGGCTTCGCGGAGTCCGACCCGCGCAACGACGTCGAGGGTCACGACGCCGCGCACAAGCTCGCGATCCTCGCGGGGCTCGCGTTCCGGCGTCCTGCGACGTCGCCGGCATTCGCGCGGCGCGGCATCGCGCAGATCACGCGCGACGACGTCCGATCCGGCGCGGAACGCGGCCTGCGACTCAAGCTCGTGGCGGTCGCGCGCAAGGCGGCGGACGGCATCGAAGCCGGCGTGACGCCGGCGTTCGTTCCGCTCGATCATCCGTTCGCGCGCCCGCGCGGTGCCGGAAAACGTCGTCCGCGTGCTGGGTCGCGGCTGCGGTCCGCTCGTCTTTTCGGGCGCCGGTGCGGGCGGCGACGCGACGGCGTCGTCCGTCGTTGCCGACGTGCTGGCCGCGCTCGACGCGCGCGAGCGCATGCCTGCCCACGACGGCGACGATCTCGTCGCGCGTCCGCTGCGCGCGCCGCTGCTCGTGCGCTTCTCCGGCGGAATCGGTCATGACGGAATGAGGCGGTCGCGCTCGACGAGCTCGAGCAGGCCGCGCGCGCGCTGCGCCCTCGCGAGGCGGTGCGCTCCGGCGATCCCGGTATGGGGCGACGCCGCCTAGCGAAGCGAAACACGCATGCCGCACGGTTGAGCCGGGAATAAGATTGACCGACTCGGGTCGTGGAGGACAGTCGCATGCACGCAGCAGCGCGCGCAGATTGGCTCCCGCGCTGGCTGCGATGAGCGTAACCGGCATGCTGGGCGTTGCGCCGCGGCCCGCGTCTCCGGTGACCGTGGCCGATGTCCTCGCACGCGTCAGCGCGCAGGATGCGCGCATCGACAGCTACGCGGTTCCCGTGCGCATGGAGGTCAGGCTGCACCGCTTCCTGACCATTCACGTGCATTTCGACGGGACGCAGTACTACCGGCGTCCCGGGCGCGTCGCGCTCGACATCAGCGCCATCCCGCGGAAATACCGGAACATGTTCGCGGACATCGGTACGCCGCTCACGTGGCAGAGCAGCTACGACTTTCGCCTGACGACGGCGCCGGACGGCAGCATGGCGGTCGAAGGCATGCCGAAGCACGCGTCCGACGTCGCGCACATGCTGGTGACGTGCCGGGCGCGAACCCGGCTGCGCCGCTGCACGCGATCTTCACGACGCGCGACGGCAGCACGATCGACATGCACATCGCCGAGACGCTCGTCGACGGCTACGAGCTACCGACGCACACGGATGCCGACATGACGTTCGGCCCGTACAAGATTCACGCGTCGATCGATTACGGCGCGTACGGCATCAACGAGACGTTCGCGGACTCCGTCTTCGACGCCTGAGCCGGGGGCGGTTCGTCGGTCACGACGCGGTTGCGGCCCATCGTCTTCGCGACGTAGAGCGCGTCTGACGCGCGCCGGATGAGCTGCTGCTCGTCGCCGCGTTCGCGCGGGGCCGTGCACGCGACGCCGGCACTGACCGTCAAGCGTTTCGATGCGACCGCGCCGTGCGCGATCTCGAGCCGCGCGACGGCGGCACGCACCGCTTCGCCGGCATCGCGGACGCGCCGCAGCGTCGCGCTCGGAAACACCAGGGCGAACTCTTCACCGCCGTAGCGGAACGCGCTCGCGCGCTCGCGGCTCGCGACCTCGCCGATCGCGCCGGCGATGCGCCGTAAGACGTCGTCGCCCGCGAGGTGGCCGTACGCCTCGTTGTACGCATGGAGCTGGTCGACGTCGACCAAGCAGCATGCCGACCGCGGCGTGCGCGCGCCGCGCGTGACGCCCGGCCGCGGACAGCTGCTCGTCGAACGCATCGCGGTTCGCGAGGCCCGTGAGCCCGTCGAGCCGCGCGCCTGCCGCGGCGCGCGCGCGGCCGCGGTTCGTCCGCGCGTAAACGTGTCCGACGGCGAACGCGAGCATCAAAAAAGCCATGACCGCGCCGAGCAGCGGCATCGCCTGCGCGACGGCGGCCGGCGTCGCCGGCAGCTCGGCGCCCGCGAGCGAAACGAGCCCGATCGCCATCGCGGCCGTGCACAGCGTCGCGCCCGCGACTCGGCGCACGACCGCGAACGCGCCGATCGCGACGAACGCGGCGTCGAGCGCGACGGTCGCGATCTGCGAGACGACGTCGCTCAGGGGCCACTGAATCCTGGAACACGTCGCCGCCGAACACCGCGATGACGTTGAGCGCGACGAGCGCGGCGCACCGGCGATGCGAACCGCGCGCGGCGCAGCGCGACGCCGGCGAACGTGAGCGCGACCATCGCGATCGCGACGTACGCGGTCGACTGCAGCAGCGCGTGCAGCGGCTGGCTCACCTCCGGCGAAGGCCGCACGATGCCGAGCCACGGGATCAGTCAGCCCGCTTGCGCCGCCGGCCGCGATCGCATACCACGCCGCCTGGCGCGCGCGCAGCGCACGGCGGCTACGGCCGAAAACGATCGCCAGCGCGAAAAAGATTCCGAAGCATGCGGCGTACCACCACGTGCGCGACGCGATGGCGGCAAGCTGCTGCGACGGAGAGCAGGTACGGCGGCGAACGACGCTGCTGACGACGTCGCTTGGAGCTCGATGCGGTCGGCGAGCCACGCATCGGCCGGCAGGCGCAGCCCGAGCATCGCCCCCGGCAGGTTCGCAGCCGCGGCGATCGTGCGGCGTTGCGCACCCGGCCCGATCACCGTCACGGTGAGATCGCGTACGAACCACGGCGTGCCGACGTACAAGCGTCGTCGGCTTGCGGCACGCGAAACGTCGGCCCGGAGCGTCGCCGGCCGCACACCGAAGCGGCCGGCCCGTCCGCGGGCAGTGGCGCGCCCGGCACGGCGACCGGCACCTCGAGCTGCGCCGCGAACGCCTCGGCGCGGCCGAGCGCGAACCCAGCACGACGAGCCCGGCAGCCCGGACGAGGCGACGGATCACACTACCGTTATCGGCAGCGCGCCCCGATCGCGGCGCTTCATCGCGACTCGGCTCGATCGGCGCGCGGCATGCCGCCCTCGATCGCGGTCGCGGTGCGGACCTCGGAGAGATACAGCGCCATGCCGGCTTTGCGGCCGAGATCCTCGAGCGCGCCGATCTCCAGCTGCGAGTAGCCTTTTTCGTCGTTCCGCCGGCCGAGCGCGAGCACGCCGAGCAGATCGGGATGCTTCGAGCGCGGCACGACGAGCGGAACGAACAGCGGCGCGTCGGCCTCGTCGCCTCCGCGCGCGGTCTTGCCGTCGTGCAGCAGCGCTCAGCGCATCGTCGTCGGGGAATGCTTCGACGTGCGGTGTGCCCTCGGTGGCGTGTCCGGCGGCGCGCTCAGCGCTCGTTCTCGAAGACGAAGACCGCGCTGCCCGCGACGTCGAACAGCGGCGGGACGTGCCGCACCAGCGCGTTGATGACGTGCTTCGCCGTGAGACGATGTCGCACGTCGGGAGCGAGCTCCGGAAACTCGTCCGACAGGTCGAGGGTCTGCGGCGTGAGCCTCTCGTCGACGCGGCGTTTGAACGCCTCGTACATCGGCTTCAAAAAGAAGCCGGTGACGACCGTCGCGGTGCCGCCCGCGTACGCGCTGGCTTGCGGTCCCATCGCTTCGGTGATGAGCTTGCCGGTGGTCAGGTTCACCGCTTCCCAGAGGATCGCGGCGGCCGTCGTGAGCGCGGCGTAGAGCACCGTGCGGCTGACGATGACGTCGATGTCCCAGAGGTGGAAGTACAGCACCGAGAACCCGATCGCGAGCGGCACCGCAATCTGGAACGCGACGAAGAATGGCTGGTGCACGATAAGCACGACGAGATCCGATCCGCGGTGCAGCGGCCACAGCTGCCACGGCAGGTGCGTGACGAAATCGCCGACCACGCTCGCGGTCACCGCGTACACGACCCACTTGGTCTGCTGGCGTTCGACCGTGCTCCGCTCCTGCGTGAACCAGTACAGCTGCACGGCGACGCCGCTCGCGAAGATCGCCGCGATCGCGATGAACGGCCAGGGATGCGGGAAGTGGTACGGATCGCCTGCGGGGACGAACGGCCACGTCAGCGTCCAACCGAGCACCAGGACCGTGAGCACGCGTACGAACCACGTGTTGAATCGTCCGTCCGGAAACACATAGAGGAAGACGACGAACAGTCCGAGGCCGATGCTGCGCTCGGCGAGCAGCCAGGTCGGCAGCGCCGGGGCGTTGACGATGAGCGCGTGCATCGGAGGCGGGATCGTCACGCCGTACAGCATCATCGCGATCGCCGCGAAGGCCGCCATCGCGGTCGTACGCCCGCGCAACGCGATGAACAGTCCCGTCGCTGCGAATGCGACGGCGACCAGCGACTCGGAAACCAGGAAGTACAGCACGAACGCGTGCTGCGAGATGTGGTGCTGCGCGAGCGCTGCCGCATAGTCGCCGCGCGCCTCGACGACCAGCTCCGCGTAGCGGTACCAGCCCGTCTCGATGCCCGCCGCGGCGCTAATGATCAGGGCCAGCCAGATCAAGGCTCGCACCCAGCCCGCGGAGAGGTTCATACCGGGTGCAACGTTGCGAGCGCCGTTGCCTGACTCCCGCTGCGCTCTCGTGCGGCGAACGTGCATCCGCCGTCGTCCGCCGCTCTGATGAGCCGGGCAGGGTGCCCAATGCAGAACGAGAATGGTCGACGGTCGTTTCGCGCGGAAGCCGCGTCACGGCCGAAGCGCCGACGTAGCTCAGTTGGTAGAGCAGCTGTTTCGTAAATAGCAGGTCGCCGGTTCGAGTCCGGCCGTCGGCTCCAGAAAGAACCGCGTGCGAACGCGGTTTTTGCTTGTTGCCTCGGCGCAAGGCGAAAGGCCTAACCAGCGGAGTAGGCGGCCACTACCTTACGCCGAACCCGTCGCGTACACCAAGACGCGCCGTGAGTCCCACGGTCTTGCGCGAGCGCTCTGGTGTAGGGAGGCACCGTTGCGACTGCGTGCTCTGTGGCTCATCATCTCCGCGCTGGTGAGCAGCGCGGTGCTCGCCGCGTGCGCCGGCGGCGGCGGCGCCGCCTCACTACGGCCGGCTACCGCGGCTGCGCCGGAGTCGATCGGTTCGGGTCCTGCTCCGCTGGGCGGCGCGGGCGGTCCGCCGAACGAGCGCCGTGGGTACGTGTAGCAGCCCCGGATCGGGTTCGTTCAACGGCGCTTCCGCAAACGGAAACGTCGCGGGCGGCAGCGACACGGCCGTGGCCGGCGGCTATGAAAACCTGGCGTGCGACGGGTATTCGGCAATCACCGGCGGATATCAGAACGCGATCGCCGCCGGCGGCGGCGCGGCGGCTATCGTTCATCGGCGGCGGCTCTTACAACCAGATTTATGGGAGTAATGGCGCATACTCGGTCATCGCGGGCGGGTACGAGAACACTGTCGACTCTACGGACGGCAACTCGGTAACGCTCGGAGGAGGCGCCTACAACAGCGCTTTGTCCGGCGGTGCTGCGTTGCTGGGAGGCGAGTTCAACACCGCCTCGGGCTACCTTTCGTCACTTGTCGGGGGCAAGAACGAAACGGCATCGGGCGGCTACTCGTTCATCGGCGGCGGTTGGGCTAACACGGCGTCCGCGACATGGGCCACGGTCGCCGGCGGCAATACCAACACCGCATCGGGCAACGGAGCAAACGTTGCCGGCGGCGCGAACAACACTGCGTCGGGCGCGCACGCGACGGTGCTGGGCGGCTCGAAGAACACCGCGTCCGGCGATCAGAGCCTTGCAGCCGGCGTCGACTCGAACGCCGCGACCACCGGATCGTTCGTGTGGAGCGACGACTCCAGCGGAGCGACGCAGCTGACGTCGACGGTCGACGATCAATTCCTCGCGCGCGCGTCGGGCGGGTTCACGCTCTGGACGAATGCAACGAACACCGTCGGCGCAACGCTCGCGAGCGGTTCCGGAACGTGGGCATCGGCGAGCGACCGCGCGATGAAGACGAACGTCGCGCGCATCGACGAAGCCGACGTCCTCGACAAAGTGGCGACCTTGCCGATCACGACGTGGAGCTACGTCTCCGAACGCGGCGTGCGGCACGTCGGCCCGATGGCGCAGGATTTCTATGCGGCGTTCGGCGTCGGCGAAGACGACCGGCATATCACGTCGATCGACGAGGACGGCGTCGCGCTCGCGGCGATCAAGGCGCTTCACGTGCAGACGGCAACGCTTCACGCGGAGAACGCGCGCCTGCGGAGCGAACTCGCCGCGGAACGCGCGCACGACCGTCGCGTCGATGCGCAACTCTCCCGTCTCATCGCGGCCCTCGGACCGTAAGGTGCGTGGCGACCCGAGCTCGCGGGGACGCGCGTGCGTCCCTCGCTCTTGCGCCGCGCCCGGAGCGGATGCCCTAACCAGCAAAACAGGCGGCAACCGCCAAGCCATGGAACCGGGCCGCAGTAACGCCACGCCCGGAGATGCGAAAGTCTCGCACCGGCGCAGCTCTGATTTGGAGGCACCATGCGACGTCATACTGCAGCGCTCGTCATTGCGTCGCTGGCAAGCGGCGTGATGCTCGTCGCGTGCGCCGGCGGCGGCGGAGCCGCCTCGCTGCGGCCAACTACGGCCGGTGTGCCGGGCGCGATCGGTTCGGCGCCTGCTCCGCTGGGCGGCACGGCGATCCGCCGAACGAGCGCCGTCGGCACATGCAGCAGCGCTGGAACGGGTTCGTTCAACGGCATTTCCGCGAACGGAAACGTCGCCGGCGGCACCGACTCGACCGTCGCCGGCGGCAATTCGAACGAGGCGTGTGACAGCTATACGGCGATCACCGGCGGAAACGGGAACCACATCGCCGGCACCAGCGGCGGCGCGTCGGATTCCTTCATCGGCGGCGGCTATCAAAACGAGATTTACGCGATCGCCGCGTATTCCGTGATCGTCGGCGGCTACCAGAACACGGTCGATCCGACCAACGGCAATTCCACGACGGTCGGCGGAGGTGCCTTCAACACCGCTTCGTCGGCCGGTGCGGCTGTGCTCGGAGGCGAGAGCAACACGGCGTCAGGCTTCGTTTCGGCGCTGGTCGGAGGCGACGAAAATACGGCATCGGGCGATTACTCGTTCATCGGCGGCGGCAAAAGCGTCGCGAACTCCGGGACGTACGGGACCGTCGGCGGCGGTCAGAACAACAATGTGTCCGCGGAATGGGCCACGATCGCGGGCGGCAATACGAACACCGCATCGGGCAACGGAGCGAACGTCTCGGGCGGCGCGAACAACACCGCGTCGGGTGCGCACGCGACAGTGCTGGGCGGCTCGAAAAACACGGCGTCCGGGAACCAGAGCCTCGCGGCTGGCGTGGACTCGAACGCAGCAACGACGGGCGCATTCGTGTGGAGTGACGACTCCAGCGGCGCGACGCAGCTCACGTCGACGGTCGACAACCAATTTCTCGCGCGCGCGTCGGGCGGCTTCACGCTCTGGACGAACGCGACGAATACGGTCGGCGCGACGCTCGCGAGCGGTTCGGGCACGTGGGCATCCGCGAGCGACCGCGCGATGAAGACGAACGTGGCGCGCATCGACGAAGCCGACGTCCTCGACAAGGTCGCGACGTTGCCGATCACCACGTGGAGCTACGTCTCCGAACGCGGCGTGCGGCACGTCGGCCCGATGGCGCAGGACTTCTATGCCGCGTTCGGCGTCGGCGCAGACGACAGGCACATCACGTCGATCGATGAGGACGGCGTCGCGCTGGCGGCGATCAAGGCCTTCAGTGCAGACGCACGCTGCACGCCGAGAACTCGGCGTTACGCGCGCAGTTTCGCACACAGCTTCGCGCGCAGCAGCGCGAGATCGACGAGCTCCGCACGATCGTCCGAAGCATGGTTCGCCCGTAGCGCCGGCTCGGCGTACTGCGACAGCGCGCAGGCTGACGCTCGAGTCCGCCGGACATCCTGCGCTGCGTTGGAACGAAAGCCCTAGCCAGCGAAATAGGCGGGCGACCGCCGGACGCCGAAACCGGGCGGCAGCGGAAACGCCCGCAGACGGAACGTCTCGCACGGGCGCAGCTCTGATTTGGGGGCACCATGCGACTGCGTACTCTGCGACCGGTCATGGCGTTGCTGGCGAGCGGCGTCGTTTTCACCGCGTGCGCCGCCGGCGGCGGCGCGGCCTCACTACGGCCGGGCGTTGCGCCGGGATCAGTCGGTTCGGCGCCCGGTCCGTTGGGCGGCGGGGCGATCCGCCGAACGAGTGCGGTCGGCACGTGCAGCACCGCCGGAAGCGGTTCGTTCAACGGCATTTCCGCGAACGGCAACGTCGCGGGCGGAACCGACTCGGTCGTCGCCGGCGGCGCTAGCAATCTGGCGTGCGACCAATATTCGGCGATCACCGGCGGAGAGCAGAACGCGATTGCCGGCACGAACGGCGGCGCGGAGGGATCGTTCATCGGCGGCGGCTTTGGAAACCAGATTTCCGGGGGAGCCTCCTATTCCGTGATCGGCGGCGGCTACGACAACGTTGTGGATGGCGACAACGTTTTTGAGACGATCGGAGGAGGTGCGTACAATACTGCCTCCTCGTACTATTCGGCGGTCCTCGGAGGCGCCACCAACAAGGCCTCGGGACAGTTTTCCGCGATTGTTGGAGGCGAAGTCGGTACCGCATCGGGTTCCAACTCGTTCGTCGGCGGCGGTCTGAGTAACACGGCGTCCGCGGAATGGGCCACGATCGCCGGCGGCAATACCAACACCGCATCGGGCAACGCGTCGAACGTCTCGGGCGGGGCCAACAACACTGCGTCGGGTGCGCACGCGACAGTGCTGGGCGGCTCGAAAAACACGGCGTCCGGGAACCAAAGCCTCGCGGCGGGCGTGAACTCGAACGCAGCGACCACCGGCTCATTCGTGTGGAGCGATGACTCGAGCGGCGCGACGCAGCTGACGTCGACGGTCGACAACCAATTTCTCGCGCGCGCGTCGGGCGGCTTCACGCTCTGGACGAACGCGACGAACACCGTCGGTGCGACGCTCGCGAGCGGTTCGGGCACGTGGGCATCCGCGAGCGACCGCGCGATGAAGACGAACGTCGCGCGCATCGACGACGCCGACGTCCTCGACAAGGTGGCGACCTTGCCGATCACCACGTGGAGCTACGTGTCGGAACGCGGGGTGCGGCACGTCGGGCCGATGGCGCAGGATTTCTATGCCGCGTTCGGCGTCGGCGCAGACGACAGGCACATCACGTCGATCGACGAGGACGGCGTCGCGCTGGCGGCGATCAAGGCGCTGCACGCCGAGAACGCTCGGCTGCGGCGCGAGCTTGCCGCGGAACGTGCGCACGACCGTCGTGTCGACGCGGAGCTGTCGCGTATCGCCGCGGCTCTCGGAAAACCGTAGCGACCGGCGTCGTCAGGGTCCCACGCACGCGGCTACGTTGGCAGTCCCTCGCCTCGCGCAGCAGGCGTGCAGCCGTGTCGCGAATCCGCGCGGCAGCACGGCCGCTGTTTGTACGGAACTAGCCAAAACGAGGGCGCCGCAACGCAGGGAAACGGTGCGTCCGTGAAAATGAGGAACGCGCGATGCGTCGGCGTTTCGTTACGTGTGTATTCGCTATCGTTTTCGCGTGTGCGTGCGAGTCCGCGAGCGCGGCCGGTCTCGACAATCACGCGCTGGGCGTGCGCGCGCTGAACGAGGTCAGCGCGCACGACTACGTCGCCGCCTGTCGTGACTTCACGGAATTGTCGTCCCGCACCGGCGGGTTCCTCAAGCTGGTGCCGCACGGCTCCTCCGCCACGCCAACGCCCGACTACGCGAACTCCAGCGCGACAACCGCGCGTGGACTCGCCCACTACGGAAAATACGCGATGGCATGCAGTCTGGCGTACGTCGGAGCGTTGTCGTGGCGCGCGCGGGGCGATGATGCGTCGACGATGCTCCTCACGCAGGAGGCCGCCGGCTATGCCAAGGCCGCCGGGATTGCCGCGCCGGATGCGTCCGTGCAGCAGGCGGCACACACGCCGGCGCGCGCGAACCACGTCGCCGGCGTGCCGGCTTTCGCCGCTTCGGCTCCGGGCAAAACGGTCACCGCCGCACTTCTGAGCCAGCTCGGATCCGGCAAGGCGATCGTGTCGGGGGACGGCGTTTCGAACTGGGCCGCGTACGAGCAAGGCTATGGATGCACGTACACTGCGTTCACCGGCCCGGCGGGCGGCATGTCAGGCCCGTACCAGATGTCGCCGTACGGAATCCGGCAGAGCATTCTGCAGACGGTATGGCTCACGTCGCCGTCGACGTATCGCGTCGCCGGCGGCTATCCGGGAACCGGCGCGTTCACGTTCGACCGGCGCTTTCCGGGGCCGCTGCAACCGTCGTTCCACGGCATCCTCGTCTTCACGAGCGGGCCGCTGCGGGGCCACACGGCAATCATCGCCGACACGTCGCACAAGACGAAGATTCTGTACTTCCCGCTCGACTGGGTCGCGACGAACGGCAAGTCCGACACGTTCGACCCGCACAGCGGTACGAATTGCGAGTCGAAGGCTACGCCATAGCGGATCACCGCATGGACGCTGCTCGCGTATCCGCGCCACGCCGGCGTGCGCGGTGTGGACGTCAGCTCGAGATGACGTGCACCGTCGCGGTCTCCGGGCTCGCGTGGCTGAAGAACAGCCGAATCGGAAACGACTGGCCCGCCCGTAACGGGTGACGCAAGCCGATCAACATGACGTGGTAGCCGCCCGGCGTAAGTTTCGTCGATCCGTGCGCCGGAATCGCTATCGACTTCACGCGGTGCATCGACGCGACGCCGCTCATCGCCATCCCGCTCATCGATCCGGACATCGAGTTCATCGTCCCGTGCGTCTCGGTCGATTCGTGGAGTTCGACCGCGCTCGCCACCGGTGACGTCACCCGCGTCAGCCGGTCGGGTGCAGAGCTAGAGTTGACGAGCGTGAAGTAGACGACACCCGTGCCGACCGCGGGGCGCGACCAGGGCCCCATGACCGAAATGGTCCGGGCGTTCGCCACGCCGGTCGCCGCGACGACCAGCAGTGCGATGAGCGTGAGCCGTTTCATGAGAGCGCTTCTTTCACATTCGTTCGGTCGAGCTGCCGGATTCCGTCGACGGCCTCATCGGGCCGCGCGTCGCTCTGCTCCACGATGCTGGCGGAATTTCGGCGCGGTGGTGAAATCGGAGCCGTGCAGAGGGACCAAATATGAACCGACGCCTTACCCCCTTCGGATCGCGCATCGGTGCGTTCGTTCGGGCGATCGCGATCCTGGGATGTGTCCTGTCGTCGTGCGTCGCCGCGTCCGCAGCCGACGCCGGCCTGATTCCCGTGCACGGCTACGTGCTCGGCGTTCCGCAGCGCGGCCACCTGCTCATGCGCCTCGATCCGGTCGTCGACACGCTGCAGGGCGGTATGTACGCCGTCGGCGCGGCGAGCGGGAAACCGCCCGCACCGGGAACGGAAGTCGACGCGCTGCTCGTGCGCGGCGCGCACGGCTTCGTGCTGCACGATCAGCCGGTGCCCGCGGAACGCTTCGTTGCCGGCACGCCGAACACCGTGGTCAAGCGCCTCGTGAAGAACGGCGATCAGGCACCGGCGTATCCGCTCGTCGACCAGCTCGGACGTCCCATGCGTCTGAATCAGTTCGCGGGCAAGGTCACGCTGCTCACGTTCGTGTTCAGCCGCTGTCCGGACGAGACGGTGTGTCCTGCGCTGAGCGCGAAATTTCTTTATTTGCAGCGGCATCTCGATCCGCGTCGCTTCCATCTCGTCGAAGTGACCCTCGATCCGAACTACGACTCGCCCGCGGTGCTGGCCGCATACGGCCGCAAGTTCGATGCGAACCCGCAGATGTGGTCGATCGCAACCGGTGAGCCGGCGCAAGTCAAGAACGTCATCGACAGTTTCGGCGTGTCATCGCTGGCCAGCGGTGCGGCTGACTACATCCACGACGTTCGTTTGGAAATGATCGACCCGAAGGGCGTCTTGCAGGACGTTTCGACCACGTCGGACTGGAATCCGGACGACGTCGCGGCACGCGCACGCGATATCGCCGGCGTCTCGTCGAATCCGCTGCGCGTGTTCCGGTTCCTGACCTTCGCGAACCTGACCGCTTTCTGCGGTGGGAACGCCTCGGTCAGCGGCACATTGCTGCTGGTCGCCGCGATCGCGCTCATCAGTTCGATCACGATCCCGCTGCTGGTGTGGTTCGGCCGTCAAATCCGGAACGATGCCGCATGAAGCGGCCCGGCGCGCTGTTCTTCGCACCCGCGGTGGTGATCATCGTCGTCGTTCTCGCCGTATTTTTGAACAAGGTGTCGGCGCGTATGCAGGCGTCGAAGCCGGGTGGAAGCGCGATCGCGTTCAGCATTCCCGAGCCGGAGGCGGCCCTGGTCGATCAAAACGGCCGCCCGTTCCGTCTCCAGGACCAGCGGGGCAAAGGGGTGGTGCTGCTGTTCGGCTACGCGCACTGTCCCGACGTCTGTCCGACGACGCTCGCGAAGCTGATGCAAGCCGACCGCCTCCTCGGCGGCGCGTCTCGAAATCTGACGGTCGCGTTCGTCACCGTCGATCCCCGTCGCGACACGGTCCCGGCGTTGAAGAAGTACGTCGATCTTTTCGATCCGCATTTCTACGGACTGACCGGGTCCACGCAGGCGCTCGGTGCGTACTACGCCGCCTATCACGTCTGGCACCAACGGCTGCCGAATCACGGCAGCGCCGCCGGTTACCTGATGGCGCATACGTCCGCGATCTACATGCTCGATCGCAATGGAGCGGTACGTGCGATCCACGACTGGACCGATACGCCGGCCGTTCTGGCCAGGGACATGAAGGCGCTGCTCGGCTGACGCGCCCGATGTTTGTCAAACGCGGGATAGCGGGTACGAGGGCCGCGATGGTACTGCCGCTCCCGACTCCGGGACGTTCGGTCGTGCTGTACCCCTCTTATGTCGACCGCCCTCTCCACCGCCGCGCCCGATCCCACGCAGCGCCGCCTCGCGTTATTGGTGCGCGCCGGTGAGCTCTTTCATCGGTCGCTCGACCTCGACGAGACGCTCGCGAACGTTGCGCGGACGGCCGTGGAGTCGTTCTCGGAACTCTGCCTGTTCGACCTGATCGACGAGAACACGGCCCGGCTGTACGTGAGCGTCGGGGCGCATCGCGATCCGGAGATCGAAGCGGCGCTCAAGGCCTTCGTCACGCCGCTGCTGCAATCGGAGACGCGCGGCATCCACCCGGCGCGGTACGTCGCGCAGACGGGTGAGTCGTTCTTCGTTCCGGAATTCGACGAACGCACGCTGCTGGAGCACGCATCGTCCGACGAGCACGAAGCCTTCATGCGGCGGATGCAATACCGGTCAAAGATCGTCGTGCCGGTGAGCGTGCACGACGAGATCTTCGGCGCGCTGACGTTCGTGCGCACCGTAGACTCCATACCGTTCGACGTCTCGGACGTGCAGGCGGCCCAGGAACTCGGACGGCGTGCCGGTCTCGCCGTCGCGAACGCCAAGCAGTTCACACGCGAGCAGCACGTCGCCGAGACGCTGCAGCGCGCGTTCCTCAACGAAGAGCTGCCGAATACGGAAACGCTCCAGTTCAACGCGGTCTACCAGGGCGCACAAGTCGACACCGCGCTCGGCGGCGATTGGTACGACGCGTTCGCGGTCGGCGGCAAGATCGTCATGACGATCGGCGACGTCACGGGCAAGGGCGTCGATGCGGCCCGGCTCATGGTCCAGCTGCGGCAGTGGGTCCGCATGGCGGCCGTCGTGTCGACCGATCCGGCGGCGATGATGACGTTGCTCAACCGCGCCCTCATCCTCGAAGGACGTGACGAGCTGGCGACGGCGTTCATCGCGGTCGTCGACCGCGAGGGACACGAGATCGCGTATTGTTCGGCCGGACACCCCGCGCCGATCGTGAAGCACGCGGACGGGCGCGCGGCTCCCCTGCAGGCGCCCTCATGTGTGCCGCTCGGCGTCACGTCCGAGAGCGTCTACGTCGGTTACCGGGAGTCGTTACACGACGCGACCCTCGTCATGCTGTACACGGACGGCTTGACGGAGGTCGATCGGGACCCGATCGCGGGGGAAGCCGCGATCGAAGCGCTGCTCGCAGGCGACGAGGTGCTGTTCGCGGCAAATCCGGCGCGCTACATCAGCCGGCTCCTCGCCGGGAAACGCGCGCGCGACGACATGGCGGTGCTGACGGTGCGTCTCGGACGCACGCACGGCCGCTGGGCGTTCGACGTCGACGATCCTGCGGCGGCCTACGCGATCAAGCGCGATTTCATCGCGGCGATCGCCGAAGAGTGCGGCGCCGGTGCCGATCTCAACGCGTGTGAAATGATCTTCTCCGAGCTCATCGGCAACGCGCTGCGCTATGCGCCTGGCCGCTTGAGCCTCGGCTTGTCGCTCGACGCGCGCGGCACGTGGCTGCACGTGATGGACGACGGTCCGGGCTTCAGCGGACCGCCGTCGCTTCCGGCCGACGTGTGGTCGGAGACGGGGCGCGGGCTGTTCCTCGTGCGCGCGCTTTCGAAAGAGCTCGTCATCCAGAAGCTGCCGGCGTACGGAACCTACGTCAAGGTGCTGCTTCCGACGCCGTGAGCGGCGCGACGGTCAGCGCGCGAGCAGCAGCAGCGCGTTGTTGAGCGGCCGCCCGGGCTCGGTCACGTAGCGCCCGCGCAGCCACAATCCCGCCGACGCGCCGCCGTCGAACGCCATCGCCTGATACGCGCCGAGACCGCGCATGACGGCGGCCATGTCGCGAATCGTACCGTCGGACGTCGCGAGAATGAGCATCTTGCCGTCACGCGATACGCCGACCGCGCTGCGCGCCGCCGAGAGATACAAGATCTTCGGATCGCGAAAGCCTTCACCGGCGGGGTCGACGGTGACGCGCCCGTCCGTCACGAGGCGCGGACCGCACCCGATCGCCTCGCGCGCGTCGGCGAACGGTCCCATCGGCTCGCCGTCGCTGCGCACCATGCGGTACGTCGCGGTGCGGCCGACGGCGAAGTGCGACGCGGCTTTCGCTTCGCCGCGAAAGTAGACGACGAAACCGCGGCGCGGTATGATCGTGGAGCTTCTCTGAATCGCCGTCACCACGCCGTCGGCGACTTGCACCTGCGGTCCGCCCGTGAGCCCCGTACGCTCGCCCCACTCGGGCGTGAAGATGGTGATCGTATCGGCCGTGCCCGACGGATAGCGGTTGATCCAATACGCGTACCAGTTGTCGGGCCACGTCCAGCGCCCGTCGAGACTGCCTTCGATCTTCAGCGGGATGCGATCGATCTCGGCGCGGCCTTGCGGATCGAACCACAGCACATCGCCGATGTCGCCCTTGAACATCATGGCGCCGCCGGTGATCAGCGTGTGGTTCGGGTCGCGGATCGGCGCGTTGCCGTACGCCTCATAGTCGCCGCCGTTGATCGCGGCGAGCGCACCGTAGCGCCGCGCGATCGCATCCGAGGCTCTCGACGTGGCCCGGCCGTCCGCCGCCGAGGCCGACCTTGACGCGAACGGCGTCCAGGCGCACGTCCAACACCGTGACGGAATGGCCCGCGACGACGGCGTGGCGAACGACGAACGGTTGGGGCGCGGCGGAAACCGCCGCACCGTACGGCGCGACGATCAGCGCCGCAGCCGCAAGGCACGGCAACAGACGCATCCGTGGGAACAACGTGCGCGAGCGGGTCCTGCGTTCCGCAGGCTCCGGTTTGCACCCCTCCCCGGGAGGGGTAAAAGAGGAGACATGGAACGGCGCGCGATCGGCAACACCGTCTGGGTGATCGCTGAGGGCTACATTCCCGCGTGGAGTCACGGCCCGGAACCCGAGTTCACGAGCCATGAGACCGCATGCATGCTCAATGCGGGCGACCGCGACGCTCACGTCGAGATCACGATCTACTTCAAGGATCGCGAGCCCGCGGGGCCATATCGCGTCACGGTCGGCGCGCGGCGCACGCTGCACCAGCGCTTCAACGAGCTCAAGGATCCGGAGCCGATTCCGCGCGGCACCGACTATGCCAGTGTGATCGTCTCCGACGAGCCCATCGTCGTGCAGCACACGCGTCTCGACTCCCGGCAAGCCGACAACGCCCTGATCACGACGATCGCGTACGCGGCGTCATGAGCGTCGCCGTGAGCCTGCGCAGCAATCCGCGCGTGGAGCGCCTTCGCGTGTCGGCGTACCGGATCCCGACCGAGCGCGGACCGGAAAGCGACGGGACGGCGCGCTGGGACGCTACGACGATCGTCGTCGTCGAAGTCGAAGCCGGCGGATGCGTCGGAACGGGCTGGACATACGGCAGCGGCGCCACCGCGACGTTCGTCCACGACGACCTGCGGTCGATCGTCGAAGGCGCCGATCCGTTCGCCGTGCGCGAGCTCTGGACGCGCATGACCGGTCACGTGCGCAACGACGGGCGTCCGGGGCTCGCGTCGTACGCGATCTCGGCGATCGACGTCGCGCTGTGGGACCTGCACGCGCGTCTGCTCGGCGTCGCGCTGTGCGACGCCTTCGGGATCGTGCGGGAGAGCGTGCCGCTGTACGGCAGCGGCGGCTTCACGTCGTACGATCTCACGACGCTGACCCAGCAGCTCGGGGGCTGGGCGCGCGACGGGATGCGCGCGGTGAAGATGAAGGTGGGTCGCAATCACGCAGCCGATGCGCGCCGCGTCGCCGCGGCACGCGACGCGATCGGGCCGCACGTGCATCTGATGGTGGACGCGAACGGCGGCTACGATGTCACGGACGCGATCGCGTTCGCGCAAGGGCCGCTCGCGCAGCACGGCGTCACGTGGTTCGAGCAGCCGGTCGACCACGCCGATATCGACGGCACGCGACGCGTGCGCGAGCACGCGCCTCCCGGGCTCGCGATCAGCTCGGGCGAGTACATCACGGACACGGCCGCCGCCGCACGCGTCGCGCCCGTCGTCGACGTGCTGCAAGCGGACGCGACGCGCTGCGGCGGCTACACGGGCTTTCTCGCCATCGACGGCTACTGCGACGTGACGCGCAAGCCGCTCTCGACGCACTGCGGCCCGATGCTCCACATGCACGTCGCCGCGGCGGCGCTGCGCGTGCGTCACGTGGAATGGTTCGCGGACCACGTCCGCATCGAGCGGCGACTCTTCGACGGTTTCATCGAGCCGTCCGATGGAGATCTCACGCCGGACCGCAGCCGGCCGGGGCATGGCTTGACGTTCAAGCATGCCGACGCGAAACGTCTCGCCGTATGACCTCGCTACCGTAGGACGATGTCGAGCGTGACGTCGGCGATGCCGCCGATCGCGGGGTCGAGCGTCGTCACGCGCATTCCGAACGCGTGACGATCGATGTGGCCGGTCGCGTGATACACCGGGTGCGCAGGTTCGCCGCGCACGGCGACGTCGAGGTGTTCCGGCTGCGTGACGCCGTGCATCGTGAGCGTTCCATCCATGCCGAATGCCGCGGTGCCGTGCGGCGTGACCTTCGTGCTGACGAACGTCCACGTCGGGAAGGTCTTCGTGTCGAAGAAGTCCGGACCGCGGAGTGCGGCGGTCTGATCCGGATCGCCGGTCGCGAGCCGCGTCGCATCGAGCGTCGCGGCGGCCGCGAGCGGGATCGCGGAGCCCGGCGGCAGCGTCACGCTGCCGCTGAGGATCGGTACCGACCCCGTGACATGCTCGACGAACACGTGCGCGATCGCGAACTGCGCGCGCGAGCGGGCGACGTCGACGGCGCGCGCTTCGCCGGTTTGCGCCGTCGCCGGCGTCGCTGCGAGCGTCGCGAGAAGCGCCAGCGCGGCGAGCGCGCGACGCATCAGAACGCGACCGTCAGCTGAACGTTCATCGTGTTCGTCGTCCGCGGCGTACGGGCGATCACGTCTTCGACGGTCATGCGCGCGTTCTCGGCCGGAGCCCAGCCGAGCAGCACGACGCCGTCGCGTACGAAGCCGTGCGTGGGATCGTTGGTTCCTTCGTAGCGCGCGAGCGCGTAGAGTCTGCGGTCGAACGCATACCGCAGCTGCGTGAAGCCGCCGCTCGACGCGCAGCCGATCATCCCGGCCGTGCCGCAGTTCGAGTCCCAGCCCGTCTGCACCACGTTTTCACTCGAGACGCGGCCCGATTGATCGAACGTCACACCATAACCGGTACGCTCGAATGCGTCGAGACCGGCGCCGGCGACCGGCCGCGTTCCCGCATAGCGGTACGCGCTCACCGTGAGCGGCCCGGCGGCGTGTTGGACGTACGCCATCATGTCGGTTCCGGTCGTGGGCAGCCCGCTCCCCGATCGTGGCCCGGACCCGCAAAGACCCGCACGTTCAGCCCCCGCAACGCATTGCCCACGCTGATCTGCGCACCGATCTTCGGATCGAAGAACGTGAACGGGTTCGCGCCGACGGTCTGTTCGTACGGCGCGTAGCCGGCGTACGTCTCGCGGAACGTCTCGGGATCGACGGCGAGCGGCAGTGTGAACGAGCCCGCCTGCACGAACAGCGGGACCCGCGCATCCCAGGGGTTCAGCCGGTCGATCACCCAGGCGTCGCGGGTGAGACCCGGCATCCCGCCGTCGATTGCGTACTGCTCCACGAAATAGCTCGCGCGCGTGCCGATCGCGCCGGCCGTGAACAGCTCGACCTCGTCGACGATCGCCTTCGGCAAGCCGGCGCCGTCCGGGCCGCTGCCTTGGTTCTCGCTCGAGTCGACGAGGTTGACCTTCGTCGATACCGGGACGACGCGTTGCGGCTGCACCCCGGGGATGCGATACCCGTTCGCCATGAACGCGGCGCCGAACGCGGTCAGGTGGGGGATCACCGAGTGACACTTCTCGCACGTGACGCCGTACTGGTGCGCGAAGAGCGGAATCGCGGCGACCGGTGCGGGGAACACGCACACGGACACGGCGGCGAGCACGACCGGCTTAGGCATCCCAAATCGCATCGTTAGGAAAGCCTAAGTCGACCGCCGACAGTCCGCACTCCTTCAGTCCACCGGCCCGCGCCGGTGATCCCTCCCCGGGAGGGGGTATGAACCGGACATGATCGATCTCATCACCGGCGTCGAGCGCGCGAAGCTGTCCACGATGAACGGCGTTCCGCCCGGCGTACGTCCCGACGCGCGCGGTGAATGGGACGGCGACGCGGCCGCGCTCGAAGCCGCGCTGCGCGCGCGCATCGCAGGCGAAGTGCGCTTCGACGACGGCAGCCGCGCCTTGTACGCGACGGACGCCTCGAACTACCGCCAGGTGCCGATCGGCGTCGTCGTTCCGCGCACGGTCGACGACATCATCGCGACCGTCGCGGCGGCGCGCGCGTTCGGGGCGCCGGTGCTCGCACGCGGCGGCGGCACGTCGCTCGCCGGACAGTGCTGCAACGTCGCGGTCGTGCTCGACTGCTCGAAATATTTCAACCGCGTGCTCGAGGTCAATGCGGACGAGCGATGGGCGCGCGTCGAGCCCGGGATCGTGCTCGACGTCCTGCGGCGCGAGGTTGCGCCGTACGGGCTGTGGTTCGGCCCGGACCCCGCGACGCACACGCACAATACGCTCGGCGGGATGATCGGCAACAACTCGTGCGGCATGCACGCGCAGTTCGCCGGCAAGACGGAGGAGAACACGCTCGAGCTCGACGTGCTGACGTATGACGGCACGCGTCTGACGGTGGGGGAAACGTCCGACGACGAGCTGGAACGCCTCTGCGCGCGCGACGATCGCGTCGGTGCGATCTATCGCGACCTCCGCGCGCTGCGCGACCGGTACGCCGACGAGATCCGCACGCGTTTTCCGAAAATTCCGCGGCGGGTCTCGGGATATGCGCTCGACCAGCTGCTGCCGGAGAACCGGTTCAACGTCGCGCGCGCGCTCGTCGGCACGGAGTGCACGTGCGTGCTCGTGCTCGGCGCGAAGCTCAAGCTGATCCCGAATCCGGCGAAGCGCTGCATCCTCGTCGCGGGATTCAACGACGTGTACGAGGCCGGCGATCGCGTCCCCGACGTGAACGCGCACCGTCCGATCGCGCTCGAGGGTCTCGACCGCAAGCTGATCGACATGATGAAGGTCAAGCACCTCGAGCAGGACGACGTCTCGCTGCTGCCGCGCGGTGACGGCTGGCTCATGTGCGAGTTCGGCTCGGTCGACGACCGCGATGCGGCGATCGCCGGCGCGAAGGCGTGCGAAGCCGATCTGCGCTCGAAGGGCGCGCTCGACACCAAGCTCATCGTCGACGAAGCGGACCAGCAGCGTCTGTGGGCGATTCGTGAAGCGGGCTTGGGCGCGACCGCGAAAGTGCCCCACCACCCGTCGACGCATCCGGGCTGGGAAGACTCCGCGTGTCCGCCGGATCGCGTCGGCCCGTATCTGCGCGAGCTGAACGCGCTGTTCGCGAAGCACGGCTACTTCCCGGCGTTGTACGGGCACTTCGGCCAGGGCTGCATCCACTGCCGCGTCGCGTTCGACCTGAACACCGCGGACGGCGTCGCGAACTGGCGCGCGTTCCTGCACGAGGCCGCGCAGCTCGTCGCGCGCTACGGCGGGTCGCTGTCGGGCGAGCACGGTGACGGTCAGGCTCGCGGCGAGCTGCTCGGGATCATGTACGGTGACGACATCGTCGACGCGTTCCGGCGCTTCAAACGCATCTGGGATCCGGACGGCCGCATGAACCCGGGGAAGGTCGTCGACGCGTATCCGGTCGATTCGAACTTGCGCGAAGGGCCGCACTATCGCCCGTGGGAGCCGGCGACGCACTTTTCGTTCGACGTCGACGATCACGGTTCGTTCGCGTTTGCGGCGAACCGCTGCGTCGGCGTCGGCGACTGCCGGCGACACGACGCCAAGAAGACGATGTGTCCGTCGTACCGCGTGACGCAGGAGGAGAAGCACTCGACGCGCGGGCGCGCGCGGCTCCTGTTCGAGATGCTCGAGCGTTCGCCGCTCGAAGGCGGCTGGGCGTCCGAGGCGGTCAAAGACGCGCTGGACCTCTGCCTCGCGTGCAAAGGCTGCAAGGGCGATTGCCCGGTCAACGTCGACATGGCGACGTACAAGGCCGAGTTTCTCGCGCACTACTACGAGGGCAAGCCGCGGCCGGTCTGGGCGTACGCCTTCGGGCTGATCATGTATTGGGCGCACCTCGCGTCGCTGATGCCGCGCGTCGTGAACGCGGTGACGCAAGCGCCGGGCGTCTCGATGCTTGCGAAAGCGGCTGCGCGCATGGCGCCGCAGCGGCGGATCCCGGCGTTTGCGGAAGAGACGTTCACGGCGTGGTACGCGCGCAATCGCGGCGGCGCGCGTCCGAATGCCGGGCGCACGCGGGTGATGCTCTGGCCCGACACGTTCAATAACAACTTCCATAGCACGACGGCGATCCACGCGCTCGAGGTACTCGAGTCTGCCGGATACGACGTCGTGATCCCGAAGCAGCGCCTGTGCTGCGGGCGGCCGCTCTACGACTACGGCATGCTCGATCTCGCGAAGGTGTTCTTGCGGCAGATCATCGACGCGCTGCGCGACGACATCGAAGCCGGCACGCCCGTCGTCGCGTTGGAGCCGTCGTGCGCGAGCGTCTTCCGCGACGAGCTGGTGAACATGTATCCGAACGACCGCGATGCGCAGCGCCTGAGCGGCCAGGTCGTGACCTTGGCGGAGTTCCTGCAGCGGGAGCACTGGTCGCCGCCGGCGCTCGACCGCGCGGCGATGGTGCATCCGCATTGTCATCACCGAGCCGTGCTCGGCGTCGGCGCCGACCGCGCGATCCTCGACGCGATGGGCGTGCGGTCGCGCTGGCCCGACGACGGCTGCTGCGGCATGGCGGGCGCGTTCGGATTCGAGGCCGGCGAGCACTACGACGTCTCGATCGCGTGCGGCGAGCTCGGGTACATCCCGCACGTGCGCGACGCGGATGCCGGTGACGTGATCGTGAGCGACGGCTTCTCGTGCCGCGAGCAGGCGATGCAGACGACGAACCGCCAGGTGCTGCATCTCGCCGACGTCCTCTGGCTCGCGCAACGCTACGGTCCCGGCGGGCCGCCCGGCCCGTATCCCGAGCGCGCGGCGATGCCGCCGCTTCGCGATCAGATCGCGCGCGCGCACACGGACGCGGCGATCGGCGGCATCGCCGCGCTTGGAGTGCTGGCCGTCGCGGCGGCCGCGGCGTTCGTCGCGATCGGACGCCGGCGATGAGCCGGCCGCATCGCCGTCGTGACCGGCGCGTCCGCGGGCGTCGGGCGCGCGGTCGCGCGCGAGTTCGCGCGGCAGGGCTACGACGTCGGGCTTGATCGCGCGCGGCGTCGACGGTCTCGAGGGCGCGAAGCGCGACGTCGAAGCGCTCGGCGGACGCGCCGTGTGGGTCGCGGCGGACGTCGCCGATCACGACGCGATCGAAGCCGCGGCGGCGCGCATCGAGCGCGAGCTGGGCGAGATCGACGTGTGGACGAACGTCGCGTTCTCCAACGTGTTCGCCGAGTTCGCCGACCTCACGCCCGAGGAGTACCGACGCATCACCGACGTCACGTACTTCGGCTTCGTGTGGGGGACGATGGCGGCGCTGCGCCGCATGCGGGCGCGCAACCGCGGCCGCGTCGTGCAGGTCGGGCTCGGCGCTGGCGTACCGCAGCATCCCGCTGCAGGCCGCGTACTGCGGCGCCAAGTCCGCGATCCGCGGATTCACGGACTCGATCCGGTGCGAGCTGCTGCATCATCGCAGCCGCGTGACGATCGCGATGGCGATCCTGCCCGCGGTCAACACGCCGCAGTTCTCGTGGTGCCGCTCGAAGCTGCCGCGCAAGGCGCAGCCCGTGCCGCCGATCTTCCAGCCGGAAGTGATCGCGCGCGGCATCGTGTGGCTCGCGCGGCACCGGCGGCGCGAGCTCGTCATCGGCGGCTCCGCGCTCAAGGCGCTCGTCGGCCAGAATCTCGCGCCGGGGCTCGTCGATCGCATCCTCGCGAAGACCGGCTACGACGCGCAGCAGTACGACGGCGAGAACCCGCCCGGGCGGCCCGACAACCTCATGGCGCCGCTTCCGGGCGACTGGGGCGCGCACGGCGACTTCGACGCGCGCTCGCGCACGTTCAGCGCGCAGCTCTGGTTCACGACGCACCGCTCGCAGGTCGCCCTCGCCGCGGGCATCGCCGCAGTGCTCGGCGTCCGCGCGTTCGTCCGCGGGCGCGGGTGAACGTCGAGCCCGTCACGCTGCGCGGCGACGTCGTCGTGCTGGAACCGCTCGGCGTCGAGCACGTCGACGGCCTCGCGCGCGTCGGGCTCGATCCGGAACTGTGGAGATTCATCCCGAACGTCGTCGCGAGCGAGGCCGACATGCGCGCGTACGTCGAGAGCGCGCTCGACGAACGCCGCCGCGGCATCGCGATGCCGTTCGCGATCCTCGAGGCGACGAACGGCGCGCCGATCGGCAGCACGCGGTACGCGAACATCGTGCCGGAGCACCGGCGACTCGAGATCGGGTGGACGTGGTACGCGCCGGCGTTTCAGCGAACGGCGGCGAACACCGAGGCGAAGCTCTTGCTGCTGACGCACGCGTTCGAGGCGCTCGGCGCGCAACGCGTGGAATTCAAGACCGACGCGCTGAACGAGCGCTCGCGCGCCGCGCTGCTGCGTCTCGGCGCGCGGGAAGAGGGCATCTTCCGCAAGCACATGCTCACGGGGTCCGGACGCGTTCGCGACAGCGTCTACTTCTCGATCGTCGACGACGAGTGGCCGGCGGTCAAAGCGCGGCTGCGCGCGCGGCTCACGCGCTGACGGCGCTCAGCCGGCGGGCGCGCAACGCGGGCACGGCGAGCCTTGCAAGTACGTGCCGGTATTCGGATACTTCAGGCCGCAGCGACGGCACACGAGGGTCGGCAGCGGACGCTCCGCTTCGCCGCGGTCGAGCTCCCGGAACACGGCGTCCAGGTCGCTCCGTTGCTTCCCCGAAGAACGCGAACCAAAGAGCCGGCCGAAGAAGTCCCGCATCCCGCGCGCGACTTCCGCGCGCGCGCCGAAAGCGCCTCGCGCGCTAGCGTTCCGCCGGATCCGGCGCCTCGCGGTCCGAGGTACAGCTCGTAGGCGGCATAGCCGTGAAACGTGCTCGTGCCGTGAATGCCGCGGCCGACGGAAACCAGGAACGCGTGGTGCTCGCCGCGCGCGGCGATGACGCCGACGCCGACGCCCGTCGAATCGCTTCCGCCCGCCGTGTCCGCCGATTGGTGGTAGATCTCGCCGCCGACGTTCAGGCCGTCGCGCACATCGTGCGTCGCCGCGATTCCCGTGAACGTGTAGTCGCGGTTCCCGGCGCCGGGATTGTGCCAGACGCCGCCGCCGCCGAAGAACGTCCACGAGCCGTTCGTCTTCTGTCCCCAGATCGGCAAGAAGACTTTGGGCAGGCCCGCGCCGAGACCGGCGCCCGCATGGCCGGTCGGAAGCTCGATCGCCGGATAGAACGAAGCCTGCGGCCGGCCGTGCGCCTCTTGCATGAACCGAACCTTCAGCGCGACCTCAGTATCGCCGTATCCCGCGCGAAACGGAATGCCCGGGGCTTGCACGCCGCCGAACGGCGCGGTCACGGAGAACTGCACGTTGGGCATGAGCCCGTAATTGATCTCGAGCGACGGCAAGCCCGCGTCGACCGTGTGCGATGCGTCGTTGTCGTACGTGCCGAAGACGTAGATCTCGTAGTGACGGTATGCCGTCGGCTCGGGATCGTCGGTCTCGTACGGCGGGCCCGCCCACGCGGGCGCGCACGTCGCGACGAACATACCGAGCGCGACCGCGAGCACGCGCGCGACGAGGCCGATCGAAATCACGGCGCGCACTTCGCACAGGAGCGTACGGTCACCGGCCGAACCGAGCGCCCGTGCTTACACCGATCGCTCCGCCGCAGCCGGTCCCCGTCTTCAGCGGCTTCGACTACGTGACGGTCGACGCGCAGCGCCGGCGCGTGTATGCGGCGCACGGCGGGGCGCGCGCGCTGCTCGTCGTCGACGCCGATTCCGGCAAGGTCGTCGGACAGGTGCGCACCGGACCGATGCACGGCGTCGCGGTCGATCCCGCGACCGGACACGTCTTCACCGGGAACGGCGATGCCGACACCGTCAGCGAGGTCGATCCCGTCGCGCTCAAAGTCCTGCGGTCGGTGAACGTCGGCGGCACGATCGACGCGATCGCGTACGACCCGGGCAACCATCACATCTACGCGGACGAAGACGACGGCACGCACGTCTACGTCGTCGATGCCGCGTCGTTCAAGCTCGTCAAGACGATCGTCGTGCCGGGTCACAAGCCCGAATACCTCGCGATCGATCCGGTGACGCACGACGTGTATCAGAACATCGACGACCTGGCGGAGATCGCCGTGATCGACCCGGCACGGCTCGACGTCGCGCGCACGATCCAGACGCCCGAGCTGCAGCACAACCATCCCTTGCAGTACGATGCGAAGCTGGGACAGATCATCGTCGCCGGCGGCGGCACCATGAGCGCGTATACGCCGGCCGGCCGGAAGATCGGCTCGATCGCCGTCGGACGGTTCGACCAGTGCAGCCTCGATCCGTCGCAGGACGTGCTCGCGTGTGCGGGCGGCGGGGCGATCGTGCGCTTCCAGCTGCACGCCGGTGCGGCGCCGGCGCAGATCGACGTCGACGCCGGTCGATCCCGGCGTGCACACCGTCGGCATCGATCCGCAGACGCATCGCGTGTTCGCGGTGTGGTCGCGACGCGACGGCACCGGCGACTTCGTGCAGACGTTCGGGCCGTAACGCTTCGCGCAAAAGAAAGACCGCCTCGTTTCGGAGGCGGTCTTCTCGCGGTGCGAAGCCGCTTCGCGCGCTAGAACTGCAGGTGGATGCCTGCCGAGATCCCGCGCAGGAGCCCGCCGGCGTAGCAGTGCGGACCGCCGAACGACGTGCCGCCCGCGCCGCCGTTCGCCGTCGGATCGAACGCGGATTCGATCGTGCCGTCGTGGCAGTCGGTCGTGACGCCTCGGCCGCCGGCGCCGAGATCGTAGTGCGCGTACGGATGGTTCACCGTCTGCGCGTAGTCGATGTAGAACGACAGGTGCGAATCGATGACATGGCGGTACATCGCCGTGTACATGTTCGACATGTTGTCCGGATTCGGCGTGCCGAACAGGGTCGGATTCGCCGCGTTCGGGTAGAGCGTCGGCGTGTTGTGCTGCCCCGGGTCGCCCGGCGTCGGATCCGCGCGCGCCCAGCCGAGGCTGAAGCTGTCGGCACGTCCGACCGCTTGCGTGCCGGCGAGCCAGAACCCGTCGCGAGTGCGCTCGTTCTGGATCTGCAGATACTGCGGAACGTAGCGGTGCATCGACTCGTAGATGCCCTTCGATCGACGTGTTCCGCGCGAACGTCCACTGCGACCCGATCTTGAACGCGTCTTCGTCGGCGACGTCGTTCGGGTCCAGCGTCGGCGTATCGCTGACGCGGTTGACCTGCTTGTGCAGCTCGTACGCCGTCGTGATGTAGAACTTGCGGTGCTCGTACGCGACGCTGCCGCTGTATGCGCTGCCGAACGAGCCGTCGTTGCAGAACGGCGGCAGCGCGCCGCTTCCCGGCGCGTTTCCGCCCGAGCAGCCGGCTTCGCCCGCCGGGATCAGATCGTTGTCGACGCCGCGGTTCTGCCCCGGGGACGTCATCAGGCTGACGTGGACGCCGCCCCAGTTCGGCGAGTTCCACCAGAGCGCGTGGTCGAGGCGCAACGCGAACTCGTTGCGATTGTCTCCGCCGGTATTGCCCATCACGACGGAGTAGTCGCCGAGCATCTGGCTGAACGGGTTCATGCGCGCCGTCGACGTCTTGTACGGCGTGTCGTTTTTACCGATCAGGAAGTCACCGGAATACTGGTTGCCGACACCGACGAAGCTGTTCCGGGACGTCAGCCCGCCCTTGACCGTGTTGTCGTTGCTGCTGCTGCTGTTGACGGTGCCTGACGTCGCGGAGACGTCGATCTGCGTCTCGAGCTGGTACACGGGCATGAACTTTGCGCCGAGCTTCCGCGCGCTGCGTATGCCGATGTACGACTGGCTCGAGATCGCCGGCTGCCAGCCGACGTTTCCGACGGGCGAGTCGCCCGAGCCCGCGTAGAACGACTGCAGACCCTTCGTCGTGTCGTCGAGCGAGAGGTCGAGCACGCCGTACACCTGCAGCGGCTCGCCGTGGATGAAGAAGACGGTGTTGTTGCCGGGCGCGACCATGACGGGCGCCGATCCGGGCGGTGCGCCCGGCGCTGCGGCTGCCGCGGGCGGCGCCGCGGCCTTCTGCGTCTGCAGCTTGTCGAGCTGCGCCTGCATCGCTTCCATTTGCTTCTGCAGGGCGGCCATCTGGGCTTGAAGGTCGGATGCGGTGTCTGCTCGGGCGACCGTCGTGGACGCAAGCAAACACACGAAGAGTGCCGCGATGAGCTTCTTCATGCGAGAATCCATTCGGGGAGTGAGTGTCGCCGATGCCCGCTACGAGGGACCATCGACGCGAAAGGCCACCGCGCTCGCGAGGAGCGAGGCGCCTGCTTTAACACTCCGTCGGCAAAAGCTTGACGCGACCTTAGCAATCCCGGCGACCGCGGCCGGGAATTTTTTGCTGCCTTACGTCCGCACGGGCACGCGCATCGTCGCGCGGGCGCCGGCCGCGCGCCGGTACTGCGGCGGCCACGGCACCTCGACGCCGAGCGCGCGCGCGGCGAACAGCGGCCAGTACGGATCGCGCAGAAGCTCGCGCGCGAGGACGACGAGGTCGGCGCGGCCGTCCTCGATGATCGTCTGCGCATCGGCGGGCTCGACGATCATGCCGACGGCGGCCGTCGCGATCCGCGCCTCGCGGCGGATCCGCTCGGCGAAGGGCGTCTGGTACAGCGGCCCGACCGGGATCGTTCCGGGCGCGACGGGAACCGCGCCGCCCGAGCTCGCGTCGATGAGATCGGCGCCGTCGACGCGCAGCATGCGTGCGAGCTCGACCGTCTGATCGACGTCCCAGCCGCCTTCGACCCAATCGGTCGCGGAGAGCCGCACGAACAACGGCAGCCGTTCGGGCCACACGCGCCGCACCGAGCGCACGACCTCGCGCGCGAAGCGCGTGCGGTTTTCGAACGAACCGCCCCAGCGATCGGTGCGCGTGTTGACCAACGGCGAGAGGAACTCATGGAGCAGGTATCCGTGCGCGCCGTGGATCTCGACGACCGTCCCGCCTGCGTCGAGCGTGCGTCGCGCCGCCTGCGCGAAGGCGTCGAGGATGCGCGCGATGCCGTCGTCGTCGAGCGCTTCGGGGACGGGATACGCGGCGTTGAAGGGCGCGGTCGACGGCGCGACCGGCGTCCACCCGCCGTCCGCCGGCGCGACGGCGCCTTCGCCTTCCCACGGACGCTTCGTGCTCGCCTTGCGGCCGGCGTGCGCGAGCTGCGTGCCGAAGTGCGCGCCCTGCGCGCGCGCAGAAGCGCGCGATCCGCGCGAGCTGCTCGACGTGCGCGTCCTTCCAGATGCCGAGATCCTGCGGCGAGATGCGGCCTTCGGCGGTGACCGCGATCGCCTCGGTGAACACGAGTCCCGCGCCGCCGACCGCGCGCGATCCCAGATGGACGACGTGCCAGTCGTTCGCGAATCCGTCGTCGGAGGAGTACTCGCACATCGGCGACACGACGATGCGATTGCGCAGGGTCACGTCGCGCAGCGTGAAGGCCGAGAACAGGGCGGACATCGTGTTCCCTGACGCGCGCAACGGCGGCGCGGTTTCGCCGCTGCGACTCTAGTAAGCGAAGGCGCGATAGCGTTCTTCGGCGACCGTCGCCGCGTCGTCCGGCACGATGGTCTCGTACCGGAGCAGACGCCGCTGCGCGGCGTCGAGCGCGTCCCACGTCGAGCGCGGCACGCGAATCGACACTTCGGGCCGGCGCAGCCACGCGCGCGAGAACCCGATCACGACCATCGGACGCGGAACGTCGGTCGTGTTCGGCGTGCCGCGATGCAGATGGCGCACGTCGCGGACGACGACATCGCCGACGCGCACGAGCACCGGCTCCAGCGGCGTCTCGCCGCTCGCGATGTGCGCGAGCCCGTCCGCGCGCTCGAGCATGTGCGTGCGGCGCGCGATCTCCGTCGGTCCATTTTCCGGCGTCACGTCGACGAGCGCAAAGTTCACCGCGAGCTGGTACGGCGGCGTTTGCCGGCCCCACTCGGGAAACAGCCCCGGCGAGTCGCGGTGGACGTCCTGCGTGTCCGAGCCGCGCAGCGGCGTGTCCGTCGCGAGCTGGCACATCACCATGTCCGGACCGACGAGGCGGTCGCAGATGGCGAGCACGTCCGGATCGAACGCGACCCGCGGATCGGCGAACACGCCGCTGAAGGGAAGCGTGACGTAGAAGCGCTGCGTGCCGCGGTTCGGGTCGTCGGCCGACGTCGCGATGTTCTCCTCGAGCAGCGGACGGAACGCGTCTGCCCACGCGCGCATGAGGTCGCGGTCGAAGTGATCGCGCAGCACGCAGTAGCTCTCCCGTCGCACCTCGTCGGCGAAGCGGTCGAGCTCCTCGGGGGTGTAGCGGCCGGCGGCGGTCGTCATGCTCCGGTGTTCGGTCGCGCGGCGACGTCACCATCAGGACGTGCGCTCGTTCGCACGCGGGGCGGAACGGCAGGCAGGATGCGCGTCTCGGCGCGGCGGACGAGCGCGCCCGTGACGATCGGAACGCTCGAGGCGCACCGCGCCGTGGATCGGCCGGACCTGCTCGCGCCGCCCGTGAACGACGCGATCGCCGCGTGGCCCGACGCCGCAATGCGCGATGCGATCTGGGTCGCGGAGATCGATCCGGCGCTGGCCGATACCGCCGCGTTCTGCGAGCGCTACGCGGTGGCGCTCGACGTGTCGGCCAACTGCGTCATCGTCGCCGCGCGGCGCGAGGGACGCCGCTGGTTCGCGGCGTGCGTCGTGCTCGCCACGACGCGCGCGGACGTGAACGGTCTGGTGAAGCGGCGGCTCGGCGCGGCGAAGATTCTCGTTCGCGCCGATGGACGAAGCGACCGCCGCGTCCGCGATGGAGTACGGCGGCATCACGCCGATCGGCGTGCCGGCGGATTGGCCGGTCCTGATCGACGACGCGGTCGCGCGCAGCGGTCGCGTGATCGTCGGGAGCGGTCTCCGCCGCTCGAAGATCGCGTTGCCGGGCGCGCTGCTCGCGCGTCTCCCGAACAGCACCGTCCTGCCCGAACTCGGAAAGACGGCGCCCGCTCGCTGACGCCTGGGAACGGTACGAACCGAACCGAACGTTCTCGGTCTACCATGCTCCGTTTCGCGGCGCTCGTGCTGCTTCTCGTGCTCGGGTCCGCCGCCGGGGCCCGTGCCGTCGAGGAGCAGACCGGTCCGGTCTACGTCATCATCCCGTTCGGCGAACCGGGCGACAGCGACCCGGTTCTCAAGCGCGCCACGCATCAGCTCGCGCTCGACCTGACCGACAAGCGCATTCGCGCGGCCGTCGCGACGCCGATGGACCAGATCGAGGCCGTCGGCACTGCGCATACGCTGTGCGGGTCGTACAACGCCGAGGGCCTCATCATCCCGACCATCCGTTTCGAGCAGTCGAAGGAGCGAAACCTCACGGGCTTCATCCCGGTCGTCGGCGGCGTCGTGTCGTCGTCGGGCGTGTTCGACCGTTCGCCGATCCGCGCGTCGCTTCGTCTGTACCTGGTCGACTGCGGCGGGGTCGTACGCTGGAAGACGTTCACGACGGCGAACAAGGTGCACAAAGGCCAGAACGTGCAAGCCGGCCTCACGGAGATCACCAACGAGGCGATGGAAGAGGCCGTCGACGAGTTCGCCGATCGTCCGCCGTCCCCGTCGCAATCACCGGTGCCCGCCGGCCGCTGACGCGGCGGCCCGCGTCAGATCCGGCAGTGCCGTACGCCCTGCTTCTCGAGATACCGCTGGTGGTAGTCCTCGGCACGGAAGAACGGACCCGCGGGAAGAATCTGGGTCGCGATGGGGCGAGAGAACCGCGCTTGCGCGCGTGCTTTACTGGCTTCCGCCGCGATGCGTTGCGCGTCGCCGGCGTAGAACACGGCCGAGCGGTATTGCGTGCCGACATCGGGGCCTTGCCGGTTGAGCTGCGTCGGATCGTGAAGCGACCAGAACGCGTCGAGCAGCGTCTCGTACGCGACGGCCGCGGGATCGAACGTGACGCGGACGGCTTCCGCGTGTCCGGTCGTATCGGTGCACACTTGCCGGTAGGTCGGGTTCTGCGTCGCGCCGCCCGTGTACCCGACCTCGGCGTCGAGGACGCCCGGGATGTCGCGGAAGTCGGCTTCGACGCCCCAAAAACAGCCTGCGGCGAAGATCGCGGTCTGCGCGTTCATACGACTGTGAACAGCGCTGCGCGCCGCTCGGTGGCGCGATGAAGGCGTTCGACGCGCGGGCGATCGAGAACATCGCGACGGCGCCGGCGGAGCCGGGCGACCGGCGGTGGGCGCTCGCGACGATCGTCGTCCTCAGCGGCGTGTTCGCCCTGTCGATCCCGTTCGCGCGCGTTCCGCTCGGAACGGTGCCGGGCTTCGTTCCAACCGTCGAAGGCGCGGGCGTCGTCGCGCTCGTCGTCACGGCGGTGCTTCTCTACGTCCAGTACCGGATCGAGCGCGACCTCAAGCTCGCGCTGCTCGCGATCGCGTACGGCACCTCGGCCGTCATCATGGTGCTGTACCTCCTGTCGTTTCCCGGCGTGTTCGCGCCCGTCGGCGCGGTCGGCGGCGAGGAGGCCGCGGCGTACTTCTACATCGCTTCGAAGTTGACGTTCGGGGGATTCCTGCTGGCGGAAGGGCTGGCTGCGCGGCACGGCTGGCGCGCTTCGCGCGACATCGTTCGCCGGATCGGTGCCGCGACGGTCGGCGCCGTGCTCGTCTTCAGCGCGATCGTCATCGTGTTCGCGCCGCACCTCCCCGCCGCCGTGACGAGCGCGGGCGTGACGCGCGCGTGGACGAACGCCGTCGTCGCCGTCACTGCGGTCGTGCTGCTCGTCGCGCTGGCCGTCGTCGCAAACGGTTGGCACAGCGTCACCGGCGTGTGGCTCACCGTCGTGCTGTTCGCGCGCGCGCTCGGCATCGTGAGCGGCGCCGAGCTGTCGTCGGGCCGCTACTCGTTCGGATGGTACGCGGGTCGCATCGAGGAGCTCGTCGCCGCGGTCATCGTGCTCGCCGTCTTCCTGGTGAAGATCAACGACCTGATGCTGCGGCTGGCGGCGCGCAGCCGCTCCACCGCGGAAGCCCTCGCGGTCGGCGAAGCGCGTTACGCGTCGCTCGCGAACGTGGTGCCGCAGCTGATCTGGACGACGAACGCCAACGGCGACGTCGAATACGTCAACGACCGGTGGGTGGCGTTCACGGGCTACGACTTGAACGCCACGCGCGACGGCGGCTGGCGTTCCGCGATCCATCCCGAGCAGGAGATCGCCGTGCTCGACCGGTGGCGCGAGAGCGTCCGTACCGGCGAGCCCTTGGCCGTCGAATACCGTCTGCGCGACGGCGCGAGCGGCCGCTATCGCTGGTTCCTCGTGAACGCGGTGCCCGCGCGCGGCAAGCGCGGCGAGGTGCTCGCGTGGATCGCGACGTGCACGGACGTCGACGCGCAGAAGCGGCTCGAGGAGCGCGAAGCATTTCTCTCGCGCGCGAGCGAACGGCTCGGCGCGTCGCTGGACGTGAACGCGACGGTCGGCGCGATCAAGTCTCTGCTGATCCCGCGCCTCGCGGAGCGCACGTGGGTCGCGCTGCTGGACGACGACGGACGTTTCGTGATGACGGGCTTGGGCAGCACCGATATCGGCGACGAGCTCGAGTCGCGGCGCACGATCGGTTTGCCGTTGCCGCCCGCCGTGCACGATGCGGTCGCGCGCATCGTCGCGGACGGCGACCCCGTGGTGCTCGACCAGCCCGACCGCTTTCCCGATCCGTGGGTGAAGGGTCTGCCGGCGGGCGCCGCGATGATCGTGCCGCTCTCGAGCGGCGACGTGACGGTCGGCGCGCTCGCGCTCGTGCGCGCGAACGGGCGCGCGTACGACATGGACGACGTCGCGATCGTGCGCGAGTTCGCGCGGCGCGCGGCGCTCTCGCTGCAGCACGCGCGCCTGTACGAACGCGAGCGCACGACGGCCGACGCGCTGCAGCACGCGATGCTGCCCTCGCAACTGCCGATCCTCCCCGATCTGCGCTTCTCCGCGTCGTACTCGGCGGCGTCGGAGTCGCAGCGCGTCGGCGGCGATTTCTACGACGCGTTCACGTTGCCGGACGGCCGCGTCGCGGTGACGATCGGCGACGTCACGGGTCACGGTCTCGAAGCGGCCGTGATCATGGGCGAGATCCGCCAGGCGCTGCGCGCGGCGTCGTTCGAGTCCGCCGATCCGTCCGCGATCCTGGATCGCGCGAGCCGCCTGCTCGTCGCGAGCGGACGCACGGTGTTCGTCACGGCGGTGTTCGGCGTCGTCGATCCGATCACGGGACGCTTCGCGTACGCGACCGCCGGCCATCCGCCGCCGATCGTCGCGAGCGGCGGCGAGCTGCGCGGCCTTCCGAGCGCGGGGCTTCCCATCGGTCTGCGCGATGACGAAGGCGTCGACTTCGCGCTGCGCCTGAAGGCGCCGTGCACGCTCGTGCTCTTCACCGACGGACTCATGGAGTTCGCGCGCGACATCGGCGTGGGTCAGCGCCGCATCGAGGACGCGATCCGCGCGCTGGCAGGTACGGACGTCGAGCATCTCGCGGGCGCGCTGATGAAGGAAGTGCTCGGCGAGGACGAGCCGACCGACGACATCGCGATCCTCACGATGACGGTCGACCGGCTCGCCGCCGAGTTGCCGGGCGACGAGCACGAATGGCGGTTCTCGTCCGACGACGCCCGCACCGGCGGGATGGTGCGCCGCGCCGTCGGCGCGCTGTTCGCCGAGTGGACCGGCGACGAGGACACGCGGTTCGCCGCGGAGCTCGCGCTCGGCGAGCTCCTCGCGAACGCGGTGCGGTACGCCCCGGGCGTCGTGCGCGTGCTCGCGTCGACCGACGGCGAGCGTCTGTGGCAACTGATCGTCGAAGACACCGGCAACGGGTTCACGCCGCCGGCCCACGAGCCCGATCCGCTCGCGGAGCGCGGTCGCGGCTTCGGCATCGTGCGCGCCGTCGCGGGACTGCTCGACATCGAGCCCACGGACCGCGGCGGCACGCGCGTCACGGTGACGTTCGACGGTGCCGCCGCGCCGGCACTCGTCGGCGGATGATTCGCGCCGCGATCGCGGTCGCGTCGTCCATCCTCGTCGTCTTCATCGTCCTGCCGCTCGCGGCGCTCTACCTTCACGCCTCGCCCGCGCGGCTCGTCTCCGTGCTCGCATCGCCCGCCGCGCTCGACGCGCTGCGCATCTCCGTGATCACGACCGCGATCTCGCTGACGCTGACGATCGTGCTCGGCACGCCGCTCGCGTACGCGCTCGCGCGCGGCACGTTTCCCGGCCGCACGCTCGTCGACGCGCTCGTCGATTTGCCGATCGTCGTGCCGCCCGCCGTCGCCGGGCTCGCGCTGCTCTTCGTGTTCGGCCGCTACGGGATGGCGGCGCCGCTGCTCGACGCGGCGCACGTGCGCGTCGCGTTCACGACGGCGGCCGTCGTGCTCGCGCAGCTCTTCGTCGGCTCGCCGTTCTACGTGCGCGGCGCGCGGACGGGCTTCGCGGCCGTCGACCGGATCTACGAGGAAGCGTCGGCCACGCTCGGGCTCGGACCGTTGCGCACGTTCGTTGCGATCACCGTTCCGCTCGCGCTGCCCGCGCTCGCCGGCGCGGCGGTCCTCGCATGGGCGCGCGCGCTCGGCGAGTTCGGAGCCACGATCATGTTCGCGGGAAACCTGCAAGGCGTCACGCAGACGCTGCCGCTCGCGGTTTATCTCGGGCTCGAGAACGGCGATGTCGATCTCGCCGCGGTGCTCGCGGTGCTGCTCGTCACGATCGCGCTCGCCGTCGTCGCGGCGGCGCGCGCGCTGGAGCGCCGCGCCGCGTGATCGAGATGTCGGCGCGCAAAGCGCTGCGCACGTTCACCCTCGACGTCGAGCTGCGGTTCGAAAGCGGCGTGACGGTGCTCGCCGGTCCGAGCGGTGCGGGAAAGACCACCGTGCTGCGGCTGATCGCGGGCCTCGCCCGTCCGGACGCCGGCCGGATCCTGCTCGACGGCCGCACGCTGCACGACGACGGTTCGTCGGTGCCCGCGTGCGAGCGCGACGTCGCGTACGTGTTTCAGGACTACGCGCTGTTCCCACACCTCTCCGCACTCGACAACGTCGCGTTCGGCTTGCGTGCGCGCGGCATTCCGCGCGCGCGGCGCGCGACGGTCGCTCGTGAATGGCTCGAGCGCTTCGACATCGCCGCGCTCGAACGTGCGCGGCCGAACACGCTGTCGGGCGGCGAACGCCAGCGCGTCGCGCTCGCGCGCGCGTTGGCATGGCGACCGCGCGCGGTGCTGCTCGACGAGCCGTTCGCCGCGCTCGACGCCGCGACAACCGCGCACGTGCGCGAGCACGTGCAAGCGGCGCTGCGCGCGCTCGACGTCCCGGTCGTGCTCGTCACGCACGACGCCGGCGACGCCGCCGCGTTCGACGCGCCCGTCGTGCGCATCGAGCAAGGGCGTGTCGCGGCGTGAGGAACGCGTTCGCGGCTCGAAGAGAACGGCGCCGCTCACCGGTTGTCGGTGCGAGCGGCGCCGTGTTCCCGAGGGCGTGCGGCGGAGTTGTGCGGAAGGCCCCTCGCGTCGCTGGGTACCCCTCGACCACCACCCTCAAACATCGGAGATTTCGTGAGACTCTGCACCTTTCTGCACCACGGCGAGCCGCGTATCGGAGCCGAGACGGCCGCCGGGGTCGTGGACCTTCGCGCGGCCGATCCGTCGCTGCCCGCAACGATGCTCGAGCTGCTCGCCGGTGGCGAAGAAACGCTCGCGCGCGCGCGGCGGGCGAGCGAGTCGGCAAGCGCACAGCACCTCGACCGCGCGTCGCTCACGCTGCTTCCTCCGATCCCCAACCCCTCGAAAATCCTCTGCATCGGCTTGAATTACCGCGACCACGCGGCCGAGGTGAAGATGCCGCTCCCCGAGCACGTCACCGTGTTCGCGAAGTGGAACAACACGCTGATCGGTGACGGCGCGGAGATCGTGATCCCGCGCGAGTCGCACCGCGTCGACTACGAGGCCGAGCTCGCGTTCGTGATCGGCACGCGGTGCCGCAACGTGCCGGAGGATCGCGCGTACGACGTGATCGCGGGCTACACGTGCCTCAACGACGTCAGCGTGCGCGACTATCAGATGCGCACGTCGCAGTGGACGCTCGGCAAAGTCTTCGACACGCACGGACCGTGCGGTCCCGTGCTCGTGACGAAAGACGAGATTCCCGATCCCGGGGCGCTCCGCATCCGCACGATCATCGGTGCCGAGACGCTGCAAGACTCCTCGACGTCCCAGCTCGTGTTCTCGGTACCGCGCCTCGTCGCGGAGCTCACTTCGGTGATGACGCTCGAGCCCGGCGACATCATCGCGACGGGTACGCCCGCCGGCGTCGGCACGTCACGCGAGCCGAAGCGCTGGATCCGGCCGGGCGAGCGGGTTCGCATCGAGATCGAGAAGATCGGCGCCCTGGAGAACCCGGCGGTCGCGGCGTAAGCGTCCTTGACCGCGGCCGCCGCCGCCGTGCTAGGCTTCGCGGACATGACGTTCCGTTCGTACGTCTTTCCGGTCGACATTGTTCTCGTCGAGCATCGCTCGCCGGCCGGATCGTCGTTCGCGTAACTCGCACAGCAGCAAGAAGCGAAACGAACGCCCCGGCCGCAAGGCCGGGGCGTTCGTCGCTTCCGGAGGAGGAAGACCCGTGATGACCCGGACTGCCACGACGGTGTGGCTCGACGGAAACCTGTTGGACGACGAGGAGCTGCGGCTGCATGCGCTCACGCACGCCCTGCATTACGGCTCGTCGGTGTTCGAAGGCATCCGCGTCTACCCGACGCCGCAGGGTCCCGCGATCTTCCGGCTGCGCGAGCACGTCGAGCGGCTGATCACGGGCGCCGCCGCATACGGCATGGAGCTCGCGTGGGATGCGGACGGCCTCGCCGGCGCGATCGTCGCGACGGTCCGCGCGAGCGGCCGCGACGCCGCGTACGTGCGTCCGCTCGCGTTCTTCGCCGGCGAGACGGTGCGGCTCGATCCCGGCCGGGAGTGTCCGGTGCACGTCGTCATCGCCGTGCTGCCGTTCGAGGGCCTCGTTCCCGGAAGCAGCGGCGTGCCGCATTTCCGCGCGACGATCTCACCGTTCATGAAGACGCCGTCGCGCGCGCTGCCGTCGACGGTGAAGGCCGGAGGCCACTACACGAACTCCATCCGCGCGCTCGCCGAAGCGCACGCGCGCGGCTTCGACGAGACGATCCTGCGCAACGATCGCGGTGAAGTCGCCGAGGGTTCCGGCGAGAACGTCTTCTTCGTGCGCGACGGCGAGCTGTTCACGAACGACGCCGACGCGGACATTTTGCCGGGCATCACGCGCGCGAGCGTGCTCGCGATCGCACGCGAAGCGGGGATCACGACGCGCGTGCGCGCGATGACCGTCGACGACCTCAACGCGGCCGACGAGGCGTTCTTCACCGGAACCGCAGCCGAAGTGGTGCCGATCGTTGCGATCGACGACCGGACGTTCGAAGGGGAAGGACCGGTCACGCAGCGTCTGCGGACGATCTACACCGACGATCGTGCGCGGCCGGCGCGCAGCGCCGGGACCCTGGCTCACGCGAGTAACGTAGCGAAGGTAATCGCGTGCCGGCGGCGGTACGGTCGCCGATCATGACTGGCCGTCCGTTCGTCGCGTTCGCTCTGGCGTGCGCGTTGCTGCCCG
This sequence comes from Vulcanimicrobiota bacterium, assembly GCA_963841685.1. Taxonomy (GTDB): domain Bacteria; phylum Vulcanimicrobiota; class Vulcanimicrobiia; order Vulcanimicrobiales; family Vulcanimicrobiaceae; genus Vulcanimicrobium. Next base: position 982,190 of record CAWJDU010000003.1, read on the forward strand.
CGTTTCCCCGCGGCGTGGCGGCCGACGCGCCGGTGCCGCTCCACTACAAGGCGTACGACGGGTGGAACGCGATCCGCACGCCGCGCCTGTCGGATGACGGACGGTTCTTCGCGTACGCGCTGACGCCGGAGGACGGCGATCCGACGCTGGTCGTGCGTGACATCGACGCGGGAAGCGAGAAGCGCGAGAACCGGGGGACGGCGCCGGCGTTCGCGGCCGACGCGCAGTTCGTCGTGTTCACACACGCCGCCGCGAAGAAGGACGTCGACGCCGCGAAAAAGGCGAAGAAGCCCGAGAGCCAGCTGCCGAAGAACGGCGTCGGCATCCTCGACCTGCGCGGCACGAAGCCCGCGGAGATCGTCGACGACGTCAAGACGATCGTCGTCGCGAAGGACGGCGGGCCGGTGATCGCGTACCGCGCCGAACCGTCGCCGTCGCCGAGCGGCTCGCCGGCGCCCGCGACGATCGCGTCGCCGGCCGGCTACGCGGCCGTCAGCCCGCCGCCGAAGGGAGAGCCGCGCCCGCAGCTGCCCGTGCGCGCGGCGCCGACCGCGAGCACGTCGCCGGGTGCGAGCCCGTCACCGGTTCCGTCGACGTCGCCGTCCGCATCGCCGGCGCCGAAAGCCGACAAGGCCAAAGAGCCTGGCTCGCTCCTCACGATTCGCGATCTCGCGTCGGGAAAACGCATCACCGCGGCCGATTCCACCGAGGTTGCCGTGTCCGACGACGACCGCTTCATCGCGTACGCAACCGAGACGCACGACGGCCGCGGCGACGGCATGCACGTCTACGACGTCGCCGGCGGCGTGACGACGACCGTGCTCTCCGGCAACGGGCGCTACCGGAACATCGCGCTCGCGCGCGACGGTTCGTCGCTCGCGTTCTTGAGCGACGTCGCGACGTACGCGAGCGACGTGCCGCACGATGCCCTCTACGTCGTCGATCTGCGCGTGTCGAAGCCGGTCGCCGTCAAGGTCGTCGACGCCGGCACGCCGGGCCTCGAGTCGGGGACGACGCCCAGCGCGAACGGCACGATCGGGTTCTCGCGCGACGCGCGCCACCTGCTCCTCGGTACGGCGCCCGCGCCCACGCCGATACCGTCGGGAACGCCCACCGCGATGGCGGTCGACCTGTGGTCGTGGAACGACGACGTGCTCCAGTCGCAACAGATGCACGATGCGGACCAGGACCGCAAGCGCACGTACCTCGCGGCGTACGACGTCGCCGGCAAGCGGTTCGCCCAGCTCGCATCGCCGTCGCTGCGCGACGTGACCGCACCCGCCTTCGGCGATACGGCGCTCGGGCGTGACGACCGCGCGTACCGCCGCGCGTCGTCGTGGCTCGGCGAGCAGTACGCGGACGTCTACGCGGTGTCGATCGAGGACGGCGGGCGGCGTCTGCTCGCCAAGCACACCATCGCATCGTCGATCTCGCCCGGCGGCCGCTACGCGCTCGCATGGGATCAATCGGCGAAGCATTGGGTTGCGACGCGAACGGCCGACGGCAAACGCGCCGTGCTCGGCGAGCAGGCCGGCGTCGCGTTTCACAACGTCGAGGACGATCATCCGCAGCCGCCGCAGCCGTACGGCGAGGGCGGCTGGATCGACGGCGACCGCGGCGTGCTGCTCTACGACCAGTACGACGTCTGGCTCGCGAATCCGGACACGGGAGCGGCGAGCAACCTCACGCGACGGTGAGGGCCGCCGCACGCGCACGGTGTTCAGCCCGGTGCAAACCGATCCGGACGCGGTCGCGTTCGCGAGCGACAAGCCGATCCTGCTCGGCGCGATCGACACGCGCGACTACTCGAGCGGTTTCGCGCGCGTCGATTCGCACGGCGGCGTACCTCGCATGCTGTTCAAGGCACCGGAGGTCGTGAACGGCACGCGCTTCGGCCTGAACGAGTACGAGCGCGGGATGCTGCACGACCTGACCGCTCCGCCGCTCGTGGCGAAGCACGCGGACCGCGTCCTGATTCAGCGCGAAGACTTCCGCACGTACCGTGACGTCTGGGCGACCGACGCATCGTTCGGGCGCATCACGCGCATCACCGATGCGAACCCGCAGCAGGCGAAGTACCGCTGGGGCACCGAGCGCCTCATCACGTTCCGCTCGGCCGGCGGCGAGCCGATGCGCGCCGTCATGCTGATCCCGGACGGCGTACGTCCCGACCGGCGCGCGCCGATGCTCGTGTACTTCTACGAGACGTGGTCGGAGATGTTCCACACGTACTACTCGCCGGCGCCGGGCACGAGCCCGAACTTCGCGCGGTACGTCTCGCACGGCTACGTGATGCTGCTCCCCGACGTGCACTATCGCATCGGGCATCCCGGCGAGAGCGCGCTGCGCTGCGTTCTTCCGGCGGTCGACGCCGCGGTGCGCACGCGGTTTCGTCGATCCGAGCCGCGTCGGCATCGCGGGACACTCGTGGGCCGCGTATCAGATCAACTACATGATCACGAAGACGCACCGATTCCGCGCTGCGGAAGCGGGCGCGGCGGTCGACGACATGATCAGCGCGTACGGCGGCATCCGGCTGGAGAGCGGCGTCGTGCGCGAGTCGCAGTACGAGCACACGCAGTCGCGCATCGGCTCGACGCCGTGGGATCGTCCGGACCTGTATCTCGAGAACTCCGGGCTGTTCGGGATCAAGAACGTCACCACGCCGTACCTGACGATCCACAACCAGCTCGACGGCGCCGTGCCGCAGTTCCAGGGCATCGAGTACATCACCGCGATGCGCCGCCTCGGCAAAGAGGCGTACCTCTTCTCGTTCGACGGCGAAGATCACAACTTGCGCGGTCGCGAGCAGCAGAAGTATTGGACCGTGCACCTCGACGAGTGGTTCGACTACTGGCTCGCGGGCGCGCCGCGCCCGACCTGGATGAACGGCGTCGACTACCTCCACCGCGGCCGGCGCGACGTTCGCCCGTTATTCGGCGAATCGGATTGAGTGGCTTCGCGCTGATGCACGCGAAGCCATCGCGTTCGGCGCTTCGGCGCCGAGCCGCCGCATTGATCTTCGGTTTCGTCTTCGTCGCGTTGCTTGGTGCGTGTTCGCGGCCGGTGCACGAGCCGCGCTCGCTGCGCCTCGCCGTTTCCAGCGAGCCGCACAGCTTGCTGCCGCTGCTCGCGCAGTCGATCGCCGACAACGAGCTGCTGCGGCTGATGTACGACCCGCTGATCGCGTGCGACGGCGCGGGCCGGCCGGTGCCGGCGCTCGCGGCGGTCGTGCCGACGCGCGGCGAACGGCGGGATCTCGCGCGACGGCCGGACGATCACCTATCACTTGCGCCGCGGCGTGCGCTGGCACGACGGCGTGCCCTTCACGAGTGCGGACGTCGCCGCGTCGTTCCGTGCCGTCATGGATCCGCGCAGCATCGTGCAGACACGGCACGGATACGACGCCGTCGCCGCCGTCGACACGCCGGATGCGTATACCGTGCGCTTTCGCTTGAAGCGCCGGTTCGCGCCGTTCGTCGGCACGGTGTTCGCGGAGAGCGACGAGCCGTACTACCTCGCGCCGGCGCACCTGCTGCGCCGCGGCGCGCTCGCGCGCTCGTCGCTGAACGCGGACGCCGTCGGCACCGGTCCGTACCGGTTCGTGCGCTGGGTGCGCGGCGACCACATCGAGCTCGCCGCGAATCCGTCGTACTGGAACGGCGCACCGTCCATCGCGCACGTCGTCGTGCGGTTCATGACGGACGAGAACACCGAGCTCGTCGCGCTGCGCAGCGGCGAGCTCGACGGCTCGCTGACGATCTCCGCAAACGCCGCCGCGGAGGCGCGGACGATCCCCCACGTGCGCGTTCGCACCGCGCCGCTGAACGCGTATTGGGGCGTCATGATGAACGGGGAGGCCGGGCACGCGACGCACGACGTCCGCGTGCGCCGCGCGATCGCGCTCGCGCTCGACGCGCGCTCGTTCCGCGCGAACGTGACGCACGGGTTCTACGCGCCCGCGATCGCCGATCTGCCGCGCGCAATGTGGGCCGCGGACCCCTCGCTCGCCCCGATCGTGCACGACCCGGCGGCGGCGCGGCGTCTGCTCGGCGGCGGCGGGCTTCGGCCCGCGGCATCCGCTCGCGCTCGATCTCGCGATCCTGCAGTCCTCGCAGACGCATCGCGTCGAGGCCGTCGCCGCGCAGAGCGAGCTGCGCGCCGTCGGCATCGATGCGCAGGTGCACGCGTATCTCGGCAACGTGTTCGATGCGCCCGCGGCGCTCGGCGGCGTCTTGCCGAGCGGGCGCTACGACCTCGCGTTCTACGGATGGTATGCGGGCATGGACCCGGACGACAGCACGCAGTTCACGTGCGACCAGCGTCCGCCGGCCGGCTACGACGACTCGTTCTACTGCGGCGCCGAGATGGACGCTGCGCAGCGCGAGGCGGTCGGATCGTACGACACCGCGGTGCGGAAGCGCGCGTACGCGCACATCGAGCGGCTGCTGCTGCGCGACGTTCCGATCGCGTTTCTCGGCTCGCCCGTTGCGATCTCCGCGCTCCGCGACGGCGTGGGCGGGTTCTCACCGACGCTCGTCACGCAGAGCGCGAACGCGCAGCGCTGGGTTCTGCGCGGCGGGATGTGACGGGCTTCCGCGCGCGCGCCGAGCGAGGATAGCGGGCTACGTTTCGGCCTCCCTCGAAACGAAGGCCGATGATCCGGCGTCTTGTCGTCGCTCTTGTCGCCGTGCTGCTCGGCACGGCGTCCCTCGCTTCGTTGGTCCACGCGCAGACGGCGCGGGGGCCCGCCGCCGCGGCGACGCCTGCGCCGCCCGTCGCCGCGACGCTCGCGCCGAGTCCGAACCCCGCGCCGACGCTGGCCGCCACGCCGCCCTCCGAACCGAGCGCGCCGCCGTCGGCGCCGTCGGCCTCCGCGCCCACGCCGCGCGCGAACGCATCACGGTCACCGTTGGCGGCTTCGCTCGGCACGCCGCAGTCATACGTGACGTTCACGAAGTCCGCGACCATCCAGCCGGGCGTGATCGATCTCGTCCGCAAGGACGACGAGCTCTACTTCGACCTGCGCCCGGAGAACTTCGACCGCACCTACATCGTGCTGCCGTCGATCGAGCGCGGCGTCGGCGGCGAAGCGTTCGCGGGGCGTGTCTACGAGCCGTTCGAGGTCACGTTCAAGCTCGTCGGCAAGCGCGTGTTGTGGGTGACGCCGAACACCCGCTACGTCGCGCCGGCCGGAAGCGCCGCCGCGAACTCGCTGGCGATCAGCGTCGCGAACTCGGTGATTCTCTCGACGCCGATCATCGCCGAAGATCCGGCGAAGAAGCACATCGTCGTCGCGCCGTCGGTGTTCCTGACCGACTTCGAAGGGATCGGCGCCGACCTCGGACGCGGCGGTGCGAATCCGCCCTCGCTGCCGGGTCTGCTGATCCTCACGGTTCGTCCGTCGTACGCGGTCGACGCGACGAAGTCGTACTATCTCTCGACGAAGGCGTTTCCGCGCAACGACGAGATCAGCGTGAACCTCACGTTCAACGGTCCACCGAACGCGCTGCCGACGGTGCCCGATGGACGCGGTATCCCGATCGGCGTCCACTACAGCATCGTCGCACCGCCCGACCGCGACCCGCACTTCGTGCCGCGCATCGCGGACGATCGCATCGGCTACTTCATCACCGCGCGCAAGCGGTACGGCAACGATGCGACCGCGTCGCCGTTCGAGCGCTTCATCGACCGGTGGGATCTCGACAACGGCCCGATCACGTTCTACCTGACGAACGAGATACCGAAAGAGTACCGCGACACGGTGCGGCGCGGGATCCTCGCATGGAACGATGCCTTCGCGCGCGTCGGACACCCGCACGCGATCGTCGTCAAGGATCCGCCGACCGATCCCGGCTGGGATCCGGACGACGCCCGGTACACGACGGTCCGCTGGATCACGAGCGACTCGCCCGACTTCTCGGCGTACAGCCCGCACGTGAGCGATCCCGACACCGGACAGATCATCCGCGCCGAGGTGGTCATCGACGGCGAGTCGCTGCGCTCGGTGAAGACCGGATACGTCGAGCGCGTACTGCCCGCGGAGCGTCTGAGCCGCAACGGCCTTCGACAAGCTCAGGACAGGCCGTACGCGGTCTCGAGCGGCGTGCTCGCGCAAGAGGTGCTCGCCGGCGACGGCGCCGGGACGGCCGGCGATGCCGACGGCGCGGCGCAGAGCCAGGAGTGCTCGCTCGAAGAGGACTCCGTCGTCCAGGCGGCGCTCGGCACGCTGATGCTCGCGCGCAACCCGCGGGCGACGGCCGCGGACCGCGAGCGCTACGCGCAGCAATGGCTCTACAGCACGGTGATGCACGAAGTCGGCCACACGCTCGGACTACGGCACAACTTCGAGGGCTCGACCGCGTACACGTACGCGCAGCTGCACGATCCGGCGTTCACGCGCGCGCACAGCACGACCGCGTCCGTGATGGACTACACGCCGGCGAACCTCGCGGCGCCCGGCGAACGGCAGGCGAGTTACTTTCCGACGCGGCTCGGCACGTACGACTACTGGGCGATCGAGTACGGCTATCGTACGTTCCCGAACGTCCGCTCGTCGTCGGACGAAAGCGCGCCGCTCGGGCGCATCGCGGCGCGCTCGACCGAGCCGGGACACGCGTACGGCACGGACGAGGACGCGAACGCGTACGCGATCGATCCGCGCATCCAGCGATTCGATCTGTCGAGCGATCCGCTCGCGTACGTGCAGGAGCAGATGCGGATCGACGGCGACGTCACCGCGCACCTCACGCAGCGGTATCCCGGCGACACGCGCACGTTTCAGGACATCCGCGCCGGCCTCGTGACCGTGCTCGACAACGAGCTCAACAACGCGATGCTCGCGACGAAGTACGTCGGCGGAATCTACACCTCGCGCGCGCATCGCGGTCAGCCCGGCGCGTCGCTTCCGTTCGAGACGATTCCGCGCGCGCAGCAGCGCCGCGCGTTCGAGCTGCTCGACCGGTGGGTGCTCTCGTCGCGCGCGTTCCGCTTCGCGCCGGAACTGCTGAACGCCGCCGCGCCGACGCGCTACGGCGTGCACTGGGGCTCGAGCGCGGTACGCCGCAGCGACTTCCCGGTTCGCGAGGTGATCGCCGAGCTGCAGGACGACGTCATCGGCGAGCTCTTCTCGCCGGTCAATCTCGGACGCGTCGCCGATCAAGAGCTCAAGGTGCGCAAGCCGGGCGACACGATGACCCTCGCGGACCTGTTCGCATGGACGAACGCCGCGATCTTCGACGACCTCGGCCGTCCCACGATCGACGCGCCGCACCGCGAGCTGCAACGCCGGTTCGCCGACCTGCAGATGCAGATCGTCGCGCTGCCCGCGACGTACGCCGACCAGCTCGATCTGCCGCGCGAGACGCAGGCGCTCGCGCGCTACAACCTCCTCAAGCTCGCCGCGCGGCTCGGTCGCGCCGTCGCGGTGACGCGCGACGAGGGGACGAAGGCACACCTGATCGACCTGCGCGTGCGCGTCAACGGGGTCCTGAACGCGCACAACGTGCGCGGGATCTGATACCGGCGAACGACGGCGCACGGGCCGCGCCGACGCAGCTGCGTCTGCGCGGCCGCGTGCTCGACGTGAGCGATGAGGCGCGCGTGATGGGGATCGTCAACGTCACGCCGGACTCGTTCTTCGAGCGCGCCGGCGGCGTCGCGAGCGCGGTCGAGCGCGTGCGCGCCGACGTCGCGAGCGGCGCGGCGATCGTCGACGTCGGCGGACAGTCCTACGCCGACGGCAACCCGCTCGTCGGGGCGGAGGAAGAGCGCGCGCGCGTCGTGCCCGCCGTGCGCGCGATCGCGGACGCCGGCACCGGTGCGGCGATCTCGGTCGATACGTTCACCGCGGCGGTCGCCGACGCGGCGCTGCGCGCCGGCGCGCACATGATCAACGACTGCAGCGGGTTGTCGGACCCCGATCTTTCGCGGGTGCGTGGCGCAGCATGGCGCGGCGCTCGTCGTCATGCACGTCAAAGGGCGGCTGAACGTGCGCGAGCCCGAGACGTACGTCTATCGCGATGCCGTCGCCGAGATCGCGGAGTTTCTGTACGACCGCACCGAGCGTGCCGTCGCGGCCGGCGTCGCACGCGAGTCGATCGCGATCGATCCGGGACTCGAGTTCGGTAAGGAGCCGGCGACCGACGTCGAGATCCTCGCTCGGTTCGGCGAGCTGCGTGCGCTCGGGTACCCGATCGTCTTGGCCGCGTCGCGCAAGAGCTTCCTCGGGCGCATCGTGGGCCGCCCCGCGCGCGACCTGCTCCCGGCATCGCTCGCGGCCGCCGCGCTCGGGATCGCGGCCGGCGCGCGGATCGTGCGTGCGCACGACGTTGCGGCGACCGTCGACGTGGCGCGGCTGCTCGCCGCCGCCGCCCGGGCAACTCGCGCGGCGGGGTAACGGTTTGAAGAACGCGATGCACACGGTGTACGTCGGCCTCGGGTCGAACCTCGGCGACCGTCAGAGCTCCATCCTCGGCGCGCTGCAGCGCTTGCGCAGCCGCGTGCTCGTCGAATCGGTGTCGGGGTTCTACGAGGCGCCGCCCGCGAACGGCGTTGCCGGCCCCGCGTTCCTCAACGCCGCGGCCAAATTGAGGACCGCGCTCGATCCGCGGGCGTTCGAACGGTTCGCGCGCGACGTCGAGAACGCCGCGGGGCGCGGCTCGCGCACGCCGCTCGATGCGCGCTCCATCGACATCGACATTCTGCTCGTCGACGATCTGCTCGCGAACTTCGGGCCGTTCGAAGTGCCGCACCCGTATCTTGCCAACGAGCGTTCAATCTCGTGCCGCTCGCCGAGATCGCACCGGATGCGCGCGATCCGCGCAGCGGGAAGACCGTCGCCGAGCTGCTTGCGGCGATCCCGCACGCGCACGTCGTGCGCAAGCGGCGTTCGATGCACTTTACGGCGAACCGTCAGGACGAGGAGCCCGAAGTGCGGCTCTCGCTGAACCGCGTCGGCGTCTCATCGGTCAAGCACGTCATCCGCCTGCGCAACGGCGGCGAGGAACGCTTGTTCCACGGCGACTTCACGATGGTCGCCGACCTCGCGCCGCACAAGGCCGGCGTGCACATGTCGCGTTTCTCGGAGCTGCTCGAAGCGGCGACGCTCGACGTCCTGGCGCGCAACGACAAGCCGTCGCGCGTCGAGGACCTCACGGAGCAGATCGCTCGGGAGATCGTCGGCTCGCAGGGCGCGCTGCGCGCCGACGTGCGGCTGCGCGCGGAGTTCGGCCTCGAACGATGGACGCCCGTGAGCGGGAAGCGAACGGAAGAGACGTATACGCTCGTGGGCATCGCACACGCCGACGTGAACGGGACGCGGCGAATCGTCGGGGTCGAGGCGGAGGGAATGACGGCGTGCCCGTGCGCGCAGTCGATGGTCCGCGAGCACTCGATCCGCGAGCTGCAGGACGCCGGGTTCAGCGAGCGCGACGCGGTTCGCGCCGTCGACGCGCTCCCCGTCGCGACGCACAATCAGCGCGGGCGCGGCGGCGTGTACATCGGCGTCGACTCGCCGTACTGCGACGACGTCCGCGCCGAGGAGCTCGTCGAGATCGTCGAGTCGTCGATGTCCAGCGAGACGTACGACCTGCTGAAGCGCCCGGATGAGTTCTTCATCGTCAACAAGGCGCACCACAATCCGAAATTCGTCGAAGACGTCGTCCGCGGAATTCTCGCGCGCGTGCTCGACGTGTACGGGGACTTCCCCGACTCGGCGTACCTCGGCGCGACGCAGCTGAACTACGAGTCGATCCACAAGCACGACGCGTTCGCGGAGGCGTTCGGGCTCTTCGGCGAGTTCCGCCGCGAGCTGCGCGAGGGCGTCCACGTCGACACGAAGACCGACCTCGCATCCTGGCTCGGAACGCGTCCCTCGCCGGTCGTGACGGTGTAGCGCTCCGGAGGGTCCCGTTCGGAGCGTTCGCGTAGAGCGGCGCATGCCTCGTCGATTCTTCCTCGCGCTGGCGCTGGCCGTCGCGCTCGCGGCCGCAGCGGCCGGCAATGCACGCGCTGCGGCCTGGCCGCGGCCCGACGATTTCACGTACGTCGTTCCGCAGTTCACGTTCGCCGACGGCGAGACGATGAAGTACCTCAAGCTGCACTACGTCACGCTCGGCAAGGAGCATCGCGACGCGGCGGGACACGTCGACAACGCGGTGCTGATCCTGCACGGGACGGGCGGCAGCGCGCAACAGTTCCTCGTCGACCGGTTCGCGGGCGTGCTGTTCGTTCCGGGCGGCGAGCTCGACCCCGCGAAATATTTCGTCATCATCCCGGACGGCATCGGGCACGGGCGCTCGTCGAAGCCGAGCGACGGTCTGCACGCAAAGTTCCCGCACTACGGGTACCGCGACATGGTGCGAGCGCAGCACGCCGTGGTCGCCGACGCGCTGCACGTCGACCACCTGCGCCTCGTTACGGGAACGTCGATGGGCGGGATGCAGACGTGGATGTGGGGCGAGACGTATCCGACGATGATGGACGCGCTGATGCCGCTCGCGAGCCTGCCGGTCCAGATCGGCGGGCGCAACCGCGTCTGGCGTGACATGATCGTCGACGCGCTGCGCAGCGACCCCGCGTACGACGGCGGCGAGTACAAGACGGAGCCGTTGCAGGGCATCCGTACCGCCGCGGACGTCGAGTGGATCTTCGGCTCGGCGCCGGTGTACGACCAGGCGACGTTCCCGTCGCGCGATCAAGCCGACGTGTACTACCGCACGACCGTCGTCCCGTTCGCGACGCGCTTCGACGCCAACGATACGATCTATCAGTTCGAAGCGTCGCGCGACTACGATCCCGAGCCCGATCTCGGCCGCATCGGCGCGACGCTGCTCGCGATCAACAGCGCCGACGACGAGATCAACCCGCCGCAGCTCGGCATCATGGATCGCGAGATCGTGCACGTTCAGCACGGACGCTACGTGCTGCTGCCGATCGGCCCGGAGACGCGCGGCCACGGGACGCACACCGTCGCCGCCGTGTGGCATACGTATCTTCGCGCGCTCCTGCACGACGCACCGCGACGGTGAGTGCGGCGCGTCGGACAGAGCCGCTCGACCTCGCCGTCGCCTTTCGCTTCCTGCGCGGGCTGAAGGCGAACAACGACCGCACCTGGTTCCACGAGCACCGTGCTGCTTGGGACGAGCACGTGCGCCCCGGCTGGGGCGACCTCGTCACGATGGTGCTGCTCGATGCGGCGAACGACGATCCGCGCCTGCGGCACGTCGATCCGCGCGCGTGCCTCTTTCGCATCGCGAACGACACGCGGTTCCACAAGCAGCGCGATCCGTACAAGACCTGGCTCTCGGCGTGGATCTCGCCGGGCGGCAAGAGCGGCGCGTTCGCCGGCTACTACCTGCACCTCGCACCCGGCGGGTCCGAGCTCTCGTGCGGCATCTGGGAGCCTGAGAAGCCCGCGCTGCATGCGCTCCGCACGACGTTCGTGGAGGACGGCGCGCGCGCGCGCGAGTTCGATCGCATCCTGGCCGCACGCGCGATTCGGCCCTATGCGCCGCTCGACACGAATCCGCTTCGCGTCACGCCGCGCGGGTTTCCGAAGACGCATCCGCGGCTGCCGCTGATCCGCGCCCGCAACTACATGCTGCGGCGCGACGTGAGCGACCGCGAGCTGCGCGAGCGCGGCGCGTTCCGGACGTTCCGCGACGCGATTCGCGCGACCGCGCCGTTCGTGCGGTGGCTCGATACGGTTGCAACGACCGCGCAGCCGCGGGAGGAGGTCGACGAGGAGCTTTAGCGAGCCGCCGCTTCGAGCGCCTCGATGCGCGACGCCAGCGACGGATGCGAGGCGAACAGCACTTCGGCCCACCGCGGCGGATCGAGCTCCGCGAGATTTTGCTCGCCGAGGCGGCGGAACGCGCGCGCTCCGGCGGCTGCGTCGCGCGTCGCATCGACGGCGAAGCGATCCGCACGGCGTTCCATCGTGCGCGACACCGCGTTGACCGCAGGCGTCAGCACGACCTGCGCCAGCGCCGCATAGAACGCGAGGCGGGCGCCCTGCGCGGGTGAGTCGAGTCCGCGGCGGGTGGTCGCGCGCAGACCGGCGTCCGCGGCGAGCAGCATCGCGGCAAGCGCGGCGGTGCCGACGGCGATTCCGAGCCACGGATCGCGACGCACGTAGTGCCCGAGCTCGTGCGCGACCACGAACAGCGTCTCGTCCTCGGGGAAGTTCTCGACCAGCGTATCGGCGAGCGCGATGCGCTGCGTGCCGAGCACCCCCGTGACGAACGCATTGGCCTTCTTCGTCTGCCGGCTCATATCGAAGTGCAGAATCGAGGCGTCGCCCACGCCGTACTGCCGCGCCAGCTCGCGAATGCGCGCCTCGAGCGCGCCTTCGACCCGTTCGTAGCGGTTGAACAGGGGCATGACGAACGTCGGCGCGGCCACGGTTGCGAACGCGAGCAGCGGCGGCGCCGCCGCAATCGCGATCAGCGGCCACCGGCGTGGGGCGCGCGACACGACGCCGTCGGCGAGCGCGACCAGCAGCGCCGTCACGACGGCCGTGACGGCGGCCCCCTTCACATGGTCCGCCGCCCACGCGGCCGGCGTTTGGTTCGACATGCCGTACGCGCGCTCGACGCCGTGCTCTTCGACGAAGTCCGTGCCCGCGTCGCGCACGGTGTCGAACGCCAGCACGGCGAGCGCGAACACCGGTGCGCGCAGCGGTCGCGGGAGCGGCGCGAGCGAGCGCTCCAGACGATCGCCGAGAACGAACGCCGTCACCCCGAGCGACGCGACGCCGCGCACGACGCCCGCGACCATCAGCGCGCGGCGTAGCGCTCCGTAGCGTTTCGGATCGGGCTCGGGCAGTGCGGCGGACGGCGCGCGCAGCTCACGCAGCGCCTGCGCGTTGCGCACGAACGCGTATCCGAGCGCGAACCCTGCCGCGGCGCCGGCTGCGGCGGTTCGAAACGCGGTGCGGTCGTTCACTGCGCTCGTGTACCCGCGCGCGAGCGCTAGATCAGCGAGATGCTCTCGGCCGGCTTCGCCGGGCGCGCAGCCATCGCGGCCTGAAGCTTGTCGGCGAGCATGTCGACGATCGGATCGTCGATTTCCTCGACGCGGCCGTTGTCGGCTTTCGCGACGATCGTCGGGTCGATCGGCAGCCGCGCGAACAGCGGTGCGCCGGCGAGCTCGGCGACCTGATCGGCGTACGAGGGACCGAACACTTCGTACCGCTTGCCGGTGTCCGGCGCGATGAAGTACGACATGTTCTCGACAACGCCGACGATGGGCTTGCCCAATTGGTGCACGAGGTTGGCGGCTTTGCGAACGATCATCGTCGCGAGCCGCTGCGGCATCGTCACGAGTACGATCCCGTCGACCGCGAGCGACTGCAGCACGGTGAGCGGCGCATCGGACGTGCCGGGCGGAAGATCGATCAACAGGTAATCCAAATCCGACCACAGCGCTTGCTCGTAGAACTGCCGTATGACGCCGGAGAGGATCGGACCGCGCCAGATCATCGCGGTGTCCTCTTTGTCGGTCAGCAGGTTGGAGCTGACGATCTCGATCGCGGAGCGCGACATGGCCGGGACCATCAGCGGCTTCGGTTGCTGACCCGCGGGCGTCGACGGATCGGGCTCGAGCCCGAGCGGCTGCGTCAGGCCGAAGAGCCGCGGAATCGACGGCCCGGTGATGTCCGCGTCGAGGATGCCGACCCGCTTGTGCGCGCGGCGCAGTCCGACCGCGAGCAGCGCCGTCGTGAGCGACTTGCCGACGCCGCCTTTGCCCGACATGACGGGCACGACGTACGTGAACCGCGCGCGCCGGTTGAACTCGCCGGGGGCGCGGCGCTGCGGACGCCGGTCTTCGTTCATGATCGTCGGCACGCGCCCCGACATGCGTGCCTGCACGAGCGCGGCGACGATCGGCTCGACACGCAGGCCGTGCGCGCCGGCGCCCTGCGCGATCGTCTCGTACTTGTTCACGCCGCATCCCGCGCAGTGGAGCCCGAACTGCGTGAGGACGTCCTCCGCGATCGGCAGATCGGCGACGAGCGCGCGAATGTTGGTGTCGGGGGTGATCTCGAGTTGCGCGGGCATCGGAGCGGCGTGTAACCTTTGTCGGGACGGCGGAAGAAGCGGCGAACGGAAAACGTTCGCGACCGCGGCGCCGCGGCCTGTGGCAACGGAGCCGCGAAAAGTTGCGCTGCTCAGTTTCATCGCGTCTCCGGTGCACGGAAACGTGTGCAGAGCAGTCGAGCCGGCGCACAACGTAAGGCCGGCGGCTAGGAGCGGGCCCACAGATACGCCAGCGTCTGCTGATGCCATGGCAGCGTCATGTACGTCTCCGCCAGCTCGGCCGGCATCCTGAGCGCATCGTCGACGCACGCAGCCGCGGCATCGTGCGCCGCCGCATCCGCCGCACGCTCGTCGCCGATCGTGGCGAAGGCCGATGCAAGATTCCATGCGATCTCGCTGTACGACTGGGGGCGTCGTTCCTTGCACCGCGCGGCCGCGCGCGCAGCACGCGCCCGCGCTCCGTCCGCGTCGCCCGTCGCTGCGAGAAGCCGGGCCGAGAGCGCTAACGCCTCGACTTCGACCTCCGGCTCCCCCATCGCGGCAAACGTCTCGAGCGCCGAGTTCAACAACGTGCCGGCTTCATCGAGACGGCCTTGCGTCGCGAGCAGGTCTGCCAGCTCGAACTCGCTGCGCCCCCGGACGAACGATGCACCAAGCTCTCTTGAGAGCGCACGCGCACTCTGCAAGTAGCGCTCCGCGTCATCGAGGCGTTCCGTGCGCTTGGCGAGCACGCCACGAATGAGCTGGCACCGCATCGCGAGGAACGGCCTCATATCTTCTTCGATTTCGCCGAGCAGTCGCCGCGGCCGCTCATAGTCACCGCAAAATATTCGCACGGCCACGATATTGAGCGTTGCATCGAAGACCCCGGGCGCATCGCCGATGTCGCGGTACGCCGCAAGCGCTCGTTCCTGCTGGTCCAGCGCCTCATCGTAACGGCGTATCTTGCTCGCTACCGCGGCGACGTTGTGGCGGGCACGCGCCTCTCCGAACCGGTCGCCGATCCGCAGCGCGAGCGCGAGCGAACGGTGCGCATCGGCATGCGCCGCCTCGCGGTGCGTTTCCATCTGCGCCATCGACGCGGTCAAATGAAACTCCCATCGCAACACGGCGTCGTCGCTCGCGTCGGCGGTAGGACGGAGTTGTTCTACTTCTGCCTCGGCTTCGCCGAACGAGCCGAGCCGCACGAGGCAACCGATCCCCATGAGCCGCGCTTTCATCGCCGCTCGCGGGTCTCGGGCTTGTTCGAAGGCGTCCGCGGTGCGCAAAGCAGCCTCGCGTGCGTTCGCGAACTCGCCCTTGAGAAACGCATGCCGGGCGGTGGCGTGTGCGTAGGACCGCTCTGCCAACGGGGAGGCTCCCGCGACCGCCGCGAGCCGCGTTAACGCTTCCGTACGGCCGGCAACGTCGCTGCTATACGCTTCGAACAGGCGGCCGAGCGCGACCGCTGATCCTTCGTCGCCGTCGGCGAGCGTCACCAGCGTACCAGCATCTCGCCGCTGTTCCTCGGTCGCCCCGATGCGCGACAAGCTCTGCTCTCGCAAATCGACGAGTGCGTAGCAAAGGTCCCGTTGGCTCGGGTCTCCTTGGTCGCACAGCGCGAGTCCGGCCGATGCGCTCTCCCTCGCGTCCTCGTTGGCGAAGACGTCGAGGGCATACCGCGCCGCGCTGCGAAAATACTCTGCGGCGCGCACGTTTTCGCCGGCGGCCGCGAAGTGGCGGGCAACCTGACCCGCACGTGCCCCGTTATCGGTCGCCTGCGCACAGATCGCACGAGCGACCAGGCCGTGCGTACGAACGAGGTCTGCATGCGAGATGCGCTCGAGCGCCGCGACGCGAACCAGATCGTGCGTAAAGGCAAACGTCAGTCCCGGTGCGCGCGAGCTCGCTCGCACGAGGCCGTGTTCGATCGATTCACCGACGGTGTCCAGAACTTGGTCGTCGCGCCACCCGGTCGCGGCGACCAGCGTTCCCAAGTCGAAGCGTTCGCCCAGCACGGCGCCGAAGATCAACGCCGTCTGCGCATCGGACGAGAGTCGTTCGAAACGCTCGGCCAGCAGTGAGGTCATCGACGACGCGGTGGAGGTGCGGCCCGCGGCAAGATCGCGTACCGCTTCGACGAGCAACAGCGGTACGCCGTCGGCCCACGCGAGGATTTGACCGAGGGCGGCTTCGTCGACGCTCGCCGGCAACACCGCACGCGCGGCGCGCGTCGCGTCGTCGAGGTTCAAACGGTCGAGCGTGATCTCGGCGGCGAGACCTTGGCTTTGCAACTGGCGTCGCAGCGCGCGCAGCGGGTGCGCGCGGGCGAGCTCGTCGCTGCGCGCCGTCGCGACGATCAGCACCGGAGCGCGCTCGAGCCGGCGGGCGATCGCGTCGAGCAGATCGACTGTGGGCGCGCCGGCCCAGTGCAGGTCCTCGAGAACCACGACGATCGGGCGTGCCCGCGACAAGTCGCTCAGCCGGCGGCGAACGGCGTCGAAGAGGCGAAGGCGCGCCGCGCGGTCGTCGGAGAGCGTCGAACGGGCGTGCTCTTCGACGAGCGCGGGGGCGCCGTGCAAGGCGTCCATGAACACTTCGTACGGTTGCTGCTCGCCCCCGGACGACGTGTAGCCCCGCACGATGAACGCCCCTTCGCGCTCCGCGATCCGAACGAGTTCGGTCGTGAAGCGGCTCTTGCCGACGCCGGCCTCGCCGGAGACGAAAAGCACACTTGCGGATCCGTCCGCCGCCGACTGCCACGCGTTATGGGCCCGCTGCATCGCGGCATCGCGCCCGACGAACGGCAGTGCCGCGTCGGAGTCCCCGGCGGCGGGAGCGATTCGTTGCGGTTCGCTGGTTGCCAACCGCGCGCCGCGCAGCAGCGCTTCGCGCAGCGCGAACGTTTCGGGCATCGGCTCGCTTTGCATCTCGCGGCGCAGGAGCGTCGCGAAGCGCTCGAATGCCAAAAGTGCACCGGCCCGGTCGCCGGCCTCATAGCGGATCGCCATCAGCTGCCGCACGATATCCTCACGCCACGGATCCTCGTCGAGCAACCGATGCGCACCGGCGGTCGCCGCATCATAGCTGCGTCGCGAGCGATCGCCTGCGATGGTTCGGCTCAGCGCCTCGTGGAAGGCGTCTCGCAAGCGTTCGCGATCGGCCGTCGTCCACTCGTCGTAGATGGTCGGCAACAGCTGACCGGCATACTCGGCGATCGCGTCCGCGGGGCGTCCTTCGGCGATGGCCTGCTCGAACGCGATCACATCCACCTGCGCCGGCGAATCCGTTTTCCACGCAACGCGCTCCGCATCCGCGTCGATGAACGCTCTGCCGTCGGGAAGGGCCTGGATCAGGTACGACAGGTTACGACGCACCGCATTGCGCGCCGCCTCTTCCTCATCGTCGGGGAAGAGGGCGAACGCGACCGTATCGCGAGTCGGTGCGCGCCGCCTGTTCAAGATCAAATAGGCGAGGACGTTGAGCGTCTTGCGGGGGAGCGCGAACTCGCGCAATCCATCATCGGATAAGACGCGCGGCTGACCGAAAAGGGCAATACGGACGCCCATCAATCGTCATTTGCCGGGACTTCGCGCCGTGCCCCCCGCGGCGCTACATCGGCGGCACGAAGGCTACGGCATCATTCCGAGCGGACCGCGAACGAGCGGCTCGATCCGATATGCCTCGGTATAGAGCGTCGTCCGCGTGCTCGTGGTGACGGTCTTCGTCGAAGATCCGGTGTTGAAGGCGGCGGCGGCGCCGCCGGTCGCGATGTCACCGAAGATGTCGTTCCAGCTCGAGCCCGAGCTGGACGTCGATTGCGTCTGCGTCGTTGCCGTCATCGAGGAGTTCGGATCCTCGGTCCATGCGACGTTGAACGTTTTCCCGCTCGAGCTCGCATCGATCGTCGAAGTCGTCGTCGCGCCCTTCAGCAAGTGGACCAGACGGATTGCGTGGAGCCGGAAATGCGCCGGAAGGGACAACGTCCACACATCAGCACCACTCTGTTGGCTCAAGTCCGCATGCGAGCCGATCGCCGGATGCGAGGCAGAGACCTCGCATACGCCGGGGATCCCTCCACCGGCGCACTCGTTGTTCACGAGATACTTGCTCGCAAGCGGGATGGGGTCGCCGATCGCCGCGACGTACTTGGCCTCGAACGGCTTGGCGGCGCGCGCTCCGCTCTTGACGAGCACCTGCATCGTGAGGTCGGGAACGCCCGTGATCGTCGGCAATTGCACGGTGATCGCGGTCGGCGTCCACGCCTCGACCTTCGGCTGGACGACGCCCGCCGGGAAGCCGGTGATGAGCACGCTGCCGTCGGAGCCGAAACAGGCGCCCTCGATCACGATGTAGCCCTGCGACGTGAGTTTGCCCTTGGCTCTGGTGACGACCGGCGCGCATGGCGCGGCGGCTCCGCCGCTCGGCCCCGCCGGCGTCGCGCCCGCGTGTGCGCCTCCGCCCGCGCCGACGTCGATCGGCGTTTCGAGGATCGGCGGAAAATCCGCGGCCCGGGGCACGTACTCTTCCGTCGTCGTGCCCGGCGCGCTCCACGCGCGCGACAGCAGTTTCGCGCGGACCGGGCTCCCCGGCGCGAGCGCGGACTGGATCGTTTGCGCCGTGACGCCGGCGGCCGAACCGGTTACGAGCGGCGGCGTAGCGGCTAGGGTTCCGACGAGAAGAACTGCCGAGCAAATGGCCGTGGATCGCAAGAACATGTTGTCCCTTCCTTCAGCCGAACCGTAGCGTGCGCGCGTTCCGGAAGCATTCCGCGGCTCGAGCCGTCGGTCGACGGCACGAGTGCTTCGAACGCGCGCCTAGCGCGGCGCGGGATGCGGGCCCGGGCACTTCGGGTCGTTGCGCGAACACTTCGGGCGTGGTCCGGGAGTCGGCGTCGCGAGCAGGAGGCCCGGACGAGGCGTCATCGTGAGCCCCGGCTTTGCGGTGGGCTTCGGGAGTGCCAGCGCGCCCGTCGACGGCGCGAGCGCGCTCAGGACGAGAGCGGCGATGAGGACGCGGTGTGACGTCGACATGGCTAGATGGGCGCTACGATGTTGAGCGGCTCGCCGAACTTGGACAATTCGAACACGACCGTGCCGTCCTCGAACCGGACCATCCGGCCGCCGCTGTCGAGAAACACCGTGTCGGTGGTCTGGGTGCGGAGGTTCGTGACGCGATACGCGTGCAGCATCGATCCGCCCGCGAGCTTCTGCCCGAGGTCAACGACTTTGACCAGCTTCCATTTCGCAGCCATGGCCTTGATCGGGTCCGACGTCGTCGCCGATCCACCGCCCGGAAGTTTGTGCCAGACGCCGTTCTGCTTCATGTACATCGTGTCGCCGATGACGATCGATTCCATGTTCATTTTCTTCATGATCATGTGCAGGCGGCCGGGATAGAGCATGTCGGCCTCGACCGTTCCCGAGGCCGCGCTCGTCATGGTCATATGATACGAGTGCTCGCGTGCGGTCGCCGCCATTGCATTGCGGAGATCCGCGGATGCGTCGGCAAGGGCCGGCAGTGTGGTCGCGGCCGCGAGCACCATCGTCCCGATGAGCCTGACTGCCGGTAAAAACGAACTGTGCATGGTAGAGTCCTCCGGTTGTTGGCGAGATTGCGGTAGACGAAATTCAGAGCCGCTGGACGATCGACTTCAGCACGTTCACGAGCGCTCCGCGTGCGGGGAATGGCGATCGGCGGCAACGCGGCGATCCCGTATTGCGCGGTCGCATCCTGAATCTTTACGACGTTGTTGAAGCCGACACAATCGGCGTCGAAGCGGTTGAGGAGATCGAGGCCGAACATCGCGCGGCAGTCGTTCGGATCGTCCGGATCGACGATGAACGGGTCCGCGCGGTGATACGGGGCATCACCGGCCGGCTCGGACCAGAATACCGCTCTGATCATGCCGATGTTCGCCGGGAGTGCCGATGGCGCACATCGAGATCTGATCGCTGCGGTAGGCCGTAGGTCCCGTCTCCTTCGGGGCCAGGCTCACGATGAACTTCAGCACACCGATGAACTTGCGCCGGGAGTCCGCGGTCATCGTCGGATTGAGGTTCACGGCACCGTCGAGGTACGGCGCGGTGTCGGAGTCGGTGATCAGGTTCTCGCACTGCGCGAACGGCAACGTTCGCGCCCCCGGCTGCACCGTCGGTTGCGGCGTCGGTGTCCCTGGGGGAGGAGTGTGAATGCACAGCGGATCCGCGATGTTCTCTTGCAGCATCGTGACGGCGCTGGCGTGCGGTGCGCCGAATTTTCGTCGCCGCGGTGTTCGCCGCGTTGAAGGCCGGCTGCACGTACGGGCCGAGGTAGCGTTGCATCGCGGACGGCAGCTCGTTCGTGATCAACTGCTCGAGCGTCGTGAGCGTCTTCGAGATGTCGGCTCGCTCGACCGAAACCGTGATCCCGAGCTGACCGGCTTCCCTGAGCGTCATACAGTCGGGGGGCAAGGGCACCGGCACGGTGCTGTACGTATAGTGCGCGGTCTTGTCGAAGCGCAGGGTGTCGTCTTCCGCCACGAGAGGGGGGACGCTTTCCCGGGGATGCCGATCGGCTTCGTCCACTTGACCGGCGCATCGGCATACGACGCATCGCCGAGGTTCACGCCGGAGATGGTCTTGACGCAGTCGATCAGCGTGGACGGCCACGGAATTGTCTGCGCGTTCAGCTTCGCGTCGAAGCTCCCGGCGAGTGGTGTGTCCTCGAGAAGCAAGGACGTGGGCGCAGTCAAGTCCACGGTCCACGGTTTGAACATCGCGGAGACCTGCATCAACATGGCCGCGATCGTAGCGATCCGCGTGACGAATCCGATGAGCGATTGCAAGACCGTTGCGGCCACCGCGGTCACGGCGCTCCCGGCGAGAGAAACGACCGCGTTCCAAAGCGTGCCGAGCCAGCTCGAGCTGCTGCTCTGGAGCGCGTTCGCAACGCTGTTCACGACCGAGCTGACCCATGCGGATACGTCCGTGCAGATTCCCGCGGCCTCGGCCGGCGCGGCGATGTACGGGCCGAGGTCGAACACCGCGGGATGCGCCGCCGTCGTCGTGACGCGCGCGGCGTCGGCGATGAACGCGAGCACGACCATCGTCGGGAAGACGATGCCGGCGGTATGCGTATAGTCTTGCGGCCCCATGAGGCGCTGTGCGTACTCCGCCAGCGGGCCTTGGTGGCGTGTGAGCCACGCGCCGACGAGCACGGAGAACGGCGGCACCCCGGGCGGCGGCGTGCCGAGCGAATCGAGCTCGTTTCCGAGATAGCCGTTGTGCGCGTTCGCTTCGGCGACGAGGTTTCGGACTTGCCACAGCGTGAAGCGCATCGCGGATTCGGGTCCTGCGAGCGCGACGACCGGCGTACGCGAGGTGACGTCGGGCGTCACCGCCACACCGCCCGCTGCGAGGGATCGCACCGAATCCTCGACGCCTGCCGCGCTCGTGTCCGCACGGGAACAGGCGGACAGCGGCGAGACGGCAAGGACGAGCATCAACGCCGCGCACCCGGCCCGCCGGATGATATCAGCGAACGGTTCATGCATTGAGATCGCGTTCGCCCACCGTCGCGTCCCTCGTGTACTCGGAGAGAAACGCGACGAGATCGGTGATGCCCGTGAAGTACAGCCGCCGCCGCGAGGCCAGGTGCTCGACGCTGCCCCGCCAGTCGGCATGCCCAGGATCGTCGCGACCGAGTTCTCGCCAGAGATTGACGAGGAAGGCATCTTTGCGCCGTGACATGCGAGGCGTGAACCAGCCGGTTACGCGCCGCAGGTGAGATCGACGCGGTAGTTCGCGCCGACCGTTTTCTGCCGCCAGAGCGCACCGGTACCGCCGGGATGGTAGCTGCGGTACTTCGCGACGTCGAAGGTGATCAGGAGTTTCACCGGGGGGTTCGCCGGATCGAGCGTGTCGCCGGTCCTGAACGGCTGCGTGAACGTGAATTGTCCCGAGGCGGGAAACGTATGGTAGTCGAGCTTCTGTTCGATCAGTCCGCCTGAGACCGTGCCGTTGGCCGACAGCGTGTCGCCGTTCTTGAGCGCGATGACGAGGTCTTGTTTGAGCGAGTCGCCGGGGCTCAGACCGGCGAACGACGTGCCGTTGGCCCACTGCATCGTGACGTCCCAGCTGTTCACGTCGCTCGCGGTGGCGGGCGTCAAGACGGCCTTCGTCACGCGGACGCGCCACATGCCGTCGAACATCCACTTGTTCATGCATCCGGTTTGCGCGGCGACTTGCTGCGAGCCGCCCTCATTCGTCGTGGCCGCGACGCCGGAAGCCGGCGTGAGGAGCAGGGAGAGCAGTGCGGCCGCAACCGTACAAGACGTGGTCTGAAATCGCATCATGCGGTCAGCGTAGCGGCGGACCGTTCCCGAAGCGTCCCAGGTCATCGAACGGCCTGGAACACGATCTTGTTCGTGTCCGCGGTGTCGAGGAGGCCGCGACCGGGGATCAACTTCACGCTCCACGTGTTCGAGCCGATCTTGACGGTATAGATCGAAGCGGCGGGATCGAAGCTCGTCCACGTGCCCGCCGTGCCGTCCGCGGCCTTCACGGATCCGGTCGGAAAGAACCGGACGGCCTGACACTCCAACGCCGGCGGACAGATGATCAGTGAGTACGTGCCGGCGATGCGCTCGGGACCGGGCGCCTTGACGTTCGCGAAATTCACGGCGCCGCTGACCGCAATGCTGTAATCGCCGCCCGTGCGCACCAAGCTCGACCCGGCGGGACGAATCTCGAGCACGACCGTAGCGGGCTTCGGGAACTTTCCCGGCCACCTGACTTCGACGGGTTTGCCCGTGGACGTCACCGACTCGGCTGCAAACTGCTTGCCGGTGGCGTCATGGAGGACGACCTGAATCGTCGAAGCGCTCGCGTTTCCGAAAAGTCCCATAGCCGCAAAGCGCACGCTGATCGTGGCGCTTCCGCTCTTCGTCTGAAAAGACCAGAACTGCGGCCCGACCATGCTGTCGACCGTTCCCGGGTTTTCGCCGGCGACGAGCGGCGTCGGCCGCTTGGAATCGAGCGACTGGGCCGACGCGCCGCCCGGGATGGCGGCGAGCAGCAAGGACGCGGCGCTCATCAGCGTAGCCGCGAGGGGCAGCACCGTTCGTCTGGACATGCAAACACCTCTCTCTGTGGACATTCACATGCTACGGAGCGGGCGTTCCGGAAGCGTCCCCGGCGATTCGGAACGGTTGGGGAATGCATGTCTGCTAGATCTAGCGGCATGAAAACGTTGAGCGTACTAGCGAGCCTCGCCGTATGGACCGCGCCCGCGATGGCGGTCGCCGATTCGTTGCCGTCCGCCCCGCCGGCCGCGTCTCCGATGCCTGCGGCCTCGGGCGGTGGCCATGCTTACGACCCGTGCGAGATGGTCTCTCAAAGCGATATCGCGGCGGCCGCCGGCGTCGCGGCGAACCAAGTCTACGTGCCGAAGAAGCCGACGCGCGACGAGTGCGTGTGGGCGATCGGCAACAAGACCGGAATCGCGGGTCAGCAAGTCGCCCTGACGGTGCAGACGATCGGACAGGTCCAGCAAGCGCATGGGTTCGCCAAGTTCGCGGCGATCTTGAAGGCGGTTCAAGTGATTCCGGGTGTGCCGGTGAACAACCCGATCGTCAGTCGCGCGTTTGCGGACGCTCAGGTCATCGCCGATCTCGGCGACCAGGCCGGCTGGAAGAACGGCACGCTGTCCGTTCTCAAGAACGAGTTGCTCTTTCAGGTCAATGTCGCGGGCCAGCCCGGAGACGGTCAGGCGCTCGCGACATCGAAAGCCGTTGCGAGAGTCGTTCTTCAACACGTGCAGACGCAATGAGATGCGCTCCGGCATCATCACGGAAATCCGCGATGCTGCCGGCAACCGACGCGATCAGCCGGCGGCGTCGGAGATTGCGTCGAGCCGCCGTTCGCGCGCGCCCCAGTCGACGACGCACCACAAGATCGCGGCGAAGATCGGCGACCCGCCCAAGAGCCACATCACGACGCCCGCGTTGCCTTGATCGGCGAGCGCGTCGGGTCGCGCGGCGTAGTGCGCGTACAACAGTGTCCGGTTGACGTAGAAAGCGAAGCCGAGGAACGCGCTCATCGGCAGCGCGAGGAACAGCGCGAGTAGACGCGCCGGATGCGGCGGCGCGTGCGGCGCCGGCGCTACGGCGAGCAGCGGCGTCCAGAAGATGACCGCCGACAGCAGGTAGAGCGCGTGCTCGCACGCGTGGATGGCCGCGTTCTCGAGCGCCGCCTCATACAGCGGCGAAAAATGCGTGCCGTACAGCACGACCGCGAACTGCAGCCACGCGACGGCCGGATGCGTTACGGCGCGCAGCACGCGCGAGCTCAGCACGCGCGCGAGCGCGGCCGCTTCCGCGGGCGGCAGCGCCGCGAGCGCGAGGCGGTGCGGCGCACCGAGCAGCACCAGCGGCGCGGCCAGCGACACGAGTGCGAGGTGCTGCACCATGTGCCACGCCAGCGATGCGTCGGCGAGATCGTCGAGCGGGCCCAGCAGCGACGCCGCCATGACGGCGAGCCCGAGCGCGAACGCCACGATCGCGGCTCTCGGAAACGTCCGGCGTGCGCGACGCACGCGCGCGAGCCCCCACGCATAGAGCGCAGCCGACGCGACGATCCCGATCCACACGCTCACGACGGCCCCTTGGAGAAGATCAAGATGACGGCTAGCCCCAGACGCTGCGTGCCGTCTCCGCGACCAGTGCGAGCTTGGCCCACTGGTCGTCTTCGCTCAGCAAATTGCCTTCGGCCATCGACGCAAAGCCGCACTGCGGGCTCAGCGCGAGCCGCTCCAGCGGCACGAACTTCGAGGCTTCCTCGATGCGCTGCAGCAGCTCGCGCCGATCTTCGAGCTGCGGCCGCTTCGAGCTCACGAGGCCGAGCACGACGGTCTTTCCATCCGGCACGAAGCGCAGCGGCTCGAACGTGCCCGAGCGCTCGTCGTCGTACTCGAGCAGAAAGCGGTCGACCTCGAGCGTGTTGAACAACTTCTCCGCGATCGCGTCGTAGCCGCCGGCGGCGTACCATTGGCTCCGATTGTTGCCGCGGCAGAGGTGGATCGCCAGCGTCACGCCCGGCTTCCGCGCGGCGCGAAAGCACGCGTTGTCGGATGCGATCGCCTCGTCGAGCAACGCGTCGGGCTCGCCGAACTCGGCGCGCAGAAACTCTCGCCACTTCGGGTCGAGGTAGTAGCTGTACCGCGGTGCGTCGATCTGGATGTACGCGACGCCTTCGCTCGCGAGCGCGGCCGTCTCCGCCTCGATGATGCCGACGACGTCGCGCAGGAATGCATGCGCGTCGGGATACGCGCGCTCGCTGATGCCCTTCTTGTACGCGATCGCGGGAAACTGCGTCGCGCTCGGCAGCGTCATCTTGATCGGCCCGGGGCTGTGCTGCCGCATGAACGGCAGCTCGAGCGCGGTGAGGCGGCGCGCCTGACGCAGCTTTGACGTCACGATGCCTTTCACGGCGCTCGGTGCGACCGCGGTTGCCGTGCCGGCCGCGTTCCACGAGCGCGCGACGCCCTCGTGCTCGTCGAAGCCTTCCACCGCGTCGGTCAGATCGGTCATGAAGCCGCCGCGACGGAACTCGCCGTCGGTGAACAGATCGAAGCCGAGCTCCTGTTGCTTCGCGAGCACGCGCGAGATCTCGCGATCTTCGATCTCCCGCAGGCGCTCCGGCGAGGTACCGTCGGCACGCGCGGCGAGCAGCTCCTTGGGACGGAGAAAGCTTCCGACATGGTCGGCGCGGAACGCGGCAGGTCCAGCCATGATGCGCCCGGTTCTGGACCGCGTTTGGTGAATCCGGCTCGTATGAGGACGCTTTCCGCCGGACAGTACGCCCCACACCGAACGCGCCGGCGCGCTCGCCGGCGGCACGAGCTCGCCCGTGCGCGCCGGACGCCGCGTCGGCGGCGAGCCGTTCGTCTGCGCGCGCGCCGAGGGCCCGTACGCTTTCGATGCCGGCGGGCACCGGTACATCGACTACGTCATGGGGTACGGGCCGCTGCTTTTCGGCCACACGCCGCCGTTTCTGCACGGCCTCGACGCGCTCGCCGCGCGCGGCGTCGTGTACGGCTCCACTACGCGCGACGAGCGCGCGCTCGCGGAGCGCATCCGCACGTACCTGCCGTCGATGCGGAAGGTGCGCTTCACGACGACCGGCAGCGAAGCGGTGCAGAGCGCCGTGCGCGTCGCGCGCGCGTTCACCGGACGCGATGCGGTCCTGAAGTTTTCCGGCAACTATCACGGACACTTCGATCTGGCGCTGCAAGACGCGGGCGCGTCGGCCGAGACGCCGCACGCGGAGCGGTCCGGCATCCCGCGCGCCGCGCTGGCCGATCTCGCCGTCGCGCGCTACAACGACCTCGAGGACGTCGACCGCGCTCTCGCACGCACGGGGGATCGTCTCGCGGCGATCGTGGTCGAGCCGATCTGCGGCAACATGGGACTCGTCCCGCCGCTTCCCGGCTTTCTCGAAGGCCTCCGCGTGCGCGCCGACCGCTGCGGCGCGCTGCTGATCTTCGACGAGGTCATCACGTGGCTGCGGCTCGGCCTCGGTGGCGCCCAGGCCCGGGTCGGCGTCGTTCCCGACCTCACCACCGTCGGCAAGGTGCTCGGCGGCGGGTTCCCGATCGCGGCGTTCGGCGGGCGCGACGACGTCATGGCGGTGCTCGCGCCCGACGGCCCGTGCTTCACCGGCGGGACGCATGCGGGCATGCCGTTCGCGGTCGCGATCGCGATGCGCGTGCTCGATCACCTCGCATCGCAGCCGTCGCTCTACGCCGCGTTGGATGCGCGCGCGCGCCGCCTCGCCGGCGCGCTCCGCGCGACGCTCGACGGCCTCGACCTGCAATACGCGGTCGTCCAGCTCGAGAGCATCGTCGACTTCAAGTTCCGCGCCGGCTCGCCGACCCGCTCGTACGACGATCAAGCGCGCGACGACCAGCGCGCGTACGCCGCGTTCTACCACGCGATGCGCGAGCGCGGCGTCCTGTTGCCGCCCTCGCACAACGAGGTCATGTTCCTCTCGACCGCGCACGGCGACGACGATGTCGAGCTGACCGCCGCCGCCGCCGCCGCATCGCTGCGCGACCTGCGGGGCCGCCGCGTGATCTGATGTCGGCGCGGCGCGGGCAGCGCTCAGCGCGCGGGCGCTGGAAAGCCGGCGGGCGAGCGGTGACCCTGCGCGTCGACCGCGCGGACGCCGAACTGCCACTGATCCTTCGACACGGGCAGCGTCACGCGCGTGACGTCGCCGACGTCCTGCACCACCGTCCACGTCGGATCGGTCGTGAGGCGGCGCACGACCTCGTAGCGCGCGGCCCGCGGCACGGCGTCCCAGAACAGCGTCGTGTCGTTCGTGAGCGCCTTCACGTCAACCGAGACGTGGGGCGTGGTGGGCGCGAGCGCGAGCGACGCGAGCACCGAGGCGTTGTAGCGCGTGACCTTCGCCAAGTAGTCGAAATCCATGAATCGCAGCAGGTCGCCGTATTGCACGCCGTTCTCGACGCGCACGTTCTGGTGCTGGTGCGCGAACGTCTCGCGGGGCTCGGTGAACCGCAGCGCGG
Organism: Vulcanimicrobiota bacterium; assembly: GCA_963841685.1. Taxonomy (GTDB): domain Bacteria; phylum Vulcanimicrobiota; class Vulcanimicrobiia; order Vulcanimicrobiales; family Vulcanimicrobiaceae; genus Vulcanimicrobium. Next base: position 1,009,780 of record CAWJDU010000003.1, read on the forward strand.
CGAAGCCCTGCGCGTTGAACGACTCGTGGTCGCCGCCGCGAAGAAACCGGTCGGCGCGCCAGATCAGCATGCCGTGAAGTCCCGTCGCGTACGCGTCCCCGGTCTCTTTCGCGTAGCGCGCGAGCTCGTTCGACGGAGAGTCGTTCTCCGAGCCGATCGCGTTGACGCGCGCAGCCGTCGCCCCGGTCGGGATCGCTTCGGAGAAGATGCGGACGACGTCGTCCCGGCGCACGCCGTCGTCCCCGACGGACGCGCCGATGATGTCGTTGTTGAGGTCGCCCTCGACGTCGACGTGCGCCGCCTTGAGCGTCTGCGCGAAGTGCGCGCTTCCGAACAGGCCCTGCTCCTCCGCATCGAAGCACGCGAACACGACCGTGCCGTGCATCGGGATGCGCGCGAGGACGCGCGCCGCTTCGAGCACTGCCGACGTGCCGGAGCCGTTGTCATCGGCCCCCGGCGCATCGCGCGTGCCGTCTTGATTGTCCGTGTTGCGCGAGTCGTAGTGGCTGGACATGACGTACGTCGGCGCGGCCGGATCGTCGCCGTGCAGCGTGGCGATCACGGAGGAGATGACCACGGCGCGCGGCACGTGTTTCGCCGCGTCAGCGGGCTGCGTGTACGAGTCGAGGGCGACGGTCATGTGGCCGCCCGCGGTCGCCGCAATGCGCCGGAAGCGGTCGAGCAGGTACGCGCGCGCGGCGAAGACGCCGCGGCGCGGTCCGGCGTTCTCCGAGTATGTCGAGCGCGTTCCGAACGCGACGAGCCGTTCGTCGGTCGCACGAAGCTCGGCGGGCGAAACCTGCGCGATGGCCGCCGCGACCGCCGGGTCGAGCGGTGGCGCCGGCACGTCGGCGCGCGCGGGGACGGCCGTTGCGATTGCGACGGCGATCGCGCCGGCGAATGCGAGCGTGCGGTGCGTAAGGAGCGCCATTGCGACCCGGGTACCGCGATATCGTGCCGCCGACCTGCGCCGGCGGTCGCTTGAGGAGACGCGCGGCCGGGCGCGAAGCCGTGCGCGTGACGTTGCGGCGTATCGTCCACGACGAGCGAACCCATGCCGTGCTCGCGGGGATCGCGACCGTCGCGGTGCTCGGCGCGTTCACCGGCTTCAGAGCTGCGACGTTCGACAATTTCGTGTGGCTTGCCGATGCGTGGCTGCACGGCACGCCGTATCTGCCGCACTTTCCCGGCGACTACATCGACGCGATCCCGTATCACGGCCGCGCATACGTGTACGAGGCGCCGCTTCCCGCCGTGCTGATGCTGCCGCTGGTCGCGATCTGGGGGCTCGATGCGAACGAAACCGTCGTGTCGGTCCTGCTCGGCGGTGTCGGCGTCGGCGCGGCGTACCGCGTCGCGCGCTCGATCGGCGTCTCGCGCGCGTGGGCGTCGCTGCTGGCCGCGTTTCTGCTCTTCGGCACGAGCTACGCGTACTGCTGCGTCGAGGGCGACGTCTGGTTCATCGCGCACGCCGGCGCCGTCGCGTTCACGCTGCTCGCGATCGCGGAGTGCCTCAACGCGCGCGTCACCTGGCGCGTCGCGCTGTGGGCGCTGTGCGCGACCTTCTGCCGATATCCGATGGCGCTCGCGTTGCCGGTGTACGCGATCGCGGTGTGGCCCAGTCTGCGTGGCGACGTCCGCCGGTTCGCCGGCGTCGCGCTCGTCGGCGCGCTGTTCGCCGTGCCGTCCGCGCTCTACAATCACGCGCGGTGGGGGACGTTCGCCGATGTCGGCTTCACGAAGTTCTACCGCATCATGGACGTCGGCCGAACGGATCCGTCACCGCCGTTCGCGCTGAAGAACCTGGCGATGCAGCTGCATTTCTACTTCGCGCAGGCGCCGAACGTGATCGCGCAGCCGCCGTACCTGATCGCGGGGACGTTCGGAACGGCGCTCACGTACACGAGCCCGGCGCTGATCATCGCGCTCCTCGCGCCGCTCCGCGAGCGCGCGGTGCAGCTGCTGTGGCTCGCAACGTTGCTCTGCGCCGTGCCCGCGCTGCTCTACTACAGCACCGGGATGGTGCAGCTCGGGGTGCGCCACGCCCTCGACTTCATCCCGTTCCTCTACGGATTGACGGCGTACGCGATCCGTGCGCGGCCTACGCGCTGGTACGTCGTTCCGATCGCATGGTCGATCGCGTTCGGCGTCGTCGAGCTCGGCGTGTGGACGCACGCGCCCTGGCTCGTCTCCTAGTCGCGACCGCTTCGGACGCCGCGGCGCCCGACATCGCGTCCCACGACGACGGCGGTCCCGTGTGACCCCGCGAGCGGACGAAGCGCGACGCGCGCCGTACGAATGCATGATGCCGACCTATGCGAAGCCCTCCGGCGAGGAGCTGCAGACCCTCGCGGCCGAGGCGAAGTCCGCCCGCGCCCGTATCTCGACGGCGAAAGGCGACGTCGTCTTCACGTTCTATCCCGACGACGCGCCGCAGCATTCCGCCGCGTTCATCAAGCTCGCGCGCGCCGGGTTCTACGACGGCCTGAAATTCCACCGGTACGAGCCGGGCTTCGTCATTCAAGGAGGCGACCCGAGCGGGAACGGCACCGGCGGACCCGGCTACCATCTCGACGCGGAGTTCAGCGAGCGGCCGCACGTCCAGGGCACGGTCGCCATGGCGCGGGCCGCGAACCCGAACTCCGCCGGCTCGCAGTTCTACATCTGCCTCGACGACGCACCGTTCCTGAACCGGCAGTACACGGTGTTCGGGCACGTCGTCGAGGGCCAGAACGTCGTCGACGCGCTGCGCGCCGGCGACGTGATGACGAAGGTGACGATCGAAGGCGGCGAGGGGAACGGCTGAACCTTCCGCATCTCGCGCTCGGGACCCAAGGCTGGGCATATCCGGATTGGGCCGGACTCATGTACGATGCCGGCGCGCGGCCCGAGGCGTACTTGCGCGAGTACGCCGACGAGTTCGGCAGCGTCGAAGTCGACTCGACGTTCTACGGAACGCCGCCGCCGTCGCGCGTGCGCGCGTGGGCCGCGCAGGTTCCGGCATCGTTCACGTTCGCGTTCAAGCTGCCGCGTGAGATCACGCACGAGCACCGGCTGCTGCACGCGCGGCCGCTCGTCGAGGAGTTCGCGGCGAGCGCGCTCGAGCTCGGCGAGCGGCTCGAAGCGATCCTGATCCAAATGCCGCCGGATTTCACGCCCGCCGACATCGAGTCGGTGGAGTCGTTCGTGCGCGAACTGCCGGCGGGGCCGCGCTGGGCGCTGGAGCTGCGCGACGCGGACTGGTTCCGCGGCGACGCGCACGCGCGGCTGCGCGACGCGCTCGGCTCGCACGGCGTCGCGCTCGCGGCGACCGATTCGACGTTCGTGCCGCGCGAGACGATGCTGCACGAGCTCCGGCGTCCGACGGCGTCGCACGCGTACGTCCGTTGGATCGGTGCACGCGACGCGGTGTCGCGCTTCAACGCCGTCGTGATCGATCGCAGCGCGGACATCGCGCGGCTGGGCGGACGTCGATACACGCGACGTCGCCGCAGCTGACGCGCGTCGCGGGCTACGCGAACAACCACTACTCCGGCTTCTCGCCCGCGACGGTGCGGATGGTGTACGACGCGCTCGGCGTCCCGCACCGGATCCCGGAGCGCGTCGAGCAGACGTCGTTGTTCGAGACGTGATCCGGATCGACGAAGCCGGCGTCGAGCGGCGACTGCATCGCATCGACCTCGTCGACGAGCTGCGCCGGGCGCTGATCGATGCCGCGAACGGTGAGGCGGGCGGGCCGGTTCGCGCCGCGTGCACCACGCCGGACGGCGTATGGTTCGGCGCGATGCCGGCGTGGCGAACCGGCGAGCGCGGTGCGCTCGGCGCGAAACTCGTCGTCGCCGTGCCCGCGAACGCGGAGCGCGGGCTGCCGACGCACCGCGCGGTCGTCGTGCTCTTCGATGCGCTCACCGGCGAGCCGAGCGCGTGGATCGAGGCCGAAGCGCTGACGCGCGCGCGAACCGCGGCGGTCTCCGTCGTCGCAACGGTCGCGCTCGCCGCGCGCCCGCGCGGCACGCACGCCGTGCTGGGCGCGGGCGCGCAAGGGCGAGCACACGTCGACGCGTTCGCGCGTGCCCGGCTGATCGAGCGGCTCGCCGTGTGGTCGCGCACGGACGCGCACGCGAACGCGCTCGTGCAGCGGGCGCGCGCGCACGGCATCGAGGCGCGCGTCGCGGAGACGCCGGACGACGCCGTACGCGATGCCGGCGTCGTGACGACGTGCACGGCGAGCGTCGGAGCCTCTGTTCGCGGCGAGCGCGGTGGGCGACGGCACGCACGTCAACGCGGTCGGCGCCTGCGTCCCGACCCGTCGCGAACTGCCCGGCGCGCTGGTCGCCGAGGCGGCGGTCGTCGTCGACGATGTCGACGCGGCGCGTCGCGAGGCCGGCGATCTCATCCTCGCCGTGCGCGACGGCGTTGGGACGTGGGACGGCATCGTCACGCTCGGCGGCGTGCTCGCGGAGCAGGTGCGGCCGCGCGCCGGGCGCGTGTCGGTGTTCGAGTCGCTCGGCGCCGGCATCGAGGACGTCGCCGCCGCCGTCGCGATCGTGCGAGCCTGATGCGCGAGGGCTCGATTCTGCGCGGCGTCGTGCTGTGGCTCGCGGGCATCGACTTGCGGCTCACGCTGCTCGCCGTCCCGCCGGTGATCCCCCTGATCCATCGCGACCTGCGGCTGAACGAGTCGGGGATCGCGGCGCTCTCGAACTTGCCGGTGCTCACGCTTGCGGTGTCGTCGATGTTCGGCGGGCTCTTGACGGCACGCCTCGGTGCGCGCGGCGCCGTCATCCTCGGCCTGTGCGTGATCGCGATCTCGTCTGCGCTGCGCGGCGCCGGTCCGTCGATCGCGATGTTGTTCGCGATGACGGTCGTGATGGGCGCCGGCATCGCGATGATTCAGCCGGCGTTTCCTTCGCTGGCGCGCGCGTGGTTCGGCGCGCGCGTCGCGCTCGGCACCGGCATCTGGGCGAACGGGCTGCTGTGCGGCGAAGCGCTGAGCGCGTCGCTGACGATCCCGCTCGTGCTGCCGCTCGTGCACGGTTCGTGGGAGAACAGCTTCGTCGTGTGGAGCGCGGCGGTCGCCGCAACGGCGATCGTCCTTGCGCTCGTGCGCGGGCCGCGCGACGCGGGCGAGCGGCGCGCCGCGCGCGGAACCGCGTGGCTGCCCGACTTTCGCGACTCGCGCGTGTGGCAGCTCGGGACGTTTCAATCGGCCGCGAGCCTCGCGTACTTCGGCGCGAACACGTTCTTCCCGGACTACCTGCACGCGACGGGACAGTCGCAGCTCGTCGCGGCCTGCCTCACGGCGCTCAACGTCGGCCAGATCCCGGCATCGATCGCGGTCGGCCTCATCCCGATGCGCGTGCTGGCCACGCGCGCGACGTCGTGGTTCGTCGCGGCGCTGATCGTCGTAGCCCTCGTCGGCGTCCTCGCGTTCGGCGGCGCGGCCGCCATCGCCGGGGCCGCGCTCCTCGGGTTCACCGCCGCGTACGTGCTGACGCTCAGCTTCGCGATGCCCGCGCTGTCGGCACCGCGCGGCCGAGGTGCCGCGCCTCGCGGCCGGCACGTTCACGCTCGGCTATTCGATCTCGTTCGTCACGACGCTGCTGTCCGGCGCCGCGTGGGACGCGACGCACCAGCCCGCCATCGCCTTTCTCCCGATGCTCTCCGCGGCCGCGATCGTCGCTATCGTCGGCACGCGATTGTCCTCCATGGTGGCGCACCCTTCGACAAGCTCAGGGTGACAGCGATGACGATCGCCCGGCGTGCTTGAGCGACGTCGCCGGGCGCGTGTTTTCTTGTCGCCGGGCGTGTTTTCTTGTCGCCGGGCGTGTTTTCTTGTCACCCTGAGCTTGTCGAAGGGTGCGCCACGATGTCGAAAACGTCAGGACGACGGCGTTCCCCGCAGCGCCGCGTCGACGCGGTGCGCGATCGCGGCGATGCCGGCATTGCCCGCCGACGCGTCGCGCAGCTCGCGGGTGAGCGCCACGAGCACGTACGGCGTGTCGCCGAACGGGTCGACGATGCCGGCGTCGTTGCGCGTGTAGCTGATCTCGCCCGTCTTGTGCGCGCACGGCGTCCCCGGCGGCAGCCCGCGAACGATCTTCGAGGTGTCGTCGTTACCGAACAGCACGGCGATCATCGCGCGGCAGCTCTGCGGCGACGCGATCGTCGGAATGCCTTCGCGCGCGCCGCGTTCGATCGCGTACAGCAGCGCCGCGGTGTCGTTCGGCGTCAGCACGTTCTCGCTGCGGTGCCACGACGGCACGTCGTCGGCGAAGTGACGCGCGAGCCGCGAGCGCGTCATGCCGGCCGTCTGCATCGTAAGGTTGATCGTCGCCATTCCGAACGCGGTGATCAGCGTGTTCGAGGCGGAGTTGTCGCTGACGTCGATCATCGCGCGCACGAGCTGGTCGACCGTCCACGCCTTGCCCGGCGGCGATCCCGCGAGGACGTCGGAGCCGCCGATCAGGTCGGACGGCGCGCGTCCGCACGGTGCTCGCCGGCGTTGCCGAACCGGCGTCGTACGCGCGGTATACCGTGGCCAGGATCGCGAGCTTGATGACCGACGCCGACGGGAACCGCTCGTCGCCGCGGATGTCGACGACGGGCGGATCATCGCCCATCGTGCGCGCGACGACTCCGGTGATGCCGGGGATGCGGTCGACGATGTCTTGCACGTCGACGCTGCCTTGCGCGGACGTTCCGCGCGGCACCGTCGCAAGCGCGATCGCGCCGCCGAGGAACGCCGCTCGTCTCATCGCGGCAACCATGCCATCAAGAACGCGGCGAGGCGATCGCCGAGCTCGTGCAGGCGCGGCTGCATCCAATCGAACTGCTCGGGACACGTCATTTCGCCGAACTCGATCAGCAGCTTGTCGGGCGCGTCGACCTTGCGGAAGCCGTAGTACCGGTGCTCGTTCTCGGTGAAGTTCTCGCCGACGAACCGGTACGGGAACCACGCGCGGTAGCGCGACTCCCACGCGTCGACGAACGCGCGGCTCGTCGACGCGGGAAAGCCGACGGAGGCGCCGCTGGCGCAGCCCGGCGTTGCGCCGTCGAAGTGGACGAACACCGCTGCGCGTGCGGTGTCGTGGGCGTCGTAGTCGGCGGGACGCCGAATCACGGTGTAGCCGTGCGCGCGCAGCACGCGCGCCGCCTCGTCGGCGACGATCGCTGTCCACGTCGCGTTCGAGCTCGCCTCGCGCCCCGGTTCCAAGGTTGCACGCCTTCACGTGCATCGGCGCGCAGCTCGCCGGACGTCCTTCGTGCCCCGCCTGCAGCACGACGTCGGCGTCGCCGGCGAAAACCGCAGCCGTCGAAGCGACGAGCAGCGAGCCGAGGAACATGCCGAACGCGGGAAGCCGCATCACCCGGCGATAATGCCCGGCTCCGATGGCCACTCCTCTCGTCCCGAGCGACCTCCTGCGCATGACGCTGCTCGCCGATCCGCAGATCGCGCCGGACGGCTCGGCGGTGTTCTACCGTCGCGCATGGTTCGACAACGAGGCCGATGAGATTCGCGGCGCGATCCATCGCGTGGACCGCGACGGCGTCGACCGCGCCTTCACGAGCGGCACGAACGATCGCCTCGGACGCGTCGCGCCGGACGGTTCGGCGCTCGCCTTCATCGCCGAGCGTGACGGGAAGACGCGATTGTACGTGCTGCGGCTCGACGGCGGCGAGGCGGCCGCGCTCGACGGCGACTATCCGAAGATCACGGCGCTCGCATGGGCACCCGACGGAAAACGCCTCGCGTTCGTCGCGACCGCGCCGCACGATGCGGCGACCGCGCGCATCTTCCACGACGCGAAGAGCGGCGCGCGACACATCCGCATGCTGCCGTTCAAGAGCGACGCGGACGGGCTGCTCGACGGCACGCGCGCGCACCTCTTCGTGATCGACGTTGCGCACGGCGCGACGCCCCGGCAAGTGACGAGCGGCGACTTCGACGTCAACGGGCCGGCGTGGTCGCCGGACGGCACGAGGATCGCGTTCTGCTCGCGCGCCGGGCTGCCGCCCGTCGTGACGGAATCCGCGACGTCGCTCAGCGACATCGACGTCCTCGACGTCGCGAGCGGCGCGATGACGCGCGTGACGCCGGGTGACGGTGTTGCCATGCATCCGGCGTTCTCGCGCGACGGCGAGCACATCGCGTACATCGGGCACCGTCACGGCGACGACGGCGGCGGGCGTTTCGACTACGAGCTGCTCGTCGTTCCGAGCGGCGGCGGCGAACCGCGTTCGCTGTCCGCCGGCGCTCGGACGTACCGTCGGCGACACGCTCGCAGGCGATCTGCGCAGCGGCGTCAGCTCGCCGCCGGCGTGGACCGCGAGCGATCGCGAGATCGTCGTGCAGGTCAGCGACGAAGGAAGCTGCGTGCTGCGCGCGTTCGCGCGCGACGGCGGCGGCACGCGCACCGTCGCGGGCGGCGACCGGCACATCTTCGGATTCACGCTTGCGAACGACGGCGCGGTCGCGCTTGCGTTCAGCACGCCAACCGTCCCGAACGAGATCGCGCTGCTCGAGCCGTACGGCGGCGAGCGTGTGCTCACCGACGTCAACGCGTGGCTGCGCGAAAAGCACGTCGGCACGCCGAAGCGGTATCGTCCGCGCGCCGACGACGGGACGGTCCTCGACGGCTGGCTGCTCGAGCCCGCCGCGTCGACGGAAGACCGTCCCCCGCTCGTGCTCGAAGTGCACGGCGGCCCGCACGGCGCGTACGGCCACACGTTCTTTTTCGAGTTCCACGTGCTCGCCGCGCAAGGCCTCGCCGTTGCGTACGGCAACCCGCGGGGATCGCAGTCGTACGGCTCGCCGTACGCGGATGCGATCCGCGGCGACTGGGGCGGCATCGACGCAGCGGACGTGCTGCGCATTCTGGACGGCGCGCTCGAGCAAGGCCGGTTCGACACGTCTCGCATCGGCGTCGCGGGCGGATCGTACGGCGGGTTCATGACGACGTGGCTGATGGGCCACAGCGATCGGTTCGCGGCGGGCGTGTCGATGCGCGCGGTGAACGACTTCGTCAGCGAGATCGGCGCGTCGGACCTCGGCTGGTTCCTCGAGCGCGAGCTCGAAGCGCGATACGCGGACGACGCGGGCCGTGCGCTGTTCGAGGGTTCGCCGATGCGTGCGGCGTGCCGCATCGACGCGCCGCTGCTGATCGACCACAGCGAGCGCGACTACCGGTGCCCGATCGATCAGGGGGAACAGCTCTTCACGATCCTGCGGCGGCTCGGCAAGACCAACTGCGAGTTCGTGCGCTTCACCGACAAAGGCCACGAGATGTCCCGCGCGGGCAAGCCGCGCAGCCGCATCCTGCGCCTCCGCGCGATCGCGCACTGGTTCATCCGCCACCTGCAGCCCGCGGGCGTCACCGCCGAACCGGATGCAGCCGGCGCATTGTTCCGTCCCGTGCCCGGTGAGCAACACCTCGACGACGGAGACGAGCCGAGCCGACGAACCGCATCGTGACGTGAGCATCAGCGCCCTCCTCCGACAGGACCGCTCCACCTGAGCGGGCCGATCTCGCCCGTCGCTCGCCGCTGCGCCGCTGGACGCTTTTTAGACGCTCGCGATGCTACCGTCGCGGCATGTTGTCACGAATCGCTCTCGCAACTCCCCTCGCTGCCGCAGCGCTCATCATCGCCGGATGCGGCCAGAACCCGGCGACGACGCCGCCCTCCCCGCCGCAGACGCAGCACGGCTGGCGCGTCACGGTCGGGACGTCCGCGTCCCAACAAGCGATCCAGGGTCTCGAGTACTATCCGGCGGCGCTGACCATCGACGCCGGCGATACGGTGACGTGGAACTTCCCGACCGCGGAAGAGCACACGGTCACGCTGCTCGCCGCCGGGCAGACCACGCCGCCGCCGCCGAACGATCCGTCGGCACCCGCGCCCGCCGGCGGTTCGACCTACGACGGTTCCGCGTACACCAGCTCCGGCTTTCTCGCCGGCGGAGCGACGTATTCCCTGACGTTCACGAAGCCGGGAACGTACAAGGTGTACTGCCTGACGCACCAGCCGGAACAGACGGCGACGATCACGGTGCAGCAGGCCGGCGCGGTCTACCCGCAGGCGCAAGTCGCGTACGACGCGCAAGCACAGTCGGCGGAGAACGCGGACCTCGCGGCCGCGACGGCCTCGATCGCGACGTTCCCGTATCCCGCGGGCGGCCCGCACGTTGCGGCGGGACTCTCGCCCGGACTCTTCAGCGCCGCGCCGGCGACCTCGACCGTGCTGCGCTTCGTGGATGCGAGCGCGCTTTCCACCGGACCGCTCACCGTCGCCGTCGGCACGACCGTTACGTGGACGAATCAGTCGAACAACGAACCGCACGACGTCGTCTTCCCGCCGGCGGGCCAGACGCCGCCGCCGACGCTCTCACCGTTCTCCCCGCCGAGCGGCGGCCCGACGTATGACGGAACGACCCTCGTCGACTCCGGCGTCATGATGCCCGGCCAGAGTTTCCAGCTGACCTTCACTCGAGCTGGAACGTACACGTACTACTGTCTCTTCCACGATGACGACGGCATGGTCGCCACGGTCGTCGTCCAGTGACGCAGGAGGCTGCCATGTAGGACGCTGCCCGGAGAAGAGGCGCTCGACCCGGTGCAACTACGGACCGGCGATGACGCCGATCGGAAACGTGATTCCGGTCGCCCCGCCCGAGATGATGCGGCTCGGAGACGCGGCGCCGTTCGTGCCGGCGGCGAAGACGAGTATCTCGCCGACGCGCGATGTCCCGACGTCGTCGACGGCGACGTACACGTTCCCGGCGGCGTCGACCTCGGCGGTGGAGAACGCCGGCAATCCCTCCAGCACGCGAATCGGCGTCGCCGTGCCGTTCGCACCGGGCGCGAAGACCTTCACGGTTCCGTCGCCGAGGCACGCGACGTACAGATTTCCCGATGCGTCGAGTCCAACGTTCTGCGGAACGTACGGACCGTTCGTCGTGCCGCGAACCGTATCGAGCGGCGCGGCCGTTCCGCTCGCCGTCGAAGCAAAGACGTCCACCTCGAACGGAAGACCGAAGTTCACGACGGCGATTCCGCCCACACCCGAAGCGATCGGACCGAGCGCATTCGGGACGACCAGCGTACGCGCGGGCGACGCGTTGCCGTTGGCGCCCGGCGGAAGCTCGACGATCTGCGGGACCGTCAGCGGATTGTCCGGGACGCTGTACCCGGTGCCTTCGGCGACCCAGAGATCTCCCGCCGCGTCGGGCGAGATGTCCTCGAGCGAAACCGGCGGGAGATCGATCGTCGCGGCCGGCGTGGGGTTTCCGCTCGATCCGGCTGCGAACACTTCGATCGGCGCCGCCGGTTGACCGCTCGACGTCACGTAGATCGTCCCCGTCGCACCGACGCGCACCCGATCGACGTACCCGACGTTGCTTCCCGAGAGCGTCGCGCTCGGAACGGCGTTGCCGTTCGCCGTCGGCGCGAAGATCGCGATCCCATTCGGCCCTTCGGGCACGTAGAGATTGAGCGCCGCATCGACCGCGATCGACGTCGCGAACGTGCCGGCCGGAAAGACGTTCGATCCGGCGAGCACCCGCGCCGGCGCAACGTTGCCGTTCGCACCGGCTGCGTAGACCGTGATCGTCGGCGCCGCTCCGGTATTGAGCACGTAGATGGTTCCGGCAGCGTCGACCGTGACGTCGCTCGGTGAGTCCAGTTGCGTCGCCGCACCCTCGATGATCTGCAACGGCGCGGGGTAGCCGGTTGCGTCGGCCGCGTACACGATGACGCTGTCGACGCCGCCCGGTCCGCCTTCGCCGGAGAGCGGGTTGTTCGCGTTCTTTGCCCCGGCGTTCGCGACGTACAGCATCCCGGTGGCGCTCCACGCGACGGCGTTCGGACTGTTCAGCGCGCGCGTGAGATCGGCGGTCAGGGTCTGCGCCGGCGCGACGTTTCCCGTCGCGCCCGGTGCGTACGCGGTCACCGTATTGCCGTCGCTGTTCGCTGCGAACACGTCTCCGGCGTTGTCGATCGCGGCGCCGGTCGGGTAATCGAGCCCGGTCGCGGCGCCGGTGATCGATTGCGCCGGACTGACGGCGCCTGCGGCACTCGGGCCGAACACATCGATCGTGTCGGGCGGCGGCGGAAGCTCGTTGGCGAGCGCGATCGCGACGGAGCCTGAACGGTTGACGCCGAGTCCCTGCGGGATCGCCGACTGATACGCCGAGTCCGTGAACGAGCGGATCGGCGTCGCGGCCCCCGACGCGCACGGCGCGAACGCGCTGACGTTCCAGCCCGGGAACGTGCGGATCGTCGCGTAGAGGTTCGCCGACGGATCGATCGCCAGACCGTACGGCACGCCGGTGACTTGGATCGTGTGCGACGGCGCCGCGTCACCGTTCGCCGTCGTGACGAACGATGAAATCGTCGACGTCGCCGGGTATCCGTCGTTCGACACGTAGACCGCCGATCCGCATCCGACGGCGAGCGTCGCATTCGCGGATGCGCCGCTCGACGCGCTTGCGGCGACCGTGATGTTGCCCGTCGACGCTCCGTCATACGAAAGGGTCGGCGGCGTTGACGGCGGCGCCGTGAACGTCGACGCGGACAAGCGTGCGTCGCTCGCATCCGAGCTGCTCAGCGTCACGGTGAGCGCGTTGCCGTTGGAGTCGACGTACGATCCCGGTCCGACGATCGCGTCGCCGTCGGCGTCGAGCGCCGCGAAGTTCACGAGCACCGTGGCGGGCGTCCCCGGCGTGACGGCCGATGGGTTCAACGCAACGGCGAGCGCGTGGACGACGCCGTTGAACGTCATGCTGACCGCGTTCGCTTGGTCGATCGCGATCGTTTGCGTCAGCGTGCCGGTCGACAGCAGGTTCCCCGCGGCATTCGTCTGGTCGAAGAGCTTCGCCGTGAACGTGTCGCTGCCGAGCGGCGCCGCGATCTGACCGCTGCACGTGTTCGTGCAGTTCACGACGACCGGTGACGAGGCCGAACCGCCGGACGCTGCAACGGTGATCGACGCCGACTGCGTCGAGGCCGAGACGTACCGCGGCGAACGGCGAGCCGACGAGTTCGCCGCGCCGACGACGATGCGAAAAGCGACCGTGACGCTCTTCGCCGCGCCTTGCGCGGGCGCGTTCGGCGGCAGAACGGGGAGCGCCGTGCGCGCGCCGCCTCCGCCGCCGCATGCGCTGAGCGCGACGGCGAGCGTGATCGATGCGAGGGCCGGTCCGCAACGGAGTGCCATGGGGAATCTCCCGCCGGTGACGGTGAACGACGCAACCGTACCGTGTCCGGCCGCTGGTCACCATGGCGGAATCCCGCCCATGTTTCGGGGGACGCGCGCCGCGTGCGGCGGAACGTCGCGGCCGATGAACCGTCGCCTCGCGCTTGCCGCCCTTACGGCGTGCGCGCTCGTCCTCGGCGCGATGCCGCGGCACGCACCGGCCGCCGTCGTGCACGCCGTCGACCCGTCGCTGTACGCCGGACTTCGGTGGCGCATGATCGGGCCGTTTCGCGGCGGCCGCGCGCTGGCCGTGAGCGGCGTCGCGGGCGACGGACGCACGTTCTACATGGGCTCCGTCGGCGGCGGCGTGTGGAAGACGACGAACGCCGGCGCCGCGTGGGCACCGGTCTTCGACGGCGAGCCGGTCGCATCGATCGGTGCGCTCGCCGTTGCGCCGAGCGATCCGAAGGTCGTCTACGCCGGGAGCGGCGAGGCCGACATGCGATCGGACATCCAGCACGGCAACGGCATGTACCGTTCGCGCGACGGCGGTGCTACGTGGACGCACGTCGGACTCGACGACTCGCGGCAGGTCGGACGCATCCTCGTCGACCCGCACGATCCGAACACGCTGCTCGTCGCGGTGCTCGGGCATCAGTACGGGCCGAACGACATGCGTGGCGTCTACCGTTCGACGGACGGCGGCGCGACGTGGACGCGCACGCTGTTTCGCGACCGCGACACGGGCGCGATCGACCTCGCGAGCGATCCGTCCATGCACGTCGTGTACGCGTCGCTGTGGCAGACGCGTCGCCCTCCGTGGAGTGTCTATCCGCCGTCGAACGGGCCGGGCAGCGGCGTCATGAAATCCACCGACGGCGGCGTCACGTGGACGCAGCTGCACGGAGGTCTGCCGACCGCGGGGCTCGGCAAAGTGGGACTCGCCGTCGCGCCGAGCGATCCGAACCGCGTGTACGCGATCGTCGATGCAAAGGCCGGCGGCCTGTATCGCAGCGACGACGCGGGCGCGACGTGGATGCTGCTCGACAGGGACACGCGTCTGTGGCAGCGCGGCTGGTATTTTTGCCACGTCGCCGTCGATCCGAAGAACGCCGGCTTCGTGTACGTCTCCGACACGTCGTTCTACCGTTCGACGAACGGCGGCGCATCGTTCACCGCGATCAAAGGCTCGCCGGACGGTGACGACTTTCACGCGCTCTGGATCGATCCGGCGGACGGCGACCGCCTCGCGCTCGTCAGCGATCAGGGTGCGTCGATCAGCCTGGACCGCGGCACGACGTGGAGCTCGTGGTTCAACCAGCCGACGGGGCAGTTCTACGACGTCCGCGCGGACGACGCGTTTCCGTACCGCCTGTACGGCGCGCAGCAGGACAGCGGCGCGGCGATGATCGTCTCGCGCAGCGCGCACAGCGGCATCGAGGAGCGCGACTGGCGGCCGATCAACGCCGGCGGCGAGAGCGGCTCGATCGCGCCCGATCCGAAGGACGCGAATCGCACGTACGGCAACGGTCCGGTCCTGCGCGAGGATCTCCGCACCGGACAGTCACGGCTGATTGCGCCGACGACCGCGCTGCCCGGGACATGGCGCGCGGAATGGACGCAGCCGATGGCCTTCGGCGCCGACGGCGCGCTGTACACGGCGAACCAAGTCGTCTTCCGCAGCCGCGACGGCGGCGGACACTGGCAGACGATCTCACCCGACCTGACGCGTCGAGCGCCGGGCGTGCCGCCGAGCCTCGATGCGGCCACGGCGGCCGATGCAGACGGGCCCGAGCCGCGCGGCGTCGTGTTCGCGCTCGCGCCGTCGCATCTGCGCGCGAGCGTCGTGTGGGCCGGCACCGACGACGGCCTCGTGCAGCTCACGCGCGACGGCGGCCGCACGTGGCACGACGTCACGCCGCGGGCGGTCACCGCATGGAGCAGCGTCGACGGCATCGAGGCCTCGCCGTTCGATGCAGACACCGCGTACGTCGCGGTCGACCGCCATCGTCTCGACGACGATCGTCCCTACGTCTACGTCACGCACGACGCCGGACGCACGTGGCGCGGTGCCGTCCGCGGCATCGCGGACGACGCGTTCGTGTACGTCGTGCGCGAGGACCCGCAGCGCCGCGGGCTGCTGTATGCGGGGACCGAAAAGGGCGTCTACGTCTCGTTCGACGACGGACAGACGTGGCAGTCGCTTCGCCTGAACATGCCGCAGTGCTCCGTGCACGACCTGATCGTGAAGAACGACGACGTCGCGATCGCGACGCACGGTCGCGCGTTCTGGATTCTCGACGACGTGACGCCGCTGCGGCAGCTCGCTGCAAACGCCGTCGGCGGTTCGCGCCTGTTCGCACCCGCCGTCGCGGTTCGCTTTCGCCCGTACAATGATGAGGCCGAGGCGTCGCCGCCCGAGGTCCCGATGGGAGCGAACCCGCCGTACGGCGCGCCGATCGACTTCTTGCTGCCGAACGGCGCGCGCACGGTGCGGCTCGCGATCGCCGACGCGAATGGCGCCGTACTGCGGCAGTGGTCGAGCGCAGACGCGGTCGCGACGCCCGATCCGAACGCCGTCGACTATCCGGCGTACTGGCTCGCCGCGCCGGCACGCGTCCCGACGGCGCCCGGAATGCACCGGTGGTTTTGGGACATGCACGCAGCGCCGCAGTCGACGGGACGACGGCGGCGTCGAAGCGGCGACGGCACGTTCGTGCCGCCCGGATCGTACCGCATCACGCTGACGATCGACGGCCGTGCGAGTACGCAGACGCTGATCGTGCGGCGCGATCCGCGCGTGCACGCGAGCGACGCCGATCTCCGAGCGCAATACACGCTCGCCCGCGCCGTCGACCGTCAGCTCGCGCGCGTGCAGGCGGCGGTCGCGGATGCCGACGCGGCGCGGAAGAAGCCGGGCGCAAACCTTGCGCGCATCGACGCGATCGCCGGCGCACCGCCGGTCGTCGACCCGCGCAACTCCGTCGGAACGCCGGCGAGGACGTTCACCACGCTGCGCTGGTACGCGAGTGCGCTCGCGGATTTGTTCGGTTCGGTGGAGAGCGCGGATGCAGCGCCCACCGCGGACGAACGCGCGGCGTGGGCGCGCGTGCGCGCGGGCTCCGATGCGGCGCTCCGCGCGTGGAACAAGGTGCAGCGCGGTTGATGCCGTTTCCCACCCCGGTGCCGGCACGTCGATCGCCGGCTCGTCGCCCGGGTCGCCGGGGCCCGGATCGGGAGGTGCGTCCGAGGCGGGCCATTCGGGATTGACCTGAAACTCGCCGCGTGCCCGAGCGCCGCTAGGGATGTGCGCGGCGCGCACGCGAAGGAACGGCGCTCCATGGTCACGCGTCCGCTTGCGTGCCCGCAACTCGTCGCGCGGGATCGCGAGCTGCAGAGCCTCGTCGATGCGCGCCGTCACGCCGCGCAGGGACACGGCGCGCTGGTCGTGATCGAAGGCGACGCCGGGATCGGCAAGACGCGCCTCGTGCGCGCGTTCCGCGAGACGTTGCGGAACGGTCGAGCGTCGGTCGGCGCGGCGCGATGCCGGGAGTTCGGCAACCCGCCGTACGGGCCGGTGCGCGACGCGCTGCGCGCGGCCGGGGCGAGCGACGCGGTGCCCAACGCGCGTGACCGCGCGGAGCAGCTCGGCGCGCTGTCCGCCTCGCTGCTGCATCTCGCGCAGGATCGGCTCGTCGTGCTGATCGTCGAGGACGTGCACTGGGCCGACGACGGATCGCTCCAGGCGCTCACGCACGCGCTGTCGCTGCTCGGATCGGCGCGCGTGCTCATCGTCGTCACGGCGCGGTCCGGCGAGCCGAGCGACACGCCGGCCCTGCGCCCGTACCTCGCGCGATTCGCGCGCGAGCCGGCGTTTCGCCGAATCGCGCTTCGCCCGCTCTCGCCGCGCGACACGCGACGCCTCGTCCTGGCGTCGGACGTCGAGGGCGCGCTGGACCGCACGACGGTCGAGCGCATCGTGGAGCGTGCCGAAGGCAACCCGTTCTTCGCCGAAGAGCTGCTGCGCGATGCGCTCGAAGGCGGCGGCGACGCGGCGCGTCCGTTGCCCGAGACCGTGCGAGGCGTGGTCGAGGAGCGCGTGCAGCGGCTGGACGAGACGTCGCGACGGATCGTCGAGCTCGCGTCCGTGATCGGCCGGCGCTTCGACGCGGCGCTCTTGAGCCGTATCGCCGACGGCGATGGCGCCGCCGTGCTGCCGGCGCTGCGCCGCGCGCGCGACTTGAATCTGATCACGGAGACGGCGTCGTCCGGCGGCGATTTCGCATTCCGCCACGCGCTCACGCGCGAGACGATCTACGAAGCGCTGCTCGTCGCTGAAGCGCGCGGGATTCACGGCCGCATCCTGCGCGTGCTCGAGGACGGCGGAACCGCGTCCGTGCACGATCTCGGATACCACGCGTGGGCCGCGCGCATCGCGGATGCGTGCCTGCTCTACAACGAATCGGCGGGGGATGCGGCCGCGGCCGTGCACGCGCACGCGGAGGCCGTGCGCGCGTTCGAACGCGCGCTCGTCGGCGCCGGCGACGACGTCGCCGGCGCACGGCTCCTCGCAAAGGCGGCCGCCAGCTGCACGCGCGACGGCGACGCGCAGCGCGCGACGCAGCTCTACGAGGCCGCGGCGCAAGCGTCCGAGCGCAGCGGCGGTATCGCGGCGGCGATCGACCACTACGAGCTGATGAGCCGCGAAGCGCGCATCGCCGGCGACAACGCTCGCGCGATGGACATCCTGCAGCGCACGCTGCCGCCTCGTTCCCGAGCACGATGCGCGACTGCACGCGCGGCTGTCGCTGTCGCTCGCGTTCCTGTATCTCGACCGAGGCGACGTCGCCGCCGCGGACGACGTGCTCGCGCACGCGGCCGCCGTCGGCGAGCTGCCCGGCTATCACAACGCGCGCACGTACGCCGCGATCGTGCGCGGCGACGTCCAGGCGCTTCGCGACGGAGCCGCGCGATATGCCCGCGCCGCGGAAGCGGTCGGCGCCGATCTCGTGCTGAGCGCACGCTTCAACGAAGGCTTCGGTCTGGCGGTGCTCGGACACGACGACGAGGCGCGCGCGGAATTCGAAACGTTGCTGCCCGAGCTCGAAGCGCGCCGGTTGAACTCGGGGCGCGTGCTGACGCTCGCGAACCTTGCGCTGATCCACGCGCGCGCCGGGCGCGCGCGTGAAGCGGAAGATGCGGTGGACCGCGCACTCGCGGTGCCGGAGCCGGCGACGACGGGGCCCATCGCGCTCGCCGCCGCGGCGCTGACGGTCGCGTGCGCCGGCGGCGATCCGCGCTTCGTCGAGCGCGCGGTGTCGCAGCCGCTGATCGAGCTCGCCTTCGCGAGCGGTATCAATTCGACGCTCGGGCGCTTCGCCGGCCCGTACGCGACGTGGCTCAACCGCAACGGCGACGACGAAACGGCAGCCGCGGTGCTGCGGCGCGCGATGACCGCGATCTCGGCGCCGTTCGCCGCGACGGACACGCTGCTCGCCGCGATGACGCTGGGTGACGGTGCGACGCGCCGCCGTGCCGAGAGCTTTCTGCCCGCCATCGATGCGATGGCGCATGTGCCGATCTATGCGGTGACCGCGCTGCACATGCGGGCGCTCGCCGCGCGGCGCGACGGATCGGGCACGCACGGTGCGCTCGCGCTCGCCGCGGCGGACCGGTACCGGGCGCTGCGGTGGCCGCTGCTCGAATCGTCGTGCCGCGCGGTCGCCGGCGAGCGCGAGCGCGCACGCCGCGGACGCGACGCGATGCGGCTGTCGGACCGCGAGCTCGAGATCGCCGAGCTGATCGCGCGCGGAACGTCGAACGCGCTGCTCGCGCAGAAGTTCTCGGTGAACCGCCGGACGATCGAGAAGCATCTCACGTCCATCTACGGCAAGCTCGGCGTGCGCAACCGGTCGGAGCTCGCCGCATTCGTCGCGCGCGGCGACGGCCTCACCGGCGCGGACCGGTCGCAGGCGACACGTTAGCTTCCGCCGACGGACGTCGTCGTGACATCGATCGCTTCGGTCGTCGTCTGCGATCCGTCGCTGACCGCGAACGTGCAGTGGCCGTTGCTCTGAGGCGTCACGGTGAACGCTCCGGAGCCCGATGAGGGCGCGACGGTCGCGACGCCGCTGCACGAGCTCGGACTTCCCGCGGACGCGGTCGTGACCGTGAACGAGCCGCTGAAACCCGTTTCGCCGGCAGTGAACGTTTGTGCCGCTCCGGTTCCGGTCGCGAGAAACGACAGCGAGCTCGGCGCAAGGCTCAGCGTGCTCGGCGACATCGCGGGCGCCAGGGCGTTCGCGGTGCCGCCCGGACCGCTGCACGCCGTGCACCACGCGAGCATCTCCACGACGACGATCGCGAATGCCGGGCGTGCGCGCTTTCCGAACCGCATCGGTGCCTCCTCGGCGCGCCGAAACGCGCGCCGACACCGAGCTTACTGCGGCCCGAGCACCTGCGGTATGTCGGAACTCCGCCCTAGTTTCGAGCCGCGGTCACCCGTCGTACGTGATCGAGACGACCGTCAGGGTTGCGTCGCCGACCGGTCGATGCCATACGACGCGGTCGCCCACGCGCGCGCCGACCAGCGCCTGCGCGAGCGGCGAATCGAAGCCGATGCGGCCCGACGCGACGTCGCTGCGGTCGGGCGCGACGATGGTGAACGTGCGCGGCTGCGGCCCGGCGCCCTCGACGTCGACCGTCGCGCCGAAGCCGACCATCCCGTGGTCATCGGGCGGCTCGGGCATGACGTCGCCGTAGATACGGCGCGGTCGGAGGACGAGCGCCGGTTCGGGCGCGTCGTCGCGCTCTTTGGTGAACGCACGGCTCATGGACGGTTCCTCGAATGCCGGTGCTCCGGCCCGTTGCGGGCGGTAGCTTAACCGGTCTTAAGGTCGTTCCCGGGCGGACCCTGCCCCAACCGCCGTCAGGCGGCGGCGCCGGCCGCGCCGACCCGGTCGACGAAGGAGCGCGCCCGCTCCAGGAGTGCGTCGCCTTCCGCGACGAGCAGGTTGCCGCCGATGAGCAGCATCGTGTCCGGCCCGTAGAAGTCGAGCAGCTCGTCGACGCGGTCGAGGCGCATCCCGCCGGCGGGCACCGGCAAGGCCGGGCGAAGGTCGCCCCACGGCGCTCGCGCCTCGGCCGCGAGCGCGCCGCACTCCTCGCGCGAATAGCCGAAGCGCCCGCCGTAGTTGACGAAAATCGGCGCATCGGCGCCGAGCAGCCGGAAGAGCCGGCCGAAGAGAACGGGCGGCGCCATGCGCGCCGCGCCGCCGAACGACGGGTGTGCGAGGTACACGAAGTCCGGAAACTCGTCGACCAGGTCGCGGAAGGCGGGCAGCCCGACGACCATCGGCGCGACGAGCACGACCCGGACGCCTTCGTCGCGCGCGATCCGCGCGCGTTCGCGCAGGCCGCGCGGCGTGCCGATCAGGTGCGGCGCGTAGAACGACGGCTTACCCGTCGCGTGCACGGCATCGGCGACCGCGGCTTGGCACGCGCGCACGCGCTCCGCGAACGGCGAGTAGTCCTGGTTCGCGATGCCGTGGTCGTCTTTGATGATGTCGACGCCCGCGAGCGCCAGCGTGCGGCACATCGCGGCCAGCTGCGCGGCGCTCATGCCCTGCGGTTTCATCGCGGCGCTCGTGAGCGATCGACGCGGCGCATCGACGAGCGCGCGAATTCCCGCGATGCCGTGTCGCGGTCCGGCAAACGACGCCAGCAGCGCCGGCGGCAGCTCGAAGCCCGCGAACTGCACGTTGTCCCACAGCGAGCAGTTCCCGAACATCATGTTCACGAGCTGCGCGACGTCGTGCCCGATCGTCGCCGTCGCGATCTGCACGTCGACCCGGTATCGTCCGACGCCGGCCGGCTCGATCGACGCGACGCGCGCGACGATCTCGTCGCGGATCCGCTCGTCGTGCACCGCCTCCATCGGGCACTCGACGCTTTGCTCCACGGCGAGCGCCTCGGCGCGCTCGCGAATGCGCTCGGGCTCGGAGGCGATGAGGTACGTGGTGGTGAGCCAAGCCATCGCCGTTAGCTTCCCGTGCCCTGGTAGCGATTCAGCCCCACCCGCCAGAAGACGTAGGCGAGGCCGAAGGTCGCGGCGCCGACGAGCGGCGTGAACAAGCCGATCGCCGGGTTGAGGTTCAGGCCCGTCTCGCTCTTGTGCAAGAGAAACGTCGCCGGGAAGTAGTTCATGAACGCGAACGGCAGGACGAACGCGAGCACGACGCGGACGCCGCGCTGGTAGATCGAGATCGGGTAGCGCGAGAACTCCTGCTCGAGCGACATGAACACCCAGCGCAGCGAATCGATGCGCGTGAACCAGAACGACGCGGTCGCGATCGCGAGGTTGATCCCGAAGTCGATCAGCGCGCCGCCGACCGCAACGAGCGGCACGTACGCGAGGAACAGCGCGTCGACGCGCACGCCCGCGAACGGTGTGACGACGCAGAAGTAGACGATGGCGAGGATCAGCTCGTCGGGCCACGTCTGCTGCGGCACCGTCAACGCGGAGAACAGCGGGTCGAGCGGCCGGATCAGGAAGCGGTCGAACCGTCCCTCGCGCACGAACTCCGGGACGCTGCCGACGGTGAAGAAGACCGTATTGTGAAGCGCGTGACCGAGCATCCACAGGCCGTACATGAAGGCGGTCTCGCGGAAGTCCCAGCCGTTGATCGACGGGAAGTTGCGGAGCGTCACCCAAAGCGCGACGATGGCGGTTCCGTGATACATCACGGTGAAGCCCGCCCACATGAAGAAGTTCGCCCGGTACTCGAGCATCGTGAGCAGGTTGATCCGCCAGTAGCGTGCGTACGCCGCGAAGTACACGCGGGCGTCGTTCCGTCCGCGATGCGGACGTCCCCGTGCGCGCGCCCTATCGGCTCGACCTCACTGCCGTCGTGCTGCGCCGGCTCTCGACCAACGCCGTCGACGTGTTCGACGGCGCAGTGTACCGGCGTCTGCTCGGCGACCCGCGCGAGCCCGTGCTGCTGTCGGTCGAGCAGCGCGCGCCGGACGCGCTCGCGGTGCGCCTCGACGGCCCAGGCGCCGAGTCGTTCGATCCGCACGCCGTCGTCCGGCGCCTGCTCGGCACGGACGTCGACCTCACGCCGTTCTACGCCGGCGCCGCGCGCGTGCCATGGCTGCACGCGATCGCGACGCGCGCTCGCGGCGTGCGGCCGCCGCGCTACCCGTCGCTGTGGGAAACCGCGTGCAACGCGATCGTCTACCAGCAAATCTCGATCCACGCCGCCGGCGCGATCCTGCGGCGCGTCATCGAAGCGTTCGCGAATCCCGTGGACGCGGGCGACGTCCGTCTGATGCCGTTTCCGGACCCGCGCACGCTGCTCGCCGCGGACGGCGTCGAACTGCGCCGCGCCGGCCTGTCCGTCCACAAGGTCAACGCCCTGTGCGCCGTCGCGACGGCGATCGAAGCGGGCGATCTCGACGAAGCAGCGTTGGAGCGGCTGCCGACGCCCGAGCTGCTGGACGCGCTCGTCGCGCACAAAGGCATCGGTCCCTGGACGGCGGCCGTCATCGCGCTGCGCGGTTTCGGGCGGCTCGACGTCTTTCCGATGAAGGACTCCGGCGTCGCGCGCGCGCTGCGCACGATGTCCGCCGATCCGGACACGCAGGCCGCGCCCGTGCTCGACGCGCTGCGGCCCCAGCAGGGGATGCTGTACTATCATCTGCTGCTCGGCCGGCTCGACGCGGCCGGCGAAGTGCGCCTCTAGCGCATCAGGTAGTCTTTGCCGACGATGACGCGGACGACGCCGTCGGACGGCGTTGCGTCATGCGCCCGAACGATCGTCGCGTCGGAGATTCCGGTGTCGGCACGCACGCGCGCCGCCGCGACGGCGTCGGCCGCGCTCCGGATCTGCGTCGTGTCGTAGCCGTACGAGTCGGCGTCGCCGATCGCGTCGATGACGTAGCCGCGCGCACGGAGCGTCTGCGCAAGCTTGCCCGCGGCGCCGGCGAAGCCGCTGCCGTTCTGCACGACGACGTGTACGGTCGCCGGCGAGACGGCGGCGACGGCGCGCGTCGACGGCGCCGAAACCGGCGCGTAGTCGCCGAGCAGCCCGGCGACGAGCTGCGTCTTCTGCTGTGGGTCCGCGATCACGGTCTCGCCGTCGAGCGTCTCCTTCGTATCGACGTAGCCGATCGTGTCGGCGTGCGAGAGGTTCGCGACGTCGGCGTTCCGGAACGACCACGCGAGCGACGTCAGCTCCGCGGTCGTCAGGTTCGTGTCGACGTCGCGGCGAAAGACGCCGATCAGCGCGCCGATGTGCGCGAGGTCGTTGATCTTGTCGCGCTTGAGCTTTTCGAGCACGATGCGGATCACTTGCTGCTGGCGCTTCGTGCGGCACGGATCGCTGCACGCGTCGTGCCGGAAGCGCACGTATCCCTGCGCCTGCTCGCCGTTCATGTGATAGGTGCCCGGCTTGAAGTGGATGTGCAGGTGACCCCAGCTGTCGTCGTAGTCCATCGTGTCCGCGACGTGCACGTCGATGCCGCCGATCGCGTCGACCATATCCTTGAGCGCGTTCACGCGCACGACGATGTACTTGTCGAAGTGGTTTCCGTGCGCTTCGACCGGCATCCCGAGGAAGTCGCCGATCACGGAGTCCGCGAGCTTCACGCCGCCCTCGGAGTACGCGTCGTTGATCTTCGTGTCGCGGCCGCCGATCGTGACGTCCGTATCGCGGAGCACGGACACGACGCGCATCGCCTTCGCGACGAAGTCGATGCCGGCGACCATGATCGTGTCGCTGCGCGCGTGCGAGGAGAACGGCTGGTCCGTATTCGTGTAGTCGTAGTCGACGCCGAGCACCAGCGCGTAGATGCGGTCCTTGCCGAACGCTTGCTGCGGCGGCGGGATGCGGACGACCTGATTCACGACGGCGTCGCTGAACGTCTCGTGCTGCGTCGACATGCGGTACGCGACCGATCCGAAGAACACGCCGGCCGTCACGAGCACGAGCGCGAGCGCGTACGAGCCGAACCGGCGCACGAAGCTCACCGCGTCTCACCCTGCATCGCGATCGCGCCGCGCACCGCCGGCGGTCGAGCATCCCGCGTGCGGAACAGCCGCACGTCGCGGAGGCGCCAGGGGTGGTGCCGTGTGTCGGCGGTCGCCATGATGATCATCCCGGGCCGCACCGCACCGAAGGTCTCCCGCGGAACCTCGCACGTCTCGTCGCCCGGTGCCATCGTCTCGAGCATGCCGTGTCGCAGGACGACCGTACCGTGCGACCGGTCCGCCGACACGACGCGTCCGACGATGCTGAAGAGGTACCCGTGCTGCGCCGCAATGGCCGGGCCGACCACGATCGTCGCCGCGAGCACGAGCAACGGCGCGACGGTCAGAAAACGCACGTACGGAAGTTCGTCGAGCGGCCCGCTGCCCCTCGCCCGGCATCGCTCTCGTCATCTGAGGGCGCGGTGCGCCTGGGCGGCGAAATGCGGCACGCGGAGGACCGTCATTGAGCATGTGGGAGCCGTTCAGCGTGCCGGCGCGGCGCACGATCCAGCGGGCGCACGAGGTCGCGCAGCTGTTCGCGGCTCCGAGCGTCGGGACGGCGCACCTCGCGTTCGCGCTCGCCGAGACCGACGACGGTACCGGCCAAGCCTTCGCCGCGGCGCTCGACCGCGACGCGATTCGCGTACGGCTCGGTTCGGCACGCGGCGCGCCTCAGACGGAGATGTCGTTCAGCGCCGCCGCGAAGCGTTCGATCGAGTGCGCGTTCATCAACGCGCGCCGCCTGAAGCAGAGCTTCATCGGCTCGGCGCATCTCGCCCTGGGAGTGCTCGACAGCGGGGACCTTCCGCCGCTGGCAACGGGCGCGCAGCTTTCCGACCTTCGTACCGCGCTGATCGCGGCCGCGATCGCCGACACCGATCCGACGATGCCGAGGTGACGGACGAACGTTCGCTGAGGACGCCTTACGGCTGGCCGGCGTTGAGCCGCGCGCATGCGTCGATCGACTGCTGCTGCGCGGTGGCGTTCTGCATGTCGACGAGGTAGTTGCCGGACTGCAGATTCGTCAGCGGCAGGTTGACGACGGTCTCGGACACGCGGCCCGTGAACGGGTTCAGCAGGATCGAATGCGGAGCGTTCGCGACGCGCGGGCTCGTACAGTCGCTGCCCGGACGGATGGAAAGGGCCGTGCCGGACGGCGGCGGCTGCGTGAGCTCGACGCGCACGCGGCTGCGCGTTCCGCCGATGCGCTGGAGCGTGACCGTCCCGTACTGCACGTGCGATCCGCCGCGCGCCATGATCGCGTAGGTGACCGTCTTCGCCTCGTTCGTCGCGTCTTTCGCCGCCTTGACCGCGGTGGGGAGCGGCGAGAACGACGATGCCGGGCTCGGTGACGCCGACTGCCCGAGCGCGACGCCCGTCGACGCGGTGAGCGCCAGCGCGGCGAACGTGGCGGCGGTGCGAATCATGATGTCCGTCGTCTACCCCGCGAACGCCGGGCGTTCACCGTGCTACACCGGCCAGCTGCGTCGCACGATCCCGCGGAAGTCGGTGCCGCCGGGCAGCGTCCCGAACGCCAGACCGCCTTCGCCGGCGAGGCGCGCGGCGCAGAACGCGTCTGCGACGGCATGGGACGAGAACCGCAGGAGCAGCGATCCCTGCAGCACCAGCGCCATGCGTTCGACGATCCGTCGCGCCCGCGCTTCGCGGTCGCGCCCGTCCAACGTGAGCTCGGCGCGCACCGCCGACAGCGCCGCATCGAAGCGCGCGTCGGCGCCGGCCGCCGCGGAAATCTCGCTCACGTAGGCGTCGAGCGATGCGGGCTGCTTCGCGAGCGCGCGCAGCAGGTCGAGCGCGTTCACGTTGCCGGAGCCTTCCCAGATCGAGTTCACCGGCGCCTCGCGATAGACGCGCGGCGCGATCGACTCTTCGACGTACCCGTTGCCGCCCAGACACTCCATCGCCTCGGCCGCGAGCATCGGCGCGCGCTTGCACACCCAGTACTTGCCGAGCGCGACGCCGACGCGCGCGAAGGCCGCTTCGCTCGCGTCGTGCGGCGCGCGGTCGATCGCGCGCGCGAGTCGCAGCATCAGCGCCGTCGCCGCTTCGGACTCGATCGCGAGGTCGGCGAGCACGTTCGCCATGAGCGGCTGCGCGTCGAGCGCGGCACCGAAGGCGCGGCGGTGATGCGCGTGGTGCGCCGCTTGCGCGAACGCCTGCCGCATCAGCGAGGCGCTGCCGGCGACGCAGTCCAGCCGCGTGTGGTTGACCATCTCGATGATCGTCGCGACGCCCCGGCCTTCGTCGCCGACGCGCAGCGCGAGCGCCTGGTCGAGCTCGATCTCGGCCGATGCGTTGGAACGGTTTCCGAGCTTGTCTTTCAGGCGCTCGATGTGAAACGCGTTCCGCGTGCCGTCGGGCAGCACGCGCGGGAGGAAGAAGCACGTCAGTCCTTCGGGCGCCTGCGCGAGCATGAGGAACGCGTCGGACATCGGCGCGGAACAGAACCACTTGTGGCCGGTGAGCGCGTACGTGTCGCCGTCGAAGCGTTCGGCGCGCGTCGTGTTGGCGCGCACGTCGGAGCCGCCTTGCTTCTCGGTCATCGCCATGCCGCACAGCGCACCGCGCTTCGCGCGCAGCGGCGCGAGGACGGGCTCGTAGACGCGCGACGTCAGGGCCGGCTCGAACAGCGCCGCGAGGTCCGGGCGGCGCCGCAGCACCGGCACCGACGCGTACGTCATCGACATCGGGCAGCCGTGCCCGGACTCGACTTGCGACCACACATAGAACCGTGCGATGCGCGCGACGTGCGCACCGTCGCGTGCGTCGCTCCACGGCGCGCCGTGCAGTCCGCGGCCGACGGCCACCTCCATCAGCCGGTGCCAGCTGGGGTGGAAGGCCACCTCGTCGATGCGGTGTCCGAAGCGGTCGTGCGTGCGCAGCTCCGGCGGATGACGGTTCGCGTCGAAGCCCCACGCGATCGCTTCCTCGGAACCGGCGAGCGCGCCCAGCTCGTGCAAGCCGGCGTCGTCCCACGCCGCGCCTTCGCGCCGCGCGCCCTCGAGCAACGCGACGTCGTGCGCCGCGACATCGTAGCGCGCGAGCGGGGGCGGCTGATTCGCGACCTCGTGCGTCGTGCGGACCGGACGGTCGATCGTCGCCATCAGCGATTCTCCTTCGCTCACGACGAGGATTTGCCGGTTCCTTCGTGCGATGAAGCGAGCATGAGCAGCACACTCCGTCTCGCCGGCGCCGCGGCGCTGTGCGCCGCGCTCTTGCTGGGCGCATGCGCGAAGAAGAGCTCCGACCAAACGACGACCTCGACCGATACGACGGCCGGCACGTCCGCGCCCGCGGCGGACGCGATGACGCCCGTACCCGAAGCATCTCCCAGCACGGGACCGAGCGGCGCTGCCGCGACGGGCGCCGCGTCCGCAGGCTCCACGAGCGTCCCCGACGCAACGGCGACGTCCGGTGCGACGATGGCAGCGATGTCGGGCTCGGCGGGAAACGGCAACGCGAACGGCGGCGGCTTCATCACGCTGCCGATCTATCCGGGCGCGTCGCCCGCCGAAGGCGGCGGTTCGATCTCGTCGTCGTCGAACACGGGCTCCGTCGACATCAAATGGTACACGACGAAGGACGACTCGAAGAAAGTCGTCGACTGGTACAAGGCCAACCTGCCGCCGGCGTTTCAGAACTTCGTGATCTCCGCAAACGGTAAGACGACCGGCACGTTCAGCGACGAGCACAAGGACGGCAGCGGCGATCAGTCCGTGATCATCACCGCCGACGACGCGACGAACGCCACCCGGATCCAGCTCGCGACGAAGCACGGCAAGTAGCGGATGCTCGAGGCCGCGGTCGCGATCGCCGTCGCCGTCGTGTGCCTCGCGGCTGCGTTCGCGGTCGTGCGCGCGCGCGTGCCGGTCCTGCTGCGCGTGCTCGCGGTGCTCGTGCTGCTGTACGGTGCGTCGGTGGTCGCCACGGTGGCCGGCGGCGGCTTCGCGGCCGCGCTCGACGGCGCGCCGCTGCCCGCGCTGCCGTTCTGGCTGCGCGCCGCCTACCTCGACGGCGAGCTGATCCTTCCGGCGATCGCGCTGCTCGCGCTCGTCGCGACCGTCGTGCTGCTCGTGCGGCGGCGTCCGCGCGGCGCGCTTGCCGCGCTCGTGCTGTGCATCGCGGCGCTCGCGTGCGCGCAGATCGCGGCCTTCGGCGCGGGTGCGCGCGCGCTGCCGACGATCGTCGCGTTCGAGCGGCCCGCGACGAGGGTGGCCGCAGGTGCGCCGTGCCCCGATCCGACCGACAACCCGCTCGCGGGCATCGAAGGCTACGCGCCCGGCGCGGGGGGCGCGAGTCAGATCGGCGGCGGGGTGGGCGGGATGCTGGGCGGCGGCGGCAACGCCGCCGCGAACGCGACCTCCAAGCCGACGGCGGCGCCGGTCGTGACGTGCACCGTGGACGCGAACGTCGTCGATTTCTTCGCGCGACTCGACGACGTCGACGCGAAGGTTCCGAAGGACGACGCGCGCGTCCCCGCCCTCGCCGCGTCGCTCGCCGGCGCGGACGCCGCGTACGCGTACGTGCGCGACCGCATCGCGACCGAACGGTATCCCGGGGCGATGCGCGGCGCCTTCGGCACGCTCGTCGCGCGCGCCGGAAGCAGCGCCGACAAGGCGCTGCTGCTGGCGGCGCTGCTGCAGGCGCAGAAGGTTCCCGTGCGCTTCGTCCACGCGACGCTGAGCGACGCCGAGGTCGCGTCGCTCGCGCAGGCGCCCGCGCCGCCGCCCGATCCCGGCGACAGCGCGGACGGAGCGCTCGACGCGCAGGCGCGCGCGACGACGGCGAGGCTGCAGGCCGCCGAGAACGCCGCCATCGACGCCGCGGTCGCCTCGTCCGCGCCGCTCGTCGACGACGTCCTGACGCGCGTCGCGTCGAGCGGCACGACGCTCGGCGGCGCGAGCCCGTCACCCGACGCCGTGCGCACGCATTACTGGGTTCAGGCGCAGAGCAACGGAACGTGGACCGACCTCGATCCCGCGCTGCCGTCGACGGTCAAGGGCGCGCATCTCGGCGCGAACCCGTCGACGAGCGACGCGTTGCCGGACGACGCGTACGCGACGCTGCGCGTGCGCGTCTTCGCCGACGCGGCCGGGGGCGCGAGCGCCGCGCCGGTGGTCGACGTCACGAAGCGCGTCGCGGACGTCGCGGGCACGCCCGTCATCATCGCGCTCGCCGACCGCAGCGCGACGCTCAAGAACGCGGCGGCGGTGCAGAACGTGACGGCGACCGTCACCACGAACGGCACCGACACGTCGAGCGCGCCCATCGCGCTGGGCGACCTGCAGACGGCGCGGTACGAGATCGCGGTCGCGCAGCCGGGCCGGGCCGCGCGCGTGTACCGGCGCACGCTCTTCCGGCGGATCGTCGAACGACCCGCGCGCGATCGCGGCGGACGCCACCGTCGCGGACACGCTGCTCGTGACGGCGGGCGACTACGACGGAGCGTTCGTCGACCGCCGCGAGATCGACGGCCTGCGGGCCGCGAAGCCCCTGCTGATCTGGGCGACGGAGCACCGTACGGGATCGGTGCCGCTTCCGCCGGCGAGCGGGGCCGAGCCGTTCCCGATCGAGGTCATGCGCTTCGCGGTCGCGGACGCACGCGTGCGCGCGCGGCTCGCCGCCACGCTGGCGCCCGGCGCGCGGTTCGTGTACGACCGTCCGGTGCTCGCACTCGTACGGCGCGGGTTTCACGCCCTGCCGGACCGTCTGCGCGGGCACATCGCGTTCGACGTCGTCGACAACGGGATGCTCGTCGTCGGCGGCGACGCACAGCGCGCGGTGCGCGCGAACGCGCTGCGCGGCGCCCTGGACACGAACGTCGAGCGGCACGTCATCGATGCGCAGGGCCGCGGCGGCACGCGCGCGCTGTTCGACGCGGCGAAGGCCGCCGGCGTCGGCGAGGTCGTCGTGACGCCCGGTCCCGGCGACCGCACGGCGGCGGCGTCGCTCGATCCCGACGCGCGCGCACACTTGAACGATACGCTGGCCCTGCACGAGGTCGCCGTCGTGCCGCAACGCGCGGTCGCGCTCAACGGCGCGCAGCGTGACGGCTGGTGGGCCTTCGACCCCGCGAGCGGCGACCTCGTCGGCCGCATGGAGGACGGCGCCGGCCAGGCCGACGTGGAGTACGTCCTGGCGCGTCTCAACGACGACGCGACGCTGTACGCGATGATCCAGTTCTACGGCGACTTCTTCCGGTGCATCGCGATGGGAGTCGAGGCGCCGCTCGTCGGCGACAACGCGAAGATCCAGCAGTGCATGTCGCTCTCGCTCTGCAACTACCTCGAGTCGCTGACGTTCGGCTTCGGCATCGACAACACGATGCTCGCGTTCGTGTACACGCTGCTCGACATTACGTTCTACGACAACACGCCGGGACTCTCGTGGAAGCAGGACTCCAGCGCGCCGGGCGGCGCGGGGTGCAAGCACGAATTCAACCCCAGCGGCAACTTCTCGTTCAAGTAGCGCGGCTCACGGGTTGAGCAGGTAGAGCTCCACGCGCCGGTTGAGCGCCTTGCCCGCCGCGGTCGTGTTCGGCGCGACCGGCTTCGAGTAGCCGAATCCTTTCGGGACGAGCCGGCTGCGCGCGACGCGATAGCGCTTCACCAGATCGTTCACCACCGACTGCGCCCGGTTCTGCGAGAGCGTCGCGTTGTGCGCGAGCCCGCCGTCGGAATCGGTGTGCCCTTCGACGCGAAAGCGCCACGCCGGGTTCGATCGCATCAGCTGCGCGATCTGCGCGATCACCGGCTCGGACTGCGGCTTGATCGTCGCCTTGTCGACGTCGAAGTGGATGCCGTAGATGCGGATCCGCCGCTGCGTCTTGAGCTGCTTGATCATCGAGACGTCGGCGTGCAGGTGGATCGTCGCTTGCGCGGTCTGCCCGCCGCCGCCGTCGCCGTTCACGATGACGGCGTAGACGCCCGGCTTCGCGCTCGGCGGAATGTGGACCGCGATCGCGAGCGGCTGCGTGCCGCCCGCGACGTCGAACGAGCTCGGCGTAACTGTCGCGGGAAAGTTGCCGGTCGTGGTGAGGGTGACGTGGCCCTTCCAGCCTTGGTTCGCGAGCAGCTCCATCGTGAACGGCAGCGTCGCGGCGGCGCCCGGCGCGAACTTGCCGTCGCGATCGGGTTCGACGACGAACGCCAGCGACGCACTCCGCGTGCACGGCACGTCGGGAGCCGCGGGCAGCGCGAGCTCGAGCCCGCGCACGCGGCGGTACCCGGCGTTGTCGTGGTCGTCATCGTCGAAGCCGTCGTAGATGATCACGCCCGTGCCGTAGGGCGCGTACATCTGCATGAAGCCGTTGACGCGGTTCGCGTTCGTGCCGAACAGGTGGCCGCACCAGTGCGGATCGTGCGTCGTCACGGTGTTCGCGTCGCCGAGCTCGTTCAGGCCCTTGGCCCACGGCTGCGGATCGAAGAAGTGCGCCTTGTCGGTCGTGTCGGACGTCCCGAGCGCGTCGTCCTCCACTTGGATCAGGCGGTCGCCTTTCGCGCCCTTCGCGCCGGGGTTGTCGCTCGCGAACGTGTACGGCAGGAACGCGTAGTGCGTGTGCGTGCAGGCGTCCGAGTCCGTGATCAGCAGCTTGTGTCCGGCTGCGACCCACTGCGCGATCGCGGTCCCTTCCGCGGCCGAAACGGCGTCGCGCGTGTCGCACAGGCTGTTGAGCCAGACGGCCGACGCGCCGTCGAGCATCGAGCGGTCGAGGATCGCTGCCGACATCTGATCGATGCGGGTCGCCGGCACGTCCGCGATCGCCACGGCGTTCGCGGGATACACGCTGTTCCACGCGATCGGCTCCAGCAGCAGCACGCGGTTGCGGCCGCTGCCGAACGCGATCGGCGCGCAGAACTTCGGCCGCTGCGTCGTGCGCAGCCAATACGTCGGCTCGCTCCCGACGCCGACCAGCAACGTGCCGTCGTCGTTCGCGACGAACGTGCCGGATGCGCCGGAGCGGTTCCACGTCCAGACACGGCCGTCGAACGTCCCCGGGAAGGCGTCGGCTACGTGGTCGCCGGTGCAGATCACGCCGTTCGCTCCGCCCGGTCCGAGCGTCGCGACCTGCAGGTGCAACGCGTCCGCGTTTGAGGGCGCGCTCGCGAACGCCCCGTTCGCGTACGGCTGATCGGATTGGACGTACGTGCCGGCGATCGCGGCCGAACCCTGCGCGAGCGTCCCGTACACCGCGAAGGCGTCGGGGGCCGGCGCCGCGCCCGTGCGCGACACCGTCACCCGCACCCAGCGTGCGCGCGGCGCGGGCAGCGACGCGCTCTGCTCCTCGCCGGTCGCGCCGGCTGCGATCGTGGCGACGTCGGCGAAGCCGCTCGTCGCGCTCGTCGTCGACACGGCGAACGCGACCGTCGCGCCGTCGCCTTTGTCCGTCTTTGCCGCGAGCTTCGCCGATGCGCGCGCGAGCGTCGCGACGCCGGGCAGCTCGTACACGAACGTCCACGGACCCGCGTCGTTGTCTTGCACGTGGAACCCGTCGACGGCGCCCGCCGGATCGTTGATCGCCGGGCTGTACGCGCGCGCGATCGTGCCGCGCGCGACCTCGAGCAGGTTCGGCACCGGGGTCTCGGCGGGCTCGGCGGACTCCGGCTGCGGGGCGCCCGTCTCGGCTGCACCCGTCGCTTCCGCGAGCGCGCTTGCGGCGGGCGCCGGCGTGGCGCTGTTCGCGCCGGCGGCCGGCGTGCCCGTGCCGGCGCTCTGCGACTGCGGCCGCGCGCACGCGGCGCAGACGCCGAGCGCAGCGGCGAGCGCGATGCTGACGAGGATCCGGCGTATGGCGGTCACGTCGCGGTCCGCTCCTCTCACGGGTTCAACAGATAGAGCTCGACGCGCCGGTTGAGCGCCTTGCCGGCGGCGGTCGTGTTCGGCGCGACCGGCCGCGAGTACCAGAAGCCGGCGGGCACGAGGCGGCTGCGCGCGACGTGGTAGCGCGCGACGAGGTCGTTCACGACCGACTGCGCGCGGCTCTGCGAGAGCACTTTGTTGTGCTGCAGCCCGCCGTCCGAGTCGGTATGCCCTTCGACGCGGAACCGCCACGCCGGATTTTGCTTCATCACCGCCGCGATCTGCGCGATGACGGGCTCGGACTGCGGCTTGATCGTCGCCTTGTCGACGTCGAAGTGGATGCCGTAGATGCGGATCCGGCGCTGCGTCTTGAGCTGCTTGACCAGCGGCACGTCGGCATGCAGGTGGATCGTCGCCTGCGCGGTTTGACCGCCGCCGTCGCCGTCGACGATGACGGCGTACACGCCCGGTTTGGCGCTGGACGGGATCCGTACGGCGATCTTCAGCGGCTGCGTGCCGCCGCTGACGTCGAACGCGCCCGGCGAGACGGTGCCGGGGAAATCTCCGCTCGTCGAGACGGTCACGTGCCCGTTCCAGCCTTGGTTCGCGAGCAGCTCCATCGGAAACGTCAGCGTCGTCGCCTTGCCGGGCGTGAACTTGCCGTCACGGTCCGGCTGAATGATGAACCCGAGCGACGCTTTTTCCGTGCACGGCAGGTCGGGCGGCATCGGCAGCGTGAGCTCGAGCAACCGCACGCGCTGGTACTCCGCATTGCCGTTGTCGTCGTGGTCGAAGCCGTCGTAGATGATGAGGCCCCGGCCGAACGTCGAGTACATCTGCATGAAGCCGTTGACGTGGTTGACGTTGGTGCCGAAGAGGTGGCCGCACCAGTGCGGATCCTGCGTCGTCACCGTGTTCGCATCGCCGAGCTGGTTGTTGCTCTGAACCCATGGGGCCGGGTCGAAGAAGTGCGCCTTGTCGGTCTTGTCCGAGGTGCCGAGCGCGTCGTCCTCGACCTCGATCAGGCGGTCGCCTTTTGCGCCTTGCGCGCCGGGATTGTTGCTGACGAACTGGTAGGGCATCATCGCGTAGTGCGTCTTCTTGCTGCACATGTCGGCGTCGGTGACGAGCAGCTTGTGGCCGGCTGCGATCCACTGCACCAGCGCGACGTCGTCGCCTGCGGACAGCTGATCGTCGCTCGCGCACAATCCGTTCAGCCACACGGTCGATGCGCGGTCGAGCATCGACTGGTCGAGCATCGCCGCGCCGATCTCCTCGAAGCGCATCGACGGGACGTCCTTGAGCCAGTCGGTGTCAGCGGGATAGACTTGCGACCAGGCCTGCGACTCGAGAATCAGCACGTCGGTTTGCCCGGTTCCCACCGTTTGCGGCGCGCAGTACTTCGGCTTCTGCGTCGTGCGCACCCAATACGTCGGCGAGCCGCCCGCCCCGACGAGCATGGTGCGCTCGTCGTTGGCGACGAACGCGCCGGCGCCGTCGCTGCGCTGCCAGCTCCACGTGCGGCCGTCGAAGGTTCCCGGAAACGTGTCGCTGAGCCGGCCGTCGAAGCACTTCTCGCCGTTGATGCCGCCGGGCCCGACCGTCGCGACCTGCAGGTACCACGGGCTCGGATCGCTCGGCGCGCCGGCGAACGTGCCGCTCGCGTACGGCTTGTCGTACTGCACATACGTCCCGGCGATCGGAATCGCCGGCGCTGCGGGTGCGAACGTTCCGTACACGGCGAAGCTGTGCGCCGGATACGTGGTGCCGGTGCGCGACACGGTGACGCGCACCCAGCGCGCGCGCGGCGCCTGGAGCGAGACGTCCTGCGCGTCGTCGGTCGCCGCCGACGCGACGAGTCGCGACATCGGAGAATCCGCTGGTCGCGCTCGTCGTCGACACGGCGAACGTGACCGTCGATCCCTGTCCTTTGTCGTCTTTCGGCTGCAGGCGCGCGGAGGCGCGCGCGAGGGTCGCGACGCCCGGAAGCTCGTACACGAACGTCCACGGCCCCGCGTCGGTGTCGGCGACGCTGAATCCGGTCACGACCTCACTCGGATCGTCGATGGACGCAGGGTACGCGCGCAGGACCGCGCCGCGCTGGACGTCGAGCAGGTTCGGCACCGGCGACGCGGTCGGCGTCGGCGTCGGCTCGCCCGCTTGCGCCGGCGTTTCGCCCGTTTCGGGCGCGGTGGTCCCGGCGGCAACGGACGCCGCGGTCGCGAGCGCCGTCGCCACGGGCGCCGGCGTCGCCGTCGTCGTTTGCGACTGCGGTTTGGAGCAACCCGCGGCGAGGAGCGCGGCGAAGAAGAGGGGCGCGAAAAAACGGCGCGCGTCGGGCACGGTGCCCTCCGGGGACGGGCGGCTGGTCGGTCAGCTTTTCGTGTTGTGCGGCCGGATTCAGCCGCCCTGCACCACGATGCGGCGCTGCGCGGCGCGCCACACCAGCCACGCGATCAGCGCGAACGCCGCGCACCAGCCGATCTGCTGCGCGAACGCGCCGGCGTACTGCGCCGGCGTGATGCGGCCGAGGTAGATGAGGAGCGGCGTCGAGTAGATCGCGGCGAACGGCAGCGCGAGCACGACCTTGGCGAGCACGCCCGGAAAGAACACGAGCGGCACGATCTGTCCGCTCAGCAGATCGCTCGCCCAGCGCACCATGAGCTGAATCGCGAACGTCTCGAGGGTCCAGAACGCGATGCAGTTCATCAAGAAGTTCAAGCAGAAGTTCACGAGGTAGCCCAGCAGGAAGCTCGCAGCGAACGCGAGCAGCACCGGCGCGGGCGGCACGTCGATACGCACGATGACGAGCGAGAGCACGAGCGCGGGCACGATCAGGACGGCGTGCAGCAGCGTCATGCCGACGCCGTCGCTGAAGAAGTACAGCGGAAGGCTGATCGGCTTCATGAGGTCCGTCGCGATGGTGCCTTCGCGAATCTTGTCGCGGATCACGCGCGTGCCGTCGATCTCGAGCACGAGCGACATCAGCAGCGCGATCGTCGTGTACGTCAGCACGGCGTGCAGCGGGACGCCGGCCGGCGCGGCGTTCTGCGCGTAGAGCGCCGTCCACACGGCCTTCATCAGATACAGCCGCACCAAGAGCGAGCCGACGTTGGTGAAGACCTCCATGCGGTACGTGGCCTCGCGCGAGAACGCTTTGCCGGCGAAGGCGACGTACGGCGCGAGCAGGTAGCGAAGGGAACGCGGCGGCGCAGCGAATCGTACTACGGACATGCTACCGATTGCCGCCGTCGTCGTCGCGCTCGGCGCGCTGACGTTCCAGCCCGTCACGCCGCAGAACACGGCCGCCTCGGCGCACGTGTTCATCCGCGACGCGTCGGCGCCCGCGCAGACCGATCCCGGCTCGGGCGCCGTGCACGATGCCGGCGTGCGGCCCTTCGGCGAGAACGATCCGCCGAGCGCGCAGCTGATGAACGCGAACGGAGTCCCGCTCAAGGTGTCGCTCGCGGAGTGGCGCGCCGCGACCGGCACGGCCGAGCTTGCGCCGACGTCCGGCGGCGGCACGCGCGTGCGCGCTGCGTTCCGCGGCCTGATCCCGATGGGCCGCTACAGCTTGTTCATCCGCCAGCTCGCCGGGCGCGCGGGTGTCGTGCTCACTCCCGGCGATGTCACCGGCTCCGCCGACACGTTCTTCGCCGATCCGGACGGCGCCGGCCGCATCGAGATCGAGTCGCCGAACGTCATCCCTTCCGGCGCGCAGCTCGTGCTGATCTTTCACAGCGACGGCACCGATCACCAGTCGTCGCCCGGCAATCTCGGCGTCACCGCGCACGAGCAGCTGATCACACGCGTGCCGTAGTGGCTTCGGCTTCGCCGAAGCCTTCGCGTTCGGGCTTCGCCCGGAGCCGCGTCGTCCGCGGCGTAGCCTTCGACGTAGATGCGCCGGATGATCGACTCGAGCTCCGGTTCCTCGAGGGACAGGTCGCTCACGCAGTAGCGGTCGGCAACGCGCCGGATCATGACTTCGGCCGACACGGCGCGGCGGTCGAAACGCAGCCGCCACACGTCGCCGTCGCGCGCCTCGACATCGGCGTCCGCGACGTCGAGGCGGTCCACGGGCTGCGGCTCGCACAGCGTCACGACGAGCGTGCGGTGCGTCCCGTAGCGGTCGCGGAGGGCCTCGATCTCGCCGTCGTAGACGAGCGTGCCGCGATCGATCAGCACGATACGCCGGCACAGCCGCTCGACGTCGGCCAAGTCGTGCGTCGTCAGGATGAACGTCGTGCCGCGCTCGCGGTTGATGCGCGCGATGAACTCGCGGATCGCCTCCTTCGCGACGACGTCGAGTCCGATCGTCGGCTCGTCGAGGAAGACGACGCGCGGATCGTGCAGCATGGCGGCGGCGAAGTCGCCGCGCATGCGCTGGCCGAGCGAGAGCTGGCGCACGGGCGTGCGCAGGAACGGGCCCATCTCGAGAATCGCGGTGAAGTGGTCGAGGTTCGCGCGATAGCGCTCGGCGGGGATGCCGTAGATCGCGCGCAACAGCTCGAACGACTCGATGAGCGGCAAATCCCAGTACAGCTGCGATCGCTGACCGAAGACGACGCCGATGTTGCGCGCGTTCGCGCGGCGCTGCGCGTACGGCACGACGCCCGCGACGCGCACCGAACCCGACGTCGGCACGAGGATGCCCGTGAGCATCTTGATCGTCGTCGACTTGCCGGCGCCGTTCGGCCCGATGTAGCCGACGAGCTCGCCCGCCTCGAGCGCCATGGTGACGCCCTCGACGGCGACCTTGTCCTCGTAGTCGCGCGAGAACAGCGTTCGCAATGTCCCGGCGACGCCGGGCCGCCGCACGAGCGACCGGAACACCTTGCGGAGGTCGCGCGCCTCGATGATCGGCATGTCCGGCGGGCTTCGGCGCGGGCGCGCCCGGGACCGTGCGTCAGACGCCGCGGGCCATGAACACCGCGCAGAGCGGAATCAG
Organism: Vulcanimicrobiota bacterium; assembly: GCA_963841685.1. Classification (GTDB taxonomy): domain Bacteria; phylum Vulcanimicrobiota; class Vulcanimicrobiia; order Vulcanimicrobiales; family Vulcanimicrobiaceae; genus Vulcanimicrobium. Next base: position 1,047,768 of record CAWJDU010000003.1, read on the forward strand.
CAGCAGCAGCACCACCTGCAGCGACAGCAAGCCGCGGATGCGCCGGAACTCGCCGGCGTCGAGCACGAGCGAGCCGTCGGATGCGAGGCGCGCGTGCCACCGGATGAACGCGATCGTCGGCGCGATCGAGATGAGCCCGACGAGCACGAACAATCCTATCTTCGTCCAGAACACGGGATTGTGGACGTAGAACGCCGCGCCTTTCAGGCCGAAATTCAACCGCGCCAGGCCGCTCAGCACCAGCAGCCCCGCGACGATCCCGTACCAACGGTCGAGCACCTGAATGCGCCGCGCCTGTCCGGGCGGCATCGCCGAGCGCAACAACGCGAGCTCCGATACCAGCAGGCACGCGAACGCGATGATGCAGATGTAGTGCGCATAGGCGAGCAGCGCGTCGCGTGTCAGCATCGATCGTCGACCCGTATTCGGCGATGTTCTTGCCGCTTGCCTTGGAGGTACGGCAACGCATCCCTTTCGCACCCATGCTGCGGAGCGGGTGATCGTTTTGCCCACCGGGTAGCAAGCACGTTGGAATGGATGCGACGCTCCCCGTCGAGACCCGACCGGCCCATCCGGAGCGTCGCGCCGCATTGGCTCCGTTGGCGGTGGCTGCTCTCGGCGTGGTCTTCGGCGACATCGGTACCAGCCCGCTGTACACGCTGAAGGTCTGCCTCGGGCTCGCGGATTCGAACGGCGGGCTCGCCGACACGATCGGCATCTGCTCGCTGCTGTTCTGGGCGCTCGTGGTCGTCGTGTGCGTCAAGTACGTGTCGTTCATCATGCGCGTCGATCACGACGGCGAAGGGGGCATTCTCGCGCTCCTTGCGCTGGCGTCGCCGCCGCCGCAGTTCGGCAAGATCATCCGCAGCGCCGGCCTCACGATCGTCGTCGTCGTCGGCGCATCGATGCTGTTCGGCGACGGCGTCATCACGCCGGCGATCTCCGTCATCTCGGCCGTCGAAGGCATCAGCGTCGTTTCGGGCGCGCTGCAGTCGTACGTCGTACCGGTCTCGCTGGGAGTGCTGCTCGCGCTGTTCGCGCTGCAGAGCCGCGGCACGGAACGGGTGGGACGCCTGTTCGGGCCGGTCATGATCGTGTGGTTCGCCACGATCGGCGTGCTCGGCGCGATCGGGATCGCGCGTCATCCCGACATCCTGCGGGCACTCGATCCCATGTACGCGCTGCATTTCGCCGCGCGCAACGGGCTCGCCGGGTTCACGATCCTGGGCGGCGTGGTGCTGGCGGTGACGGGCGTCGAGGCGCTGTATGCGGATCTCTCGCACTTCGGCCGCAAGCCGATCGTGATCGCGTGGTACGCCTTCGTGTTTCCGGCACTGATCCTCAACTACTTCGGCCAGGGCGCGCAGCTCGTCGCCGATCCGAAAGCGATCGCCAACCCGTTCTACGCGCTCGCGCCGGCCTGGCTGCTGGTCCCGATGGTCGTCCTCGCGACGGCCGCGACGGTGATCGCATCGCAAGCGCTCATCTCGGGCGTGTTCACGCTGGTCGAGCAGGCGATCGCGCTCAACCTCGCGCCGCGCGTCCTCGTGCACCACACGTCCCGCGTCCACAAGGGACAGGTCTACGTGCCGGCGATGAACGCGTGCCTCGCGATCGGATGCGCGCTGCTCGTCGTGTTCTTCCGCTCGAGCGACCGGCTCGCGTCGGCGTACGGCTTGGCGGTCGCGTTCACGATGCTGTGCACGTCGCTCGCGTACTACGTCGTGATCTCCAAGGTGCTGCACTGGAACCGCGTGCTCTCCGTTGCGCTGGTCTCGCTCTTCGTCGTCGTCGACGGCAGCCTCGTCGTCGCGTCGCTGCCGAAGTTCATCGACGGCGGCTGGATACCGCTGTCGATCAGCGCGGTGCTGCTGACGATGAGCCTCACGTGGCTCGAAGGCCGACGCTCTCTGGCGCGCGCGCTCGCCGAACAGCAGATCCCGCTGGAGAAGGTGCTGGAGAAGCTGCCCGCGGGCATGGGCGTCGAAGGGACGATGGTCTTTCTCACGCCCGATCCGCGCGGCGTCCCGTTTCTCGCGCGGCACCGGTGGGTGCGCGACCGCGCGCAAGAAGAGCGCATCGTCGTGCTCAACATCGCGCGCGCGGCGCAGCCGTACCTGACGAACCAGGAGCGCGTGAGCGTCGAGCGGCTGTCCCTGCGGCTCGTGCGCGTCGTCGCGCGCTTCGGCTACATGGAGCAGCCGCGCATCGAGCCGATCCTGCGCGCGTGCGAAGCGTTCGGGCTCAACCTCGACCGCGACGACACATCGTTCTTCTACGCCGATCCCAAGATCGAGGCGGCGGCGGAGCACGGGATGCCCGGCTGGCGCCGCCGTCTGTTCGCGACGCTGCTGCGCAACGCGCGGCCGCTGCCCGACGACTTGCGTATCCCGGCGGAGCGGCGCATCGAGCTCGGCGTGAGGGTCGCGATCTGACGTGATCGTCACGATCTCGCGCGCGTACGGCGCGGCCGCGAACGCCGTCGCGCGCCGCGTCGCGGACACGCTCGGATACCGCCTCGTCGACGAGGAACTGCCGGTGGTCGCGGCAGCGTGGCTCGGCACGTCGCCCGACATGGTCGAGACGATGTCGGAGCGTTCCGTCGGATTCGGGGAGCGCGTGCTGCAGCAGCTCGGCGGCGGCGTACCGGAGGCGGCGCAGCCGCCGGCGATCGATCCTGTCAGCGCGGAGACGCGCGCGGCGATCGAGGCCGCGGTGCGGGAGGAGGCGACCGCCGGCGATGCCGTCATCGTCGGACGCATGGCGAGCGCGGTGCTCGGCCGGCGCGACGACGTGCTGCGCGTGTTCGTGCATGCGCCGATGGACTGGCGCGTCGCGCACGTCGCCGAGTCGCTCGGCGTGGACGCACACGCCGCGCGGGCGGAGATCGGCCGGGTCGACGAGGCCCGGCGCTCGTACGCGCGGGAAGGCTATCGCATCACGTGGGGCGATCCGCGCGCGTACGACCTCGTCGTCGACACGTCGCGCTTCGGCATCGACGGCGCCGCGGATGTCGTCGTCGCCGCCGTGCGCGCGGCCGGCGCGTGAGCGCCGAGCCGCCCGTCCCCGCGCGTCGCCCCGGCGTTCTCGGCGCGTTTCGTTTCAAGGACTTCCGCCTGCTGTGGGGCGGGCTGCTCGTCTCCAACCTCGGCACGTGGATGCAGTTCACGGCGCTCGGCTACTACGTCGCGTCGCTCGCAACGAACGCGGGCGCCGGCGCGCTCAACATCGGCTTGATCGGCGCGGCGCGTGCCGTGCCGGTGCTGCTGCTGTCGCCGTTCGCGGGCGTCGTTGCGGACCGCTACCCGCGGCGTCACGTGCTGTTCACGACCAACACGCTGACGTCGCTGCTGGCATTCGCGGTGTTCGCGCTGATCGCAACGCATCACGCGCCGATCTGGACGCTGATGATCACGAGCGGGCTGCAGGCCGCGACGCAATCGTTCGACGCACCCGCGCGCCAGAGCTGGGTGCCGGTCATGGTGCCGCGCGAGTACGTCGGCGGCGCGATCGGCCTCAACTCGGTCGCCTTCAACGCCCCGAGCGTCGTCGGACCGCCGCTCGCGGGGCTGCTGATCGCCGCGATCGGCGTCGCGCCGTGCTTTCTCGTCAACGGCGTGACCACGCTCGCGGTCGTCGTCGCGCTGGCGTTCATGCGGCCCGCGCCACCGTCGAGCACGCGGCGCGGCCACGTCGTCGGTGCGATCCTCGAAGGCGTGCGGTTCCTGCTCGGGCATCCCGTGCTGCGGTGGGTCGTGCTGCTCCTCGTCGTCACGTCGCTCACGATTCGACCGTACAACTTTCTGCTGCCCGCGTACGCGGTGCACGTGATCCACACCGATGCGAAAGGATTGGGCGTGCTGATGGCCGCGACCGGTGTCGGCGCGATCTGCGGCGCGTTCTTCACGGCGGCGACGGGCACCGAGCGACGGGGAACGATTTGGGTCGCTTCGTGCACGATCGCGGCGCTCGGCGTCGCCGGCCTCGGCCTCACCGCGTGGTTCGGATTTGCCGCGATCTCGCTTTCGATCGTCGGCCTCGCGACGCTGAGCTTCATCGGCTCGTCCAACATCCTGCTGCAGACGCTGGCGCCGGACGACATGCGCGGCCGCGCGATCTCGGTGTACGGCATGATCTTGCTCGGCTTCGTTCCGCTCGGATCGCTGTTGATGGGATCGCTCGCGACGCTGATCCCGATGCGGCTCACGTTCGTGCTCGCGGGCGGCGTCTCGGCGGTCGTCGCCCTGTGGATCGCGCTGACGCAGCCCGCGGTCCGCGAGGCGTGAATGCGTCGATGACGTCGCGGACGTCGCCCCGACGTTGAACGCGATCGCCGCACAGGCGTACGCCGAGCGGCACGGCTTGCACGCGCTGCTGGTGCGGCGTGACGGACGAGATCGCTCGTCGAGACGTATGCGGGCGGCTACGACGCGACGAAGCCGCACGCACTCTACAGCGGCACGAAGAGCTTCTGGGGCGTCCTTGCGGCGGCCGCGCAGCAGGACGGCGTGGTGCATCTCGACGAGCGCGTCGCCGAGACGTTCCCGTCGTGGCGCGAGGGATCGAAAGCGCTCGTGACCGTGCGCCATCTGCTCCAGCTCACGAGCGGAATGGGTTTCGGCGGCCTCGGTACGAACGTGCCCGCGTACGAGAAGGCGCTCGCGACGCCGCTCGTCGACGAGCCCGGCGAGCGGTTCACGTACGGCGGCATCCCGCTGCAAGTGTTCGGCGCGGTGCTCGCGCGGAAGCTCGCGCCGCGCGCGCAGACGCCGCACGACTACCTCCGCGCGCGCGTGCTCGACCCTGCGCGAGTGCGCGTCGGCGGGTGGCGGTCGCTGAAGGACGGCACGCACCCGTTGTCGACCGGCGCCGCACTGACGGCGCGAGACTGGCTCGCGTTCGGCTCGCTCGTCCTCGAACGCGGCACCGCGCACGGACGCGCGATCGTCGACGCCGCGCAACTCGCGGCGTGCTTCGCGCGCTCGCAGGCGAACCCGCGCTACGGGCTCGCGTGGTGGCTCAGCCCTCTCGCGTCCGTTCCCGACGTCGTGTACGCGAGCGGGTCCGGCGGTCAGGCGCTGTACGTCATCCCGTCCGAGCGCACCGTCGTCGTGAAGTTCGGCGCGTCGTCGTCGTACAAGCACGACGCGTTCTTGAAGCGCCTGCTGAGCGCCGCATGACATGAAAAGAAGCGCGCCGCTCGGCGCGCTTCTTTTCGGTGGTGTCGGCGTTACGCCGCCGCTGCGGCCTTCTTGCGTCCGCCGGCTTTGCGTGCGCCCTTCTTGCGTCCGCCGGTCTTGCGAACCGCTTTCTTCGCTCCGCCCTTGCGAGCGGCGCCTTTGCGGCTCGTGCTCTTGCGAGCGGCCTTTTTCCGTCCGCCGGCCTTCTTGCGCCCCGTCGCCTTCTTGCGGCCCGTGGACTTCTTGCGGCTGGTGCTCTTCCGTGCCGACGTCTTGCGCGCGGCCTTCTTGCGACCCGTCGATTTGCGCGCCCCGGTTTTGCGCGTTGATTTTTTCCGCGTGGCTTTACGGCCCGACGCGGCCTTCTTTGCGGCCATTCAGTCGAACTACCGTTCCTTTCGGCGTCCGCGGTTCCCGACGGACGCGCGGAGATCCGGCGGATGACCGCCGGCGAGTTACCTCCCTTATACCACTAATGTATGCGAGCGCGCAACTTTTGCGCTTCGCGCGGGAGGAGACGCGCCGCCGCGCGCCGGTCCGAGAGGAAGCGCGTGCATCCTCGGGAAGCGCGAATCGCATGATGAGACGTGTGTCGATCGCGTGCGCGTTTGCGTGCACCGCGTTCGTTTTCGCAGCGGTGCCGGCGTTCGCCGACACGTCCGAAGCGGGCGCGCTCAACGCGGGACTGCTGGAGCCGGCGAACGCCTCGCTCGCACGTGCGCTGCGCGACCTGCGTGCGGCGCCGTCGCCGCAGCCCGACGTCGCGCAAGTCAATCCGCCGGGCACGCCGCAGGCGCCGCTGCGCCGTCCGAGCCTGCCGCAGGGCTTCACGTACAACGTCGACGCGTCGTTCGCGTACCCGCTGGACAACGTCGGCTTCAACGCCGGCGATCCGGGCGGCATGGATGCGGGCTTCGGCTACGCGTTCTCGCGGACGCAGCGCCTCGCGGTGAACTACTACGAGATTCAGCAGGTCCCGACCGGCTTCAGCAACGTCAACGTGCCGTTCTACCTGCAAGGCTACACCGGCCCCGGCACGACGTTGCCCGGCGCCTCGCTCGGCACCGTCAACACCGGCGTCGTCGACGTGACGACGAAAGACAAGATCGGGCAGATCGGGCTCCAGAACCTGTTCGTGATCGGCAACAAGGTGCCGATCGTGATCACGCCCACATATCTGACTCACACGGCGACGATCGGCGGTCATTCCGACGTCGCGCTCGTCGAGTACAACGGGTACCCGACCGTGCTGCACCTGCGGACCGAGCAAGAGTATCTGCTGCCGGTCACGCTGCCGTTTCTCTCCACGCCGCGGATGTTCGGGACGATCACCGCGGCGCCGCAATGGCTGGTGCATCCGGCCGGTGTGAACGAGACGAACCACGCGCAGTTCTTCGCGCTCGCGTATCTCGAGTACCGGGCGAGCCCGTCGACCACGTTCTTCGTGCAACCTTCGCGGCTCGTCCAGTACGATCCGAACGACCCGTATCCGCAGTACACGCCGACGCTGATCTACGGGCTGTCGCACCACTTCACGAAAGAGACGTTCGTGCAGATGACGGTGCTCGAGGGCGGCGCCACCAACTACCAATGGGGGATCCTGAGCTTGACGTGTCAACGCCTTCCGTGCTCGCAGAGTCAGGTCGCGCCGCAGATCGCCGGACTGCATGCGGCCGAAGTGCAGATCCAGTTCGGCATCGGTTCGCCCGTGGTGCTGCCGCTGTGATCGCGCGATCGCGGTTCGGGGTCGCGGTCGTCGCGACGCTCGCGCTCGCGGCGTGCTCCGGCGGCGGCGGCGGAAAGTCGCTGACGAACGTCATTCCGGCGCAGGGCAGCTCCGGCACGCTGGCGCCCGCGCAGAAGCTGTCGATCGCAGGCGTCGGCGACAGCTTGACGGCCGGCACGCAGTCGGACGGAACGATGGGCGCCGACCTGCCGGTGCTCGGCGTCGATCCGACGCTCGGACAGATCGGTCCCGTGCAGCGCACGCAAGAGCACGGGTTCTTCGCGCTGCTCTGGGAACAAGCGAACGGCGTCGACATCACGACGATGAGCGATCCGACGCGTTCGCCGCTGCCGCTGTTGACGCCGCCGGGCCTCGGCGGCCTGCTCGCGCCGACGTCGACGCACGTCTTCCCGGCGCCGGTGACGAGCGTATGCGACTCGCATCAGCTGCCGGCGAACTCGTTCTCGACGGCACTGTCGCTGCGCGAGAACCCGAACATGAACCCGTACGACGTCGGCATCCCCGGTCAGACCGTGCACGAAGCGCTGTACATGACGGGCGCGCTCGGCAACTGCAACGTCACGCCGGCCGATGCGCCCGGCTCGTTCGTCGCACTCAACTCGCTCGTCAACGGCGAGAGCCAGAACTTCTGGCCGATCCTCGCCGGCTTCGGGCAAGGCGTCACGCAAGTGCAGGCCGCCGTGTCGACGCACGCGCAGGTCGCGACGGTGTGGCTCGGCTCGAACGATCTGCTGAAGGTCGCGCTGTCGCAGGGCGCGGCGCCCGTCACGGCGCCGCAGTCGGTGCACGACGACATCGCGGCAATCGTGCGCAAGCTGCAAGGTGCGGGCTCGAAGGTCGTCGTCGCGAACCTCGTCGACGTGATGAGCGCGGCGACGTTCATCCCGCAGCCGGCGTACCAGCCGACGCTGCAGGCGTACATCACCGGCCTGCTCGAGGCGCAGGGCGTGCCGGCCGCGCAAGCCGCGGGCGCCGGCGCGCTGTACTCGAACGCGTACGCCGCGCAGGAAACGGCGCAGACGGGCCTCGGTGCGAACGGCTACTTCACGATCAACGCGCTCTTCGCAACGCTGCAGACGGCCGCCGCGCAGATTCCCGCGCACGCGCCCCCGGTCGCTCCCACGATCCCGGCGTCGTACACGGTGCCGGACGCGGTCGCGAACAACGTGAAAGCACTCAACGCCGCGTACAATCAGGAGATCGCGCAGGCCGTGAGCGACACCGGTGCGGCGCTGGCGGACCAGCACGCGCTGTTCGCGCAGATCGAAGCGGCAGGCGGCGCGCCGGTCAACCCGCCGGTGTGCTGCAGCCTCGTGTATCGCGGCGGGCTCACGAGCCTCGACGGACTGCATCCGTCGAACACCGGCTACGCGCTGATCGCGAACGTCTTCATCAACGCGCTCGACACGGCGTACAATCTCGGCATCCCGCCGGTGAACGTCGGCGCGGTGTACGCGAGCGATCCGTACGCGCCCGGCAGCAGCGACTCCGTGGTGAGCGGCTTCGCCCGCGTCGCGCGATGATGCGCATTCCGGCGTTCGCAACGGTCGGTCTCCTCGGCGTCGCGCTGCTCGGCGCGTCGCCGAGCGGCCCGGCGTCGGCGTTCTTCGATGCGTGGAGCAAGGTGTCGAGCTACACCGCCACGATCAAGACGCACGAGACCAAAGGTTCGGACGTGCAAGACCGCACGTATCGCTACGCTTATCTGAAGCCGCATTTCGCGAAGATCGACATCACCGGCGGTCCCGGCCGCGGCGGCGGCGCCGTGTGGCACGGCGGCGATACGGTGAGCGGACACCAGGGCGGTATGCTGAGCGGCATCCACCTCAACGTATCGATTCACGACGGACGTGCGGTCGATCTGCGCGGCGGCACGATCGATGAAGCGTCGTTCGAGAACGTCGCGCAGAACATCCGCGACGCCGCGTCGGCGACGAACGGCGAAGAGACGCTGAACGGGACGGCGTACGACACGGTGACGGTGCCGTACAAGGACGCGAACGGCGCGACGAAGCGCGTGATCTTCCTGTCGCGCACGACACACTTGCCTGTGCGCCGCGTGACGTACGCCGGCGACGCGGTGGTCGAGACGGAAGACTTCTCGGACGTCAACACCGCGGCGAACCTCAAGGAAAGCGACTTCTAGCCGCGTGCCGTCGATCGACGTCGAAGGCCGCCGGATCGCGTACGACGACTCCGGCGGCGTCGCTATGCCCCTCGTGCTTCTGCACGGCTTTCCGCTGGACCGCAGCGTGTGGGACGACGTGCTGCCGGCGCTCGCCGGCGCGCGTACGATCCGCATCGACCTGCGCGGTTGCGGCGAATCCGAGCCGAGCGACGGACCCGCGCTGATGGAAGCCCTTGCGGGCGACGTGGCGGGCGTGCTGGACGCGCTCCGCGTCGAGCGCGCGGCATTCGCGGGTCAATCGATCGGCGGGTACGTCGTGCTGGCGTTCTTTCGCATGTACGCGGAGCGCGTCGCGGGGCTCGCGCTGCTCGCGAGCCACGCCTCCGGGGACGCGAGCCGCTATCCGAGCAGCGATGCGACGCAGCGCGAGCTCGGCGCGGGCCGCGACACGCTCGCGGAGACGCTCGAACGCGACGGCACGATGGACGCTGCCGTCGCGAGCTACCTGCCGAAGTACTTCGCGCCGCACGTCTATCGCGACCGTACGGATCTCGTGGAACGCGCGCGCGACGTGATGCTGCGGCAGAATGCGGCCGGATGCGCGCAGCTCGTGCGCGGCATGAAGGAACGGCTGGACTCGCACGATCTGCTGCCGGACGTCGACGTCCCGGCGCTCGTCGTCGCGGGCGTCGAGGACGTCTACCTCAAGCCGGAGACGCTGCGCGAGACGGCGAGCGCGATGCGCGGCGCCGAGTTCGTCGCGCTTGAGCGGGTCGGGCACCTACCGATGTGGGAGGCGCCGGAAGCGACGGGAGACGCGCTGGCAAGATTCGCGGAGCGCGCCGCCCGGCACGGTTGACACCGCGACGACCAGATTTGACCGCTGCGATGCGTTGCTCAGGCAGCTGGTGTCGCGTGGCGACGCGGACGACCTCCCTTGGCGCCATTGGCACGCGAAGCAGCCGCTTTCGACGGCGATTTTGATCGTCCGAGGGTTCTCGCTGCGATGTCTTTCAGCGTAGTACCGGCCACAGCCGCGATGAGCGCTTCGATCTGTAGGCCGGTGTCGGCCGTACGTGACCACATCGAGTATCCGGAAGAATCAACGGCGAGATCCGAAAGCGCAGATGCCGGCGTCGAACTGAAGGCGTCAAGAGCACGTCGCGGGATAATGAGCGTTGCGCCGGTCGACAATGATGCCACGATTGCATCGCGGTCGACATCGAATGTCGCTGCCGTAATGTGCGTGCCGACCGGAGCGCGCTTCGCGCGCGCAAGCGCTGCTGCAATATCGCGGGTCGTTGTGCGAACGCGGGCTGCGGCTTTCTTAGTCATCGGGGTTCATCGCCTTCCACTCGTCGAGTAATTCGTCATATATTGCAGCCGCGGCTGCGAGCGTGCGCTTTACTTCGTGATTCCGAAGGCGACGGTATCGAGCGGGGTTGTGTGCGGACGAGATGCCGACGCTTCGATCGGGCAACAGCGCTATCGGAAGATCGCCGTCCTCCAAAAGTCGCGTGAACATGCGGGATCGGTGCGCCTTCGTGGTCCTTGGGATAGACGCGAAGCTCAACTCCGCCGCGTCGCACCGAGCCCATCGGCGCCCAATATAATCTTATCGTTCGGTTCGGTCAAACGACCACCGCCCGCTGAACCGTTAGGCGATGACTGCCCGTTCGGGCGCGACCTCGAACCGTTCGTGCTTCGCGCCGTACGTGCCGAGCCCGGACGTCGCCGTGCGCAGCTCGGTGGCGTAGCGTCCGAGCTCGGCTTGCGGCACGAGCGCAACGATGCGGTCCCAGCCGCTCTTCTCGGCGGGCTCGAACCCGAGGATCTGACCGCGCTTCGCCGTCAGCTGGGATACCGCGGCCGACATGAACGCCGACGGCACGAGCGTCTCGACGCGCATCAGCGGTTCGAGCACGACGGTGCCCAGCTTCGCGAGCGCGTCGCGCACGCCCATCGACGCCGCCGTCTTGAACGACGCCTCGCTCGAGTCGACGTCATGGTAGGCGCCGTCGAACAGCGTGACGTGCACGTCCGTGACGGGAAAACCGTGCGGTCCTCCGGTCGCGAGCGCTTCGCGCACGCCCTTCTCGACGGCCGGGAAGAATTGCCGCGGAACGACGCCGCCGACGATCTTCTCGGCGAACGTCACGCCGGCGCCGCGCTCGCGCGGCTCGAATCGCAGCCAGACGTCGCCGAACTGTCCGTGACCGCCCGTCTGGTGCTTGTAGCGGGAGTGCACCTCCGTGCCGCTCTGAATCGTTTCGCGATAGGCGATCGAGGGCGGGTGCGTCTTCACGTCGACGTTGAACTTGCGCGCGAGCCGTTCGGTCGCGGTCGACACGTGCGTCTCGCCGCTGCCGAGCAGCTGCAGCTCGTTGGTGAACTCCGCGCGCGCGACGCGCAGCGCCGGATCCTCGTCGATGAGCCGCCCGAGCGCTTGCGAGAGCTTCGCTTCGTCGAGGCGCTGCGCGGGCGCGATCGCGACCGCGAACAGCGGCTCGGCGAGCGCGACGGTCGGCATCAGTACGCCGGCGTTCGGTGACGCGAGCGTGTCGCCGGTGGAGACGCCTTCGAGCCGCGCGAGCGCGACGATCGAGCCCGGTCCGGCGCTCGTGACCGGTTCTTGCTTCTTGCCGAACAGCCGCGCGATCCCGGAGAGGCGCACGCCCGCGCCGCCGCGCGAGGCGTTGACGAGCGGCGTCGATCCTGAGAGCGTTCCTGTGTACACGCGAACGACGGACAGCTTCCCCTGCTGGTTGACGATCGTTTTGCAGACTTGCGCGACGACGGGGCCGTCGGCGCGCGGAACGACGGGACGGCCGTCGAGGTCTTTGCGCGGTTCGGTCGCCGGCGAGGGAAACAGCTGCGCCATCGCGTCGACGAGCGCGCTGATGCCGATGCTCTCCTGCGCGCTGCCCACGAGCACCGGGATGATCTGATCGTGCGAGCAGTCCTCGCAGAGGTCGCGATCGATCTCTTCCTGCGTCGGGTCCTTGCCGTCCAGCAGCTCTTCCATGAGCGTGTCGTCGAAGTCGGCGAGCGCTTCGAGCAGGATCGTGCGCTGCGACTCGACGAGCGCCGTCATGTCGCTCGGCAGCGCGGTCTCCGCGCCGTCGCGGCCGTGCGCGGTCGTGTGCGTCAGGTCGACGTATCCGCCGAACGACGGCCCAGCGCCGATCGGCACGTGGGCGGCAACGACGTGCGGGCCGTACGCGTCGCGCAGCGCCGCGAGCGTCGCGTCGAAGTTCGCGCCCGGGCGGTCGAGCTTGTTGACGAAAAAGAGATGCGGCGTCTTCCGCATCTCCAAGTGTTCTACGATGCCTGCCGTCTGGGCGACGCGTTCGGGCTCCGCATCGATCACGACGACCGCGGCGTCGACCGCGGTGAGCGCGGTTTTCGTCTCCTCGAAGAAGTCGACGAAGCCGGGCGTGTCGACGATGGTGATCTCGACCGGGCCGCACTGCGTGTGCGCGAAGCCGCAGCAGACGGATTGGAGATGGCCGATCGCTTCGGGCTCGCAGTCGGTCGTCGTCGTCCCGTCGCGGACGGACCCCTTGCGTGGGATCGCGCCGCAATGCGCGAGCAGCGCTTCGACCAGCGTCGTCTTGCCGCCATGATGGGGGCCGACCACGGCGACGTTCCTGAGGCGCGCGATGTTGTCCACCGGGCAGCCCTCCTGCTATCACGGAAAGGTCGGCGAGCCTTCACCCGGGGCGGGGAGGTTCCTCCCCGCGGGGGCACGGAGTGACGGGGATGCAGACCATCGTCCCGCACACCGTCGGACACGTCGTCGGCGGACATCCCGCCGGCGAGAACGCGAGCCGTTTCGGGGACGTCTTCGATCCCGCCACCGGCGAGCGTACCAAGCGCGTCGCGTTCGCGAGTGCGGCCGACGTCGACGCCGCGGTGCGCGCTGCGCGCGCCGCGTTTCCGAGCTGGTCGGAGACGCCGCCGATTCGTCGCGCCGCCGTGTTGTTCGCGTTTCGCGACCTTGTCGTCCGCGACACCGAGCGCCTCGCCGCGATCATCACGAGCGAGCACGGCAAGACGCTCGCCGATGCGCGCGGCGAGGTGCAGCGCGGGCTCGAGATCGTCGAGTTCGCGTGCGGCATTCCGCACTTGCTGAAGGGCGAGGTCACGGAGAACGTCGCGCGCGAGGTCGACAGCGTGGCCGTGCGTCAGCCGCTCGGCGTATGCGCCGGCATCACGCCGTTCAACTTCCCGGCGATGGTGCCGATGTGGATGTTCCCGATCGCGCTCGCGTGCGGGAACACGTTCGTGCTCAAGCCGAGCGAGAAAGACCCGTCGGCGGCGGTCGCGATCGCCGAGCTGCTGCGCGAGGCCGGATTGCCCGACGGCGCGTTCAACGTCGTGCACGGCGACCGCGAGGCCGTCGACGCGCTGCTGGCGCATCCCGACGTCGCCGCGATCAGCTTCGTCGGCTCGACGCCCGTCGCCGAGTACGTCTACCGCACCGGCACGCACGAACGGCAAGCGCGTGCAAGCGCTGGGCGGCGCGAAGAACCACCTCGTCGTCATGCCGGACGCGGACATCGATCAAGCGGTCGACGCGCTCATGGGCGCGGCGTTCGGCTCCGCCGGCGAACGGTGCATGGCGGTCTCCGTCGCGGTCGCCGTCGGCGATGCGACGGCCGACAAGCTCGTGGAACGGCTCGCGCGGCGCGTGCGCGAGCTGCGCGTCGGACCCGGCACCGCGTCCGGCGTCGAGATGGGCCCGCTGGTCACGGGCGAGCATTACGCGAAAGTGCGCTCGTACGTCGATGCCGGCGTCGACGAGGGTGCGCGGCTCGTCGTCGACGGGCGCGCGTCGCGCGCGCCGGATTGGGGCGACGGGTTCTTTCTCGGCGGCTCGGTGTTCGACGGCGTCACGCCCGAGATGCGGATCTATCGTGACGAGATCTTCGGCCCGGTGCTCGGCATCGTTCGCGTCCGCACGGCGGAAGACGCGCTGCGGCTCTGCAACGACCACCCGTACGGCAACGGCGTCGCGATCTTCACGCGCGACGGCGGTGTCGCGCGCACGTTCGCGCACCGCGTGCAGATCGGCATGGTCGGGATCAACGTGCCGATCCCGGTGCCGATGGCGTTCCACTCGTTCGGCGGGTGGAAGCGCTCGCTCTTCGGCGACCACGCGATCCACGGCACCGAAGGCGTACGATTCTACACGCGCCTCAAGACCATCACCGCGCGGTGGCCCGAGACGCGCTCGGGTCCCGAGTTCACCTTTCCGACGACGACGTAGTCAGCCGCGGATGACGATCTCAACGTTCTCCGGCGCGACGTTGAATCGGGCGGCCAGACCGAGCTTGGCTTCCTCAATCGAAAGCGGCATTGCCTGATGCTGCGGTTGACCAGGTTTGCGAGAAGAATGCTCGTGGGGGACAGGCACGAAGTGTAACGTCGTCAGATCGATTCCGAGTTCGCCGAGCTCCACATATCGAAACGGCAGTCGTTGACCGTTCCATGCGTTTCGCTTCGATATTTTCGCATACTCGTGGAAGCGAGCGATCCACCGCTCCGGTTCCTGCGGAGAGGGCTCGATCGAATCGATGGGCGCCACCAGAAATGCCTCGCCGTGAACTAAGCGATCCGGTTCGCTTTCGGCGTACGCCCCCCGGGCGTTCCAGACGCAAACCAGCCACCGGCACGCGCGAGCGCTCAGTGGACTGAAGGTCCACGCTTGCGAGCCTCCTTCGCGCGCCATGCGGTCGAGAGTTCTGCTCGTAAAGACAACGAGCGCGGGTTCCGCCACGGCTCTCCTCCGGGATCGCGATTTGCGATCATAATACGGTAACTACCCGATAATTACAAGACCGGCTTTTGCTTTCCCATGCTTCTGCCCGTTTATTGACGGTTAACTGTCACTGCGATATGCTTCAAAGCATGGCGACCCTGGATCAGTTTCCGCTTGAGGCGGAGATTTCACTGACTGAGTTTCGTTCCGAAGACACGGTGACGAGCCGCTTGCGTAATCATCATCGGCTGCGCGTGCGGCGGCGTGGCGATCTCATCGGCGTCTTTCTCGACGTCGATGCGTGGCGCGGCCTCGTGCAACACGTTGAGTCGCTCGAGGCTGAAGCAGAAGAACGCGAGGCGGGAATCGTACGAGCAATCGTACATGCGCGTGCCCCCGGCGCGCGGTTCTCGGCTGGATCGTCCGCCGTCGTGGACGCCATCGACAACGAATACGAGCAACTCGTACGACGGCGCAAACACAAGGACGGTCGTCGCTGAAGCCTGCCGAGGCCAAGCGTTCTCTGTTCGCGGTCATCGGACGGCCCGACGTCTATTCCGTGCCGGCGTACGTCGCCGCCGATTTGGCCAACCTACGATTCGGTTTTCCAGACGACCACCATTTTGCCTCCGCGGTTCACGCCGTCGCGCTCGAAATCGGGACCATTATCGCAAAACATGGTGCGCACGGTATCGCGCTCGATCACGAGTTGCGGCAATGGCGGCGGAGTGCATTCCCTTCCGCAACAGGAGGCACGGCTGACTTGCGGCTCGTCTTTCGCGCGCGAGAACGTGAAGGTATCGAGGTCTTGATGTTCGGATCGCGTTGGGGCGCTGATTCGATAAGTATGTATCTGCACGCGAAAACGCGCGCATAGGGCCGTCGGCTCGGGTCTTGCTGAGCTTCACGCCATCCGGAGCTGTCGAAGGGGACCGACGCCCGTGCCGTTTCAGCGGATTCTAATCCGCGCGGCTGCCGACGCGCATCGCGGCCGGGAACAACGCCGTCATGAGCACACCGATCGCGCTCCTCGGCTGCGCATTGGCGAGCGCGGCCGCGCTCGCCGCATGCGGCGGCGGCGGCAGTACGTTTCCCAACCCGCCGGCAGTGCAGTGCACGTATCCGACCGGCACGCAGGTCGCGCTGGCGTATCCGGCGCCCGGTGCGACGGCCGTTCCCGATAACGTCGGTCAGATCGTCGTCGCATCGTCACCGGCGCTGCCCAATACGTGGCAGGTCGTGCTTCAGGTGGGCAACGCGCTCGGCTACGAGAGCGTGCTGAACCCGATCCCGCAGAGCTCCGTACCGACGCCGTACGCGACGCCGGGCTTCGCCAACGCGACGTACGAGTCGAGCGGACTTTCCGGGTCGCTGCCGTCCGCGACCACGATCACGGTGCTGCTCAACGACGAAGGATCGTCGTGCAACACCTATCCGTCGATCGGATCGTTCACGACGCGGTAAGGCTCGTACGCACCGCACTGCGCCGCGCGACGACCGCGTACGCCGCGGCGGCGCCGAGCGGCGCGAGCGCGGTCATCGCGAGCGCGGCATCCGGCCCGGAGCGCGTCACGACGATGCCGATGAGCGCCACGCCGAGCGAGCCGATGCCGAACGCGACGCCGTTCATCAGCCCCAGCGCCGTGCCGAGGTTGCGCGGAAGCAGCGACTGCGCGAGGGCGACGCCGGGCGCGTTCTGCACCGAGATCAGCGCGCTGCCCAGCATGAGCATGACGACCGCCGGCGGGCCGTGCAGCGCGAGCGCAAGCAACAGCGGCGGCACGGAGGCGAGGAGGCCGGCGATCGCGACGCGCGCCGCGCCGAAGCGATCTGCACACGCGCCGCCCGCGTACAAGCCGAGCGCCGCCGCGATGAGGAACGCCGTGACGATCGCACCGGTCGCGGTGAGCGGAAGGCCGCGCGCGGTGAGCAGGTTCGGCAGGTAGAACGCGAACGACGCGCCGGTGAGGTAGCGCAGCGCGGTGCTCGAGATGAGCAGCGCGAGCGCGACGTGATCGACGCGATGCGGTACGGCATCGCTCGTCGTCTGACGCCGCGGCGACTGCGTGTCGGCGTTGCGCGCGAACGACGGCAGCAGCACCGCGACGGCGAGAGCCGCGATAACGCCCGGTGCGCCGAGTGCGAACACGCCCGCTGCGCCGGTGTTCGCGATCACCGCGGCGGCGACGAGCGGTCCGATGCCGTAGCCGAGCTGTCCGCCGATCTGGAAGATCGAGATCGCCGACGCCCGGCGCGCGCCGCCGAGCAGCGATGAGTACCGTCCCGCTTCCGGGTGCATCACGGCCGAGCCGATGCCGCCGAGGACGACGAACGCGACGAGCATCGGAAGCGACGTCGCGGCGACGACGGCGGACACGCCGATCGCCGTCAACGCGACGGATGCCGGCAAGAACCACCACCGCCCGCGGCGATCGCTGTACGCGCCGACGAGCGGCTGCGCGATCGAGCTCGTCAGGTACCATGCGAACGCAAGCGCGCCTTGGCACCACGGCGGGAGACCCGCGCGCGCGACGTCGACGAAGATGACGAACGGCAGGATGCCGGAGTACATGTCGCTCGCGCCGTGCGCGAACGCCATGAGCGACACGCCGCGCAGGTCCCACGGACGCGACAGCGACGACGAGGCGGTGCTCACGCAGACGGCTTCGCGGAGCCGATTCGACGTCCTGGAACGCCTCCGGAGGCCGTTGAGAAGGTATCGGACCGCGGGAGGCACACTCCAGCGATGGTGACCGCGTACGGCCGCATCGCGCTCGTTGTCTTGGTGCTCGTCGCCGTTGTCGTCCGGTTCCTTCCGTCGTATTACACCGGGCTGCTTACGCAGGTCGGCCTGTACGCGCTGGTGGCGATCGGGCTGAACCTGTTCATGGGCTACGCCGGACAGGTCTCGCTCGGTCAGGCCGCGTTCATGGGTATCGGCGCGTACACGTCGGCGGCGCTCGCCGTAAAAGACCACGTCACGCCCTGGCTCGGGATGATCGCGGGCGCGATCGTCGCCGCGTTCGTTGCGTACATGCTCAGCTTCGTCGCGCTGCGTTTGCGCGAGAACCTGCTCGCGCTCGCGACGCTCGCGCTCGGCATCGTCATCAACGTCGTCTTCAACGAGTGGGACTACATCGGCGGATCGTCCGGCTTCAAAGACATCCCGGGCTTCGCGATCGGCGCGTTCACGTTCGATCAGCGGGCGTACGCCGTGCTCGCGTGGGCGCTCGTCCTCGTCGGCATCTGGTTCGCGGGAAACCTCGTGCGCTCGAACTTCGGCCGTGCGCTGATCGCGATCTCGGCCGGCGAGCTCGGCGCGCAGGCGCTCGGCGTCGACGCGGAGCGCCTGAAGCGGCAGACGTTCGTCCTGAGCGCGGTGTACGCGGGCGTGGCCGGCGCCGTGTACGCATCGTCGTTCAGCTACATCGACCCGACGTCTTTCAACTTCTTGCTGTCCGTCAACTTCGTGCTGATGTCGGTGATCGGCGGCATCCGCAGCGTGTGGGGCGGCGTCATCGGCGCGCTGGTCGTCGTCGCGCTGGGCCAGGTGCTGCAGAGCGTCGTGCCGATCGTGCTGCCGAGCGCGCGCGGCGACTTCCAGTCGTTCTTCCTCGGCGCGATCCTGATCGCGATGCTGATCCTGCTCCCCCGCGGCATCACCAGCCGCTTCAGCGAGGCGCGCGCGTGATCGCGCAGCTCTGGCAGTACGTGCTGGCGGGCGTGGTCGTCGGCGCGATCTACGCGCTCGTCGCCGCGGGCTTCGTCCTGATCTATCAGGTGACGGGCATCATCAACTTCGCGCAGGGCGAGTTCGCGATGGTCGGCGCGATGACGGTGTGCGCGCTCGCGACGGCCGGCGTGCCGGTCCTGGTCGCCGCGCCGCTCGCCGTGCTCGCGGCGGCGCTGACGGGCGCGCTGTGCTACGTGCTCGCGATCCGGCCGGCGCGCGCCTCGACGGGCGTCACGCTGATCTTCATCACGCTCGGACTCGACGTCGCGCTGCGCGGCCTCGGTCTGTTCGTCTGGGGCACGAACCCGCTCAGCTTGAACGCGTTCACGACCGGCGCCGCGATCACGGTGTTCGGCGGCGTGCTGCCGCCGCAGGCGATGTGGGTGCTGCTGACCGACGCGCTCGTGTTCGCCGCGCTGTACGCGTTCTTCCGGCACACGTACGTCGGCACGGCGGTGCGCGCGGCGGTCGCGAACCCTCCGATCGCGTCGACGTTCGGGATCCCGCTGCGCACGTTCGCGTTCTGGGCGTTCGTCGCGGCGGCCGCAATCGGCGGACTCGGCGGCGTCGTCATCGCGCCGATCACGAGCGCGACGTACGACATGGGGCTGACGTTCGGGCTTGCCGGTTTCGTCGCCGCGGTCTTGGGTGGACTCGACTCGCTGCCGGGCGCGCTCGTCGGCGGTTTCGTGCTCGGCATCGTCGAGAAGCTCGCGGGCGGTCTGCTCTCGACCGGTTGGGAACAGGGCGTCGGCTTCCTGATTCTCGTGCTGGTGCTCGTGCTGCGCCCGCAGGGACTCCTCGGGCGCGCGGTGCGACGCGCGTGAGCGCCGCGGTGGTACCGGCCGTCACGACGCTCGACGTGCGCGGCGTGACGATGCGCTTCGGCGGCGTCGTCGCGGTCGACGACGTGACGTTCACGGCGCGCACCGGCGAAGTGCTCGGCGTGATGGGTCCGAACGGCGCCGGCAAGACGACGCTGTTCAACGTCATCAGCGGCCTGCAGCGCCCGACCGCAGGCACCGTGTCGCTCGGCCCCGTGCGTCTGACGGGACGCTCGGTCCCGCACGTCGCGGCGCTCGGCGTCACGCGCACGTTCCAGACGCCGGTGATGTTCTGGGGCCTGACGGTGCGCGAAAGCGTCGAGGTCGCGCTCGGCGCGCGCGCATTCGGGCACACGTACCCGCCCGCGCCGTGGCGCGAGCTCGCGCCGTGCGGCGTCGGCGTGCCGTCGACGCGGCGCGCGCGCGCGGCGCTGCGCGAGCGTGCCGACGCGCTGCTCGAGCGCGCGGGGATCGCGGAGATGGCGCATCGCGCGACGGAGTCGCTGGCCTTCGGCGAGGAACGTTTGCTCGAGATGGCGCGTGCGCTCGCCGTCGATCCGACCGTGCTGCTCCTCGACGAACCGCTGTCGGGGCTCAACCCCGACGAGATCGGCGCCGTGATCGCCTCGATACGCGCCGCGCGCGCGAGCGGGATCGCGGTGCTGCTCGTCGAGCATGCCGTGGGCGAGCTGCTCGCCGTCGCCGATCGCGTCGTGGTGCTCGATCACGGCCGCAAGATCGCCGAAGGCGCACCGCAGACCGTCGCCGTGGATCCGGTCGTGATCGACGCGTACATCGGAGACGAGCTCGAATGAGCGCATCGCTCGCGAACGGTGCAGCTCCGGTGCTCGAGGTCGAGAGCGTTTCGACGATTCGGGGCCGCGTGCAGATCCTGTGGGACGTGAGCCTCTCCGTCGCGCGCGGCGAGACCGTCGCGATCGTCGGACCGAACGGCGCCGGAAAGACGACGCTCGTCGGATCGATCACCGGCCTGTTCCCGCCGAAATCGGGGCGCGTGCGCCTGGGCGGCGTGGACGTCACCGGCGCGTCGTCCGAGAAGCTGGCCGCGCGCGGCGTCGCGCTCGTGCCGGAACGCCGCGGGATCTTCGCGCCGCTGACCGTGCGCGAAAACCTGATGATGGGCGCGTACGCGCGGCGCGCGAAGCGCCGCGAGCTCGACGCGGATCTCGACGATGTCTTCGGACTGTTTCCCGCGCTCGTGCGCTACCGCGACGCAATCGCCGGATCGCTGTCCGGCGGCGAGCAGCAGATGGTCGCGATCGGCCGCGCGCTCATGGCGAAGCCGGAGCTTCTGCTCCTCGACGAACCCAGTCTCGGACTCGCGCCGAAGGTGCGCGCGGAGAATTTCGGCGCGCTGGCGCGGCTCGCGGAACGCGGCGTGACGATCCTGCTCGTCGAGCAGAACCTGCGCCTCGCCGCGAAAATCTGCCGGCGCGCGTACCTCATGCAGCGCGGCCGCATCGTCGGGACGGAGACGTCCGACGAGCTCGCGCGCTCGGCGCGAAGCGTGTACTTGGAATCACACGAGGGATGATCTCATCCCGGAAGGAGGACTGATGGCTCGAAATTGTGCGCGACTGGCGGCATCGATCGCCGCGGCACTCGTCGTCGCATCGGTGGGACCGATGCACGCGGCGGCCGCCGCGAGCGAATCGTACCTGATCGGCGCGGTGGTCTCCGAAAGCGGCCCGGGCTCGTCGCTCGGACGTCCGGAGGCCGACAGCATTCAGATGGCCGTCGAAGAGATCAACAAGGCCGGCGGCGTCAACGGCCACCAGCTCCAGGCGCAGATCATCGACGACGAGTCGAACCCGACCACGGCGGTCAACGCGGTGCGCAAGCTGCTCGACCAGCATCCGATCGCGATCATCGGGTCGTCCCTCACGCAGACGTCGCTCGCGATGGTGCCGGTCGTGCAGGCCGCATCGATCCCGTTGCTGTCGCTCGCGTCGAGCGCTCAGGTGATCGAGCCCGTGAGCGAACGCAAGTGGGTGTTCAAGATGCCGATCACCGATACGCACGTCGCGAGCGCGCTCCAGGCATACCTGAAGAAATCGAAGCAGCAAAAGCTCGAATTCATCTATCGCGACGACGACTACGGTAAGACGGGCCTGCAGCACTTCAAGGAAGCGCCGGACGGAAAGAGCTTCGACGTGGCGTCGGCGGACGCGATCGCCGCGACGGCGACCGACGCGACCACGCAGCTCACGCACGCGAAGGCGGCGAATCCTCAGGCGATCGTCGTGTGGACGACGCTGCCGTCGGCCGCCGTCATCATCAAAGGCTACCGCGAGCTCGGGCTCACCTACCCGATCTACTACTCGGACGGTGCGGCGACCGGCATCTTCGTGACCCAGGCCGGCGCGGCACTCAACGGCGCGTACATCGCGAGCACGAAGATCAACATCGCGGAGCTGCTGCCGAGCAGCGACCCGCAGAAGAAAGTACTGACGCACTACATCGGCGACTTCCTCAAGGCGTATCCGAAGGACGGTGCCGTGTCGATCTTCGGCGGCTTCGGCTACGACGCCGTATACATTCTGCGCTCGGCGCTGGAGCGCGCGAAGAGCGCCGAGGGCGCGAAGCTCCGCGATGCGCTCGAGCACACGACGTACGCGGGCGTGACGGGAACGTTCCGCATCACCCCGGCCGACCACAACGGCCTCTCGCAGGACTCGATCGTGATCACGCAGGTCGAGAACGGAAAGTTCACGATCGCGAAGTAGCCAATGTCAGCCTGAGCTCGTCGAAGGGTGCGAATGTCACCCTGAGCTCGTCGAAGGGTGAGAGAATGTCTCCAACGTCAAGAGATTCTCTCATCCTTCGACGAGCTCAGGATGACGGAGGGGCCCAGGTGTCCGGGAAATCGTCGATGAACCGGCGTGCGGTGATCGGCGAAGAACCTTCCAAGATTCGCACGCGCGACGTCGCCGAGCACGACTTCATCGTGCGGGCGCTGCGCGCGGTGAACGTCGGCGAGTCGAATGCGCGCGACGTCGCCGGCGTGCTGCTCGCGGCCGACCTGCGCGGCGTCGAATCGCACGGCATCGCCCGGCTCGACACGTTCTACGTGCGCCGCATCGAGGCGGGCGTCGTGAACGCACGCCCGCACTACACGGTGCTCGCCGAGACGGCGACGCAGTACGCGCTCGACGCGGGCAACGGCCTCGGGCATCCGGCCGGCATCGCGGCGATGCGCACGACGATCGACAAGGCGCGTGCGAACGGCATCGCGTTCGCGACCGTGCGCAACTCGAACCACTACGGGATCGCGGCGTACTACGCGATGATGGCGCTCGACCACGGCCTCATCGGCATGTCGATGACGAACTCCACGCACCTCGCCGTGCCGACGTTCGGCCGCCAGAAGACGCAGGGCACGAATCCCATCGCGGTCGCGATCCCGGCCGGCGAGCATCCGCCGTTCGTGCTGGACATGGCGACGACCGGCGTGACCTTCGGGCGGCTCGAGGTCAGCGACCGAAAGCACAAGCCGCTCAAGCCCGGGTGGGCCGTCGACGCCGACGGCCGCGAAACCACCGATCCGGTGACGGCGATGACGGCCGGAGCGCTGCTGCCGCTCGGCGGTTACGGCACCGAGGGCGGCGGCCACAAGGGCTACGGCCTCGGCGCGCTCGTCGAGATTCTGTGCGGAGTGCTCGCGGGCGGCATGTTCGGCACGAACCTGCGCCTGGACGAGCGCGGCCTGCACGGCGGCACCGTGTCGAACTTCTTCGCAGCGATCGACATCGGTGCGCTGCGCGATCCCGCCGAGTTCGCGCGCGACCTCGATCGCGAGCTGCGCACGTTCGAGTCGAGCACGCCCGTGGCCGGGGCCGAACGCGTCGTCGTCGCCGGCGAGCCCGAGCGCGCCTTCACCGAGCGCTACCGCCGCGAAGGCGTGCCGATCGATCCCAACGTGTGGGACGGGATCGACGCGATGGCCGAGCGCCTCGGCATCGCGAAGCTCGAGAGGTTCACCGTTTGACTGAGCCCGTTCGCGTCCGTGAGGACGACCTCAAAGACTTCGTGGCGCGCGCGCTCACCACGGTCGGCGTCGACGATGCGCAGGCGCGCATCGTCGCTGACATCCTGGTCGCCGCCGACCTGCGCGGCATCGAGTCGCACGGCGTCGCGCGGCTGCGATGGTTCTACGTCGACCGCATTCGAAACGGCCGCATCAGCGCTCGCCCGCGGTACGAGATCGTGCGCGAGCGCGACGGCGGGTTTCTCATGGATGCCGGCAACGGTCTCGGTCATCCGGCGTCGCACCACGCGATGACGAAGACCATCGAGAAGGCGAAGGCGAACGGCATCGCGTTCTCGGCCGTGCGCAACTCGAACCACTACGGCATCGCGGGCTACTACGCGATGATGGCGCTCGAGCACGACATGATCGGCATCTGCTCGACCGACTCGGCGCACTTCGCCGTACCGACGTTCGGCCGCACGCGGATGCAGGGGACCAATCCGTTCGCGTTCGCGGTGCCGGCCGACGAAGAGCCGCCCTTCGTGCTCGATTTCGCGACGACGACCGTCACGTACGGCAAGCTGGAAGTGTACGAGCGCAAGGCGCTGGCGCTCAAGCCGGGATGGGCGGTCGACGACAAGGGCAACCCGACGGACGATCCTGCGGTGCGGCATTCGGGCGGATCGCTGCTGCCGCTCGGCGGGTTCGGCACCGAGAACGGCGGCCACAAAGGCTACGGCCTCGGCGTGCTCGCCGAACTGCTGACCGGCGTGCTGGCCGCAGGCTGGTTCGGCACGGCGCTCACGATCGGCGAATCGCCCGATGCGCCGGCCGGGATCACGTCGCACTTCTTCGGCGCGATTCGCATCGACGCGCTGCGCGACGCGGACGAGTTCAAGCGCGACATGGACCGCGAGCTGCGCACGTTCAAGACGAGCGCGCCCGCGCCGGGCGCATCGCGCGTGTACGTCGCCGGCGAGATCGAGCACGAGAACGAGATCGCGTTCCGGCGCGACGGCATCCCGCTCATCGAGCCGGTCATCGACGACCTCGACGCGCTCGCCGATTCGCTCGGGATCGAACGCGTCGGCCGCGTGTCCGCTTAGGACACACCGAGCGCGCCCGGCGCCAGCGCGTCCGGCGTGTGCACGTGCTCCGGCCGCACGCCGACGGCGATGAAACGCGCGGGGAAGCGGCCGAGGAACGGAAATCGCCGCAGCAGCCGCAGGAACAGCGGAATCTTTCCACTCGGGGACGTGGCGGTCGGAGGCGCTGACGGTCGCGAGCCGATCGTGCGGAACACGCGGGCCGCGACGAACACCTGCATCGCCTGAACGACGCGCGTGGGAAACGTCCGCCGGCGCTGCAACGCCGCGAGATCCGCAACGCGGACGGCGCCGGCGGCGAGCGGCGCGGCGAGGATGTTGGCCGCCGCGACGGCATCCTGGATCGCAAGGTTGATGCCGACGCCGCCCATCGGCGACATCGCGTGCGCCGCGTCGCCGATGCACACGAGCCCCGGCCGGTACCAGCGTTCGAGCCGGTCGACGACGACGGTGAGCAGCTTGACGTCGTCCCAGGTCGTCAGCTCGCCGACGCGGTCGCGCAGGAACGGCGCGAGCGCGGCGATGCTGCCGCGCAGCACGTCGACGTCTTGCGCCCGCACCGCGTCGAAACCGCCCTTCGCGATGACGTACGCGCACTGCCAGTAGTCGCCGCGGTCGAGCGTGACGAGGAGATGGCCGCGATCGAAGTATCCGAGCACCGACGGCGTGTCGTCCGGGCGCTTCGAGAGCCGCATCCACAGCACGTCGATCGGCGCGCCGTAGTCGTGCACGCGCAGTGCGGCTCGCTCGCGCAGCACCGAGTGACGTCCGTCGGCGGCGACGACGAGATCGGCGCGAATCTCCAGCGGACCGGACGGGCCGTCCGCGCGGACGCCCGCGATGCGGCCGTCGGCGTAGACGAAGTCCTTCGCCTCCGTTCGCATGCGGAGCTCAAACCCCGGATAGCGGTGCGCGTGCTCGGCGAGGAAGTTCAGGAAGTCCCACTGCGGCATGAGCGCGATGAACTTGCACCGCGTCGGCAGATGCGCGAGATCGGCGATCTGCACGTTGACGCCGTTGATCCGTCCCGCAAGCCGCGCGACCTCCGTATGCGGACGCTTCAGGAACTCGTCGAGGAGCCCCACCTCGTGCATGAGCTCGAGCGTGGACGGGTGCACCGTGTCGCCGCGAAAGTCGCGCAAGAAGTCGGCGTGCTTCTCGAGCACGGCGACGTCGACGCCCGCGCGCGCCAGGAGGTACCCCAGCATCATCCCGGCCGGTCCGCCTCCGACGACGCAGCAGCGAACGTGCAGCGCTTCCACGCAGGCAAGGTTGGCAGGTGCGTGCTACAGTCCCGCTGATGGCGACTCTGCGCGACGTGGCGAAGCAGGCCGGTCTCTCCGCCGCGACGGCGTCGCGCGCCCTGAGCGGTCACCCGCACGTCGATGAGGCGACGCGCCGGCGCGTGGTTCGCGTTGCGGGCGAGCTCGGCTATCGTCCGAACGCGCTGGCACGCGCGCTGCGCGTGCAGACGACGCGAACGATCGGGCTGATCATCCCCGACATCCGCAACGACTTCTACGCCGAGAGCGCGACCGTGGTGCAGGGCGCGCTCGAAGCGTTCGGCTATCGGTTGATCCTGTGCATCTCGAACGGTGACCCGGACCACGACCACAGCTACTTGCGCACGCTCGCGGAGCACCGCGTCGACGGCATCGTGCACGTGCCGTCGACGCCGACCGACGCCGGTGAGCTCGAGGCCGGCGGGCGGCGCATCCCGGTCGTCGAGCTGCTGCGGCATTCGCCCGAGGGTGCGTTCGACGCGATCGTGTCGGACGACCGCGAAGGGGCCGCCGCGCTGACGCGTCATCTCGTGCGGCTCGGGCACCGGCGCATCGCGATGCTCACCGGGCCCGATGCGTACAGCACGACACGCTATCGCATTGCGGGCTACCGTGACGCCCTGCACGAAGTGTCGGTCGCGCCCGGCGCGGAGCGCGTCTATTACGGTACGTATTCGCCCGCGGCGGGATACGCGCTCACGCGCGAAGCTCTGGCCGCGACGCCGCGGCCGACGGCGATCTTCTCGAGCGGCAGCCCGCTCACGAGCGGCGTCCTGCGGGCGCTTGCCGAGGCGCGCGTGCGCGTGCCGCGTGACGTCAGCGTCGTCGCGTACGAAGACCCCGAGTGGTACGCGATGTCGGTTCCCGCGCTGACGTGTTACGCCTTGCCGCTGCGCGAGATGGGACGCGTGGCGGCGGAACGCATCGTCGCCCGCGTATCCGACGCGGGTGCGCGCGCGCGTCCGCCGGACGTGTTGCGCTTCAGCGGGCGCCTCATGGTGCGGGACTCGACGGGACCGCCGTCGGCGTAGCGTCGGTGCTCCTTGTCAGCACCGTGTTCGCGAGTCTATACTCGACAGGCCTTGCAATCGATTACAGACGGAGCATAGGCAGATGCAGACCCCGGTAGCCAGCGACAACCGGCCGATCCCCGCGCCCGGAACGATGGGCGTCGATTTCGAGGCGCGCGTCGACTTCGACCGGCTGCGAAAGTATCGTCTCGGCCGCGCACGCGCCGCGCTGAACGCGAGCGATCTCGGCGCGCTGCTGCTGTTCGATGTCAACAACATCCGTTACGTGAGCTCGACGATGATCGGCGAGTGGTCGCGCGACAAGATGACGCGCTCCTGTCTGCTCACGCGCACCGGCGATCCGATCGTGTGGGACTTCGGCTCGGCGGCGAAGCATCACCGTCTCTATGCGCCGTGGTTGCGCCCGAACGACTGCAAGGCCGGCCTGCTGGGACTGCGCGGCGCGATCGCGCCGGAGGTCGGCCTGTTCGAGAACGCCGCTGCCGAGATCGCGACGCTGCTGCGCGAGGCGGGCGTCGACCGCATGCCGCTCGGCATCGACATCATCGAGCCGCCGCTGCTGTTCGCTCTGCAGCATCACGGGATCACGGTGCGCGACGGACAGCAGACGATGCACGACGCGCGCGAGATCAAGTCGTACGACGAGATTCTGCTGCTCTCGACGTCCGCGGCGCTCGTCGACGGCGCGTACCAGGACATCGTCGAGGCGCTCAAGCCCGGCGTGCGTGAGAACCAGATCGTCGCGCTCGCGACGAAGAAGCTGTACGACCTCGGCGCGGACGACGTCGAGTCGATCAACGCCGTGTCGGGCGAACGCTGCAACCCGCACCCCCACAATTTCTCGGACCGGCTCATCAGGCCGGGCGATCAGGCCTTCTTCGACATCATGTCGGCCTTCAACGGTTACCGCACGTGCTACTACCGCACGTTCAGCGTCGGCTACGCGACGCGCGCACAGCGCGACGCGTACAAGCGCTGCCGGGAATGGATCGACGCATCGATCGCGCTGATCCGGCCGGGCATCACGACCGACGTCGTCGCGCGCGCCTGGCCCAAAGCCGAGGACTTCGGCTTCTCGAGCGAGATGGAGGCGTTCGGATTGCAGTTCGGGCACGGCCTCGGGCTCGCGCTGCACGAGCGTCCCGTCATCTCGCGGCTGAACTCGGTGGACCACCCGATGGAGATCAAGGCCGGCATGGTGTTCGCGCTGGAGACGTACTGCCCGGCATCGGACGGATACTCGGCCGCGCGCATCGAGGAAGAGCTCGTCGTCGGCGAGTCCGGCGCGAGCGTCATCACCCGCTTCCCGGCGGAAGAGCTGTTCGTCGCGAATGCGTACGACTTCGGAAGCAAACCGCGATGAGCGTCGTCGGCATCGTCGGCCTGGGCGACATGGGCACGGGGATGGCGGAGCGTCTGCTCGCGGCGGGCCACGAGGTGCACGGTTGGAACCGCACGCGCGCCAAGGCCGAGCGCCTCGCGGCGCGCGGGCTGCACGTCGAGTCCTCGCCGCGCGCGGTCGCGCAGGCGTGCGAGCTGACGATCACGATGGTCACCGACAACGCGGCGCTGCGCGCGGTGTGCGACGGGCCGGACGGGATCCTCGCGGGCCTCGGAGAGGGCAACACCCTCGTCGAGATGAGTACCGTCGCGCCGCACCTGATCCGCGAGCTGGACGAACGCGTGCGCGCGACCGGCGCGCGGCTCCTCGACGCGCCGGTGTCCGGCAGCATCCTGACGCTGCGCGAAGGCAAGCTGCTGATCATGGTCGGCGGTGAGCGCGCCGCGTACGAGCGCGTCGAGCCGGTCTTGCTCGCGATCGGTCCTAAGGTGCGTCACGTCGGCGCGGTGGGTCAGGCGAAGGCGCTCAAGATCGGCGTGAATCTCTCGCTCGCGGTGCAGATGCTCGCCTTCAGCGAGGGCGTGCTGCTCGCGGAGCGGACGGGCGTCGACCGTCGTACGGCGTTCGAGGTGTTCTTGAACAGCGTGATCGCGTCGCCGATGCTGCAGTACCGCGCGCCGTTCGCGCTCGATCCGCCGGACTACGCGTGGTTCGACTGCGCCATGATGCAGAAGGACATCGCGCTCGCGCTCGAGCTCGGGCGCGAATCGCACGTTCCGCTGCCGGCGACGGCGGCGGTCGACACGATGCTGTCCGCAACGCGCGCGCTCGGGTACGGCGAGGAAGACTTCGCGGTGCTCTTCCACGGGCTCGCCGCGATCGGCGGACTCGAGCGGCCACCGCAGTCCGTGCCGCCGTACGCGCGCAGCGAGACGACGGCCTCGTAGCGGATGGCATGATCGTCGCCCAGCTCGCGATCAACGGCGTTCTGCTGGGCGGCATCCTCGCGCTGTCCGCGCTCGGCTTCAACGTCATCTTCGGCGTGATGCGCGTCGTCAATCTCGCGCACGGCGATTTCGTGGTGCTTGCGGCGGTCTTCGCGGTGTTCGCGTTCGAGCAGTTCGGCGTCAATCCGCTGTTCGTGCTGCCCGTGACCGTCATCGCGGGGTTCGCGGCGGGCGCGCTCGTCCATCGGCTGCTGCTGCGCCGGCTGCCGGGTGAGATCGCGTCGGCGGAAGCATCGTCGCTGACGCTCACCTTCGGACTCTCGTACTTCCTCGCGGGCGCCGGGCTCGCGACGTTCGGCGGGCGCTTCGCCTCGGTACCGTACCTGACCGGTTCGTATCAGGTCGCCGGCCTCCAGGTTCCGCAGGCGAAGCTGCTCGCGTTCGGCGTCGCCGTCGCGCTCTCGTTCGCGTTCGCGTTCGTGCTCCGCTCGACGCGCGTCGGCCGCGCGATCCGCGCGACGAGCCAGAACCTCGACGGAGCGCTCGCGTGCGGCATCGACGTCGACCGCGTGCGCACCGCGGGATTCGCGATCGGCACCGCAGTCGCGACGGCGGCCGGCACGCTGATGAGCTTTTTGTACAACCTGAACGTGCAGCAGGGCGTGCTCTTCACCGTGAACGCCTTCGCGGTCGTCGTCATCGGCGGGCTCGGGAACTATGCCGGCGCCGTGCTCGGCGCGCTGATCCTCGGCCTGACGGAGTCGTTCGCGAGCTACTACGCCGGCGCGACGCTGGCCGAAGCCGCGCCGTACCTGCTGTTCATCCTCGTGCTGCTCGTCGCGCCGAGCGGCATCATGGGACGCCGCACGGCGTGAAGCGCGCGCTCGTCGTCGCCGGCGTCGCGCTCGTCACCGCGCTCACGATCGCCGCGCCGCTGTACCTCAACGGCTACCTGCTGAACTTGCTCTACGTGACCGTGCTCTCCGTCGCGCTCGCGTACGGCTGGAACATCATCTCGGGCTACGCCGGGTACTTTTCGTTCGGGCAGATCGCGTTCTTCGGCATCGGCGCGTACGCGACGGGACTGCTCGTCGCGGACAAGGGCTGGCCGTGGATGCTCGCTGCGCTCGCCGGCGGGCTGATCGCGTGCGCGCTGTCGATTCCGCTCGGCTACGTGATGCTTCGGCTGCGCGGACCGTTCTTCGCGATGGGCATGTTCGGGATGGCGCAGATGGTGCGCGTGCTCGTCACCGCGATCCCCGCGACCGGTGCCGGCGCCGGATTGTTCTTGCCGCCGAACTCCGGCATCGTGCAAGTCTACTACTGGACGCTCGCAGTCGCCGCGGGTGCGCTCGCGATCACGGCGTGGCTGGACCGCAGTGCGTTCGGGCTGCGTCTGCGCGCGCTCCGCGAGGACGAGCAGGTCGCCGGCACGCTGGGCGTGGACGCGACGCGCGCGAAGGTGACGGCGTTCGCGCTGTCCGCGCTGATCCCGGGCCTGCTCGGCGGCGGCTACGCGCTGTTTCTCACGTACATCGAGCCGGATGCGGCGTTCTCATCGCGCCTCGACCTGCAGTCGATCGTCATGGCGATCCTCGGCGGCGTCGGCACGGTGTGGGGACCGCTCGTCGGCGCGCTGGTGATGACACAGATCTCCGAAGCGCTGTGGGCGAAGTTTCCGCAAATCTACTTGATGATCTTCGGCGGCCTGCTCGTCGTGCTGCTGATCGCCCTGCCGCGCGGCATCGTGCCCGCAGTTACCGAACTGCTGCGACGACGCGTCCTTCGACCCGCGCGGGAGAGGCCGTGAGCCCTTCGACGAGCTCAGGACAGGCTGAACCGCTGCTGGTCGTCGACCGCGTCTCCGTCGCGTTCGGCGGCGTGCAGGCGCTGTCGGACGTCTCGCTCGAGGTGCGCGAGAGCGAGATCCTGGCGCTGATCGGGCCGAACGGCGCCGGAAAGACGACGCTGTTCAACGTGATCTCCGGCGTGCTGCGTCCGCGCGCCGGGGACGTCCGGTTTGCGGGGCGTTCGATCGTCGGCCGGCCCGCGCACCGCATCGCGCAGGCCGGTCTCGCGCGCACGTACCAGGTGGTGCGCCCGTTCGCGCGGCTCAGCGTCGTCGACAACGTTGCCGTCGGCGCGCTCGTTCACGCGCGGACGATCGAGCGTGCCCGCCGCGACGCGCGCGACGTCGTCCGGTTCGTCGGCCTCGGAGAGCTCGCCGATCGTTCGGCGTCGGCGCTGACGCTCACGCAGCGCAAACGCCTGGAAGTCGCGCGCGCGCTCGCCCTGCGGCCGAAGCTGCTGCTGCTCGACGAAGTGATGGCCGGTCTCACGCCGACCGAGATGGACCGCATGGCGGACTTCGTGATCGGCCTGCGCGAGCGCGGCATCGCGGCCGTTGCGGGCGTCGAGCACGTCATGCGCCTCGTGATGCGCATCTCGCACCGCATCGTCGTCCTCGATGCGGGCCGGCGCATCGCGGAGGGCGACCCCGCGTCGATCCGGTCGAATCCGGCGGTCATCGAGGCGTACCTCGGTGCGCCGATGGCGGGCGCGTGAGCCCGTCGACAGGCTCAGGGCAGGCTCTGCTGCGCGTCGATGCGCTCGAGGCGTCGTACGGCGACTTCCGCGCACTACACGGCGTGTCGTTCGCGGTCGGGGCGGGCGAGATCGTCAGCGTCATCGGTGCCAACGGCGCCGGCAAAAGCACGTCGCTCAAGAGCGTGATGGGGATCGTTCGTCCGGCGTCGGGCTCGATCGTACTCGACGGCGAGCGCATCGACGGCCGGCCGCCGCGCGCCGTCGTCGAGCGCGGCATCGCGCTCGTGGCCGAGGGGCGGAACTTATTCCCTGACATGACGGTCGAGGAGAACCTGCTCGTCGGCGCGCACGTCGCCCGCGTCCGCGCGCGCACGCGGCGCCGCTTGCGCGAGACGTACGCGCGCTTCCCGATGCTCGCCCCGCTGCGCGCGCGCCACGCCGGCGCGCTTTCCGGCGGACAGCAGCAGGTCGTCGCGATCGCGCGCGCGCTGATGTCCGAGCCGCGCATCCTGCTCATGGACGAGCCGTCGCTCGGGCTCGCTCCGAAGACTACGCTCGAGATCTTCGAGGTCGTGCGCGAGGTCAATCGCGCCGGTGTCGCCGTCGTGCTCGTCGAACAAAACGTCGTGCAAGCGCTGAACATCGCGTCGCGCGCGTACGTGCTGGCCGAAGGGACGACGGTCATGGAGGGAGTCGCCGCGGCGATCCGCGCCGACGCCGATGTCAAGCGCCGCTACTTGGGAGAGGTCTGAACGCATGAAGAGAGCCCGGTTCATCCGCAGCGCTTCGGCCGCAGCCGTCGCGCCCGCCGTTGCCGGCGCCGCCTCGCCGGCGCAGGCTCAGGCCGCGCCGATCACGATCGGCGCGTCGCTGTCGCTCACCGGCATCTTCGCCGACGGCGGAAAGTACTCGCTGGAAGGCTACCAGCTGTGGATCAAAGCGGCGAACTCGAAGGGCGGCGTGCTGGGCCGGCCCCTGACGCTGAAGTTCTACGACGATCAGAGCGAACCGTCGACGGGCGTGCGTCTCTACGAGCGGCTGATCAACGAGGATAAAGTCGACATCATCATGGGGCCCTACGGGACCGCGATCACCGCGCCCGCGGCGAACGTCGCCGAGCGCTACAAAATGCCGATGATCTGCCCGGAGACGGCGGACGTCGCGATGTTCCGGCGCGGGTTCAAGTACATCTTCCAAGCGCTCGGCCCGGTGCAGACGTATCTCTACGGCGTGCTGCAGGTGGCGAGGGACCACGGCCTGCGCAAGCTCGCGCTGATCGGTCCCGACACGGCGTTCGCGCACTCGCTGGTCGACGCCGTGCCGGAAATCGCGCGCGGCTTCGGGCAGAGCATCGTGTTCAGCGAGTTCTATCCGGCGCGCGCGAGCGACTTCGCGTCGGTGATCGAGAAGGTGAAGGGCGCGAATCCCGACGTGCTCCTCGCGATGGCGTTTCCGAACGACTCGATCGGCGTGCTGCGCCAGCTGAAGCAATCGAACTACGCGCCGAAGATCGTCTACGAGGCGATCGGGGCGTCGGACCCGCGCTACGTCCAGAGCGCGGGCAAGGACGTCGACGGCGTCTTCTCCGTTACGGCGTGGGACCCGGATGCGCGCACGCCGGAGAACAGCGCGTTCAAGAGCGCGTACCGCGCGCGAGTTCAAGCGCGATCCCGACTACCACAGCGCCAGCAACTACTCGGCGCTGCAGGTGCTCGCGGCGGCGCTGAAGCGCGCCGGGTCGCTCGACCGCGAGAAGCTCCGCACCGCGCTGTCGGAGGTGCGCGTTCGCACGCTCATCGGCGACTACCGCGTCGATCCCAACACCGGCATCCAGCTCGGCTACACGTCGTACATCCTGCAGTGGCAGAACGGCAAGCAGGTGATCGTGTATCCGGGCAACGTCGCGCACGGCAAGCCGATCGTGCCGTTCCCGTCGTGGAACGGGCGGTAGGGCGATGGTTGCGGTAGACGCGGCGGAGACCGGCAGCTGCGCGCTGACGGACGACGTGCTCGCAAGCGGCGGCGCGTGCCCGGACGAGCGCCTGCGCACGATCTTCGCCGCGCTCGTGCGGCATCTGCACGGATTCATCGTCGACGTCGGCCTTACGCCGGAGGAGTGGGCGGAGGCGATCCGTTTTCTGACTGCAACGGGCCAGGCGTGCGACGACGTGCGGCAGGAGTTCATCCTGTTGTCCGATACTCTCGGCGCGACCGCGCTCGTCGACGAGCTCGCCGCGCAGCGCGGCACCGTCGCGGGCGCGACGGAGTCGTCGGTGCTCGGCCCGTTCTACACGGAGCACGCGCCCGAGATCGAGCCGGGCGGGAGTCTCACGTCGCGCGACAACGGCGTACCGCTGCTCGTGCACGGGTTCGTGCGCGACGCGACGACCGGCGCCGGCATCGCGAACGCGATGCTCGAAGCGTGGGGCACGGACGGCGCCGGCTCGTACGATTCGCAGTATGCCGACCGTCGCGTCGACTGCCGCGGACGCGTGCACACGAACGCGGACGGCGAATTCGCCTTTCGCACCGTCGTGCCGCGCAGCTATCCGGTGCCGACCGACGGTCCCGTCGGCGTGCTGCTGAACGCGCTCGGCCGCGAGCCGTTCCGGCCCGCGCACCTGCACTTCCGCATCGCGGCGGACGGATACCGTCCGCTCACGACGGCGATCTACGCCGAGGGCGACCCGTACTTGGAATCGGACGCGGTGTTCGGCGTGCGCAGGTCGCTCATCGACGAGTTCCGCGCCGGCACCGATGCGAACGGCGCGCCGCAGGCGACGCTCGAGCGCGACTTCGCGATCGTGCGCGCATGAGCGGCGCGCATCTTCGGGTCGTTCACCACGACGGATACGATCCGGCCATCAACTCGCTGTTCGTGCCCGCGATCAAAGTCGCGCGAGGGAGCCTGGTGTTCGTGTCCGGCGTCACCGGCGCGCCGGTGTACCACGACCATCCGCACCGCCCCGACGTTTTCGACGCGATCCCGCCCGATGCGGCGTCGCAAGCGAAGCTCGCGTTCGACCACCTCGCGCAGGCGCTCGCGGCCGCGGGCTGCACGCCCGCCGACGTCGCCTCGCTGACGCGGTTCTTCACCGACGTGGCAGCCGATCAGGACGCGGTCAATGCGATCCAAGGCGAATTCTTCAACGGCCACCTGCCGACGAGCACGACCGTCGAAGTCAAGCGCCTCGCGACCGATCCACGGCTGAAGCTGGAGATCCAAGCGATCGCGGTCGCGCCGGAGTAACACGGGCACGGGACGGCGCCATGCCGTCCGCTTGGCAGTGCAACGGCACGACCTGCGCTTCAGCGGTAGACTGCTCCGCAGGTGCGGCGCTCCGGCGCCGCGCCGTGTCCCATGCAGTATGTCTGAAGCAGTGGTCATCGACGCCATCC
This sequence comes from Vulcanimicrobiota bacterium, assembly GCA_963841685.1. Lineage (GTDB taxonomy): Bacteria > Vulcanimicrobiota > Vulcanimicrobiia > Vulcanimicrobiales > Vulcanimicrobiaceae > Vulcanimicrobium. Next base: position 1,082,790 of record CAWJDU010000003.1, read on the forward strand.
GCACGCCGATGGGCCGGTATGGCGGCGCGCTCGCCTCGATCCGGCCGGACGATCTCGGCGCATTCGCGATTCGCGGCATCGTCCAACGGACCGGTGTCGATCCCGAGCGCGTCGACGACGTGTTCTGGGGCGCGGCGAACCAAGCCGGTGAGGATTGCCGCAACGCCGCGCGCATGGCGACGCTGCTCGCGGGACTGCCGTCCAGCGTGCCGGGCACGACGCTGAACCGGCTGTGCGGGAGCGGTCTGCAGGCGCTGAACTCCGCATATCACGCGATCGCCGCGGGCGTCATCGACGTCGCGATCGCGGGCGGCGCCGAGTCGATGACGCGCGCGCCGTTCGTGATCTTGAAATCGGAAAAGGCGTACGACCGCGCGCCCGAGATCCACGACAGTACGCTCGGCAACCGCATGGTGAACCCGCGGCTGGCCGCACTGTATCCGCCGTTGACGCTCGGCGAAACCGCGGAAAAGGTCGCGGAGCAGTTCAACGTTACGCGCGACGATCAAGATCGCTTCGCGTTCGAGAGCCAGATGAAATGCAAAGCCGCCGTCGCCGCCGGACGGTTCGACGCCGAGCTGATCCCCGTGCGCATGGAACAGGGGAAGAAGGTCGTCGACGTCAGCGCGGACGAGGCGCCGCGCCCGGACACGACCATGGAGACGCTGGCGAAGCTCAAGCCCGCGTTCAAGGCGAACGGTACCGTGACGGCCGGCAACGCCTCGCCGCTGAACGACGGGGCCGCCGCACTGCTCGTCTGCAGCGCCGAAGCCGCGGAACGATATGGCTGGCAGCCGATGGCGCGCGTCGTGACGTCGGCGACGTTCGGCGTCGATCCGAGCGTGATGGGCATCGGTCCGATCGGCGCGACGCGCAAAGCGCTCGAGCGCGCGAAGATCGGCGCCGGCGATCTGGACCTCGTCGAGCTCAACGAAGCGTTCGCCGCGCAGAGCGTCGCGTGCGTGAAGGAGCTCGGCATCGATCCGGACATCGTCAACGTGAACGGCGGCGCGATCGCGCTCGGACACCCGCTCGGGTGCAGCGGCGCGCGCATTGCGACCACCCTGTTGCACGAGCTGAAGCGCCGCGGTGGGCGATACGGACTCGCGACGATGTGCATCGGCATGGGCCAAGGCATCGCGACGGTCTTCGAGCGCGTCTGAGGTTCGCGGAAATGCGGTCGTTTGCGTTCCACCACGTCGACGTGTTCACCGAGCGCATGTTCGAAGGCAATCAGCTCGCCGTGTTCACCGAGCCCGGCGATCTCTCGGACGCCGAGATGCAGGCGATCGCGCTGGAGATGAACTTCGCCGAGACCGTGTTCGTGCTTCCGGCCGTTCGCGACGGCTCGCTCGCGCGCTTGCGCATCTTCACGCCCCGGCGCGAGCTCGCGTTCGCCGGTCATCCGACGATCGGCGCGGTCGCGACGCTGATCGCCGACCGCGGCGAGATTCGCGAGTCGTTCACCGTCGATCAAGGCGTCGGACCCGTGCCCATTCGCGTGGAACGGCGCACCGGCGCGCCCGCGCTCGTGTGGCTCACGACGCCGCGCGTCGAGCTCGGGGCAACCGTGTCCGCCGGCGATGCGGCGGCGACCCTCGGTCTCGGACCCGACGAGCTGCTGCGCGGAACCATGCCGCGGTACGCTTCGGCGGGAAGTGCATTCCTGTTCGTCGCGTTGCGCGACGTCGACGCGGTCGATCGCGCCGCGTACGTCCCCGGCACGATGCCGACCTCGGCTTGTCGTGAAGCAGTCGGGGTATTTCTGTTCACGCCGTCGCACGCGCGCGACGAAGCTCCGCATGCGGTCTACGCGCGCATGTTTGCGCCGTGGTCCGGCATCCCGGAAGACCCGGCAACCGGCAGCGCGACGGGCCCGCTCGCCGCGTACATGCGGCACGCGGGGTTGCTGCCTGCGGACGGCGATCTCCGGCTCGTCAGCGAACAAGGCGCGCGTATGGGCCGCCGCAGCATCCTCCACGTGCGCATCTCTGCGCACGCGAACGACGAGCCGCGCATCGAAGTCGGCGGCGCGACCATGCCGGTCGCGCGCGGTATGCTGACGATACCGCACCACAACGGTGCGCAGGGCGAGCGCTGACGTGGCGACCGGTGTCGCGGCCGCTCGCGCCGCGTTTCGCGCGCTACACCGTGACGGATGCTTCGTGCTTCCGAATCCGTGGGACGTCGGCGGCGTGCGCCGGTTGGAGCGGCTCGGATTTCGCGCGCTCGCGTCGACGAGCTCCGGCTGCGCGCTCGCACTCGGCCTGGAGGACGGCGAAATCACGCTCGATCAGGCGCTCGCGCACCTGCGCTTTCTGTGCGCAACGACGGAGCTTCCGATCAACGCGGACTTCGAGAACGGGTTCGCGCCGGACGCGCGCGGCGTTGCCGACAACGTGCGCCTCGCGCTCGAGACCGGCGTCGCGGGTATCTCGATCGAAGACCGCGAGCGCCTCGGCGATCTGTACGCGTTCGATACGGCGGTCGCGCGGGTCGCCGCCGCGCGCGAGGCCATCGCGCGCAGCGGAGCCGACACGGTTCTGGTGGCGCGCTGCGAGGCCTTCCTCGCCGGACGAACCGATCTCGACGAAGTGATCGCGCGGCTGCGTGCGTTCGCGTCGGCGGGCGCGGATTGCGTCTACGCACCGGGCGTGCTCGCGCTCGACGACGTTCGGCGCCTCGTCGACGCCGTCGCCCCGACGCCCGTGAACGTCTTGATGCACCGGCCAGGCGTGACGGTCGCCGAGCTTGCGGCGGCCGGCGTGCGCCGTATCAGTCTCGGCGGTGTGCTTGCGCGCGCGTCCTGGAATGCATTCGACCGCATCGCGCGATCCGTCGCGGACAACGGCGCGCTTCCGGCGTAGCCCGCCGAGAGTCGTTGCGTTCAATCCGCCAAGCTTGCATGACTTCATCGGCCGCGCGCAGCGACAACGCGGAGAACCGGATCGGCGACGCCTGCGTACAGTTCCGGTGCGGGTGCAAATGCATCGCGAGAGTCGGAATGCTTGCATCGATGCCGCGAGAGTGGCGAAATGCATAGGAGCCGGCACAACGACTCATGGCGCCTGCGAGCGCGAGCGGCTTGCAGCCGCACAAAGGTGGTCTGCAGTTGTAGCGATCGAGAACACGCGGGCGGGATGCTCAATGGGATCGGACCGTCGACGACGTGCCGTCCGAGTGCTCGCGATAAGCGATATCATGACGGAAATCTGAGTCGAGGGCAGCGCGCCGGCGGGCAACGGGAAGACGCCCTGCCATTGACGCGCGACGTCTGGGCAGCGTGATGGTCTGCGTGCCGACCTGCAACTTCACCGTCGTCGCGTTCGACGTCGTGATCGCCGCGACGTGAACCGACGTCCCGTTTCGCCACGACGGTCGGGGACAGCGTCGCGTAGACGATCTGGACTGGGGCGCTCGGTCTGGCGAAGGACCTAAAGGACGCATTCGGCAGGCGACCCGAACGAGTTTACGCCTAACAACAACATTCCGCCGCCTAAGCGTAAGTAGTAATGAATAAGAAGCCGAGCATCCCGCTTTATCGCCAACTCAGCGCGCGCGTTCCGGGTTATTCCGAAGTCGTTGAAGCGCTCGGCGAAGACTTTTTTGTAGATTCGCCATATATTACAGTAGGCAGGCTATACGGATCTCGCCGTAAGGGCCTCCGAAAGTAACGATCTAAATACCGCACGATCTGCCGACGCAGGTCGTCGAAAGAAGCACTAGCTTCATCGGATGCGGGCGTCATTGATGCGTTTTCGATAAACTTTATTGAGGCGTTGTATAATGACCGGAACGAGGCGCATTATCGTCGTCTCAGGCGGTTGATGGGTCCACTCTACTCTGCGTGACCTGGAAACAAAGCGGAGTGGCTACGGGCGGTGATGAACGACTACGTCCGCGTGCTGTCGCGCATTGAATCGCTTGACGCCGCCCGGTAATCCGGGCCAGCTGACGCCGTGGGTTCTCCGGCCGCAAAGCCAGAAAGAGAATCCATCATGCGGAAGTCCCGCTTCAGCGAAAAGACGCACATGACATCGGGCGAATCCTGCGCGAGCCGACGTCGGTGCCTCAAAAGGTTCGTCGACCTCAGTCGAACGCGACGGGATGCATCGAAATACGGTCTCAGCCTGGTAGAGCAAGTACGGTGGCATGGAGAGCAGCGAGAATCGCTCGCCGCGGCGCGATCGAGGACGAGAATGACGCGCATGCAGACGCACCATCGCGAACCTCTCGCTCGAGAACGACGCGATGAAGCAGCTGATCGCAAAAATTCCCGGGGCCGGCCGGTCGATGCGAGAACGACAGCGTCGAGAGCTTCAACGGGCGCTTCCGCGATGAGTTGCGCAACGAGCACGTCTTCCCAACGTCTTCCGCGGTCGCGCCGCGATCGAGATCGGGCCCGGGCTACAACACGCGCCGACCCGCATACGTCCGTCGCCGGTTGACGCTGGCCTGAGTTCGTCCAACAATATCAACACAGGTCAAAGCTCGCGCTCGGTCGCGGCCTGACGTCTGGGCGCCCTTAGCGCCGGCCGTGCTTCCGGGTGCTGTGCAATGTCTGACCAGCTCTTGCGTGACTTGCGGGGTGAGCTCGGGTCGTGTCGCGTTGCACATGCAGGCACGTAATCCCGAGCTTACTAATCGGGCTGCGGCCCTCCGCGCAGATAGTTTGCATCGTTGTGCACTTTGCGTGAGATGGCTAGCGTGACGCTCTGCCGGGAGCAACACTATAGGGCGGGCCTGCCCTCAGGTCAGGGTCGCCACCTCTGTCGACCAGAATGGGAACGAAGTGAAAGACATTACGAACGGCCGAAAAGCTTCGCGCGCGAGCCGCAGTGGTTGAACCGCGGAAGACCTGCCCAACCGACGCCCAAGTAGAATCGGATCGGATAAAGCACAATGCAAGCCGTACTGCCGCCTATTGAGATCTATGAACGTCTACGGGAGACCGTACAGTGTTACGGTGAAACAACTGGAAATGCGAATATTGTGATGTTCGGTGAGGAAATGGAGTACATGGCGAATTATTCGCGGGTCGCGAGTCAGGATCCAGCGCTGCTCCCGGAGTTTCAACGCCGATTTCCATCGCCGTGTACGCTCGTAGATGCCTACAATCGTGCTGCGGACTTCGTGGAGCACGAGCTGGTTTGTCTGCGGCATGAACCAGCAGCGCAGGGAATTGTTGAGGTGCTAAGAGCTGCGGCCCGCCAGCCCGAAGCTTCCCCGGAATGCCTAGCGCATTGGACACTTTAGGATTTCAGACAAACAGGCGATGGCGGCTTCGACGTGTCCGTGCAGTACGGCGCCAACCAGCCAGAATATGACGCCACGAAGGTTTCATCGTCCACCACAAAGCGAGTCCAGCGGACCGGAGACGTCCCGGACGGCCCGGCGCGAGCCTTGGATAAGCCGTCGGGCGGTTCCGACGACACAATTCGTCACCGCTGCCGCGCCACGCGAAGCAGCTAGTCCAAAGCGTTTGCATCAGAGGGCATTCTCCGTCAAGATTGGTAGCGTCACGCTCTGCCAAGAAGAAGACTATGGGCCGAGCCTACGCGGCAAGCCGACGTGCAATTACTCGGCCCTTCATAACTGGCCCAGGAAGGCACCGCCGGGGGATCACGTCGGCGCCAGTATGGCGCTTCGACGCGCAAAGAATCGTATTCGTCGTAGTCAGGGACACACAGTCGCGCGGTGACTTAAGAGCTCAAAGACTAACGACCCGGCGCGATAATCAAGGGGATCGGGACGGTAGACGGTGTGCCGTCCGCCCGACTCGCAACGAGTGCCACCATGACCGATGTTTGCGCCGAGGGCACCGCATTTGCCGGAAATGGGAATGCCCCTTGCCACGGACCGCGGGGGGAAGAAAGAAATGACCGATCCGCAAATTGAACGGGTTACGGTGTATGCTCTGAACTACTATAAGCTGAACGAGGACGCCGAACAAGACACGCGTTTTGACCCGGAAAGTCCATTGTACTTTGATGACGAGGACTGTACACGCTTCGCGATCGGCATCTTCTCGACACGAGAGAAGGCGGAGAAAACGATTCGAGAGTTGTGCGACAAGCCGGGCTTTCGACGCGACGTAAGGGGATTTCGAATCGAACCGTATGCTTTAGACTCGGTGTTGTGGGAGGACGGATTCCATAGGTACGTGGAGGGCGCACTCGTCGAAGACGAAACGCAATGACGTTGCGAATCGCTGTATCGCCCGGTGTGTCGCACTGGAGCGGACTGACATATGACGCCGAAGGCCATCGAGTCGGCGGCAACGAGTATTGGTGGAATGGCTCGGCGTTCAATTCAGCGATTGCGTTCAACAACGTGTATACGAGCCAAGGCGTTTGTTGCACCCGGCGAAAACCCCGATCTATGGGTCGAGAACGACGACGGGACGTACAAAAACCTTGGTTCCATTCGAAGTTACTTTCAACCGGACAAGAAATGAAGTCGAAGAGGGCATGAGCGAGACACCTTCATCGGACGATGCGCCGTCCGAACGTACCCTGCTGATGGAAGTGCGCGTCAGCATCCATCATCCTGCGACGGATCCTAATGTCATTACTAGAACGCTATGTCTTACACCGACGAAGATGTGGTGCGCAGGCGAGCGACACGTCGGCGTGAACGGAGAAGCTACGCCGTATGTTCATCTGAGGTCGTTGTGGTTTCTGTCTCGCGCGTTCAACGATTGCGAGAGCGCGCGCATCGATTTCGACGGTCGGATCATCGACGCGATTGTTCCGCTTGAAGCACACGCTGCGTTTGTACGCGAGATTGTCGAGGTTGGCGGCGCGCAAGTCGATCTTCTCTTTTCGGGTCGGCGTCATATAGGTTTTTCTCTGCGGCCCGACACCCTGGGGCGATTGCAGCGCCTCGGATTGGGGCTTGGCTTCGAAGTATTTCCGGATTTCTAAGTATAGCGGTCGCAGTGGGTCGGGATGCTCCCGTTCAGCGCAGCGAGCAGGCGAAGCGATTCGCGGACGCGCCGTAGCGCGCGGTCTCAAGGATCCAAACAATGATAACAACGAAGTGCGCTGGATACCGCCCCGCAACGCCGGCGATGATCTCGGGGGATTCTACAAGCAGCAGTTCGGTGGTCGTTTTGTGGACTCGGACGGCAAGTTGCTACCAGAAGGATCGGCGGATAGCACGGCAGCGCATATTCCGGCGTCCGAGTTTCAATTTAGGAGTGCGCCGGTACCCCGGGTTAATCCGGAGAAGTGACAGCGGCAGCAGTGACGCAATCCGAGATTACACCGGGAGACCGAAGCAGCATTTGCGGCTTGCTGTATACGCTTGCCGATGTTTCGCTAAACGATGCTCTCGAGCGCGTGTGGGACGATGATTCGTCGTGGCATTGCTGGGATGAACTCCTAAACATACTGTTCGACGATTTTCGGCTCCGGGATCGCGCTCAAATGACGCCCGGCTACCTCGGAACATACCACGAGCTTCCCAGAGACCTTTGCCGGTTCGCAGACTGTTTGGATGAGCTCGACACGCTTCGATCTGTGGCTCGTTCCTCAAAGGAGGCTTCGACATTCACGCAGTTTACCGTTGTACGGGACATCGCAGACCACATAACGGCGCGCGCGGCTGGATGGTGCGTAGCGAACTGCGACCGGTGACAATGATCTCGCCCCAGATTCAGGCCGCGCGATGTGGGTCAAGACCGAGAGCGATAGGATTTGCGGCGAAAGGATTTACAAGACGGCCCTGCGCGAAAGTCGAGTGTCTGCACTCGTCTGTTTCCAAAACTGGACCTACAGTCGAGGTTCACGCGGCACTTATTCAAATGCTGGCGCAGCGCATACGGCAGGGAAGGCTCACGGAAGGAGACATGGCTTGCTGTTGAAGGGGGAGCCGTACTATGATCCTAGGTACGCCAGTCTTGTGTTGCGAGACGCGCAGTCGGGAGTCGCCGTCACACTAAACATGATGACGCGGGAACTGACCGGTGAGTTTGAAGGGAAGGCGTCGCCCTGCTGGATGGCGATTCCGGTCATATACCCATGACGGAGATGCCACGCGATTATTTGCTCGCTGAGGTAGGGCTCTCCGACTCGGAAAATCTGCGCCTTCACGTGTCGGGCGACGAACACATGTTTGCGGCCGATCGGACAGTACTGACGCCTGCGCCGTATGGCGTAAACATTGATAACGCGCTATTCCTTGATTTCGACGAGAATCGCTATCTATCCGGCATCGACTTCTTTCACATGCCCGGCGATCGATACAAAACGGTCGCGCCTTGTGGCTGGCAGTCTTCGCCGAGGGCCGTGATACGCTTGGCCCAACCCCCCGAGGGGCGTGTGACGGATCAGTTTGACGATAGCGTCGATATCTTTTCTACGGCGGACTCCGCGTTCGCGCAGGCTGTCGTTGGCGGACGCTTGTCCGATTCAAGCTGGTACGACATCGGCGACGATGTGTACGTCGCGTTGAGCGCTGGAAGGATTGCGTCGGTGGTCCTGCGTTGGCACCGTTAACGAGGCCCGCCTAAGCGAGGTCGCCCCAGATGTCAGGCCGCGACTGACCGTCAGTCTGAGTCTTTTGATACTGTGACTCGTTTGGTGCGCGTTTCGCGTACCAAACGAGGCGGACCGGCGCAGGCGCGCGCCGTTTCGTCGGTGCGCTTTCAAGACGAGCCATGTTGACGCCTTAGCGTCCGTAAGCCGCCAGGCATCGTCGAGGGCGAGATTCCATGTTCCCCAGTTGCCTGACGATGCGTTATGCGTCCATAACGCGATGAAGACGCCGCGCTCCCTGGACGACGGCCGCCTGCGATCAGGCGCTCAGGTACAGTCCCATTTCGTCGAGCGGCTCGAACCCGAGCGACGCGTACAGCGAGCGCGAGTACTCCGTCGGGTGCAGCGTGAGCCGCATGATGTGCGTCTCCCGCGCGTAGGCGAGCAGCGCGTGCATCAGCGCGCGCGCGATGCCGCGGCGGCGCATCGATGATTCGACGTAGACGGAATGCACGCGGCCATCACGGTCGCCGCGGTAGCCCGGGCGGGGGACGGCATCGTGGACGATCAGCGACGCGCTGCCGACCGCCCGTCCATCGTCGGAAGCGATGAGCGCGACGTACGTCGCGCACGCAATGGCGCGCGACATCCACTCGGCCCACACGGTGATCTGCGGTGCGACCTCCGCTTCGCCATGCCCGGATGCGTACCAGACCTGCGCGCGGTGTTCCGCGAGCAGCGCCGCGTCGTCCGGCGTCGCGCGGCGGATGATCACGCGCCGCGGAAGTTCGGTGCGCGCTTGGCGCGAAAGGCGGCGAGGCCTTCGCTGAAGTCATCCGTCGCGCCCGCGATGGCTTGCATGTGGCCTTCGTGCGCGAGCGCGGCCTGCAGATCGCCGAGACCGTTGTGGAACAGCTCGCGCTTGATCAAACCGATCGCGCGCGGGCCGCGCGCGAGCATCGCAGCGAGCGCCTGCGCCTCGGCGACGCAGCGGTCCGCCGGCACGACCTTCGTGCACAAGCCGAGCGCGTCCGCGCGCGCGGCGTCGACTTTCTCCGAGAGCAGACACAGTTCGAGCGCGCGCGCGTAGCCGATGAGGCGCGGCAGCGTGAACGACAGGCCGCTATCGGGAACGAGAGCGATCTTCACGAACGCCGTCGTGAACGATGCCGTGTCGGCAACGATACGGAAGTCGCACGCGCACGCGATCCCCATCCCGGCGCCGGCCGCGACGCCGTTCACGGCAGCGATCACCGGCTTCTCGAGCGTCATGAGCTTGAGGATCAGCGGACTGTATCGTGCCTCGACCGTCGCGGCGATGTCGATTCTGCCCTCGGGCGGGAGCGTCCGCTCGTCGTCGAGCGCCTGACCGGCGCAAAATCCCTTGCCCTCGCCGGTAAGCACGATGGCGCGCACCGCGGCGTCGCGTTCGAGCGCGCGAAACGTCGCGGCCAGCGACTCCATCATGTCGGCCGTCAGCGCGTTGTACGCGTGCGGCCGCGCCAGCGTGATCGTCGCGACGGCGCCGTCGACGGCGACGCGATGGTCGACCGGTGCCATTATCGTCCCTGCCATGCCGGTCGGCGCTTTTCCAGGAACGCCGCGACACCTTCGCGCGCGTCGTCCGTGGCGAGCAGCGCGATGAACGCGCGCCGCTCCTCGAGCAGCGTCGCGTGCAGCGAGCCTTCGAATGCGCGCGCGATCGCGCGCTTCGCCGTCCGCGCGGCGCCCGGCGCCTTCGTCGCGAGCGTGCGCGCAAGCTCCAGCGCGACGGGGAGAACGCGTTCGGCGGGTACCGCACGATTCGCGAGCCCATGCCGCTCCGCGTCGCGGCCGCTGAGCTCGCGGCCGAGCAATATCATCTCCGTCGCGAGCGTCTTGCCGACCGCACGCGTGAGCCGCTGCGTGCCGCCGGCGCCCGGCATCACGCCGAGGTTGATCTCCGGCTGACCGAGGCGCGCGTCGTCCGCGACGACCATCAGGTCGCACGACATCGCAAGCTCGAGCCCGCCGCCGAGCGCGAGGCCGCGCACCGCGGCGATCGTCGGGACGCCGACGCCCCACAGGCGGTCCCACACGTCGAGCTGCGGTCCTGCGCTCGCGAACTCCGCGATGTCGGCGCCCGCCGCGAACGCGCGGTCGTCGCCGGTCAGTACGATGGCACGCGTCTCGGCGTCGCCGTCCAGCGCATCGAACGTGTCCGCGAGCCGCGCCAGCAGCGCGTTCGAGAGCGCGTTCAGGACCTTCGGACGGTTCAGCCGGACGAGCGCGACGCCGGGATGCGGGCGTTCGAGGACGACGACCTCTTCGCTCATCGCGTCCGCCGGTCGAAGACGCGCTTCGCCTTTCCCGCTTCGATTCGCTCGATCGTCCCGGGCCGTACGACGTGTGCGCGCATCGACACCAGCAGCGTCTCGCTGAGGCGCGCCGCGACGGCGCGGGCGAGCGCGTCGAGGTCGTCGACCGACGCGCCGTAGTGGTGCTCGATCTCGACGAGCATCTCGTCGAGACCGTTCGGCGGGCGGTCGACGAAGATGCGGTAGTTCGCGGAGAGCTCCGGGAACCGCAGCAGCACCTCTTCGACCGCGGAGGGAAACACGTTGACGCCGCGGATGATCAGCATGTCGTCGACGCGGCCGGTGAACCAGTCGATGCGCGCGGTCGTGCGGCCGCACGCGCAGCGCTCGCGGACGATCGACGTGAGATCGCGCGTGCGATAGCGCAACACGGGCATCGCCTCGCGCGTCAGCGTCGTGATGATCAGCTCGCCGCGCTCGCCGTCGGCGAGCGGAGCCCCCGTGTCCGGGTCGACGATCTCGGCGAGGAAGTGATCTTCTTGCACGTGCAGGCCTTGCTTCGCGAGACATTCCTGCGCGACGCCCGGACCGATGATCTCCGTCAGCCCGTAGATGTTCGTCGCCGTCACGCCGAACAGCTCTTCGAGCTCGGCGCGCATCTCGCGCGTCCACGCTTCGGCCCCGCAGATCGCGTAGCGCAGCGCTTTCGGCTTGCGGTTCTCGGCGTGCAGCCGTTCCGCGAGCACCAGCGCATACGAGGGCGTGCAGCCGATCCCGGCGACCGGCAGATCGCACAGCAGCTGCAGCTGACGCGCCGTGTTGCCGCTGGACGCCGGAATCGCGCACACGCCGAGCGTCTCGCAGCCGCCGTGCGCGCCGAGGCCGCCCGTGAACAAGCCGTAGCCCCAGGTCACCTGGAACATGTCGCGCGGGCGGATCCCGCCGGCCGCAAGACTGCGCGCCATCACCTCGCCGAAGATGCGAAGATCTTCGCGCGTGTACGCGCCGATCGTCGGGTTGCCGGTTGTTCCGGACGATGCGTGGATGCGCGCCAGCGCGTCCTCCGGTACGGCGAGAAGTCCGAGCGGATACGCGTCGCGCATGTCCGCTTTCGTGCTGAAGGGCAGCCCCGCGAGGTCGTCGAGCGATTCCGGGGAGTCGATGGTGCGCAGCCGCTCGCGATAGACGTCGTTCGCTTCCCGCAATCGTTCGACGAGCGCCTGCAGGCGCTCGAGCTGCAACGCTTCGAGCGCGAACCGCTCCAGTGTCTCGAACTCGGGCTGGTAGATCATGGCGTCCGTTCGTAGCATCCGTCCGACGCTGTACACCGTGCGAACCCGCGCAACCCGCTTGCTTGCCTCGGGCCGCCGGATAGGTGACCTACGCGGCGTGCGCTGCCGCCGCCTAGACGGACGGGGCGGAGCGTGGATCGCGAAGATGCCTTCGGCGACGTACGAGGCCGTTCCGCAGAACGAACACGCGATGCTGACGTTTGCACGGCGGGTCGGCATCGACGTTCCACCGATCGGTCTCGTCGATGTCTCCGCGATTCGGAACCTTCCCGCGGAGGTTCGCAGCGACCTCGGCAACGCGCTGTCCATCAAACGCTGCGATCGAGACGGCGGCGCGCGCATCCACATCGAAGGTTTTGCCGCAGATCTTCAACCAGTATCCGGCGAACAAGCACGACGACGTCAGCTACGGAGACATTCTGTCCGGCATCTGGCGCGTGATGATCGGCAACGCCCGGCGTACGACTACGTTTCGACGATCGCGTACATTCCGGACGACGAGCTCGCGTTGAGCATCGCTCGCACGAAGCGATGGGACGACGTTTCCGAGGACCTCATGGAGCGGTTTGCGCGTCGGGCCGCGGTTCCGCGCGGCCTCGTCCTGCGTGCGCGCGTGCCGCTCTTCACGCCGCGAAAGGCGACGGCGATTGCAGTCCCCTCGTTCACGACGGAGTGCGCCGCCGCGAGGAGATCGCGTAGCGGCGGCAACCCTTCCTAGCGCGCCAGCACGCCTCGTATCGAGCGCAGCACGTTCTGCGGGCGCATCGCGTCGGCCGCGGCCGTCGCCTCGAAGCCCGAATGCACCATGCAGTCCTCGCACTTCGGGTTGCCGCTGGCGTGGCCGTACTTGTCCCACTCGGTGTCCTCGAGCAGCTCACGGTACGACTGCGCGTAGCCCTCGCCGAGCAGATAGCACGGCTTCTGCCAGCCGAAGAGCGAGTACGACGGCATGCCCCACGGCGTGCAGTCGTAGTCCTTCTCGCCGGTGAGGAAATCGAGGAAGAAGGGGCTCGCGTTGAACTCCCACTTCGTCTTCCCCGCGCGGTACGGCGCCAGGATCGACCGGAACAGGGTGCGCGTCTGCTCCTTGGCGAGAAAGTGATCTTGATCGGGCGCCTTCTCGTAACGGTAGCCCGGCGAGATCATCATTCCGTCGACCTTGAGCTCGTCGGTCAGGAAGTCGAAGAACGCCTGGAACGTCGCGGGATCGGCGCCGTCGAAGATCGTCGTGTTCGTCGTGACGCGGAAGCCGCGCGCCTTCGCGGCTTTGATCGCGCTGACGGCGACATCGAAGATGCCCTTGCGCGCGACGGCGTGATCGTGGACATCGCGCGGGCCGTCGAGGTGGACGCTGAACGAGAAGTACGGCGACGGCGTGAACTTGTCGAGACTCGCCTCGAGCCGGATTGCGTTCGTGCACAGGTAGACGAACTTCTTGCGCTCGACGAGTCCGCGGACGATCTCGTCGATCTCCGGGTGCAGCAGCGGCTCACCGCCCGGGATGGAGACGACCGGAGCGCCGCACTCCTCGACCGCCGCGAAGCACTGCTCGGGCGTCAGGTGACGCCGCAGCACGTCGACGGGATGCTGGATCTTGCCGCAGCCTCCGCACGCCAAGTTGCAGCGGAAGAGCGGTTCCAGCATCAGCACCAGGGGATAGCGCTTGCGGCCTTGGAGCCGCTGCCGGACCACGTACGATCCGACCGCTACCGCCTGCTTGAGAGAGATCGCCATTCATCCTCCGAGTCGCGCAGCCCCCGGGCAACGTACCCGTGGTCCCGAAACCAAGTGACCGCATCCGCGAGCGCGCCGGTTACGGGCGACTGCGGTAAACCCAGCTCACGCACCGCTTTCTCCGCGACGTAGAACATTCGCTGCCTCGCCATGAGCGCGCCGTCGAGGGCGACGTCCGGCCGCACGCCGAGGGGGGCAAGAACGAGCTCGCGGACGCCGGCGTACGCGAGCGGGACGGCGTGCGGCAGGCGCACGCGCGGCGCGGGCACGCCGGTGAGCACGGACAGCCGTCGCAGGAGCTCCCGGAGCGTCATGTTCTCGTTGCCGAGGATGTAGCGTTCGCCGCGCGCGCCGCGCTCGTACGCGAGCACGTGTCCGTCGGCGACGTCGCGCACGTCGACGACGTTCAGCCCGGTGTCGACGTACGCCGGCATCTTTCCGTGCATGAACCGCACGATGATGTCACCCGTCGGCGTCGGCTTCGCATCCCACGGCCCGACGGGCGTTGTCGGGTTGACGATTACGACGTCCTGGCCGCGGGCGACGGCGTGCCGTACGATATCCTCGGCGAGATACTTCGACCGCTTGTACGTGCCGACGAGCTTCCCGACGCGGCTCTGATACGTTTCGTCGGCGGGCGCACCGTCGTCGCGCACGCCGATCGCGGCGACCGAGCTCGTATGCACGACGCGTTGAACGCCGGCCGCGCGCGCGGCGTCGAGCACGGCGCGCGTTCCGTCGACGTTCGCGCGCAGTACGTCGTCGCGGTCGCGGCGCCACAAGCTGTACGTCGCCGCGACGTGGAACACGGCGTCGCAGCCGCGCATCGCGACGTGCAACTGCGGCGCGAACAGATCGCCGCGTACGATCGCGACGTCGAGGCCGTCGAGGGACGGCGCATCGCCGCGCACGAGCGCACGTACGGCCCACCCGCGCGCGAGCAGCGCGCGCACCAGGTTCGCACCGACGAAACCCGACGCGCCGGTGACGAACGCAGTCGGCACGAGCTCGCGCGCTTACGCGCCGGCGATCGTGAACGGACGCTTGCGCACGCGTTCCGCGAGCCAGCGCAGCGAGCGGTTCGTCAACGTCGACGTCGTTCCGGCGAGCACGAGTGACCGGACTTCCGACCGCGAGATCTTCACGCCGCCGCCCGGCACCAGCATCGCGTCGGACTGCGCGAGCTCGCGCAGCGTTGCGATCGCGAAGAGGATCGGCAGCACGCAGAAGAGCCGCACGCGCATCGCGGTCGCGGGCAGCGCCTCGATGTAGCGCAGCGCGCGCTCGACGTCGTCGTTGGCGAGCGCGACGACGGGATCGAGCGCGCGCCGGTTCGCGCGGCGCTTTGCGGCGTCGAGAATCTCTGCGTGGCTGCTGCCGGCCGCGATGAGCAGGTCCGCCGGGATGAACACGGCGTTCTCGTGCTCGGCGTCCCACGCGACGTCTTTCAGGATGTTGACCGCCTGCAGCGCTTCGCCGAACGCCTGACAATCCTCGAGCAGACGCGCGTACGTGCCGGCCCCGACCGCGACGGAGTGCTCGTGCCACAAGTCGGTCAGCAGATGGCCGACGGTTCCCGCGACGTAGTAGCAGTACTCGCGGAACTCGTCGAGCGATGCGATCCTGATCCCGTCGCGATGCCGGAGCACCATGGTACGCATGCCGCGCACCATGTCGAAGATCCAGCGTTGCAGGATCGTACGCGTCGGCGCGTCGAGCGAAGCATACAGCTCGATGATGCCGGCCGACGCAGCGACCAGCTCCCGGTAGTCCTCGTTCGCCGTCAGCTCCGCGACGCTGAGCGCGAACTCGTCCGCGAGACGCGGGTCGTCGAACGCCGCCATGAATCCGTCGAGCAGCTCCGCCTTGCGCTCGGGCGAGAGCGCGAGGTCGTCCTCCACCGTGTCCGCGATACGGCACAACAGATAGCCGATTCGCACCGGCGGCTCGAGCCGCGGCGGCAAAAGCTTGATGCCGAGCGCAAACGTACGCGACACGCGCGGCAGCAGCAAACGCGAAGACCGATCCGCGTCCGCCGGCCCCGTCTCGCGCGTCGCGCCCAAGCGTACTGCCTGCACCATCGGTCCTTCCGCCGGTGCGCCGTTTGGGCCTCTCCCCGGGGCAGGAAGCATCTGCGCGCCGCGTCGCATAGCGAGCCCATGCAAGTAGGCAGCGGCGAGCACCGCGATCTCTTCTGCCGGACGTTCATCGACAGCCATGTGGTGTTCGCGCCGGAGGAGCTTCCGTGGCCGGAGCTCGACGCAAAGCATCTGGCCCGCCTACGCGCGTTTCCGTTCTGGAGCTACGCGCGCTCGATCGAGCAGCGCGCGGGCCGCATGGTCACCGCGTTCGCGCAGACGCTGGACGACCCGCTCATCCGCGAAGCCGTCGCCGTGCAAGGCGCCGAGGAGACGCGCCACGGCCGGCTGATGTCGCACGTGGTCGACCGGTACGGTATCGATGCGCCGGTGATCCCGATCGGCGATCCGCCGTTCACGCGCGACGACTTCTGCATCTTCGGGTTCGGCGAGTGCACGGACTCGTTCGCCGGTTTCGGCGCGTTCGCGCTCGCGCGCGAGCGCGAGCTCTTTCCGTGGTCACTGCTGGCCATCTTCGAGAACGTGCTCTACGAAGAGGCGCGACACATCACGTTCTTCGTGAACTGGTGGTGCTACGAGGAAGCGCGCGCGGGACGCAACAAGCCGTTCGTGCGCACGTTCAATTCGCTCCGCTATCACGCGCGGGCGACGCTCGCGACCGCGAGCGGTGCGACTGGGATGCCCGCGATCCCGACGAAGCTCGACGATCCCGAGCTCGACGCGATCGTCAAGGCGATCACGCCCGTGATGTTCCTCGAAGCGGCGCTTGCGGAGAACCGTCGCCTGATGGCCCGTTTCGACCGGCGGCTGCTGCGCCCGACGGTGATGCCGGCGATCGCGACGTCGCTGCTCGCCGGCATTCGCATGCTGCCTCCGCGGAAACCCGCGCCGCACGCCGCGACGAGCGCGCGCGACGGCACGGCCAGGGTCGCGCTCCCGCGCGAATCAGCCGCGGCGTAACTTCGCGTACCGGCCGAGGGCCGTCAGCGGAAAGTGCAGGCGGTAGAGGTGGTAGTTCAGGTAAAAGTGCTTCGGGAAGCCCGTTCCGGTGAACTCGAGCTCGTCCCAGTTGCCGTCGTCGCGCTGCGTGCGTAAGAGAAACGCGATACCGCGGTCGATCGCGCCGTCGAGCGCGTGCGCGATCTGCGGCAGGCGTTCGAGGCACGCGAGCAGACCGATCAGCGCCCATGCCGTTTGGCTCGCGGTCGACGGCCCGATGCCGCGCAGCGACGGATCGCGATAGCTCTCCGTGGTCTCGCCCCACCCGCCGTCCGCGCGCTGCACGCTCTTGAGCCACACCGCGCCGCGAATGATCGCGGCGTCGACCGCGCGTTCGCGCTCGCGCTCGCCGGGCGAGCGCAGCGGCCCGAGCGCGGCCATCGCTCCGCTCGTGCCGTACACGTAGTTCACGCCCCAGCGGCCGAACCACGCGCCGTCGCGCTCCTGTTCGCGCAGCAGGTACGCGAGCGCGCGATCGAATCGCACGTGGTCGAAATCGTGCAGTCCGCAGCGGACCACCATCTCGATCACGCGCGCCGTCACGTCGGCGGTGCTCGGATCGATCATCGCCTTCAAGTCGCCGTAGGGAATGCGATTGAGCCAGTCCTTGTCGTTGTCGACATCGAACGCGCCCCAGCCGCCCGTCGTGCACTGCATCGTGGCGACCCACGCGGCGGCGCGTTCGATCGCCGCGCGCACGCGTGCGCCCTGCGGGTGGTCGACCGCGTCGAGCGCCATCGCGATCACCGCCGTGTCGTCGATGTCGGGATACCATGCGTTCTCGAACTCGAACGCCCAGCCGCCCGGCTTGCCGTTGCGATTCTTCACCGACCAGTCGCCGTAGCGAGCGACGATCTGCTTGTCGAGCAGCCACGATACCGCACGAGTCAGGCGCGCGTCGTCGCGCGGCACGCCGGCGTCTGCGAGCGCGCGCACCGCGAGCCCGGTGTCCCAGACCGGCGAGATGCAGGGCTGCACGCGGTATGCGCCGCCGTCGGTGACCGTGAAGCCGTCGAGCGCCGCGAACCCGCGCACGACGACGGGATCGTCGACGCCGTAGCCGGTCGCGCGCAAACCGAGCATCGCGTTCAGCATCGCGGGGATGATGCCGCCCCAGTCGCCGGTGTGCTCCTGGCGCTGCACGGTCCAGCGCTCCGCGAGCTCCAGACCGCGCTCGCGGAACGGCACGATCCCGGCGCGTTCCGCGCGCTTGAGCGTGTTGTCGAGGGCCGTGAAGAAGCGCTCGAACGCGTCGTTTCCCGGCGGCAGCTCGAAGTGCGCGTTCGCGCGACCCTCCGCGTACAGTTCGTCGAGATCGAGCGTGGGCCCGTACACGGGCTTGCGGTCGAACACGAGGATGAGGGGCACCGTGCTGCCGCGCGCCCAGCTGGACAGGTCGTAGATCGAGAACGGTCCGCGTTCCGGCAGCAACATCAGCCACGGCGGCAGCGCCGGCAGTCCGGCCCACTCGTACGCACCGACGAGTGCGAGGTGCATCTTCGTGAAGACGCGCGAACGCGTGATCCCGCCGCGCGCGAGAATGTATGCGCGCGCGCGCGAGAGAGCGGGATCGTCGCGCTCGACGCCGAGCATGCGGAGCGCCATGTACGCTTCGATCGTGACGCTCAGCTCGCCGCCGTCGCCGTAGGCGAGCTCCCAGCCGCCGTGGTCGCGCTGCTCGCCGCGAACGTAGCGTTCCGCCGCGGCACGTGGGACGCGATCGAACGTGCCCCAGACGTGGTGCAGCAGCATCACCTCGGCCGTGATCGTCACGTTCGACTGCAGCTCGGCCCACCAAAAACCGTCGGGCTGCTGCCGCGCGAACAGCGCATCCACGGCGCGTGCGATCGCGGCGTCCAAAGGATCGGACGAAGGACCGAGCGCAGGAGGATGGTGCGATGTCAACATGGTGGTGCGGAGGTCGGACGCATTCGTAAGGCACTGCGAGCCGCGGCATGGCTTTCCGCGGCCGCGTGGCTCGGATTGGCGTTCGCTCGCGGCCGATTTTGGGACGCGAGCGCCGACGGCCTGCGCGAGCCCGCCGCGGACGCGCCCGCGCCCGACGTGCACGCCGTCGTTCCGGCACGCAACGAAGCCGACGTGCTCGCGCGCACGCTCGAATCGCTGCTCGCGCAGGACTACGCGGGCCGGTTCGGCGTGACGGTGGTGGACGACCGCAGCGAAGACCGTACTGCGGACGTCGCGCGCGCGACGATCGCCGCGCGGGACAGCATCGCGCGCGCGTGCGTCGTCGACGCGCGCCCGCGTCCCGACGGTTGGACCGGCAAGGTCTGGGCGCTCGCCGAGGGCGTCGCGCACGCGCGCGCGGCAGGCGCACGGCCGGCGTTCTGGTGGTTCTCCGACGCCGACGTCGAGCACGATGCGCGCACGCTCGCGCGACTCGTCGCGACGGCGCGCGAGCGGCACCGCGCGCTCGTCTCGCAGATGGTCGCGCTGCACTGCGAATCGCGCGCGGAGCGGCTGCTGATTCCGGCGTTCGTCTTTTTCTTCCGCATGCTGTATCCGTTCGCGTGGAGCAACGACGACCGGCGTTCGACCGCCGCGGCGGCCGGCGGCTGCGTGCTGATCGCCGACGACGCGCTGCGCGCGATCGGCGGCATCGAGCGCATCAAGGGCGAGCTCATCGACGACTGCGCGCTCGCGGCGGCGGTGAAACGCGCGGGCGGCGGTTTGTGGCTCGGGCTCGCGACGCGCTCGCGCAGCGTTCGTCCGTACGAATCGATCGGAACGATCTGGTCGATGGTGTCGCGCACGGCGTACACGCAGCTGCGCCACTCACCGTTCCGGCTCGCCGGGACGGTCGCGGGGATGCTGCTGCTGTACTACGTCCCGGTCGCGGCGACGTTCGCCGGCGCGCGCCGCCGCGACGCGCGGCTCGCGATCCCCGGCGTGCTCGCGTGGGCGACGATGGCGGTGTTGTACGCGCCGACCCTGCGCCTGTACGGCGTCGCGCGCCGCAACGCGCTCGCGCTGCCGGCGGCGGCGCTGCTCTACACCGCGATGACGGTCGACTCGGCGCGGCGCCACGCGCGCGGCGCGGGCGGCGCGTGGAAAGGTCGAACGTTCACGCCGGAACGGCGCTGAGCGCGCGCACGACGTCGGTGAGGACGCCGAGCGCGCCGCCGACGTTGCGGACGAACGAGAGCGCGGCGAGCGGTGCGCGCGCGAACGCGATCGCGATCGGCAGCGCCTGAATGCGGCCGTCGGCGTTGATCGCGTCGCCGATCGCCGGAAGATCGCGCGCGGCGTCGTCGCTGACGACGCGCACCATCGCATAGCGTGCACCTTGCGCGGCGAGCGCGGCGGCGAGGTGCGTGCCTTCCATGTCGACGACGTCCGCGTTGTAACGCTGCGCGAGCGCAGTGCGCGCGTCGACCCGCGTGACGACGCGCCGCGTCGTGCACGCGTTCGCAACGATCGCGTTCGGCAACGCGGCGGAGAGCTCGTCGACGAGCGCGGGATCGAGATCGATCGACGTCGCCGCGTCGCGCACGCGTCCGTAGATCGCGACGTCGCCCGCGCGCAGTCGCCACAGCCCGCCGCAGACGCCCGTGACGAGCACGCGCTCGCCCGGGTCGAGCTCCGGCACTTCGACGACGGCCGAGGCGCCGGCCGTGATCTCGACGATCCGCGCCGGGACGCGTGCGCGCCGAACCGCCGCCGCCTCGGCTCCGCGTGGCACCAGAATCGTCGTCGGCGACATCGACCGCGACTGTTCAGCGGCAGGACGCCGACGCCTCGTCAGCGCGCCGACACGCTGCCCGCGGACGAATCGCGCACGATGGAGTAGTCGCTGAACGTCGCGTGCGCGACGACATGGTACGCCGGCAGCTTGATCTCGGCGTCCTCGCTCGACGGCACCGGCACGCCGTCGACGACGACCGGATTGACGCGCACGTCGATCGCGCCCCCGTTCGTGTACGTCCGGTCACGAATTGGCTCGCGGGACGTGCCACGCGTGCCTCCCTTAGCAGAAGGACACATCGGCCAAGGCCGACGTTTGGCGTTCCCGTTCAAGCGAACTTGTACGCGTCCTATGCAGGGTCAACGGCAGGGTACACCGCGCATAAGGACCTGCACGACGTCATCGTCGTTAGCTGAGCGGCGTAAAGTCTTGGACCGTGCACGCCGGTCCCCCAGAAGGAATCGCGATAGAGCATCGGCGTCCCAACGAGCGAGAGCTCGCGCAGCCAGCTGAGCAATTCCTCCTGACTAGCGGCTCGTGTTTATATGTCCCGGCCGGCTTTGTCCATGACGTAGCGACGCTCGAAGGTGTGTCTGTTCACTTAACATATGGCATTCAGTGTCTACGCTGGCTTGACGTTGTCAGTGACGCGCTGACGGCCGCGGGCGAAACGATGTTATTCCGAAGAGTCCCTATGTCCGAAGCTGACGTAGTGAGGGAGTGTGAAGGTGAGCTGCAACAGATTCTTCGGGCGATTTATTCGAGCAGCGCGATCGTAGATGTGATCGATCGCCATACACGGTTCGGGGCACTCGGGAGGCATTCGGCCAGCATCCGACGCGCATTGAAGGCGCCACGCACGGCGAACGAGCGATGACTATGCCGGCTGGCCTGCGCGGCTTTATTCCGGCATCCATCAGGCGTCACAACGGACAGTTACAGGTCGAATGGAAGCGGAGTTTCGACACGCTGCCAAGTCTGCCGATGTACGACTGGGCGCTACGCGCCGTCGACGCTCGGTGCACTAGGCTCGACATCCTTGAAGAATACGCACAGGACTTCGACGACGAGAAGCTTCGCGCCATAATATTCCATGTCGCACGGTGTGGCTCTACGGCGCTTGCCAACGCATTTCGGTCTGTGGGACGAACTCTCGTCATCTCGGAATCGACTGCGCTTTCGCAGATTGTGCGTACCGATAACGCTAGCCTCCTTGCGCTTAGCGTGCCGCAACGCGCAACTCTAGCGCGGGGTTTTCTCGCGGCGGTACTCAAGGAGTATCCGGCGGCATTCATAGCGCTCAAGATGCCTAGCATTGTAAGTTGGAGTGTGCAAAGCGCGCTCGATGTACTGCCCGCAGCGCCGTGGTGCTTCTTGTCCCGGCGTCCCACAGACGTCATCGCGTCGCTCGATCGCAATGGCAGTCAGTTGCTGTCAAACCCGCAGAGGGCGCGTACGCTATTGTATAAGCTCACCGGCATACCGGCAGCACGCGACCTCGCGCCGCGCCTTATCGTCGCGCACCTTCTGACGCGATACCTACAGACCGCCTCATCGGCGGCCAGCGACGGTGCGATTTTCCTTGACTATGAACACTTTACGGTCGATCGCGTGTCGACGATTGTGCATTCGCTGCTCGGCGTCCGGCCGGACCAGGCGACGCGTGATGCTATCGCGACGTCACTGTCAGTGTACTCGAAATCGCCCGTGCCTCGTCTATTCGTGCCTCCGCCTATGAGCGAGCCGGGCGTCACGGGTATTGACGCATTGGACGATGCGTACGAAGCATACCGCGTAGTGGCCGCTCGGTACTCCATCGACCGCGTGCGGCCGCAGCTTGCGACCGCGTAAATGCCGATCGGCTAGCCGGCGACCACCCCGAGTAACCAAGCTGCTAAACCGCGTCGGCGCTTTTGGTGCGAGCGCGCAGTTCGTCGGTAAGCTCCGCTAGGTGTCGGTCGAGAACATACGCGCGTTGATCATCCCCTTCATCATGAGCGATAGGCACTTGAACTGCCGCATCCGACAGCATGCGCGAAAGCTCGACGATTGACAGCGAACGGAGCGATTCGGCGCCTGGTAGACCGTATTTCGACGAGAGACGCGTAAGGCGAGCCGTCGCTGCTCGGATCGCCACGCCCGCTATATATTCCACCTCATTCTCAAGTAGTGATTCGAGATGTCGCGCATCGTTCGCATTAGGTAAGAGCGGCACACATAGCGGAATGCCATGTTCGCGCGGTAGTCCCAGAAAACTGAGTTGATCGCGGTATGGCGCCAGTTCGTTTCGTAGCGCCGTAAATGCGAGGAATAGAGCCTGAAGGGAATCCTCACCGTATGCGAACGAACGGATGGCCGTGGGTAGTCCCTGCGCGGCGTACTCGCAGGCGAAGTGGTCTTCCGACGGCTGGGGCGCCCAGATGGTCACCGTGATTTTCGCGACGCGGTCGCCATTGTTCCACTCGAGTACACGAACCGCAATTGGATTCCCAAGGACTGTCTCGCCTTCATCCATTGAGATATCTCCAGGCTGAACTTCTACCGTCGTCTTCGTAATTCGCGACATCGAAGTCTCCACCCTACGCGGGCACTTCGCTCTTGAAGAGTAGCGGCGCGTTCGGCGAGTGACCGCAGACCGGCTAAGGCGCGTTATGCTGGGTAGCTGGAACGAAAGACAGTCTGTGAATCGCATCGTTTGGCGATTCCCCGTGCCACCGGACTGAGACGTTGCCCCATCCGCCCGGCTCTCGGATGAATGACGCTATGTGTCCCGCGGATCATGAAGCTATCGGTCGCGGGCCCTCGTAGAATTCGCTGACGCGCACGGCAAATCGACGCGCTCACGGCGCGACGCTTCCGAAGGTCGCACATCGCCGGCGCGCAGGCGCCACAGGCCGCCGGCCCGCCGTGATCTGGACGAGCCACGCAGCGGCCGGACGCCGACGCCTCGTCAGCGCGCCGACACGCTGCCCGCGGACGAATCGCGCACGATGGAGTAGTCGCTGAACGTCGCGTGCGCGACGACATGGTACGCCGGCAGCTTGATCTCGGCGTCCTCGCTCGACGGCACCGGCACGCCGTCGACGACGACCGGATTGACGCGCACGTCGATCGCGCCCCCGTTCGTGTACGTCCACTCGATCCGGCGCAAGCCGTCCGCATCGAGCTCCGCGTGTACGCCTTTGATGTTGCCGGCCGCCTTGTCGCGCATCTCGACGCTCGTGCGGTCGCCGCTGCGCGCGACGCTGGCGACGTCGTAGTGCTCGGGCCACGTCTGCGGCTGCAGCGGGTCCATCCTCATGTCTTCGAAGCCTTTTCCGAACCACGGCACGTGATCGAAGTGCACGGAGTACAGGTTCGGGCGCTTGTACGCGATGCGGCCCTCGAGATGGAACTTCAAGTACGGAAACGTCCGCAGCGCGAAGTCGACGTGCAAGCGCGACGTGTACGACTGTACCGGTGCCGAGCGCGCGCCGGTCAGCGCGAAGATTCTCGCGGCTTCCTCCGTCGGTGCGGGCGCTTCCGCGAGAAGCGCGACGGATGCAGCAAGAAGCGCCGCGTGTTGAAGCAGGGTGCGCACGTGCCGGCAAGACACGGCTCGCCCGGCGGAGGTTGCCGCCCCGTCGGCACGGTGTTTCGGCGAGCGACCCCCCGGGAACGTCTCGGGCGCGATGTTCGCCGAGTATCAGGTCCCGGAAAGCGTCCCGGACGTCCCGCCGATGGGGCCGGACACGCGACCGGAAATTCCGGCCGACCCTACGCCGCCGGGAGGCGACCCCGAGCCGATGGACATCGCGGCCTGACATCATCTGGAGGCAAGACGTTTGCGGACTCTCTCTCGAATCTCCATCCTGGTCCTCGCGCTGTTCCTCGCGATCGCGCCGACGCTGGCGCTCGCGCAGACCGCGGGCGGCGGCACCGCCGGCGGAACGAGCAGCGGCGCGACGACGGGCGGCAGCACCGGAACCAGCGGCACGAACGGCTCCGCGACGACCGGCACGACGGGCGGAACGTCGACCACGACGACGACGACCGACACGACGAACAACGGCGGCGTGAACTGGACGTGGATCATCGTCGGAGCGGTGGTGCTCGTCGTGATCGTCGGACTGGTCGCGATGTCGAACAACCGTTCCGGCTCGACCTCGACGACGATCCGCCGCGAGTAGACCGACCGGCGGAACGAACGATACCGGAGGCAAAGAGTCGGCCCGTGCAGGGCCGGCTCTTTCCTTTTCTTCTCGAACCTCATCTGACGCCGGCGATCTGGGGCGGCGACGTGCTCGTGCGCGCGTACGGTAAGGCGGGCGACGCGCGCGCGACGCTCGGCGAATCGTGGGAGTGCTGGGATCTCAACCGCGTGCACGACGGAGCGTACGCGGGGCGAACGCTGGCCGACGTGCGCGCCGCCGAAGGTTCCGCGCTGACCGGGTCGATCGACGCGGCGCAGCGGTTTCCGCTGCTGACGAAGATCATCGACGCGCGCGACGCTCTGTCGGTGCAGGTGCATCCGGACGACGCGTACGCTCGACGCGTCGAGCATCAGGCGAACGGCAAGAGCGAGTGCTGGTACGTGCTGCGCTGCGCGCCCGGCGCGGAGATCGTGCTCGGCTGGTCGCGCGACACGTCGCGCGACGAGTACCTCCAGCGCGTCGCCGACGGATCGCTCCCCGAGATCCTCCGCCGCGTGCGCGTGCAGCCCGGCGACGCGTTCTATCTGCCTGCGGGAACGCTGCACGCGATCGGCCCGGGCATCGAGCTCTTCGAAGCGCAGCAAGCCAGCGACCTGACCTACCGCATCTTCGACTGGAACCGAATCGGCGCCGACGGTACGCCGCGCGAGCTGCACGTCGAGAAAGCCGCCGACGTGCTCGAGTACCGGGCGACGTTCCCGGCGGCGGTGCGCCCGTTGACGTACGAGGCGAACGGCCTCGAGCGCACGCTCCTCGTGGCCGACCACCGCTTCTCGCTCGAGCGCGCGACCGTGCGCCGTCTCGATGCATACGCCGAGACGCACGGCCTGCCGCTCGCGCTCACCGCGATGGACGCGCACGTGCGCATCGATGCGGAGACCGGCGCCGGCATCATGCTCGAGCCGTGGCAGACGGCGATCGTGCCGGCGTGCATGCGGCGCGTTGCGCTGGTCCCCGGCGGCGAGCGCACCGACGTGCTGATCGCGCAGCCGTTCCCGGACCGAGACGCCATGCGCTCGGACGCATTTGCCGCGGGCCTTCAGGCCGCCGACATCGAGGCATACTTCTCGCAGTTCGGCTGACGCTCGCCGTGCTGCCCGGCTGGCAGCAGCCTGAGAGCGCTTCTCATCGAAAACGCGGCCGATCCTCATCCGGCCTATAGCACTTCCCGTGCCGAGCGAGCGTAGCCGGTACAGTCATGTTTACACTCGAGCGGCCGGCGACGAACGGTCGCGTCTCAACTGTCATCCTCCAGCCGCCGCGCCGTCGCCCGCGCTGGCTGCTGATCTCCGCGGCGTTCGTTCTGATCGTCGCGATCGTGGTCTCGTTCGTCCTGGTGCGCGCTCGCGCGGGCGCCGTGACGTATACGAGCGTGCCCGTGCAGACCGGATCTCTCGCGCAGACGGTCACCGCGACGGGGACGCTCAACCCGCAGAACACGATCAGCGTCGGCACGCAGGTGTCGGGCACGATCTCCGAGATCGACGCCGACTTCAACTCGCACGTGAAGAAGGGCCAGGTTCTCGCGAAGCTGGATCCGACCACGTTCCAGGCGTCGCTCGATCAAGCGCAGGCGACGCTCGCGCAAAGCATCGCGCAGGCGCAAGCCGCCGGTGCGACCGCGAGCGGCGGCCCCGACGCCGTCGCGGCGGCGCAGGCGAACGCACAGGCCGCGGTCGCGGCCGACCGCATCGCGCAAGCGAACGCCGCCGCATCGAACACCGGGATCGCGACCGCGCAGACCAACGTCACCAAGACGAAGGCGGCGCTCGCGCTCGCGCAGCAGACGGTGTCGCGCGACAAGCAGCTGCTCGCGCAAGGGTTCATCCCGCAGAGCCAGGCCGACGCCGACGAATCGAACGAGGTCGCGGCGCAAACGGCGTATCAGGCCGCGCAGGTCGGCGTGACGCAAGCGCAGGCGCAGGCGCAGGCCGCGCAGGCGCAGATCGCGCAGGCGAGCGCGCAACAGGCCGCGCAGTCGGCGACGGCCGGCGTGTCGGACGCGACCGCGCAGAACGAGGCCGCGATCCACGCGGCCGACGTCGCCGCGATCGGCATCCAGCAAGCGAACGTGAAGACGGCGCAGGCGAACCTCGCGCACTCGATCGTCACCTCGCCCGTCGACGGCCTGGTGATCTCGCGCCAGGTGTCGATCGGGCAAACCGTCGCCGCGTCGCTGCAGACGCCGACGCTCTTCACGATCGCGCAGAACCTCGACAAGATGGAGCTCGACCTCGCGGTCGGCGAACCGGACATCGGGCATGTCGCCGCCGGCGATCCGGTCTCGTTCAGCGTGCTCGCGTACCCGAACCGCACGTTCACCGCGACGGTCGCGCAGGTGCGGCAGAATCCGACCACGGTCTCGAACGTCGTGACGTACACGGTCGTCGTCTACGTCGACAACCGCGACGGCGCGCTGCTGCCGGGCATGACCGCCAACGCGACGATCCAGGTCGCGCACGTCGACAACGCCACGCTGGTTCCGCTGGCCGCGTTCACGTACGCCCCGCCGGCCGGTGCGTTCGCCCGCAACCATCGCGGCACGCGCTCGAGCGGCACATCGCAGAAGGCCGCCGCTTCGCACGGGTCGGGCGGCAGCACGAAGGCTGCGACGGCAGCATCGCAGGCAACCGCGGCAGCGAAGCCTACGTCGTCCACGCCGGCATCGCCGTGGGGCGCGACGGGCGCATCGAGCGGCGGCGCCGTGACGCCGGGCGCGGCGGGACGCATCTTCGTCCTGCGCGGCGGCAAGCTCCAGCCGGTTCCCGTCACCGTCGGCCTCGTGGGCTCGACCGAAGCCAGCGTCAAGCCGCTGCGCGGCACGCTGAGCACCAGCGACCTCGTCGTGACGGGCGACAACCACGGCTCGTCCGGATCGACCCGCACGTCGACGAGCAGCAACCCGTTCGCCGGCATGGGCGGCGGCCGGGGCGGCTACTCGGGCGGCGGCGGCCACGGGCCGGGAGGCTAGCGCCATGACGCCCGTTGTGGAAGTCCGCAGCCTGCGGAAGGTCTATCCCCTCGAGGGCGGTGAGGACGTCGTCGCGCTGCGCGCCGTCGACCTCACCATCGAGGACGGCGAGTTCGTCGCCGTCATGGGGCCGTCCGGATCCGGCAAGTCGACGTTCATGCACATCGTCGGCCTGCTCGACCGGCCGACGTCGGGAACGTACCGGTTCGCCGGTCACGATCTCGGCTCGCTCGGTCCCGACGATCTCGCCGACCTGCGCTCGCGCGCGCTCGGGTTCGTCTTCCAGGCCTACAACTTGCTGCCGCGCACGACCGCCATCGAGAACGTCGAGCTGCCGATGATCTACGCGCAGGTGCCCGCTGCACAGCGGCGCCGCGCCGCGATGGAAGCGCTCGATGCCGTCGGTCTCGCGAAGTACGCCCAGCACCAGCCGAACCAGCTGTCCGGAGGACAGCAGCAGCGCGTCGCGATCGCGCGATCGATCGTGAACTCGCCGCAGCTGATCCTCGCCGACGAGCCGACCGGCGCGCTCGACACGGCGTCGTCGGAGGACGTGATGGCGCTCTTCCAGCGGCTCAACGCCGAACGCGGCATGACGGTCATGCTCGTCACGCACGAGCCCGACGTCGCAGCGCACGCACGCCGGCTCGTCACGTTCCGCGACGGCAACATCGTCTCGGACGAACCGGTGCGCGAGAAAGTGCTCGTGTCATGATCTCCTTCATGCAGACGCTGCGGCTCGCGCTGCAGGCTCTCGTTCGCAACCGGTCGCGCTCGCTGCTCACGATGCTCGGTGTCGTGATCGGCGTCGCGGCGGTCATCGTCACGGTCGCGATCGGCACCGGCGCGAAGACGTCCGTGGCCAACCAGATCAACGGGCTCGGATCGAACCTCGTCATGGTCATCCCGGGCAGCGTCAACACGAGCGGCGTGCGCACCGGCAACGGCGGCGCGTCGACGCTCACCGTTCAGGACGGCCTCGCGATCGCGAAGCTGCCCGGCGTCGGCGCCGTGTCGCCGCAGGTCACCGTGCGCACCCAGCTCATCGCGAACGGCAACAACTGGCAGACGACAGCCACCGGCGCGGCGCCGACGTACACGTACGTGCGCAGCTGGCCGGTCGCGAGCGGACGGTTCTTCACGCAGAGCGAGACCGATCAAGCGACGAAGGTCGCCGTGCTCGGTCAGACCGTCGTGCGCCAGCTGTTCCCCGGCACCGATCCCGTCGGGCAGACCGTGATGATTAAGAACGTTCCGTTCACGGTCGTCGGCACGCTGTCGGCGAAAGGCCAGAGCGGCGGCGGACAAGATCAGGACGACACCGTGGTGATCCCCTACACGTCGGCGCTCGAACGGCTCACGGGCGGCACGAGCATCGGCGGCCTGATGGTCTCCGCGGTGGACGCGCAGCACATCGACTCGGTGCAGTCGCAGATCACGGGCCTGCTCGAACAGCGGCACGGTATCGTCGCCGGACACCCCGACGACTTCCAGGTGCGCAACTTGCAAGACATCGCGCAGGCGGCGTCGGCGACGGCGTCGATCCTCGGCCTGCTCCTTGCGGCCGTGGCGGCGGTCTCGCTGCTCGTCGGCGGCATCGGCATCATGAACATCATGCTGGTGTCGGTGACGGAGCGGACGCGCGAGATCGGTCTGCGCGTCGCACTCGGCGCGCGCGCGGCGGCGATCCTCCGCCAGTTCCTGATCGAAGCGGTGCTGCTGTCGACGGGCGGCGGCGCGATCGGCGTCCTGCTCGGCGTCCTCGGCGCCGCGTCCATCGCGATGTTCGCGCACTGGCCGTCGAGCGTCCCGACCGTCTCGATCGTCCTCGCGCTTGCGTTCAGCGCCGCGGTCGGCGTGTTCTTCGGCTACTGGCCGGCACGCAAAGCGGCCGCGCTCGATCCGATTCGCGCGCTGCGCTTCGAATAGTTCACGCGTCGTCGCGCGTGATTGCGCCGCCGGCGTCGGACACGCCGGCGGCGCCGCGTTAGAACGCGGTCCAGCATTGCCCAAGGATTCGCTGCTAACGATGGACTGCATGGAAGGGTCGCCTGCCGTCCTGGTCATCGATGACGAGATGCACATGCGGGAGGTCCTCGAGATCGGCCTCGTGCAGCGCGGCTTTCGCGTCTTGGGCGCCGCCGACGGCCTCGCCGGTCTGCGCATCCTCGACGAGTCCCACATCGACGTGATCCTGCTCGACGTGATGCTGCCGAAGGTCGACGGGATCTCGCTGATCCCGGCGCTGCGCCGCGCAACGGAAGCGCCGATCGTGATGCTGTCGGCACGCACCGACGTGCCCGAGCGCGTGAGCGCGCTCGAAGCGGGCGCGGACGATTACGTGCCGAAGCCGTTCGACTTCGCCGAGCTGACGGCGCGGCTGCGGTCGGCGCTGCGGCGCCCGGCGTTGAAGGACGTCACGTCGATGTCGTACGCCGACCTCACCGTCGACCTCGAGCGGCGCCGCGTCGAGCGCGGCGGCGAGGTCATCGAGCTCTCGGCGCGCGAGTTCGACTTGCTCGCGACGCTCGTGCGCCGGCCGGAGCGCGTTTTCACGCGCGCGCAGCTGATCGACCTCGTGTGGGGCTCGGATCGCGATGTCAGCACCGCGACCGTCGAGAGCTACATCAGCTACGTGCGTGCGAAGGTCGACGCGCCGCCGCGGCGCCGCCTGATCCAGACGATTCGCGGGGTCGGCTACAGCTTGCGATGAGGCCGCTGCGCGTGTTGCTGCGCGCGCCGGCGATCGGTGCGCGCGCGATCGCGGTCGCGTTCGCGTTCGTCGTCGCCGCCGTGTTCGGCGCCGCGTGCTACGCGGTGCACGACCTCGCGACGAACGAACAGGCCGTCGCGCAGCACACCGCGGCCGACGCCGCGACCGTCGCCCGCATGTCGCGCGTCGGCGCGCCCAACGACCGCAGCGTGGCGGACGGTTTGGCCGCCCGGCTGCACGGCAGCCGGCTCGACGTGCAGGTGCATCCGCTGCCCGGCGCCCACGTGCGCGCGCAGACGCCGGCCGGCGTGCCGCACCCGGAGCTCGGCACGACGCTCGTCGCGCTGCTGACCGGCGTGCACGCGATCCACGTCCCGGTCGGACGCTTCGACGTCTCGATCGGCCCCGATCTGCGCGGGCTGGCCACGATGGCGAAGCGCGTCTTCGCGGGCGCGCTCGGGCTCGACGTCGTGATCGGGCTCGTGATGTTCGCGCTCCTGCGCGCGCTGAACCGCGAGGCGACGCGTCCGCTGAAGCAGACGACGGACGCGCTGCGGCGGTTGGCGGCGCGCGACTTCACCCCGCATCCCGTCGACGCGTCGCAAGCGGGCGAGATCGGCGACCTCGCGCGCGCGTACCGGCAGGCGGCCGAGACCGTCGCGACGGCGCTCGAGGAACGCCGGCTCGCGGAGTCCGAGATGCAGCGCTTCATCGCGGACGCCGGGCACGAGCTGAAGACGCCGCTCGCCGTCATCATCGGGTTCGTCGACGTGCTCGAGCGCGGCGGGCTTGCGGAGGCGACGACGGCGCGGCTGTACGGCACCGTGCGCGCCGAGTCGAACCGCATGCGCGGCATGATCGAAAAGCTGATCGCGCTCGCGCGACTCGGAACGTCCGAGCCGGCGCACCTCGACCTCGTCGATGCGCGCCGCGTCGCCGAGGCGGTCGCGTACAATCTCACTGAGATCGCGTCGCCGCGCACGATCGCGGTCGAGCACGACGGCGCTCCCGCCGTCGTCGTCGCGGCCGAGGACGACTTGTACGATGCGATCTTCAACTGCGTCGACAACGCACTGAAGTACGGGGGCGGCTCGGATGTGCGCATCCGCATCGCCCGCGCCGCCGGGCGCGTGCGGATCGAGGTTCGCGACGGCGGCCCCGGCATGCCCGAGGCGGAGCGAAGCCGGGCGTTCGAGCGCTTCTACCGGAGCGACCGCACGCGCGGCGTCCCCGGGTCGGGGCTGGGCCTCGCGATCGTCCGGCGCGTCGCGGAGCGCTGTGGCGGCACCGCGGACATCGCGTCCGGCGCGCCGGGGACGGTCGTGTCGATGGACCTGCCCGCCGTCCCGGACGCCTCGCGCGAGATACCGCCGGGCGTGCCCGCGTGAGCGCCGGCACATCAAGTTCGTGTAATGATGCGGAGGCTCAACCGCTGGTCGGGTACGGACGATATCACCTAATGTAAAGACATCTCCCACGGACACGTCCGCCCCCGCCGTTGCTCGACGGCGCTGACGGTGGTGTCACCAGCGCCTGGTTCGTGGAGGTGAGCCCGAGCAGTTGATTCCGCACATGCGCTGCGTGCGCCGTCTTCGCGCGCGCCCCGCATCGAGGAACGGCACAGAGGTTATCGATGAAGACCGGCGCCTTGGCATGGATGCTGACGCTGACCGCGTTGACGGCAGCGACGCCATACGGGAAGTACACACCGCCCCGTATCGTGTTCTCGTCGCAGCACAGCGAAAGCGCGATCGCCATTTCGCTCATCGACCCGCGCTACCCCGCGAACCTGACGAACGATGCGAATGCGCTCGCGTCGGACGTCAACGCCGAGCGCGCGAAGCGCGGCCTGCCGCAGCTCGTGCGCGACGACACGCTCGACCGGTTCGCGTACGCGAAGGCCGTCGAAATGGCGGCGCGCGGCTACTTCGGGCATACCGACCCGAACGGGATCACGTTCCAGGACCGGCTGCGCACGTGGCACTGGCCGACGTCCTACGCCGCGGAGAACATCGCCTTCGACTGGGACGAGCAGCACGCGCACACGGACTTCATGAACAGCCCGCCGCACGCGTCGAACGTGCTGGACGGCAACGAGCGGAAGATCGGCGTCGCCGTGGTGACGGTCGGCGACCGCGAAACGTTTTTCGTCGAGGACTTCTCGCAGTAGCGCGCGCCGGCGAACCGGTCCGTCGACGAACTCAGCACTCCGAGGAAAAGTAGAAGATCGCCTGGCCCGTGCCGATCGCGGCCTCGTAGCGGCCGAACTGCTCGCCGCGTGCTCGCCACGCGGCGCCCCCGTGCGCGCCCGCCAGGACGAGGTAGTGCGCGAAGCGTCCTTCGGGCGAGCACGTGCGCCGGAAATCGTCCGCGTGCGCGAGCACGGCGGCGTGGTCGCCGTCGCGCCACCACGCCATGATGCGCTCGTCGTACGCGCGCAGCGCCGGATCGCTGATGTCGCTCGGATCGGCGCTCGCGCGCTGGCGGATCGTCGCGAGCGGCCAGAAGCGGTGCGACATCCCGCCTGATGCGACGAGGACGATGCGGCGCCCGATGCGGCGCGCCGCGCCGGCGATCGCCTCGCCGAAGCGAAGATTCGGTTCGACTTCCGCGGTGTCGAGCACGGAGATCGGCAGCACGCGCTTCTTCGCCGGCCCGGGGTTGTAGTAGTGCATCGGGTTCAGCGTGCCGTAGTGGACCGGCAGCCCGCGATGCGCCGCCGCGTCCGCGGGGACACCGCGCGCCTGCGCTTCATCGGCGATCGCGTGCGCGAGCTCGGGATCGCCGGGATGATCGTACGCGTACTCGTGGATCATCCAGGGGATCTCGTCCGAGGTGTAGACGCCGTCGTGGCGCGCGTGCGCATTGAGGATGAACTCGAGGGTCGAGTGCCAGTGCGTGTCGATCACGACGAACGTCTCGAAGTCGAGTGCGTCGAGGCGTTCGCGCTTCATCTGCGGCAGCGCGTCGTAGAACGTCGTGACGTTGCGGCCCATGTACTCGCGCCGCGCCTCGGGATCGAGGATCATCAGGCGCGGAACGTGCGTGGAGAACAGGCCGCCGGCGATCATCGTGCTACGCTATCGGTCGCGATCGTCGCGGACCCTTCGACAGGCTCAGGGTGACACCGTCTGCGATGCGTCGTCGCTTGCGTCCGCGGTCGCGTTGCGCGTGTCGGCGGCGGTCCAGCCGTCGGGGCCCTTGTAGCGGATCGGCGGCAGGTTCGGAATCTTCGAGCGGAAGATCAGGTACTGCTTGAATCCGTCGAACTCGAACGCGCGCTTGTCGGCGATCATGCCGGCGTCGTACAACGACTGCGCGATCGCGGAGTCGCGGCCGAGCTTGCGGATCGTGATCGGCAGCAGACGCTCTTCGAGATCGAGGATGCGGAACTGGGCTTCGTCGGGATCGGGCGACGTCTCGATCGCCTCGCGCACGACGCGCAGGCCCGTGCCGATGTGGCGCACCTCGTCGTGCATGACGTACTCGTAGGTGTACGCGGTCGCGAGATCGCCGTACCGGCGCGCGAGCTCGGCGATCGAGTTGAACAGCACGTGCGCAGAGTACGCCTCCAGCGTGCACACTTGACCGTACACGATCTCGACGAACGACGGCAAGCCGTTCACGAAGCGGAACAATTCGGTCTGCTCGTACGGCACGTCCAGCGAGTCGGCCAGATCGAGGTCGCGGATGCGGCGCCATTCGATCTGCGTGTGGCGAACCTCGTCGAGCGCGTGCGTCGCGTAGAAGTACTGGATGTTCGGCCGGTTCGTCTTCGTGATGATCTGCGCGACCTGCGCCGTGGTCTGCGCCTCGCCCCAGCACGTCGTCAGCATGATCGGCCGCATTGCGTTGCGGTACTCGTCCGGCAGCTCCGGGTCGTGCGTCGCGTGCTCGCGGTACTTCTCGAGCAGCGCCTTCGTGTCGCGGTACTGGTGCTCGATGTACGCCTCGTACGAGTCCAGCGCGCCGAAGGTGCGGAGCTCGTCTTCCGGCACGTGCTTCGGGATGACGGTGACGGGGTTCATGTACGACATGTCGTGCCTCTGACGTTCGGGATGGCCGCGTTGCGTGCGGAGCTCGGGATCGCGGCGCACCCTTCGACAAGCTCAGGGTGACAGTGAAGCGTCGCGTGCACCGCCCGCGCGCCGCCGCGAAGCGTCGCGTGCGCCGGCCGCGTGCTGCCGCGAAGCGTCGCGTGCGCCGGCCGCGTGCTGCCGCGAAGCGTCGCGTGCCGAGGCCGCGTGCCGCCGCGACGCGTCGCGGACACCGCCCGCGTGGCGTGCGTTGTGTCATCCTGAGCTCGTCGAAGGGTGAGCGACGATCGTGACGGCGGCGTCAGTACGCGATGCATACGAGCTTCGGTTCGGTGAAGAAGTCCAGCGACCAGCGGCCGCCTTCGCGGCCGAGACCGCTCATGCCGACGCCGCCGAACGGCTGACGCAGATCGCGCAAGAAGTAGCCGTTGATCCAGCACATGCCGGCGCGCACGTCCTGCGCGAAGCGCAGGCCCGTCGCGACGTTCGCCGTCCAGATGTACGATGAGAGCCCGAACCGCGTCGCGTTGGCGCGCGCGACGACGTCGTCGAGCGTCTCGAACCGGAACACGGACTGCACGGGGCCGAAGACCTCTTCGCGCGCGACGGTCTGCATCTCGTCGCGCGGCGCGTAGATCGTCGGCGCGAGATAGTTGCCGCGCGCGAGCGCGGCGTCCTCGGGACGCGCACCGCGCAACAGCGCCTCGACGCCTTCCGCGTCGGCTTCGTCGCAAAAGCGTTCGACGCGCTCGCGGTGGAGCGGCGTGATCAGCGGCCCGAGGTCGCTGTCGC
Organism: Vulcanimicrobiota bacterium; assembly: GCA_963841685.1. Taxonomy (GTDB): domain Bacteria; phylum Vulcanimicrobiota; class Vulcanimicrobiia; order Vulcanimicrobiales; family Vulcanimicrobiaceae; genus Vulcanimicrobium. The sequence continues at coordinate 1,118,103 of CAWJDU010000003.1, forward strand.
GGGACTGCGGATCGCCGACGCGCAGCGCGCGCACGCGCTCGAGGTAGCGCTCCATGAAGCGTTCGTAGATTCCGCTCTGGACGTAGAGGCGCGTCCCGGCCAAACACACTTGTCCGCTGTGCCGAAACATCGCGAGCACGCTGCCGTCGACGGCGAGCTCGAGGTCCGCGTCGTCGCACACGACGTTGGCGGATTTTCCACCCAGCTCGAGCGTGACTTTCTTGAGCGTCGCCGCGGCCGCCGTGTTGATCGCGATGCCGGTCGGCTCGCTGCCGGTGAACGCGACCGCGTCGACGCGCGCGTCCGCGACCAGCGGCGCACCGGCCGACGGTCCGAAGCCCGTCACGACGTTGACGACGCCGTCCGGCACGCCGGCCTCGGAGCAGAGCTCGGCAAGCCGCAGCGTCGACAGCGGCGTGAGCTCCGACGGCTTCAGCACGCACGTGTTGCCCGCCGCGATCGCGGGCGCGATCTTCCACGTCGCCTGCATCAGCGGCGAGTTCCACGGCGTGAGCAGCGCGCACACGCCGACGGGCTCTTCACGCACGAGCGAGACGATCTCGCGCTGCGCGCCCAGGAACGGGCGTCGAGCGAAGAACGCGCTCGACTCGCGCTGCTCGATCGCGCTCGCGAAGAATGCGCAGTTGTCGGCGGCGCGCGGCACGTCGCGATCCGCCGTCTCGCGGAACGGCTTGCCGGCGTCGCGCGATTCGAGCCGCGCGAGGTCCTCGCGGTGGTCGACGAGCAGCCCGGCGAGCCGTCGCAGCACCGTCGCGCGCTCGGAGGCCGTCATGCGCGGCCACGGCCCGGCGTCGAACGCGCGCCGCGCGGCGGCGATCGCGCGATCGACGTCGTCGGCGCCGGCCTGCGCGATGCGCGCGACGACGTCGCCGCTCGCGGGATCGACGTCGTCGTACCAGTGGCCGGAACGCGGCTCGACGTACGCGCCGTCGATCCACAGTTGCGTGCTCGGAGTGGACGATGCGCTCTCACCCTTCGGCCGGCTCAGGGTGACATTGCTCGACTCTCCGTTCTGCCGGGCCTCGCGATCGCGCTCGATCACGATGTTGCGTGGACCGCGACGCGCTTTTCCGGGCGCATCGACGGGACAACCTCGTAGAGTTCCGGGAGGCGCTGCGTGATGCGCTCTTCCGCGTCGTCGGGCGCGAGGTACGGCGGGCGCGCGGGTCCCATGTCGATCCCGGTCACGACGGACGCCGTCGCCTTCGTCATGCCCAGCGCGCCGAGCGCCGCTTCGCCGCCGCGCGGAAACACGCGGTTGAGGCGCCGCTGAATCTCCTCCGCGAGCGCGATGTCGCCGCGGCGCCACGCCTCGTCGATCGCGACGCACGCGGGCACCGCGAACACGTTGATCTGGCCGCCGTTCGAGCCCAGCATGCGACCGGTCAGATAGGCGCGGAACGTCTGCAGGTAGATCGCGCGGCCGGCAAGCGCGTCCGCGACTTGCTCCAAATGTTGCAGATCGGTCTCGACCTCTTTGACGCACGCGACGTTGTCGAGCTCGGCGACGCGGCGGAAGAACGCCGGCGACATGTGGAACTTCGAGAGCGCCGGATTGTGATAGACGCAGACCGGCAGCAGATTCGCGTCGGCGATCGTGCGGAAGTGGTCGAACGCTTCGCGGTCGCCGATCTTCCAGTAGTACGGCGCGATCACGACCGCGCAGTCGTACCCGAGATCGGCGGCGACGCGCGTCCACCGCAGCGCCTGCAGTGTCGTCGCTCCCGACGTCATGGCATACGCCGCCGCGCCGGCATGCTTGCGCGTCTGGTCGAGCACGACGTCGAGCACGCGACGGCGCTCGTCGTCCTCCAGGTGCAAGAACTCGCCGATCGATCCGGTCGCGACGATCCCCGTCGCGCCGTGCGCGAAGCACCAATCGATCTGCGCGCGCAGCGCGCCCTCGTCCACCGCGTACGTACGGTCCATCGGCGTCACGACGAGCGCGACGACGTCCTTGAAGCGGTCACGGTAGCGATCGGCGTTCACGAGAGCCTCCAGTCTTGCGGCCGGGAATTTCGCGCCGGGCTCGAACCATCCGCCATGAGGCTCCGCGTCCCGGCCGCCGTCGCGGCCGCGTTCCTCGCCGTCGCACCGCTTCCGCTGCGGGCGGCCGACGCGCCTGCGCCCATCCGCACGCTCACGTACGCGGTCGAGCTGTCGACCGACGCGAGAACCAACGCGTCCGGCGGAGCGGTCGACACGGGGATCGGACCGGCTGTCATGCTGAAGGGCCGCATCATCGGCACGAGCAGCGGCGGCGGTACGATGTCCGGCAACGGCGATCGGTTCACCGAGGCGCAGCGCACGGCGAAAGGCTCCATCGACGTCGCGATCGTGCAGGCGACGACGGACGCCGGCCTCGTGATCGACATCAAGGAAACCACGGACATCTTCTCGCGGCCGACCGTGCGTATCGGGATCGCCGGCGACGGCACGCTGTTCTACAACCCCGCCGACGCCGGCCGCCTCCGAGAGGAAGAGATCGTCATCGCGCGCTGGCTCGGGCGTGGATTCTACCGCGATCGTCCGACCGAAGTGGGGACCGCGTGGGTCGTCGATCTGAGCGCCGAAGGGCGCACGGACCTCGAGCGCTACCGCGTGGTGAAGCACGACGATGCGCGCGTGACGCTCGCGTACTCGTTCGAGGAGAAGACGTCGAAAGCGGGCGCGTACGCCGGCACGCGCGAGGGTTCGCTCGTCTACGACACCGCGATGGTCATCCCGGTGAAGGCGACGTTCGAGACGCATCTGCGGAGGCTCGTCGGCGGAACGTACGACACCGTGCGCAGCGACGTCGACATCGCGCTCACCGCCGACAGCTTCGCGAAGCGCGGCGGCTAGCGCTCGTCCTCCTCGCCGGCGGTCCCCGCGTCGCCGACGACGTCGGATCGTTTGGCGCCCGACGTCGCGAGCGCCGGCTTTCCGGCCGCCTTGAGCGCTGCGTCCGCGCGCGCGACATCGCCGCGCTCGAACGCCGCGACGTCGTCCATGACGGCGGCGTAGTCGCGGTCGACGCGCGACGCGAACTCCAGCGTTGCCGACGACGGCGGCGATCCCGCCGTATACATCAGGCTGCCGAGATCCTCGCGCACGCGGCCGGGACGCTGGATCGAGTCCTCGTCGTTCGTATAGTCCGCGGTGAGCCGGGCACGCAGCGCGAGCGCCTTCGTGCGAATCGCGTTCAGCGTCGCCGCGAGGCTCGCCGGTGCGCCTTGCGCGCGCTGCGGCGCCGATGCGGCGTACGCGTCGAGCCGCGTCAGCGCATCGTCGACGCGTGAATACTCGTCCGCGTGCTTCTTCGCGAACACGTATGCCGCGCGGTACTGCGCGATCGTATAGTGCGCGCGCGGATCGGGCTGCACGCGCAGCGGCTCCGTGAACGTTCGCCCGCCGAGGACGACGCGCACCGAGTATTCACCCGGAACGACCGGCGTGCCGACGCGCGGTCCGCGGAACTCCTCCTTGCCGGCGCCCATCCAGCGGACGGGTCCGTCTTCGCGCAGGTCCCACGCGACGCGATTGAGCCCGGCGAAGTTCGTCACGATCGGCACTTCGTGCTCGTTGATGCGCTGCGTGCCGCGAAGGTGACGCACGACGCGCCCGTGCGCATCGAGGATGTCGATCTCCGGCGACTTCGATCCCGGCGTCGCCTGGTAGAACGAGATCATGGCGCCGGCCGGCGGGTTCTTCCCGGCGAAGCGCGTGTAGAGCCCTTCGTCGTTCGCGTGCTGCAAGAACGCGTATGCCGTGCGCGGCGCGAACAGCATCGTGCGCGACGCCTGCGCGCGCGGGAGCTGCTGCACCGCCGTGAGATCGTCGAGAATCCACAGCGCGCGCCCGTGCGTCGCGAGGATGAGGTCGTTCCAGCGCGGCTGCACGCGGATGTCGTAGACCGCGACGGGCGGCAATCCGAGCGCGGGCTTGCGCCAGTGCGCGCCGTCGTCGTACGACAGCCAGAACGAGTTCTCGAGCCCCGCGTACACGAGGTGCGGGTTGCGCGTGTCCGCGCGGATCGCGCGGACGGGCTGACCGGCCGGCAAGCCGTCGCCGATGCGCATCCAGTGAGCGCCCCAGTCGTGCGTCACGAACGCGTACGGCGTGTCGTCGCCGAGCAAGTGACGATCGAGCACCGCATACGCCGTCCCGGCGATCAGCGGCGAGGGCGACACCATCTCGACCCGTCCGTCCGGCGGAACGCCGGGCGGCGTGACGTTCGTCCAGCGCCGTCCGCCGTCACGCGTGAGCTCGACGTAGCCGTCGTCGCTGCCGGTCCAGATCTCGCCGCGCGTTTTCGTCGACGGCTCGATGTCGAGCAGCGTGCCGGTGAATTCCGCGCTCGACACGTCGAGCGTCAGCGGACCGCCCGCGGCCTGCTCGTGCGCTTTGTCGTTGCGCGTCAGATCGGGCGAGATCGGATGCCACGTCTGCCCGCGATCGCGCGTCGCGAACACGACGTTGCCGCCGAAGTACGTCGTCGCGCGATCGAACGGGTCGAACGCGACCGGCGAGTCCCAGTTGAACCGGTACTTCGCCTTGTCGAGGTGGAAGTCGTCGCTCGCGCGCGCACGCCACGGCTGCACGTACGTGCTGCGCTGCGCCGCGCGATCGTAGAGGAACAGCCGTCCCGTCTGCAGGTCCGTCCACACGAGGTTCGGATCGCGCGGATCGGGCCACGCCCACTGTCCGTCGCCGCCCACGACGCGATCCCACGCGCCGTCGGGGATGCCCTCCGCGTTCATGCTGTTCGACGGCCCGCAGAATCCGTTGTTGTCCTGGAGACCGACGCACACCGAGTACGGCGTGCGATCGTCGTAGCCGACGTGGTAGATCTGTCCGATCGGGACGTTGCGCGAGAACGACCACGCCGCGCCGCCGTCGACGGTGAGCGCGTAGCCGCCGTCCTCGCCGGTCATCATCCGCTTCGGATCGGCCGGCGAGATCCACATGTCGTGGTAGTCGACGTGCACCTGCTGCGCGATCGCCTTGAACGTTTTCCCGCCGTCCTTCGATTCCGACAGCTCTTCGGAGACGCCGTACAGATGGTCCGCGTTCGACGGGTCGACGCGCACGTGCGAGAAGTAGAACGGGCGCTGGTCGACGAGCGTGTTCTTCGTCATCAGCTTCCACGTTGCGCCCGCGTCGTCGGAGCGCCACAGAATGCCGTCCTTCGACTCGATCAGCGCGTACACGCGCTGCGGATTCGACGGCGCGACCGCGAGGCCGATGCGACCCGTCACGCCGGCCGGCAGACCGTTGCCGGTCAGCTTCTTCCACGTCTTTCCGCCGTCGGTCGACTTCCAGATACCGTCGTCCGGCCCGCCGGACGTGAACGTCCACGGCCGGCGGCGGAATTCCCAGATGCCCGCGTAGACGATCTCGGAATTCTTCGGGTCGGCGACCATCTCGCTCACGCCGCTGCGCGGGCCGACGTACAGCGTCTTCGTCCACGTCTTGCCGCCGTCGGTCGTGCGGAACACGCCGCGTGCGGGCGAATCGGCGAACACGTCTCCGAGCGCGCCGACCAGCACGACGTTCGGATCGCGCGGGTCGATGACGATCGACGCGATCGCGCGCGTGTCGCGCAATCCCACGTTCGTCCACGTCTTGCCGCCGTCGGTCGACTTGTAGACGCCGTCGCCCCACGACACGTCGTTGCGTGGGTTCGTCTCGCCGGTGCCGACCCAGACGACGTCGTGCTTCGCCGGATCGATCGCGACCGTTCCGATCGACGAGACATCCTGCTTGTCGAAGACGGGCGACCACGTCGCGCCGCCGTTGACGCTCTTCCACACGCCGCCGCCCGCCGCGCCGACGTAGTACAGGCGCGGATCGTCGGGCACGCCGACAACCGACGTCACGCGCCCGCCCGCGACGGCGGGGCCGATCTCGCGAAACGCGAGCCGGTTGTACGGCGGCGTCGGACTCGCTGTCGGCGACGCCGACGGCGATGCTGCGGCCGCCGGCGACGGCGAGCTCAGCGCCGGTACGGGCGGGGAGGACGGGTTGGCTTCCGGCGCGGGCGCCTGCGCGATGGCGAGCGTCCCGGCAGAAGCGAAGACGAGGGCCGCCAAAGCGGCGCGGAGCGTGAGACGGTGCACAGCCGCGGAGCTACGCGGCTATCGATGCGCGTCCTGCGGAGGCTAGCGATATCGGCCCGCGCCGAACCTCCGCGGCTCGTACGTCACGAGCGTGCGGCGGCGCCTGCGAAAGAAATTCGCGATCGCCATGCCGGCGATCACGAGCCCGCCGATCAGCGCGGCGATGATGACGATCTTCAGGACGAACGCCAGCACGATCAGCGCCACGATCGCCACCGCGACGATCGCGGTGACCTTGAGGAAGAGATGCATTCGAGCCTCCGCGTTCACCTACCGGCGGCTCCCGGCGCCGGTTTCACCGCGCCTGCCCGCCAGGACGCGAACATGCGTTCGATGAATCAGAGCGCTCCCGTGGACGACGCATTCGCCACGTTGCACCCGGACGTCGCCGCGTGGTGCGACGCGCACCTGGGCTCGGCGACGCCGCCGCAACGGCAGGCGCTCGCGCTTGCGGCGAGCGGACCGCACGCGCTGATCTGCTCGCCGACGGGGACCGGAAAGACGCTCGCCGCGTTCTTGCCCGTGATGTCCCGCCTCGCGGAGCTCCGCGACGCCGACGAGCTGCTGCCCCGCACGTACTGCCTGTACGTCTCGCCGCTGCGCGCGCTCGGTTACGACGTCGAACACAATCTGCGCCGGCCGCTGCGGGAGATGGCGTTGCTCGAGCGGCCGAACACCGAGCGCGCGCGCATGCGTCGCGGCCGCATCCGAGAGGCGTTCATACGGACCGGCGTGCGTACCGGCGACACGCCCGTCGAGGAACGGCGCCTGATGATGCGGCGGCCGCCGCACGTGCTGCTCACGACGCCCGAGTCGCTCGCGCTCATGGTCGCGATGAACGGGTATCGCGACAAGCTCACGCACGTCGAGACCGTCATCATCGACGAAGTCCACGCGCTCGCGGGCACGAAGCGCGGCGCGCATCTCGCGCTGCTGCTGGAGTCGCTCTCGGAGCTGACGCGCGCACCGCTGCGCCGCGTCGGGCTGTCCGCGACCGTCGCGCCGCTCGAGCGCGTCGCAGCCTTCCTCGCGGGCAGCGAGCGCGCGTGCGAGGTCGTCGACTGCCGCGGTCTGCGCGAGATGCGGCTGGACGTCGTCGCGCCGTTCGGGGGCGCGATGGCGCCGCTCGGGCAATGCGCGCGCGCCGCGTACGGCCTGACGCGCGACGTGCGTTCGACGCTGCTGTTCACGAACGTGCGGAGCCAAGCGGAGCGCGTCGCGCACGAGATGGAGCAGATCGCGACCGAGGACGCCGGCATCGCCGTCCCGGAGAACGCGCCGCGCAGCGAAACCGCGACGCGCGACCGGCGCATCGGCGTCCACCACAGCGCGCTCGAGCGCAACGTGCGGCACCGCACCGAGGCGCAGCTGCGGACGGGCGCGCTGCGCGTCGTCGTGTGCTCGACGTCGCTGGAGCTCGGCGTCGACATCGGGTTCGTCGACCGCGTCATCGTGCTGGGCGGCGCGCGCGGGATGACGCCGACGCTGCAGCGCGTCGGGCGCGCCGGCCACCGCCCGGGCGCCGTCGCGAGCGGCGTCGTTCTCGCGCAGGACCGCGACGACATCGTCGAGGCCGCGGCGACGCGCCGCTGCATCCGCGCGGGGATTCTCGAAGAGATCGTCGTGCCGCATGCGCCGCTCGACGTCGTCGCGCAGTGGCTCGTCGGCCTCTGCGCGCCGGACCGGCGCGTACCGATCGCGGACGCGCTCGCGATCGCGCGGCGCGCGTACCCGTATCGCGACCTCCGCGAGGACGATCTGCGCGCGTGCATCGCGTACTTGTCCGGCGGCGGCGCGGGCGGTGACGAAGCGCACGTGCGCCGCATCGGAACGGACGGCGAGGCCGTCTACGGCCTCGGCCGCGAGCCGTCGAGCGCGTACTTCGAGAACGTCGGTACGATCCCGGACGAGTCGACGGTCGCGGTCGCCGGCGCGGGCGGCACGGGGATCGGGCGGCTCGACGAGAGCTTCGCGACCAGCTTGAACGTCGGCGACGTCTTCCTGCTGGAAGGCCGCACGCTGCGCGTCAACGAGATCGGTCCGCGCGGCGTGCGCGTCGAGCCGTACGCGGGGCGCCCGACCGTGCCGCAGTGGAGCTCGCACTTGAAAGGCATCCCGAGCGTGCTTGCGGCGGAGATCGATACGCTGCGCAACGGCGTCGCAACCGCGCTGCGGACGGGCGGCACGCAGGCGGCGTTGGGGTACCTCCGGCATCGCTATGCGCTGGGCGGTGTGGAAGCGGCGCACGTCGCGCGCTACATCGCGCAACAGCTCGCCCTCAGCGACGTGCCGGACGCGACGCATCCCATCGTCGAGATCTACCGCATGGACGAACGGCAGACCGCCGTGTTCCACACCGGCGCGGGACGGCGCATCAACGAGACGCTCGCGCGCGTCGCCGGCGCGCGACTGCACCGCGCGCTGCGGCTCAACTCCACGCTGACGACGGACGACAACGGGTTCCTCGTCGCGCTGCCGCGCCGGCGCACGGTGCAGGACGCGACGTGGGCGTCGCTGCTGCGTGTCGACGGCTTCGACGAGGATCTCCTCGCCGGGCTTCGCTCCGGCTGGCTGCTGCGCGCGCAATTCCGGCACGTCGCGAACACCGGGCTGTTGGTGCTGCGCCGCGCGGGCGGCCGCTCGATCCGCGGCGGCGCGCTGCGGTGGAACGCGGCGAAGATCTTCGACCGCCTCTGGGAGGCCGATCCGGACTTTCCCCTCGTGCGCGAGACGATTCGCGTCGTGACGCGCGAACTGCTCGACGCGCCCGGTGCGCTGCGCTACCTGGAAGCGCTGGACGGCGAGCCGCGCGTGCTGCACCCGCGCGCCGCGACGCCATTCACCTTCGGCGTCGTGACGTCGTCGTTCGGCGACTCCGTCGTGATGGACGATCGCGCGGGCATGATCGAAGCGCTGCACGAGCGGGTGCTCGCGATCGTGGGCGAGGATGAGGCCACCGGCGAGGCCGCGGCGCACGATGCCGCTGCCGGCGCGCAACTGCGGCTCGTATGACACGCCCCGCGCCCGCGTGCGACGCGTACGCACTGGCCGACTGCATCGTCGCGCTGCCCGGCGGGTTCGCGCTGCTCGAACGTTCCCGCGTGCTGCTGTGCGCCGATGCGCACCTCGGCTACGAGGACGTCATGGGCGGCGGCGCCGGTTTGCCGCTTTGGAGCACGGACGAGATCACCGCTGCGATCGCCGTCGCGGCGCGCCGTCACGCCGCGCGCGAGATCCTCTTCCTCGGCGATGCGATCCACGGCGCCGGCCTGAGCTCGGGCGCCGCGATCGCGGTCGGTCGCGCGCTCGCCGCGCTGCGCGCGATCGCGGACGTCACGATCGTCGCCGGAAACCACGAAGGCCGCTCGCGCGGCGTCGCGATCCTCGGCCCCACGGTGGATGCCGCCGAGCGCGACGGTTGGACGCTTGCGCACGGCGACCGGCCGGCCTTCGAGCCGGGCGCGCGCACGATCATCGGTCACCTGCACCCGTCGATCCCGCTCGGCGGCGACACGACGGCGCCCGCGTTCCTCGCCTCGCGAACGCTGATCGTCGTGCCGGCGCTCACGCCGTACTCGCCCGGTCTCGACGTGACCGGCGATGCGTGCGCGGATGCGCTCGCCGCATGGAACGTGCGTACCGGCGACGTGCACGTCGTCGGCGCGACCGGCGAACGCGTGTACCCGTTCGGCGCGTTGTCGGCGCTGCGAAGCCGCGCGTACGCGGGCGGCGAGAACCGTGCCGAGCCGCTCGCGAAGCGGCGCAGGCTCCGCGCGGATTAGGCGCGCGCGCGCTCGAGGTAGTCGAGGGCGACCAGCACCGAAGCGACCTGCGCGCCGCCCGCGATGCGTCCGTCCAGCGCCATCGCCCGCACGTCGGCGATCGGCGCGAGCTCGACCTCGATGTCTTCCGTGACGTCGAACGCGATCTGCGCGCGCGCCTCCGCGTTGCGCACGACGAAGAGGTGAAAACGTCCGTTTGCGTTCGTCGGGTCGACATAGAAGGTGCGCACATGCTCGGGCGGATCGCCTGCGTACCCGGTTTCCTCGGCGAGCTCGCGGACCGCGCACGCGTCGGGCGGCTCACCCTCGTCGATCATGCCCGCCGGGAGCTCCGTCAAGATCGTCGCCGCACCGTGCTTGTACTGGCGCACGAGCAGCACATCGTCGTCGCGCGTGATCGCGAACACGACGCAGAAGCCGTGCGACTCCCGAATGAAATAGTCGTCGACGACCGACCCGTCCGGCAGCTCGATGCGGTCGGCACGCAGCCGCAAGAACTTCGTCCGGATGCGGTATTCCGAGGAGAGGATGCGCCAAGGCCGCAGTCGCCGATCGTCCATTGGTGACGGGTATACCACGCCGACGTGCGGAAAAGGCGCGCATCGCGCGACGTCCTCGGGGAGTACGGGCGATCGACAAGATCGAGATCGGCATCTATTACGATACGACGTACGGGACCTTATGGAAGGACGGTGCGTACTTTCCGCGTGGAACGCGTGTGCTCGTGACCGGTCTCCACATCGAGCAAGGCTTCTGCGTGCGGTTTCCCGTCGACGGCACCGAGGAGCCGCTGGAGACGTGGGAGGACTGGGACGAGGCCGACTTCCTCGCGCCGGACGGGTCCGTCGAATCGGGCGGCACGCTGCCCACGAGCGTGATGCTCGAGGCGCGTGAAGTCCTGGACGACGCCGAGGACGGCTGTCACCTGCATCTGCACGAAGGCGACGGCTGACGAACCGCCGGCAGAACCTCGCCGCGCTGGCCGCGATCGTGTTTGCCGCCGGGGCGATGCTGCCGATCGCCGCGCGCGCGCGCATCACGCTCGTCGCGCTCGCGGTGGCCACGATCCTCGTGCTGCTTACTGTTCGCCTGCGCGCGCACGCGGCGCGGCGCACGGCCGCTCGCACGAACGACACGTACGCGCGCATCGAGCGCATCCGCGCGGGACGAACGCGGCCGCGCCGGTGACGCAGGCGCGAGGTCGCGGCGCCGCGACCTCGTACGTGATCGGGATGGCGCGCGTCTCGTTCCGCATCGTCTTCGGCGACTCGGCGGCGATCGGCCCCGGCAAGGTCTCGCTTTTGGAGCGCATCGACGAGCTGGGTTCGATCTCGGCGGCCGGTCGCGATCTCGACATGTCGTACCGGCGCGCGTGGACGCTGGTCGACGACCTCAACGCCGTGTTCCGCCGGCCGGTCGTACGCGCTCGGCCGGGTGGACGGCGAGGCGGGGGCGCGGAAGTCACGCCGCTGGGTAAACAGGTCGTACGCGACTACCGCGCGCTCGAAGCGGTGCTGCTGAAGCGCGGGCGCGCGCAGCTGGCGTCCCTCGAGAGCGCGGCGCGGCGGTCGCGCGCGAAGGCGTTATGATCGACGGGATATAGCGGTGTCCGGCGTCCGTGCGGCGAACGCGCGCCGTATGCGACGCGTCTCGTTTCTTGCCATGCCTGCGCTCGCCGCGCTGCTCGCCGCGCCGGCCGGCGCTCAGCAACGCGGCATCACCGTGTTCGCCGCCGCTTCACTTCGGGAAGCATTCGAGGCGGCGGCGCCGGCATTCACGCGACGGACGGGTATTGCCGTGACGTACTCGTTCGGCGGTTCCGACTCGCTGGTGACGCAGCTGAAGCAGGGCGCGCCCGCCGACGTGTTCGCGTCCGCGAACGACGCGCAGATGAAGATCGCGTTCGACGCCGGGCTGCTGGCCGCGCCGCCGCGCACGTTCGCGCGCAACCGTCTCGTGCTGATCGTGCCGCGCGACGATCCCGCGAAGATCGAACGCCTCGCCGGCATCGCGCGACCCGGCGTGAAACTCGTGCTCGCCGCGCCGACGGTGCCCGCCGGCGGCTACGCGCGCGCTGCGTTTCGCGAGTTGAACGGAAAGCCCGGCTACGCGGCGGACTTCGCGTCGGCCGTCGAACGCAACGTCGTCTCGAACGAGCTCGACGTCAAGGCGGTTGCGACGAAGATCGCGCTGGGCGCGGGCGACGCGGGCGTCGTGTACTCGACGGACGTCACGCCGTCGCTCGCGGCGAAGCTGCGTACCTTCCCCTTTCCGCCGGGCGCATCGCCCGACGCGACGTACCCGATCGCGGCGCTGAAAGGCGCAGCGAGCGCGTCGGGTGCGCGCGACTTCGTCGACTTCATCGTGTCGCCCGCGGGACAAGCATTCTTGCGCGCACGCGGCTTCCTCGCGCCGTGACGCGACGACGCGACGACCGGGCAAACGCTCAGCGCTCGCCGACGCCTTCGCGCCCCAGCATCTCGTCGTAGATTTCGCGCACCCGGTCGAGCGTGTCCGCGTCTTCGACGCGCTTGTCGGGCCGAAGGCGCACGATGCGCGGGAAGCGCAGCGCGAACCCGCTTTTGTGCAGATCGCTCTCCTGAATGATGTCGAAGGCGATCTCGAGGACGACGGACGGTTCGACGACGATCTCGCCGCGCTTGAGCTCGAGCTCTTCGTACGCCGCGCGTGCTCGGCTCGGCGGCAGGCGGTGCGCTTCGAACCACGCGGTCATCTCGGCGATCTCGGCGTCGGTCAAGCCGCTGTACGCCTTGCCGATGACCGCGAGCTGGTCGCCGTCGCGCACGGCGAACGTGTAGTCGGACAGGACGTCGATGCGGCGCCCGTGCCCGCGCTCGACGGCCACGACGATGCAGTCGAGCGTCGCAAGCTCGCGCTTGAGCTTCAGCCACGCCTTGCCACGGCGGCCGGGCGTGTACGGTGCGTCGGTGCGCTTGAAGACGAGGCCCTCGTCGCCGCGCGCCCGCGACTCCTCGAAGCGCTCGTGGATCGCCTCGGCGCTTGCGTCCGCTTCGAGCGCCGTCCACGGCGCCGGCGCGACCGCGTCGCGCGTGTCCGTGAGAAGCTCGGCGAGACGTTCGCGCCGATCGGCGAGCGGATGGTCGAGCAGAAACTCGTCGTTCCTCGCGAGCAGGTCGAAGACCACGTACCGCACGGGCACCTCGCGCAGCAGCTCCGGTGCGACGTCCTTGCGCTGCAGGCGCGCCTGCAGAAACCGGAACGGCAGAACGCGGCCGTCGCGCACCGCGACGATCTCCCCGTCGAGCGCGAACGATCCCGGCAGAGCGCGCAGCGCCTCGATGACCTCGGGATACGAAGCGGCGACGTCGTTCAGCGTGCGCGAGAAGAGCGAGACGCGCTCGGGCGTCACGTGCGCCTGCGCGCGAATGCCGTCGTACTTGTCCTCGACGAGCCACGTCGCGGCCGCGAGGTCCTTGTATTCCGAGCCGTACGCGATCGGCGAGGCGAGCATGAACGCGATGGGCGCGTGGTAGGCGATCGTCACTTGGTCGAGCGCGTCGTGCTTCGCCGCGAGCGCGACCGCGCCGACATCGCCGGCGGCACTGGCGGCTCGACGCACGGCGCGCGGGTCGCGTGCGAACGCCTGTGCGACGGCGTCGACGACGAGGCCTTCGCGCAGTCCGATGCGCAGCTCGCCCGTCATGATCTTCACGACGTACGTCGCCTCGACGCTCGTCGGTGCACGCCGAGAAGATGCGCTCGCAGACGATGCGCCGGCGCTTCTGCGCGTTCTTGCCGCTCGCGTCCGCGATCTCGAGCAGCAGCGCGTACAGGCGCGCGGGCGTGAGCGTGTCCCGGAACAGCCCGAGATCGTGTGAGGGGCGGACGAATCGTCCGAGCGCTGCCCCGAGGTCGCCGGTCGCGCGGTAGGCGATCGCGAGCGCGGCGTCGTCGACGCCCCACGTCGTCGCGGCCGCTTCGACGATCGTGCGGCCGCCGACCGCGAGACTGCGCTCTTGGGCCTGCGGAAACGGGTTCCCGGTGAAGTAGCGGGTCGCGGGCGCGAGATCGTCGTCGTCGAGCGCCTGCAGGTAGCCGGCGACGAGCGCGATCTTTTCGAGCTTGCTCGCGGTCGCCGCGATCGCGGCACAGGTTCGGGCGAAGGCGATCACCGCGTGGGCCTTTCGGTGGACCGTCATCCGAAACCGGTGGGAATGCCGTCGCAGCGTCGAACGACGTCGCGTGATCACCGCGATCGTGCTGATGTCCGTCGAACCCGGCCGCGTGCGCCCGCTGGCCGAGGAACTGCTGGAGATCGACGGCGTCACCGAATGCTACAGCGTCGCCGGTCCGTACGATCTCGTCGCGATGGTGCGCGTGCGCGAGCACGATCAGCTCAGCGACCTCGTGACGGAGCGCATCGCATCGCATGCGGGCATCACCGCGACGGAGACGCTGATCGCGTTCCGCTCGTTCGCGAAACGCGATCTGGGCATGGTCTGGGACGTCGGCACCGAATAGCCGTCTCGCTCTTCAGAGGAGGCCGTGATGAGGCGCTTCATCCTCTCTGCCGCGGCGGCGGCGCTGCTGTGCTTCGCCGCAGCGCCGGCGGTCGCGAACCCGGGCGACGACGTACGTGCCGCGATCGCGAAGCTGAACGCGCTCGGCTCGTACGAGATGGCGTCGACCACGCACGGCAAGCACTTCGTCATCGACATCGTCAAGCCGAACTCGATCCACATGTCCGGTGCGACCATCGAGGTCATCGAGATCGGCTCGACGACGTACATGCGGACGGCCGGGTCGTGGCGCAAGATGTCCGGCGGCGGTCAAATGACCGGCGCGTTCGACATCTCCGAACGTATCCGCAGCATCGGCAATCCCGGCAGCGGCACGACGGTCACCGACCTCGGAATGAAGGCGGTCGGCGGGCAGCCGTGTCACGTGTACGCGATCGCCTCCGCACGCGCGACGTCGACCGTGTACGTCGGCGCCGACGGCTTGCCGCACCGCATCGAGACGGGCACGATGGGCTCCGTAGACTTCTCGAAGTTCAACAGCGTGGCGCCGATCCGCCCGCCGATGTAGCACCGCGCGACCGAGATACGTCCCGCGCATGTTCGACGGTTTCGAGCTGTCCTTCGTCGACACGGGCGAGGCGACGATTCGCGTGCGGTGCGGCGGTTCGGGGCCGCCGCTGCTGCTGCTGCACGGCCACCCGCAGACGCACGTGATGTGGCATCGCGTCGCGCCGCGCCTGGCGCGCGACTTCACCGTCGTCGCCATGGACCTGCGCGGCTACGGCGACAGCTCGAAGCCGCCGGCGACCGAGGATCACGAGCCGTACTCGAAGCGCGCGATGGCGCGCGACGCCGTTGCCGTGATGCGTCACTTCGGTTTCGACCGTTTCGGCGTCGCCGGCCACGACCGCGGCGGCCGCGTCGCATACCGGCTCGCGCTCGACCATCCGGAGCGCGTACGGAAGCTCGCGACGCTCGACATTCTGCCGACGGTCGAGCACTTTCGCCGTGCCGACATGAGCTTCGCGCTCGGCTACTGGCACTGGTTCTTCCTGGCGCAGCCGCACCCGTTTCCCGAAACGGTCATCGGAGCGAATCCCGATGCGTTCTTCACCGGCCGGCCGAACCGCGAGAACGTGCACGCGCCCGAAGCGCTCGACGACTATCTGCGCTGTTATCGCAATCCCGACACGATCCGCGCGACGTGCGAAGATTACCGTGCGGCCGCGACGTACGACTTCGCGCTCGACGAAGCCGATCGCGGCACGCGGAAGATCGCCGCGCCGACGCTCGTGCTGTGGGCATCGCGCGGAGCGCTGCCGCGGTGGTACGACGTCCTCGACGTATGGCGCGGCTGGTGCGACGACGTGCGCGGCTTTCCGATCGAGTCGGGGCACTTCATCCCTGAAGAAGCCCCGCTCGATACGGAGAACGCGCTGCTCGAGTTCTTCGGCGAGACGCGTTAGCGCTTAGGTCGCGTTCGGCGCGCCCGCCGTGCTCGGATCGCTCGAGTCCGGCTTCTTGCCCGCGTTTCGCACGCGTGTCAGCTGGCTGAGCACGTCGAACCAGAAGGGTGCGCCGAGCGACAGCGCAATGCCGGTGACGATCAGTCCGACGATCTTCCAGACGATCCACGACGCGGTCCCCGAGCCATCCGCGCTCGGCGCGTGCAGCGCGCCCGCGAGAGGGCCGGCCGGCGCCGCATTCGCGATGCCGTCGCACGCGACCGCGGTTTCGTAGCCGCCGCCTCCGAACGACCATCCGAGCGGGATCGTGTCGATCACGCTCTGGATCACCGCCTGGTTCGGCGTGGTCGCCGTTCCCGGTTGAAGCTGCGTCGCCGACGCGCGGATCGCCGCGTTGCACGATACCGCGCGGACGACGCGGATCGTGTCGACGTTCCAGAGCAGCGCGAGAATGAACGCCACGACGAACAGAACTTTCTGCGCGTGCGTCTTGTACCAGCCGGACACGCGGTCCATGTGATCGTCGTACCAGTCCTCCATCGCGCCGACGAACGTCTTGTAGTCGCCGTTCGCCTTCGCCGCGAGCGCGCTGACCTGCGGCCCGATGCCGAGACCGTTCGCGGTCGCCTGCAGCTGCGCGATCAGTTGCGGACCCGCGGCCGCCGCGCCGGCTTGCGGCGTGAGCGTGCCGATCACGATGCTGCTGAACTGTTGCGCCGAGAGGTACTGCGGATTCCGCGCCGCGCTCTGTTTCAGCGCGGTGAAGATCGGGTTCGCGAAAAACGCCGTCGCGGCCGCGGACGGCGGTGCGCCCGGCGATCCGCTCAACAGCTGTTCGATCGCAGCCGTCAGCATCGACGCGCGCGTGTGCGTGAACGAGTTGATCAATTCGCCCAGCCACGACGTGAGCAAGCTGAACGCGATATAGACGACGACCAGCCCGATGGCGGTGTCGATGATCGGCGTGACGACGGCCGGCATAAGCTTCCCCCTTTGCTTAGGCAGGTGAGAGGCTAGGCTACCAGACCGAGCGTGCGGCGCCCTGCCGCTCAGAACAGAGAGAGCTGCTCGTGCGCCTCCAAGTACGTCGCGTCGATGCCCATGCGCTTGAGGCGCCAGGCGAAGTCGTGCCAGCCGTGGTTCAGCAGCACGTTCTTCGGCTGGGCGAGCTCGATGTAGCGCAACAGGGCCGCGTAGTCCGCGTGGTCGCTCAGCGGGATGCAGGCGTCGGTGCCGTAGCGATACGGCGCGTTCTTGTCGAGCGCCCAGCCGGAGAGCATCGCGGTGCGCGACGGCTTGCCTTTGAGCGCTTTCGGCAGCTGCTTGCCGGACGGCGGCCAGACGAGCGCGCGCGTCCCGTCGTACGTTGCCGCGTCGTAACGCTCCCACGCCGGAAGCTGCACGCCCGACTGCTCGTACACGCGCGCGATCGCGTGCACCGCACCGTGCACGGTGATCGGAATGTCCGCCTTGCCGAGGATCGCCATGACTTCTTGCGCCTTGCCGAGCGAGTACGCGAAGAAGATCGGCGCGCATCCGTCGGCGAGCGCGCGCGTCGCGAAATCGACGATCGCGTTCTCCACCTCGTCGCGCGACGGGAAGACGTACTGCGGGCGCCCGTACGTACACTCCATCAGCAGCACGTCGCACTGCTTCACTTCGGCCGGCTCGCACGTGTACGAGCGCGCCAGCTTGAAGTCGCCGGTGTAGACGAAGCGTCCGCGATCCCCTTCGATCAGCAGCTGCGCGCTGCCGAGCACGTGGCCTGCGGGGAACAGCGTCAGCACGTGCTCGCCGTCGGTCCACGGCGCGTTGAAGTGGTGCTCTTCGAAGCGGCATGCGGGGCGCGGGCGCTCCGCGCAGCAGCGACGTCTGCTTGGCGCGCGCGATCGCTCGCTCGAACCGCGACGCACAGATGCGCGCATTCGCGGGCGTCGTCACGATGCGGTCGTGCTCGCGCGCGTGGTCGCTGTGCCCATGCGAGACGTAGCAGCGCGAACGCGGGCGCATCGAGTCGATCCAGAGGTCGAGATCGCGCACGTAGAGCGATCGTTCGGCGAGGGAGAACATCGTTGTCCTGAGCGTGTCGAAGGAGGCGAACGTGTGTTCGCGCGCGGCGCGTCCCGCACCCTTTCCGGGGGCGCCGCGGTTTACCGGGGCATGCGCGTCTACGACAACATCGCCGACACGTTCGGCAATACCCCGCTGGTGCGGATTCCGCGCTTGAACAAGGGGCTCGGCGCGGAGATCCTCTGCAAGCTCGAGTCCCTGAATCCGGCCGGCTCGGTGAAGGACCGCATCGGCGTCGCGATGATCGAGGCCGCGGAGCGCGACGGCAAGCTGCGCCCGGACTCCGTCATCGTGGAGCCGACGAGCGGCAACACCGGAATCGCGCTCGCCTTCGTGTGCGCGGCGAAGGGCTATCCGTTGATTCTCACGATGCCCGACACGATGACGGTGGAGCGGCGCAACCTGCTCAAAGCGTACGGTGCGCAGGTGATCCTCACGCCCGGCGCCGACGGCATGAAGGGTGCGATCGCGAAAGCCAAGGAGATCGTCGCGTCCAATCCCGCCAAGTTCTTCCAGCCCGGGCAGTTCGACAACCCCGCGAACCCGGCGATCCACTACCGTACGACGGGCGAAGAGATCTGGCGCGACACCGACGGCAAGGTCGACATCTTCGTGGCCGGCGTCGGCACCGGCGGCACGATCACGGGCGCCGGCCATCTGCTGCGCGAGCGCAAGGCGTCCGTCGAGTGCATCACCGTCGAACCCGACACGTCGGCGGTGCTCTCCGGCGGCGCGCCGGGTCCGCACAAGCTGGCGGGCTTCGCGGCCGGGTTCGTTCCGGCCATCCTCGACACGAAGGTGTACGACGAGGTGATCACGGCGTCGTTCGAGGACTCGATCGCGACGTCGCGACGGCTCGCGCGCGAAGAGGGCATCCTCGCCGGCATCTCGTCGGGCGCGAACCTCTGGGCGGCGATGCAGGTCGCCGCGCGACCGAAGAACGCCGGCAAGCTGATCGTGACGGTCGTATGCGACACGGGCGAACGCTATCTGTCGAGCCCGCTGTACGCGGAGCAGGAAGCGAACGTCTTCGAACCCGCGCTGGCCTAATCGAAAAGCAGCGAAATTCCCAGACGCATCACGGCGTTTTCGCGGTATCCTTCACGGCACGACACGGCAGTTGGCGGAAGGTGAAGCGGAGGCACGTCATGCGTCCGAGTGCTTCGAGAGCATGGTCGGCGGCGATCGCGACGGCGTTCGCCCTGTGCGGGCTGATCCCGAGCGGGGCCGTCGCGCAACCGCGTCCGTCGTACTCGAAGCCGGTGCCGGCGACGGTCGAAAACGTTCACGGCCGCATCCATCGATTCAGGGCCCGTATCAGATCACCGTGCTCGACGACCGCGGATTCTACGACACCGTGCTGTTGCGGCAAGGTACCGTCATCAACCCGCGCGGGACGCGGCTCGTCGTCGGCATGACCGTGACGATCGTCGGCAGCAACGCCGGTAGGACGCTCGACGCCGACGAGGTCGACGCGGACGGTGCTGTCGGCGGCAGACTGGAGCGCGGACGAATACGACTTCGGTTCCGAGTACGGGCTCTATCCCGACTTCTGGATTCCGGCCGCGGCGGCAGTCACGGTGATCTCACCGCCTGCGCCGAACGCGCCGGGCGCGACGCCGCCGCCGCAGCGGCGCGCGATCGAACCGCCGAGCCGCAACCTTCCGGTGACCCGCATTCCGCTCGACGTGCAGAGTCGCGACAGCGGGCCGCAGTCCGGGCACGCCGGCAGCCGGATCGCGATCGGCTCCGGTGGTGGAGTCGCGTCCCGCTCCGGTGGCCGAGTCGCACCCGGCGCCTCCTCCGCCTCCGCCGCCGGTGCACGAAGCGCCGCCGGCACACGAACCGCCTCCGTCATCGCCGGCGCACCACTGATCGCGACGCCGGCGTGCGCCGCAATCAGTACTGCGCGGGATCGGCGTCGATCGCGGCTCGGTACAGCCGGTACGGCGGCGTGCGGCAGATCGACTCCGCGCTGCCAGGTCGGCATGCGGTTCACCTGGCTGTCGCTGACGTAGACGAGGCGGTCAGGTCCGAGCTTGACCGCGTCGGGCCAGATGAAGTGCCGTTCGCCGTGCAGCAGCGTCTCGTAGCGGTTCTCCGACGGGATCAATCGCTGCAGCGTTCCGTGCGTGACGTCGGTGAAGTACACGCGGCCTTCGCGGTCGCAGTCGAGCCCGTCGCTCGCGAAGTCGCGCGCGTCGTGCTGCACGACGTGGCGCGCGTACCAATCGTCGCCGGCGTGCGGTGTCGTCAGGACGTCCGTATCGATCGAATAGACGTCGTACGATCCGAGCGGCGTCCACCACAGCGTGCGCCCGTCGGGCGCGAGCGCGATGCCGTCGATACCGATGGTCGCCGCGATCGGACCGGACTCCGTCGCGATGCCGAAGCCGGGACGTTGCGTCGCGCGCACGCTCGGGTGGCCGCTGAGGCGCCGCCATGACTGTCCGGAATCGAGGTCGACGACGACGATCGCGTTCGGGCCCTTCGCGCCGGAGTCGCTGATGTACGCGTATCCGGCTTTGCCGCGCGCGTAGTCGATCACGAGGTCGTTCAAATACGTCGTCGTCAAGCAGACGTCGTGCGGAAAGCCGATGCCGTGCACGATCGCGTTCCGCTCGAGATCGACGACGTACAGCTTCGCGGCGTTCGGATCGCACTGCTCGACCGAACGCGCGCCCGTGTCGAGCGCGAGCAGACGCCCGCCGGGCGCGATCGCGATCCCGTGTACGTTCACGAAGCGGTGCGTCGCGTCCGTCGCATCGATCGTGTTGACGAGCTCGTCCGGATAGGGAACGAGCTGGCCGTCGATCAGCTCGCCGAGATTGATCGGCGCGGGCACTGCATCGAGCCGCGGGAAGCTGACGAAGAGCCGCCCGTCGCGCGCGGGCGCGATCCCGGAGGGCCAGTGGTCGGGGAACTCCGCGATCGACTTCCGGGGTCAGCGACGCGTTCGATGCGTTCGGTTGCGTGCGAGCGTCCATGGCGGGCTCGTACCCACGCGGGTGGAAGCGCGGGTCCGGTCATGTTTTGGGATATCGCCGGCGTTCCGGCCGTCGCCGTGCGCCGCGGTACGCGCATCGAGTCCGTGCATTGCGTCGCGGCATGCGTCGCCGATCCGGACGGCGACGTCGCGCTGAAGGTCGGCACCGTCGAGACACCCGTGTTCCTGCGCTCGTCCGCGAAGCCGTTCATCGCCGCCGCGTCGGTGCGCGCCGGCGTCCTCGAGCGGTTCGGATTCGGCGATCGCGAGCTCGCCGTCATGTGCGCCTCGCACAGCGGAGAGCCGGGTCACGTCGAGGTGGTCGCCGCGATGCTCGAGCGCATGGGCGCGACCGTCGACGATCTGCGCTGCGGTGCGCACCCGCCCGCGTACGAGCCGGCGGCCGCCGCGCTTGCGGCGCGCGGCGAGGCGCCCTCCGCGCTGCACAACAACTGCAGCGGCAAGCACGCGGGCATCCTTGCGCTTGCGAAGACGATCGGCGCGCCGTTCGCGGGGTACCTCGAGCCGTCGCATCCCGCGCAGCGGCTGGTGATCGCGATGTGCGAGCGCGTCAGCGACGATGTCTTCGCGGGCGACAAGCTCGCCGTCGACGGCTGCGGCATCCCCGTGTACGCGACGACGCTGCGCAAAGCGGCGACCTCGTTCGCGCGCCTGGGCGACGCTGCGCGGCGTCGACGACGCCGACGCCGTCGCGCTTGCGCGCGTGGCGAGCGCGATGGCGGCCGAGCCGTGGTACGTCGCGGGGACCGCGCGCTTCGACACGGACCTCATGCGCGCGACCGGCGGCCGCATCGTGTGCAAGGCCGGCGCCGAAGGCGTGCACTGCGACGCGGTGCTCGACGCGGGCGTCGGCGTCGCGGTGAAGGTCGTCGACGGCACGCGGCGCGCCGCGGCGCCCGCGACGCTCGCGATCCTCGACGCGCTCCACGCGCTCGAGCCCGAGGCCCGAAGCGCGCTGCGGCAGCATGCCGTCGTGCCGGTGAAGAACGTCGCGGGCCGCGTCACCGGCGAGATCGCCGCGCTCGACGAATGGCTCGCCCGCGAGCAACCCCTCGCAGCACTGAGCGGTCCAGGGTTTCGTGGTCGACTTCTTCCTGCGGCGGCCGATCTTTGCGTCGGTCTTCTCGCTCGTGATCCTGCTGCTCGGGCTCATCTCGATTCCGACGCTGCCGATCGCGCAGTTCCCGAACATTCAGCCGCCCCAGGTCACCGTGACGGCGGTCTATCAGGGCGCGAGCGCCGAGGCGGTCGAGTCGTCCGTCACGACGCCGCTCGAACAGGCGATCAACGGCGTCCAGGGACTGCGTTACATCCAATCGTCGTCCGGCAGCGACGGCACGTCGACCATCACGTGCACGTTCGACCTCGACCGCAGCCTCGACCAGGCGACGAACGACGTGCAGAACGCCGTGAACCTCGCGCAAGGCCGCCTGCCGAACGAGGTCAAGCAAGTCGGCGTGACCGTCGCCAAGAACGCCGGCACGTTCGTCGCAGCGATCGGCGTCGTCTCGACCGATTCGCGGTGGGACCAGACGTACCTCACGAACTTCCTCGAAACGAACGTCGTCAACGACATCAAGCGCATCAGCGGCGTGTCCGACGTGTTCGTGTTCGGCGAGCGCAAGTACGCGATGCGCCTGTGGGTCGATCCGAAGCGCCTCGCCGACAACGGGCTCGTCGCCAGCGACGTCGTGAACGCGCTGCAGGCGCAGAACGTGCAGGTCGCCGCCGGAGCGATCGGCGCGCCGCCGACGAACGGGCACCAGCCGTACGAGTACTCCGTGCTCGCCACGGGCCGTCTGCACACGACCTCGCAGTTCGCGAACATCGTGCTGAAGTCGAATCCCGACGGCGGGTTCGTGAAGGTGAGCGACGTCGGCCGCGTCGAGCTCGGCGCGGAAAACTACTCGACGACGAACTGGTTCGACGGTCATCCCTCGGTCGGGCTCGGCATCCTGCAGCTGCAGAGCGGCAATGCGCTGCAGGTCTCGCAGCAGGTGCGCGCGACGATGGACCGGCTGGCGACGACGTTTCCGCCCGGCGTGAGCTACAAGGTGGCCTTCGACACCGCGGAGTTCGTGCACGAGTCCATCAAAGAGGTCGTCATCACGCTGCTGATCGCGATCAGCCTCGTCGTGCTCGTGATCTTCCTGTTCTTGCAGGACTGGCGCACGACGCTCATTCCGGCGATCACGATCCCGGTCTCGCTGATCGGAACGTTCTTCCTGATGAAAGTGCTCGGCTTCTCGATCAACACGCTGACGCTCTTCGGGCTGACGCTGGCGACGGGTCTCGTCGTGGACGATGCGATCGTCGTGATCGAGAACATCGCGCGCTTCATCCAGGAGAAGGGGATGCCGGCGCTCGACGGCGCGCGCGAAGCGATGCGCGAGATCACCGGAGCGGTGCTCGCATCGTCGCTGGTGCTCCTCGCGGTGTTCGTTCCCGTCGCGTTCTTCCCCGGGACGACCGGACAGCTGTACAAGCAGTTCGCGCTGACGATCGCGTGCTCGATCACGATCTCGCTGTTCTGCGCGCTGACGCTGACGCCGGTGCTCTCCGCGCTGCTGCTGCGTCGCTCCACGTCGGCCGGCAGCCCGTTCTTCCGGCCCGTCAACGCGGCGATCCGGGGCCTGCGCTCCGGATACCACCGCTCGCTGCCGTGGATGATGCGCCGGCGCGGCTTCGTCCTCGTCGCGTTCGCGATCTTGCTGGCCGTGACGGGATGGATGTACACGACCACACCGACCGCATTCGTGCCGGACGAAGACCAGGGCTTCGCGATCATCAACGTGCAGCTGCCCGAAGGCGCATCACTCGACGAGACGCACGTGATCCAGCGCGAGGTCGAGCAGATCTTGCGCGCGCAGCCGGAGATCACCGACGTCTTCGACGTCGCGGGATTCGGGTTCACCGGCAACGGCTCGAACAAGGCGACGATGTTCGTTCGGCTCGCGCCGTGGAGCGAGCGCCACGGGTCGCAGCATGCGCTCAGCACGGTCGTGAACCGCATCAACTACCGGTTCTTCAGCGACTTCAAGATGCGGCATCCCGACGCGCTCGTCATCGCGTTTCAGCCCCCTTCGATCCCGATCGGATTCCAGTCCGGATTCACGTTCGAGCTCGAGGATCGCGCGAATCAGGGCATTCCTGCGCTGAGCGCGGCCTCGAAGATGCTGATCTATCCGGCATACGCGCCCGGGTCGCCGCTGGCGGCCGTGTACACGACGTTCCGCACCGACAAGCCGACGATCCTCACCGACGTCGACCGCGACAAAGCCTCACAGCTCGGCGTCGCGCTGCCGGACATCTTCAGCTCGATGCAGGTGTATCTCGGCTCGGTCTACGTCAACGACTTCGACATGAACGGTCAGACGTACCGCGTCGAGGTGCAGGCCGACACGCCGTACCGCTCGCGCGTTGCGGACCTGCAGAAGATCTACGTGCACAGCGACACGCCGCTCGTCGTGAACGGGCAGACCGTGACGCCGCCGGCGATCCCGCTCACCGAACTCGTGCACGTCTCCGAGATCAAAGCGCCGCCGATCATCACGCACTTCAACCTGTACCGGTCGATCGAGATCAACGGCTCGGCGGCTCCGGGTCACGGTTCAGGTGAGGCGCTCGCGGCGATGCAGCGGTTCGCCACGCACCTTCCGCCCGGATTCGCGACGGAGTGGAGCGGGGTCTCGCGCGAGCAGGTCGAGGGCGGCAATCAAGCCGCGCTGATCTTCGCGCTCGGCATCGTGTTCGTGTTCCTCGTGCTCTCGGCGCAGTACGAGTCGTTCGCCGACCCGTTGATCATCCTGCTCGCGGTCCCGCTCGCGCTGCTGGGCGCGATCAGCGCACTGGTCTTCCGGCACTACTTCTCGGACGTGTTCGCGCAGGTGGGTTACGTCATGCTGATCGGGCTCGCGTCGAAGAACGCGATTCTGATCGTCGAGTTCGCCAACCAATTACGAGAACAAGGGGTCGACAGGGTCACCGCGGTGATGCGTGCCGCGGAGACGCGGCTGCGGCCGATCCTCATGACGTCGATCGCGTTCGTCCTCGGCGTGACGCCGCTGGTGTTCGCGACGGGCGCGGGAAGCGCTGCGCGCAACTCGCTCGGCACGGCGGTGTTCGGCGGCATGATCGTCTCGACCGCGCTGAACCTGTTCGTGACGCCCGTGCTCTACGTGCTGATCGCGAGCATCGAGGACCGGTTCGGTTTCGGCCACGGCGTGCACCGCGGGTCGCGCGAGGGCGAACCCGCGCTATCGGGCTCGCCGGAGACGGCCCGGATTTAGCGCCTCGCGTCCCGCGCCGCTGACCGCCGAGTACGGCCCCGACGACGGTCTCGCGACGCCGTCGCTCGGGATGCAGATCGCGCTCGCGGCGCCGTGGTTCGCCTACAACGCGCAGTGGGGCGCGTTGCTGCCGATCGTCATCCCGGCCGAGATCGCCGCGTTCGTCCCGCATCAGAAGGAGCTCGCGCTCGGCCTTCTGATGGATGCCGGCGCGCTCATCGCGCTCGTCGTCGTGCCGCTCGCCGGCGCGTGGTCCGACCGCGCCGGCGACCGGCGGCCGTTCGTCGCGGCGGGCGGCGTCGCGACGGCCGCGGTGCTGCTGGTGCTCGGACTGCTCGGCACGCGCGCGTCGCCGTTCGCGTTCGTCGGAGCGGTGCTCGCATTGCAGCTCACGACGAACGTGTGGGCCGGCCCGTACGCCGCGACGATCCCCGACCGCGTCCCGCAGCCTCGACGCGGCGCCGCGAGCGCGTGGATGATGGTGATGACCGTGCTCGGTACGGTCGCCGGCGCCGCGGTGTGCGGCGCGCTCGTGCAGCGCGGTGCGTACGGGCCGGCGTACGGCTTCATCGCTGCCGTTCTCGTCGTGACGATGCTGCTCGTCTTCACGTTCGTGTACTCGCGGCCGGCGCCGCCGCCCGCGCGACGCGCGAACGCGCGCCCGTTCTTCCCGTCACTGCGCGAGCACCGCGCGTTCTACATGGTTCTCGCGACGCGCGCGCTCGTCACGATGGGCATCTACTCGGTGTACGGGTTCTTCTTGTACTTCCTGCACGACATCGTCCACGTGGAGCACGCCGTCGCGAACGGCTCGCTGTTGCTTGCCGCGGCGGCGCTCACCGGCGTGCCGGCCGCGCTGCTCGCCGGTCGCGCGAGCGATCGCGCCGGTCCCTTGCGCGTCGTCGTCGCGTCGTCGACCGCGATGGCGGTCATCGCCGCGCTGTTCGTCGCGCTCGTGTACCACCCGTCGTGGATCGCGACCGTCGTGCTTGCGCTCTTCTACGGCGCCGCGAGCTGCGCGTATCAGGCCGTCGACTGGGCGCTGGCGGTGCACGTGCTCCCCGCGCGCATCGACGCCGGGAAGGACATGGGCATCTGGCACGTCTCGTTCGTGCTGCCGCAGATGATCGCGCCGGGCCTCACGGGCGTCGTGCTCGCGGCGTGCAAGCCCGTCTCGGTCGCGCTCGGCTATGCGATCGCGTTCGGGCTTGCCGCGCTGTGGTTCGCGCTCGGCGCCGCACTCGTCGCGCGGCTGCGACTGCGGACGGTTTAGCCGACGAGCCGCTGCCTCACGGGCGCGCGCTCCGGTCGAGGCGCGTCGTACGCGTCGATCGCGTACTGCGCGAGCATGCGCTGCGCGTTGAAGTGCGAGGCGTTGAAGGCGATCGCGCCGCGCATCACGGCCACGTACCGGAGACGCTCGTGCGCATACGCGGGCAGGATGACGTGCTCGAGCAGGTGGTACACCGCGTCGGCCGTGCGGTCGTCATCGGTGCCGGTCTCGGCGTCGATCGACCAGCCCGTCATGCCCTCGAGCGCGCCTTCGATCCACCAGCCGTCCATCACCGACAGGCTCGGCACGCCGTTGAGCGCCGCCTTCATCCCGCTCGTGCCGGACGCTTCGTTCGGCGGTCGCGGCGTGTTCAACCACAGATCGCTGCCGGACGTGAGCGACGCGCCCCAGCTCATGTCGTAGTTCTCGACGTACACGACGTCGACGACGCCGGCGAGCTCGTGCGCCGCGGCCGCGATGTGGCGGATCATCGCCTTGCCGTCCCAGTCGCGCGGATGCGCCTTGCCGCCGAAGACGAGCTGCAGGCCGCCGAAACGCGACGCGATGCGCGCGAGACGCGCCGCGTCGCGCAGGATGAGGTCGTTGCGCTTGTACGCGGTCGCCCGGCGTGCGATGCCGATGGTGAACCGGTTCGGGTCGAGCAGCTTGCCGGTGGTGTGCGCGATGCGTTCGACGAGCGCGTGCTTCGCGCGCGCGTGCGCTTCCGCGATCTCGTCGAGCGGAATCCCGAGCGCTTGGCGGAGCTGCCAGTTGTCGCGCCGCCATTCCGGGAGGCGGCGGTCGAACAGCGCCGCGAACGCGGGCGACGTCCACGTCCCGGCGTGCACGCCGTTCGTCACGGCCGCGACGCGGTCGTCGTGGAACATCTCGCGCGATACTTCGCCGTGACGCATCGCGACGGCGTTGGTGAAGCGCGCGGCACGCAACGCGAGCAGCGTCATGTTCAGCACGTCGCCGTCGACGAGCTCCAGCGCGCGCAGGGCGGTCACCTGCTCCGGATCGAGCACCTGCTCGACGAGGTCCATGCCGAAGCGGTCGTGTCCGGCCGGGACGGGCGTGTGCGTCGTGAACACGCAGTGCTCGCGCACGCGCGCGAGATCGTCGAACGCTGGGCGGCGCATGCGGGTTCGTGCGCTGGCGCTCGAGCAGCGCGAGCACGAGCAGCGCCGAGTGCCCTTCGTTCATGTGGTACGTCTCGATGCGATCGTGCCCGAGCGCGCGCAGCACCGCGACGGCGCCGAGCCCGAGCAGCGTCTCCTGCTCGAGACGGTAGCGCGCGTCGCCGCCGTACAGCGCGAGCGAGAGCGCGCGAGCCGCATCGTCATTCTCGGGACGGTCTGCATCGAGGAAGTAGACCGGTACGTGGTGGCCGTCGACGCCCGGAACGTTGTAGCGCCACACGCCGGCGACGATGTCGCGCCCCGAGACCCGCACGCGGACGGTGACGGCTCAGCGCTTCGAGCGCCGACTCCGGATTCCACGACTGCGGCGACTCATGCTGCTCGCCCGACGCGTCGAGGTGCTGCCGGAAATAGCCGTCGCGGTACAGCAGCGTCACGCCGGCCATCGGATAACCGGCGTCGGCCGCGGCGCGAACGACGTCGCCCGCGAGAACGCCGAGGCCGCCGCTGTACGTCGCGACGCCGGACGCGACGGCGATTTCCATGGAGACGTACGCCACGTGAGGTTCGTGCATGCTCATAGTTCGTTTCGGCGTTTAGGCAGGGTCGGGTGAGAGCCGCGCCGCGTATGCAGCGACCCACGGGGCGGTCGTAAACAACCGTCCCTCGCGGCGGACGACGCGTAGCCGTCCACGTTGGGCGGCTTTGTAGAGCCGGTCGGGTCTGCCCTGCGGTGCGAATGCGGCGAGCGGCCGAAGCTCGTCGAGCGGCTCGACGGCATCGCGAAGCCGTTCGAGCGCGCGCGCAAGGGCCGCGCCGAGGACGCCGACGAGCGGCCCGGCGTCGCCGGCGAGCGCGTGTCCGAGCGCGCGCCCGTACGCCCGGCGCGCCCGTGCGTCGAGGACGATCGGCGGCAGCCCGCGCTGGTACGCGATCACGCTGGCGAGGAGCCGCGCGACGCGGCCGCTGCCGCTCGCGAACGGTTGCAGCCGGACGAGCCGGGCGATCGCGCGCGCGATGGCAAGCGGGGCGGGTGCGTCGGCGTCGAGCGCGAGCCGGCCGACGTACGTCTCGGTTTCGAACGGCACGAGCCAGTGCGGCGGGGGAACGGCGCCTCCCACGAGCGGGGCGACCGTTCGCGTGCGCCAGGCGCCGGGGTCGCCGGCGATGCCGCCGACGGCGAGCCGATGCAGCGTCCGGAGATCTTCGGTGGCGATCGGCCCCGGGCGGGCGCCCCGGCGCGCCGCCCATGCGGCCGCGTCGGCGTAATCGCGCACGAGCAGGTAGTCGTCGAAGCGATGCCCGCCGAGCGCGCGGCCACGGTCGACCAACGCGCGCACCTCGGTCAGGTCGAGGCTCGCGCCGGCCAGCCGGGTCGAGCCGGCGATCTCTTCGAGCCGCAGCCGCGCGTAGGCGTCGCGAACGGCGGGCGACGGGGGCGCCGCGCGAACGTGCGCCGAGAGCGCCGAAATCCGTCCGGCGATCTGTCCAATCGCCTCCATTGGTCGTATATTGGACAGCGAACGCGACCCATTCCGCCCCCGCGCTCGATAGGATCAGCGGACATGGCGAATTTCCTCGACGCGCTTCGCGAGCGCGTGCTGCTCTTCGACGGCGCGATGGGCACCGAGCTGATGGCCCGGCATCTCTCGGACGCCGACTTCGGCGGACCCGCCTATCACGGATGCAACGAGGCGCTCGTGCTGACGCGGCCCGACGTGATCGAGGAGATCCACCGGCGGTACCTGGCCGCGGGCGCGGACGTCCTGGAGACGGACTCGTTCACCGCCTCGCGGCTGAAGCTCGACGAGTACGGGCTCGGCGCGAAGACGCACGAGATCAACGTCGCGGCCGCGCGCATCGCGCGCCGGGCCGCGGACGACGCGGCGACCCCGGAGCGGCCGCGATTCGTCGCGGGCTCGCTCGGGCCGACCGGCATGCTCATCTCGTCGTCCGATCCGGCGCTCTCGAAGATCACGTTCGACGAGCTGGCCGATCTCTACGAAGAGCAGGCCGCGGCGCTGATCGAGGGCGGCGTCGACCTGCTGCTGCTCGAGACGAGCCAGGATCTGCTCGAGATGAAGGCCGCGATCGCCGGCATCACGCGCGGCTTCGCGAAAGGCGTGCGCCGCGTGCCGATCCAGGCGCAGGCGACGCTCGACGTGACCGGCCGCATGCTGCTCGGCACCGACATCACGGCGGTGCGCGCGACGCTCGACGCGTTGCCGATCGACGTGATCGGTCTGAACTGCTCGACCGGACCGGAGCACATGCGCGATCCGATCCGGTACCTCGCCGAGACCTCGCGATGCTTCGTCAGCGTGATCCCGAACGCGGGGCTGCCGCGCATGGGCCCGCGCGGCGAGACGATCTATCCCGAGACGCCGGACGAGATGGGAGCGCAGCTGCGCTCGTTCGTCGAGGATCTCGGCGTCAACGCGATCGGCGGGTGCTGCGGCACGACGCCGCAGCACATCGAGACGTTCGCCGCGATGCTCGCGTCGCTCGAGCGCGCGGGACACCGTCCGCGCGTCCCGCAGCCGCAGCCGCTGCAGTTCGCCGCGTCCGCGATGACGGCCGTCGCGCTCGAGCAGGAAGGCACGGTGCTGCTGATCGGCGAGCGCGTCAACTCGCAGGGCTCGCGCAAGATCAAACGGTTGCTGCTCGCGGACGACTACGACGAGATCACGCTCGTCGGGCGCGCGCAGGTCGAAGGGGGCGCGCATCTCCTCGACGTCTGCACCGCGCTCACGGAGCGCACGGACGAGGACGTGCAGATGGCGACGATCGTGAAGCGCCTCGCGCAATCGGTGGAAGCGCCGCTCGTCATCGACTCGACGGAACCGAAGGTGATCGAGAGGGCGCTCAAGATCTACGCGGGCCGCCCCGTCGTGAACTCGATCCACCTCGAGAACGGACGCACGAAGATCGACTCCGTCATGCCGCTGGTGAAGGAAGCCGGCGCCGCGGTCGTCGCGCTGACGATCGATGAGACCGGCATGGCGAAGAGCGCGCAAGCGAAGCTCGACGTGGCGCGGCGCATCTACGACATCGTCGTGGGCGAATACGGCATCGAGCCGGGCGCGCTGATCTTCGACGACCTCACGTTCACGCTGGCGACGGGCGACGCCGAGTACATCGCGTCCGCGGTCGAGACGATCGAAGGCATCCGGCTGATCAAGCGCGAGCTGCCGGGCGCGTTGACGTCGCTCGGCGTGTCGAACGTGTCGTTCGGGCTCAAGCCGGCCGCGCGCCACGTGCTGAACTCGGTGATGCTCCACCACTGCGTCGAGGCGGGGCTCGACATGGCGATCGTCAACGCCGCCGAGATCACGCCGTATCCGGAGATCGACGCGCTGGAACGCGAGCTCTGCGACGATCTCGTGCTGAACCGCCGTCCCGACGCGCTGCAGCGGCTGATCGAACACTTCGAGGCGAAGACGCCGGCGACGGGCGCAGGCCCGGTCGTCGACGACGATGCCGATGCGCCCGTGGAGACGCGCATCCACAGTGCGATCCTGCGTCGGCGCAAGGACGGCATCGAAGCGAAGATCGACGAAGCGCTGGCGAAGCGCGATCCGGTCGACGTGCTGAACAACGTACTGCTGCCCGCGATGAAGGAAGTCGGCGACAAGTTCGGCGCCGGCGAGCTGATCTTGCCGTTCGTGCTGCAGTCGGCCGAGGTGATGAAGAAGGCGGTCGCGCATCTCGAGCAATTCCTCGAGCGCAAGGAAGGCGTGAGCAAGGGCATCGTGGTGCTCGCGACGGTGTTCGGCGACGTGCACGACATCGGCAAGAACCTCGTCGGCACGATTCTCTCGAACAACGGCTACACCGTACACGACCTCGGCAAACAAGTGCCGGTCAATACGATCCTCGACAAAGCCGTCGACGTCGACGCCGACGCAATCGGCCTGTCGGCGCTGCTCGTCTCGACGTCGAAGCAGATGCCGACGCTCGTCAAAGAGCAGGCCGCACGCGAGCTGAAGTTCCCGGTCGTGATCGGCGGCGCCGCGATCAACCGCGATTTCGGCCGCCGCGTCGCGTTCGCCGCGGAGGAGCGGTTCTTCGAGCCGGGTGTGTTCTACGCGAAGGACGCGTTCGAGGGCCTCGACGTGATGGACGCGCTCACCGATCCGCACGCGCACGAACGCCTCGTCGGACGGATTCGCACGGAAGCCGAAGCGCTGCGCCGCAAAGATGCAGGCGCGCTGGCCGCGCCGTCCGCGAACGGCAAGACCGCGCGCGCGGACGTCGGTACGGCGGACGTCCCGCACGCACCGTTCTTCGGCGCACGCACGCTCACGCACGTCGACCCGCGCGAGCTCTGGCCGTGCTTCGACCTGCGCAGCCTCTACCGTCTGTCGTGGGGCGGCGCGAACACGAAGGGCGCTGAGTGGGACCGCATCGTGCGCGAGGAGTTCGAGCCGCGTCTGCGCAGCTACGAAGCGATGGCGGAACGCGAACGCTTTCTCGAGCCGCGCGTGGTGTACGGATACTTCCCCGCGGCTGGGAGCGGCGACGACGTGATCGTCTACGATCCCGTCGACACGGCGCGTGAGATCGCGCGATTCACGTTCGCGCGGCAGGCCGGAGGCGAGCATCTGTGTCTCGCCGACTACGTGCGCGAGCCGACGGAAGACGGCGCGAACGACGTGATCGCGCTGCAGGTCGTGACGGTCGGCTCCGAAGCATCGCGCCGCACCGAGGCGCTCCACGCCGCGAACGACTACAGCGAGTCGTATTTCCTCCACGGCTTCTCCGTGCAGTCGGCGGAGGCGCTCGCGGAGTGGACGCACGACCGCATCCGTGAGGAACTGCAACTGCCGGCCGAACGCGGCAAGCGCTACTCATGGGGCTACGGCGCGTGTCCCGACCTCGCGCAGCACGAGATCGTGTGGAAGCTGCTCGACGTCGAGAACGCGATCGGCGCATCCCTGACGTCCGCGTATCAGATCATGCCGGAGCAGTCGACGGCGGCGATCGTCATCCACCACCCGCGCGCAGCGTACTTCAACGCCGCCGCAGTTCGGGAGCTCGCCGCAGTCTAGGTCACCCTGAGCCGCGTCGAAGGGTGAGAGCGCATCGTGCCTTCGTGCGCGTCGTTCTCTCACGCTTCGACGAGCTCGGCGTGACCGGCGATCTCGTGAATGTGGTTTTCATTCCGCGAACCTGCCGGCGCATGGTACACTAGTCGGGACGCGATGCACGTGCAGCCCAGCGGCCCCAAGCTTCCCAAGAACTACCGCCTCGTCAACGACGTCGTCCGGGAGCACGGCCATGGCCGCCATCTGACGACCTCGGATGTGCACGCGCTCGCCCGACGGCGTCAGGCGACGATCGGTTTCACCACCGTCTACCGCGCGCTGAACCGGCTTACCGCGCTCGGCTTGGTCAGTGAAGTTCGCGTGCCGGGTGCCGGCATGGCGTACTACGAGACGCACGCAGAGCCGCACGCCCATTTTCACTGCGAGACGTGCGGGCGGATCGAGGATCTCGACTACCGGCTGCCCGAGCCGGTGTTGAACCGCATCGCGCGGTCGCACGGCGTGAGCGTGACGGACGCCCTGGTGACGCTCGTCGGCCGTTGCTCGGCCTGCCGGGCGAAGACCGCCGCCACGGCATAGCGAGCCGCGTTCACCCCTCCCGACCAGGGGCGCGCTCGCGTGCAGGCGTACTCCAGGCCGATTCGCTCGCGCCTGCCGGAGAGTTGCGCTCGATGATCCACTTGCGTCTTTCGCGCACCGTCGCCGCGGCGGTGCTCGTCGCGGCCCTCGTCGCGTGCTCCAACAGCAGCTCGACGTCGACATCGTCGAGCGCGTCATCGGCGCCGTCGTCGGGCGGTGCCGCATCCGGCGGTACGGTGAAGATCGGCATCGACATGCCGACGAGCGGTGCGGATGCGTCGATCGGCATCCCGACGCAGAACGGCGCGGTCCTCGCGATCGAGCAAGCGAACAAGCGCGGCTTCGCCGGCGGCGCGTTCAAGCTCGAAGCCGAATCGCTGGACGACGCGGTGCAAGGAAAGCACGATCCGGCGCAGGGCGCGCAGAACGTCAAGACGTTCATCGCGGACTCCGCCGTGCTCGGGATGATCGGGCCGTTCAACTCGAACGTCGCGAAGTCGGAGATCCCGCTGACGAACGACGCCGGCCTCGTGCAGGTTTCACCGGCGAACACGAACGACGGTCTCACCGTCGGCAACGACGCGAAGGAACTGCGCACCGCGCATCCCGACGTGAACGCGTACTTCCGCGTGTGCACGCGCGACGCGAAGCAGGGTTCGGCGCTCGCGCAGGTCGCGGCGCAGCGCCTCGGCCTCAAGCGCGTGTTCATCATCGACGACAACGAGACGTACGGCAAGGGCCTCGCCGACGTGTTCGCGTCCGACTTCCAGCGTCTCGGCGGCACCGTCGTCGGACGCGAGCACACGACGGCGAACCAGCAAGACTTCAAGGCGCTGCTCACCAAGGCGAAAGCACAGAATCCGGACGGCGTGTTCTACGGCGGTACGACGTCCACGGGCGGCGGGCTCGTGCGCAAGCAGATGCCGGACGCCGGTCTCGGCAAGCTGCCGTATCTCGGCGGCGACGGCATCGCGGACGACGAGTTCCTCAAAGTCGCGGGCAGCGCCGCGAACGGTGCGTACATGACGGCGGCCGCGCCCGATGCGGACAAGCTGCCGTCGGCGAAGGCGTTCGTCGCCGCCTACAAGGCGCGTTTCGGCAGTGACGTCGGACCGTACTCGGCGAACGCGTACGCGGCCGCGAACATCGAGATCGCGGCGATCCAGAAAGCGATCGGCGACGACGGCGGCAAGATGCCCACGCGCGCCGACGTGCTGAAGAACGTCGCCGCGACGCGCGACTTCGATTCCCCGATCGGCAAGATCGGGTTCGACGCGAACGGCGACACGACGGCGCCGATCCTCACGCTGTTCGAGGTCGAGAACGGCAAGCGCGTCGACATCGATCAGATCACCGTCAAGACCTGAGTGGCCCTCTTTCTTCAGCAGCTCATCAACGGGCTGTCGCTCGGGGGCATCTACGCGCTCATCGCGCTCGGGTACACGATGGTCTACGGGATCATCGAGCTCATCAACTTCGCGCACGGCGACATCTACACGCTCGGCACGTTTTTCTCGCTCGCGGTCCTGACGCTGCTCGGCGTGACCGGCGTCGTCACCGGGCCGACATTGGTCTTCGTCGTCGTCGTGACGATCCTCGCCGCGATGCTGCTGTGCGGCTTGACCGGCGTGATCATCGAGCGGCTCGCATACCGGCGGCTGCGCGGCGCGCCGAAGCTCGCGCCGCTGATTACGGCGATCGGGATGTCGTTCATCCTCGAGAACCTCATGCTGTACTGGCGCGGACCGTCGCCCGTGCCGTTCCCGGACCTCATGCCGAACCCGCAGTTCGCGCTCGGCGCCGTGACGGTTCAGGCGAAGCAGATCGCGGTGATCCTGCTCGCCATCGTGCTGATGATCGTCCTGCAGGCGTTCGTCAACAAGACGCGGATGGGCAAGGCGATGCGCGCGACGGCGCAAGACCGCGAAGCGGCGCAGCTGATGGGCATCGACATCAACACGACGATCGCCGTGACGTTCCTGATCGGCTCGGCGCTGGCCGGCGCGGCGGGATTCGTATCGGGCGTCTACTACGGCTCGACGTGGTTCTTCAACGGCTTCGCAGCCGGGCTCAAGGCGTTCACCGCGGCCGTGCTCGGCGGGATCGGCAACCTCGCGGGTGCGATGCTCGGCGGATTCCTGATCGGCCTGATCGAGGCCATGACGACGCAGACGATCGGCGACCAGTGGGCCAACGTCGTCGTCTTCTCGATGCTGGTGCTCGTGCTGATCTTCCGGCCGACGGGCCTGCTCGGCGAGTCCGTCCCGAACAAGGTATGACGCTCGCGCGCGTTTCGCCGGGCACGCGCAACGCGGCCATCGCGTTCGCCGTCGCGCTGGCGCTGCCGTTCATCGGCCGCAACGGCGCGTTCACGAACTTCCTCGCGGACGCGGGCGCGTTCGTGCTGCTCGCGCTCGGGCTGAACATCGTGGTCGGCTTCGCGGGCCTGCTCGACCTCGGGTACGCCGCGTTCTTCGCGATCGGCTCGTACGCGTTTGCGATGCTGGCGTCGCCGCAGTTCGGCATCCACGTGCCGTTTTGGGCGCTGCTGTTCGTCGCGTCCGGCATCGCGGCGGTGTTCGGCATCCTGCTGGGCGCGCCGACGCTCCGGCTGCGCGGCGACTATCTGGCGATCGTGACGCTCGGGTTCGGCGAGATCGTGCCGCAGACGTTTCTGAACTTGAGCCAGTGGACCGGCGGCCCGAACGGCATCGGCACGCTCGATCAGCCCACGTTCTTCGGACTGCGCTTCGGCTTCAACCCGCTGCCGTACTACCTGTTGATCCTGGCGCTGATCGCGCTCGCGATCGTCGTCGCGAACAACCTGCGGCAGAGCCGCATCGGGCGCGCGTGGATGGCGATTCGCGAAGACGAGCTCGCCGCCGCGCACATGGGCATCAACACGACGACCACCAAGCTCGCGGCGTTCGCGATGGGCGCCTCGTTCAGCGGCCTCGCGGGCTGCGCGTATGCATCGAAGCTGCAGCTGGTCTCGCCGGACGAGTTCGGCTTCAACGTCAGCGTCTTCATTCTCGCGATGCTGGTGCTCGGCGGCATGGGCAACATCCCGGGTGTGATCGTCGGCAGCGTGATCCTGTCCGCGCTCGAGCGCTTCATCCTCCCGCAAGGAACGAGCGCGCTGCACGCGATCGGGCTGAACGTCGATTTGACGAACTCGCGCTACTTGATCTACGGCGTCATCCTGGTCATGATGATGCTCTTCCGGCCGGAAGGCTTGCTGCCGAGCCGGCAGCGCAAGGCGGAGCTCCACGCCGCCGACGTCGACGCGACGGCTGCGGCGCACGAGCAAGAGCTGTACGGCGGGGCCGCGCACTGACCGTGTCGCTTCTGTCGCTCGACCATGTCACGCAGCGGTTCGGGGGGCTCGTCGCCGTCAACGACCTGAGCTTCGGGATCGAGCGCGGCTCGATCGTCGCGATGATCGGTCCGAACGGCGCCGGCAAGTCGACGGCGTTCAACCTCGTCACCGGCATCTACCGGCCGTCGGCGGGGCGCATCACGTTCGACGGCGACGACATCACGGGACGCGCCACGAGCGCGATCGCCGCGCGCGGGATCGCGCGCACGTTCCAGAACATCCGGCTCTTCGCGTTCATGTCGGCGCTCGAAAACGTCATGACGGGCGAGCACGCCCGGCTCCGCGCGAACCTTGCCGACTCGATCGTCCGCACGCCGCGCCAGCGGCGTGAGGAACGTGCGGCGCGCGACCGCGCGATGGATCTCCTGCGATTCGTCGGGCTCGACCGCAGCGCGGAAGAGTATGCGCGCAACTTCGCATACGGTCTGCAGCGGCGGCTCGAGATCGCACGCGCGCTCGCGTCGGAACCGAAGCTGCTGCTGCTCGACGAGCCCGCCGCGGGGATGAATCCGATCGAGAAACGCGACCTGGTCGCTCTCATCCGCGCCATCCGCGAGCGCGGCGTGACGGTGTTCCTCATCGAGCACGACATGAGCGTGGTCATGGAGATCAGCGAGCGCGTCACGGTGCTGGACCACGGCGAGAAGATCGCCGAGGGACTGCCGGACGAAATTCGCCGCGACGCGCGCGTGATCGAAGCGTACCTCGGCGCGGAAGCCGCGGGCGGCGCGGCCTGATGCCGCTGCTGGAGGTCGACGGCCTCGTCGCGCGCTACGGGCGCATCACCGCGCTGCACGGTATCTCGCTCGCGGTCGACGAGGGCGAGATCGTGACGCTGATCGGCGCGAACGGAGCGGGGAAGACGACGACGCTCCGAGCGATCAGCGGGCTCGTGCGCGCGGCGTCCGGGACGATCCGGTTCGCGGGCCGCGACATTACGCGGCTCGCGCCGAACGAGATCGTGCGCATCGGAATCGGCCATTCGCCGGAAGGCCGGCGCGTGTTTCCGCGCATGACGGTGCGCGAGAACCTCGAGCTCGGCGCGTACACGCGGCGGTCGAAGCACGAGATCGCAGAAGACCTCGACCGCGTCCTCGGAATCTTTTCGCGGCTGCGCGAGCGCTACGAGCAGAAGGCAGGCACGATGTCGGGCGGCGAGCAGCAGATGCTCGCGATCGGACGCGCGCTGATGTCGCGCCCGCGGCTGCTGATGCTGGACGAGCCGTCTCTGGGACTCTCGCCGAAGCTGGTCGAAACGATCTTCGAGGTGGTCCGTGAGGTCAACGCGCGCGGCACGACGGTGCTGCTGATCGAGCAGAACGCGCGGCAAGCGCTGGCGATCGCGTCCCGCGGCTACGTGCTCGAGGTGGGCCGCATCGCGCACGAGGGAGCGGCGAGCGATCTCGCGGCGAGCGAAGCCGTGCGCGCGGCATACCTCGGAGGCGCGGCGTGACGTCGAATCCCGGCATGCAGAACACCGTGATCACGTACGCGATCGTGCTGCTGGTCGTCGTGCGGTTCTTGTTCCGCGAGCTCCGCCGCCGGAAGGTGCGCGTGCGAACGGTGTGGGTGCGGCCGGCGATCCTCGCCGTTCTGCTGGCTCTTTTACTGTGGCCCGCGCTGACGCTCCCCGGAGCGAACCGGCCGTTCGTCGCGATCGCGCTCGTCGCCGGCGCGCTTGCGGGCGTCGTCACCGGCGCGCTCGTCGCGCGCTCGACGACGTTCACCGCTGCGGGCGAGCGCGGCGCCGTGTTCGCGCAAGGCAACCTCGTCACCGTCGTGATCTGGCTCGTCGCGCTGGCGCTGCGCCTGCTCGTCCGATTCGCCGTCGCCGGAGCCGGGGCGACGCCCGCGGAGCAACTGGCGTTGAACGTCGGCCTCGTCGCGCTCGTCACGGCGGCGTTCGCGGTCGTCGCGCTGGAGTTCCACCGCGCGATCGACCGCCTCGCGCAATGAGCTCGGAAGGTCTGTTCGAGTACGTCTTCCGACGTTCGGCTCCAGTGCGCGCAGCCGTTGTGCTTCAGATGCGGCGATGCGCCGTGGCGCCATCACCAGCTCGTGACTGCGTCAGCGCGCTTCGGCGCGCACGCGCGCGAGGAAGACGTCGAGCGTCTTGTCCGGCTCGTGCTCGAACGGCGTCGCGAGCACCGGGTCGCGAATGCGGTCGAGGCGGAAGCTGCGGAAGTCGATGCGCAGCTCGCACCACGCGACCACGGTCCAGATCTTGCCCCAGAAGTAGAGTCCGAGCGGACGGATCGTTCGCTGCGTGACGCCGCCGTTCTCGTCCTCGTACGCGACGTCGAGGCGCCGCTGTTCGACGATCGCACGTCGCGCGAGCTCGAAGTGCTGCGGCGCGTTGCGCCGGAAACGCGGCGCGTAGACGGGCGAATCGTCGACGCCGGCGATGAGGTCGGCGGGGACCGCGCCGCGAATCCGCGCGAGCGCCGACCGCGCGGACGCCGCAAGCCCCGGCCCGCACCACGCCTCGACGAGCCGCACGCCGACGACGAGCGCCTCGACTTCGTGGCGCTCGAACATCAGCGGCGGGATCTCGAACGACTTCGGCAGGCGATAGCCGCGGCCGGCTTCGCCTTCGATCGGCACGCCGCAGAGCGTAAGCTCGTCGACGTCGCGGTAGATCGTCCGTTCGGAGACCTCGAGACGCTCCGCGAGCGCCCGGGCCGTGACGCGCCGGCCGCCTCGCAACAGCTGCACGATGGTGAAGAGGCGGTCGGCACGGCGCATCGATCAGGTGGTCGAGTGCAGACCGACCCGA
This sequence comes from Vulcanimicrobiota bacterium, assembly GCA_963841685.1. Lineage (GTDB taxonomy): Bacteria > Vulcanimicrobiota > Vulcanimicrobiia > Vulcanimicrobiales > Vulcanimicrobiaceae > Vulcanimicrobium. The sequence goes on from CAWJDU010000003.1 coordinate 1,157,538, forward strand.
TTTCCTTCCGAATCGATGATCTGTGCGACGAAGCCGATGTTCGGAAGCTCCGCCTTCGGCGACGCGATGCGCCCACCGGCGGAGGCGACGAGCTGCAGCGTGCGGTCGAGGCGCCCGCGCACGTCGAGGTAGATGACGACGCCGCGGTCGCCGGGCTTCGACGGGGAGCCGGCGTCGAGGCAGCCGCCGGCGCCGCCCTGCTCGTACGGGAAGACCGCGATTCGCGAGCCTTGGAACGCGTGCTCCGGGATCGTCGTCTCGAGGATCGTTTCGTAGAAGCGGCGGGCGCGGTCGAAATCGGCGACCGGGATCTCGAACCAAGTCAGCGCGGAGCGAACGGCGGTTTGGGTTTCGGTCATGTCGTGTTCCTCTGCGGAAGCGATGCGATGGCGGAATCCTAGCAGGCCGCTCCTGACAGCGTGGTGTCAGGAGCCCTCGGGCGGCGGATGGGGATCGGTGCGACGCGGCGAACGGCGTTCGCGATGGCGAGGGCGCGAGAGGTCGCTCGACGTGTCGTACTCCGCATTCGAACGCAAGCGGTTCTGCTGAGCGTCGTTCCGCTGGCATTTCTGATCGCGCTCTTGGTCATCGCCGGTTTGCTGCGGACGGAAACGGAGCGGTTGGCGGCTGCCTCGCAGCGCTCGACCAGCGCGCTCGCCGATTCGGAAGGCGTCCGCCACGTGATCGTCGCGGCGGAGCATGCGGCCGTCGACTACACGCGCTCGCAGCAGCCGCGCACGATGGGTCTCTACCGCGCCGCGGTCGCGACGCTTCCCGCCCGCGCGGCGGCATTGCGCGCCGACGTCGCGCGATCGCCGGAAGTATCCGCGCACGCCGGACGGTACATCGCGCTCACGCGGCAAGTCGTCGATCGCATCCTCACCCCGTACATGCTGATGCTGCAGGCCGGCAAGAAGAAACAGGCGCAGGCGTTCGGCCGCACCCCGGGCGTGCAGAAGATCGGGCTCGCATGGGACAACGAGCGGGTCGGTTTCGAGACGACCATCCGGCGGCTCACGCTCTCGGGCATCGCGCCGCTGCAGCGCTACTTGAATCTGCTCGGAGCGTTGATCGTCGCGACGTCGATTCTCGGCATCGTGCTCACGCTGTTGGTGACCGGCCGGTTCGGGCTTCGCATCGCGAACCGGCTCGTGAAGCTCGCGGACAACGCGCGCCGCCTCGGTCGCGGCGAAGCGACCGAGGTCATCGACGGCGGCGACGAGATCGCCGACCTCGACCGCGTCTATCACGAGATGACCTTGCGCGTGCAGCAGTCGCTGCACGAAAAGGAGGCGGCCCTGCTCGCGTACCAGCGCGCGCAGCACGTCGCGACGACGCTGCAGGAGGCGCTGCTGCCGCAACGGCTTCCCGTTCTCCCGGGGATCGTGTTCGACGGAGTCTACGCGCCGGGACGCGTCGAGGCGCAGGTCGGCGGCGACTGGTACGACGCGCTGCGACTCGCGGACGGCCGGGTGCTCATCACGATCGGCGACGTGTCCGGCAGCGGCCTGCAGGCCGCGATCATCATGGCGGCGATGCGCGAGGTCATTCGCGGCGTGTCGCAAGTCTACGCCGATCCCGCCACGATGATCGACGCGGCGGACCGCACGCTGAAGTCGGAGCATCCCGACCAATTGGTCACGGCCGCGGTCGCGATCTTCGATCCCGTCGCGCGCACGCTGTCCTACTGCTCCGCGGGCCATCCGCCGCCGCTCATGCGCGACGCGGACGGCACGATCGTCGAGCTGGCCGCGCGCGGCCTGCCGCTGGGCTTGCGAGCGCGCGACGAGGCGCCGCCGCAGACGGTCAACGTGCCCGACGGCGCGACGATCCTGTTCTATACGGACGGATTGATCGAGTCGACGCAGGACATCATCGAGGGCGAGCGCCGCTTGCACGCCGCGTTCGCCGACCCCGGCATCGCGCTCGGTCCGCGGCCTGCGCGCGCGTTGCACGACGAGCTGCTGCGCGACGGCGCGCACGACGACGTCGCGCTGCTGGCCGTCCGCCTCGCGAGCGTGGCGGACGGCCGGCACGCGCGGTCGTGGACGTTCGAGACAGTCGGACGCCGTCACGGCGCAGCACGCGCGCGCCGACTTTGCGGCGCTGTTGGCCGCACGCGGCATGGCGAGCGACGACGTGTTCACGGCGGAGCTGATCTTCGGCGAGCTGCTGAGCAACGTCGTCCGGTATGCGCCGGGACAGATCGACGTCGTTCTCGACTGGAGCGACGTATCCGCGGCGACGCTGCACTTCCTCGATCGCGGCCAAGGCTTCATCCTGATGCCGCGCCTCCCGAGCGACATGCTGTCGGAGCGCGGCCGCGGGCTTGTTCCTCGTGTGGACGCTCGCCGAGGAGTTCAACGTGACGAAGCGCGCCGACGGCGGTTCGCACGTGCGCGTCGTGCTGGCGCAGCAGGACCGGCTCACGAAGGACGACGAGGACATCGTCGCATCGCCCGTGGAGGTTCGTCGCAGGTGAAGGCGCAGTTCGAGCGAGACGGCTTTCTCGTCATCCCCGCGTTCAAATCGCCGCACGAGGTCGCCGCGCTGCGCGAGCGGGCGGAGGCGATCGTCGACGCGTTCGATCCGGCGGAGACCTCGGGGGTGTTCAGCGCGCGGGAAGGGTCATCGACGAACGCGGAGACGTATTTCCTGACGTCGGGCGACGTCGTGCGCTGCTTCTTCGAAGAGGAGGCGTTCGATGCGTCGGGCGCGCTGCGCGTGCCGAAGCCTCTGGCGATCAACAAGATCGGGCACGCGATGCACGATCTCGATCCGGTGTTCGACGCGTTCTCGCACGACGCGCGGCTCGACGTGCCTCGCGCGCGAGCTCGGTATCGGCGACCCGCGCGTCTACCAGAGCATGTACATCTTCAAGCAGCCGCGCATCGGCGGCGAGGTGCGCTGGCATCAGGACGCGACGTACTTCGAGACCGAGCCGGCCACCGTGACGACGCTCTGGTTCGCGCTCGAGCGTGCCGACCGCAGCAACGGGTGCTTGTGGGTGCAGCGCGGCGGGCATCGTACGCCGCTGCGCGAGCGCTTCGTCGTCGACGCGGGACACGGTACGCTCGAGAAGCTCGACGCGGCCCCGTGGCCCGACGACTCGCACGCCGAGTCCGTCGAGGTCGAGGCGGGGACGCTCGTCGTGCTCCACGGACTCTTGCCGCACTACAGCGCGCCGAACCGCTCCGAGCGATCGCGGCACGCGTACACGCTGCACTTCGTCGACGGGCGCGCTCGCTATTCGGCGCGCAACTGGCTGCAGCGGCGCGACGACTTCCCGCCGCGCGGTTTCGTCAGCGCCCAGCCGGCGCGCGCGTGAAGAACGCGCTCATCGCGGCGCGCGCCTCGTCCGATTGCAGGCGCGCGGTGAACGCGGCGCTCTCGCGCGCGATCGCGGCCTTCACGACGTCGCGGTCGTAGTTCAGCAGCCGCTTCGTCTCGCGCACCGCTTCACGCGGCTTCGCCGCGATCGAGCGCGCGGCGGTTTCCGCGTCCGCATCGAGCGCGTCGCCGGCGACGAGCTTCGCGATCAGGCCGCTCGCCAGCGCGGCGTCCGCGTCGATGGTCTCGCCGAGATAGAGCGCGGCTCCCGCCCGCGCGCGGCCGATGCGCCGCTGCAGCAGCACGCTGCTGCCGGCTTCCGGCACGATCCCGAGGTCGACGAACGGCATCGTGAAGCGCGCGGTCGGCGACGCGTACACGATGTCGCAGTGCAGCAGCATCGTCGTGCCGATGCCGATCGCGGCGCCGCGCACCGCGGCGACGATCGGCACGTCGGTGTCGACGAGCGCATGCAGAAAGCGGGAGACCGGCGCGTCGGGCCCGCGCGGCGGATCGGCCAGGAAGTCGCGCAGGTCGTTGCCCGCGGTGAACGTGTCGCCGGACGCCGCGATCAGCAAGGCGCCGACACCGTCGGCTTCGGCCGTCGTGACGGCTTCCGCGAGCGTCGCGTACATCGCCACGGTCAGCGCATTTTTCTTCTCCGGGCGGTCCAGCACGACGGTGCGGACGCCGTTCGCGTCACGGACGAGCACGCCGGTCGACGTCATGCGAGCGTCTCGCGCACGAGGGCGCTCGCTTCCTGCCGGCGCGTCAGCGTGCGAGCAACGCCGCGGCCGCGAGCGCCGCAGGCGTCGCGGCGAAACCGACGGCCGCGAATCGCAGCGGCGTCACCTCGACGCCCGCGCGGCGCAAGACCGCGAGCCACAGCAGCGTCGCGAGCGAGCCGTTCACCGTGAAGTTCGGTCCGACATTGACGCCGGCGAGTGCTGCTGCGCTCAGCGCCGTGGACGGGTGCACGCGGGCGACCGCCTTGCCGACGTCGAGCGCGACGGGCAGATTGTTCACGACGTTCGACGCGGCCGCGGCGGCGAACGCGACGGCGGTGCGACCGACCGGACCGCTCGCATGCGCGGCCCATGCGAAGAGCGTCCGCGGCAGCGACCCTGCGCCCGCGGCGTCGAGCGCGTCGACGAGGACGAACAGCGCGGCGGTCAGCGCGACGACCGGCCACGCGACGCCGCGGACGATCGCGAGCGGCGCGCTGCGGCGAGCGGTTGCGGCGACGAGCATCGCGAGTGCCCCGAGCGCGAACGTCACCGTGCCGAGCGGTCCGCTGAGCGACGACGTCGCGACGAGCACGAGTGCCGCGACGCCGAGCGTCGCCAGCGCAAGCGGACGCGGCGCGGGCGCGGCGCCGTCGTCGACGGAGAGCCGGCCGGCGAGGTCGCGCTTGAAGATCAACGCGAGCGCGCCGTACGTGAACACGACCGAAGCGATCGCGGCGAGTCCGAAGGATGCGAACCACGTGCCGAGCGGCGGCATGCGCTCGGCGAAGAACAACAGGTTCGACGGGTTCGAGATCGGCAGCAGGAAGCTCGCCGCGTTTGCGACGAGCGCGCACGCGAAGACGTACGGCTCGGGCTGCGCGTTCGTGCGGGCGATCGCGACCAGCACGGCCGGCGTGAGCACGACGATCGTGGCGTCGTTCGACAGCAGCGCCGTCGTTGCGACGCCCGCCGCGTACACGAGCAGCAGCAGCCGCGCGCGCGAACCGCGCGCGGATCGCACCGCGCCGCCGGCGATCCAGTCGAACACGCGTTCTTCGCGCGCGAACTCCGCCAGCGCCATCATCCCGATCAGGAACAGGTAGACGTCCGTGCCGCGCGCGATCGCGCCGAGCGCCTCGCGCGGCGCCAGCGCGCGTGCGACGACGAGCAGCACCGCGCCTCCGCAGGCCCACCATGCCTCGTTGATGCGAAACGGGCGCACGATCACGCCGAGCAGCGCGAGCCCGGCGATGACGACGCCGGTCAGCGGCTCAACGGGTGGCGTTCGCCGCGCGCGGCTCGCGGTACAGGTGCGCGGCGCCGTGCACGGCGATGCCGCCGACGATCGTCGCGAGGACCCGGTAATCGTCGCTCCAGATCGACAGGTCCGCGCGCTTTCCGGGTTCGATCGTGCCCAGCTCGCGGTCGAGGTTCAGGAGCTGTGCGGGGCTGCGCGTCGCGTTGACGATCGCGGTCGCGAACGGGATGTCGGCGTACTCCATGAGATGACGCACGGCCTGATCCATCACGAGCGCGCTGCCCGCGATCGTCCCGTCTTCCGCGCGCACGACGCCGCCCTCGATGCGGTACCCGCTGCCTGCGGGCGGCATGTTGTCGGTCGCGAGGACGAGCCGCTCGTGCAGCGTGCGGTAGAGCAGGTCGACCATCGGCGGCGAGACGTGGTATCCGTCGCAGATCAGCTGCACCGTACGTGCGCGACTCTTGCATGAAGGCGGCGAGCAGCGAGGGATCGCGATGGTCGAGCGGCGGCATCGCGTTGAACGCGTGCGTCAGCGTGCGAAACCCGAGCCCGATCGCGAGCATGCCTTCGCGGTAGCGCGCCGACGTGTGACCCGCGGAGCACACGACGCCTTGATCGAAGAAGAAGCGCGCGACGTCGTCGACGCCCTCCGCTTCCGGCGCCATCGTCACCATGACGAGCGCGCCGCGGCACGCTTCGATCATCTCGCGCGCGCGTTCGATCGTCGCGGGCACGATCCACTCGCCGCGATGCACGCGGCGGAACTTCGGGTTGAGGAACGGTCCTTCGAAGTGGATGCCGAGGCACCGCGCGCCGATCGGATCGCCCGCTTCGACGAGCTCGTTCGCGGCTTCCGAGACTTCGGCCGCGGCGTGCATCATCGACTCCCACGGCGCCGTCATGATCCCGGCGACGTAGCCCGTCGCGCCCTGCCGCGCGTACGCGCGCGATGCGGCGACGACGGCGTCGCGCTGGTCGCGATTGAACAGCATCTCGTCGGCGCCGTTCGTGTGTACGTCGATCATGCCCCGGTGCGACGATCGCTCCGTCGGGAAGCCGGATGTCGGACGGCCCGTTCTCGGGCAGGATGCGTGCGATCCGTCCTCGTTCGATCGCAACCCGTCCATGAGCCGACGTGCCGTCGCCGAGCGCGAGCCGCGACGGTCCGAGGATGTAGGTGTCCGGCACGTCCGGGTCGATTCGGGCCGTCCGCGCCGGCAACCCCCTTGCGTTCATGACGCGCGTACGCTCAGCGTCTTCCCAGCAACCGGTGCAAGAACGAAGCGCGCGCGCGCGGCTCATCGCCGGCGTCGCGCGGCGCCTGCTTCGCCAGGCGCTCGATGTCCGCGCGTTCGCGCTCCGCGCGCGCAAGGTGCGCCATGTGCTCTTCCGCGTGCGCCTCGAGCGTCGAACGCAGCGCGAGCGAGCTCGTTCCATCCCGCGGGCGCGCGTCCGGCAGCGACGGCTTCGCGGTACTCGAGCGTCGACGTGCTGAAAATGCGTTGCGGCGTGACGTTGCGTTCACGCAGATAGCGGTCCGCGAGCATGACGACGTTCCTGCGTTCCGATGCGTCCTCGTGGTCCGCCATCGTGTGGACGAACGTCATCGCCTTGCCGGTTTGCGCGATGCGGCCGTAGAGCTCGAGCTCGCGGTCGGAGAGCTGACGTGAGAACAGCGCGAGGATCTCGCTGCCCGCCGTCGCCGCCGCGATCACGATCTCGCTCGCCAGCGGCACGCCCGAGTCGAACGCCGGCGTGTGCACGAGCACGAGCTGGCGCGGCAGCGACCACGGCGTCTCGATCAGCACCGGCGTGCGCTGCGCGGCCTCGAACACGTCGGTGCGCGCGATCTCGTTCCAGCCCGCGTCTTCGCCGAGCGCGTACGCGCGGTTCGCGTCGCCGTAGCGAACGTGCACGGGGAAGTGCATCTCGAGATCGGCGCCTTCGTCCGGCAGCACGCGATTGCCGGCGATCGCGTTGATCAGGCTCGACTTGCCGCGCTTGAACGCGCCGATCACCGGCACGCGCCAGCGTTCGGGACGGAGCCCGTGCTCGTAGGTGAGCGGGTCGAAGCGGGCGCCGTCCGCGGCCACGACGCGCTGACGTCCGGCGAGCGGATCGAGCGGAATGGCGGGATCGGCCAGCTCCGCGCGCCCGGCGCGGCTCTCGCGCGCGAACGCCTCGCTGCGCGTCTCGATCCGCGTCGCGAGCGCGCGCACGCCGAGCGCGCGCTCGCGCGCCGCCTCTGCGGCCGCCGCGCGATCGGCGCCCGATCCGTGCGCCGCGAGCGCGCGGTCGAGCGGTCCGAGCGCTTCGGCGCGCACGCGCGGCGCCAGCGCGCGCGAGACGTTCGCCCAGACCGCGCGCGATCGCGTCGACGCGCGCCGCGATGCCGTCGAGATACGCCTCGAGCTCGGCGTCGAACGCCGCGTAGACGCCGGCGTCGAGATCGGCGAGCAGCTCGCGCTTCATGTACGTATCGCCCGGCGCGGCCGCAAAACGCCGCGCGATCGCGTCGACGAGACCGACGGCCGCTCCGCCGAGCGCGCCCAGCACGATCGAACTGCGCAGCCCCGTCTCGAGATCGGTGCTCCACGCGCCGCTCGACGCGTCGGCTCCGAACGCGCGCGCCGCATCTTCGGTCACCGGAAGACGTTCGGCCGCAATGGCGTCGAGCAGCGGCGTCAGCGTGCTCGTCGCATCGGCGTCGCGCGCCGCGCCGACGACCGACTCCGACGCGCTCTTCGCGTCGTCGCGCAGGCGCTTCGTGATCGCCTCGGCGGCGCCCGTCGCGAAGCGGCCGACGGCGGCGGCCAGCACGTCGTCGACGAGAATGTGCAGCTTCGCACGGTCGCGCAGCCGCGCGACGTCCGCAGTGTCGAACGTACGCATCAGCGTGCGCGCGAGCGCCGCGCGTGCGCCGGCTCCCTGCGCGCGCGTGGTCTGCGCGAGAGCCGCGCCGGCGTCGTCGAGCCGTCGCCGTCGCGTCGCTTGCCGCCGCATCGAACGCGTCGAGCGCGGGCGCGATCGCGTCGCGCCGCTCGCGCAACGCGCCGGCATCGAGCTCGAGCGCCGCGGCGTCGAACGCGAGCGCGTCCGCCGCGCGCGTCGCGATGCGGCGCGCTTCGTTCGCGGCGCGACGCAGCCGCGCACGGCCGGTCGTCGCCACGAGCGACACATCGAGAGCGGCGTGAAACTCCGGGAAGCGGCTCTGCGCGAGCAGCTCGTCGTCGCCGGTGAGAAGACCCTCCGCGTACTCGCGCGCCGAGAGCGGGAACACCGGCGTGCCCGGCGCATGCTTCGCGGCTTGCGCGACGATGCGCTGCGCGGCGTTCTGCCACGCCTCGCGAAGCGGTCCCGACGCCGTCGACGACGTCGCGGCCGGAACCCGGGTCGTCGGGCATGCGCCACAGATCGATCTTCGTCTGTACGATGAACACCGACTCGATGTAGCGGCGGACGATCCCGAGAAACGACGCGTCTCCGTCCGTGAACGGCTGCTGCGTGTCGATGAGATAGAGCACGACGTCGGCGCGCGGGAGATACGACAGCGTCGCGCGCCGGTGCGCCGGATTGATCGACGCGAGCCCGGGCGTGTCCGCGACGATGAAGCCGTTGCGCAGGAACGGCGAGTCGACGGCGACGCGCACGAGCGTCGGTCCGCCTTCGTCCTCCGCCGTCGCGTCGTGCAGCTTGCCCTCGGCCGCGACGGCCACGAAGCGGGCGAGACGGCCCATCGGCACGCGCTCTTCACGGCCGCTCGCATACACCGCGGTCGCGGACGGCTCGCTCGCGTATGCGAGCTCCGTGATCGTCGCCGTCGACGGGTTGATGTCGGTCGCGAGCAGTCCGGCGATGCGCCTTCCGCCGGGCCGCTCCTCGAACTCGACCTTGCCGAGCAGCGCGTTGAGCAGAAACGACTTGCCGCTCGAGAACTCGCCGACCACGGCCAGGACGAAGCGGCCGTCACGCAGCCGCGCGACGCTGCGTTCGAGCGTCGCCGCGTCGTCGGCCGCATCGTACCAGCGCGAGGACTCGCCCTCGACGAGCGCGCGCAGCTCGTCGAGCGCGCCGGCGACATCGTCGCGCGCGCGCCGGTACGACTCGAGGGGATCCTGCATGGCGCCTTAGCCGGCGATCACGCCGAGCGCTGCGTCTCGGCCTTTCTCCATCAGCTCGCGCGTGTCGCCTTCGACGTTGAGGCGCAGCAGCGGCTCCGTGTTCGACTTGCGCACGTTGAGCCACCAGGCGGGATACTCGACCGTCACACCGTCCAGGTGGTCGATCTTCGCGTCCTTGAACCGTTCCTCGATCGCGTGCATCTTCGCATCGGCGTCGTCGACCTTGGTGTTGATCTCGCCGGAACGGAAGCGCGTGTTGTACGGCGCGATCGCGGCCGTGATCGGACCGGCGCTCTCGCTGAAGAGGTCGAGGCACTGCAGCAGCGCGATCATGCCCGAGTCGGCGAACCAGTTCTCGCGGAAGTAGAAGTGGCCGCTGTGCTCGCCTCCGAACGGGATGTTCTGCGCGCGCATCTCGGGCTTGATCAGCGAGTGGCCGACCTGCGAGCGAACCGGGATGCCGCCGTGCGCGACGGACCGCCTCGGGCACGCTGCGCGAGCAGATGAGGTTGTAGAGGATCTTCGAGCCGGGATACTTCTTCAGCGTCGCGACGCCGACCGCGGCCGTGACGATGCTGCCGTCCGGGAATCCGCCCTGCTCGTCGACGAGGAACATGCGGTCGGCATCGCCGTCGAACGCCGCGCCGAGGTCGCAGCGGTTGTCGAGCACGGCCTTGCGCAGATCGGCCTTGTTCTCGTCCTCGATCGGCGAGGCGGGGTGATTCGGGAAGCGTGCCGTCGAGCTCGAAGTACAGCGGCAGCACCTCGATCTGCGGCAGGTACTTGAAGACGTAGGGTACGGTGAGGCCGGCCATGCCGTTCCCCGCGTCGATCGCGATCTTGTAGGGCTTGATCTTCGCCGGGTCGCGCACGAACGAGACGCAGTGCTTGCCGAAGTCGTCGAGGATCTCGCGCGACGACGTGCGGCCCTTGCGTGCCGGCTCGGTGAACCGTCGCGAGAGCGCGAGGTCGCGGATGTCGCCGAGCCCGGTGTCGAGCGAGATCGCCTGCGCTTCTTCGCGGCAGAACTTCAGGCCGTTGTACTGGGCCGGGTTGTGCGACGCCGTGATCATCACGCCGCCGTCGAAGCCGTAGTGCCCGACGGCGAAGTACAGCGCGTCCGTCGAGATCATTCCGATGTGCGTGACGTCCGCGCCGCCGTCGACCGCACCGCGCGTGAGCGCTTCCATCAGCGCGGTGCCGGACGGCCGCATGTCGCGGCCGATGCAGATGTTCTTTCGCCCGAGCGCCTGCACGAACGCGCGGCCGATGAGGTAGACCAGGTCGGGCGTCGAGCTGCTCGTCGACGATGCCGCGGACGTCGTAGCTCTTGAAGATCGAGGTATCGAAGGTCGTCTGCATCGCGTTCACGTGCGCTTTCTGGCGAGCACCCGGCGCACCGCGGCGACGATCGCCGCGACGCCCATGCCGTACTCTTCGGTGAGCTCTTGCGGCGAACCCGACTGTCCGAAACGGTCGTGCACGCCGATGAACTCGATCGGCGCGGGGTGCTGCGTTGCGAGGATCTCCGCGACGCGCGAGCCCATCCCGCCGTGCACCTGGTGCTCCTCGACGGTCACGATCGCGCCGCAGTCGCGCGCGGCCGCGACGACCGCCGCCTCGTCCATCGGCTTGATCGTGTGGTTGTTGATGACCCGGCACGCGATGCCGTCCCGCGCCAGCTGCTCGGCGGCATGAAGTGCGTTGTAGACGAGAATGCCGCACGCAACGATCGCGGCGTCGGCGCCGTCACGGAACGTCTGCGCGACGCCGACTTCGAAGGGCGTCTCGTCCGTCGTGATCACGGCTGATTCGGCGCGCGCGAACCGCAGGTACGTCGGGCCCCAGCGCTGCGCGACCGCGAGCGTCGCCTTTTTCGTCTGAACGGAATCGCACGGCACCACGACCGTCATCTTCGGGATCACCCGCATGATCGCGATGTCCTCGATCGCCTGGTGCGTCGCGCCGTCGGGGCCGACGGAGACGCCCGCGTGCGCCCCGGCGATCTTGACGTTCGACTCGTTGAGCGCCATCGTGGTGCGCACTTGCTCCCACGAGCGTCCCGGATTGAACATCGCATAGCTGGCGATGAACGGGATCTTCCCGGTCGCAGCAAGGCCCGACCCCATCGCGACGAGCATCTGCTCCGCGACGCCGATCTCGACGTAGCGCCCCGGAAACGCCTTCTTGAACGCCTCCATGCGCGTCGACTCCGAGAGGTCCGCGCAGATGGCCATGACGTTCGCATCGCGGTGTCCCGCCTCGACCAGCCCTTCGCCGAAGCCGTTGCGCGTCGGCACCTGCTTCACCGGCGCCGTGTAGTCCACGAGGTGCATGCGCCGATCGACGGATCGCGCGGCGGTCGTCGTGCCGGCCATCAGCGGTCCGCTCCGATCAGCGCGCGTGTCGGCGCCGAGCTCGTGCAGCGCGATCTGCGCCTCGTCGTTCTTCGGCGGCTTGCCGTGCCACAGGTAATCGCCTTCCATGAACGAGACGCCTTTGCCCATGACGGTGTGCGCGATGATCGCTTGCGGGCTTGTCGATCACGCGGTGCGCGCGCTCGACGCAGTCGAGGAACGCGGCGATGTCGTGGCCGTCGCACTCGAAGACCGCCCAGTTGAACGCGCGGTACTTGTCTGCGAGCGGCTCCAGCGGCATCACGCTGCTCCGTGCTGCCGTCGATCTGGATGACGTTCCGGTCGACGATGCACGTGAGGTTTCCGAGCTTGAACTTGGCGGCCGTCATCATCGCTTCCCAATGGAGGCCGCACTCGTGCTCGCCGTCGGATGCGACGACGTAGACGCGCCAGTCGGCGCCGATCGATCTTCGCGCCGAGCGCCATGCCCGTGCCCTGCGCGAGGCCTTCGCCGAGCGGTCCGGACGTCGTTTCGAGCCCGGGCATGCTGATGCGCTCCGGGTGACCTTGCAGGCGCGATCCGAAGTGCCGCAGCGTCAGCAACTCCTCGACCGGGAAGTAGCCCGCGTACGCCATCGCGCTGTACCGAACCGGCGCGATGTGGCCGCACGAGAGCAGCAGACGGTCGCGCTCCGGCCAGTCGGGATTCTTCGGATCGTGACGCAGCACGTGGAAATACATCGCGGCGAAGATGTCGGCCATGTCGAGCGATCCGCCGGAGTGACCGGAGCCGGCCGCGACGAGCGATCGCACGATGCCGACGCGGATATCGTTCGCGTGCAGCTGCAGCTCGCGCAGCCGTTCCGGCGAGAGTGACTCCATACGACGCGACTTGTTCCGCACGATGCGCCGAGTCCTCACAGGGAGGCCCTTGCTTCTCTTGCACTCGCCGGCGCCGGGACGGGCACCGCGTCCATCGTGCGGGACGCCGAAGCCGGGTTCACCCTGATCGACGTGCTCCTGGCGAGCGCACTGTTCGCAACGCTCGCGTTCGGCGCGTTCGAGATGCTGCGTCTGCTCGCCGACGCGTCGCGGCGAACGTCGGCGCGCTATGCGGCGTACGCGTCCGCCGAACGCCTCGCAGGACAGTTGCGCGCGGAAGCGCGCAGCGCGACCGCGATCTGGGCCTCGTCACCGAGCGCCGGGAGCGGTGCCGACGCCTGCACGCAGCTCGACTTCTATGCCGCGGACGCGGCCGGTCCGGCGTTCTGGAGCTACCGCAACTTCCCGCATCACGGCGCGAGCGACGCCGATCCCGAACGACGCGCTGCAGCGCGTCGCCGCGACGGCGCCGATCCCGCCGTGCGACACCGCCGCCGCCGGCGACATCGTACTGTCCGGGCTGACCGCGTCGCCCGTGCTCACGGCGATCTCCACCCGGCGCGCTCGCGGCGCACGCCGACCCGGTGCTCGGCACCGCGCGACTCGCCGTTCGTCGCGCCGGCCGTGCCCGCGACCGCGCCGGTCCCGCTCGGCGTGCTCGACGCGTCGGGCGCTCCCGTCGCGAGCGGCAATACCGTGGTCGAAGCGCTGATCGCGACGAACGCCGCCGCGTTCAGCGTTGATCTCGTCCCCGGAACGGTCGCGAACGGGTTTACGGAAGTGTTGCGCTACACGTGCAGCGCGCGCTGCGACGTCGGCCACGATACCGCCGCACCGAAGACGCTCACCTCGTGCGCGATCGCGTGGCAGACGGGATGGAGCACGTTCGTCGAATGGCCGGTTCCGGTGCCGCAGAGCGGCGGCACGCTGCTGTTTCCGAGCGGATGGTTCATCGGCGGCACGTTCGTCGTTCACGTACAGCGGTACGCGCGCGAGCGACGGCGGTACCGACACGCTCGTGCGGCCGTACGCGGCGTCGAACTGGGATCCGTCGCGCAACTACGTCGCGTACCCGCCGAACGGTCCGGCGGCCGACGGATCGCAATCGGGCAGCTTCGCGCCGTCGAACGCCGGCACGCAGGACGCGAACGCGTGGTACGCCGCGTTCGCGCCGTTTCTCGCGGCGGGCGAGGGAGCGTCGATCGCGACCGAGTTCGCACGCTGCGGCGCGGTGAACGCGCAAGGCGCGAGCGGCGGATTCTATGCGAACGGCTGAACGCGGCTTCACGCTGATCGAGCTCGTCGTGTGCACGGGCATCCTCGCGCTCGCCGCGGCGGCGACGGCAGGAGCGTTCGCGGCGCTCGCGCGCGCGGCGTCGCCTCCGGTCGCACGGGACGCGGCGTTGTCCGTCGCCGAGAACGTGCTCGCACGCGCGCGCGCCGCGGTCGCCTATCTGCCTTCCGGCGCGGCGAGCTCGCAGCGCACCTGGGCGCTGAACGCGGGGAAAAGCACGTTTCTCGCCGGTGCGCGGCTCGTCGCAGCGATGCCGTGCGGATCGCCGACGCCGCGCACGGTGCAGCTGCCCGCGTCGACGACGTACGACGCGTCGACCGAGCAGTTCACCGTTGTCGTCACCTATCCGCGCGATCCGTGCGCCGTCGGCGACGACGGCACGATTCCGGCGAACGACGCGTCCACCGTGACGCTCGAGGAGACGCTGCCGCCGTCCGTGTATGCGCCCGGGACGGCGGTGTATCGCGACGTCGCGACGCCCGCGCGGATGTAACCGTGCTCGGGACGACGCTGTGGCTCACGATCGCGATCGGGCTGCTCGCGACGGCGATGCTGGACGGCGCAGCGGCGTTCGCGCACGCGCGCGTGCATGCCGCGGCCGAACACGCCGTGGAGTCCGCGATGCACGACGCGCTCGCGGCGTACCAGAACCGCCTCGGTGCGGCGATCGCGAACGCGAGCGCGAGCGATGCGGCGGACGGCTACGCGGCAGCGATCGCATCGGTGCCGAATCCGCTGCTCGGCGCGAACTACGAGGTCGTGCCGACGACGCTCGCACCGCCGGCGTGCGGCGCGCCGGACAGCACGGCGTCTGCGCCGGACGCGATCGGCTGGCTGCAGTGCGGCGGCGGCGTCGCCGAATCGCGCATGTCGCTGCACGTGACGGCGCGCGTGCTCGACCCCGGCGGCGCGGTGCTCGCGCAGCGCGAGCGGTACGTGACGCTACGGCTCTTCGCGCTGCCGCCGTACAGCGCGGTCGTGGGAAGCAAGGACGGCGATGCAGCGACGCTCGCCGGCGGCGACCCGTCGTCGCCGCCGCACGAGGGCGACATCGGCGGCGACACGATCAGCGGCTCGGCGTCGCCGGGCGCGACGCCGTGGCCCGCGGGCGGAACGCTCGTCCACGTGCGGTACGAGTGTCACGATGGAGCCGGATCGTGCGCGAACGCGGCGCCGCCCGATCCGGACGCGAGCCTGCAGCCCGGCGTGCGGTGGCAGAACGGCAATCGCCCCGCGCCGTAGCGGCGCGCGCCGTCAGTGCGTCTTCGACCAGGCCGCCTGGAAGAACGCGGTGCGGTTCAGCTCGGCGTGCCGTTCGCAGGGGACGAGCTCGCACACCTCGCCCTTCTGGCGCGCGGCGCAGCCGCAGCGCCAGAGGTGATCCTGGCCGTTCGGCAGCCCGCTGCCCATGTAGCGAAACGTGCGCGACGGCACGCCGAGCGCCGACCGCAGAACGTCAAACGAGTGCTGATGGAAACGCACCAACCGGAACCTCGCCCAAGAACGCTTGCCCGGTGAGCGGGAAAGCGATTCGAGCGTACGGCAGCGTCCCGGCGAACACAAGCCGCCGCACGAACTTCTTACGAAGCGTCGATTGCACGTTGACGCATCAACGCCGGCTCCGCGTTCGGCACGCCGGCGAAGAACGCCGCGAGCACGTCGTCCACGGCGTGCGGCGCTTCTTCGTGCGGCGCCGTTCCCGCGTCGGGAAACGCGTAGAGCTGCGCGTCGCGCGCGAGGCGTACGAACTCGTCCGCGTTCCGGCGCGGGTTGCTGGCGGGGGCGTTCTCGCCCCACAGCACCGCGAGCGGCACGTCGAGGAACGGCAGATCGCGCGCGACATCGCACGCCAGCGCACCGCCGAGCAGCGCGGCCGGCACGTACCGCGCACCGGGCTGATGCGCGACGGCGTAGTACTGGTCGACGACGTCGTTCGTCACGTGCGCCGCGTCGCCGTACACGGTGTGCTCGAGCATCCAGCGAATCGCCGGCCGCGACGCCAGCACGTTGAAGGCCGTCTCGCCGAGCAGCGGCGTGCGGATGAACGCCGTGACGGCACCGCGCTCGGCGGGCGCAGACACGCCGGTCGGCGCGATCGCGGCAAGACGTGCGATGCGCCCGTCGGCGCGAGTCGCCGCGCGGACCGCGAATGCGGCACCGTGCGAGGAGCCGACGACGCTCGCGGGCTCGCCGCAGAGTGCGTCGATCGCGTCGCAGATCTGCTCGACGAACAGCTCGGCGGTGTACGCGCGGCGCGGACGATCCGAAAGCCCGCAGCCGAGGAGATCGAACGCGATGACGCGGTGACGCTGAGCCAGCAGCGGGAAAAGACGGCGGTATTCGTATGACGATCCGCCCGGCGTGATGCCGTGGACCAGCAGCACCGGCGATCCTTCACCCGCCTCGGTCGCGAAGATCTCGAAGCCGCGCCACGTCCACGGAACGCGCGTCCCGCCGAGCGCATTGATCGGCAGCGGCGCGTTGCCGAGGGCGCGATTCGTCGCGGCAAGCGCGCCGGTCACGCCGGCGCCCGCCAAGAGCGGTCGAACGAGTCTCTTCACGTCGGGTCCTGTGTGGGTCGTGTACCGAAACAAACGGCTTCCGCCGCCGGAACGTTGCGGAGGACCGCTCCCCGCGCCCGTCGCAACGCCGGGACAGTGCTCGCCCGCGTCCTGTGCGGCTTCGCTCTCCTTGCCGCGCTCGGTATCCCGGTGCTGGCAGCGCCGTGCGGCCTCCCGGTCGGGCGCGCCATCGTCCTCAAATCCGCCGAGATCGACCCCGACGTGTTCGTGTGGGACGCGAAGCAGCGCGTGATCGACTATGCGTCGGGACACTGGGGCGACACGCACGACGTGCTGCAGCACACGCTGCTCGCGAAGCCCGGCACGCGCGCGGTCGTCGTGCAATGCGGCGCCGGCCTGGTTCGTCGCGACAACGGAGACGCGCGCGACGTGATCGGCATCCGCCTCGTCAACGGCCCGAACAAAGGGCGCTACGGCTGGGTCACGTCGGACGACGTACACGGGGTCGCCCTGCGCTAGCGTCGCGGCGCGTTTCGCCGTTTGGCCAACGCCGCTTGTCGCACCGGCGCACCGAAACGTTGACCGAATCCCCAATGGCGCGCGTTTCCTTCACCTCTAGAATGAGCGCGTAGTCGGCGCCTTGGAGAAGAGTGTGAAGAGACTGCTCGCGGCGTTCGCCGCCGCATGCGCGCTCGGTACGGTCCCGGCGATCGCGCAAACGCCCATATCGCCCGCGCCCGTCGCATCACCCGCCGCGTCGGCGGCGCCGTCCCCGTCGCCGCGAGCGTGGCAAGCGTCGGGATTCGCGGCGGCGTCGTACAACGACTCGTCGCTTGGACCGGGAACGCCGGCGATGTCGTTCGCCAACGGTGCTCCGTCGCGCGTCTTCGACACGATCAGCCGTCAGCCGATGCTCAACGCGATCAACGTGCAGGTGCAGAAGAACGGCACGTTCTTCGGCAAGATCGAGCTCGAGGCGGGCACGAACGCCGACGTGATCGCGTCGTATCCGTACGCGAACAACCCGGCCCCGTTGCAAACCGCCGTCGACCTGCCGCAGGCGTACATCGGGATCAGCCACGGCCCGTTCGCGCTGCAAGCCGGCAAGTTCGAGACGCTCGCGGGCGCCGAGGTCATCGAGGATCCGTCGAACAACGACATCTCGCGCTCGATCCTGTTCGGGTACGCGGTGCCGTTCACGCACACGGGCGCGCGTCTGACGTACACGATGTCGCCCGCCGTCTCGCTGATCGCGGGCGTCGACAACGGCTGGGACAACCTCAAAGGTCCCGGCGGCCCGAAACGGCCGAGCTCGGCGCGGCGTACAACGGCAGCGTGCTGTCGGTGTCCGCGCAGAGCTATCTCGGCATGGAGCGGTACTCGAACGCGATGTGGTCGGCGACGGGCGACTCAGCCGCCGGACACCGTTCGCTGATCGACGTCGTAGCGACGTACCACGCCTCGCCGAAGCTCACGTTCACCGGCAACTACGACGAGGGCCGGCAGACGGCGGCGACTCTCGTCGACTCGACGGGCACGCCGCTGCCCGGACTCGGGACCGCGACATGGACCGGCTTCGCCGGCTACGCGCTGTACCAGTTCACCCCGAAATTCTCCGCAGGCGTGCGCAGCGAGACGTTCGGCGATCGCGGCGGGTATCGCACCGGCTACGATCAGCAGTGGAACGAGACGACGTTGACGCTCGCGTACGCGCTCTCATCGCCGGTGACGGTTCGGGTCGAGGGACGTGCCGACAACTCGAACCGCCTCGTCTGGGCCGATCAGGCAGGCGCGCTGCACGCGGCCATGCAGACGATCGCGGCGCAAGTGCTCGTGAAGTTTTAGCACGAGGCGATCCTATGCTCAACGCGTCACGTTGCGGTGGAACGCCAGGCCTTCGGGACGGCGCTCGACCGCGACCGTGATGCCGTACGCGCGTTCGATGGTTGCGGGCGTGAGCGCGGCCTCAGCAGTCCCGTCCGCGACGATGCCTCCGTCGCCAAGCACGATGACGCGGTCCGCAAAGGCCGCCGCCTCTTCGAGCTGATGCAGCACCGCGACGACGAGCGCTCCGCCGGCGCCCAGCTCGCGCACGAGCTGCAGCGTCTCCACCGAGGCGCGCAGGTCGAGGTGCGACGTCGGCTCGTCGAGCAGCACCGCGGGCGCCCGTTGCGCGATCGCGAGCGCGATCCAGACGCGTTGCCGTTCGCCCGCGGAGAGCGTGCCGATCTCGCGGTCACGCATCGCGGCGAGGTTGGTGCGCGCGAGGGCGTCGTCGATCGCGGTGTTATCGTCCGCGCTCGCCTCCCACTCCCACCAGCGGTGGTACGGAAACCGCGCCGCGCCGACCGCATCGACGACCGTGAGCGCTGCGAGAACCGGCTCGGTCGGTTCGATCAACGCGAGGGCACGTGCGCGGTCGCGCGGCACCATCGCGGCGACCGGCGTGCCGTCGAGCGTGACCGTGCCGTGCGCGGGCGGCAACGCGCCCGCCATCGCGCGCAGCAGCGACGTCTTGCCGACACCGTTCGGCCCGACGATCGCGATCACGCCGTGCGCGAGGGTCAGGCTGACGTCGCGGAGCAGCGTACGTCCGCCACGCGCGATCTCGACGGCGTCGAGCGCGAGCGTCATCGCGGACTACGCATACGCGCGCGCCGCTCCGCGCAAGTAGAGGACGAGGAATGTGGGGACGCCGACGAACGCGAGCAGCACGCCGAGCGGGATCTCCGCCGGCGCGGCGAGCGTGCGCGCGAGCGCGTCGGCGAGCACGACGAGCGCTGCGCCACAGAATGTCGCGCCGGGCAACAGCATGCGGAGATCGGCGCCGACGATGCGGCGCGCAAGATGCGGGACGACGAGACCGACGAATCCGACCAACCCGGCGAGCGCGACGGCCGCGGCCGTCAGGAGCGTCGACGCGACGAGCAACATCCACTGCACGCGCACGACGTCGACGCCCAACGCCGCGGCGCGGCCTTCGCCGAGCCGCATGACGTTCAGCGCGGGGATCGCCGCCACACCGAGGACCGTTCCGATGAGGAGCTCGGGCGCCGTCGCCGCGAGATCGGTCCATCCGCGTCCAGCCAGCGAGCCTGCGAGCCAGGCGAGAATGGTCTCGCCCGCCGCACCGCGCCCGATCCGCTCGATCGCGAGCGCGATCACCGACGAGAGCAGCGCGGACAACGAAACGCCCGCAAGCACGAGGCGCTCCGCATCGAGCCGCGGTCCTCGGCGCGCGAGCAAAACGACGAGCAATGCGGTCGCGAGCCCGGACGTGAAGCCGACGGGCGGCACGAGCAGCGGCGCGACGCCGAGCGTGACCGCGACGGCGATCGACGCGCCGGCACCGCTCGCGACGCCCGTCAGGTACGGATCCACGATCGGATTGCGCAGCAGCGCCTGAAGCAGCGCGCCGGCAAGCGCGAGCGCCGCGCCGACAGCCGCCGCGTTCACGACGCGCGGCAGGCGGAGTTGCCACACGATCGTCGCAACATCGTCACCGTTCGCCGGATGGAGCAGCGCGTGCGCGAGCGCGCTCGCCGGCAGCGCAGCGCCGCCGACCGCGATGCCGATCGCCATTGCGACGGGTACGAGCAGGGCGAGCGCGGCGAGCCGCGTCATGCGGATGCCGTCAACGCGTCGAGAGCTCGAGCGCGAACGTTCGGCCGGGCATCGGGAATCCCGACACGTCGGCGTACCGCTCGTTGCCGAGGTCGTACACGCGGAGCGAGAGCAGCGCGCGCGGCGCGAGCGTCAACCGCGCGTAGGCGTCGACGCGCGTGTACTCGGTGTCCGGCGTATCGTGCCGCCCGACCAGGTGCGCCAGGATGCCGGCGGACTGCAAGACGTTGCCGTGCGGGCTCGCGTACTCGAGCGTGAGATCGCCGGCGAGCACCGGGCGGCGCGCCAGCCGCGTCGCGATGCCGGTCAGATCGAGCGCGCGGTACGTATCGGTGAGCGCGAACGACGCGCTCACGTCGTGGAACGGGCGCGTGCGCACCGTGCCGACGAAGCCGGCGATCGAGAAGCGCGACACGTTGATCAAGTAGGGGTTCGCAGCCGACGTCGGCTGCGTGAAGTCGTACGCCGGGTTCGACGCGATCAGATCGGCGCCGTTCTCGTCGAACCAGCGCAGCGTCGCGCCGCCCAGAATCGGCGCGTCCAGCGACACGTCGCCGCCGCGCGAGCGCTCGGGGCGCAAGTTCGGATTGGAGTAGATCGGGTACGCGAGGTCGACGACGTCAGGGACGCGGAAGCCGGTCGCGTAGTTCGCACGCAGCGCGTAGCCCGCGCCGAGCGGAACGCGCGCGCCGAGCGACGGCGCGAAAACACCGCCGTACGCGCCGTCACGCTCCGCGCGCAGCCCGGCGTCGATGCGGAATCCGCGTCCGGGCGTCAGCGATTCCTGTGCGTAGGCGGCCGTTTGCGCGAACCCGAGCGCCGCCGGGGTGACGCCGTCGTCAACGCGCGCGGCGCCGTGCGCGAGATCGATCCCGGCGACCAGCGTCGATGCATCGCTGTGGATCACGTCGCGCAGACTGAGCTGCACGCGGCCTTCGCTCGTGATCTGCGTGGCGCCGCCGAACACGTTCCCCGAGCCGTACGCGGGATCGTTCGGGTCGAACCTGTAGAGGGACGTCAACGTCGTGCCGCTCAGCTCGACGGTCGCCGACGACTGCGCGCGATCGAGTCCCAGCCGCACGCGCGCGTCACCGGTCGTCGTGTTCTCGCGCGCCGTCGTAGAGAGCGGCGGAAACTCGGCATCGCCCGGGACGCCGAGATGATCCGAGCGCAAACCGGTGCTGCCGTCGATGCGCAGCGCGCCGAGCCGGCCGGAGGCCGCAAACCGCGCGGTCGTCGCGGCATGATCCTCGTTCACGGCGGTGCCGGCCGCGACGGGGCCGATCGCCGGATACGCGAACCGGTTCGGATCGACGCGGCGCTCGAACGAGAACGTGCCGTCCTCGAACGCAAACGCGCGGCCGCCGAGCGAGTCGGCGTCGAGCGAGATGCGCGGGAACGCGTGCGACTGGCCGGCCGTCGTGATGACGTTGATGACGCCGCCGAGCGCGCCGGTGCCGTAGAGCGTCGCGCCGCCACCCTCGACCACCTCGATGCGCTCGACGCCGGTCGTCGGCATCGTGTCGATGCTCGGAAATTGCACCTGCTCGCCGCCCGCCGGCCGCCCGTCGATCAGCAGAAGAATCTGATTCGTCGCGTATCCGTCGAGCACGAGCGTCGATAGCGTGCCGGCGGGGCCGTTGCGCTGCACGCTCAGCCCCGGGACGCGCGCGAGCGCGTCGGCTACCGTCGCGTCGCCGCGCCGGATCATGTCGGCCTTCGTGACGACGAACGTCGTCTTGATGGCATCCCGCAGCGGCTCGTCGCGACGATCGGACGTTTGCACCCGGCCGATCTGCGGGATCGGCGAGGCGGACGGCGCGGGTGTCGGCGCGCTTTGCGCGAGCGCGCTCTCGCGACACGCGAACGCGATGGTGGCGGCGAGCAGCGCCGCAAGCGGACGGTACGGCATCAGGTCCTTCCCTTCACGCGAGGGGTGACGTGCGTCCGCGTGACGGTATCCTGACTTCGCGGATCGATGCTGATGCGGCGGCCTTCCAGCCCTCTCGGACCGTGACCGCGGCGGCTCCCCGCTGACAGTGGCGCGACCGTGCCGGATTCTCACCGGCTTCCCGCGCACGCGAACTCTGCCGACGGCCGTTCGCGAGCGTCACGACGCGTCCTCGTCGGCGAGGTGCGCGCAGCATCCCGGCGTATCGGTCGGCGTGCGCCCCGGCATGCTGCGAACGTTCGCGTCGTACGCCGCGATCGTTCTCCTCGCGACCGTCGCGGCGTGCGGTACGCGCGGCGGCCGCGCGCCGCGTGACGTCGTCGCGAACCCGCGGCGGATCGTGTCCCTCGTGCCGTCGCTGACGGAGGATCTCGTTCGCGGTGGGCGCCGGGAAGGACGTCGTCGGCGTCTCGGTCTTCACCGACTTTCCGCCGCAGGCGAAGGCGCTGCCGGTGGTTGCGACCTTTGCGTCGATCGCGACGGAACGCATCGTGGCGCTGCACGCGGAGCTTGCGCTCGGCATCCCCGCGCAGAGCCGTCAGGCCGGCGACCTGCGCCGCGCGGGAATCCCGGTGATGCTGTTGCCCGACGACACGTATGACGACATCTTCGCCGACCTGCGCGCGATCGGCGGTGTGACCGCTCACGAACGTGACGCGCGCACGCTGATCGCGGCGATGCGCGCGCGCACGCGTCAGTTGATGCGCGCGGTGCCGCACCGCGCGCGCAGGCCGTCGCTGTTCGTGGTGCTCGGCAGCGCGCCGATCTACACGGTCGGAGACGGATCGTACATCGCGACGCTGATCTCGATGGCAGGCGGCCGCAACGCCGCGGCGGACGTTGCGGCGCCGTACGCGCGCTACAGCGCCGAGGCGCTCGTCGCGCGGCAGCCCGACGCGCTGATCGTCGACCCGACCGTCGCGCTGAACGCGGTGCTGAACCGGCCGCCGTGGAACGCGCTGAGCGCCGTGCGCCGCAAGCGCATCTACACGCTGCCTGATGCGGCAATCCTCGAACGTCCGGGTCCGCGCTACAACGACGGTCTCGCGTGGCTCATCCGTGCCGTGAACGACGCGGCTCGGTAGCCGGTCCGATGTCGGCGGCGAGCGCGTACGAAGGCGCCGCGCAATCGCGCGCCCAACGTCGGTCGCAACGCGCCGTGCACGAAGATCGCCGTCTCTATCCGACCGATGCGGGTCCGCAGCGTGCGCTCGTCGTCGCGGTCGACCTGCAGGATCCGCAGCGGCCGCTCGCGCCCGAGCTCGCCGAGTTCGTCGCGCTCGCGAAGGCCGCCGGAGCGAACGTCGTCGGCGAGATCGTCCAGCGTCTGCCGCATGTCGACCCGGCCACGCTCGTCGGCAGCGGCAAAGCGCGCGAGATCGCCGACCGCGCCGCGGAGCTGCGCGCGGACGTGCTCTTCGTGCTCAACGACTTGCGCCCACGCCAGCGGACGAACCTCGAGAAGATCGTGCCGCTCCCCATCGTCGACCGTACGATGTTGATCCTCGACATCTTCGCGCAGCACGCGCGCTCGCGCGAAGGCCAGCTGCAGGTGGAGCTCGCGCAGCTCCGCTACCGGCAGTCGAACTTGATCGGCGTCGGCGCCTCGCTCTCGCGGCTCGGCGGCGGCGTCGGCACGCGCGGTCCCGGCGAAACGAAGCTCGAGACCGATCGCCGGCGCATCGCGCAGCGTGTGTCGCTGCTGCAGCGGCAGCTCGAGGAGGTGCGACGTCAACGCGAGACGCGGCGTGCGGGACACGGCCGCGATCCGCTCGTGGCGCTCGTCGGCTACACGAACGTCGGCAAGTCGTCGCTGCTGAACCGGCTTGCGGGTTCCGGGCGCGGCGACGGCGCGTTCGTCGCCGATCAGCCCTTCGCGACGCTCGATCCGACGCTTCGGCGCGCGTACCTCGCGCCCGGCGTGAACGCGCGCATCGCCGACACCGTGGGGTTCATCACCGCGCTGCCGCAGGAACTGGTCAACGCCTTTCGCGCGACGCTCGAGGAGCTCGACGCCGCCGATCTGCTGCTGCACGTGCACGACGCCTCGAATCCGGATTGGCCGAGACAGAGCGCGTCCGTCGAGACGATTCTGCGCGAGCTGCACCTCGGCGACAAGCCGGCGCTGCAGGTGTTCAACAAGGTCGATCGCGTGGACGCCGCGGCACGCAAGGCGCTCCCGCCGAGCGCCATCGAGGTGAGCGCGTCGACCGGTGAAGGGGTCAGCGACGTGCGCGCCGCGATCGTCGAGCGCGTCGTGAAAGGCTAACCGTGGTGCTTCCGCAACGCGCAGCGAAGCACAGCGTCGGCCTCATGGGTCTCGCCGCTCGTGTGCGCGTTCGCGGGGTGCGCGTCGCCGAAGCCGGAAGCGAGCGCGCCCGATCGCCATGTCGACCCGTACGTCGCCGCGTTTCGCGAGCTGCATCCGTCGGTCGTTTTCTTCACGATGAAGATCCCGGGGACGGGCAAGCGCCGCGACCAGTGGGACGACGCCTACGGCAGCGGGATCGTCGTCGAGAGCGGGGCGTGGGGCACGCGAATCCTCACCGGCGCGCACGTCGTCGCCGATGCGCGGGACCTCGTCGCAACGGTCGGTGACGGACCGCACGCTCCGGCGCATGTCATCGCGACGACCGGCGACGAGGATGACCTCGCGCTCGTCGACGTGCCGCTGAAGAACGAGCGGCCCGCGCACTTGGGGAGCATCGCCTCGGTCTCGCCCGGAACACCGATCGGCGTCCTCGGCTATCCGATCCCGGACGCGTTCGAGGACGAGCACCTGCGCCGCACGGTGTCGCTCTACACCGGTCGCGTCGCGAGCGTGCGCAACGGCGCGCTCGAGCTCGACGTGCCGATCATCCCGGGCGAGAGCGGCGGTCCGGTGTTCGACGTCGCGACGCGCGAGGTCATCGGCATCGCGGAGTCGCGGTTCGACGAAGAACGCGCGATCGGGTTCGCGACCCCGGTCGACACCGCGACGCGCTTCTTGGCGTTGCACCCGAGGACGCGAGCGGCGTCGCGCCGCTGATGCAGGGCGCGCAGCCGCTGCGACGGTCAGCGCGTGCCCGCGTTGACGTGCATGCGGACGCGGGAGCGGTCGCCGATCCAGCGGGCGGGCGGAATGCGCCACCAGCGCGCCAGCGTGTCCAGCTGCGTCGCGTACTGTGCGCGCTTCGCCGAAAAGGCCGGCCACGCGTCCTCGAGCGGGTGCAGCGGGACGCCGAGCTCGCGCAGCGAGCGGTATGCCGCGATGAACTCGTCGTAGTCCACGCCGACGACGTCGCTCGGCTCGAGGTTGAAGAAGTGCTCGAAGTCGCGCACGAAGTGCGTGCCGAGTCGCGCGGTGAGCTCCGCTGCACCGCGATGGTCGAGATCGACGGTCGTGATCAGCAGCGTCGTCGCGTCGAGGATCGCGCCCAGCGTACCGATCCAGGACTCGTCGTCGTGGCTCGAACGAAAGTACGTGAGGACGGGATACGCGAGATGCGTCTCCATCACTTCGGCGATCCACTGCTGCGCCTCGCGCAGCACCGGTCCGATCTCGTGCGTCAGTCCGAGCTGGACGTGCCGCTCGACGAACTCGAGGCCGCTGGGCGGCGCGCCGGTGCGCTCCGACATCGTCACCACGAACGATTCGCGCCGCTGAAACGCGCCGAGCGTTTGGAACAGAAAGGTCGTCACCGTCGCGAGCGTACCGAGCCCGCCTGCCGCCGCGGCCAAGCACAGCGCGCGGGTGTCCCACGTCACCGGTACGATGTCGCCGTATCCGATCGTCAAGAGGGACGCGCCGGCGAAGTACAGCGAGCCGCCGAGGCCGGGCACGGGCTTGAGGCCGCTGCGCAGCGCCCAGAACATCAACCCGTACCCGACGACTTGCGCGAACACCCAGTACGCGAGCAGCCCGATGAGCAGCGTCGGCGCGAACAGCGCCAGCCGGTCCTCGCGCCGTTCGGCGTCCGCGATGCGCATCGACGCGTCGCGCCAGAAGCGCCATCCGTACCGCGAGATGTAGCGGCTCGCGCGAAAGCGCCCGCTGACCGAGCGCGGCACGACGACGGACTGGAACACGTCGCCCAGCGAGAGCACGACGAGCGCCGCACCGGCGATTCCGGCGACGAGGTCGAGGACGATCACACGACGGCTACAAACCCGTCTGCGACGAGAGGCCGATCACGCCGAGATCCGATGTCTGGTTCGAGCGTACGACGACCTGATTCGTGTACGGTGAGTAGCCGATCGCGCTGATCGTGATCGTCTGCGTTCCGGTCGGCACGTTGTTCAGCGAGAAATGCCCGTTGTCGGCGGGCGACAGCCGCTGCACCTGGATGCCGATCTGGATCGTCGCGTTGCTCACCGCATTCGTCGGCGTCGCGGCGTCGACGACGGTGCCGACGACCGTGCCGGTGTCGGTGACCCCTTGCCCGTTGGGATTGGGCGCACATGCGGCGAGCACGCCGAGCAGCACGAGGACGGAGGCTCGCAGCGCGCGGTTCGTGTATATCTTCAGGTCGTGTCTCCCTATGGTCCCGTCGCTATCTATCTCGCCGTCGCGTTCCTCGCAGCCCTTGGCTTCTGCCTCTTGCCGGGACTGCTCGCGCGCAAGAAACCGAACCCCGTCAAAGCCGAGGCGTACGAGTGCGGTGTCGAGCCGACCTCCGACGTCTCCGGACGGTTTCCCGTGCGCTTCTACCTCATCGCGATGCTGTTCGTGATCTTCGACGTCGAGGCCGCATCGTTCTATCCGTGGGCGGTGCAGATGCACGCCTTGCGCTTGTTCGGCTTGGCCGAGATGCTGCTCTTCGTCATCGTGCTCGCCGTCGGGTATGCCTACGTCTGGAAGCGAGGCGGATTCCAATGGCGTTAGGGACGGGCGGCGACTTCTTCCTGACCACGGTGGACTCGGTGGCGCGCTGGGCGCAGTCGTCGAGCGTCTGGCCGCTGACGATGGGCTTGGCGTGCTGCGCGATCGAGATGATGACCGCGACTGCGCCCGAGTACGACATGGCGCGCTTCGGCTCCGAAGTGTTTCGCGCGTCGCCACGGCAGGCCGACCTCATGATCGTCTCGGGCCGCGTCGCGCAGAAGATGGGCCCGATCGTGAAGCGCCTCTACGATCAGATGGCCGACCCGAAGTGGGTGATCTCGATGGGCGCGTGCGCGTCGAGCGGCGGCGTCTTCGACAACTACGCGATCGTGCAAGGTGTCGATACGATCGTGCCCGTCGACGTCTACGTGCCGGGCTGTCCGCCGACGCCCGATGGCCTGCTCTACGCGGTCAACCTGATCCAGCAGCAGATCAAAGCCGGCGGCCGCGGCGGCGTGCTGGCGCGCGCGTAACCCGTGCCGTCCTCGCAAGCGCCGCCGGCCGGGAGCACCGCCCTCGACCCGACCGCCGTTCGTCCCGACATCGCCGACGCGCGGATCGTACGCGTCACGCCGGCGGAGATACGCGCGACGCTCGAGCGCCTGCGCGCCGAAGGCTTCACGATGCTGCTCGACATCGGGGGCGTCGACTATCCGGGACGCGAGCCCGCGCGGTTCGACGTCGTGTACCACCTGCTGAAGGTGCCGTTGCAGCCCACGTCCGTCGAAGCGCTTGCGACGCCGGAGCGCGCGCGCGTGCTGTGCGGCGTTCGCGAAGACGCGCCCAACGTGCCGAGCGTCGCCGATCTGTGGCCGAGCGCGGACTGGGCGGAGCGCGAGATCTTCGACCTGTACGGCATCGCGTTCGACGGCCATCCGGATCTGCGCCGCATCCAGATGCCGGATCACTGGGAAGGCTATCCGCTGCGCAAGGACTACCCGCTGCGCGGGCCCGCGCGCGAGCGCACGCCGCGGCCGTCGTTCGCGCTGAAGTCGAACGTGGCGGCGGGTACGCCGGCGTCCGGCAAGACCGCCGCTGCCCTGCAGCGTCAGATCGCGCAGGCGCGCGGGCGCGACGGATTCCACGGTGCGGACGACCCGGCCGCCGCCGCGCAGAGCGGGAAGCACCCGGGCGGCGCCGCGACCGCCGGCGACGCGAAGCCGGACGAGCTCGCCGGCCGGCCCGTCAACCTCAAGTCGAAGGACAACACGCCGTGACGGCCGCCGGCGTCGCGCCCGAGGGCGGCTACAACGTCGACGTCGTCGAGCGTACCGACAGCAGCATGGTGCTGTCGATGGGCCCCCAGCATCCCTCGACGCACGGCGTGCTTCAGATCGTGACGGAGATCGAAGGCGAGATCGTCACGAAGGCGTCGCCCGAGATCGGCTACCTGCACACCGGTATCGAGAAGAGCGCGGAGAACCTGTTCTGGTCGCAGGCGTCCACCGTCATCGAGCGGATGGACTACCTCTCGCCGCTCACCAATGCGCTCTGCTACTACCTCGCGGTCGAGAAGCTGCTCGGCATCGAGGATGCGATCCCGCTGCGCGCGCAACGCATTCGCGTGCTGCTCAGCGAGCTCTCGCGCATCGCGTCGCACTGCGTCTGGCTCGGCACGGGCGGCATCGACCTCGGCGCGCTCACCGGATTCTTCTACGCGTTCGACCTCCGCGAGCGCATCCTCGACATGTTCGAGATGTCGGGCGGCGCGCGCATGCATCCGAACTACATCCGCGTCGGCGGCGTCGGGCAAGACTTGCCGGCGGGATTCCTCGACCGGCTGGACGCGTTCATCGCGATGTTCGAGCCGCGCATGCGCGACATTCGGCGCCTGCTGCAGAAGAATCCGATCTTGCAAGACCGCATGGTCGACGTCGGCATCATCACGGCCGAGGACGCCGTCGCGTGGGCATTGACCGGACCGTGCCTGCGCGCGACCGGCGTGGCGTACGACGTGCGCAAGGCGATGCCGTACAGCGGCTACGACCGCTACACGTTCGACGTGCCGGTACGTACCGAAGGTGACGCCTACGCGCGTTTCCTGGTGCGGCTCGACGAGATGGACGAGGCCATGCGCATCGTCAGACAGCTGCGCACCGAGCTCGACGAGCCCGGCCCGTGGCAGATACCGGACACGAAGTTCGCGCCGCCGCCGAAAGAGACGATCGCGCTCTCGATGGAAGCGCTGATCCATCACTTCAAGCTCGTCTCGGAATCGTTCCGCGTGCCGCCCGGCGACGTGTATCAAGCCGTCGAAGGCCCGCGCGGCGAGCTCGGATACTACGTCGTCTCGAACGGCGACAACCGGCCGTGGCGCGTGCGCACGCGGCCGCCGTCGCTGTACAACCTGCAGGTGCTGAAGAAGATCGCGATCGGCGAGCTGATCGCCGACATGGTCGTCATGATCGGCAGCCTCGATCCGGTCTTCGGCGAGGTCGACCGATGAGGCGCCTGCGCGCGTTCGTCGCTGCCGCAGTGCTCGCCGCGACCGTCGTGCCGCTCTCGGCGTTCGGCGCGGACTACACCGGCTACGCGCTCGTGTGGTCGAGGCATAGCGCGGGCGGGAAAGCCCAGGTCGCGGTGTTCGCCATCGACGGCGTGGCGACGGGATACAACGCGAGCCGTCCCCTCGACAAACGGATTCACTTCAACAAGACGATCGCCGAGTACGTACGCTTGATCGACGACTTCTACGACAAGCATCCCGACGCGCGCAACGTTTCGCCGTCCGCGGTGCTGCTCTGCCTCGCGGACACGCCGGTGTACGCCTGCGACGATCTCACCGGGCCGAAGAAGTAGCAACTCGGTAGAGGTCCGCGCCTAGCTGGTCGCGCCTTCGCGGAACATCGCGGCTTCGCCGGATACAGCTGCATGATCGACCCGAAGCCGCCCGGCGCATGACCTTGCGCGAGCAGCAGCCGGAAAAGCGTCGCGACCGCTTCGGTGACGGGCATCGGCGATTTCGTCGCGCGCGCCATGTCGCCGATGATGTCGAGGTCCTTCAAGATGATGAGGCCGGGCGTGCGGCGGAAGCGGCCCGCCGCCATGTCGTGCGCGTGCACGCGTCGGATCGCGGAGTCGGCCCACCCGCCCTCGAGCGCATCGATGAGGAGGTCGGGATCGATGCCGCAGCGTCGCGCGTACGCGATGACCTCCGCCCACATGCCGACGGTCGCCGCGACGATCGCCTGATTGCACGACTTCGCGATCTGTCCGCTGCCCGACGGTCCCATGTACGTCACGTTGCCGGCATACGCCGAAATCCACGGACGGACGCGCTCCGTGTCCGCTTCTTCGCCGCCGAGGAAGATCGAAAGCGTTCCGGCTTCCGCGCCTTTCGCGCCGCCGGAGACCGGTGCGTCGACCCACCCGACACCCGCCGAACGCAAGCGGCGCGACGCTAGGCGCGTCGTCTCCGGGTGGATCGTCGAGTGGTCGACGACGAGCGCTCCGCGGCGAGCGCCTTCCGCAACGCCGCGCGGACCGAACACGACCTCTTCGACGGCGTCGCCGTCGGTGACGCAGAGCAGCACGCCGTCGCATGCGGCCGCCAGCTCGGCAGGCGAGCGTGCCTCCGTCGCCGCCGGCGTCGATCGCGGGCTGCAGCCGCGACGCCGTGCGGCCCCAGACGACGACGCGATGCCCCGCGCCGATGAGCCGCAGCGCCATCGGCGTGCCGATCTCGCCGAGTCCGATCCATCCGAGCGTCGCCATTCCGTCGACTTTCGCCGATACATGATGGTGTGCCGCCCGACTTAGACGCGCGACTCGCTCGCGCCGCCGCACTCGAGCTGCGCGGCGAGCTCGACGCCGCGATTTGCGCGTACCTCGACGTGCTCGTGCACGACCGCTATCGTCTCGACGCGATGCTGTCGCTCGGCGCGCTGTTCGCCGCGAAGCATGCGGCGGAGCTCGCGCGCGCGGTGTTTGCGGAAGCGGCAACGTTCCACAGCTCCTCGACCGCGTACATCGGCCTCGGCAACGCGCTGCTCGAGCTCGGGGACCGCGACGGCGCGCACCGCGCGTTCGACGACGCCGTGCGCGCGAACCCGAACGATCGCGACGCGCACATGCACCTAGCGCTCGTGCTCGAGCGCGAGGACAACGCGCCGGCGGCGGAACCGTCGTGGCGGCGCGCGTACCCCGGCGCCGCGCTCGCGCCGTTGCCGTTCCGCGGTACCGGAACGCCCGTGCGGCTGATGGCGATTTGCTCGGCGCTCGGCGGCAACGCGCCGCTCGATCGCGTCATCGATCCGCGCGTCTTTCAGCGCACGACGCTGTTCGCCGAGGGGTACCGCGACGAGATGACGCTGCCGGACGATGCGCTGTTGTTGAACGCGATCGCCGACGCCGATCTCGCGCCGCGCGCGCTCGACGTCGTCGAGCGGATGGAGGCGATGACGGGCGCCGTCGCGCTGAACCGCGCCTGCGCGCGTGCGCGAGACGGCGCGTGTCCCGAACGCTGCGCGGCTGCGCGCGCAGGACGGCGTCGCCGCGCCGCGCGTCACGGCGTTTCCGCGCGACATCCTCGCCGGGCCGCACGGCGCCTGCGATGCTCGACGCCGCCGGGTTCGGCTTTCCGCTGCTGCTGCGCACGCCGGGCCATCACAACGGTCGATGCTTCGAGCACGTCGCGAACGCCGCGGAGCTTGCGCGCGACCGCTGCGTCGCTTCCGGGTGACGTGCTGCTCGCGATCGAGTTCATCGACGTGCGCGGCGACGATCGCATGGTGCGCAAGTACCGCGTGCTCACCATCGGCGGGGAGCTGTATCCGCTGCACCTGGCGCTCTCGCACGAGTGGAAGGTCCACTACTTCAGCGCGGCGATGGACGAGCAGCAGCGCTATCGCGACGAAGAGCGCGCGTTCCTCGAAGACATGCGCGCCGCGCTCGGCGCGCCGGCCGTCGAGACGCTGCGGCGCATCGCCGCGATGCTCGGCGCTGGACTATGGCGGGCATCGACTTCGCGATGCACCGCGACGGACGCGTCGTCGTCTTCGAGGCGAACCCCGCCATGGTGATCGCGCCGCCGAAGTCGGAGGAGAAGTGGGACTACCGCCGGCCGCACGCGCGCCGCGCGATCGCCGCCGTGCAGGCGCTCTGAAGGACCCGTGCGCCGCTGCGTCGCACTGCGCTGGCGGCGTCTGATAACGAAGAAGCCCGCGGCGCTCGTCGAGCACCGCGGGCGCGCCCCTACACCCCGGGGACGGTTGGACGCTACGGCTCCCTCGTAGCGCTCTCCTTGCCCGTTGCTCCGGCAGGACCGGCGCGCGTCTCACACTGCAGCCTAGCAGATCGCGTACGGCCTGCCGCATCGTCATTGCCAGTCGTCGCCGCTGCGATCCCGGCGATCCCGTGCGCTGCCGGTCGTGCCGACGGGATGTTCCGGACGCCGCGGGCGGCATCGGATGCGGCTACTTCGACGCGACGCTGCCGAAACATGCGAGGTGCGTCGGTGGCGTCGTCCCGCGGCCGCCGCGACCGGCGTCGTGTCCGTTGGACTGGGGCCGAAGGCATGCGCATGGCAGCGCACGGCTCGCCCCGCGATCGTGTGCGCGGGCGACACCGCGCTCGATCCGGCAAACCGAACGTCAGTCCGCTACGGTACGACGTGGCGCGGCGGAGCGTTCGCATGCGCGTCATCGCGGAACGGACTGCGCTGCCGCAACGGCGACGGACACGGTTTCTTCATCTCGCGGGGCGAGTCGTACCGCTTCTGAGCGCGCATACGGCGGAGGCACAAGACCTTTACACTTCGAAAGGGGGCCGGTCCATGTCGCGGGCCCTCTCCCTTTCATCGAAGCGCAAGGCAATCAGCGGTGAGCACCCAAACCGACGCCGCGACCGGCGTCCACCCCGGCAGCACCGGCGAGCAGGCGGGCTGGTCGCCGTATCGGCGCAGGCCGGGGAACGCGTTCGACGAGCTCTACGCGACGCTGCTCAGCCGCAGATCGGACCGATCGTCGCGCAGTACGAGGAGAAGCGATCCGCGCTGATCCCGCTCGCACACCTGTTCCAAGAGCACGAAGGGATTCGTCTCGTCCGGACGCGATCGCGGCGATCGCGTACTGGGTCGACGAATCGCTCGCGACGGTCGAGTCGACGGTGTCGTTCTACACGCTGCTCTTCCGCCGGCCCATCGGCAAGTACATGTTCCAGGTGTGCCGCAACCTGTCGTGCATGCTGAACGGCGCCGAGGACATCATGGCGTACGCGCGCGAGCGCCTCGGTGTCGGACACCTCGAGACGACGGACGACGGGCTGATCTCGTATGAGGAGGTCGAGTGCCTCGCCGCGTGCGACCGCGCGCCGTGCGCGCAGGTCAACCTCGAGTTCGTCTACGACCTCACGCGCGAGTCGGTCGACGCGATGATCGCGGCGATGCGCGGCGGCACGTACGCGATCGAGCCGCTGGTGCAGACGCAGAAGCCCGGACGCACGTGGAAGGTCGACCAGGACACCGGACGCAAATCGCGCGGCGCGCTCGATCAGCCCGATCCGAACAACGCGGGCGGCATCGGCGATGTCGAGCGGCGTGCGCATGTTCGACCTGATCGTCGGCAAGGCGAAGTACGAGGCGCGCTCCAACGAGCGGCTCGTGCGCGAGACGACGCTCCGTCCCATCATCGCCGAGAACGGACAGCACTGAGATGGCGGCGGCCCTCATCACACCCGTCCTCACCCAGGGGATCGGCGAGCTCGACCTGCGCGACATCGGCGTCTACCGCGCGCAAGGCGGATACGAGCAGCTGCGCCGCGCGCTCACGGAGCTCTCGCCGAAGGACGTTTCGGACATCTGCAGCGGCTCGAACTTGCGAGGCCGCGGCGGCGCGGGTTTCCCGACCGGGCCGCAAGTGGGCGTTTTTGCCGAACAACGGGCGCCCGCGCTACATGGTCTGCAACTGCGACGAGGCAGAGCCCGGCACGTTCAAGGACCACATGCTGCTCGAGGAGACGCCGCACCAGATCATCGAGGGGATCCTGATCGGTGCGTACGCGATCGGATGCGAGCACGCGTTCATCTACATTCGCGGCGAGTTCAAGCGCGGATACGAGATCATGCGCGACGCCGTGGCACAGGCCCGTGCGGCCGGCTTCATCGGCGAGAACCTGTTCGGCACGAAGACGACGCTCGAGTTCACGATCCATCGCGGCGCCGGCGCGTACATCTGCGGCGAGGAAACCGGGCTGCTGAACTCGCTCGAAGGGAAGCGCGGCGAGCCGCGGCTGAAGCCGCCGCTTCCCGGCGGTGAAAGGCTTGTACGGCGAACCGACGGTCGTCAACAACGTCGAGACGCTCGCGTACCTCCCGCACATCATGAGGAACGGCGCCGAGTGGTTCGCGAAAACGGGACCCGAGCGCTCGCCCGGGTTCAAGGTCGTGTCGATCTCCGGACACGTGGTGAAGCCGGGTAACTACGAGGTCGCGATGGGGACCACGATCCGGCAGCTGATCTGGGACTGCGCCGGCGGCTTGCGTCCCGGCCGGTCGTTTCGCGGCGTGCAGCCGGGCGGCGGTTCGTCGGCTTGTCTCTTCGAAGAGCATCTCGACGTACCGTATGACTTCGACTCGGTCACGAAGGCCGGCTCGATGCTCGGCTCGGGCGCGATGGTGGTGTTCGACGATACGACGGACTTCGTGAAGGCGGCGTACTCCCTGATCCGCTTCTACGCGCACGAGTCGTGCGGGCAGTGCACGCCGTGCCGCGAGGGCGGACACTGGATCCAGCGCACGCTCGAGCGGATCCTCGCCGGCGGCGGCGTCGACTCCGACATCGACGTGATCACATCCGCGGCGCATCAGCTGACGGGCCTGAACCTGTGTGCGCTCGGCGATTCGATCGAACCGTTCCTCGCCTCGGTGATCACGCGCTACGAAGATCAGTTCCGCGCGTACATCGCGCCGCGCGCGCTCGTGGACGCCGCGTCGTGAACGCGCTTCGCGTCGTCGCGTACGCCGCGTTCGGCCGGCGCGGTCGTTCTCATCGGCGTCGACGTGGCTGACCAGTTTTCGAGCCGGCCGATGGACGCTCGCCTGACGATCGCCGCGAGCCTTTTGACGATCAGCGGCGTCGATTCTCCTGAGCTTTGCGCGCCGAAAGGCGCGTACGTAGTGTCCGCGACGGTTCCGCAGACGGATCTGGTGACGCTGTCGATCGACGGCGTCGATGTGCGCGTGCCGAAGGGCACGCTGCTCGTCGAGGCTGCGAAGTCGATCCACGCCGACATCCCGGTCTACTGCTATCACGAGAAGCTCGGGCCCGCGGGGTTGTGCCGCATCTGCCTCGTGGAGATCGAGGGGATGCCCAAGCTGCAGATCGCGTGCAACATGCCGGTCGCCGACGGCATGAAGGTGCACACGCGCAACCCGCGCGTCGACGACGGTCGCCGCGCGATCCTCGAGTTCTTCTTGCTCAACCACCCGCTGGACTGCCCCATCTGCGACAAGGGCGGCGAATGCGATCTGCAGGACTACGCGATGGCGTACGGTCAGGGCAGCTCGCGCATGCTCGAGCCGAAGATGCCGAAGCCGAAGGCCGTCGATCTCGGCCCGACCATCGTGCTGGACGAAGAGCGCTGCATCGTCTGCCAGCGCTGCGTGCGGTTCGACGAGATCATCACGCGCGAGGACTCGCTGCGCACGGACGACCGCGGCGCGCACACGATCATCGCGACGGCGACCGGCAAGCCGTACGTCTCCGACTTCACGGGCAACGTGACGGAGCTGTGCCCGGTCGGCGCGCTCACCTCGAAGACGTACCGGTTCCGCTCGCGGCCGTGGGACAACCACCGCACGACGACGTCGTGCACGCAGTGCGCCGTCGGCTGCCGCATGCACGTCGACGAGCGGGGCAATACCGTGCTGCGCACGATGAGCGTGACGGAAGACGACGCGATCTCCGACGCCTGGCTCTGCGACCGCGGCCGGTACAACGTCGGATTCGTCGACGACGACCGCCGCCTGACGGTGCCGCTGCTGAAGCAGGCCCCTTCGATGGGCTCGGGACAGGCGGGGGCGCCGGCCCAGATCGATCTGCCGGACGCGCTCGATCTGTGGGCCGCGAAAATCGCGGATGCGATCGCGTCCGGCGGTCCCGGCCGCGTCGCCGTGCTCGGCGGCGGGCGGCTCCTCAACGAAGAGATCGTGCTGCTCGCCGAGCTGCACCGCGCGCTCGGCGTGGAGAACCTCGACCATCGCGTCGGTACGCAGACCGTCGTGCACCATGCCGGCTTCGCGAACCATGCGGACCTCGAGCGCGCGAACACGATCGTCACCATCGGCCGCCCGCCCTCGCAGCTCGCGCCCGTGCTCGACCTGCGTATCCGCAAAGCGGTGTCGCGCAACGGCGCGCGGCTGATCTCGGCCGGCGATTACGCCGCCAACAGCTTCGTCCCGGAGACGCGCGCGACGACGGCGGACGCGCTGCGCGAAGCGCTCGGCGAGAAACCCGGCCGCGTCGCACAGATCTGGGACGGTGTGTTCTTCGAAGGCGGACCGGAGCTGACGGCGCCGCTCCACGACGTCGCAGGCGCGTCGGACGTCGCATACTACGTGCTGCCGGAAACGCCGAACGGACGCGGCGCCGACGCGCTCGGCATGCGTCCGCGCGACGGCGGCCTGCACGCGCGGGCCATCCTCGAAGCCGCGCGCGACGGCAAGATCGACGTCCTCGCCATCATCGGCGCCAACCCGCTGCTGCACTTCCCGGATCGCGCGCTCGTCGAAGCCGCGCTGCGCGCGGTGCCGTTCGTCGTCGTGACGGAGCTGTTCGCGACCGAGACCGCGGAGTTCGCGCACCTCGTGGTGCCCGTGTGCAGCGCGTTCGAGAAAAGCGGCACCACGACCGACCTCGCCGGCGACGTGCTGCCCGTGGTGGCGTCGATCCGCGCGCCCGAGGGCGTCGTCGCCGACGGCGACCTCGTCGTCGAACTCGCGAGCCGTCTCGGCGTACCGCTGACGTTGCCCGACGCGCTCGAAGCGAAGGTCCGCGAGCTCGTGCGCACGCCGCCCGGACCGCCGGGCGAGCCGCTGTTCGTCCGTTCGACCGCCGCGGCGCCGGACGGCACGCTGCGCGTCGTCCGGGAATCGGCGATCTTCACCGGCGGCGGCACGCTCGCGCACGATGTCGCCATCGCGGACCTGCGGGCGCAGCCGCGCGCGTCGCTGAGTCCGGCGACCGCACGTGCGCTCGATGTCGGCGACGGCGACGTCGTCGACGCGTCCGCAAACGGCCAACCGGTGTTGCGCGACCTCGTCGTGCGCGTCGACGAGCGCGTACCGGAAGGCGCCGTCACCCTGCTCGACGGTCTTCCGGCCGCGCCGCTGAACGCGCTCGGCACGGCGCCGGCGGTGCGACTGACCAAGGCGATGGTCGCGGTATGAGCGCCGTTCCGATCTGGCTGATCGTGCTGATCAAGGCCGTCATCGTGCTGTTCGTCGTCATCACGACCTTCGCGTACTCGATGCTCGCGGAGCGCAAGATCATGGGCTGGATGCAGCTGCGGCCCGGACCGAATCGCGTCGGACCGTGGGGCATGCTGCAGCCCGCTGCGGACGCCGTGAAGATGATGTTCAAGGAAGATCTCACGCCCGAGACGGCGGACCCGATGATCTACCGGCTGGCGCCGTTCATCTCGCTGATCACGGCGATGGGCACGTTCGCGATCATCCCGTTCTCGGCGAACGCGGACGGCACGCTGTGGTCCGTCGGCAACGTGAACGCCGGAATTCTGCTGATCTTCTCGCTGACGTCGATCGGCGTGTACGGCATCTCGCTCGCGGGCTGGGCGTCGGGCTCGAAGTTTCCGCTGCTCGGCGCGGTGCGCTCGACCGCGCAGATGATCTCGTACGAGCTCGCGATGTCGATGTCGGTGATCGGCGTGCTGATCCTCGCGGGCTCGACGGCGCTCGGCGACATCGTCGGCGCGCAGTACCGCCTCTGGTTCATCGTCCCGCAGATCGGCGGCTTCATCATCTACATCATCACGGCGGTCGCCGAAACGAATCGCGCGCCGTTCGACCTGGTCGAGGCCGAGACGGAGCTCGTCGGCGGCTTCCACACCGAGTACTCCGGGCTGCGCTTCGGGCTGTTCTTCATCGCGGAATACCTGAACATGATCACCGTCTCGTGCCTCGCGACGCTGCTCTTCCTCGGCGGCTGGAACGGCCCGTTCGGCCTGGCGTCGTACGGATTGCTCGGGCTGCTCTGGTTCGTGATCAAAGCCGGGTGCTTTCTGTTCTTCTACATCTGGCTGCGCTCGACGCTGCCTCGCTTCCGCTACGACCGGCTGATGAACTTCGGGTGGAAAGTGCTCTTGCCGGTCGCGACGCTGAACCTCATCCTGACGGCAGTCGTCGTCGCCGTCTGGCCGGCCCATGCCTGACCGCAGCAACGGACACCGCAAGAACCTCTTCAACGTCGGCGCGATCGTGCGCGGGCTGTCGACGACGTTCAGCTACATGTTCAAGAAGAAGCCGACGGTCGAGTATCCGTCGGTGCGCAAGCAGCACGCGCCGCGCTTCCACGGCCTGCACGAGCTGCGCCGCTACGCCGACGGCAAGGAGCGCTGCATCGGCTGCGAGCTGTGCGCGATCGCGTGCCCCGCGAACGCGATCACCGTGATCGGCGCCGAGAACGCGCCCGACGATCGTCGGTCGCCCGGCGAACGCTACGCCGCGCGCTACGAGATCGACGAGCTGCGCTGCATCTTCTGCGGTTTGTGCGAAGAGGCGTGTCCGACGGACGCGATCGTGCTGACGCCGCGGTTCGAGATGGCGGACTACCGCCGCGGCGCGCTCGTGTACGCGAAAGACCGTCTGCTCGTGCCGCCGGACGCGGGCGTCGGCACGGCGCCCGACGAGCGGCCCAACGGCATCCCCGCCGATCTCGGCGCGGTGTTCCGTCGCAAGGACACCGTCGACATCGACGAGGGCTATCAAGCGACGCATCGCGGCCGCATCCTCAAGGAGATCCGGCGCGGGCTTTCGCTGCAGCCCGCGCAGGAGACGGCGGGCGAAGCGCACGACCCGACGCTGCAGGCGCACGACGCCGTATGATCGCGTTCGCCGTCCTCGCCGTCCTCATCGTCGGCAGCGCGGTCTTCACGGTGGCGGCGAAGCGTCCGGTGTACTCGGTCGTCGGCCTGCTCGTGAATTTCCTTTGTCTCGCCGCGATGTACCTGACGCTGCAGGCGGAGTTCCTGGCGGTGATCCAGATCGTCGTCTACAGCGGCGCGATCCTGATCCTGTTCGTGTTCGTCATCGCGCTGCTCTCGAGCGGCGTGCGGCCGTTCGACGTCGGCCCGAACCGCGCGCCGCGGATCCTCTACCCGGCAGCGCTCTTCGCCGTGCTGACGCTGATCGGGATCGCGTGGACCGCCGGGCGCGCGCACGTGACGCCGACGGCCGTCGCAACGCCGGCGCTGAACGGCACGACCGGCGATGCGAACGCGTTCGGCAGCGTCGCCGACTTCGGCGTCGCCCTGTTCACGACGAATCTGCTCCCGTTCGAAGTCACGGCGTTCGTGCTGATGGTCGCGGTGATCGGCGTCGTCCTGATCGCCGGCGACGTCGATCCCGTCACGGGCGTGTCGCGCCGCCGCAAGCGCCCCGGCACGCGCGAGCCGATCGTCAAGGAGCGCGTCACGCCGTGAGCGTGAGCCCCACCGCGTACGTGCTCCTGTCCGCCGTGGTGTTCTTGATCGGCGTCGTCGGCGTGATCGCGCGCCGCAACCCGCTCATCATGCTGATGTCGATCGAGCTGCTGTTCAACGCCGCGAACCTCGCGCTCGTCGCGTACGCGCGTGCGTGGGGCAACAACGCGGGCCACATCTTCGCGTTCCTCGTCATCACCGTCGCGGCCGCGGAAGCGGCGATCGGCCTCGCGATCGTCGCAGTCACGTTCCGGCGCGCCCGCTACGTCGACGCCGACGAAGCATCGGTGCTGCGCGGCTGATGGTGTTCCAACGCGCCGAAGGCGTGGGGCGCGCGCAGCCGGGGCCGGAGCGCCGTTAGACATGCTGTATATGATCTGGCTGCTGCCGCTCGCCGGCGGCGTGCTGCTGTGGGCGTTCGGCCCGCAGCTGCGATCGTGGGCCGGGCCGATCGGTTCCGCGCTGATCGGCGTCTCGTTCGCGGGCACGTTGTACCTGTGGAACGACGCGACCGCGGGGAGCGGACTGCACGCGGCGCTCGTCACGTGGCTGCCCGGGTGGAGCTTCGGCCTGCAGCTGGACCGGCTCTCGCTGATCTGGTCGCTCATCATCACCGGCGTCGGATTCCTGATCCACGTGTACTCGATCGCGTACATGGACGGCGACCGCGCGTTCGCGCGCTTCTTCGCGTACATGAACTTCTTCGTGTTCGCGATGATGACGCTGGTCCTCAGCGACAACGTGATCGGGCTGCTCGTCGGCTGGGGGCTCGTCGGTCTCGCTTCGTACTTCCTGATCGGGTTCTGGTTCGACCGGCCGTCGGCCGTCTCGGCCGCGCGCAAGGCGTTCGTGATGAACGTCGTCGGCGACGTCGGGATCATGTACGCGGTGTTCCTCATCGTGCACCGCTTCGGATCGATCGCGTACGCCGACGTGTTCCGCGCGGGCGCCGTGCCGGGTGCGATCACCTCGCACGAGCTGTTCCTCATCTGTCTCGGGCTGTTCATCGGCTGCGCGGCCAAGTCGGCGCAGATCCCGCTGCACACGTGGCTCCCGGACGCGATGGAGGGCCCGACGCCCGTGAGCGCGCTGATCCATGCCGCAACGATGGTGACCGCCGGCGTCTACCTCATCGCGCGGTTTGCGCCGCTGTGGTCGGCGTCGCCCGACGCGCAGGAGCTCGTCGGCGTGATCGGCGCGCTGACGGCGATCGCGGGTGCGGTGCTCGGCTGCGCGCAATGGGACATCAAACGCATCCTGGCCTACTCGACGATGTCGCAGATCGGCTACATGATCATGGGGGTCGGCATCGGCGTGTACGACGCGGGCGTGTTCCACTTCTTCACGCACGCGTTCTTCAAGGCGCAGCTCTTCCTCGGCTCCGGCATCGTGATCCACGCGCTGTCGAACGAACAGGACGTCCGCCGCATGGGCGGCCTGGCGCGGCGGCTGCCGTTCGCGTTCGTCGCGATGCTCGTCGGCGTGCTCGCCATCAGCGGCGTGCCCGGCCTGAGCGGGTTCTTCTCGAAGGATGCGGTCGTGTACGGTGCGCTCGAAAGCGGGCACCCGTGGCTGTACGCCGTCGGCGTGATCACGGCGGGCGTCACGGCATACTACATGTTCCGGTTGCTGTTCGTCACGTTCTTCGGCGAGTATCGCGGCAACGTCGATCCGTCGGAGCTCGGCATGCGCCATCCGGAGCTCGCCGGCGTCGAGCCGCACCAGGCCGCGTCGTCCGGCAGCCATCCGGAGGAACACGAGCCGCACCATCACGCGCCCGGCCTCCTCATGGCGATCCCGGTCGGCATCCTGATCGTGCCGACGGTCGTCATCGGCTGGCTCGGTTTCGGTGCGAACGCACCGTGGCGCGCGTTCTGGACCGGATTCTTCCCGCGCGCCGCCGAGAGCGCCTACGTCGCGCCGATCTCCGAGGCGCTTTCGACGGTGATCGTGCTGGTCGTCGTCGCGATCGGCATCGCGATCGCGTACGTCCGCTACGGCACGCCCGCGGCGTGGCGCGACGCCGTCGCGCGGCTGCGGCGCGAGACGGTGCGGATGCCCGCCGTGCTCGTGAACGCGTACTACTTCGACGCCGCGTTCGACGCGCTGCTCGTGCGTCCGGCCCGCGCCGTCGGCGCGTGGTTCGACCGCACGATGGACCCGCACGTCATCGACGCCGGCGTGCGCGAAGCCGCGATCAGCGCGCAGTGGCTCGGTCACCTATTCCGCAGCTTCCAGACCGGTCTCGTGCGCGTGTACGCGCTGTCGATCGCGTTCGGCGCCGTGTGCGTGATCGCGTACTACGCGATCGCGTTCGCGGGAGCGGGCCGATGACGGTCGCCGCGCTCGTCCTCGGACCGATCGTCGCCGGCTTGCTGCTGTACGCCGTGCCGCGTCGCAGCGGACACGCCGCGGCGCTCGCCGCGGCTGTGGTGGCCGGGTTGACCTTCATCCTCGCGCTCGCCGACCCGCACGGCGCGGACGCGTCGGCGCGGTGGTTGTCGCGTCCCTTCGCGGCGTCGTTCCACCTCGGATTCGGCCCCCTGTCGTACTGGATCGTGCTGTTGCTGTCGCTCGCGACGTTCGGCGGCGCGCTGACGCTGAGCGGACCGCGCGCGCGCGACATCGCAGCGCAGCTGCTCGTGCTGCAAGGCGCGATGAACGGCGTGTTTCTCGCCAAAGATCTGCTGCTGTTCGCGCTGTTCTGGGATCTCATGCTGATCCCGGTGTTCATCGTGCTCGTCCAGGCCGGACCGTACGCGCACGCCGCCTGGAAGTACCTGATCTACAACCTGTGCGGCGGCCTCGCGCTGCTGCTCGCGACGGCGGCATTCGGCGTCGTCGCCGGAACCACGGACGTGATCGGCAGCGTCTCGCACGTCGCGATCGGCGTGACGTGGGGCGCGTGGATCTTCGCCGGCTTCGCGTTCGCGTTCTTGATCAAGACGCCGGTGTTCCCGTTCCACACGTGGATGCCCGACACGTATGCCGCGTTGCCGCCGCCGATGGCGGCGGTCGTCTCGTCGGTGCAGTCGAAGGCCGGACTGTACGGCTTCCTCGTGATCGCGCTGCCGTTCCTCGGCGAGGAAGTCGCGCAGGCGCGCATGCTGATGCTCGCGCTCGGCGCGATCGCGCTCGTCTACGGCGCGCTCGCCGCGCTCGCCGACCGCGACGCGAAGCGCGTCGTCGCATACAGCTCGCTTTCGCACCTCGGGCTCATCCTCATCGCGCTGTTCAGCGGCTCCACGCTCGCGATCGAAGGCGCGGCGGTCTACATCGTCGCGCACGGCCTCTTCAGCGCCGTGCTGTTCCTCGCGCTCGGCGCGGTCGAGCAGCGCGAGGAGACGCGCGATCTCGCGCGCCTCGGCGGTCTCGGGGCGCGCAATCCGAAGCTTGCCGGCGCGCTGATGCTCGGCGCGCTCGCGGCGCTGGGTCTGCCCGGGCTGGCGGGGTTCAGCGGAGAGATCCTGATCCTGACGGGCTTGTTCTCGGCGGGCGTCGTGTGGCCGGCGATCGTCGCGCTCGTCGCGATCGTGCTCGCATCCGCGTACATGCTCCGCCTCTTCCAAGACGTCATGAACGGGCCGGACGTTCCCGACCTGCCCGAACGGCGGGACCTCACGTGGGCGGAAGGCCTCGCGGTGGCGCCGCTCGTCGCGGGCTTCGTGTTTCTCGGCGTGAATCCGGGCCCCGTCGCTTCGCTCAGCGCGCACGCCGCCGCATCGATCACCGCTCCGGAGACGACGAGTGCCGTCCGCTAGCTTTCCGACGAACGACGACTACGCCGCGCTCTCGGCGCAGGCGGTCGTCGCGCTGATGCCGCTGCTGATCCTGTTCGTCGACCTGTTCTTCCGGCGCGACGGCCTCGCGCGCCGCGCGATCGCGGTCGTCCTGGCGATCGCCGGTCTTCTCGCGTCGGGCGCGATGCTCGCCGCGCAGTATCCGCACGACTACTCCGCATTCGGCGGCGCGTTCATCGTCGGCGGGTTCTCGATCGTCTTCAGCGAGATCGTCATCGTGGCGACGATCGCGACGCTGCTGCTGTCGATCGGCGTCGGACGCGACGATCAGGTCGCCGGGACGACGTCGCTCGTGCTCTGGAGCGCCTCGGGCGCGATGCTGATGGCCGGCGCGGCGAACCTGATGGTCGTCTTCCTCGGTCTCGAGCTGCTCTCGCTCGCGCTCTACTGCCTCTGCGCGATCTCGAACCGCACGACCGCACGCGAGTCCGCTCTCAAGTACCTCATCTTGAGCTCGATGGCGTCGGGCTTCTTGCTGTACGGCTCCGCGCTGCTGTTCGGTGCGACGGGTTCCGTCGCGTTCGCGGCGATCGCCGGCGGCGCCGGTCACGCCGCTGCTCGCGCTCGGCGCCGGCTTGTTCCTCGTCGGCCTCGCGTTCAAGCTCAGCCTCGTGCCGTTCCACGCCTGGACGCCGGACGTGTACGAAGGCGCGCCGCTGCCCATCACCGCGTTCATGTCCGTGGTGACGAAAGCCGGGACGCTGGCGGTGCTCGCGCGCTTCGCGTACGCGGCGCTGCCGTCCGATCGCGCCGCCGCGATCCTCGCGCCGGTGTGGGTGCTGGCCGCGCTCTCGATGCTCGTCGGCAACCTCGGCGCGCTCGCGCAGACCGACATGAAGCGTCTGCTCGCGTATTCCGGCATCGCGCAGGTCGGCTACATCGTCACGGCGCTCGCGGGCACGAGCGCGCTCGGGCTGCGGTACGCGCTGCTGTACCTCGCCGGGTACACGTTCATGAACCTCGGCGCGTTCGCCGTCGTCGAGCTGATGGCGCGCGACGGCGATGCGGTCGTCGGCCTGCCGCGCTTCGCGGGCCTCGCGTACCGCCGTCCGTGGCTCGCCGCCGCGATGACGTTCTTTCTGATCGGCCTCGCGGGTCTGCCGCCGACGATCGGCTTCACCGGAAAGATCCTGATTCTCGCGGCATCGGTCGGCGCCGGCTACGCGTGGCTCGGCGGCGTGCTGATCCTCGGCACGGCGATCTCCGCGTACGTCTACTTCAAGATCGTGCGCGTGATGTTCGTGCGCGTCGACGAGGCGCACGTGCGCGACGAACGCTCGCCGAATGCGTTGCCGTGGGTCGCGGTCGCCGTGTGCGCCGTTGCGACGTTCGCACTGGGAATCTTCCCGCTGACGCCCTCGAACGTTCTGCCGCTCGTGAAATGACGCGCGTGCGCCCGGCGCGCGCGGACGACGAAGCGTTCGTCGTCGGCTTGGTGCCGCGGTTCGTCGAGCACGGCGCCGCGGACGGGCACACGCCGCAGACGGTGATCGAAGGTACGGCGCGCGTGCTGCGGCAGGCGCTGCGCGAGCCGCGCGAGGACGACGT
This sequence comes from Vulcanimicrobiota bacterium, assembly GCA_963841685.1. Classification (GTDB taxonomy): domain Bacteria; phylum Vulcanimicrobiota; class Vulcanimicrobiia; order Vulcanimicrobiales; family Vulcanimicrobiaceae; genus Vulcanimicrobium. The sequence goes on from CAWJDU010000003.1 coordinate 1,202,474, forward strand.
CGTTCTCGTCGCGGAGGACGAGCGCGGCGAATGCGCCGGTTTCGTCTACGCGGTGACCGAGCGCGACTTCTTCACGCGCGAGCGGTACGCGCACGTGTCCGAGATCGCCGTAACGGAGAGCGGCGCCGGCGCCGGCGCCGCGCTGATGGAAGCGGTCGAGCAGTGGGCGCGCGAGCGCGGCTACCGGATCGTGTCGCTCAACGTCGTCGACGCGAACGCGGGGGCGCAGCGCTTCTACGAGCGCCGCGGCTACGCGATCGGTCACCGGCACTACGTCAAGCGCATCGAGATTTGACGGCCGTCGGACCGTCACATCGCCGTACCCTGCGCGGTCTTCAGCAGACGGTTGTGCCGGCCGCCCTTGGGATTTCCCTTGGGCGGGTTCTTCCAACTCGACGAATGGGACGTACACCCGCACTTCTTCGTCTGCCCAGCGTTCGCGGGGTCGGGCACCGGCTTCGTGCACTTGACGGAATCGTGGTCGTGCGGGCACGCAATGCATTTCCGGAGCTGCGTTACCGGCGGGCGGATCGCCTCGACCGCGATGCGGCTGAAGCTGTGCTCCGTTCGCCCCGCGCCGCGCGGCGCATGAGACGCCGGCTCGCTCCGGACGGCCGCCGCTCCATCCGTTCCGGTCCGTAAGGTGGATCGCTCGAACATCGACGCTCTTGTTCCCAAACCTCGCGGCGTCAGCGCGGCGCGATGTGGATGTCCCCGCTGATCGTGCCGAGGCGCAGCAGCGGCTGCGCCGCCGGCACGACGTGCGCGTCGTCCGTCACGCTGCCGGACACCGTGTGCGTCTGCACCGTTGCCTTGAAGCCGTCGGGAACGTGCACGGCCACGTCGCCGCTGGCGGTCGACGCACTGACCGTTCGGCCGTGAAAGCCGTCGCCGAGGTCGACCGCGACGTCACCGCTCGCGGTGCCGGCGCTCACGTCGGCTGCCGGATCGGTCACCGTGACGTTCCCACTGCCGGTCTGCACCGCGAACGCGCGCGGCGGCCGTTGCACGTGCACGTCGCCGGAGCCCGTGCGCACCGTGACGTCGACAGGGCTTCGCACCGTCACCGTCGCTTTGCCCGATTCCAGCTGCCATCCGGACCTCACGCCGCCGCGCTGCTGCAGCGCAACGACCTCGGTGTCTCGCGCGTGCGTGACGGTCGCCGCCACGTTCGGAACGTTGGTGCCCCGCAGGTCGACGTGCACGTGCACGCCGGGGCTGCCCGTCGCGGAGACGACATCGACGTCGGTCGAGCCGCCGAGGATTGCGAGCTTCGTCGCGCCGTCGAGCGAGACGTCGCGATCCAGCACACGATGCTCGAGCGGCGTGTGCGCGCGCGAAAGCTGGCCCGTGACGACGAGCCCGACGAACACCAGCGCCAAGGCGAGGACGATGGCGGATGCACGATCCATGCCTGAGCTACGCCGGCGAGCGGGCCGAGGTTTCGCGCATCCTCACTGTCCGCGCAGCCGCTACGGGTGCGTCATGTTCGCCGGAACGACGAACGCATCGAAGTCCTCGCTGTTGACGTAGCCGAGCGCAAGCGCGGCGTCCTTGAGCGTCGAGCCGTCGCGGTGGGCCTTCTTCGCAATCTCGGCGGCTTTGTCGTAGCCGATCTTCGGCGCCAGCGCGGTGACGGTCATGAGGGACTCGCCCAGGTACTTCGCGATCACCGTCTCGTTCGCTTGGAGCCCTTCGATCGCGTGCTCGCGGAACATCGTACACGCATCCTGCAGCAGCCGGCACGAGTGCAGGAAATTGTAGATCATCACCGGGTTGAAGACGTTCAGCTCGAAGTTGCCCTGCGAGCCGCCGAACCCGATGGCGACGTCGTTGCCGAAGACCTGCACGCACACCATCGTCATCGCTTCCGACTGCGTGGGGTTCACCTTGCCGGGCATGATCGACGATCCGGGCTCGTTCTCCGGAAGGACAGCTCGCCGATCCCTGCGCGGGGGCCGGACGCGAGCCAGCGCACGTCGTTCGCGATCTTCATCAGCGACGCGGCCAGCGTCTTGAGCGCGCCGGATGCGGCGACGACCTCATCGTGCGAAGCGAGCGCCGCAAACTTGTTCGGATGCGAGCGGAAGGGCAAGCCGGTGAGCTCGGCGATCTTCGTCGCGGCGCGCTCCGCGAACTCGGGATGCGCGTTGAGGCCCGTGCCGACGGCCGTTCCGCCGATCGCCAGGTCGTAGAGGTCGTTCAGTGCGTACTCGCAGCGGGCGATGTCGCGCTCGAGCTGGCTGACGTAGCCGGAGAACTCCTGGCCGAGCGTGAGCGGTGTCGCGTCCTGCAGGTGCGTGCGTCCGACCTTGACGATGTGCTCCCACGCTTTGGCCTTCGCGTCGAGCGCGTCGCGCAGCGCGCGCACCGCCGGAAGCGTCTTCACCATCGCCTCGGCCGCCGCCATGTGCATCGCGGTCGGGAACGTGTCGTTCGACGACTGCGACATGTTGACGTGGTCGTTCGGATGGACCGGTTTCTTCGAGCCCATCTCGCCGCCAGCGATCTCGATCGCGCGGTTCGAGATGACCTCGTTGACGTTCATGTTGGTCTGCGTGCCGGAGCCGGTCTGCCAGACGCGCAGCGGAAAGTGATCGTTGAGCTTGCCCGCGATCACCTCGTCGGACGCCTGCACGATGAGCGCCGTCCTCTCGTCGTCGAGCTTGCCGAGATCGCGGTTCACCAGCGCGGCGGCCTTCTTCAACGTCGCCATCGCGCGGACGATCTCGCGCGGCATGACGTCGCGCGGCGTCGCGTCGTCGCCGATGTCGAAGTGGATCAGCGAGCGCGCGGATTGCGCGCCGTAATACTTGTCGCCGGGGACGTCGATCTTCCCCATCGAGTCGGTCTCGGAGCGCGTGTGCTCCGGAGCTTGCCGAAGGGCCGTACCGTTCGTCTGCATCGTGGACATAGCCGGGCTCGCTTCGGCGTGCCCCGGCCGGCGCACTTCGCGAGAAACGTCGGAGGCTTTCGCGCGCGCCGCCCTGGCGGTATACTGACGGACAAGTGGGCGCCCCAGGAGGAGCGTGTGCGATGCGTCTTTTGCCGTCACTCGCGATCATCGTTGCTCTTGTCGTAGGGCAAGCCGGGCTCGCTCGTGCATCCGAGACGACGTTCGCCCCGGGCGATCTGGTGAACGACCCCGCGATCATCGACGCTGCGCGCGCGAAGGTCGCCGCGGGCGACACGCGGGGCGCACTCACCGAGCTCGCCCCGTACGTCGAGCGGCATCCCACCGACATCGCGGCCGGGCGTCTGCTCGGAGACATCTACTTCCGCGTGCCCGACTACGCGAAGGCCGAGCAGACCTGGAAGGCCGTGCTCGTCGCCGATCCGACCGACAGCGAGACGCACAGCCGGCTCGGCGCGCTGTACGCGGCGATGGACCGTGTCAAGGAGGCGATCCAGCAGTTCAAGCTCAGCCTGCCGAACAAGAGCGCGTCGACGGGTCTCGTGGCGCTGCTCAAGCGCACGGGCGGGCTGGACGCGTACATGAACCAGCTCGAGATCGAAGCCGCCCGCAACCCGCTCGACGCGGTCGCGTGGGCCGAGCTGGGCGACGCGCGCCAGAGCCTGCGCCGATACGCGCAAGCCGTCGAAGCGTACACGCACGTCGTCCAAATCCGCCCGGCGGCGTGCGCCGCACGCGTCGAGATCGCGAACGCCCTCGTCGACCTCGACCGCATCGACGACGCGATCGCCAACTTGCGCACGTGCCTGTCGAGCGACGCCTACTTCTATCCGGCCGTGGTGAACCTCGGCGAGGCGTACGTCCGCGAGCACGACTATGCGACGGCGCGCACGTACCTCGACCGTGCGCTCACGCTGCGGCACGAAGGGTTCGAGGCGCTCGTGGACATCGGCTACATCTACGAGCAGAAGGGCGACTGGAAAACGGCGGTCGGCTACTACAACCGCGCCATTCGTTCGGATCCGATGCGTCCCGAAGCGTACATCGATCTCGGCGTGAACTACACGGAGCACCGGTACTTCCCGCTGGCGGAGGCGGCGTACATCAAGGGCATCAGCGTCGCGCAGGACGATGGGCGCCTGCACTATCTGCTCGCGGTCACGTACAACGAACAGGGCAAAGTCGACCTCGCGCGCGATCAGTACCGCATCGCGATGGCATCGGACGAGCCCGCCGTCGTGCGCGCCGCGCAGGCGGAGCTCTCGCTGCTCCCGCCCACGAAGTAAAAACCCGCCGATCCGGCGCGTAAACCCTTTGAGTGTTAACGAGCCGTTAACGCCTCGTTATCTTCTTGTCGGGCTCCCGAAAGACGGGTTCTCGTCTGCTCGCCTTCCTGGTAGGATGACCGCGGCCGCCACGGACTAGGGGCGGCAGCACGCACATCAGTCAGGAGTCACGGAAGATGCGAAGGATCGCGGCGGGATTGCTCGTCGTTTTTGCGCTCATCGCGCCGCGCGTCGCATGGGCGAAGCCGAGCGTTTCCCTCAAGCTGACGGGAGCGATCGTCACCACGTCCGCCGACGGACACACGACGCGAACGCCCGTCGAGGGCGCCCAGCCCAAGAGCGGCGATCAGATCGAGTACGACATCGTCGCGATGAACGCCGGCGACTCGCCGGCGCTGCGCTTCGTGCCGATCGGACGCATCCCGGGCGGCACCGCGTACGTCGAGGGCTCGGCGAAGGCGCCGCGCGCGCATCCGGAGTTCTCGCTGGACGGCGGCAAGTCGTGGTCCGCGGCGCCGATGGTGCGCGTCCGTGCGCCGGACGGCACGACCGTCCTGAAGAAGGCCGATCCCTCGCTGTACACGGCGGTGCGTTTCGTCTCCGAGGGCAGCATCTCGGCGCACGCGAGCGCTTCGTATACGTATGAGGTGCGCGTCAAATGACGGGCACGTCGATCGCACGGACCCTGCGCGCACTCCTGATCGGCGGCGTACCCGTCGTCGCCTCGTTCATGCTCGCGCACGCGGCGCCCGCCTCGGCCGCCACCGCGGCCGGGACGGTGATCTCGAACACCGCGACGGCGACGTACTCGGACGGAACGAACACGTACAACTCGCAGTCGAACACCGTCACGACGACCGTGCAGAACGCGCCGTCGATGACGATCTCGCCGACCACGGGATCGCCCGGCACGCAGCCGGTCAGCCCCGGCGGCACGGCGACCGACACCTACACGCTCACGAACACCGGCAACGGCTCGGGCTACTTCCAGCTCGCGGGCGCGCTCGGGACGAACGACGGGGTGACGGCCGGACAGGCGACGTTCACGCAGTTCGTCGTGAACGCGGGCGCCGGAAACCAGAACTTCACCACGGTTGCGGCCGTGAACAACTACCTCTCGACCGGCAATGCCGGCGGACCGTTCCTGACGGCAGTCAACGGTACGATCACGATCGCCGTGACGTATGCTGCGAACGTCGGCGCGTCGGGCACGATAACCACCAACGTCACGGCAAACATCACGCAGCCGGCCGGCGGCGGCACCACCGTCCAGACGTCGACGCCCAATACGGTGGGCCAGTACAACGACACGGTCGTCGTCGACGCGCGCATCGACGTCCAGAAGGTCGCCGCCGTCGGCGGTACCGTCGCTGCGCCGACCGTCACGTACACCGTGCGCTTCGCGAACGGCGGCGCGCGCGACGTGAGCGCGGTGTTCAAGAACGCGTTGCCCGGCGGCAACGCCGCCGCGTACAGCGGCTGCGCCAACAGCACGGCGTGCGGCGTCGTCTTCACGGACAAGCTCCCGTCGTTCAACGCAACGCAGCTCACGCTGAACGGCACGCCGACCGTCAGCGGCGCGACCGGGACCGTGATCTACTCGACCGACGGCTCGACGTGGACGACCACGTCGGCCGGCGCCGTGTACGTCGGCGTCTTCCTGCCGTCGACGTCGATCACGGGTGCCGGCCTCACGACGTTCGCGCCGAACAGCAACGCGACGTCGCAGGGCAACGTCCCGACGGCGAACGCATCGCTGACGCTCACGTACACGATCAACGGTTCGACCGCCACGGGCGGTGCGAACGCGAACGCGATCATCAACGTCGCGAACTCGATCTACGGCGACCAGAGCGGGTACATCGAAGGACCCGGCATCACGCTGCAGAGCATTGCGAACAACAGCGGCGCGACGACGGCCAACACGACGCCGGCCGTGTCGAACGCGAACGGCGCGCTCACGGGCTCGTCGTCCGCGACGTCGGCCGCTTCGCCCTCGAGCAACGCGGTGCTGAACGGTCCGAACGGCTTCCCGGGCGCCACCGGTGGGGACGGGACGACCAATACGGACTACACGGCGATCTCGTACACCAACGGCGGGGCGATCCTCGCCGCGGTCAACGGTTCGACCGTCTCGGTACCGGCGAGCGCGGCGGCGATCGCCGTCACGAACTCCCTGCAGAACAGCGGCAACAAGGACGACACGTACAACCTCAGCTCCGCGACGGGCGCGGGCCTGACGGCGCTGCCGGCCGGCTGGACCGTGACGTACCAGAGCACGGGCCAGAGCGCGAGCGGCAGCTGCGCCGCCGTGAGCGCCGGTACGACGATCACGTCGGTCTGCGTGCCGTCGGGATCGACGCAGACGTACAAGGTGATCTATACGCCGCCGGCGAGCGCGACGACGTTCAACGCCTTCGCGCCCTACGGGGACGCGATCACGGCGACGTCGACGAACGACAACACGAAGACGAACGTGACGATCGACGAGTTCTTCGCCGGCGGGTTCGTGAAGCTCGTGAAGTCGCTCAGCGACGCGTCGGGTCAGCCCTGCGCGACGGCGTCGACGTGGACGCCGGGCGCGACGAACGTCAACCCGGGTGACTGCCTCCAGTACACGATCGCGTACTCGAACGTAGCGCCGTCGGGCGGCACGAACAGCATCACGCTGAATGCGAGCGCGTTCGTGATCACCGAAGACGGTTCGGCGTCGGGCGGCTCCGGCAGCACCGCGTACGCGAACAACTGGGCCGCGAACACCAACGGTCTCTACGCGGCACCCGTCGATTCGGGCGGCGGCACGCTGGGCGGCTACAATCCCGGCCCGGGTGCGGCGGGATCGAGCAAGTTCACCGACACCGTCGGCGCGCTGGCGGCCGGTGCTTCCGGGACCTGCGTGTTCAAAGTCCAGGTCAAGTAACTCGCGTCATGCTGCCGGGAGACGTCGGGCGCCTCGTGCGCGCGATGGGTCTCGGTGTCATCCTGATCGCCGCGGCGGTCGGTGACGCCGAGGCCTCTCCCGCGGCCGGCATCATCATCACGAACACCGTCACCGCGCAGTACGCCGACGCGCACGGCGCGACGTACGGCGCGCAGTCGAACACCGTTGCGACGACGATCGCGTCGGTGTCGGCCGTCGTCGTCGCGCCGAAGGAAAGCGCCGTCGATCCCGCCTCGGAAGGCTACCCGGCCGGCACCCAGATCGTCCGCACGTTCACGATCACGAACGGCGGCAACATCCCGGACGCGTACACGATCTCCTCGCTGACCACCGGTGCCGGTACGATCGTTTCGAGCGCGTTCGTGACGCCGTCCGGCAGCGCACCGATCGCGGTCGGATCGTCGGTTTCACCGACGCTGCAGCCCGGCGCTGCGATCACCGTGCGCGTCATCGTCGCGACGCCGAATGTCGCGGTCGGCACGACGTTTCCCGTCGCCCTCACCGCGCGCTCGACGAACACCGCGGCCGCCAACGGTCTCGTGAGCGATGCCGGCAAGGAGTGGGCGCTCGCGCAGGCCGGCGCCTCGATCGCGGGGCCGTCCGGACCGTCGGCCGCGGTCACGAAGCTCGTCGATCAGGTGCGCGCGCACACGGCGAATCCCGGCGAGACCGTCACCTACTCGGTGCTCTTCAAGAACTACGGCGGCTCGCCGGCGACGAACGTCGTCGTCGTCGACGACGTGCCGGCGGGGATCACGCCGCTTCCGTCGACCGTCGCGATCAACGGCATCGGCGCGGCCGCGGCCGCGACGCTGTCGGGACAGCAGCTTACCGTGAAGGTCGGCACCCTTGCCGTCGGCGCGACCGACACGCTGTCGTTCAACGCGGTCGTGCAGACCGGATCGGCGGCGGGCGCGTCGTACGTCAACGTCGCGTCGCTGTCGGCGGACGGCATCGCGACGATTGCGACGACGCCGGCCAGCGTGCTCGTCGGTCTCGGCAACGTGGTGTACGACGGCTACGGGGGCAGCGCTTCGCCGGTGAACGGCGCGGTGTTGACGCTGCGCGACTTCGCGACGAAGGCGATCGTCCCGTTGCCGCAAATCGCCTCGTCCAACGGAGCACCGTCGTTCGGGGTCCGGTCGCCGCAGGACCAGCTCGTCGGCGTGCCCGCAGGCGGCCTCGCTCCGAACCTCTCGAACGCGAACCCGTACACGACCGCATCCGACGGCGCATACAGCTTCGTGCTGTCGTCGACATTGCTCGGCACGTCGGCGCAGCCCGCGCAGTACGAGCTCGACATCAGCGCGCCGGGCTACCGCGATCGTCGCATCGCGGTGACGATCGATCCCGACCCGAGCGGGCTGCTGTACGACGCGACGCTCAAAGACCTCGACGATCAGATGCTTGCCGCGCCGGGCGGCTTCGCGCTCGTCGCGAACCAGGTCTCCCTCTCCGAGGTCTTCGGACTGCTCGGGAACTTGCCGTTGTTCACGCCGAATCCGCTCGCGGTCTCGAAGGTCGTCGACCGGGACGTCGCGTCCGGCGGCGACCGTTTGATGTACACCGTGCAGGCGGGCGGGGGCGGCAGCCGGTTCGGCAGCACGCGCGTCGTCGACACGCTGCCTTCCGGCGTCGCGTACGCACCCGGTACCGCGCGCGTCGACGGCGTCGCGGTCGAGCCGCAGCGCGCGGGGCGAACGCTCGCGTGGACGCTTCCGACCTTGGCGACGCAGCACGCGATCGTCTACGCGTGCGTCGTGCTGCCGTTCGCGGGCGAAGGCTCGACACTGATCAACGTGGTCGACGTTGCGGCGACGGCGGCGAGCGGCACGGTCGTGCACGCGTCGGCGACGGCCGACACGCGCGTGATCGCCGGCGCGCTCGGCGACCGCATCGTGATCACCGGACGCGTGTTCGTCGACAACGCACGCACCGGACGGTTTCATCCGGGCGACAGCGGCGTCGCCGGCGTGCGCATCTACATGGAGGACGGATCGTCGGTCACGACCGACCAGTACGGCCGCTTCACGTTTCCGTCGGTGCATCCGGGCCAGCACGTGCTGCGCGTCGATCCCGCGTCGCTGCCGGCCGGCGTCCGCGCATACGCCGACCGCCGCTACGACAGCACGCGCAGCCTGCAGCGTCTGCTGCACGGGCTCTACGACTCCGGCCTGATGCAGGACGTGAACTTCGCGCTGGAGCCCGCGACATGAGCCCGCGCGCGCGCATTCGCCGTACCGGCGTCGCGTTCGTCGCGATGGGGCTGCTGCTGTCGACGATCGACGTGAACGCCGCCGGCGAGATTCCGTCCGCACTCGCGGACGACAGCGCGCCGGCCGCCGTCGGATCGCCGCAGCCGGCGCATCGCCGCCGCGGTGACCGCTTCGCCGCAGCCGGCCGACCTGCCGCGAGCGCCGCATGCCGTCGCGAACGCCGTCGTCGTGCCGAAGGCGCCCGAAGGCGGCGACCTCACGCACCTCACGTTCACCGCGACGACGAACCTGAGCGCCTCGCTCGTCGACCCCGCCGACGGCGCGGTCGCGCCCCGATGCGACCGCGATGGAAGTCGAGACCGTGCAAGGTGCGGGCGTCGAGCTCAAGGTCGGCGATACGGTCATCCCGTTCTCGCGCATCGGACAGCGCACGGTCGACGTGAAGTCCGGCGTGACGCGATACATCTACTACGGCGTCGCGCTGCAGCCCGGTCCGAACGTCGTCGTGCTGACGCCGCTCGGCGCGAACGGACTGCGCGGTACGCCGACGATCGCGCACGTGTTCGGTGCGGGACGTCCGTCGACGATCGCGATGTCCGCGAGCGGACCGTTCCGCGCGGACGGCAAGACGGCCGATTCGCTGCGCATCGAAGCGCGCGACGCATGGGGCCATCACGCGGCGAGCGGCACCGTCGTGCACGTCGTGCTCGTGCAGGGCGACGCGCGGCTCGAGAGCACGACCGCCGCGGCCGCTCCGGCGCCCACGGCGCCGCTGCCGCTCGCGTCGTCATCGCCTGCGCCGATCACGGCGACCGTGAGCCGTCAGACGCTCGACGTCGTACTCGGCGAGGACGGAACCGCGACGATCCGGCTCGTTCCGGGGCTCACGCCGGGCGCCGTGGTGCTTCGCACCGAGTGCGGCGAGGTGACGAGCGAATCGCACTACTTCCTCGCGCCGAACCTGCGCGTGCCGTTCGTCACGGGGCTCATCACCGCCGGCGCCGGCGCGGTGCCGGGGATCCCGGACGCTGCCGACGGTCTGGCGGACGGCACGAGCTCGCGACGCGGGCGCGTCGCGCTGTTCGGGACCGGCGCGATGGGCAACTCGCTCGCGACCTTCGCATACGACACCGCCGACACGCTGCAGCGCACCGCGGCGTACGGCGGCGCGTCGGGCACGTACGGCGGCGATCCGAACGACAAGCCGTACGCGATCACCGGCGATGCGAGCACGCGGCGCGACGATGCGCTCTCGCGTGACCATCTCTTCGCGCGACTCGACGCCGGACGTGCGACGGCGCAGTGGGGCGAATTCCGCGCGACGACCGGGGGCGACACGAACGCGCTCGGCGGCTTCGATCAGCTCGTCGACGGCGCGAAACTGGAGCTTGCGGGCGACACGCGGCGCGCGACCGTGTTCGCCGCGCGCAACGATGTCGGGTACGACCGCCGCGTGTTCGCGCCGACCGGTCTTGCGAGCGGCGTGCTGCTGCGTCCCGATATCGTCGTCGGTTCCGAAGTGATCATGCTGGCGACGGTGGACCCGCGCACCGGCGCGGTGATCTCGCAGTCGGCGCTCACGCGCGGCGTCGACTACGCGATCGAGTACGCGACCGGTCAGCTGACGTTCATCACCATCCCGCTCCCGCTCGACGAATACTTCAACCCCCGCGAGATCGTCGTGACGTACGAGTTCGACGCGCCGGGCAACGCGGCGAAGACGATCGGCGGCCGAGCGGAAACGTCCTTCGGTCCGAACCGCACGATGAAGATCGGCGTCGGGTACGTCAACGACACGTCGGGCGCGGGCAACGTCGCGCTCGCGACGGAAGATCTCAGCGGCACGATTCGCGGCGGCGGCTGGCAGATCGTTCACGCCACGAGCCGCGGCTCGCTGCTCTCCACGTCGACCGACGATCCGCAGGCCGGCAACGGCGGCAGCGCGCTCCACGCGTCGCTGACGCGTGCGGTCGGCGCCGACAGGGTCTCGATCCTGGTCGATCGCACCGGCGCCGGTTACAACGATCCGTTCGGCGGTCTTTCCACGCCGGGTCTGCTCAACGAGCGCATGTCGTGGGCGCACAAGTACGCGGGATCGGCGGGCGAGGTCGACGTCGACTTCGGACACCAGGCGAACTCCGGCGCGGGGATCGTCGGCAGCACCGAGACGACGGCCGCGCTGCGCGCCCATGACGCGCTGACGAAACGCTTCACGCTGACGGCGTCGGTCGAGCGCCGCATTGCGACGAGCGCGGCGGGTCCGGCGCTCGCGAGCGCGACGCCGACGCCCGCGCCCGCCGGCTTCGTGCCCCCGCTGGGCTCGCCGTTCGCAAGCTATCAGCCGCTGACGAACCAATCGTCGACGCAAGCGGCGATCGGCATGGACTGGCGCGCGTCGTCGGCGCTCGACGTGAGCGTGAACCGCCTGCAGACGCTCAGCGGAGCGAACGACGTGCAGCCGACGCAGACCGATGCGCAGCTCACCTACGACCTCGGCAAAGCCGGCCGCGCATACCTGCGCGAGCGCTGGAGCGCCGAGCCGACCGAGAGCTTCGCGGCGTCGACGCAGTCGCTGACCGCGGCGACCGGCGGAACGCACACGACCGAGATCGGACTGTCGCGCAACGTCGGGAACGCGACGAGCATCGACACGTCGTACATGGTCGATCACACGGCGAGCGGTGACGATCTATACGCGGCGATGGGCGTGCGCGAACGTCTCGTGCTCGGACCGGCGAAGGGCGATGCCTTCGTGCAGCATGCGACGGCGATCGGCGACGGCATGGGCGGCTACAACCTCTACGGTCTCTCGCTGTCGTGGGCCGATCCGTCGAACAAGTTTCGCATCACGGAGTCCTCGCAGCTGCGCACGGGCAGCGGCGCGGGCTTCTCCGTGACGCTCGCGGGCGCCGGCGCGCTCTCACCGGACGTGTCGGCGTTCGCGAGCATCAACGATGCGCGCGCGGCGGGCAACGATCAGTCGGACGAGCGCGTCGGGCTCGCGTGGCGGCCGTCGCGCAGTGACGCCGGCGTGACGCTGCTTCAGTACGAGCGCAGCGACGGCAACACCGATCTGACCAGCGGTCAGAGCGGCGTGCTTTCGCTCGAGCAGGTGCTGCACGCGGGGGCACGGACCGACGTCGTCGGCCGATACGCATACAAGATCGACGGCGACTCGTTCTACGCCGCGCACAGCTCGCTCGTCGGCCTGCGCGTCGATCAGCGCATCGGCGGTCGCTTCGACGCCGGCGCGGAAGTGCGGCACGCAGACGTCAAGGGGATCGACGGCAGTGCCGCGACGGCGTTCGCGATCGAAACCGGGCTCCGGCTCGGCGACGTGACGCGCGTGGGCGTCGGCTACAACCTGAGCAGCACGGCGGATCCGTCGCTGGCGGCCACGCCCACGCACAAAGGCGCGTACGTGACGCTGACGACCGTCGTGGACCGGCTCTTCGGTTGGGGACGCCGCTAACGCGGCGCCGTTCGCGCGAGCGCGATCGCTTCGATCTCGACGTGCGCGTTGCGCGGCAGCGCTGCGACCGCGACCGTCGAGCGCGCGGGCGGGGCGCTCGCGAACGACTCGCCGTACACCGCGTTCACGGCGGCGAAATCGTTCATGTCGACCAAGAAAATCGTCGTTTTGACGACGTCGTCGAGGGTGAGTCCCGCCGCCTCGAGCACGGCGCTCAGGTTCGCCATCACCTGACGTGTCTGCGCGCCGGCGTCCCCGTCGACGAGCGCTCCGGTGCGCGGATCGAGCGCGATCTGGCCCGACGTGAACAGATACGCCCCCGCAGCGACGGCCTGCGAGTACGGTCCGATCGCCGCCGGGGCACGCTCCGTGCGAACCGCTTCGCGCACGGCTATGCGTGCGCCGCGAGCGTCCCGGGCGGCGGCGACATCGTGCCCTTGTAGTTGTTCTCTTCCGGCCCGACGCCGAAGTTCGCCGCGCGCAGCTCGGCGATCCGCGCCAGGTCCGCAGCGTCGAGCGGCGGCGCATCGGGCGCCGCGGCGAACTCGCGCAGCTGCTCCACGCCGTAGATATTCGGCAGCACCGTGCCGACGCGCGGCTCGGTCAGCAGCCATTGGATGGCCGCTTGTCCCAGCGTCCGGCCGGGCCGTTCCAGGAACCGCAGCGTCTCCACTTTTTGCACGCCGTTGATCAGCCACTGGCGCGGGCGATGGCTGCGATGATCGCTCGGCGGGAAGACGGTGTCCTTCGTGTACTTGCCTTCGAGCATCCCGGAGCTGTGCGGCACGCGCACCCAGTACGTCGTATCCGTGCCGAACTCGTTCGCGGCGGCGATCATGTCGTCGCCCGGGAACTGCTCGAGAATGTTCCAGATCATCTGGACCATCGGCGCGTTGCGCCGCGCGGCCTCGATCGCTTCCCACAGCCAGCCGATCGCGGGCCCGAGCGAGACGCCCCACGTGCGAATCTTGCCTTCGCGCTTGAAGCCGTCGAGCAGCGCGAACAGCTCGCCGTCGAGGACCTGCTCCATGCGCGCGTTGTGCATCTGCCAGACGTCGATGTAGTCGGTCTGCAGACGCCGCAGGGACTGCTCGAGCGCGTAGCGCACGAACGCCGGCGAGAAGTCCTGCACGATCTCGTTCTGGCCCGTGCGCTCGCCCGCGTGATGGTACCAGTCGTAGCCGAACTTCGTCGCGTACACCACGCGGTCGCGGCGCCCGGCGAACGCGGCCGCCAGCTGTTCCTCGCTGCGGCCGTTGCCGTACGTATCCGCGGCGTCGAACGTCGTGATGCCGAGGTCGAGCGCCTCGTGCAGCAGCGCGATCGCGTCGTCGTCCGACTTCTCGCCCCACCAGCCGGTCGAAGTCGTCCAGAGGCCGAAGCCGACCTCGCTCACGGTCACGTCGCTATTCGGAATCGCGCGGTACTTCATCGGACTCCCCTGGTTCGGGACGCCCGGAACGGTGTCATCCCGACCGCGTCGCCCGGCTGTTCGTCGCCCGGCGGTGTCACCCTGAGCGTGTCGAAGGGTGCGCCACGATGCCGCACTCCGAGACCGCCGCCGTCGAAGACCTCGAGTTCCGCGCGGCGTTCGACCGCGTCGCCGCGTGGATCGACGACTACTACCGTGACGGCGCGCGGTACCCCGTGCTCTCGCGTGCGCAGCCCGGCGACCTCGTGCGCGCGCTTCCGAACGACGCGCCGCTCGAGGGCGAGCCGTTCGACCGCATCTTCGACGACTTCGAGCGCATCGTCGTCCCCGGCATCACGCACTGGAACCACCCGCGGTTCTTCGCGTACTTCGCGATCAGCGCCGCGCGCGTCACGGTGCTCGCCGAAGCGCTCGCCGCCGCGCTCGACGTCAACGCGATGCTCTGGCGCACATCGCCTGCCGCGACGGAGCTGGAAGACGTAACGCTCGCCTGGCTGCGCCGGATGCTGGGCCTGCCCGACGCGTTCCACGGCATCGTCTACGACACGGCCTCGATCGGCGGGTTCACCGCGCTCGCCGCCGCGCGCGAGTCGCTCGATCTCGACATCCGCGCGCGCGGGATGGCGGGCCGCACCGACCTCCCGGCGCTGCGCGTCTACGTCACCGAGCAGACGCACTCGCACATCGAGAAAGGTGCGATCGCGCTCGGTGTCGGCCGCGAGAACGTCGTACGCATCCCGGTCGATGCGGACTTCGCGATGCGGCCCGACGCGCTCGCGCGCGCGATCGACGACGACGTCGCGCACGGCCGCCGTCCGATGTGCGCGGTTGCGACGGTCGGCACGACGTCGACCACGTCGAGCGATCCCGTCGAACCGATCCGCGCGGTGACGCGTCAGCGCGGCGTGTGGCTGCACGTCGACGCCGCGTACGCCGGCCCGGCCGCGATCCTGCCGGAGTTCCGGCATTTGCTCGACCAGGCTCACGGCGCCGACTCGATCGTGCTCAACCCGCACAAGTGGCTGTTCGTGCCGGTCGATCTGTCGGTACTGTACGTCCGCGATCTCGAGTTGTTGCGCCGCACGTTCAGCCTCGCATCCGACGTGCTCGTGACGTTCGAAACCGGCGTGCACAACTACATGGACTACGGCCTGCAGCTCGGTCGCCGCTTCCGCGCCCTCAAGCTATGGTTCGCGCTCCGCACGTTCGGTGTGCGCGGCATCCAGGACGTCCTGCGCCGCCACATCGCGCTCGCGCAGGAGCTCGCGTCGTGGATCGAGGCCGAGCCCGGCTGGGAGATCGCCGCGGCGCACCCCCTGTCGGTCGTGTGCTTCCGTTACGTCGGCGACGCGCGCGAAGGACCGGATGCGACGGACGCGCGCAATCAGGCGATCCTGGATGCCGTCAACGCGACCGGCGACGTCTTTCTCTCGTCGACGCGGCTGCACGGGCGTCTCGTGCTCCGCATCGCGATCGGCAACGAGCGCACGACCCGCGACGACGTCGCGCACGCATGGAACCTGCTGAAGCGGTGCACGGTAGACGACTAAAGAGGCGCACAGAAGGAACAACGCCGGCGTGACAAAGCCGGCTACACGGGGAAAGCCGGGATCACGTTTCCGTCTGCCGTTATTCTACGTTATAGAGCGCGTACGGCGACAGTATGGGGAACTTCGATGGACACCACGGTGCGCAAAGCCGGTTGGGACGACGAGACCGCCGTCCGCGCGATCCTCGAGGAGTACGAGGACGCGTACGGCGTCGTGCAGCGCGACGGCGCGGCGGGGATCCGCGTGTACCTCGACGGGCCCGGCGCATTCTGGCTCGCGTACGAACGCCGCCGCGTCGCCGGATGCGTCGCGCTCCGGCGGCTGCCGCAGATTCAAGCGGGAGCCGGCGAGGTGAAGCGGCTCTACGTGCGTCCGGAGTTTCGAGGACAGGGCGTCGCAGGCGCGCTGATGGACGCCCTGGAGGCGTATGCGCGCTCGGCGAGTTTCCTGGCCCTCTACCTCGACTCGCGCAGCGACTTCGACGTCGCCATCCGGTTGTACGAGCGGCGCGGCTACGCGCGGATCGCGCGCTTCAACGACAACCCGGAAGCGACGGTCTTCATGCAGCTGCGCCTCGTGTAGGTGTTCCGGTCAGAACGTCCGCAGGTACGCTTCGCGTTCCCAGGGGTGCACGGCTTTGCGATAGCGCTCGTACTCGGCTAATTTCGCGTCGCGGAACGCGTGGTAGATGTGGTCGCCCAGCGCGCCGCGGATCACGAGATCCTCGTCGAGCGCCGAGATCGCCTGGCGCAGCGACTTCGGCAGCTGGCGGATGCCGTGCTCGGCGCGATAGCGTTCGCCGAGCTCGTACGTCGAGCCCGTGAACGGATCGCCCGGCAAGCTGCGCGACCGAATGCCGTCCGCCAGCGCTTCGACGAGCACCGCCATGGCGAGATACGGATTGCACGCGGCGTCCGGGCTGCGCACCTCGAGCAGGGGCGGCTCGCCGTCGAACGGCTCCGGCACGCGCACGAGCGCGTTCGCGCTGCGATGCGACCACACCGTGTACACGGGCGCGTCCCACGCGGCGACGAGCCGTTTGTACGAGTTCACGGTTTGGTTGCAGACGGCGGTGAACCCGGGCGCGTGATCGAGCAGGCCGGCGATCGCGTGCAGTCGCACGGCTTCGTCCACGTCGCCGAGCGCGAAGTACACGTGCAGCCCGCTGCCCGCGGAATCTTCGAGCGGCTTCGGCATGAACGTCGCGTGCAGTCCCTGCCGCTGCGCGACGCGGCGCACGACGCCGCGCACCGTCATCAAGCGATCGGCCATCGTCAGCACGCCGGACGCCGTCAAGTCGAGCTCGTGCTGCCCTGCGCCGTGCTCGTGGTGCGCGCTCGTGATCGGCACGCCCATCGCGTCGAGCGCTGCGCTCGCGTCGAGCCGCACCGCCTGCCCGCGATCCGCTGCGGAGAAGTCGAAGTAGGAGCCGGCGTCCGTCGTGCGCGTCGACGGCGAGCCGTCCGCTTCGAGCTCGAAGAGGTAGTATTCGATCTCCAGCGCCGCCTGCACGCGCTGCAGCACGTCGCCCGCGTCTTCGAGCACGCGCTTGAGCGTCGTGCGCGAGCAGCCCTCGAACGGCGTGCCGTCGGGCATCGCGATGTCGCACAGGATGCGCGCTTCGACTTGCCCTTCCTCGACCCACGGCAGCACGGTGAACGTCGCCGGGTCGGGACGCAGCACCATGTCGATCTCTTCGCCCCGCACGAACCCGTCGATCGATCCGCCGTCGAACGTCACCTTGCCGTCGAATGCGTCGTCGAGCTCGTTCGCGGGGATGTACACGCTCTTCTGGATGCCGAGCACGTCGACGAATGCGAGCCGCACCCAGCGCACGCCGCGCTCTTTGGCGACGGCGAGCGCGTTGCGCCGCGTCGCGGCGGAGTCCTTCACCGTCGTCAGCATCGCTACAGGCGCTCGCGCTGCGCTCGGTCCATCGCCATGCTATGCATCCAATGCGTCGACGGCGAGCGCGGAACGGACCGTGAGCTGGTCGTGCGGAGAGTCGAGATCCAGCCGGCCGATGTCGCCGATCTGACGCAACCGATAGAACACGGTGTGCCGGTGCACGTTCAGCTGCGATGCGGCCTCCTTGATGTTCTGGCCGACGTCGAAGAACAGCTTGAGCGTGCGCACGAGCTCCGTCTGATGCTTGTCGTCGTATGCGCGCAGCGGATCCAGAACGCGCGTCGCGAACGCGCGCCAATCCTCGCGCGTCGCGCCGGTACGGTGCAGCAGCGGGTAGACGCCGAGATCGTCGTACGGCATGACGCGTCCGCCGCCGAACATGCGGCGCGCGATGATCATCGCTTCGCGCGCCTCGTCGACGCTCTGCGCGACGTGGATCATCTCCGCGTGCCGTCCGACGCCGCCCACGACGCGCACGTCGAGTCCCGATCGCTGCACGCCGCGCGGGATGAGCGTCGCCGCGGTGCGCGCATTCGCGGCGTCGACTTCGAGCGGCGCCGGCACGAGGAAGAAGAAGCCGCCGCCGCGCTCGACGACGACGACCTCGCCCGTGCGCGTGCCGAGCGTATCCAGGCAGACGCGCCGGATCTCGGCGTTGCGCGCGGCGGCGGTCGTCTCGTCCAGACCGTCGGCCTCGACGGACACCGCGACGTAGCCCGGCGCGAGCGCGATCCCGCGCGCCTGCGCGTCCTCCTTCGCTTCGAGCGGATCCTCATATGCGCGTGCGAGCAGGCGGTCCCAGAAGCCGCGGCGCCGCCCGCGTCCGCCTCCCGCGTCGCGCGACAGCTCGATGGCCATCTGCGCGGCGGTCAACCGGATCAGCCCTGCGCGCTCCTCGAGGATGCGCGTTCCCTGCGCGGGGAACACCGAGAGCCAGCCGAGCCGCGCTTCGCCGGCGCGCACGGGAAACGCGCGCGCATGCGGCTCCGCGGGCGTCGCGAGCGCGACGGCGTCGTCGCCTTCGGCGTCCTTACGCATCAGGTCGCGCACGGACGGCGGGATCGCGCGCTCCGCCGTGCCTGCGACGGCGAGATGCCGCCACTGCGCGTCCTCGACGAGCACCGCGGCGTCGATCGCGGCCGCGAGATGCGACGCGAGTGCCTGAACGCCGCCTCCGCTCGCCGCGACCCGCGCCAGCGTCTCGGCGTACGCCAGCAGCGTCTCCGAACGGTCGCGACGAAGCGGGCGCGCGGTCACAGCACGATCTTCCACGATCTCATACCGGTTTCGGTGCGGCAGGGGTGCTCCTGCGGTGCGAGATTCGCCATTTGGACAAAAACTGCGCATGTTGACGGTTCACCTCTATGTCGCTTCCATCGTCGCCGCGCTGGCGGTGCTCGCGGTCTGGCGCCGGCCGGAGCGGCGGATCACACTGTACGTCGTCACGCTCCAAGTGCTGCTCGGCGTCGTGCTCATGGTGCAGGGTCTGCGCGTGCCGTGGTACCATCCGGCGCTCGCGATCGTCGGCTGGGCCGGCTACATGGTCGCGAACGCCGTTGCGCGCCGCCGTCCGGAGTCGCGGCGCCCGCTGGCGATTGCCGGCGTGTCGTCCGTTCTGATCCTGATCGCCTACGCTGCGGGCCTCGAGGCGGTCAAGCACGGCTTCCCGGGGCGCTAACACGTCAAGGCTTCGTTAATACGGCGACGTCAACGCTTCCGGAGGGAAGCACCATATCAGGACGGATCGCAGCGGGGGGCGATGCTCACGGAGGGGGACATGGACGTCGCACGTGCGGTGCACCAGCCGTCGTCCGCACGCATTGGCGGGCGGGCCGCCGCCGCATTCCCCGCGCTGCGTCGGCTCTCCGAAGCGACGCGCAAGCCGATCGCGATCGTCGCCGCACCCGCCGGCACGGGCAAGACCGTCCTGCTCCGCACGTTCGCTGCCCGCGAACCGGCCGTGCTCGTCGATCTGGCGAGCGCGAAGCCGACGTACCGCGAGGCGGTCCGCGTCCTGTGCGAGGCACTGCAGGAGAGCGCGTCCGGCGCGCGCCTCGCGTTCGCGAGCGCGTACACGCGCGCCGCGGAGCGCGGGCAGCGCACGACCGCGATGGCCCGCTGGCTCGCGAGCTACCTCCAGGGAGAGCCGAAGACGATCCTCGTCGACGCGGTCGACCGGCTCGGTGCCGATGCGGCGCCGTTCGCGGAGTTCGTCGAGGCCCTCGTGCGCTGCGCACCGGCGGTCCACGTCGTGCTCGCGGCGCGTGAGAGCGCCGATCTTCCGATCCCGCGCTGGTTCGCGGCTGAGCTGAGCGCGATGCCGATCGGTATCGACGAGCTCGGCGTCCCGCCGCTCCGCGAGGCGCCCTCACCCGCCGCCGCGGCGGCCGCCGTCGAAGCGATCCCTCCGGAGCGCGCCGTCGACGAGCTGGTCGCCTCCGACCGGCTGCGCGAAGCGCTCGAGCTCGCGTGCGCCGCGGCTCTGATCGACCGCGTCGCGACGCTCCTGCGCGAGCACGGTCTGGCGCTGGAGGATCACGGCGAGGTCGACGCCGTCGACTCCGCGCTCGATGCGCTGCCCGACGAGGTCGACGACGCCGCGATCGCGATGCTGCGCGCGCTGCGCGAAGCGCGTCTTGGCCGCACGGATACGTCCGAAGCATGGTTCCGTCTGGCGATACGCACCGCGGGATCGCCCGCGCAGTCGGCCCAGGCCGCGTACCGTCTCGGTCGCGAGCTCGTGCGGCGCGAGCGTGACGACGCCGTCGAGCTGCTCGAACCGTACGCGCACGACGACGGCCTCGATCTGCCGCATCGTTGCGCGATCGGTTCCGTGCTCGCCGAGGCGTACTGGATCGCGCGCCGTCCGGGCGATGCGCTCGCGACGCTGCGAGCCGCGCTGGCGCACGCGTCCGCGCTCGACGTCACCGCGCGCGCGCACCTGCTCGCCCGCGCGTCGTACATCGAATTCTACGCGGGCGAACGCGCCGCGGCGCGCGAGCACGCCGTCATGGGCGCGCGCCTCGCCGACGAGGCGAGTCTCTACGTCGTCGCGTTCGGCGCGTACAGCGTGCTCTACAACATCGCGTACGAAGAGTCGGGCCCGTCGAAGGCGCTCGAGTACATCGACCGCCTCGCCGAGTGCGCGATCCGCTCCGGCAACGTCGACTTTCACCTGTACGCGCTCGTCGCGGCGTACGAGCTCGAGGTCGAGCGCGGCAACATCGCGGCGATCGAGCGGCTCGAGCGCGACCTGGGCGAGTTCGAGCTGCAGTACGGCACCGCGTCGGCGGTGCAGGCGCTGCTGCCGTCGCGCGCGCTGATCAAGGCGTGGAGCGGCGCTTTCGCGTCGGCGTACGAGCTGCTTGCGACGACCGGCTCGCAGCAGGGCGCCGACCCGGACCGCGAGGCGCTGCGCTGGGCCGAGATCGCCGTCTACGCCGCCGCGGCCGGGATGCCGGGCGCCGCGCGCGGTGCGCTTCAGGCCTTCACGACGGCGTTCGGCGGCGTCGACGGGACGACGCCGCATGCGGCGCGCGGAGCCGTGCTCGCGGAGCTCGCGGCAGCGCTTGCGGTCGACTCCGCCACCGAGGCGGCGGCGGGGAACGGCGCGCCCCGGCTCGAGAGCCTCACGCGCGCGGTGCGCGTCACGGTCGCGCGCCGTTGCGGCGCGGCGACGGCCGCGGACTTCTTGGGCGCGCTCGGCGAGCTGCGGCGTCACGAGCTGGGCGGGTACGCGAAATTGCTGGCCGCGCTTCCGGAGGTCCACGCATGAGCACCGCGGCGATGATCGAGACCGCGATCGCGGAAGAGCTGACCCGCCGCGCGGAGACCGTCCTCGCGGGCGGCGACCCGAACTCGCTCCTGGCGTGGATCGAATCGATGGCGTCGGCGTACGGCGACGTGCCCGGTCTCGAACGCACGTTGGATCTCGCGACGCGCGACCTCGGCCGGCTCGGCGACGCCGTCCGCGAGCGCGCTCGCTCCGCGTCGCGGCCGCTCGCGATCTCCGTGGACCGTCCGCTGGACGAGATCGACGCCCGCATCGACGCGCTGGTCGTGCGCCTGCAGCTGCGCGACCCACTCAGCTCCGACCATTCGCGGGCCGTCGGCGCCTGGTGCGCGCGGCTCGCACGGCGCCTCGGCTTCGACGCGACCGACATCGCGTTCGCCTCGCGGTGCGGGCTGCTGCACGACGTCGGCAAGGTGCTGACCCCGCTCGACATCCTCAACGCCCCGCGGGCGCTCGACGAACGCGAATGGCGCGTCATGCGCGCGCATGCCGCGGCCGGCGAAGCCCTCGTCGCGCGCGTCCCCGAGCTTCGCCCGTTCACGCCCGCCGTGCGCAGTCACCACGAGCGGCTCGACGGCCGCGGCTACCCGGACGGGCTCTGCCTCGGGAAGATTCCGTTGATGGCGCGGATCGTCGCGGTCGCGGACTGTTTCAACGCGATGATCGGCCGGCGGCCGTACCGCCCGCCGATGTCGCCGGCGACGGCGATCGAAGAATTGCTGCGGTGTCGGGGCTCACAGCTCGACCCTGAAGTTGTTGACGCAATGGTCGATATAGTATTAGGATGAAAGTCCTAGGTCCGGGTGTGCCGCTCGCACGACATGGAGGTCTGCCAATGAAACCCTTGGGGTGGATCGCGCTCGGCGCGATGTCATTGTCCCTCGCAGCCTGCGGTGTGTCGGGCGGCGTTCTCCCGAGCACCCCGCGCGACGGTTCGACGTTGAAGGCGGTGCCGATCGATCCGAGCCCGTCGCCGTCCGGCGCGCCGATTCACGGTTCGACGCTGAAGGCGGTCCCGATCGATCCGAGCCCGTCGCCGTCCGGCGACCCGGTTCACGGCGGCGGCCACAACCCGCACGACTGACGTCGCGGGCGGTTAGCCGCCCGTCACCGACTGCCAGACGTACACGAGGGCGAGGCCGCCGATCACGACGGCCGTCGCCCATCCCACCACGTTGCCGAACGACGTGTTGACGTACCGGCCCATGACGCGCGGCCGGTTGATCACGATCAGCATCAAGACGAGCTCGAGCGGCAAGATCGCGCCCTGCACCACCTGCGCGTAGAAGATGAACCGCACGAGCGCGTCTTTCGGAACGAGCAGCACGAGCCCGGCACCGAGCACGATCGCGCCGGCGAAGAGCGTGTAGAACACCGGCGCTTCGCGGAAACGGCGGTCGAGCGACGCCTCGAGCCCGAACGCCTCGCAGACGATGTACGCGGTCGAGAGCGGCAGCACGGTCGCGGTGAAGATCCCGGCGTTCAGAATGCCGAACGCGAACAGCAGCTCGGCGAAGTTCCCGGCGAGCGGCTTCAGCGCGACCGCGAAGTCGGACGCCTGCGCGGTGTCGATGTCGAGCGGCGGCTTCCCGCCGTGCAGCGACGCCTGGTAGATCGTCGCGCCGTTCGCGATGATCATGAAACCCGCGAGCACGATCGCGAGCACGGAGCCGATGACGATGTCCGTGCGGATCGCCGGCAGATCGCGCGCGCGTGAGCCTTTGTCGACGACGGCGGACTGCAGAAAGAACTGCATGTACGGCGAGATCGTCGTGCCGATCAACCCGACGACCGTCACGAGAAACGCCGGATCGCGCTGGATCGACGGCACGAACGTGCCGTGCAGCACGGCTCCCCAGTCGGGATGCGCGGCGATGCCGGACCACACGTACGCGAGGTACATCAGCGACAGCACGACGAAGATGCGCTCGACGATCGTCGTCGGCAGCCGCAGCACGAACACGAACACGACGGCCATCGACACCGGCACGGCGATGAACCGCGAGACGCCGAAGAGCTCGGACGCCGCGCCGATGCCCGCGAACTCCGTCGCCGCGATCCCGGTGTTGACGAAGAACAGCGCGGCCATCGCGATGAACGTCGTGCGCAGTCCGAAGTTCTCGCGAATCAGCCCCGCGAGGCCTTGACCGGTGACGGCGCCCATGCGGCCGGCCATCTCCTGGACGACGATCAGCGAAACGGTGAGCGCGACCAGCGTCCACAGCGTCGCGTAGCCGAATCGCGCGCCCGCCGCAGAGTACGTCGCGATGCCGCCGACGTCGTTGCCGGCCGATGCCGTGACGAAGCCGGGGCCGAGCACCGCGAAAAATGCGAGCAGCACCCGCCAATTGCGCCGCACGCGGTTGCCTTACGGCGTCGCTTCCGCGCGCCGTCGCTGCGCGCGCTTCGTGAAACGCGGCAGCTGCTTCGTGAGCCGTTCGGGGATGATGGCATCGATCGCGTCGTCGACCGTGACGATTCCGAGCATCGTGCCGAGCTCGTCGGTGACCGGACACGCGAGCAGATCGTATCGCGCGATCATCGCAGCGACGTCTTCCTTGTGCGTGTCCGGGCGGACCGTGACGAGATCCGTCTCCATGATCGTGTGGATCGTCGCCTCCGGCTTCGAGAGCAGCAGCGTGCGCAGCGACAGGGTGCCGAGCAGCTTCTCCGACTGGTCCGTGACGTACAGATAGTAGATGAACTCGGTCTCCGGCGCGATCTCGCGAATCTTCGCGATCGTCGCGCCGACCGTGCGGTGCGGGTAGATCCAGACGTAGTCCTTCGTCATCAAGCCGCCCGCGGTGTCCTCGTCGTACGCGACCAGCTCGCGCAGATCTTCCGCGGTTTCCACGTCCATCTCGCGGAGCAGCTCCTCCGCGCGTTCCTCCGGCAGATCGCCGAGCAGATCGGCGGCGTCGTCGGAGTCCATCTCCTCGATGATGTCCGCGGCGCGTTCCGTGCCGAGGTCCTCGATGATCGAGCGCTGCACGTCGGCGTCGAGGTGCTCGAGCGCGTCGGCCGCGCGCTCGTCATCGAGCGAGCCGACGACGCGCGCGGCGTCCTGCGCCGACAGCTCGCCGATGATGTCGGCGAGCTCGCTCGGATGCAGGCGCGCGAGACGGTTCTCGCTGACGGAGAGCTGGATCTGCGTCGGGTTGAGATCGTGCAGCGGCGCGACGTTGTGCCACGCGATCAGCGAGCGCGGCACGCGCGACACGAGGCCGCGCGCGATGCGCGCGGCGCCGAGCCGGCGCAAGAGTCCCGCGACGCCGACGTCGGCGGCGACCACGCGCAGCGCGCCACCCGTGCGCGCGACCTCGATGTCGTTGATGCGGACGACCTTGCGTCCGTCGACGTCGACGATCTGCTTGTCGAACAGGTCGTCGACCAGGTACAGCGCCTCGTCGTCAGGTGGGCGAACGACCTTCGGCGGCGCCGTCAGCACGACGCCCGTCGTGTCGAGCGACGAGACGTCCGCGATCGGGGCGGCGAGCTCGCCGTAGCGCGTCTTCACGACGATCGCGTCGATGCGCGGAAAGGTGTCCTCGGGGTGCTCGACCACGAAGTCCGCGATCTTGCCGACCGCTTCGCGCTCGCCGCCGCGCTCGACCAGGGCCGGCTTGCCGACGAGCTCGGACACGAAGCCCTCGTGGAACGCCGTCGTCGCCATCGCGCTCACCTCCTCTCCCGCCCGGGCACGCGGAAAGCCGAGCCGACCGTCGTCGGCCCGGCATGCTGTCAGGCTCAGAACGGGTCGAGCCGACCCGTTTCTCTTAGCCTAACAGATTCGCGGACAAAAGCTCCAGGAGGGCGCGTTGCGTCTTGTTGACCGAGGCCAGCATCTTCGTTCCGATCGCCTGGGCGATCTGCGCTTGGACGTAGGTGGTCGTCTCGGATGCGACGTCGACATCCCGGATGTTGCTTTCCGAGGAGGTCAGGTTGACCGACGCCGTCGTCGTGTCCGTCTGCGTCTCTTGCAACGCCACCGTCTGCGCGCCGATCGCGGCGCGGTCGCCGACGACCTGCTGGATCGCGGCGTCCAGCCGGTACTCCGTCCCCTCGGTGATGACGTCGTTCGAGGACACCTGCGAGTTCTCGATGTTCAGCTGAGCCTGCGAGACGTTCGGC
This sequence comes from Vulcanimicrobiota bacterium, assembly GCA_963841685.1. Lineage (GTDB taxonomy): Bacteria > Vulcanimicrobiota > Vulcanimicrobiia > Vulcanimicrobiales > Vulcanimicrobiaceae > Vulcanimicrobium. The sequence continues at coordinate 1,228,117 of CAWJDU010000003.1, forward strand.
ATCGAGATGACGAGCACGTCGCCTTCGTGGTCGCCGACGCCGACCTGCATCGGACCGCTCCCTGCGCTCGTCGGGTTCGTCGTATAGATGAAGCTGGACAGTCCGACGTCTGATGCCGAGAGGTCGTTCATCACGAACGTGACGATGTTGGTGCCGCTTCCGTCCGGGATCGAGTACTGATCGGCGTTCGGGAAGAGTGATGCGACCGTGCCGCCGAGCAGCGCGGCGAGCGCGTTGTAGCCGTTGTCGTAGTTCTGGCCCACGAGAATCTGCGTCGTCTGCGGCTGCGACTCGAGGAACGTCTGCGCCGGGTCCGGGCTGGCCGCGTCGTAGCTGACCGTCAGCAGTCCGGTCGAGGGATCGTACGAGTCGACGGAGATCTGCACGTCGACCGGAAGTCCCGTCGGCGTCGCGACGAGCTGGGAGGGGTCGAGCAGCGGAAGGCCGCTGGCGAGATCGGGGTTGCCCGCGACGACGGCGCCGCCAGGGGTCGCGAGTGCGGCGGACGCGCTTCCGTCGAGCAAGTTGCGCCCGTTGAAGCTCGTGCTCGACGAGATGTGGTCGATCTCTTGCCCGAGCTGGTTCAGCTCGACGTTGATGTCGGCGCGGTCCGCGTCCGAAAGGATCGCGCCGCGGCCTTCGACCACGAGCGCGCGCATGCGCTGCAGGATGTCGCTGACGGTCGAGAGCGCGCCGTCGGCGACGGTCGATGCGTTGACGGCGCTTTGGACGGACTCCTGACCCTGGTCGAGCCCCATGCTCTCCGTTTGGAGGTCGGTGGCGATCGCGAGCCCGCTGGGATCGTCCGACGCCGTGTTGATGCGCAAACCGGAAGAGAGCCGCTCGGAGCTGGTCACGAGCTGCTGTTGGCTTTTGGCGATTCCTTGGAGCGCGTCCGAGGACCATTCGCCGATGTACATGCTTCCGGCGATCTTCCTTCCATGGCAGATCGAAAGTGAACGGGACGAGGTCGCCGATGAACCTTGCCGTCTCTTGATTCTTCGGCGGGACACCCCGCGTTCGTGAGCCTACGCGGGGTCGGACGGCGTGCCGATATCAGCGAATGTGAGCGCCTCCGTGCGTTCCGCGCTGCGGATCGCAGGTATCGTGTGTCTTTTGCTGTCGACGGCGTGCCTCGCCGGGTCGGCTGTTCCGGCACAGCCGCTGCTCAAAAAGGTCGGCGCCGTCTTCAATCACGCGATGGACGCGACGTTCGGACACCTCTTCCGGCGGCACGGCAAGCACCGCGCGCTCCTGGGTGAGGGGCCGACGGAGGTCACCGCGAACGGCGGCTTGGACGTTGGCCTGCACAAGCAGACGCTCGCGAGCAGCCAGAGCACCTCGGGCGCCTCGATGAACGTCTCGATCGACCGGCGCACCGACCAGTCCTCGATGACCGTTCAGCTCCCGATCGCGTACGCGAACGGGCAGTCGGCGGTCGGGCAAATCCTCGCCGGATACAGCACGCCGAAGTACTCGATCTCGTACGGCAGCGTCGCCGGCCCCGCCGACTCGCAACTCTCGGTCGCCGGATTCACGCGCGGCCTCGATTTCTCGCTCCCGAAGCGCCGCGGCACGCTCGACCTGCTCGCCGCGGTCGGCACGTTCGAGGGCGGCGTCGGCTACCACGCGCTGGGCGTCCGGCGCACCCTTCCGATCCGGCTCGGCGTGCTGGAGCTGACGGCGCTGCACGCGTTCGGCGAAGGCGGCGGCGAAGGCACCAGCGTTTTCGACGCGTCCCTCATACGAAGCAGCGGACGCACGACCGAGTTCTACGAGCTCGGGTACGGCATGGGCAACACGGGGTCGGGCGAGCACGGCGCGTTCGCGTGGTCGGGCGCGGATCGACCGCGGAGGACCGTCGGGCTACAGCTCGCTCTACGCGCGCGAGACGCCGGAGACGTTCGAGACGATCGACGGCTCGGATACCGCCACGCGCCTCATCGGCGCCACTGCCAGCCGGCGGCTCGGGACCGGCGCGCTGTTGAGCGTCGATCTCGAGCACGAGATGGCCGGGACCGCCCGCGGACCTGAGCTCCACCACCCGTGAGACGTACCAGCTTTCGCAGCCGTTCAAGTTCGGGTCGGTGAGCCTCGTCGGCGAGCATGCGGTCAGCTTCGAGATCAACGCCCCGACGACGACCAGCTCCGTCGGCGTGTCGGCCACGCAAAACCTGCGGGGCACGACGTTCACGGAAACGGCGCAGCGCTCCGCCGGGGAGACCTCCGGCGTCGCCACGACGCAGTCGCAGTTCTCGGCCGGGCTCAGCCGCGACGTGATGAAAGGGACCCTCTCGCTGTTCGGATCGACGACGCACGGCGTCGACGGCACCGGCCCCTCGGAGCTGACGACGCTCCTCGCGCAGTACGGCCGGCAGATCGGAAAGCGCACGCAGATCATCATCTCGCAGCAGACGCAGCGCTCGATCCTCTCCGGGGCGACGACGGCGCAAAGCTCGACCGCGATCAGCGTCGTGCGCTCGCTCTTCAATGGAATGGGCCTCGCGCTGACCGATATCCGGACGGCGCAGACCGGCCTCGCGGGCGGCGTCTCGAACAGCTTCGGCGTCCAGCTCACCGGGCCGCTCTCGCTCGGGAACGCCCTCACGTACGGGCGCGTCGAATCCGAACATGCCGGCCGCGGTCGTCGGACACGTGCTGCTCACGGACAGCACGGCCGCGTACGGCGGCACGCTGAACCACGGCGCCGCGAACGCGGTCGTCGTGCTCGACGGGACGCGCACGCAGCGCACGGACGCGACGGGCAGCTATGCGTTCCGCCTCGTCACGCCCGGCGCGCACACCGTGTCGGTCGAGCCGACGTCGCTCGGTCCCGGCATCGTCATCGACCGCGAGAACCGGGCGGTGACGGTCGGGGGCGGCCAAACCGTGTCCGTCGACTTCTACGCGGGTTCGTTCGCCGGCATCGGCGGACGCATCATGATCCACAACGGCGACGGCTCGTCGACGCCGCTGGCGGGCGTCACGGTCGTCGTCGACAAGGATGTGTCGACGACGACCGGGCCCGACGGCCGGTATCAGGTCGGCCGGCTGACGAACGGCTCGCACACGGTCGCGATCGACACCGGAACGCTTCCCGCGTCGGTCGGCATGACGGGCACGGCGCAGCGCGTCGTCAGCGTCTCGCAGGGCGCCGTGACGAGCGTCGACTGGACGGTGGTCGGGATGGCCGTCATCGCAGGGCACGTGATGTACGCGCCCGATGCCGGCATGGGCGAGGTGCGCGCCGCGAAGGACGTCTACGTGCTCGCGGAGCCGGGCGACCATGCCGCGATCACCAACGACGACGGCTCCTTCGCGCTCGCCGACCTCCCGCCGGGCGCGTACACGCTCTCCGTCGATCCCGACACCGTCCCCGACGAGCTGGGCGTCACGCAAGGCCCCGACAAGCCGTACACGATCCAAGGCGGCGAGCACATCGGCGGCATCGACTTCATGCTCGGCGCGAAGGCGAAGGACGTCGTCTTCAGCTTCAGCGACCAGAAGAAGGTCCCGCTGGCGGTCCGGTTGCTGCCGGACGTCGTGCCGCCCGGGTCCGCGATCCGCGTGTCGGTACGCCCGGGAACGCCGGTCGACGAAGGGCACCATCCACCTCGAGAGCGACCTCGGACCGCCCGCGCAACTGCGTTTCGAGCCGCATGCGAACGCGTACACGGGGTGGTTCCTCGTGCCGGCATCTCTGCAGCCGGGCAACTACGCGATGCGCGTCCTGCTCGAGGGCGAGAAGAGCGGCGAGGCCGAGGCCGGGTTCACCGTCGACAACACGCTGTCGATCGTCTCCGTGCGCACGATTCCGAGCCGCCCGCAGGCCGGCCACACGATCCGCGTCCTCGCGAAGATCCTCTTGCCGATCGCGCCGGGCGACACGGTGAAGTTCGAGGACGGCTACACCGTCACGCTGCCGCCCGGAAACGGGGCGATCTACGCCTTCGACGCCCGTCTCTGGTCCAAGGGGCTGCCGTACCGCGGTTCGATCATCCACGCCGGCAAGGCGGTGATGCCGCTCATACTTGCCGCTCCGAAGGGCGGCTGAGCGTCAAAAGCGCGTAAGAAACGGTCCCCTTGCTTCCTTGACGGCTAAAGCCGCAGCGATCCGGGCCGATCTGTAACGTGTCAAGGGTCACAAGTCCCGGTCATGGACGAACGGCCGGGTGGCGTTCTCCCCACATAGCGGTTTCTACGTGCGAAAGGATTCACTCGTGAAACGTATCATCGGCGCCGCGACGATCGGCATCGTCATGACGGCGCTCTCAACGCCTGCCTTCGCGGCCGGCGTCCCACAGTACGGCTCGGTGAAGCTGAACTGGTCGGTCAACACGCAAGCCTCGATGCAGATCGTCACGCAGTACGCCAACCATGCGTTCACGCAGGGTTCGGCGGCGATCGCGCTCGAGCCGAGCGCCGCCGGCGTCTGCGGCAACAGCGCCGCGGAAACGGCGTTCAACCTGTCCTACGGCGCGCTCAACCCCAGCCTGACCACGCCGGTCGGCTGCAACTACCCGAGCGCCGTCGCCGTGTCGGTCACGACGAACGACTCGAACGGCTTCGCCGTGACGCAGGTCGTCGACTCGACGGCGTCGGTCGGCAGCTACGTCGGCTTCTGCTCGTTCCCGAACACCGGCGCCGTCGCCGGTCGCGGTGGGCGCGCTCGCCGCGTCGGCGCGCGTCGCTCCGGCGGCGGGCACGTTTGCTGCCCACCTCCTGACCGGCTGCGCAGCCGGCGGCACCGCCCTGCCGTACGGCACGGCCGGTAACGAGAACGGCGGCGGCGCCGGCAGCCCCGGTAACGCCAACTGGATCTCCAACAACGCGACCGAGTGGAACACGAGCGCGGGTGCGGCGTGGATTTCGCAGGGTACCGCGGCGACGACCGCCGTGTACGGCGGCGAGGACATCCAGCTCAACCTGGACGCCGGAGCTCCGTCGGGCGCAGCGACGTCCGCCTACGTCACCCTGATCCTCACTCCTCAGTAGGGCCTCGGGGCCCGTCGCAGGTCACCGCAACGTGAATCATTTCGCAACCCGGTTCGTCGGGGCCGTGGCGATCGCTCTGATCGCTACGGCTCTCCCGGGCCGTGCCGACCTCGGACTCGACATCGTTCCGGCGAAGTACGAGATGCAAGCCGACGCCGGCAAATCGGAGACGGTGCCGATCACGGTGCGCAACACCAGCGACGCGACCACGCACGTCCTCGTCTCGCTCAACGACTACGAAGTCGGCGCGAACGGGACGCTGCGATTCCTCGACGCCGGCAAAGGCAAGTTCTCGCTGGCGAAGTGGGCGCAGGTGAGTCCGCGGGAGTTCGATATCCCCGCCGAACTCGTTCGTCCAGGTCCGCATGACCGTGGACGTTCCCGCGGGTGCGAGCGGTGAGTATTCGACCCTCGTGTTCTTCCAGACGCGTCCGACGCGCAAAGCGGGCGGAGTCGCGTTCAGCGAACGCATCGCATCCAAAGTCTACGAGGTCGTGCCGGCGTCGATTCGTATCGGTGGCGAAGTCGAAGACGTCGAAGCGAAAACGGTTGCCGCAGGGCAACAGTACCTCGTCGGTTTCAAGAACACCGGCAACGTCCACGTCTACCTCAACGGGCGCGTCGAGATCAAGCAGGGCGGCCAGATCGTCGATCGCGTGACCGTCCCCGCGCACACGCTCGTGGAGCGCAGCGGGGTCGCCATCCTCGACGTTACGGGCAAGAAACTTCCGCCCGGATCGTACTCGGCGACGGCATACGTGGATTACGGCGGCCCGAACCTCACGGGCGGCCAGGCACACTTCACGGTACGGTAACTATGCGCGGGGTAACACGCGAGATCGGACGGCTCTGGTGGCCGCTCCTAGCCTCGCTCATGGTCTGCGGGTCGATCGCCGGCGCACAAACGATGCCGGGTCGCCTTGCGCCGCGCGCCGATCGGTCACTGCGCCGCCGCTGCCGTTCGGGAATGCGAACGCGAGCCCGACACCGGCCCCTTCAGCCGCTTCGCGCTCGACCGGAACCGGCCGTACCACGCGCGCCACGATCGCGAGTCCCTTCACGCCGCTCGACGCCGGTCCGCCCGAGCTGGCGCTATGCGCCCGAACGCGCCGCCGCTGCCGGTTCGCATCCCCACGCTGAGCGAGGCGCTCGCGCATCTCAAAGCGATGGGCGGAGGCCGCAGGATCAAGAGCGGCGCCGGCGCGACGATCATCTTGAACGGCTCGACGACGATCCCGGCCGTCGGTCAGACGTACTCGTACGGCTTCGACTCGACGCTCTCGTACGGGCAGTCCGCGAATCTGCAGTGCTTGAACATGCCCGCGAACGGCGCCGCGACGACGTACGGCGTACTACGTCTTTCCGCCGAAGAGCGCGGCAGCCGTCGCGCTCGCCGGCGCCTCGGCGTCGGTCACGATCCCGGCCGCCGGCGGAAGCTGCCCCGGCACGGGCATGACGACGGCGTTCGGCGCGACGCTCGGTCCGGCGGTGACGTTCTCCACGCCGTACGGCAGCGGCACCGATCCCGCGTACTCGAGCGTCTGGGCCGTCGCGATGCTGAACAACACGACGAACAAGTACGACGCGGTGTCGTTCGTCGTCGTCGTCGGTTCGCAGGGCATCTCGACGTCGAGCGACTCGTCCGACACGGTCGTCACGAGCGACTTCACGTCGGGCAACGTCGTCTACATGACGGCGTCGGGGCTCGAACACCAGCGACTCGTACGCGTTCGGCATCATGTACAACGCCTCGTGCGACGAACATGAAGTGCGTGTACTCGCTGCCGAGCGGAACGATGCCCGCCACGGGGCCGTGCTTCAACAACGGCGGCACGTACACGGGCGTCTCCGGCGCGAGCGGCTCGCTGACGGTCGGCTGGAACACGTCGCTCGGCACGAACTGGTCCGGCGGCGTCGGGAGCGGCACGCTCGCCGGCACGTACGAGATCTCGCTGTACGACGTGACGAAGTCAAGTCGTCGTCGGCACGACGCAGGTGACGATTCGCAACGCGGCCTCGACGTGGACGCTCACGCCCTGGAACGGCGCGACGTCGGGCGCGGCGAACGGCTACAACGGCGAGCGACGTCTTCGCGTTCGACGGCGCCGCCGATCAGGCGGTGAAGCAGCTCGACTTCAAGATCGCCGGCGGCATGACGACCGGCGACAACCTCGTCATGTCGGTCACGGATCCGAACGGCCAGGTGCTGATCTCGCCGGTGAACGGCTCGGGCGCCGCGACGCTGGACTTCGGCAAGGTCACGCTGCCGGTGAAGGCCGGCGCGTCGACGACGTACATGGGCGTGCCGATCGGCCCGTTCTATCCGTTCACGGACGTGTTCGGACCGACGGCGCTGGCGAACGCGGGCAACGTCTACACCGTCCAGGTCTACGACAAGACGACGGCGACGGCGGTCGATGCGAAGTCCTTCACGCTCCTCGGGTACTACGCCGATCTCGAGTGGTCGTCGGGCGCGCAAGTGCTGCAGCCGGCGGCGGGCAACAGCGTCACGGGCACGATCAACATCAACAACTCCGGCTACACGCAGCTCGGCGCGAACAACGCCGACGGCCTGGTCGGCTTCAAGATCGCCGGCACGGCGGGCGTCGAGACGGTTTCGCTCGTCGGCGGCGTGACGAGCACGACGGTCACCGACACCGGCGGGCAACGTCTGGAACGTCTCGCTGAACGTCGCGGGCGGCGGCACCATCACCGTCACGCCGCAGAGCGCGACGTACGCGCTCACCTCGACCGCGACGATCCCGTTGCCGGTCGTGGTGACGATCACCGCAGGACAGTGCACGACGTACACGGCGTGCTCGCTCTCGACGTCGATCCTGCCGCAGCACGGCGTCGGCATCTACAGCGCGACGGACGTCGTCAGCAATTCGCTCGGCGTCGCGGCGAGCGGCGCGGCCTCGGCGACGGCGGGCACGTACTCGATGGCGGTCAGCGCGTATCCGGCGTTCGCGACGCCGGGCATCGCGCCGGCGCCGCTTCCGGTGCCGAACTTCGCGCAGATGATGTACGTCGCCGGTACGGACGGTACCAGCGGCGCGACGACGTACAAGATCGCCGTTCCCGTCACGGCGTCCACCGGCGAGGACATCCATTCCGTGCTGATCACGTTGCCGCCGGGCATCGTCGGATCGAACGTCACGATCACTTACGTCTGCTCTCCGGCCGTCGTGCCCGCCAGCAACTGCGCGACCGGGCCCGGCAACTGGACGACGATGTCGCCGGCGGTCGCCGGCCTGTCGAACACGACGCCCAACGAAGTCTACATGTGGGACTTCGGGTGCACGAACGGCAGCAACACGTGCGGCATCACGAAGGGCGCGACGGCGGACTTCATCTTCTCGGTCGACATGGGCACGCAGACGGACACGTACGCTGACACCGCGCTCGTGGCGAACCCCGACGGCGGGTGTCCCGCGTCCGCGGGCGGCTTCTGCTCGAACCCACTGGCGGCGCTCACGTACGATCCGAGCGCCGGTACGGCGAACTCGCCGGTGAACGCGGACGGGTCGAACCTCGACAAGACCGAGATGGGCGTGTTCTCGCTCGACCCGACGCTGATGAGCGTGCTGTTCTCGCCGGCGACGATCGGCGCGGTCGCGACGACGACGACGCTGAACTTCATCAACACGACGACGAGCGAGTCGACGAACCCTGACTACGTCGACGAGATTCTGCTCAGCGTTCCGAACGGCGCGATCCCGAATTCGATCACGATTCCGGCGACGAGCCCGTACTCCTCGACGTGGACCGTCACGAAAATGGCGGCGGGTCCGCCGGCGACGTGGAAGATCGTCGACAACTGTTTGACCGCGTGCTATCCCGGCAACGTCACGAACGCGCTCGCGCCGGGCGCGACGATTCCGCTGCAGTTCAACTACACGGCCGCGCCGACGACCGGCAACTACACGGTGACGTGGTACGCGCTCGGGGCGAACGGCAACGTCTACAGCTCCGCCGGCACGAGCGCGCTGCAGGTGAACTCGACGTCCGCGATCGTTCAGTTCGAAGGCGCGGGCGGGCCGCCGAACGCGCCTGACGGCACCGTGCTCGCGCCGATTCCCGTGGTGGGAAGCCAGCCGTTCGTCGGCTCGGATGCGACGGCGGGCGTCGGCAGCGTGTTCGACTATCGCATCACGAACAACGGCTCGACGGCGATCACGACGATGACGATCGCGGTTCCGTACGTCAACACGTTCTCCGTCACGCCGAACAACAACACGTGGGCGGTACCGGGCAGCAATGTGTTCTACGTCCAGCCGACCACGAGCGCGCTGTACAAGCCGACGCTCAGCGGTACGGGCGCGGGAACGTGCACGGTCGGAGCCCTGACGCAGGATACGGGGACGGCGAACGGTTCGATCCCGATCACGTGCACGACGGGCTTCACGAACGGACAGTTCGTCGACGTGCGCTTCGTGATGGAAGTTCCGTACGACATCGGCAGCAACTACGTGTTCTCGACGACGCTCAACGGCGCGGTGCAAGGTACGCCGAGCACCACGCTCGCGACGACGCTCGGCATCCAGCTCGACGCGATGCTCACGATGCTCGTCCCGGTTTCGGGCGGCACGTCGACGATCTCGCGGCCGGAGACGGGCGGCACGGCGACGTCGACCTGCCTCGGCTGCACGATCACCGCGTCCAGCGGCGCGCTTCCGGCGACCATCAACTTCGGCGCGTTCGCCGGGACGTTCAACGGGACGAACCTCGTGAACGCGTCGGTGACGAGCGATGCGTCCGGTGCGCACGGGTGGAACCTGTACGTGAGCGTCGACAACAACCCGAACAACTTCACCTCGGGCACGCCGCTGCTGCAGGGTTCCGTGAACTCGGCGAACTCCTCGGCGAACGCGGCCTATGCGATCACGCCGGCGATCAAGGACACGCTGATCAACCTCCCCGTCGACAGTCCGGCGCCGTCGGGCAACAATCCGAACACCGCCCTGCTGCAGCAGCTCGCGACGTTCACGGGCGGCACGCTGTCCCGCAAGGCCGTCGACACGGTCATGAACTTCCGCGTGAGCGGCACGGGCGATCTCAACACGGCGCGCACGGTCGTCGTCACGTACACGCTGGTGCCCAACTGATGCGCGTTCGCGCGCCTGCTCCTGATCGTGCTCGCGGCGGTCGCCGCCATGACGGCGACGTCCAATGCGACATCGTACGGCGCGGCGCGCGCGACGTGGCAGACGAACATCATCGCGCAGCTCACGCTCACGCCGAACTACTCGGCCGGCTACGGCCCGGTGACGTCGTCACCGCCGCCGTCGCCCGCGCCGGCCGTCGGGCCGCTCGCGCCGTCCGGCTACGTCGACTTCGGCAACGTCGTCGCGGGCTACAACTATCTCTACAAGGACGCCGTGCAAGTCGGCGTCGTGACGAACGACGCGAACGGCTTCACCGTCTTCGCGGAAGGCAGCGGCAACTTCACGGACGGCGGCACGAACACGCTTCCGATCGCGAACGTGCTGTTCTGGCTGCAGACGTCCGGTTCGAACTCGCCGTACAGCGCGGCGACGTCCTTCGAGACGACCACGTCGCCCGTGACCGGCGGCGGAACCGGAATCGCGTACGGCGGCGCGCCGCCGGCGACCGCGACGATCTGGAAGTGGCCGACGTCGACGATCGGCCAGACCAACAATACGGCGCAGCGCGGTTACGACTACCTGCTCCGGCTTCCGTCGTCCGCCGCGCAGGCGACGATGGACGTCTACATCGTCTACACGGTGGTGCCGAATTGAGAGCACTCGTCCTCGCCCTGACGATCGCCATCGGCGCCGTCGCGTGCATCGTCGGGCTCGGCAACGACGCCGCCGCGACGACGACCGGCGTCGCCTCGAAGACCACGATGATCACGATCGTCGTCACGCCGTCGCCCGATCGTCGTTCGCCGCGCCGCCGAGCCGCCCCGCGGCGGCCGTCGCGATGAGCGGCTTCGACTGGTTCTTCGACCGGCACGTGCGGTTCTTCGGATCGCCGAGCACGACCGGATTCGCGGCGCACGGCGAGAGCGTCGTCGCCGTGACGCAAACGCCGCAACCGGTCGCGATCACCGTGAAGCCGGACCCGACGTCGCAGTTCCTGCACATCAACAACCCCGCGCCCGGCTCGCCGGCGATCTTCGCGGCGAGCTACGGCGCCAACACGCTGTCGTGCGCGTATCAGGTCTACGCGTATTTTCCGACGAAGCTCGGCACGAGCACCGTCAAGAGCTTCACCGTGTACGACTACGTCTACGGTTCGGTGTACGGCGCCGGCGGGACGTTTCCGACGTACGACGGCCCGACCGTGAGCCTTCTTTCGTGGGGCCTGGACGCGGGAGCCGCGCCGGGGCCGTACACGCCGCCGGCCAAGTACACCGCGTTCTACAACTCCGGATCGACGGGCCAGCTGACGTATACCGGAGTGCCGGGAGCGGCGGCGACGCTGTGCGTCGATCTCTCGCTCAGCGTGCCGAATACCGTCGTCGCCGGAACGTACGAAGTTCCGATCACGTACAGCATCGACATCACGTTCTGAAGCCGGTCACTCCTCGCGGCGCAGCGCCGACATGACGAGCGCGACGAGCGCGAGCAGCACGACGCCGCCGTAGACCGCGCTCGAGCGCGCATGCAGCGCGCGATACTCGGGCGAACGCAGGTCGCTCGTCGCTTGCATCGCCGGCACGATCGCGTGCTGCTGGTACGTCGAGAGCGCCAGCGCCGCCGCGACGATCAACACACGGACGAGGTCCGATGTGCGGTCGGCCGCGCCGCCGGCGCGAAGCAGCGCGACGACGATCGCGATGCCTCCGAGCACGTAGCCGCAGACGGTCAGCTGCGCGATCGTCGCCGCGGTGAGCGCGGCGAACCGACCGACGTCGACCGCCGCGACGATGCGAAACGCGAGCGGCGCCGAGACGAACGCGAACGCGAGCAGCGCGCCGCACCAGATGCCGAGCGCGGGCGTCTCGATCGCCGCGAGGACGCGGTCGCGCCGCCCGGAAGGAGAGGTCCTCACCCCGCGCCACTTCCGAGGAGCTCACCGTTGGACCCGCTCGCTTTCATCACCGCGCTCGCGCAGGACGCGGGCGCGCTCTTGCGCGAGCGGCTCGACGACGTGCGGGACGTCCGGCAGAAACGGCCGCACGATCTCGTGACGGACGCCGATCGCGCGAGCGAAGCGCTGATCGTCGAGCGGATTCAGGCCGCGTTTCCGCGAGCCGCGATCCTCGGCGAGGAAAGCGGAACGCACGCCGGCAGCGGCGACGAGCGCTTCATCGTCGACCCGCTCGACGGCACGACGAACTACGCGCACCGCTACCCGCTGTTCTGCGTGTCGATCGCATACGAGCGCGCCGGTGTCGTGGAGGCCGGCGCGATCTTCGCGCCCGTGCTCGGCGAGCTGTTCACGGCGAGCCGCGGCGGCGGTGCGTTCCGCAACGGCGCGCCGATGCGGGTCTCGCACGTCGAGCGCGTCGCGGACGCGTTCGTGTGCACGGGCTTCAACCCCGCGCGGTACGCGCGCAACGGCCCGTACTTCGCGGCGATGTCGGATCGCGCGCAGGCGGTACGGCGCGACGGCAGCGCCGCGCTCGACCTCGCCTTCGTCGCCGCCGGCGTCTACGACGCGTTCTGGGAGTGGGACCTCGGCGCGTGGGACGTCGCGGCGGGCTCGCTGATGGTGCGGGAGGCCGGCGGCCGTACGACCGGCGTGACCGGCGGCGCGCTCGACATCGCGACGGGATCGATCCTCGCGACGAACGGCGCCGTGCACGACGAGATGGAGTCGATCCTGCGGATCGTCACGCCGTAGCGCGTCACCGCACGATCCGGTCCATCGCCTCGATGAAGCGGTCGACGTCGTCGTCGGTCGTGTAGAGATGCGCGCTCGCGCGGAGACCGCAGCCCGGCCGGTAGTCGACGTAGATGCGGCGCGCGATGAGCTCGTGCAGCACGCGCTCGCCGTCCGGCACGTCGATGCCGACCCAGCCGGTGCGGCGCTCCGGTTCGAGCGGCGTGCTGACGCGCCACCCGCGCGCGAGCGCCGCGTCCGTCAGGCGCGTCGTGAGGCGCACGTTGTGCGCGCGGATCGCACTCGATGCCGGCGGCGCGAACGATGTCGTGTCCGGCTTTCGCGACGACGTATCCCGGGATCGTCGGCGTGCCGGTCGCCCAGCGCAGCTGGTCCGTCGGCGTAGTCGATCGGCGGCGGCTCGAACGCGAACGGCGCGCGGTGCGCGAACCATCCGGTCACCATCGGGCGGAAGCGCGGCTGCAGCGACGGCCGAACGTACATCCATCCGCAGCCCGGGCCGCCGCACAGCCATTTGTGCGAGCCGCCGGCGGCGACGTCGACGTCGAGCGCGTCGACGTCGTACGGATACGTGCCGGTCGTCTGGTACGCGTCGAGCACGACGAGCGCGCCGGCCTCGTGCGCGCGGCGCGCGATCGCCGGCACGTCGATCACGACGCCGCTCTGGTAGTACGCGTGCGAGAGCACGACCACCGCGGTGCGCTCCGAGATCGCGGAGCAGATGCGATCGGTCGGTATCGTGCGGCCGTCGTCGGTCGGCACGCGAACCGTCTTCGCGCCGGCGCGCTCCCACGCGGTCCAGACGTACGCCAGCGACGGAAACTGCAGCGCCTCGTAGACGATCTCGTTGCGGTCCGGCGGTGAGCTCCAGCGACGATGCGAGCGCGGACTGGAAGAGGCTGACGTTCGGCGCGAGCGACACCGAGCCGGCCGGCGCGCCGACGATCGCGCCGATGCCGTCGGCGATCGCGCGCGATTCGTCGAGCCACGCGGGCCATGCGCCTTCGGGACCGCCGTCCGCCCACTGCTCGTGATAGCGCACGAGCGCGTCCCGCGCGGCGAGCGGCGGCGCACCCATCGAGTGCGACACGAGCCACGTGCTGCGATCGAGCCCGGCGAAGAGATCGCGCGCGCCGTGCGGGATGTCGACCGCGGCGTGTGCCGATGCGATCATGCGTTCGCGCTTCCGCCGAGCACCGTGCGAACCTCCCACAGCTCGGGGAAGAAGCGCCGCTGCAGCGTGCTCTGCAGGTACGCGACGCCGAGCGAGCCGCCCGTGCCCGGCTTCATGCCGATCATCCGTTCGACCATGATGACGTGCCGGCTGCGCCACGTGCGCACGCGCTCGTCGAACTCGATGAGGTCCTCGAGCAGCAGGTAGAGCGCGTAGTGCGATTCCTCGCGCTCGTAGATCTCGCGGAACGTCTCGACGAGCGCGTCGTGCGAGTCGACGGTGAAGCCGTGACGCGCGAGGTACCCTTTGAGCGCGTCGTAGAGCGTCGGCTCGCTCGAGCGGCGTTCGAGGTTCGCGCGTTCCGCCGCGGTCAGGTCAAGGTGCTTCAGCGCCTCTTCCGGCATGCGCAGGCCGCAGCGAAACTCGATCTCGCGGAACTGCGCCGACTGGAATCCGCTCGCCGGGTTGAGGCCCGTGCGGAACGCGTTGAAGTCCTGCGGCGTCATCGTCTCGAGCACGTCGATCTGGGACTCGAGCACGCGCTGGATCGCATGGATGCGGCGGAACGCCTTCGCGACCTTGAGCAGATCGTCGCCGATCGAGGAACCGCACCGATGCGTCCAGCTCGTGCAGCACCTGCTTGAACCAGAGCTCGTAGACCTGATGGATCAGGATGAACAGCAGCTCGTCGTGGTGCGGCGGATCGCTCAGCGGCTCGCTGCAGCGCGAGCAGGTCGGGGACCCGGAGGTACGAGCCGTAGGAGAGCGAAGCGGTCGCCACCGCGGGACCTTCACGCGGCGAGTCCGGCGCGCACCTCTCCGGATTACGCGCGCTTCGTGCGGGCCAGGTAGTCGCGCACCGCGCGTTCCGGTGCGCGCGCGATCCACGCCTCGACGATGAGGTGCTTCAGTTGCTTGGCCGCGACGAGGTCGAGCTGGATCAGTACCGCCGGGTATCCGTCGAAGTGCGGCGTCGTGAAGGCGACGTCGGAACGCTGCGAAGGATCGCTTCCTTCATTTCGAGGCCGGCCGTGCGAAGAGCCAAGATCGCGCCGCGGGGAGCGGCGTCCCCAGCGCGGCGATGTCGGACTTGCGCAGCGGACGCTCCCACAGGAAGAAGTGCTTGCCGACGAGCCACGCGGATGTTCCGCGCGACGTCGTCTCGCTCGTGCCCGGTAGCGCCAGCGCATAGCGGCGAACCTGATCCCACGTCGCCATGCGCCGCCGATTCGCCGGGCGATGCGATCGCCGCCTCTGCGGAACCAATCCCGGTCCCTTGAACGAACCCCAGCTGATTGCTGATCAACGAAGCGACATGGAACGGTTCAACTTCTTCTTCGCATTCTACGGCGTGATACTCGGCGTTGCGGTGGATCGGCCGGCAGTTCGGTCACTGAATCGGACTGCGAATTGCTTCGCGTTCAGAACTGCGCAGCGAAGTTTCCGAAATTGACACGAAACCAAGGCTAGAGGGCGAAAAAGCGTTCCTCGATAAGGATTCTTCCCATACGCGGAGAGATGGCGGAGCGGTTGAACGCGGCGGTCTTGAAAACCGCAGGCCCTTCACGGGGCTCGTGGGTTCGAATCCCACTCTCTCCTTAGCCGTTTTCGTTGTGCCGGTGCATGCGGAGCGCCGCGCCGTGGCGCACGCCGTGGGTCGGCGCGGCCCAGCGCAAGAATGCCGGGACGCCGGTCGGGCCGCTCGTGCGGCCCACGATCGCGAACGCCGCGACGATGCATGCCGCCAGGCCCGCGCTCCACGCGAGCCCGCGACGTGCGCGGACGGGCTCGTTCGCCGTCGTGCCCGCGAGCATGGCGAGCAGCGTCGGCATCCCCGCGCGCAGCACTTGCGCGACGTGGATCAGCACGAATGCGATCAGCGCGAGCGCGGTCACGACGTGGATCGACAGCGCGATGCGCTCGCCGCCGAAGACCGCGAGCATCCACGGCGCGCGGCGGCCGAACCACAGCGCGAGCCCGGTCGCGATCATGAGCGCGCCGCCGAGCATCACGAGCGTGTAGGCGAGCCGCTGCACGCCGTTGTACTCGGCGCGCAGCGTCGACGCACGCTGCAGCGTCGGCAGCAGCCGGCGCCGCGTGCCCGTCTTGAGCGAGCTCGCACCGTAGACGATCGCGTTCGCGATGAAGACCAGCGCCATCCCGAGGTGCCACGCGCGTCCCTGCACGCGATGCCCCGTGATCTGAAGCGCGTTCCACACGGCGGCGGGCAGGAGGTGGACGTACGCCGCGAAGTGCCGGTCGGCGACGAGCATCGCGAAGCCGCTCCAGATCATCACGACGACGACTGCGGCGTTGACCCAGTGCGCAGCGCGCACGTGCACGGGATGGGTTCGCGGCTGATCCATGGCCGAATCGTCGCGCGGTCCTGGCATCGAGCCCGACGAGGCGCAAGTTTCACCGCGGCCTTATCCCGGCTTCATCGGGTCTTCAGATTGCCGCCCGGGGGACGCCGCGCGGATCGCACCGAAAGGGCGGCGATGCTGTTCGTTGCGCGGCGTCATGCGTGGTGCATCATCGCCGCGTCGTTTTTCCCGTTGCTCGCGTCGTGCGGCGCGCGCTCTGCGGCGGTGCTGCCTGTGGGTTCGCACGGGTCGTCGGGCACGAGCGCGGCCCTGCGCATCGTGATCCCCAAGGCGACCGGGACCAGCTCGAAGACGCGATCGCCTCGCTACGTCTCGCCCGCGACGCAGAGCATGACGGTGGTCGTGACGCAGCACAGCGGCGGCGCGCCGGTCTTGAACGAGACCGTCGGGCTGACGCCGACGTCGACCGGGTGCTCCTCGACGCTCACCAGCACCATCTGCACGCTGAACCTTCCGCTCGGGCCCGGCACGTACGACATGACGCTGTCGACGTACGACGGCTACGACTCGGCGCACGGCACGGCGACCGGCACGGAGCTGTCGGCAGGGCAGGACATCGACTTCACGATCGTCGCCGGCCAGGCGAACACGATCTCGGTGACGCTGTCCGGCATCCCCGCCTCGCTCGCGGTGTTCTCGATCGCGTCCGGCGTACACGGTTCGCAGGTCGA
The DNA here is from genome assembly GCA_963841685.1 of Vulcanimicrobiota bacterium. Classification (GTDB taxonomy): domain Bacteria; phylum Vulcanimicrobiota; class Vulcanimicrobiia; order Vulcanimicrobiales; family Vulcanimicrobiaceae; genus Vulcanimicrobium. The sequence continues at coordinate 1,245,156 of CAWJDU010000003.1, forward strand.
CGGGTTCACCGTGTACGGCTTCGCCACGCAAAAGCTCATGGTCGAGGCACTCGATCCCGACGGAGACGTCATCATCGGGCCTGGGTCGCCGGCGTTCACGATCGCGTCGTCGTCCGGGAGCGCGTTCACGATCGCGAACCCGGCGACCGCGACGCCGAACACGTTCGCGTTGACGGCGGCCGGCGCAGGCGGCTCCGAGACGTTCACCGTGACCGCCGCGTACGGCGACTCGACGTGCTCGACGGCCGGCGCGGTCTGTACGGTGTCCTTCTCCGCGACGTCGTCGCTCGCGACGGTCTTCGTCGCGAACTACGGCGCGAACGACGTCACCGTCTACGCCCCGCCGTACGGTGCGCCGACGGCGACGGTGTCGAACAGCCTCACGAGCCCGGTCGCTGTGACGACCGACGCGTCCGGCGACCTGTTCGTCGGCACGAACGCGTCGGCCAGCATCTATGTGTTCGCTCCGCCGTACACGGGCACGCCGACGGCGGCGGGGCCGAACGGCGTCTACGCGGTTTCCGACGTGCTCGTGTCACCGAGCGGAACGCTGTTCGCGGACGGCGGTCCCAACGTCATCGAAGTCGCGCCCCCGTACACGGGCTCACCCGACCTCGTGACGCAGAGCGCAGCGGGTGCGAAAGGCATGGCGCTGGACGCGTCGGGCGACCTCTTCGTCCCGAACCAGAACGACAGCTCGGTCGACGTCTTCGCACCGCCGTACACCGGCACGCCGACGGTGATCACGAACGGAATCGACAGCCCGCAATCGACGGTCGTCGATTCTACCGGAGACCTTTTCGTGGCGAACTCGGACACGACGTCAACCGTGACCGAGTACGCATCGCCGTACACCGGCGCCCCTGTTGCCACCGTCACGAACGGCGTGAGTTCCCCGGTGGGACTCGCGATGGATGCCTCGCGCAATCTGTTCGTCGCGAACGGCAGCGGTTCGGTGACGGTGTATGCGCCGCCGTATACCGGCACGCCGACGACGATCACTCACGGAATCAGCAGCCCGCAGGCGATCGCCGTCGATCTCGGCGGCGACCTGTTCGTGCAGAACGGCAACAGCACTGTCACGGTGTACACGCCGCCGTACACGGCGGCGCCGGTCGCTACGATCAGCAGCGGCATCAGCGCCGGCGCGGGCTGGGAGTTCGGTCTGGCGCTCTACCAGCACTGAGCGACGTTCCGTGGCATCCGACCCGATGCGCGACGCGCTGCTCGGCGAGCTGCGAGCGTACGTACCGGCGGACGATCGCGAGCGTGCGATGCGCGATCGCGTCGTCGCACTCATCGAACGGAATGCGGACGCGTTCGAACGCTCGCTGCTGAGCGGCCACGTCACCGCGTCCGCGTGGATCGTCGATCCGTCGCGCACGCGCGCGCTGCTGCTGCACCATCGCAAGCTCGATCGCTGGCTGCAGCCCGGCGGCCACGCCGACGGTGATGCCGACCTGCGCCGCGCGGCGCTGCGCGAGGCGCGCGAGGAAACCGGTCTGACCACGCTGCGTTTCGCGAACGACCGAATCTACGACGTCGACGTTCACGCGATCCGCGCCCGTCCCGGCGAGCCCGCGCACGAGCACTTCGACGTGCGGTTCGTGCTCGAAGCCGATCCCGCGGAGCCGCTCGTGGGCAACCGCGAATCGCGCGAGGTCGCGTGGATCGCGCTCGACGCGCTGGCGGATTACGGCGTCGACGAGTCGGTGCTGCGGCTCGCGCGCAAGACGCCGCTGCTCGGCTGAGCCGACGCGGGCGCCGACAGGAGCGCGATCGCAGCATCGAGCTGCGGATCCGCGCCGGGCTCGCCGGGGTGCGCGCCGGCCGGCTCGGCGACGACGGCGTCGGGCGTGATGCCGACCTTGTCGATGTCGCGGCCGGCCGGCGTGAGATAGCGCGCCGTCGTGAGCTTGATCGCGCCGCCGTCCGGCAGCGCGAACGTCTCCTGCACGAGGCCTTTCCCGAACGTCCGCGTGCCGACGAGCGTCCCCGCGTGCGCGTCCTGCACGGCGCCGGCGAGAATCTCCGCGGCCGAGGCCGTGTCGCCGTCGACGAGCACGGCGAACGGCGCGCCGATCGGCGCGACACCGGCCTTCGCCGTGAACGTCACCGGCCGCTCGGATCGCTCCTGCGTCGTCACGACGGTTCCGTGCACGAAGTGCGACGCGATCGCGATCGCCGCGTCGCGATACCCGCCGCCGTTCGCGCGTTCGTCGATCACATACGCGCGCGCGTGCGCGGCGCGCAGCTTCGCGAGCACGCCGTCGAGCTGCTGCGGCGATCCCGCGCCGAACGAACGCAGCCGCACGTAACCGATCCCGTCGGAAAGCATCCGTCCCGTCACGTCGGGCGGCACGATCACCGCGCGAACGATCGCGACCGGCGCATGCGGCGCGCCGTCGCGCGCGAACCCGACGCGCACCACCGTTCCCGGCTTCCCGCGCAGCGCCGCGCCGACGACGAGCGCCGTCGCGGGCGGTGCCGAGCCGTCGATCGTCGTGACCACGTCGCCCGGGAGCAATCCCGCTTTCTCCGCAGGCGTGCCGGGAAAGACGTCCGCGATGCGCACGGCGTGCGTGCGCGGGTCGACGTCGAGCTCGGCGCCGATCCCCGCCGTCGGACGCCCGTCCAGCACGCCGACGAAACGTTTGAACGCGGCGGGACGGAAGAGCACGCTGTACGGATCGCGCAGCGCGGCCAGCTCGCCGTCGATCGTCTTCGCGACGAGGTCCGGCGTGCGCACGCGCGTCCCGTAGCGCGCGATCGCGAGCGCGACGTCGCGATCGATCTCGCTCTCCGCGCGGTACCGGTCGGCGCGCCGCGGCGCGAGCGGGATGTTCGGCCCTGCGACGCCGCGCGACGCGAGGTACGCGACGATGCCGTCACGCGCGCCGGCCAGCAGCGCTGCGGGATCGACGGGCCGATAGTACCGCGCCATCACCGTCGTGTAGCAGATCTCCAGCGCGATGACGTCGAGCGCACCGAGCGACGCGCGCGGCGCAGCGGCGGCGCGCGCCGGCGCGCCGCGCGGCGGCACGAAGACGGCGAAGGCGACGGCGACGGCGGCGGCGAGCGCGAGGCGGCGGGGCACCGTCATCGTGTTCCCGGCGGGTACGATGTCCGCATGCCGACGACCAAACGATGGTCCCAACACGTCACCGAGTCGAGCGATGCGCTCGACATCGACCGGGGCACGTTCGCGCAGGACGATCCGAAGAAGATCGCACGCGACCTCAAGCGTGACGCCGAGCGTTCGCACCGTCGCAAGTCGTCGCCGTACCGTTCCGCGATGTCGATGCTGACGTTCTTCATCAACCGCGCGGGACGCAGGCTTCCAGCCAAACGCAAAAAGACGCTCGAGCAGGCGAAGGTCGAGCTGCGCAAGGCGTTCGGCGTCGAGGACCTCTAGCGAAGGCGCGCGTCGCGGTGGCCGGGTTGCTCGCGGGCTGCGCGATGCAGATGAAGCTGAGCGACGTGCCGGCCACGCTTGCCGTCGCCGGTGCGGCCGTCATGGTACGCGGTGACGTCTCACTCGCGCGGCGATGACGCGCGCGTGAGACGGTCGCGGGTCGGGGCATTCTCCTCGGTATCGGGCGGAAGCGTCGCGACGATCGCGTCGTAGCCGTCGGCGTCGAGCGCGCGCAGCGTCGCGTACAGCGAGCGCGCCGCCGCGGCGGGATCGTCGGGCAGCGTCAGCATGCCGACGCGCGCGCCGCGCTCGGCGAGCGCGTCCGCCACGGATTCGCGCTCCGAGGGGCCGGCGAGCACGACGCGCGCGCGCGGCGCGTAGTGCGAGCGCAGCATCCCCGGCGCGCGTACCGGTCCTCCGCTGCGCGTGACGACCGCGGTGCCGAGCGCATCGCCGAGCGCGGACGGTCCGATCGCGCCGGCGCGCAGCACCGCGGGTACGGACGACGTCAGGTCGACGATCGTCGACTCGACGCCGACCGTCGCGGGGCCGCCGTCGACGATCAGATCGACCGCATCGCCCAAGTCTGCGCGCACGTGCTCGGCCGTCGTCGGCGACACCGCGCCGAAGCGATTCGCCGACGGCGCCGCGACCGGCCCGCCGAACGCGCGCAGGATCGCGCGCGCGAGCGGATGCGACGGCACGCGCACCGCGACCGTGTCCTGACCGCCCGTCACGAGAAGCGGCGTCAAGGGGCCGCGCCGCGTCACGATCGTGAGCGGTCCCGGCCAGAAGCGCTCGGCAAGCGTGCGCAGGTCCGGCGTGGTCTCGTGAACGTATCCGGTCAGCGCGTCGAGATCGGCGACGTGCACGATGAGCGGATGATCGGCCGGGCGTCCTTTCATCGCGTACACGCGCGCAATCGCCGGCGCGTTGTCGATGTCGGCCGCGAGCCCGTACACCGTCTCCGTCGGGATCGCGACGACGCCGCCCGCGCGGAGCATGCCGGCCGCGCGCCACACGATCGCGTCGTCCTTCCGCCTGTCCGTCAGCGCACGCTCCCGTCCGGCTCGATCGATGCGAAGCCCGCGAACCGCTGCAACACCGCCGGCACCTCGACGCCGCCGTCCGCGCGCTGGAAGTTCTCGACGACCGCAACCAGCGCGCGTCCGATCGCGAGCCCCGATCCGTTCAGCGTGTGCACGAGCTCCGGTTTCGCCGTCGCGTCGCGGCGGAAGCGGATGTTCGTGCGCCGCGCCTGGAAGTCCGTGCAGTTGGAGCACGAGCTGATCTCGCGGAATGCGCTCGCGCCCGGCAGCCACAGCTCGATATCGTACGTCTTCGCCGCGTTGAAGCCCGTGTCGCCCGCGCACAGCAGCATCACGCGGTGCGCGATGCCGAGCTCTTCGAGCAACGTGCTCGCGTTGCGCGTGAGCGTCTCGAGGTCGTCGAACGAGCGTTCCGGCGTCGTGAGCCACACGAGCTCCACTTTTTCGAACTGATGCTGCCGGATGAGACCGCGCGTGTCTTTGCCCGCCGCGCCCGCCTCTTTGCGAAAGCACGGCGTGTACGCATCGTAGCGGATCGGCAGCGCGTCGTACGGCAGCATCTCGTCGCGGTGCATCGCCGTGAGCGGCACCTCGGCGGTCGGGATCGCGAAGAGCTCGTCGCCGGGGCCGTCGCCTTCGAAGCCGTACATCTGATCGGCGAATTTCGAAAGCTGTCCCGTCGACCACATCGTCGCGCGGTTGACGAGCACCGGCGGTGCGATCTCGACGTATCCGTTGTGCGCCGCCCGGTCGAGGAAGAACAGCGCGAGCGCGCGCGAGAGCTGTGCGCCGGCACCGCGCAGGATCGAGAACCGTGAGCCGGCGAGCTTCGCGGCGCGCTCGAAGTCGAAGATCCCGAGCCGTTCGCCGATCTCCCAATGCGGCCGCGGGCTGAAATCGAACGCGCGCGGTTCACCCCACGCGCGCACGAGGACGTTGGCGCGCTCGTCCGCGCCGTCGGGTACCGATGCGTCGAGCACGTTCGGGACGTCGGCGAGCGCCGTTTCGATCCGGGCGTCGAGCTCCGGCACCTGAGCGCCGGCTGCCGCGATCCGCGCGTCGAGATCGCCGATCGCCGGACGCAGCTCGGCGGCGGCGGCCTTCTTGTCGGTCGCGCGCGAGATGGTCGCGGTGAGGGCATTCTTCTCGGCCTTCAGCGCCTCGGCGCGCGTGATCGCCGCGCGCCGCTCGCGATCGAGGTCCAGGACCCGATCGACGAAGGATGCGTCGCCGCCGCGGCGACGCGCCGCCGCACGGACGCGGTCGGGCTCGCGCCGCACGAGCTCGAGGTTCAGCACAGCGGCGCGCGTTCGCGATGGCACGGCCCCCCTCCGCGTCGAACGCATGACGGATGCGAGCGCTGATCAAGGGTGCGACGTTTGACGCCGGCCGGCTTCCGGACCCGACGGAGGGCGTGGCCGAGTTCCTTCGCACGGTGCGCATCGCACCGCCGGGCATCGACCACGTTCCGTTGGACGCCGCCTTCGGACGGATCATCGCGCGCGATGCGGTCGCCGACGCCGAGCACCCGGCGGACCGGCGGTCGACGATGGACGGCTTCGCCGTCCGATCCGCCGACGGCACCACGCCCCGGCGCATCGCCGGCACGCGTTCGCATGGGTCAGGCGCCGCCCGAGCTCGCGCCGGGCGAGGCCGTGCGCATCCCAACCGGCGGCGTGCTGCCCCGCGCTGCGGACGCGGTGGTGCCCGTCGAGGACGCGCTCGAGCGCGAGGGCGATCTCATCGTCGAAGCGGCCCCGCAGCGCGACGCGAACTTCACGCCGCGCGGCGAGGACATGCGCGGCGGTGACGTCGTGCTGCGCGCCGGAAGGCGCATCGGCGCGCCGGAGCTCTCGGTGCTCGCCACGCTGGGCCTTGACAGCGTTGCAGTCTACCGCCGGCCCCGAGTCGCCGTCGTCTCCACCGGCGACGAGCTCGTGGACGTCGGCGCGCGGCCGGGCACGGGCCAGGTGCGGGACTCGAACCGCTGGGCGATCGCCGGCGGACTGACCGCGTACGGCTGCGACGTCGTCCATTTGCCGCGCGCGACCGACGACGTTCCGACCGTGGCCGCGCGCATCGCCGAGGCCCTGCGCGTCGCCGACGCCCTCGTCCTGACGGGCGGTTCGTCGGTCGGAGCGCGCGATCAGGTGCCGGCCGCGATCGACGGCGCCGGGGCGCCCGGCGTCGTGGTGCACGGTTTGCGCGTCAAGCCGGGGAAGCCGACGGTGCTCGGCGCGGTCGGAAACCGGCCGATCATCGGCCTTCCGGGGAACCCCGCCAGCGCGCTGACGATCCTCGACGCCGTCGTGCGCGACGTCTTCGCCGCGCTGACCGGCGCGACGGAGATTCGGCACGCGACGATCGCGTGCGTTGCCGCCGCGCCGTTCGCGGGCCGTGCGGGCTGGACGTGGTACGTCCCGGCGACGCTCGACGCGCTCGGCGTTCGTCCGCTCGCCGTCCGGTCGTCGCATACGAGCCTGCTCGCGCGCGCCGACGGCTACGTCGTCGTCGGTCCCGAACGCGATCGCATCGACGCGGGCGAGGCGGTCACGCTCGTGCGCTACGGAGCCGTCGCGTGAGGCGCGCGCTCGCCGCGCTTGCACTCGTGCTCGTCGCCGGCTGCGGCGGCGGATCGTCGAACGGCACGCCGGGCCCGACCGCAAGCGCGGTGACGTCGAGCCTCAAGGACGCGCTCGTCACCAGCGCGGTCAAGGCCGCACTCATCGCCGAGGATCCCGACTCCACGACGACCGTCGGCGTGTCGGCGAGCAGCGGCGTCGTCACGCTGGGCGGCAGCGTCAAGAGCGCGTCGATCCGCTCGCGGTTCGTCATGCGCGCGCGCGCCGTCACCGGCGTGACCCGCGTCGTCGACGACCTGACGATCAACGCGCGCGGTCCGCGGTTGCAGCAGCAAATCGGCGACATCGCGCTCGCGGCGCGCATCGAAGCCGCGATCGCGGCGGAGGTCGGGTTCAAGCAGATCAACGTGACCGTGCACGACGGCGTCGCGACGCTCGAGGGCACCGTGCCCGACGCCAAGACGCGGGACACCGCGGTTGCGACGGCGCGCGGAACCGCAGGCATCCGCAACGTCGTCGACCGCCTTCGGGTCGGAGGATCGTGACCTCGCCGCTCCGCACGCCGCAACCCACCGCGCAGGTTGCCGCGATCCCGCCGATGACGCCGTTCGTCGCGCCCGAAGAGCTGGCGCGGCGCGTCGGCCGCTCCGAGCTGCTGCGGCTCGGCGCGAACGAGAGCGCGTTCGGCCCGTCGCCGCGCGCGATCGCCGCGATGCGCGAGGCCGTCACGCACACGTCCTGGTACGGCGATCCCGAGTCGCTCGAGCTGCGCGCCGCGCTGGCCGCGCGGCACGGCTGCCGGCCGGAAGAGGTCGTCGTCGCGAGCGGCATCGACGACCTCATGGGCCTGATCGTGCGCGCGTACTGCGGCGTCGGCGAGTCGTGCGTCGCGACGCGCGGGACGTATCCGACGCTCTTCTACCATCTGAACGGTTGCGGCGCCCGCGCGGAGTTCGCCGAGCCCGACGAGCGGGGCGGCGATCGTGCCCGACAGCATCGTCGACGCGGTGCGGCGATCGGGTGCGCGACTCGTGTACGTCGCGAACCCGGACAACCCGTCCGGGTCGTTCGTCGACCGCGACGTCATCGGCGCGCTGCGCGACGCGTTGCCGGACGACGTGATGCTGTTCCTCGACGAAGCGTACGCTGACTTCGTGCCGCGCGAGCAGCTGCCGCCGGACACGATCGACGCGCGCGTCGTCCGCACGCGGACGTTCTCGAAAGCGTACGGCATGGCGGGCGCGCGCATCGGCTACGCGCTCGCACCGGCCGAGCCTCGTCGCGACGTTCCAGAAGCTGCGCCTGCACTTCGGCGTCAACCGCACCGGACAGGTCGGAGCGCTCGCAGCGCTCGACGACAGCGCGTTCCTGCGCGGCGTGGTCGCCGAAGTCGAACGCGGGCGCGCCGAGTATCACGCGCTCGCCGCCGCGCACGGGCTGCCGTCGCTGCCGTCGCGCACGAATTTCGTCTGCATCGGTATCGGCACGCGCGACGCAAGCCGAGGCGATGGCGCGCGCCCTGCTCGAGCTCGGCGTGTTCGTGCGCAAGCCGTGGGCGCCGCCGATCGACGGATACATCCGCGTGACCGTCGGCACGGTTGCGGAGCGCGCGGCCTTCGCCGAGCGCTTCGCCGAGGCGCTCGACCGCGTGCGCGAGAAGGCGCCGACGTGAAGACGACGGCGGAGGCCCGAGCGCCGAAGCAACCGATGGTGACGACGCTGCGCGTGGGGCGCGCGCAGCCGGGGGCGGAGCGCCTCTTCAACGAGCGCCGTTAGAAATGCGATACGCCGTCGTTTCCGACGTGCACTCGAACATCGAAGCGCTCGATGCGGTCTTCGCGACGCTGCGCGACGACGATGCGCTGCTGTGCCTCGGCGACATCGTCGGATACGGACCGAATCCGAACGAGTGCGTCGAGAAGATTCGCGCGCGCGCGACGGCGACCGTGCTCGGCAACCACGACGTCGCCGCGATCGACAACTTCGGGCTCGCGTACTTCAACCCCGCGGCGCGCGAGGCGATGAAGTGGACGCAGAGCGTGCTCGCGGCAGAGAACCTCGCGTGGCTCGACGGGCTGGGCTACGAGTTCCGGATGCCCGAGTTTCTGCTCGTCCACGGCGCGCCGGTGAACTACTTCGAGTACGTGCTCGACAAGCCGGCGGCGGCGCGCGCCTTCGCCGCGACCGACGCGCCGCTGATCTTCATCGGCCACACGCACATCGCCGAGGTGTACGCGCTGCAGCCGGACGGTGCGATCGAGCACGCGCACCTGCAGCAGGGCGGCGAGGTGACGCTGCGCGACGGCGTGCGGTATCTCATCAACGTCGGCAGCGTCGGCCAGCCGCGCGACTTGAACCCGCGCGCGTCGTTCGGCGTGTACGACACCGCCGAGCGCACCGTGACCGTGAACCGGGTCGAGTACCCGATCGCGCGCGTGCAGGAGAAGATCGTCTCGGCGCATCTGCCCGACGCGCTCGCGCGCCGGCTGCTCGTCGGCCGGTAGGCAAGCGGAACGGCTCCCGGCCGCCGGGAACGTGAGAACGCTGTGCTGCGCCGTTCGACCGTCGCGGTGATCGTCGCGTCCATGCTGGCGGTTTCGCTGCTCGCGCGCGGCGCCCGCACGCGCCGAGCCGCCCGCGCAGCCGCGGAACGACTACGCGAACCGTGCGTTCACGGCGCCGCTGAGCGCGGGCTTGCGCGCGTTCTACTCGCGGCAGTTCGACGACGCGCGCAAAGGCTTCGCCGGCGCGCTCGCGGTCATCCCGGACAACACGCTTGCGATGTCGTTCCTCAACGCGACCGCGACGCAGGTCCCGGGGCAGCTCGACACGCTGATCGACGCCGAGGAAGACGCGCTGGCGAAGAGTCCCAAGAGCGCGCTCGCGCATGTCCGGCTCGGCTTCTCGTACCTGTTCGCATCGGTCACGGGCCGCGACCGCAACGTCGACGCGCGCGAGGAGCTGAACGCGGCGGTGCAGCTCGACCCGGCAGTCGCAGGCCGCGCACACCGGTCTCGGAATCATGCGCGACGCCGACCGCAGCGCGAACCGCGCGAAGACGGAGTTCCTTGCCGCGCTCGCGACCGATCCGCAGAACGTACTCGCCCGCGAGTACCTCGCGCAGATCTATCAGATCGATCTCAAGGACCCGCAGCGTGCGCTGAGCACGATCATCGACGTGCCGAACATCGTGCCGGACTACGCCGACATCTACTTCCACCTCGCATCCCTGATGCACGATCTGCGGCAGTACGATGCGGCGATCGCCTACGCGACGCGCGGGCTGCAGACGGACGTCGGCCACGTCGGCGAGGCCGGCCAGCACGGGTACACGCTGCTCGCGCGCATCTACATCGACGAGAAGAAGCTCGGGGACGCGCGCCGCGTGCTGCGCGCGTCGATCGTCGCGGGCAGCGACACCGCATACGCGAGCACTCTGCTGCAGCGAATCGACGACGGCGCCTACGGGAAGCTGCCGTCTGCCAGCGCCTCGCCGTCCGCTTCGCCCGCACCGAAGAAGACGCCGTGAACGGCGACCGTCCGATCGACGACGGCCGCTGCTTCGTCTGCGGGCCGTACAACGCGGAAGGACTGCACGTGCGCTTCGAGCCCGACGGCGAGGGCGTGCGCGCGAACATCATTCTGCCGCCGCGCTTTCAAGGGTGGCGCGGCGCCGCGCACGGCGGCGTCGTGATGATGTTGCTCGACGAAGCGATGGCGTACGCGTGCGGCGCACAAGGCGAGCGCGGCATGACGGCGTCGATGCAGCTGCGCTTTCGCGCCGCCGTTCCGCTCGGCGTTCCGCTCGTCGTGACGGGCCTGATGAAGTGGAAGCGGCGCAACGTGCTGGCGCTCGAAGCGGCCGTGCGGAACGCCGCGGGCGAGGTGCTCGCGAGCGCGGAGGGGTCCTTCGTGTCGATGGGACCGCTCGGCAAGGAACGGCTCGGGATCCCCGACGCTCCGGGCGCCTGATGCCGAGGATGAAGACGGTGCGCGCCGCCGCCAAAGCGGAGCGCGCCGCGACAGCGCCGGAACCGTCGCTCGACAACCGCCGCGCGCGGCACGAGTACGAGAAGCTCGAGTCGATCGAAGCGGGCATCGCGCTCACCGGCACGGAGATCAAGTCGATCCGGCGCGGCAACGTGTCGATCAACGAGGCCTTCGCGCGGCTGCGCGAGGGCGAGCTCTGGCTCGTGAACTTCACGATCCCCGCGTACAAGGAAGGCTCGTACTTCAACCACGAGCCGAACCGTCCGCGCAAGCTGCTGCTGCACCGCGAGCAGATCGACCGGTTCGCGTCGCGCGCGGCGGAGAAGGGGCTCACGCTCGTGCCGTGGCGGCTGTACTTCAAGAACGGCCGCGTGAAGATCGAGCTCGCGCTCGTGCGCGGCAAGAAGCTCTGGGACCGCCGTCGCGACATCCAGGCGCGTGACGTCGAGCGCGAGATCGCGCGCTCGGTCGCGCGGTAGAAGCGGAGCGCCTGGAAACGATGCGCGGCGCACGGCCGGAACGGGCGCTCGATGCGATCGTTCGCCGTGAGGCCGCGCTCCCGCGCGGCACACGCGTGTGCGTCGCGTGCTCGGGTGGCCCGGACTCCGTCGCGCTCGCGTCCGTGCTCGACCGGGTCGCGCGCGAGGACGATCTCGACGTGATCCTGGCGCACGTCGACCACGGCGTGCGCGCGAGCGCGCTGCAGGACGAGTGCGTCGTGCTGTCCGTCGCGGCGCGTCTGGGCCGGCGCGTGCGCGTCGCGCGCCCGCACGTCGCCGGTGACGATGAGGCATCCCTCCGCGACGCGCGCTACGCCGCGCTCACCGCGCTCGCCGTCGAAGACGGTGCGCGCGCGGTCGTGACCGCGCATACGGCGGAAGATCAGACGGAGACGGTGCTGCTCGCGCTGTTCCGCGGCACGGGCCCCGACGGTCTCGGCGGCATCGCGCCGCGCCGCGCGCTTTCGGAGACGGTCGATCTCGTGCGACCGCTGTTGCGCGTGACGCACGCGGAGCTGGCGATGGAGCTGCGCCGCAGCGGTCTGCCGTACGCGATCGATCCGACCAACGAAGCGCGGCGCTATCGGCGCAACGCGCTGCGGCGTCCGCTCGAAGAGCTGCGCGCGGAGTTCCCGCACCTCGACCGCGCGGTCGCGCGGTGCGCCGCGATCCTGCGCGACGAGCTGGCGTCGACGGAACGCGCTGCCGAGCGCCGTGCGCTGCGCGACCGCCTGCGCGACGAAGGACTGCTGCGCGACGTGCCGTTCGACCGGATCGAGGCGATGCTCTCGTCCCGACGGAAGGAGCCGCGCCCTTCGCGAACCAGTCGTCGATGATGCAGCAGCAGACGCTTCCACCCGGCATCGAGCGCGTGCTCGTGACGGCGGAGGAGATCGCCGCCGCGAATCGGCGGATGGCGGAAGCGATCGCGCGCGACCACGCGAACCAGTCGCTGGTGCTGATCGGCGTGCTGAAGGGCGCGCTGTTTGCAACGGCCGACCTCGCCCGGGCGCTCGCGGAGACGCCCGGCGCGCCCGCCGACGTCCAGCTCGACTTCATCGCCGTTTCCTCGTACGGCAACGCGCACCGCTCCAGCGGCGAGGTGCGGCTCATTCAGGATACGACGCACGCCATCGAAGGGCGGCAGGTGGTCATCGTCGAGGACATCATCGACAACGGCCACACGCTGCACTACCTGCGCGCGATGCTGGGCAACCGGCGTCCGGCGTCGCTGCGCGCGGCAGTCCTCCTCGACAAGCCGTATCACCGGGCGGTCGACGTGACGGTCGATTACACGGGCTTGACGTGCCCCGACGAATTCGTCGTAGGGTACGGACTCGACTACCAGGAACGCTACCGTACCCTCCCTTATCTGGCGAAGCTGCGTCCGGAGGTCCTGTCCGCGTGATCTCGGCCACCTTTTCGGTGCGAGACGTGTCTTCACGGGAAACGTTCCTAGGGAAGAACGGTACAAAGGTTCCGCACTAGTATGGGCAAGCACCTCAAGAGCATCCTGGTCGTCCTCGGCATCTTCATCCTGGTGATCTTCATCGTGGAGAAGCTGCTGGTCAATCAGGCGCCGATCACGCCGCTGACCTACTCGCAGTTCTACACGAAGGTGGAGAGCCACGAGGTCAAGCGCGTCACGATCTCCGGCCACGATATTCAAGGTGAGCTGAACGATCAGGCGCAGACGAAGTTCGCGACGACGGCGCCCGAGGATCGCGATCTCGTCCCGAAGCTGCTCTCGAACAAGGTCGAGGTCACGGCGGTCAACTCGCAGTCGACTCCCGTTTGGAGCCTGCTGATCAACTTCTTGCCGTTCATCATCATGGCGCTGCTGCTGATCTTCATCTTGCGGCAGGCGCAGAGCGGCGGCAGTCAGGCGCTTTCGTTCGGACGGTCGCGCGCGAAGCTGCTGAGCGAGAACCGGCCCAAGGTCACGTTCGCCGACGTCGCGGGGGTCGACGAGGCGAAGGAAGAGCTCGGCGAGGTCGTCGAGTTCCTGAAGTACCCGAAGAAGTTCCAGGCGCTCGGCGCGCGCATCCCCAAGGGCGTGCTGCTGCTCGGGCCGCCGGGCTCCGGCAAGACGCTGCTCGCGCGCGCGATCGCGGGCGAAGCCGGCGTTCCGTTCTTCTCGATCTCCGGCTCCGACTTCGTCGAGATGTTCGTCGGCGTCGGCGCTTCGCGCGTGCGCGATCTCTTCGAGCAGGCCAAGAAGTCGGCGCCGTGCATCATCTTCATCGACGAGATCGACGCGGTCGGACGTCAGCGCGGCGCGGGCCTCGGCGGCGGACACGACGAGCGCGAGCAGACGCTGAACCAGCTGCTCGTCGAGATGGACGGCTTCGATCAGAACACCGGCGTCATCCTGATCGCCGCGACGAACCGCCCCGACGTGCTCGATCCGGCGCTGCTGCGTCCCGGCCGCTTCGACCGGCAGATCGTCGTCGACCGCGCGGACGTGCGCGGCCGTCAAGCGATTCTGGGCGTGCACTCCAAGAACAAGCCGCTCGCGAAGGAAGTCTCGCTCGAGACGCTCGCGCGGCGCACGCCCGGTTTCTCCGGCGCGGACCTCGAGAATCTGCTCAACGAGGCGGCGCTGCTCGCCGCGCGCCGCAACAAGTCCGTCATCGAGATGAACGATTGCGACGAGGCGATCGATCGCGTGATGGTCGGTCCCGAGCGCAAGTCCGTGGTGATGTCGCAGAAAGAGAAGGAAAACACCGCGTACCACGAGTCCGGCCACGCGATCGTCGGCGGGCTCACGCCGAACTCCGATCCCGTGCACAAGGTCACGATCATCCCGCGCGGCATGGCGCTCGGCATCACGTGGTCGCTGCCGGACGACGACCGCCACTCGCAGACGAAGAACGAGATTCTCGCAATCATCAAACGGATGCTCGCGGGGCGCATCTCCGAAGAGATCAAGTTCGGCGACGTGACGACCGGCGCGTCGAACGACTTCGAGAAAGCGACGGAGCTCGCGCGGCGCATGGTGACGCAGTACGGGATGTCCGATACGCTGGGTCCGATTCAATACGGGCGCGGGAACCATCAAGTGTTCCTCGGCCGCGACTTCGGCGAGGACCGCAACTACTCGGAGGAGATCGCCGGCAAGATCGACGCCGAGGTGCGCCGCATCATCGACGACTGCTACGTCGACGCGCGGAAGATCCTCGAGGTCAACTGGGACAAGGTCGAGCGGATGGCGGCGTCGCTGCTCGAGCACGAGACGGTCGAGACGGAGGAAGTGCTCGCGATCCTCGGCGACCGGCCCTGGCCGAAGCCCGCCGAGACGCCGGTGGTCGACCCGCCGATGGCGGCTTCGGCGCCGCCCGAGCCCGAACCGCGTCCCGAGCGGCCGAAGCGGTTCCCGCCGAACATCTCGCCGGAGCCCGCGTGAGCGGGTCCGGCACCCGCCTCCGGGCCGCGTTTTGCGCGGCCCTTTTCGTCGGCGCGGGTGCTGGCGCGAACGCCCAGGTCGCCCCGTCGACCGGAACCCTGCCCGGCGGCCTCGCGTACGAGGTGCGCTCCGACCCGGCGCAGCCGGCCGCGGCCGTGTCGCTCTGGTTCCGCGCGCCGTCCGCGGGCTTCGGCGCCCCGGCAGTCCCGGGGCTGTCGCGCCTCGCGGCGCTGACCGTCGCCGCGTCGGTGCCGATCACGGGGACGCCGCTCGACGCAACAGGTCGAGCGCTGGGGCGGCCGCGTCGGCGTCGCGGCATACCCGGACAGCGTCTCCGTGACCGCGCTCGTGCCGCCGGACCGCGTCCGAGCGACGGTGCGCGCGATGACGGCCGGCTATTTCGCCCCGGTCGCCTCGTCCGACGGCCTCCAGATCGCGCAGCGCGATGCCGCCGACGATGCGCTGCTGCGCTCGTTCGCGCCCGAAGCGATCGAGGACGCGCTGGGCGCCGCGCTGTTCGCGTCCGGGCCGCTCCACGACGGGACCCTGGGGACGATCCTGTCGCTCGCAGCGGTGCCGTTCGCGCGCGTGCGCACGTTCGCCGAGCGCGCGTTTCGGCCGGACAACGCGATCCTCGTCCTGACCGGCAACGTCCCGTCCGACGCGATGAGCGACGTCGCGTCGCGCCAGGGTGAAACTCCGGCGGCGGCCGAGTCGCCGGCCCCGCAGACCCCGCGTTCCGCCCAGACGCCCCTGCGGCGCGAGGCCGGGATCGCGGGCACGGGCCTCGGCTGGATCGGGCCGCCGATCGCCGACGAGACGGACGCGACGGCGATGGACTTCCTCGCCGACGCGCTGTTCGCGCCGCGCACGGGCATCGTGCAGCGCGCGCTCGGGACGAAGAAGGCGTACGTGACGGGCCGCTTCGTGACGTACCGGAATCCCGGCGTGTTCCTCGTGACGATCAGCGGCGACGATGCGGCGTCGGCGCGCCCGATCGTCGAGCGCGCCATGGCGGACGCCGCGAAGCCGATGTCCGCCGCCGCCTTCGACGCGGCGCGCGCGGGTTTCGTGTACCGGCTGCTCGAGGACATGTCGACGCCGGCCGACACGGCCGACACGCTGGGCTGGTATGCCGTCGAAGGAGCCGCGACGTACGCGCCCGCGGACGGCGGCACGGACGGGCGGTACTTCGGAATCGTCGCGCGGCTCACGCCCGCATCGGTCGCGCACGCCGCGGCGACGTACCTCGGCGGGGCGCCCGCGGAAGCGGTCCTCGCGCCGGTCAAAGAAACGGCGCCGCGCACGTGAAGGCGGTGCTGCTGGGCGCGCTGCTGTCGGCCGCGCTGGCGGGGCCGGCGTTCGCCGCGCCGCTGCCCGGTCCGCCGGCCGCCGGTGGGCCGGCGCTGTCCGACGCGGGCGGCGGCGCACGCGCCGTCGTCGCGTCCGACGAAGGCGCGCTGGTCGCCGGCGTCGAGCTCACCATCGATGCCGGGCTCGACCGCGAGACCGACGCGCAGAACGGCCTCGCGGCGCTCGTCGCCGAGTCCGTGCTGCAGACGCCGACGGCGCCGTCCGGGCCGCGCCTGATCGACGCGGTCGACGCCCGCGGCGGCTCGATCCGCTACGCCGTCGGCGCGCAGAACGTTCGGTTCTACCTCGAGGGCACGCCCGCCGCGATCGCCGCGGCGGCACCCCTCGTCGCCGCGGCGCTCGCGCGTCCGGCCTTCGATGCGGCGACGCTCGCCGCCGCGCGCGAGTCGCTCGGCGACCGCATCCGCGACGACGAGTCCGACGCGCGCGTCGTGGGCCGAGCGATGCTCCGCGCGTCGTTCTACCGCGGCGCAGCCGGCTTTCCGCCGTACGGGACGCCGGGTTCCCTCACGGCGTTCTCGGCGGCCGACGCGCAGGCGTTTCACGCGGCATGGTATCGACGCGGCGGCGCGCTCGCGGTCGAAGCCGGCCGGACGGGCGAGGGCACGGCCCGCGCGGCGAGCGCGCTGCTCGGCGCTCTGCCTGCCGGGACCGCGCAAGCCGCGACGATCGGCATGAAGCCGTTCGGCGCGCAGCCGCGCCGCATCGTGACGCAGCGCGACGTCGGCGCGCCGTACGTCGTGCTCGGCTTCGCCGCGCCGGCGATGGGCAGCGCCGACTTCGCGCCCGCGCTCGTGCTGCGCGCGCTCCTGCGCGGTGTGCTGGAGCGCCCGAGCGCGTCGACGACGTCGCCGCTGCTGCGTCCGTCGGGCACGTTCTACGGATACGACGCGGACCCGGCGCAACTCGTCGTGTGGATCAACGGCGCGCGCTTGGATCCAGAGATCGGCGTCGCGGCAATCGACACGGTGGTGAAGGCGGCCGCGGAGAAACCCGTGACGGCGCAAGTGCTCGACCGGTACAAGACCGCGGCGCGCGGTGAGTGGATCCTCGAGGCCGTGAGCGTCGACGAGCGCGCCGCTGCGATCGCGAACGCGGTGACGCGCGGCCTCGGCCCGGACGGAACGGACGACGTCACGGCCGCGATCGGTCGCGTCACGAGCGCCGACCTGCAGCGCGTCGCGAAGACGTACTTCCAGAAATTCGACATCGCGCTCATCCTGCCACGCGGAAACGGCAGCTGAACGTCGCGCTGGTCCACGATTACCTGAACCAGCGCGGAGGCGCGAGAGCGCGTCTTCGCGCACATCGCACGCGCGTGGCCGCAGGCGCCCGTCTACACGGCGTTGTACGACGAGCGCGCGACGGGCGATCTCGTTGCCGAAAGAACGCGTGCGAACGTCGTTCTTGCAGCGCCTGCCGCTGCGCGAGCGCGCGTTTCGTGCCTTCGCGCCGCTCTATCCACGCGCGTTCGAAGCGTTCGACCTGTCGGCGTACGACCTCGTCGTCTCCTCGACGACCGCGTGGGCGAAGGGCGTGCTCGTGCGGCCGGACGCGGTGCACGTGTCGTATCTGAACACCGTATCGCGGTTCGTGTTCGACGCCGACCGGTACGTCGGCGGGTTCCGTGGCGGCGCGCTCGCGCGTCCGCTCGTGCGCCGGCTCGCCGCGTGGGACGTGCGCGCGGCGCAGCGCCCGACCCGGCTCGTCGCGAACTCGCGGAACGTCGCGGCGCGCATTCGCCGGTGGTACGGGCGAGACGCCGACGTCTTGCCCTGTCCGGTCGACGTCGACCGTTTCTCGATCGGCCCGGGCGACGGCGACTACTTCGTCGTCGTCTCGCGGCTGTTGCCGTACAAGCGCATCGATCTCGCGATCGCGGCATGCGCGCTCGCCGGCGTGCCGCTGCGGATCGTCGGCGCCGGCGCCGACGAGCGGCGGCTGCGCGCGCTCGCGGCAGGCACGCGCACGACGTTCGACGGCGTCGTCGACGACGGCGCGCGCAACGCGATCGTCGGACGCGCGCGCGCCGCGCTGCTGCCCGGCGAGGAAGATTTCGGCCTCGTCCCGCTCGAAGCGGCCGCGGCAGGCCGCCCGACGATCGCGTTCGCGGGGGGCGGCGCGCTCGAAACGATCGTGCCGAACGTGACCGGCGCGTTCTTCGACGCGCCCGACCCGCACGCGCTCGCCGCGACGCTGCGAACCTTCGATCCTGCGCGCTACGCTCCATCGCAGCTTCGCGCCCACGCGGAGACGTTCCGGCCCGAGCGCTTCATCGCGCGGCTGCGCGCGATCGTCGAGGACACCGTCGCGTCGGTGCGCGAGGCCGCGGCCGCACGCGCGTGAAGCCGACGCGCGCCGTCGTCATCGCCGCCGCGATCTTCGCGGTCGTGTATATCGCGCTCGACCTGAACAAGCTCTACGCGCTGCGCTACGGTGCCGACACCGGCAACTTCGTGCAGTGGCTCACCGGCGAAGCGCACGGGCGCGGCTCGTGGAACGCATCGGAGTACCGCCCGCACCTTCAAGTGCACGACTCCTGGGCGCTGCTCGCGCTCGTGCCGCTGATGGCCGCGTTTCCCTACGCGCAGACGCTGCTCGCCGTGCAAGTGCTGACGATCGCCGCCGCGGCGTTGCCGATCTGCGCATTCGCGCGCGCGTGCGGCGCGAGCGCGCGTACGGCGTCGACGGTCGCGATCGCGTACCTGCTCTCGCCGTCGGCGCAAGGCCTCGCGTACGGAAACTTCCTCGAGAACCTCTTCGTGCCGCTGCTCGCGGCGTGCGGCGCGCTTGCCGTGCAGCGCCGTGCGCTGCTGCCGGCGCTGCTCGTCGCGCAGCTGCTGCTCGGTCTCAAGGAGGACGAGTCGCTGTTCCTCGCGTGGTTCGGCGCGGCGTGCGCGCTGTGGTGGGACCGCCGCATCGGTATCGCCGTCGTCGCGCTCGCCGTCGTGAACGGGATCGCGTTCGTGGTCTACGAGCACCTCGTGCACGCGCATCCGAGCATGCCCGGCTATTCCTTGCACGTCGACCGTCCGCTGGACAAGCTGCTGTTTCTCGTCGCGATCCTCGCGCCGTTCGCCTTCGCGCCGCTGCTGCTGCGCTGGCGCGTGCTGCTCGCCGCACCGCTCGTCGCCGAGCTCGTCTTCAACCGGCCGTGGGCCTACGAGATCGCACGGATCGGCACGCACTGGACGGCGCCGCTCGTGGCTGCCGTCGCGGTGTCCGTCGGCATACGTCGCGGCGCGGCAGCCGCGCATCGCGCGGCCGATGCTCGCGTGCTCGATCCTGTGCGCGCTGCTCGCTCAACGACACCGTCCTCAAACCGGGGCGATGGCCGTACGTCGTCGACCGGCGCGCGTACGCCGATGCGATCGCGCTGCGCGGCGCCACGCGCGACGTTCTGGTCGCCCGCCCGGACGAAGGCGTGTACGTCGCCGCGGCCGCGAACCCGCACGTGCACTTGCGCAAGTATCGTGCCGGCGAGCGCGGCTACTGCCCCGCATACGACACGAATGCGCGCGCGTTCTTCGCGTCGCTCGGCGCGGGCGCGTGGCCCGCGAACGTCGTGCTGTGCGGCGGCGTACCGGTCGCGCGAGCGCCCGGCGTTACGTCTGGTGGAGCACCGTGACGACGAAGACGGTGAAGAAGTTGAAGCTGCCGTGCGTGATCATCGACGCAGCCAGCGAGCCCGTGCGATAGTAGACGACGGCGAGCACGATGCCGCCCATCGCGAGCGGTGCGATCGCACCGGCGTTCCCCGGTTGCGCGTGCGCGAATCCGAACACCGCGGCCGACACGATGACCGCGGCCCACGACGGCGCGTAGCGCAGCACCGCGTTGAAGATGAGACCGCGGAACACCGTCTCCTCGAACACCGGCGCCGCGATGCACGCGAGAAACGCGAACGCGGCGATCATCGCGCCGTGCGTGGCGCGCAGCCACTGCACCTGCACCTCGTCGGGCTTGAGGTGGAAGATCGCGTCCTGAGCCGCGCCGGTGAGGATTGCGGCGACGACCATGACGACGGCGCCGCCGATCCCCCACACGATGTCCCGAACGCGCGGGGCGCGCAGCCCGAGCGCCGACGGCGTCCGCCGCGCGATCGCCGGCAGCGCCGCGGCGAGCAGCGCGAGCGTGACCACGTAGGAGAACATCTGGTCCCAGAACTGCACCGCGCTCAGCGACGACCCGCCGCGCAGCTGCGCCACGGTCGTTGCGCCGAACGCAACGGCGAACGCGGCGAAGATGCCGGCGCTGCCGACGCTCACGATCAGGATCGCGATGACGACGAGCAGCGACTGCCACCAGACGAAGGCGTCAGGTGGCCAGAGCGTCGGCGAGAGCGGCGAACGTGCGGAGGTCGAGGGCTTCACCACGGACGTCGGAATCCAGAGCGAGGGACGCGATCGCAGCTGCGATCCGGTCGCGCGGCAGTCCGAGCGCGAGCGAGAGCGAGTTGACCAGCGTCTTGCGCCGGTACGCGAACGCGCCGCGCACGACCTGTTCGAACCACGCGCGGTCGCGTACGCCGGCTGCGGGTTCGCTGCGGCGGTGCAGAACGACCACGCTCGAGACGACGTTCGGGCGCGGGTAGAACGCCGACGCCGGAACGGTGAGCGCGCGCTCGACGCGCATCGTCAGCGCGATCGCGACGGTGAGGCTGCCGTACGGCGCGGTGCCCGGCTTCGCGAGCAGCCGGTCAGCGACGTCTTTTTGGATCGTCGCGACGATGCGATCGGGCGGCCGTTCGAGCGACGCGAGCGCGATCAGGAGCGGCGTCGCGACGTTGTACGGAAGGTTGCCCGCGACGCGCCAATCCGCATCGCCCGCGTACGCCGCGTAGTCGAACGCGAGGGCGTCCGCCTGCAGCACGTGCGCGGACGCGAGATCGTCGCGGCCGCGAAGAATCGCCATCATGTCGGGATCGACGTCGAACGCGGTGACGTCGGCACCGAGCTGCACGAGCGCCGCGGTCAGCGCGCCGGTGCCGGCGCCCACCTCGAGCACGCGTTCGTGCGGTGCGTCGACGGCCAGCTTCGCGATGCGCGCGGCCGTGCCGCCGTCCATCAGGAAGTGCTGGCCGAGCCGTTTCTTCGGCCGCACGCCGCGCGCGCCGAGCAGCGCGCGCGGATGACGGCTTCGGCCCTCGCTCGGATCTATTTGATCAGGTAGACCAGGACGGAACGCCGGCCGAACTGATACGCGGCGGCGTTCGAGTTGAACCCGAGGTCGATGCGCCGGCCGCGGATCGCGCCGCCCGTGTCGCCGGCGATCGCGCTGCCGTAGCCCGGGATGTACATGCGCGTGCCGAGCGGGATCACGCGCGGGTCGACGGCGACGATGCCGTGGCCCGCGGGCCGGCCGATCGCCGTCATGCCGCTGCAGCCGCCGCACTCGGCGGTGTATGCCGTCGCCACCATCGACATCGCGGCGCCGGCAAGACGGAGCGTGCCTTCGATGCCGCGTTGCGCGATCGCGGAGAGCGCCGTGTATTCGCCGATCCCTTCGGCGAGCACGCGCGCGCGGGGCGCGCGGATCACGCGGGAGACCAGGACCGTCCGGACGACGCTGCGGCGGTCCGCCGTGCGATGGACGGCGTACGCGATCTCGCGCACTCCGGGCTTCCCGGGGTCGACGACGCGCGTCCGCCCCTGCGGAAGATTGAATGCCCAGCGCTTGACGGTCCGCGGGGCGACGGGGCGCCGCACGGACTCGGTCCACGCGTCGACGTGGCGCACGGTGATGACGGCATCGTTGTCCGACTGCCGTCGAGGGCGCCGGACTGACGCGGTCGTGGGCGTCGAACGCGACGCCTTGACGGTCGAGCAGGTCGGCGACGGTCGCCGCCGGGGAGCGCAGCTCCGTCGCGGTACCGTCGACGACGACGGTCACGGGCACGGCGGCGCGGTAGACGACGGTCTCGCCGTCGGTCAAAGGCGCCGACGGATCGACGCTGAGCGCGTCGGCGGGGTCGCGGACGACGCCCCGTTCGGCGAGCAGCGCGTCGGCCGTAGCGGAGCGGGTTTCGACGGTTTCGGACAGCCCGTCGCGGACGAGCGTGACGCGCTTGACCGGGGCGGCTGCGGGTGCGGCGATAGCGGCCACGGAGGCGGCGATCCTGGCGGGCGCCACGCCGGCGCCGAATGGGATCAAGAGCCCCAGCGAGAGCACGCTCGTTGCCGCGAGCGGAAATGGAAGATCGTTACGGATCGTCCGACTCCTTTCTCGTGCGAGGGTACGTCCCACCAGGCGCGGATCAAACGATCCGAACTCCGGCGGTTCGCACTCGACGTCGTAGCGGTGGTCGGCGAGCCAATATTCCCGAACCGCAAAGGGTTCGGGGGCTCGGTCGAATGCCTCCGGGACCCGACGGATCCCGGTGAACCTCGGTACCGTAGCACGTTCGTCAAGACCACGTCAAATACGGACGTCGCATGCCGATAACGCGCGCGCGCGCGAGCCGCAAAGCTTGCTTGCTCCGGCGCGCACCGGTGAACGGCGCGTCGCGTTGAAAGAGGCCGAACAGTCATGATGCACGTCGGTTTCTTCACGGAATGCTACCATCCGATCGTCAACGGCATCGTCGCGAGCATCGATGCGTTGCGCGACGGTTTGCATGCGCGCGGAATCGACGTGACGACGATCGCGCCGTACGTTCCCGACTTCGACGACGAACGCGATGACGTCGTGCGCATTCCGTCGCTGCCGCTGCCGACGCCGACCGCGTATCGTCTCTGCGTTCCCTACATGCGCGCGAACGATCGCCGGCGCGTGCGCGGTATCGACGTCGCGCACGCGCATTCGCCGTTCGTCACCGGATGGATGGCAGCGTCGTACGCGCGCCGGCACGGCATCCCGCTCGTGTTCACGTACCACACGCGTTTGGACGCGTACGCGCACTACGCGCCGTTCGACCGCGCGTCGACGGAGCGCGCGATGATCGAGCTCACGCGCCGGTACGCGAACGGCGCGAACGCCGTCGTCGTGCCGACGCACGCGATGGAGACGCGGTTGCGCGACATCGGCGTGCGTTCGCGCATCGTGGTCGTGCCGAGCGGGATCGACGTCGAGCGCTTCGCGGCGGGCCGCCGCAGCGCGGACATTCGCGCCCAACTCGGCGGATCGGACGGTGTGCCGCTTGCGCTCGTCGTGTCGCGTCTCGGCGCGGAGAAGAACGTCGAGCTCGCGATCGACGCGGTCGCATCGCTGCCGGACGTCGCGCTCGCGATCGTCGGAGAGGGACCGCAGCGCGGAGCGCTCGAGGACCGCGCGCGCCGAACGGGCATCGGCTCGCGCGTGCGCTTCGCCGGGCGCGCTCGCACGCGAGGCGTTGCCCGACGTCTACGCGTCCGCGGACGTCGTTCGTGTTTCCGTCCGCGACGGAGACGCAAGGGCTCGTGCTGGCCGAGGCGCTTGCCGCGCGCCTGCCGGTCGTCGCCGCGGACAGCGAGGCGTCCCGCGAGGTACTGGCGGGCGCCGGCCGCGTCGTGCCGTCCGACCCCGGCGCTTTCGCCGACGCGATCCGCGAGGCGCTCGCGCACCAGCCCGATCAGAGTGCCGTACATTTGGCACTCTCGCGCTGTACGGTCGGAGATGCAGACGCGGCGAATCCTCGAGCTCTACCAGGAGGTGCTGGCCGCGCGAGCAGCTTGACTTGACTCGAACGCACGTTCGACATAGAATGATCGCAGGAGCCATGCCGCAGATCGCCAGCCGCCACCGTTCCGCCGACGCCGCCGTCGGCTACGCCGCCGACCCGTCGGGTCTCGGGGTCGCGTATGTCGCCCTCGCGACCGGCACCGGACGCACGCGTCGTCAAGATTCCGTTCTCCGCGCCGCCGCTGGCCGCGCTCGGCGGCCGGGAGTCGGGGTACGCCGCCGTCGCGGCAGTCGCCGGCTACCTGCGCGGCCGGGGCTTCACGCGCGTCCGCCTGCGCATCGCCGACGAGCAGCTCGTCGACGATCTCGCCGGCCGCGGCGCCGTCCCGCCGCCCCTCGCGATCGCGTACGTCAAGACGCGCTGCGTGTTGCACGGCTTCGCCGTCGCGCGCGTCGAACGCGCCGAACCGATTGAAACCAGGGATCTCGAAACGCGCGCGAACGCCGACGTCGCGCTCCGCACGCCGGCCGCAGCATGAGCATCTCACGCGCGACGATCTGCCGCACGAGACCGTCGCGCTTGCGCGCGCGCTCATCGGCACGCTGCTCGTGCGCGCGTATGAAGACCGGCTGCTCGTCGGCCGGATCGTCGAGACGGAGGCATACCTTCCGCGCGATCCGGCATCGCACGCGTATCGCGGGCTGACGGCGCGTAATCGCGCGATGTTCGGCGCGCCGCTGCACGCGTACGTCTACTTCATCTACGGCGCGAACTGGTGTCTCAACGTCACATCGGAAAGCGACGGTATCGGCGCCGCCGCGCTGATTCGCGCCTGCGAACCGGTCGCCGGGATCGCGACGATGCGCGCGCTCCGGGCAAGGCCCGACGTCAAGGACCGCGACCTCGCGCGCGGTCCAGGCAATCTTTGCCGCGCGTTCGCGATCGGCCCGACGTTCGACGGCGCGGACCTGACGAGCGATGCACGGCTCTGGCTCGCGCGCGGCGACGTGCCGGTCACGGTGGGGATCAGCACGCGCATCGGCATCACGAAGGCGGCGAGCGAGCCGTTGCGATTCTACGCGCGCGGCAATCCGAGCGTCAGCGGGCCGCGCGCCTTGTCGCCGTGACGTGCCTGTGGTAGACTGCGCTAGCGTTACGCGGTTCGGAATCGCGTGCGTTCTCGTTCCTTCGGCGCACCGCGCCGACGAGCGGCCCCGGCAGCCTCGCCGGTGAGCCCCGTTGCGCGGGATGCCCGTGTCCTCTAACGGAGCACTTCGCTGCAGTTCGACAACCGGCCCAACAACAACGGTCGCCCCGAAGGCGGAGGCCGTCGCCGCCGCTCGCGGCGTAACCGCCAGCGCTTCAACGAGGGCGGGGCGCCCACACCCCAGGACGTCTTCACGCAACCCGAGTTCCCGCAGCCCGTCGGTCCGCCGCTGCTCTCCGCCGAGCAGCTCGGCGAGATGAGCAAAGCGGAGCTCAACGAGCTTGCGAAGACGTTCGAGATCGAGAACCCGACGAAGGTCAAGAAGGACGATCTCGTCGCGCAGATCCTCGACATTCAAGCGCAGCGCAGCGGCCTCGAGAAGGCCAACGGCGTGCTCGACGTGCTGCCCGAGGGATACGGCTTCTTACGGCGTGACGGCTATCTGGTCGGCGCCGAGGACATCTACATCTCGCAGTCCCAGATTCGGCGCTTCGAGCTGCGCCGCGGCGATCTCGTCGCCGGTCAAGTGCGCAGGCCGAAAGAGAACGAGAAGTACTACGGCATCGTGAAGGTCGAGACCGTCAACGGCTACGCGCCGGAAGCGATCGCCGGCCGGCGCGTGTTCGAGGATCTCGCCGCAGAGCCGCCGGTGCAGCGGTTCACGCTCGAGACGCGCGGCGATCTGACGAGCCGCGCGCTCGATCTCTTCTCGCCGATCGGCCGCGGGCAGCGCGCGCTGGTCACGGTGCCGCCGCGTGCCGACGACGCCTCGCTGCTCGTGCGGATCGCGCGCGCCATCGGTGCCAACGCGCCGGACGCTCACGTGATCGTGCTGCTCGTCGACGAGCGACCCGAGGCCGTGACGCACTTGCAGCGCACGCTCGACGTGGAAGTCGTTGCGACGACGTTCGAAGAGCATCCCGATCACCACGTCACCACGGCGGAGCTCGTGTTCGAGCGCGCCAAGCGGCTTGCCGAGCTCGGCGGCGACGCCGTCGTGCTCGTGTCGTCGTTCACGCGGCTCGTGCGTGCGTACGCGGCGCTCGGCCATCACAAGCCGAACTCGACGATGATCGACCCGGTCACGTTGCAGCGTCCCAAGCGCTTGTTCGGCGCGGCGCGTGCGCTCGAAGCGGGCGGCTCGCTGACCGTCGTCGCGACCGTCAATGCCGGCACGCCGGCGTTCGACGCGCTCGTGATCGAAGAGCTCGCGCCGGCGGCGAACGCGGATGTCGTCCTCGCGCGCGAGCTCGCCGAAGCGCGCGCGTATCCGGCGATCGACCTGATTCGCAGCGGCAACTGGTACGAGGAGCAGCTGCTCAGCGAGATCGCGCTGCACAAGGTGACGGACCTTCGGCGAGCGCTCGCGGGCGTGCCGTCCGTCGAAGCATCGGAGCGCATCTACGCGGCGCTCGCGCGGACGAAGACGAACGACGAGTTCGTCACGGCGTTCGACCTCAAGAAGGTCTGACCGGCGGACCGCCCTGCGGCTTCAGAAGTATCTCGCCGCGTCCGGCGTCGCGTCGCGGCGGCACGCGGAGGAGCTGATCGTCGCGGGGCGCGTGCGCGTCGGCGGCTCCGTCGTGCGCGAGCTGGGCACGCGCGTCGACGGCGATGCGCGGGTCGAGGTCGACGGTCGCGTCGTCCGCCCCGTGCAGTCGCAGACGTACGTCGTGCTGCACAAGCCGCCCGGCACGATGACGACGATGCACGATCCGGAAGGCCGTCGCACCGTCGCGGACCTCGTTCGGCGTGCCGGCGTCACCGCGCGCGTCGTGCCCGTCGGCCGGCTCGACTACGACACGAGCGGCGTGCTGCTGCTGACCGACGACGGCGCGGCCGCCAACGTGCTTACCCACCCGCGCTTCGGCGTCGAGAAGACGTACCGGGCGACGCTGCGCGGTCGTCTCGATCCCGACGCGATCGCGGCGATTCAGCACGGCGTCCGGCTCGAGGAGGCGCGCGCGGCGCCCGCGCAGCTTCGCGTCGTCGCGGTGCGCCGGGACGTCTCGCTCGTCGACGTCACGATCCACGAGGGCCGCAATCGTCAGGTGCGGCGGATGTTCGACGTCGTCGACCATCCGGTGATCGCGCTCGTCCGGCTGCGGTTCGGTCCGCTCGCGCTCGGAGCGCTCGCGCCCGGTGCAGTGCGTCCGGCGACGGAGCGCGAGGTTGCGGCGCTGCGCCGCATCGTCTCGGATGCCGGGCACGCGATCGACGAAGGCGGATCGTGAGCGTCGTACGCGGGATTCGGGGCGCGATCACGGTCGACCGCGACGAGCCGGCACTGATCCTGGACGCCACGGAACGCCTGCTTCGCGAGATCGTCGAGCGCAACGCCTTCGTGCCGGAGGACGTCGCGTCGGCGCTCTTCACGGTGACGCCGGACCTCGTGTCCGAGTTTCCGGCGGCGGCCGCGCGCCGTATGGGCTGGACGCTCGTCCCGCTGTTGAACTTCACCGAGATCGGGGTACCCGGGAGGCTGGAGCGGTGCATCCGCGTGCTCGTGCACGTCAACACCGATCAGACACAGGATCGTATGCAGCACGTCTACCTGGGCGGTGCGACGGTGCTTCGGCCGGATCTGACCGGGCGCTGACGCGGGGAGCGGAGGCCGCTACGACGGGAGGGCCGGCCGAGGCTCCCCGCCAACGCGCTCCGGTCACGGTTCGGCAGGAACTCCGCGGCCCGCGCCGCGCGTTGTCTCGTATCCCCGCCCCGTTCGAGGTACCATGGCCGACTTCTCAGCTCGTTCGCTCGCTGCGGCGGCGTTCGGCGCGCTCGCGCTCGCTTGCAGCGCGCTTGCCGGCGTCCGCGCAGACCGGTACGTTCTACACGCCGCCGAAGATGGTCAAGCAGGGCACCGCGACCTCGCCCGTGGTCGGCACCGGCGCAGTGACGGTCAAGGTGTTCGTGCACAAAAACGGCTCGGTCGGGGCCGTGCAGGTCGAGAAGTCGAGCAACCACGGTGACGACGCCGCCGCGCTCGAGATCGCGAAGACGTCGACGTACAAGGCCGGCATGCGTGACGCAAAGGCGATCGACGCGTACTACACGATGGCACTGAAGTTCAGCGGCAGCGCCGTCACGACCGATACCGGCTCGACCGTCAGCGACGTGAACCAGGCGAACGCCTTGGTGCGCGCGGGCAAGTACGCCGAGCGCGAAGACGCAGCTCGACGCGTACTTGACGGCGCACCCCGGCGACAAGGACGCGAACGCGCTGCTCGGCGTCGCCGATACGTTCCTGAACGACCCCGCGGGCGCTACGACCGCGTTCGATGCGGCCGGGACGGTTCCCGACCGCTTCAAGAGCGTCGCCGCGAAGGCGTACGCGGATGCGGCCGTCGCCGCGCTGAAAGCGAAGGACAACGCCCGCGCGATCGCGCTCGCGCAGAAAGCGCTCGCGCTGCAGCCGAGCGTCAACGCACTCTACATCGAAGGTACCGCGTACGGCAACTCGCAGCAGTATCCGCAGGCGATCGCGGCGCTCGAGCGCGCGAAGGCGCAAGCACTGCAAGGGCATGCGGACGCAACGACGATGAACGCGATCGACTCGTCGCTCGCGACGGTCTACATCGAAGGCGGTGAGATCGACAAGGGTCTCGCACTCGCCAAGGCGGTCAAAGCGCGCGATCCGTCCAACACGCACGTCGACGACGCGATCGCGTCGTATTACAGCCAGCGCGCGTCCGCCGCGGCGAAGGCCGGAAAGACGGACGATGCCGTCGCGGCTCTCGAGGCCGGCGCGCAGGCGACGCCGAGTCGCGCGACGGTCTTCTACGTGGAGGCGGCGAACACGCTGGCGCAGGGTGCGAAGCCGGACTGGAAGCGCGTCAAAGCGGAAGCCGACAAGGCACTTGCAGTCGATCCGAACGACGCGCGGGCGAACTTCGTCGCGGGCATCGCCGTGGCAAACGGCGGCGACTCCAAAGGCGCCGTCCCGTATCTGCAAAAGGCGAAGGCGAACGCCGGCTCGGACGCGCAACTCGCGTCGCAAGTGGACGCCGCACTCAGCAAGCTGGGCGTCAAGCAGTAAATTCTGCGGTAGGAATGGACGCCGGGAGCGCCAACACCTAGGCCCGCGTTCGGGGCCTGTCCCTCGCCGCTTCGCCATGCCCCGGCCGGAGGCCGGTCGCTTCTCAACCTGGTCGAAGACTCGGAGGCTATACCAAAGCTCGTGGATTTCAACGGATTCATCAAAACAATCGAGTCGGGCGGCCCTGCGATGTGGATGCTCCTCGTCCTGTCGATCGCGGCCGTCGCGATCGTCATCGAGCGCCTCCTGTTCTTCGCGAGCCAGCACTCCGACTCGAAGGGTCTGCTGCGCGCGATCGGTCAGAAGATCGCGGCGGACGACCTCGAGGGCGCGATCCGCATCTGCCGCCAGAACAAGGGGATGCTCCCGAAGATTCTCGAGTTCGGCCTGCAGCGCGGTGAGAAGAATCGCGCCGACATCACGGACGCGCTCTCCATCGCGCTGATGGAGAACCTCAACAGCCTCGAACGGAACCTCGGCGTCATCGGTACGATCGCCGTCATCGCGCCGTTCGTCGGCCTCTTCGGAACCGTGCTCGGCATCATCCGGGCGTTCCAGGACATCGCCCTCAAGGGGAACTCGACGCCCGCCGTCGTCGCGGCCGGTGTGTCCGAAGCGCTCGTCACGACCGCGGCCGGCTTGTTCGTCGCCGTCGTCTCCGTGATCTTCTTCAACTACTTCAAGACGCGCATCAAGGCGTACAACCAAGAGATGATCGTCGCCGCCAACCAGCTCGCCGAGATGCTGCACTTCCACAACACCGGTGCCGCGATCCCGACCGACCTGTACCAGCCCGGCGCGACCGGTTCGAAGTAGGTTCGCGCGGCTTGAACCTTAGGACCGAAGGGCTCGACTGATGAGCATGGTGTCGTCGAAGCAAGACGACGAGGTGATGGCGGAGATCAACATCACGCCGTTCACCGACGTTCTGCTCGTCTTGCTGATCATCTTCATGATCCTCGCGGCGCTCGTCGCGCCGCCGGGGTTCGAGAAGCAGCTGCCCGACAACGCCCACGCCCCGCCGCCGCTGCAGCAGAAGAAGTCCGAGAACATCGAGGTGCTGGTCAACGAAACCGGCACGATCTTCGTCGACGGAAAGCGCTCGGACACGACGCATATCTACGCCGACATGATGGAAGTACGTCAGCGAAGGGACAGAAGCACGTCTCGCTGACCGCGGACGTGAAGGCTCCGTACGGGACGATCATCCGCATCCTCGACGCCGCCAAGATCGCCGGCCTGAACGACGTCGGCTTCGTCACCTCGTAGGTAGAAGGACTCCCGATTCGTGGCCGTCTCCACCGGACAAGGCGAAGATGAGGTGATGTCGACGATCAACATCACGCCCTTCACGGACGTGTTGCTGGTCCTCCTCATCATCTTCATCATTCTCGCCTCGGTCGTCAAAGAACCGAGGCTGCCCGACGCGAAGAACAAAGAGAAAGTTCACCCGTCGCAGATCGTCGTGCTCGTCGACGACAAGAACCAGGTTCAGGTCGGTTCGAGCGTCGTCAACGAGATGGAAGCGAAAGAGCAGTTCCAGGAGCTCGTCAAGTCGACGGGCAGCGGGCTGAAGACCGTCATCATCAAAGCAAACCCGAAGGCGAGCTTCGGCACGATCCTGCGCGTGATGGACGCGGCGAAGTCCGCGAACCTGACGACGTTCGGTTTGGCGAACCACATCGAAGGCACGCCCCAAGGACAGTCGGGGGGCTAGGTGGCGAGTCAAACCCCGCCGTCGGCACCGATGCGGACAGCCGATCGGGCCAAGTGGTTCCTGCTCTACGGGTTCACGCTCTCGATCTTGCTGCACTTGCTGTTCGGACCGCTGGTCGTGCGCAAGCAGGTGACGCAGTCGAACGAAGAGACACCGCAAAAGGTGACGGTCGTGCGCGTTCCGACGCCGCCGCCCACGCCGAAGCCGACGCCCACACCTCCGCCGACGCCGCCACCGACGCCTCCGCCCAAGGAGACGCCGCCGCCGAAGCAGACGCCCGCGCCGCAACAGCCGAAGATCAAGATCACCACGATCAAGACGGAATCGAAGTCGAACTCGGGCCCGTCGGAAGCGACGAACAAGTACACGAACGGACAACACGCAAGGCATCCCGCAGGGACAGGGGACGGCCGCGCCGTCGACCGCAGCGCCGGCAACCCCGCGCCCGCACCGCCGACGCCCACGCCGAAGCCCACGCCGACGCCGCTGGCATGCGCGCATCCGAACGTGCCGCCGACCACGCTGCGCGCGGTCGAACCCGACACGCCGCCGATGGCGCAGCAGCAAGGCATCACGGGGACGGTCGAAGTCGTCGTGTCGCTCGATGCGACCAGCAAGGTCATGGGCGTCCGCGTGCGCTCTTCACCGAGCGCGATCTTGAACAACGCCGCGCTCTCGGCCGCACGTCAGTCGACGTTCCAGACCGAAGTGCGCGACTGCAAGGCGATCGCCGCCGACTACCTCTTCACGGTCGACTTCTCGTCTCAATGATTGCGTCCGGCTCCGGGCGTAGCCCGCAAACGGGATTCGGCGCTCGTGCGAGAGCGCCTGAATCCATTACAGAACGCCTAAGTCGCGCAGTTTGTACATCGTGTCGATGTAGCCGTGCAACTGCGATTCTTGCTCGGGCGTGCGGTTCGTGAACTCGACGCCGGTGCGGTACTTCTGCAGCGCCGCGTCGTAGCGGCACCAGCGCACGTCGCCGGTGATCTCGAGCGGCGGACGCGGATCGCCGCGCAGTTCGAGACGGAGGCGCAGCGACAGACCCGACGGCAACTCGGCGTCGGCCAGCATCGCGAGGCCGCCGAGGCCGATGTCGTACGTCTCGGTATGCGCCGCTGCGAACTCATCGCCGATCGTGTACGACACGAGCATCGGCGTGTCGCCGAGGCGACGATGCGAGCGTGGTTCACTCACTCCGCGCCCGTTCCGCACCAGCGGGAAAGGCTCCCCCGCGTGCGAACCGTGCGGGCGTTGTGACGTTCGTGCAGGCGATGATCCTCGCGGTGCTGCAGGGCGTCAGCGAGCTGTTTCCGGTGAGCAGTCTCGGGCATACCGTGCTCGTTCCGGCGCTGCTTCGCTGGCACGTCGACGAGAGCTCGGAGTCGTTCCTCGCATTCGTCGTCGTGCTGCACCTCGGCACGGCGCTCGCACTGATCGCGTTCTACCGCGCCGAGTGGATCGCAATCGTGCGCGCGCTCGTCGCGAGCATCGTGCGCGGGCGCTTCAGCGACGACCCGGAGGAACGGACGGGATGGCTGCTCGTCGCGGGCACGATCCCCGTCGGCATCCTCGGCGTGGTCTTCGAATCGGCCGTGAAGAAGCTGTTCGCATCACCGCTCCCCGTCTCGGCGTTCCTCTTCGCGAACGGCTTCCTCATGCTGCTCGGCGAACGGCTGCGCCGCGGCCAGCACGCAGGCGACCGCGCGAATTCGCACGTATCGCACGCTGCCGCAGCTGGCGTGGAACGACGGGGTGATCGTCGGCTTCGCGCAGGCGCTCGCGCTGCTGCCGGGCATCTCGCGCTCCGGCTCGGCGATCGTCGCCGGGCTGCTGCGCGACCTGCATCACGACGACGCGGCACGGTACTCGTTCCTGCTCGCGACGCCGGTGATCTTCGCGGCGGCCGTGCTCGAGATCCCGAAGCTGTTCGCTCCGGACGCGCACGTCGCGCTCATCCAGTCCCTTGCGGGCGGGATTCTGGCGGCGGTCACGGCGTATGCGTCGGTGGCGTTCCTGACCCGGTGGTTTCGTCACAACGACCTCGCGCCGTTCGCGTGGTACTGCGTCGTCGCGGGTGCCGCGTCGTTCATCCTGTTCGCTGGTAAGGTGATCTCATGAAGCAGCTCGCGCTGATCCTCGCCGTCGTGTTCCTCATCATCGCGGTCCTGTACTGGACCGGCCACTTCTATCCGTCGGGCGTGCACGCGAAGCACGGCATCCTCGCCGTGGTGCTCGCGCTGCTGTGCCTCGTCTGGTACCGGTTCCAGAGCGCCGCGCCTGCGCGCTGAATGACTACTTCTTGCCGATGACGTAGAGCTCGTCGGCGTTCGGCGCGACCGTC
Organism: Vulcanimicrobiota bacterium; assembly: GCA_963841685.1. GTDB lineage: Bacteria > Vulcanimicrobiota > Vulcanimicrobiia > Vulcanimicrobiales > Vulcanimicrobiaceae > Vulcanimicrobium. The sequence goes on from CAWJDU010000003.1 coordinate 1,278,379, forward strand.
TCGACGTGCGGCCGATGCGCGCGCAGGAGCCGCTCGTAGCGCGCTTCGTCGCGCGGCGACGCCTGCACGATCACGTACGGCGCCTTCTCGGCGGCGCTCAGGACGTCGGCGATGGCGCGGTCGTAGCTGCCGTCGTCGTTCGTCGTGCCGCCGAACACCGTGTCGCGATACAGGCGCTCGACGTTGAGGTACGGATCGCCGGTCCACCACGCTTCCCACATCCAGACGCGCGCGTCGATGCGCTTCGCGCCGGTGCGTCCGGGAAGCGCGAGATACACGGCGTCGGCGTTCACCGCCGCCAGCGTGGCGGCGAAGTCGGCGCGCCGCACCGTGTTGCGCTTGCCGTTCGCCGTGACCCAGCGATCCGTCTCGCGGATGTACTGCCATGCGAGCTCGCTCGGCGGCACGTCGAGCATCTCGTCGGGATGGCTGCTCTTGAGCAGCCAGTGGCAGAGCACGTGCCAGAGCCCGCTGATCGCGAGCCCCGTCTGCCCGTCGCTGCGCAGCGCGTGCACGTTCGCGTGCCACACGCCGAGATAGCGGCACTGGTCCTCGCTGAAGAAGACGCCTTCCCACGCGCGGAACAGGTCGGTCGGGTAGATGCGGCCGGGCAGCATCTCGACGAGCTCGGCGACTTCCGCGTCGCGCAGCACCGTGAAGTCGTTGACGACGAGCCCTTCGCCCGCGCGCACGAACCATTCGAGCAGGTCGCCGCCGTGCACGCTGATGCCGTGGCGTTTCAGCACCGCGAGATGCGTCGGGTAGCCCATGAACGGATCGACCACGCTCGTGATGCCGCGCTCGACGCACAGGTCGAGGAGCCGCGTGCCGGAGACGCGCCGCGTGCGCGCCGGGAGATCGATCATGTCGGCGCCCCGAGCGCGGACACGTACGCGCGCGCGACGTCGGGATCGAGCTGCGAGCCCGCCGCCGCGGCCAGGCGGCGCGGCGCGTCGACGGCGTCGAGACCGTCGGCGGCGACGATCGTCGCGAGCAGGGCGCCGTACACGTCGCGCACGCCGTCCTCGTACCATGCCGCCGACGCGACGAGCGTGCTCGCCTCGCCGGCATACCGCGGCACCGACGCGGCGAGCGCCGCCGCGCGCGACGCGAGCGCGGTGCGCTGCTCGCGCGCGAAGCGCGACAGCGGATCGAACGTCTCGCCGGGAACGGATTCGGCGGCGCGGCCGAGCGCGAGCAGCCGCGCGCAGCGCGATGCGCGATGCGCGTCGAGCGCGAGACGCTCGGCGAGCGCCGACGCGCGCGCGGCGAGCCGCGCCGAGCGGCCGCGCGTGCGCTTCATCGCGCTCGTCGATCTGCTGGGCGAGCGCCTCCAGCGCGGCGTCGTCGTCGACGGCGGGCAGCGCGACCGCACACGGTGCGTCGACGTCCGGCTGTCCGCGACGAATGCGCCGAACGCGCGCGCGACGTCGAGCGAGAACCGCCGCCCGCCCTCGGCTGTCAGCGCGAACAGCGCTTCGAACGGATCGCGCGGCTCCGCCGGGTCGTCGACGGCCGCGACGAACGCGTGCGCGATGCCGATCGTCGCGGCGGCGGACGGGATACCGTCCCAGCGCAGGCCGTCCGGGACGCCGGTGCCGTCGTCGTGCTCGCGATGCCACCGGATCGCGTCGGCGGCCGCGCTCGGAACGCCGCGCAGGGAGGCGGCGATGCGTGCTCCGTGCAGCGGCATGTCGGCGAGCAGGAGCGCGCGCGACGCGCGGCGAGGCGTCGCGTGGAACGACGACGCGCACGAGCCCGATCTCCGCGAGCGCGCCCGCGATCCATGCCGCGGCGACAGCGTGTTCGTCGGCCGCCCGAAATCGCGCGAAGCGTGCCGCCACGCTCGCGCGGCGGCGTCCGAAACCGATCGGCCTTCCGGCGAACGCGTCGCTGACGGCGCTATACAACCCGAGCGCACCGTCCGCGCCAACAGGAACCGTCATCCTCGGAGGACGACGTTCACCGCACCGTGGCGAATCCCTCACCCGCAGCAGCACGCGCCGTCGACGACGGCTTCGTCGGCGCGATCGGCAACACGCCGCTGATCGCGCTCCCGAAGCTGTCGGCTGCGCTCGGGCGTTCGATCCTCGGCAAGGCCGAGTTCCTCAATCCGGGCGGCTCGGTGAAGGATCGCGCGGCGCGCGGCATCGTCGAGGACTTCGAAGCGTCGCGGGCTGCTCGGCGCCCGGCGGCGTCGTGGTCGAAGGAACCGCGGGCAACACGGGCATCGGCTTGACGCTCGTCGGCAACGCGCGCGGTTACCGCACGATCATCGTCATGCCGGACGATCAGGCGCCGGAGAAGTACGCGCTGCTGCGCGCGTACGGCGCCGACCTGCGCGTCGTCGAGGCGGTGCCGTACACGAACCCCGCCAACTACTACCATGAAGCACGGCGCATCGCCGAAGCGACGCCCGGCGCCGTGTGGGCGAACCAGTTCGAGAACACGGCGAACCGTGATGCGCACGAGCGGACGACCGGACCGGAGATCGTCGCGCAGACCGGCGGCGCGCTCGACGCGTTCGTCGCCGCGGCCGGCACGGGCGGCACGATCGCCGGCGTCGGACGCGCGCTCAAGGCCCGCGATCCGCGCGTTCGCGTGATCCTCGCCGACCCGTACGGTTCCGCGCTGTTCAGCTACGTCCGCACCGGCGAGCTCGCGACGGAGGGCGACTCGAACGCCGAAGGGATCGGCATCAAGCGGATCGTGGCGAACTTCGCCGGCGCGCCGGTCGACGACGCGCTGCGCGTCGACGATCGCACGATGACCGAGATGGCGCACTGGCTGCTGCGCGAGGAAGGCCTCTTCGTCGGCGGCTCGGCGGCGCTCAACGTCGCCGCGGCGGCACGCTACGCGCGCACGCTGGCCGCCGGCAGCACGGTCGTGACCGTGCTGTGCGACGGCGGCGATCGCTATCGCTCGCGCCTCTTCGACGCGGAGTGGCTGCGCGAGAACGACATGGAGCCGCACGCGCGCGGCTTGGAGTTCCTGTGACGGCTCGAAAACTCTCGCACGTCCGCGACGACGGTTCGCTGGCGATGGTCGACGTCGGAGCGAAGAGCGCGACGGCGCGCACGGCGCGCGCAGAGGCGCGCGTGCGCTTGAACGATGCGGCGGCGCGCGCGCTGCGCGATGCGACGCTTGCGAAAGGCGACGCATTCGCTGCCGCGCAGATCGCGGGCATCCTCGCGGCGAAGCGAACGGACGAGCTCATTCCGCTCGCGCACCCGCTCGCGCTGACCGTCGTCGACGTGACGTTTGCGTGGGACGACGAGCGCGTGCTGCGCATCGCCGCGCGCGCGTCGACCGTCGGGCAAACCGGCGTCGAGATGGAAGCGATGGTCGCGGCGAGCGTCGCGGCGCTGACGATCTACGACATGTGCAAGGCGCTCGACAAGGGCATCGTCGTCGAGAACGTTCGGCTCGTCCAGAAGACGGGCGGCAAATCGGGCGACTGGAACGCGCCCGCGTGACCGCCGAGAGCGTCGCGCGCGCTTTCCCGGTCTCGTCATCGTGCTCTCCGATCGCGCCCACTCCGGCGAGCGACCCGACGCGTGCATCCCGGTGGTGAAGGATGTTCTGGCGCACAGCACGCTCGCCGTCGACGACGAGCGCATCCTGCCCGACGATGCCGCCGCGTTGCAAGCCGCGCTCATCGAGATGTGCGAAGGCGCGACGCGCCTCGTGCTGACATCCGGCGGTACGGGGCTCGCGCCGCGCGACCGGACGCCGCAGGCGACGCTCGCGGTGCTCGACTACGAGGTGCCCGGGATCCCGGAAGCGATGCGCGCCGCGTCGCTGCGCGTCACGCGCGCCGGCATGCTGTCGCGCGCGGTCGCCGGAGTCCGCAACCGATCGCTCATCGTGAACTTGCCCGGCAGCCCGAAGGCGGTTCGCGAGACGCTGGACGCGATCGTCGGCGTGCTGCCGCACGCGCTGGAGCTGCTCGCGGGCAGCGCAACAGACGCGCATCCGGCCGGGTAGAACGCAGCGTGACGTTTCAAGCGGCACAGTCCTATTTGCTCGGGCTGATCAATGAGAACGCGTCGCGGCGGATGCCGAACCGGCTCGATCGCATCACCGCGTTTCTCGGCGCGGTCGGAAACCCGCAGAACGCGTATCCGACCGTGCACGTCGCCGGCACGAGCGGCAAAGGCTCGACGGCGACGATGATCGCTGCCGCGTTCGAAGCGACGCGGACGGCGCACCGGGCTGCACATGAAACCGCATCTCACCGACGCGACCGAACGCGCCCGCGTGGACGGCATCCCGATCCCCCAAGACGCGTTCGGCGACCTCATCGAGCGAGCTGCACGGCGCCGGCGACACGATTGCGTTCGAGCACGGTCGGCCGACGTACTACGAGACGCTGCTCGCGCTCGCGTTCCTGTGGTTCGCGCGGAGCGACGTCGACGTTGCGGTGATCGAGGCCGGCGTCGGCGGCCGGCTCGACGGCACGAACGTGCTGCATCCCGCCGTCTCGGTGATCACGAACGTCGCGCTCGACCACACCGACATTCTCGGCGATACGCTCGAAGCGATCGCGCGCGACAAAGCGGGCATCGCGAAACGGGGCGTGCCGCTCGTGAGCTTCGTGCGCGATCCCGGGGCGCGCGCCGAGATCGAGCGCGCGTGCGCCGATGCCGGCGCGCCGTTCGTCTCGGTCGCGGACACCGCGCGCATCGAGCCGCGCGAAGGTGAACGGTACGGCCAGTCGTTCGACGTCGTGACGCCTGACGACCGCTACGCGATCTCGCTGCCGGTGCTCGGCGACTTTCAGCGCGAGAACGCCGCGACGGCGATCCGCGCGCTCGAGCAACTTTCGAGACGCCCTGCGCCCCTCGCGTGAGGCCATCGAGACCGGCTTCTCGCGCGTCGTCATCCCCGGACGCATGGAGTTCTTTCCGTCGCATCCCGGCGTCGTGTTCGACATCGCGCACAATCCCGACAAGGCGCAGCATCTCGCGCACGCGCTCGCGGCGACGTTCCCGGATCGGCGCTTCACGTTCGTGATGGCGATCGGCGACTCGAAGGACGCGCCCCGCATCATCGAGCCGTTCGTCTCGATGGCCGCGACGTTCGTGTTCACGACGTTCGAGGCGGCCGGACGCACGTCGTCGCGCCCGCAGCGGCTCGCGTCGATCACCGACGAGCTCGGCGCGTGGGGCCGCGCGATCGCCGATCCCGTCGAAGCGTTCTCGATCGCGCGGCGCAACGCCGACGCCGACGCGATCATCGTCGTGACCGGGTCGACCTTCGTCGTCGCCGAGCTGCGTGCGTGGTGGATCGCGAACGTCCAGTCGGGCTCCGGTGTTTGAGCCGGCGACGCGCGGCGCGCTGCGCGTCCGCGACCGCGTGCTGCCGTGGGGCGCCCGCACGTACGTCATGGGCATCGTCAACGTCTCGCCGGACTCGTTCTCGGGCGACGGCGACCCCGATCCCGCCGCTGCCGCGGCGACCGCGCTGGCGCAGCTCGACGACGGGGCCGACATCCTCGACGTCGGCGCGGAGTCGACGCGTCCCGGCCATCGCCCGATCGACGCCGCAACCGAACGCGCGCGCTTGGTGCCGGCGATCGCCGCGATCCGGGCCGCTGCGCCGGACGCGATCGTCTCGGTCGACACGTTCAAGCCGCGAGGTGTTCCGCGACGCCGCCGCGTCCGGCGGCGATCTGTTGAACTCGATCTGGGGCGCGACCGATGAGTCGATCCGCGCGTGCGTCGAGACCGCGTCGCCGATCGTGGTGATGCACAACAAGGCAGTCGCCGTCTACGAGCGCGACGTCGTCGACGAGATCGTGCGATTCTTGCATGACGCCGCGGCGCGGTGCGTGCGCGCGGGCATTCCCGAAGCGCACGTCATCGTCGACCCCGGCATCGGTTTCGGCAAGCTGCCGGAGCACAACATCGCCGTTCTGCAGCGCCTCGATCGCATCGTCGGGCTCGGATTTCCCACGCTGGTCGGCACGTCGCGCAAGTCGACGATCGGCAAGCTGACCGGCCGCAGTATCGGCGCGCGCGAGTTCGGTACGGCGGCCACGATCGCGCTCGCGATCGCCGCCGGCGTCGACATCGTGCGCGTGCACGACGTGCCCGAACAGCGCGACGTCGCGCGCGTCGCGGACGCGATCGTTCGGGACTGGCGGCCCGACGGCTGGAGTGACCGCCTCCCGTGAAAGACCCGCCGGGAAACATCCAGCTGCGCGACATCCGCGCGTACGGGCGCCACGGCGCGAACGCGGGCGAGCAAGACGTTCCGCAGCCGCTCGACATCACGCTGTACGTCATGGCCGACGATCGGCGCGGCCCGGACGAGCGACGATCTCGCCGACACGATCGACTACGCGGCGTTGCACGCGCTCGTCGTGCGGATCGTCGAGACGGAGCGGTATCGGCTGCTCGAGCGCCTCGCGGAGTCCGTTCTCGTAGCGGTGATGGCGGACGAACGCATCGCCACGGCTCACGTCACGATCGCGAAGCCGAAGCTGCTCGACGGCGCGACGCCCGTCGTGTCGCTCTCGAAGATGCGCCCGTCGTTGCTCGCGCGCGGCTGGTCCAAGCCCAAGAAAAACAAGAAGAACAAACGCGCGAAGGCATGACGGTCGCCGCCATCGGCATCGGCTCCAACGCCGGCGACGCCGAAGGGATCGTGCGCGGCGCATTCGACCGTCTCGCGGCGGTCGGGACGGTGCTCGCGTGCTCGTCGCTATACCGCACGGAACCGTGGGGCGTGGGCGATCAGCCGCCGTTCGTGAACGCGGCGGCGGCGGTCGAAACGTCGCTCGAACCACACGCGCTGCTCGCGGCACTCAAGCGCATCGAAGCCGACGCGGGGCGTGTGCCGACGTACCGGTGGGGACCACGCGTGCTCGACCTCGACATCCTCGCGTACGGCGACGTGCGCGTGAACGACGCCGGCCTCGTGATCCCGCACGAACGCTTGCACGAGCGGGCGTTCGCGCTCGTACCGCTGGCCGAGATCGACGCGCGATTCCTCTCCGCGCGCGACGCGCTGCCGCCCGGAGACCGGGCATCCGTCGTCGAACTGCCCGCGCGATGAGACGGTCCGTCGCCGCGTCGGTCGCCTTTGCGCTCGTCGCGTTGCCGGTCGCGGCGCGCGCCGATCTCTTCTCGTCGATCTCCGTCGGCGCGCACGCGAGCACGACGGGATACGGCGATCTCCGTCGAGCGCCCGCTGCTCTACAACTTCAGCGTGCGCGTGCAGACGAACACGATGAGCACGTCGCAGGAGTTTTCGTTCGACGGCACGCCGTACACGACCACGACGCGGTACAACGACCTCGACGTCATCGCCGACTATCGCCCGTCCGGCGGCCGGTATCGTATCAGCGCCGGTCTCGTGTTCGGCAACGACGGCGTCCAGAACGTGGCGCGGCCCGACGCCCCGACGATGCGTGTCGGCAACGGCGTCTATTCCGTCGCGGGGACCGGCACGGTGATCTCCCGCGTGCGCTACGACCGTCCGTCGATCTATGCCGGGGTCGGCACGGGCGCGGGGCTCGTCAAAGGCCTCGCGCTCACGCTCGACGCGGGCGTGCTGATCCGCAACGGCAGTACCAGCGCCTCGGCGTCCGGGCCGCTCGCGAGCAATGCGGCGTTCGCGGCCGACCTGAACCGCCTGGCCGCGGAGCAGCGTACGCATGTCGTCGTCCCCGCACTCAGCATCGGGCTCGTCTATCGGCCGTAAGCGGCCGATCACCTGAGCATGACGATCCTTCACCGCGTCGTCGTGGCGACGGCGCTCGCATGTGTCGCGCTCGCACCCGCCGCCGCGCGTGCCGGCGCCTTGTCGGACAACGTCGCGGCGATCCAGCTGTCCACGCTCGGATACGGCGTGTCGATCGGTCACACGATCGCTCCGCGCGTCGATCTGCGGCTCGCCACGGGCGCGCTGTCGTACGGGCACAACGTCACGTCGGACGGCGTGAACTACAGCGGCACGCTGCAGCTGCACAACATCTCCGCTCTCGTCGACGTGCACCCGCTGAACGGACCGTTCCGCATCACCGGCGGTCTCGTGTTCGGCAACGACCACGTCGACGTCGTCGGCAACGCGCAGAACGGCAGCTATACGATCAACGGCAATACCTACTCGGCCGCCCAAGCCGGCACGATCTACGGCACGGCGAAACTGAGCTCCGGCGCCCCGTACATCGGCGTCGGCATGGGGCCGCCGCATCGCCTCGGCGTCTACTTCACCGGGGATGTCGGCGTCGTGTTCCGCAGCGTCAAGACGAGCCTCTATGCGACCGGGCCCGCCGCAGCGACGCCGCAGTTGCAGTCCGATCTCGCGTCGGCGCGCAACACGTTCGCGAACGACGTCGGATGGCTCAAGACGTACCCCGTCGTTTCCGTCGGCATCGCGACTCGGTTCTGACGTAGCATCTTGGCGGCGCGGCGGAGCGCCGATGGTGGTGCGCCGGGCACGCTTCCTGCGCGCATCCTGCGCTCCGGTCGCTACCTCTGCGTTCGCTCCCGCGCCTCCGGCGCTCCGCGAACTCCGAGAGTACCCGGCGCACCACCATCGGCGCCCCGCCGCGCAGGCATGATCGCGTTGCCGCACGCGGACGTCGTCGACGCAGGGCCCGCGTCGCGGGACGTCGCACGCGGCCGCTTCATGGGGCTTGGGATGTTTTCTCCGGTCGAGATCGTCGCGGTGCTGCTGTTCTACGCGTTTCCGCTCGTGCTCGTCATCGCGATCGTGTGGTTCATCGTACGGCGGACGTCGCGCCGCGGCCGATAGCGTGCACGTTTTCCCGGGATACCGCGCGGAGATTCGGCAGATGCCACTCCGCACCGTTCGGCGGATAGAGTACGCGCCGGAAGTCGATCGTGGGCGGCATGAGCTGTCCGATGCCGTTCGGCGCGTCCTCCGCCGGCGCGAGGACGGTCACCCGTTCGTCGCGGGTTTTGAGCGCGAGGTACGGCGCTAGAGCTTCGCCCCAAGGCTCCAATTCCGTCTGGTACACGAATCGAACCGTCGTGCGGTCATCCGGTGACGTGTCGACGGCGGCGATGCGCGTCGCGTGGACCGAACCGTAGCAAACGCTGCGGTACTCCGGCGGAAACAGTCGCCACCGCCGTGTCGTCGACGAATACGCCGGGTTCACCGCAATCAAGGCCGGCCGCGAGTTCGTCCGCGGGCGGACGACGCACAGCAGTCGCGCCGGAAACCGAAGCGGCATCGCGCAAAGCGTTCCGCCGCGGAGCGTCGATGCATCGATCTGCTTCCGCAGCGCCGCATCCGCCGCCGATTCCCCGCACGCCCCGAGCAGCGACGCAACGCTCGCGACGAGAACTGTCTGAACGAGCGCCGTCCGAAACCCGCCACGCGAAACGATCAGCGCGAAATCGTGCGCGCTCACGCCGATACGTCGAGCGCGCGCACGCGAAGGTTCACCCGCGACCCCGCCATGTGTCGCGTTCCGACGATCGTGCCGAGCGGGGGTCGCGCGCTGCTGCGGCGGGTACTCGCGGAGTTGCGGGAGGCCTGGAAGGCGGGGGCAACGGAGCGCGTAGCGACCGGAGCGCAGGATGCGCGCAGCGAGCGTGCCCGCCGCAGCAGCGCGCGACCCTCGCTCGCCACGAAGGTCAGCCGCGCGCGACGACCGGTTCGTAGACGCGCTTGGCGATGAAGAGGTCGAGCAATTCGCGATCGACTTTGCCGCGGTCGGCGAACTCGCGCTGCAACACGTCGAGCGCGCGTTCGACGGACATCGCGGGCTTGTAGGGCCGGTCCGTTGCGGTCAACGCGTCGAAGACGTCGGCGATCGTGAGGATGCGCACTTGCGGCACGATCTCCGCGCCTTTGAGGCCGCGTGGATAGCCGCTGCCGTCGAGGTGCTCGTGATGGCCGTATGCCATCTCGGGAACGCGTTGCCACGGCGTCTTCGTCCACGGGATCTCGCGGAGGAAGTAAAAGCTCTGGGTGACGTGCTGCTCCATCTTGCGGCGCTCCTCGCCGGAGAGCGAGCCGCGCGGGATGGTGAGGTACTCGAGCTCCGAAGCGTCGAGCAGCGGACGTTCGCCGTCGAGGTCGCGGTACGTCATGCGGACGAGGCTTTCGAGCGCGTCGCCGTTGTCGGCGGCGATCATGAGCGGTTCGTTCGCGAGCTCGACCTTGCCGAGCAGCTCGAGAAGCTGCGCGCGGCGGCGGTCGTCCTGCGTTTGCTCCATCGCGAGCAGGAAGCGCAGGCGAATCGCGTCCATGCGGCCGTCGGGCAGCTTCTTCGCCTTGCCGAAGATGTATTCGGGCACGGTGACTTTGCCGAAGTCGTGCAGCAGCGACGCGTAGCGCATCTCGCGCAGCTGGTCCGCGTCGAAATGCAGGTCGCGGAACGCGCCCGCGTGGCTCGCGTTGACCGCCTCCGCGTGCAGGATCGTGAGATCCGCGACACGCGCGGAGTGGCCCTGCGTCGACTTGTCGCGCACCTCGATCGCCTTCACCGACGCGCGCACGAACTGTTCGAAGAGCTCTTGGATCGAATCGATCAGCGCCTTGTTCTCGAGCGCGACGCCGGCTTGCGATGCGAGCGAGCGGAGCACGTGCTCGTCGCGCTGCGTGAACGGCTGCACGACCTCCTCGGTGTGCGCCGGCGACGTCAGCACCAGCTCGAACTCCGGTTTGCGGTTGATCAGCATGATGACGCCGACGATCGCGCCGTCGTGATCGAGCATCGGCACGGCGAGGACGGACATCGTGCGGTACCCGTTCGACTCGTCGAACGTGCGGTTCACGCGGTACTCGGCGTCCGGCGCCACGCGGTACGCGTCGTCGATGCGGACGCTTTCGCCGCTCAAGGCGACGTAGCCGGAAATCGACGACCGCGACAACGGCAGAATCGCGCCGAGATAGGTGCCGGCATCGTCGGGGCCCGTCTGCGCGACCGCGAAGCGCAGGACGCGCTCGCCGTCGGGTCCGTCTTCGAGTACGTAGAGCGATCCGGAGTCGGCGCGCGTCATCTGGCGCGCCCGGCGGACGATGGTCTGCTGGAGCCGCGTGACGTCGCGCTCGGCGGTCAGCGCGAGGCCGACCTGCAGCAGCTGTTCGCTCTCGCCGCGTGCCGCATGCAGCGCCTGCCGTGCGCTGAGCGTCGCCGCGGCGGCGCGAACCGTCGCGATGACGGCAACCTCGTCGAGCGGCTCCGCGATCCAACCGCCGACGTACGGATTGGAGGCGAGCCAGCGGCGCTCCGAACTCCGGCGGCCGATGACGACGGTCGTCGCGTTCTGCGCGGTGCCGATCAGCTCGAGCGCGTGCTCGACCGTGCCGCGCGGACCGAGGGTTCCCAGGCGCTCCTCGTCGATGAGGTAGACGACCGGAACGCCGGCGTCGGCCGCATACGGAAACTCCGCGGCGCGGTGCATGATGCCCGCGGCGTCGAGCGCGCCGGCGGTCGCCGCGTCGAGGGCGAGGCCGTGGGGATGGACAAGGACGAACGCCGAGTCCGTGGCGATGCTGGTGCCGATCACGCAGCCAACCTCCTGTTCGCTGTTCGGCCGTTGTACCCAGGACGTGCGCCCGTGGCAACCTATTTCGCCCCGGGGGCGTGCGTCGAGAGCGTCGAACCGCCCGCCGGATGACCGAAGACGTGATCGCGGCGCGCACCCGCGCCCTCGCCGGCGCGCTGTCGGCCGGCGGCTTCGCGCGCCTTCGCGTCCGCGACGGCGAGACGGAGATCGAGATCCGGCGAGCCGCGCGCAGCGCGCCGGCGGCGGCGGACGTCGCGCCGGTTTCAGCGCCGTCGTCCGACGGTTTTGGTGGACGAGGCGAGCGTCGGGACGACCTGATCGCGAGCGACGTCGTCGGCGTCGTGCGCCTGACGCGGCCGGCCGTGGTCGACGGCCAGGACCTCGACGGCGACCGCGAGCTCGCGTACGTCGAGACGCTCGGCATCCGTAATCCCGTTCGCTCGCGCGGCGCGGGCCGCATCAGCGCCGTTTTCGTGACCGAAGGGCAGCCGGTCGAATACGGCCAGCCGCTCTTCGCGATCGAACGTTGATGGGCCGGACGCCGTGTTGAAGAAGATTCTGATCGCGAACCGCGGGGAGATCGCGCTGCGCATCAACCGCGCGTGTCACGAGCTCGGCATCGCGACCGTCGCGATCTTTTCGGACGCGGACCGGCAGTCGCTGCACGTGCGGCACGCCGACGAAGCGTTTTGCGTCGGCCCCGGCCCCGTGATGCGCTCGTATCTCAACATCCCGAACATCATCTCCGCGGCGCTGATCAGCGGATGCGACGCGATCCATCCGGGTTACGGGTTTCTCGCGGAGAACGCGCGTTTCGCGGAGATCGCCGCCGATCACGGGCTGACGTTCATCGGACCGAAGCCCTCCGTCATCGCGGCGATGGGAGACAAGGCGACGGCGAAGCGCTTGATGCGCGAGGCGGGCGTGCCGACGACGCCGGGCAGCGACATCGTCGCGTCGGTCGTCGAAGCGCGCGCGGTCGCCGAGAAGATCGGCTACCCGATCTTGCTCAAAGCGACGGCCGGCGGCGGCGGGAAAGGGATGCGTGCGGTGCACGCGCCGGACGAGCTCGCGACGGCGTTCGCAACCGCGCAAGCGGAGGCGGAAGCCTCGTTCAAAGACGGCCGCATGTACGTCGAGAAGCTGATCGCCAACCCGCGCCACGTCGAGGTGCAGGTGCTGGCGGACGAGCACGGCGGCGTCGTGCATCTCGGCGAGCGCGACTGCTCGGTGCAGAAACCCTCGCATCAGAAGCTGATGGAAGAGGCGCCCGCGCCGGAGCTCGATCCGGCCGTCCGCGCGCGGCTGCACGAGACCGCGACGACCGCCGCGCGCGCCGTCGGCTACTCGAACGCCGGCACGCTGGAGTTCCTCGTCGCGGGCGACGACGTGTACTTCATGGAGATGAACACGCGGATCCAGGTCGAGCACCCGGTGACCGAGCTGATCTACGGCGTCGATCTCGTCAAGGAGCAGATTCGCATCGCGTCGGGCGAGCCGCTCGGCTTCGCTCAGGAGGATCTCCACCCGCACGGACACGCGATCGAGGTGCGCGTCAACGCGGAAGATCCGGACAACAATTTCGCGCCGGCGGCCGGCACGCTGACGATGGTCGTCTTCCCCGGCGGCCCGGGGATTCGCGTCGACACGCACGTCTACGGAGGCGCGATCGTGCCGCCGTTCTACGACTCGATGCTCGCGAAGATCATCGCGGTCGGGCGGACGCGCGAGTCGGCGATCCTGCGGATGGAACGCGCCCTCGGCGAGACGCGTATCGAAGGTGTGAAGACCACCGTGGACTTCTGCCGCGAGCTGCTCGCTTCGCCGGAGTTTCGTGCGGGCGGCGTCGGCGTGGGCTGGCTGCCGGAGTTTCTCGCGCGGAGAACGGCCGCGGTCTGAGCGGTGCCTTCCTATTCGCGGCGACATGGACGTGAGGTCGCGCTCCAGGCGCTGTACGGCGCGGAGGTCGGAAAGCGCGCGCCCGACGAGGTGTTGACCGAGCTGCTCGCGCGCGATGAATCGTCGGAGGCGCGCACGTTCGTGCGCGACCTCGTGCTCGGGACGCTGGAGAACACGCCGGAGTCGGACGCGATCATCGGCCCGCTGCTCGAAGGATGGACGCTGGAGCGGCTGCCGACGATCGACCGCATCATTCTGCGCATGAGCGCGTTCGAGCTGAACCACCGTCACGACGTCGATCGAGCTGTGGTCGTCAACGAAGCGGTCGAGCTCGCGAAGAAGTACTCGACCGAAGATTCCGGCCGTTACGTCAACGGCGTGCTCGGACGCGTGCTGCGTATGGAGCCGGCATGAGCCGGGCGATCGCCCGTCCCGGAGTGCGCAAGCGGACGCATAAGCGGGCCGGCGGGACGGGCCGCATCGTCGGGCGCATCGTCAAGACCGTCGCGATCCTGCTGTTGTTCTCGGTGCTTCTGTTCGTCGGGATCGTCGCCGGCATCATCGCGTCGTACTCGCGAAACCTGCCCGACATCAACCGGATGGCGGACTATCAGCCGTCGCGTTCGACGCAGGTGTACGCGCGCAACGGGCTCCAGCTCGCGAACCTCTACACCGAGAATCGCCGGTGGGTTCCGATCGACCGGATACCCGTGCGCGTGCGCAACGCGTTCATCGCGACCGAAGACGCGCACTTCTACCAGCACCACGGCGTCGATTTCGGCGGCATCGCGCGCGCCGCGATCGCGGACTACCGCCACCAGCAGCTGCAAGGCGCCTCGACGATCACGCAGCAGCTCGCGCGGCGTCTCTTCCTGAGCGACGAGGTGAGCGCTGCGCGCAAGATCCAGGAAGCGCTGCTCGCGATCGAGATCGAGCGCTACTACACGAAGGACGAGATCCTCGAGCGATACCTGAACATCATGTACTTCGGCGCCGGAGCATACGGCGTCGAGGCAGCCGCGCACACGTACTTCGGCACGGACGTCGGGCACCTCACGCTCGGACAGAGCGCGATGCTCGCGGGACTGCTGGCCGCGCCGTCCGACTACTCTCCGTACGTCAGCATGGCGCACGCGAAGGACCGGCAAGCACACGTGCTCGCGCGCATGGTCGACGCCGGTTTCATCACGCAGGGCCAAGCGGACGCCGCGGCGGCCGCGCCGCTCAAGCTCATCGGCGAACGTCCGTCGGGCCTGCAAGGATACCGGTATCCGTACTTCACGACGTACGTGACGCATCTGCTGGAGCAGCAGTTCGGAACGCAAGCGACGTTCGAAGGCGGACTGCAGGTGTACACGACGCTCGATCCCGCGATGCAGGACGTCGCGCAGGAAGCGGTCACGTGGGGGATCGGCCGTGCCAGAGCGGAGGGTATCGGCGCGCACCAGGGCGCGCTCGTCGCGATTCGGCCGTCGACGGGCGAGATTCTCGCGATGGTCGGCGGCGCGACGCCGTTCTCGCTGACGAATCAGTTCAATCGCGCCTGGCAGGCACGCCGCCAGCCGGGCTCATCGTTCAAGGCGTACGTCTACACCGCGGAGATCGACGCCGGGCATCCGCCGACGACGATCGTCGAAGATACGCCCGTCAGCTATCCGATGGGCGACGGCACGCGCTGGGCGCCGATGGACGACGACGATCGCTACCTGGGCGCGATGACGTTGCGCTACGCACTTGCGCAGTCGCGGAACGTCGTCGCCGTGAAGCTCGCGCAGGACCTCGGCATCGATCGCGTCGTCGAGTACGCGCACCGCATGGGGATCACCGCACCGCTCGATCCGACGCTCTCGCTCGCGCTCGGAGCATCCGGCGTGTCGCCCCTCGATCAAGCGGCGGGCTATGCGACGCTCGCCAACCAGGGCGTGCACATTCCGCCGTCGCCGATCAGGCTCGTGAAGGATTCGATCGGGACACCCGTGCTCGACAACACGTTTCCGCAGCAGACGGAAGTCGTGAGCGCGGGCGTCGCATACGTCATGACGTCGATGCTCGAGTCCGTCATCAAAGAGGGAACCGGGTATCCGAACGCCGTGATCGGGCGTCCGGCCGCCGGAAAAACCGGCACGACGTCGAGCTTCCGCGACGCGTGGTTCGTCGGCTACACGCCGGACTTGGTCGCAGCGGTGTGGATCGGCAACGATGACTACACGCGTATGAACGAGTCGTACGGCGGCAACATTCCCGCGCGCATTTGGGCGCGCTTCATGAAGGCGGCGCTGAAGAACGTGAAGCCGCACGACTTCGCGCTGCCCGCCGGCGAGGTGCAGAAAGTCCGTCTTTGCGGTACCGGCAAGGACGAGGTGTTCCTCACCGGCACGGAGCCGCTCCACACGTGCGGTTCGCCCGACGATGAGGACGACACGACGCCCGCCACGAAGCACAAGCGCGCGGCGGCGCCGGTGCCGGTCGCGCCGATCGCCAAGGTCGTGCTGCCGCGCACGCCGCCGTCCATTGCGCCGGTCACGCCGATCCCCGACAGCATCGGCGACGGTCAGACGTTCGTCCAGCTCGACGACACGCCGGCGCCGAGGCCGAGATCGCCGTGACGACGAGCGCGCACGCCGATGTTCGCGTCGTCTCCCCCTCGCGGCTGGCGAACTACATCGCGACGCTCTTCAGCAAGGAGCGCGCATTCGCGCGCCTCGGCGTGCGCGGCGAAGTGTCCAACTTGCGCGTTCAGCCGAACGGCAACGCGTACTTCGACCTGAAGGACCGCGACGCGCTGCTGAACTGCGTGGCCTTCAGCGAGGCGGCCGCGTCGTTCCCCGAGCTCGCGAACGGCGCCGAAGTCATCGCGTACGGCACGGTGCAGACGTATCCGAAGGCGTCGCGCTACCAGCTGCGCGTCTTCGACGTGGTCGCCGAAGGCGGCAGCGGCGTGCTGCACCGCCGGTATGAGGCCCTCAAGCGGCGCCTCGAGGCCGAGGGACTGTTCGCGCCTGAGCGCAAGCGGCCGCTGCCGCGGTATCCGTTTCGCGTCGCGCTCGTGACGTCGGAAAGCGCCGACGGCGCGCGCGACTTCCGCACGCAAGCGGCTGAGCGTGCGCCGCACGTCGAGGTCGTGCTCGTGCCGACGCCGGTGCAAGGCGAGAATGCTGCACCGGAGATCGCGCGCGCGATCGCGCAGGCGTCCGCGATGCCGGTCGATCTCATCGTGCTCGCGCGCGGCGGCGGATCGTTCGAAGATCTCTTCGCGTTCAGCGAAGAGCGCGTCGTGCGCGCGCTCGCGGCATCGCGCGTTCCGACGGTGTCGGCGATCGGTCACGAGGCAGACGTTCCGCTGACGGATTTCGTCGCCGACGTGCGCGCCGCGACGCCGTCGGCCGCGGCGCAGACGCTGCTGCCGCGACGCGACGACGTGCTGGCCCAGGTGCGCGAGCGCGCGCGCGTGCTGCAGCGCGACATCGACCGCGTCCTGGCCTTGCGCCGGCAGCAGGTCGATCGCGACGCCCTCATCCTCGACCGTGCGATGCGCGAGCGTGTCCGCCGCTGCACCGAACGGCTGACGGTGATGGAGCGGTTGCTGCACCGCGCGGCGCCCGGCGCGCGCCTCGCGCAGCGCCGCGCGAGGTTCGAAACCGCGCGGGACCGCCTCGAACGCGCGATCGCGCCCGTCGTCCCGCGCCGCTGCGAGCGGCTCGCCGTCCGCGCCGCGGCGGCGGACGCGGCCGTCAAGCGGCTCATCGAGCGGCGCCGCGCGCGCTTCGAACGCACGTCGGGCGCGCTGCGCGGTCACAATCCGGCCATGATCACGCAACGCGGCTACGCGATCGTGAAGGACGAGCGCGGCCGCGTGCTGATGGATGCGGACGAGGCGCCGCCGGGCTCGATGATCCACGCCGAGCTCGCTCACGGAAGCCTCACGGCGCGCGTCGAACGCGAAGGTACGCATGGCCGACGACAAATCAGCCTCTTTTGAAGGACGCCTCCAGCGGCTGGAGGCCATCGTGCGAACGCTCGAGGGCGACGACACCGATCTCGAGCGTGCCGTGAACCTCTACGCCGAAGGCAAAGATCTCGTCGCGCAGTGTGAGGACCAGCTCCGGGCCGCGCAGCAGAAGATCGAGGCCGTCAACGCGCCGCCCGCTTCAGCGCGTGCCGCGGAGGACGCGCCGGATGACGCGTTGTGAGCCGCGCCGGCTCGACGCGGCCGTCGCGGAGACGACGGGCCTAACGCGCTCCCAGGCACGCGCGTTGATCTTGGCCGGAAAGGTGCGCGTCGACGATGCGCCCGCCACGAAGCCGGGTGCCAACGTGCGCGACGGTGCGCGCGTCGAGATCGAAGCGGCACCGCGGTACGTCAGCCGCGGCGGCGAGAAGCTGGCAGGCGCGCTCGCGGCGTTCGGGCTCGACGTCCGCGACGCCGACGCGCTGGACATCGGCGCGTCGACGGGCGGCTTCACCGACGCGCTGCTGCAGCACGGCGCCCGGCACGTGACGGCGCTCGACGTCGGCTACGGGCAGATCGCGTGGCGTTTGCGCGGCGATCCGCACGTTACCGTGATCGAGCGGACGAACGTGCGCACGTTGCCGGAGGATGCGTTCCCCGAGCGCTTCGACGTCGTGGTCATCGACGCGTCGTTCATCTCGTTGCGGGCGATCGTGCCGCGCGCCGCCTCGTACCTGCGCGAGCGCGGCGCGATCGTCGCGCTCGTGAAGCCGCAGTTCGAGGCGGGCCGTGAGCGCGTGCGCGGCGGCGTGGTGCGCGATCCGCTGATTCACGCGGACGTCTTGCGCGACGTCCGCGACGCCGTGCGCGCGAGCGGACTGCGTGCGGTCGCAGCGGCCGTCTCACCGCTGCGCGGCCCCGCCGGCAATGTCGAGTTCTTCTACCTACTCCGACGCGACGGCGACGAGATCGACGACGCACGCATCGCCGCGCTCGTCACCGAGGCACACCGGTGAGGGACCAAGCGGGCAGCACGGTGCTGGACCAGACGGGCACCACGGCGCCGCACGGGCCCGGCACGACGGTGCTGGACCGAGCGCAGCACAACCGCGCGATGCTGCAAGGTCCGTTGCGAGGTCGAACCCGGGGGCCCCACGCTTCGCGTGGGGGGCCAGGATTCGGCCGCCGGCCGAATCCGTCGGTCCGAAGGACCGCGACGCTTCGCGTCGGGGTGCTGCGCACCCGAGCCTTGGGCGGAGCGCCGTCGGAATGAAGCACATCGCGCTCTACGTGAACGCCACGCGGCCGAAGGCGCGCGAGACGACGGAGCGCGTGCTGCGGGCCGCCGCCGCGCGCGGCATCACGGTCACCCGATTCGAAGGAACCGGCGTCGAGCTCGGCTTCGAGGACGCGCCCTCCGACATCAGCGACGCCGAGCTGATGGTGACGGTCGGCGGCGACGGAACGCTGCTGCGCGGAACGCGCCTCGTGCACGAGCTCGAGATCCCGATCTTCGGCATCAACACCGGGCGGATGGGGTTTCTCACTGAGGTCGAGGCGGACGACGACGGGTTCGCCGCCCTCGAGCGTGTCTTCGACGGCGACGTCGAGTTCGACGAGCGCATCGCGCTGCACGCCACGGTGAACGGCGGCTCCGATGTGCACTTCGCGCTGAACGAGGTGGTCGTGCGCCGCGTCACGGCGGCGCGGCTCGCACCCTACGGACTCGCGCTCGACGGCGAGACGATCGCACACCTGCCGTCCGACGGCGTGATCGTCGCGACGCCGACGGGCTCGACGGCGTATTTCTTGAGCACCGGCGGTCCCATCATCCAGCCGGCGGTCGATGCGCTCGGCATCGCAGGCCTGATGCCGCACACGCTGTTTGCGCGGCCGCTGATCGTGTCGAGCGGCGCGACGGTCGACATCACGTGCGACGGCGAGCTGACGTTGGCGAACCTGGAGACGGACGGCTTCGTCGTCGCCGACCTGCAGGCGGGCGATCGCGTCACGATTCGTCGCGCCGAGAAGTGCGTGCGTTTCGCGCGCACCCGGCCGGGCGCGTTCTTCGCACGGCTCGAGGAGAAGCTGCAGTGGGGCGTGCCGATCAAATCGATGTGACGCGCGCGCAGGCGGCCGGGCCGTGACGCTGCTGCGGTTGACGATCGAGAACGTCGGGCTCATCGAGCGCGCCGAGCTCGCCTTCGACCCGCGCCTGACGGTGATCACCGGGGAGACCGGCTCGGGGAAGACGATGCTGCTCGGCGCACTGCGTCTCGCGCTCGGTGACCGTGCCGACGGCGCCGTCGTCCGCCGCGGCGCCGAACGCGCGCGCGTCGTGCTCGAGATCGCGCCGGACGATCCGTTGCGCGAACGCCTCGCCGCGCACGGTTTCGAACTCGCGCGCGACGACGATGTCATCGTGCAGCGCGACGTGCTCGCGTCGGGCCGGTCGCAGGCGCGCATCAACGGCGTGCCCGCGAGCGCGAGCCAGCTGCGCGACCTCGTCGGCTCGCTCGTCGACGTCACGTCGCAGCACGAGGCACAGCGTTTGCTCGCGCCCGGATACGCGCTCGACATCGTGGACCGGTTCGCGGGCGAGGCTGCAGCGACGCTGCGCGACGAGGTGCGCGCGCTGCACGCGCAGTGGATCGCCGCGCGCGAGCGCGTCGCCGCGCTACGCGATGACGATGGCCGAAAAGCGGCGCGCGCCCAGTTTGCGCGGTTCGCGCTGCGCGAGATCGAGGCGGCCGCGATCGAGGACGATGACGAGGACGAACGGCTGCGCGCGCGACGCGACCTGCTCGGGAACGCCGAACGCGTGCACGGATCACTGGCGACGGCGAGCGCCGCGCTCGAGGACGACGCCGGCGCCGTCGACGCGCTCGGCGCCGCGGAGACGGCGCTCCTCGGCCTCGCGCGTTACGGCGAGCGCTTCGCGGACCTTGCGAGCACTGCCGCCGCGCTGCAGTCGGACGCCAACGAGCTGGCGGCCCGCATCGCGCGGGAGCGCGACGCCGTCGAGCTCGACCCGGCCGAGCTGGACACCGTCGTCGCGCGGCTCGACGCGCTGGACGGCCTGAAGAAAAAGTACGGCGGCACGCTTGCCGCCGTGCGCGCGCAGCGGGATGCTTTCGCGGCGGAGATCGCCGACGTGGACGACCGGGACGAGCGCATCGCGGAGGCCCAGCGCGACGAGGCGCGGACGGCCGGCGAATTGCGCGATCGCGCCTCGGCGCTCGGCGAACGACGGCGCGCCGCGGCCGCCGCGATCGAGTCGGCGGCGCGCGCCGAGCTCGCCGCGCTGGCGATGCCCGCCGCGACGCTCCGCATCGCGCTCGACCCGCAGGCGGACATCGGTCCGAACGGCGCGGAGCGCGCCGAGCTGCGCTTCGCGGCGAACCCCGGCGAGCCCGATCGCCCGCTTTCGCGCGTCGCGTCGGGCGGCGAGCTTTCGCGCGTGCTCCTCGCGCTCGTCGTGGTCGCGGCCGATCGCCTCGATCGGACGGCCCTCGTCTTCGACGAGATCGACGCCGGCATCGGCGGCGCGACCGCAGCCGCCGTCGGTACGCGCCTCGCGCGTTTGGCGCGCTATGCGCAGGTGGTCTGCGTGACGCACCTCGCCCAGATCGCGTCGTGCGGCGACGCGCACGCGTCGCTGCGGAAGCACGTGCGCGGAAAGGTCACCTCGATCGAAGCGGTCGCGCTCGACGACGACGCGCGACGCGTCGAAGTCGCGCGCATGCTGTCGGGGGACGAGCTGGGCGTCGCGCTCGAGCACGCGGCAGAGCTGCTCGCGGCCCGCGGGCGCTAGCTTTCATCCGATTTCCCTGGGAATTTCACAGACGGCGGTCGTAGCATCCGTCCATGCGGACGGTGCTCGCCTGCCTCGCGGCGGCGTTTCTCGTCCTTGCCCCCCTCGCGGCCGCCGGAGCCGACGACGCGCCGCCTGTTTCGTCCGTGCTCGCGCAGCTCCACGCCTCTCCCGGCGAGGCCGAAGAGTACAAGGCCTCCGTCGCGCTCCACGTGCGCCTGCGGATGTTTCCGTTCATCCACATGACGCTCCACGGCGACTCGTGGTACCGGCGACCGGGACTCTATCGGTTCGTCTTCCGCGGCGTTCCTCTGATCGCGCGCGCGTTCTCGGACTCACGGTACGACCTCGGCGATCCGATGCGGTGGCCGGACCGCTATGAGATCGGCTACGCGCCGGGCTCGAGCGTCGCGGAGCCGGTCCTCCGCCTCGTTCCGAAGACCGCCGCGCTCGTGAAGTACTTGGACGTCGCGGTGGACCCGGTGCACGGACGGATCGTGAAGGCGACCTGGTCGCGCAACGACGGCGGCGTGATCACGCTCGTGCAGACGTTCATGCCGATGGCGGGACACCAGTTCGTCGCGAAGCAGACGGCGACGATCGACCTGCCGCGCATGAAGGCGGAAGTCGTCGCCGAGTACGCGGACTTCGACACGACGGAAGCATCGGTCGCCACCGCGCCGTAGTACACGGGCCATGCCCGACCGTCACTTCGCCAGCGACAACAACGCCGGCGCGCATCCCGCGGTGCTCGCATCGCTCGCCGCCGTGAACGAGGGACACGTCCCGGCGTACGGCGACGACGAGCACACCGAGCGCGCGAAGTCGCTCTTCCGCGCGCTGATCGGTCCCGACGCGCACGTGTTCTTCGCGTTCAACGGCACCGGCTCGAACGTGATCGCGCTGGCGGCTGCGCTGCGTCCGTACCAGGCCGTCATCACGCCGGCCGGCGCGCACCTGAACGTCGACGAGTGCGCTGCGTTCGAACGCTTCGCCGGCGGCAAGATCGTCGACGTCGCGGTCGAGGACGGCAAGCTTACGCCGGACGTCGTGCGGCGGCACGTTCGCGGGATCGGCGATCAACATCACGTCCAGCCGGCGGCGATCTCGATCTCGCAGTCGACCGAAGCTGGGCACGGTGTACACGCTCGACGAGCTGCGCGCGCTCGGCGACGTCGCGCGCGAGCACGGTCTGTTCTTTCACGTCGACGGCGCGCGCCTCGCGAACGCCGTCGCGTCCCTGGGCGTCGACGTCGGCACGATGCTGAGCGAGGGCGGCGTCGATGCGTGCACGTTCGGCGGCACGAAGAACGGCCTGCTGTTCGGTGAGGCCGTCGTCTTTCCGCGATACCATCCGGCGGTCGAGGCGATGCCGTTCACGCGCAAGCAGGCGATGCAGCTGACCTCGAAGATGCGCTTCGTCGCCGCGCAGTTCGAAGCGCTGCTCACCGACGGTCTGTGGCTACGCAACGCCGCGCACGCGAACGCAATGGCGCGATTGCTTGCCGACCGCATGCGCGACCTCGACGACGTCGTGACGATCGCGTATCCCGTGCAGGCGAACGGCGTGTTCCCGATCCTGCCGCCGGCGTCGATCGAGCCGCTGCAGCGCGAGCGCCACTTCTACATGTGGGACACCGAACGCAACATCGCGCGCTGGATGACGGCGTGGGACACGACGCCCGACGACGTGCACGCCTTCGCCGACGCCGTCTGGCGTCTCGCCCCGCGCAAGAAGCGCGACGCAACGGTCGCATCCGGCGTTGACGATGTCACCCTGAGCGGGTCGAAGGGTGAGTCGATAACCGTGCCCCTGGACGACTTCCGCTACCGGCTCCCCATCCGCGTCGTCTTCCGCGACGTCGACTACTACCGGCACGTCAACAACGCCGTCTACATCACGTGGACCGAAACGGCGCGCATCGATTACTGCAAGGTCGCGTTCGATCGCGCGCTCGGCGCGCCGGTCAACGTCATCATGGCCTCGCAGACGTTCACGTACGAGCGCCAGGCGAAGTACGACGACCGGCTCGTGATCGGCGCGCGCGTGTCGCGCATCGGCAACAAATCGCTCGACATGGCCTACGAGATTTGGCGCGGCGACGAACGCATGGGCCACGGCGTCTCGGCGCTCGTCGCGTACGACTACGGCGCCGGCATCTCGGTGCGCGTCCCCGACGACTGGCGCCGGAAGATCGCGGCGTACGAAGTGCTGGCGCCCGACGACGCTACGACGGTAGCCGGTGGATCTTGAGCACGTTCGTGCCGCCGGCGCCGACCGGCATGCCCGACGTGATCGCGATCGTCTCGCCCGGTGAGGCATGGCCTTCGGCGATGACGCGCGCCTCCGCGATTTCGATCAGCGTCTCGATGTAGCGATACGACTGCACGACGGACGCCTCGACACCCCAGACCACGGCCATGCGGCGCGCGACGTCCTCGAGCGGCGTCAGCGCGACGATCTTCGCGCGCGGGCGGAACGAGCTGATGTGGCGCGCGGTATTGCCGGTCGTCGTGCCGCTCACGATCAAACGCAATCCGAGCGCGTCCGTCGCGCCGACGGCTGCCTCGGCGATCGCGGAGCCGATGTCCTCATCGTTCGCAATCGTGCCGTAGTCGGTCGCACGGCGGCTGCGCCGCTCCTTGTACGGATACTTCTCCTCGACGTGCTGCGCCACGTTCGCCATGACTTGCACCGCCTCGAGCGGGTACGCGCCGCGCGCGGTCTCGCCCGAGAGCATCACGGCGTCGGTACCGTCGAGGATCGCGTTCGCGACGTCGGTCACCTCGGCGCGCGTCGGCCGCGGCGAGGCGATCATCGACTCGAGCATCTGCGTCGCGGTCACGACCGGCTTCGCCGCCTTGTTCGCGCGCCGGATCATGTCTTTCTGCGCGAGCGGTATCTCTTCGAGCGGAATCTCGATGCCGAGATCGCCGCGGGCGACCATGATGCCGTCGGCGACGGTGATGATGTCGTCGATGTGATCGAGCGCTTCGTGCTTCTCGATCTTCGCCATGACCGGAACCGATTTTCCCGCGGCGGTGATATGCGACTTCACGCGCGCGACGTCCGCGCCGGTTCGCACGAACGATACGGCGACCCAGTCCACCCCGTGCTCGAGGCCGAAGTCGAGGTGCTCGAAGTCGCGATCGGTCACGGCGTCGAGCTCCAGCGTGCCGTCGGGATAGTTGATCCCTTGCCGCTCGCGCAGCTCGCCGCCCGTTTCGATGTGCGTGCGGATGCGCGGTCCGTCGACGGCCATCACGCGCAGCGCGATCGCGCCGTCCGCGAGGTAGATCCGCTTGCCGATCTCGACATCGCGCGCGAGCCCGGGATACGAGACGCTGACGTGCGCGGCGTCGCCAGGCTCGTTCTCCGTCGTCAGCGTGAACGCCGCGCCCGGCGCCAAGCGAACCGAGGACGCGCCGTTGGCGAAGGCGCCCGTGCGCACTTTCGGGCCCGGAAGATCTTGCAGAATCGCGACGTGCAGCCCCAGCTCACGGGCGATGGCGCGCGCATCCACGATCGTCCCCGCATGCTCGTCGTGCGTGCCATGCGAGAAGTTGAGCCGAAGCACGTTGACGCCGGCCGAGAAGAGCGAGCGCAGCATCGCCGGCATCGCGCGACGCCGGTCCGGCGGTCGCGACGATCTTCGTGCGTTTGGGAAGGGGCTGCATCGGCGCGCGGGGTTCCAGAGCGGCGTGCGCGGTCCCCTGTCACGCGTAACAAAGAAGATGCGGCGCGGAGCCGCAGGAAAGAACCGCTCGAATGCATCGCGTGCGGCGCTCCGCAGCGCACGTGGAGCGGTCGTCGCCGCGACGCGACACGCTCTCGCTCGGGAATCTCGTTTCTTCTCCACGCGCTCGCCGTGCTGCTGATCGTGACCCTCAGCGGCGTGCCGAGCAGCGCGCCGCAAGAATCCGATGTTGCCGCGGACATCGTCGTCGAGGAGAGCGCGCCCGCCCCCGCACCGCCGACGGCGCCCCCGACCGTCGCGGTCGTCGCCACGCCGGCGCCCCAGCCGGTGCGCACTGCGGCAGCGCGGCCACAACGAACGGCGCCGCCCCGGCAGCGCCGCGTTCGGCCCGTTGTGGTTCGACCCGCGCCGCGTGAGAAGCGCGTCGCCGCGACGCCGCCGCCGAACCGCCACGAGCTCGCACGAATCGTGCCGTCCGCGCCGCCCCAGCCGACCGCGCCGCCGACCGTCGCTCCCACGGTCCCGCCGCTGACGATTCCGACCCGCGTGCCGACGGCCGAGCCGGCGGTCGTGCCGACAGCCGTCGTCGCGGTTGCGACGGTCGCACCCGCTGTGGAGCCGACGGCGCGTCCGACGCCGGAGCCGACGCCCGTGCCCGTCGTGCCGACCGCAGCGCCGACCGCGGCCCCCACCGCGCCGCCGACGCGTCCGCCGACGGCATCTCCCACCGCGGCGCCGACCCGCGCGCCCGAAAGCACCCCGCGGCCGACGGCCGCGCCGACTGCGCCGGCGCGGACCGCGCCACCCACGGCGCGGCCGATCACGCCGGTCCGCACCGCCGCTCCGACGGCGGCCCCCACCGCGGAGCCGACGCAGGCGTCATCGCTCGCCGTTGCCACGACCGCGCCGGCGGCGGCGCCGGGCACGCCGCGCCCGCTCGGGACACCCGCTCCGCGACCCGCCGCGGCCGCGGGGGCGCCCGCGCGGACCGGCCCGCACGCGACGAGTCCCCGCAGCAGCTTGCCGCCGCGCCGCGGCACGGGACGCCGCCCGAGGCCCGGCGGCCCGCCGCGGCCGGACAGCGCCCGCGCGCGGTGCGCGCCGGCTGCCCGGGTCGCATGCGGTCCCGCGCGGGCCTGCGCCGGCCCCGAGTCCGGTGCCGGAGTCCGGCGCCTTGCCGTCGAGCTCGCTCGATGCGCTGAACGCGCGCCTGCGCGCGATGCTGCCGCACGGCGCCGTCGCGCCCGGGCATTTCACGCCGGCGACCGACCCGCGTGAAGCGCTCGAGGACTATGAACGCGCGCTCGCGCCGCCGGCGGAAGTCCTGGCTGAAACGTTCGGCATCATCCGCGTCCAGCGCACGCTGATGGTCGCCGACTCGATCGCCTACGTGTTCGAGCGCAAGCGCGACCTGCTCGGCCGCGAGACGTGCCGGGCGTTCCGGGTGACCGAGCACCCGCTCCCTCCGCCGCCGACGCCTCCGCCGAGCCTCGTGGGCGGCTTCTCGCGACCGGCCTTGCCGGACCGGAATCCCGATGTCAAGCCGGTCGTCGAGTACGTCGACGTCTCGTGCAGCGATCGGCGCATCGAAAAAGTCGAGCCGGGCTCGCTCACGACCCCGCTGCCGCGGCACTCCTGACGTTGCGCAAACGCGGCGGCTCGCGTATGATGGGCAGCGGAGTAAGACGCTGGAAGCGTGGGCACGGCCCGCGCTTCTGTGCTGTAAGGAAGCAATCGCGGCGTCCCACGTCATGGCGAAACATCACCACCAACGGCTCAACGGTCCCGGCGAAGCCGCTGCACGAGGCACGTCGGGTGAGTTCGTTCGTTCGCAGGTTACGGATCCCGATCTGTTCCCGCAGGCGTTCGAGCGGGTCGTGCACGCCCTGCCGCACGATCCGGCGTTTCACGATGTCGAAGTCGTCGGAAGCACGGTGCAGCGGGGACACCGGCAGTCGTCGCTGCACGTCACGGTCGACCGCGAAGGCGGCGTCGATGTCGCGACCTGCGAACGCATCGCCTCGCGGATCAACGCCGCGCTCGACGCGTTCCCCGATCCGTACACGCTCGAAGTCGAGTCGGCCGGACTGAACCGTCCGCTGACGAAGGCGTCGGACTACGACCGCTTCACCGGACGCGATGCGAAGATCGTGACGACCCTCGCGATCGAGGGCGCGAAGACCCACCGCGGCAAGCTCGGCGGAGTTCGCGGAACGAATGTGATCCTGCACCGGACGCAGGACGAGCTGCCGATACCGATCGCCGTCATCAAATCGGCGAATCTGGAGTACGACGTTCGCGCCGATCTCCAGCGCGCGAAACAACGAGAGAAGAACCGATGAACGCAGAGATGATCGCGGCCCTTCGCGAGATCGAAAACGAACGCAACATCAGCTTCGAGTCATTGCTCGAAGCGCTGGAAGCCGCGCTGATCTCCGCGTACAAGCGGAACTTCGGCGGTGAGGCGAACGCGATCGTGACGATCGACCGCCAGACCGGCGACTACCAGGTCTACCACCGTCGCACGGTGGTTTCGGACGGCGAGGTGCTCGATCCGAAGCTGGAGATCGCGACGAGCGAAGCCGGCGCCCGGTACGAGCCCGGCGACTTCTACGACGAAGTCGTTACGCCGCGCGACTTCGGCCGCATTGCCGCGCAGACCGCGAAGCAGGTCATCGTGCAGCGCATCCGCGAGGCGGAGCGCGACACCGTCTACAACACGTACTCCGCGAAACTGCACGACATCGTGCTGGGCACCGTTCAGCGGTACGAGCAGCGCAACATGTACGTGCTGCTGGACGATCGCAAGACGGAGGCGCTGCTGCCGTTCTCCGAGCAAGTCGGACGCGAGAACTACCGCATCAACGACCGCATCCGCGCATACGTCCTCGACGTGCGCAAGACGAACAAGGGTCCGCTGGTCGTGCTTTCGCGTGCCGCCGAAGGCATGGTGCAGCGCCTGATCGAGTTCCAGGTCCCCGAGATCCAGGACGACATCGTCGAGATCATGGCGATCGCCCGCGAGCCGGGTGCGCGCACGAAGGTCGCGGTGATGTCGAAGCGCGCCGAGATCGACGCGCTCGGCGCATGCCTCGGGCCGAAGTCGTCGCGCATCCAAGCCGTCAAGGACGAGCTGCGCGGGGAGCAGGTCGACGTGATCCCGTGGTCGCCTGACCTCCCGACGTTCATCGCGAAGGCGCTCGGGCCGGCGAAGGTCCTCAACGTCGAGCTGTTCGAGGAAGAGGGCGTCGCGCTCGTCACCGTGCCGGACCACCAGCTGTCGCTTGCGATCGGACGCGAAGGCCAGAACGTGCGGCTCGCCGCGCGCCTCACCGGTTGGCGCCTCGACATCACGAGCGACTCCGAGTCGGCGGAGGCGCGCGAACGGTACATCGCGGAACGCGAGGCTCGCGCAACGGAAGCGGTCGAGCCGGTGGAAGAGCCCGTCGCCGCCGCGTCGGAGGACGCTGAAGAGGCGGCGATCGATCAGGACGAGCTGCTGCGGCGTCTCGAAGAATTCAAGCGGGAGATGTTCACGACGGAATGAGCGAGCCGCAACGGACGTGCGTCGGGTGCCGGACCGCTAAGCCGCAAGCGGCGATGCGGCGGTTCACCCGGCACGCCGGCGGCTGGGTCGCCGACGCGGGCGGCAAGCGTTCGAACGGCCGCGGCGTCTACCTGTGCTCGCGCGCATGCGCGGAGCGCGTTGCAAAGAACCGAAGGTATCCGGGGTTTAGTGGAGAGGCTCTGCTACAATGGTGACTGCCCGGCGAGCGCGCCGGAAACACTCCGGATCTTCGGAGCACGGCAAACATGACATAGCGGCGGATGGTGCCCTCGGGCGCCATATCTTTGAAGGATTGCATGGCAACCGGTAAAGTCAGGATTTTCGAGCTCGCCAAAGAGCTCGGCATGACGTCGAAGGACCTGCTCGCCCTCTTCGGGCGGCTCGGTCTCGAGGCGAAGAACCAACTCAGCGTCGTCGAACCGAAGGTCGCCGACCTCCTTCGCGCACAGTTGAAGGGCGCCAAGGCCGCGCCCAAGGCCGCCCGCGCCGCGACCGGCAGCGCGCCGGTTGCCGCGTCTCCCGCCGCGCCTGCTGCGCCTGCCGCGGCGTCCGCCGCCGCGGCGGCCGCCCCGGTGGCCGAAGCGCCGGCCGCACCGGCACCGCGCCGCAGCGCGCCGGCCGCCGCGAAGTCGCCGGCGCCCGAAGCGCCCGCCGCCGCCGAGCCGGTCGCTGAGCCCGCACCGCCGACCCGGCCCGCGAAGGAGGCCCCGCCCGTTCCGCAGCTGCGCCCGGTCCCCAGCGCGCCGGCGCGCACGCGTCCCGCCGCCGCGCCGGCTGCGGTGCCGCAACAGCCGGCAGCGCGCGCTCCGCAGCCGCCCGACGGCGGCACGGAAACCGTCGCGCCCCCGGCTGCCGCCGTGCCCCCGGGTGAGCCCGTCGGCCCGACGCCGCCGCCGCGACGTCCCGTCGCGCCGAACGAGCCCGTTCCAACGCTCCGTCCGGTCCCGGCCGGTCAGACCTCGGTGCGCCCGCCGCGCCCGCCGGCCCGCCCGATGAACCAGCCCGGCGCCGGCAACGGCCAGATCCCGGGCCGCCCGGGAGTCGCACCGCGTCCGGGTCAAGGCGGCCCCGGCCAGTACCAGCAGCCGCGTCCCGGAACGGCCCCGCCGGGAGCACCCGGCGTGCAGAGCCGCCGTCCCGCCGGCAACGGCGCATTCCGGCCGATTCCCGGAGCGACCGCGAGTCCGCGGCCGTTCGGCGGCCCGCGCCCCGGCGGAACTCCGGGCGGCCCGCTTTCGCCGGGCGGACCCATGCCCTCGTCGGGCGGCGCCGGCGGCCGCCCGGGTGGTCAGCGCGGACGCCTGACGCGCGAGCAGCTCGAAGCGAAAAAGGCGCGCGATGCCGAGATGCGGCTGGAGAAGCAGCGTCGCCGGAACGGCGGCGCCTTCGTCGACCGCACCGAGGATCCGTCGAAGAAACTGGAGTCGATCGAGATTCCGGACATTCTCACGGTGCAGGAGCTGGCGACCTCGATGATCGTCCCGGCAGCGGACGTGATCAAGGAGCTGTTCCGCACGGGCACCATGGCGACGATCAACCAGAACATCTCGTCGGATCAGGCAATCGCGGTCGCGCGCAAGTTCGGGTTCAACGCGATCGTCAAGGAAGCCGGCGAGGAAGTCATCGTCGAGCAGGAAGAGGACAAGCCGGAGATGCTGCAACCGCGGCCTCCGGTCGTCACCGTGCTCGGACACGTCGACCACGGCAAGACGTCGCTGCTCGACCGCGTTCGTTCCGCCAACGTCGCCGGCGGCGAGGCGGGCGGCATCACGCAGCGCATCGGCGCGTACACCGTGCAGCAAGACGGACGCGACATCACGTTCATCGACACGCCGGGCCACGAAGCGTTTACGGCCATGCGCGCGCGCGGTGCGAAGGTCACCGACGTCGCCATCCTCGTGGTCGCCGCGGACGACGGCGTCATGCCGCAGACGCGTGAGGCGATCTCGCACATCAAGGCGGCGAACGTGCCGATCGTCGTCGCCATCAACAAGATCGACAAGGAAGACGCGCAGCCCGATCGCGTGAAGCAGCAGCTGACCGAAGAGGGGCTGCAGCCCGTGGAGTGGGGCGGCAAGATCGAGATGGTCCCCGTCTCGGCGCGCAACGGTCAGGGCATCGATACGCTGCTCGAAACCGTGCTGCTCGAAGCCGACCTGCGCGAGCTCAGAGCGAACCCGCATCGTCGCGCGGGCGGCGTCGTGATCGAGTCCGCGCTCGACCGCGGCCGCGGTCCCGTCGCGACGGTGCTCGTGCAGAACGGCACGCTGCGCGTCGGCGACGTCGTCGTCGTCGGACCGACGTTCGGCAAAGTGCGCGCGCTCCTCGACGACAAGGGCAAGCAGACGAAGAAGGCCGGACCATCGATCCCGGTCGAGATCATGGGCCTCAACGACGTTCCGTCCGCCGGCGACACGATGATGGTCGTTTCGGACGAGAAGACGGCGCGTGAAGCGGCCGCGAAGCGTTCGACGAAGCGTCGCGACGTTCGCATGGCGGCGACGACCGGCGGCGCAAAGGTCTCGCTCGAGACGTTCATGCTCATGCCGGCCGACGGCGGGCAGAAGACGCTCAACCTCATCCTCAAGGCTGAAGGTCAGGGCTCGGTCGAGGCGCTGCGCGCGCGTGTCGAGTCGCTGTCGACGGCCGAGGTCGACGTGCGCGTGATCCTCGCCGGCGTCGGCGGCATCACGGAGAACGACGTCAACCTGGCGTCGGCGTCGAATGCGGTGCTGATCGGCTTCAACATTCGCCCCGACGAAGCGGTCAAACGCCTCGCCGAGTCGGAACAGGTCGATCTCCGCTTCTACCAGGTCATCTACGACGTCGAGAACGACCTCAAGAAGGCCATGGTCGGCATGCTCGCGCCGAAGTTCCGCGAAATCATCCTCGGGCGCGCCGAAGTGCGCGAGATCTTCAAGGTCTCGAAGGTCGGCTCGATCGCGGGATGTTACGTGCAGTCCGGCAAGATCGCCCGCAACGCCAAGGTTCGCATTCTCCGCGATGCGGCCGTGGTGTTCGACGGCGAGATCGAGTCGCTGCGCCGCTTCAAGGACGACGTCCGCGAAGTGCAGGAGAACTTCGAGTGCGGCATCCAGGTCGCGCGGTTCGCCGACCTCAAGCAAGGCGACGTGATCGAGGCGTTCACCTCCGAACTCGTCGCTCCGGAGCTGCAGCCCGCCTGATGATGGCAATGGTGGCGGGCGTTCGCGGCGGGCACATTGTCCCGCTGGGGACGCCCCCGCGTGACAACGTGCCCGCCGCGAACGCCTGGCACGATGACGCGCAGACGTGGCAGCACCTTCTCGCTCCTCGCATTGGATCGCGCGTCGGGCGCAGCAGCGTCACCCTGAGCTCGTCGAAGGGTGAGAGCGCATGCCGACGGGTCGCCCGGAAACTCCACGATCGTGCACGCCGCGATGAATGCGTCGATCGAGCCTGGCGCCGTCGGGCATACGTTGTCCTGACGGGCGTCCCCGGCAGGGCAACGTATGCCCGACGGCGCCCACGGTGATCGACCAATGAAGCAGCAGCGCCAAGCGAAGATCGATCACGAGATCCAGCGCGCGCTGGCGAAGATCATCGACGAGCAGCTCAAGGACCCGCGGCTCGGGTTCGTGACGGTCGTGCGGTGCGAGATCACGCAGGACATGAAGCACTGCAAGGTGTTCGTGTCGATCATCGGGGACCGGCACGTCGCGCGTCAGACGATGGACGCGCTGCAGAGCGCGTCGCGGTTCTTGCGCGGCGAGCTCGGGAACGCGGTCGAGCTCCGGTACACGCCGGAGCTCACGTTCGTCGAGGACCGGACGACGGAGCGCGCGATCGCGCTGCACAAGACGCTGGAGCGAGCGAAGGTGATCGATGAGTAGTACGGTACGCGCGGCGAACGACGCGACGAACGGCACGGCGGTCCTCGCGCAGTCGAACTCCACCGACGAGGTCGTGCGCGAGCTCCGGCGCCGGCAGTCGTTCATGTTCGTGTCGCACGTGAAGCCGGATGGCGACACGCTCGGTGCCGGGCTTGCGCTCGGGCTCGCGCTCAAGCAGTGCGGGAAGCGCGTCGGGTATTTCCAGCAGGACCCCGTGCCGCGCAACCTTCGATTTCTGCCCGATGCGGAGCAGGTCTCGCGTGACGTGCCGGGCGATCTGCCGGCGGATACGCTGTGGGTGTTCTGCGACATGTCGGACTTCACGCGCGCGGGCGAGTTCTTGCCCGAGATCGATCGCGCGAACATGCTGGATGTCGATCACCACCTCGGCAACTCGCACTTCGGCGCGCTGAACTACGTCATCCCGACCGAGGCGTCGACCGGTACGTGCGTGCTGCGGCTGTTGCGTGCGCTCGACGCCGAGATCACACCCGACATCGCGACGTGCATCCTCACGACGATCATGACCGATACCGGCGCGTTCATGCACACGAACACGACCGCGGACGTGCTCCGCATGTCCGCCGAGATGATGGAGCTCGGCGCGGACAAGCCGCTGATCACGGAACAGATCTTCGCGAACAAGCGGTTCGCGGCCACGAAGCTGCTCGGCATGGCCCTGGAGCGCGCGGTGCTGCAGGATGACGGCCGCTATTGCTGGACGTACGTCGATGCGGCGATGCTGCGCGAGTGCGATGCGGACGGCGAGGACACCGAGGAGATCGTGCAGCACCTGCGCGCCGTCGACGGTGTCGAGGCGGCCGCGCTGTTCAAGGACTACGAAGGCGCGGTGCGCGTGAGCTTGCGGTCGAGCGGGCGCATCAACGTGCAGGCCGCGGCTGCGTCGCTCCGCGGCGGCGGACACTTCATGGCGTCGGGCCTCACGTTCGAGGGCGATCTCAGCGGCGCGATCGCGGCCGTGCACGCCGCGCTGCGCGCACAAGGACTGTAGTGGCTTCGCGCTGCGCGCGAAGCCTTCGCGTTTCGCGCTGCGCGCGAAGCCGCCGCTGACCGCGGGAGATGTTGGGTTTCGTCAACCTCTTCAAGCCGGCGGGTCCGACGTCGACGCAGTTCGGCGCGCGGTTGCGCGGCGTGTACCGTGACGGGCGCGAAAAGCTCGCGGTCGGGCACTTCGGCACGCTGGACCCGCAGGCGGCCGGCGTACTGCCGATCGCGCTCGGCAAGGCGACGCGCCTGCTGCCGCTGATCGCCGATCGCCGCAAGGCGTACGCATGCACGCTCGTTCTCGGCGCATCGACGTCGACCGGCGATGCGACGGGCGATGTCGTCGAGCGTCGCGACGTGCCGGACGACATCGACGCGCGCCTCGCCCGCGCGGTGCCGTCGTTCATCGGCACCGTGTCGCAGACGCCGCCGATGTACAGCGCGGTGAAGAGCGGCGGGCGACGCTTGTACACGTTCGCGCGCGAGGGACGCACGGTGGAACGCCCGGCGCGTTCCGTGCGCATCTACGCGCTGCGCGTCGTCGGCCGCGACGGAGATGTCGTGCGTCTCCGCATCGCCTGCGGCGAGGGCACGTACGTGCGCACGCTGTGCGAAGACGTCGCCGCGGCGTGCGGCACGCTCGGGCACATGGGAGCCTTGTTGCGCGAAGCGTCGGGTCCGTTCGTGCTTTCCGAGAGCCGCACGCTCGACGAGGTCGAGCGCGATCCCGACGGTTCGCTCGTGTCCCCCGAGCGCGTCATCCCCATCCCGACCGTGGTGCTCGACGGCCGCGGCGCGACCGATTTTCGCGCGGGACGCATGGTGCCGCTCATGCAAATGCCGGCGGAGCGGCACGTGTTCGTGCGCGATTCCGCGCGCGCGCTCGTCGGCGTCGGCGAGACGGTCGGCACGCTGCTCGCGCCGCGCAAAGTGTTTCTGTGAAGGTTCATCACGCGCTTCCCGAGCGCGCACCGGAGCGCACCTTCGTCGTCGCGGTGGGTTTTTTCGACGGCTTTCACCGCGGGCACCGTGCGATCGTCCGCACGGCGCTGCGCATGCGGCGCGCCGGCGAGCGCACCGCGGTGCTGACGTTCCGCGAGCACCCGTCCGTGTTCTTGCGCCCGGGCACGGAGCCGCCGATGATCGCGACGCTGGAGGAGCGCGTGAACGCCTTCGCGCGGGCCGGCATCGACGAGGCGTACGTCATCCCGTTCGACGCGTCGATCGCCTCGCTGTCGCCGGCGCAGTTCATCGACGACACGCTCGTCGCGCGGCTGCGCGCGCGCGCGATGGTCGTCGGCGCGAACTTCCGGTTCGGCCACAAGCGCGCCGGCGACGTCGCCTTCGCGCGCGAACACGGCGCGGAACGCGGCTTCGAGGCGTGCCGGCGTGCCGAACGAACTCGACGGCGGCGAGCGCATTTCGTCGACGCGCATTCGCGCCGCGATCCTCGCCGGCGACGTGCGAGACCGCGGACCGGCTGCTCGGCGCGCCGTATACGGTGCGCGGCATCGTCGCGTTCGGCGCCGGACGCGGCCACGACCTCGGCTATCCGACGGCGAACGTCGCGGTGCCGCCCGGAAAGCTGTTGCCGCCCGACGGCGTCTACCGCATCACCGGCCGGCACGACGGCCGCGACTATCTCGGCCTCGTCTCGATCGGCACGAACCCCACGTTCGGCGGAACGCAACGGACCGTCGAAGCGTGGCTGCTCGACTTCTACGGCGCGATGTACGGCGAGGAGCTCGTGCTGCGCGACTTCCGCTTCGTGCGCGCGCAGCGCCGCTTTGATTCCGCCGACGAGCTCGTCGCGCAAATGCGCGACGACGCCGCGACGGTGAAGTTCCCGACGCCGGCGTAACGCCGGCATCGACAAGTCGACCGAGAAGCCGTGGCCCGCGCCGGCAAGGAACGCAGCAACGAACCGCATGCCGAAATGTTTTCCACGCCGGCGTAGCCGGCCGTGCCGCACGGAACCGTCGCCGCACTGCCGGCGTTCACAGAAGCGTGCGCATTCGGACGATTCTCGCCGCGCTCATCGCCTTCGTCGTCACGCCCGCTGCGGTGCTCGCGCTCCCGCAAGTCGGGAAGCCGGCGCCGCCGTTCTCGCTGCCGTCGACGGCGCCGGGAAAGACGGTCAGCCTCGACGCCTTCAAGGGCAAGCCCGTCTACGTGAACTTCTTCGCGTCGTGGTGCGGCCCGTGCAACAGCGAGGCGCCGTCCATCGGCAAGCTGCGCGCGCAGTACGCGCGCCGCGGCCTGCAAGTGCTCGGGGTCGACGAGCTGGACGTGTCCGGTGCGGGCGCCGCGTTCGAGAAGAAGTACCGCGACCCGTACGGCGCGGTCGCGATCGACGACAGCGGCGTGGTCGGCCACAGCTACGGTACGATCGCGATGCCGGTGCACGTCTTCATCGACCGGCACGGCATCGTGCGCACGTACCGCATCGGCGAGATGAGCCCGGCCGAGATCGAGTCCGCGATCAAGGGCGCGCTGAAGTAGTCGCTACGGCGACGCGTTCAGCTGCGCTTGCGCTCCGGCGCACAGGTTCACCGCGGCACGCGCCTCCGTCGTCACCTTCACGTACTGCCCTGCTTTGAGGTCGCGCTGCGCGGCGGCGAGCTGCGCCGACG
This sequence comes from Vulcanimicrobiota bacterium, assembly GCA_963841685.1. Lineage (GTDB taxonomy): Bacteria > Vulcanimicrobiota > Vulcanimicrobiia > Vulcanimicrobiales > Vulcanimicrobiaceae > Vulcanimicrobium. The sequence goes on from CAWJDU010000003.1 coordinate 1,314,312, forward strand.
CAGCGGGCGTGTTCGCCGAGTTGCGCGACGCACACGCGGCGACCGCTCCGCGTGCCTGCGCAACGAACGCGTTCGCGTCGACGGCGCCGACGCTCGCACCGGCGATCGGGAACGGCTGGGTCTGCAGGTAGCTGCTCTGCGGGATCGTCGACCGCAGCACCGGGATCGGCGCCGCGAGCGGCTGGTTCGCTTGAATGAGCGCCTGAATCGCCAACGATCGCGCGCCCGCCAAGTCTCCGCTGCGATAGCGCTGGATCGCGGCGGACGTGCTGAGCGACGCCGCTTGCGCGCCGGACGGATTCGCCGCGGCGGCGCGCGCCGTTGCGAGCATCGCTTGCAGCACGAGATCGGAGGTGGGCCGACCGGGTGCCGGCGGCGTGCCGAGCGGAACGGTTTGCGCGAGCGCCGGCGAGAGGCTCGCCAGTGCGAGCACGAGAGCGAGCAACATGCGCTTCATGCGGCCTCCACGGTGATGGCGCGTCCGTCGTAGTCGACGCGCGCGACGTTGCCGCTCGCGAGGCGCCCGCGCAGGATCGCCTCCGAGAGCGGCGTGGTGACGTGACGTGCGATCGCGCGCGCGACGTAGCGCGCGCCGCCGCCTTGGGATGCCGACTCGTCGGCGAGGAATCGCCGGGCCGTTTGCGAGAGATCGAGTCGCATCGCGTGCGCGCCGAGCCGGTCGGCGAGCAGCGCGACTTGCAGCGCGACGATGGCCTCGATCTCGGTCGTGCCGAGCGCCTTGAACACGACGATCTCGTCGATCCGGTCGATCAGCTCCGGACGCAACGTCGCCTCGAGCTCGTCGCGATCGAGGTTCGACGTGAGCACGAGGATCGCGTGGCGGAAGTCGATCGTGCGGCCTTTGGCGTCGGTGACGCGCCCGTCGTCGAGGATCTGCAGCAGAATCGCGGAGACGTCCGGATGCGCCTTCTCGATCTCGTCGAACAGCACGACCGAATACGGACGCCGCCGGATCGGTTCCGTCAGCTGACCCGGCTCTTCGTGACCCTGGTATCCCGGCGGCGCGCCGATGAGGCGCGAGATCGTGTGCGCCTCCGTGTACTCGGAAAGGTCGAGCCGTATCAGCGCGTCGTCGGTGCCGAACAGCGCGTGCGCGAGCGCGCGTGCGAGCTCGGTTTTCCCGACGCCGCTGGGCCCGACGAACAGGAAGCCGCCGACGGGCTTGCGCGGATCCTTGAGGCCGGCGCGCGCGCGGCGGATCGCCTCCGCGACGCTCCGCACCGCGGCGCTCTGGCCGACGACGCGCGCGCCGAGCTGCGACTCGAGCGCGAGCAGACCCGCGCGTTGCGCGTCCGTCAGCGTGCCTTGCGGGATCCCGGTCCACCGCGCGACGACCGCGGCGACGCGCTCGACGCCGACGGTGCGCTCGCCGTGCATCGCGGCGCCGGCGGCCGCTTCGTCGATGACGTCGATCGCCTTGTCCGGGAGATAGCGGTCGGCGATGTAGCGCGCCGCGAGCGACGCCGCCGCATCGATCGCCGCGTCGTCGATCGTCACGCCGTGGTGCGCGGCATACTTCGCGCGCAATCCGTTCAGGATCGCGATCGTCTGCTCGATCGTCGGTTCGTCCACTTGCACCGGTTGGAACCGCCGTTCGAGCGCGGCGTCCGACTCGACGTACTTGCGGTACTCGTCGAACGTCGTCGCGCCGATGCATTGCAGCTCGCCGCGCGCGAGCTCGGGCTTGATCATCGAGCTCAGGTCCAGCGAGCCTTCCGCCGCGCCCGCGCCGACCAGCGTGTGCAGCTCGTCGATGAAGAGGATGACCTCGCGACCGGCGCGCTTCACCTCGTCGAGGATGCGCTTGACGCGGCCTTCGAACTCGCCGCGATACTTCGTCCCCGCGACGAGCGGCCCGAGCGACAGCGCGAGCACGCGTTTGTCGCGCAGCGCGGCCGGGACGTTGCCGCGCGCGATGCGTTGCGCGAGCCCTTCGACGATCGCCGTCTTGCCCACGCCCGGCTCGCCGATGAGCACCGGGTTGTTCTTGCTGCGCCGCGCGAGGATCGAGACGACGCGCTCGACCTCGTCGTCACGGCCGATGACCGGGTCGAGCTCGTTTCGCCGCGCCGCGTCGGTAAGGTCGCGCGAGTACTGCGCGAGGGTCGTCGCTCCCGGCCGGAAGATCCGGCTCAGGTCGGGCAGCGGCTGCGGGGGACGACTCGGCTCGCCGTCGGGCGCATTGCCTTTCCGGCTCGCCGCGTCGAACGCGATCGCGGCGCCGCCGAACAGCGCGGCCGCCGCCGCGGCGACGCCGAGCACCGCGAAGGGGGCGATCTTGCGACGACGCGCGCAATCGCCGCAGACGTCGGATTGCACCCACCGCCCGCCGCGCAGCGCGACGTCGCGCACGCTCGCGGGCTTCGCCCGGCAGACCTCGCAGGTTCCGGTCATCACGCTGGGACGTACCCAGCGCGAGCGCGGGCAGTTTCGCTCGCCTCGGCTACGGCGCGATCTCGTACGTCGCGGTGACGTTGGCCGAGACGGTGAGGCTGCTCGGCTGGACGTCCGTGGGCATCGGAGGAGGCGCGGCGGCGACCGCCGCGCGCGACATCGTGAACCCGATCGGCCGCAGAGGCGTGGCGCCCGCGTTGAGGTCGATCAGCCGCACGACACGCATGTGCGCGGCGGCGGCGAGGGCCTGCGCCTGCGCTTGCGCGTCCGCGACGGCCGCACCGAGCGCGTCGCGATACGCCGCGCGCGTGTCGCGCAGCCCGAAGCCGACGCTGGCGACGTTCGTCACCCCGGCCGACACGGCGGCATCGACGATCGGACCGGCCTGATCCGTTCTGTCCGTCGACACGCTCACCTCGCGATCGACGACGTAGCCCGTGCGCGCAGCGTACTGCGTGTTCGGCGGTACGAAGTTGAAGCTGTACGACACCGTGCGCATCGCGTCGGACGCGATGCCGGCCGCGCGCATCTTCGCGAGCAGGGCCGCATACGTGACGTTGTTCTGGGACGTCGCGCGCGTCGCGGCCGGGTCGTTCGTGACGATCGCAAAGGTCAGCGTCACGCGGTCGGGCGCGCGATCGATGCTGCCTTGTCCGGTCACCTCGATGCGCTGCACAGGGCGTGCCGGCGCCGAGCTCTGCGCGGACGCCGGCAGCATTCCGGCGACGGCCAGGGTTGCGGCGCTCGCCGCCGCGATCAGCGTTCTCGTCATGCGTAGGAAACGCAGCAAGCGCCCGATGCGTGCCGTTTGGAAAGCCAGTACAGGGGAAGGTATGTCGGGCAATCGCGGCGACGGCCGCTTTCTCGAACGCAGGCAAGGGAGAAACGCGTAATTCATGAGTATCTTGGCGTGGCTAATCGTGGGTCTGATCGCGGGTCTGCTCGCGAAGTCCGTCGTGCCGGGTGAGGGCCCGGGCGGCATCATCGGCGACATCATCATCGGGATCATCGGCGCATTCATCGGCGGCTGGGTCTTCAACGCGTTCGGACACACCGGCGCGACGGGGTTGAACCTCTGGAGCATCGTCGTCGCGTTCGTGGGCTCGGTGATTCTGCTGTTCATCCTGCGCGCGATCAGCGGTCGCAGGGCGACGTACTAACGACTCCACGGACCGTGCCGCAGCGCTCCCTCGTATGAGGCGGGCGCTTCCGGCTTTTGTCGGTAGGAGCGACTTGCCCTCAAGGTCAACCCCCTTCCCCGCGATGGCCTACATCATCACCGAGCCGTGCATCGGCACCAAGGACAAGTCGTGCGTCGACGTGTGTCCGGTCGATTGCATCCACGGGAACGATGAGGACGAGATGCTGTTCATCGATCCCGAGGTCTGCATCGATTGCGGTGCCTGCGTCTCCGCGTGCCCGGTGGAAGCGATCTTCGCGGATTCGGATATCCCCGAGAAGTGGAAGAACTACATCGAGATCAACGCCGACTGGTACAAAAAATAGGGTGAGGTGACTCGCGTGCGGCGCACGATCGCCCGCGAGCTGATGGACGAGCCCGTCGACGACGCCGGCGAGCTCGCCGCGAACCTCTGCGACATCGCGTTCGCGAACGCGCACCTCGGCGGGATCGCTCCGGTGGTGCGCTGCGTGCGCGCGCTCGATCCGCGCACGCTGCTCGACGTCGGCTGCGGCGCCGGGGACGTCGCGGTCGCGATCGCGCGCGACGCGGCCGAGCGCGGACGCGAGGTTCGGATCACGTGTCTGGACGCCAGCGAGCAGATGCTCGCGCTCGCACGGCGCACGGCGCGCGGCGTTGCGTCGATCGACTTCGTGCGCGCCGACGGCGGCGCGCTGCCGTATGCCGACGGCGCGTTCGACGTCGCGATCTGCACGCTCGCGCTGCACCACTTCGACATGGTCCCGGCGCGCTCGTTGCTGCGCGAGCTGCGCCGCGTCGCCGCACGCGGTCCGATCGTCTGCGACCTGCGCCGCTCGTTTCTCGCGTTCGCCGCGACGTGGCTCTGGTCGCGCACGTCGCGCAACCGCCTCACCCGGCATGACGCGCCGCTCTCGGTGCGCCGCGCGTACACGCCGCGCGAAGCGGTCGAGCTGGCGCGCGCGGCGGGGTGGCGCGAGCCGCGCGCGCGCCGCGAGCCGTTCTTTCGCATGACGCTGACGGACGCCGCGTGAGCGACGACGTCGTCGTCGCAGGCGCCGGACCCGCGGGAAGCGCGACTGCGCTGCTGCTCGCGCGCGAGGGGCTCGCGGTGCGCATCGTCGAGCGCGCGCGCTTCCCGCGCACGAAGGTGTGCGGCGAGTATCTGAGCGGCGGCGCCGTCGAGGCGCTCGCGCGCCTCGGCGTGCTGGAGCGGGTCGTCGCGGTCGCATCGCCGCTCCGCGGCGCGCGCATCGTGCCCGCCGGCGCTCCGATGGTGACGCTGCCGTTCGCGCGACCGTCCCTCGCGTGCGCGCGCGACGTGCTCGACGCGATCTTGCTGGACGAGGCGGTCGCCGCGGGTGCGACGGTCGAACACGGGCGCGTCGAGGACGCGATCGTCGAGCGCGACCGGTGCGTGGGCCTGCGCGTTCGAACCGCGGAAGGCGCGCTCGAGGATCGCCGCGCGCGCATCGTCGTCGGCGCGGACGGCGCCGGCTCGACGGTCGCGCGCAAGCTCGGCGTGCACAAACCGAGCCGCGGGCGCGCGCGTTACGCGATCGGTGGCCACTATGCCGGGTTCGGAGCGCTCGACGCGCACGTCGAGATGTTCGTCGGCGACGGCGCGTACTTCGCGCTCAACCCGGTTTCAGACGCGTATGCCAACGTGATGGTCGTGGTTCCGAAGGCGCGTCTGAGCGCGTGGTCGCGCGACGTCGACGCCGGCATGGGCGGCGCGGCCGCGCGGCTCGGCCGCGGGGTACGGTCGTTCGCATCCGCGCGCCTCGTCGGTCCGCGCGTCTCGGTCGGCCCGCTCGCGCACGACGTCGTCCGCGCTGCGGTACCCGGCGCCGTCCTCGCCGGCGACGCGGCCGGATTCGTCGACCCGTTCACCGGTCAGGGCGTGTTCCTCGCGCTCACCGGCGCCGAGCGCGCCGCCGAAGCCGTCGTCGCCGCGCTGCGCGGCGCCGAGGCCGTCGCGTTCGACGCGTATGCCCGGTCGCTCGCGCGCGACATCGCCGCGCGGCGGCTGCTCTGCCGCGCGGTCGCCACGCTCGTCGACGTTCCGCCGCTCGCGCGGCGCGCGTCCGCGCGCTTGGCGCGGTTCCCCGAGGCGGGCGCGACGCTGCTCGACGCGCTGTCGGGCGCGATTCCGCCCCAGCGCGCCCTTCGTCTCGGCGTGCTCGGGAGACTGATCGCGTGACGATCACGCGCAACACGGTGGACGTCGCGGCACCCGCAGCGCGCGTGTACGCGCTCGCGTCGGCGACCGAACGATGGCCGGAGGTATTGCCGCACTATCGCTACGTGCGCGTGTTGGAGGACCGCGGCGCGACGCGCGTCGTCGCAATGGGCGCGTGGCAGGACGTCTTTCCGATCCGATGGGTCGCCGAGCAGACGAACGATCCGGTCGCGCCGCACATCGCGTTTCGTCACGTCCGCGGCTGGACGCGCGGGATGGACGTCGAGTGGATCTTCGAGCCCCACGGCGGCGGCACGCGCGTGACGATCGAGCATCGGCTGCGCTTCCGATTCCCGCTCGCGGCCGACTGGATCGGCAAGCACCTCGTGAGCGATTACTTCATCCACGGCGTTGCGGCCAAGACGCTGGCGCGCGTGAAGGCGCTCGCGGAGGGCCGCCCATGAACGGAAACGGCGCCGCATCGCGTCGCGGTGACGGGGATCGGCGTCGTCACGCCGCTCGGCATCGGCATGCCGGCGTTCTGGAACGCGATCGTCGACGAGCGCGTCGCGGTCGGCGAAGTGACGCGCTTCGACGCGAGCGCGTACCGTTCGCGCATCGCCGCGGAGGTCGGCGAGTTCGACCCGCGAGAGTTCGTCGGGCGCAAGCGCCTGCACTGGACCGATCGATTCTCGCAGTTCTCGATCGCGGCGTCGCGTCTCGCGCTCGACGACGCGGGATACCATCCGAACGGCGAATCGAGCGACGTCGGGCGTCTTCCTCGGCTCCGCGCTCGGCGGCCTCGCGTTCGCCGACGAGCAGCACGACGTCTTCCGCGAACGCGGCATCGACGCGGTGAAGCCGCTGCTCGCGATCTCCGTGTTCGGCGGCGCGGCGACGTGCAACGTCGCGATCGAGTTCGACCTGCGCGGACCGACCGTCGCGAACGGCAACTCGTGTGCGTCCGGCGCCGTCGCGATCGGCGATGCGTTTCGCGCCGTCGCGCGCGGCGACGTGCGCGCCGCGCTCGCGGGCGGCGTCGAGGCGCCGCTCTCGCCGCTGATCTACGGCGCGTTCACGATCATCAAGGCGATGTCGACGCGCAACGACGACCCGCACGCCGCGAGCCGTCCGTTCGACCGCGCGCGCGACGGCTTCGTCATGGCCGAGGGCGCGGGCGTGCTCGTCCTCGAGCGGCTCGACGACGCGCGTGCGCGCGGCGCGCGCGTCTACGGCGAGATCGCCGGCTACGGCCTCACCAACGACGCGCACCACATGTCGGCGCCGCGGCCGGACGCGACGATGAACGCGGCCGCGATGCAGCGCGCCCTCGACGAAGCGGGGCTCGCGGCGCACGAGATCGACGTCGTGAACGCGCACGGCAGCGGCACGCCGCTCGGCGACGCGTGCGAGGCGCACGCGCTCGAGATCGTCTTCGGCGAACGCGCGCACGACGTGCCCGTGAGCGCGACGAAGGGACAGCACGGGCACGCGCTCGGCGCAACGGGCGCTTGGGAAGCGGCGCTGTCCGTCGCGGCGATCGCCTACGGCACCGTGCCGCGCAGCGTGAACAGCGACGATGCCGACTGCAACGTCGCGGTCACGCGCGAGCGCCTGGACCGCCCGGTACGCACGGTGCTCTCGAACTCCGCAGGCTTCGGCGGGATCAACGCCGCGCTGGTGTTCCGCGCAGCGGATTGACGGCCGCTACACCTGCTCGACCGCGCGAATCTCCGGAACATCCTCGCGCACGACGGCTTCGATGCCGCCCTTGAGCGTCGCGTTCGACGCCGGACAGCCGCCGCACGCGCCGATCATCTGCACGTACGCGACGCCGTCCTCGACCTTCACCAGCCACACCTCGCCGCCGTCGCGGTGGATGAAGGGCCGGATGCGGTCGAGAGCCTTCTCGATGCGCGCTTCGAGCGGCTCGACGTGCGTGTCGATCACGTCTCCTGGCCGAACTCGTTCATCAGCGTGTGCATGCGGTCCGGCCATCGCGAGCGCATCGTCCCACTTGCGCTGCCACATGTTGCGGCCGAAGATCAAACCGACGCAACCCGACTCCATCGCGAGGCGCGCTTTGTGCACGGTGTCGTCGTCGCTCAGCTTCGAGCCGCCGGAGACGAGCACGAGCGTGCGTCCTGCGGACTTCACGACCTTCCGCAGCCCGTCGAGCTCGTCCATCGTCATCGTGTTGTACGGCTTCGGTGATGCCGGCGCGGCGTCTTCGGATTTCGGCACGTTCAGCTTGACGATGTCGGCGCCGATCTCGCACGCGACGCGCGCGGCGTAGTCGACGGCGTAGAGCGAGTCCTGTCCGCCTTTCGACTTCACGGCGGAGCCGCGCGGATACGCCCAGACGATCAGCGGCATGCCGTACTTCTCGCACTCGCGGCGCACGTCGTTGGCTTGGCGCAGAGTCGCGGTCTTGCGCGGGCGAGCCGACGTACACGGTGTAGCCGACCGCGGACGCGCCGAGACGCACCGCGTCTTCGACACTCGACGTGAGCGGGCTGAACGACTCGTCGTCGGGCGGGATGTTCGTCTTGCCGTTGACCTTGAGCACGAGCGGCACGCGTCCCGCGTACTGCGCGTGGTACTTCTCCGCGAGCCCGACGTGGTAGGCGATGCCGGAGAATTTGCCTTCGACCGCGAGACGGAGCACCCAGTCGGTGTCGAGCGCGTCGGGATTGTCCAAGAAGTCGATCGGCCCGTGCTCGAGGCCTTGGTCGATCGGCAGCAGCATCAGCGTCCCGTTGCCGGGGCCGTGACCGTACATCATCTCCCACAAGCGCGCCCGCTTGCCGGTGGAGAGGTTGAGGTCTTCGAACGTCGGCCGTCGGATCGAAGCAAGCATCCTGTCGGTATTCCCTTCGCGTCGTCGTACGTGGCCCGTCGGCTTCGCTCGGGCTGCGTCCCCTCCATTGTGCGCTCGCCGGGACCGGGCGCCGCAACGACGCTCGTCGCCGGCATCAGCCGGGGGCGGCCAACGCGTAGGCGGCTGCGAGCCCGGTGACGGTCGTCGCGTAGAGGCCGACGCCCCAGAACGCGGTCGCGCCGGGCCGCCGGTGCCGGTAGACCACGCCGACCAGCATCAGCGTCGCGAACGCGGCCGGCGCGAGCGCGAACGTTGCGGTCGGATCGTGCAGGCGCAGCGTCGTGACGAGCGCCGCGCCGAGCGCGAAGGACGCGGCCGCGTTCAGCAGCCGCCAGCTGCGAGGTACGCCGAGGCGCACGACGAGATTGCGCTTTCCGGCTCGCACGTCGCAGTCGGTATCCGGGCAGCTCGACGCACAGCATCATCGCGAACATCGCGAGCGCCGGTGCGATCGACGGCGCGCGCGATACTCGCGTCGAGCTCGCCGGCGAACGCAGCGTACGCCGTGCACGGGATCAGCAGCGCCACGACAAACGCGGTATCGAGCTCGCCGAGCCCGCGCGCCGCGAAGCGAACCGGCGGTGCCGAGTAGCACCAGGCGAAGACCAAGAATCCCGGCGCCGAGCGCCGCGACGAGGACGTCTCCGTGCAGCAGAAACCGCATGCACGCGACGATGCCGATCGCGGCGCAGGCGAGCGAGGCGATCAGCGCGACGCGGGGCTGAAGCGCTCGCCTCGACCAACACGCCGCTGCCGCCCGACCACCGCGTGCGCACCGCTTCGACGTCGCTCTCGCGGTCGAAGTAGTCGTTCGCGTAGTGCACCATCAGATGAAACGCGGTCACGAGCAGTTGCGTCAACGCGTACGTTCGCACGTCGAGCGCGTGGCCGCTCCATCGCGCGACCGCGGCGCCGAGCGCGACGCCCGCGAACCCGCCGTACAGAAAGAGCGGGCGCGAGAGGCGGATGAACGCGCGCAGCGGCGCCGGACGCGGCTCTTCGGCGGAGAGCTGCACGCGTCCGACGTTCGTGCGCAGGCCGTCGCTTCCCGCGTGCCGTACGCGGCGGCTCGTATGGCAAAGGCGCGGGGGATGATCCGGGTCGGCGCGACGGGGATGCGACCGGCGTGACGGCAACCGCCGTGGCGAAGAAGAAAATTCTGCTCGTCGATGACGAGGCGGCGATCGTCCAGTCGCTGCGCTACAACCTCGAGAAGAACGGCTACGCGGTGGCGACGGCCGGTGACGGACGCACCGCAGTAACGCTCGCGCAGACCGAGCGACCGGATCTCGTCGTGCTCGACATCATGCTGCCCCTGCTCGACGGCATCGAGGCGTGCAAGGAAATTCGTCGCACGTCGCGCGTTCCGATCATCATGCTGACGGCGAAAGACCAGGAGTTCGACAAGGTGCTCGCGCTCGAGCTCGGCGCCGACGACTACGTGACGAAGCCGTTCGCGCTGGGCGAGATCATGGCGCGCATCAAGGCGCGCCTGCGCCGCGTCGAGGTCGACGCCGAAGCGCGCGACGAGTCGATCACCGCCGGCGACATCACGATCGATCCGGCGCGGCAGCGTCTGGTCGTGCGCGGCCGTGACGTCGCGCTGGCCCCAAAGGAATTCCGGCTGCTGCACGTGCTGATGGAGAACCGCGGGCGCATCGTCGCGCGGCAGATGCTGCTCGAGAAGGTGTGGGGCTACGACTTCGAGGGCGAGCACCAGACGATCAGCGTGCACGTGCGGTGGCTGCGCGAGAAGGTCGAGATCGATCCGAACAACCCGCGGCATATCGTCACGGTGCGGAGCCGCGGGTACATGTTCCGCGACTAGTGCCTTCGTCGATTCGCCCGTGAACGACGTCGTCGCGGGCGCGCTCGGCGCGCTGGCCGGGATCGCCGGTACGTACTTCGCGTTTCGGCCGAGCGCGCGAGGCGCGCCGGCGTCGAGCGCGGCGGAGGAACAGCCGCCGGAGCGGGCGGCCGACGGCGCGGCTCGGCTCGTCGACGCCTTGCCGTTCGCGGCGTTCACCGTCGATGCGAACGCGCGCGTTCGCGTCTTCAACGCCGCGGCAGCGCGGCTCTTCGGCGTCGAGCGGTCGCGCGCGCGCGGCCGCGCCGTGATCGACGTCGTGCCGTCGGTCGAGCTGGAGCGGATGCTCGCGGCCGCGATCGCGGGGACCACGGCGACGCGCGACGTCGTGTTCGGCACCGGTGCGCGCGAACGCTCGATCGGCGTCACCGCGCAGCCCTACGAGAACGGCGCGATCGCGATCGCCGCGGATCGCACCGCGCTGCTCGCCGCCGAGCGCATGCGTTCGGACTTCATCGGCAACGTGTCGCACGAGCTGCGAACACCGCTCGCCGCGATCAAGCTCATGCTCGAGACCGTGGTGCTCGCGGACGACGATGCCGAAGCGCGCACGCTGTTCCTGCCGCAGATTCAGGCGGAGGTCGAGCGCATGATCCGCCTCGTCGAGGACTTGCTGGAGCTCGCGCGCTCGGAGCCGGGCGTGATGCCGCTGCGCCGCGAGACGTTCGATCTCGGCGACGTCGCGGCGGCGAGCGTGAACTCGTTCGCGCAGCAGGCCGGCGCGCCTCGGCATCGACCTCGAGCTCGAGGCGCCGGAGCCGGTCGGCGTCGACGCCGACCGCGGCGCCCTGACGCAAGTGACGATGAATCTGGTCGACAACGCGCTGCGGCACACACCGTCCGGCGGCCGCGTCACCGTGTCCGTGTCGCGTGAAGCGAACGATGCCGTCCTCCGCGTGCGCGACACGGGCGCCGGGATTCCGTTCGCCGACTTGACGCGCATCTTCGAGCGGTTCTACGTCGTCGACCGCTCGCGCGCGCGGGAGCACACGGGCACCGGCCTCGGGCTCGCGATCGCGAAGCACCTCGTCGAAGCGCACGGCGGGTCCCTGGTCGCCGACTCCGTGTACGGAAGCGGCGCGACGTTCACGGTGCGCGTCCGCGCATTCGAATCTTAAGGCGCCTTAAGGAAGATGTAAACGACCCTTACGGCGGGCCTGCGATGATGCAGGGCGGGCGGCCGTTCTCGGCAACGGTCCACCGAACGTCGTCATGATGGAGGAATACTTTGTGAAGAGGCAGGCTGCGTTCGCGGCGCTCGTCTTCGGGTTCTCGGTCGCCGCACCGTCGGCGCCCGCATTCGCGGACAGCAACATCAACATCGCGGGCTCGACGGCACTGTTGCCCTTGGTCAAGGACGCCGCCGGCGTCTATCAGCAGCAGCACGCCGACGTCAAGATCAGCGTCTCCGGCGGCGGATCGGGCACCGGCATCGCACAGGTCGCTGCGAAGGCGATCGACATCGGCGACTCGGACATCGTCGCGCCGATGCATCCCGAGCTGCACGACAATCGCGTCGCGGTCATCGGCTTCGCCGTCATCGTGCATCCCGGCGTCAACGTCAAGAACCTGAGCAAGAAGCAGATCCAAGACATCTTCTCCGGCAAAGCGACGAACTGGAAAGACGTCGGCGGCGCGGATCAAAAGATCGTCGTCATCAACCGGCCGCGCAGCTCCGGCACGCGCGCCGTCTTCACGAAGACGCTGATGGGCAGCACGCCGATCAACGAGAGCGGCCTGACGGAAGACGCGACCGGGACGGTCGTGAGCGTCGTGAAACAAACTCCGGGCGCGATCTCGTACGCGGCGTTCAGCGGTACGCACAATCAGCCCGGCATTGAAGAGGTCTCGGTCGACGGTGTCGCCCCGACCGCCGGCAACATCGTGACCGGCAAGTACGCGGTGTGGTCGTACGAGCACATGTTCACGAACGGTACGCCGGCGGGTGACGTCGCGAAGTTCATCGCCTTCGTCGCCGGCTCCGCGGACCTCGTGCAGGAAGAACGGCTTCATCCTCATTCGCGACATGAAGGTCAAAGAGACGGACCGATAACGTCCTCTTAATCTCGGCTTGGGAACATGGCGCCGGCGGCTCGCACCGCCGACGCCCGATTGCTTTCAGAAGGAGCTCATCGTGACGCGCACGCCCGGGCCGGCGGCACCCGGGGCAGCCCGCCCGTGATCGCGCTCCAGGCGCGGCGTGCGCGCCTCGTCGAGGCGATCGCGCTGACCGGCCTGCGCATCGCGGCGGGGTTCGTGATGTTCGCGATGCTCGCGCTGCTCGCGTACCTCGCGCTCGAGGGGACGAAGACGTTTTTCGTCGATCACGTCAACGTCGCGACGTTCCTGTTCTCGTCGAACTTCGCGGTCGATCAGGGCAGCCCGGGGGCGGCGGTCTTCATCGTCGGATCGCTCGCGGTCACGCTGTTCGCGATCGGGGTCGGCGGGCCGTTCGGGATTGCGGTGGGCATCTTTCTCTCCGAGATCGCGCCGCCGCGCATGACGGCGCTGCTCAAGCCCGCGATCGAGCTCATGGTGGGCATCCCGTCGGTGGTCTACGGATGGCTCGGGCTGACGCTGCTCGTTCCGCTGATTCGCACGCACACGAGCTCGCCGTCCGGCTTCGGCCTTGCGGCAGCCGGGATCGTGCTGTCGATCATGATCCTGCCGACCGTCATCACGCTGAGCGAGGACGCGTTCCGGTCGTTGCCGGGGTCGCTGAAGGAAGGCTCGCTCGCGCTCGGCGCGACGCGTTGGCAGACCATCCTGCGCGTGCTGCTGCCGAGCGCGTCGAGCGGCCTGGCCGTCGCGCTGATCCTCGGCATGGCGCGCGCGATCGGCGAGACGCTCGCGATTCAGATGGTGATCGGCAACTCCACGCAGTTCGCCAACACCGTGTTCGCGCCGACGGCGGCGCTGACGACCGAGATCGTAACCGACATGCCCGGCGCCGCGCAAGGCTCGCTGCTCGCAGCACACGCTGTTCACGATGGCGTTGTTGCTGCTGCTGATCGCGATGTTGCTGATCGTGCTCGTGCGTTTCGCGCTGCGGAGAAGGACATAGCGATGTCCGTCGCAACGGCGCACGCGCCGCGCAACGTGAGCGCATCGCGCAGCGTCCGCGTCCGCAAGACGACCGATGCCGTTGCGACGATCGTCCTCTGGATCATGGCGAGCAGCATCATCGTGCTGCTGGCCGCCTTCATCGTCTACATGGTGTACCTGGGCTGGAGCGCGCTTGACGCCGTCGTTCATCTTCGGGCGCCCGCAGGAGACGACGGCCGGCGGCGGCGTCGGGCCCGAGATCTACAACTCGTTCTACATTCTCATGCTGACGCTGTTCTTCACGATCCCGATCGCGGTGAGCGCCGGCATCTATCTGCAAGAGTACGCGTTGCCCGGAACGTTCCGCAGCATCGTGCAGTTCAGCGCGGAATCGCTCGCGACCGTGCCGTCGATCGTGATGGGTCTGTTCGGACTGCTGATCTTCGTGTACACGTTCCACTGGGGCTACACGGCGCTCGGCGGTGCGCTGACGCTCACGATGCTGAACCTCCCGGCGCTCGTCCGCGTCACGCAGGAAGCGCTCGCGAGCGTTCCCGACACGCTGCGCGAGGCGTCGATGGGCCTCGGCGGCACGAAATGGCAGACGATCGCCCGCGTCGTCTTGCCGAGCGCGATCGGCCGGCTCACCACGGGCGTCGTGCTGATCGCCGGCCGCATCTACGGCGAGACGGCCGCGCTGATCTTCACCGCGGGTTTGAGCGTGACCGCGAACCATCCGTACGACATCAACCCGTTCCACACGGCGGAGACGCTCGCGGTGCATCTCTGGTACACGCATTCCGAGTCGGTGGTGCCGGACGTCGATCGCATCGGCAACGGCTCGGCGCTCGTGCTGCTCATCATGGTGCTCGCGTTCAACGTCTGCGCGCGCATCGTGGGCCGGCGCTTGACGAAGCACTTCACCGGGAGAACCTCATGATCTCTACGCGAGAGCCGCCGGCCGGCGTCGGCGTGACGGAAGACAAGCTCACGGCGAAGGACGTGGACGTGTACTACGGCGACGTTCCACGCGATCAAGAACGCGTCGCTCGCGATGCGCGCCCAGCACGTCACCGCGCTGATCGGGCCGTCCGGATGCGGCAAGTCGACGTTCTTACGCGCGCTGAACCGCATGCACGACCTCACGCCGGGCGCGCGCGTCGAAGGGTGCATCGAGCTCGACGGCGAGGACATCTACAGCCCGGACGCAGACCCCGTCGTCATCCGGCACCGCATCGGGATGGTGTTTCAACGGCCGAACCCGTTCCCCAAGACGATCTACGAGAACGTCGTCTACGGCCCGCGCATTCACGGCGAGCGCGAGCAAGTCGAAGCTCGACGCGATCGCCGAACGCGCGCTGCGGCAAGCGGCGCTGTGGGACGAGGTCAAGGACCGGCTCCAGCGATCGGCGCTCGACCTTTCCGGCGGCCAGCAGCAGCGCTTGTGCATCGCGCGCGCCGTCGCGCTGAATCCGGAAGTGATCCTCATGGACGAGCCCGCATCGGCGCTCGATCCGATCGCGACCTCGAAGATCGAGGACCTCATCAGTCAGCTGACCGACGACTACACCGTCGTCATCGTGACGCACTCGATGCAGCAGGCAGCGCGCATCTCCGACTTCACGGCGTTCTTCCATCTCGGCGAGATCGTCGAGGTCGCGCCGACCGATCAGATCTTCACGCATCCGCGCGAAAAGCGGACCGAAGACTACATCACCGGGCGTTTCGGCTGATCGCGGGGCGGCGCGACGGCGTGCGCGAAGTCCGCGCGCGATGATCTCCTCAGCACGCGAGCGCTCGCCTTCCGCGAAAGCGGTGCCCGCCACGATGCGCGCGCTCCGCAAGGTCGCGCCGGGTCCCGGGTTCGCGCTGCAGCACGTGCCCGTGCCGGAGATCGGGCCGAGCGACGTGCTGATCCGCGTGCGCGCCGTCGGCTTGTGCGGGACCGATCTGCACATCTACGGGTGGGATCACTGGGCGGAGCGTCGCGTGAAGCCGCCGCTGACGATCGGGCACGAGTTCATGGGCGACGTCGCCGCGGTCGGCACCGCCGTGACCGGGGTGCGCGCCGGCGACCGCGTGTCGGCGGAGGGACACATCGCGTGCGGCGTGTGCCGGCTGTGCCGCACCGGCGAAGCGCACATCTGCGAGCACGTGCGCATCATCGGCGTCGACACCGACGGCTCGTTCGCCGACTACATCCGCATGCCGGAGGCGAACGTCTGGAGGCTCGATCCGGCGATCCCCGACAGCTGGGCGGCCGTGTTCGATCCGCTCGGGCAACGCCGTGCACACGGTGATGTCGGCCGGCGTCTCGGCGAAAGTCCGTGGCGATCACCGGCGTCGGATCGATCGGCCTCATGGCGATCCCCGTCGCACGCGCCGCCGGCGCGTCGACGGTGTTCGCGATCGACGTGAACCCGCAGAAGCTCGAGCTCGCGAAGCGGGTCGGCGCCGACGCGACGTTCTCCGCGCGACAGCCGGGCCTCGTCGAGGAGATCGTCGCGCGCACGAACGGCGACGGCGTCGACGTGCTGCTCGAGATGTCGGGCTCGGGGCAGGCGATCGACGACGGGCTCGCGATGGTGCGCAACGGCGGCGTCGCGGCGCTGCTCGGCATCCCATCCGACGACGTCGAGATCAACCTCGCCGAGCGCATCATCTTCAAGGGGCTCACGGTGCTCGGCATCAACGGGCGCCGCATGTTCGAGACGTGGTATCAGACGCAAGCGCTCGTGACGAGCGGACGCGTCGATCTGACGCCGATCATCACGCACGAGCTGCCGTTCGAGCGGTTCGACGAGGCATTCGCACTCATGCGGTCCGGCGAAGCGGCGAAGATCGTCCTGAAGCTCTAGAAGCTGCACGAGCCGCAAGTCGCGGCGCACGAGCGCGTTCGCGTGTGCGATCGCGACGTGCTCGTGCGCGACGGTGCGGTCGCCGGCGCGCGCGTACAGGTCGTACATCGCGGGCACCACGCCGTGCAGCACGTACGCGCCACCCGCATCGGTGTTCGTCGTGTACGCGGGACCGCCGGCGCCGTTCTTCACGTGGATCGTGACGTTCGGCACCGTACGGCCGACGCGGTCCCGGACGAAGCCGGCGATCGCCGTCGACGGCTCGCCGTCCGGCGACTGGCCTTCGCCCGGCACGAGACCGCGGACGATGTTCTGCCGGTATCCCGCGAGCACGCCGATCCCGCGCACGAAGAGCGAGAGGTAGCCGCGCGCCGAGATCACGAGATCGTAGACGCCTTCCGGGAGCTCGGTGACGAACGCTCCGCGCGCGTCGGCGCGCAGCACGGAGACGCGCTGGTCGCGCCAGACGCACGTGATGCGCGCGCCGCGGACCGGCGCGCTCGAGCGGCGGTCCAGGAGCGTGCATTGCACCGTTCCGAAGGTTGAGTCCACCCTGTTCTGATCGGCAAGCAAGCGCCGGCTCCGACACCGAGGACACCGATGAACGCCGCTTTCGAATCCCGCCTGAACGCCGACCTCGACGCGCTGCGTGCGGCGGGAACGTACAAGCGGCTGCGCCACATCACCGGCGCGATGGCGCCCGAAGTGCACATGGAGGAGGCGGGCGACGTCATCGTGCTCTCCTCGAACAATTACCTCGGCCTGGCGGACCACCCCGACGTCGTGCAAGCGGGGATCGACGGCTTGCGCACGTACGGCGCCGGCACGGCGTCCGTGCGCTTCATCTGCGGTACGTTCGACGTGCACCGCGACGCTCGAGGAGAAGATCGCGTCGTTCTTCGGATTCGAGGCGGCGCTCTCGTACGTGTCGTGCTGGACGGCGAACGAAGGCCTGATTCCGACGGTCGCGACGGCGGGCAACACGATCATCAGCGATGAGCTGAACCACGCATCGATCATCGACGGCTGCCGGCTCGCGGGCGCGAAGCGCATGCGCTACAAGCACGGCGACATGGGCGACCTCGAAGCGCAGCTGCGCGCTGCGGACGGAACGGCGTTCGTCATCACCGACGGCGTGTTCTCGATGGAAGGCTCGCTCGCGAAGCTGCCCGAGATCGTCGCGCTCGCCGAGCGGCTACGGCGCGGTGACGATCGTCGACGACTCGCACGGCACCGGCGTGATGGGACGCACCGGGCGCGGCACCATCGAGCACTTCGGACTCGAAGGCAAAGTCGACATCCTCACCGGCACGCTCGGCAAAGCGCTCGGCGGCGCCGCAGGCGGCTTCGTCGCGGGATCGCGCGCGCTGATCGACACGCTCGTGCAGCGTTCGCGCACGCAGCTGTTCTCGAACGCGCTGCCGGCGACGGTCGCGTGCAGCGCGCTGCGCGCGATCGAGGTGCTCGACGCGCATCCGGATCTCGTCGAGCGGCAGCGCGAGAACACGCGCTACTTCCGCGAGGGGCTGCGCCGCCTCGGCTTCACGCCGCTCGACGGCCCGAGTGCCATCGTGCCGATCATCGTCGGTGACACGGCGTTCGCGATCGCGATGAGCGATCGGCTCCTGAAGGAAGGCGTGTTCGTGACGGGCTTCGGCTTCCCGGTCGTGCCGGAGGGTACCGCGCGCGTCCGCGTGCAGATCTCGAGCGCTCTCACCCGTGAGGAGCTGGACCGGGCGTTGGCCGCCTTCGAGAAGGTGGGTCGCGAACTCGGCGTGATCGGGCGCGCCGCACACGCATAAGCGGCCGCCAGGGTCGGATACGACGTTTGTCGCATCGACGGGTTGCTATGAATGAAACGTCCGCTTGCGCGCCGTCGCCGCGCTCGTCGCCTTCATCGCGCTGCCTTCGGTGGCCGCCGCGGCACCGAGACCGTTCCCGGGCCCGGGGACGGGCTGGGACCACGCCGGCGCGCCGGCCACGGCCGACGCCCAGCACTCGCAGGACACCTGGAAGAAAAGTGACGGCGAGTACGTCAGCTATCTCGCCGATACGGATCTCTCGTACGACGACACCGTCGCGGCGGTGAAGAAGAACATCGCGGACAACGCGCATCAAGACGACCGTGGACACCGACCGCAAATGCGGCGCGAGCCGAGCGCACGAGGTGGAAATGACGCTCGGAACGACTGTCGTGCACCAGATCATCATCGACGATGCGCCGGGCGTCTCGAAGATCACCTACGTGCGTCCCAGCGGCAAAACCGCGTCGCCCGACGTGATGGACGCGCTCACGGCGTATTGCGCGGCGCCGTAGCGTAAAATGATCGTAATCGACCTTTAGCCGCCGCCTGCCGCGGCCGTTCACTAGCGAGAAGGCATCGACGATCGATGCCGCTCACGGAAGGACGGCGACATGGCAAGAACGACGGTTTATCGCGAGCAGCACGATCGTCTGCGGGCGCAAGGCGCGAAGATGCTGACCGCGCGCAGCGAGTCGGAGCATCGGACGTATCTGGCGCAACTTGCGGGCCAATTGAAGATGCACTTGAAGGCGGAAGATGACGGCCTCTATCCCCGCCTGCTGGAGCATCCCGACCCGGAGGTCCGCGCGAGCGCGAAGCGGTTGCAGGATACGATGGGCGGGATTGCCGCGAGCGTTCATGGCCTTCTACGAGAAGTGGATCAAGGGCGGAGCGATCGCCGCGGACGTCGACGGCTATGTTCGCGAGATGAACGCGCTTCCTCGAAGTGCTGACCCGCCGCATGGACCTCGAAGATCGCGAACTGTACGACCTCGCGGACCGCGCACTCGCAGCCTGAACGCACGCCGACGGCGCGCACTCGCTGACGTCCCTCGAACCGATCGCGGTCGGGTCGCAAACGAAACAGGTCCGGAACGCGCGAACGTTCCGGACCTGTATTCCTTGTCATAGGTCGGCGACGACGGTACAGTCGGCTTCCGGTCCGTCACGCGGCGTCGGGAACCACCATCTGCCGTTGTGGAGTCCGGCACGGTGGAATGGCCGCGATGCCGCGGAAGGCCTCATCGTTGATCTGGGGTCCGACCGCGACTCGATTGCAGAGCAATAGTCTGCCTGAACCAGAAAGCCGACGCCCGGAACGAAACAGGTCCAGAACGCTTGCACGATCTGGACCTGGATTGGTTGCGGGGGCGAGATTTGAACTCGCGACCTTCGGGTTATGAGCCCGACGAGCTACCGGACTGCTCCACCCCGCGGTGGGCGACGGTTACTATAGCACCGCCGTCGAACGACCGTCAAGGATGAATCCGGCCCAGGACAGCCGCCTCGACGTGCGCGGGCTCGCAAAGGTGCAGCTCCACTGCCACCTCGAGGGAACCGTTCGCGCCGAGACCTTTCGCGCGCTGGCCGCGAAGTACGGCGTCGGTTTGGGTCGATCGGGCCGACCCCGCGCGCACGTACGCCTTCGCGACGTTCGCCGACTTCCTGCTGCTCTTCGCGAAGGTCACCGAGACGCTGCGCGCGCCGGAAGACTTCGCGCGCATCGCGCGCGATTACGTCGTTGACGCGGCCGCGCAGGGCGTGATGTACGCCGAAGTCTTCGTGTCGCCGTCGGTCTGGACGTTCTTCCACCGCGACCTCGACGTGCGCGCGGTCATCGAGGCGATCCGTGCGGCGCTGGACGCGACCGGCGGTGCGCTCGGCATCGAGGTCGCGCTGATCGCGGACCTCACGCGCAACTTCGGTCCCGAGCGAGCCGAGGAGTCCGCGCGCCAGGCGCTGCGGCTGCGCGACCTCGGGGTCGTCGGCATCGGACTTGGCGGCGACGAACCCCGCTTTCCGGCCGAGCTGTTCGAGCGCGCCTTCGCGATTGCCCGGGACGGCGGGCTGCACGCGGTCGCGCACGCGGGCGAGGCCGCCGGCGCGCAAAGCGTCCGAGCGGCCGTCGAGGCCCTGGGCGCCGAGCGGATCGGCCACGGCGTGCGCGCGCTCGAAGATCGCCGCGGTGGTCGAGCTCCTGGCGGAGCGGCGGGATCGCGCTCGAGGTGTGCCCGACGTCGAACCGTCTGACCGGCGCGGTGCCTCCCGGAATGCTGCATCCGCTCGGCGACCTCGATGCGGCCGGGTGCATCGTGACGATCGACGCCGACGATCCGGCGCTGTTCGGGACGACGCTCGTCGAGGAGTACGCGTACGTCGCGCGCACGTTCGGGGACGATGCGCTCGTACGGTTCGCGCGCAACGCGATCGACTCGTCGTTCGCATCTTCCGCAGCGAAGGCCCGGCTGCACGATCGGTTCCAGCGTTCCCGGAACTCCGCGCTCGCGAGTCGAACAGGGTAGGCCCATGCCGGGCCACACCCACTTCGACGAGTCGACGGAGGAGTATCTCGAAGCGATCTACCGGCTCGATCGCGAGGGACCGGGCGTGACGACGTCCGGGCTTGCCGCCGACCTCGGCGTGGCGCCGGCGTCCGTATCCGGAATGCTCAAGAAGCTGACCGCGGAAGGCTACCTCACGTACGAAGCGCGCGGCCAAGCCACGCTGACCGAGAAAGGGCTGCGCGTCGGCGTGCGCGTCGTGCGCCGCAACCGGCTGGCCGAAGTGTTCTTGCAAGACGTGCTCGGCATGCCGTGGGACGAGGTGCACGAAGAAGCGTGCCGCCTCGAGCACGCGATCTCCGATCGCGTCGAAGAACGGCTCGTCGCGATCCTCGGCGATCCGCGGGTCTGTCCGCACGGGCATCCGATTCCGCCTGCCGACCTGACCGAACCGCAGCGTTCCGGCCTCCGCCTCGCCGACGCGCAAGTCGGCACGACGGTGCGCATCGTGGAGGTCGTCGAAGACGTGCCCGAGATGCTGCGCTATCTCGACCGCGCCGGACTCCGCCCGGGTGCCAGCGTCGACGTCGTCGACCGCGGTCCGCTCGGCGGTCCGGTCACCGTCGAGTGCGCGAGCGGACGCACCGCGATCTCCCTCGAGCTTGCGCGTCTGATCGCGATCGCGCTGGAGGCGAGCCCGGCTCTCACCGCGTGAGCCTCACCAACCTGCTCGTCGCGGTCAACGTCATCGCGTTCATCTGGGAGCTCTCGACCGGTGGGCCTGAGTACGATCACGGGTACCTCATCGGGCCGGCGGTCATCCAAGGCGGTGAATGGTGGCGGATCGTCACGGCGGCGTTCCTGCACGCATCGATCGCGCACGTCGGGCTCAACATGCTGGCGTTGTTTCAAGTCGGCAACATCGTCGAGCAGCTGTACGGCAAGATCCGCTTCGTGCTGCTCTACGCGCTCGCCATCGCCGGCTCGGGACTCGCGGTGCTCTATTTCAATTACAACGTGCCGACGCTCGGCGCCAGCGGCGCGATCTTCGGGCTCTTCGGCGCGCTCGTCGCCGTCGGCATCCGCATGGGAAGCCGCGGCCGTGCGCTGATCGGTCAGGTCATCCCGATCATCGCGATCAACCTCGTGTTCACGTTCGCCGTGCCGGGCATCTCCGCGGCCGCGCACGTCGGCGGCTTGATCACCGGCTTCCTCGCGGGATTGGTGCTGTACATGGTGCAGCCGCAGCGGCCGTCGTACGCGTATGCCTACGTGCCGGCGAACGATCCCGGCGCGCAGACGATCGAGCACGTGCCGCCCGTGGAGACGATCGAGCAGCCGCCGGAGGCCGGCCCGCACGAAGCGGAAAACGTGCCGCCGTTCGACGTTCGCGACCCGCGCGAATGAAGCTCGTCGACGACGCGTTCGCAATCGACGGTCCGATCGCGCGCGCGCTTCCCGGTTTCGAACCGCGCGAGGGACAGCTGCGCATGGCGCGGCTGATCCAGCGCGGGTTCCTCGAGAACGTGCACACGGTCGTCGAAGCGGGAACCGGCGTCGGGAAGTCGCTCGCATACCTCGTGCCGGCGCTGCGTGCGGGCGCGCGCGTCGTCGTGTCGACCGGCACGATCGCGCTGCAAGAGCAGCTCGTGCGCAAGGACATCCCGCTCGTCACGCGCGCACTCGGCGTCGACGCACGCGTCGTGCTGCTCAAAGGCCGCAACCACTACCTCTGCAAGGCGAAGTTCGAGAAGGAGAGCGGCGCGCGTCTGATCGCGCCGACGGTCGCGCTCGAACGTCTGTGGGCGTGGGCGGAACGCACCGAGACCGGCGACCGTGCGGAACTCGACTTCACGCCGCGCGCCGACGACTGGGAGACGCTCGACGCCGACGCCGACGACTGCGTCGGCGAATACTGTCATCGCTTCGCCGACTGTCATTTCTTCGCGCGGCGCGACGCCGCGCGGTTCGCCGACGTCGTCGTCGTCAACCACGCGCTGTTCTTCCTGGACCTCGCGAGCGGCGGCGCGTTGCTGCCCGCGTACGACTTCGTCGTCCTCGACGAGGCGCACCAGGCGGAGAAGTACGCGACCGCGGCGCTGACCGCGACGCTCTCGCCCGTGTCGGTGCATCGGATGATGCGCAAGCTGCACCGCACGTACGCCGTTCCGGCGGCGTTCGACGCCGAGCTCGACGAAGGGATGCGGCGTTTGCAGCAGACGCTCGCGCGCGTCCCCGGCGACAAGTATCCGATCGCAGCGAACGAGGGCATTTTCGAGATCCTGCCCGCGCTGCGCGAGTCGTTCTACCGGCTGGAGAACTGGGTGCACGCGAATTGGACGTCGGCGCTGCGGCGGCCGACGGACAACGATGCCGAAGCGGAACGCCGCCGCGACCTCGCGCTGCGATCCATTGCGGCGCACGTCGCGACCGTCGATCGTATCGAGCATGCCGCGTCGCAGGCGACGGGCACGGTGCCTGCCGACGAGATCGAGGCCGTCGCGTGGGTCGAGCGCGGCGAAGGCGGCGAGCGCTACGAGATCAACGCCGCGCCGTTCTCCGTCGCCGGCTTCCTGCGCGGCGCGCTGTTCGCGCGCACGCGCAGCGTCGTCCTGACGAGCGCGACGATCTCCGCCGCCGGGTCGTTCGACTTTCTCAAGCAGTCGCTCGGCCTCGACGATGCGCAAGAGCTCGTCGCGCCGTCGCCGTTCGACTACGCGCGCCAAGCGCGTCTGTACGTCGCACCGCCGCGGCTGAATCCCAAAGCCGCGGATTTCGCGCGCCGCGCCGCACCGCTCATCGAAGAGGTCCTCGACCGCACGGGCGGGCGCGCGTTCGTGCTGTTCACGTCGTACGCGCGGCTGCGCGAGGTCTACGCGCTGCTGTGCGAGCGCATCGCGTTCCCGGTCAAAGTGCAAGGCGACCTGCCGCGCTCCGCGCTGCTCGACTGGTTTCGCACGACGCCGAGCGCGGTGCTGTTCGCGACGGGCACGTTCTGGGAGGGCATCGACGTCGTCGGCGACGCGCTCTCGTGCGTCGTGATCGACCGGCTTCCGTTTCCGTCGCCGTCCGAGCCGCTCGTCGCGGCTCGCATCGCCGCACTCGAGGCGCAAGGCCGCTCCGGCTTCGAACACTACATGATCCCGAGCGCGATCGTCCGCCTGAAGCAGGGCTTCGGGCGGCTCATCCGCTCGACCACCGATCGCGGCGTCGTCGCGCTGCTCGACGGGCGCGCGACGTCGATGCGGTACGGCGCGACGATCGTCGACGCGCTGCCGCCCGCGACGCGCATCACGGACCTCCGAGCGCTCGACGAAGTGTTCGGGCGGGAGCCGTGAGCGCGCGCGCGAACGCGCGCGGCATGGCCACCGTCCAACGATCGTTCGCACCGCTCGTCGTCGCGACGGCGCTCGCGTTCGCGCCGTCGCCCGCGTTCGCGTGGGGCGCGCTCGGTCACCGGATCATCAACGGCGCGGCGATCCGCACGCTGCCGCCCGGCGTACCCGCCTTCCTCCGCACGCCTGCCGCCCACGACGAGATCGCGCTGCTCGGTCCCGAGGCCGACCGCATCAAGGGCGCAGGCGCTCCGTTCGACGACGACAACGATCCCGGGCACTACGTCGACGCGCTCGACGATTTCACGATCGACGGCGTCGTCCGCCTCGACGCGCTGCCGAAGGACCGCGAAGCGTACGACACCGCGCTGCGCCGCGCGACGCCCGCGAGCGATCAATACGCCCAGGGATATCTGCCATACTCGATCGCCGACGGATGGGAGCACGTCGTGCGCGACCTCGCGTACTGGCGCGTCGACGTCGACGGCGCGACGAAGGCCGCGAGCGCGGACGACCGCGCGTTCTTCGCATACGACCGTACCGTGCGCGAGATGCTCACGCTGCGCGACATCGGCTACTGGGGCCATTTCGTCGCGGACGCATCGCAGCCGCTCCACGTGTCGGTGCACTTCAACGGCTGGAACGGCGCGCGCTACGGCAACCCGAACGGCTACTCGGAATCGCACACGGTGCACTCGCGATTCGAGACCGCGCTCGTGCGCAAGGTCGCGACCGAGGATCTCGTCGCGGCACGCGTTCCGGCGCCGCATTCTTCGAGCGCGCCGCTGCTCGCGCAGATCGGCGCATATCTGACGACGACGGAAGGGGCCGTGCCGTCGGTCTACCGTCTGGAAGCAGCGGGCGGCATCGACGCTGCGAGCCCCGCCGCGCGCGCGCTCGTGCTCGACCGCCTCGCAGCGGGCGCGGCCGAGATGCGCGACCTCATCGTCGAGGCGTGGGCGGCGAGCGCGGACGCCAAAGTCGGCTATCCAGGCGTCTCCGTCCGCGAGTTCGATTCGGGCGCCGTCGTGCCGTCCCGGGCGAACGTCGGGTTCGGCGACTGACCGGCGGGTCGTCCTGGTCGGCTGCACAGCACGTTTCGGTCTCCCGCCCCTAGGCACAAACCGAGCGTGGTGAAGCAGACCAAGGCAGCACGCGCTCTCGCCGTCGCGGCCGTCGGTGCCGGAATTGCGGCGGCGACGCTGGCGGCGGGCGCGCAGACGCCGCCGCGTCCCGGTGCAGGTACGCCGGACCGGCGGCATGCGCATCGACGCTCCGCGCAGCGATGCCGACTTCGTGCGCATGCTGGACCGCGCCAACAGTGCCGAGCTCGAGGACGCGAAGTACGTCGTGAACCGCACGAAGGATCCGGCGGTGCACGGGTTCGCGCAGCAGATGATCGACGATCACAGCACCGTCGCGGTGAAGCTCGAGGCGGCGACCCGCGGCACGAACTTGCTGCCCGCACCCCGGAACGATGCGGACCCGCGGAACGGCGCGATGCGCGGGCTGATGCGCCTGCAGCAAGAGTCGGGCGCGCAGATGGACGGCGACTACATGCGCATGCAAGTTCCGGCGCATCGTCGTGTCGCTCGCGATCGTGCAGTGGGAAAGCGAGAACGGTACGAACGCGGGTCTGAAGGCACTTGCGACGTCGCTCGTCGCGACCGTGCACCAACACCTCCAGATCGCGGAAACGTATCTCTCCTCGCACGGTCTCACACCGTACACGGCGCCCGGCGTGAACCCGATCCCGGGCAACCCCAATCCGGGCAACCGCGGCGCCGGCCCCGGTCCCGGAATTCCGAACAACCCGGCCAACACGCCGAACGGCGGGTCGACGAGCGGTCAAGGGAACGCGACCGGCGGGTCGCAGCCGAATACGGCGCCCGTCGCCGGGCCGACGTACCAGCCGCTGGGCAGCGGAACACCGCCGCCGGGCGCGGGCGGAACGCCGGCGCCGTCGCGGACGCCTTAGACCTCAGTCCTCCGAACCGGCTTCCTCTTTCGCGCGCGACTGCAGCTCGGCGACCACACTCGAATCGGCCAGCGTCGTCGTGTCGCCGAGCGTCCGTCCTTCGGCGATGTCGCGCAGCAGCCGCCGCATGATCTTGCCGGAGCGCGTCTTCGGCAGCTCCTGCGTGAACGTCAGATACTTCGGCCGGCAGAATTTTCCGAGCTTCTCCGCGACGTGGTTGCGCAGCTCGTCGGCGAGCTGCGTCGAGCCGTTCGAGTGTCCTTTGAGCGTGACGAACGCGCAGATCGCCTGACCGGTGATGTCGTCATTGCGCCCGGTCACGGCGGCTTCGGCGACGGCCGGGTGATCGACGAGCGCGGATTCCACCTCGGTCGTCGAGATGCGATGGCCGCTCACGTTCATCACGTCGTCGATGCGGCCCATGAACCAGTAGTCGCCGTCCTCGTCGCGCTTGCAGCCGTCGCCGGCAAGGTACATGTGCGGGAATCGCGACCAGTAGGTCTGCACGTAGCGCTCGTCGTCGCCGTAGATGCCGCGCAGCATCGATGGCCACGGCCGCTTCAGCACGACGTACCCGCCGCCGCCGAACGGGACCGACTCGCCCTTGTCGTTGACGATGTCGGGCTGGATGCCGGGAAACGGCTTCGTCGCGCTGCCGGGCTTGAGCGTCGTGATGCCGGGCAGCGGCGTGATCATGATCGCGCCGGTCTCCGTCTGCCACCACGTGTCGACGACGGGACAGCGGCCGCCGCCGATGTGCTCGTAGTACCACATCCACGCTTCGGGATTGATCGGTTCGCCGACGCTGCCGAGAACGCGCAGCGACGACATGTCGTGCCGCTCGGGATACTGCGTCCCCCACTTCATGAACGTGCGGATCGCGGTCGGCGCCGTGTAGAGGATCGTGACCTTGTAGCGCTCGACGATCTCCCAGAGCCGGTCCTTGTCGGGATAGTCGGGCGTGCCTTCGTAGATGACGCTCGTCGCACCGTTGCAGAGCGGTCCGTACACGATGTACGAGTGTCCGGTGACCCAGCCGATGTCGGCGGCGCACCAGTACACGTCGGTGTCTTCCTTGAGATCGAAGACGAGCTTGTGCGTCGCCGTGACGCCGGTCAGATAACCGCCGGTCGTGTGCTTGATGCCCTTCGGCTTCGCCGTCGTGCCGGACGTGTACAGCAGGTAAAGCAAGTCTTCGGCGTTCATGCGCTCCGGCTCGCACGTCGACGGCTGATCGCGCACGACGTCTTCCCACCAGCGATCGCGCCCCTCGACCATCGCGATCGGATCGCCGACGCGCTTCGCGACGATGACGTGTCGCAGCGACGGCATGCCCTTCGCGATCGCCTCATCGACGTTCGCCTTCAAGGGCACCGTCTTGCCGCGCCGCCAGCCGTGATCGGCCGTAATGATCGCGACGCATTCCGAGTCGTTGACGCGATCGACGATCGCATCGGGCGAAAAGCCGCCGAAGATGACGGAGTGCGCCGCGCCGATGCGCGCGCACGCGAGCATCGCGATGGGCAGCTCGACGATCATCGGCATGTAGATCGCGACGCGGTCGCCCTTCCTGATGCCGAGCGCGCGCAGGCCGTTCGCGAAGCGGCACACTTCATCGAGCAGCTGCCCGTACGTCACGGTCCAGCGATCGCCGGGCTCGCCCTCATAGTAGAACGCGATCTTCGCGGCCTTGCCCGCGCGCACGTGGCGGTCGAGCGCGTTGACCGATGCGTTGAGCTCGCCGTCGGCGAACCACTTCGCGAACGGCTCGTTCCACTCGAGAATCGTCGTCGGCGGTTTCATCCACTCCAGCTTGTCGGCCCACGACTTCCACCACGCCTGATAGTCGCGCTCGGCGTCGTCGTAGATGCCGGCCTTCGCGTTGGCCTGCGCCGCGAGATCCGGCGGCGGCGGGAAGCGGCGAGCTTCGCTGAAGAGCGCCTCGATGGCGTCGGTGTGCGTCGGCGTCGACATGCGGCGGGATTCTTGCCGCGGGCGCAAACGTCCTTAGTGCGCGGCGCCGGAATAGATGTCGCGTAGCGCGGCGACGAAAACGTCCGCGGAGAAACGCCGCTCGAACGTGCGTCGCGCCGCGGCGGCGAGCCGCGACCGCGCTGCGGAGTCCGACACGAGCCGCGCCAGTGCGTCCCGAAGGGCGCGGGAGTCGTCCGGTGCGACGAGCACGCCGTTCACGCCGTCGTCGACGTCTTCCGGGATACCGTCGACGCGCGTCGCCACGATCGCGCAGCGGGCCTGCATCGCTTCGAGCAGCGACAGCGACCCGCCGCCTTCTTCGAGCGACGGCAGCGCGAAGACGTCCGCGGCGCGGAGATACGCGAACGAATCGGAGACGAGCCCCGCGAACGCGGTGCACGAGCTCAATCCCAGGCGCTCGCCGAGCGCCCGGTGCGCGGCGAGCAGCGGTCCGCCTCCCACGATGCACGCGCGAAACGGGATGCCGTCGGCACGCAGCATCGCGAGCGCGTGCACGAGCCGGTCGATCCCCTTGCGCGGGTCGTGGCGCGAGACCGCGACGATGAGCGGTGCGCCGGCCGGCTGCAGCGATGCGATCGCGGGCGAGCGCCGCATCCGGCGCGGACCGCGCGTCGTCGAATGCCGTCGTCGACGCATACGGCACGCGCTTGATCGGGACGCTCGTCGCGTACTCGGCGCGGATCAACGCTTCGACCGATGCGTAGTTCACGAGCAACTGCGACATCGCCGCGTACGCGCGGCGTTCAGCGCTCGCCGCGATCGTGCGCGTCCAACCGTACTCGAGCAACCCGCGCAGCCGGTCTCCCGGAGGATGGTCGCCGGAAAGGCTCGCAAGCTTCGATCCGATCTCGTGCGGCTGGGTCGTGTACACGCTCGCCAGCGGCGCGATCGTCCGTCCTCCCCGGGCGAGCCGCCGCTTCGCGGCGGCCGCGACGCACGCCCACGAGCTGAACGCGTGCAGAACGAGCGGTCCGGGCGTACGAGCGATGAACCGTTCGACCGCCGGCGTCAGGAACGGCGCGTGCGCGCTCGCCATCAGCGTGCGCAGCGGCCGCACGGGCGTGCGCACCGGGTGCGCCGTCCAGCCGCACGCGAACGTGGGCCGGTCGCGCTTCACGGTGACGTAGAACACATGCGTGTCGAAGCCCGCGCGTACGGCCGCTTCCGCGTGCGCCAGCACGAGCGTCTCGTGTCCGCCGATGCGAATCGACGCATCAGTTCCCGCGATGAGGACCGCGGTCGGCGAGCCGGTCAGCGTGATGCGACCGCGGGCCTCGCCGCACGGACGGCGTCCGCGATGCGTGCAATCTCGCCGTCGCTCAGCGCGGCGAACGTCGGCAGGTACATGCCGCGGACGCAGAGCGACTCGGCGACCGGATACGTGCGGCCGCGCTGCGCCTCACGGTAGATCGGCTGCAAATGGATCGGGACGAACATGGTACGCGTCTCGATGCCGGCGCGCGCGAGGTGCGCCCGCAGCTCGTCCCGCGTGCAGCCGAATGCGTCGTCAACGAGCAGCGCGTACATCCAGAACACGTTCCTCGTCCCCGGCTGCTCCGACGGAAGCACGAGCCCCGGGACGTCGCGCAGGGCGCGTGCGTACGATTCGGCGATCGCGCGCCGCCGCGCGACCAGCGCATCGAACCGTTCGAGCTGCGCCACGCCGACGGCCGCCTGCAGGTTCGTCATGCGGTAGTTGAAGCCGCGGTATCGGTGCCAGAAGTGACGGTCTTCCGAAAACGCGTGATCGCGCAGGCGCCGCGCGACGCTCGCGAATCGAGCGTCGTTGGTCGTCACCATCCCGCCTTCGCCCGTCGTGACGATCTTGTTGGCGTAGAACGAGAACGCCGCGGCCGCTCCAAGGCTCCCGACCGGGCGCGCGCCGTACGCGGCGCCGTGCGCTTCCGCCGCGTCCTCGACGACAGGGATGCCGCGCCGCGACGCGATCGCGCGAATCGCATCCATGTCGGCCGGCGCGCCGTACGTGTGAACGACCACGATCGCCCGCGTGCGCGCGGTCACGGCGGCGTCGACCGCCGCGGGATCGATGTTCCAGCTGACCGGGTCCGCGTCGACGAGAACCGGGGTCGCACCCGTGTAGGCGACGGCGTTCGCCGTCGCGATCATCGTGAACGTCGGGACGATCACTTCGTCGCGCGGCCCGAGACCGAGTGCGGCGAGCGTAAGGTGCAGCGCGGTCGTTCCGCTCGAGCAGGCGATGCCGTACGTGCAGCCCGCCAGCTCCGCGAAGCGCCGCTCGAACTCGGAGACGAATCGTCCGCCCGACGAGATCCAGCCCGATCGCACCGCCTCCTGAACGTAGCGCAGCTCGTTGCCGTCGAGCAGCGGTTGCGAGACCGGGATCGGGCGCGCGCCGTTCGTTTCGACGACCGGGTCGGCGGCGGGAAGCAGCGCGCGTACGGCCGCGTCGTCCGGTTCGCGCAGCTCGGCTTCCGCCAGCACCGGCACGGCGCCCCGCGCCGCGGCGCCCGCGAGCGGTTCGACGATCCACCCCGCGAGCGCGTCGCCGCGCGCCAGCACGTCGCGGTACGCCGGCTCCGGCTCTTCCGGAAACGCAGCCGCGTAGATGGCGCGGACGCGTTCGCGGAGCAATGGGTCGACGTCGCACAGCGCCGGCGGCCTCCAGCCGACGACCGTTTTCGGGCGCCGGCGCAGCCGTGCACGGAGCGCGCGGTACGCGCGCAGCGCCTCCCATGTCGCGGGTTCGCGCAGCCTTCGAACGTCACCGTGCGCGAGGGCGCGCGCGACGCGCGGCGTCGAGATCGCGCGCACGTTCTCGACGATCTGCGCGTGGATCGCCGTGCGCGAGGCGTCGCGCGGCGTCGAGGCGGCCGTGACGGGCGTCCAGTCGCGGTTCGAGGTCAGCACGGTCGCGAGGTCGACGCCGATCGCGGACGGATCTCCGCCGGCCGCGAGCGCGCAGAGCGCGATCCGCAGGCACTGCGTGCAGCGGCTGCACGCCATGCCGTCGAGCGGCACGTTCCAGCACGAGTACTGCAGATCTGCCACATCGGGATAGCGCGTCCAGAGCAGACGCTGCACGGAGTCCGCGTGCAGGGGCGACGTCAGCGTGGAGTACCGGATGCCGTGCGGCTCGAGCAGCGCCGAGATCGCGCGCTGCGTGACGACCGAGTACATGAAATGCGGGTGCTGAACGATGCCGAGCGGCGTCGCGGCATTCTCCTGGACCTCGGCCTCCGACGCCACGAACAAGTGCGTCGCCCCGTGCGCGACGCCCGCCACGAGCAGCGACGAGAAGTACAGCAGCGCGTCGTTGGTCTCGCTGATCGAGATGGGATACCCGCGGACTTCGGCTGCCCACCCGTTGCGGTACATCGAGCGCAGATCGGAGCGTACCTCGACGAACGTCACGTCGCGCCGCGCGACGATCCCCGCGAACACGTCGCGGCGCCGCTGCGTCTCGTGATCGTGGAACGGGGCCATCGGCGACGTCGTCGCGACGAGGACCGGCCGGAACGACAGCTCGGCGAGCAGGGCGCTCTGCAGCAGGCTGTCCTTGCCGCCGCTGAACGCGGTCGCGCATCGCCCGATCTCGGGCGCCGTGAAGTCCGGCACGGCGCGCGTTCCTTCGGCGATCTCGATGCTGCGGGCCGTATCCGACGTGCCGCGCAGCGACTCCAGCGTCGCGACGCCCGCATCCATGAGCCGCAGCCACGCCTCCGCCTCTCCGTCGCGCAGGCGCACGGGCAGCTCGATGCGGCACGGCCGAAGCACCGTCCACTGCGGGTACAGGCACAGCAGCGCGACGGTCCACCAGAGACGCTCGGGAATTTTCTTCGCGTCGATGCTTTCCGGAAAGCAAAGCGTGAATTCCGTGCGAACGTACAGATCGCACGGCGGGTCGCACGTGAACGCGATGGTCACGTCGTGGTCGCGAACGGCCGGCTCGCGAAGCCGGATGGAGGTCATCGACGTGTCATCGCGTACGGCCGCCGTGGTCCTTCCTGGTGCAGCGTGGACCGCAGCGCTGGACGCGTTCGTTCGTGGAGCTCATCACGATGTCGTGATCCCTCTCTCTCCCGAAGACGACGACACACGCCGCCGGCTGCATACGCTTCGCTTCGAAGGCGCGCCGATCCATCTGCTGGAACGCCCGGCGCCCGCCTCCGACGCGGAGGCGGTCGACGACGCCGCGACGTTCGCCACGCACGCGCTGCGCGCACAGTCCGTCGTACGGCCCGCCGCGGGCACGTCGTCCGCGCGCGGCGATCCGCCCGCGGCGGCCGCGATGCATGCGGTCGTGAGCACGACGTCGCTCCCGGGGCCGGCACACAAAGAGCGCATCGCCGTCTGGCTGCGCGACGGGTGCCCGCGGAGCGTGTTCTTTCCGCTGCACGTGCCGATGTACACACGCGAGGTTCGCGTGCGCGTCTCCGGCGTCGGCGCCTCGGTCGTCGCGATCGGCGCGATGCGGCTGTTTGCGCACGAGCGCGCGCCGCGCGAGGTCGACATGCTCGCGGTGCCGCCGTTCGTGCGCGTCGCGGGGGGCACGGCGATGCCTGCGCCACCCGTGCGCGCGCTGACGGCCGACGGCACGGTGGACTTCGTGCTGAGCATCCCGGCGCTGTGGGCCGGCGGCGACGTGTGGCACGCCGCCGAACTGACGCTCGTCGTGACGCCGGTCCGCGGCGGGCCCCTCTCGCATGCCGCGACCGCGCTGCTGGACGCCGCGTACGCCGACCCGTGGGACGGCGTCGAATCGATCGAACATGCCCTCGCGCGGCGAGGCGCGCGCGCGGTGCAGCGGTGACGGTCCGCTCGCTGCTGCACCGATTCCGCGGGTCGCGCGTGCACGTGCTCCCGAATCCCGGAAACGCCGGCGACGGTTTGGTCCACCGCGGTCTCCAGCGCCTGTGCGACGATGTCGATCTGTCGGCGTGCGAGCTGCGGTATCCCGAGCCGGCGTGCGGCGAGGTGCTGCTGGCACCCGGCGCGGGGAACCTTTGCGCGTCGTACTACGGGGCCGCGGAGCGCATCAGTTTCTACGCGCCGCATTTCCGGCGCGTCGTGCTGCTGCCTTCGAGCGTGCAGACGTCGTGCGAGACGGTGCGGCGGTTCCTCGCCGCGCTCCCGCCGGACGCCGACGTGTTCGCTCGCGAGCGTCCGAGCGCGGCGCAGATCGCGGGCGTCATCGGCGCTGACCGCGTGCACGTCGATCACGACCTCGCGTTCGAGGTGGACGTGTCGGCGTGGATCGCGCGCACCGCCCGCGGCACGCTGTACGCGTTTCGCGCCGACGCCGAGAGCATGGGCGAACCTCTGCCCTGCGGCAACTTCGACGTGTCCGCGTCGAGCGGCGAGTGGATGGCGGATTTCTTCCTCGACGTGATCGCCTCGTTCGCTGTCGTGCACACCGATCGCGCGCACGTCGCGATCGCGGCCGCCATGCTGGGCCGCGAGACGCACGTCTACGCGACGTCGTATCACAAGGTGCGCGCGATCTACGATCTCTCGCTCGCAGCGCACCCGCACGTGCGCTATCACGAACGGCGTCCTCCGCTGCCGCCCATCGTGCTCGACGACGATCCGCGATTTGCCGTGTGGCGCGCGCGCGCCGAAAGCGAGCTCGCCGGCCCCGTTCGCGCCGCGGAGGCGTTCGCGTGACCGGACGGATGGCGCTGGCCGGCGTCGCACGCGTCAAGAACGAGGCCGACATCATCGAGCAGTTCGTGCGGCACCACGTCGCGCTGCTCGACCATCTCGTCGTGGCCGACAACGCCTCGTCGGACGGGACGCGCGAGATTCTCGCCGCTCTCGTCACGGAGGGCCTTCCGCTCACCGTCCTCGACGACGCGGTGTTCGCGCTGCGGCAGTCGGAGATCATGACGTACCTCGTGCGCGCGGCCTTCGCGCAGCTCGGCGCCGCGCGCGTCGCGGTGCTCGACGCCGACGAGTTCGTCGTCGTACGTGACCGGGAGGCACTCGACGCCGCGCTCGCGCGCATCCCGTGGGAGACGCACGGCCTGGTGCCGTGGCGCACGTACGTGCCGTGCGCGGCGGACGACCGCTTCGAGGCCGACGTTCTGCGCCGCATCGTGCACCGCCGGCGGTGCGAGGCCGTCTCCGAGGTCAAGGTCCTCGTATCCGCGTCGCTCGTCCGCGATCCGTCGGCGGTCGTGATCCAAGGGAACCACGGCGTGGCCGGCGGGCCGGGAACCACGCACGCCGTGCTCGACGGCGTTGCGCTCGCGCACCTGCCGGTTCGCAGCGCCGCGCAGCTGACGGTGAAGGCGCTGATCGGCTGGAACGCCTACATCGCGATGGGCCATCACGACCCCGGATACGGTTATCAGTGGCAGCGGGCGTACGCCTCGATCATGCACGCCGGCGGACTGGGCGACGAGCTTGTTCGCACGGCTCGCGGCGGGCTATCCGGGCGACGCGGCGGATCCGGCGTCGGTCGAGCTCGTGCGCGATCCGCTGCCCGTTCAGTGGACGCGGTATGCGGCGTTTCGCAACCAGCAGCCCGCCGTCGTGCTCGCCCGCGCGCTCGAGCAGCTCGCGCGGCGAACGGCGCTGTCGTCCGCGCGCGCCGCCGCCGTGCGCGCCGCGCTGGCGGAGTATGTCGCCGCGGACGGCGCCCGCCGGTGAGCCCGCCTATCCGCGCCCGCGCCGCTTGCCGATCACTCTGGAAATGATCCGCTGGATCGATGGATTCTACGGCGGCCTCGCGGCCGGGACGGTGAGCGCCGGATTCTACGCGCTCGCCGCCGCGGCGTGGCTGCACGACGATTCCGCCGCCGTCACGTTCACGCACTTCGCCCACGCGCTGCCGCGCCTCGGCGCGGCGCCGGTCGGGTGGCCCGCGGCCGGCGCGGGCGCGGTGCTCTACCTTCTGATCGCGGGGGCGCTGGGGATCGTGTACGCGCTGATCGCGAGGAACGTCCCGTCGGCGTGGCGCGCGCCGACCTCGGTGCTCTGGGGCGTCGCGTACGGCACGTTCGTGTGGTGGCTGATGTCGGACGTCGCGGTCCCCGTGTTCGGCGTCGTCGACATGCGGCCGCTCTGGGAAGGGGTGACGGCGACCGTCGTGTTCTACGGCGTCGTGCTGTCCGAGGTGACGACCATGGCGCGGCGGCGCGCGGCCGGCGCTCCTTGATTTCGGGTGGCCGGGGTGGTACGCTGACATGAACCTGGCACTCTCTTGTGCCGACTGCTAGCGGG
This sequence comes from Vulcanimicrobiota bacterium, assembly GCA_963841685.1. Taxonomy (GTDB): domain Bacteria; phylum Vulcanimicrobiota; class Vulcanimicrobiia; order Vulcanimicrobiales; family Vulcanimicrobiaceae; genus Vulcanimicrobium. The sequence goes on from CAWJDU010000003.1 coordinate 1,349,539, forward strand.
CCGGACCCGGTGAACGAAAAGCTCGAGCTCGACAAACGAAAGGCCTTCATCCTCGCGACCGTCGTGTACGAGTACATCAACACGGCGGAACCGGTCGGCTCGGTGGCGCTTACGCAGAAGTACAATCTCGGCGTCTCGTCGGCCACCATCCGCAACGAGATGGCGGAGCTGGAGGCGGGCGGGTACCTCGTGCAGCCGCACACGTCGGCGGGCCGCGTCCCGTCGGACGCGGGCTACCGGACCTACGTCGACCGGCTCATGCAGCCGGAGACGCTGACCAACGACGACACGCGCCGCATCCGCGATCAGTTCCGCGAGGCCTCGCGCGAGCTCGGCGACGTGATCGACCAGACGACGCGGCTGCTCTCGGGCCTCTCCGGCAACCTCGCGATCGCGATCGCGCCGTCGCGCGACAGCCATGCGTTCAAACACGTGCAGCTGATCTGGCTCTCGCCGCGCACGAGCCTGGCGGTCGTCGTGACGTCGGCCGGCGTCGCCGCGCAGCGCATGTTCGAGTGGTCGGCCGACGCGGATGCCGACGACCTGACGCGCCTCTCGAACGCGCTCAACGCACGGTTCGGCGGCTGCGTGATGGAGTCGGTCGTCGCTTCCGAGGTCGACGCCGTTTGCGCGGAGCTGGGCGTCGGCACCGAGCTCCGCGACGCGGTGCGCGCGATTCTCGCGACCGCGCGTCAAACCGCCGAGCCGGAGATCGCGGCGGCCGGCGCGCAGAATCTGCTCGATCAGCCGGAGTTCCACGACCTGCGGAAGCTGCGCGCGATCCTGCGCATCGTCGAGGAGCAGCGCACGCTGTACGATCTGATCGCCGACGAGCTGAACGGGGAGACGCGCGACCCCGCGCCGCACGTGCGCATCGGACACGAGCTGCGCGCGGACGCGCTCTCGGAATGCAGCGTCGTCACGGTCCCGTATCGGTTCGGCGATCGCGGCATCGGCATGCTGGCGATCCTCGGGCCGCGGCGCATGCCGTACGGCCGGCTCATGGCGCTCGCGTCCGGCACGGCGCGTTCGCTCGGCGAACATTTGAGCGGCGTCGAGATCAAGTAATGCCGGCCGACTACTACCAGGTTCTCGGCGTCGCGCGCGACGCGGACGAGAGCACGATCAAGCGTGCGTATCGGCAGCTCGCGCGCCAGCACCATCCCGACGTCGCCCAGGACAAGACCGCGGCGGAGCATCGCTTCAAGGAGATCAACGAAGCGTACGAGGTGCTCTCGGATTCGCAGAAGCGCGCGAACTACGACCGCTTCGGACATGCAGGCCCGGGCGGCATGGGGGATGCGGGTTTCGGTCCGTTCGGCGCCGAGGGCTTCGGCGACATCTTCGACATGTTCTTCGGCGCCGCGCGCAGCGGCGCCGGACAGCAGGGCCGCAGCGGTCCGGCGCGCGGCAACGACCTGCGCTACGACGTCGAGATCACGCTCGAGGAAGCGTACGCGGGAACGACGCGCGAGGTCACGTTCCGGCACCTCACGACGTGCGCGACGTGTCGCGGCAGCGGCGCGGAACCCGGCACGCTCGTCGTGCCGTGCGACCGCTGCGGCGGTTCCGGCATGCAGCGCCAGGTGCGCCAAACCCCGCTCGGACAGTTCGTGACGCAGACGACCTGCACGAAATGCGCCGGCGACGGCCAGATCGTGCAGACGCCCTGCAGCACGTGCCGCGGTCGCGGCCGCGTCGAAGATCAGAAGACGCTGCAGGTTCGCATTCCCGCAGGCGTCGACGACGGATCGCGCATCAAGATCAGCGGCAGCGGGGAAGCCGGCGCGCGCGGCGGCCCCGACGGCGATCTGTACGTCTACTTGAGCGTCGCGCCGCATCCGCTCTTCCGGCGCGACGGCCTGGACGTCATGCTCGACGTGCCCGTGTCGTTCCCGCACGTCGCGCTCGGCGGCGACATCACGGTGCCGTCGCTCGACGGCGAGGTGGCGCTGACGCTCGCACCCGGCACGCAGAGCGGCTCGCAGTACCGCTTGCGCGGGCGCGGAATGCCGAGCGTGCGCGGCGGCGCGAAGGGCGACCAGCTCGTCACCGTACACGTCGTCGTGCCGACGAAGCTGTCGAAGCGGGAGCGCGAGCTGCTCGAGGAGTACGCCCGCGCCGGCGGCGACGCGATCGAGGAGAAATCGTTCTTCGAGCGCGTCAAAGACGCGTTCCGCGTCGAGTAGCGCTCAGACTCCGAACACGAAGCAGAGGCCGCCCGTCGCCGCGAGCGGGCGGAGCCGGCCCGCGTCGGTCGTGAGGATGCGCGTCCCGGGGATACGATTCGCGGTTGCGACCACGATCGCATCGATCGTGTCCGCGCCACGCTGACGGTTCTTGTGACGCAGTGCCGCGGCGCCGCGCGCGGTCGCCTCGTCGACGGCGAGCAGCAGCACGCGCTTGAGCGTCGCGTTGATGCGGACGTCGCGCCTCGCGTCACCGGTGAGCGATTCGGCGAGCACCGCAGTCGACACGAACACGTTCGCTCCGATCGTCAGGTCCTTCTTGATCGCGTGCCGGAGCGTCTTGTTCCCTTGCGCGAGCGCTGCAAGTGCTCCGGAATCCAACAGGATTGCATCTCCTGCCACAGCTTTTCTCCTGACGCGACGTCTGCGGCCGAGCTCGGGTCCTCGGCTTCCCATGTGTCGAGCAGCGCGATGAGCTGCAGCCGTTTGAGGTGTTTCTTCAGCGCCTCGCTGAGCACCGCGGAGATGTTCCCGTGCTTGCCGCCGATGCGCTTGACCTCGTCGAGCGTCATGCCGTCGACGGTGATGGAGATCTTTCGCGTTTTCGCGTTGGGGCGCGCCGACATGATCGCACGACGCCATACCGCGGTAGGATGCGATCCGCTAGGGAACAGCGTGACGAATCGTCAGATGTTGGCCGTTTGGGAGCGTGCGCGGTCGAGCTCGGCGTCGAGCGTGCCGGTCAGCATGCCAAAGCACATGCGGTAGTCGCCGGCGAGGGAGCGCAGCGGCGCGCTGAAGGTCTCCGGCTTGTTGCGCTCGACGAACGCGTGCGCGTACCAGGCGGGGCCGTAGCCGCACAGCAGTGCCGCGAGCACCAGCTTCGCGTCGCGGCGGAGCACGGCCAGTCCGGCGATCGTCGTCGCGAGCACCGTCCCGGTCGCGTGCAGCGCGCGCGTGCGCGGGTCCGCGTGGGCGCGCAGATAGCGCAGCCAGAATGCGTCGTCCATGCGCGGGCCTTCCGCGCGCGCGGCGCGAATCGCCTGCCGCGATGCGCGACCGCTTCTTCGTCGAGGGCGTCCACGGTACCGGCGATCGCGTCGCGCTCGCGACCGACGACGCGCGGAAGCTCGCGACCGTGCTTCGCAAACGCAGCGGCGACCGCATCATCGTCGTCGACTCGGCGGGTGTCGCATACGCCGCGACGCTCCAGATCGAGGCGCGCTCGGCGTCCGCGCATCTCGATGCGGCTCTGGAGCGGCCGGAAGCCGAGAGCGCGTTGCGCGTCACGATCGCGCAAGCCGTACCGAAGGGTGCGAAGATGGACCTGGTCGTCGAGAAGGCGGTCGAGCTCGGAGCGCACGCGATCGTGCCGGTGCGCAGCGCCCGCGTCGTGGCGACCGCCGCCGGCGCCGGCAAGGTCGATCGCTGGCGACGCATCGCGCGCGCGGCTGCACAGCAGTCCGGGCGCACGCGCGTGCCGGAGATCACGGACGTCGTCGACTGGAGCGCGCTGCTCGCGACGTTCGCGCGCTACGACCGCGTCTACGTGCCGTGGGAGCTTGCCGGCGCGGTGCCTCTGCGCACCGTATTCGATCCGGAACTGCCCGAAGCGACGAGCGCGCTCGTCGCCATCGGTCCCGAAGGCGGGTTCTCTGCGGCAGAGGTCGACGCCGCGCGCGACGCCGGCGCATCGGTCATCTCGCTCGGCCGCCGCATTCTACGTACCGAGACCGCGGCGCTCGTCGTGCTCGCCGCGATGCGATACGCACGCGGCGAGCTCTGAGGGATCGGCCGGCTATTCGGAGACGACGGACAGCCCGGCGACGATATGGCCCGCGACGATGCGGCCCACCGCGCTGTCGGCGTTGACCGACATGATCTGAATCTTGCCGACGTTCTCGTTCACGTTGAGCATGTGACCGCTGTCGGGATCGCGCACCTGCTTCACTTTCACGACGTCGAAGTACGCGCCGACGGAGACGCCCCGGTTGGCGCCGATGTTGATGATGATGTTCGAGCCGTCGACGTCGATCACGCGTCCCGTCAGCGACGGAGCGGCGGGGCCGGCGGTGAACTTGCCGGGATCGAGATGGTTGACGATGTCGATCGCCTCGTCGTTGATGAGATGGCCCATCGACGAGCTGACGAAGTTCGAGTTCGAGTAGCCGCCGGCGGTGTAGCCCGAGAAGCCCCCGCCGCTGATCGACGTCGCCGTCTCCGACTTTTCGGCGCTGTACGACTGCACGATGCGGCCGGTCTGCGCGTCGACGACGCGAACGGCGACCTTGAGCGTCACGCGGTCGCTGCGCACGCCGCCGATGATGCCGCCGGCGATGCCGCCGATCAAGCCGCCCGCGCCTGCGCCGCTCGAGCCGGTGTGCGCGAACTGCAGGATGTTGCCGGAGATGAGGTATCGCGCGCCGACGAGACGGCCCGCGCTGATCGCCGTCGTCGGATCGATCTCGCCGCTCGCGCTCAGCTTGTGCTCCTGCAGCGTGGAGTCGAGATTCTTGCGGTCGAGCACGTCGAACTTGCCGGTGTTCACGAGGTTGTCGGTCACGAGATCCGAGAGCGCCACGCCGGGCTCGAAATTGCCGTACCAGTTGGACGTGAGCCCTTGCGTGCTGAAGTTCAGCACCGCGACCTTCGGTCCGGCGGCATTCGCTTGCGGCGCCGCCGCGAGCACGCCGGCGACGACGAACGATACGGCAACCGAAAGCGTGATCAACCTGCGTCGCACGATGATGGCCTCCTGACGGACGCTCGCCGGTACGTAGCGAGCGGGCAGTTGTTCTTCCGGCGCCGCGCCGCTCCCTGGCGTCGCTCGTCCGCCCGGCCCTACCCCTGCCTCCCCCCGAGGGGTGTACGCGCTGCGATGAGAGTCCGGCGAGAGTTCTTGACGCTCGGCTCGCCTCTACAGTTCGCGCACTACGATCTGCGCATGACGACGGACGGATACACGATCCGCGTCGACTGAGGTACTCATCATGACTGGTCGAATCTCCAAATTCATCATGGCCGCGGGCGCCGCGGCTGCCGTCGGTACCGGCGCGCTCATGCCGCGTCCCGCGTCCGCGGACACGACCTCGACGATTCTCACGGCGGCCGCCGCGATCGGCGCCATCGTTCTGTTGAACAACTACGAGCACAAGGCGGCCGCGGCGAATGCGATCGTCGGTTACACGCGCGACGGCGGCACGGTCTACGGCGACGGACGCATCGTGATGCCGGACGGGCAGACGTACTATCCGAACTCGGACGGCGCGGCTCCGAACCAGTACTCGTACGGCGGGTGGACGCCGAACTACGGCTACGTGCAGAACTACGGCGGCAACGCGGGCGCCCGGTACGCGCCGCCGGCGCCGGCACGCAACGACGCGCGCCACGCTCAGAGCGACGATCGCAACGCGCGCGCGCAGAACGACCAGCGCGGACCGCAACAGCGCGACGCCCGGCACTGATCCCGGGGTGACGGCCGGCGCGGCGCCGACGAGCGGGTGTGCCCGCCGCCGCCGCGTTCAGCCGTTCGTCCGGCCGGGGAACGTCAGCTCCGCGATCGCGGACTTGTCGAGCTCGCCGTGACCGGCGCGCACGAGGCGGTCGTACTGTTCCTTCGTGGCCTCTGCGAGCGGCAGTGCGATTCCGGCACGGCGTGCGAGCGCCAGCGCGATCCCCGAGTCCTTCGCCGCGTGCGCGGCCGAGAAGTAGACATCGTGCTCGCGCGCGAGCATGTCGGCGCCGTCCGTCTCGAGCACACGCGAGCGCGCGCCCGTGTGCGCGAACACGTCCATCAGCACCTCGAGATCGATACCGAGCGCGGCGCCGAGCCCGAGCGCTTCAGCGAGCCCCGCGGTGTTGACGTTCATCAGCATGTTGACGAGCGCTTTGATCTCGGCGGCTTTCCCCGGCCCGCCGGCCCAGCGCAGCGCGCTGCTCATCGCGTCGAGCACCGGACGCACGCGCGCGAACGCGCGTTCATCGCCGCCGCAGATGAGGTACAGCGTACCGTCGCGCGCCTGCGGTAGCGAGCTGGCCATGCACGCTTCGACGGCTGCCGCGCCGGCGTCGCGCGCGAGCGCGTCGATCTCGACGTGCACGTCCGGCGTGACCGTCGCGCAGTTGACGAAGATTCTCCCGCGCGCTCCGCGCAGCAGCGAGTCGCCGTCTCGCGCAAAGATCAGCGCGCATCGCAGCATCGTCGGAGACGACCGTGATGACGACGTCGACCGCGGCGGTCACCTCCGCGAGCGTGTCCGGCGCCGTCGCGCCGATCTCGGCCGCCAGCGTGCGCGCCTGCCCGCGGTCGGCGTCGTACACCGCGCGCACGGAATAGCCCACATCGCGGAGCCGCCGTGCGATGTTCCCGCCCATGCGACCGACGCCGACGACGGCGATCCGTTCGATATCGGCCATGCCTATGCGGGCACGGCGTCGCGCACGGCGCCGGCGAAGCGCTCGAGCGCGGTTCGGTGCAGCGCGTGGCCGTGCCGCGCGACGGTCTCGACGCGCACGACGCGCGAAGCGCCCTCGGTGTCGCCCGGCGCCACGACCGACTCTTCTCCCGCGATCAGAATCGTCACGGGGATCTTGACGGCGGCAAGCCGCGCGCGCAGATCCCATCCGCCGTCGTCGACCGCGTTGTCCGCGCCGAGGCGCCGGATCGACGCGAGATCGAGCCGGCGCATCGCGTGCACCTTGCCGTCGCGGTCGCGCGGCTCCGCGTTCGCGAAGGCGTTTCGCACCGCGGCGTCGCGCGCGCCGCTCGGCGGAATCGACAGCAGGGGCGCGAGATCGTCGACGTATTCGCGCTCGAACGTGCCGGGCGGGACGCGGATCATCGGATCCACGAGCACGAGCGCGCGCGCGACCTTCGGCCCGCCGGCGAGCGCGACCGCGCCGCCCCACGAGTGGCCGGCGACGGCGGCGACCGTGCCGATGCTGTCCGCGACGGCGCGCAGGTCGGCCGCGAGTGCGTCGATGGTCAGCGGACGATCGCACTCGGCGTCGCCGTGGCCGCGCTGATCGTATGCGAACACCCGGTGCGTCCTCGAGAGCGCTTCGCCGAGCCGCGCGAAGTCGCGGCGCGAGGATGCGATGCCGTGCACGCAGAGGACCGCCGGTCCCGCGTCGCCCCAGCACTCGACGACCGTCGCCGCCCCGGTTTCGAGGACGACGCGTCGCGCCTCGGAAACGCTCCGCTGCTCGATCTCCATGCGCGGACGCCTTTCGGGGGACACCGTTCGGGATTCATTCCGCCGCGCGCTCCCGCGGGCCGAAGAGGCCAGCCTGGCGCACGGCCCTGGCAGGCGTGAAGCGCGCTCCGTTGAGCGGAGCGCGACGTGATCGCGGCGTAAACGAATCTCGACACGATGGCACGTACGCTCGAATCGGTCCAGCCGGGGACGCCGGTCTACGCAGGCGAGACGCGAATCGGCAGCGTTCGCGCCGCGTACACCGCAGGCTCGTCGCGCGCGGTCGAGCTGCTCGTGGTCCATCACGATGCGCGCGACGAGGACGTCGCCATCGCCGCCGGCGACATCGAGGCGGTCGACGATGCCGGCGTTCAGCTGATGGGCCGCAACGCCGAAGACTATCGTGATCTGGCGCCGTTCGATCCGGCGCGTTTCTCCACGATGAAGCAGTTGAAGTGAACGTTCGGGAAGGTTCCCAACCGGGCGCGCCGCACGCCGCCGCCGGCGCGCGTCCGGCGCCGATGCCGTTCTCGATCGTCGTTCCGACATACAACGAAGCGGACGGTATCGAGCGGCTGATCGCGACGCTCGACGGCGTCTTCAAAGCGCACGGCCTCGACGGCGAGATCGTCGTCGTCGATGACAACTCGCCGGACGGCACGGGCGCGATCGTCGACCGGGTCGCGTCGGAAGGGTTTCCGGTGCGCTGCCTCCACCGCCCGGGGAAACTCGGTCTCTCCTCGGGCGTCATCGACGGCTGGAAGTTCGCGCGCCCGGAGTCGGTGGCGCTCGGCGCGATGGATGCCGACTTCTCGCACGACGCGAACGTCTTGCCGCGGATGGTCGCCGCGCTGCAGGACGACGGCTACGGCCTTGCGGTCGGCTCGCGGTACGTTCCCGGCGGGGGCATCGAGAACTGGCCGAAGCGGCGGATCGTCACGTCGCGGGTCGCGATCGCGCTGGCGCAGCCGCTCACGAAGATCCGCGACATCACGTCGGGGTATTTCCTCGTCACGCGCAAGGCGCTCGAAGGCGTCGAGCTGGACCCGATCGGGTTCAAGATCGGCCTCGAGGTCATCGCGAAGGCGCACTACGGGCGGGCGCTCGAGGTGCCGTACGTCTTCACCGACCGGGTCGCCGGCACGTCGAAGTTGAATCAGCACGAGATTCTGAACTATCTGAAGCAGCTGGCGCGCATCTACGGCTCGCGGCTCCGAGGCAAGGCGTAACCCATGCCCATGCCGGAGTGGCTGCGCCTTCGGCGCGCGGAGCCCGTCCCGGCCGAGGCCGCGGCGCAGTGGACGAAGTGCCCGAAGTGCGGCACGATGATCTACCGGCCCGATCTGGCCGCGAATCTTTGGGTGTGCTCCACGTGCAAGCACCACTTCCGCATGCACGCGTTCGACCGCATCTCGAGCCTCGTCGACGCGGACTTCGTCGAGATCGGCGGCGAGCTGATGCCCGGCGATCCGCTCGGCTGGACCGACAAGACGCCGTATCCGCAGAAGCTCGCGCGCGACCGCGAGAAGTCGAACCTCAGCGAAGGCGTCGTCTGCGGCTTCGCGTCCATCGGAAGTTACCCGGTCGCGCTCGGCGTGATGGACTTCAACTTCCGCGGCGGGACGATGGGCACGGTCGTCGGCGAACGGATCACGCTGCTGTTCGAACGGGCGCGCGAGCGCGGCATGCCCTGCGTCGTGTTCACCGCCAGCGGCGGCGCGCGCATGGAAGAAGGCATGCTGGCGCTGATGCAGATGGCGAAGACGACGCTCGCGGTGCGCCGCTTCCAGGACGACGGCGGCTACTACATCAGCGTGCTCACCGATCCTACCACGGGCGGCGTCTCGGCGTCGTTCGCGTTCCAGGCGGACGTCATCGTGTCGGAGGCGCGTGCCGCGATCGGATTCGCCGGCCGCCGCGTGATCGAGCAGACGATCCGGCAAAAGCTGCCGGAGAACTTCCAGACGGCGGAGTTTCTGCTCGAAAAGGGTGCGATCGACATGGTCGTCGAGCGGCACGACGTGAAGGACACGCTCGTGCGGCTCCTCGACTACGGGACCGGCGCGCATCGCGGCACGAACGGCCGCTCGTCGTTCGACGTCCACATCGCGGCCGAGGTGCGGCGGTGAACGTCATCGTCGAGCGCGAGAAGGGCTTGCTCGAGCTCGAGCAGCGCATCGCGGAGCTGAAGGCGCAAGCGGCACAGCAGCCGGTGGACATGAGCGCGGAGATTCGCGCCCTCGAAAACAAGTACGCCGAGATTCAGCGCGACGTGTTCGGCGACATGAGCCCGTGGCAGCGCGTGAACATGGCGCGCCATCCGAAGCGTCCGCTCGGATCGCACTACATCGCCGCGCTCGACCAGTTCGACGAGCTGCACGGCGACCGCCGTTTCCACGACGATCACGCGATCGTGGGCGGGTTCGCGAAGCTGCGCGGGCGCCGGGTCATGGCGATTGCTCAGGACAAGGGCCGCGACACGAAGGAGAAGGTGTTCCGCAACTTCGGGATGCCGTCGCCCGAGGGATACCGCAAGGTGGTTCGGCTCGTACGGCTCGCGGCGCACCTCCATCTGCCGGTCGTCACGTTCGTCGACACGAGCGGCGCCGACCCCGGCATCGGGTCGGAGGAGCGCGCGCAGGCCGAAGCGATCGCGCAGTCGCTCTACGAGCTGGCGGACGCGCGCGTTCCGATCGTCGCCACGATCGTCGGCGAAGGCGGGTCGGGCGGGGCGCTCGCGCTCGCGCTCGCGGACCGCGTCCTGATGCTGGAGCACGCCGTCTACTCCGTCGCATCGCCGGAAGGCGCGGCGGCGATCCTCTGGGGCGACGCCGCGCGCGCGGAAGATGCGGCGTCGCGGTTGAAGTTGACGTCCGATGACCTGCTCGCGTTCGGGATCGTCGACGAAGTGATTCCCGAGCCGCTCGGCGGCGCGCACCGCGACGCCGCGGGAACCGTCGCGCGCGTCCTCGACGCCGTCGACGCGGCGCTCGGCGCGCTCGCGAGCGTTGCGCCGTCCGAGCTGGTCGATCGCCGCTATCGGAAGTTTCGCCGCATCGGAGCGCCGCCGTGAGCCCCGCGCGCGTCGCGCGCCTCGCCGGGCGGCTGTGCGCCGTATGCCTCGTGCTGCTCGCGATTGCGCTGATCGGCGTGCAGTACGCGCGCATCATCGGCCGCAACCTCGCGCTCGCGCACGAACTGGGCGATGTGAAGCGCGACATCGCGCAGCTGCGGGTGAAACGCGAACAGCAGCTGCGCGACATCCGCCGGCTGTCGGACCCGCGCGGCGCGATCCCCGAGATTCACGACCGGCTGCACTTGGTCGGCGACCGCGAGGCGATCATCTACCTCAAGCGGCAGCACGCGCCGTGAGCGATCGCGTCCGCGGGAGCGTGATCAACGTGCACAACCTGGGGGCGACGGTCAGGCTCGAGGACGGGCGCCTGGCCGCAGCACCGATCGGCGACGTCAACAAGAACCGCGCCGCGTACACGCGAGCGCTCGAGCACAAGGACGCGACGCTGCCGTTCGACCGCGTCGGCAAGATGGTCGTGCTCGCTCAGACGCGGATCGATGAGGTTGCGCCGACGACCGAGGTGCCGGCGCTGACGGACCCGTCGTTCGAGGCGCAGATCGCGGCGTATCTGAAGTCGACCGAGGAGTGGGCGCCGCCGGACCGCCCGCAGCCGTTCGAGCGGCATCTGGTGCGCAAGCGCCAGCGCGCGCGGCTCTTCGAAACCCGGGAAAGCTAGCGCCCTCATGGCAATGCGAGGCGTACGCGTCGATCCGGTCAAGGTGCCGGGCTCGTTCGTGCGCCTGCAGGGCGCGTATTCGGGGCTTCGGGCGGCGGAGCAGCGCGTCGCGGACTTCATCCTCAAACATCCCGACGAGCTGATCTATCTCACGGTCACGGAGCTCGCCGCGCGCACGAACACGAGCGAGTCGACCGTCGTGCGGCTCACGCAGAAGATCGGCTACAAAGGCTACCAGGAGTTCAAGATCGTGCTCGCGCGCGATCTCGTCGAACCGACGACCGAGATCCACGCGGCGATCGAGCCGAGCGACGACCTCACCGCGATCAAGACGAAGGTCTTCCAGGCCAACGCGCAGGCGCTGCGCGACACGATCGAAGTGCTCGACGACCGGGAGCTTGCACGCGCCGTCGACGCGCTGGCCCGCGCCAGGCGCGTCGAGTTCTACGGCGTCGGCGGGAGCAGCCCGCTCGCGCTGGACGCGTACCACAAGTTTCTCAAGCTCGGCGTGCTCGCGGTCGCGCTGTCCGACGGCGACCTGATGGCGATGTCGTCGGCGCTGCTCGGCGCGGGCGACGTCGCTTTCGGCATCTCGCATACGGGCGCCAGCCGCGATGTGACCGACGCGCTCGGCCGCGCGAAGGCGAACGGGGCGACGACGATCTGCATCACGCACCGTCCGGCCTCGCCGATCACGAAGGTCGCGGACGTCGTCCTCGTCACGGCCGCGCAGCAGACGGCGTTTCGCAGCGACGCGAGCTCCAGCCGGATCGCGCAGCTCACGATCATCGACGCGCTGTACGTCGGCGTCGCGCACCAGAACCACGCGCGCTCGCTGCGGATGATCGAGCGCACGCGCGAAGCGACCGCCGCGAAGCGCTACTGAGGCCGCGCCGGACCACGAGCGGCAAGCGCGCCGGACAGCGGTTCGACGCCGAGCTCGGCGTGACGACGGAGGCGCTGCTGTTCCTCGGCGAGCTCGATCCGGAACGCATCGGCCCGTCGCTCGAACACGCCACGCACTATTCGCCCACTCCGATCGCCGAAGCGAACGCACTGCTCGACGCCGTGCCGTTGGACGCGCGCAGGACGACGTTCGTCGACGTCGGCGCGGGACTCGGCCGCGTCGTGCTGCTCGCGGCGCGCCGCCCGTACAAGACGGTGATCGGCGTCGAGATCTCGCCGGCGCTGGCGCACATCGCGCGCGAGAACGTCGAAGCGGCAAACGACCCGCGACGCGTTGCCCGCGACGTCCGCATCGTGCGCGCCGACGCAGCGACGTACACGTTTCCGCGCGGCGATCTCGTCGTGTACCTCTTCAATCCGTTCGCGGCGCCGGTGCTGGAACGCGTCGTGGCCGCCTTGTGCGCGCCCGCACGCGGCGCCAGCGCGCCGGCGGCGCTGCGTAACGTCGTCCTGCTGTACCACACGCCGGTCGAACGCGAGACGATCGAGGCGTCGGGCGCGTTCGAGCTGATCCACGATTTCGGCTTCGGCCTCGTCTATCGGCTGCGCCCGGCGTAACGGTCCCGCACGCAGGCGTCGGCGATTGTCACGCAGGCGTCGGCGATTGTCACCCTGAGCCCGTCGAAGGGTGAGAGCGCATCGCGCGCGCAAGAGCGCGCCGTGATCCGCGCCCTTTTCTCGATCGGGACGAACTCGACGCGCCTTCTCGCGGTGAACGACGCCGGTGAACGGATCGCCGGCGAGTCGCGCGGCACGCGGCTCGGTGCAGGCATCGGCGCAAGCGGCGCGATCGATGCGACGGCGCGCGAACGCACGCTGGACGCGATCGATGCATACGTCGCGATGGTGCGCGCGCTGGGCGACGCGCGCGTCGACGCGATCGCGACGAGCGCGCTGCGCCGCGCGACGAACGGCGCTGCGTTCGCCGCGGACGTCGCCGCGCGCGTCGGCGTTGCGCCGCGCGTCGTCTCCGGAACCGAGGAGGCGACGTACTCGTTCCTCGGCGCGACGGCGTCGCTCGACGCGGCCGGCGAAGTGGCGGTGCTCGACGTCGGCGGCGGCAGCGCCGAGCTCGCGGTCGACGAGCCCGCGCGCGCACGCGCCGGCGGCGGCGTTCGGCGCACGTTGTCGCTCGAGATCGGCGCGGTGCGGCTCGCCGAGCGGCATCCGGCGCTGCTCGGCGCGCGCGCGCTGCCGCCCGGCGAACGGCGCAGACTGGAAGCGGAAGCGCGTGCCGATGCCGCCGCGGTCCTCGGCCCGTACGGCCAGGTGCGCGGTTTCGACGAACTGATCGCCGTCGGCGGTACGGTGTTCACCGCGTCCGCGATGATTGCCGGCGGCGTGCGAGACGGCGCGACGATGACGCGCGCCGACTGCGCACGCTTGATCGACGAGCTGCTCGCGCGCGACCTCGACGCGCGCAAGGCGATGCCGTTCATCCGCCCGCAGCGCGCCGACATTCTGCCGGCCGGATTGATCGTCGTCGACGAGGCGTGCAGCGCGCTCGGCGCGGACCGCTTCACGGTCAGCGAAGCGGACCTGCTGCTCGGCTACCTCACGTCGCCGGCGTTTCGCGCTGCGCCGCTGCCGGGACGGAGGCCCGGCTGACTCGCGCGAACCAGGGCCGCGGGATGATGGTGGAAGTGGCAGACACAGCAGACTTAAAATCTGCAGCCCGAAAGGGCGTCCGGGTTCGAGTCCCGGTCATCCCACCATAAGAATCGCATAACCACGCCTTTTTGCGGCAACGCAAGTAGTCTGCGGTTGCCATTCCGTTGCCGCAAGCCTTCTATTCCGCGACTTTCCGCACGCGCTGCAGCCGATCGCCGATTGTCGCGACAGCGGCGGCCTGCGCGCCATCGATGAGGTGCGCGTACGTCGTCAGCGTGACGGTCGGCGATGCGTGCCCGAGCACTGCAGCCGCCGTGCGCACGTCGACGCCGGCGCCGATCATCCACGTCGCGCAGGTGTGACGCAGCGACTTCAGTGCCGTCGTGGAGAGCTTGAGCCGCTGCGCGGTGCGCCGAAACGCAGCCGTAACGTTTCGGGGATGCAGCCGCTGGCCCAGCGGATCGGCGAACACGAAGCCGCATGCCTCGTACGCTGAGCCTGCCGCAAGACGGTCCTCCGCCTGTCGCACGCGCTGCGGGCGCAGCGCTTCGAGCGCCAAGGGAGAACCTTCCGTGAGCATCGGGACTGGACGGATCGGCAAGCCGACGAGAAGCGCACTGTATCCCGACCTGAACGTGCCGCGCGGTGACGTTGCGCAGTCGCCGATTGCGAAAACGAAGCGCGACGCGACTACTGCTCCGAGACGTGCGCAGCGCGTTAAGGCAAGCGCCGCCAGCGCGACCGGCGCGTCGAGGTCGAACGGCGCGTCGACGTTGAGGTAACGGTGCATTTCTCGGCGTCAGCGTGGGCCGACGCGATCCGCGAGGCGCCTCCGAGGCAGCTCTTGACGACGAACGCGGATCTGCGCATATGGGCTTTATTATACTTAGCCGATGCCTTGCGCTGGCTCGCCGATCGCTCCGGCACGGCGCCCAGCGTCGCGACGGCGGGCTCGAAGTAGCTCGCGACGGACGAGAGCATGTCGTCGACGACTGATGTCACGAACACGGTTCACGCTTTTGCGTCCGGGGCATGTGGCGGATCAATCTCGTTAAGGCCGATGTCTCAAATGCACTACTACCGGGCGCACGAGTGCGGCGGTACATCGCTTAAGCAAAACAAAAGGATCGCGTACACGGGATACCTTTGTGCGGCCCTGTGATGCTCATAATACGCGGTAATACGTTCGGTATAGTATCGAACGCTCTTTGAGAAGCGCGGCGCTTCACGAATATGGGACAATGCGATTGCATTAACGACTGTATCTCGCGCAGCCGCTCTCGTCGCTGTGTTTTCGGCGTCGACGCGGGCAACGCCGTACGCCCAGAGCCACGACAGCCTCAATGCGCCGATACTTGCGCGCACTATAGCACGCCTTCCGGACGGCGAAGCTCGATACCAATCGGTTCGGCTGAGTAAATCTGCAGATGCCGCCGTCTGCGCATTAACGGGCGCCCAAATCATCGTCGCGAGCGCGAACGCTGCTAGTGAAAAGACCGTGCGCCACATCTAGTCCACCCCCCTTCCGGCTTGGCTGCGCGCCCGCGTCGTTTTCGCGGTCTACGGTCGCCCTCCGGCCTCGCCGCGCCTCACTGACGCCGCCGCTGGCGCTTCTGGCGACGGCCCCATTCTTCGTCGACGAGCTCGGTGAGCCAGCGGGACCGGTTCTCTTCCTCGTCCTCGGCCATCATGGCAGCGAGGCGCCGCAACGTCTCAGGCTTCATCGTGACGCCGAACGGCACGAACGCCGCGCCCGCCGGCTTCTTCGGTCTCGCCATTCCTCTGCCATAATATCACAGCTGAAGGCTTGACGACGGCGCGCCGCTGGATTACGATAATGCTGTCATAGAAACTCAGTGAGCCGCCCGCGACTGGTACTCGTGAACGGCCCACGTACGTGGAGCCGGTGTGGGAGGGAATGTGACATTCAACTCCACTGACCAGGTGTTGTACGATCCAGGCATGCCAGGCGTTCCCCTCCTGCACCCTGCACCGGACTTGAGCTGGACGGGCGTAAACAATGCAACGGGCGGCTTCATGACTCCCCAGGTCGGCGCTCAACTAGGATACACGTTCGGGCCTTTTGGGAAGAGTCATTGTTAGCTGCATACGTCGTCGCGTTTTACGGGATTGCGTGTTGCAGTAGTTTCGCGGTCTTCGCATTCGTTTTGTGGCCGCAGGTCGCGCATATGCTTGACGAGGCCGAGTTCCCTCGCTGGCTTGCGCGGCCGCTCGGCGGGAAATGGAGTTCGTCTCAACAGATGCGCCTTATGCGAACAGCCGGTTTCATGGCATTGCTGCTGGATATCGGCTTCATCGCCATAATAATTCGTACCGCGACAAATACGTAAGCCTGGCTTCGCCGATTTGATGGCCCGGCTGCTGCGTATCTCGCGCTTGCCGAGAATCTTGGCGGCGGCGGGAACGGACGACGTCGAGCGTCTCTGCGAGCGAAAAGCCGCTCATCGCGACGCGTACTACTCGTATTCGCCGCGGCCGACGTCGCTCCGACCGCACACCTTCGTTGCGACCGACGTCACGCACGGCCTCGACGATTCCTTGGGATGGTCCCATATCCTGACGCGGGGCTGGGATGAAGCGCGCGTTCCGGGCACGCATTTCTCGATCATGGATACGTACGTGCACGAGCTCGGCCGAGCGCTCTCGACGGGTTTCGACAACGCCCGCGGCGCCGACGCCGTCACGTTCGGCAACGGGGCGCAAGCGCATGCGGCGGTCGAAGGTTTGGCAACGTGGTAAATGCGCGCGCACTGCGTGCATTGCGTTGTCTGTGCCTGATCGTCGCATGCGTGTCCCTGGCCACCGGTCGAGCGCGTGCCGCCGACGCGCCGCCGACGCTCGCATTGGAAGCGTCCGCTGCGCCGTCGGTCGACGGCACCGTCGATCGTTCGTGGGATCGTGCCGCCACGGTTCATCTGGATTACGATTTTATGTACCGGCGCGCCGCCCATACGCCGACGGTGGTGCGCGTCATGCAGGACGGCTCGGCGCTGTACCTTGCGTTCGGAGTGAAGGAGCCGGGTCAGCCGATTGCAACACAGCGCATGAACGGAAGGTCCGTGCTGAACGACGACTACGTCGGAGTCTATCTCGATCCGCAGGGCTTCCAAGGCTTCTCGTACGGGTTCTTCGCGAATCCGATCGGAACGCGATATCAAACCTCGAGCGAAAACAGCGCGTATGCTCCCGATTGGGTCGCAGTGGCCCACGCCACAGGCGACGGCTTCAACGTCACGATGCGCATCCCGCTGAGCATCATCCGGTCAGGCGGTTCGACGGAATGGCGCGTGCAATTCGTCCGCTTCTCGCGCGCCACAAATTCGCTCGACGTGTGGGCATATTCGCCTTCCGCGACCACGGCCACCGACCCGGCGTTCATCGGAAAGGTGACGGTATCGGTACGGCCCCCGCGGGCGCCAGTTCAGGGACGCCCGTAACCCGGCCCGCGTTCAGGTCGTAGAAGCGCTCGAATCCGCCGCGCGCGACATTGCGGACGAATTCTTGGGCATCGATCCGGCGCGTTTCCATTCTGAGGCGGAGCGGATCGGACGTGCCGGCAGCTGGGACGTCTTCATTCTTTTCGAGCGTGGCAAGAAGCGAGAGGACCGCTGTGCAGTCGTTCCGATAACCACAAGAATGATCGAGCAACACGCGACCTTGCGTACGCAGGCTGGGCTCATCTACTTTTTGCGCTTGGCGCCTGGTACGATCGTCGCACCGCATAGAGGGCCGACGAACATTCGCCTGCGCTGTCACTTGGGAATCAAAATTCCCCATAACTGCGGTATTAACGTTCAGAATATCGAAAAGACTTGGGAACCCGGCAAGTGCATCGTGTTCGATGACTCGTTCACTCACGCAGTATGGAATTCGAGCGATCGCGAACGGGTCGTGCTAATCGTCGACCTGTGGCACCCGGATCTGAATCTCCGCGAAGTCGAACTATTGTCGGGCTTGCATCGCTACGGCATGGCCGTAGCCGACGAGAACCTGCAGAGATATTGGGCCAAGAATGACGCCGCTATGGCGAGGGCACTCTGATTTGTCACCGATCCGTGCGGCCGCATCAAGAGGTGTAAGGTGCTAAGAACCGTTGTTGCCCTAAGCGCGCTGACCTTGGCAATCCTCGCAGCGCAGATGGGCGCGGCCGGTCAGACTTCTGCGAATACCGGGCCCCACTTAAGCCCGAGGCAGCTGGCTGCGGAGTCTCGGGCGCTCGCGGCGATCGAACGCAGCGACGTCGACCCTTGCGAAGCGCAACGCTGGTTTCGTGCTGCGATGTCCCGGGTTCTGACATCAGCTCAACGTCAGGAGGTAATCGTCGCCAGCGCGGACCCGGCCCGACGAAAGCGGAGACAGCGATCCCACGAAGGAGCGCTCGCAGCGCTGCGAGCATGCCGACGGACGGGTAGCTCATGCGTCGAAGCAAGACGGGCCGTTGTTGTTGACGCGGTCCTGTCCGCTTTCGACCCTTCGGCAATTAGGCGATGCTCGCATCGCGCGCCGCTTCATTAGGGCTTTTCGTTTAAGGTCCTCGCCACGGTCTCCGACGGTACTCGTGTCGGCGTAGTGGTCGACCTGGACAATGCGGCGATCGCTGATTGGGGCCGCCCAGACGTCAGGCCGCGACCGACCGTGAGTTTGAGGTCTGTTGATATTGCTCGATGAACTCATAGGCCTTGCATATATCAACTCGCTTGCTGCGAGCACGCGCTACCGAGACGTCCGTGCGGCATCGTTGAAGATGCGTGACACGCTGCATTCCGCATACACTGCCGCGCAGGATGCGGTCTACGGAACTCCGTCACCGCTGCCCGCGCCCGAATCCACGCCGTAGCGGCGCCACGCCGACGCGGTGCCGTCTGCTCGCGGTTGCCCCAACGGTTGCCGTCAATGGCAACCACCGGCGGCCATGGGCGACCGGCAGATGCGGGAAACCCGCGTCGCGGTGCGCTTTACGGCCATCGGTGACCGTCTACGCCCGCGTCTCGCCGGGTTCGAGTCCCGGTCATCCCATCAGCGACGTCGTCGCGCGGACTCCGCACGCATCTCGTCCGCGACGGCACGGTCCATCGCATCCGCTGATGCGTCGAGGCCGGCGATGACGCCCGCGGTGTCCGCTTCCGGACGGTTCTGCCCGAGCTTCCACTTCGCGTCGAAACGCTGCACGGCGATCTCGATGCCGACGATGCCGCGCAGCTGCGCCTCGATGTACGGCTCCGGAGCATCGGTAACGTGCCACGGATCGGCGCGATCGCCTTCGTGCTTCCGCGTCAGACGTTCGACGAACTTGCGCACATCGCGCGGCTGCTCGACGGTCGTCGCCGTTCCGTACGCGTGCACCGCGATGTAGTTCCATGTCGGCACGACCTTGCCGTGCTCGCGTTTGCTCGCGTACCAGTTCGGCGTGATGTACGCGTCCGGCTCGAGAAAGACGACGACCGCGTCGGATCCCGCGCCGATCGCGCGCCATTGCTCGTTCGCGCGCGAGACGTGGCACAGCAGCGTTCCGTGCGGACCCTCGTTTTCATCGAAGAGCATCGGCACGTGACTGATCATCGGCGCGCCGTCCGCGATCGTGATGAGCGTGCCGAGCCGTGCCGCGCGTATCATCGCGTGGATCGCCGTGAGGTCGTCTTGCCGGAAGTGGGGCGGTATGTACACGGGTGGGCGCTTTTCGTCGGCGCGGCCGGGCACCCCGGCGGCCGGCCGGCGCGCGAAGGGGGTTGACCCCTTACTCGGAACCTATTATTTTGAATAGGTTGGAGGGCTGATGGCCCTCGTCCAGAAGCGTCGGAGGTTCCCGACGACCCGGCGAGCCGCCGGGTTTCGTGTGTCCGGAGGTTGTGGACCTGAAGATCCTCGTCACCGTCAAGCTCGTCCCGGATACGAACGCCGACAAGCGGATCGATCCCGCGACGAAGCGCCTCGTCCGTACCGGCGTCGAAACGGTTCTCAACCCGTTCGACGAGTACGCGATCGAAGCAGCGCTGCGGCTGAAAGAAAAGCTCAACGATGGTTCTACGGTGACCATCGTGTCGATGACGCCCACGACCGGCAAGGAGATCGTGCGCAAGGCGCTCGCGATGGGTGCGGACGACGCCGTGATGGTGTCGGACGACGCGTTGGCCGGCAGCGATCTGTGGGGCACCGCGGTCGCACTCGCGGCTGCGATCAAAGCGCAGAATCCGGATCTCGTCGTCACCGGAACGCAGTCGACGGACGCGATCAGCGGCGATCTGCCCGGCATGCTCGCGGAGAAGCTCGGCTTGCCGGGTTTGACGTACGCGCGAAGCGTCGAGATCGCGGACGGCCGCGTGCGCGTGCAGCGTGAGACGGAGACCGGCTACATGACGCTCTCCGCGCCGCTGCCCGCCCTCGTCAGCATCACGAAGTCCGCCAACGAGCCGCGCTATCCGTCGCTCAAAGGCATCATGGGCGCCAAGAAAAAGGAGATCAAGCAGCTCGCGTCCGCCGATCTCGGCTTGACGGTCGCCGTCGGTACCGACGGCGCGAAGGCGCAGCTCACGGACATCGCGACGCCGCCGCCGCGCGCGAAGGGTCAAGCCGTGCCGGCGGCCGACGCCGCCGACGGCGCGCGAATCATCGTGCAATTCCTCAAGGATCGGAAGTTCCTGTGATGCGCGACGTCATCGCGTTCATCGAGCACAAGCATGGTGCGATCCGGCGTTCGTCGCTCGAAGCGTCGACGCAGGCGCGCGCGCTGGCCGATCAGCTCGGCGGGAAGGCGCACGCGGTTGTCGCGGGCCCGGGCGCGCAGCAAGCTGCGCAGACCCTGAAGAACTATCCGCTCGACGCAATCCATGTGTCCGAGGAAGATCGCTTCCTCGACGGTGCGGTCGACGCGGTCGAAGCGGTCGCGCGGGCGTCGGGTGCGGCGCTCGTGCTCGTCGGCAACACGCCGATCGGCCGCGACGTCGGCTCGCGTTTCGCCGCCCGCGTCGACTGCGGCGTGAACGCGGACGTCGTCGATTTCAAGGTCGACGGCGGCGAGGTGTCGTGCGTGATGCCGAAGCTCGGCGGCTTGGTCATCACGACGTGCAAGCTCACGGGCTCGGGCTTCGGCGTCGCGGCGATTCGCCCGAATGTTTTCGCCGCCAAGGAAACTTCCGGGGCCGGCGAGATCGTTCAGATTCCGTCGAGCGGGAAGGCCTCCACGGTTACGGTGGAGGACGAGGTCGAGGAAGCCGCAGCGGAGCTCGGCGTCGAGGAGGCGTCGGTCGTCGTCAGCGGCGGTCGCGGGATGGGCGGTCCGGAGCCGTTCACCACGATTCTCAAGGACCTCGCGGACGCGTTCGGCGGCGCGGTGGGTGCTTCGCGAGCGGCGGTCGATGCCGGTTGGGTCGCCCACGGCCATCAGGTCGGGCAGACCGGAAAGACGATCAGCCCGCAGCTCTACATCGCCGTCGGTATCTCCGGCGCGATCCAACACAAGGTCGGCATGCGGACGTCCGAGACGATCATCGCCATCAACAAGGTTGCGGACGTGCCCATCGCCGATTTCGCCGATCTCCTCGTCGTGGGAGACGCCTTCGCCATCGTTCCGGAATTGACGAAGCTCGTCCGCGACGCGAAAGCCGCACACGTCTGAATGACCCGCCGCCTCACCCCTGCTCTCGCCCTCGCCGCGACCGCCTTCGTCGCGGCCGTCGGCATCGGGCTGCATCCGGCCTCCGCCGCTCCGCGGGCGAAAGCGCCGCCGACCGCCTCACCGTCGCCGCAACCGTCGCCGACGGCGACGCCTGAACCGCTCGATCACGCGATCCCGCGGCTGGAGGCGGCGCTGCGCACGGATCCGACCAACAAGTCGAACGCGACCGAGCTGTCCGCGGACTACCTGCAGATCAATCGGCCCGACTTGGCGATCCAGCTGACGCAGAAGCTGCTGGCGGCCGGCACGAAGACGGCGCAGGTCTATTACTTCGACGGTCTCGCGCAGAACGCGCTCGGCCATCGCAAAGAGGCGCTGGCCGATCTCGAGCAAGCGGCGAACCTCGAGCCGACCAATCTCGGCGTGCTCGGATCGCTGACGAACATCTATCTGCAGGAAAACCGTCCGCAGGACGCCGAGCGCGTCGCGAAGCGCGCCGTCACGTTCAACAAGGACGACGAGAACGCGTACATGGCGTACGGTCAGGTGCTCGCGGCGGAGGCAAAATACGAAGAGGCGCGCACGCAGCTCGAGGCCGCCGCGAAGCTCGCTCCCAAAGACGTGCGTCCGATCCTGGTCGAAGCGCGCATCTATCAGCAGCAGAACGCCGTCGCGCTCGCGTCGCAGCTGTACGATCGCGCGCTGACGGTCGACCCGAACAGCACCGAAGCGCTCGTCGGCAAGGCGACGCTCGAAGCGTCGCAGCACAACGTGAAGGACGCCATCGCAACGTACGATCGGCTCTACAAGATCCAGACGGATCCGAACGACAAGGTGGCGGTGATCGATCAGGAAGCGACCGTGTACGCGAACGAAAAGATGGACAGCGACGCGGATGCGACGTTCAAGCGCGCGATCTCGGAGTTCCCGAACGTGCTCGGCGCGCACACGGCATACGGCGACTACCTGATGTCGAAGAAAGACTACGCGGGTGCGGAGCGCGAGTACACGGCCGGCGCCGGTCCGAACAAGGACCAGGTCGTCGCGCTCGCGCGGCTCGGCCAGCTGTACGCAACGCAGAACCAGCTGCCGAAGGCGATCGATCAGTTCAAGCGCGTGACCGAGCTCGCGCCGAAGGATCCGCGTTCGTTCTTGCTCCTGGGTGCCTCGTACGCCGCGAGCCGTCAGTTCGACAAGGCCGGCGTCGCGTTCAAGCAGTCCTACAGCTTGCAGCACACGCCCGATGCGCTGCTCGGCCTCGGTCAAGCCGACCTGCAGACGCACAACTACAACGAGTGCGCGCAAGTCTACGAAGCGCTCGACCGGGCGGCGCCCGACATCTCACGGCAGAATCCGCAAATTCTGTACGGCCTCGGCCAGTGCTATCAGGGCTCGCATCAGACGGACAAGGCGAAGGCGGCGTACCAGAAGCTGCTCGGCTTCGTGCGGCCGGGGACGCAGGGCTACAATCAGGTGAAGCAGCTGATCGCCGCGCTCGACCGCAGCCAAAAGCCGGCCGCGAAGAAGTCGACGCGGGCGAAGAAGCCGTCCGGTTCGCGCACGCCGGCACCGAAGACGACGTCCTCGACGCAGAGGTAGCACGATGATCGTCGCGTACGACGAGACACTCACCGAACATCTGAGCGGGGTGCCGCATCCGGAGTCGCCGGATCGCGTGCGCGTCGTCGCGAACGAGCTGCGGCGTCGCGGGATGCTCGGCGAGCGCGTCGATACGCGCGTCGCGCGTCCGGACGAGCTCGCGCGCGTGCATCCGGCGCCGTACATCGAGCTCGTACGACGCACGTGCGACGCGCTGCGTGACGACTCCGTCACCGATCTCGCGACGGGCGACACGATGGTCGACGCCGGCTCGTACGAATCGGCCGCACGCGCCGCGGGCGGGACGCTGGTCGCGCTCGACGCCGCCGTCGACGGCCGGCGGGGCGCGTTCGCGCTCGTGCGTCCGCCCGGACACCATGCCGAGCCCGCGCGCGGCATGGGATTCTGCGTGTTCAACAACGCCGCGATCGCGGCGCGCACGTACGCGCAGGGCGAAGGCAAGCGCGTCATCGTGTTCGACTTCGACTACCACCACGGGAACGGCACGCAGGCGACGATCGGCGGCGGCGTCTCGTACGTCGGATCGCACGCCGATCCCGCGTATCCGGGCACCGGCGATCCGCGGCACAATCGCGTCGCGTCGGGCGCGGCGCTCGTGAACGTGCCGATCGACGCGCGTCGCGGCATCTCGGCCGAAGGGTTCATGGCGCTGCACACGCGCACGCTGCGCGCGCTCGCCGAGCGCATCCAGCCGGCGCTGATCGTGGTCAGCGCGGGCTACGACGTCTGCGCCGGCGATCCGGTCGGCGACCTCGGCGTCGAGCCGTCGTTCGCGCGGCAGATGGGCCGCCTGATCCGCGAGATCGCCGACGTGCACTGCGACGGACGGGCACTGTTCGTCCTGGAAGGCGGCTACGACCCGTCCACCGTTGCGGGATGCGTCGCCGACACGATCGTCGGGTTCGAGGAGAAGGCCGACGTCGACCGCGCGGACGTGCACGCGATTCCGCCGGCGCAGCGCGCGCTGGTTCTCGAAGTCGAGCAGGCGGCGCTCGGCGCCGTCCGGTGAACCGCAGCGACCGCGCGATCGGCATCGCCGTGCTCGTGCTCCGCGTCGTCATCGGCGGCATCTTCATCGTCGCCGGCGCCGGAAAGGTCGGGCATCCGGCGGACTTCGCCGCGCAGATCGCCGGCTTTCAACTCGTGCCGCGCGGCGTCATCGCGCCGATGGCGATCGTGCTGCCGTACCTGGAGATCCTGCTCGGCGGTTACCTCGTGCTCGGCCTGTTCACGCGCGCAGCCGCGTGGTGCGCCGTTGCGCTCCTCGCACTGTTCGACGCCGCGATCGCATCCGCCGTCGTGCGCGGCATGACCGTGAGCTGCGGGTGCTTCGGCCCGACCGACAAGACCGTTACCACGTGGGCCGAAGTCGCGCGGGACGCGATCTTCGTCGTGCTCGCGATCGTCATCGCGTTGCGCGCGCCCGGAACACTCGCCCTCGACCGGAGAATCGGAAACACGCAATCATGAGCCGCGCCGCTGCGAAGCCGTCCGACCGACGGAAGATCATCCTGTACGCGACGATCGCCGTCGTGATCGTGGCGATCGTCGTCGCGATCGGCCTCGCGTCGCGCACGAACGTCGTGCCGAACGCGGCCTCGCAGACGAACGCATCGTCCGCGATCAAGGCCGGCGACACCGCGCCCGCGTTCGCCGTGCAGACGACGGCCGGGCCGTTCGACCTCGCGCAGGTCTCGACGCCCGTCCTGCTCGAGCTGTTTGCGACGTGGTGCCCGCACTGCCAGCGCGAGACGTCCGTGATGAACAGCGTGGCGACGAAGTACGCGGGCAAGGTCGCGATCGTCGCGGTCAGCGCGAGCCCGTACGGCATGGACGGCTCGAGTCCCGAATCGGCGGCCGACGTGAACAACTTCGGCTCGACGTTCCAGGTGCGGTACCCGCTCGCGTACGATCCGCAATTGACGGTCGCGAAAGAGTACCTCAAGGAGGGCTTTCCGACGATCGTGCTCATCGACAGCTCGAAGAAGATTCGCTGGATCACGAGCGGTGAGACGAAAGAGTCGGACATCGACGCGCAGATCCAGCACGTCATCTGACGTCGCGCGCGAGCGCTGAACGCGCCGCCGCGACGATCGCCGGGTCGCCCGTGACGACGGCCCATTCGAGCTGGCGCGCCGTCCGCCCGGACGCGCCCGTCGCGTTGCCCGAGCCGATCCACGCGCGATCGCCTGCGAGTGCGAGCTTTTCGTTCGTCCCGCCGCTGCGCACGCGCACGCCGTCGGCTTTGAGCAGCGCGAGCGCGTGCGCTTCACGCCGCGGCCGGTGCGTGCCCGAGGCGATGAGCGTGCTCGGCTCTCCGCGCAGCGCGCGGCGCTGCAGCGCCCGCGTGAGCGGCGACGTCGAGACACGCTCGCTTTCGGCCGTCACCGGCTGCGGTCCGGCGCCGTCGACGAGAGCGACCTCGCGCTGCAGCCCGACGTCCTTGCGCGTTGCGAGGGTCGGGCTTGCACCGCCGTGACCGCGCAGCGCGTCGCGCACGAGCGCGACGTCTCCCGGCGTGTCGTCCGCGATCACGATCTCCGGCCCACGCTTCGTCCAGTTGCGGTCATCGAGATACGCCGTGCCGTCGCAGACCGCGGCTTTGAGGTGAAACGGCACGCGATCGCTCGCAAAGAGCGTGACGCCGGCGCCTGCGTCGCGCAGCGCGCGTGCGGCGTCCGCGTTCGCGCGCTCGCCGTACGGGTTCCGGTACGGATCGGCCTGCAGCGTCACGTCGACGTGCGCGCCGCGGCGCGCGGCGCCGACGAGCGCGTCGCGCACCGGACCCGGTGGAAGAAAGTACGATCCGAACGCGACGTCGCGCGCGGACGCGATGCGCTCGAGCACCGCGGGGACGGACGAGAGTGTGAGTGCCACGCCCATCCATCACGCGCCCGCATCATGCCGACTAGTCGTCGAACGCGTCGCACGCGCGGCTCGGCGCAAAGCGCCGAACGCGAAGGCCTCGCACGCGCGGCTCGGCGCAAGAGCGCCGACGCACGCTCGCAACGGCCTTCGGCGAAGCCGAAGCCACTAGGGGACGACGGAGATCGCGATCTGCGTGAGCTCTTTGAGGTCGAGATCACCGACGAGCGCGAACGCGAGGCCGTGCTCGCGCCACGCGAGCAGCGTCGTCGGACCGTCGCGCATGTACTGCGCGTCGTGGCCTTCGAAGCGCGTCGCCTGCACGCTCGTGCCGGCGAAGTCCACTGCACGATCCGTCGCGGTCTCGAAGAGTGAGAGCGAACGGATCCCGTCCGTGTACAAGAGGTGCAGGTTCCGCACGTCCTTGACGAGCGACACGTCCGCGCCTCCGAGCGCGAAACCGTCCGGCAGATATTTCGGCGTGATCGGACGGAAGCCGGCGCGCACAATCGCGCTCGAGAGCGCCTGCGACTGATGGTACGAGCGTCCCCGGACCGTTGCATATCCCGCGGGAACGGTCGACGTGAAGATCGTCTGCGGGATGCCCTCGGTGTACCGGATGTCGTCGAAGCGTACGCGCCACGCCAGCGAGCCGTCGCTGTGGTACGATTCCTTCGCGAGCACGACGTGCGTCTGCGTGTCGATCCAGAGCCTCATCGCGCGCTCGCCGGTATACTTGCTGACGAGGTCGACGACGTCGGTCTTGCGCTGCGCGATGCCGTCGGTGGCGCTGCGTACGGCGCGATAGTTGCCGTCGACGAGCGCGATGTCGTCCACGGCGGCGACGGGATCGACCGCCGCTTTGTTCTCCGTGACGACGACGCGCTTGCGCGCCGGGTCGACGTCCCACGACGTCGCGCCGCGGCTGATCACGTATTGTCCGTACAGCACGCGCGGCGTGAGGTACGTGCGGCGCGACTCGTCCGGTGCGCGGTGCTCGATCTGCGAGACGACGGCGAGCGCGCGCGTTTGACCGCTGCGGATCGTCGTCGTCATGCCGACGAACGAGACGTGTTTCGGCGCGGCTGCGGCGGCGACGAGCAGCGGTCGTCCATCGACGGCTGCCGGAAGCGGCGCGAACATGGACGGCACGCCGACCGTCGCCGTGCGCGCCTGCGCGCGCGGCCGCGGCGTCGCGGCGTGTACGGTCAGCGTACCGAGCGCGGCGCTGCCGAGCGTGACGACAGCGGCTGCGACGAGCGCCGGCTTAGCGGAACGCACCGTCGGCGTCGTCGAGTGTCGCGGCGTCGGCGGTGTCGATGTACGACGCGGCGGTCGAGTTGCCGCGATCCTGCGTTTCGGTAGCGTAGACGGCCGGCGTCGCACCGGGGCCGAACGGGTTCTGCTGCGCTGCAGCGTCGTGCTCGTCGAGGAAGAAGCTGGCTTGCACGCCGGCCACGGCAGCCGGGTGGCGCAGCGGCGTTCCGAAGTACGCGGCGAGCGCGACCGCCGCGGCGACCGGCACTGCGATCCTCGGACCCCACGCGCGCAGCCGCTCGAGGAACGGCGGCCGCGACTCGCGCACCGCCGCCCACACGTGCGCCTTCACCAGCGACGGAAACTCGAGCTCTTCCGCGACCGCCGCGGCGCGCAGCGCTTCGCCGAACGCCGCCTCGGCGTCATGCGCGGCGCGGCACGCGGCGCACGTTTCGAGGTGTGCCAAGACCGCCGCATCGTCCGCGTCGGTGAGCGCGCCATGCAGGTAGTCGATCAAGGTCTCGCGGTCGTAGTGGCGGGTCATCGTTGTTCCTGTTGCGCCCGGAGGACGAGCCGACGGAGTAGGGCGCGAGCCCGGTGGAGTCTCGAACGGACGGTACCGATGGAGCATCCCAT
Organism: Vulcanimicrobiota bacterium; assembly: GCA_963841685.1. Classification (GTDB taxonomy): domain Bacteria; phylum Vulcanimicrobiota; class Vulcanimicrobiia; order Vulcanimicrobiales; family Vulcanimicrobiaceae; genus Vulcanimicrobium. Next base: position 1,377,263 of record CAWJDU010000003.1, read on the forward strand.
GATGTCGGCGATCTCTTGGTAGCTGTACTCTTCGATATCGGCGAGAACCACGACTTGGCGCTGCTCGGGTGAGAGCTGGGACAGCGCCTTGGACAGCGGCTCTCCCAACTGGCCCGATATGAAGTCCTCGATCGGGTCGACGGCCAGCGGCCGGCTCCCGGCGAACTCCTGCGGGGCGTTGTCTTCGGGGATCTCCTCCTGGAAACGTCCTTTTCTTCGCCGAAGTTCATCCCGGTACAGGTTCGTGACGATCCGGTAGATCCACGAGAGGAACGACGTGCCCGGTTGGAACGAGCGCCAAGCCCGGTAGACGCGAATGAAGGCATCCTGGGTCAGATCGCGGGCGTCGGCCTCATTGCCCGTGAGGCGATACGCGAAGTTGTACGTCGCCTTCCCATACTGCTCCATCGCCTGTTGGAGGAACGCCGATGCGTCCGCGTTCGGCGGCTCGATCGGCTTGCGCGGGACGCCCATTCGGGCCCGACGTTACCGGCAGCTGTTCGCGGCGGGCACGATGACGTTCGTCGCCATCGTCTCCATGCGGCCCGTGAACGAGGCGATGTCGGCGAGGTCGTGATCGAGGATGTGCGCGTCGTGCATCGAGGTCACCGTCTGGTGCTCCGGAAGCACGGTGTTCTTTGAGTCGCGCAAGAAACCGGATACGGGCACCGGCGTCGGCAGGTTGCCGTATGCGTCGGTGACGTTCGGTACGAGCGCGTGCTGCATGGCCTGTTCGGTTTCGTTGAGCTGGCCGAACCGGCGCATGCGTTCGGTCTCCACGAATCCGCTCATCGCTTCAAGCTGCGTCTTTTCCGCGACCGCGAGGGCTTGAATCGACTGCTTCAGGGCGCGCAGCGTCTTCGCGTCGTCCGGCTTCGTCGTGCCGCCGACGTCGAGCGTCGGCGACTTCGCCGCATCGTTGAGCGCGTCGACATACTTCACCATCTGATCGACGGTGCGGTCCATCTGCATCAGATGCATGTCGCGCGCTGCTTCCGAGTCTTTCACGACGTAGTCGAAGATCTTCGTGCGCAGCGCCGCGTACGTCTGATCGTTCTTCATCGCGGCTTGCACCGCCGGCGCCACGGCGACGCGAATCGCTCCGCAGACCGGCTTCGCGGAGTGCGTGCCGCCGATGAACGGCAGCGGGCTTCCTCTCGGGATGGGATCGAGGTTGAACGGGTTGGTCGGAGCGGGCTTCGGCACGGGAGCCGGGGTGGCCGCGGCAAGCAACAAGACGCCGAGGCCGAGATAGGCGAACACGCTGCCCCTGTTCGACGCCTCCCGGCCTGTTCCGTGCCGCGCGCCGCCGCCCCGGCGCCCCGGCGGAGGAACTTCGGCGCGCCTCGGTAAGATGTTAGGCATACCTCACGGCGCCCCGGAGTGACGATTGGCCGCGGTCCACGGAGTCCCACAATCGATCGACGTCGTCCCCCGCGGCCGCCACCCTCTCTGGCGGTACGTTGCCGTGATGGGGCCGGGCCTGATCGTCGCCTTCGCCGACACGGAGGCCGGCAGCATCACCACGGCCGCGACGTCCGGCGCGCAGTTCGGCATGAAGCTGGTCCTGCTGCAGCTGCTCCTCATCGTGCCGCTCTTCGTCGTGCAGGAGATGACGGTGCGGCTCGGCACCGTGACGGCCAAGGGGCACGCGCAGCTGATCCGCGAGAACTACGGCCTCTCTTGGACGTGGCTCTCGCTCGGGACGATGCTCGTCACCAACGTCGCCGCGCTCGTCACGGAGTTCATCGGGATCGCGGGGGCGGCGCTCGTCTTCGGCGTTCCGGTGGCGCCGATGGTCGTCGCGTCGGCGGCGGTCCTGATCGCGATCGCATTCAGCGGACGGTACAAGCGCGCGGAGGTGTTCGCGCTCGGCCTGTGCCTGCTCGAGCTGCTGTTCATCCCCGCTGCGTTCGCGGCCCATCCCAATCCCGCGACGTTCGTGCGGGAAGGCCTCTTCGGGAGCCAGCCGCTGGCCGACCGCGACTACCTCTTGCTCGTGGCCGGCAACATCGGCGCGGTGATCATGCCGTGGATGATCTTCTATCAGCAGTCGGCCACGGTCGACAAAGGCCTTCGGCCGGCGGACCTCACGCACGCGCGCATCGACACGGCGATCGGCTCGGTCTTCACGCAGCTCATCATGGTTGCGGTCGTCGTCACGTGCGCGGCGACGCTCTTCGTGCACCATCAGACGGTCAGCGACGCGGCGCACGCGGCGCTCGCGCTCGTGCCGCTCACCGGCTCGCACCTGGCCGGCATCGCGTTCGGCGCGGGGCTCCTCGGCGCCGCGCTGCTCGGCGCGCTCGTCGTATCGCTTGCCTCGGCATGGGCGTTCGGCGAGGCGTTCGCCTGGCGATGCTCGCTCAATGCGGCGTGCTACGACGCGAAGCGGTTCTACGGCATGTACGCGGGGATGGTCGTCGTGTCGGCCGGGATCGTCCTCGTCCCGCACCTCCCGCTGATCCGGATCACCGTGTGGGTCGAGGCGTTCAACGCGTTCGTCCTGCCGATCGTCCTCGGGTTTCTGCTCGTCCTGTCGAACGACAGACGGATCCTGGGCGACCGCGTGAACTCGCTCCTCGGGAACGTCGTCGCGATCGGCGTCGCGGTCGTCTGCGTCGGCCTCGGCCTCTGGATGGGGGTGCTCACCATCCTGGGCCAAGCGGGCTAAAGCGTCGCCCGAGCTTTACCGACGCTTAAAAGAGCGCCTTTCCTACAGATCGGTTACGGATGACCGTCCTCGTTTCGGTGCTCGTTGCGTTCGGAATTGCGGCCGCTATGGCGACGCTGTTCTTCCTCTATGCCGCGCGGCTCCGCACTGCCGCCGGCACTCTCCGCGCACGGCTCGACGATGCCGCCGGACGGCATGCCCGCGTCGTCTCCGCGGTGGCCGACGGCGTGTACGTCATCGACGAAGAGCTCCGCATCACACACGTGAACGGTGAAGCCGCCCGGCTGCTCCCGCGGCAGACGCTCGTCGGCCGTACGCTCGACAGCATCATCGATCCGCTCGCGTCCGAGCTCGTCCCGGACGTCCGGTATGCGGTGCGCACCGGTGAACGCGTCTCGCGCCTGCTCCCGTGCGCCAACGACGACGGCATCATCGAAGTCTCCATCCGTTCCGCGGGACCCGAAGCCGTCGTGACGCTGCGCGATGTCACCGATGCGCAGCGTGCCGGCGCGCGCGCGAGAGAAGCCGATCAGCGTTTGCGGCTCGTCGCACAAAACGTCGACGCTGTGCTCTGGACCACGGACCGCGACGCGCGCTTCACGTCCGTTGCGGGCGGAACGCTCGAATCGCTGGGGCTCTCGCCGTCGCAGCTGATCGGACAGCCGTCCGCGCCGCTCATCGCCGAGCACGTGTTGCGCGACGTGATCGCCGGCACGCCCGTGCGCGCGGAGACGGCGCGCGGCGAACGCTGGCTCCGGCATCATGTCGAGCCGCTGCTCGACGCGGACGGTCGCATCGCCGGCGCGGTCGGCGTCTCGCTCGACGTCACCGAGCTGAAGCGCACGCAGCAGCAGCTGTTCGAAAGCGCGCACCGCGATCGCCTCACGGGCCTGCCGAACCGGCTTTCGCTGGAACAGCGCGTCGAAGAGACGATCGACGACGCGCGCCGCGACGACCGCCGCTTCGCGCTGCTGTTCGTCGACCTCGATCGTTTTCAGGCGATCAACGACTCGCTCGGCCACGGCATCGGGGACGAGCTGCTGCGCGAGGTCGCGATGCGTCTGCAGGACACGCTGCGCGCAGGCGACGTGATCGCCCGTCCGGGCGGCGACGAGTTCATCATCCTGCTGCCGCGCGTCGTGCACGAGGGCGAGGTCGAGAGCGTCGCGCAGCGACTGCTGCGCGCGCTTGCACGTCCGGTCGCCGTGCGCGGGCGCGAGTTGTTCATCAATGCAAGCGTCGGCGCGGCGATCTTCCCGGACCACGGGCGCGACGCCGAAGCGATCGTCGCGCACGCGGACGCCGCGATGTACCGCGCAAAGAAGCTCGGCGGCAACGTGTTCGCGCTCTACGACCGCTCGATGGAAGCCGCCGCCGGTGACCGCGTCGCGCTCGAGAACGACCTGCGGCACGCGGTGTTCGGCGACGAGCTCGAGCTGCTGTATCAGCCGGTCGTCGATCTCCCCTCGCGGCGCGTCGTGGGATGCGAGGCGCTCGTGCGATGGCACCATCGGACGCGCGGCGTGATCGCGCCGGCGACGTTCATCCCGATCGCGGAAGAGAGCGGCGTCATCGTCGCGCTCGATCGTTGGGTGCTGCGCGAGGCGTGCGTCACCGCGGCGCGCATCCGCGCGTACCGCCCGGATTTTCGCGTGTCGGTCAACTTCTCGCCGCGGGATCTTCGCGAGTCCGATCTGCCGGACGTCGTCGCCGCGATGCTGGCCGAGCACGGCCTGCCCCCGGGCGCGCTCTCCGTCGAGGTGACGGAGCACGTCCTCCTCGACGACACGGTGCTGCCCGCGCTGCGCCGCATCTGCGCGCTCGGCGTGCAGGTCGCGATCGACGACTTCGGCGTCGGTTACAGCTCGCTCGCGTATCTCAAGCGTCTGCCGATCACCGCGCTGAAGATCGACCGCGCGTTCATCCGCGAGGTCGCCGACGATGCGTACGATCAGGCGATCGTCGGCTCCATCATCTCGGTGGCGAAGGCGCTCGGCCTCCACGTCACAGCGGAAGGCGTCGAAGACGACGAGCAAGCCGCGTTCGTGCAATCGCTCGGATGCGACGAAGCCCAAGGGTTCCGCTTCGACGGCCCGCTCACGGCCATCGCGCTCGAGGAGTCGCTCGCCGGCAGCGCGCTCACGCTGCTCGAGCGCGGAGCGTAGCACAGAATACCCCCAGGAATCGGGCGCTTCCGGAACCGTCCGCACAGGTAGGATACGGGCGAGAACGGAGTGGGCGATGGCGATCGTGTGGCAGGTTCAGGATCGGCCGGAACGCGTGCTCGCGGAGCGGCGCGCGTTTCGCGCCTGCGTGGCGCGCCTCGCGGAGTGCGGGGAGTCTGACCTCGATGCCGCAGAGCTCATCTACGGTGAGCTCGTCGCGAACGTGCTCCGGCACGCGGAGGGCGCGGTCGAAGTCCGTCTCGAGGTGGACGATGCGGAGCCGCCGGTGCTCGTCGTGCGCGACCACGGGCCGGGCCTACGCGCGCACCCGTGGTCGCCGCATCGCGACCCCTACGCCGAATCGGGACGCGGGCTCGCGATCGTCGAGCTGCTCGCGCGCGAGATCGACGTCGGCCGCGCGGACGACGGCGGCACCGTCGTGCGCGCGACGCTGCCGGTGACGCGGCGCGCGGACGATTCCTGAACGCTACTTCGTCGTGAAGCGCAGCCCGAGGTCGAACTCGCGCGGCGGCGCGAAGTGGTTACCCTGTGCGTTCAGGTACGTCACCAAGTAGCGGTCGTTGAGCAGGTTTCGCACGCGCAGCGTGAGCGCCATGCCGTTGTGCAGCGCGACGCCTTTCTCGGCATCGAACGTGAGGTGGGGCGTGCGTTTGCACGGCCCTCCCGTGTTCGGGTCGGGGAAGCCGCACGTGATGCCGCCTGCTGCGTCGAGCGCGGCGGACAGCCCGCTGCCGTACTCGCCGTCGATCGAGAACCAGCCGCCGCGACGGTCGTTCGCGACGAAACCCGACGTCGCGTCGAGCCGCTGGTCGTGATCGGCCGGCGTCCAGTCGGTCGACGATCCGAAGCACGGCGCGAGCAGCTGCGTCTCACAACCCTTGTTCACCGAGTACGTGTGTGTCAGCGACGCGTAGAAACGACCGCCGCGCGCGAGCCCGATTTGGTAGTACGCCGTCTGCGTCGCGATGCGGCCCAGCGCGTAGTTGATGTCCTGGTGCAGGTTCGTCACGCCGACCTGCGTGTCGTCGATGAGGTCCGTCGCGTTCTTCTGCATGATGCGAACGCCGACGTCGCCGCGACCGAGCGCGAAGTGCCCGCCGATCTCGTAGACCGAGTCGCGCTCGGGCTTGAGATCGAATTGCACGAGGTTCGTCTGGAGCGGCAGGTTCAGCGTGTAGGCGGCGAGCGGTGAAACGTTTTCGAGCGAGAACGGCGTGAAGAAGCGGCCGTAGTACGCGTACACGCTGTCGCGGGCGCCGAAGAAGCGCGTCAGCTTGACGCGCGGGCTGAGCTGCGAGAAGCCCGATGCGAACTGCGTCGAATCGACGAGAAACGTGTCGGCTCGCACGCCGTAGTCCAGTTGCCACGCCGTGCCCATCTTCCAGCTGTCCTGGACGTACGCCGCGGCAAGGTGACCGACGTTCGGCGCGTCGTCGACGACGGTGTACGGCGCGGCCGGCGTCGCCGGCGTGAACACGGGCGCCAGGAAATTTCCGGGCTGCAGCGTGACGGCGTAGTCCTTCGCGACGTGCGTCGCGTCGTACATGCCCCCGAACGCCGTCGTGTGGTGCGCGCTCAGATTCGAGTAGTCGAGGTTGGCGCCGGCGTCGATCGCCGTGCGGTTGTCGTGGAGCGAGAACCCGCACGAACCGTTGACGTACCGCACCGCCGGATTCGGCACGGGGTTCGTGACGACGCCCCCGACGACCGGACCGGTCGACGCAAGCGCATTCGCGCAGTCCGCCGGCGCGCCGGGGTTCAGCGCCTCGCCGAAGGCGAAGTCGTTGGCGGCATCGCCGAAGTCGCGAATCTGCGAGCGTTTGTACATCGGCCCGAACGAGAGCGAACCATGGTCGCCGATCGGGTGGCGGAACTGCACCGCGGCGAAGACGTCGTCCTGCGTCTCGTCGTCGTCGGTGCTCGCCGGCTGCCCGGACGCGACGTCGTTCGGAATCTGGAACGTCTGGTACGAGTGCGTCACCGTCAGGTTCACGAAGTTCGGACCGGCCGGCAGCGTGTAGCGCAGAAACTGGTTCGCGTCGCTGAAGTTGTTGTGCGGGGAGTCGAAGTCGGGCGGATCGAGCCCGCGATCGCTGCGCTGATCGCGCGCCGCCAGGATCAGCGCGCCCTTGCCGACCGTCGTGTGGTAGCCGAACGTCGAGTCGACCGCGGCGTACGATCCGGCGTCGACGTCGCCCATCACGCCCGCGGGCCCGGTGCCGGTTCGCGTGTTGATGTTGATGACCGAGGCGAAGCGCTCGCCGTATTGCGCGGGATACGCGCCCTCGAGCGCTTCCATGAACTCGATGTCGTTCGAGTCGAACTCGCTGCCGACGATGCGGTTGAGCTCCTGCGGCACCTGGACGCCGTCGACGATGTAGTTGATGTCGCCGTGATCGCCGTTGATGTGGACCACGCCGTTCGCGCCGCGCGCGGCCCCGGGAAGCTGGAGCAGCAGATTCGGCAGGCTGCCCGACGCGGGGGTACGCGTCAGCGTCTCCGCGTTGAGGCTGAGGTCGGTTCCCGATCCGCGCACGGACGGGCGCGCCGTCACGGCGGTGTGCCCGATGCGCTTGAGCGGGGCGACGTCGATCGTGATCGTCGCGCCGGCGCTGTTGACGTCGACGTGCACCGTGGCGCGACCCTGCGGCGACGTCGCGGTGACGTCGTACGTGCCGACGGGAACGCCCGGGATGCGAAACGTGCCGCGCGCATCGGTTTGCGCCCGGAGCGTCGTGTTGGCGCCGACCGCGGTGATCGCGGCGCCCGCGAGCGGCTGCGCTCCGGACGTGACGGTCCCCGAGATCGTCGTCGTGGCGGCTTGCGCGAGCGCGCCGTGCGCGCTCGAGAGAATGAACGCAATGGCGACGGCAAGCGCACGAAGCGCGCCGCCGGCGCGGAAATGGCTGAACATGGTTCCCTTCGCGTACTGTCTGGTGCAACGGGCCGCGCTAGGGCGCGGCGGGCCGGATCAGCGCGCGAACGCCGGCGGGGCGCGGTTCGGGACGAAGAGGCGAAAGGCGATCCCGGCGCGCGCGACACGCGCGGGCCGGAGACGGCGCGATGCGTACGGTGGCGATGCGAACGCGACCGCCTCGGCGAAGGCGACGAGAAGCGCGACGACACGGTCGCGCGCCGCGCGCAGCAGCAGCGCCGAGCAGAGCAGCGCGAGAAGCGCCGCGAAGATCGCCGGGACGACGCGGTTCGCGTCGAGCGACTGACCTTCGGCGAGGAGCAGCAGCACGGCGATCGCGGCCTGAAGTGCCGCACCGGCCAGAACCGTCCGCCGTGCGATGGGACGGAGCTCGGCGCGCAGCAGGGCCACACGGCGGCGCCGTTCGGATGCCGGCGCCGCGGCGCCGAGGTGCCAGGCCATCAGGCCGAGCAGGGCGAGCGCGGCAACGGTCATCGCGACGTGTGCGGGCGAGTCCCATTCGAAGGACCGCGAGCCCACCGCATGGAGCACGCCGTGCACCAGCACGGCGAAAGAAAACGTCAGCGCGACCCAGAGGCCGACCGCCGCGCGACGGCGCGGGGACATGATGCGGCAACGTTCCGGAGCCTCGGGAGAGGGACCTTTGAGCCGCAGGGGACCCCGGACCGGGTCCGAAGCATCGTCCCCCCACCCGCCGCCGGAGAACCATGCACACCGCGTCCGCCATCGAGTCCGACACCGTCAATCGGGTCGTCGCGCTTCTGGAGCGCTTTCCGGAGCTCCACAGCGTTCGCTCGAATCCGGCGGACGCGACCCTCGCGCTGTCGTTCGCGGTGCGCGAGCGGCTCGACCGCACGCGCGCTCGGGCCCTGACGGATCGCATCGGCGAGCACGTTCGCGCGTTCCTCGAGCTCGCGGCGCGAGACGCTCGCGAAGATGTCGGTGACGTGCGACCGCGACGCCGCGGTGACGTTCGTTCACGTCACGCGCGACGCCGAGTCGTTCACGCGGGAAGAGCTCGAGCTGCTGGTCGCCCTCTTCGCGGATGCGTACGGCGAGCGGCTGGTGCGTGACGACGACGGCGATGCGGCGCTCGACGACGACGCGACGGTGCGCGACGAGCTCGTCGACGTTGCGCTGGACGCGCTCCGCGATCCGACGCGCCGTCAGCGGCTGGTCGGCTTCCGCGAGGAGCAGCGCGTCCTCGTCTACTTCGTGCACGCCCGTAAGCGCGCGAAAGCCAGGGCCCGATCGTAGCACCGTCCTCCGTCACCGTTCTCGTCCTGGGCGACGTCATGGGATCGCCCGGACGTGAGGTCCTCAAGAAGCACCTTGCGCTCGTGCGCGAGCAACACCACGTCGACGCGGTGATCGCCAACGGCGAGAACGCGGCGGGCGGCTTCGGCCTGACGGAACAGACGGCGGAGGAGATGTTCGAGGCCGGCGTGGACTTCATCACGAGCGGCAACCACATCTGGGACAAGCGCGAATTCCGGAGCGCGCTCGACGAGACCGATCGCATCTTGCGGCCGGCGAACTATCCGCCCGCGCTTCCCGGACGCGGCAGCGGCGTGTTCGCCGCCGCGAACGGCGTGCGCGTCGGGGTCGTGAACCTCATGGGGCGTGTCTTCATGCCGCCCGTCGACGACCCGTTTCGCATCGGGCGCGCGCTCGTCGACGAGCTGCGTGCGTCCACCAACGTCGTCGTCGTCGACGTGCACGCCGAGGCGACGTCCGAGAAGATGGCGCTCGCGCGCTTCCTCGACGGCAGCGTGTCCTTGCTGTTCGGCACGCACACGCACGTGCAGACATCGGACGAGAGCATCTTTCCGGGCGGCACGGCGTACCTGACCGACGTCGGGATGACGGGCCCGTCGGACGGCGTCATCGGTATGGAGACCGGTCCGGTTCTCGAGCGCTTCACGAACGCAGTATCCGAGCGCTTCGCCGTCCAGAAAACGGGTACACGACAACTTTGCGCGGCAGTTGCGACCATCGACGTCGCTACCGGACGTGCGCTCGACATCAAACGTATCAATCTTCGAGGCCTAGCATGATCGAGCCACAGAGGACGCCCGCGTCAGGTGTCCTCAAAGTGTCTGCTCAGTCAAATCCCAATTCCGTTGCCGGTGCGCTGGCCGGCGTGCTCCGCGAACGACCCTCGGCCGAGCTCCAGGCGATCGGAGCCGGCGCCACCAACCAGGCGATCAAAGCCGTCGCGATCGCGCGATCGTACCTGCAGGCGAGCCAGCTCGACCTGGTGTGCGTGCCGGCATTCATCGACGTCGAGATCGACGGCAACGTGCGCACCGCGATTCGGCTCCTCGTCGAGCGTCGTGCGCCGCACGGCGCGCCGTAGCGCGGAGCCGCACGATCACCGTCGACTTCCACTCGCACACGGCCGAGAGCGACGGCACGCTCACGCCGCCGGATCTCGTCGCGCGCATGCGCGCGCGCGGCGTCACGTGGTTCTCGATCACCGATCACGACACGACACGCGCGTACGAGCGCGTCGACGCGCCGGGCCAGCACGTCGTGCCGGGGATCGAGATCAACACGACCTGGGACGGCAGCGAGGTCCACATCCTGGGCTTCGGGATCCCGACCGGACCGTCGCCGCTCGCCGGCGTCATCGAGACGAATCGCGCGCACCGGCGCCGGCGCATCGACACGATGGTGGCGGGACTGAACCGCGCGGGCTATCCGATCACGGTCGACGCCGTGCTCGCCGAATCGAACGGCGGACACGCGCTGGGCCGCCCGCACGTCGCGAAGGCGCTCGTTCGCGGCGGAATGGTGCTCGACGTGAAGAGCGCCTTCGACCAGCTGCTCTCGCACGGGCGGCCGGGCTACGCGCCGTCCTACCACATCACGCCCTCGGAGGCGATCGACGTCGTGCGCCGCAGCGGCGGCGTGCCGGTGCTCGCGCACCCCGGACGGCTGAAGAACCTCGCGATCGTGGACGATCTTGCCGAACGCGGCCTCGCGGGCATCGAAGTGTTCTATCCGACGCACACGCCGCAGCAGGTCGCGTACTTCCGCGGACAGGCCGAGCGCTACGGCCTCGTGATGACCGCAGGCTCCGACTTCCACGACGAGCGGTGGAACGCGCGCGACGTCGGGGTGGACGTCGACGACGACGACGTGCGGCCGTTTCTCGACCTCGTCGCGTGATGCGCTACGATGCTCGCGAACGGCGCGGCGGCGTGTAGAGCCCGAGCCGCACGCCTTCGATCGCGAGCTCCTCGCGGCTGCTCACGTGCAAGACCTCGAACAGGCGCGCGATGAGGTTGCGGATCGTGTGCAGCGACCGGCCGCGCAGGCGCGCGATCTCCGGATTCGACTTGCCCTGCGCGATCAGCGCCAGCACTTCGCGCTGGATGTTCGTAAGCGGCGGGTGCGCCGGCTTCGCATCGTTCAGCCGGCGCCGGAGGAGCGACTCTGCCGGGAGGTGCGCCGTCATGCGGTCGGCGCGTCCGTGCAGCCGCGCGTCGTATGACAGCGCGGTGATGTGCAGCGCCGCGTCGACCGCGCGGCGCACGTAGCCGACGCCCACGTACGCGTCGTACGCTTCGCGATACCGCACGAGCGCGGCATCGCGGTCGCCCGCGTGCTCCGCGACGACGCCGGCGACGAGCTTTTCGAGCGCGCCCGCCGTCGGCGCGAGCCACGGCGGTAACGCCGCCGTCCCCGACCACCGCGCCCGGTACGCGGCGACGCAGCGTTCCGCGTCGCCGATGCGACCGGCGTACGCGAGCTGCTCCGCGAGCAGCAGCGCGGACGACGTCTCGTCGGCGTGCGACGCCGTGCCGGACGACGCGTCGAACAGCTCGGCGGCGTGATCGACGTGGTCGCGATGCGCGACGGGCTCGTTCACCGCGCGCATGACGGCGGCTCGCTTACACAGCGCTTGCGCGCGATACGCGTCGCTCGATGCGACCTGTTCGGCCACGCGTGCTTCACGCGCGGCGGCCTGCGCGTCGCCTTCGACGTCGAGCGCGTATGACGACGCGCAGTACGCGAGCCAGAACGCCGCATCGCCGAGATCGCCGGCGTCCCACGCGATGCGCGTGCGCCGGTCGGCGACGACGCTCCAGGCGGCGACATCGAGCCGTTCGAGCGCGAGGTGCGCGAGCGCGCGCACGCAGTTCGCCTCGAGCGAGCGGTCGTGGTGCTCGCACCGGGCGAGCGCGTCGAGCGCTTCGACGAAGAGCGAGGTCGCGCGCTCGCTCGCGCCGCGCGCAACCGCCGTCCATGCGAGGCACTCCAGTGCGCGCGCGTAGATGATGTCAGCTGCCGGGTCGACCTTCCGCAGCTCGCGCTCGGCCGCGTCGAAGTTCCGGCGGAAGAACTCGCCGAGTCCCGCGTGGAGCGCAATCTCCGATCGGATCGTCGCATGCGCGTGCGCCGCCCCGGCGCGCGCCTGCGCGAGCAGCGCGAGCCCTTCGGCGTAGGCACCACACCGCACGCGCGCGGCGCCGGTCAGCATCAGCAGCGAGCACGCCTCGTCGGTGGCCATCGGGATCGTCGACGCGTCGCGCAACACGCGCAGCGCGTCGGCGGCGCGGTCGAGCCGAAGCAGCGCGCGCGCCTGCAGCAGCGCGACGTGGATGCGCGTCTGCGCGTCGCGCGGCTTGACGGCCTCGCACTGCTCGAGACACCGAGCGAACTCGCCCTCGAACCACGCGCGCGTAGCCTCTCGGAGCGAAGCGCGTTTGAGCCCGTTCTTAGCAGTAGCCGGCGCCGTAGCACCCTCCCGGGAGTACGTGGAAAGAGGCGCCGGAACGGCGCCCCTTTGACACCCCGCGGTGTGCGGTTCGAGTAAGCGAAACCGAAGTCCGTCAGCCGACGGGACCACCCGAGTTGCCGTCGTCGGGGGCCATCGTGGCTGCGGGAGCCGCGGCCTGCGGTGCGGTGGAACCGCCGGCGTGAACGGACCCGGCGAGCATCGCGAGGAGCGTGAAGAGAACGAACATGGGGCACTGCCTTTCTGAAGCATGCAGAAAGACAGGTACGATCGTACCTGCCTGTGGGCAGTATAGCGGTTCGGGCACGGTACGATCGGTCGGTGGACAGCGGCATCGCGCCGGCGCAGCATGATGGCGGCTCGCCCGCCGGCCGCCCTTGCGAGTCGCTTGAGCGCCATACCGGAGCCGCGGCTCGCCCACACCCCGAGGACGCCGGCGGACGCGCTACTTTCCGGGTAGAGTCACCGCATGACCGATGATGAAGTGCGCCCGTTCGTCGGAAAGCCCGTTCGGCTTGTCCTGGACGACGGACGCGTATTGGCGGGAACCCTGCATGCCGAGGGGGGCCACGGCCACGGCCACAGCCATTACGCGGTGGTGTCCGACGCGGTGCGTGAAGGCCGTGAGAAGGTGACGGAGATGATTCACGGCGCGGCGCGGATCACGACGATCGACGACGCCTCCGAGGATCCGGCGGCCGTCGAATGATGGACTCGCTCGGACTGCTCGCCGCGCGGCTTGCCGTCGGGCTCGCGTACGCATCGCACGGCGCGCAGAAGGCCTTCGGCTGGTTCGAGGGCCCGGGTCTCACCGGCGCCGGCGGATACATGGAGAGTCTCGGGCTCAAGCCCGGCGTCCGGTATGCGACGCTCGCGTCGTACGGCGAGATCGCCGGCGGCATGATGATCGCGCTCGGCGCCGGCGGGCCGGCCGGGCCGGCGATCGTGCTCTCCGGGATGATCGTCGCCGCGGAGACCGTGCACAAGAAGAACGGGTTCTACGCTGCGAAGTTCGGGGTCGAAGTCAACGTGCTGTACTCGGCGGCGGCGCTCGCGTTCGCGTCGAGCGGCTACGGCGCGTTCTCCGTCGACCGCGCGCTCGGCATCGACAAGCATCTTCGGCATCCCGTCACGACCGCGCTCGCCCTTGCCGGCGCGATTGCCTCGGCGTCCGGCGTGCTTGCGCAGCGCGATACGTCACCTCCGCAAGGGACGCTCGCGCAGCCGACGCTCAAAGGCGGACAGAACGGCTCGCCGGCCTCACAGGCCGCGCCCGCAGGAGGCTAGTCGGCCTCCTGCGCGAGCGCGCTGTTGCGACGGCCGTACGCGAGATAGATCACCATCCCGATCGCCAGCCAGATGACGAAGCCGAGCCACGGCAGCGGGATGCCCCAGACGTGATCGCTGCCTTCCTTCAGATACACGATCAGACCGAACGCCGCGATCGCCGAGAGAATCGGGATGACCCACGGGCCGAACGGAACGGTGAATCCCGACCGCAAGCCGGGATGCCTGCGGCGGAGAACGGGTAGCGCGAGCGACACGAGGATGAACGCCGCGAGCGTACCCATGTTGGTGAGCGATCCGACGAAGTTGATGTTCGTGAACGCCGCCGCGCACGCGATCAGAATGCCGAAGGTCACCGTCGACGTCACCGGCGTGCGCCACTGCGGGTGCACGGCGGTGAACCACGGCGGCATCAAGCGGTCACGCCCCATCGCGTAGATGATGCGGCTCTGCCCGAACATCATGACGAGCAGCACGGTGGTCAGACCGGCGATCGCGCCGATCGAGATGATGAAGCCCGCCCACCGCAAGCCGACGTGGATCGCCGCGAACGCGACGGGCGATGGAACGTTCAACTGGTTGAACGGCACCATGCCGGTCAGGACGATGACGACCGCAATGTAGAGCACGGTGCAGATCGCCAGGCTCATCATGATCCCGAACGGCAAATCGCGCGCGGGATTGTGCGCTTCTTCGGCGGTCGTCGACACGGCGTCGAACCCGATGTAGGCGAAGAAGATGAACGCGGCGCCGCCGAGCACGCCGGTCCACCCGAACGGGAAGTACCCGCCGGCGCCGGTCGTCGGTCCGGCCGCGAGGTGGTAGTTCGCCGGATCGATGTGACCGACGCCGACCGCGAGGAAGAACAGCACGATCGCGAGCTTGAGAGCAACGATGATGCCGTTCACGAGCCCGGACTCGCGGGTGCCCTTCGCGAGCAGCGCCGTGATGATGAGAATGATCGCGGCGGCGGGCAGATTCGCGATGCCGGGCGTCGGATCGAACGGCGAGTGAACCCATTGCGGCGAGATCGTCAGGCCGAGCGACTGCAGCAAGTTCACGAAGTAGCCGGACCACCCGATGCTCACGGTCGCCGCGCCGAGCGCGTACTCGAGGATCAAGTCCCATCCGATGATCCACGCGATCAGTTCGCCGAACGCCGCGTACGCGTACGTGTACGCGCTGCCGGAGATCGGGATCTTGCTCGCGACCTCGGCGTAGCAGAGGGCCGCGAGCGCGCTCACGATGCCGGCGACGACGAACGAGATCGTGAGCGCCGGGCCCGCGCGCGTCGCCGCAGCAACGCCCGTGAGCACGAAGATGCCGGTTCCGATGATGGCGCCGATGCCCATCGCCGTGAGCGCCCACGGTCCGAGCGATCGCTTCAGCCCGTGTGCGCTATCGCTCCCCTCGGCGAGAATCCGTTCGAGCGGTTTGACGCGCTGCAGCAGCATGTTCCGGCACGTACCCGCCTGGGCAGCGAGCCCCTCCTCACACGGCGGAGAGAGCGGCGACGAGCGGTTCCCCGATCGACGCGGCCGCTGCCGCGATCGCGACGAGCCGTTCGTTCTGCGCGTCGATCACCGCTGCGTCTTTGATGAAGCGGTGATTGATGCGCACGTTCGCGACGCTCGCCGCGAGCGCCGCGCGGAAGAAGTGGACCGCGCACTCGACGTCGCTGACGAGGTGCGCGTTGCCGAGCGCGTTCGCGTGCGCGGCGAGCGCGAAGCCTTCGGCGCACATGCCGGCGACGGCGAGCGGCGCCTCGGCGGCGCCGATCAGCGCTCGCTGCATCGCTTCCGTGCGCGCGCGTTTCGCGGCGTCAGTGCCGCGCGGCAACCCCGACGCCGAGACGACCGCCTCGTAGGCAGCCTCGTCGACCGGCCGAGCGGCAGCAAAGCGTTCGCGCAGCGCGTCGGCCTCTTCGGCGAGCGCGCGCGCTTCGTCGCGTACGGCGGCGTGCCGATCGCTCGCCGCCCGTGATGCGAGCGACCATCGCGCACAGCGCCGCGCCCATTGCGCCGACCAACGTCGCAGCCGAGCCGCCACCCGGTGTCGGATCGGAGGATGCCAGCCGATCGAAATATGCATCGATTCCGTTCACGGGGTGGTCTACCAGGCAAGAACCCCGGACGCCTCGCGGCGAATGGAGTTCGGTCGCGCCGGTAGAGCTTGTTTCAAAAGGCACGTCGCGGTTTGCTAATCACCGGCACAACGCCATTTGCGGCCCACCTCGGGGCATCGCGCCTTCTTCGCAATGATGCAAGGGCCGCGCAGCCGGGGGCCCCATGCGAAAGCATGGGGGGCGCGCAGCGGAGCGAAGCGCCTTCAAACCGGAGCAAACAGACAGTGCAGACAATTGAAAAAACGCGCGGAGACGTGAAAAGTCTCGCGCTCGCCGATGCCGGAAAATCGCGCATCGAGTGGGCCGCGAGCTTCATGCCCGTGCTCGGACAGATTCGCGAGCGTTTCGCGAAGACGAAGCCGCTCGCGGGCGTGCGCATCGGCGCGTGCCTCCACGTCACCACCGAGACCGCGAACCTGATGCTCGCGCTCAAGGCGGGCGGCGCCGACATCGCGCTGTGCGCCTCGAACCCGCTCTCCACGCAAGACGACGTCGCCGCGGCGCTGTGCGCGCATTACGAGATACCGACGTACGCCATCAAGGGCGAGAACGAGAAGACCTACTACAGCCACATCGAGTCGGTCATCGCGTCGAAGCCGCACATGTCGATGGACGACGGCTGCGACCTCGTCACGACGATCTACACGAAGCACAACGCGCTGCTGAAAGAGATGATCGGCGGCTGCGAGGAGACGACGACGGGCGTCATCCGCCTCCACGCGATGGAGAAGGACGGCGTGCTGCCCTACCCGGTCATCGCCGTCAACGACGCGCTGACGAAGCACATGTTCGACAACCGTTACGGCACCGGCCAGTCGACGCTCGACGGCGTCGTGCGCGCGACGAACGTGCTGATCGCCGGCTCGACGTTGGTCGTGGTCGGCTACGGCTGGTGCGGACGCGGCGTCGCGTCGCGCGCGAAGGGCCTCGGCGCCCACGTCGTCGTCACCGAGATCGACCCGCGCAAGGCGCTCGAAGCGGCGATGGACGGATTCCAGGTGCTGCCCATGGCGGAGGCCGCGAAGGTCGGCGACGTGTTCATCACGGTCACCGGCAACTATCACGTCATCCGCAAAGAGCACTTCGAGTCGATGAAGGACGGCGCGATCGTCTGCAACTCGGGGCACTTCAACGACGAGCTCGACCTCGACGCGCTCGAGCTGCTCTCGACCGGCAAGACGACGCCGCGCGAGTTCGTCGAGTCGTACGCGCTGCGCAACGGCAAGAGCGTGCGCGTTCTGGGCCAGGGCCGTCTGATCAACCTCGCCGCCGGCGAAGGCCAC
Source organism: Vulcanimicrobiota bacterium (assembly GCA_963841685.1). Lineage (GTDB taxonomy): Bacteria > Vulcanimicrobiota > Vulcanimicrobiia > Vulcanimicrobiales > Vulcanimicrobiaceae > Vulcanimicrobium. The sequence continues at coordinate 1,394,500 of CAWJDU010000003.1, forward strand.
CCGGCGGCCGTGATGGACATGTCGTTCGCGAACCAGGCGATGGCTGCCGCGTACCTCGCGCAGAACTACCAGACGCTCGAGAAGAAGGTCTACTCGGTTCCCGACCACATCGACGAGGAAGTCGCGCAGCTCAAGCTCGCCGCGTTCGGCATCGAGATCGACACGCCGACGCCCGAGCAGGTGAAGTACATGGCGTCCTGGAGCGAGGGCACCTAGCATGGCGTACCGCAGGCTCTTCACGTCGGAGTCGGTGACGGAGGGGCATCCCGACAAGCTCGCCGATCAGATCTCCGACGCCGTGCTCGACGCGATCCTGGAGAAGGATCCGCACGGCCGCGTCGCGTGCGAGACGTTCGCGATCACGGGACAGATCCACATCGCGGGCGAGATCTCCACGAGCACGTACGTCGACATCCCGCGCATCGTGCGCGACACGATCAGGGAGATCGGTTACGACCGCTCCGCGATCGGCTTCGACTACGAGACGTGCGGCGTATCCGTATCGGTCGACGAACAGTCGCCCGACATCGCGATGGGCGTCGACAAGTCGCTCGAGGTGAAGCAAGGCGGCGAACGCGATCCGTTCGAGCTGACCGGCGCGGGCGACCAGGGCATGATGTTCGGGTTCGCGTGCCGCGAGACGCAGCAGTTGATGCCGCTGCCGATCACCCTCGCACACGACCTCACGCGCGTGCTTGCCGCGAAGCGCAAGAGCGGCTCGATCAAGTACCTCCGTCCCGACGGCAAGTCGCAGGTGACGGTCGAGTACGACGGTCACAAGCCCGTCCGCGTCGATGCGGTCGTCATCTCGACGCAGCACGACGACGACATCCCGCTCGACCTGATCCGCCGCGAGGTGACGGAACAGATCATCGACGAGGTGATCCCGCGCGGTCTCCGCGACGAGAAGCTGAAGATCTACGTGAACCCGACCGGCCGCTTCGTCATCGGCGGCCCGAAGGGTGACGCCGGGCTGACCGGCCGCAAGATCATCGCCGACACGTACGGCGGGATGGCACGTCACGGCGGCGGCGCGTTCTCCGGCAAAGACCCCACGAAGGTCGACCGGTCGGCCGCCTATGCGGCGCGCTACGTCGCGAAGAACGTCGTGGCGGCCGGCCTCGCGGAACGGTGCGAGCTGCAGGTCGCGTACGCGATCGGCGTCGCGCACCCGGTCAGCGTGCTCGTCGAAACGTTCGGCACGAACGCCGTCGATGAAGATACGATCGCGCAGCTCGTGAACGCGCACTTCGACCTGCGGCCGGCGGCGATCATCCACCACCTCGACCTGCGCCGTCCGATCTACCGGCAAACCGCTTCGTACGGGCACTTCGGCCGCCCGGAGCTGGACCTGCCGTGGGAGCGGCTCGACAAAGCCGAGGCGCTCCGTGCCGACTCCGGCCTGCGCGGCGCGATCGACCGGGAGCTCGCGCCCCTCACCGCCTGATTCTGCAGCCCCGCTGCGGACGGCAGAGCAAAGAGGCGCCGAAGCAATCCGGCGCCTCTTTCCTTTTGGTTGGAACGTTCGGGCCCGCTCGGCGCGTTACCACGACGACTCCACCGCTTGAGGTATTCGATGTTCCGCAAAGCTCTCACACTCGTCGCCGCAGCGGCCATCTTCGCGGTGCCGCTCGCAGCCGCCGCGCAGTACAACGGCGGCGACGCCGTCCTCCCGTCGTCGACGGTGATCACGGGCACGCTCGAGCAGACGATCAACAGCCGTACGGCGCTCGTCGGTGACGCCTTCGTCCTCGACGTGCAGCAGCCGTATCCGATGGACGACCCGCGCTTCCAAGGCGCGCGCGTCTACGGCCACGTCGCGCGCGTCGACCGCGCAGGCGGCATGCACAAGGGGAGCGTGTCGCTCGCATTCGACCGCCTCACGATGATGGACGGCACGACCGCCGCACTGCAGGGTCAGGTGCTGTCGATCGACGTGCAGGGCAACAAGTCGAACTCGACCGTGAAGACGATCGCCGGCGCGGTCGCCGGGCTGATCATCGGCAACTACATCGGCAAGCACATCGGGACCGACGTCGGCGGCGCGATCGGTGGCGCGGGTGGCGCGATCCTGGCGGCAAACAGCGGCCAGAACGTGGTCGTCGGCCAGGGTACGACCGTGTCGCTCAAGACGACCGCGCCCGCGACGATCCTCTCGCGCCGCCAGGCCGGATACGGCGGGAACGGCTACCACGAAAACGGCCCGCAGAGCGCGCCGACCGCGTACCCGACGCCGTATCACTAGTTTGTCACCCTGAGCCCGTCGAAGGGTGAGAGAGCGTCGTTGCCAACGAGCCGCGGCGGCGCGACGCTCAGTGAGTCGCGAGCGGTCGACACACGCTCTCACCCTTCGACGAGCTCAGGGTGACGACGCGGTTCACGCGATCGCGATGCGGCGCGGGAACACGACGCGTTTTGCGCCGAGCCACGACGCCGTCGTGGCGAGCTCCTCGCGTAGCGGCGCTTCGACGTCCGCGCGGCGTGCGTGCCCTTCGAGGTGCACGGCGTGCGCGATCAGCGTTCCCGCGGCGCGCTCGTGCTTGAGGTCGACGCGCGCGACGATGCGGTCGCCGAGCAAGAACGGCAGCACGTAGTACCCGTGCACGCGCTTGTGCTGCGGCGTATAGATTTCGAGGCGGAAGTCGAAGTCGAACAGCTCGCGGTTGCGCGAGCGTTCCCACACGAGCGAGTCGAACGGCGAGAGCAGCGCGCGCGCGTCGATGCGGCGCGGTAGCCGCGCGTCGCGCGCGAGATAGCGATCGCCGCGCAGTCCCTGCACGCTGACGCGCTGCAACTCGCCGGCATCGACGAGCTCGGCGATGCGGGCGCGTGCGCCGGCGACGTCGAGCCGGAAATAGTCGCGCAGGTCGCGCTCGCTCGCGATCCCGGTCGCGCGCGCCGAAATACGCAGCAGCTCGCGTTGCGCGTCGGCTTCGTCCGGCGTCGGCGTTGCGAGGATCGCCGGCGGAAGCACGCGGTCCGGCAGATCGTAGACGCGCTCGAATCCTTTGCGGTACGCCGTGGTCACGTCGCCGCACCAGAACAGCGCTTCGAGCGCGACTTTGACGTCGCTCCATCCCCACCACGAACCCTTGCCGCGCGCGCCATCGAAGTCGCCCGCCGACATCGGACCGTGTGCCGCGATCGCGTCGCGCACACGCTTCAGCACGTCGCCGTGCTCCGTGATCGCCTCACGAACGTGCCGCCATGTGCCGAGGCCGCGCCGCGCGCGCTCCATTCGCCAACGCAGGTACGGCTGCAATCCGACCGGCACGAGCGACGCCTCATGCGCCCAGTACTCGAACAGCATGCGGTCGCGACCGTACGCCGCGCGCTCGAGAACGCCGCGGTCGTACGGGCCGAACCGGGAGAACGCCGGCAGATAGTGCGACCGGACCAGCACGTTGACGCTGTCGATCTGCACGACGCCGACGCGCGCGAACAGCCGCCGCAGCAGGCGGCGATCCACCGCACCGCGCGGCCGCGCGTCGGCGAAGCCTTGCGCAGCGAGCGCGATGCGCCGCGCTTCGGCGACCGAGAGGTCCTTGGGCAAGCGTCCTTACTTGAAGCTGCGGATGAACTGCGCGATGCGCTTCGCCGTACCCGGACGTGGCCCGGGGTCCGGCCGTTTCTGCGCCACGACGTGATACGCTTGAAGCGCATCGACGTGGAAGCCGTACGCGCCCGTCCACAGGTACAGGCGCCACAGCCGGTACGTCGACTCGTCCCAGCGCGACACGATGAAGTCGCGGTTCGCATCGAAGCGCTCCGCCCAGTGCCGCATCGTCAGCGCGTAGTCGTGCGTTTCGTTCTTCACCTCGATGATGTCGAGCCCGTGGAACAGCGCCTCCCCGATCAAGTCTTGCAGGCACAGGAACGAGTGCGCGCCCGGCCAGATGTGCCGGCGCGTGAAATCGTCCGTCGCGTACTTCTCCACCGACGCCGAGGCGTCGAGGTAGAGCCGCCCGCCCGGCTTCAGGCAGTGCCACACGCGTGCGGCGAAGCGGCGGTAGTTCGGGATGTGCTCGATCACGCCGTAGATCACGATGCCGTCGTACGGTTCGTCGGGCTCGTGGACGAGGAAGTCCTCGAGCTTGACGTCGCAGTTCGTGATGCCGAGCCGCTGGTCCATCGCCGTGATGTACCGCAGCGAGTCCGCGGCGAGCGTCAGCGACGTGACGCCGACGCCGCGCGGTCCGCAGTACTGGTGCACCGGCCCCCACCCGCCGCCGATGTCGAGGATGCGCATCCCCGGCTTCAGCTGCAGGCCGTTCCACATCGACTCGAGCTTGTGTTCCGCCGCTTCCTCGAGCGTCTCGTCGTCGCGCGCGAACAGACAGTGCGAGTAGAACCGATACCGGTCGTCCACGAGCGCGAGGTAGAAGTCGTCGCCGAGCGAGTAGTGCTGCTCGATCGCGCGTTTGTTGACCCACGTCGCGGGCATCGCGAACAGTTGCCACAGGAAGCCCAGCGCGATCGCGACGTTCCCTTGCGGCTGCAGAACGCTGCGCACTTCCTGCATCGCGAACATGTCGCCGTCGATGTCGAAGTCGCCGCGCATGTACGCTTCGCCGAGCGCGAGCGCCGTCATCGGACCGCGCAGCGGTTTGTCGGTGTGGAACGTGACGGCGAACTGCGGCTCACCGTCGCCGAAACGCAGGCGCTCGCCCGACGCGAGGTTCACCGCGCACGAGATCCCGCTTCGCTCGACCGCGCGCTGCATGAGCGCGGAGATCGCGCGTGCCGCCGCGGAGCGCGGCGCGGTGCCGGCGGTAGCGTTCGTCGCGACGGCCGTTGCGGGATCGTGAGGGGCGGTGCCGGTCGAGGGCGGTTCGGTCGTTTGCATGCGGCTCCGGGGCATGGGGGTGGAACGGCGAGGTGCGCGGCCGTGCATTCGCGTGCCTGCCTCTTGTCGGCAGCCTGCCGCCCGGCGGGCGCACGAAACGCCGGGACCGGGTACACGGTACGCATGCGTACGTTCAGAATCCTCACCGCCGCGGCCGCCGTCGCCGCGCTGGGCGCCGTTCCGGCGCTTGCGCAACAACAGCCGAGCGACACCGGGACGAACGCCAACGGCCCGATCACCATCTTCAAGAACATGCAGCCGGAGCCGGACGGCGTCGTCGTGCGGATCGACGGACGGGAAGTCGACCACCTGCACGCGGCCAGCTACGACGACATCACGACGACCGTCAAGCCGGGCGCGAACACGCTGACGCTGACGTGGACGGGCCCGGTGCAGTCGTTCAACTTCAAAGTTGCGTACGCGCCGACGCGCAACAACTTCAAGAACGTGCTCGTCGTTCGAACCAACGCGACCGGCGACAATACGCTCTCGAAGGGCGGCACGAAGACGTATACGTTCACGATCCCGGGCTAGCGGGTCGCGTCAGCCGCCGGCGCGCTTGACGCGCCGGCCTCGCTGCTCGAAGTACGCGACGACGGCGTCGCGGTGGTCGCCCTGCAGCTCCACCACGCCGTTCTTCGCCGTGCCGCCGGTGCCGCACAGGCGCTTGAGCGCCTTCGCCTCGGCGTCGAGCTCGCCGGCGCTCAGCCCGTGCACGAGCGTAAGCGCGCTGTTTCGCCGGCGCTCGCGCGCCACGCGCACGACGCCGTCGTCGGGCATCGCCTTCGCCGCGCCGTGCGCACCGTGCGGGGCGGTGCGCTTCGCGGGCTTCGGCAGCGGCAGGGTGCCGTCGGTCGAGTAGACGAGAACCCGCTCGTCGCGCACGCGGTCGTCCTTCACGCCGTGTGCAACCGCCGCGCGCGCGCGGCGGGTTCCGTCGGAGGTGACCGTGGCTTTGCCGGCCGTGCCTGCGGGCATCGCCGAGGAGATCGCGGCGTTCGGCCGCCTCGCCGCGTCGCGCGGCTGGGTTCCGGCGACGTCGGGCAACTTCTCGTGCCGTCTCGACGCGAAGCACGCCGTCCTCACGCGGAGCGGCATCGACAAGGGCGCGATCGGACCGGACGATGTCGCGGTCGTCGCCATCGAAGAGCCGGTGCCGGCGGGGCTGTCGGCGGAGACGCCGATCCATCTGGCGCGCTATCGCAGCGATCCGTCGATCGGGCGCGATCTTCCACGTCCACACGCTCGCGTCGACGGTCCTCTCGCGGCTCGACGCCGCGCGCGGCGCCGTCCGCACCGACGGGTTCGAGATGCACAAGGCGATCGGGCTGCGTACGCACGAGAGCGCGGTGGAGATCCCGGTGTTCGCGAACGATCAGGACACCGTGCGGCTCGCGGGCGCGATCGAGACGCGGCTCGGCCGCGACGCCGGCGTGCCGGGATTCTTGCTGGCCGGACACGGCCTGTATGCTTGGGGCGCGTCGGCAGCCGACGCGCGCCGCCACGTCGAAGGGCTGGAGTTCCTCCTGGCCTGTCACCTCGAAGAACGGAGACTGCGATGAACACGACGCTCACCTCGACGCTTCGCGTCTACGACGAGAACGACGGGACGACGCCGCTCGTCGATACGACGGACCGCGACGAGATCGTGCGCCTCCTCGGCGCGGAGAACATCATCTTCGAAGCGTGGAACGCGAGCGCGCCGCTCGCGGCCGACGCCGGGCAGGACGACGTCCTCGCCGCGTACGACGCGGACATCAGGCGCTTGAAGGACGCGTACGGCTACACGACGGCCGACGTGATCCGCGTGACGAAGGAGACGCCGAACGTCCCGGCGCTGCGCGAGAAGTTCTTGAACGAGCATACGCACAGCGAGGACGAGGTGCGCTTCTTCGTCGAGGGCAGCGCGTCGTTCTACCTGCGCACGAACGGTAAGGTGTTCCAGGCGATCTGCACGCGCGGCGACCTGATCGGCGTGCCGGCGAACACGACGCACTGGTTCGACATGGGACCGTCGCCGGAGTTCGCCGCAATCCGCCTGTTCGTCAATCCCGAAGGCTGGGTGGCGAACTTCACGGGCGACGACATCGCGTCGCGCTTCCCACGATACGAGTAGCGGCGCGCGCGGTTCTCGTCGACGTCGAGGGCACGACGAGCACGATCGCATTCGTGCACGACGTGCTCTTTCCGTATGCCGACGAGCATCTCGACGCGTACGTGCGCGCGCATCGCCGCGATCCCGAGGTCGAGCGCGCGCTCCGTGAGACGGCCGAAACAGCGGGCGAACGTCCCGACGCGGCGGACTCGGTGCTGCTCGCGCACCTGCACCATTGGCTGCGCGAAGACGTGAAGGTCACGCCGCTCAAGACGCTGCAGGGACTGATCTGGGCGGAAGGCTACCGCGCGACCGGCTTGCGCGGGCACGTCTACCGCGACGCGGCCGCGGGCCTCCGCCGCTGGCACGACGCCGGAGCGCGGCTGTACGTGTACTCGTCGGGCTCGGTCGAAGCGCAGAAGACGTTGTTCGCGCACAGCGCCGAAGGCGATCTCTCCGCGCTCTTCAGCGGTCACTTCGACACGACGACGGGCCCGAAGCGCGACGCGAAGTCGTACGCGGCGATCGCGGACGCGATGGAGATCGCGCCGAACGACATCGTATTTCTCAGCGACGTCGACGCGGAGCTCGACGCCGCGCGCCACGCGGGCATGCAAACGATCCGCCTCATGCGCCCGGCCGACACGCCGCGCGGCGCGACGACGACGCACCCGAGCGCAACCACGTTCGACGACATCGAAATCACAGCGCGATAGTCATCGTGATTGAGGGCTATCCTGAGCGAAGCCTTGTCATCCTGAGCCCGTCGAAGGATGAGAGCGCATCACTCCCTCAGCGCCGTTCCTCGCGAATCGCCCGCGACGTGCACATCATCAGCGAGCACGCGAGGAAACCGAACGCTTCGATCGCCATGGTCGGGCGCACGCCGACGTGGTCGGCGAGCCACCCGCCCAGCAGCGCTCCGGGCAGCACGCCGATCAGCACGATGAACTTTGCGACGCCGAACACGCGCCCCACGAGGTCCTCGGTGATCACGCGCATGCGCCATGAGACGAGCGTCGTGACGTAGTATCCGGCGCACGCGCTCGAGATCGCGACCGATGCAACCGCGACCGGCATCGATGCAGCCCACGCCAGCGGTAACCACGCGAGGCCGTCGATCACGTTGGCGACGATCATCGCGCGTCCGATGCGCCAATGCGTGCGTCCGCCGAGGTACGCGCCGAGGGCCGCACCGGCCGAAAAGCATCCGAACGCGATGCCGACGGCGACGTCGCTCGCTCCGAACGCGCGCTTGTAGTACGGGATCAGCGCGACGAAGCCGATCGACCCGACGCCGTTGAGGAAGAAGCTCGCGATGGATGCGGCGCGCAGCGCCGGATCGGCCCAGAGGAAACGCCACCCCGTCGCGACGTCGCGCGCGATCTCGCGGAATGCGGGCATGCCTTGCGGCTCGTCGGGTCCGAACGTGCGCACGGACGCGATCGAGACCTGCGAGCACAGGTACGTGAACGCGTTCGCCGCGAGCGCCGGGAGCGGACCGAACACGCCCATCAGCGCGCCGCCGATCGGCGGCGAGATGAGGTTCACCGTCTGCTCCGTCGCGAACAGCGCCGCGATCGCGGGCTTCGCGCGCTCCTTGCCGAGCAGATACGGAAGCGTCGGCGTCTGCGACCCGAGGAAGATCGAGCCGGCGACCGCGAGCAGCACGACGCCCGCGTAGATCATGCCGATCGTCAGGCGTCCCGTCGCGAAGAGCACGCAAAAGAGCGCCATGACGACGAACCGCACCGCGTCGCAGACGAGCATCAAACGGCGACGGTCGACGCGATCGGCGAGCGACCCGCCGACGACGCTGACGAGCGCGTACGGAGCGTACTCGAGCCCCCACGTCCAGCCGATGGCCGCGGCCGAGCCCGTGAGCCGGAAGACGAGCAGCGGGATTGCAAGCGTGCGCAGTCCGTCGCCCAGGTAGCTGAGCGCCTGACCCGCGTAGAAGCGGCTGAACGCAGAAGAACGGAAGACGCTCGCCGTGCGAGCCGTGACGGAAGCCATGCGAGAATCCCAAGCGTGCGGAGATGTGTGAGTCGGCACGAACCGCGCCGGCGAGCGGCGCGGAGGGAAATCTACGAAAGCATGGCCTCGCTTCGTTTGGCGCCGAAGAGGCCGAATCCTGGGGGTTGCTTTGCTGGCGCCCCGTAAAGGCAAATGTACTTGCTTTTTACAAGTGATCTTGCTAGGATAGCGCTAACACCGGCCCCCGTTACCGATCGAGAGGAGTCGCCATGGTGTCGAATGCCGGCGTGTCCGCCGCTCATCGCCCGATAAAGTCCGCGCTGTGGGCCGCCCGCGCGCTCGGCGCGCTGATCGTCCTTTTCATGCTGTTCGATGCCGCCGGTAAGTTCATGAAGCCGGCCCCGGTGATCGACGCGTTCGTGCGCCTCGGCGTTCCGATCGCGCTCGCTCCGCTGATCGGATCGCTGCTCCTCGGGTTCACGATCCTGTACGTCATCCCGCGCACCAACGTGCTCGGGGCGATCTTGCTGACCGGGTATCTCGGCGGCGCGTGCGCGACGAACTTGCGCGGGGGCGCACCGCCGTTCGAAGTCATCTTCCCGGTGTTGTTCGGCGCGCTGATGTGGACGCCGGTCTACATCGTCAACGACACGCTACGCACGCTCGTCCCGTTGCGTCGTCGCTGATCGGAAACCCGTCGGCGAAGCCGACTCGGCTCGCTCGCTTCGCGGTCGCGCGACCACGGGCGAAGTCGGTCGCCGCCATCGCGAGCGAGGCTGTCTTTAGAGCGGCGACCCGCAGGTCCAGAAGCCGACCGGCCCGGTATCGTTCGGGCGGCCCCAGGCGGCTTTCATCCCCGTAATCGCGGATGCGAAGGTCATCCGGCCCCAGCCGCCGTCGTCGCCCGTGTTCTGGGCTTCGTTGGGTCTCTGTACCCACTGATACTCGACCACGCCGTTGTTGTTGAGTTTGCCGGTGAGATGGCCCGCGATCCCGTTGTGGCCGATATACGTGCCGCTGACGTCGTCACCGTTTTGGATGACGATGACGACGAGCCGGATCCCGGTGCGCGTCATACATGAGTATGCGCCGCTGAGATCGTCCGCGCTTGCGGGACGAGCAATAGCAACGCAGACGGCGGCGCAAAGCACCGCGCAAAGACTACGGATAAGAGACCGTATCATGACCGCAAGATATGCCGAAGCGTTAGGCCGTCCCTATCAAGCGGTAGAGGATTTTTGTCAGCCGACTCCGGGCATCGCCGCTGGTTTCAAGATGTTTCTCCGTCGTGCGCGCTTGATCGTCGTCGACGCGAAGTCCGGATCCTTTTTCGGGTTTCCGTCTCTTGAAACGTGCTCGTTCAAGCACTCATCGCGGAACCGGCCGTTGAAGCTCTCGATGTACGCGCTCTGCGTTGGCTTACCGGGCCGGATGAAGTGCAGCCGAACGCGCCGATCGCGAGCCCAGCATAGCATCGGGCAAGCTCGTGAGCTCGGTGCCGTTGTCCAGCACGATCGTTTCTGCGTAGCCACGAACGCTGGCGAGCGCCTCCAGCGTCCGAACGACGCGGCCTCGCCGATAGCGAGGTGTCGACTTCGATCGCCAGACATTCACGCGAGAAATCATCGGCGCTTGCGAGCCTGAAGCTTCGCCTCTCGGTAGATCCGCTGGGCGGAAGCTGGAGCGCACACAGCATTTCAACCCTCTACTGGAACATCGTCCAGCGCGTGCGGACTTGGGAGCGCTTCGATTCCACCATCTGCGACACACGGCGGCATCGCGTGCTCGACCAGGGGCTCCCTGTGACGGCGGTCTCGGCGATCTTCGGGCACGCCAGCGCATCGACGACCCTAGGCGTATATGCGCACGCGATCGACGGAAGCGAGCAGGCTGCCGCCGGCGTGATGGAGGTCCTGCAAGGGGCCGAATCGGTGTCGTGGAAACGGACCGGCTCGATCAGGCGGCCCGCATGGTGGGCCAAATGAGGGCAAAAACGGATTCAGTCAGGGTGCGCTACGAGAAAAAGCCACATAAGATAAGATGCGCATTCCCGGATAGCTCAGTCGGTAGAGCAGCTGACTGTTAATCAGCGGGTCGTTGGTTCGAGTCCAACTCCGGGAGCCAAATTTCTGAGAGAAACCGTCGCGACGCGGCGGTTTTTCAGTTTACTGCCCTCCGCGTCGCCGGTGATCGCCGCGGGCTTCGAGCCGAGAGCGCGCTCAGCAGCGCGCGACAACATGCGAATGGTCACCGCCGTCCGGCCCGGTGCTTGCGCTGAACTCTCCCCTAACCGCGTAACAAAGAAGCAACCGCGTCTTCGCGTGTATGCGCGAACTTCCTGAACGCGGCTACCAGGCTGGCGACCGGCAATAGGCCGGTCCTCATGCTGAACGGCCGCGCGTTCGGCGACCGGCGTTCGCGACCGATGCAAACGTGCCTCGGCATTGCGGGAATTTACCGCGCGCCCGGCGCAGTCCGCGTGCACGAGTCGGCTGCTCGTCGACGTCGTTATTTATTTTTTCGGGAGAGCGTCGTCATGTCTCTGATGCTGATCGATCAGGCCAACGCGTTTAGCGATGCGTGCGAACCGTTTGCGGATGTTCCGGCGTGGTGGTCGGGGTTTCTCTTTCACGTACTGAATCCACGCCAAGTTACGACGTATATGTATCTGAACATGATCGCGGACTCCGACGGAATGTGTCACCCGACGTCTACACAGATACGCGACGAGCTTGGTCTATCCAGCCTGACGATGGTTTTCGACGCGCTGAGCGAGCTCGTTGATCGCGGCTTCATCCTGCGCGAACGCCGGGCGGTTCGCGGGCTGCCGTCGCGACGCAACGTATACCAGCGACCGTCGTGCGAATTCACGATCCTGCGCTTGCTGCAGCGCGGCGATTTGGACGGCTCGCTCTGCGCGGCCGATTCTGCGCCAATGTCGAAGGAGTCATGGCGTCTGAAAGAACGGTGGCTCGAGCATACACTGCGAAGGGATTATAAGCGGTTTACGGCAACGGCGGCAGACGACAAGCGAGCGCTGCTCATCCAGCTACTAACGGAGCTCGTTGGTCGCGACTGAGACTAACTCGGCGTGCGCACCACCAACAGCGGCACGGTAACTTCCGTCCCGCCGTCGGCGCGTCCCGATACTCTTGGCTCGCCGGCGAGCGTCCGCACGAGATAAAGGCCGCGCCCGGACGGAGACATCGCGTCTTCAGGGAGACCCGGTCGTCGCCATGGTTCCTGAATTCCTGGACCTCGGTCTTTGACGGTTAGCATGGGGACTAAATCTTCCCACGCGAGGGTGATGTCGACGGGCCCCGGTGCGTGATGCACGACATTCGCGAGCAGCTCGCCGAGCACGAGCTCTGCGTTCATGACGGCATCCGCTTCAATGCCGCGGCGGCGCAGAAAGTCAACGAACGAATCACGCGCAGGACGCGTGCTTTGCTCGTCGTCACAGTGATATCGCCACCCGAGAACGGTCGGCTCAGGCGCTTCCGATATGCCGGAGACCTCCATCACCAGCAGAGCGACATCATCGTTGTGGCCGTGCGTCAACAGCCGATCTACCATCTGCTGCGGGATCGCGCCGTTCTCGGCGAAGGCTGCTTGTAGCCGCGCTTCACCTTCCGCGAGATCACGCGTGCCCTCGATCAGCCCGTCCGTGTACAGCGCGAGACCGTCATGAGCAATCAGTTGAAGCTCATGCGTCGGATATTCCGCGGACGCTTCGATCCCCAGCGCGATGCCATCGCCGTCGAGGAAGGCGGCCTCGCCGTTGCGCCGCAGGAGCGGTCGGGGATGACCTGCGGACGAATAGGACAGCAGTCCTGAGACCGGATCGTACACAGCAAAGATTGCCGTAGCGAGGGCTTCGCCGGCTGCCGCGCACAAAGCGCGGTTCGCGAACGACAAGACAGCCGCGGGCCGTGAATCGAGAGACACCGCCGCGGCGCGAATCGTCTCGCGAACCCGGATCATCGAGCTCGCTGCTTCGAACCCGTGTCCCATGACGTCGCCCACGGAAAATGCGATCCGTCCGTCACGAGTCGGAAATGCGTCGTACCAATCGCCGCCGACTTCCGCGCGGTCGGTTGCGGCCCGGTACACTGCTGCGAACCGAAGCCCGGCGAGACTCGGCAGAAACGGAGGCAGGAACGTCGCCTGCAACGTCTCGGAAACGGACCGCTCGCGTTCGTACATTACACGAAGGTCTTCAAGAGCGCGTCGGCTGTCTTCGACGTCGACCGCCATCCCGAGCCATGCGACGACCTTGCCGTCGTCGTCGCGTACCGGAGTGGCTCGCGTCCGGTGCCACCGCGATGTGCCGTGTGCACCTTCGATGCGGATCTCGTACTCACGCGGCTCACCACGCGTAAGCGCGCGCGTCCGTTCCGCGTGGAAGTCTGCGACGTCACCGGCGCGGAAAGCGGCTAGCCACCCGTCGCCAAGGGCATCGCTCCTCGCCTGGCCCGTCACTTCGGTCCAACGCCGATTTACGTACGTGCATGCGCCATTGGCATCGGTCATATAGACGATTTCGGGCGAGGCATCCGCGAGAGCCGCGTGGCGCTCGAGGTCGGCGCTCCTCCGAATAACGCCGAGGTAATCGCTGACGAGGTAATAGAGCACGGCGATCCCTGACACGACCGACAACACCCGGCCGGCGTACGTACCGAGCGAAAAGCGAATCAGCGAGCTCGAAATGAACGCAATTTCACCGATGGCCGCTACGACGGCGACGACGAGGCCGAATTCGACCGCGTTCAGTCGAACACCGGACCGCAACAAGCGAATAAGAGCCGCGGCATCGAGTATCAACGCGACCGCATATCCCACGACCAGCGTTGAAGTCCACGACCCGTCGGAGCGGAGGAGCGGCGGCAATATCGCGCCCGCGGTGGTTGCGACGATGACGCACAATGCAGCTGCAAAGAGCCCGACGAGCGGACTGTACCGCGCGGCGGCGCGTCGAATGGCGCCGCCGTAGGCGTAAAACACGATACCGCTGGCCCAACCGATGTGCCAGATGAGCCAGAGCCACGGAGGAGTTTGAAAAGAAACGCGGCCGCCGCCCCCCGGGGGAAGCGAGAGAACATTGCCCATAATGATGGGTGCAGAGAATGCGTACGCGAGCGCAAGCACCGCGACGCGGCCGTCGTCGAAGGCTCGAGCTCGCATCCACAAGAGGAGTGCCGTCAGCGCTTCGGACGCAACGAGCAGTACTCCATATGCGCCGAAGAACATCGGCAACGGCCCAAGGAGAATCGTTCGTTTCGGCCACAAAACGATCGAACATAAAACGAAGCCGATGCCGATGAAGAATGCGGCGCGATGTTCAACCCGGCTCACGGTAGCCGCGCTGACAACCGACGGTGGCGCGATCTCCCGCGATGTACGCATAGACGTACCGTTCATCCGCGCATTCCTGTTCGCGGTCGACGCCGCTATGTCCGTTCGCGACGAACCGATTCCGCACAACGCAGCGTTGCGCTTCAACCATCCACTATTATGAATATTACGTTCGCACAACTGAGAGCTGCGTCCGATATCATACCGAGAAAAATGCTAGCGAGAGGGCGAACCCTGTATCTGCCGCGCGTGCGATCGCGACAATGAGTACCGGCGTGAACAACGCACAGCAATTCGGGCTCGCGCTCTATCCTCTCACTGACCGCGACGCGGGACCGTCGCCCGCCGGCGGAGGAATCGCGCGACGGCGGCTTGCGTCTGCAGGTTCTCGAGGAGCCCGTTGTGCTTCGCGCCGGCGAACGGGACGAACCGCTTGTCGCGCAAGACGGCCGCGCGTTCCAGGGCCGGGCCCTCTTGCGGCGGGATGGCTTCGTCGCGCGTCCCTTGCAGGACGAGTAGCGGAACGTGAATCCGACGCACCATCGCCACCTCGTCGAAGCGCGCCGTCGCTTCCGGCGTCAGGACGTACGTCGGCTTCGCGTCGCCATATTGTTCGACGGCGACGTAGTCGTTCCACGGCGCGCACAGGATCAACGCTGCGATGTGCCGGCGCGTTGCGACGTACTCGGCGACGGCGGTGCCCATGGAGTATCCGAGAACGACGACCGGCTTCCGGAAGGGTTTGACAACCGCGTCGTAGATGCGCACCGCGTCCACTTCGAGATCGGCGAAATGTGCCGTCCCGGTGCTGAAGCCGTACCCGCGGTAGTCGTAGAACGCGACCTGCGATGCGAAGCGCGCGAACCCGCGCGCTGCTGCGTCGTGCCGAACGATGAGGTTTCCGCTGCCGCCGAACATCAGGAGCAGCGGCGCGTCCGGCCGTCCGCCGGCATAGACGAAGCCGCGCAGCGTGGCGCCCGGCACATTCAGCGCGACTGCGCGACGTCCGGGGGCATCGCTCGACCGCGCGAGCAGTGCCTTTGGCCGAGGAGCGTCCATGACGTCGTCGGGGCGGACGGTCACGATGGGTTTCGCGCCGAGCGTCGCCGCGATTAGCAGTTTCAATCGTGCGCGAAGCGTCGAGACGCCGGACATCGGGCCGCTCGTAGGACAACAACGCCAGCCGTCAATCGCGCGGTGCTAAGCTCCATCGAAGCGCAGCTGTGCGTACGGCGATCCGCCGTTCTACGGGCAGGTCCATCGCGACAATGCGCGGCTGAACTTGCGACTGGTGTCCGAGCCGGTCTTCGCCGGCGACATCCAAGGAGCGCGAGAAGCTGCTGTCCGCGACGATCACGCTGAGCAGCGCCGCGGAGATCAAGCAGCTGTTCAGCGATTTCGAGTCGGCCGTTCGTCGACCCCGACGGTAGCCTGATCATGTTCGCCGGTCCCGAGAGCAAGACGCGACCGGCGCACGCGGCTAGGCCTCGGCGCGCTCCGGCGCCCGGGCGCGGAGAGCATCGTGCGGACGAATCGCCGCCGAGCCCGCGAACGCGCCGCACGCGGCGGCGACGACGAGCGCAAGCACGCCTCCGGCGAGCGACGGCTTCACGACCATCACGAACATCACGCCGCAGACGAGCCCGATGTTCGCGGCGCTGCCGACGACCAAGAATGGGTCGACGACGCGCCGCGCCGTCTGCGCGTCGAGCGCCGTGCCATCAGCGGTTTCCAGGGCCCGGTGAACCGCGCGCTCGCGCGTGCCCATGACGCCGCCGCCGAACGCGGTGACCACGAGCAGCCCGGCGATCGAGACGTCGATCCACGGCGTCGACCACGTCCAGCGCGCGGACGTCAGGTACGCGCCGGTGGCGAGGAACAGCAGGGTCGCGACCGGCATGATCTTTCCCGTGCCGGCCGCGGTCGCCGCAGCGGCGCGTGCCGCGACGATGCTTCTCGTCGCGCGAAGCCGCGCGATGCTGCTGAGCATGATGCCCAGCGCGAAGAACGCGCCGCCGATCGTGATGAGGTGCAGAAAGAGAACCAGGTTGTAGAGGGCCATGCCGACACCGTAGCGTCCGGAGCGTCCAAAAAGCGTCTACCGTTTCGGGCTTTTTTGCGCGCGGAACCGATGCGGAACCGGCGAAAGCTACATTTGTCGCACGATGCAACGCCTGTCTACCTTGGTGCACAAGTGAGCGGCGGTCCGGTGGTGTCGCGCGTCAGCGCGCGGCAACGCATCTGATATGACGTTCGCGGCCGTGCACGGCAGTGGCGGCTGAACACAGGTCGACGGCAATTGTGGACGTGCTATCGCAGCTTCGTCAGAATTGCGCGTCGCGGAACGGTCCGTTCGTTCGTGCGAGCGGCGCCAAAAGCACCATGAATATACCCTTCGCTGCTTAGTCGGAGGCTCGTTTCATTGCGCCAGACACTCACCCTCGACCCCGACCACGAGCAAGCCCTCGTGAAAGGACCGGATCCCGGTACGTACGTCGGCGTGCCGGTCCTCGATCACGTACGGCCGCCGCAGTTGGTCGATACGATGATCGAAACCGGAGCCTCCAAAGGTTCACTGTCCATCGGAAACATCATGGTGCGCGGCATGCTCGGCGGCGCATTTTTGGCGTACGGGACCGCGATGGCGTTCCTGGGCGTCTCGCAAGGCATGATACCGATCCTGGCCGGGGCGCTGTTCCCGCTGGGATTCATCATCATCAACATTCTGCAGGTCGATCTCGCCACCGGATATTTCTGCTACGTGCCGCTGGCATTTTGCTACAAGCGGATCTCGTTCGGCAAAATGGTGCGCGCCATCTGTTGGGTGTACGTGGCGAACTTGGTCGGCAGCTTGGTGGTCGTCTTCCTCTTGTGGGCTGCGATCACGACGACCGGCCAAACGCCGGATGCTACCGGCATCTCCGGCGTGATCACGAAGATCGGCCTGGCAAAAACGGTGCACTACGAACAGTTCGGTCTCGCGGGCGCCTTCACGGCGTTCGTGAAGGGCATGCTCTGCAATTGGTTCGTGACGCTCGGTGTCGTTCTGCCGATGGCAAGCCGGTCCGTGATCGGTAAGGCAATCATGACGTTCGTGCCGATCTACCTGTTCTTCGGGATGGGATGGGAGCACGCAATCGTCAACATGTTCATCATCCCGTCGGCCATGGTGTACGGAGCCCACATCAACCTGAGCGATTGGTGGATCGCCAACGAGCTGCCGGTCACGCTGGGCAACTTGTTCGCCGGATTCGTGTTCACCGGCGCGGCGATCGGCTGGACGTACCACACGCGCAAAACCGCGAGCGACGGGCTGGCTCACTAGCCGCGGCTTCCCGCGCTTGACGCGCGCCCGGCACGTCCGGTTTGCGAACCGTGCGTGCCGTGCGCGCTCCGCAGGCCAGGACGTCGTCGCCGATTCCGGAAACACCATCGCAATCACATGGCGTTTGCGAATCCGGGAACCGCCTTGCTGTTCGAGAACGCGTGGTTCCGCGTCTGGGAGATCGTCCTCGAGCCCGGCGAACGGCTCGACGTTCACCGGCACGACCTGCCGTACTGCTTCGTCGTGATCGAACCGGGAACGATGCGCGGAACGAGCGCGTCCGGCCGCGTGGTCGACAGCGAGCAGAAGCCGGGAGACGTCGTGTTCCGCGAACCCGGCGAAGTCCACGACCTCGTGAACGTCGGAACGACGCGTTACGTGAACCGCGTGATCGAGTGGAAGAATCCGGCGGGCTGAACGCCGGCGGGTCAGACGACGCCGAGCTCGCGCGCGACGACGAACATCTCACGCATCGGCGGCAGATCGCCCGGGTGCGCACCGCGATGGAGCCAGCGAATGCGTCCTGCGGCATCGACGATCGCGGCGCCCGGTAACTGCGATGCGTCCCGCATCTTCGTCGCGCCCCAATTCTGCGAAAAGCCGGCCGCTTTGTTCTCGGCACGCCGCTTCTTCAGCGCCGGGTCGCTGAAGAGCTTGAGCAGGTTGTAGCTCTCCAATCCCATCGCGCGGTACGTGCGCTTGTCTTCGTCGCCGATGCACAGCGGCGCCGCATCCTGCTGCGCGCAGAAGGCTTCGGCCGTGTCTTGCGATCCGATCGTCACGAACCGCACCGCGATCCGGCCGGCGCCGTCGTGCTGGTCGAGCTCACGCAACTGCGCGAGCGGCTCCGCAAAGAACGTTCAACCGACGTGACGCAGCCACACGATGAGCGCGGGCAGCGGCACGCCGAGCGCGGCGACTTCCGCAGGGAGCGCGTCTCCCGCCGACGGCGTATCTCGCATCGTCATCCTCCTCGAGCGCCTCGTTCCGGGTCACGGTGTTGCCGCGTTCGGTCCGGCGGACCTGCGCTCGCCGTTCCGCTGCGCCGGTGAACCGCGCCCTGCCGCAGCGGTGTGAGCGGGGCCGCGCGCGTCGCCGCGGAGGCAGCTGCTGCCTCGCTCTCCGCCGCGTTGCCGCTGATGCCGGTCGCTGCGGTGCGACCGGCGTGGCGCTTACGAATCGCCGTCGCTGCCGCGATCGTTCGCGGCTACCGCGGCCGCCGAGGCGTTCGCTGTCCAGGCGACGGCGTCGCAACGAGCGCGCACGGACTCGCGCTGGTCGCGATCGCCGGCTCGCACTTCAACCACACGACGCTCGCGTCGCACGAAGGAGATCCGGCGACGCTCTTCATCGCGCATGCCGGCAAGACCGACGGCATCGCGGTGACGTCCGGGACGACGACGATCGCGCGGGGTACTGCGGTGTACTGAGCGCCCGCGCGATCGCCGCGAGATTGCTACCGGCGGAGTTTGCCGACCGGCAGCACCTCTCGACACCACTGGCTGTTCACGACGACCGCTCCGGCGGCGTAGAACGCGAGCAGCGCTGCGGCGCACAGGAACCATCCGCCGATGTGTCCGACGACGGCCGACGCGCCGACGTCCGACGCCGCGACGAGCGCGTATCCGGGCACGAGCGCCCCGAACGTCAGCGCGTACGCGACGTTCGAACGCAGGGCCGCGATGGTCAGCATCAGGGCGATGAACGCCAGGCAGAAGAGCCCGATGCCGAGCAGCGTCGTCGCGTCGCTCGTCGTCGGGACGATGCCGGCGTGCTGCATCCAGAAGAACGTCCCGGCGATGATGCTCGCCATACCGAACGAGCAGAATGCCGTTGCGCCGAACGTGCTGCCGCGCCACATGGCGAAGAGGCCGCCGATGAATTGACCGACGCCGGCGAACCAGAGCAGCGCCGGCACGATCGCAATGGCGCTCACGATGGGCCATTCACCGGTCATGATCATCGAGAGCAAAAACGTTCCGGTGGCGAATCCGAACAGCGCCATCGCCGCCGGGTCGCCGACGATCGCCTGGTGCTCGGCTTCGAGCCCATGCAGATGCGGACGCGGACGGTCGGTTTCGACGAGTCCGGCGTTCGTCCACATTGCGGTGAAGTGCGCGTCGCTGCCGGGAGTCGCCTCGACGGCCGATGCGAGCGAAGTGTTGCGAGTTCGAGTCTCCACGTGACTGTTACCTCCGTTGAATGTCTACCCCTCCCTGGGAGGGGTGGAAACCTTACGGGACAAGCAAAAAAACGCCGGCGTGCGGAACCCGTGCGCGTTCGATCCGGTCGCAGTCGATATGCAAACCGAAGCTGCGTGGCCGTCGCTCGAGCCGGCGCGATGGGCGCCGACGAAGCGTACGCTGCACCTCATTTCACAGATGCTCGGTAAGGTGCGGCTCGCGCTTGCGCCCCATCAGCCGAACTTCGCGTTCACGGCGCTCGCGATGACACCGCGCGGGTTCACGACGGGACCGATCCCGCTGGCACTTCGGCTCGTCGAGCTGCGCTTCGATGCGTTCGATGCGACGATTCAGGTCATGACGAGCGACGGCCGCCGGCGCGAGCTGTCACTGTCCGAGCTGCGCACGATCGCGGCGACGTATCACGCGCTCGTCGCCGCGTTGCGCGCGCTCGACGTCGAGGTCAGGCTCTCGCCGATTCCGCAGGAGATCCCCGATCAAACGCCGCTCGACTGCGACGAAGGCCCGACGACGCTCGAGCCGGATCACGCGCGCGACTGGCTGAACGTGATGAGCGCGACGCAGGCGACGTTCGAACGGTGGCGCGCGCACTTCTTCGGCCGCAGCGCCGTGCACCTGTGGTGGGGCGCGTTCGACCTTGCGCTCGCGCTGTTCAACGGAAACCACGCGGACCCGCCGTCCGGCCGCGGATACCTGTTCACGTACGATCTCGACGCCGAGACGATGGCGGCGGGGTTCTATCCCGGCGACGATGCGAACGCGCCGTTCTACTACGGCTACATCTATCCGGAACCGCCGCGCTGCAGCGAGATCCTGCTGCCCGCGGCGGGCGCGTCCTGGTCGCAATCCTTGCGCGAGTGGGTGTTGCCGTACGAAGACGTGCGGCGGGCGGCCGATCCCGAGGGCCTCCTCGCGTCGTTCCTGGACGGCGTCTACGACGCGTGCTGCTCCGCCGCGCACTGGGATCGTGCGCGATACACCTATGTAGCGCCGCCGCTGCGGTCGGCGACGAACGTCCAGGCGTCTTCGGAGCTTCGGCCGCCAAGATCGTACGGATGAGGACCGCGTTTGCGGCTGTTTCCTGAGCGCATCGTGCGCCGCCGGCAACTGCTGCCGGCGGCGCTGCTGCTGTCTTTGCTCGTCCACGCGGTGGGCGGCGGCCTCGCCGCGCGCTTCGCCCGGTTCGCTCCGCACGCGCCGCCGCCGACCGACGACGCCGCGGTCTCGGACAAGGTCGCGATCGAACGGCTCACTCCAACGCCGGTGCCGACACCGCGGGCGACGCCGCGACCGACGCCGACGCCCGTTGTGCTTCCGCATCCGCGTCCCGCCGTCGCGCGCCCCGCGACGGCGCCCCGCGTCGCTTCGACCGCGCCTCCCGCCGCCGCGCCGCTCGCGCCGCGCGAGATCGCGCGCGTGCGTCCCCACGCGCCGCCGCCGCCGCGGATGTCGAAGCACGGCGCGTACTCGCAGGCGCAGCTCGACGCGATGAGCGCGCAGTTCCGCAGCACGATCGCATCCGCGCAGCAAGCCGCCGCGGAGGCGCCGCAGGCGCAAACGGGCGGTTCCGACGCCGGATCCGCGGACAAGACGATGAAGCGCTATCGGTCCGTACCGTTCGGACCACCGGCGGACGTGCTCGGCGGCGGTCTGTGCGACAATTTGTCGGAGTCGTCGCGGGGCGACCGCACGTACATCTACTGGCAGTGCCGCATTCACTACAGCGACGGCTACACCGAGACGGTCGCGTTTCCGTGGCCGTTCATCTATCCGCGCGGCCACACGCCGAAGCCGAACGAGTCGTTCCCCGAGCAGCCTCCGCCGGAAGGCTTTGCGCTGCCGCAGGTCTTCGCGCTCTCGCGCGAGGTATGCGCGTACTTTCGCGACCGTTGCGACGCCGTCATCCGGCGCGAGCGCGCGAGCGGCGATGCGTCCGACTACGGAACGCCGCCGTAGCGAGCGCTACGTCACGAACGCCGGCGCCTTGCTCGCGCTGTCGCGTCCCATCTGAAATGCGGCCTCGATCAGATCTTGCTTGTCGAAGTCGAGGATCGTGAGCGGCAGCGCCTTCGCCGGACGAATCTCGCGCAGCGCGATCTGACGCTTGTTGCTCGGGCCCGCGCCGGCCGCGGCGTTCGTGCGCAGCGCGATGTCGAAGTCGGCCTGCAAGATCGTCTGCGACATGACGGCGTAGCACGCGGCCGCGACGTTCGCGAGCGTGCCGGTCGGGTAGCTGTCCGGCGCGTCGGTCGCCGGATCCATGAAGATGACGGTGATGTGGGTCGCGCCGGCGTCGACCGCTTGTCCGATGGGCGTATTGTTCGCCACGCCGCCGTCGACGAACACGCAACCGCCCTGATCCGGCACGGCGACCGGCGGGAAGGCGATCGGGATCGAGCCCGACGAGCGCACCGCCTCGGCGTAGCTTCCCGCCGTCACCTGCACGGCGGGAAAGTCCAGCTGACCCTTGTTCGTCTGCGCGAGGGCGAACGCGTCGGCCACGTCCTCGCTCCCCGGCGGGAACGCGTAGAACACCTGCGACGCACCGTGCGTGAGGTTCGTCGACGCGAAGATGAAGGGAAGCTGCAGCTGCGCGAAGTTGAGGTGCGTCGCGAGAAACCCTTGCACCGGATCGGGATCGAGTCCGGCGTTGACGCGCAGCAGGTTCGCGATGGGAAAAACTCCGGCGGCGTCCTCGACGGCGTGCAGCAGATCGCCGGCCTTTCTCAACACGGGATCCGTGCGCACGGCCTGCACGGCGCCCGCGAACTTCACGATCGCGTCGACCTGCGGGATCGCTTTGATCACGCCGACTTGGCTGATGCTGTTCCACACATCGCGCAGCGTGTCGGCGCGCGGGCGCTGCGCGATCAGCGCGCCGTTGATCGCGCCGATCGAGGTGCCGCAGATGACGTCGAAGCGTTCGCCCGCATCGTACAGCGCGGCGACGACGCCGGCTTCGTACGCGCCTCGCGCGCCGCCCCCGCTCAGCACCAGCGCGCTGCGGCTGCCGCGTTCGGGCGCCTTCGTATCGGCCATCTCGCCACCCCCTTCTGAGCGCCCGCTTCGCCCCCCGAGCTGCCGGGCACCTTCGGAGGCAGAAGATGCGCCACGTGCGACCCAGCCCGCTCCAAAACCGCGTCACGCCGTTCGGCGACCTCGTCGCCGTCGCGGCGCGCGGAACGCTCATCGGCAACCGCGGCGTCATCCACGACGGCTACCGCATCGTCCGGCGCCATCAGGTGCGCCGGTGGATCGCGTGCCGGCTGCACTACCGCGGACGCCGGCGTACGATCATGCAGCCCCGCCGGTGGACCGAGCTGTTCTTTCTGGACGAAGCGACGGCGCTGGCGGCAGGGCACCGGCCTTGCGCCGAGTGCCGCTACGACGACTATCGCCGCTTCAAGGAGCTGTGGGCGCGCTGCAGCGGCGAGAGCGCGAGCGCCGACGCGATGGACCGCGTGCTGCACGCCGAGCGTCTCGACGGACGCCGGCAGCGCACGTCGGCGATGCGGTTCGCCGATGTGCCGGACGGTGCGTTCGTCGCGCTCGGCGATGCGGCGTGGCTGGTGCGCGGCGAGGCGCTCGTCCGCTGGTCTGCCGACGGATACGGCGAGCGCCGCGCGCGCCCGCGCACCGGCGCCGCGACGGTGCTGACACCGCGTTCGATCGTCGACGTTCTGCGCGCGGGCTACGACGCAGCCGTGCATCCGACCGCGGGCGATGTAGCTGCGCTCAGCGCCGCGTCCAGCTCGTCCCGTCGGTGAAGTGCACGTAGTCGACGAAGCAGTCGCTCTGATCCGACGTGTACCCGAACAGCCCGCCGTTCACGGTGCGGCGCACGTGCTTCGACACGTCGACGCCGGGCGGGAACGCATCCTTCACGTCGAACGTCGCGCGCTTTTCGTGACGGCCGTATCGCGCGTGGAAGCGAACCTCGTCGGCCGCGACCGCCGACGTGTTGCGCAGCGTGACGTCGTAGGTGGCGATCTCCACGAACTCGATGCTCTGGACGCCGCCGCGGCATGCCGTGATCGCAACCGGGCCCTGCGGCGGCGGCGATGCGGCGAGTGCGAGTGCGAGCGGCATCGCCGCGATCCAGCGCATGTCGCCGCGTTGGGCAGCGGCGCCGCGCGGCCCTGCGGCGCACGCGCGGTCGAGGGATCGTCCCGCGGATGCGGTACGTCCCGCGCATGATCGCGCCGGCATCCGCCGTGGGATACTCGCTCGACCGGATCGACGGCCCGCAAAAGGTCGCCGGCGAAGCGACCTACGCGTACGAGTACGCGTTCGACCGCATCGCCTACGCGTTCGTGGTGCAGAGCGCGATCGCGAAAGGCCGCATCGTGCGTGTCGATGACGCCGGCGCGCGTGCGGTGCCGGGCGTGCTGACGGTCCTCTGGCACGCGAACGCGCCGCGTCTCGATGCCGGGATCGACGGCAAGCTGAAGGTACTGCAGTCGGATCGGGTCACGTTCCACGGCCAGGCTGTCGCGCTCGTCGTCGGCGACACGTTCGAGATCGTACGCGAGGCCGCCGGCCGCGTGCGGATCGCGTACGACGAGGAGCCGCACGACGTCGTGCTCACGGCCGAGCGGCGCGATCTCGCGACGCCGAAGGTGCTGTCCAACTTTGCGCCGCCGAACAGCGCCAAGGGCGACGTCGACGCCGCGCTGGCGCACGCACACGCCCGCATCGACGCGACGTACACGACGCCGCACGAGCACAACATGCCGCTCGAGCCGCACGCTGCGGTCGCGATCTGGCGCGACGGCGCCCTGACGCTGTACGACACGAACCAAGGCCCGCACGGCGTGCGCGACTCCGTCGCGAAGGCGTTCGCGCTGCCGCCCGAGCGCGTGCGCGTCATCGCGCCGTACGTCGGCGGCGGATTCGGCTCGAAGGGCGGGACGCGCCCGCACGTGATCCTGGCCGCGATGGCCGCGCGCGCGGTCGACCGCCCGGTGAAGCTTGCGTTCACGCGTCAGCAGATGTTCGCGCTCACGGGCTACCGCACGCCCACGATCCAGCGCGTGCAGCTCGGTGCCGATCCCGACGGACGGCTCGTCGCGCTCGCGCACGACGTCGTCGAGCAGACGGGCGCCGACGAAGACTACGCCGAGCCGACCGCGGCGGGATCGCGCGTCATGTATGCCGCGCCGAATCGCCGCACGACGCATCGGGTCACGAAGCTCGATCTTCCGTCGCCGTCCTACATGCGCGCGCCCGGCGAAGCGCCGGGCATGTTTGCGCTCGAGTGCGCGATGGACGAGCTCGCGATCCGACTCGCGCTCGATCCGATCGAGCTGCGCGTGCGCAACGAGCCCGCAGTCGATCCCGAAGACGGAAAGCCGTTCAGCAGCCGCAGCCTCGTCGCGTGTCTGCGCGAGGGCGCGCGACGCTTCGGCTGGGACTCGCGCGGACGGCGAGGGCGCGCGCGACGCGACGGCCGGTGGCTGATCGGCACGGGCGTCGCCGCGGCGACGTATCCCGCGCGCCGCATGCCGTCGAGCGCATCCGTGCGCCGCGAAGCCGATGGCCGGTATCGCGTCGCCATCGGCGCGTCGGACATCGGCACCGGCACGTGGACCGCGCTGACGCAGATCGCCGCCGACGCGCTCGACGTGGACGTCGACCGCGTCGTGCTCGACATCGGCGACACCGCGTTCCCGAAGGCGTTCATCGGTGTCGGTTCGATGGGGCTGTCGTCGTGGGGGAGCGCCGTCGCGGAGGCGTGCCGCACGCTGCGCGAGCAGCGCCTGGACGAGGCGCGCGCCGACAGCGCGCCGGGCGCGGAACGCGAGCGCTTCTCGATGCACGCGTTCGGTGCGCAGTTCGCCGAGGTTCGTGTCGAACGCGGACACGGGCGAGGTTCGCGTGCCGCGGCTCTGCGGCGTCTTCGCGTGCGGGCGCATCGTCAACCCGAAGACCGCGCGCTCGCAGATGATCGGCGGCATGACGTGGGGCATCGGCATGGCGCTGCACGAGGTGAGCGTGCTCGACCCGCACAGCGGCGACTTCGTGAACCACGACCTGGCCGAGTATCACGTGCCGACGAACGCGGACGTCGGTGCGATCGACGTGGCATGGATCGACGAGCACGATCCGCACGTGAATCCGATCGGGATCAAAGGCATCGGCGAGATCGGCATCGTCGGCGTGACGGCGGCGATCGCGAACGCCGTGCACGATGCGACAGGCGTGCGCCTGCGCTCCCTGCCGATCACGCCGGACGCGCTGCTCGGCGACGGCGCGTGGGGATCGCTACCGCGCGTGCCGTAGTCCTCGCGCGGCGAAAGGAGAGCCGTATGAGCTCGGTTCGAGTCCTCGTGGGGACGCGCAAGGGCGCGTTCGTCATGACCTCCGACGGAAAGCGCGAGCGCTGGGACGTCAGCGGACCGCATTTCCCCGGCTGGGAGATCTACCACCTGAAGGCCTCGCCGGCCGACCCGAACCGCATCTACGCATCGCAGAGCAGCGGGTGGTTCGGACAGATCATGCAGCGTTCGGACGACGGCGGCGCGACGTGGGAGACGGTCGGCAACGCGTTCGCGTACGAAGGTGACGTCGGCACGCACCTGTACTACGACGGCACGCCGCGGCCGTGGGAGTTCAAGCGCATCTGGCACCTCGAACCGTCCTTGCACGACCCCGACACGGTGTACGCGGGCGCCGAAGATGCAGCGCTGTTCCGCTCCTCGGACGGCGGCGCGACGTGGGCGGAGATGACCGCGCTGCGGACGCATCGCACGGGGCCGCAGTGGGCGCCGGGCGCGGGCGGGATGTGTCTGCACACGATCGTGCTGGACCCGTCGAACCGGCAGCGGATGTACGTCGCGATCTCCGCAGCGGGCGCGTTTCGCAGCGACGACGCCGGCGAGTCGTGGACGCCGATCAACGCCGGCCTGCGCTCGGAGCAGATTCCCGATCAGGACGCGGAGGTCGGCCATTGCGTGCACCGGATCGCGATGCACCCATCGCGGCCGGACACGCTCTTCATGCAGAAGCATTGGGACGTGATGCGCAGCGACGACGCGGGCGCGCAGTGGCGTGAGGTGAGCGGCAACCTGCCGACGGACTTCGGCTTCCCGATCGACGTGCACGCGCACGAGCCGGAGACGGTCTACGTCGTGCCCATCACGAGCGACTCGCAGCATTTCGTCCCGGACGGTAAGCTGCGCGTCTATCGCACCCGCAGCGGCGGGATGGAGTGGGAGCCGCTGACCCAGGGGCTGCCCCAGAAGGACTGCTACGTCAACGTGCTGCGCGACGCGATGGCCGTCGACGCGCTCGACGACTGCGGCATCTACTTCGGCACGACGGGCGGTCAGGTCTACGCGTCGGCGGACGCGGGCGACTCGTGGAACGCGATCGTGCGCGACCTGCCGGCGGTGCTGTCGGTCGAGGTGCAAACGCTGCCGTGATTCGCGTCGTGCTGCCGGCGCATCTCAAAGCGCTGGCGCGCGTTACGACGGAGGTGCGCGTCGACGTCGACGGCGATCCGACGCAACGCGGCGTCATCGACGCACTGGAAGAGTCGTTCCCCGCGCTGCGCGGCACGATCCGCGACTACGCGACGCAGCGCCGTCGCCCGCTCGTCCGGTTCTACGCGTGCGGCGACGACTTGTCGCACGAGCCGCCCGACGCGCCGCTCCCGAAGGCCGTCGTGAGCGGCACGGAGCCGTATCTGATCGTCGGTTCCATGGCGGGCGGCTGAGCGGGCGCGCTACCCGCGCGCGAAGAGCGGCGTGCCGACCAAGCCGTTGATGACGAACTGCACGGCGAGCGCTGCGAGGATGATGCCGAGCAGCCGCGTGACCACGTGGATGCCCGTCTTCCCGATGATGCGCTGCAGGTACGTCGCCGCGCTCATGCAGAGCCACGTCAGCACGAGGGCCGATCCGTACGCCGCGATCACGGTCAGGATGCGAATGCGGTCGCCGTGGGTGAGCCCCGAGAGCAGCAGCACCGTCGCGATCGTGCCGGGGCCGGCGATCATCGGGATCGCGAGCGGAAAGACGGCCGGGTTGTTCGCTTCGCTCGCCTCGCGCGTCTCTTCCGCGGTCTGCTTGGCGCCGCTCTGCCGCGCGAAGAGCATGTCGATCGCGATCAGGAACAGCAGGATGCCGCCCGCGATCGTGAACGCGGGCAGCGTGATGCCGAGATACGCGAGCACCGCGTGACCGACGAGCCCCATCAGCAGGATCACGCCCGCCGCGACGACGACCGCTTCGTTCACGATCCGCTGCCGGCTGCGGCGCACGCCGCTCGTCGCGACGATCGTCAGGGGAATCATGCCGACCGGATCGATGATCGTGATCGCCGTCGCGAACGCCGTCGCGGCGAAGCGAAGATCCACGCGTCAGGTCACGTGCACGGTGCCGCGGTAGACGATCGTTTGGTTGTGACGGTCCTGCGCCGTATACGCCACCTTGTACGAACCCGGCGACCAGTTCGCACCGCTCGTGTCTTCGACGTACTGGTAGCCGAGCCGCATCATCGCGTTGAGATTCTGCTGCACCGATGTCCCTGATGGCGGCGTCACGCTGAGGTGCTTCATCATGAGCCCGTCCGACGCATGCGCGACGAGCAGGATCTGCGACTTGCCGCTCGCGTTGCGCGAGAGCTTCGCCGACTTCACCGCGAATTTCGGCGCGCCGGCCAGGGACGCTTTGAGCATCGTGCCGGTCACCGGCAGCGACGTGTTCGGGAACATGACGATCGCGTACGCCTGGCTTGCGAAGAACGCGTCGTAGTCCCAGTACATGCGGCCGTTGTGCCCGACTCCCGTGCCCGGGTTCCACGACGGCCCGAAACTGTTCTGCACGAGGAACGCGCCGTTCGGTCCGACGTCGTCGGCGTATCCGACGATCACCTGTCCGTGGCCGGACTTCGGGATGAATCCGGCCGGCGCCGTGAACGCGCCGCGCGTCAGCGTCGGTACCCCATAGCCCTTCGCGACCGACCCGGTGAACGCGATCGCGTGCCCGGCGCGGATGAACTCCTTGAACTGCGAGAGATATTTCGATTTGCCGTTCGTGACGTTGTTGAGCCCCTTGTAGCTGCCGACGATGAGCCGGCTCTGGCCCGCCGGCGCGGACTGTACCGGCAGCGATTTGATGTACGCGCACATGGCGCGGACAGCGGTCGCGTCGTGCGGATTGTACGGGTAATCGGCGACGCTCGGCGCTCCGAACCGTACCAGATGGTTCGCATACGGCGTCGCGCCGGAGCCCTGCGGACAGACACGGTTTCCGGACTCGGCGACGACGTGCTCCCACTGGTAGAGCCATGCCGCGCTCGGCGCGTTGCGCGGATCGGCGGCGCTCCACTTGATCGATCCGTTGGGATTGCGCGCGGCCGTATACGCGCCGAGGCAGTAGCCGAACGAATCGGCCTCGCACGACCCGGGCGAGCCCGCGTGGCCGGGCCCGCCCTGCGCCATGACGGCCGGCAGGTTCGAAAGCGTGACGGCGTGCGCGCCCGCCGGTGCCGCATTCGCCGGCTCGAAGATCGTGCCGGCGAGCTCGGACGGGGAGAGTGCGCTCTGGATGCCGTCCAGCTCGTGGATGTTGATGTCCGCGCCCCAACGTCCGTTCGCGTCGTCGGCGAAGATCGACACGCTGACGCTGGGCCGGCGAACGGGACGCGCGAGCGCAGGCGCCGGGGTCGCGAAGAGCGCGGCGCCCGCGCCCGTCAGAAACAGGGCTCGTTGCACGGCAGTGTCCTCCAACGGAGAGAAACCCGTGCTCAACGGTTCAAAACAACCGGCCGCTCTCCTCGGCCACCCGGGCGACACGCGTGGCGGGACTCCGGGCACGGGCGGTGTATGCCGCGATTCCCGATGTTCGCGCCGCAGATCGCCGACCTGCCCGGACGCTGGCCTGCGTGCCGCGCGTCGCGGTGCGGGTCCACGGTCGCGCTCGCGCGGGCGGACGCACCGCTCGGCCCCATCGTGCTGACGTGCGAAAACAGCCATTTCCGCGGGTTTCGCGCGCGCGGCGACTTCCGCGCGGGCGGCCGCTTCGCGGGGTGTTTTGACGCCGGCGCGGTAGCGCCGGATCCGCCGCCCGACGCGCCGGAGCGGCGTATCGAGCCGACCGTCCGCCGCCGGACGGAGGTTCTCGAAGACGCCGACCGCTGCGCGCTGTGCGGCACGCCGCCGGCGGAGCATCCGCTCCATCCGGACGACGCCGTGCGCACCGACCGCGACGTGTGGACGTGGCTCCAGCGGTGGCGGCCGGACGTCTTCGGCGAGCTGGCCGCGGCGCTGACCGTCGCCCGCGTGGGCGCGAGCGAGGGTGGCTCGTGGCGCAGAGCGATCCCCGCGACGGTTCGCGAACGCGTCGTCGACGCGCTGCGCGACTCGGCGCTGACGAGCGATCAGATCGTGCCGCCGATCCGGCTCGCTGCGATCGCGAACGCGCTCTCGAAACGCGAGCTCGAGTTCGCCGTCAACGGCCTCCTGATCGCGGCGTGCGTGCGGTGCGCCGCGGCACGGTGGTCCGAGCAGCACGACGCACGCGGGTACGTGCGCGCGTACGTCGACGCGCTGTACGACGGCGACGAAAAGCGGGCGCGTGCCGAGGCTTCGCGGTGGCGAACGATGGAAGCGATCGCGGCTTTCGCCGGCGTTTCGAGCGTCGTGCTTCGCAGCGCGTAACGCGCGCTGCAGCACGCGCGTTCGCTATGCGCGCCGAACCAACGGCGTGACGTTCGCGGGCAGCGCGACGCGATCGTCCTCGAGCGGAAAGATCGCGACGACGTGCGCGGTGATGACCGTTGCGACCGCCGGCGTGCCGTCCTGATACCGGTCCAGCTCGACCTCGACGACGCGCGCACCGCTCTCGACGGCCGCGAGCACGCGCGTGCGCGCGCTTTCGTCGATGAGGTGCGTGCCTTTGCTGAGGACGAGGCTGTACCCGAGGGGCATCGTACCCGTGCTACGCGGCCCACGCTGCGAACGGCCTTGGGTACAGCATGTGACCTCGCTGTGGGAACTCCACTTTGTGGACAACTTCGTGCGCTGTGGATGTGTGGATCACGCCGCGATCGTACGAACGAGCCGTGCCATCTGGGTGGCATTCCGCGGCTTGCCGCGCCGAATGAGCTCGCGCGCCCGTAGGCTCAAGGGCGGACCGTTCTATGCGTTCGCCGCGATGAAGCGCGTGATCTCCGGAGCGATCGCGGTGCGCCACGTGCGCCCGCTGAAGATGCCGTAGTGGCCCACACCCGGTTGTAGGTGATTCCGTTTGCGCTCGCGCGGAATGCCCGTGCAGAGCGCGTGCGCGGCGAGCGTTTGGCCCGGTGCGGAGATGTCGTCGTGCTCGCCCTCGACGGTGAGGAGCGCGGTCGTCGCGATCGCGCCGGGATCGATGCGCGTGCCCCGCCACGTCATCGAGCCCGCGGCGAGCGTGGCGCGCTGAAATACCTGATCGACGGTCTCGAGGTAGAACTCGGCCGGGATGTCCATCACGGCGAAGTACTCGTCGTAGAACGCGCGTCGCGAGCGCGCCGACTCGACGTCGCCGCGCACGAGGTCGCGGAAGATGTCGAAGTGCGCGCCGGCATGGCGGTCGGGATGCATCGACACGAACGCGCCGAGCTGCAGGAAGCCGGGATACACGGAGCGTCCTGCGCCGCGATACCAGGAGGGCACGCGCATCGTGAGCTCGCTTTCGAACCACGCGAGCGAACGCGACGCGGCGAGACGCGTCGGCGCGGTCGGAGCGACCCGAACGTCGACCGGTCCGCCCATGAGCACCATCGAACGCGGCGCTTCGTCGGGATGTTCCGCCGCGATCAGCGCGACGGCGGCAAGCACCGCCGGTGCCGGCTGGCACACCGCGATCACGTGCACGGCGGGCCCGAGGAGCCGAACGTCGTCGGCGACGTACGCGATGTAGTCTTCCAGTCCGAAGCGCCCGTCGCTCAGCGGGACGTCGCGCGCGTCGGCCCAGTCCGTCACGTACACGTCGTGATCGGGCATCAACACGTCGACGGTGTTGCGCAGCAGCGTCGCATAGTGTCCGGACATCGGCGCGACGAGCAGCACGCGCGGCCGTTCGCGTGCGTCGGCGGTTTCGAAGCGAATCAGCGAGCCGAACGGGCGGCGCCGCACGGTGCGCACCGTCGCGTTCAGTCCCCACGCGGGCTTGCCGCGACGTTGTGCGACGCCCGCAAACACGTCGGCCGTCGCGCTCAGCATGCGTCCGGGCAACGTGTACGAGAACGGGTTGAACGGGTTGTCGAAGAGCGCTTGGGTCGCCGCGGCCGACCACCGCGCAGGCGCCATCGCAGCGTACGCCGCGTCGAACTGTTCGTAGTAGATTGCGTCGCCTCCACCGGCGCTTCTTCCCAAACTTCAACGCGCCGGGCTTCGGGTTCGACACCCGCCTATTGCGGGGCGTCTTTCGCAAGCGGGCGGAAAGCCCCTCGGCGGCGGAGGAAACGTCGCGACCGGGAACCATATCGCGCAGTCGGAGGCACTCGCATGTTCGACGGTCACGTAGCGCTGGTCACGGGCGGAACCCGCGGCATCGGCGCGGCGATCACGGCGATGCTCGCGCGCAACGGAGCTCGCGTCGCCGCGGGCTACAGCCGTGGAAAGGACGCGGCGGACGTGCTCGCGGCGCGCCTGGCGAGCGACGGCGCCGACGTGTCGACCCATCAGGGACGCGTCGACTCGCCCGCCGACTGCGAACGCGTCGTCGCGGAAGTGCTCGAGCGATTCGGCCGCATCGACTTCCTCGTGAACAACGCCGGCATCACCGTCGACAAGACGGTGCGCAGAATGACCGCGGACGATTGGCACAATGTCTTGAACGTCAACCTCTTCGGAGCGTTCGCGATGACGAAAGCGGTGCTCGAGCACATGATCGAGCGCGGATCGGGTCGGATCGTCAACATCAGCTCCGTCATCGGCGAGACGGGAAACGTCGGGCAGGCGAACTACGCCGCGTCGAAGGCCGGCCTGTTCGGGTTCACCAAGAGCCTTGCACTCGAGATGTCGCGGCGCGGCATCACCGTGAACGTCGTCGCGCCGGGTTTCATCGAGACCGAGATGGTCGCGTCGATGCCGCGCGCGGCGCTCGACGCCGTCGTCGACAAGATCCCGCTGCGCCGCCTCGGCCGCCCCGAGGAGGTCGCGCGCGTGGTGCAGTTCCTGCTCGAAGACGAATCGAGCTACATCACCGGCGCCGTGTACACGATCAACGGCGGCTTGGACATGTAGATGGCGAGAATCCGACGACCGCGACGCCGTCTGGAGCGGCGTCGGCGAATTCATCCGCGCGCAGCGCGAGCTCGCGAACCTCTCGCTGCGGCAACTCGCGGACATCGCACAGATCTCGAACCCGTACCTGAGCCAGATCGAGCGCGGGCTGCACAAGCCGTCCGCCGACGTGCTGAAGAACCTCGCGTCGGCGCTGAAGATCTCAGCGGAGACGATGTACGCTCAGGCCGGCTTGCTCGATCCCGAGTCATCGGGCAGCGAGCGCGGGGCTGCGGGCGTCGAGCAGGCGATCCGCCTCGACTCCCGGCTCTCCGCCGACCAGAAGGAGACGCTCGTTCGCATCTACCGCGGGTTCGTCGAACGGCCGTGACTTGACGGACTTAGCACGTGCTTGGTATACTTAGCACATGGCAACGTATCTCGAGACCATCGAAAAGCTCCAGAACACCGGTCTGGACGCACTGAAGCAGGCGCAGGCGACGCAGCTCGCCGCGCTCACGACCATCGGCCAGCTCGTCGCCGAAGCCCCGGCTTACCAGCCGTCCGGCTTCTTCGAGAGCCTCCCGACCTTCGCGCAGCTCACCGAGCTGAACGCGTCGTTCACGCGCAGCCTGCTCGAGCAGCAGAAGGCCTACGCCTCGCAGCTCGCCGGCATCTTCGCCTCGGCCCAGCAGAACGCCGTCGACGTCGCCGGCCGCGTGGTGCAAGACGCCGCGACGGCGACCGCCTCCGCCGCGAAGTAACGTTCGCATCGCACGCGGCGGCGCGATGCCGCCGCGTGCGACGATCCCGTCAGACCGAGAGCTTCTCCAGCTCGCAGAAGAGCGTCGCTTCGTCCGGCACCTCGCGCGTCTCGTGCACGTCGATGTAGCGAACGATGCCGGCCTCGTCGATGACGATGAGCGCGCGCTCCGCCAGGCCGTTCGGCATGAGCACGCCGTAGCGCTGCGCGACGTCTCCGTGCGGATAGTGGTCACTGAGCAGCGGGTAGCCGATCCCGCCCAGCTTCTCGGCCCACGCCGCGAGCGCGAACCGCGTATCGGCGGAGATGCCGACCAGCACCGCGTCGCGCTCGCGCACGCGTTCCATCTCACGCTCGTAGAGGGGCATCTGCACGCTGCACGTCCCCGTGAACGCGGCCGGGAAGAACGCGAGCACGACCCTGCGGCCGCGCTGCTTCGACAGGGTGAACTCTTCGCCCGTGTGCGAGGTGAGCGTGAAGTCCGGCGCGGGATCGCCGGCTTTGAGCGTCCCCGTCTCGGACGCTTTCGAGGTCTGACCCTTTGCGACTGTCGTCATGCGGACCGGGTTCGCGCCCCGCTCGCGGTCACCCGGCAGCGAAGGAGCGCGCGCGGCGAGGCGACTATCCTCCGCCATGATCGCCGAACCGACCGCCGCGGTCCACCTGCGTGCTCTGGACCCGTTCGACTTCCTGGAGCGCGCCGCGTTCGTGTATCCGCAGAAGACCGCGGTGATCGACGGCGACGCGCATCGCACGTATCCGCAGTTCCTCGATCGCGTTCGCCGGCTCGGTGCGGCGCTGCAGGATCTCGGCGTGCGCGCGGGCGAGCGCGTCGCGGTGCTCGCGCCGAACACCTCGATGGTGCTCGAAGCGACGTTCGCCGTGCCGCGCGCGAACGGCATTCTGTGCGCGCTCAACACGCGGCTCTCGCCGGACGAGATCGACTACATCCTCGGCCACTGCGGCGCGACGGTGCTGCTGCACGATCACGAGCTCGACGGCCTGGTCGAGCGCCTCGCGACGCGCATCCGGCGCGTGCGCGTCGCGCGCGCAGACGAGGAGCCGCGCAGCGGCGCGCTCGATTACGAGGCGTTGCTCGCCGGCGCCGATCCCGATGCGCTGGCGCCGCGGATCGGCGGCGAAGACGACACGATCTCCATCAACTACACGAGCGGCACGACGGGCAAGCCCAAGGGCGTGATGTACACGTTCCGCGGCGCATACGTGAACGCGTTGGCGGAGGCGTTCCATGCGGCGCTGCGCCCGGAGAGCGTGTATCTGTGGACGCTGCCGATGTTCCACTGCAACGGATGGTGCTTTCCGTGGGCCGTCACGGCCGCCGGCGGGACGCACGTCTGCTTGCGGAAGGTCGACGCGACCGGCATCAACCGCGGGATCCACGAGGAAGGCGTCACGCATTTCTGCGCGGCGCCGACCGTGCTGATCGGCCTCGTGAACGATCCGAAGACGGTCGCGTTTCCGCACCGCGTCATCGTCACGACGGCGGGCGCGCCGCCCGCGCCGTCCACCATCGCGCAGACGGAAGCGCTCGGCGCGGAGCTGCACCACGTGTACGGGCTCACCGAAACGTACGGGCCGATCACCGAGTGCGCGTGGCACAGCCCGCAGTGGGACACGCTGCCGGCCGGCGAGCGCGCGCGGCTGCGCAGCCGCCAAGGCGTGCCGATGGTGACGCTCGGTCCGAACGACGTCCGCGTCGTCGACGTCGCGCTGAACGACGTGCCCGACGACGGCGCCACGCAAGGCGAGATCGTCATGCGCGGCAACAACGTGATGAAGGGCTACTACGCCGATCCGGACGCGACGGCGAAGGCGTTCGAGGGCGGCTGGTTCCACTCGGGCGACATCGCGGTTCGCCATCCCGACGGCTACATCGAGATCGTGGACCGCGCGAAGGACGTGATCATCAGCGGCGGCGAGAACATCTCGACGCAGCAGGTCGAGAAGGTGCTGCTCGAGCACGACGCGGTGCTCGAGTGCGCGATCGTCGCGACGCCCGACGCGAAGTGGGGCGAGGTGCCGAAGGCGTTCGTCACGCTGAAGCCCGGGCGCACGCTCGACGCCGACACGCTGCGCGCGTTCGCGCGCGAGCGCATCGCGGCGTTCAAGGTGCCGAAGGCCATCGAGTTCGGCGATCTGCCGAAAACCTCGACCGGCAAGATCCAGAAGTACGTGCTGCGCGAACGGGAGTGGAGCGGCCGCGAAAAGCGGGTGAACTGACGCGCGGTCTACGCGCGGAGCGACCGGATCGCTTCGCGGGCGGCGCGCTCGCCGGATATGAGCGCGCCGGCGACGGTGCCGGCCTCGTTCGCCGGCGCGACCGCCTCGCCGGCGAAGAAGATGCGTCTCGCGACCGGCGCGGCGAGCGCCTCGCGCGCGTGCGCGCCGCCGACCGCGGCATAGCTGTACGCGCCGCGCGCGTACGGGTCGGCCTGCCAGTCGTGCGCGTACACCGCTTCGAGCTCCGACTCGGGATCGACGGCCGATCCGAACAGCGCGCGCAGGTCGTCGAGCGCGGTCGCGCTCAACGCAGCGAGATCGCGCCCTGCAAGGGCGTCCGCCTTCGGGCCGCCGGCCCACGCGATCATCACGGGCGCGCGCAGCGGCATCAGCGTCCACATCGCGGGGAACGCGCCTTCCGCGCGCATGAAGAACGCGCCGTCGCGATAGCGACCGGCGGCCGCACGTTCCCAGAACGCCGTGCGAAAGCGCAGCGCGAGCTTCACGACCGGACCCATGCACAGCTTCGCGAGCGCGTCGCGCGTCGCGTCCGGCAGTCGCGGTTCGAACGCGATGCTGCCCGCGTGCAGCACGCCGATCGGCAGCGTGACGATCGCCGCCCGCGCCTCGACGTCGAGCGCACCGCCGGACGCGGCGCGCGCGCCGATGCGGACGCTGTCCTCGCCGTAGCGCACGGCGTGGACCGGCGTCGCGAGCCGTACGGACGCGCGCGCCGGATCGAGCGCGCCGGCGAGCGCGCGCATCAGGCGCGCGTAGCCTCCGAGCGGGCGGAACTGTTGCGACGTCTGCCCGACCTCGCCGTCGCCGCTCCATTCGTCCGCGATCGCGAGCGTGCTTGCGCGCGACGGATCGGCCGCATCGAAGCCTTCGACGAACATGCGCGTGAACCGGCGCTGCCGCTCGACGCCGGGCGCGTCGGGCAGCTCGCGCAAGAACTGCTCGATGCTCACGTCCGCGCGCAGCGACCGCGCGCGCTGCAGCACGCGCGCGACGACGTCGAACGCGTCCTCGCGGTCGCGCAGCTCGCCGTCCTCGTATGCGAACGAGGTTTCGCCCGTATCGATCGCTACGGTACCCGCGGCACGCAGCAACGCGAACGTCACGTCGCTCGCGCCGTGAATGAACTCCCCGCCGAGGTCGACGGGCACCGGCAGCCCCGCGTCCTCGCGCGTGAGCACGCGCCCGCCGATGCGGTCGCGCGCTTCGAGCACGATCGCGGAAACGCCCGACTGCGAGAGCACCCGCGCCGCGGCGAGCCCGGCCGCGCCCGCGCCCACGACCGCGACGTCGCAACGCAGCATCACGCCGGCG
The DNA here is from genome assembly GCA_963841685.1 of Vulcanimicrobiota bacterium. Classification (GTDB taxonomy): domain Bacteria; phylum Vulcanimicrobiota; class Vulcanimicrobiia; order Vulcanimicrobiales; family Vulcanimicrobiaceae; genus Vulcanimicrobium. The sequence continues at coordinate 1,431,851 of CAWJDU010000003.1, forward strand.
TCAGCTGCGCACGAGCACCGCGGTGCAGTACTTGCACCGGCGCGCGTCCTGCGGAATCTCGCTCAGGCACTCCGGGCACGTCTTCTGCGCCAACACGTCGACCGACCGCTCGAAACGCTCGGACGCGACGCGAATCGGCACCACGATCAGATAGTAGATCACGAGCGCGTCGAGCGCGAACGTGAGCAGCGCGTTCACGAAGTCGCCGAGCGGAAAATGCGAGTGGTTGATCGTGAAGCCGAGACGAGAGAAGTCCGGCTTGCCGACGATCGCCGCGATCAGCGGCGTGATGAGGTCTTTGACGAGGGCGTTCACGACCGCGGTGAACGCCGCACCGACCACGACGGCGACGGCCAAATCGACGACGTTGCCGCGAGCGATGAATGCGGCGAACCCTTTGAACACACGTCCTCCCGGCGCGCATTCTCGCGCGGCTCGCCACGCGTTCGCCGCCCGTCCCATATGTTCCGGCGCTTGCTCGCTCTTACCGAACCTTGACGTGCGCGCTTCACTTTCGAAGGTTTCGGCCGATACTTTGAAACAGAACGCGCTCGTACCGCACGAGGGTATTTTTCGCGCAGATGGATGTCCCTGATAATCTCGATACGTTTCTCCACGATCTTCTGAAACAAGAAGAAGCCGGCGGAGCCGTCCAGCTCGACGACGAGGACAGAGCGTTCATCGATCGCATCCTCAAGTCGATCACACAAGGCAGCAAGGGCGTGTTCGTCGTCCTTCACCCGAACGACCGCATGCAGTACATGCTGCTGAACACGAACCGTGCGGGAGCGATCGCGCTGCTTGCGAAGGTCATGCAGCGCACTGCCGAGGCGCTCGAAGCCGACCTCGACTGACCGCCGCTCAGGCGTGCGCTTCGACGACGGCGATCATCGCATCGACCGCGTCGGGATCGAACTGACGGCCGCGCTCGCGGTGCAGCTCGAGGAGCGCCGAATCACCGCGCCCGCGAGCCCGTCCGGATAGCCGCGTCCGTCGAAGCGCTCGTCATGCGCGCGAACAGCGCGCGCGAACTCCGCCAGCCCGGCATCCGCTTCGAGGATCTCGGCGCCGAGCTCGGCATGCGCGCGCACGATCGCGACGTCGTCCGCCTCGAGCGCGCGCGGCACGTACAGCAGCGTCGCGGACATGCCGAGCCGCTCGGCAACGCGCGCGCACCACGCCGACGCGTTGCGGCCGTGCTCCGCCGTCGACGGGTCGTGATGCTCCAGCAAGCTCCATCGCCGCTTCGATGGCCGCGTCGACCGCGTCTTCGCCGGCCGACTCGGCGCCCTGCGGGCCGCCGCGTTCGAGCGCTTCGACGACGCGAGCGAAACCGCCGAAGCCTGCGCGCGTGCGCGGCTGCAGGAGCGCGTCGTTCACCGAGCGCGAACGCTCACACGGCGAGGGGCCGGAGCGTCTCGCCGACGACCGCGAGCATCACTTCGACGATCGACGGATCGAACTGCGTTCCGCGCATGCGCTCGATCTCGAGCAGCGCGCGGTCCGGCGTCATTGCGAACCGGTAGGGGCGGGGCCCCGTCATCGCATCGTACGCGTCGGCCACGGTGACGATGCGCGCGGCGAGCGGGATCGCATCGCCGTGGAGGCCGTCAGGATAGCCGCGGCCGTCGTAGCGCTCGTGGTGGTTCCGGACCGCGTCGCGGTACAGCAGGAGCCCGTAGTCCGCGAGAAGCCGTTCGCCTTGGATGACATGGCCGCGCACGATCGTGACCTCGGCATCGGTCAGCACGCGCGGCGCGCGGATCAAGTCGGGGGGCAGGCAGAGCTTCCCGACGTCGTGCAGCTGCGCGGAGCGGACGATGAAGTTCTGCTCATCCTTGGGGAGCCGCATCGCGGTCGCGATGCGGGAACACCAAAGCGCGACCGCCCGGCCATGTGCGGCAGTCGCGGCATCGGTCGTGTCGAGGCGCTCGACCAGCGTGCGTAACGGATCCATCCAGAATCGCTCCGACGGGGATGTCCTATCCCGTACGGGACGTTCGTCCCCGCCTTTATGCAGGGCTAAACGAGATGCGCCCGCTCGCTTCGTCCAAATCGATCCGAAAGCGCGTCCACAGGCCGATTCCGACATGCACGACCGTCTGCGAGCGGCGGACGACCGCACGTACGGACCCGACGCCGAGCGATCCTAGCCGCAGGTCGGGAACCTGGACGAGAAGCGTATCCTCGGCGCCGGCGATCCCGATCGCCTCGCCGCGGCCGACCACCGGCCACTGCGGGCGGTCCCGGTACAGCGCGTACCCGAAGGACAGCGGCGCGGCGTCGCCGGTGTCCAGCAGTGCGCGTCGGTCGTCGCCGGCGAGCGCCGCGCGCACCTGCGGGCTGCCCGCCTCGAAGACGACGGCGACCGCGACGCCCGCCGCCGGTGCGCCGCCCGGCGCGGCCACGTGCACCGTGCGGTGGGCGCGATCGATCGTGACCCGCACCGTGCCCAGTAGATCGCTGCCGACGACCGCGTCGAACGCCGAGCCCGGGGCCGCCGGGAGCACGGCGAAGTTCGCTCGCGCGAAGCGCGCGGCGCCGACCGTCAGCGGGCCCGTCTCGATGAAGCCCGTCGCGAACCGTCCGAGCCCCGACAGATCGAGCTCGCCGTGCGGCTCGAGTCCGAGCGCTTCCGCGAGTGCGAGCGTCACCGCGCTGGGCGTCGCGCCGCTATCGATCAGACAGCGCTCCGCGCGTCCCGCGATCGTGCAGGGCACGATCGGCACCGGCGCGTCCGCGAGCGTCGCCGGCACGTCTCCGGCGAACGACACGTCGGGCCCGTGCGGCACCGCGAGCGGGCCCGGCACGGCGGATGCGGCGTCGAGCGCGCCCGTCTCGAACGCCCCTGCGCGATCGAGCGGGAACCGCGCGGCGCCCGCGCGCACGTCCCGCCCGTACGTCGCAACCGTCGCGCCCGCCGCGGTGTCGACCGTGCGCACGGCGTTCGTGCCGTCGAGCACCGCGACCAGCTCGGCCCCGTCACGCGCTTTGACGCTCCAGCGATCCGCCGCGACGCGCTCGACCGTGCCGCCCGCCGCGCGAAACGACGGCTCCGCGAAGGCGTACGACGCGATCGCCGCGAGCGTACGCTCGAGCCGCGTCGCGTCGTCGACGTCATCCGGCAGGGGGACGCGGTTGATGCCGAACGTCCACCGGCGCTCGCCGTCGAACCACGTGCCGCCGCACGCGCCGGCGACGCACCGTTCGAGGAGTCGTGTCGTTCCGAGCTGATCGAACGTCGTCGTGACCGTGCGGCCGTCGACGACGAACGAGGCGGTCGCGCGCACGTGCACGCGCGACGCGTGCCCGGACGACGCGGCGATCGCGGCGAGCGGATCGTCCGGCGAGCCGGCCGCGAGCAGCGCGACCGTCGCGGCAAGCATCGCGGCGCGCGTCGCGAATCGCATCGTCGTGGAGTTGCACCCTCTCGACGGCTACCTCCTCGACGGCCGTCCGTCGAAGGGCGATGCGATCGCTGCAGCGCTCCGCATGCGTTCGGCCGAGCCGGCCGCGCAGCCGTTCTATCGTGCGCTCGAGCACGTCGGGACGCGCGCCGCCGACGAGGCGCTGCTGGCGTTGCGCATCGCGCTCGGCGGGAAGACGCCGGACGACGGCGCGGTCGTCGCCGCTCGCAACGAAAGGTCGCGCGCGCAGGCCGGTGAACCAGGCGCGCGCGAAGACTACTTTCGCGCGGTCGGAACGATTCGCGCGTCGAGCGAAACGAAGCGGTGACGTCTTTGCGTTTTCCAAGGGTGATGTGCCGTTCGGTCTGCGCCGCCATGGTTGTCGGGGTGCTCATGCTGCCCGTCGCGGCGTGGGCCGCGCCGTCACCCGCGCCCGCAAGCCCCGCCCCGGCCGCGCACGGCGACGCCGGCGTCCTCGAAGGTCGTGTCGCCGACGTGGACTACCAGCGCGGAATCGTGACCGTCGACTCGAGGACGCAAGGACGCGTCTCCGTCGCGACGATGCCGTCGACCAGCGTGCAGAGCACCGACCCGGGCTATCACACGCTGACGGACGTCTCGAAGGGATCGAAGGTGCAGATCTTCATCTCGAAGGCGGCCGGCCATATCGTCGCGCAGATCATCCGGCTCATCAAGCACTGAGCGCGGCGTGACGGCCGGCGATCCGCTGACCGCGCTCGCGCGCGGCGTCATCGGCGTCGGGTTCGACGGCGCGACCATCGACGACGCGCCGCTCGAGGCGCTGCGCGCGCTCGCGCCGGGAACGTTCATCCTCTTCGCGCGGAACGCCGGACGCGGCCGCCGAACTGCGCGCGCTCGTCGCGGCGCTGCGCGCGACGTCGACGCCGCCGCCGCTGATCGCGATCGATCAGGAAGGCGGCCGCGTCGAGCGCGTGCGCGACGGCGTCGCGTCGCTGCCGCCCGCCATGGCGGTGGGCGCGGCGAACGACGTCGCGCTGACGGAACGCCTCGGCGTGCTCGTCGGACGCGATCTCGCGCGCGCCGGCATCACCGTCGATCTCGCACCCGTCGCGGATCTCGCATCGGAGCCGCGCGCCACGGCGATCTCGACGCGCGCGTACGGCGACGATCCCGCGCACGTCGCGGCGCACGCGGGCGCGTTCGCGCGGGGGCTCGAGCGCGGCGGCGTCGCGTCGACGCTGAAGCACTTTCCGGGACACGGCGCGACATCGGACGACTCGCACGCGGTGCTGCCGCGCATCGATGTCGCCGAGGAGCAGCTGCGCGCACGGGACCTCGTGCCGTTCGCGCGCGCGATCGCGGCGCGCGACGCGTCCCTCGTGCTGGTCGCGCACGTCGTCGCAAGCGCGTTCGATCGCGATCGGCCCGCGTCGCTCTCGAGCGCGGTGACGACGCGGCTGCTGCGCCGTGAGCTCGGCTTCGACGGGGTGACGATCACCGACTGTCTCGAGATGGGTGCGATCGCGTCCGATGCGGGCACCGCGGACGCTGCGGTCGCCGCGCTGATCGCAGGCGCCGACGTCCTGCTCATCAGCCATCGTCTCGAGCTCGCGCAGCAGGCGGTCGCGGCGATCGTCGCCGCCGTGCGCAGCGGCACGCTTCCCCGCGAACGGCTCGAAGAGGCGCATGCGCGCGTGTTGCGCCTGCGCGAGCGTCTCGCGAATCCCTCGCCGTATGCGGACGCCGTCGACGATGACGCGCCGCTCGACGCGGCGCGCCGCGCCGTCACCGCGCTGCGCGGCGAACCGCGGCTTCGCGACGGCAGCGCCGTCACCGTGATCTCGTTCGAAGGCGTCGCGGCGGATGCCGCCGCGACGTCCGGCGCGGTCGGCTCGCGCGCGATGCTTCCCTCGCTCAGCGCGGCGCTGCGCCGCCGCGGGTGGAAGAGCGAGCACATGCGCGTCGCGCTCGAGCCCGATGCGGACGACGTCGAACTGCTGCTGCAGCACGTCGGTGCGCTCGGCGATCGCGAGTTCGTCGCCGTGACGCGCGACGCGCACCTCTACCCGGCGCAGCGCGACGCCGTCGCGCGGCTGCTCGCGTGCGCGCCGCACACGATGATCGTCTCCGCGCGCGCGCCGTTCGACGCGGCGTTGTGGCCGCGCGCAACGCGCGTCGTGTGCATCTACGGCGGCGGCGATGTGTCGCTCGAAGGGTGCGCCGACGTGCTGTCCGGGCGCGCGCCCGCGCGCGGAACGCTGCCGGTGCGCCTCGCGCACGACGCCGCTGTTCGCTGACGTCGACGCCGCGGTTCGCGCGGCGCTCGGGACGCGCTACAGCGCGGCCGTCGTGCGGATCGAGCAGCGCGGACGGCTGCGTTTCGAGCGCGCCTACGGGCGCACGCGCGATGACGGCCCGGCGTTGCCGTGCTACGTCGACACGCCCTTCGACATCGCGTCGATCACGAAAGTGTTCGTGGCCAGCGTCGCGCTGGGCCTGGTCGCGAACGGAACGCTCGAGCTCGACGCGCCGCTGCGCGATCTCGTTCCGGAGTGGCGCGACGACGAACACGAGCCGATCGCGCTCCGGTCGATCCTCGCGCACGACGCCGGGTTCAAGAGCGGCGCGGATTACCGCGCGCTGCTCGACGCCGACGTCGAGCGCTTCGCGCTGACCGAACCGCTCGCCGCACCGCCCGGATCGCGCGTCATCTACAGCGACCTCGGGTTCATCGCGCTCGGCGTCGTGCTGGCGCGCGCGACCGGAGCGCCCCTCGCGCAAACCGTGGAACGCACGCTGCGCGCGTGGGGCGCGCGCTCCACGCGCTACCGCCCGCACCCGCGGCTGCAGCCATTCATCCCGGCAACGGAAACCGACGCCTGGCGGGGCAGCGTGCAAGGCCGCGTGCACGACGAGAAGGCGGAGCTCGCGGGCGGCGTCGCCGGACACGCGGGTCTGTTCGGCGACGCGCGCGACGTCGCGCTGCTCGCGGACTGGTATCTCGCTGCGCTGCACGGCCGCGCGACGCCGCTCCCGGAGCGGATCGCACGCGAGGCCGTACGCGAAGCGGCGTCCGATCCCGTGCTGCGCCGCGGGCTGGGCTGGGCGCTCAAGACGCGCGACGACAACTCGTGCGGCGCGCGCATGTCCCGCGCGTCGTTCGGCCACACCGGGTTCACGGGCACGTCGGTGTGGGCCGACCCCGAGCGCGACGTCTCGGTCGTGCTGCTCACGAACAACGTGCATCACGGGCGCACCGACCTGCGGGAGGTGCGCGCCGCGGTGTGCGACGCCGCGGTGGCGGCAATCGACCGCGCGGAGTCGGCCGCATGCTGATCGCCGGCGTGCTGTCCGGAACGTCGCTCGACGGCATCGACGTCGCCGTGTGCGACGTGCGTGCGGACGGTGACGGCGTGCGCGTACGCTGCGATCGCTTCGCGACCGTACCGTTCGACGACGCGCTGCGCGCGCGCATCATCGCGGCGTTTCCGCCCGCGGCGATCGGCGCGCTCGGCGTGTCGGCCCTCCACGCCGCGGTCGGCGACGCGTTCGGCGACGCGGTGCGCGCCGTCGCGGGCGATCTCTCGCTCGACGCCGTCGCATCGCACGGCCTGACGCTCGCGCACGACGGTGATGCGCACCATACGTTGCAGATCGGTGACGCGTTTCGCATCCGCGAGCGCTGCGGAACGACGGTCGTGTACGACTTCCGTTCTGCCGACACCGCGGCGGGCGGCACCGGCGCGCCGCTCGTGCCGTTCGTCGACGCCCTGCTGTTCGCGCGCCACGCGCCGTGCGTCGCGCTCAATCTCGGCGGGATCGCGAACCTCACCGTGCTGCCCGAGACGTTCGCGTTCGATTCCGGGCCCGCGAACCTGCCGGTCGACGCGTACGTCGCGATGCGCAGCGGCGGCGCGCGTCGTTACGACGCAGACGGCGCGATGGCGAGAGCCGGGCGCGTCGATCGGGCGCTGCTGGACAGCTTGCTCGACGATTCGTACTTCCGGCGCGCCGCGCCGAAGACCGCCGGGCGCGAACGATTCGGCGTGCCGTATGTCGAGCGGATTCGTGCGCCGCTCGACGCGCTCGCGCTCGAGGACGCAGTCGCGACGCTCACGGCGCTGACGGTCCGGACGGTCGCGGACGCCGTGCGCGCCGCCGCGCCGCGCGCGGCGCTGCTGATCGTCAGCGGCGGCGGCTCGCGCAACGTTGCGATGCTCGACGGCCTGCGTGCGGAGCTGCCGGACATCGACGTGCGGACGTCGGATGCGTTCGGGGTCGACCCGGACGCGAAGGAGGCGCTCGCGTTCGCGGTGCTCGGCTATACCGCGCTGCGCGAACGCGCCGCCGGGCTGCCGCGCGTCACGGGCGCGCGCGGCGCGCGCGTCCTCGGCGCCGTCGTGCCGCACGATCTGCGCGCGCTGCTCGCGCGCGTCGGCGCCGAGGAGCGCGAAGCGGAGACCGCCCGCACGGAACGAACCTCGCGCGCGTGATCTGTGTTGGCGTCGACGCCGGCGGAAGCTCGACCGTGGTGCAGGTCGCGGTCGACGGTGAGCCGGCGCGCGAGGTGCAGGGCGCGGCCGCGAATGCGACGGTCCTCGGCGTCGACGATGCGGCGGACGTCCTCATCACGACGATTCGCAAGGCGCTGGCCGGTCACGCACCGGATGCGATCTACGCGGGCGTCGCGGGCGCCGCACGCGCGCGCGTCGCGGACTCCGTGCGCGAGCTGATCGAAGCGGCGTTTCGCGGCGCCCGGGTGTTCGTGGGTGACGACGCGGCGATCGCGTTGCGCGCGGCGATCCCCGAAGGCGACGGCGCGGTGCTCATCGCGGGTACGGGCTCGACCGCGTACGCGGAGTGCGGCGAACGCGCCGTGCGCGTCGGCGGGCTCGGATACCTCGCCGGCGACGAAGGGTCCGCGTACTGGATCGGCATGGAGGCGGCGAAGCTGTACGGGCGCGTGCTCGACGGGCGCGCGCGGCGCGACGAGACGACCGATCTCGTCGCGCGCACGCTGAACGCGCCCGACCGCGACGGCCTGCTGCACGCGATCTATGACGGCACGCTGCAGCCCGCGACGATCGCCGCGCTCGCGCCGCCCATCGTCGCGTTCGCGGGCAAAGGCAACCGCGCGTCCACGAAGATCGTGCAGTCCGCGGCGCACGAGCTGGGCGAGCTCGTGAAGGCGGCGCTGCGCGGCGCGGACCTGCTCGACCGGTCGCCGCGCATCGCCTTCGCGGGCGGGCTGTTGCGCGAAAACACTCTGCTGTCGTTCTTGCTCGAGACGCGGCTGCAAGGCGACGTCGCGGGCGCCGCGATCGTCAAGCACGTCGACGCGCCGGCCGCGGGCGCGTTGCGGCTCGCGAACCGGCTCGTGCGGTGACGGACGTTCCGGCGACGGAGGCGCTCGACGCCGGCACCGTCGCGATCGACGCGCTCGACGACGTCGCGCTCGCGCGCATGCTCGTCGACGCGCACCGCGGCGCGATCGATGCCGCGTCCGCCGCGTCCGCCGCGATCGCGCGCGCGATCGGTATCGTGTCCGAAGCGCTCGAAGGCGGTGCACGTATCGTGCTGATCGGCGCGGGAACGAGCGGGCGGCTCGCGGTGCTCGACGCGGCCGAGCTGCCGCCGACGTTCGGGACCGACCCGCAGCGCGTGCAGGCGCGTATCGCGGGCGGCGACGCCGCGCTTCGCCGGGCCGTCGAAGGCGCCGAGGACGACGTCGCCGCGGGCGCACGCTGCGTCGAAGACGTCCGCGCCGGCGACGTGGCGATCGGCATCTCCGCGAGCGGCGGTGCGCCGTACGTGCGCGCGGCGCTGCAGACCGCGCGCGCACGCGGCGCGCGGACGATCGCGATCGTCAACGCGGCGAACGCGCCGCTCGCCGAGCACGCCGACGTCACCATCCTCGCGGCGACGGGCGCCGAGCCGATTCAGGGCTCGACGCGCATGCGCGCGGGAACCGCGCAGAAGATCGTGCTCAACGCGATCTCGACCGGTGCGATGATCCGCACCGGGAAGACGTACGGCAACCGGATGGTCGACCTCGTCGCGACGAACGCGAAGCTCCGCCGCCGCAGCGAGCGCCTCGTGCGCGAGATCGCGAACGTCGAGGACGCGCGCGCGGCGCTCGACGCGGCGGGCGGCTCGGTGAAGACGGCGATCGTCATGGCGCGCCGCAACGTCGATCGTGCCGAGGCCGAACGGCTGCTGCATGAGGCGCGCGGGCGCCTCGCGGCGGTCATCGGCGCGGCAAACTGACGACGAAGCCGCTCGTCGCCGCGTATCCGCGCGCGAGGAAGAATGCGAGCAGCGCGTCGTCCGGTTCGAACGCCGCCTCGACCTGCGTGACGCCGAGTTGATCGAGCCGTCCGTGCAGCGTCGCGAGCAGCGCGGTGCCGATGCCGCGCCGCCGGCGGTCCCGCGCCACCCACATGTCGCGGACGGATCCGACGAGCCCGCCCGCCTCCGTCGAGACGGCGAAGGCGACCGAAACGCACGCCGCGGGTATACCGTCGTCGTACGCAAGCCACACGAAGCCGTAATCGGGGCGCTCGACGAACAGCGCGAGCGCATCGCCGAGGGCGCCTTCGTCGCTGCGGAACGCGCGCATCAACGCGAAGGCGTCGAGTCGCTCCGCGCCCGCCATGGTGCGGCATTCGATCATCGCAGAAGGAGCTCCATGCCCATGCCCATCCCTTCGTTCCGCCTCGCTCTCGCGGTGTTCGCCGCGGCAGGCACGATCGCCGCGTCGGTCGCGGCAGCGAACGCGCAGGTGACCCAGCGCGAAGGCGCCTCCGTTCCCGGCGGCAAGATCCGCGATTGCCATGGTTGGGTGCGGCACGTCTCCGACACGAACATTCGCGTGCACTGCATCGATGGGGTTCCGGCCGACCTCTCGTTTCTCTACGCGCCGAACTTCGTGACGCTGATGAAGAACGGCAAGAGCGTGCAGACGAAGGACCTGCGGCCGAACACGCCGGTGCACGTCGAGTTCACGCAGTCGCTGGGCGTGCGCAAAGCGTACAAGATCTTCGTCGCCGATCCGCACGGCCACGGCCGCTTCGGCTTCAAGAGCTAGCGCGTATTGCTCTTCGCTCCGCTGATCGCCCTGACGCTGGTCGTCGTGCCGCTCGACGACCGGCCGGTCACGGCACAGCTGCCGCGACTGCTCGGCGCGATCGCGGGGGCGCGCGTCGTCGAACCGCCGAGGCCGTTGCTCGGGCGCTACCTCGTGCCCGGCGACGCGCCGGCGATTTTGCGCTGGCTGCGCGACGACGCGCCGCGCGACGCGCGCGCGTACGTGGTCTCGCAAGACATGGCGGTGTACGGCGGGCTGATCGCGTCGCGCGTTCCCGGCGTGTCGCGAGCGGAGGCGTACACGCGCCTGCAAGACTTGGCGGCGATTCGCGCGTCGCGGCCGTCTGCCGCATTCTCGGTGTTCGGCACGGTCATGCGGCTCGCACCGACCGGCGTGCCGCGCGAGGGCGCGGCCGCGACGTTTCCGTTCGCGGGCGGCGACGTCTGGGGCGCGATCCAGCAGTATGCGAACCTGCCCGATCCGCCGCAGACCGACGAGCAGCGCGCGTTCGCGGCGACGCTGCGCGCGCAGCTCGGCCCCTCGCTCGATGCGTACCTCGCGACGCGCGCGCGCGATCGCGACGTCGATCTGTTCGCGCTGCGCCTCGAGGCGGAGCATGCGTTCGACCGCATCGTGCTCGGTCAAGACGACGCGGGACCGGTCGGCTTGCACGTGCGCGATCTCGTCGCGCTGCACGCGTTCGCCGCGCGCTGGGTCGCGCCGGAGCGCGCGTCGATCGAGCCCGGCGCCGACGAGCTCGCCATGGTGCTCGTCGCGGCCGCGCTTGCGCGCGCCGCGGACGTCGTGCCGCGCGTGCACGTCGTCTACTCGCGCGCGGGCGCCGCAGAGATGAACGATCCGATCGAGTTCGCCCCGATCGCGACGACGATCGGCGACATCGTTCGCAGCTGCGGCGGCGTCGAGTCGGGCGACGGCGAGCACGCGGACATCGAGCTGTTCGTGCGCGTACCGGGCACCACGGATGCGGAAGAAGCGGCGTTCTCCGCCGCGATCGCGCGCCGCGCGCGCGCGGGATCGCTCGCCGCGGTCGCCGACCTCTCGTTTCTCGATGCCGGCGACGTCGCCGGCCAGCGGCGCCTGACGGACGATCTGATCGCGCAAGACGTCGCAGGACGCGTCGCGTCGTTCGCGTCGTGGAACACGACCGCGAACACCGTCGGCACGGCGCTGCCCGAGGCGATCGCCGCGCTCGCCGGCGTGCGGCTCGGAACGTACGATGCGCGCGCGCACGCGACGTTCACGCTGATGCGCTACGTCGACGACGTCGCGTTCCACACGCGCGTGCGCCCGCAGCTCAACGCCGATCTCGACGCCGCCGGCATCACGGACCATACGCTGCTGCCGCCCGGCGCCGCGCAGCGAACGGCATCGGAGAACCGCGCGCTGCTGTGGCCCGACGGGCTCGACCTGCTCGCGCGCATCGAACCGCAGTTTCGCGACGCCGGCTTCACGATCACCCTGCCATGGGATCGCACGTTCGAAACCGAGCTCGACGTGCGGCTCGCGCCGCGCGCGTAGCGCGAGCGGCTACGGGTCCGTCGTGCCGACGTCCTCGCTCAAGCCGACCGTCTCGTACGGTTTGAGCATGTTCGTCAGGCGCAGCTCCTCGAAGCTGATCGTCACGTCGTCGAGCTGTCCGCCGTCGGAGGCGAGCGGGGCGAGCGCCGTCTCGCGCACGACGTACGTTCCGCCCTCGACCTGCGCGAACTCGACGCGCCACTGCACGTCGTCCAGCGGCCCGCGGTTGCCGACGCCCGCGACGACGGCGCGCACCGGCAACGCCGACTTCGCGTCCGTCCACAGCTCGCGCAGGCGGTAACGATTCGGATCGCGCACCGGGCGCAGGCCCAAGTGATGCAGCGTCGCGCCGTCCTCGACGACGTCGCCGAGGTCCGTGACGATATAGGTTCTCACGACCGTCCCGGTGCGCCCGATGCGCCGCAGCGGGACTTGCGCGTTCGCGACGTCCGCCATGTCGCGCGATGCCGTGATCGGCGTCGCGTCGAGCGAGAGCCCGAAATCTTGATCGACCGCGAACGTGAGCTGCCCGATCGGGTCGTCGCCCGGCTCGGGGTTCAGGCTCTTGCCTTGTTCCGGCGCCGCGCCCGGACCGCCGGGCCCGACGCCGATGCCGACGTTGATGCCGTGCGGAACGTGCGGGTTCGCCGCCTCCTCGCGGCGCAGCGACTGCGAGTGCGCGACGCGCCGGCGAACGTCCTCGATCGTGTCCCACGTGCTCGTCCCGCGGTGGCCGCCGCTGCGATAGCGCAAGACGGTCGCGTAGACGGCGTAGTGCGGATACGAGCTGTCGGTGCGCGCCGTGCGGGCCGCGTTGAAGAGCAGGTCCGCCGGCGGTCAGCTGCGCCGGAAGCGGCTCGGGTGTCGGCGTCGGGCGCCGTCCGGCGGCGCAGAGGATGGTCGAGGCCGCCGCGGCGACGAGAACCGCACGAGCGGCGTTGGGCCAGCGCATCAGGTCAAGGAACGCGTCTCGCGCTGGCAGAGTTCGATCAGGACGCCGCCGGTCGACTTGGGGTGCAGAAACGCGATCGTGTTGCCGTGCGCGCCGCGCCGCGGTTCGTCGTCGATCAGACGAACGCCGGCGTCGCGCAGACGCGCGAGCTCGGCGCGGATGTCGCCGACGCGATACGCCGTGTGGTGCAGCCTGCTCTCGGCGTCGCCGCGGTACTTCGCGATCGGAGAGTCCTCGCGCAGCGGCCGAAGCAGCTCGATCACGGCATCGCCGGTGCGCAGGCCGACGGCCTCGACACCCTGGTCGGCGACGATCTCACGGTACACGAGGCTGAACCCCAACGTCTCCGTGTACAGCCGGATCGTCGCGTCGAGGTCCTTGACGACGATCGCGACGTGGTCGATCGGCGCGTCGTTCACCTTCGCATCGCATCGTACTCGTCCGGCGTCAACGTAACGAGCGTGCTGACGTCGACGGACTGGGCGCCGAGTGCGTTACGGATCACGTCCCACAGCTCGTCTTGACGGCGTTCGGTATCTTTGGCGGCGAAATGCGTCGTGATGACGAGCCCCGAAACCCGGCCCGCGCGTACCGGACCGAAATCGAGCTGGACGTCATCGTATTGTTCGTGCAGCGCCGCCTCGAGGCGCTCGCGCACCGTTGTTCCGTTCATCTCACTGCCTCTGTGTGCGGGAATCGTCCGGGTCGATCCAGATCGCATATGCTTGCGCGAACATAGTATACGCGCTGTCTATCAGGTACTTGGCATTGCCCTTCGCATCACGGTAGTCGGTTACTCTTGGCTTGACGAGCCGTTCGATGAGGACGGCCGGGTAATAGCGCTGGCTGTTACTCCAGCGTCGACAGACGTCCGTCAACACCTTGCTCATCTCTTTTGCTCTGCGCGGGGGCAGGCGGTACGACAATCCTTCGGACAGAAGTACGCTAAGGGCATGTATGCCGCGTGATCGATGACCGGACGGCAGAAACGCATTGAGTGCGCATTCGATGCTTACACCAGCCAGATATGTCGCACCGCCGAACCGTTGAAGCCGGTATAGGTCCTTCGCCTCCTGAAAGCGTTCCGCTGCAGCGTCTAGATCGTCCCGCGGCGTTCCTTCGCGCTTCATGATTCTTTTTACTCGTCACGACGTCGAAGCAGGCTGGTACCAATGATCACAAACGTTTGCGAAATCGTTGCAGCGAAAATGTTGCCGTGATGCTACGCGATGCGTTCCCGAGCGACGTGCGTGCCGAACACCTCGCGCAGCACGCCGCAGACTTCGCCGAGCGTCGCGCCCGCGTCGACCGCCTCGATCAGCGCGGGCATCACGTTCGCGCTGCCTTCGGCCGCCGCACGAACGCCGTCGAGCGCAGCCGCGGCGCGCTGCGCGTCGCGCGCTTCGCGGAACGCGCGCGTTCGCGCGATCTGGTCGCGCTCGATCGACGGGTCGATCCGCTGGATCGGGATCGTGATGCCGTTCGCGGCTTTCGTTGAAGCGGTTGACGCCGACGACGACCGACGTTCCGCGCTCGACGGCTTGCTGCGCGCGGTACGCGCTCTCGCCGATCGCATCTTGCATCCACCCGGTCTCGATCGCCGCGACGGCGCCGCCCATCGCGTCGATCTCCGCGATGAGCTCACGTGCGCCCGCGATCAGCTCGTCGGTGAGCGCCTCGACGTAGTACGAGCCCGCCAGCGGATCGACGACGTCCGTCACGCCGCTCTCGTTGGCGATGATCTGCTGCGTGCGCAGCGCGACGCGTGCGGACTGCGCCGTCGGCAGCCCGAGCGCTTCGTCCTGGCCGTTCGTGTGCAGCGACTGCGTGCCGCCGAGCACGGCGGCAAGCGCCTGGAGCGCGACGCGGACGACGTTGTTCTCCGGCTCCTGGGCGGTCAGAGTCGAGCCGCCGGTCTGCGTGTGAAAGCGGAGCATCTGCGAGCGCGGGATCTTTCGATCCGAACTCGTCGCGCACGATCTGTGCCCAGAGCGTGCGCGCCGCGCGGAACTTCGCGACCTCCTCGAAGAAGTCGTTGTGCGCGTTCCAGAAGAACGAGATGCGCGGTGCGACGGCGTCGACGTCGAGCCCGGCGCGCTGCGCGGCGCGCAGGTACGCCTTCGCGTCGGCGAGCGTGAACGCGATCTCTTGCAGCGCGGTCGATCCGGCTTCGCGGATGTGATAGCCGGAGATCGAGATCGTGTTCCAGTTCGGCACGTGCTCGGCGCAGTACGCCATCACGTCGGTGACGAGCCTCATCGACGGGCCGGGCGGATAGATGTACGTGCCGCGCGCGACGTACTCTTTGAGCACGTCGTTCTGCACCGTGCCGCCGAGCTTCTCGAACGGGATACCGCGCCGTCGCGCGACGGCGAGCACGAACGCGAGCAGAATCGACGCCGGCGCGTTGATCGTCATCGAGACGGTCACGCGGTCGAGCGGGATGCCGTCGAACAGCGTCTCGACGTCCGCGATCGTGTCGATGGCGACGCCGACCTTGCCGACCTCGCCGCGCGCCTGCGGCGCGTCCGAATCATGGCCGAGCTGCGTGGGCAGGTCGAACGCGACCGACAGGCCCGTGACGCCCTGCGCCAGCAGAAAGCGATACCGCTCGTTCGACTCGGCGGCGGTCGCGAACCCGGCGTACTGGCGCATCGTCCAGTGACGGCCGCGGTACATGTCGCGCCGGATGCCGCGCGTGAACGGAAACTCGCCCGGCGGCGCACGGCGGACCGGTGACGGCGGCTCGTCGTAGTACGGCTCCAGCGGGATGCCGGAAGCATTGCGTTCGCGCGCGGCCACGTTGGAAGCTTTGCGCCGGGGCGGGCGCCGCACCCTAGCGGCTCACGGGGCGAGCGTCGAGAACTCCGTGCATTCGAAGCCAATCGATCGCGACCGCCGGATAGCCGGGCACGGCGCGCCGCGGGACCGACGGCCGATCCTCGAATCCGGACGCCGTCGCGATGAGCGTGTGGTCGGCGCCGGCAAAGACGCGCACGGTCAGCGCCCGATTGCCGCCGATACGGAAATCGTCGCGCAGCCGGGCTTCCGAGTCACGCGCGTCGACGTTCTTGTCGAGCGCACCGAACAGCGCGAGCGTCGGCGTGTGGACGTGTTCCAGCGTCCTCGTCGGATCGTACACCAGCGCCGCCCGTAAGCGCGCGAGCACCGGGCGTGGCGGAGGGATGGGCAGCCCCGGCGGAATTCGCAAGTAGGGAAACCAGGGCTGCGCTCGCGCGCGAACCAGCCCCGCGTTCACCGCGTCCCAGTGCGCGTTCGTCGCGACCGACGTCAGCATGAGCCGTTCGAACGCGACCGCGGCGTCGATCTGCGCGCCGGAGAATCGCGACGTCTCGCGGAGGCTGCCGGCGACCTCGTAGAGGACGTTCTGCGCGATCGACTCGGCGGCCGGGCTCTCGAGGATCAGAAATGCGAGCGTCGAGCGCGTCGCGACGATGGGTGCAACCCACGCGCCGTTGCTGAATCCCCACAGGCCGAACGTCTTCGGATCGCAATCTGCATTGCCACGGAGCGATGCCAAGATCGCGATGACGTCGTCGGCCTTGGACTGCGGGCTCGTGTACCGCCAGTCGCCTTCGGATCGACCGGTGCCGCGCTGGTCGTACGTGACGACGTTGAGTCCGTGCGAGACGAAGTACGCGACGAGGTAGCCCATGTCGCGCGTCTCATCGTCCGCACCGTGGACGAGAACGATCGTCGGGCGCTTCTCCGCAGGCGAAGCATGCCAGAACGAGACACCCAAACGTCCGGCGGCGGCGCGCACGGTCGAGCGCTGCTCTTCGACAGCCACCGCCGGCGCGGTAAGCACGTACGTCACCACCGGACGATCGGTCGTTTCGTACGTCTTGCCCGACGTCCGCCTCAACGTGCCGACGCGGCGTGAGGCCGGATCGAAGTATTGAATCGTGCGACGATCCGGCGGCTCGGCCTCGATGCCGACGTAGAGACGCTCGTGACCCGTAGCGTACAGGCCGGGGGCCGGTTCGTCGGTCCGAAGCGCGAGCGCGAGAAGTGCGGCTGGGATCACCGTGTTCTCCAGTGCGGCCCTGGAGCCACGCACCTCGTGTTCCCAACGGCCGAACCGCCACGTGTCGACAGGAACATCGGCGCGCCTGCGACCATTTGGCACGCAATGGAACGCCGAGTCATCCTGAGCGCCCTGGCCGGCTTCGTGCTCGGCGCTCCGCTCGCCGCGCGCGCCGCCGCGACGCACCGGCCGCCGTCGACCGACGCGCAGTGGCGCGCAGCGCTCTCGCCCGCGGCGTACCACGTGCTTGCGCGAGGGCGCGACGGAGCCGGCATTCTCCAGCCCGCTTCTCCACGAGCACCGCGCGGGGACGTACGCGTGCGCCGGATGCCGGCGGCCGCTGTTCTCGTCGAAGACGAAATACGACGCGCACTCGGGCTACCCGAGCTTCACCGCGTCCCTCGCCGACGCGGTCACGACGGCTCCGAGGCGCGGGAAGCCGTATGCGTCCGTGCACTGCGGGCGATGCGCCAGCCACGTGGGGCGGCTGTACCACGACGGCCCGAAGCCGGCCGGCCTGCACTACAGCATGAACGGCATCGCGCTCGCGTTTCTGCCCAGCACCGCATAGCGCGCAACCGTAAGCGCGCCTACGGACATCCGCCGGCGGTTGCGCTATCGTTATGCTGACGATGAAGCGCAGCACGGTTCTCACCGCACTTTCCGGGTTCGTCCTCGGCGCGCCGCTCGCGGCACGCGCGGCCTCGGCCGGCCGCGTCGCGCATACCGACGCGGAGTGGCGCAAGCTGCTCTCGCCGGATGCGTATGCCGTGTTGCGGCACGAGGCGACCGAACCGCCGTTCTCGAGCCCGCTCGACGAAGAGAAGCGGTCCGGTACGTACGCCTGCGCGGGCTGCGCGCTCGCGCTGTTCTCCTCGAAGACGAAGTTCGACAGCGGCACCGGCTGGCCGAGCTTCTGGGCGCCGCTGCCGGACGCCGTGACGACGAAGCGCGACACGTCGCTGATGATGATCCGCACCGCGGTGGCGTGCGCGCGCTGCGACGGTCACCTCGGCCACGTCTTCGACGACGGCCCGAAGCCGACGGGCTTGCGCTACTGCATGAACGGCGTCGCTCTCGCGTTCCACCCGCGCGAAGGGGCGGTCAGTCCTCGACCGAGATCCAGCGAGTCCCGAGACCGTCCGTGAGGACGGCGGCGTCGAACCGCGACGCCATCAGCGCGGCCAAGCCGCGGCGACCTTCCAGCGACGCCGGCGCCCCGGTGAAGCCGTGGCGTGCGAGGATCGCCGCCTCGAGCGCGTCACCGGCGGTCTTCGCGAGCGTGAGCGAGCCTGCGTCGGTGTCGGCGGCGACGCGCAGTCCCGCGGCTTGCGTGGCGGCGATGCCGATCGCATTTCGCGCCTGCTCGGCGTCGAGACCGGCGGCGCATGCGGCCGCGACCGCCGTGCCGATGCGCGCGGCGACGGCATCCGCGTCCCATGCGCGATCGAGCGTCAACGCACGCGCGATTCGTCGTGCGGCCTCGCGGCCGACGGCGATCGAGCGCACGACCGTCTCCTCGTCCGCGTTGCGCAGCGTCGCGGTCTCGCGCGCGGCCGCGACGATTGCGGCGTCCGCGGCCGACGTACTGCCGTGCGCCGATCGCTTCGTCGCGACGAATGCATCGCGCGACGTCGGCCACAGCGAGCGTGCCGCTGCGAGCGCGCGCTCGTAGCCGTCGCCCCTGTGCGTGCCGACCGCGAACGCCGCGAGCGCCTCCGATGCGCCGGGCGGCGCGGCCGCGCTAGACACGCGCCGCCTCCTCCGCGCCGGCTGCGCGGAGCACCGCGTCGACGTCGGGCGCAGCGGGCAGCTCGAACACGAGCGCCGCGAGGCGGCGTGCCGCGCCTTCGCCGAGGACCGGGTGCAGCAACGCGTCGGCTTTTGCGACGAGCTCGTCGTCGGTGAGCGGGCGCGCCGCCGAGCCGCGCGCGTGCTCGACGCGCTCGGTCGTCGTCGTGCCGTCGCTCAGCTGCACCTCGAGCGTCGCGGCGTCGCGCGCGACGTCGTCGCTCGGCGCGAGCGACGTCTTCGCACGCATCGCGCGCACGTCGTCGCGCACGACGCGCTCGGTCTCGTACTGCGCGAGCCCGACGCGGCCGTCGCACAGCGCGGCGGCGATAGCGTGGATCGCGCTGAAGCGCGCCTGCAGGCCGTCGTGCGGATCGGGGTTGCCCATCAGCTCCGGCACGAGCGGATGGCAGACCGCGCGTATCGACGCGATGCGCCGGGCATCGATCCGCGCGTACAGCGCGAGCGCCGCATCGATCGACGGATGCGCGACGATGCCGCACGGATACGGCTTATAGGTATTCGCCGCGAGCTCCCAGCGCTCGCCCATCGCGCCGAGCATCTGCTCGGCATCGAAGCGCGTCGAGAGCGCCGCCGCGAAACCGTCGGGCGACTCGATCACGTCCGCAGGCACATCGCTCTTGTCCGCGAGGTATGCGGCGAGGATCCCGTTCGCCGCCGCTTTGCCGGCGTGGAACGCCTTCGTCATCGTGCCGAACGCCTCGCGATGACCGAGCGTCATCGTCGCGGCGACACGGATCGCGCGCGCGAGCACGTCGTCACGGGCGCCGCGCAGCAACGCCGCCGTTACCGCCGCCCCGATGACGCCGCACGTCCCGGTGATGTGCCATCCGCGATCGTAGTGCTCCGGCGAGATCGCGACGCCCACGCGGAGCTGCGCCTCGCAGCCGACGGCGAACGCGCGCAAGGCCGCATCGCCCGTCGGGCGCGTCTCGGGCGCGAGCGCGACGAGCACCGCCATGCACGCGGCGCTCGGATGGATCACCGTGGCGAGGTGCGTGTCGTCGAAGTCGTCGACGTGCGCCGCGAATCCGGCTGCGAGCGCGGCGAAGTGCGCGTCGACCGACTCGGCGCGACCGAGCACCGGTGCGCACGGCCGGTGGCCCATCTCGTGCGCCGTCGCGACGATCGCCTCGACGCCTGCGTGACGCGACGCGCCGGCCGCGAGCGCCAGCACGTTCAGCAGCGCGCGCTCCGCTTCGTGCGCGACGGCCTCCGGCAGCGGCACGCGCGCCAGCGTCCCGAGTCCGCGTGCGAACGCGGCGGCGACGCCGCCGTGCAGCCCGTCAGGTTCCGAAGTACTGCGCATAGCGCCTCTTCATCTCGTTGCTCGCCTTCAGCACGCCGCGCGGATCATCATCGCGCCGCGGCGGACCGTCGCACCGCGTACGTAACGAAGACGATGACGAGAAGCGCCGACACGGGGATCGGCGCGATCACCTTCCACGTCGCGGGTAACGCGCCGCGCGCAACGCCCATCGCGGGCAGAACGACGGCGAAGAGCTGATCGAGCGCGCACAGCCAGAGCAGCACGCGAAGCCGGACCGGCTGCGAAAACGCAAGCGCGTACACGATCGCCACGACGATGAACTCGCCGCCGGCGATCTGCGCCGTCATGACGTCGCTGACCGGGACGTCGAACAGCGGCCCCATCAATCGCGGGGCGACGATCGACAGGACGCCGACGAAGGCATCGATGCAGAACCCGATTGCCAGCGCGACGCGAACGACGATGAAGGCGTTGCTCACCCGATGCGTGACCAGCGGCGTTCGCGCCTCGACCGTCGCGCCGGTCGCGACGTGCACGGTCGCGACGGTGCCGGACTTGTGCGCGCGAATCTCGTTCATCATCTTCATCGCCTCGATCACCGCGACGACGTCGCCATCGTTCACCGCAGCGCCGGGTGCGACCGGAATCTCGACGACGACGCCGTGCATGGGCGAGACGACGTCATCGCCGGCCGCCGAGGCGGATTTGCGCTGCGCGCCGCCTTTCGTCGGCGCGCGCGCCGCGGACGCGGTGCCCGTGGTCGCGGCCGTCGGCACCGGCAGGTCGACGAACCGTACGCGAAACAGCCGATCGTTCACCTCGACGCGGATCGTTCCGTCGTCGGCAGCGCCTGCATCGGGCGCGGTCGCTGCGTCGCGCGCGGCGGACGTCGTGCTCGCGCGGCCGTTCGTCGCCGCGGCGCCGAGCGACGCGGCGAACGGCTCGAGCGTCGCGGTGCCGTACGACGCGTCGCGTACGACGTCCAGGTCGACGAGTGCGCGCAGCAGCGGCAGCGTGGTCGGCACGCCGTCGATGACGTACTCGTCGATCGCGCGTCCGAGCCGCGCGAGCGTCTCCTCGCGCGTGCGGCCACGCACGATCAGCTTGGCGATCATCGAGTCGTAGTCGGGCGTGATCGTGAACCCCGGATACGCCGCGGAGTCGATGCGCACGCCGAAGCCGCCGGGCTCGCGGTACCGCGTCACGGTCCCCGGCGCCGGACGAAAGTTCGCCGCGGGATCTTCCGCGTTGACGCGCACCTCGATCGCGTGGCCGCGGAACCCGTCCTCGATCGCGCGCTGCGTCAGCGCCAGCGGCCGGCCGGCGGCGACGAGGATCTGCTCGCGCACGAGGTCGATGCCCGAGATCTCTTCGGACACCGTGTGCTCGACCTGAATGCGCGTGTTCATCTCGAGGAAGTAGAACGCGTCGCCGCTCACGAGACACTCGATCGTGCCGACCGAGTCGTAGCCGATCGCCTTCGCCGCCTGCACGCCGGCCGCGCGCAAGCCCTCGCGCACCGGCGGTGCGATCTGCGCGGGCGCCTCTTCCCAGAGCTTCTGATGGCGGCGCTGCAGCGAGCAGTCGCGCTCGCCGACGTGCAGTACGGTGCCGTGCTTGTCGGCAAGGATCTGCAGCTCGACGTGCTTCGGGTTCTCGAGATACCGCTCGACGTAGATCGTCGGGTTGCCGAAGTACGCGCTGGCCTCGCGCTGCGCCGTCGAAAACGCCGACTCGAGCTCATCGACCGTGCGCGCGACCTTCAGGCCTTTGCCGCCGCCGCCGCCCGATGCTTTGAGCGCGAGCGGCAGACCGTAGCGATCGGCGGCCGCGCGTGCCGCGCCCGCATCGGCGATCGAATCCGTCCCGCCCGGCACGACCGGCACGCCGGCGGCGACCATCGCCTGCCGCGCGCGAATCTTGTCGCCCATCGCGTCGATGGCGCCGGGGTGCGGTCCGATCCACGTGATGCCGGCAGCGATGACGCGCCGTGCGAACGCGGCGTTCTCCGCGAAGAATCCGTAGCCCGGATGGATTGCGTCAGCGCCGGCGCGCGCGGCGACGTCGAGCAGCTTGTCGGCATTGAGGTACGACTGCGACGGCGCGGCGGCGCCGAGATGATACGCCTCGTCGGCGTGCCGGACGTGCAGCGCGTCGCGGTCGGCGTCCGAGTACACGGCGACGGTCGCGCAGCCCAGCTCTTTCGCGCTGCGCATCACGCGGATCGCGATCTCGCCGCGGTTCGCGACGAGAATCTTCCGGAACGGCGCGTCAGGCATCCACGCGCCCTGCGAGGCTCCAGCGCGACGCCGCGCGCGCGATGACCCGCGCGTCGCGCGGCTCGTCGAGAGCGACGCGTCCGGAGAGGCTCCAGCGCGAGGGTTCGGGCGCACGCACGACACCGGACGACCGCGCGTAGACGAGCCAGGCCGCCGCGATCGCCGCCAGTTCTTCGCCCGAGGGCGAGACGGCGGCGCACCCTTCGACGAGCTCAGGGTGACAACGAGCACCGTTCGCGCTCGGCTCGCGATGCGATGCGCTCACGCGTTTGCGACGTCCGGGTACATGCCCATCGCGTGGTAGCCCGCGTCGACGAAGTGGATGTCGGCCGTGACTTGCGACGAGAGGTCGGAGGCGAGGAAGACCGCGACGTTGCCCACGTCGTCGGCGGTGATGTTGCGCCGGAGGGGCGACACCGCGGCGACCTTCGCCGGCATCGCGCTGAAGCCGGCGACTTGGCGCGACGACGCCGTCGAGATCGGACCGGCCGAGATCCCGTTGACGCGGATGCCGCGTACGCCGAGGTCGAACGCGAGGTACCGGATCGCCGACTCGAGCGCGGCCTTCGCGATGCCCTGCACGTTGTAGTTCGGCACGATCTGCGTTGCGCCGAGGTACGTCATCGCCATGACGGACGCGCCGTCGTTCAAGTTGTGCGCGAGGTGGCCGACGAGCGCGATCAGCGAGAACGCGCTGATGTCGAGCGCGATCGTGAACCCGTCACGCGGCGTCTCGTAGACCTTCCCGGAGAGGTCTTCCTTGCGCGTGAACGCCATCGAGTGCACGAGACCGTCGATCTTCCCGGCCTGCTCCGCCAGCGCGCGCAGCGACGACTCGTCGGTCACGTCGCACATGAACGCGGGCGCGCCGCCGAGCTCGCCGGCGTGCTGCCGCACGGCCTTCTCGACGCGCTCGCCTTGATACGTCAGGATCAGACGCGCGCCGTGCGCGTGCATCCTCCGCGCGATGCCGCTCGCGATGGACCATTTGTTCGCGATCCCCGTAACGAGGATCGTCTTTCCGTCGAGCAGTCCCACGCGGCGGGTCATCGGCCGTGGCGGCCTCGACAACCCTGCCCGCGTACGGATGCGTCTAGCGCTGGCCCTCGCCGTTCGGGTTTCCGGCCTGCGCGTGCACGTGGTCCTGGTTGTTGTCGTCGAAGAAGATGAACTTCCCGTCGTTCGGCCAGCTCACGCCGCCCGTGTAGTTCTTCGCCGAGCCGCCGGCGCCGACGGTCCACACGTACGGGCTCGACGCAAGTGCCTTCAGCAGGTACACGATGTCCGCGTCGTTTCCGGTATCGGTCCAGCCGTCGAAGGCAAACCCTTGCGTGTGACCGTGCGTCCCCGGACCGCCGTCGAACGTCGGATGATCGGTCGTCAGCGCCGTGACGAGGATCGGCTTCTGGCACCGATGGGCCACGTCCAGCATCATCTCGATCAGCAGTGAGTTGGTCTTGTTCTCGTTGAGCAGGTCCGGCTTTTGCGTGCTGTCGGAAAAGTGCAAAAGGCCGGCCAGCTCTTCGCGTGCCTGCAGGCTCATCGTCAAACCCCTTCCCCGTTGTCGCCCGGCGACAGGGCTTTTCGACGCCGGCTCTGCTGCTCCGCCCGAGCGCCCGGAGGCTAGAGCGGAATGTTTCCGTGCTTGCGCTTGGGGCGTTCGACGCGTTTGCCGGCGAGCGCGTCGAGCGCCCGCGAGACGGCCCGGCGCGTCTCGCTGGCGTTGATCACGTCGTCGACGTAGCCGCGCTGCGCGGCGATGAACGGGTTCGCGAAATGCTCCGTGTACTCGGCGGCGAGCTCCGCGGCTTTCGCCTCGGGATTCGGCGATTCGGCGATCTCGCGGCGGCTCAGGATCTGCACGGCGCCGCTGCCGCCCATCACGGCGATCTCGGCGGTCGGCCACGCGAAGTTGAAGTCGGCGCGGATGTGCTTCGACGACATGACGTCGTACGCGCCGCCGTACGCCTTGCGCGTGATCACGGTGATCTTCGGCACCGTCGCCTCGGCGAAGGCGTACAGCAGTTTCGCGCCGTGCTTGATGATGCCGCCCCACTCCTGACTCGTCCCCGGCAAGAATCCGGGAACGTCGACGAACGTGAGCAGCGGCACGTTGAACGCATCGCAGAAGCGCACGAAGCGTGCCGCCTTGATGGACGCGGCGATGTCGAGCACGCCGGCCAGCACCTTCGGCTGGTTCGCGACGATGCCGACGCTGCGGCCGCCGACGCGACCGAACCCGATCGCGATATTCTGCGCCCACAGCGGCGCGATCTCGAAGAAGTCGCCGTCGTCGACGACCGCGACGATCGCGTCGACGATGTCGTACGGCTTCGTCGGCGAGGCGGGGATGAGGCCGTCGAGCTCGACGGCGACGCGCATCGGGTCGTCGTTCGTCGGCACGATCGGCGGGTCGTCGAGGTTGTTCGACGGGATGAACGAGAGCAGCCGCCGGCACTGCTCGTTCATCTCGTCCTCGTCCGCCGCCGTGAGCTGCGCGACGCCGCTCTTCGTCGCGTGCGTGACCGCGCCGCCGAGCTCTTCGAACGTCACGTCCTCGCCCGTCACCGCCTTGATGACGTCCGGGCCCGTGATGAACATCTGCGAGATCTCTTCGACCATGACCGTGAAGTCGGTGATCGCCGGCGAATAGACCGCGCCGCCCGCGCACGGTCCCGCGATCAGGCTGATCTGCGGGACGACGCCCGACGCCTGCACGTTGCGCCAGAAGATCTCCGCGTAACCGCCCAGGCTGACGACGCCTTCCTGAATGCGCGCCCCGCCGGAGTCGTTGATCCCGATCATCGGCGAGCCGCTGCGCACGGCGAGATCCATCACCTTGCAGATCTTCTCCGCGAACACTTCGCCGAGCGATCCGCCGAGCACGGTGAAGTCCTGCGAGAAGAGGAAGACGTGACGCCCGCCGATCGTCGCGTGACCGGTGATGACGCCGTCGCCGAGAAAGTGGCGTTCGTCGAGTCCGAACGCCGTCGTGCGGTGAACGGCGAACCGGTCGAGCTCGACGAACGAGTCCCGATCGACGAGCGCCTCGATGCGCTCGCGCGCCGTGCGCTTCCCGCGCGCGTGCTGACGCTCGTTCGCGGATTCGCCCGCGGGCGCGAGCGATTCCACGCGCATCTCCTCGAGCCGGCGATACGCGTGCTCGTGCGCCGACTCGGGTTCCGTCATCGCCATCCCGCGAGCGGTTCGCCGCCGGGCATGCGGGTCCGTTCGCTAGTGGTAGACCGTGCCGTTCACCATGACGTAGCCGTCGAACGGGTATCGCCGGTTGCCGCCCGCGGTGCGCACCTCGTCGATGCCTTCGCCGCCGCCGTTCTCCCGATGGTAGCGTCCGCGGACGACGACGACGTCCCCGACGTGCGCGGTGACCGGCAGTCCTTCGGCGGCGACGGCGATCGGCTGCGTGCCGTCGACGTCGACGAAGAACGCGGCGGCGCCCGCGCCGCGGCCGACGGGCGGTTCGGCGAGCGTGCCGCTCGTGACGAGCCCGCAGATCGTCACTTCGTGCGCAATCGGGGCCGGCACCGCGCGGTACGACAGGAAGACGTCGTCCCCGCAGACGTCGGCCGCCGCCGCGTTGTTCACCGTGGGCGGGGGCGATGCGAGGTCGTACAGCGGCGCCGGGGTCGGCGTCGCGAACGGATCAGGTTCGTCGCGGCGGGCCGCTGCGGGCGCGGCCGCGATCGCGACCGTGACGGAAACCGCGAACGCCGCAAGCGCGGCGCGCGAAACGAGCGTGTTCACGACCGGATGGTACCCGCGCGAGCTCAGACGGCAACCGGAAGCGGATCGGCCTCGGTGCCGCTCGACACGACCGCGGTCGGCCGCTGCGGCGCGACGACGCGCGGACGGCGCTTCCGGCCGCCGCCCGTCACGTTGAGCAGCACGGTCGCGTCCGGCGCGATCGTCCCCGTGCGGAGTGCGCGCGCCAGCGTCGCGAGCGCGACGCCCGCGGCCGGCTCGACGTCGATCCCTTCGACCGCTTCGAACAGCGCGGCCGCCGCTGCCGCGTCGGCGTTGCCGATCGCGAACGTCGATCCGCCGGTCGCTGCGAGCGCCTCGCGCACGCCGCCCGCGATCGCATACGGCGGCGCCGAGTTGCCGAGCACGGCCGCGCCGAGCTGAGCCTGCCGCGCGCGGACGTCGTGCGGCGCGCGCGCGTCGAGCGCGTGCGCGCGCTTCGCCCACGCGTCGTGGAGCGGCGCGAACGGCGCGTTCTGCCCGAGCACGAGGCGCGGTGCGCTTCGCGCCGAAACGTCCGTCGGCGACGAGCCGAAGCGCCGCCTCGTGCGCGGCCAGCGCGCCCGCCGCGCTTCCGACAGCTTGCACGTAGACGTCCGGCAACGCGCCGATCTCTTCGACGGCGGCCAGCAGCACGGTGCCCATGCCGTCGCGACGCGCGACGTTGCGCACGCCGCCCTCCGCGATGTAGCCGCCGCGCGCGGCGAGCTGCGCGGCGAGAGCGATCGCGTCGTCGTACGTGCCGCCGCGGACGACGACCGTACGCACCGAGGGCGCGACGCGCACGAGCGCAGCCAGCGGCGCCCACGCGAACTCCGGCATCACGATGACGACGGGAAGGCCCGCGTCGCCGCCGATCGCGGCGAACGCCGCGGCGGTGTTCCCCGCGGACGCGACGACGAGCGGCCGGCGTTCGCCGGGCGCGAGACGGCCGAGCACCGCGACGGCTTCGAGCTCTTTGAAGGTCGCGGTGGTCAGCGTTGCGCCGCGCTCGGGCCACCAGCCGTTGAACGCGACCCACAGGCGCGACATGCCGAGGTGCGCGCCCAGACGATCGGCGCGATACACGGCGCCGCGGGCGCCGGTGCGAATGTCACGTGCGAGCGGCAGCCATGAACGCGAATCGCAGCATCGACGGAACGGGCGAAGGCGTGAAGCGCGTCTGCTCGTACACGCTGCGCAGCAAGGCAGGGCCGTGCGCACGATCGCACTGCAATCGAACGCCGTCGTCCGCGAACGTTGCGCCGCACTCCGTGCAGCGCAGCACGTACCGCCGCGCGAGTTCCACGTCCGAGGTATCGGCGCCGCGGCCGTGCGGCGCGAGGCACGGCCCGCGCGTCTACCAGATGCCGAGGGCGAGCTTGACGTCCTCGCTCGCCATCGTGCGGGGGTCCCACGGCGGGCTGAACGTGATGTCGACCGCGGCGTTCTTCACGCCCTCGACGCTCTCGACTTTGCTCAACACCGCTTGCTTGAACATGGGTCCGACCGGACACATCGGCGACGTCAGCGTCATCACGACGGTCACGTCCTCGCCCTGCTCGCCCTCGCACGCGACGTCGTAGACGAGGCCGAGGTCGAGAATGCCCATGCCGAGCTCCGGGTCCTCGACCTCCTTGAGCGCTTCCCGAACCGTCTCCGCCGTCACCATACCGTTCCTACGATTCGGCGGGGCCGGGAACGGTTCCACGCGATGCCGGAACGCGCATGCGCTCGACGCGGCGGATAAGCAGCACGACGAGCGGGACGCCGATCCACGCAGCGCGTGCGTTGAGGCCGAACGGGACGAACAGCACGAGCGCGGCGAGGAAGACGAACGCCGCGGCGGCGTGGACGTGAACCGATTTGCGCAGACGCAGCGCGCGCTGCGGCGGCAGGGTCGCCGCGAACGCGCGCAGGCCGCGCGCTTCGAGGAACGCGAGCAGTCCGAGGACCGCGCCGAACGCGGCGGAGTACGCGGCGGAACCCTCGACCGACTGCGGGAACGCCGTATACAGGCGGAGCGCGTACGGCAGCAGCGCGATCGCCGCGAGCAGCAAGAAGTTCACGACGACATCGATGCGCTCGCCGACGAACGCGTCGCGAAAGACGCGATAGTGCATCGACCAGAAGACCGCGATCGCGGCGAACGTCACCGCGAAGAAGACGAGGTTCGCGACCTGTCCGGAGAGCGCGCCGATCGACTTCGGCACCTCGAGCGCGATCGCGCTCTGCGCGAGCGCGAAGCCGAAGACGATGTCGCTGAATGCTTCGAGACGCCGGGCGAACCGTTCGCGGCCTTCGCGCTCGCCGTCCACGCTACACCGCCAGGTACCGCTGCATCATCGCCTCGTCGGCCTTCAGCTCGTCGATCGAGCCCGAGCCGACGACGCGTCCCGTCCCGAGCACGTAGCCGCGGTCGGACAGGCTCATCGCGACGTGCGCGTTCTGCTCGACGAGCAGCACGGTGTTCCCTTCGCTGCGAATGTTCCGCACGACGTCCTCGACGTTCCGCGCGATCAGCGGCGCGAGCCCTTCCATCGGCTCGTCCAGCAAGATGACGTCGGGATTCGCGATCAACGCGCGCGCGATCGCGAGCATCTGCTGTTCGCCGCCGGACAGCTTCGCCGGCTTGTCGCGGCGTTCGCCGAGCACGGCGAAGTACTCGTAGATCCGCTTCTCCGTCCATGCGCCTTTCCGTCCGGACAGCGCGGCCAGCCGCAGGTTCTCACCGACCGTGAGGTTCGGAAAGATGCGGCGGTCTTCCGGAACGAACGCGATGCCCGCCTGCGCGACGGCGAACGGGCTGTGGTTCGTGATGTCCTTGCCTTTGAAGCGCACGCTGCCGGTCTTGGCTTGCACGAGGCCCATGATCGTTTTGCACGTCGTGGATCGCCCGGAACCGTTGCGTCCGAGCAGCGCGACGACCTGGCCCTCGTCGACGTCGAGCGACACGTTCTGCAGCACGTGCGACTTGCCGTAATACGCGTTGACGCCTTCGAGCTCGAGCAGCATCGTCAGGCCAGCTCGCCGAGGTATGCGCGCTGCACGGCCTCGTTGCCGCGGATCTCTTGCGGCGTGCCGACGGCGAGCACCGTGCCGGTTTGGAACACGGTGATCGTCGTCGAGATCGCCATGACGACGTCGATGTCGTGCTCGACGAGCAGGATCGTGCGTCCGGGAGAGATGCGCTGGATCAAGTCGACCGTCTCGTGCGTCTCGGTCGGCGACATGCCGGCGAGCGGCTCGTCGAGGAGCAGCACCGGCGGGTCGCTCGCGATGACGAGCCCGATCTCCAAACGCCGCTGGTCGCCGTGCGAAAGGTTCTCCGCGTTGGCGTCGCGCGCTTCCCACAGACCGACGTCGTGCAGGACGCGCTCCGTCTTCTCGACCACGTCCGCGAAGCGTTTGCCGGGCCAGAAGAAGCTGGTCTTCCCGTCCTTCACCGCCTGCACCGCGAGGCGCACGTTCTCGGACACCGTGAGCTGTCCGAAGATGTTCGTGATCTGGAACGAGCGCGAGATGCCGAGGCGCGCGCGCTCGTACGCCGCGAGGTTCGTGATCTCGCGCTCGCCGAACCAGATGCGTCCTTCGCTCGGCGGCAGCAGGCCGCTGAGCAGGTTGAAGAACGTCGTCTTCCCGGCGCCGTTCGGACCGATGATCGTGCGCACGCCGCCGGCGGGGATCTCGAGCGTCACGCCGTTCACCGCGGTGAAGCCGGAGAAGCGGCGCGTGAGGTTCTCGGTCTTGAAGACGTGGCCGGTGCTCGCGCTCACCGGGATCGCGGCGGCGCTCACGTCGGCGCCTCGGTCGCGGCCGCGTCTTCGATCGGCGGCAACTCTTCCTGCATGTCCGTCACGACGCGCGCGCGGCGCGAGAAGTAGCGCCGAAACGCCGTCGAGAGGCCGTAATGCCGCACGTCGTCCCAGAGGCCCATGATGCCGCGCGGGCCGATCAGCACGATGACGACGAAGACGACGCCGATCCACGCCTCCCAGTACTTCGTGAGCTGGGAGACGTTGTTCTGGATTTCCCAGTACACCGACGCGCCGAGGATCGGTCCGAGGAACGTCTGCACGCCTCCGAGCATCGACATCATCACGATGTTGCCGGAATACTCAACCGAGCCGGCATCGGGGTTGATCGCCTGCTGGTAGTACGTCCAGAGGCACCCGCCGATCGCCGGGAACAGCGCCGAGAGAACGAACGCGTTGACGCGGTACTTGTCGACGTCGTATCCGAGGAAGCGCGCGCGCTGCTTGTTCTCTCGGATCGCGTGCAGCACGGTACCGAACGGCGACTGCAGGACGTAGTACAGCACGCACAGCGCCAGAAACACGCACGCGGCGGTGAACCAGTAGAAGTGCATCGAGTCCTGCAGCCATCCGTGCGCGAACGGGTTCGGCCGGTTGATGTTCTGCAGCCCGTCCTCGCCGCCGGTGAGGTCGCTGAAGCGGTAGGTGATGAAGAAGATCACCTGCGCGAACGCCAGGGTGATCATCGAGAAGTAGATGCCGCTCGAGCGCGGCACGATGACGCGGGCGAGCACCCACGCCCACGCGAGCGCGATTCCGATCGAGAGCAGCAGCGCGACGATCACGTTGTCCGTCTGCGCGTGCGCCACCGGACGCCCGAACATCTGCACGCTGAAGCCGTTCGAGTACAGCGCGGTCGTGTACGCGCCGAGCGTGAAGAACATCGCGTGGCCGAACGACAGCTCGCCGACGTGTCCGAACAGCAGGTTCCACCCGCTGGCGAACAGCGCGAAGATCGCCATCGTCGTTGCGATGCCGACGAAGCCGCTCCAGTTTCCGATGAACGGGTTCGCGCCCGCGACGTACGGGAGCACGATCAGCAAGATCGCCGTCCACAGCAGCGGGTGCATCAGCAGGACGCGAGCCTTCACTCGAACAGGCCCTCGACCCCGAACAGGCCGCGCGGACGGACGAGCAGGATGATGCCCATGATGATGTAGCCGGTCATCTCGACGGCCGGCGGCCACAACAGGGCCATCAAGCTCGTGAGCACGCCGATCAGCAGGCCGCCGACGATCGCGCCCCAGAACGACCCGATGCCGCCGACGATCACGATCACGAACGTCAGCACGATCCACTGCGACGCGAACGTCGGCTGGATCGCGTAGATCGGCGCCGCGAGCGCGCCGGCGAGTCCGGCCATCAGCGAGCCGATGCCGAACACCAGCGTGAACATCAGCGGCATGTTGATGCCGAGGATCTTCACCATCTCCGCATCGCGCGTGCCCGCGCGGATGATCATCCCGATGTTCGTCTTGTTCAGCAGCAGCCAGACCGCCGCGAGGATGACGACGGTGAGCGCGACCAGCAGGACGTCCTTGTAGAACGGCAGCTGGTACGTCCCGATCCCGATCGAGTCCGGCAAGTACGACGGCGTCGACACGCGGACGGCGTCGTCGCCCCACACCTTC
Source organism: Vulcanimicrobiota bacterium (assembly GCA_963841685.1). Classification (GTDB taxonomy): domain Bacteria; phylum Vulcanimicrobiota; class Vulcanimicrobiia; order Vulcanimicrobiales; family Vulcanimicrobiaceae; genus Vulcanimicrobium. Next base: position 1,463,414 of record CAWJDU010000003.1, read on the forward strand.
CGGACGATCTGCGCGAAGATGAGCGCCGTGCCGAACGTGAGCAGCAGCGTGTACTCGGGAAGCCGGCGGTAGAGCGGCCGGATGAGCGTCGACTCGAACGCCATCCCGAGCAGGCCGACGCCGACCGCCGCGGCGAGGATGGCGGGCCAGAATCCGATCGCGCCGTCGAGCTGGTACATGAAGTACGCGCCGAGCATGAAAAAGGAGCCGTGGGAGAAGTTGATGACGCCCATGAGTCCCAGGATGATGTTCAGCCCGAGCGCCACCAGGATGTAGAGCATCCCGAGCGTGAGGCCGTTGACGATCTGATCGGCGACCTGGGGCGCCGAGATCGCGAGGAAGTGGATAGCGGCGTCCTCCCGGCGTGACCGAAAGACCCTCCGTTCGCCTCACAGGGGTCCGCTTCCATGCTACGCATGGACAGAGCGTTTGAAACTGACCGGTGCCGAAGAAAGTTATAAGAGGACCACGCCTGCGCGGACATCTTACAACCCGGCAAGCGCGGCGGCAGGAGCGGGTAGGCCGCTCGGGGAGTTTTCGTACGTCATGTCAATGTGGGAACCGTTCACCGAACGCGCGCGGCGCAGCATCGTGCTCGCTCAGGAAGAGGCGCAGCGTCTCGGGAACAACTACATCGGGACCGAGCATATCTTGCTCGGCATCATCTCCGAAGGCGAGAGCCTCGCGGCCAAGGTGCTGGAGACGCTCGGTGTCAACCTGGCCAAGGTCCGCCAGGAAGTCGAGGCGATCGTCGGCCGCGGCGGCCAGACCGTCCAGCAAGAGATGGTGTTCACGCCGCGCGCGAAGCGCGTCATCGAGCTGGCCTTCGAAGAGGCCCGCCAGCTCAACCACAACTACATCGGAACGGAGCACCTGCTTCTCGGCTTGATCCGCGAGGGCGAGGGCGTCGCAGCGCGCGTGCTGACCAACCTGGGCGTCGACCCGGCGAAGGTCCGCGTGCAGACGACGTCGCTGCTCGGCGCCGAGGGACAGCCGCCCGCGCCCAAGGGCAAGTCGAAGACGCCGACGCTCGACGCGTACGGCCGCGACCTGACCACGCTCGCGCGCGACAACAAGCTCGACCCGGTCATCGGCCGCGCGAACGAGATCGAACGCGTCATCCAGATCCTGAGCCGGCGGACCAAGAACAACCCGGCCCTGATCGGCGAGCCGGGCGTCGGCAAGACGGCCATCGCCGAAGGCCTCGCACAGCGCGTCATCAAGAGCGAAGTCCCCGAGCCGCTCCGCGACAAGCGCGTGATCACGCTCGACCTCGCAGGCCTCGTCGCCGGCACGAAGTACCGCGGCGAGTTCGAAGAGCGCATGAAGCGCGTGATGGACGAGATCCGCGGCGCCGCCGGCGAGATCATCCTGTTCATCGACGAGCTGCACACGCTGGTCGGTGCGGGCGCCGCCGAGGGCGCGATCGACGCGTCGAACATCATCAAGCCCGCGCTCGCGCGCGGCGAGCTGCAGTGCATCGGCGCGACGACGCTCAACGAGTTCCGCAAGCACATCGAGAAGGACAGCGCGCTCGAGCGCCGCTTCCAGCCGGTCATGGTCGGCGAGCCGACGGTCGAAGAGACCGTCGAAATCCTCAAAGGCCTGCGCGACCGCTACGAAGCGCACCACAAGGTCACGATCACGGACGAAGCGCTCACCGCCGCGGCGAAGCTCGGCGACCGCTACATCTCCGATCGCTTCCTCCCCGACAAGGCCGTCGACCTGATCGACGAAGCCGCGTCGCGCGTGCGCCTGCAGGCGACGTTGCCGCCGCCCGAGATCCGCGAGATCGAAGCGCAGATCCGTCAGGTGAAGCAGGAGAAAGAGTCGGTCGTCAAGTCGCAAGAGTTCGAGAAGGCGGCCGCGATTCGCGACCGTGAGGAGAAGCTGCGCCTCGAGAAGCAGCGCCTCGAGCAAGAGTGGTCCGAGAAGCGGGCGCAGCAAGACAAGACGATCAAAGTCACCGAGGAAGACGTCGCGCACATCGTCTCGTCGTGGACGAAGATCCCGGTGTCGAAGCTCGCGCAGGCCGAGACGGCCAAGCTGCTCGGCATGGAGGACCAGCTTCACAAACGCGTCATCGGGCAGGACCTCGCGATCTCGATGCTCACGCGTGCGATCCGCCGTTCGCGCGCCGGACTGAAGAACCCGAAGCGCCCGATCGGATCGTTCATCTTCCTCGGGCCGACGGGCGTCGGCAAGACGGAGGTCGCGCGTTCGCTCGCCGAGTTCATGTTCGACGACGCCGAGTCGATGATCCGCATCGACATGTCGGAGTACATGGAGAAGTACGCCGTGTCGCGCCTCGTCGGTGCGCCGCCCGGATACGTCGGCTACGAAGAGGGCGGGCAGCTCACCGAAGCGGTGCGCCGCCGCCCGTACTCCGTCGTGCTGCTCGACGAGATCGAGAAGGCGCATCCGGACGTGTTCAACCTGCTGCTGCAGGTGCTCGAGGACGGCCGGCTGACCGACTCTCAGGGCCGCGTCGTCGACTTCAAGAACACGGTCATCATCATGACCTCGAACGTCGGTGCGACCGGCATGCAGACGACGACCGACATCGGCTTCCGCACGCAGAAGGACCGCGGCACCGACGACCAAGCGTACGAGAAGATGAAGAACAAGGTGCTGGACGAGGTCAAGCACTCGTTCCGGCCCGAGTTCCTCAACCGCGTCGACGAGGTCGTCGTGTTCCACCAGCTGAGCCGCGAGCAGATCGCCGAGATCGTCAGCCTCGAGCTCGACAAGGTCGTGCGCGAGGTCAAGGCTCAGGACATGTACCTCGAGGTCACCGAAGACGCGAAGCAGTTGCTGGCTCGAAAGGGCTGGGACCCGCAGTTCGGCGCGCGTCCGCTGCGTCGTGCGATCCAGCGCGAGGTCGAGGACGAGCTCGCCGAAGAGATGCTGAAGGGACACTTCGGCACGGGCGACCGCATCCTCGCGGAAGTGTCGCCCGACAACCCGGACAAGCTTCGCTTCTCGAAGATCCCGAGCGTCGAACCGCCCGCGCCGAGCCAGCCCGAAGTCCAGTCCGTCTAAGCGGCTTCCGCGCCGGGCGCGCGGAAGCCACGCGAGGCCTTCGTGGTGCCGCGTGCCGAATACGAGAAGGTTGACCCCGTACGCGCTGTGGCGTTCGCGCCTCCCGTCGTCGATCGGCACGTGGTTCGCCCGTGACTTGACGCGCTCGGCTCTCGCCCTCGTCGAAAGCGGCCGCGTGTCGCTGCGTTCGGTCGAGCCGGCGCGCATCGAGGCGAACGTCAAGGACCGCGTTCCGGTCGCGACGGCGATCGAGTGGTCGTCCGGCACGGGACCGCAGGCGCTGCGCCCCGTCTGCACGTGCGGCGCGACGGGCGTGTGCGAGCACGTCGTCGCGACGCTCGACGTCGTCCGGACCGCGGAAGACGCGGCGGGCGGGACGGCGACCGAGTCCCCCGACGACGCCGACCTCGCGTGGCTACCCGATCCGGACGAAGACGCCGCGCGGACGCGCGCGCGCTCGGTCTGGCCGGTGGTGACGCTGTCCGCCGGCGGAGCGCCGGCCGGCGCGCTGTATCTCGACACGCCGCGTCTGCGCGGCGTGATCCGCGACGCCGAGGCGATCCTCGCGATGATGGACCAGACGCCCGCCGACGACTGGGACGACATCGATCGTACGCTGCTGCGCGACGACGCGGTGCAGGAAGCGTTCGGCACGCGCGCGTCGCCCAAGGCGCTGGCGCGCGCGCTGTTCCGCCTCGCGCGTCATCCGCGCCTCCGCCTGGACGACGCGCCGGGCGAGAACCGTCACCCCTCGCAGCTGCCGCCGTTCGGCGTCGAGACGCGCGGCGTGCGGTTGCGCGCCGAGCGCTCCGGTGCGCACTTCGTGCCGGTGCTGGAGACGCTCGACGGCATGCGTCTCTCGCCGGCCGGTGCGAACGTGCTCGAGGGACCGCCGGCGTGGCTGATCGCCGCGCACACCGCGTTCCTCCTCGACGGCTCGTTCGACGCGCGTCGCGTCATCGCGGCAGCTTCCGCGAACGGCGTCGCCGATACGGATGCGATGCCGTCGGTGCGGACGATCGCGCGCGTCGCGCCGTTCCTCACCGACGACGGACGCGCGTCGCTCGGCGTCGCGGACGTGCAGCGCCCGGGCATCATCATCCGCGCGGCGTGGCGCGATAGCGCGCTGCTCGCGCGGCTCGCGTTCGTCGATCGCGACACGGGCGCGTTCGCGCCGTTCGCGGCGCACGGCGCGGTGACGTCGGGCGCCGGCCGCTTCGTGCGCTGGGCGCCCGAGACGGCGCGCGAGTACGCGCGGCGCTTCTTGGAGAACGGTTTCGTGCCGCGCGGCGCCGACGGTTTCGCGCTGCACGACGCCGACCGCGCCGCCGACATCGTGCGGGCGGTGTGGCCGGCGTGGGACGACGCGGACGTGCGCCTCGACGAGTCGCTCGGAGCGTTGATCAACGGCGGCACGATCGACGTCTCCGTCAGCGCGACGGCCGCGGACGCCGGCGACTGGTTCGAGCTCGACGTGTCGGTCTTCGTCGGCGGCGGCGAGCCGCTGACGCGCGAAGAGCTGCGCGCACTGCTCGGGGCGAAGGGCCGGTACGCCGAGGTGCGCGGAAAGCTGGTCGACGTCGCCGACTTGCGTTCGCGCCGCAACCTGCTCACGGAGCTCGCCGATCGGCGGCGCACGGGGCTCGCGTCGCTCGTCGCGATGCGCGACGAGCTGCACGAGGCGTTCGGCGAAGTCGCGCTGCCGGACGAGGTCGAGCGGATTCGCGAACGCTTGCGCAACTTCGAAGGCATCGAAGAAGTCGATCCGCCGGACGAGCTCAAGGACGTGCTGCGCGACTACCAGCGCCGCGGGCTCGACTTCTTGTCGTACCTCTCGTCGTTCCGCTTCGGCGGGATCCTGGCCGATCAGATGGGGCTCGGCAAGACGCTGCAGGTCATCGCGCACGCCGAGCGGCGCAAGGAGCACGAGGGCCCGTCGCCCGTGCTCGTCATCGCGCCGACGTCCGTGACGCACACGTGGGAGAACGAGATCAAACGGTTCGCGCCCTCGCTGCGCACGCTGCGGCTTCAATCGGGCAACGACCGCGCCGCGAAGTACGAGACGGTCCACGACTACGACGTCGTCGTCACGTCGTACGCGCTCGCGCGGCTCGACGCGCATCAACTGGAGCGTTTTCGCTTTCGCACGCTCGTTCTGGACGAAGCGCAGAACGCGAAGAACCCCGCATCGCAGATCGCGAAGGTCGTGCGCAACCTGCAGGCGGATCATCGCCTCGCGCTGACGGGAACGCCCGTCGAGAACTCGCTTCGCGACCTGTGGGCGATCTTCGCATTCGTCGAGCCCGGTCTGCTCGGATCCGAGGCGTCGTTCCGGCGCCGCTTCGAGCTTCCGATCGCCGACGGCGATGAAGGTGCGGCGGCCGCATTGCGCTCGCGCCTCGAGCCGTTCTTGCTGCGCCGCACGAAGGAAGACGTCGCACGCGAGCTGCCGGAGCGTACGGAAGCGGTGATCGAGTGCGAGCTCTCGCCGCTGCAGCGCCGGCTGTATCGCGGCGTCGCCGAGGCCGCACGGCGCGACGTGCTCGCGAAGTACGACGAGGACGGCGGCGGAAGCGTCGACGGTTCACGTGCTCGCCGCGCTCACGCGCTTGCGCCAGATCTGCGCGCATCCGGGTCTGCTGGTGCCGGAGTACATCGACGAGCCGGAAGCGAGCGGCAAGTTCGACGCGTTCATCGAGACGGTCGAAGAGGTGCTCGACGGCGGTCACAAGGTGCTCGTGTTCAGCGCGTTCGCGTCGATGCTGCGGATGATGCGCACGGCGCTCGGCCGGCGGGACATCGCGTACGGCTATCTCGACGGCTCGACGAAGGACCGCGACCGCCAGACCGAGGTCGAGCGCTTCATGGCGCAAGACGGCCCGCCGGTGTTCCTGTGCTCGCTGAAAGCGGGCGGCGTCGGGCTCACGTTGACTGCCGCGGATTACGTCGTGCTCTACGACCCATGGTGGAACCCGGCCGTCGAGCATCAAGCCATCGACCGAACGCACCGCATCGGACAGACGCGTCCCGTGACGGCGTATCGCCTCGTGACGGCCGGATCGGTCGAGGAGAAGATCCGCGCGCTCGCCGACCGCAAGATGGCGCTCTCGAAAGCCGTTGTCAAGGCGGACAGCGCGGTTGCGAAGACGCTCACACGTGAGGACCTCGCCTTCCTGTTCAGCGACCCGGAGTAGGCGCAACATGTCGTGCCGGAGCGCGGCGCCGGATCGCAACGTAACGCACGGCGCCGCGGACGCAAGCGGCATGCGTCACATCGCGCGCCGTTCGTCGGCGTTCATCGGCAGCGTTAGCAACTTAACCCGAACTGCACGATGCCGATGACATTCTTACGCGCCGGGCGAGGATTACAGCCCGATGCGCCGCCCTGCATCATTTCGACGACAAGGACGTTGTTACGTGAAACGCATGCTTATTGCGCTCGCGCTCGCTGTTTCGTTCGCAGCGCCCGCGTTCGCCGAATCGTACTCGAACCTCGCGCCCGCGGACCGCTACTTCGGCCGGCTCAAGATGAGCATCCTCGGCGTGCGGAACTCGATCAAGGACCTCGCCGCGCGCGCGGACGCGCATCCGGAAGACGCCGAGCACATCTTCGACAAGGCGGTGCTCGTCGAGGACGCGCTGCGCGACTGGCACGCGCACTTTCCGCGCGATCCGTGGATTCCGCGCTACACGTACAGCCTGGCGCAGCTCTACGGAAAGCTCGACATGGACGACGCGCGCGTGCGCCGCAACGATACGTTGGACTGGCTGGAAGCGACGTTCCCGAGCTCGGAATACGCGCAGCTGCCGCGCGACTGAACAGCGCTGACGCCTACGGGGGCGCTTGAGCGCCGGTGAGATCGGCGCGCGCCTCGTTCAGCAGCTCGGCGCGGGTCACGGCCCGGCACGTACGCTGCGCGCCGTCGTCTTCGTTGCACGTGCGCGCGGCGCGAACGTCGACGCCGTGCGCCGGAGAGGTTCGCCCACGCCCTCGCGAGCGACGTTGCCCGGGACGTCCGTCTTCGAGATGCTCACGCCGACGAACGTCGCGCCGGTCAGCTTCGCGCCCGCGAACGACACATGGTTCAGCCGCACGCCGATGAAACGCGCGCCCGTCAGGTCGGCATCGTTGAACCGTGCGCCTTCGATGTCCGAGCCGGTGAACTGCGCGTCCCGAAGATTCGTGCCGCTCAAATCGGCGCCGCGCAGATCGGCGCCGACGAAGCGCAAGCCGTGCAGGTCGCGTCCGTGCAGGTTCTTCGGGAGCGTGCAGCCGGTGCACGCGCTGATCAGCGTGCGCAGCACGTCGTCCTGCGCGAGCATCGGCATCGCGAAGTTCGATGCCGCCATCAGCACCGCGGCCACGAACCCGACGAACGCTTGTGACATGAGGACCTCACGGTTGCAACTAGATATCTAGGTGTAATAGGCAAAAGAAAAGCGGCGCGCGTCATTGCACGTCGCTTCCCTCCATCGTCATCCCGGTCGTACGCGCCTGACGGAAGTCGATCGCCGACATGTCGCAGCCGGAGAAATGCGCGTTCGTAAGATCCGCACCGGCAAGGCTCGCGTGCGAGAGGTCGACGCCGGTGAACCGTACGCCGCTCAAGTTCGCGTCGCGCAGGTTCGCCCGGCTCAGGTCGGCGCCGCTCAGGACGAGACCGTGCAGGTCTTGACCGTGCAAGTCCATGCCGGCCAGATCGCAGCCTTCGCAATGGGCGAGCACGCTGCGCAGCTGCGTTCCGTGGAACGACGCGCGCCGCAGCGACACGCCGGTGAACGCCGTTCCGTCGAGCAGCGTGCGATCGAAGTTCGCCCCCTCGATCTCGACGCCGACGAGCTGCGCACCGCGCAAGTCCGAATCGCTCAGGTCGGCGGTGCGCAGCGACACGCCGTTCAGCCGCGCGCCGCTGAGGTTGACGCCGCGCATGTCCGCGCCGCGGAAATCGTTCGCGGTGATCGTGAGGCCGTGCAGGTCGAGACCGTGCAGGTCGGCGCCGCGGAACGAGCATCCCGTGCACGACGCGACGAGCTCGCGCGAGACGCGGAGCCCGTCGAAGCGGCCGTGCGCGGGCGTGCCGCTCTGCGCGATCGCGTGCGGAACGCCGGCGAGCGCGTCGCGCACGCTTTGCGCGATCGCGGGACCGATGCCCGCCGCGTCGCGCGCGGCACTCGCCGCGGCGGTTGCCGCAGCCGCCGCGGTTGCGGCGGCAACCGCCGTACGGGCCGAACGTGCCGCGGTCGAGCGTGCGGCGACCGGCGCGATGCTCGCCGCCGCGCGCGCGGCATCGACACGTGCGGAGCCGGCGGCCGTCGCGGCCGCGGCGCGTGCGAGCGCAGCGGCGTCCGTCGCGTTCGGGTGCGGGACGGGCTCGCGCACGACTTTGTACACGATCCGGTGCTCGATGCGCGTGACGACGGCCGGCGCGACGGGCGCAGGCGGCGCGTGCGGCGTCGCCGCGACGTGCGCGCTGACCGGCGAGGAAGCGTGCGGCGCCGGCGAGTCGAGTACGAGCGGCGACGGCGTCACGGCGGCGCTCATGGCGTGCGCCGGAAGCTCGACGGCGGGTGCGCTCGATGCGACCGCCACGACGGCGAGCGCGCTCGCGGCCGCGATCGTGAGCGCGGCTGCCGGAGAACGGTGAAGCTGCGAGCGTTTCGCGTCGAGCAGCTGCTCGATACGCACCGTGATTTGCTTCCGCGTGAGCAGCGCGCCCGGGGCGACGACGGCGTGCTCCGGCATGCGCATCTCGCGCGCGAGCCGCCACAGCGACGTCGCGTACGCGTGCGCCGCGCCCGTCTGCTCGACGACCGCGTCGTCCGATGCGATCTCGCGTTCGAGCGCGATGCGCCGTCCGACGATCCACACCAGAGGATTGAACCAGAAGATGCGCTCGATCACGCGCTGAACGAGGTTCGTCCAGTCGTCGAGCCGGCGCAGATGCGCGTGCTCGTGCATGACGAGTTGCTCGATTGCGGCCAGTCCGTCGGCCGTCGCGAGCTCGGTGGGAATCAAGACAACCGGCCGGCGGAAGCCGACCGCGACGGGCGTCTCCGTCTCGTACGAGAGCCGGAGGTAGATCTCGCGCCCGGGCGCCGACGTCAGCCACGGGAGCTCGTCGGCGAGCGCGCCTTCCAGCGGGCTCGACCGGCGCTTGAGCCCGCGCACGCGCAGCACGCTCGCGAGCAAGCCGATCAGTCCGATCGCTGCGCCGGCGGCCCAGACGGCGACCGCGATCAGTGCGATCCGGCGCGTCATCGGCGGCGTCCAGCGCGCGAGGGTCACGCGCTCGAGCCAGCTCGTCGCGCGCGTGTTCGCGCCGGGCGGGCCGGCAGCGGGAACGGCGCCCGCGTTCGCGTGCGTCTGCGCGGCGTCGCGCTCGACGATGACGAACGTCGAATGCCCGCCGGCGTTCGGAGCCTTCGTCGAGTTCGTCTGCGGCTGCGTCACGAGAACGTGCGCCGACGCATGCCCCGGGGATTCGACGGCTGCCGCACGCGCGAGCGAGACGCCGACGCCGGCGAACGGCATCAACGCCGTCGCGACGAGCGCCGTCGTCCAGAGCGCATGCCGCGTGGCGGCGTTCAGCGCCATCGCGCGCGTCGCTGCGTACACCAGGCCCGCGAGAACCGCGCCGAGGAAAACGCTTGCGACGATCGCGCGCAACGCGACCGCGACGATGCTCTCGATCACCGCTGCTGACCTTTCGCCTTGTCGAGGAGCTCGCGCAGCCGGTCCAGCTCGGTGTCGTCGACCGCCTCGGATTCGAGCAAGTTCAGCACGAGCTCGCGCGGAGAACCATCGAAGAAACGCGACAGGACGTGCGTCACGACGCTGCGCTTCGCTTCCTCGCGGGCGACCAGCGGAAGGTAGATGAAGGCGCGACCCGCGGCCTTGTGCCGCACGTAACCCTTCTGCTCGAGGATCCGCATCGTCGTGAGCACGGTGTTGTACGCGAGGGGCGGATCGCCGATCGCGTCGACGACGTCGGCAACGGTGGACTCGCCGCGGTCCCACAGGACCTGCATGAGACGGTACTCCGCCTCCGTGAGCGTCGGGGACTTCTTCCGTGGCATGGCATCGACGCTAGCACGCGGCGCGCCCCGTGTCAACTAAGGTTTTAAGAAGAACCGCTCTACAAGAAGGGCGCCCGCTCGCACGGACGCCCCTCGGAGCGACGGGCGCCGGCTACTTCAGGCTGACGACCGCGTAGCCCTCACGCGGCTTTGACGGGCTTTTCCGCCGTGATGATCTTGTCGGCCGCCGTGCTGTCGGGATTCGAGCACGGCTCCGCGGCGAACTCGCCGCCGACGGTGGAGGCGATCGTGAAGAACTCGTTCGGCGCGCGGCGCTTGTTCTTCGCGACGATCATGCCGGCGTACGTCTGCTGGATCGCCTGATGGTCGCACTTGCGGAAATACGCGCCCGCCTTCTTCGCGGCGTCGTAGTGGTAGTTCTCGAACGCCTCGACGACTTTTTCGGTATCGGTCGAGCCCACCGCGTTCAGCCGGTTGATGATGTTCTTCGCGGCCATGTAGCCGAGGTACTGACGCCAGTCGACCTCGTTCACGCCGGGTTTGAGCGCGTTGTAGACCTGCATCGCGTTGCCGCCCGCTTCCGGTCCCCAGATGTAGCCCCAGAGCGATCCGACGCAGTCGTCGACCGGCATGCCGATCGCGACGTCGTTGCCGCAAAGGATGCCGCCGAAGAGCATCTTCTTGTGCAGGCCGAGCTGGACGGCGAGCTTCGTCGAATTCTGCGTGTCGGGTCCGTAGTTGCTGAAGACCAGCACGTCCGCATCGCTGTTACGGACCTTCGTGAGGTACGACGAGTAGTCGGTCGCACCGAGTGCGTGCAGGTCTTCGCCGACCACCGTGCCGCCGTGCGCGAGCAAGATCTTCTTGAGCCGGTCGCGACCGTCCGTGCCGAACGCGTAGTCCGCGACGAGGAAATACCACTTCTTGCCGTGCTTGAGGAGCTCCGGACCGACGGCGTTCGCCAGCATTGCGTTCGAACACGTCTGCCGGAACGTCACGCGGTGCGCTTTCGGACCGGTGATGTTCGTGTCGTGCGTCCCGACTGCGAGGAAGAACGTGTTGTTCTCCGCGCACGTCGCGGACACCGCGAGCGCCACGGCGGAGCTCAGACAGCCGGTGATGACGTCCGCCTTCTCCTGTTGCATCAGGCGTTTGGCTTCCGTCGTCCCGTTCGCGGGCTTGCTGGTGTCGTCGCCCTTGATGATGTCGTACTTGATCCGGTTGTTCTTGCGCGTCGCCTCGGCGACCGCGACTTCCATCCCATGCTGCTGCGATTGCGACGCCGCGGCGTAGACGCCGGAGAAGCTGTCGACGTGTCCGATCTTGACCGTGACGCCGCCACCGGCTGCGATCACGTCGCGCGGCGGAGCGAGCGGCATCGCGCCTGCGGCGCGCGTCTCCAACAACGGGAAACCGAGCGCCGTCGCTCCGGCGATGCCGAGCGCGCCGGAACGGCGAAGAAACTCCTTCCGATCGACGGAAGACTCGGGGCGGTGGTCGTCCATGGTGCTCCTTACCGGGAGTCGGGCTGCTTTTCGGGTCCGTTTCTTCGCGCTCGTACGGCACCCTACGCGAAATCGCGCGGACCCAGCCGAAAAACGACGAAGCCCGAACGTCGTGGCTGAGGAACGCGCCGAACCGAAAGTCGTCCTGCTCGTCCGGCTGCTCAGCGCGATCGACGAAGGACGATTCACGTTCGACGAGCTCAAAGGCCAGATCGCCGACGAGAAACAGCCCAGCACGCGAACGCTGCGGCGCTACTTGAGCGTCCTGAGCGATGCAGGATTCCCCTGGTACTTCGATCGCGCGTCGGGGACGTACCGCTTCGCGCCGGGCTACAGCCTGCGCCGTCTCAACCTCTCGCACCGCGAGCTGCAGGGACTCGTCACGCTGAAGCGTCTCGGCTCATCGCTCGGGCCGACGTTCGCGAGCGCGATCGAAGAGACGACGCAGAAGCTCCTGTCCTCGAGCGATCGTCGCACCGGAGTGTCGATCGAGAGCAGCTCCTTCGCGATCCGTTTCGAGACCGTCGCGATGGACGAGAGCGTGGAGCGCGCGTTCGAGCTGCTGCAGAGCGCCGAGCGCGAGCACCGGCGCGTGCGCTTCGGCTACACCGACAAGCGCGGCGCCCGGACGCAGCGCCGCGTCGACCCGTACGGCTTCATCGTCTCGAACGGCCGCGTCTACCTCGTCGGCTTCGACCACGACCGCAGCGACATGCGCGTCTTTGCGGTCGACAACGTCTCCGACGTCGCGGTGACGCCGCAGACGTTCCAGAAGCCGGCGGACTTCAACCTCGACGCGTACGGTGCGAACTCGGTCAGCGGGGTCGTGCACGGCGAGACCACCGTCGGCGTGACGATCCGCTTCTCGCCGGTGATCGCGAAGGCGGCGGTTGCGGCGTCGACCGTCGCACGCGACCGCGACGTGAAGACGCAGGCGGACGGCAGCGTCGACGTGACCTACCGCGTGTCGGACGCGCAGGAGATCATCCGGTGGTCGATGCGATGGGGCGCGGAAGCCGAAGTCCTCGCGCCGGACGACGCGCGCCGCGCCGCAGCGGCCATCGCCCGCGAGATCGCCGCCCGCTACGAAGATCACGAACGGAGAGCTTGATGCCCCGCCGCACCCGCACGTTGCTCGCCGCGCTGCTCGCGTGCGCCGCTTTCGCCTCGACCAGCGCGGGCGCCGCCGTCCCGGCCGGACAGCCCGTCGACGGCATCCCGTGTCAGCAGATGGAGGGCGCCGTCGAGCACATCCACCAGCACGTGCAGATCCTCGATCACGGCAAGCCGGTCGCGATCCCGGACGACGTCGGACGTCCGCTGGTCGGCCAGTGCTTCTACTGGATTCACACGCACACGCCCGACGGCATCGTCCACGTCGAGTCGCCGGCGTTCCGCACGTTCACGCTCGGCAATTTCTTCGACATCTGGGGCCAACCGCTCGCGAAGACCGACGTCGCCGGCGCAAAGACGAAGAAGAACGAACGCGTCGTCGTCTGGGTCGACGGTTCGCGCTATGCCGGCAATCCGCGCACGATCGAGCTCGTGCAGCACCTCGACGTGACGATCGACGTCGGGCCGCCGTACACGAAGCCCGCGCCGTTCACGCAGTGGAACGGCAACTGACGCGCATCGGCGCGTGACGCGAAGAAGCCGCGTGGCGTGCGCCGCGCGGCTTCACTCTGCGCGAGAATCGAGGAGCGCGTTCCCTCGCCGATCGGCGCGGCCAGAGAGGCGTCGGATTCGTCTCGGTGCCTCCGCGCCCGTCGGGCTTGTGCCCTTCGTAATCGCTTCATCACCGGCGAGCTTCTCGCTGCTCGCGGTCGGCTCGTCGCCGACGTGCATGCATCGTACCGTGTCCCTCACCGGCGATGCAAGCGCCTTTTGCATGCATCCACAAGAAAATCGAGTTATGCCTGCGTTTCCGCAGGACACTCGCGCATTCCACAGGCGCACGGCTCTCTGGGTCGCGTTCGCTTCCGCCCTCCGGGCTCGCGCGAACGCGGAAAAGCGACGAAGCCGTCTGGTTTCCCAGCCGGCTTCGGTCAGCACGAGAATTCGATCTGCGAGCGCCCTCGCAGCGTTTCCGCTGCCATGACGTCGTCGAACTTCGTTCAGGTGCTTCTTCAAACCGGCGCTCGACTTTCACCGCTCGCCGCTTCGCTCTATGCACCGCGAGCTTCTCGCTGCTCGCCCGTCGTCGTTGCCTCCGACGTGTTCGCATCATAAATGCATGCCGTACCGATGCGCAAGAGCGGGAAACCCCGATTGGCCGCTTCTCCACAAGAAACTTTCGTTGTGCACGGCGTTCCCCAGGAATCCACGCTATCCACAGCAGCGGGGAGGGCTTTCCGTCGCATCACGTGCCATTCGAGGCAATCCGTGCGATCGCTACCGTTCGGGGACTTGAGAATTGCTTGCAGCTGCGGTGGATCGTTGTGAGGCGTGGTGCATAAGCGAAGATTCTTGTGGAGCGGTTGCTTTTTTCGCGAGCGGGGGCTTGCGCGCCGCCGGCTTTCGTGCGTATCATGCGTGCACGTCGGAGGCAACAACGGCGAGTGAGCGGCGAGAAGCTCACCGGAGTCCGCAAGGGCACCGAACCGAAGTTCGACGCCGTCTTGGCCGATGAATAATCGGCGAGGACACGCGCAGATCGATTCTCGTGCAGATCGAGGCCGGCCGTGGCGACACGGACGGCCTTGTCGCGTTCAGCCGCCGAGGTATGCAGCGACGACGTCGCGGTGCGTGGCGAGCTCGGCGCCCGTTCCGGTCAGCACGATGCGGCCGCGTTCCATGACGTACGCGCGGTCGGCGAGCGCGAGCGCGCGGCGCGCGTTCTGCTCGACGAGCAGGATCGACGTGCCGCGGGCGCGCTCGTCGGCGACGATCGCGAAGATCTCATCGACGAGCTTCGGTGCGAGTCCCATCGACGGCTCGTCGAGCAGCAGCGCTTTCGGCCCGATGGCGAGCGCGCGCGCGATCGCGAGCATCTGCTGTTCGCCGCCGGAAAGCGAACCTGCCGGGACGTTGCGGCGCGTGCGCAGGATCGGAAAGCGGTCGAAGAGACCGTCGATGCGCGCGCGGCCGGCGGCGCCGGCGGCGCTCGCCGCGACGGCGAGGTTTTCCTCGACGCTCATGCCGGGCAGCATTCGGCGTCCCTCGGGCACGAGCACGAGGCCGCGTTTGACGCGCGAATGCGAGGCGACGCGCGTGATGTCGTCGCCCGAGAAGCGCACGTGTCCGCCGCGCGCGGGCATGATGCCGGCGAGCGTCATCAGCAGCGTCGTCTTGCCGGCGCCGTTCGCGCCGACGATCGCGCACAGCGTACGCTCGTCCAGCGCGAGCGAGACGTCGTGGAGCACTTCGATGTTGCCGTAGCCGGCACGCAGTCGCGTCCGCCGCGAGGAGCGGTTCCCTCACGCGAGCGCCTCCGCGCCGCTTCCGAGGTATGCCTCGACGACGACCGGATCCCGCGCCACGTCCGAGGGCGTGCCGTGCGCGATCACCTCACCGAAATTCAGGACGACGACGGAATCGCATGCCGCGCGCACGAGCGGCATGTCGTGCTCGATCAGGAGCACCGCGATGCCGCTCGCCGCGATGGCGCGGATCGTGTCGACGAGGCGTGTCGTCTCGGACGGGTTCATGCCGGCGGCGGGCTCGTCGAGCATCACCACCGACGGCGACGAGGCGAGCGCGCGCGCGATCTCGAGCCGGCGCTGGTCCCCGTACGGCAGCGCACCGGAACGCGCGCGCAGGTCGACGCCGGGGATGCCGGCGCGCTCGAGGATCGCGCGCATGCCGGCCTCGGAGAGCGGTTCGCGCCGCGCGTACGCGCCGGCGGCGAGGTTCGCAGCGACGTCGAGCGCGCCGAAGAGCCGGATGTTCTGGTACGTCCGTGCGACGCCCGCGCGTGCGATACGGTGCGGCGGCAGACCGTCGATGCGGCGTCCGTCGAGCGCGACGGTGCCCGACGCGAGCGGTGCGAGTCCGGTCGCGGCGTTGACGAGCGTCGTCTTTCCCGCGCCGTTCGGGCCGATGAGGCCGAGGACGTGGCCGCGCTCGACGGAGAGCGAGACGCCGTGCAGCGCCGCGACGCCGCCGTAGCGCACGCCCGCATTTTCCAGCGCCAGCGCGGGGACGACGCTCATCCGGCCGCGCGCGCGGCGGCGGCCGCGGCACGCCGGCGCCGCCACAACGACGCGAGACCGCCCGGCGCGAACAGGATCACGGCGAGCAGGATGATACCGTTCGTGATCTCGCGATAGTCGGCGAGGAAGCGGATCGCTTCCGGCAAGATCGACAGGAGCGCCGCGCCGAGCACCGCTCCGACGGGACTCGTCACGCCGCCGACGACGCACCATACGAGGATCTGCTCCATCCGCGGGAACCCGAAATCGTTCGGCGTGATGAAGAACGACGCGTGTGCGTACAGTGCCCCGCCGAGCCCGGCGACTGCGCCGCCGAGTGCAAGCACCGCCGTGCGAATCGCGCCGACGTCGACGCCGACGCCGCGCGCGGCGTGCTCGTCCTCGCGGACGAGCGCGACCGCGAGCGCGAACTTCGTGCGCGAAAGCAGGAACAGGACGATCGCGACGAGCGCGAGCGCGCCGTAGATCACCGGCGTCGTCGCGTCGTTCGGGATGCCGCTGATGCCTTCCGCGCCGCCCGTGATGTCGAGATTGTTCGCGAACACGCGCACGATCTCGCCGAAGCCGATCGTCGCGATCGCGAGGAACACGCCGCGCAGCCTGCGCACGGGCAGCGCAAGGATCGCGGCGGCGGCGCTCGACACGACGACCGCGGCAGCGATGGTCGCGATCAGCGGCCAGTGCGCATCGATCGCGAGGATGGTGGAAACGTACGCAGCGATGCCCATGAACGCCGCTTGCGCGAGCGCGAGCTGACCGGCCTGAAGCGACACCGACAGCGAGAGCGCGAGGATCGCGTTGATGCCGACCTGGTCGATCAGCCGCGAGTGCTTGGCGTAGAAGTCGGCGAGAACGCCCACGTGGCTACGCGGCGCGGAGCGCGCGTTTGCCGAACAGTCCGGTCGGTCGCGCGACGAGGAGCACGAACATCACCCCGAAGACGATCGCGTCGCGCCATTCCGAGAGCCCGTACGCGATCGCGAACGTCTCGACGGCGCCGAGGATGAAGCCGCCGACGACCGCGCCGGTCACGCTCCCCATGCCGCCGAGAATGATCACGGCGAGCCCTTTGAGCTCGATCGGCCCGCCCATGTCGAGCGTCACGCTGTTGTATTCGAGCCCGGTCAGCACGCCCGCCGCGCCGCCGAGCGCGGACGCGATGAAGAAGGTCGCCGCGATCGTGCGCTCGAGATCGACGCCGAGCAGCGCCGCCGCGACGCGATCTTCGGCGACCGCGCGGATCCGTCGCCCCAGCGTCGTCGCGCGCAGAATCCAGCTCAGCACCACCATCAGCGCGATCGCGGACAGGAAAATCGTGAGCTCGACGGTCGTGAACGTGACCGGCCCCACGTGCATCGCCGGCGCGGTATCGAGTCCACCGGTCGTGAAATGGCGCTCGTCGACGCCGTAGATTCCGCGGAGAACGGCGCCGATGATGATCGCGAAACCGATCGACGAGATGAGCGGCACCAGCGTCCCGGCATTCCGCGCCCGCAGCGGCGCGAACGCGACGCGGTCGAGCACGATGCCGATGATCCCCGCGGTCACGGCCGCAACGAGGAATGCGAGCGGCAACGGCATGCCGGCCGCCGCCAACGAGAACGCCGCAAACGCCGCCGCGGTAAAGATCGCCGCATGCGCGAGATTCAAGATGTCGAGCACGCCGAACACGAGCGTGTAGCCGACGGCGAACAGCGCGTACACCGCCCCGAGAAAGAGCCCGTTCAGCAGCTGCTGCGCGATCACTCGAAAGCCGCTCGCTCCATCACCGTCTCAGTGAAAATAGGCAAAGCCGCCTTTGACGATCTCGAGGATGACCGGACTCGACTTCACGTCACGATTCGAGTCGAAGCCGATCGGGCCGAGCACCGTCTGGATCACGCGGACGTTGTGGAGCCCCGCGATCATCGCGTCTTTCGTGGTCGCGCCGCCCTTGACGAGTGCGGCGACCACCTGCGCGGCAGCGTACGACTGCGCGGCGAACTGGTCGGGCCCCTTGCCGTACTTTGCGGTGTAACGCTTCACGAAGTCGACGTTCGACGCGTACTTCGCCCCGGAGAACCACGCGGCCCCGACGACGGCGCCTTGCGCGGCGGGTCCCGCGACGGTATACATGTCCGGCGCATTGAGGCCGTTGCCGCCGATCATGTGGGTCTTGATGCCGAGCTTTCCGGCCTGCTGGATGATCTTCGTCGCCTCGGGGAACAGTGCGCCGATGGCGATCACGTCGGGGTGCTTCGACTCGATGCGCGTGAGCGCAGGCTGGAAGTCCGTGTCCTTGATGTGGAACGTCTCCGTGTCGACGACGTCGACGCCGGCGGCTTTGAGCTCGCGCGTGAAGATGTCGCCGTCGGTCTTCGTGAACGCGTTGTCGTCGCCGAAGATGACGGCCGCGTTCTTGTAGTGCCATTTGTCGTGCGTGCGCTTCACGGTGGTCGGGATGACCTGCGACTCCGCGAGCGAGTCGCGGTAGACCGTCGGCCCGATCGCGGTCACGCCCTCGGCCGTCGTGGACGTTCCCATCACGGGGAAATTCGCGTTCTTCGCGATCGGGAAGGCGCGGAACGCCTCGCCGGACAGCGTCGGGCCGAGGACGATCGGCGTCTGTCCGTCGGTCGTGAACTTCTGCATGAGGTTGACGACTTGAGCGCCGTCCGTTGCGGCGTCTTGGACGTCGAACACGAGGTTCGCGCCGCCGGCATCGATCTTGCCCGATTTCACGTCCTCGTTGGCGAGCTCGTACGCGTTCTTCTGCGGCGTCCCGTAGACGCCGGCGCCGCCGGTCACGTCGGCGATGACGCCGACATGAACGCTCTTGCCAGCCGCAGGCCCCTTCGAGGCCGCCGTCGACGGCGCGACGAGCGCGGCGAGGGCGAGCAGCGCGAGCGCCGGCACCGAGATTCGCTTCATCCTGTACTCCATGGTCGAGAGGTTGATGCCGCCTCGAGATGCGGCCGCAGAGCGCGCATGAACGCGCCGAAGCGCTCGTCGTTCTCCCCGCCGCCGGGCAGTTCCGTGTAGACCACGACGACCCACCGCGCGCCGCCCGCGAGCGTGAGGATGCCGCCGTCGTGCGAGGTCGCGCTCGTGTCGCCCGTCTTGTGCGCGAACCTGTCGCCCTCGGCCAGACCCAGCGAGAGCTTCACGTCCCACCACGACGTCGCCATGATTCCGCGCAAGCGGGCGGCGCCGGGAACGGCGTCCCGCGCAATCGCGGCGAACAGCGCGGCCGCTTCGCGGGCCGGAAAGCTGTTGCGGCCGGTGGCCGCGGCGTCCGCGATCAGCGGGTCGGCGCCGGAAAGCTTCCGACGGAACGCCGTCTGCGCGTAGCCGAGCGCCCGGATGGCTTCGGTCGCATGGACGCGGCCGGTCACATCGTAGAGCTGGTTCGTCGCGACGTTGTCGGAGCGCTGGAGCATGAACGTGACGAGCTCGTCGACGGTCGCGACGTAGCCGGGCTGGAACGGTGACGGCGCGTCGTTCGGCGTGAGGTTCGCCGCATCGATCGTGACCGGACCGTCCCAGCGCAGCCGGCCGGCGGCGACGTCCGCGGCGATCGCTACGGCGAGCGGGACCTTGATCATCGAAGCGGGATAGATCCAGCGGCCGTCGTCGGCAACCCAGGCCGGTGCGCCGGCGGGCAGCCCGACCACGTGAATCTGGGCGTTCGGCAACCCCGCTCGCTCGCCGAGCGCCGCGAGTGCGGACCCGGTCAGCGGAAACTGCAAGTGAGTACTTGCATGAATCCATTGGCTACGGTATGGTGTTCGTGCAAGTACCCACACGCATGGAATTGATGGAACAGACGCATTACGAAGCGTTCCGTTTGCACGCGAACGCCCCCGACGCCCGCGCCGTGATCGCCGCCGCGATCGACCGCGTCCTGCAGTCCCACCCCGACCGCCCCTACGCGCAGTTCGTCCTCGACGGCGATTTCGTGCCGGCCGACCTCGTGGCCGCGCTGATCACGGGGCTGCGCCGCGTCCGTGACGTCGGCGGCGCCGTCGAGGTCGTGCCGGCCAGCGCGGCGGTGCGCGACGCGCTCGCCATTCACGGGCTCGACCGCATCTTCGCGTTTCCGCTCGACCCGGAGGACCGGCCGGGGCATCCGCCGCGGCGCGGCACGCTCCGGCGGCTCGCCGCCGCTTCGTTCGCCGTGGTCCTCGCGTGCTTGGCCGGCCCGACGCTGGCAGCCGCGGAGCATCCGACCGACCCGGCCGCGATCATCGCGAAGGTGCAGCAGCACAATCCCGCGCTGAGCAGCTACGAAGGACGGATGCACGTCGATCTGCGCATGACGTCGTTCCCGTTCTTGCACGAGCACCTCGACGGCACGACGTACTTCAAGCGTCCGTCGAACTACGAGGTCGTCTTCGATCGCGTGCCGCCGCTCGCGAAGGGTTTCGACAAAATGTTCACCGACGTCGGCGACCCGTCGTCGTGGCAGCGCCGCTTCTTCGTGACCTACGAGGGGGAGCACGACTTCGCCGGACGCAAAGACGTCGAGCTGCGCATGGTGCAGCGCGTCCGCGGCATGATCGATCACGAGACCGTGCTCGTCGATCCGATCGGGTGGAACGTCGATTCGATCCGCTACGACTACTACAACGGCGGACACATCACGATGACGCAGACATTCCGCGAGATCGGCGGGTTCACGATGCTCGCGGAGCAGCATGCCGAGATCGCGATCCCGTACGCGAAGGCCGTCGCGTACGGCGCCTACACCGACTACAAGACGAACGTCGCCATCGCCGACTCGGTCTTCACGAAGAACGCCAAGTGATGCTCGCGGCTTCGCAGCGTCCGCACCCCGGCGTCGAAGAGACGCGGTCGAAGATCCTCGCGGCGGCGCGCGAGCTCTTCGAACGGAACGGCACGCGAGGCACGACGACGCGCGAGGTCGCGATCCGTGCCGGCGTCAACGAGGCGACCCTGTTCCGGCACTTCGGCTCGAAACGCGCGCTGCTCGACGCGATGCGCGAACACGCATGCGCCACCGAGCAGTTCCGCAACGTGATCTCGACGCTCTCGGGCACCGACATCGCGGCCGACCTTCGGTCGCTCGCCCACTTCATCGTCGACGGCATGATGTCGAACCGCGCGATGCTGTGCGTCTCCCTCGCCGAGGACGCCGCCGGCACCGCGGACGTTCCCGAGTGGCGCGGACCCGCGCAGATCAAGGCCGACCTCACGGCGTACTTCGCGGCCCAGGCGGACGCGGGCGCGATTCGGACGGAGCCGGCGTTCGCGGCGCGCTATTTCTTGGGCATGCTGTTCTCGTACGTCGTCGGGCGTAAGCTTTGGGACAGCGCCGTCGCTGACCACAGCGTGCTCGACCGCGTCGTCGACGTGATTCTGCACGGAGTCTAGACGCTTGGAAACCCGGACCACCGACGCCCCGGCGCGCCCCGCCGGCGAGGCACGCACGCCGCCGCCCCACGCGGACGAACCCGCCACGCCTGCACGACGTCGCAGGCCGCCGGTCTGGGCGCTCATCGTCGGCGCGATCGTGGTGATCGCGATCCTGTTCTGGGGGATCCGTTACCTCGCGTACGCCACGACGCACCAGACGACCGACGACGCGCGCGTCGACGCGGACACCGTCACGATCACGAGCAAGATCCAGGAGCGCGTCGACCAGATCCTCGTCGATACGAACAATCCGGTCCGCAAGGGCGAGGTGCTGATCCGTTTGGACGACACCGACGAGCTCGCTTCCCTGCAGGCCGCCCAGGCCGCGCTGAACGCGCAGCGCGCGAACGCGCGTGCCGCGCAGGAGAACGTCTCGCTGACGCGCGCGCAGGTCGCGGCGCAGACGACGCAGGGCGCGGGCGGTATCACCGCCGCGCAGAGCGGCGTCGCGAACGCCGCCGCTCAGGCGCGTTCGGCGCAGCAACAAGCCGACGCGGCTCGCGCCGCGATCGGGCAGGCGCAGGCGCAGCTGCGCGTCGCGCAGTCGGCGGTACCGGCCGCGCGCGCCGGGCTCGCGCGTGCGAACGCGGATCTCGCGCGGTACGCCGCGCTCGTACGCACCGGCGATATCGCATCGCAGCAGCTCGACGCCCAGCGCGCGGCGCAAGCGCAGGCGCAGTCGCAGTATCAGTCCGCGCAGGACAACGTCGCAGCCGCCGCAACCGCGGTCGTTCAAGCGCAAGCGCGGTACACGTCGGCGATCGCGTCCGCGAACGCGGCGACCGCCGGAATCGGCGCGCAGCAGGGTCAGCTCGAAACCGCACAAGGCCGCCTCAACGAGGCCGAAACGCCGTATCGTGTGTCGTCGACGGCTGCGCAAGCTGCGGCCGCGACCGCGCAGACCGGCTCGGTGGCGGCGCAGATGAAGGCCGCTCAAGATCGTCTCGGATACACGGTGATCCGCTCGCCGATCGACGGCGTCGTGGGGACGAAGAACATCGAGATCGGCGCGGCGGTCTCGCCGGGGCAGTCGCTGATGGAGATCGTTCCGTCGACCGGCATCTACATCACGGCGAACTACAAGGAGACGCAGCTCGGCAACGTGCGCGTCGGTCAGCCGGTCGACATCAGCATCGACGCGTACAAGGGCGTGCCGTTCCACGGCCACGTCGAGGCGATCGCGCCCGCGTCGCAAAACACGTTCAGCCTCGTGCCGGCGCAGAATGCGACCGGAAACTTCGTGAAAGTGACGCAGCGTCTGCCGGTCCGCATCGCGGTCGACAACCCGCCGCCGGACAAACCCCTGCGGGTCGGTATGTCGGTCGAAACGTCGATCAAGGTCAAGTAGGGCCGATGTTCCGTCCGATCGCGCTCGCGCTCTGCGCGAGCATCGCCGCGGCGTCGTTCGCGGCGGGGTCGCCCGCGTTCGCGCAGACGACGGCTCCGACGGCTCCGCCGATACAGGCGACGCCCGCGCCGATGCCCGCCGCATCGCAAGCACCCGCGCCCGCACAGCCGACGGCCGCGCCGCCGCAAGCGACGCTCGCGCCGCAAGGCGCCGCGACGCCGAGCGCGGCGACGACGCCCGCGGCGCAGACCACGCCGGCCGTCCCCGGCACGCTGCAGACGCCCGGAGCGGCGCCGCAGCCCGTCGGCACGCCGCAGGCCGGGGGCGCGCGGCCGCCTTCCGGCACGACGACGACGCCGGGCACGACGGGTGCGCCGGCGAGCGGTAATCCGGGCGCCGGCAACGCGCCCGCGCCGGGCTCCAACATCCGCGGTGTGGGGAATCCGCCGCCGCCGATTCCGCCGGTGCTGCCCGCGGTGCCGTCATTGCCGCCGTACAGCGTGCCGAACGGTGCCGCGCCGAATCCCGATCTCGTCGGCGTGCAGCAGCAGCCGTTCGTCGGTCTCGCGCTGCAAGACGCGATCGTCATGGCGCTGCAGCGCAACACGCAGCTCGCGATCGCGCAGTCGAACCTGCGCATCGCGAACTATCAGATCGTCGCGGCGAAGGGCGCATACGACGTCAACTTCCAGCTCGTCCCGAGCTATTCGCACGCGGTCGCGCCCGTGGTGACGCCGTTCAACACGAACGCGCACGGCGGTCCGGTCACGACCGACACCGCGAACGCGACGGCCGGCGTGCGCGGCTTGACGCAGCAAGGCGGCTCGTACAGCGCGAACCTCGTCGCGACGCGCGTGAGCTCCGACAGCGCCTTCAACAGCTACAATCCGTTCTACGAGACGGCGTTGCAGCTCGCGGTGACGCAGCCGCTGCTGCGCGGGCGTGCGATCGACCAGCCCCGCCTGCAGGTGCAGCTCGCGCAGATCAACTCCGCCGTGTCGGCCAGCAACGCGCTCGCCGACGCGTCGAACACGATCGTTCAGGTGCAGGACTCCTACTTCGATCTCGTGTCCGCCTGGCAGAACGTCGCGATTCAAGAAGAAGGGCTGCGCAACGCCGCCGCGCAGGCGGCATCGAACGCGCGGCTCGCGGCGCGCGGCGCGGTGGCGCCGACGGACATCGTCGAGGCGAACACGCAGGTCGACGTCTTCCAGGACAACGTGTACGCCGCAATCCAGAACGTGCAGCGCACGCAGACGACGCTCAAGCAGCTGCTGCTCGCGAATCCGGCCGATCCGGTGTGGTTTGCGAACCTCGTGCCGACGACGCCGATCGCGCAGGTTCCGCAGGAGCCCTCGCTCGACGCGCTGGTGAACTCCGCGATCCAGAATCGTCCTGAGGTCGCGCAGGTGCGCGCGCAGCGCGAGCAGGCGAATCTGCAGCTTTCGTATGCGCGCGATCAGCTCAAACCGCAGCTCGATCTCGGCCTCGGGTACACGTCGAACGGCTTCGCGGGGAACCCGCTGAACCCGCTGTCGAATCCGCTGTTCGCGCTGCTGGGCGCCGTCGCGCCGCCGTCGGTGCTCGCGGCGTTTCCGTCGCCGCCCGCGTACCAGAACGGGCAAGTTCGGCACGTCGTTCCAGAACTTGCTCGACAACCGTTTCCCGACGTACACGGCACAGCTCACGTTCTCGTTCCCGATCGGCGAGCACACGGCGAAGGCGAATCTCGCGATCGCGAACGAGGAGCAGCGGCAGGTGCAGATCAACGAGACCGCGCTCGTGCAGCGCTTCCGCAGCGAATCGATGAACGCGATCCAAGGGCTGCGCGAGGCGCAGTACCGCGTGATCGCGGCGCGTTCGGCGCGCGAGGCCGCACAGCGCGTGCTCCTCGGCGAGCAGCGCCGCTTCCAAGCCGGCACGTCGACGACGTTCCTCGTGCTGCAGCGTCAGCTCGACGTCGCGAATCAGGAAGGCCGCGAGCTGCAGGCACAGACGGATCTCGACAAGGCGATCGTCGAGCTGAACCGCGTGAGCGGCGGGCTGTTCTCGCAGAACAACATCGACGTGTCCGGACTCGGCACGTCGACCCTCAACGGCGCCGGGCCGAACAGCATCCTGCCGGCGATCGCGCCGGTTGCAGCGCCGCCGGTGACGAGGCGCCCCTGAGCCGACGCGGCAGACGCTCCGACTCAGTCGTTCGCGTCGTACGCATAGCAGCGCGCAATCATCGCCTTGAGCTTCGCGAGGAGCGCGCGTTCTTTCGGCGTCGTGGCACGCACTTTCGCGACCTCGCCCTGCGCCCAGCCGCGATCGCGGTCTCCCCACGTGCAAAGGTAAACGGCCGCCGATTCCGGGCCTGCGACGGCCATCGCCGCGAACAGCTTTGCGTGACTGTGCACGATCGGCGTCGCCGTCGAACGGCGCGAGGAACTCGTTGCGCGGCGCGACGGCACGGAGAATCGCCGCGGACGCCAAAGCATCGCCGGCATTCGATCGCCGCGTGATGATGGCGAACGCGCTCGGCGCAAGGCCGGCCGCATTGATCTGATCAAGGTAACGATACTCCATGAAGCTGCTCGCGGCGAATGCTCGCACGTACGCGCTTTCGTACGCCGCCGGATCCGCGAGCGCCAAGGCAAACGCGCGCGAGAGGTGTGCGGCAGCGGGATCGACGTCGTCGGAGCTGATTCGTACGCGCGCGCTCGCGCGCTGGACTCCCGCGACGTCGTGGGCGTGCGCCATGGCGAACATCTCAACCACCGCCGGATCGGTTTGCGGACACCCGAAGGAGCCGGTGCTCGCGGCCGCCTCGCAGGTCGCGGCGGGCTGCGGCCACGTCGGAGGCGAGGACGGGTTCGCCGGTCCTAGCGATACGCCCAACGCCAGGATCAACTGCAGCATCACGCGTCTGTACGCCGCCGCCGTGCGCCCGACCCGTCGAGCGATCTGCACACCGCGCAGCTCGTGGAGGGAGTGTCGGCTCGGGCAGCAAAGCGGGCGAGCATACGCACCGTCCCCACGAGGTCGTCGATCATGCGCATGTTCGCGTCCGCAGTATCGTTTGCGTTCGCGTTGGTCGCGGCGGCGTCGACGTTGCCGGCCTCGGCGGCCGCACCTGACCGTCACCGTCGAGAACGTCGAGTCGCGCAGCTCGGTCAACGGCTGCGGCAGGTTCCGCTTCGACGCCGACATCGTGACGAGAGACTGGCCGCCCGGGATGCCGCACGTCGTCAAGTATCACTGGGCGCGTTCGGGCAATCACGCGTGGAAGATGCACACGATGACGATGGACGCCGGCGGCAAGAAGCACGTGCGCGCACAGCTCAATCCGATCGAAGCGACGCGAGGGTTCGCCTGGGTGCACGTGTATTCGCCGGTCAACTTCCGGTCGGCCAAGGTCGGATTCTCGAACAGCGCGTGTTGAGGGTGCCTTTGCACATGATACGTCGCATCGTTCTCGCGGCATTGGTCGTCGCTTCCATTCCGGCGTTCGCGGCGGCCCAGACGACGGCGCCCGCGATCAGGTCCCTGTCGCCGGACGAGGTGAAGGGATACCTCGCCGGTGAGGGCCTTGGTATGGCGAAGGCGGCAGAGCTCAACCACTACCCCGGTCCGAAGCACGTCCTCGCGATCGCCGAGCACCTCAAACTGTCCGACGCACAGAAGGCGGCGATTGAGAAGGTCGAAGCCGCCATGACGGCCGCAGCGGTGCCCCTCGGCCGCCAAATCGTCGATGCCGAAGCCGCGCTCGATCGCGCGTTCGCGAACGGCACCATCGACCAAGCGACATTGACGACGCTCACCGAGCGCATCGGCACGCTGCAAGGACGGCTGCGCGACGTTCACCTTTCGGCGCACCTCGCGACCCGCGAGCTGCTCACCGCCGATCAGATCACGATGTACGACAGCATGCGCGGCAATCAGAGCGGAGGCATGACGCACACGCACGGGCGATAGACGACGCCGTCGACGCCATATTGAAACAGTCGTTTCAATATGCTAGACTGCGCGCATGGCACGGGGCGCGGACCAACGCCGTGCTGATCTTCTCGATCGTATCGCCGACTACGTAGCGGAGAACGGCCTCGCCGATCTTTCGTTACGGCCGCTGGCGGATGCGGTCGGGTCGAGTCCGCGCGTCCTGCTGTACTACTTCAACTCGAAGGAGGAGCTGATCGCGGGGATGCTCGCGCGGTTGCGCGAGCGTCAGAAGGCATTGTTCGATACCGTGCCGCGCGAAGCGTCATCGTATGCGGTGACGGTGCGCGGGGCGTGGAAGTTCATGAGCGCACCGGAGAACCGACGCGTCTTTCGCCTCTTCTTCGAGGTGTACGGACTCGCGTTGCAGTCCCCGGAGCGGTATGCGGACTTTCTGCGCGGGGCGGTCGTCGACTGGATCGGCTACCTCACCGCGAGTGCGATGGCGAACGGCTACGGCAAGCGCGACGCGCGCGCCGTCGCGACGGTGCTGCTCGCCGGATACCGCGGTTTTCTCCTCGACCTGCTCGCCACGGGCGATCGCGCGCGAATCGATCGCGCGGTCGAGCTCTGGATCCTCGCCTTGGACGCCCTCCCCGAACCGGAGCACCTCGCCGATGACCATACCCCGCACCGCCGCTGAAGCGATTCCCGAAACGACGCCCGCGCCGCGGCGTCGCGCCGCCGTCGTCTTCGTGTTCATCACGGTGGCGCTCGACATGA
Source organism: Vulcanimicrobiota bacterium (assembly GCA_963841685.1). Taxonomy (GTDB): domain Bacteria; phylum Vulcanimicrobiota; class Vulcanimicrobiia; order Vulcanimicrobiales; family Vulcanimicrobiaceae; genus Vulcanimicrobium. The sequence goes on from CAWJDU010000003.1 coordinate 1,490,617, forward strand.
TCGCGCTCGGCGTGATGGCGCCGGTGTTCGTCCCGCTCGTCGAGCAGTTCTTGCACGGCGACGTCGAGGGCGCCGCGCGCGTCGTGGGCCTGCTCGGAACGGTGTTCGCGATCATGCAGTTCGTGTGGCAGCCGGTGCTCGGCGTGCTGTCCGATCGCTTCGGACGCCGTCCCGTGATCATCGCGTCGAACATCGGGATGGCGCTCGACTATTTCGTCATGGCGCTCGCGCCCGCGCTCTGGTGGCTGCTCGCGGGTCGCGTGATCTCCGGCATCACCTCGGCCAGCGCCACGGCGGCCGGCGCGTACGTCGCCGACGTCTCGCCGCCGCAGGAACGCGCGAAGGCCTTCGGGATGCTCGGCGCGGCGTTCGGTCTCGGGTTCGTCATCGGGCCGGCGATCGGCGGTTTGTGCGGACAGTTCGATCCGCGGCTGCCGTTCTGGGTCGCCGGCGCGCTCTGCCTGTTGAACGGCGTGTACGGTTCCTTCGTGTTGCCGGAGTCGCTGCCGCGCGACAAGCGCGCGCCGCGCTTCATGTGGTCGAAGGCGAACCCGCTCGGCGCATTGCGTCTGCTCCGCAGTCATCCCGAGCTCAGCGCGCTCGCGCTCGTGACACTGTTCAGCACGCTCGCCGGCATGGTGATGCAGACCGTGTGGGTCCTGTACGTGACGTATCGCTACGGCTGGCAGCCGGGAATGACCGGACTCTCGCTGGCCGCGATCGGCATCACGCTCATCGTCGGCGCAGATGTTCCTCATCGGTCCGTTTGTGAAGCGCTTCGGCGAACGCGTCTCGCTGTTTGCAGGCATCGCGTTCGGCGTGCTCTCGCTCGTGATCTGCGGCCTCGCGCCGTGGACGTGGCTGTTCTTCGTCGGCATCCTGCCGCTGTGTCTGTGGGGGCTTGCACCCGCCGCGGGGCAGGCGATGATGACGCGTCGCGTCAGCCCGCGAGAACAGGGCGAGCTTCAGGGTGCGATCGGATCGATTCGTGGCTTCGCGGCGCTCATCGGGCCGCTTCTGTACACGACGGCGTTCGCGATCGGCATCGCGCACGGCGTCCCCGGCGCACCGTGGTTTCTCGGCGCGGCGATCATCGTGGCTGCGGCGCTGCCCGTGCTGCGCGAGCACCGCGACCCCGACGGCGCGACGGTGGCGGCCCCTTCGACAAGCTCGGGGTGACAGCGAACAGCTCGCGCTGACACGCAAGCTTCACGGTCAGGACGGCGGGCGCGGCTGGAGCCTCGAGGCTGCTGCGGCGTCGACGAACCAGCGCAGCTCGCCGTTCGGGTGGACCAACTGCGACGGATAGACATCGGTCTGCTTCGGGCCGTCGAGCACGCCGTGCAGCGCGTCGGCCTTTTCCGGTCCGCCGGCGGTGATCGCAACGTGGCGGGCCGCGTTGATCGTGCGCGGCGTCAGCGTGATGCGCCACGTCGAAAGCTGCGGAACGTAGTGCGCGATGCAGCGCTTGTGCTTGTCGATCGCCCCGATGGTGCCGGGAAACAGCGACGCCGTGTGTCCGTCGGGGCCCATGCCGAGCAGGACGAGGTCGAGCCGCGGCGCTTCGCCGAGCTCGCGCTGCAGGATCGCGTCGTAGTCGGCTGCGGCCGCGCTGGGATCGTCCTCGCCGCGCATGCGGTGCACGTTCTCGCGGCGGATGCCGAGCGGGTCGAGCAGCGTCTCGCGGTTCATCCCGTAGTTCGACTGCGCGTCGGCGGGCGGCACGCAGCGCTCGTCGCCGAACCAGAACACGACGCGCGTCCAGTCGACGGCGTCGCGCCGCGGCGGCGCGGTGAGCAGCGCGTTCATCGCGCGCGGCGTCGAGCCGCCGGCCAGCGCGACGTGCGCGCGTTCCTCGCGTCCCAGCAGCCTCGAGACGACGTTGACGACGTGGTCTGCGGCTGCCGCGGCGAGGGCGTCGTGGTCGCGCAGCACGGTTACATGCGCTCGCTCCGGCACGACGCTATCCGAGGACGGTGGCCGCGCTCCGCAGCGCGGTCTCGAAGAGCTCGTCGGCGCTCGGTTCGAGGATCGCGCGTTCGAGAAGGCTCGCGTTGTCCATGGCCTTCAACGGCACGAGCCGCGGCTCGCTCGCGAGCTCGCCCTCGATCCACACGCGCACGACGTTCTGCGCATCGGCGGCCACTTCGGCGTGGTACCACGACGTGTCGCTGTCGAGGCAGACGCTCTGCACGCGCCGGATCTCACCGGTTTGCCGGCGATCGAATCCGATCGTGTTCCCGTCGATCGCGGTGAACGCGTTCTTGCCGCTCGCGCGCCATCCGAGCGCGCTCGCCATCCAGCCCGCGAGATACAGCGCTTCGGACTCCGAGCCGCTCGCGATGAAGAGCTTGCGAATCGACGCGAGCTCCGACGTCGCGGCCGGGTTGTCGAAGAAGTACGCGACGATGTCTTGCCACGGGCGCAGCCGCAGCCATGCGAGATCGCGCAGCGTGACTTCGGGATGCTCCGCGTGGAACCCGGCGAGCGCGCGCAGCGCGCTCTCGTCGCGCGTGCCGCCCGACGAGTCGACCACGAGCGTATCGATCAGCGGAAGGAGCGCGTAGAAGATCGCCCGGCTCGATTCCTGGAAGCCGCTCCACCACAGCACGGTCGGAACGCCGCGCGCGCACAGCCCGGCCGCGTACGCGGCGACGGTCTCCGGCCGCTCTCCGCGCACGTCGACCTCGACGCGTTCGGCGTCGACCGTCACGGTGACGTTCGGGTCGCGCGGGCTCGTCGTCACGGTTGCGTGCCGCTGCACGCCGGTGTGATCGAAGACGATCGTGAACGACGGGTGCTTCGCGGTCAGGATACCGACGCGCTCGCGAATCCAGTCGCGGCGCGCGGGATCGTCGATCCACACGAGCAAGTTGAGCGTCGAGGTCGACAGCTTCGTGCGCGCGAGCTCCGCGCGGACCTCCTCGACCGACGCCGCAACCGTCGAGGACTCGAGGCCTAGATCTTCCGCCACTCGCGGCCGTCCATCGCGAGCATGCGTTCCGACGATTGCGGACCCTGGCTGCCCGCCGCATAGTTCGGGAAGCCTTCGTCGGTCGTGTTCTGCCACCGGTCGAGGATCGGCATGACGATCTGCCACGCCGTCTCGACCGCGTCCCAGCGCGTGAACAGCGTCGCGTCGCCGCGCATCGCATCGCCGATCAGCCGTTCGTACGCCGGCGCCGACACCACGCCGAATCCGGTGCCGTAGTTGAAGTCCATCGACACCGAGCGGATGTGCATCTTCGGCCCCGGCACCTTCGCGTTGAATCGCAGCGACACGCCTTCATCGGGCTGAATCTTCAGCACCAGCACGTTGTTGTCGACGGCGTCGCCGGCGTCGCCGAAGAGACGGTGCGGCAGCGAGCGGAACGTGATCGCGATCTCCGACGTCTTGTGCGCGAGCCGCTTCCCGGAGCGCACGTAGAACGGAACGTCGGCCCACCGCCAGTTGTCGATCCAGAACTTCACCGCCGCGTACGTCTCGGTGTTCGAGTCGGCGTGCACGTCCGGCTCGTCGCGGTACGCCGGCACCGGCTTGCCGCTGATGGCTCCCGCATCGTACTGACCGCGCGCGCTGTCGAGCGTGACGCGACCACGTTCGATCGGGCGGACGGCGCGCAGCACCTTGAACTTCTCGTCGCGGATCGAGTCGGCATCCGCCGACACGGGAGGCTCCATCGCGACGAGCGCCAGCAGGTTCAGCACGTGGTTCTGGATCATGTCGCGCAGCGCGCCGGCGTTGTCGTAGTAACCGCCGCGCAATTCGACGCCGACGGTCTCCGCGGCGGTGATCTGCACGGAGTCGACGTATCGGCGATTCCAGATCGGCTCGAAGATCACGTTCGCGAACCGCAGCGCCATGATGTCCTGGACCGGTTCTTTGCCCAGGTAATGATCGATGCGGTAGACCTGCTTCTCGTCGAAGACCTTCGCGACTTCCGCTTCGAGCGCGCGCGCGGAATCGAGGTCCGTCCCGAACGGCTTCTCGATGATGATGCGCGTCCAACCCTTGTCGTTCCCGCGCGGTCCGAGGTTCGCCGCGTCGATCTGGCGCACGATCTGCGCGAAGACCGACGGCGGCGTGCTCAGGTAGAAGAGGCGGTTGCCGGCCGTGCCGAGCTCGCGGTCGTTCGTCTCGAGCTGCTCGCGAAGCTTGTGGAACGCATCGACGTCGTCGAAGCTGCCCTGCACGAACGACAGCCGCTTCGCGAAATCGCTCCAGAGCGGCTCGGTCGCCGGACCGGTGCGCGAGAACTCGTCGACGGATTTGCGCATCTCGGCGCGGAATTGCTCGTCACGGTCGATCGACCGCGAGAAGCCGATGATCCCGAAGTTGGTCGGCAGGATGTCTTCGAGGCGCAAGTTCCACATCGCAGGCAGCAGCATGCGCTTCATCAAGTCGCCCGTCGCCCCGAAGAACACGACGTTGCACGGGTCCGTGATGCGGTCGACGGAGAGGCCCTTGCGCAGCGGGTTCGCCGCGGCGCGCGGGGCGGCCGTGGTCGTCATTCCGGTTTGACGGCGTGTCCGCCGAACTGATTGCGCAATGCGGCGATGACCTTCGCGCTGAACGACTCGGGCTGACGCGATACGAAGCGCGAGAGCAGCGACAGCGTGATGACGGGCGCCGGCACGTTCTCGTCGATCGCGGCCTGGACCGTCCACCGCCCCTCGCCGGAGTCGTCGACGTAGCCCTTGATCTTCGCGAGATCGGGGTCGGCCTTGAGCGCGAGCTCCAGCAGCTCCAAGAGCCACGACCGCACGACCGAGCCGTAGCGCCAGATCGACGCCAGCTCATGAAGGTCGTAGTCGTACTCGGACTTCTCGAGAATCTCGAAGCCCTCGCCGTATGCCGCGAGCATCCCGTACTCGATACCGTTGTGCACCATCTTGGAGAAGTGGCCGGCGCCGCTCGGACCGACGTGCGCGTAGCCGCCTTTCGGCGCGAGCGTGAGGAAGATCGGCTCCACGTGCTTCACCGCGTCGTCGTCGCCGCCGACCATCAAACAGTACCCGTTCGCGAGCCCCCAAACGCCTCCGGACGTTCCCGCGTCGACGAAGCGCACGTCGCGCCCTCGACAGCGCGCGTAGCGGTCCTTGGAGTCGGTCCAGCGCGAATTGCCGCCGTCGATGATGACGTCGTCCGGCTTCAGCAGCTCGAGCAGTGAGCCGATCGTCGAGTCCGTCGCCTCGCCCGCCGGCACCATGATCCATACCGCGCGGGGCGTAGCGAGCTTCTCGACGAGATCGTCGAGCGACGACGCTCCCGTGGCGCCGTCCGCCGCCGCACGTTGCACGGCCTGCGCATCGCGATCGTACGCCACGACGCTGTGGCCGCCGCGCACGAGTCGCGTGGTCATGTTCGCGCCCATGCGGCCGAGCCCGACCATTCCGAGTTGCACGTGCGTTCAGGCCTTCGCCGTCACGGCGGCTTCGAGCGCGTTCGCGAGCGCAGCGAGCCCGGCTTTCGGATCCCCGGGAAAGTGGACGCGAACGCCGCGGCGATTCCGTTTGTCGAGCGACTCGAAATCGCCGAGGGCCTGCGCGCGCTGCAGCGTGCGGAACCCGGCCTGCATGCCGGGGATCGGCAGATCGAACGGCGCGTCGTACGTGATCTGGAAGAACACGCCTTCGTTCGATCCGCCCTTGTGCAGCTGTCCCGTGGAGTGCAGGAAGCGCGGGCCGAAGCCGACCGTGGTCGCGACGTGCTTCGCGTCGCGAACGATGCCGCGCACACGCTGCAGCAACGCTTCGGCGTCGGCGTCCATCGGAACGTACGCGTTGAACGCGACGTAGTCGCCGGTGCCGATCTGATCGGCGATCGCCGCGACGGCCGATTGCAGATCGCCCCCCAGCGCGACGTCGCGCGAGCCGCCGAGCGCGAACACCGACGCCTCGTCCGACTGCACCGCCGCACGCGGTTGCGAGAAGCGGCCTTCCGAGGAGAACTCGCCCAGCAGCCGCTTCGTGTTGTCCTTGGACTCCTGCACGTTCGGCTGGTCGAATGCGTCGATCCCGAGCACGGCGCCCGCGGCGGCCGTCGCGATCTCCCACGTATAGAACTGCTCGCCGACGTCGAGCGTGTCCGCCATCGCGAGCCGGATCACGGGATGCCCCGCATCCTCGAGCGCGCTCAGTCGTGCGGTGATGTCGTCCGATCCGGGCAACCCCGCGCCGGCGTAGACGAAGACGCGGTCGTCGCCGTAGGCGCTCGGCGCGCCGAGCGACTCGCCGTCGACCGGCACGATCCCCGTGCCGGACTTGCCGGTGGACTCGGCGACGAGCTGTTCCGCCCACGCGCCGAACGCGCCGACCGACGGATGCGTCACGATCGTCAGCTTGTCGCGTCCGCGCTTCGCGAGCGCGCCGATCGCCGCTCCGAAACGCAGGCCGGGCGCGTCGTAACCGGCGACCGTCGCCGCGTTGGCGTGCATCGCGTTGATCGCGCGATCCAGAATCGCGGTGACGTCGTAGCCGGCGATCGCCGCCGGCACCATCCCGAAATAGGACAAGGCCGAGTAGCGGCCGCCGATGTTCGGGTCGTTCGTGAACACGCGGAAGAACTTCTCGGATTTCGCCTCGTGCTCGAGCGCGGTGCCCGGGTCGGTGATCGCGACGAACTGCTCCGCCGCGTTCGCGGCGCCCACCGTCTGGACGACCCGCTGGTAGAAGTAACGAAAGAACGCGTCGGGCTCGGTCGTCGTGCCGGACTTCGATGCGACGATGAACAGCGATTTCGCGATGTCGAGCCGATCGTCGAGCGCCTTGATCTGCTGCGGATCGGTCGAGTCGAGCACGTGGAGCTCCGGGAACCCCGGCGTTCGCCCGAACGTTGCGCGCAGGATGTCGGGCGCGAGCGAGCTGCCGCCCATGCCGAGGACGACGGCGTGATCGAAGCGCTTGGCGCACGCGTTCGCGAAGTCGCGAAGCTCGCCGCTCTGCGCGTGCGTCTGCTGAGCGATCTCGACCCACCCCAGCGCGTGCTTGATGATGTCGACGTGGTGCGGATCGGACGACCATGGCGATGGGTCGTGCGACCACAGCTTGCGCAGGAACTCGCTCTTCACGAGCTCGTCGAGCGCCGCATCGACGGCCGCGTTCGCCTCGCCGGGGGCGGCGACGGCGACGCGCGGCGGCGCGCCGGCGCGCAGCTTGTCGAGCTTCGCGCCGATCGCGGTCAGCATCGCGTTGAACGAGTCGGCGAACGACTTCACCCCCTCGGCCACGAGCTCTTCGGTGACGTCGTACAGCGAGATCTGCGCCTTCGCGAGCGCTTCGATCGTCGCGCGCGCGCCGTCGACGTCGTCGAGGACCGTGTCGGCATGCACGGTTCCGTGGTCGAGCATCGCCTCGAGCGTGTTCGGCGGCACGGTGTTCACGGTGTCGCGCCCGACCAGGTTCTCCACGTACAGCAGGTCGGGATACGCGGGATTCTTCGTCGACGTCGACGCCCACAGCGGACGCTGCACGTGCGCGCCCTTCGCTTTGAGCGCCGCGAACCGGTCGCTGCCGAAGATCTTCAAGAAGCGCTGGTAGGCGATCTTCGTGTTGGCGACCGCCGCTTTTCCGAGCAGCTCCTTCAGCGTCTCGCCTTTGTCGATGCGCGCTTGCAGCTGCTTGTCGATCGCGGTGTCGATGCGCGACACGAAGAACGACGCGACGGACGCGATGCGTTCGATCGGCTGTCCCTTCCCGGCGCGCTCCTCGAGGCCCGCGATGTACGCGTTCGCCGCGGCCTCGTAGCGGTCGACCGAGAAGAGCAACGTGACGTTGACGTTGATGCCGGCGGCGATCGTCGCCTGGATCGCGGGCATGCCTTCGGCCGTCCCCGGGATCTTGATCATCAAGTTCGCGCGGTTGACCTCGCCCCAGAGACGGCGGGCGGCATCGATCGTGCCCTGCGTGTCGTGCGCGAGGTTCGGAGGCACTTCGAGCGAGACGTAACCGTCGAGGCCGTTCGTCGACTCCCACACGGGCTCGAACAGGTCGCACGCACTGCGGATGTCGCGAATCGCGAGCGCCTCGAACACGGCAAGCGGATCGCGTTCGTCGGTCAGCGTGCGGAGCTGCTCGTCGTAGTCGGAGCCCGAGCCGATGGCCTTCTCGAAGATCGTCGGGTTCGACGTCATCCCGCGCAGCCCGAGATCGATGAGCCGCTGCAGGTCGCCCGACGCGAACATGCTGCGCCGGATGTTGTCGAGCCAGATGCTCTGGCCCACGTCCGCAAGTTCTTTGAGCATTCTCGCCTTCTTTACGCGTGCGTGAGGAGGCCGGCGGCGACGTCGGCCACGTGCTGCGGTGTGAACCCGTAGTCGTTCGCGATCGCTGCCGCGGGGGCCGACGTACCGAAGTGATCGATGCCGAACGCGATGCCGCGGTCGCCGACGTATCGCGACCAGCCGATCGTCGCGCCCGCTTCGATCGACATCCTCGCGCGGACGTCGGCCGGAAGGACGGACTCACGATACGCCTCGTTCTGCCGTTCGAACAGCTTCCATGACGGCATCGAAACGACGCGCGTCTTCGTGCCGCGCCCCTCGAGCAGCTTCGCCGCGTCGACGGCGAGGTGCACCTCGGATCCGGTCGCGATGAGGAGCAGATCCGGTTTGCCGTCCGTCGGATCGACGAGCACGTACGCGCCGCGCGCGACGTCGGCGCGCCGCGCGCCGAGGAACGGAACCTTCTGCCGCGTCAGCACGAGCGCGAACGGCCCCGTCTCCGCGGAGAGCGCGACCTTCCACGCCTCCACCGTCTCGAGCGCGTCCGCGGGCCGCAGGTCGACGACGTTCGGCGTCGCGCGCAGCATCGAGAGCTGCTCGATCGGCTGATGCGTCGGACCGTCTTCGCCGAGGAACACCGAGTCGTGCGTGAAGACGAAGACCTCGCGCACGGTGTTCAGCGCGGCGAGCCGCACGGCCGGCTTGCAGTAGTCGAGGAAATTGAAGAACGTCGCGCTGAACGGCAGCAACCCGCCGTGAAGCGCGATGCCGTTCGACGCCGCGACCATCGCGTGCTCGCGCACGCCGTAGTGAATGTTGCGGCCCGCGTAGTTGCCCGGCTGGAAGTCGCCTTGATCCTTCAGATACGTCTTCGTCGACGGATCCAGATCCGCCGAGCCGCCGACGAGCTCGGGGAGTGCCGCCGCGATCGCGTTCATCACCGTGCCGCCCGCTTCGCGCGTCGCTACGTTGCCGTTCGAGGCGTCGAACGACGGCCACGGAAGATCGCTCGGAATCTTGCGATCGCGCGCGCGCTGCAGCTGCTCGGCGAGCTGGGGGTTCGCGCTCGACCACGCCGCATAGCGCGCGCCCCACTCGTCCTGCAGCTGCTGACCTTTCGCACCGATCTCTTTGAAGAACGCCGCGGCTTCATCGGGCACGACGAACGGCGGATAGTCCCAGTGCAGCGCCTTGCGCGTGGCCTCCATGTTCTTGCCGAGCGGCTCGCCGTGCGTCTTGTACGTGCCCGCCTCGGGCGACCCGAACCCGATCGTCGAGCGCACCGCGATGAGCGACGGGCGCTGCGCGTGATCTTTCGCTTCGCTGATCGCGCGGTCGAGTGCATCGACGTCGTTCGAGGACTCGGGACCGACCTCGGACGTGTGCCAGCCGTACGCCTCGAAGCGCTCGCGCACATCCTCGGTGAAGGTGACGTCGGTCGCGGCCGCGAGCGACACCTTGTTGTCGTCGTAGAGCACGATCAGCTTGCCGAGGCCGAGGTGGCCGGCGAGCGACGCGGCTTCCGACGATACGCCTTCCATCAGGTCGCCGTCGCCGGCGAGCACGTACGTATAGTGATCGACGATCGTCTGCGCGCGGTTGTACACCGCCGCGAGGTGTGCCTCGGCGATCGCGAGCCCGACGCCGTTCGCAAATCCTTGGCCCAGCGGGCCGGTCGTGACCTCGACGCCTTCGGTGTGATGGTACTCGGGATGTCCCGGCGTGCGGCTGCCGAGCTGGCGGAACGCTTTGAGGTCGTCCAGACCCAGCGGGTAGCCCGTGAGATGCAGCAGCGCGTACAGCAACGCCGAACCGTGTCCGGCGCTGAGCACGAAGCGGTCGCGGTCGAACCAGTGCGGGTCCGCCGGGTTGAAGCGCAGGTGACGCGTCCACAGCGCATACGCCGCAGGCGCCGCGCCGAGCGGTAAGCCGGGATGGCCCGAGTTCGCCTGCTGGACCGCGTCGACCGCCAGAAATCGAATGGCGTTGATGCGTAGGTCGTCCGCTGCGGTGTTCACGTCGTCTCCTGTGGAAGTGGCGCGTTACCCGGCGAGGCGTTCGCCCCCCTCCACGCCGCACGAAGGGAGCACGTTGCCGGACGCGGGAATCGGCCCGCTCGATGGATGCAGAAACTCTGGAAGCGAAAGTCGTCGAGCTCGAAGAGCGTCTCGTAAGCGAGCCGAAGGCGGTTCGGAAGAAGCCGGGTCGCGTGATCGACGAGGTGCTCGAAGCGCTCGATACCGGCACGCTTCGCGTCTGCGCCCCCGTCGACGGCGAGTGGGTGGTCTACCCGTGGGTGAAGCGAGCGATCGTGCTCGCGTTCTCCCGCTTCGAGTCCGCCCGCATCGTCGAAGGCGAATTCGCTCGTACCGCCGGCTCGCTCGAGGCGCTCAATTTCCGATACCGTCTCCCTTCGTACTACGACAAGTTACCCACGAAACGGAATTGGAAGAAGCTCGGCGCGCGATGTGTCCCGCCCGGCGTTGCCCGCTATGGATCGTACCTCGGGAAGGGCTCGATCCTCATGCCCGGCTACGTGAACGTCGGCGCGTACGTCGACGACGGTTCCATGGTCGACACGTGGGCGACCGTCGGCTCGTGCGCGCAGATCGGCAAGAACGTTCACCTGAGCGGCGGCGTCGGTATCGGCGGCGTGCTCGAGCCGCCGCAGGCGGCGCCCGTGATCGTCGAGGACGGCGCGTTCGTCGGCTCGCGGTGTATCGTCGTCGAAGGCGTCCGCGTCGGACGCGAAGCGGTGCTGGGCGCCGGCGTGGTGCTGACCGCGTCGACGCCGATCGTCGACGTGCGCGGCGAGCAGCCGGTCGTGACGAAGGGCGCCGTGCCGCCGCGCGCGGTCGTCATCCCCGGCACGCAGCCGAAGCGGTTCGCCGCGGGGGAATACGGCACGCCGTGCGCGCTGATCATCGGCGACCGAAGCGAGTCCACCGACCAGAAAACGTCGCTGAACGCCGCGCTGCGCGAGTTCGAAGTCGCGGTGTGACCCGTCACCATGTCACCCTGCGCCGGTCGAAGGGTGCGCGACGCTCGTGCTCTTCGTGGACGTGCGTCTCGCATGCTTCGACGAGCTCAGCATGACGTGAACGACATGAACCGCGTGACGCGACCCGCGTGAATCCGAAGGTCGCGGAGATCGAGCCGTCCGTCATTCGCGCGATCGCGGCGAAGAAGAAACCGGGCGCAATCGATCTCGGGCTCGGCGAGCCGACGATTCTGCCGCAGCAGCGCTTCATCGACGCGGCCGCGCGGTGGGCGGGGCAGCACGGCGTGAAGTACACCGTGAACGCCGGCGAGGCCGGTCTGCGCGAGCGCATCGCCGCGCACTACGCGTATCCCGGGATGACCGGCGCGCGCAACGTGTGCGTGACGACGGGGTCGCAAGAGGCCGTCTACGTCGCGATCAAGGCGATGCTCGATCCGGCGAGCGACGAGCTGCTCATCGTCGACCCGGCGTTCCCCGCGTACGCGAAGATCGCGCAGCTCGAAGGCATCGCGTCGCGGCGCCTGCACCTGCGCGCGGACGAGGACTTCCGCTACGACGTCGATGCGATTCTCGACGGCGTCGACCGCGCGACGCGCATGATCGTCATCGGCTCACCGGCGAACCCGACCGGCCGCGTGCTGCGTGAAACCGATGCACGCCGTCTCGCGGCAGCGCTCCTCGCGCGCGGCGGCCCGCCGGTGTGGGTGCTGCACGATGAGATCTACCGCGAGCTCACGTACGTCGACGATCCCGGGTACGTGGCGCGGTACTATCCGCACACGATCGTCGCGAACTCGCTCTCGAAATCGAACGCGCTGACCGGAATGCGCATCGGCTGGCTGCTCGCGCCGGACAGCGCCATCGACGCGCTGGTCAAGACACACGCGTGGGTCACGTCGACGGCGAGCGCGTTCGGCCAGCGCGTCGCGTACGAGATCTTCGGCGAGCCCGGCGCGATCGCGGAGCAGTCGGCGTGGTACCGCGCGCAGCATACGCGCACCGTTGAAGCGCTCGATGCGAGCGGTCTGCGCTACGTGCCGATCGACGGCGCGTTCTACGCATGCGTCCGGCTGCCGCGGAGCGACGACTCCCTCGCGGCGGCGCTCGACCTCGTTGAGAACCGCGGCGTCGTCGCGATCCCGGGATGCATCTTCGGCGACACGCTCGAGGGCTGGCTGCGGCTCTCTTGGGTCGCCGCGATCGAGGACCTTCGAGAAGGCCTGCGCCGCATCGCCGACTTATGAGCAGCGGTGCGTTTCATGTTCGCGACCGGCATCGAGGGCAGCTATCCCGTGATCGCGCTGCCGGACGGCTCGCGCAAGCGCATCGACGAGTTCGAGAAGTGCAAGCACTACGAACGGTGGCGTGAGGACTTCGCGCTCGTCAAGCAGCTCGAGATCGAGTTCCTGCGGTACGGGCCTCCCTTGTACCGCACGCACCTCGGCCCCGGGCGATACGACTGGTCGTTCGCGGACGAGACGTTCGCCGAGCTGAAGCGCCTCGGGATCACGCCCATCGTCGATCTGTGCCACTTCGGCGTCCCCGACTGGATCGGCGACTTCCAGAATGCCGAATGGCCGGAGTATTTCGCCGAATACGCGCGCGCGTTCGCGCGGCGTTTTCCGTGGGTGCGTTTCTACACGCCCGTCAACGAGATCTTCATCGCGGCCACGTTCTCCGCGCAGTTCGGCTGGTGGAACGAGCGTCTGACCGACGATCGTTCGTTCGTGCGGGCGCTGCGGAACTTGTGCCAGGCGAACATCCTCGCGATGCACGCCATCATGAGCCAGCGCGGGGACGCCGTGTTCGTCCAGAGCGAGTCGTCGGAGTACTTCCACGCCGAGAATCCGGCCGCGCGGGAGATCGCCGATCTCTACAACCAGAAGCGGTTTCTCGCGCTCGACTTGACGTACGGACACTCGCTGGACGCGGCGATGTACGAGTACCTGCTCGACAGCGGGATGACGCGCGACGAGTTCCATTGGTTTCGCAACCGCCACTGCGCGGGCCGATGCATCATGGGCAACGATTACTACGTGACGAACGAGCACCTCGTGCGTGAGGACGGGTCCATCGAGCCGGCGGGCGAGATCTTCGGTTACTACGTGATCACGCACCACTATTACGAGCGCTATCGCCTGCCGGTGATGCATACGGAGACGAACGTCCAGAACGCCCTCGAGGCGCCGGTGTGGCTGCGCAAGCAATGGGCGAACGTGCACAAGCTCAATCAGGACGGCGTCCCGATGCTCGGGTTCACGTGGTACAGCCTCACCGATCAGGTCGACTGGGATTATCAGCTGCGCGCGGACGCCGGGCACGTCAACCCGCTCGGGCTCGCCGATCTCGATCGCAGCCTCCGGCCCGTCGGCGAGGCATACCGTCAGCTGATCCGCCAATGGCGCGACGTGCTGCCGTCCGAGCCGGAGTACCTGGACCTGCGGCTGGGCTGAGGATGGAGCGCCGAACGCCCGTCGTTCCGGACGCGCCGCCTCTTCACCGCGTTCACCGACGACACCGGGACGCGTGGTCCAGACGCCGCTTCGTGTGCTCGCCCGCATCGGGCGCTACGTGTTCGGCGGCCCGATCCGTACCTCGACCAGGTTGTCGGGATGGAAGTACGCGTTCGCGGCGCGCTGCACGTCGGCGGCGGTGATCGACGCGTACCGGGACGCCAGCGTTGAATAGTACGTCGTCGGCAGATCGTCGAGGCCGATGCGCAGGAGGTCGCCCGCGATCGACGAGGTCGCCTGCTCCGCGATGAGCTGCGTGGCGACGACGCGCGTCTTCGCGCGCGCCAGCTCCTCCGCCGAGACGTCCTCCGTCTGCATGCGGCGCAGCTCGTGACGCACCAGCACTTCGGCGGCGTCGATCTTCGACGGCACCGCGCTGAACGAGATCGTGAACGTGCCTCGATCGCGGTTCGCATCGAGCGCGCTCGAGGCACCGTAGACGAGCCCGCGCTGCTCGCGCACCTCGCGGAACAGCCGCGACTCGAGCGATCCTCCGCCGTAGATCGTGTTCGCGAGCGTCAGGGCATCGAAGTCCGGCGAGCTGCGCGGAAGCGCGGGCGCGCCGAGCTCGACGGTGACGTCTTGCGACGACGTCGTCACGATGCGCGTCTGCGGCTGGGGCAGCGGGACGGCCGGAAGGTGCGGGTCCGGCTTCGGCCCGGCCGCCTTCCAGTCGCCGAACTCCCGCTGCACCGCGGCGGTCACCTGCGCGGGGTCGACGTCGCCGACGACGACCAGCGTGGTGAGGTCGGGGCGCACGTACTCGGCATCGTAGGCCTTCACGTCGTCGAGCGTGACGTTGTCGATCGAACGCTCCGTCGGCACGCGAAGCGCGGGATCGCCGGCCGGGTAGAGCGCGGCGTTGAACAGCCGTTGCGCTTCGAAGCCGGCTTGCAGCGCGCGGCGGCTCGCGTAGCCGGCGAGCCGCGTGCGCACGAGGTCGAAACGATCCGCGGGCAAGCTCGGCCGGCGGACGTCGTCCGCGAGCACGTCCAGCAGCGTTGCGAAATCCGGCGCTCGCCCGTGGGCCGAGAACTCGAGCCCGAACGAAAGCTCCGCGGCTCGGTCGTCGCCGAGCTTGCGCTGCGCGTCGTAGTCGTACTTCGCGCTGCCCCAGTCCATGAGCGCGGACGTCAGCTCGCCCACGCCTTCCTTTCCGGGCGGGTCGAACTGCGGCGCCGTCCGCACGATGCCGTCGATGAAGACCGTCGGGTTGGTGTCGACGCGCTGCACCAGCAGCCGCAAGCCGTTCGGAAGCGTCGTCTCGACGGGATCGACGTCGCTGCGAAGCGCGAGCGGTTTCGCGAGCGCCGCCTTCATCCAGTCAGGCTGGATCAGCGGACCGTTCGACGTCCGCGCACCGAAGTTGTCGGTCACCGACGACGTCACGTTCGACGGCTGCTGCGCTGCTTGCGGCGTCGCCCCGGGGCGCAGCGTCGCGACGACGTTCGCCTTCGCGTACACGCGGCGCGCGACGGCGTTCGCTTCGTCCAGCGTGATCGCGCCGTAGAGGGCGTCGAACTGCGAGGGGTCGGTATCGCCCGGGAACACCATGTTGGCGCCGATCGCGTCGCCCAGGCCGACGATCGAGTCGCGCGCGTACGTCATCGACGCGAGCTCGGAGCGCTTCGACGCTTCGAACAAGTCCGGGTCGATGCCGCGGCGCAGCGTGTCGGCCATCGTCTTCTCGTACGCGGCGCGCACCTCGGCGGCGGTGTGGCCCGGTGCGACGACCAGCATGATGTGCACGACGGAGGCGCGCCGGTCTTCGAGCGGCGTCGGCTCGTACGCGAGCACGAGACCGCGCTCGACCAGCGTGCGGAACGGGCCGCGCGGGTTGAACATCGCGCCGAGCGCAACGTCGTTGCGCACCTGATCGTGCTCGTACGGCTTGGCGTTGCCCGGAGCCGCGTACGCCTCGTCGACCATCGTGTACGGATACGACGACGGCATCGTGTACGCGACGTTCGTCGCGGGGTGCAGCGCGTACTGACGGCGCGCCGGCAGCTTCGCTGCCGGAATCGGACCGAACCAGTGCTCCGCTTCGTCGAAGACGTCGGCCGCGCGCACGTCGCCCGCGACGACCAGCGTCGCGTTGTTCGGATGGTACCACTCGTCATAGTAGGTGCGCAGGTCGGCGACGGTCGCACGCTCGATGTCGGCCTTCTCACCGAGCGACGTTCCGCCGAGCCGCGAATTCGGAAAGACGCGCTGATTCACGTCGAAGATGAACGACGTCACCGGGTTGCTGTGCCGTTCCGCGTACTCTTCCAGCACGGCGCCGCGCTCGAGGTTCCAATCGGCGGGATCGAGCTTCAGACCCCGCATGCGATCGGCCTCGAGGTGCACGATCGTGTCGACGCGGTCCGCCGGCACGACGAAGTAGAAATGCGTGTCCTCGTTCTCCGTCTCGGCGTTCACCTCGGCGCCGAGCCGCGCCGTCATGTCGTCGAGCCCGGCGCTCGAGAGGTCGTGCGTGCCGCGGAACATCATGTGCTCCAGCGCGTGGGCGAGTCCGGTCTTGCCCGGCGTCTCGTCGAGCGCGCCGAACCGGTACCACATCTGCACCTGGGCGACGGGCGCGGCATGATCCTCGATGACGACGACCTTGAGGCCGTTCGGCAGCATCCGCGCCTGCGGAGCCGGCGTCGCCGCAGCCACCGTCGACGGCGAAGCGGCGGAAGCGCGGGACGGGAGCGGCGCGCAGAGCAGAACCGCCGCAGCGACTGCGGCGGCCACCCGCCGGAACGATCGAATCATCGCCCTATGGAACATCCTTTCCCTGGGGTTCCGTTCCGTGGCGCGCAAAGTTCGGCGAAAGAGCGTCGTAGGCGCGGGCCGTCCGCACCACGGCGCGCGCGGGTGCGAGGCCGATCAGCTCGCTGCGCGCGACCGCGGCGCCGGCCCGAGCGGCCGCGCGCCGGACGAGCTCGGTGAGGCGGTAGAGCGGGACGGCATCGATCTCCGTGACGTTGCACGAGACCTGTACGCGCCCCGCGTCGAGCCGCAGTCCGAGGCACTTGAGCGTGCGCAGCCCGCCGCTCGATTCGCGCAGCTGTGCGGCGATGCGCTTGGCGAGACGAAGGTCGTCGCTCGCGAGCTCGACGTTGAACGCGACGAGGAAGGGGCGCGCGCCGACGGCGATCGCTCCGGCCGTCGCGTGCGCTTCGTCGCCGTAGTCGAATCGCCATGACGCATCGGCGAGCGAGCGGGCGCCGAGCATCTCGAACTCGCCGCGCCGGACGTCGGCGAGGTGCCGGCGGTGCGGCGCCGTGGCGGCGGCGCCGTACAGGTACGACGGGATGCCGAGCTCGCGCCAGATGCGCGCGGCCGCACGGTGCGCCAGCGTCACGGCGTCGTCGAGCGACGCGTCCCCGAGCGGGACGAACGGCAAGACGTCGAGCGCGCCGATGCGCGGGTGCGCGCCGCGGTGCGTGCGCAGGTCGATGCGCTCGTGCGCGACGCGCGCGAGCGCGACCGACGCGGCGACCACGGCTGCCGCGCGGCCGACCGCGGTGATGACGCTGCGATGGTGCGCCGGGTCGCTCGTGCGGTGAACGACGCGCGCGCCCGCACGTTCCATCGCCGCGATGCACGCATCGATGATCGCCGCATCACGACCTTCGCTGACGTTCGGGACGATCTCGAACTCGAGCCCGCGCACGCCGGTTCATCCCGCGCGATGCAACCGGGGTCCTGGAGAGCTCGGTGCGCGGGCAGCCGCGGTTCGCGTTTGCCGGGTGCGGAACATTCGTCGGCATGAATACCTCGAGCAAGCAGTACGCGGTCGTGACCGGCGCGTCGAGCGGCATCGGCCTGGAGCTCGCGAGAGAGCTCGCGCGGAACGGTTACGACGTACTCGCAGTCGCCGAAGACGCGCAGCTGGAGACGGCAGCCGGTGAGATTCGATCGCTCGGGACCGACGTGCAGACGTGCCGGGCGGATCTCGCGACGCCGGAAGGCGTCGAGACGGCCGCGCGAGCGGCGCAATCGTCGGGACGCGGAATCGACGTTCTCGCGCTGAACGCGGGCATCGGCGCGGGCGGCCGATTCCTCGAAACCGACGTGCGGCACGAGCTCCGGCTCATCGACCTGAACGTGCGCTCGACGGTCCACCTGGCGAAGCTGCTGTTGCCGGCGATGGTGCAGCGCGGCGAGGGCCGGCTCCTGATCACGTCGTCGATCGCCGCGCTCGCCGCGACGCCGTACGAGGCCGTGTACGGCGCATCGAAAGCGTTCGAGAAGTCGTTCGCGGCGTCGCTGCGCAACGAGTTGAAAGACACGGGCGTGACGGTGACGACGCTGATGCCGGGACCGACCGACACCAACTTCTTCGATCGCGCCGGCATGCAGGACACGCAGATCGGAAGCAGCGAGAAGAAGGCCGATCCCGCGCAGGTCGCCCGCCAGGCGTACGACGCGCTCGTCGCCGGCAAGCACGAAGTCATCGCGGGCCCGCTCTCGACGAAATTCGAGGGCACGCTCTCGAAAACGATGCCCGAGGAAGTGACGGCGTCGAAGCACGCCAAGATGGCCGAGCCGGGCGGCGCTTCGAAGACGTAGCGCACGGCCGTCGCGCGGCGAGCGTCAGTCGAACGCGAGCGCGATCGCGGCTGCGACGTCGCGTGCGCCTTCCGGGGTGACGAGGCGCGTGAACCCGAGCTTCGTCGCCTCGGCGGCACGCCGTGCCGGTTGCGACACCGTGCGCAGTTCGCCCGACAAACCGAGCTCGCCGAACGCAACCGAGCCCGATGCGAGCGGGACCTCGCGAAACGCCGACGCGATCGCGAGCGCGATCCCGAGATCGGCGGCAGTCTCCGAGACCCGCAGGCCGCCCGCGACCGAGCAGTAGACGTCGTGCCCGCCGAGCGCCATGCCGGCGCGGCGCTCGAGGATCGCGATGATCATCGCGAGACGGGCCGCGTCGACGTTCGCGGCGAGCCGGCGCGGCGTGCCGTACGCCGCCTCGCCGACCAGCGCCTGGATCTCGACCAGCACGGGGCGCATGCCGACGAGCGTCGGCACGACGCACGTACCGCTCGGCCTCGCGCCGCGGCCGTGCAAGAAGAGCGCGGACGGATCGGCGACCTCGTGCAGTCCGCGGTCGTCCATCGCGAACACGCAGATCTCGTCGATGCCGCCGAACCGGTTCTTGTACGCGCGCACGATGCGGTACTCGCCCGACTGATCGCCTTCGAAGTAGAGCACCGTGTCGACGAGGTGCTCGAGTAGGCGCGGTCCCGCGATCGCGCCGTCCTTCGTGACGTGGCCGACGAGGAACGTCGCGCAGCCCGTGCGCTTCGCGAACTCCATCAACACTTGCGTGCAGTCGCGGACTTGCGAGACGCTGCCGGCGAACGACTCGACGTCGGGCAGCCACGTCGTCTGGATCGAGTCGACGACGAGCACGTCCGGAACGTCGCGCTCGAGCGCGTCGATCACCGCGCGGAGGTTCGTCTCGGGAAAGACGAGCAGCGATTCCGCGGCGCCGACGCGCTGCGCCCGAAGCTTCGTCTGTGCGGCGGACTCCTCGCCGCACACGTAGACGGAACGCGCCTCGCGGCGCGCGAGCGCGCTCGCGAGCTGCAGCAGCAGCGTCGACTTTCCCGCGCCGGGCGGTCCGCCGAGCAGCACGAGGCTGCCCGGGACGATGCCGCCGCCGAGCAGAGCGTCGAACTCCGGCATCCCGGTGCGGCGACGGACGACGCGCGTGTCGTCGATCGCCGCCAGCGGGATCGGCGCGCTCGCGCGCAGCGGCGCCACCGATCGCGACGTCGCGCCTTTCGCCGGCTTCACGACCGGCGCGTCCTCGAACGTGTTCCACGCCTCGCACGACGGACACCGCCCGAGCCACCGCGCCGACTCGAACCCGCAGGCCGTACAGAAGTAGACGGATTTGGCCTTCGCCACGTCCTCGAATGTTGCGCAGCGGTGTGCCGGGTGCCTGGCACACCCGACAAGAACGAGCATTCGATGCGTCTCGACCGGCGGTCGTTCGTCGCGGCGGCGTCGGCCGCGCTCGTTGCGCCGTCGCGCGCCTCGGCGCGCGACGCGACGCCCGATCCGCGCCGCGTCGCCGACGAAGTGCGCGCGGAGTTCCTCCACGCATGGAACGGCTACGTGTCGGTCGCGTGGGGCCGTGACGAGATGCGGCCGGTCTCCGGCACGACGCACGATTTCTTCATCCCGGGGCGCACGTTCGGACTCTCGATCGTCGAGGCGCTCGATACGCTGTACGTGATGGGCCTCGACGACGAGCTCGCACGCTGCGTGCGCTGGATCGCCGGCAACCTCACGTTCGACGTCGACGGCGAGGTGCAGATGTTCGAGACGAACATCCGCATGACGGGCGGTCTGCTCGCGGGCTGGTACGCGACCGGCGAGCGACGCCTGCTCGAGCTCGCGCGCGATGTGGCGGACCGGCTTCTGCCGTGCTTCACGAAGTCGCCCACGGGCGCGCCCTACCGCTTCGTGAACCTGCGCAGCGGCGCGGTGCGCGAGCCGAAGACGAACCTCGCCGAGATCGGTACGAACGTGCTCGAGTTCGGCGATCTCTCGCGCCTGACCGGCGATCCGAAGTATCTCGCCGCATCGATGCGCGCGTACGACGCGGTGATCGCGAAACGCTCGCCGCTGAACCTGCTCGGCACGTACTTCGACGTCGAGCAGGGCGACTTCACCTCGTCCGACGACGTCGCGCCGAACGACCCGGCCGACTCGTTCTACGAGTACTTGTGGGGCGGATGGCAGATGCTCGGCCTCGAGCGCTGCCGCTCGTGGTACCGCATGCTCACCGACGCGCTGCTCGTGCACGCGTCCGACCGCGTCGACGGCCGGCTCTGGTTCGCCACGGTCGACTATCGCACCGGCGCGAAGATCGGGTTCACGCAGTCCGAGCTCGCAGCGTTCTACGCCGAGCTGCTCGCGAAAGGCGGCGATCGCGCCGCCGGCGAGGCGTACTATGCGTCGTTCACCGCGTTGCTCGACCGCTACGCGATCATCCCGGAAGGCGTGGATTTTCGCACGCTCCAGCCGACCGAGGATCGCGGGAACGCGCTGCGGCCGGAATACGTCAACGCGTCGTGCGACCTCTGGTTCCTCACGCACGACGCGCGGTACCGTGACACGGCGTACCGCTATTTCACCGCGATGCGCGAGCACTGCCGAGTGGCGAACGGCTATACCGTCGTCGCCGACGTGACGACGCGACCGATGAGCCTCGGCGATTATTTTCCGGCGTACGCGTTCGCCGAGAACTTCAAGTACGTGTACCTCATGTTCGCACGGACGCCGCGATTCGACGAGAGCCGGTACTACATGAGCACCGAGGGCAAGCTGCTCCGCGGGCTCGTTCGCTGACGCGCCCGCTCGCGCTCGCTCTCGTGCTGCTCGCCGCGTGCACGCCCGTCGCGCCGCCGGCGTCCGGCGGGCGGCATCCGTGGACGGTGCCGCACGTCCTGCGCCTCGCCGACGTCGCCGATCCCGACAGCCTCAACCCGCTGCTCTCGACGATGGACCTGAGCTACGACCTCTCGTCGCTCATGTTCTCGTACCTCGTGATCGCGAAGCCCGACGGCACGCTCGACGGGCGATCTCGCGACCGGCGTGCCGAGCGTCGCGAACGGCGGCATCACGGGCGACGGCCGGATCTACACGTATCACCTTCGCTCGAACGTCGTCTGGCACGACGGCGTGCCGCTGACCTCGCGCGATGTCGCATTCTCGTGGCGCGCGATCATGAGCCCGCGCAACAGCGTGCTGCATCGCGAGGGCTACGAGGAAGTGCAGACGATCGCGACGCCCGACGATCGCACCGTCGTCGTGCGCCTGCGCCGCCGCTACCCGCCGTTCGTGACGCAGTTCTTCACGACGCTGCAGGAAGGCGCGAAGCCGGTCGTGCCGGAGCACCTGCTCGGACGGGAGACGTCGATCGATCAGTCGCCCTTCAACGCGCACCCCATCGGCACGCGGGCCGTTCCGCTTCGTGCGCTGGGACCGCGGCACGCGGCTCGTGCTCGAACGCAACGACCGCTACTTCAAGGGACGTCCGCGGCTCGACCGCGTCGAGCTCACGATCGTTCCCGACGAGAACACGCTCGCGACGGAGCTGCGGACGCACGCGGTCGACATGCCGGTGTCGACGTCGGCGCTCGTGTGGGATCGCTTGCGGCACGTGCAAGGACTGAAGGCGCGGCTCGACCCGTGGAACTCCGAGATGCTCCTCGCGCTCGACGACGCCCGTCCGAGCCTGCGCGACGTGCGCGTGCGCCGCGCGATCGCATCGGCAATCGACTATCGCGCGCATCATCCACAAGCTGACGTTCGACACGGCGACGGTCGCGAGCGACGTCGTCGCGCCGGGCTCGACCGGCTATGCCGGCAACGCGCCGTACCGCTACGACCCGGTGCGCGCGAAGGCGCTGCTCGACCAGGCCGGTTGGCGCGCGCGCGCCGACGGCATCCGCGCGAAGAACGGCTCTCCGCTCGCTCTGGTGATGGTCGTCGCGTCGAACGGCAGCGGCCCGCTCTACGCGGTGCAGCTTCAGCGGATGCTGCACGACGTCGGCATCGCGATGACGATCAAGACGTATCCGTACAAGGGCGTGTACGCGTACGACGGGCCGATCGTCACCGGGCGCTACGACCTCGCGATCTACGGCAACACCTTGCCGTACGACCCCGACCGCACCAGCACGCTGACGTGCGATCAGTTCACGCCGAAGGGGATGAACGAGTTCCGGTTCTGCGATCCCGCGCTGGATCGTCTCGAGCGCGCGGGGCTCGAAACGGACGACCTGCTGCTGCGCGCGGCGCTGTACCGCGAGGCCGGCGCCCGCATCCACGCGGACGTGCCGTACATCCCGCTGTTCTTGCAGCGCCGTCCGGCGGTGATGAACGACGACGTGCGCGGCTACGACCCCTCGCCGGTCGCCGCGCCGTGGTGGAACGCGTGGCAGTGGGACATCTAAGCCTGACTCGTCGATCGCGCTCGACGTCGTCGAACATCTCCGGAGCGAGGTCCCGGCGTCCGTATAGATACACGAACGATGGTCACGAGCGAAAGGCGCCAATGAATCGGTCGAGGCCGTTCGGATGGCGAGCCGCGTACCAAGCCGTCACATCGATCAGGTCTCGTTCGGCGTGAGCGGATAGACGAACGGAAACCCTGCGCGCGCTCAGGTTCTTTTCGCCATCGCCTCGCGCGTCGATGCCCGCGCTCCGCGATTTCACGCAGTAGCTTGGCCACACCGTCGCGCAGATCGTGCGAGCTTCGCGTTCCCGTCGCGCACTTGCCGCAAGCTGTCACGGATGACCTCACTCTGGCTGTTCTAGCCCTCCTCGCGGATCTGTTCCGCGACGAATGCGTTGAGGTCGTCGGTGAGGCTCACGTTCATGGTCCACCGTCACAACGTGCGACACGCCAGGCCAGGCTGGGCCGCGTGCGGCGAAGAACACCCGTGCCCGGCATGGTGAACGACCACGTCGCGATCGACGGATACGTGGCCTCCGGGAAGACGACGATCTCCCAGAAGCTCGCGGCGGAGACCGGGCACCTCTATCTCGACACCGGCGCCATGTACCGTGCCGTCGCGTATCTCGCGCTGCGGAACGGCGTCGATCTCGACAACGAACGAGCGCTGCTCGCGATGCTGCAGCACCACACCATCGCGATCGTGGCCGATCCGGCGCGCACGGCGGGCTACCGCGTCGTCGTCGACGGCCGCGACACCGGGTCGAGGCTGTTCGATCCCGACGTCGCCGCCGCGGTGTCAACGGTCGCGGCGCTGCCCGGGGTGCGCGCCGAGCTCGTGCGACGCCAGCGTGCGATCGCCGGTGAAGGCCCGGTCGTGATGGCGGGACGCGACATCGGCACCGTTGTGCTGCCGGACGCGCGGCACAAGTTCTTTCTGACGGCATCCGTCGACGAGCGCGCGCGCAGGCGACAGGCGGAGTTCGCGTCGCGTGGACTCGTCGTGCCGTTCGTGGAGGTGCGCGCGCAGATCGAAGAGCGCGATCGCCTGGACTCGACGCGCGTGACGTCGCCGCTCCGCGCGGCAGCCGACGCCGTCACGATCGACTCGACGAACATGCGGCCGAACGAGGTCGTCGCCGCCATGCGTGCCGCGATGGACGCCGCGCGCGAGTGACGTTCTACGACGTCGCGAAGGCCGCGGTCACGGCGATCGCCCGCACGACGTTCCGGTTCCGCGTCGTGGGCGCCGAGCTCGTGCCGCGCAAGCGGCGGGCTCATCGTCGCGGCGAACCACATCTCGAACTTCGATCCGCCGCTGCTCGGCATCGCGGTCCCGCGCCCGGTTTCCTACATGGCGAAGAAGGAGCTCTTCGCGATGCCGGTCGTCGGGCCGCTGATCGCGCACTTGAACGCCTTCCCGGTCGACCGGCAGGCCGGTGGGACCGCCGCGATCCGCGCGTCGATCCGCATGTTGAAGGAAGGACGCTGCGTCGGCATCTTCCCGGAAGGCGGCCGCAACGTGACCGGGACGAACGAGGAGAAAGCCGGCGCCGCGTTCCTCGCGGCGGCGTCGGGCGTCCCGGTCGTTCCGGCCGCCATCGTCGGGACGCGGACGCTCCGGCCGTTCTGCCGCGTGACCGTCGTCTTCGGCGAACCGCTCCGCGTGCAGCGGAACCGGCAGTCGCCGGACGACGATTTGGAGAAGGGGGCCAACGACATCATGCAGCGGATCCGCGCGCTCTCGGGGAGCATCCGGTGATCATCAAGCGGGCGAAGACCCAGGGCTTCTGCTTCGGCGTCGCCATCACGGTCAAGAAGGCCGAAGAGGCGGTGGAGCGGCTGGGCGGCGGCGTGACCACGCTCGGCCACGTCGTGCACAACCCGCAGATGGTCGAGGCGCTCGAAGCCAAGGGTTTGAAGAACGCGGGGTCCGTCGAGGACGTCGATACCGAGACGATGTTCGTGCGCGCGCATGGGCTGCCCGTCGGCGTGCTCGATCGCGCGAAGGAGCGCGGCCTTTCGATCATCGACGCGACGTGCCCGATGGTCACGAAGATCCACGTGCAGGCCGAGAAGCTGCGCGAGCGAGGGCTACAAGATCATCGTCGTCGGCGATCCGACGCATCCCGAGGTGAAGGGCACGCTTTCGTACGTGCCGGGCGCGTGGTGCATCACGAAGCCGGAAGAGATCGACGCGCTGCCGCGCGCGAGCCGCGTGGGCGTCGTGGTGCAGTCGACGTGGAGCGGGCCGGGCTTCGCCGAGATCGTTCGCAAGCTCAGCGAAAAATACTACGAGGTGCGCGCGATCAACACGATCTGCACCGACACGAAGAACCGGCAGAGCGAGGTCGACACGCTGTCGCGCGAGGTCGAGGTGATGGTCGTCGTCGGCGGCAAGACGTCCGCGAACACGAAGCACCTGGCCGAGCTGGCCGCGATGAACGGTGCGCGCGCGTATCATGTGGAGGGCCCCGACGAGCTCGAGGCGGCATGGTTCGCCGGCGTGCAGACCGCCGGGCTGATGTCCGGAGCCTCGACGCCGGGTTGGCTCGTCGACCGCGTCGCGGACCGGATGGATGAGCTCGCCGGCCACTCTTGACCATCTCGAAGCCGCGCTGGAGCGCGCCGTTACCCGCTTCGATGACGGCTCCGCCGTCGGCGCCCAGCTGCGCTACCACTTCGGCTTCGGGGACGAAGCGCGCCGCGGCAAGCGCCTGCGCTCGCGGCTCGTGCTCGAGGTCGCCGAAGAAGAAGGCGGGGACGCGGACGAGGCGCTCGCGCCCGCGTGCGCCGTCGAGATCATCCACGAGTTCTCGCTGATCCACGACGACATCGAGGACGGCGACCGCTTGCGCCGCGGCCGCGAGACGTTGTGGGCGCGCTACGGCGCCGCCCACGGCATCAACTCGGGCGATGCGCTCTGTTCCGTCGCGTACCTGACGTTGCTGCACGACGCCGACGGGCCGCCCGAGCGTACGCTCGCGATGAACCGCGTGCTGCTCGCCGCGCATCTCGCGATGTGCGGCGGCCAAGGACGGGACATCGCGTTCGAAACCGAAGCTCGCGTGTCGATGGCGGAGTACCGCGAGATGATCGGCGGCAAGACGGCCGCGCTGTTCAGCGCGGCCTGCGAGCTCGGTGCGCTGGCCGCGGGCAACCACGCTTCGCGCGCCGCCGCGTACGCGCGCCTCGGACGCGCGTACGGCATCGCCTTTCAGATCGAGGACGACGTGCTCGGTACGTGGGGCGACTCTGCGACGACCGGAAAACCGGCCGGCGCGGATCTCGCCAAGCGGAAATGGACGTTTCCGGTCGTGTGGGCACTGGCGGGACCGCCGTCCGACGCGCGCAGCGCGATCGAGCGCGCGTACGGCAACGGCGGCGCGCTCACGGCGCTCGACGTCGCGGCGACGGTCGACGCGCTCGACCGCCTGAACGCGCGCGACGTCGCGCAACTGGCGGCGCGTGACGAGCTCGCCGCCGCCGATGCCGTCGCGGAAGCCGGCGGCATCGACCGCAGCGGACGCGTGCGCGCGTTCTTCCGGGGCGCCGCGCGGAGGAGCGCGTGAGCGCTTCGGCGCGCACGTCGTTCGCGCGCGCGTCCTCGGTGGCGCGCACGCGGCTGCCGCCGCTGGTGTGGATTCTCGGCGCGGGCCTCGTGCTGCGGCTGCTGTTCGTGCTCAGCACGGGGTTTCACAACGACGTGTCGGCGTTCGAGTCGTGGACGCTGACGCTGCGCGACAACCCGCCGTGGGCGTTCTACGCGAAGTCCGGCTTTGCGGATTATCCGCCCGGCTACTTCGTCGTGCTCTGGGTGATCGGGAAGGTCTACGCGTTGTTCCCGGGCCTCGGCGCCGAGAACGCCGACGGCTGGGTCGTCCTGCGCGTGCTCGTGAAGGTTCCCGCGATCGCGATGGACCTCGTCAACGCGTACGTCGTGTACCGCATCGTGCGGCGCTTCGCGGCCGACAAGATCGCGCTGACCGCCGCCGCGTTCGTCGCGCTGAACCCGGCGGCCATCTACGTGTCGTCGTACTGGGGCCAGGTCGACTCCGTGTCGTGGGGTCTCGCCCTGATCGCGTTCTGGCTCGTGCTGCGCTCGGGTGACGAGCCCGCTCGGACGGCGTCGCGCATGACGTGGGCGTGGCTCGCGCTGGGATTCTCCGTGCTGATCAAGCCGCAGGGCGCTACGCTCGGCCTGCTCTTGCTCGCATACCCGTTCGCGGCGAGCGACGCCGCGACGCGCGCGCGGCGCCTCGTCGGCACCGCATACGGCGTCGCCGCCGCGTGCGCGCTCGCGCTCGCGGTCGGCCTGCTGTTCCACCCCGCGCGCGACGTCGTGGCGTGGCTCTTCTCGCGCTACGAGTTCGGTAGCAACGTCTACCCGTACACGTCGGTCAACGCGTTCAATCTGTACGCGCTGCGGCTGCCGTTCTGGAAGCCCGACGGCGATCCGATCTCGATCTTCGGCCTGCCCGCGGGATCGTATGCGATCTGGGGCGTCGCGCTCGTGCTCGCCGCGACGGCGCTCATCGTTGGCCGTTACCTGCAGCGCCGCGACGATCGCGCGCTGCTCGAAGGCGCGATGCTCGTCGCCCTCGCGTTCTTCGTGCTCGCGACGCGCATGCACGAGCGCTACATTTACGGCGCGTTCCTGTTCGCGATGCCGCTCATCGCGTTCGGCTTCACGGGGCTGCTGTCGAGCATCGTGCTGACCGTGACGCTCTGGCTCAACCTGGCCTATTCGCTGGCGTACCAGACGGTGATGGAAAGCAAGATCGCCGGCGTCGACACGACGAACCTGTGGCCGCTGATCTCGCATCCGGCCTCGCTCGCGAACGTCGCGCTGTTCTTCTGGCTCGGCTATCTCTACCTCGGGCGCGACGACGTCGTCGCGGCGCAGCCTGCGGCCGCGCCGGCGCAGCTGGGGCGGTTGTGGTCGGAGGTCGCGTCGCGGGCGCGCGGATGGTTCGATCCGCGCGAGGGCATCGTCGGGATGACGCGCGCCGACTGGCTGATCGCCGGCGGGATCGCGGCTCTTGCGTTCGTCGTCGCGATCGTCGGGTACGCGTGGCCGCCCGACAAGATCTTCGACGAGGTGTACTTCGCGCGCGCCGGCGGCGAGTATCTGCGCGGCGTCGCGCAGTACGAGTGGACGCATCCGCCGTTCACGAAGCTGCTGATCGGCCTCTCGATGCTGTTGTTCGGGGGGACGCACGGCCTCGGCGACACGTCGTGGGGGTGGCGTTTTCTCAACGTCGTCGTCGGCGCGCTGGAATGCATCGTGATCTACGCGTTCGCGAAGCGGCTCACCGGCAAAACGTGGCTCGCCGCGCTCGCCGGCTTGCTGCTGACGTTCGAAGGCTTCCACTACGTCGAGTCGCGCATCGCGACCGGCGAGATCACGATCTCGACGCTGAGCTTGATCGTGCTGTACGCGCTCTACCGCTACGTGCTTGCGGCGCAGGTGCGCGTGAAGCCGATCGTGCCGGACCGGTGGGGCGCGCGGTTCTGGATCGTGATCGGCGCCGGTACGCCGCTCGCCGCGCTGCTGTCGTGGGTTGCGAACATCCCGCCTGCGCACCGGACCGCGCAGATCGCGAACGGCATCGGCCCCGTCGATCCGAGCCGGCTCTCCTACGGCATCGCGTTCGTCTACTTCGAGCTCGGCGTCTACCTGCTCGCGCGCTGGCTCGGCTCGCGCGGCGCCGCGCGCGGCACGCTCGTGACGTATGCCGACGGTACGGTGGTCGACGTGCCGCCGAAAGCAGCCGTGAGCGTTCACGAGCCCGAAGGTGCGACGCCGGCCGACCTGCGCGTCCGCATCGACAAGAACGGCACGGAGACGTACGCGACCCCGGGCGGCACGGCGACGTTCGCGACGGACGGCACGATGACGGTCGACGGTGCCGTGCGAGCGCGCGCGCGCGACGCGCGCACGTGGCTGGTGGTCCTCTCCGTCGCGCTCGGCCTGCTGGTGTCGAGCAAATGGACGGGCTCGCTCGACATCGCCGTGCTCTGGTCGGTCATCCTGGGCGTGAGCGCGCAGCGCTTTCTCCGCGGGCGAGCGCTCTACGGCAATCCCCGCGGTTTCCCGACGGACGTCGTGCTCGGCGTGACCGCGTTCACCGCCGCGACGATCTACGTCCTCATGTACGTTCCGTTCTTCGCGCGCGGCGCGGGTTTCTCGGACTTGATCGGGCTGCAGCAGCAGATGTACTGGTACCACAGCCACGGCGTCGCGAACGCGACGCACCCGTACTCTTCCGTGTTCTGGCAGTGGCCGATCATGCAGATCCCGGTGTCGTACTACTATCACGATTTCCGCAGCGCGGCCGATGCGGCGAACGCGAACGCGTGCTGCGTCGCGGAGATCCTCGCACTTCCGAATCCCGCGGTGTTCCTGCTGGGGCTCGTGTCGGTTCCGTTCGTCGGCTGGCTCGCGTGGCGCGAGCGCAACAAGGGCTACGCGCTGCTCGTCGTCGCGTACCTCTGGCAGTGGCTGCCGTACTCGCGCTCGCCGCGCATCATGTGGGAGTATCACTTCCTCCCGGACCTTGCGATCATCGTCCTCTGCGACGTCATCCTCATCCGGCACGTGTGGCGTGCGCTCGCGAAACGCTCGCTCGAACACCGCGCGCTGGTCGCTCGCCGCCTACGGCGTCCTCGTGCGTCGCCCTCTTCGCGTTTTTCTACCCCGTGCTGGCGGGGACGAAGGTGACGTACGCGGCCTGGTACGCGCGCATGTGGCCCGACGAGCTCGGCATCCCGAACACGAGCTGGATCATCCCGCACCGGAATAAGTAGCGAAGAAGAGATGTCAGGACATTCCAAATGGCACAACATCCGGCTCAAGAAGGGCAAGGTCGACGCGCAGCGCGGCGCGTTGTTCACGAAGCTCTCGAAGGAGATCATCCTCGCGGCGAAGCACGGCTCGCCCGATCCCGAAGCGAATTACCGGCTGAAGATGGCCGTCGAAAAGGCGCGCGAGAACAACATGCCGGCCGACAACATCAAGCGCGCGATCGCGCGCGCGAGCGGCGGCGCCGGCGAGCGCGAGATCGAGGAGATTCGCTACGAGGGATACGGCCCCGCGGGCGTCGCCGTGATCGTCGACGCGGCGACGGACAACCGGAACCGCACGGCATCGGAGCTGCGCTTCGTCTTCAGCCGCAACGACGGCACCTTGGGCGAGACGGGCAGCGTCGGCTGGATGTTCGCATCGCGCGGGCTGATCGAAGCGGACCCCGGCACACTGAGCGAGGATGAGCTCACCGAGCGCGCGCTGGTCGACGGCGTCATCGACGTCCGGTTTGCTTCCGCGGCCGACGCGGCGGCGACGGCGGAGGTCGTGACCGAGCCGCACGCGCTCATGTCCGTGAAGGACGCGCTCGAGACTGCCGGCGTGCGCGTCCGCTCGGCGCAGCTGGCGATGGAGCCGACGCAGACCGCGCGTCCCGACGGTGCGGACGCGGAGCGCGTTCTGACGTTCCTGGACGCGCTCGAAGAGCACGAAGACGTGCAGCGCGTGTTCAGCAACGCGGATTTCGACGAAGCGCAGCTCGAGGCGCTGGCTTGATGCAACGCGGAGCCGCCGAGGCGGCGCCGCCGCGTGCGCGGCGGCGGCTCGCGCCGCTGCTCGACCGCGACTGGATGTTCGCGCTCTCGCTCGCGTTCGCGGTCGGCGTGCTCGTGTGGTTCGGCCGCTCGATCAAGGAGTTCTTCGCGCCCACGGCCGCGATGATGTTCGTGCCGGCGTTCACGGGACAGACGAACGCCGATGCGATGGCGGAGTGCGGCCGCATGAACCTGCGCTGCGCCGTCATCGCGACGCAGCCCAGCGACCGTTTTCCGAAGGACGTCGTGATGAGCCAGCAGCCGCCGTCCGGCGCGCGCGTGCGCCAAGGGCGGCAAGTCTCGCTCGTCGTCAGCAGCGGCGTCGTGATCTTTCCGATGCCCGACTTGCGTTTCGAGTCCTTGCGCAACGCCGGACTCGACCTGAACCGGTTCAAGCTCCAGCTCGACCGCACGACGTACGTCGCCGACGACGACGTGCCGCGCGATCACATCGTCGCGCAGGATCCCGCGCCGCTCGCGAGCGTGCGCCAAGGATCGAAGGTCACGTTCACGCTGAGCAAAGGGCCGCCGAACGGCGTGAAGGTGCCGAACTTCACCGGCATGTCGATCGACGACGCGCGTGCGGAGGCGCAGCGCGACCGCGTCCACCTCGGGCAGATCGTCTGGACGCCGTTCGGGACGTCCGGTCCGCCGCGCGGAACCATCGTGCGGCAGAACCCGGGACCGGGGGCGCAGATCGACCCGTTCGAGGACGTGTCGCTGCAAGTGAGCGACGGGCCGGGCGAATACGGCTACCTCATCCGCCAAGTGCACGCGACCGCGACGGTGCCCGCACGCGACGACGCGGCGAACGTGCGCATCGAGGTCCGCGACGACACCGGGACGTGGAACGTGTACAACGGATACGCGCAAGGCGGGCAGAAGCTCGACTTCAACGTCACCGCGGTCGGTACGGCCGAGATCGACACGTACATCAACAACGAGCTGCTGAACCAGACGCAGATCGGCCGAGAGCCGCCGCACTGGACGCCGACCCCGAGCGCGCGCACGTCCGGACAGAAACCGTAACGATGCAGGGCACGGATGCAGCAGCGCCGTCCGACGAAGCTCGCGCCGTCGCTGCTGTCGGCCGACTTCGCGGACATCGCCGGCGCGATCCGCGCGGTCGAGAGCGCCGGCGCCGACGAGCTGCACCTCGACTCGATGGACGGCGTGTTCGTGCCGAACTTCACGTGGGGCATGAAGATCGTCGCGGACATCCGCAAGCTCACACGATTGCCCTTCGACTGCCATCTCATGATCGTGCAGCCCGAACGGTACGTCGACGCGTTTCGGGAGGCGGGCGCGGACGTCATCACGTTCCACTACGAGGCGACGCCGCACGCGCATCGGCTGCTGCGCTCACATCCGCGACGGCGGCGCGAAGGCGGGCATCGCGATCAATCCGGGAACGCCCGTCGCGATGCTGCAGGACCTCGCGGACGAGATCGATCGCGTGCTGGTGATGAGCGTGAACCCGGGCTTCGGCGGACAGTCGTTCATCGAGGGCGCGCTCGCGAAGATCGCGGAGACGCGCGCGCTGCTCGACGAGCGGAACCCGGCATGCGAGATCGAGGTCGACGGCGGCATCGGCATGGACAACGTCGCGCGCGCCGTGCAGGCGGGAGCCGACGTGCTCGTCGCGGGCAACTCGCTGTTCGGCGCGGACGATCCGGCCGACGCGTTGCGGCGCATGCGGAGCGCGATCGGCGCACGGTGACCGAAGACGAGCTGATCGCGCGCATCGCCGAGCGTCTGCGCGGTGTGAGCACGCAGCGGCTCGTGCTCGGGATCGGCGACGATGCAGCGGCGTGGCAGCCGTCGCGCTCGAAGCGCAGCGTGATCACGACCGACGCGCTGGTCGAAGGCGTGCACTTCACGCGCGACGCGATGAGCGCCCGCGACGCCGGCTGGCGCGCGCTCGCGTCCAACCTCTCGGACGTCGCCGCAATGGGCGCGCGCCCGGTGCTCGCGACGGTCGCAGTCGGGTTTCCGCCCGGCACCGATCCGGCGTGGGTTCTCGACGCGTACGACGGCATCGCCGCGCTCGCGGCGAGCGCCACGTGCCCGGTCGCCGGCGGCGACCTCACGCGCGCGCCGGCCGTCGTGTTCTCGATCACCGTCGTGGGCGAGGTGCGTGCGTCGAACCTGAAGGTGCGCTCGGGCGCGCGGCCCGGCGACGTCGTCGCCGTGACCGGTCCGCTCGGTGCGAGCCGCGCGGGCTTGCTGCTGGCCACCGGCCGGCCGGACCTCGCGGACCGGCGCGAGTACGCGGAGGCGCTCGCCGCCTTCCGCACGCCTCAGCCCCGGTTGCGCGAAGGCCGCTGGCTCGCGGCATCGCGATCCGTGCGCGCGATGATGGACCTCTCCGACGGCTTGTCGACCGATCTCGCCCGGCTGTGCGCCGCGTCGGGAACCGGCGCCGCTCTCGATGACGTCCCGGTGCACGACGTCGGCCCGCGCCGTCGCCGAGGCCACGCAGCGAATCCGCCGAGGCGTGGGCGCTCGGCGGCGGTGAGGACTTCGAGCTGCTCGTCGCGGTGGAGAAGCGTGCCTTCCGGCACCTTGCCGGCCGCTTCCACGCGCACCTCGGGCGAGCGCTGCTTCCGGTCGGGCGGATCACCGCGGAGCCGGGGGTTCGGCGAGCCGGCGGCGCGCCGATCGCGCCGTCAGGCTGGGATCACGTTCGGGCTTAGACGGTCCCGACGCGCTTCACGCGCTTGCTGCGGAGGCAGTTCGTGCACACGCGGGCGGTGCGGTGCGTGCCGCGGTCGTCGACGCGAACGGCCTGGAGGTTCGGCAGCCACCGCCGCTTGGTCTTGTTCATCGCGTGGCTGACGTTGTTGCCGGACATCGGCCCCTTGCCGCACACATCGCATCGCTTGGCCATAACAGGCGAATCGTACCAGAAACGCAGACCCCGAACAAGGCGGCGGGCCGCGGCGGCGGGAACGCGAGGAGCGCTCCATGGCAGTCACCCAGCTCGACGGGCGCGCCTTCGCGAAGTTCGTCGCCGCCGGCACGTACTTCTTGCGGAAGTACCGGGGCGTGCTCGACGACCTGAACGTCTTTCCGGTCCCCGACGGTGACACCGGGTCGAACATGTTCCTCACGGCGCGGTCGGCGACGGCCGCCCTGCGCGCCGCTGCGTGGGCAGCCCGTGTCGACCGTCGCGGCGGCTGCCGCACACGGCGCCCTGCTCGGGGCGCGCGGGAACAGCGGCGTCATCCTGTCCCAGATGCTGCGCGGCTTCGCCCACGCGGTCCGCCACCGGGACGCGATCGACACGTTCCAGCTCGCCCTCGCGATGCGCGAGGCGGTCGCCGCAGCGCGCGCCGCGCTTGCCAAGCCGGTCGAGGGGACGATCATCTCCGTCGCGTCCGCGGCAGCCGACGAGGCGTACCGGATCGCCGTGCGCGAGCCCGACCTCTACCGCCTGGCGAACGCGGTTCTGCGGGCGGCGAACGACGCTCTCGACCGCACGCCCGACCAGCTTCCGGCGCTGAAGGAGGCCGGCGTCGTCGATGCGGGCGGCGCGGGATTCTGCTACTTCCTCGAAGGCGTGCTCCGGTTCATCCCGGAGGCGACGGCGCGCACGACCGCATTTCCGCGCCGGCCGATTCGCGGCGTCGGCGTTCACGCGGCGGCAGGTCGTCGGCGAGAACCGGTACTGCACGGAGTTCGTCCTCGAGGACGCGAGGGTCGAGTCGTTCCCCCTGCGCGACGAGCTGGCGCGCCACGGCGACTCGCTGCTCGTCGTGGGCCATGCGCCGACGATCAAGGTGCACGTGCACGCCGCCGATCCGGACGCCGTGCGCGCGGTCGCCGAACGGCACGGCACCGTGACGCGGTGGAAGCGCGAGGACATGGCGCAGCAGCACAACCTGCTCGTCGTGGACGCGCCCGAGAAGGCGATCGGAATCGCGGCCGTCGTCCCGGGCGCCGGCTTCGACCGCATCGCCCGCGAGCTCGGCGCCGACGTGACGATCCGGGTCGCGGCGGTGCGGCAACCCGTCGGTGCGCGATCTCGTCACCGGCGTGAACGCGTCCCTCGCCCCGACGGTGTACCTGCTTCCGAACGACCCGAACGCAGCGCTTGCGGCACGCGAGGCGGCGACGCTGACGACGAAGCGCGTGCTCGTCGTCCCGGCGGACGACCCGGTCGCCGGACTCGCGGTGCTGCTGCGGCTCGCCGGCGCCGACGCGCCGGTTTCCGACGAGGCGATCGCGTCGGCACTCGCCGGCGTGCGCACGCGTCGGTGTTCTTCGCCGCGAAGGACGCGCGCATCGACGGCGTCGCGGTCACGAAGGGCGCGCCCGCCGCGGCGATCGGCAAACGGCTGGTGGTCGCCGCGTCGCTCGGGGAGACGCTGATCGCCGCCGCCGGACGAGCTCGGCGCGCGCGACGGCGGCCTCGTCACGCTGTACTACGGCGCGGCGCAAAAAGAGCGTGACGCGCAGAAGCACGCGACGGCGATCGGGGAACGCTTTCCCGAAGTGGAAGTCGAGTATTACTACGGCGGGCAGAGCGGCGTCGAATACTGGGTCGGCGTTGAGCGGTAGCGACGGCGTCGGCGCGCGGCGTAACGGTCGCGGTCGACGCGATGGGCGGCGACAACGCGCCGAAGGCGATCGTCGCCGGCGCCGTCATGGCGCACCGCGACGGGCTCGCGCGCATCGCGCTCGTCGGCGATCGCGCGCGCATCGAGCCGCTGCTGCGCGGCGAGACGCGCGATCGAGATCGTGCACTCGGCGGGCGAGATCGCGATGGACGCGCCTGCGTCGACGGCGGTGCGGAAGTCGCAAGGCACGTCGCTCGGCGACGCGATCGAGCTCGTGCGTGACGGAAAGGCCGACGCCGTCGTGTCGGCGG
Source organism: Vulcanimicrobiota bacterium (assembly GCA_963841685.1). Classification (GTDB taxonomy): domain Bacteria; phylum Vulcanimicrobiota; class Vulcanimicrobiia; order Vulcanimicrobiales; family Vulcanimicrobiaceae; genus Vulcanimicrobium. The sequence continues at coordinate 1,525,817 of CAWJDU010000003.1, forward strand.
GGAACAGCGGCGCGTTCCTCGCGATCGCGCTCGTACGCCTGCGCACCATCGCCGGCATCGCGCGCCCCGCGATCGGCGCCGTGCTGCCCGGGCCGAACGGGCCCGTGGTGTTGTGCGACGCCGGCGCGAACGTCGACTGCCGGCCGGAATGGCTCGTGCAGTTCGGCATGATGGGCGCCGCGTACGCGCGCGCGGCGCTCGGCGTCGCCGATCCGCGCGTCGGCCTCGTGTCGGTCGGCGAAGAGCCGACGAAAGGCAACGCGCAAGTGCTCGAGACGGCCGATCTGCTGCGCAACGCGCCGGTGCGTTTCGTCGGCAACATCGAAGGCAAGGACATCCTGCTGAACCACGCGGACGTCGTCGTCGCGGACGGATTCGTCGGCAACGTGATCTTGAAGACGGCGGAAGGCGCGGCGACGTACATGCGCGACACGATTCGCGAGTCGTTCGCGTCGGCGGGGCTCATCGGGAAGCTCGGCGGGCTGTTGAGCCGCAGCGTCTTTGCCGAGATCCGCGTGCGGGCGAACTACTCGACGTACGGCGGCGCGCCGCTGCTCGGCGTGCGCGGCAACTGCGTCGTCGCGCACGGGCGTTCCGACGCGACCGCGATCCGCAACGCGATCCGGCAGGCGGCGCTCGTCGGCGGGCGCCGACCTCGTCGGCTCGATCGCCGCGGCGGTGGAGCCCGCGCCGAGCGAGCGTTCCGTGTGAACGGCGCCGCGCAGCGGCGCGTCGCGATCGTCACCGACTCGACCGCCGATCTCGACCGGCGGATGCGCGTGCGCGCGGCATCGACGTGGTCCCGCTGTTCGTCAACTTCGGCGACGCGCGCTTTCGAGATCGCATCGACCTCTCGCTGGACGAGTTCTACCGCAAGCTCGCGAGCCTGCGCGTGCTGCCCACGACGGCGCAGCCGACGCCGGCGATGTTCGAGAGACGCGTTCCGGCCGCACGCGGAGGCGGGCCGCTCGGTGGTGTGCTCACGATCATGGCGCGCCTGTCGGGGACGATCAACGCCGCGCACACGGCGGCGAACGTCGTTTCCGGGCGCGGAGATTCATGTCGTCGACAGCGAGACCGTCGCGGGCGGCCTCGCGCTCGTCGCGCAACACGCGAGCGAGGTCGCGAACGCCGGCGCCGACGCGCGCGCAGTGCTCGACACGCTGGCGCACGATCAGCGCGGTGCTGCGCGGCTGGGCGACGATCCCCGACCTCTCGCACGCCGTCCGCACGGGACGCGTCTCGCGCGCGCAAGCCTTCGTCGGTTCGCTCGTGAAGATCGTACCCGTGCTGCGGATCGAGCGCGGCGCGATCGAGGAGCACGCGCGCGTACGCACGTTCGCGCGCGCCGTCGACACGATGGTCGACGCGGCGGCCGCGGAAGCGGACAAAGCGGACGGCGCGCGCGTGTGCGTGATGCATTCGCACGCCGCGGATCTCGCGCGAGCGTGCTCGAACGCGTCCGAGCGAAGATCACGACGGCGAACGCGTCGTTCGAGCTGCTCGAAGCCGGCCCGGTGATCGGCACGCACGCCGGCCCGGGCGCGGTGGGCATCTTCGTTTTGCCGCGCACGTGAGCGGCGATGCGGCCGAGCTCGGCCGGTGTCTACGTGCACTTGCCGTTCTGTCCGTACATCTGCCCGTATTGCGACTTCGCGAAGTGGGCGTGGGACGGCGCGCGGGCGGCGCGCTACCTCGACGCGTTGCGCGCGGAGATCGACGCAGCGCCGCGACGTGCGAGCGCGCACGCTCTTTTTCGGCGGCGGCACGCCGTCGCTCTACGAGCCGCGCCTGATCGGCGACTTGATCGATCGCGTGCGCGCGCGGTTCGCGCTGCCGCACGATGCCGAGATCACGCTCGAGGCGAATCCGGACCCCGCGCTCGTGCGAGCGCATTCCGGGCGTGCGCGCCGCCGGGGTGAACCGGTTGTCGATCGGCGTGCAATCGTTCGCCGCGCGACGAGCTGCGTACGCTCGGACGCCGCCACGCGGCGGAGGACGCGCGCATGCGCGGTCGTTGCCGCGCGCGAGGCCGGGTTCACGAACGTCTCGATCGACCTGATCTTCGGCGTGCCCGGGACAGACGACGGAGAGCTGGAACGCGACGCTCGACGCGGTGGTCGCGCTCGGCGTCGAGCACGTCTCGTGCTACGGGCTCACGGTCGAGGCGGGTACGCCGTACGCGCGGTGGTTCGCGCGCGACCCCGGCGCGTTCGCCGACGACGCGCTCGAGGCGCGTCTCTACGCGATCGCGATCGACCGCCTTCGCGCGGCCGGCTACGAGCACTACGAGATCTCGAACTGGGCGAAGCCGGGGTTCCGTTCCCAGCACAATGCGATCTACTGGGCGAATGAACCGTACCTTGGGCTTGGGGGTCGGCGCGGCGTCGTACCTCGATGGCGATCCGCTCGACGCACACGAAGAGCCTCGACGAGTACGTCGACGCCGCGGTCGCAGGCCGTGCCCATTCCGGGCGAGAGCGAGCGGCTCGAAGGCGCGGCGCAGGCCGGTGAAGCGATCATGCTGGCGCTGAGGACCGCCGAAGGAGTCGACGTCGCGCGGTTCCGCGAACGGTACGGCATCGACATGCACGGCGCGTACGGAAAGGTCATCGGCGAGCTCGTCGAGGCGGGAATGCTCGTCTCGGACGCTTCGCACGTGCGGCTGACCGAACGCGGCCGCTTTCTCGCGAACGACGTGTGCGGTGCGTTCCTCGCCGGCTGATCCCGGCCGCAGCATCGGCTCCGCGGTGTTACGGCTCGTCTTCGCGGCGATCTTCGGAACGACGGGGTTCCTGCTGGGGCAGGAAGCCTATCTGCGGCTGTTCTCGATTCACGCCGCGGGCCAGACGCTGCAGTTGGCGCTGCTCATCGGCTCGCCGATCGTCGGCGCCGTGATCGGCGTGATGATCGTGCCGACCGCGCAGCTGCTGTTCGAGACCGAGCTCGCGCACGTCGAGCGCGCGGTGGACCGTCTGGCGCCGGGCGAGCTCGTCGGCGGCGCGATCGGGCTCGTCACCGGCCTCGTCATCGCGTTCCTCATCAAGAGCATCCTCTTCGAGTTCGTCGCGTTCGCGGGGCCGACGGGCGGGTACATCGCGATCGCGCTCTACCTCGTTCTGTCGGTGTTCACGGCGTTTCTCGGCGCGCGCGTCGGCGCGAAGCAGCGGGTCGCGATCGCACGGCTCGCGACCGCATCGACGCCGGCGGCGGGCGGCGGCGAACCGAAGGTGCTCGACACGTCGGTCGTGATCGACGGCCGCATCCTCGACATCGTGCGCAGCGGGTTCCTCGAGGGTCCGCTCCTGCTGCCGCGCTTCGTGCTGCGCGAGCTGCAGCTGATCGCCGACAGCGCCGACCCGCTGCGGCGCACGCGCGGCCGGCGCGGCCTCGAAGTCCTCGGCACGCTGCAGAAGACCGTCCCGATCGAAATCGTCGAGCGCGATCCCGAGGACATCGCGGAGGTCGATGCCAAGCTCGTGCGGCTCGCCCAGGAACGCGGAGCGAAGCTGGTCACCAACGACTACAACCTCAACCGCGTCGCGCACGTGGAGGGCGTCTCGGTTCTCAACATCAACGAGCTCGCGAACGCACTCAAGCCCGTGCTGCTGCCGGGCGAAGAGCTGCGCGTGTCCGTGATCCGCGAAGGCCGCGAGCCGCATCAGGGCGTCGGCTACCTCGACGACGGCACGATGATCGTGATCGAGAACGGCCGGCGGCTGATCGGCGAGACCGTCGAGGTCGCGGTCACCAGCGCGCTGCAAACGAACGCCGGTCGCATGATCTTCGCCCGCCCCAAACAGCGCGCATGATCTGGGGCGCGGTCATCGTCGCGGCGGGCCGCGGGACGCGGTTCGGCAAGCCGAAGCAGCTCGTACAGCTCGCGGGGAAGCCGATGCTGGCGTGGTCGATCGACGCCTTCGCGTCGATGCCCGAGATCGCCGAGATCGTGATCGCGACCGAGCCGGAGATGATGGAGCGCGTCGAGGCGCTCGTGCTGGCGCGCGAGCGCCACAGCGACGTTCGCGTCGTGCGCGGCGGCGATGATCGGCAGGCGAGCGCGCGGAGCGGCGTCGAGGCGCTCTCGCACGACGTCGCCGGCGTCATGATCCACGACGGCGCGCGGCCGCTGATCGGCGTCGACGACGTGCGCGCGGGGATGCGCGTCGTGCGCCCGGGCACGGCGTCGCTGCTCGCGACGCCGATCGTCGATACGGTGAAGGTCGCCGACGCGGAGGGCAAGGTGACGCGCACGCTCGACCGCTCGTCGCTCTGGGCCGCGCAGACGCCGCAGTTCGCGACCGCGCGCGACGTGCGCCGCGCGCACGCGGAAGCGCTGCGGCGCTCCGATCCGCCGGCGACCGACGATGCGGCGCTGCTCGAGCGCGCCGGTCTCGACGTCGTCGTCGTCGAGGGCTCCGCGGACAACTTCAAGGTCACGGTACCCGGCGATCTCGCGCGCGCCGAAGCGGTGCTGCGCGAGCGCGGCGAGCACAGCATGGCGGAGGAAGAGATTCTTTTGATCGAGTGCTTCGTCGACCCGCGCGCGGTCGACGAGGTGCTGCGCGAGCTCGAGGGACGCGACGCGCGCATCGACGAGATCGACCGCGATCTGCCTTCGGCGAGCGTGATTCGTGCGTACGCGACGCGCGCAGCGCTGCGCGGGCTCGGCGCGCGCCTGCACGCCCTCGCCGGTGAAGACGCCATCTTCACGACACACCTCTCGCATCACGCGCCGCGCGCGGCGGCACCGGCCGAACGCGAGCCGTAGGGGTGCTCGGACACGTTCGCGTCGGTCACGGCTTCGACGCGCACCGGCTGGTCGAGGGCCGTCCGTTCGTCGTCGGCGGCGTGCGCGTCGACTTCGACCGCGGTCCGCTCGGGCATAGCGACGGCGACGTGCTCACGCACGCGATCTGCGACGCGCTGCTCGGCGCATGCGCGCTGGGCGACTTGGGCGCGCACTTTCCCGACACCGACGAGCAGTGGAAGGACGCGGACTCGCTGCGGCTGCTCGCGGCGTGTCACGAGCTCGCCGTGCGGCACGGCTGGACGATCGCGAACGTCGACGCGACGATCGTCGTGCAGCAGCCGCGGCTTTCGCCGCACGTGGCGCTCATGCGCGATGCGCTCGCCGACGCGCTGATGCTCGACGTCGCGCGGATCAGCGTGAAGGCGAAGACGAGCGAAGGGATGGGCTACACGGGCGACGGCTCCGGCATCGCGGCGTACGCGGTCGTGCTCGTCGAAGCGCTCGCCCACCGGCAGTAGCGGAAGCGCGTACGCTCGCGCGGGCCGCCGAACGGCGGGTGCGGCGTGCATCGAGCTCGTCGCGGCGGGCGAGCGCGGCGGCGCATTCCGCTGCGACCTCGGAAAGGTCGGCGAGGAAGCGCAAAGCGCCCGTGAGCTTGCGACTCTCGGAGCTCATGGCCGGATCGTACGCGCGCGCGGCGACGCGCCGACATCCGGGGCGGTACGGAGTTTGAGCGCGGCGCTATGGAAACGGCGGCGGCGTGACGTCCGCGAACAGCGCCTCGAGGGCGCGCCGGTTCGAAACGCCGAGCTTCCGGTAGACCGACGCGATGTGCGTCTCCACCGTGCGTTCGGAGATCACGAGCATCTGCGCGAACGCGCGCGTCGGGTGGCCGCCGGCCGCGAGCTGCGCGATGTCGCTTTCGCGGTCGGTGAGGCTCGCATCGCCCCGCCGGCGCGTTACGATGCCGCGCCGGCGGTCAGCCGCTGGGCTTCCGCGCGCGCGATCGCGCGGAAGGCCGGGCCCGCATGTCGATTGAATTGCTAGACCGGACGATAGACCGCTTGTACGCAACCGCGATGCCGCCGACCCGGCCGAACGAAGACGACGGGCGGCGAAAGCGGTCACGGCGCGCCGGGCGGGCATGATCGTCCCGCATGGACCGGATGGACGATCCCGACTTGCGCGCGATGCCGCGCCGCCAGGCCCACGCGCTCGTCGCGGACGCGATGCAGCGCGCCGGCCTGCTCGAACGCCCGATGGCGGACGCGGCGTCGCGCTGGATCGACACGTTCCTCGACGCCTTCGGCTCGCACGCCGCGACGCTGGACGCCGCGCTCGGCGAAGTGGCGAAGCTGCGCGCCGAAGCGACGATCGTGCCCGCGCTCGAGCTCGAGCGCCTGCGGAACCGGCACGTGCTGTTCTTTCTCGACGCGGTGTCGCAGTACGTCGACGACCAGCCGGAGCTCCGCGGGCTGCCGCTCGACCACGACCTGACGGAGATCGCGCGCGAGTTCGGCATCGCGCACGATGACGCGCTCGCGGCGGTGCGCATGGCGCTCACCGGCTCGCACGAGGGTCCGCCGCTCGACCTGCTGTTCCCGCTGCTCGGACACGACCGGATCATGATCCGCATCGGCGCGATCAGCTCGCACATCTTGCACGGCCGCGGCCTGCAGCCGATCGCCTACGGTCCGGGCGGCGTGCCGTTCGAGACGATCGAGCCGACGATTCCGCCGCCGGAAGCAACCGGGCCGCACGAGGACGGGTCGTAAGACCGTCGTGGCAGGGAACCCGTTCGCGGCGATTCTCGAGGACCTGCGCGCGCCGGTCGAGCGCGACCCGGCGGCGCGCGGCTATCTCGACGTGCTGCTGTCCTATCCCGGCTGGCGCGCGCTGACGGTGCACCGTCTCGCGCACGCGCTGTATCGCGCGCGCATCCCGTTGCTGCCGCGGTACATCGCGTCGCTGTCGCGCGCGTGGACGGGAATCGAGATCGATCCCGGCGCGACGATCGGCTGCGGCATCTTCATCGATCACGGCATGGGCGTCGTGATCGGCGAGACGGCCGAGATCGGCGACGGCTGCACGATCTATCAGGGCGTGACGCTCGGCGGCACGTCGTTGCAGCGCACGAAGCGCCATCCGACGCTCGGCCGAAACGTGACGATCGGATCGGGCGCCGCCGTGATCGGTGCGATCACGGTCGGCGACGGCGCGAAGATCGGTGCGAACTCGGTCGTCGTCAAGGACGTCCCGCCGAACGCGACGATCGTCGGCGTTCCGGGCCGCGTCGTGCTGCAGGACGGCAAGCCCGTGTCGCCGGTCGACGCGCGGCCGCGTCTCGACCTTCCGGACCCGAACGCTCCGCTGTTCGCGCAGATGGCCGAACGGATCGCAGAGCTCGAGGCCCGTCTCGACGAACTCGAACGCAAGAATGCCCCTTCGTCTGTATAACACGCGCACGCACCGCGTCGAGGAGTTCGCTCCGCTCGACGCCGGCCGCGTGCGCATCTACGTCTGCGGTCTCACGCCGTCGGCCGAAGGGCATCTCGGGCACGCGCGCTCGTTTCTGTTCTTCGACGTGCTGCGCCGGTATCTCGAGCATCCGCGCAACGGCTACGACGTCACGTACGTGCAGAACGTCACCGACATCGATGACCGGTCGATCGCGACGGCTGCCCGCGAGCACACGACCTACGATGCCATCGTGCGCCGTTATTACGCGGACTTCAAGGCCGCGATGGCGACGCTCGGCGTGCGCGAGCCCGACCGTGAGCCGTACGCGACGCACTTCATCCCGCAGATCGTCGCGATGATCGCCGAGCTGCTGGAGCGCGAGTACGCGTACGTCACGGACGACGGCGTGTACTACCGCGTCGCGAAGTTTCCGCGCTACGGTGCGCTGAGCGGAAAGAACGTCGACGAGCTGCTCGTCGGCGCGCGCATCGCGGAGAACGAGCACAAGGACGATCCGCTCGATTTCGCGCTGTGGAAGCTCGCGCGTCCCGACGAACCGCGCTGGGACGCGCCGTGGGGAGCCGGCCGGCCGGGATGGCACATCGAGTGCAGCGCGATGTCTCGCGCGCTGCTCGGCGTGCCGTTCGACATCCACGGCGGCGGCTTCGATCTCATCTTCCCGCACCACGAGAACGAGATCGCGCAGAGCGAGCCGCTGATGCCGCATCCGCCGATGGCGAACGTGTGGGTGCACGGCGGGCTGCTGAACTACGAAGGCCGCAAGATGTCGAAGTCGCTCGGCAACTTCGAGCCGATCACCGCTTTGCTCGACCGCCACGATCCGATGGCGATCCGGCTGCTGTTTCTGCAGACGGGCTATCGCAAGCCGATGAACTTCACCGAAGAGTCGATCTCCGGCATCACGACCGCGCTGCGTCGCATGCAGCGGTCGGCAGCGGCCCTCGCGGAGCGCGCCGGAGGAGAGGTGCCGCCGCCGGACGTTGCGCGCGAAGCGCTCGCGCGCTCCGGGAACGCGACGGCGAACGACGTCGCGGCCGCGCTGGACGCGATCTGGGCGGCGCTCGACGACGACATGGACACGTCACGCGCGTTCGCGTTCCTCAACGGGATGCTCCGTGCGGACGTGCCGGACGCGCTCGCGGCGCCGGTGCTCGCACTCGTGCGCGACGCCGCCGGCGTGCTCGGGATCGCCCACGCCTTCACCGGCGAGGCGTTCGCGGAGCTCGCGCGCGCGGGCACGGAACGCTCGGTCGACGCGGCGGTCGTCGCACGGCTGCGCGACCGGCTCGGCGACGTCGTCGCGCCGAACGGCGAGTCGCCGGAAGCGGCGATCGAATCGATCATCGCGCGGCGCGCGAAGGCGCGCAGCGACCGCGACTTCGCGCTCGGCGATCGCCTGCGCGAGGCGCTCGCGGCGGAAGGCATCGCGCTCAAAGACTCCAAGGACGGGACCACATGGACCGTCGCCGGCACGTAGGCGCGCATCGGCCGCCGAACGGCGTGCGCCGCGCGCCGCGCATCGATCTCGACGACGTCGTGTACGGCGTGCACGCGGTCGACGAGATGCTCGTCGCCGGCGAGCCGCTGCGGCGAATCCACGTCGGCGACGACCGCAAGCGCGACCCGGCGCTGCGCAACCTGCTCGAGCGCGCACGCACGGCCGAGGTGCCCGTCCGCTTCGAGAGCCGCGCGTTCTTCGCATCGTTTCCGTACAAGGCGCATCAGGGCGTCGTCGCGTTCGGCGAGCCGTTCGACTACACGACCCTCGAAGAGGCGATCGCGCTCGGACGCGAGCACGCGCCGGCGCTGTTCGTCGTGCTCGACCACGTGACCGATCCGCACAACGTCGGCGCGATCGTCCGTTCGGCGGAGTGCGCGGGCGCGACGGCGGTCGTCCTGCCGGAGCGCCGCAGCGCCGGCATCAATCCGACCGTGCGCAAATCGTCGGCCGGCGCGACGGCGTTCGTGCCCATCGCGCGCGTCGCGAACGTCGCGCAGGCGGTGCGCACGATGAAGAAGGCCGGCCTCTGGGTGTACGGCGCCGCGCTCGCAGCCGGAGCCCGTCCGTACACGGACGTCGATCTGCGCGAGAACGTCGCGCTCGTCGTCGGCGCCGAGGGCGCGGGCATCGCACCGCTGGTGCAGCGCGAGTGCGACGTGCTGATCGAGATCCCGGTGCTCGGCAAGGTGCAGTCGCTGAACGCGTCCGTCGCGGCGGGCGTGCTCCTGTACGAAGCGGTCCGTCAGCGGGAACCCACGCGGGCGCGAAGCGGAAACGCCGAATAGCCGGCTCAGCCGCGATCCGTCCCGCGACGCTCATCCTCCTCGACGAGCGTGCGCAGCCGCGCGAGCGCGTCGTCCCAATGCGCCGAGACGCGGTCGACGTACGCGCGGACGGCGTCGAGCCGCCGCGGCTCCACCGTCCAGAGCCGTTCGCGGCCGCGGCGTTCGCTGCGCACGAGCCCGGCGTCCGCGAGGCGGCCGAGATGCTTGGTGAGCGCCTGACGAGACACGTGCGCGCCGTCGGCGAGGCGCACGATCGACATCGGCCCGTGCGCCGCGAGGCGGTCGACGATCGCGATACGCGTCTCGTCACCGAGCGCCGCGAAAACCGGAGCGACGGCGTGCGGCGTCACCGTTCCTGCGCCAAGTACTTCGCGATGAGACCGATCTGAACGGCCCATCCCTCGTCGTTGGCCTCGAACGCGTCCGCGCGGCGCGCGAGCGGGATCGGCATCGAATCCGGTCTCGGTGACGGTCAGCCGCGTCCCGCCCGGCGCGTCGTCGAGCTCGAACACCACGAGCGTCGTCGGCTCGCTCGAATAATCGACGTTCGGATCGATCGCGAACGGGTGCCAGCGGAACGCGAAGCGCCGCAGCGGTTCGATCTCGACGACGGTGATCTCGAACTCGGCGCCGGCAGAGGACTCCTGAGCCTTCGCGATCTCCGGGTCGACCGTCGTCGGCACGACCCTGCCGGCCATCGGCGCGCCGGCCGCGAACGGCCCGCCGAAGCGCACCCCGAACCAGAGGCCGAACTCGCGTGCGTCCGTGATCGCCCGCCAGACGCGCTCGCGCGACGCTCGCAGTACGGTCTGCTTTTCGATGCGACCGGTCGTCGTGTCCATATGCAACCTCCAGGTTGCGCTATGGTAGCAGCGCGCCGCACGAAATGCAACCTGCCGGTTGCGTGAGGCGCGCGGGCCTTGGCTCGGTTGTCCTTGACCGCCTAGAAGGACCCTCCTATACTTGAACGGTTCCTGCACGGCCCGACGGGCTCCGGCCCGCGCTTTCGTGCTGGATCGCTCCCGCAAGGTAGGTTTCATGGCGATCGCGCAGCCCGCCGTCGAGCCCCTCGACTACCACGAGCGGCCCGACGAAGATCTCGTCTCATCGGCGAAATCGGGCGACAACCTCGCGATGGAGTTCTTGCTGAACAAGTACAAGAACTTCGTCCGCATCAAGGCCAAGAGCTATTTCCTCATCGGCGCCGACCGTGAGGACATCATCCAAGAAGGTATGATCGGCCTCTACAAGGCCGTCCGCGACTTCAAGGCCGACAAGCTTTCGAGCTTCCGAGCGTTCGCGGAACTGTGCATCACGCGTCAGATCATCACCGCCATCAAGACGGCGACGCGGCAGAAGCACATCCCGCTCAACCAGTACATCTCGCTGAACAAGCCGATCTACGACGAGGACAGCGAGCGGACGCTGCTCGACGTGATGCCGTCGCAGAAGACCTCCGATCCCGAAGAGCTCGTGATCAACCAGGAGGTCTCCGAAGACATCAAGGCGCGCATTCAGGAGAACCTGTCCGACCTCGAGTCGCAGGTGCTGCTCTCGTACCTCGAAGGCAAGTCGTACCAGGAGATGGCGCGCGACTTGAACCGGCACGTGAAGTCGATCGACAACGCGCTCCAGCGCGTGAAGCGCAAGATCGAGAAGAACCTGGCCGAGATCGAGCTGCCTTGAAAGGACGTAGGGACGCGTAGCTGATCCGTCAGCCGACGTCTCCGAGGAGTCCGACGGAAGTGTGAAAGCCCCGCGCGAGCGGGGCTTTTACGTTCCCGGCGACGCGTGCGCCGGCGCGAGCTCGCGCACGATCGTCTCATAGATCAGCTCGCGATCCTCGAGCGGGTCGAAGACGAGACACTTCTGCGGGCCGCCGCGTCCGATGGGATCGATGAGGATCGTGACCCGGCCCGCCGCGCAGACGTCGAGGCACGTGGTGCCCGTCGCGCGGATCGCACCCCAGTGGCCTTCGGCTTTGAGGCGATCCTTCAGCCACGCGCGCAAGTGCAGGCGCTCGTCGTTCGCGTGCTCCGGAAAGTCCTCGGGGAACCGCACGTTCAGACATTTCTCGCACACGAGCGCGAGGCCGCCGGAACGGCGCCACAGCGGTCGGACTTCGATCGGTTCGCTCACGATGATGCAGATGTGCCCGGTGTGTGCGCGGATGCTGCAGAGCCGACGGTGGGATTCGAACCCACGGTGTGCTTGCGCAGCGGGTTTACAAAACCCGTCCCATCGACCGCTAGGGAACGTCGGCGTCCGCTCGCGCATTTCGGGTCGCGCGCGCGGCAACCTCGCACGCGCCGGTAGGAACGCATCCCGGTGTCCGCGTATGATGGCGGGTCCGCAGCACGGGTCGGTGGTCGAGTGGTTAATGGCACCGGACTGTAAATTCGGCTCGCGAAAGCGATACGGTGGTTCGAATCCACCCCGGCCCACCAGCGCGGGCGTTGCATAATGGTAATGCCCTTGCCTTCCAAGCAAGAGTCGCGGGTTCGATTCCCGCCGCCCGCTCCAGAAAACACGGCATAGCGTTGTCGCGGTGGTGGACGCTGCTGCGCGACGTCGCATCGACGGTCGTCATCGCCGGCGCGGCGTATCTCGCGCAGCGGCGAATCGGGCTCAACCTGCACGACGAGGGGTTCTTGTGGTACGGCGCCCGTCAGACGGCGCGCGGCGAAGTGCCCGTGCGCGACTTTCAGTCGTACGATCCCGGACGCTACGACTGGTGCGCCGCGTTCATGCGCGTGCGGCACGACGAAGGCATTCTCACGCTCCGCCTGGCGTGCTTTGCGTTCGCGGGGGTCGGCGTCGCGCTCCACCACGCGATCTCGCGGCGCCTCGGCCACCGGCCGTTCGCGCGCGATGCGTGGGCCGCAATCGCGTGCGTCTGGTTCTTTCCGAAGTTCCACACGTTCGACAGCGTGCTGCCCCTGCTGTCGATTTGGTCGCTCACCGCGCTGGCGCAGCATCCAAGACGCACGTCGCACTTCACCGCCGGCGTCACGATCGGCGCCGCGGGATACGTGGGCGTCAACCACGGCGCGTACCATCTCGCGGCGTACGCGCTCGCGCGCGCCTCGCGCCGCTCGCTTCCGCGCGCGGCGGCTCGGCCGCCGACACGACGGCCGCCGCGGCCGGGGTCCTCGCCGGTTACTCGCCCGTGCTGCTCCGGCTCGCGATGACGCCCGGTTTGCTCGCCGCCGTCGCGAGGGACGTCTCGACGATCGTCCGCGCCCGGCGCACGAACCTCGCGCGGCCGATGGCGCCGGTCTACGTTGCGCTCGCGGCACCGTTCGCCGGTGTCGCGCTTGCCCGGCTGAGGCATCGCACGCAGCGTCCTCGCAACGCGGTTCTGTTCGCCGCGGCATGCAGCGGGATACCGTATCTTCACCGCGCGTTCTCACGTGCCGACCGGGCGCACGCGGCGTCGGCAGTGCAGGCGCTGATGATCGTATCGCTCGCGGCGCCCGACGCGGTCGCGAATGCGAGGGTTCGCAGCGGTCTGCAGGCCTTGGCGCTCGGCGCGATCGTCGTCGCCACGGCTCGCGGCTGGCGTGAGCTGCTGACGTCCGACCGCAGCATCGTTCCGCAGCGGGACGTCCGTGTCGGCGCCGACACGCTGCGCGTGAGCGTGCACACGGCGGCGCAAGTCGAGGGCCTGCAGGCGGTCGCGACGCAGCTTGCGCCCGGATCGCGCACGCTGCTCGCCGTGCCCTGGCTGCCCGCAGCGTATTGCATCACCGGAACCGCCTCGCCGATTCGCGAGATCTACGTCGCGTTGCCCGCGTCGCCCGCGGACGACGCGGAGATGATCGCGCGCATCGAGCGGTGCGGCGTCGACCGCGTCGTGCTGCACGATTACGCGATCGACGGCAACGAAGCGACGCGCTTCCACGCGACGCACCGGACCGTGTGGGAGCACATCGGCCAACGGTTCCGGCGGGTGTGGCCGTCGCCGCTGCATTTCTATTTTCTGCTGCTGCGGCGCGAGACGCCGGACGATGAGCCGCTTGCGTCCTCGGCGTCGCTCGGCTTCGCCGGCGCGAACGCCGCGTTCGCCACCGGTCTGTTCCTCGATGCGGACGATGAAGACTTCTCGGACGCATCGCCGACCGTGTATCTGCGGCTCGGCCGACCGGCCGGCGCGACGGAGCTGCGCGTGACCGTGACGCTGCCGCCCGAGTACGGAACGGACGCCGCGCAGCGTATCGTCTGCACGTTCGTGGGACGAACGCACGCGGACTCGCGATCGTTCGGCGTCGGCACGCACGACCTGCGTTTCGCGCTGCCCGACGACGCGCGCGAGAGTCTCTTCATTCGCCTCGACGCCGAGACGGCTGTTCCGGCGCGGCGCGAGGCCCGGCGTGCGCTGCTACCGGCTGGTCGAGGCCGCAGTCTGCTGACGAGCGGAAAACGGCTGGCCGCGGTCCAGTCGAACTACATCCCGTGGAAGGGTTACTTCGATCTCATCAACTCGGTTGACGAGTTCGTCCTCATGGACGACGTGCAGTACACGAAGCGGTCGTGGCGCAACCGCAACCGCATCAAGACGGAGCGCGGCACGCGATGGCTCACGATCCCGGTGGGCACGGCGCAACGGCGGTTTCAAACGATCGAGGAGACGCGCATTTCCGCGCCGTGGGCGCGAAGCCACTGGGACACGCTGCGAGCGTGCTACGACGCCGCGCCGTTCTTCCGCGAGGTCGCGTGCGAGCTTGCGCCCTTGTATCGCAGCGTCGAACGCGAACCGTCGCTGAGCCGCGTCAACCGCGTGCTGATCGACGCGATCTGCCGCATGTTGGGCATCGGCACGCGCATCACGTCCGCGTCGGAGTACGGGTCGTTCGGCGACCGCACGCAGCGAATCGTCGCGCTGTGCGAGGCGACCGGCGCGGCGTGTTACGTGAGCGGCCCGACCGCGAAGCCGTATCTCGACGTGAGCGCGCTCGCGGCGCGCGGCATCGCGACGGCGTGGATGAGCTACGAGGGGTATCCGGCATACGCGCAGCTGCACGGTCCGTTCGAACACGCCGTATCGATCGTCGACCTGCTGTTCAGCACCGGTCCCGACGCGCCGGCATACCTCAGGACGTTCCACTGAAGCGTTCGCGACGCCCGGGCGGATACGTCGCGCGCACGATCGCGCGCGGTCGCGGCCTGCACCTCTTCGGCAAACACGGCGAAGTATGCGGCGAGGACGCCGAACCCGGCCCCGATCGCGGCCGTCAACAGCACCGCGCTCGCCGCCAGCGCCGCAAGCATGAGGTTCCCGCGCACGGCAACGATCGCCGCCGCGACGACGGCGCCCGGCGCGCCGAGAACCAATGCCGCCGTGCCGGCGCGCGCCGTCGCGCGCAGCGGTGCGTCGGTCACGCCGGCGGTGAACGCGATCGCCATGCCGCGCTTGCGCCGCCAGTCGTAGGCGGTCTCGCCCTTCGCACCCTTCGCCACCGATACCGTCGCCTGCCGGAAGCCCGCCGCCGCGGTGACGGCGCCCAGGTTCACGTCGGCGTCGCCGAACCGCAGGAGCGCATCGACGAACCGGCGCGACATCAAGCGGGATATCGTCGCGTCCGGTACGACGGGATCGCGCGCCAGCGCTGCGACGATGCGATACAGGAGGCTCAGGATGCGAGGGCCGATGCCGCGACCGCCCCGACGCCGCACGGCGATCACCACGTCGGGCGCGTCGCCGGCCGCCATGCGGTCACGCAGCTGCGAGCATCACCTCCGGTGCGATCTCGAGGTCGCAGTCGGTGACGAGGACGCGATCGCCGCGCGCGACGGCGAGACCGGCGAACAGCGCGCGATGCTGGCCCGCATTGTATGCCAGGTCGAGCACGGTGACGCGCGTATCCGCGGCGGCGATTTCCAGCGCCGCGTCGAGGCTGCCGGACGTGCAGCCGTCGACGACGAGAACGATCTCGACCGGCTCGTTCGCGCGCCGCGCCGCGGCGAACGTTCTGCGAGCGAACTCCCCGACGTACGGCGCCGAGCCGTACAGCGACGTCACGACGGAGAGCAAGCGCTCTCCGCAGAACGAACGATGCGATGCAATTCCGACCGCTCCGCCGGTGGACGTTCGTCGACCGAACGCGGTTGCTCGGACCGCAAGCGCACCCGGCTTGGCTCGCACTCGGCGTGATGGCGCCGTTCACCGATGACGAGCGGCGCGTCTACTTCACCGGACGCGACAGCGCGGGACGCGGCTCCATCGGCGCGTGCGCCCTCGAGCGCGACGGCGACACCCTCCGGCTCGGCGCAATCGGCGCGCCGCTGCTGACGCCGGGCGCGCCGGGCGGGTTCGACGAAACCGGTGTGGTCGGGTCGTGTACCGTGGCGCACGGCGGAAGTATCCTCCTCTACTACACGGGAGTCGTGCACGGCGTGCGCCCGATCTCGTCCGCGGCGATCGGGGTGGCGATCAGCGACGACGGCGGCGCCACGTTCCGGCGCACGCGAACGCCGCTGCTCGACGGCGACGAGGAGCATCACTTCGTCGCTGCATCGCCGTGCGTGCGCATCGAACGCGGCCGCTGGCGCATGTGGTACGCCGGCGGCAGCGTGCTCGAACGCACGCCGGCGCGATTGCGATATCACTACAGCATCTGTTACGCCGAATCGCCGGACGGCCTGCGCTGGCAGCGGCACGATGCGCCGTGCATCGTGCCGGCGGCGGCGTCGGAGTACGCGATCACGCGTCCGTGCGTCGTGCGCGACGACGGCCGGTACCGCATGTGGTTTTGCGCTCGGGGTACGCACTACCGTCTCGGGTACGCCGAATCGGACGATGGTTTGCGCTGGGAGCGCGACGACCGCTGCGCCGGGCTCCTGCCGTCGGGGCGCGACTGGGACGGCGAGGAGATCGCATACCCGTGGCTGCGGGAGGCCGCCGCGACGCGCTATCTCTTGTACACCGGGAACGGATACGGCCGGTCGGGATTCGGATATGCGCGCGCGGCGGCGTGAGATCGAGTTCAACCGGCCGTTCCTTACGGGGAACGAGCACGCGTACGTGCGCGAGGCGATCGAAGGAGGTGCGCTGGCGGGCGATGGTCCGTTCACGGCTCGCTGTCGCGCGGCGCTCGAAGAGGCGATCACATCGCCGTGTGTGCTGCTCACCACCTCGTGCACGCACGCGCTCGAGATGGCCGCGATCCTGCTCGAGATCGGCCCCGGCGACGAGATCGTCGTTCCGTCGTTCGCGTTCTCCTCGACGGCGAACGCCTTCGTCTCGCGCGGAGCGCGCGCCGTCTTCGTCGACGTGCGGTCCGACACGTTCAATCTCGACGAAGGGCTGCTCGAGCGCGCGCTCACGCCGCGCACGAAAGCGATCGTCGTGCTGCACTACGGCGGCACGGCGTGCGCGATGGATGCGATCGGTGCGATCGCCGCGTCCGCCGGCGTGCCGGTCGTCGAGGACAACGCCCACGGGCTGTTCGGAGCGTATCAGGGAACGCCGCTGGGACGATTCGGCGTCTTCGCCGCGCACAGCTTTCACGAGAGCAAGAACGTGACGTGCGGCGAAGGCGGCGCGCTCGCCGTCAACGACCTCGCATACGTCAGCCGCGCGGAGATCGTGCGGGAGAAAGGCACCGATCGCGCCCGGTTCTTCCGCGGAGGGGTCGACGCGTACACCTGGCGCGACGTCGGATCGAGTTACTTGCCGTCCGACATCTTGGCCGCGTATCTCTGGGCGCAGCTCGAAGCGCGCGACCGCATCCAGGCGCGCCGGCGCGAAATCTGGATGCGATACGCGCGGGAGCTGCTGCCGTGGGCGGCACTTCACGACGTCCGTTTGCCGCACGTTCCCGCCGGCTGCGAGCCTGCCTATCACTGCTTCTCGGTCCTCGTGCCGTCGCAGCGCGCGCGCGACGCGCTGCTCGCGCATCACCGCGACCACGGCGTGCGCAGTACGTTTCACTACCAGCCGCTGCACCTTTCGCCGATGGGTCTGCGCTTCGGTGCGCGTCGTGGCGACTGTCCGGTGACCGAATCGGTCGCGGAACGTCTCGTGCGCCTGCCGATCTACGCCGGGCTGTCCGACGACGAGCAGTCGCACATCATCGCGGTCACCGAGACGTTCCGGCCCGATCGCTAGGGCAGTCGAACGCACGCGACGAGCGATGTTCCCGCCGGTGCTCCGCGCGCGCCCGTGATGCGGCGTTCCGCACGAACGATCGCGCCGAGCACGGCGTTCGCGAATGCCGGGAGCGCGAGCTCCGTGCGCCAGAGCGTGCGCGCAAGCCGAGACGGCACGATCTTCCGGAGGAGATAGAGCGGCAGCACGGAGCCGTAGAAATAGCGCAGCTCGAGCACGCGAGCGCCGGGCAGCGCCACGCCGAGCATGCCGCGCAACGTGCGCTTCGTATAGCGCCGCAGGTGCCCCGCGTAGTCGTCGGCATCGGTCCACAGCCATGCGAACGCCGGCACCGTGATCACGACGATGCCGCGGCGACGAAGCGCCTTCGCGGCGTGCCGCAAGAACGCGACGTCGTCCGGAAGATGTTCCAGCGTATCGAGCAGGAGGAGGCAATCGAACTCCGCGGCCGGTTCGACGGCGGTGATGTCGCCGGCGAGGAGATCCGCGGCGCGGGCCGCGTCGGCGCTGAAGTTCGCGTTGGCGTCGAGTCCGACGGTCGGGAGACCGCGCCGCGACAGCCACGCCGCGGTGAACCCCGTGCCGCAGCCGACGTCGACGGCCTCGACGGTCTCGCCGCCGGCGATACGCGCCGCCACGCCCGCTCGCCGCAACACGTCCCACACGAGCGCACGCCGTTCGGCGAACCAGAAATGTTCGCGTTCGACGCCCGCGAGATGCATCGCACCGTCGTCGGGATAGTGCACGCCGGCGCTGCTCGGAAGCGGCGTGCCGGTACGCGCGGCGTCGCGCAGCGACCAGACGTTCCACGCTCACGGCTGCTTCACGCCGGCCGCGTAGACGCGGCGTACGATCGCACGCGGGCGCGCTTTGACCTCGGCGAGCGCCGTTGCGAGGTACACTGCCAGCACGCCTTCGCCGGCGAGCACCGCGCTGCCGATGAGCCACATCCCGATCAGCAGCCAGCCCGGCGCGCCCGACGACGGCGTGCGCGGCGACCGAAGCGATGACGATGACTACCGTTGCGAGGACGACGACTCCGAACGTCGCGGCACCGGCGGCGCTCAGCATCCACAGCGGTCGATCCGTCGCTGCTGCGAGCGCGTGCAGCGGCTGCACCAGCGGGCGCGCCGGAAACGGCGCTGCGGCGTCGAGCGCGACGCTGACTTGCCGGAATCCCGCAGCGCGGCACAGCGCGTCGAGCGATCCGGTGCGCTCGCCGAACCGCAGCAGGGCCTCGGCGAAACGACGCGACATCAGGCGCGGCCCGATACGCCGGCCGCGCACCGCCGCGACGAGATCGGGCGCGTCCGCGGCCGCCATGCGCGCCGCGAGCGGCGCGAATGCGTGAAACGCCGTATCGTCTCCGCATTCCGCGACGAAAATCCGGTCGCCGGCGGCGTACGCGACACCGACGAGGGCCGCCGCGTCGGCGCCGAACGCGCGCGACAGGTCGACGACGGAAACGCGCCCGTCGCGTCCCGCGACGTCGACGGCACGCTGCAACGCCTCGTCGGGCGCACCGTCGTTCACGAGCACGAGCTCGACATCACCATGCGTCGCCGCCGCGCGCAGCATGCCGTCCGCGAAGGCGCCGACGTCCGGCGACGGGCCGTGCATCGTCGCGACGATCGACAGCCCAACAGGCATGGCGCCCGTTTTCCGGGACAGGGGCGACCTCTCCCGCCTCGGAAATTGCGATGCGATGAGGGACGCAACGCGTCGCGACGTCGCGGCGGCCGGGCACGTTGCCGCGTATTACGACGCTCGCCTCGCCGAATACGGCGACACGCCGGAGGGGGCGTCGTGGCGCGACGCGCACGGCCGTCGGGTTCGTTTCGACGTCATGCTCGACGTGGCGTGTGCGATGGTTCCGGAGGGCGAGCTCGTCCTGTGCGACCTCGGGTGCGGCACCGGCGAGCTGTGCCGGCGCATCCGTGAGCGCCGGCTGCGGCGCGTGCGTTACGTCGGCATCGACGTGTCCGAGCGGGCGCTCGCGCACGCGCGGGCAAAGTTCCCGGCCGAGGCGTTCGCGCGCCTCGACGTGCTCAGCGCGAGCGCGGACGAGCTCGACGTCCTCGACTGCGACGTGCTGATCGCCGACGGCGTCTTCACGCGGAAAGGCGACGTGACGCAGGACGCGATGTGGGACGTGCTGCGCGGCACCGTCGAGCGCGTGTGGCCGCACGTCCGCGCCGGCATCGCGTTCAACGTGATGTCACGCATCGTCGATGCGGAGCGCGATGAGCTCTTCCACGTCGGCTACGACGAGATGGCGCGGTTCCTCCACGGGCTCGCCGGCCGCTCGATCGGATTTCGCGCCGACTACGGGCTCCACGAGTACACGGCGTACGCGCGCAAAATCGCCGCCTACGCCTAGCTCGCGCGCTCCTCGCGCGCTTCGAGCATCGGGTTGCCGAACGACATCTTCCGCGGGCTGCATGCCATCGACCAGAAGTGCCAGTGGGTCGCACACAGGGACACGAACTGCGCGAACGGGATCGCCTCGCGTCCGAGCGCGCGGTTCGCACCCAAAAACGATCGCACGTATGCACCGCCGAGCCGGCGCAGCACGCCGCGCCGCGCGAGCGCGCTGCTCAGGCGCGCCGCGATGCGAATCGCCGCGGCGTCGCGGGCGATGCGCGCGACGACGCCGGGACGCGCGAGCCTCGCGTCGAGCTCGCGCCGGCGGGCTCGGAACGCCGGCGAGCCGGCAAATCCGGCGAAGATGCGCGCGAAGTACGCGTCCGGCTCGAAGAGCCGGCGCATGAGGTCGTCGTGCCCTTCGCGCAGCTGCTGCTGCGTCATCAGCGCCGGGATGAACGCGACCTCGCGGTCGGAGTCGTCGAGCCGACCGGCGGCGGCGAGCCGGTCGTACAGCGGCGTCGTCGGCAACGGTGAGAGGATGGCGACGCCGGCTTGCGCGATGCCCGCGCGCGTGATGAACGTGTCCTGCTCCGCGAAAATCGACACGTCGTCGTGATCGAAGCCGACGATGAACCCGCCTTGGATCACGAGTCCCGCGTCGCGGATGCGCGCGATCTTCGCGAGCATCGGGTCGCCCCGCGTGTTCTGCACCTTGCGAACCTCGTTCAGCGAGTCGGCGCGCGGCGACTCGAGGCCGACGAAGACGTGGCGCAGGTTCGCGCGCGTCATGAGATCCATGAGCTCCGGCTCGTCGGCGAGATTGATGCTCGCCTCCGTCGAGAGCTGCAACGGGTAGCCGTGCCGCTCTTGCCACGCGATCAGCTCGCGCAAGGCGTCCCTCGCGGCGGCCTTGTTGCCGATGAAGTTGTCGTCGACGAGGAAGACGATCCGGATGCCGGTTCGCCGGACGGCATCGAGCTCGGCCAGCAGTTGGGCCGTCGTCTTCACGCGGGGACGCCGGCCGAAGATCGTGATGATGTCGCAGAACTCGCACTGGAACGGGCAGCCGCGCGAGAATTGAACGGCCGCGGTCACGTAGCGCGCGGCGTCGACGAGATCGAACCGGGGCAGCGGCAGCCTCGTCACGTCCGTGCGCTCGCGCTGCTCGTAGCGCTCGGCGTACGGCCGGCGCTCGCCGACGGCGCGCAAGAACTCAGGCCACGTGCGATCGGCTTCGCCGACGAACCGGACGTCGCAGCGTCCGATGAACGCGCTCTCCGCAATGCTGACGTACGGTCCGCCGGCCACCACGAGGGCGCCGAGCGATCGCGCGCGCGCGAGGATGTCGAACATGCGCGCGCGCTGGACGATCATGCCGGTCACGGCGACGACGTCGAACGCGCGCAGCGCGTCCCAGTCGATCTCGCGCACGTTCTCATCGACGATCGTGACGTCGACACCCGGTGGCGCGAGCGCGGCGAGCAGCGGCAGCGCGCCTCCGGCCATCCAGCAGCGCTTGTCGCCGTCGAGCAGCGGCAACAGGTACTCGAAGCCCCAGAACGAGGGCTCGAATCGGGGGTTGATGAGACAGACGCGCACGCCGGAGAAGATCGGCTCCATTCGACGTCGGAACAATTGCCCGCCATGAACCCTTCGCAACGCGCTGCGGTCGAGCCTGTCGATGGCTGATCTCGTGCTGTTCGGAGCGGGCGACATCGCCGCCGTCGCACGCCGCTACATCGAGAGCGAGCGCGCGCATCGCGTGGTCGGATTCACCGTCGATGACGCGTACCGGAAGGCCGAGGCGTTCGACGGGCTGCCGCTCGTCGCGTGGGAACGCCTCGAGGAACGCTTTCCCCCGTCTGCCGTGCAGCTGCTGGGGCCCCTCAGCTATCGACGGCTCAACGGCTTTCGTAAAGAGCGGCATCGCGAGGGCAAAGCGCGCGGCTACGGCTTCGCATCGTTCGTGCACCCTCGCGCATTCGTCTCGACCGACGCGATCGGCGAGAACACGTTCATCCTGGAGGCGAACATTCTCGAGCCGTTCGTGCGCGTCGGCGACGGGGTGATCATGTGGAGCGGCAACCATGTCGGACACCACTCCGTCATCGGAGACTACTGTTTCTTCGCGTCGCACATCGTGCTCGCGAGCCATGCCTGGATCGGCGAGCGCACGTTCGTGAGCGGTCAGGTCGCGGTGAGCCAGCACGTACGGGTCGGCGCGGCGTGTCTGCTCACCGCCGGCGCCGCGGTGCGCCGGTCGATCCCGGACGAGAGTCTGGTTCGCGGCCCGGGTCAGAGCCCCGTGGTGCACGTCGGGCTGCGGCGGCTCGCCCGGCTGATCTGACGAACGCCGCCGGCTCGACACGTCGCCGCCATTCGCATGACGAACGTCATGCAGGCGCGCGAAACTCGTCGAGCAGCTCGCCGCCCGCGATCGTGCATGCGGCGAGCTCGTCGGAAGTCATCACGTTCCGCCATCGGCCGATCCGGTTCGACGCGAGCGGCTCGGCCGCGCTCGCATGGAGCGCGAGGCGCATCTCCCGCGTCGCGGCCGGCGTGTCGGACAGCTCGGCCAGCCGTCGTGCCGCGCGCTCCGGATACGTCAGCATCGCCGGATCGTAGTCGCAGTCGATGAACGCGCAGATGCGCCGCAGCGTCGCGTCCGGCTCGGCGATCAGCGTCTCGTACCGCACTTCGAGATACGGGAATCCGGCCCGGCTCTGGGCGCGCGCGCTCGTGATGAGCTCGCGCCACATCGTCACGCACGCGACGTACGATGCGGGACCGAACCACGTGTCGCGGAGCGACGCCGCGACGTCGAGCCCGTCGCGAACGATGTGGACGAACCGCGCTTCGGGAAGCACGGCGGCGATCGCGTTCATCCGGCGCACGTGGCCCGGCGTCTTGTCGCCCCAGCGCGGCTTCCCGTGGCGTTTCGCGTACGTGCGATAGAACCATCGCATGAGATCGCCGACCGATGCAGGCCTCTCGCGCGCGACCGCCGCGCGGACCTCGGCCGCGCCGATCCCGAAGTCGTTCCACGACGCGAACGCGAGCATGCGCGCGACGGCGTCGTCCCGCCACGTCGCGGTGCGCGCGTCGAGCGCCACCAGGTGCGCGAGGAATTGCGTTTCCGGCGGGATGGCGAGCTGCCGGTGCGCGTCGAGCATCAAGCGCAGCACCGTCGTGCCCGAGCGGCTCACACCCACGACGAAGGGCGCGGGCGCGTGCGCCGCGGCGCTCACCGAGATGCGGCCGTGCGCGTCGCGAACGCGAGAGGATCCGGCTCGAGCCCGTCGCGCCGCATGCGCAGCAGGTTGTAGTCGCGGTAGAACGCGAGGTCGTCGGCGTACCAGACGGCCAAATTCGCGATCGCGATCGCGCTCAGACGCGTCTCGAACTCCCCAGGCGTGCGGTGCGCGCGAACGCCGTCGTCGGGCAGCGTCGCCGTCGATGGGACGCCGAGGCGCGCTGTGAGGACGGCGAAGTCGTCCGCGAGCCGGCACTGCAAACCGAAGAGGACCACGTCCGGCTCACGCGCGGCGAGCGCGTCGAGCGAGAACCAGTCGGCGTAGCGTGTCTTGACGTGACGGATCGCGCTCATCGCGAAGCGAGCCTCGGCGGCGCGCGGAGAGTCCCCCGCGCTCAGCGCCTCGGCGAGCTGGTTCGGTGTCGCAAACGTTCGAAACGCACGTTCTTCGCCGTCCTTCCACGGCGATGCGTAGCGCGGCGCGCCTTGCCGCAGACGGCTGTTGAACGCGCTGACGAAGCGTTCGATCGGATCGCGAACGAAGAAGAAGACGCCGTCGCCCGCCGGCACCTTCGCGAGCGGCACGTGGTGCGGCTGCAGGCGGATCCGATGCGTTTCGGCGTACGGCTGGAGCGCTTCGGCCACGGCCGTACCGCCCGTCTTCGGAATGTGCAGGAAATGCGTCCACCGCGCGCCGGCGCTCATGTTCCGAGCGCGGGTTCGCCTCGACGCGCCGAATCACCCTACGGTGTGCGCCAGGACCGGAAAATGAGGATCGTGAACGGAAGCGCGGTTGTCCAAGGAGATGATCGACAGCTTGATCCTGCCCGTGCTCGGGGCGCCCGCGGCACCGCCGCGCCAGGAAACGCCCCGCATCGTGCTGATCTCGGGCACGGCGCGCACGGGAACCACGCTGCTCGCGGAGATCGTCAACGCCGCCGCGGATGCGGGCATCCTGGTCGATTACGGCATCGGCGATCTCATCCGCGACATCCGTGGAATGTTCGCGTTCGAGCAGCGCCATGCGGCCCTCACGAAGACGCATCGCGCGCGACCGCGCGAAGCGCGCGACGTGCCGGACGCCTACGCCACGAACGGCGCGGAGTATCCGCCGCGCTATCCGCGCGAATCGAGCTTCGCGGCGATCATTTCGGCGGTCGTCGCGGCGTCGCTCGGGAAGCCGCCGCTCGCCGTGGCGGGGTCGAAGTCACCGGGACCGCTAAGCTCGCACGATATGCGCCTCGTCGCCGAGCTGTTCGGTGACGTGCGCTACCTGCTGACCGTGCGCAATCCGCTCGCCACGATCAACTCGATGCTCAACCGTCGCAACCTCGCGCGACGCGGATGGGACACGTGGGCGGTCGACGACGTCGATACGGCGATCGCGGAGTACCGTCGCGGGATCCTGGCGTTGCTGTCGCTCGTGGCGCGCGATCCGCAGTCGTGCTACGTCGTGCCGTACGAGGACATCGTGGCCGACTACGACGCCGCGGTGGCCGGCATCGAGCGCTTCACCGGACTGCACGCTGCTCTCGGCGGATCGCGACGAGCTCACGCGCAAGAAGCCCGCGTCGCGGGCGATCTTGACGCCGGGCGAGGAGCGAGCGGTGCGTTCGGCGTTCGGCACCGCCATCGACACCTGGGACGACAAGCCGCTTCGCGGCATGCACGACGGCGGGCGGATCGACGCGCTCGCCGACTGCGTGCAGCGCATCCAGATCGGACATCGGTACACGTACGACGGGGACGGCGACAACCGCGCGTTTCTCGGCGCGGGGTGGAGTCCGCCCGAAAGCGCCGGCGTCTGGAGCGACAACCAGCGCGCGCATGTGATCTTCCGTGTCCGCACCGGGCGTCCGCTGCGGCTGATACTCGAAGGCAATTTTTTCTTGCCCCGCGATGATTCGGCGGTCACGTTGCGGATCGAGCACGAAGGCAGCGATCTGTTCACGGCGACGTGCATGTCGGGACACGAGGCGGTCGAGTCCGACGGTCCGCGGGTGTTCTTCGGCGGCCATATGCCGCGCAGGCTCGTGACGCGACCGTTCGAGCCGGCTCACGAGCTCGTGTACATCATGCTGCGCATCGAGAACGCGGTGTCCCCGCTCGAAGCGGGGCTCTCGAACGACGACCGGCTGCTGGGATTTCTGCTGCGCAATTTGACGGTTTGCGAGGCGTAGCGCAAACGCGGTAGAGATCTCAGTGCGGCGTGGGCGTCGCATTACGCGCTGGCGTAGCTTAGTGGTAAAGCACGTGCATGGTAAGTACGAGACCGTGGGTTCAATCCCCACCGCCAGCTCCAATGACGACGAGGCCCTTCGCGACGCGGAGGGTCTCGTCGCTTTCCTGAGTAGCAGACGGCGTCATGGCCCTCGCCGTCTCCGCCGATAGCGCCAAGCGCGCCCTCTTCGAACGCCTCATCGACGATGCGGGACTCTTTCCGCCGGCCGAGCTGCCGATGCGCGTTGCGCTGCGGCATCATCTGCGCCACCGGGAGAGCGCGTATCGCTGGGTGACCGGGCGCTTCGTCGTTCCGGCATCGCGCATCGACGAGTTCATCGCCGCGCGCGCGGCGGAGAGCGCTCCGGTCGAGCTCTCCGTGATCCTCGATGCCGGCATGCTCGGCGCGAAGGGCGACACCGTCCGCGCCGACCTCCATCGCATCGAACGCGCAGCGAGCATCTCCGGCGTCATCGGTGTCGTCGCTCGAAGCGCGGTTGCCGAACGTGCCGCTCGACGCCGCGGCGCTGCAGCGCATCGTCGCGGATGTGCTCGAGCGCTATCCGTCCGCGGACGTCGCGTTCTGGTACGAGTCGACGTACGCCGGCGGCTGGCGCACGCCGCCGGACGCGTGGCTGCCGGTGCTCGCCGTGCGCGCGCATCGGCGCCCGCGCACGTGACGCTCGGCGCGAAGGTGCGCTGCGGCGGCACGGCGTCCGATGCGACGCCGACGGTCGACGACCTCGCCGCGTTCATCGTCGCGGCGCACGCGCACGACGTGCCGTGGAAGGCGTCGGCCGGGCTGCACCACCCGATCCGCGGCGTCGCCGATGACAACGGTACCGCCGCGCACGGTTTCCTCAACGTCTTCCTCGCCGGCATCGCGTTGCACGCGGGCGCGATGGAACCGTCGCGCGTCGCCGACATGCTGGCGGACGACGACCGTGAGGCGTTCGTCGTCGATCCCACCCACGCGGCGTGGCGCGACGTGCGCGTCGAAGCGGCCGCGATCGCGGCCGCACGCGCGCGCTGCGTCGCATTCGGCAGCTGCAGCTTCGCGGAGCCGGTGAACGATCTGCGGGAGCTCGGCATCCTGCTGTGATCGACCCGCGCGATTTCGGCATCGACAACCTGCCCTTCGGGCATCATCTCGGACGAGCGCAACGACCGGCCGCGGCCCGCGGTCGCGTTTCACGACGCCGTCATCGACCTGGACGCGTTGACGCGCGACGGCACGCTCGACGCCGCATCGTTGCGCGGCGCGGAGACGCTGAACGGGTTCCTCGGCGAAGGTCGCGCCGAGTGGCGCAACGTCCGCTCGCGGCTGACGGAACTGCTCGGACCGGCCGCGACGCACGACGAGCGCGCCGCCGTCGAGCGTGCGACGCTGTCGCGCGACGCGGTGAGGATGCATCTCCCGGTCGCGATCGGCGACTACGTCGACTTCTACTCGTCGCTCGAGCACGCGACGAACGTCGGCCGCATCTTCCGTCCGGACGCGGAGCCGCTGCTGCCGAACTACCGTCACGTGCCGATCGGCTACCACGGCCGGTCCGGGACCGTCGTCGTCAGCGGTACGCCGATTCGCCGTCCGCGCGGGCAGCAGAAAGCGCCGGACGCAGCGGCGCCGACGTTCGGGCCGTCGACGATGCTCGACGTGGAGCTCGAGATGGGTTGGATCGCCGGCGGCGCGACGACGTACGGCGAACCGGTGTCGGCGGACGCGGTGCGCGAGCACGTCTTCGGCTACGTGCTGCTCAACGACTGGAGCGCGCGCGACATCCAAGCCTGGGAGTACCAGCCGCTCGGACCGTTCCTCGCCAAGTCGTTCGCGACGTCGATCTCGCCGTGGATCGTCACGCTCGACGCGCTCGAGCCGTTCCGCGTCGACGAGCCGCTGCACGATCCCGAACCGCTCCCGTACTTGCGCAGCCGTAAGCATTGGGCGTACGACATCGAGCTCGAGCTCTTGTTACAGACGAACGCGATGCGCGAGCGCGACCAGGACGCGGTCGTCGATCTCGCGCACGAACTTTCGCGGCATGTACTGGACGGTCGCCCAGCAGCTCGCGCACGTCACCTCGAACGGCGCGCACCTTCGTCCCGGGCGACCTCTTCGGCACCGGCACGATCTCGGGCGCCGAGCAGAACACGCTACGGCTCGCTGCTCGAGCTCACGCATCGCGGCGCGAATCCGATCGTGCTGCCGTCCGGCGAAACCCGCGCGTTTCTCGAGGACGGCGACACCGTCATCATCCGCGGGCGGGCCAAAAACGACACGGCTCGCGTCGGGTTCGGCGACGTTGTCGGTACGATCGTCGCTTAGGGCTTCAACTCGCGCGTAGTCGCGGGGGCGGCGTGCGGTGCTCCGGTCGGGGACGCCCCACGTTCGCCCGTCATGGGCGAACGTCGGGCTCGGCGCTTCGCGCGCTCCCGCAGTCCTGCGGGAGCGGACTTCGCGACGCCCCGCCGGAGCACCGCACGCCGCCCCCGCGACATGGTCGCGATCCGTGCCCGCGACGATCGTGCCGTCGCGTGCGGTTCAGCCCTTCGGTGTGCGTCTCGATCGTCACCGTCTCGCCGCGCCGCGGTTTTTCCTCGACGACGCGCTTCTCGACGACGGTGGCCGGCTGTTCCACGACCGTGCGCTTTTCGACCGTCGTCTCTTTGGTTTCTTTGACGTGTTCGGTTGCCATGGCGCGGTTGTTCCCGGCGCGTGCCGCGTGCTCGGTCGCTTGACTACGCGTTCGTGTGGAGAACGGCGCGCGAGCGCGCGCCGCGGCCGGGCACGGCCGTCACGCTGAAGTCGTGCGTCAGCGCGGAGACGAGGTAGAGTCCGCGCCCGGACTCCGCGTCATGCGGCGGAAGCGCGCGGCGCACGCGTGTAACCCGGGCCGTCGTCGATCACGGAGAGGACGGGGCTGCCGGTCGCATCCCATGCGAGGTCGACGTCGATCTCGCCCGGAGCATGGCGCAGCGCGTTGCCGACGAGCTCGCCGAAGACGACGTGCGTGGCGAGGACGTCCATCGCCGGAGCGGCCTGCACGAGCGCGTCGACGACGTTCTCGAGGACGTCGCGCGCACGCGCACGGTCGCGCGGATCGACGCGCCAGCGGTACGTCCACGGCGCTTCGCCGTGCGCGTGCAGCGGCGTTCGTACCGTCAGCACCGCGACGTCGTCACGCGGGCCTTCGTCGAGCACGCGCGCGACGAGCGATGCAGCGGTGCGCGCCGTGCGCGAGCGCGTCGTCCTGCAGCGCGGCGACCAGACGGCGCTCGCCTTCGGCGATGTCGCGCGTCGATTCGACGAGTCCGTCGGTGAAGAAGACGCAGAGCGCGCCGGGCGGCAGCACCACCGTCGTCGCCGGCGGTTGCGGGCCGTCGCGCAAGCCGAGCGGAAGTCCGTGCGCCGGCAGCCGGCGCACCGCGCCGTCCGGATCGCGCACGAACGGCGGCGGGTGTCCCGCGGTCGCGAACGTCAGCGTTCCCGCGCGCACGTCGAGCAGTCCGACGAGCGCGGTGACGATCGCGTCGGGATGCGCGCGGCGCAGCACGCCGTCGGCCGCATCGAGCAAGCGCACGGGATCGGGCTCGTACATCGCGAGCGCCTCGATCGCTTGGCGCATCCGGCCCATGATCACGGCCGCGGTGAGGCCGCGTCCGGTGACGTCGCCGATCGAGACGATGACGTTGCCGTCCGCCAGAGCGATCGCATCGTACCAGTCGCCGCCGATCTCGGCTTCCGTCGCGCCCGGGTAGTACACGGCGTCGAACGCGACGCCTTCGACCGCCGGCAAAGCGGCGGGCAACATCGCGCGCTGCAGCGTCACGGCGACGTGATGCTCGCGCTGGTAGAGCTCGGCGTTCTCGATCGCGACGGAGGCGCGCGCAGCGAGCTCGTCGAGCAGCGTCGCGTCGTTGCCGTCGAACGCGCGCGTCGCGGCGCAGCGCCACGATCCCGAGGTCCGCGTCACGATGGCGCAGCGGGACGCGCAGCTCGTGCGCATCCGCGCCGGGAACGCTCGTGCGGCGTACGACGGCGCGTCCCGCGCGCAGCGTGATCGTCGCTTCGGACGCAAGCTCCTCGACGAGCAGGTCGGCGAACCGCCCGAGCAGCGTGTCGATGTCGAGCGAGCCGCTCAGCACGTCGCTGCCGCGCGCCAGCACACGATACTGCGTCTCGATCGCGAGGCGCTGCGTGATGTCCGTGAACATCGCCAGCGATCCCGAATACGTGCCGGTCGCGTCGTACAACGGGTTCGATGCGACCAGGACGGCGACGGTGCGCCCGTCGCGGTGGACGATCCGCGCCTCGCGACGCTGTCCGCGGCCGGCATGATGCTCGTCGAAGATGCGCGCCACGTCGGCGCGTCGGGAGCTTTCGACGAACGCCAGCATGTCGCGGCCGTACATCTCGTCGGGATGGTAGCCGAGCATCTCGCTCATCCGCAGGTTGACGTAGCGCGTGCGGCGCGCATCGTCCGTGATCCACACGCCTTCCTGCGCCGTGTCGATGATGCCGCGGTACCGCGACTCGCTGGCGGCGAGGTCGCGGTAGAGCCGCGCGTTCGCGAGCGCGACCGCCGCGCGACGCGCGACCTCTTCCGCGTCGTCGATGTCGGCCGCCGAGAACCGGCGTCCGGTGCCGGTGACGCTTCCGAACGTCAGCACGCCGATGCGCTCGCCGGCCGCGATCATCGGCACGTAGGCGATCGACGCGATCGGAAGCGTGCGGGCGAACGCGAGGTGCGCGTCGCTCCACGTCGTCGCGCGCAGCCACGCATCGTCACAGGTCGAAACGATCTGCGTGCGCCCGCCGCGCAGCACGAGGTTGATCGGATGGTTCGCCGCTTCGGGCGGCGGCGCGAACGCTTTGAGCGAGCCCGACACGTCGCCGAGGCGTCCGCTCTCGACGGCGATGCGTTCGAGCCGGCCGCTCGGCGTTCACGACGTCGACGAACGCGAAGTCGGCGAAATCTTCGCACATCGCCGAAACGACGGTGCGCGCCGTCCGCTCGAACTCGAGCGACTCCGTGAACGCGGCGCCGAGCCGGTCGAGGATCGCGCGCCGCTGCACGGCGCGGTACTGGTCGTCGACGTCCGTCGCCGTTCCGTACCACCGCCCGATCGCGCCGTGTTCGTCGCGCACGCCGACCGCGCGGATGACGAACCAGCGGTACGCGCCGTCGTGGCGGCGGAGCCGGTACGGGACGGCTGCCCTCGAACGTGCCGGTCGCGGCGGCGAGCTCCCAAAGCCGCTGCACGTCGGCGGCGTCGTCCGGATGCAGCACCGCGTTCCACCCGTTGCCGCGCGCGGCAGCGAACGGCATTCCCGTGTAGCGCACCCAGCGCTCGTTGACGTGCGTCGCCTCTCCGTGCGGATCGCTGGCCCAGACGAGCTGCGGGATCGAATCGGCGAACGACGCGAGCTCGCGTTCGATCGCCACCGGTTGCGTCAGGTCCGCGGCGGCGACCTCCGCGCCGGACACGGTCGCGACCTCAGATCGGATCATGGTAACCCCGCGCGATCATCGCTTCGCTCTGCCGCCGCGCTTCGCGGTAGACGATCCGCTTGCGCGGCATCGTCGGCGGCGCGCTCCGCGAGCAGCTTCGCGAGCTCTTCGTCGAAGAAGCGCGTGACGTCCGCGGCACTGTGCATGCCGTGGCGGATGCGCTGCGTGATCATGAGCCGGTAGATGCGGTCGGTCGCGAGGTCTTCCATGTAGCCGTCGATGCAGCGACGCGCCGAGCCCGCTCAGGTATCCGTGGCGGTAGCGGATGACGGTCCGCACTGCGGCGCGCGTGCCCGCTTCGGTCTTCCGCCCGACGCCTTCGATCGAGGGCAGCAGATCGGGCGTCGCGTTCGCGCCCGGCTTGCGCTTGAAGCCCTGGTTCGGCTGCGGAAACTGCGCGACCGCGATCTCGTTCTGATCGGGATGCCCGGTCCACGCGCCGTCGAACAGCGCGTTCGCTTCGTTGCGCTTGTCCTGCTTCGAGCACCGCCATCGCGCGCGCGTTGAGCTCGGGGTTCGAGCGGTCGGGGAAGAGCGCGGTCATGCCGCCGACGGCGAGCAAGCCGTGGCGGTGCGACACTTCCGGGATGCGCTCGCGCAGGTTCTGGAAGAACGCGACGTCGTGCGGGATCGTGTTGCGGTCCGGCAGCACCCACGTCGGATCTTCGAGGTTGAAGTCGATCAGCGACGCCATGTAGTCCCAGCGTCCGAGGTTCAGCCCGAGCAAGATGGTCGCGCAGGTTGTACGCGAACTCCTCGATCTCGTACGCGAACGGGAACGCCTCGACGAGCGCCATCGCCTTGATCGCATGCGGCTCGAGCCCTTTGGCGCGCGCGACCGCTTGGAACACGTCGCGCCACCACAGCCCCTCCTCGGCCGATTCCGACTTCGCGATGTAGATCGCGAGCGGGTGCTTCAGTCGCGAGAAATCGAGCTTGTAGGCGAGCAGCGCGAGATCGAACAGCGCGCGCCGACGTCGGCTCGTCATAGATCCCGGCCTGCGCGAGGTGCAGGCCGCGTACGCGCGTCCACAGCACGACGTCGGACGGCTTGATGCCGACGACGCTGCCGCCGCGCTTCGCGTCGACGTACGTCAGCTCGCCGTAGTACATCGCGATCGCGTTGTCGATGCCGGCCAGCGTGCGCGAAAACTCGTTCGCCATCGAGTCTTCGAGGTCGACCATCACGGCAGGCGATCCCGAGTTCAGCAGCTTCACGCAGAGCTCGGCGTCGTCGGACGGGCCGGTCATCTGGTTGCGCTGGTCGGCACACCACGCGGGAAGCTCGATGCGCCAGTCGCCTTGCGCCTCGGACGCCTGACGGTAGCGGGGCTTGTCGCCGCGCTGCGACGCCTCGAGCACGGCGCGGCGTTTCCGAGTGCAGCTCGCGCTGCCGCCGCGTGAACGCGTCGTGCAGGGGACGGTAGAAGGCCGCAAAGCCCGCGGGAAGGTCGCGCTCGATGGAAAAACCCGCCGGAGCGGTGCTCATCGGCGGGATGTGCTCGGCGGCGCCGGCGGCGGTCCGACCCGTCTGCGTCTGCATGAGCCGCACATTCGCTGCGGGAAGGGTTCGACCCGTGCGCCCGTAGCTCAACAGGATAGAGCGAGGCACTCCTAAGGCCGAGGTTGGCGGTTCGAGTCCGCCCGGGCGCGAAATGCCTCGTCAGTTCGAGGTTCACCGGCTCCGCTGACATCTTACGCTGACACCTTATCGTGCAGGCGTGCGGCGCAACGCGGAAAAGCGCGCGAACATGACTGCTACAGGCTGTCACGTTCGGTTTTTGGCGTACGCGGCCAGGTGCGTTGAACGATAGCAGTTCGGCGAACGATCGCGCTGCTCCGCGCAGACGCCGGAAACGGCGCGAATACGAGCCTGGGGGGCGTCGGAATCGTCAGCGCGGGTTCACCACCTATCAACGCGCGGATGGCCGCTGGGTGGCCCGCAAATCGCGCCCGCAGGGCACACCGTTGTACGCGTACGGCCGAAGTGCCGCCGAGGCAGAGGACAAGTTGCGGGTCAAGGTAGCTGCCGGATCACGTCCAGCGGCACATCGGCAAACGCTGGTGCGGTTTGTTGAGGGCTGGATCGCGGAGGAGCACAGCGCCGGCCGATTCGCTGGCGGGACGGCCGACTCGCGACGGCTTCGTAATGTACCGCGTCGAGCTGCGGCAGCAGAGAAAGCCCGGGCCCGCGTGAGGTGAAAATCAACGCCCCGCGAGGTTCGCACTCACGGGGCGCTCATGGGAACGGGACCGACTACTACTCGCGAACGCGGGATGCTCGACAAGATCGGCGGGATGGCGTACGTCAACACGCTGCTCGACGCCGTTCAGACCGCCGCATCCGCCGAATACTACGCCCGCGTCGTCAAGGAAAAATCGACGCTTCGCGGTCTCATCGCGGCCGGGAACAACATCGCCGAGCTGGGATATGCCGGGCTCGAAGCGCTACGAATCTACTGCCGTGTACTGTCTCCATGCGCGGGGCCCGGCTCGCGCCGCGCGATCGTTTGCACGAACGTGCGGAGTTGATCGATCTCGTGCTGCATAACGACTTGCGTCGTGTGCAGCTGAAGGTCTTTAGAGCGAAGCTCGCGCTGCTGCGCGGTCAGCGTGGCGTTCTGCGCGCGGAGGGTGGCGGTTCGCGCCTGCAGGGTCGCGTTCTGTGCGCGCAGCGCTTTGATGGCCGCGAGCGCGATTCCGTCTTCATCGATCGACGTGATGTGACGATCGTCCTCGCCCACCCCGAACGCCGCGTAGAAGTCCTGCGCCATCGGGCCGACGTGCCGGACGCCGCGTTCCGAGACATAGCTCCACGTGCTGATCGGCAAGCTCGCGACCTTGTCGAGCACTTCGGCGTCATCGATGCGCGCGACGTTCGTCTTCATCGCGCGATCGCTCGCGGACGCCCACGTGCCCGAGCCGCTGGCGAGCGTTGCGCCGACGGTGTTGCTCGCGTTCGTCCAGAAGGTGAAGCCTCCCGAGGAGCGGGCGAGGAATTGATTGTCCACCGTCGACGTCAGCTGCGTCGCACCGCTGGAGTCGTCGCTCCACACGAACGATCCGGGGGTCGCTGCATTCGAGTTCACGCCCGCCGCGAGGCTTTGGTTCCCGGACGCCGTGTTTTTCGAGCCGCCCAGGACGGTCGCGTGCTCACCCGACGCGGTGTTGTTCGCCCCGCCCGAGACGTTCGACGCGTTGCCCGATGCCCTGTTCGTGTTGCCGCCGGCGACGGTCCCCCATTCGGCCGTCACCGAGTTGTTCAAACCGCCCCCGATGGTGCCGTACGTGGTGTTCCCGCCCGAAATCGAGTTCGTGTAGCCTCCGCCGATCACCGAAGCCGCCACCGAAACAGCGTTACCGTAGCCGCCGCCGATGACGGAGTTCGGCGCGGTCAGCGCGTTCTGGATGCCTCCGCCGATGACGGACTGGTAGCCGTTCCCGCTGATCGAGTTGACGAAGCCGGAGCCAATCCACGAGTAGTACGCCGTGTTCCCACCGCTCGAGATGTCGTTGCCGTACCCACCGCCGATCGAGCTCAATTCGTCGCACACTTCGTTGCTGTAGCCTTCGAGGACGCCGGAGTATGCGCCGCCCGCGATGTTACCGGTGCCGCCGCCGACGAATGCGTCGGTGCCCGTTCCAGAACACGACGGTGCGCTTTGGACGCGGCGTACGCCGCTCATGGGTGCGGCCGGTGCGCCTTTGGCGGGGAGCAGGCCGCCCGGCGCGGTGCTCGCGCTCGAGCCGCCTCCCGCGCACGCTGTGAGTAGCGCGGCACAGATCAATACCGGCGCGCAAAACAATCGCATCGACAGCTACCTCTCGGCCGCAGCATCGCAAGAAGCGGCCGCGTAGGGCCGCAGGGTGGGAGAAGCTACCGTCCTTTAGCCGCCGTCATACGGCTTCCTACTGTCGCTGCGGTACCGTAGCGTCGCCCCCAGGCAGAGAAGATGCGGGTGAAGCGCTGCGCGTCACCGCCGAGACCTTCTTGCCTTCGAGTTTCGCTAGACGTGCTTCGATTCGAGCAAGTCGCTCCGATACCGATCCGTCACGATCACCGAAGGCAAGCTCGTACGGGTCGACGCGAAGCAGCGACGCGATCCGAAGACCGAGCGCGAACGCCTACGGCCGTCGGCCGTTCAACGACGCGGATGCCGTTGACGAATACGTCCTTCAGGCGGCCCGCGGTGACGACGACGCTGCCGCGATCGGCGTGCGCGTGCTGTGAGCGGCGCGCTCGGCGCGCCGTCGGCCTATTTCACGATACCGGCGAGTACGCCGCAACCGTATACTTGTGGGGCGTCCGCCGATTACGGCCCGCGTACCCTTGCTGAGGCTCCCCGTGCTTACCGGCTTCATCATACCTTTCGTGGTCGTCGCGTTTCTGCTCGCGCTTGCGAACGCATCGATCAAAGTACTGCGCGAATACGAGCGGGGAGTCGTGTTCTCGCTCGGTCGATTTTCCGGTGTCAGGGGGCCGGGCCTGATCGTATTGATCCCGCTCGTGCAGCAGATGGTACGGGTCGATCTCCGCACGATCGTGATGGAGGTCCCCAGTCAGGATTTGATCTCTCGCGACAACGTCTCCGTCAAGGTGGATGCCGTACTGTACTTCCACGTCGTCGATGCCGCGAAATCCGTCATCCAGGTCGAGCAATACGTCGCCGCAACGAACATGCTCGCGCAGACGACGCTCCGATCCGTGCTCGGACAGCATGATCTCGACGAGATGCTTGGCGCCCGGACGAAGCTCAACGCCGACGTTCAGGACATCCTCGATGCACGAACGAAGGACTGGGGCATCGACGTAAGCGCCGTCGAGATCCGTGACGTGCAGCTCACCGAAAACATGGTGAAGGCGATCGCAAAGCAGGCCGAGGCCGAACGCGATCGGCGAGCCAAGGTCATCCACGCGGACGCGGAGTTCCAGGCGGCCCAGACGCTGGTCAACGCGGCGAGCATCCTCGCATCCGTCCCGGCGGCCATGCAGCTGCGCTATCTCCAGACGTTGACCGAGATCGGCGGAGAGCACAACTCTACCGTCGTGTTCCCGATGCCGCTCGACATCGTCAAGCCGTTCCTGGATCTCGTCACGAAGAACACCGTCGTGAACGGCGCGAAGGTCGCGAAAC
Source organism: Vulcanimicrobiota bacterium (assembly GCA_963841685.1). GTDB lineage: Bacteria > Vulcanimicrobiota > Vulcanimicrobiia > Vulcanimicrobiales > Vulcanimicrobiaceae > Vulcanimicrobium. Next base: position 1,561,935 of record CAWJDU010000003.1, read on the forward strand.
CGCTCAGCCCCTGACATCACATCACGACGCCCGTCGAGCCGCCATGTCTCGCGCGAGCGCACTCCGCTTTTTGTGGAGGCACCGTGCGACTGCATACTCTGGGTCTCGTCATTGCGTCGCTCGCGACCGGCGTGGTCGTCACCGCGTGCGCCGGCGGCGGCGGTGCGGCCTCAGTGCGGCCGGGTACGGCCGTAGTGCCGGGGTCGATCGGGTCCGCCCCCGCTCCCCTGGGCGGCGGGGCGATCCGCCGAACGAGTGCCATCACCACGTGCAGTGGTGTCGGGACCGGTTCGTTCAACGGCGTTTCCGCAAACAGCAACGTCACCGGCGGCACCGAGTCCGTCGTCGCCGGCGGCGCGCACAATATGGCGTGCGATGCGTATGCGGCGATCACCGGCGGATACTACAACATAATTTCCGGCACGAGGAACGGCGCGGCGGAATCCTTCATCGGCGGCGGCGAGACGAACGAGATTTCCGCGGCGGCCACGTATTCCGTGATCATCGGCGGCTATGGGAACAGCGTGGACCCGACGAACGGCAATTCCGTCGAGCCGATCGCCACGTGGAGCTACGTCTCCGAACGCGGCGTCCGGCACGTCGGTCCGATGGCGCAGGACTTCTATGCCGCATTCGGAGTCGGCGCAGACGATCGCCACATCACGTCGATCGATGAAGACGGCGTCGCGCTCGCGGCGATCAAGGCCCTTCACGTGCAGACGGCAACGCTTCACGCCGAGAACTCAGCGCTACGCGCGCAGTTTCGCACACAGCTTCGCGCGCAGCAGCGCGAGATCGATGAGCTCCGCACGATCGTCCGAAGCATGGTTCGCCCGTAGCGCCGGCTCGGCGTACTGCGACAGCGCGCAGGCTCACGCTCGAGTCCGCCGGACATCCTGCGCTGCGTTGGAACGAAAGCCCTAGCCAGCGAAATAGGCGGGCGACCGCCGGACGCCGAAACCGGGCGGCAGCGGTACACGCCCCGAGGCGGAACGTCTCGCACGGGCGCAGCTCTGATTTGGGGGCACCATGCGACTGCGTACTCTGGGACCGGTCATGGCGTTGCTGGGGAGCGGCGTCGTTTTCACCGCGTGCGCCGGCGACGGCGGCGCGGCGTCACTACGGCCGGGCGTTGCGCCGGGATCAGTCGGTTCGGCCCCCGCTCCGTTGGGCGGCGGGGCGATGCGCCGAACGAGCGCGGTCGGCACGTGCAGCAGCGCCGGAACGGGTTCGTTCAACGGCATTTCCGCGAACGGGAACGTCGCCGGCGGCGTGGACTCGGCCGTCGCCGGCGGCTATCACAACCTGGCGTGCGACGGCTATGCGGCGATCACCGGCGGATACGAGAATGCGATTGCCGGCACGAACGGCAGCGCGGAGGGATCGCTCATCGGCGGCGGCTATGAAAACCAGATTTACGGCGGCTCGTCCGCATATTCGGTCATTGCGGGCGGCTACAGGAACACCGTCGATCTGAACGGGGACACCGCGACCGTCGGTGGCGGTGAGAACAACACGGTGTCCGCGGAGTGGGCCACGGTGGCCGGCGGGAATACCAACACTGCATCGGGCAACGGAGCGAACGTCGCCGGCGGGGCGAACAACATCGCGTCAGGTGCGCACGCGACGGTCCTGGGCGGCTCGAAGAACACCGCGTCCGGGAACCAAAGCCTGGCGGCGGGGGTGGACTCGAACGCGGCGACGACAGGCGCATTCGTGTGGAGCGACGACTCGAGCGGCGCGACGCAGCTGACGTCGACGGTGGACAATCAATTTCTCGCGCGCGCGTCGGGCGGCTTCACGCTCTGGACGAACGCGACGAACACCGTCGGTGCGACGCTCGCAAGCGGTTCGGGAACGTGGGCATCCGCCAGCGACCGCAACATGAAGACGAACGTCGCGCGCATCGACGACGCGGTCGTCCTGGACAAAGTCGCGCGCTTACCGATCGGCACGTGGAGCTACGTCTCCGAACGCGGCGTGCGGCACGTAGGCCCGATGGCGCAGGACTTCTATGCGGCGTTCGGCGTCGGCGCAGACGATCGCCACATCACGTCAATCGATGAGGACGGCGTCGCGCTTGCGGCGATCAAGGCACTCCACGCCGAGAACGCTCGGCTGCGGCGCGAACTCGCCACGGAACGTGCGCACGACCGTCGCGTCGATGCGCACGACCGTCGCGTCGATGCGCAGATCTCCCGCCTCAACGCGATCCTGGGAAAGTAGATCCTGTGGCGAGCGCAGCCTAGCGGATGAGCCAAGACGACACGGAACGCCGTGCCGAGGACGACGGCGACCGGCGCGTCAAGCAGCGGCGGCGGACCGAGATGGTTGTCGACGTCGACCGGCGGCGAGGCGACCGGCGCGTCTTCGCGCGACGGTTGATCGACGTGTTCCGGTCGTTTCTCGGCGTCCGAACGCGCGAGTAGACCAGCCTTCGCCTCCCAGGGCCGTCCCGGCCGCCCGCGGTAGAATTCAGACGATCTTCGCCGCGGGGCGACACGGAGGGTCAGGCTGATCGCACGGCGCGCGTACGCGCTCATTCGCATCGCGTCGCTGCTGGCGGCGACGGTCGCAACGGCACTCTTCGGACGGGACGCGTTCGCGGCGCTCCGGTCCGACGACGCGCTGTTCCTCGCCGGCGCAGTGCTCGTCGCGATGGCGCTCGGGTGGCTTCGCGCGCCGGCCGCGCATTTCGAGCGCAGCGCGCGCCCGACCCCGGAAAGCGATCGCGTCGGCTTCCTTGCGCCGGTCGTCATCGCCGTGCTGGTGCGGGACGGGTGGCTGTTCGCCGCGTGGTGCGCGGTGATCGCGCAGCTCGCACGGCCCGCCACGCGACGCCGGCGTTGGCCCGACGCCATCGTCAATGCGTCGCTGCGGTTCCCCGTGGTCGCCGGCGGCGTGCTCGTCGCCGGAACGCTTCGCTCGTGGGCCGCCGCGACGCCCTCGGTCACGCACCTGGCGCAGTTCGCCGCCGTCGGGGCGGCGTACGTGCTCGCCGTCGATCTGCTGTGGCTCGATCCCCTCGCCGCGCTCCGCTCGAATCGTTCGCTGCTTCGCGTGTGGTGGCGGCACGTGAACGACTGGGCGACGGTGGCCGTCGTCCTCGCCGAGACGGCGTGGGTGTACGTCGTGGTGCACCTCGCGGTCCGCGAGGGCGCGCTGCTCGGCATCTTGGCGCTGGTGCCGTTCGTCGTGGTCGCGGTGCTGCTTCGGCGCACGGCACGCTTGAACGCCCGGCTGCACCGTCTCGCGCTCTCGCGACAGGCGGTCGACGCGATGCTGCGCGCAACCGACCCGAAGCCGCAGCTGCGGTCGCTCTTGGTGTCGATCGACCCGCGCATCGTGCGGGAGTCGGTCGAGATCGTCGCGTTTCGGCCCGCCGGTTCCGGTCGCTGGTCGCGGCTCATGCGCTTCGGCGCATCGGTGCCGTCTGAGCTCGAGAAGCTCGGCGGCCGTGCCCTGCTGCAGGTGCAGGTCACCGGCACGAACGCAGTGGTCGACGGCGGCGAGCACGGCGACGTGCACGCGTACGCGGCGCGCGACGCCGAAGGCGGCCTGCGCGGCGCGATCGTCGTGTTCCGGCCGACGGAGTCGGCGACGCAAGTCGCGGCGCGCGACCTCGAGCGCGCGGCGGCCGAGATCGGTCCGCTGCTCGGCGAGTACGGTGCCATCGCCGCGACGCGCACGGCGGCCTCGGTCGACGTGCTTACGGGGCTGCCGAACCGCCGCGGCGTGTCGCGCGCGCTCGACGAGGCGATGGCGCACGTGCGCGCCGGCGGCCGCTACGCGATGCTGCTGCTCGACATCGATCACTTCAAGACGATCAACGATTTGATGGGCCACCAGGCGGGCGACCGTGCCCTCGCGCGAATCGGCCGCGTGATCGCGGACGACGTGCGCGGCGTCGACGTCGCCGGGCGCTTCGGCGGTGAGGAGTTCCTCGTTCTGCTCCGCGATGCGACGCGCGAGCGCGCGCTGCAGATCGCCGAGCGGCTGCGCGCCGCCGTCGAGGGCAGCGGGCTGACGTACGCCGACGGCAAGCCGCTGACCGTCTCGATCGGGGTCGCGTACGCGCGCGCCGCCGACCGCAGCGCCGACCTGCTCGAGCGTGCCGACCGCGCCCTGTACCGCGCGAAGGACCGGGGCCGCAACCGGGTGGTCGAAGCGACCGAGGTCGTCGCCTTCCCGGGCGAGCGGCCGGCCGAAGCGCCGGCGGAGCGACGCCGTCCGGGTGCCGGATGACACTGGTGCGGCCGTGTGGTATAGTCTTGTATCGGAACGGACCGCGCGTCCGTTCTCTTCATGTTCCACGCCGGCACGAGGCCTTTCCGAGAACGCGACGATGGCGAAAAAAGAGACCCGAGTGATGGTGGTGATGGCCTGCACCGAGTGCAAGCGCCGGAACTACAACACGTTCAAGAACAAGCAGAAGACGTCGCAGCGGTTGGAGCTGTCGAAGTACTGCCGCTGGTGCCGCTGCCATCGGGCGCATCGCGAGACGCGGTAAGCCGAAGCCGTAGGGCGGTAGCTCAATTGGTAGAGTTGCGGTCTCCAAAACCGTCGGTTGCAGGTTCGAGTCCTGTCCGCCCTGCCAAGCTTTCACGGTACACCACACACATATGAAACCCAATCCCGGCCGCCAGCCGGCGAAGCGTCCGTCTCCGACACCCGCGCAGCGGGCGGCCAATGCGGCACGCACCCAAGACTTCGTTCGTGGCGTCGTCACCGAGATGCGCCGCGTCACGTGGCCGACCCGCGAAGAGTGGATCGCAGCGACGCTGCTGACGCTCGCGCTCGTCATCGGCGTCGGCATCTTCACCTATCTCTGTGACCTGCTGTTCGGGATCGTCTTCGGCTGGCTCACCGGGGGATCACGCTGATGGAACAGGACGTCACGACCGCAACGCTCACCGACGCCGAAGCCGCCGTCGCGTCGCCTGCCGCCAAGAAGCAGGACGACCGCAAGAAGTGGTACGTGATCCACACGTACTCCGGCTACGAGAACAAGGTGAAAGCGAACCTCGAGCGCCGCATCCACTCGATGAACATGCAGGACAAGATCTTCCGCGTGCTCGTCCCGATGGAAGACGAGGTCGAGTTCAAGGACGGCAAGCGCAAGATCACGCCCAAGAAAGTCTTTCCGGGCTACGTGCTCGTCGAGATGGACATGGACGATGCGTCCTGGTACGTGGTTCGCAACACGTCCGGCGTGACGGGCTTCGTCGGATCGCCGGGCTCGGGCGAGAAGCCGGTGCCGCTGCAAGACAAAGAAGTGAAGACCATCCTCAAGCAGATGGGCATCGAGACGCCCAAGCTCAAGATCGACTTCGCGAAGGGCGACCGCATCAAAGTCACGTCGGGTCCGTTCTTCGACTTCACCGGGATCGTCGACGACATCCAGCCGGAGAAGGAGAAGGTGCGCGCGCTCATCTCGATCTTCGGACGCGAGACGCCGGTCGAGCTGGAGTTCTACCAGATCGAGAAGGTCTAGGAAGCGGCCGACGCTCCCCTGATCGTCTGCACGAGGTACACGAGCGTTGCCGCCGACACGACGGCGCAGACGCACCAGCCGGCCGTTGCGAGCCACGGCGCGATGCGCATGTCCTTCATCACGGCGCGGTTGCGCCCGACCAGCAGCATGAGCGCGATGGTGAACGGCGTCGCGATCCCGCCCGCGATCCCGCTGTAGAACAGCAGCGTGATCGGCTTGACGCCGGCGAAGCCGATCGCCGCGGCGACCGCGAGGCATGCGATCAGCGTGATGTAGAAGCGCCGCGCGCGGCGGAACGAGTCGTCGAGGCTGTGCCGCCACCCGAACATCTCGGCGGCGACGTACGCGCACGTTCCCGCGATGACCGGAATCGCGACGAGCGCCGATCCGAGCAGTCCGACGCCGAACACGATCGACGCGTACTTGCCCGCGATCGGCGCGAGCGCGCTCGCGGCCTGCTGCGCCGTGTCGACTTTTTGGTGGTGCACGCCGAGCGTCGCGCCCGTCGCGATGAGGATGAACCAAAACGTCAGCCCGGCGACGACGATGCCGAGCGCCGCGTCGACCTGCACGAGTCCGAGCCGCGCGATCGGCGGCTTCTCCTCGGCGAGCTCGATCGTTTCCCACACGTACGCGTACGCCGTCAACGTCGTGCCGAGCAGCGCCAGCGCGCCCGCGACCGTCTCGGCTCGCAGGTCGAAGTGCGGCACGAACGATGCGATGAGCACGGCGTGCCAGTCGGGACGCGCGAGGATGGCCGCGCCGACATACGTCAGAAACAGCAGCGCGACGTAGCGCAGAACGCGTTCGATCGCGGCGTACCGTCCGAACACGAGCACCAGCACCGTCAGTGCGGCGAGGGGGATGATCCACCAGCGATACTCGACGTGCGTCAGCAGCGCGAGCGCCGCGCCGCCGCCTTCGAGATCGGCGGCGAGCGTCAACGTATTGACGATCAGCAACGCCGCGAGCGCGAGCAGCGCCCACGCGCGGCCGTAGCGCTCGCGCACGCAGTCTTCGAGGCCTTTTTCCGACACGGCGCCGACCTGTGCCGCGACGGCTTGGATCACCGCGAGCATCGGGATGACGGCGAGCGTGAGCCAGCCGAGCTCGTACGTCGTCGTCGAGCCGATGACGGCGAGCGTCGCCACGGTCGTCGGGTCGTTGTCCGATGCGCCCGCGACGATGCCTGCGCCGAACTTCGCGCCTCCGTGCGCCGCTTGAGCATCGCCGGCGTCGCGCGCGCGCGGGCCCCGGCGCCGGCGGTGCGCTACGGCGCGATCCTCGAAGACGTCGGGCTCATCGTATGTCGGTCTGCCCCGCTGCGCGCTCGCTCAAGCGCGCCCGCTTGCGCCGAGAGTTATTTGCGGTTTCCCCGCGAAGCGCGATTCGACGTGAACGAATCGCAGCCGGTCGATCAGCCGGGTCACCCCGGCGAGGCCGCCCCTCACGGTGCCGCAGCGGACGCGCACGCGGACGCCGTGCAGCCGGAGGGCCCGAACGGCGAGGCGCAGCAGCGTGACATCGTGGCGGAAACGCCGGACGTCGTCCGCGCGGAGTCACCGCAGGCCGGCGTTGTGCACGCTTCGACGGCGCAGGCTGAATCACCAGAGGCTGGGATCGCGCAGGCTGAATCGCCGCCGGCCGAAATCGCGAACGCCGACTCGCTGCCTGCGGATTCTGCACATGCGGAGTCGCCGGTGACGGGAGCCGCGCCGGCTCAACCCGCGCAGGCGCGCACAGGCGAGGGCGCGGAGCCCGCGCGCGACGCGCCGCCTGCCGACGATTTGGTTCCGCAGACGCAGGCAGGTTCTGCGCAAGGCGAACCGGCTGGGGAGCCGATTGCCGCGGCCGCGGAACCGATCGTAGCGCCCGCCGCGCCGGCGCCGCCCGATCCGCGCGTCGAAGAGCGGCGGCGCCGCGCGCAGCAGGCGTGGGAACGCGTTCTCCAGGCGCGTGAGGCCGGCGACGCCCTCACCGGCACGGTCACCGCGGCGGTGAAGGGCGGTCTGCTCGTCGACGTCGGCGGCATTCGCGGATTCTTGCCCGCATCGCAGGTGCGCGCGGCGCCGGGCACGGCGCTCGATACGCTCGTGCGCACGAAACTGCCGCTCAAGGTGATCGACGTCGATCAGTCGCGCCGCCGCATCGTCGTGTCGCATCGCCGTGCGGCGGAAGAAGAACGCCGTGCGAAACGTTCGGAAGTGCTGAAGTCGCTCGAGGTCGGACAAGTGCGCGAAGGCACCGTCGTCCGCTTGACGGATTTCGGCGCGTTCGTCGATCTCGGCGGCGTCGACGGCTTGATCCCGATGCGCGAGCTCGCGTTCGAGCGCGTCGACAAGACGTCCGATGTCGTGAGCATCGGCGAGAAGCTTCCCGTGCAAGTGCTCCGCATCGACGAGCACGGCAAGAAGATCTCGCTGTCGCGCAAGAACGCGTTGCCCGATCCGTGGCGCGATCACGCCGACGTCGTGCGGCACGGCGCGACGGTCGAAGGAAAGGTCGTCGGCAAGGAGCCGCGGCTGCAGGTCGAGATCGCTCCCGGCGTCGTCGGCACGGTGCGCGAGAGCGACGCCGATCCCGCGCAGTACGAGATCGGCGAAGCGATCGAAGTCACCGTGCGGCGCGCCGACCGCGCGACGCGCCGGATCACGCTGACGACGATGCACGGCGCGGCCGTTGCGCCGCTCCCGAACAACAGCGGCGGTTTCGCGCCGCTGGGCGTCGAGCTCGGGCGCCGCTAGCCCGAAACCGACGCGTCGACCGCCGCCGCGGCCGTGCCCGCGAGGAACACGGTCCCGGCGAACAGCGGCACCGCCGCGAGACCGAACGCGTCCGCGATCGTTCCGGCGATCATCGGGCCGAGCAGCTGGCCGACGCCGAAGACCGTCGTGACGCCCGAGAACGCGCGCGCCGCGCTCGCACGATCGCTGCGTTCGCGCGCGAACGCGCTCGCGACGGCCGGCGTCGCCGCGAGCCCCAGGCCGACGCACATCGTCCCTGCGGTCGCGGGGACGATGCCCGCGACAGTGGCGAGCAGCGAACCGGCGCCGCCGCAGAGCAACGGGATCGCGAGCGACCACCGGTGCGCCCCGCTTTCGAGCACGACGCCCGCGAGCAGAGCGCCCGCGCACGCCGCCCCGCCGCACACCGTCCAAATGAGCACGACCGCGGCCGGTGAGAATCCGCGCGCTGCGAACGCGGAGACCGCGAACGTCACGAACGCGATGTACGCGATGCCGTACGCCGCGTAGGCGGCGACGAAGTAGACGTTCGCCGGGCGCGCGAGATCGCTCCAGCGGAATGCCGGCTCGACGGCATCCGTCGTGCCGGCCGCGTGCGGCTGCGGCGCGATACGCCACGCGAGCACCGTGACGAGCAGTGCGGGAACGGCCCACAGCGCAGTCGCGTCGCGCCAGGACACCGCGCCGCCGAGCGTCCATGCGCCGGCGGGCGCCGACACGACGAGCGCGACACCGATCGCGCTCCATGCGACGCCGCTCGCGAGACCGCGTCGCTCCGGCGCCACGCGCTCCAGCGCGTCCGTCACGGCGCTCGCGATGCCGACGCCGCTCGCGAGCCCGATCGCGAGGCGTGTCACGGCGAGCACGATCGCGTTCGGCGACAGCGCCGACGCGACGACGAACAGTGCGACCAGCAGCTGCGAGATCGCGGTGACGCGCGGTCTGCGCGCACGATCGCGCAGCACCCGCGGCGCGGCGAGCGTTCCGGCGAGGTATCCGCCCAAGTGCACGGCCGCGATCGCGCCGTACACGGCGTACGTGCCGCCGAGATCGCGGCGGATCGCCGGCAGCACGAGGCCGTACCCGACGCGCGCGAGCCCGATGTCGGCCGCGATCGCGAGCGCGGCCACCACGACCGCGCTGCGCGCGAACCGGTCGGCCGTCACGCGGACGCGAGCGCGGCGGCGTCGATGCCGAAGCGTTCGCGCAGCGCGTGCGCCCCCGCGCGCGTGATACGCAGCGCGCGCGTGCCGGGACGGCGTACGATCCACCTCGCACGCAGCATGCGTTCCTGAAGCGCCGCGCCGAGCGCTCCGCCGAGGTGCGGCTGCGATTCCGTCCAGTCGCTGCATGCCGTCGCGAACTGCCGCCGCGTGGCCGAGACGGCGTCGAGATCGAGCTCGAGCGCGCCGAACACCGCGCGTGCCTGCGGCGCAAGCGTCACGGCGCCGAGCGCTGCGCGGCGCTTGCGCGACGGCGTCGTCGCGACGACGTCACGGAGCGCGTGCCGTGCGACGAGCGCGCGAAAGACCGCGACGCCGAGTTTGCCCGCGAGGTGATCGTAGCAGCTGCGCGCCAGCGCGATCTCCGGGACGGCGCGCGCGGCCGCACCCGTATCCGAGGCGCGTTCGAGCGCTTCGATGACGCTCGCAACGGTATGATCGGCGAGCGCGTACGACATCTGACGTCCCCGGCGATTGCTCGCGACCAGACCGGCATCGCGCAACAGCGTGAGATGATTCGACACTTTCGACTGCGCGGCGCCGGTGAGCGCGACGAGCTCCGACACGGTCGCGGGACCCGCCATGAGGCGCTGCAATACGGCGTAGCGAATCCGGTCGCCGAGCGCCGAGACGATCTGGAGAGCGGACGGAACGGCAGGCATACGGGCATCGTACCGCGCCGACGACGAACTATCAAGTGTAGCTGATATGTCCCATGCGGCGGGAATGGCGCGGGGAGGCCCGTGCCGAAGCGAACGTCGAGGCGCAATCGTGACCGACAGCAAGCGACTCATCGCCGTCATCCTCGCCGCCGTCGTGGCCGTCTACGTGCTGGACCTGCTGCTCGCGCGATACGGCGGGCCGCTGCGCGCGAACGTGTGGGTCGCGGGCGCGATCGCGTTCGGCCTGCTGGCGTACATCATCGGCATGATCGCGACGCGCGGACGCATTCGACTGCCGTCGCTGCCCCGGCGGCGTCCGCTCCGCGTCGTGAAGCGCGATCCGTCGGCCGCGGCGGCCGATTTCATCAAACGCTTCGAGGACCGCTCGCGGCGCTGAACGCCGCGCATCGATCGTAGTGCACGAGCACGACCGTCACGGCGCGAAGCAGCCGGAACGCTTCGATCCCGCGCGTGCCGCGATCCTGAACGACCCGGCACGCTTCGACGACGTCCCGCCCGATCGTATCCTCGACGAGCTGCATCTGCCGGCGGGATCGACGCTCGTCGACTTCGGCGCCGGGACGGGCCTCTACGCGCTGGCGCTCGCGCAGCGGCGGCCGGACGTTCGCATCGTCGCGCTCGACGAACAGCCCGCGATGCTGGCGCTGCTGCGCGATGCGGTTCAGCGCGGCGGCACCGCGCGCGTCGACGTCGCCGATCCGTCCGGGCTCGACGCGCTTCGCGGTCGCGTGCGCGCGGTGCTCGCGCTCAACGTGCTGCACGAGCTCGGCGATGCGGCGCTCCGCGACCTGCGCTCGCTGCCGGAAGCAGAAGGCGTCGCGCTCGTGATCGACTGGAACGGCGACGTCGAGCGCACGAAAGGGCCGCCGCGCGATCATGTGTACGGCGTCGCCGACGCGACGCGGCGTCTCGAGTCCGCGGGCTTTGCGGTCGAAGCGCGCCCTGCGCTGCGCGAGCACTACGTGCTGCGGGCGCGCGCCGGCGGCGGGTAACGCGCGACTACTCGTCGGTGCTCGTGCGCCCCACCGACCGGCGCAGGAAGAGGCGCACCGTACGCGGTCCGGGCGCGAAGGGGCTCGCGATCGACGGCAGCGTGTAGGCGGACGGCACGGCACGCGCCGCGTTGTTGAGATTCTCGACGTCGAATTGCACCTTGCCGCGCGCACCGACCTGGACCTCGACGTTCGTGTTCAGCATGACGACCGCCGGCTGCGCGAGGATCGAATCCGCGCCCCAGTACGTCGCGCCGAGCGACACGCGTGAGCCGCGCGCGGCGTGATAGGAGATCTCCGCGTAGCCGTGCGTCGCGCCTGACGCGACGTCGCCGAACGTCCGGCCGATCGCCGGCGTCTCGCTCGCCGTCCAAGCCTGCAGCAGATAGCCCACTCCTGCGCGCGGACGGCGGCCCAGCGAGATCTCCAGTCCGCGGCGCGCGACGGTGCCCGCGTCGATCCACCGATCGGCGGCGTCGAGCTCGAGGCGGTTCTGCTCGACGGCCGAGAAGACGTCGAACGACAGCGTCGTGAGCGCGTCGACGACGTGTGCGTCGAATCCGAGGTCCGCGGTGTTCGCGTAGGTCGGGCCCTGCGGCGCGCCGCGCAGTCCGGCCAGAGCGACGAGCGACGGCGGCGTAAAACCCGATCCGAGCGACGCGCGCAGCGTGAACGCGTTGGCCGCATGATACGCCAGCCCCGCACGCGCCGCGATGCCGCTCTCGTTCGCCGTGTAGCCGTCCGCCGCGGCATCCGCGTGCACGCCGTACGCCGCGACCTGTGCATCGAGGTGCGGCCGGAGCGGTACGATCGCGCGCGCGAACGCGGTCTGCACGCGCATGTGCGCGCCGGGATCGACGTCGACATCTCCGAGGGCGCTGCCCGTGCCGTACGTTTCGCTCACGCCGAGCGCGTACTGCGCCCTTCCGATGCTGTGATCGATCTCGACGGATGCTCCGGACAGCGCGTCGTCGGTGCGGAACTCCGTCGGGTCGCCGGCGGCCGGCCCGTCGCGTCGCGCCGACGCATGCCACCATCGCGCAAGCACGGCGTCGTGCGCGCCGCCCACGCGCAGCTCGCCTTCGCTGAAGGAAAACGCGCTCTCGTCGAGCCGGTTCGCATCAGCCTCGCCGTACGTCGTCGCGGTGAAGGTCGCCGCGGGCGAGAGCGACGCGCGCACCTTCAACAGCGCGGCGCGCTGAATCGCATCGTAGTCGTCGATGAGATCGGACGGAACGAGGCTCGGGCCGCTTGCCGTCGCGCCGTTCGACGTCGCGGCGAGCGCCACGCCGATGCGTCCGCCCGCGAGCGCGCCGCCCGCCGACACGTCGGCGAAGCTGCCGCCGCGCCCGTCCGCGCCCACTTCCGGCAACGCGCGCCATACGGGCGTGGGCTCGGGAAAACGAACGTTCAGCGAGCCGTTCAGCGCGCCGTCGATCGCGGGCAGCGGCGCCGACTGACCGGGATACACCTCGACCTCGCTCAGCACGAACGCGGGGATCGCGGTGAGCGGCAGCGCGCGCGTCGACGGAAGCATGACGGGGACGCCGTCGAGCAGCGTCTGCGTTTCGAGCGGCGTTCCGCCGCGCACGAGCGCCACCGGCGGCTCGTCGTTCACGACCGTCAAGCCGCGCGCGGCGCGGTCGACGGCGATCGACGGCGTCTGCGCGAGCACCGCCGTGCTGTCGGGCTGTCCTTGATCGCGATAGCCTTCGCGCGGCAGCACGGCGAGCGCGTTCGGCGTGCCGTTGAAGGCGCCGCGCTGCGCGTTCGCGACGGAGCCGATCGTGCGCAGTGCGGACATCGGCACCGCATGCAGCGCGATGCGCACGGTGACGCCCGGAACGCCGGCGCGCACGACGACGATGCGAGCTGCGGCCGGCACGAATCCCGGCTTGTCGGCGGACACGGCGTACGTCGCGGGCGGCACGTCGAAGACCGTGCGACCGTCGGCGTCCGCCACTCCCGTGCGCGCCGCCTCCGTCAACGTCGTTCCTGCCGGCACGACGATGATGCGCGCGCCTGCCGCGCTCGTCCCGGGATCGGGAACGACGAGGACGGTGAGCGCGACGCCGAACAGCGCGCCGATCACGGCGCGCCGACGTGCAGCGACAGTCGAACCGTCCGCGGCTGGAACGGCAGCGCGTCGACGAGTCCGACCTTGCCGTTGACGAGCGGCACCGGGATCGCGCCGTCCGTGACGATCGTCTGCTGCCCATGCACGTCGAAGAGATTGTCGACGGAGACCTGCAGCGCGGCGTGGTCGCGCGGCGCGCCGACCGGCGCGCGCACCGACGCGTTCGCGACCGTGAACGCCGGCACGCCGTACGCGTTGTTGTTGCCGTAGTACGTCTCGCCGAACAGCATCAGCGCGCCGTTCGCGGTGCGGTAGTGCACCTCGGCATAGCCTTCCGCGTACGGGATGGCCTTGTTCGAGATGCCGTTGAACCCCGTTCCCGTGGACGTGTAGTTCGCGCCCGGCACGATCGCGAGGTTCGTGCCGAACGGGGTCGTCGCGGTGGCGTACAGCGACGGCGACACGTCGTACGCATAGGCGCGCACGAGCGCGCCTTGGGCGATGTAGCCGAAGCCCCGCGGCGCATCGCGCCGTACGCTGAGCTCCAGACCGTAGAACCGCGAGTTGCCCGCGTTCGCGGACGCGCTCGCATACACGGGGATCGTCGCCGACGAGCCGGGCGGCGCGAACGTGCCGAACGGCGTGACCGTCGTGACGAGCTGATCGCGCACGTTCGTCAGGTACGCATCGAACGATGCGACGGTCGAACGGTCGATCCGGACGTCCGAGCCGACGTCGTAACCCCATGACGTCTCCGGCTTCAGCGTGCCGGCGTTCTGCGTCACCGTGAGCGACGTCGCACCGGGACGATAGACGGACGCGGGCGTTTGATCGACGCCGCTGAGCGCGTTGAACGCGGGCGGCGTGACCGAACCGCCCATGTCGAAGCGTACGATCGCGTCGCCGCCGTGCATGCGATGCGTGTAGCCGAGGCGCGGATCGATCTCGCTGTGCGTCGACTCGCCGAACGCCCATCCCGTTCCGGCGGGCCCGGTCGAGAACCGGTTGTCGTACGACGTTCCGTACAGCGCGAGCGTCACCGCGTCGACGTCGCTCGGACGCATCGTCACGCGCCCCATCAGGGACGTGATCGTCTGCGACGAGCCTGCCGGAACCGACGCGGCGAACGTCGCAACGCCGCCGGATGCGCCTTCGGAGTACGCATTCGTCAGCGACACGATGCGGTCGAGCGCGAGCTCGAACTCATTCGGCCCAGACGGATGGATCCACGCGAGCGAGGCGCCGCGCACGCGATCTTCCTCGACCGTTTGGCTGAAGACGTTCGGGATCGTGATCGTCTCCGGCGTGCCGTTGAAGGCCGGCGTCGATCCGCCCGACGTCAGCGGCGCGCTGCCGGTCAGGCTCACGACGCCGGTGAACGGTTGCGACGGCGTCGCGACCGTGTTCCCCGTGAAGCGATTGAGCGACACGCTGTACCAGCGTCCGATCAGCGTGTCGTTGCCGAGCGCCGTGCGCAGCTCGGCTTCGACCATCGGCTCGTTCTCGATCTCGGTCACGTTCGACGGCAGGTGCGTCGTCGGGTTGAGCGCGACCGGCGTGCCCGACGGTGCGAACGTCGCGCCGAACGTCTGCAGCTGCGCGCCGTCGAGATCGAACGACGCCTGGTTCCCGATGTACGCCGCGGTGAGCGATGTCGACGGGCTGAAGCTCCATCGGGCCTTGAGCACTTCGCTGCGCCCGAGAAACCCGTCGTCGACGGGCTGACAGCACGCCGTCATGCGCACGTACGCGTTCGACGGGTTGTTCTGCGCGCTCGGCACGGGGAACGGCCCCGCCGGCGTCCCGCCCGGCGGCGTCGCGGACGTCGTGCCGCCGATCGTGCCGATGCCGGCGATCGTCGTTCCGGACGGCAGCGCGACGGTCGTCGGCAGCTCGGTGAACGCGCCGGGCGAACCGTACGTGACCGCGTCGACGACGAACCCGAGCTTGCCGATCGTGGACGACGCGAGCGCGTGCACCAGCGTACCGCCGAAGCCGTCGGCGACGACGTCGAAGGCCGACGTGGGATGCGTCGACGGATCGCGCGTGCGGAAGTTGACGGAACCGCCGATGCCGTTCACCACGAGCGGCGCGAACGCGCCCGGGCCTTTCGCGATCTCGACGTCCTGCAGCACGTACGTGCTCAGGAACGTCGTCACGTAGTCGCCGAAACGCCCCGTCGCGACGGGGTGGCCGTCGATCAGCGTGGTCTTCTCGTAGTCCAGCGCGCCGCGCAGATTCGGCGAGGTCTGCACGCCGAGCGACGCCGGATTGGACGACGCGGTATGGTTCGACACGACGCCTGGAGTTTCGTCGAACAGGCGCGCCGAGCTGCGGTTCGTTCTGGTCGTCGATCTGCGTCCGGCCGACGACGGAGAACGCGCCGGGCTGCGTGTTGAACGGCGCGCCGCTCGTCGTGCCGGTCGTGCCGATCGACGTGAGCGTCTCGGGCTCGAGGACGATCGTCAGGACGTGATCCGTGCCCGTGGACGGCACGACGAGCGCCGTCGCGCGGTATCCGGGCGCGGTCGCGACGACGACGAGCGATCCCGCCGCGGCAGGCACGTCGAGCGAGAATCCGCCGCCGAGGGCGCTGGTCGGTGGTGCGCCGCGCCGCCGCGATGCGCGCGCCCGCGACGGCGACTCCGGCCGAATCGCGCACCGTCCCGTGCAGCCGCGACGTGCGGGCCGGCGTCTGCGCGCCGGCGGGCGTCGCGGCGAGCGCGCACGCGCCGATGAGCCAAACGAGAAGCACGAGGGTTCGGATTCGCACCGCGCGCGCTTCGGCGCGGCGGCGCGCGCTCCGCCAAGCGCAGCCACCGTCGCAATCCGCGGCCTCGCGATCCGAGCAGCGCGCCGACTGCGCGATTTCGGACGAATCTCGGCCGTGTCGAGCTCCGCGCGAGAGGCTCTTTCCGTTCCGGCGGCGACTACAGCCTCCGACCCGCTTCCTTGGAAAACAGGTGGACTTGTCATGCTGATTCGCCGGGTGTCGCTTCTGACGGCCCTCGCTTGCGCGCTGATCGCCGGATGCTCCGGCGGGGGCGGCGTCGCCCCGACCGCTTCGGACGGCGGGCACGCGCTCGCGCCGAAGGTCATCGAAACGGTCTCGCCGACGCCGACGCCGAGTCCGAGCGCCGACGCCGACCGCGGGACCCACGCCGTCGGGCGGGACGCTGTACGTCGCACGACGGCGACGACGTACGCGCTGCCGTTGACCGGCAACGGCACGACGGCCGCGACGCGCTCCATCACGCCGCACCCGAACCAGACGGATCGCGTGACGACGAGCATCGCGACGAACGCGGACGGCACGCTCGACGTTCAGGAGCTCTACTCGATCGAGCCCACCCCGGTCCCGAGTCCGAGCGCGTCGCCGGCGATCAACCAGCACTGCCAGACCGTGGTGGAGCCCGCGAACGCGAACGGCTCGCCCGCCGCGACGAACGTGAACTGCGGGTCCGACACCACGATCCAGACACAAGGCGACGGCGTCGCGCGCAACGCTTCCGGCGGATTCGACCAGCTCTACAACACGAAGTCGGCTCATGATCCTTGTCCCGGTATACGAGCGACGGCGCGACGCTCGCGAACACGATGACGCTCACGCCGACGTTCAATCCGCTCTGGCTTGCGACCGACAACGGCGGCCACGACTATCTGGCGAACAACCAGGGCGAGATTCGCAAGTACAAAGGCTCGGAAACGAACCCCGCCAACGACGTGGCCGACTGCACGATCACCGCGGCCGGCGGTGACGGCCCGATCGCCGTCGCGCCGGACAAGACGATCTACATCGTCGTGAAATCGCAGACCGGCGGAATCGCCGACGAGACGATCGACGCGATCACGGGCTGCACGAGCGGCACGGCGACGGTTTCGCGCACGATCGGACCGTTCGGTAATCAGTACATCAGCGCGCTGGCCGTAGACAACGAAGGCGAGCTGTACGTTGCGATGAACCTGCTCACGAACGCGCCGCCGGCAACCGTGCGCGTGTACGCGAGCTTCGCGAACGGCAAGCCCACGCCGCTGCGGATCATCACGCCGAGCCCGCAAACGAACTACATCCGCGGGCTCGCGATCTTCGAGTGACGCGCCGCGCGGGCGAGCGCCGTGTAGACCGTAGCCCCGCGCGGCATGGTAAAGTAGGGCGTTGCGCCCGGCGCCGCCGGGCCGCGTTTCGGTCGCGCCACCCCGGCGGCCGGCGCGTTCACTCGCGGGGAAGACGGCCCTCGCTCGCTCGCGGACCGTCGCAAAGGAACACCATGGCCAAGAAAGTCGTCGGGAAGATCGGCCTCGCTCTTCCCGCCGGGAAGGCGACACCCGCGCCGCCCGTCGGTCCTGCGTTGGGCCCGTACTCGCTCAACATCATGGACTTCTGCAAGCAGTACAACGACCGGACGAAGGCCCAAGAGGGCTTCATCATCCCGGTCGAGATCACGGTCTTCGAGGACCGCACGTTCACGTTCATCACGAAGACGCCGCCGGCGTCGTTCCTGATCAAGCGCGCGCTGGGCCTCGAGTCGGGATCGAAGGAGCCGAACCGCAACAAGGTCGGCAAGCTGACCGAGGCTCAAGTGCGCGAGATCGCGCAGGCGAAGATGCCGGACCTCAACGCGAACGACGAGGCCGCCGCGATGAAGATCGTCGCCGGCACCGCGCGCTCGATGGGCGTCGAGGTCGCGTAGCGATGCGCAAGCACGGCAAGCGCTTCCGCGCGCTCGAGACCGCGTTCGACGGCAGCCGCCTCTACGATCCGACCGAGGCGGCGCAGATCGTCAAGCGCAACGCGAACGCGAAGTTCAACGAGACGATCGAGATCCACATCAAGCTCGGCGTCGATCCGAAGAAGTCGGATCAGAACGTCCGCGGCACGGTCAGCCTTCCGCACGGCACGGGCCGCACCGTGCGCGTCATCGCGTTCGCGAAGGGCGACGCGGCGCGCGCGGCCGAGGCGGCGGGCGCCGACGTCGTCGGCGAGCAGGACCTCATCGACCGCGTCAAGGGCGGCTTCGCCGACTTCGACGTCGCGGTCGCGACGCCGGACATGATGCCGTCGATCGGCCAAGAGCTCGGCCGCATCCTCGCGCAGAAGATGCCGAACCCGAAGGCGGGCACCGTGTCGCCGAACATCGCCCAAGCCGTTCGCGACATCAAGGCCGGTAAGGTCGAGTACCGCCTCGACAAGACGGGCATCGTGCACACGATCGTCGGCAAGGCGAACTTCGAGGACAACCAGCTGACCGACAACGTCGCGGCGCTGCTCGACGCGATCGTGCGCGCGAAGCCGTCGGCGGCGAAGGGCACGTACCTGCGCTCGATCACGCTCGCATCGACGATGGGGCCCGGCGTGAAGGTCGATCCGGCGCGCGTTCGCGCCGCCGCGACGGCGTAGAGCGCTCCGCGCGAAGACAAACAAAAGGCGCTCGGCCTGGGCCGGGCGCCTTTCGTTTGTCGCGCGAACTCTCGCTCAGCCGCCCGCTGCAGCGAGGATGCGTTCGCGGTCCATCGTGTCGCCGATCGGCGCACGATAGTGGATCGGCGTGACCGGGGCCAGCGGTGCGGGGACGCGCTTCGGCGCGCGGTCGCGCGGCTTGCGGACGAACAGCGGCAGGACGATCGACACGACGAGCATCATCGCGACGGGGAACAGCGTTCCGCTGTACGAGCCCGTGACGTCTTTCGCGCGCGCCGCGATCAGCGGGCCGACGACGCCGGCGCAGCCCCACGCGGTGATCAGCATGCCGTAGTTGAGGCCCATGTACTTCGTGCCGAAGTAGTCGGCGTTGAACGCCGGCATCGTGCCGAAGCTGCCGCCGTTGCACAGAAGCACGAGTCCGAACGCGATCGCGACGGCGACCGTCGAGTGCATCGACGGCATCAGCGCGAACACGACGGCTTGAATCTCGAGGATCAGCATGTACGTCCGGTTGCGGCCGATCTTGTCCGAGAGCGTGCCCCAGAAGATGCGGCCGAAGCCGTTGAAGATCGCCAGCACGCCGACGATCGGCGCGGCGATCGCGGCGCTCGAGCCGGTGAGATCGCTGAAGATCGGCACCGCGTTGCTGACGATCAGAATGCCGGCGGTGACGCTCGTGAACAGCATCAGCCACAGCACGTAGAACTGCGGCGTCCGCAGCGTCTCCGACGGGCGGTAGTTCCGCGTCTCGTTCGGCGACGGGGTCCTCGGCGCGGCGGCCGTAGTGCTTCGGCGGATCGCGAAGGATCAGCGCGCACGCGCCGCCGACGACGAGATAGATCGAGGCCGGACCACACGAACACGCTCATCACCGCGGCGACGTCGGCGCGCGCCATCGGCGTGCCGTGCGCGAGGTAGAGCGTGGCGTCGGCGGCGGCCCGCGCGAAGCCCGCGAAGTGCGGCACGATGCCGTTGTAGAAGAACGCGCCCAGGCCGAAGCCGGTCAGCACGAGGCCGCCGGCGAGCCCGCGATGCCGCGGAAACCACTTCGTCACCATCGCGACCGGCGAGACGTAGCCCATCCCGAGCCCGAAGCCGCCGATGACGCCGTAGCTGACGTACAGCCACCACACGCCGAAGCGCGCGGTGAAGAGTCCGGCGAGCACGTTGCCGAGCGCCCAGAGAACGATGCCGGTGATCGCGACGTTGCGCGGGCCGACGCGGTCCTGCCAGCGGCCGCCGACGACGGCGCCGATGCCGAGCGTGAAGATCGCGACCGCGAACGTCCACATCGTCGTCGTCACGGACCAATGAAACGCAGCGACCAGCGGGCGTGCGACGAGGCTCCATGAGTACACGGTGCCGAGGCACATCATCATGATCGTGCCTGCTGCCGCGACCGCCCATCGCCCGTACAGCGCGCGTCCGAGACGCGTTCGGGGAAACCGCCGCTCCGTAACGATGCGGCTCGATCTTCCTTGACCATTGCTTCCTTTACGAATCCCTGTCGTCGCACCCCGCTGCGGTCGGCTAACTGCCAAGAACAGCAGCCGATGGGTTTTCAATCGGCTGCATCCGGCATCCAAACGAGCGCCGGATCACACGTAGGAGGCTGTTTTACGCAAGTTTTTCCGTATGCGCGCGATGCGTAAAGATGCGCAAACAAAACGTCGGCGCGAAAGCGGCGGCATGGCGATTCTCGAGTCGCACGCGGCGGCGACGCGCGAGGTCACGTCGCGGCTCGCGGCGCGCGCGTGCGCGACGTCGTTCGCCGAGCTCGGCGACGGCGACGATCGAGCACGCGAAGCAAGCCGTGCTCGACCTCGCGGGCAGCGCGATCCGCGCGCGCTCGAAAGCGCCCACGTCGGCGGCGGTGCATGCGGCGCTCGAAGCGCTCGGCAGCGAGCGGCAGCCGCACCGCGGTCGGTTACGGCGCGACGTTCTCGCCGCGCGACGCCGCGCTGCTGAACGCGTGCAACTTTCACGTGCTCGACTTCGACGACACGCACGAGCGCTCGTCGCTGCATCCGGGCGCGCCGGTCGTCGCCGCGGCGCTCGCCGCCGCGGAGCGCACGCGCGCGAGCGGCGCGCGGCTGATCGCGGCGATCGTCGCGGCTACGACGTCGCGGTACGCGTCGGGCTCGCGCTCGACCCGGCGCGCACTACGCGCGCGGATTCCATCCGACCGCGACCGCGGGGCGGTTCGGCGCGACGGCCGCGGTCGCGCGCGTGCACGGCGACGACGCCGCGACACTCGCGTCCGCGTTCGGCATCGCGCTGAGCCAGGCGGCGGGTCGCTGCAGTTCAGCGTCGACGGCGCGCGACGAAGCCCGTGCAAGTCGGGTTCGCCGCGCACGACGCCGTGCTCGCGCGCGAGCTCGCCGCGTGCGGCGTGCGCGGTCCGGACGAAGCGTTCGAAGGCCGCAGCGGCCTGCTGCACGCGTACTCCGACGGCGCGGACGCGGCCGAGCTGCTCGACCGCTGGGACGGCGTCCACGAGATCGATCGCACCGCGTTCAAGCCGTATCCGTGCTGCCGCTACATGCACGCCGCGATCGACACGCTGCGCGCGATCGTGCGCGAGCACGGGCTCGATGCGCACGCGGTCGAACGCGTGCGCGTCGCGCTGCCGGCGGCCGGGATGCGCCTGTGCGCGTATCCCGAGGAACGGAAGCGCCGGCCGCGCACGATGGTCGACGCGCAGTTCAGCATGTACTACGCCGCGGCGGCGACGCTGCTGTGGGGCGGCGTGCGGTGGGACGACTTCGCGCGCCGCGACGCGCCGGAGATCGCGCGCTCATCGAGCGCATCACGGTCGACGAAGATCGCGGCCGTCGAGGCGCTCGTGCCGCGCATGGCGGCGCGGGTCGAGGTGCGACGCGGGCGCCGTGCACGAGCAGCCGTCTCGCGAGCCCGCGCGGCGAGCCGGACAGCCCGCTGAGCTGGGACGAGCTCGTCGCGAAGTTCGACGAGCTCGCCGGCGCCGCGTACGGCGCGCCGCGCCGAGCGCGCATCGTCGAGGGCGTGCGCGCGCTCGACCGGCTCGACGACGTGCGCGATCTCACCGCCGAGCTCGGCGCACCGGACCGATGAGCGCGACGCTGATCTTCGAAGACGTCGTCCGCGACGCGGCGACGCTGCGCGAGCGCGGCATGCGGCTCGCGGGCGGACTGCGGCGCATCGGCGTGCGCGAAGGCGACGTCATCGCCGTGCTGCTGCGCAACGGGCCGGTGTTCGCCGACGTGATGTTCGCGTGCCGCACCGCCGGCGTGTACTTCGCGCCGCTCAACTGGCACTTCACGGCCGAGGAGATCGCGTACATCGTGCGCGACTGCGGCGCGCGCGTGGCGGTCGGCGACGCGGACCTGCTCGACGCGGCGGCGTCCGCGTTTCCCGCCGGCGCGGCGATCTTCGCGAACGGCGGGACCGGACGGTTCACGGCGTACGAGCCGTGGCTCGCGCAGCAGGCGCCGTACGATGGTCCGGCCGTCTCGCCGCGCGGACACTTCCAGTACACGTCCGGCACGACGGGCCGGCCGAAGGGCGTGCGCCGCGATGCCGTGCCGCTCGAGCAGGTCGAGGCGCGGCGGCCGCGATGCGCGCGTCGTGCGGACCGCGTACGGAATCGAGGACGGATCGCGTACGCTGGTCTCCGCGCCGCTGTACCACAGCGCGCCCTCGTCGATCGCGCAGAACACGCTGCTGTACGGGAACCTGCTCGTGCTCGCGCGGCGGTTCGACGCGGCAGAGACGCTCGCGCTGATCGACCGCCATCGCATCGAGGTAGCGTACCTCACGCCGACGATGTACGTGCGGCTCCTGCGCCTGCCCGACGCGGCGTGGTCGCGGTACGACGGGTCGTCGCTGCGCTTCGTCGCGTCGACGGGCGCGCCGTGCGCACCGGAGGTGAAGCGCGCGATCATCGAGCGGCTCGGGCCGGTCGTGAACGAGACGTACGCGTCGACGGAAGCGGGCACGATCACGATCGCGTCGAGCGCCGACGCGCTCGCGAAGCCGGGAACGGCGGGCGTGCCGATCCGCGACGCGCGGTGCGCATCCTCGACGGCGCGGCGCGACGTGCGCGCCCGGCGTGATCGGGACGATCTACGCGCGTCAGCCCGCGTACGCGGACTTCACGTACCAGAATCTGCCGGACGCGCGCCGCGCGATGGAACGCGACGGGCTGCTCACGCTCGGCGACGTCGGCTATCTCGACGATGACGGCTATCTGTTCGTGTGCGACCGCTCCGCCGACATGGTGCTCAGCGGCGGCGTCAACATCTATCCGGCGGAGATCGAGCACGCGCTGCTGCGCGTCCCCGGCGTGCTCGACTGCGCGGTCGTCGGCATCCCCGACGCGGAATACGGCGAACGGCTCCACGCGTTCGTGCAGCCCGAGCCGGGCGCGGCGCTCGATTGCGAGACGTGCGCCCGCGCTGCGCCGCACGTCGCGGGCTTCAAGGTGCCGCGCACGTTCACGTTCACCGACGCGCTACCGCGCGACGACAACGGCAAAGTCGCGCGCCGGCGCTTGCGCGCCGCCGCGACCGAGAGCGCCTCGCCGGCATAAGCCGACGCGTCGCCGGCGGCGGCGCCCGCCGTCAGCACCCGCTCGAACCCGGCGGCGAGCGCAGCGCTCCCGGCGTTCCCCTCAGGACCTTGGTCGTCGCGCGCGTAATCCGCGCACGCGCGCGTCCGCGATGCGCGCGCGCAGGAGCGCCCGATGGACTCCGCGCTGCCGAAGTCCGGCAAAACGCCGCCGCAGTACAGGAGCGCGAACTCGCCCGAAACTCCGAGCGCGCCGCCGCCGGCGGCCACGCCGTCGGTCTCGGCGACGAACAGGCCGCCGCCGCGGCCGCGCACAGCTCCTCAAACGAACGGCCCGATCCGGCTCGCCGCCCTCCGCGAACGCGTGCACAGAGCCGGACCCATGATGCACGATCGCGCTCGAGGCGGACCGCGATGCCCGCCCCCGGTGAGGTCGCCGTGCGGCGCGCGAGTCGTTTCGTAGAACGCGAACGCTCGTCTTCGAGCGCGAACCCGTGCCGGTCGAGCAGCGCGCGATCGCGCTCGATCGCCGTTTCGCGCATCTCGACGCGGACCGGCACGCCTCGCGAGCGATAGAATGCGTCGAGGACGGCGACGTCATCGTCCGTGAGCGGACGGGACGATCCGACGGCAAACGCGACCGGGCGCGTCGTCGCCCTGGCGCAGACCGCGTAGCCGCCCGCGACGGCGACGGCTCCGTCGTGCGCGGTCGCGACGTCGACGTTACGGTTACGCAGATATGTCGCCCAGAACGCGGCTTCCGCGCGGTCGGCACCCGTCGGCATCCCGGTCGCTCGTGCGCTGGCGGCGCGCGGCCCTCCTCTTCGCCGTAATGTGTTCGTAAGCGGGGGCGCGTAAGATCGGGCCTACGGGACTAGTTTGAGCCGTGAGGCTCGAGGGGGGTCCAAGTTCGCTGCGTCGATCGGCGCCGCAGCCGGCTCGACGGCGAATCGCTTTCGCCGCCGATCGGTGTGGTTCGCGTCGCGCTCCTGGGGACGCCGCAGTTCCGCTTCGAGGGCCGGGAGCTGCGCTTGGCGATCCCGCGAACGCGCTCCGCGTGATGGCGTACCTCCTATTGAACGAAGGATTGCACGCCCGCGAGCGGGTCGCGACGGCGCTGTGGCCCGACGACGACGAGAGCGGGGGCCGTGCGAACCTCCGCCGGCATCTGCACCTGGTGCAGCGCGCGCTGCCGCCGGCGCCGCGGCCGTGGCTCGAATGCGATGCCGTGACCGTCGGGTGGAATCCCGGCGCGCCGGTCACGCTGGATGTCACGGCCTTCGAGCGCGGCTGCACGTCGCCCGCGCAGATCGAGTCGGCGATCGCGCTCTACCGCGCCGACCTGCTGGCGGACTGGGACGACGAATGGCTGGTGCCGTGCGCGATCCCATGCGCGCCGCGTACGAACGCGCCTCGAGACGCTCGTGCAGCGCGCTCGCGACGCGGGCGACGCAGATCGCACGGTCGCGGCACTCGAGCGCGTTCGCGTTGCCGATCCATGGCGCGAGGACGCGTTGCGCGCGCTCGTTACGCTGCGCGCGGAGCGCGGTGATCGCGCGGGCGCACTCGCGGAGTACGCGGTGTTCGCCGAGCGGCTGCGCGACGAGCTCGGCGTCGAGCCGATGGCGGAGACGCGGGCGCTCAACGATGCCGTGCGCGATCGCGAAACGGTTTCCGCCGCGGCGTTCGCTGGCGCCGCCGAACGCGCGCGCGTGCCGGACGAGATGCCGTTCGTCGGCCGTTCCGCGGAGCGGTCCCTGCTGCGCACCGCGTGGCGCGCCGCCGCGAGCGGTGAGGGGACGACCGTGCTGCTCGCGGGGGAAGCGGGCGCCGGGAAGACGCGGATGCTCGACGAGCTGGCGCGCGACGTCGCCGCGCACGGCGGCCACGTGCTGCGCGGCCGGTGCGGCTCGCCGGAGTCCGAGCCGCTCGAAGCGTTCACGGACGCGCTGCGGCCGCGTTGCCGCTCGCGCGCGGCATCGCGCTGAGCCCGGCGTGGCTCGGCGTGTTGAGCGCCGTCATGCCGCAGCTGCGCGCCGAGATCGCCTCGCTGCCGGATGCGCCGGCGCTGTCGCCCCCGCAGCAGCGCACGCGGCTGTACGAAGCGGTCTGGTCGTTCATCGCCGCGCTGGCGCGCTCGCGCCCGCTGCTGCTCGCGCTCGACGACGTGCATTCGGCGGGCGCGTCGACCGTCGCACTGCTGGAGTTCGTCGCGCGCCGCGCGCGCCGCGCGCGCGTGCTGGTCGCCGTCGCGTGGCGCGAGCGCGAGTACGCGAGCAACTACGCGCTCGCGGACCTGCGCCGCCGCCTCGACCGCGAAGGCCTCGCGTCCGTCGTGCCGTTCGGTGCGCTGGATGCCGCCGACGTGTGCGAGCTGCTGCGGCGGCTCGTCGACGAGGACGACAATCGCGCGACGCCGTCGCGCGCGAGCTCACCACCGTGCAACGGTAACGCGCTGCTGGTCGGTGAGACGCTGCGCGCGTGGGCGGATGCAGGAGTGCTCGACGCATCGGCGCGGCGTTGGCGCGATACGGCAACGATCCCGCAGCTCGCCGCATCGGCCGGACACGCGTCGATAGTGCGCGAGCGGCTCGAGCGCCTCACGGACGATGCGCGCACCGTCGCCGAGATCGCGGCGATCGCCGGCGACACATTCCCGGCGGAGCTCGTGCGCGAGGCGAGCGGTATCGGAGAGCGGCGCACGCTCGACGCGCTCGACTTGCTGATCGACGAGCACATCGTGCGCGACGGCGTGCGCGGGCAGTACGCGTTCAACCACGACGTCGTGCGCGCCGCGATCGTCGACGAGATGACGGAGCCGACGCGGCGCCGCCGCCAACGCCGCATCGCGCAGGTGCTCGAACGCCTGTATCCCGAGCGGGCCGCCGATCTGGCGCAGACACTCGCCGGCCACTGCGATCTGGGCGACGGGCCCGGGCGCTGCATCGGTCCACTACGCGCGCGCGGCGGCGCACGCCGCGGCGGTATTCGCGAACCAGGAGGCGCTGACGTACGCAACGCGCGCGCTGGACCTCGGCGACGATCCGACGCTCCGCATCGCGATGCTCCGGCTCTGCGAGGAGCTGTACGGCCGCCGCGGCGAGCGCGACGCCCAACGCTCGACGGCGATCCGGCTGGCGTCGGTCGCGCGGCGTCTGGACGATGCGGAGATGCTGATCGACGCGCTGCGCCGGCGCATCGAGATCGAGCGCGTCTGCGGCGACCCCGATGCGGAATGCGACGCGGCATGCGAGCTGGACGCGGCGTATCGCGCCGCGCGACGTCCGAAAAGCGTCCGAGCCGGCCCGGCGGCATCGGACGCGGCCGCGGCGCCGGACCGTTAGAGTAACGGCGGAGGTTTCTATGGATTTCGTCGATTATGCTCATACCGCGAAGGCCGCAATCGACCGGTTTCGCGATCTGATGACCCGGTACGCCGCCGCGGCCGCGGTGCCGGCGTGCGCGCTGGCCGCCATCGTGGAGCGCGAAAGCGGTGGAAATCCAAGCGCGATCAGCGCCGACGGCGGCTACGGGTTGTGCCAGATCACTTCCGGCGTCGACGCGCACGGCGTGTTCACGCAGACCGGCGCGAACATGCGGGACCCGGCCAGCAACCTCGAGACCGCCGCGCGCTTCTCCCTCGCGCCGGCGATCGCGCAATGCACGGCGCTGCGCTCGCGCTACGCCACGCAGATGAACGCCGTTTCGCCCGAGATCCTGTTCTTCGCGTTCTGCGCGTACAACGCGGGGTTCGGCAGCGTTCAAGCCGCCGTGCAAAGCGGCGTGAACCCCGACGACCGCACCACCAACCGCTACGGCGCCGGCACGTTGGCCCTCTATCACAGCGCCCTCGCCGCTTCGCACGCAGCGCTCACCGCCACGCACTAGCGGCATTCACCCTCATCGTAAGGAGCCAGCCATGGCCGTTACCCTCAACGACCTCGGAAAGACGCTGCTCGCGCAGCTGTACGAAAACGTCACCGGGGGCGACGGCTCCGTCCCGCCGGCCGAGGACGCGTTCATCTCCTGGGCGCAGCCCGGTATCCCGTTCGGACTCAATGACTTTCAGTTCGCCGTGCAAGGCCTGAGCGCCAACATCCCGCAGACCGGAGGGAGCACGTCATCCGCGAGCACGCCGGCCGCCGCCGGGTCGCCGAGCGGGTCGTCGTCCGGCTCGAACGGGTCGAGCGCGTCGAGCGGCTCGGCGACGTCGACGTCGAGCGGCGGCGGGACCGCGACCGCCGCGCCGCCCGCCGTCGATCCCGCCGACGAGCTGCGGCTCATGCTGCAGCAGGCATTCAACTTCGCCGATCGTCGACTACGTCCCCGACGTGACCGGCGTCTACAATCATGACAAGCAGCAGACGATCCTGCGCTCCTCGCAGATCCGCATGAGCCAGATCTTCGGCGACATAGTGAAGTTTTCGGAAGTCGTCAACTACCCGCTCACCGATCAGCAGAACGCGGAGCTCGCGAAGTGCCGTTCGCTGCTGACGACGACGCAGACGACGACGGATCCGCTGACGGGTGCGCAGTCGACGGCGACCAGCGACAGCCCGATGGTGCAGGCATACAACGAGAAGATGGCCGCGTACATCGCCGCCGCGCTGCAGTACAACACGAAGCGCGCGAAGGCGCAGTCGGCGTCGGGTGCGGACGGTGCCGAAGCCGTCGCGGACTGGGCGAACAACGCAACGCTCTACCGGCTCCAGGTCAAGGCCGCGATGGACGAGTGGACCGGCGAGGGCTACAAGAACGACGTCGACGAGATCAACGCCTACATCGCCCAGACCACGCAGCGCAGCATGCTGCTCTGGAAGCAAGGCGTCCAAGAGAACTACGAGGACGGCATCGTCTCCGGCGTCGCGCCGGGCCAATCGTTCTACTACACGACCGTCATCCCGGGCAAATTCGCGAACGCCGGCGGGTGGACGAACTACACGCTGACGCACGACGAGGTTTCCGAAGCGTCGGCGAGCTCCAGCAGCTCCGCGAGCGGATCGACCGGCGTGAATTTCGGGCTTTTCAGCGTCGGCGGAAGCGCCTCGCACAGCCAGTCGGCGGCCGATGGGTCGATGGCCGTCAACGACTTCTCGATGTCGTTCGACATGTGCCAAGTCGTCATCGCGCGCCCGTGGTTCGCGCCCGAGTGGTTTCAGAACCGGGGCTGGATGCTACAGAAGGGCGTCGGCTGGACGTACGACGCGATGCCGTCCGACGGCAGCCCGCTGCCCAAGACGCAGGGCAACTTCATCGCGTACTCGACGACGCTGCTCTTCATCAAGAACCTCACCATCACGAGCCAGTCGTTCGCGGACACGTGGCAGACGGCGCAGAGCTCGACCAGCGGCAGCGCAAGCGTCAGCTTCGGCCCGTTCTCGCTCGGCGGCAGCTACTCGCACGCCAGCGGCGACCAGTCGTTCGCGGCGCATCGCGACGGAGCGACGCTCACGGTCGACGGCATGCAGCTCATCGGCACCGTGAACCACCTGATCGGGAAGGCGCCGAATCCGCTCCCCGAAATCTCCGCGTCCGACTTCGAGTAGATGACATCGGCCGTCGCCCTGGCCCTCATGGCGAAAGCGGCCGCGGTGTTCGGGGGGAGCGACACCTTCTGTCGTTCCCCTCACGCCGCTGAGCTTCACGAAGGACCAGCTCGATTTTCTGAACGCGGGCACGAACCCGTCCGCGGCGCTCGAGAACGCGTGGCAGCTCGCGCGCATCGTGAACCAGATGCCGAGCGGACCCGTGTGGCCGACGGTCGACACGGGTCCGCTCTGGCAAGAATACACGCGCATCCTCCAGCAGGCGCAGCTCGCGAACGAGCAGCGCACGCCGGATGAAGAGACGCAGGACCAAGCGGCGCTGGCATATCTGTACGTCATGACCGGCGGCGTGCAGGCGCCGTCGGCCGCCGTCGTCGCATACGATCAATACCGTGACGCGTACCTGAACGCGAAGCAGCAGTACACTGCCCGTTCGATCGCCGCCCAGAGCAGCAGCGATCCGGCCGTGAAGAGCCAGTTCGCGACCGATCAGCCGTCGCTGCAGGCGGCGGTCGACGCCGCGCTCACAGCGTGGGAGACGGCGGGCTGCAAGGCGCCGGTCGAAGAAGCGCGGCGCACCGAGCAGAGTCTCGGCGCGTTGTCGCCCGCGACGACGTGGTCGCAGTGGACGCAGAATTGCGATCCCGACGTCGTCGCGCAAACCGACCTCGAAGGCGGGCAGTTCATGCCGACCGCGTTCGCGCCGTCGTCGGTGATCGACGGCGGCCTGTGGCAGCAATTCACGCTGGGCGGCACCGAGGTCGCGCAGCTCGTGCAAGGTGCGCCCGCGCAGCTCGCGGCCCGCTTGGGCGCCGGCGATTCGGTCGACGTCGCATCGGTCGATTTCAGTGCACGTCGGTGACGGTCCAGCGCCCCTGGTTCAGGCCCGACGTGTTCGGGTCGAGGTTCTGGAAGCTGAACATCCCCCCGACGGTCATCGGCGACGGCGCGAGCCCGCCGAACGGGACGATTCCGGGCTATACGGTCGCGATCGTGTTCGCGCGCAACGTCTCGGTGACGCTGGCGGCGACGTCGCCGGACCCGCAGTCGCAGACGCCGCTGATGATCGGTCCGCTGCACGTCTCGACGATCGTCGACGGCGCCGGGAACCGCACGTTCGTGCGGCCCGAAGCGACCGCCATGATGCGACCGCTGCTGTTCGCGACTGCGGCGCCGGCGCCGGCGCCGCGCCCGGTGTTCGCACGGTCGCCGTTCCTCATGCGCGAAGCGATCGCGCGTCCCGTGGCGACGGCTCCCCCGCCCGCTGCGCCGGTGCAGCCGGCGCAGCGGTTGATCGCGCTGCGCGCCCTGAACTTCCAACGGCTGCCCGCCGCGCCGGCGACGGTAACGCCGCCGGCAAGTACGCCGCCCGCCGCCGCGGCGCCGCCGGACGTGATCTTCGTCCTCGGCTTCATCTGCAAGTACGTGCCGCAGTGCCCCAACCCGGATCCCGTCGCTGACGTGGTGACGCGCCCGCTGCGCGAGGAGAACCAGCATGGACTCATCGGATAACGGCGCGTCGCCCGGCGATTCGTCGGATTCGTCGAACACCGCTGACCCCGGTTCATCCGACTTCGACCGACTCGACCGCGTCGGATTCATCCGGTTCGAGCGATGCGGGTTCGTCGGATTCGAGCGACTCCGATTCGACGGACTCGAGCGATGCGGGTTCGTCGGATTCGAGCGACGCGGGTTCGTCGGACTCGAGCGATGCGGGTTCGTCGGATTCGAGCGACGCGGGTTCGTCGGACTCGAGCGATGCGGGTTCGTCGGATTCGAGCGACGCCGGCACGTCGAGCAGCTCGAGCGCGAGCGCGGCGGTACCCGTTGCGCCGGCCGCATCCTCGTCCAGCACGTCGTCGTCATCGAGCGCGAGCTCCACGACGAACTACGCGGCCCTGGTTGCGATTCCGTCCGGCATCAACGCGGGGCTCGGCGCCGCCGGTCAGAGCACCATGCTGGCGGTGCTCGGCACACCCGGTGCGCTGACGCAGAACTGCTCGCCGATCACCAACGCCCACTTGAAGACGTTGCTGGTGACGCAGAACGTCGGCCCGTTCAGCGTGACGGGACTGAAGCCGGCGGTCGAGGCCCTGACACGGGTGTTCGCGGCCATCAAGGCGCAGAAGCCGGCGCTGTACGCGGTACTGACGACCCCGGGAATGACGTGCTGCCGTCTCGTGCGCGGTTCGACGACGAACTTCTCGAACCACGCGTGGGGCACGGCGATCGACATGGGCATCCACGGCGTCGTCGTCCAGCTCGGCTCGACGACCGCGCAGGAAGGCATCGTCGAAGCGGCGCCCTTCTTCCAGGCCGAACGCTTCTTCTGGGGCGCCGGATACAGCACGCGCAAGGATCCGATGCACTTCGAGGCGTCAACGAGCTGATCCAAGCCTGGAAGGCGTCCGGAACGATATGAACGGGTCGTCCGACTCCGACGACAGCGACTCGACCGTCGCCACCCCGAGCGACTCGAGCGATTCGGACTCGAGCGACTCCGGCGATTCGAGCGACTCCAGCGATTCGAGTTCGAGCGATTCCGGTGGTTCGGACTCAACCAGACCGAGCGACGCAGGCTCCAGCGGCGCGGAGGGCTCGGACTCCAGCGACTCGGTTTCCAGCGATTCGAGCAGCTCCGATTCGAGCACGTCGAGCGCGTCCGCGTCCGGTGCGTCGAGCACGACGGCTTCGTCGGCGTGGCCTGATGCTTCCGCCGGCGGATGGAACGCGTCGATCCGCACGGTGAGCGGCTGGAGCCGCGTTCCGGTCGCGGGCTTGATTTCGTGAACTTCGACGATCAGCTCCGCGCCCGCCGCCGAAGGTTGGGCGGTGGCCGGCGGGGATCGGTGGGTCCAGCGGATGGGCGCGAGCGCGGTCATGGACGATCTGCTGCACTTCCACGGAACGGCATCGGTCAGCGGCAGCGCACAGACCGGAGCGCGACGGCGCCGGGAGCGGTCGGCGGCGCCAGGTCAACCAGATAACCGATCAGCTGGCCGCGTAAGGGCGGCGGATGTGATCGCGCTGCTGCCGCAAGGGACGCTGATGTCGGGGTTCGCGCCGTCGGCGTCCGCGCCGTTCGACATCCCGGCGTTCATCTCGGAGGCGCTCGATGCGCTGGTTTCCGCCGGCGTGCTCGCCGAGAAACCACCGGTGTCGGGAGTCATCCTGTCCGGCCACAGCGGCGGCGGCGGCGCCCTCTCGGTGCTGCTCGCGCAAGCGGGAAATCCGCACGTGCCCGCCGTCGTCGAAGCGGAGTTTCTGTTCGAAGGAATCAACGGCCCGAACGAGCTCGCGACGCAGACGGCGTTCGTCACCGCCAAGCTGAACGCCGATCTCGCCGCGGTGACCGGCGCGACGGATGCGTCCGCGGCCCTCGCGTACCTCGCGCGCAGCTTCCGGTTCGCAGGGTTCTACGACTCGCAGTTCTACGTGCCGTTCTACACGCAGCTGAAGACGTCGATCGCCGCATGGTTCGCGAAGAACGCCGGCGCGTTCGGCGGCACCAGCGACCCGACCTACGTCACCCGCTGCGTGCGAACTACGCGATCTCGGTACCGTCACAGGCGGTCCCGCACGACGAGATGGTCGACCACGGCAACCTGCTCGCGGCGCTCAAGATGCTGCCGTGACGGCGCCCTTCGCGGCGGCCTGCTGCGCCGTGGAGAGCTCGCGCGCCACGCCGCCGTCGAGGTAGCGTTCGACGGCGGCGACGACGTCTTCGACGCGGATCATGTCCATGCACCGCGGCAGTGCGCCGACCGGATCGACGCACCGGTGGCGCGGATCGTCTTTGTCCGAACCGTCGCCGAAAGTGCGGGCGAACCCTGCGCCTTCCAGCACCCCCGTTGTCGCAGCACGGCAGCGCCCCGACGGTGTGGATGAACTGGTGGTGCGGGTACGCCCCCCAGTCGGGCGGCTCGCGCCCCCCGGCCACGACCACGCACGGGCGGTTCCGGGCCGCCCCGCGGACGGGACCGCGGCGCCGGGGTGCATGGCAATGACACCCTGACACAGAACGCCCTCCGCGTGGTGGACGAGTCGGACGAGCTGCCGGCGTCGGTTTTCCCGCGAGGTCGATCACGCCGCGAGGGGGGTAGTGGTGCGGTCGCCGACCTCCACGAACAGACGGCCCCGGAAGTGGTCCACGACGGCCTGGTAGCGCTCGAACTGCCCACCACTTGGGCGTGTGGTCCTTGTTCCCGCCGGCGTGACGATCCAGAAGGCCGGCGGTGCCCCGTCCGTCGTGGACCTGGGACCTCCACCCGCGCTCGGGGTCCGTGAGGTGGATGTCGCCCCGGTCCTCGGTCGGCCCGACCGGCACCCCCAGCCGTCCGCCAGGAACGCCGCGTACCGAGGAGGAAGTGGTACGGCGCTGTCTTGCAGTGGTGGATCAGCGGGTAGTGCACTCGACGCGCTCCGCCTCCGGGTGTGCGTCGATCGGGGTGACGTAGGGATGATCTCCCATAGCGCGGGGCGGGCGTGCGGACGTCGTCGGGAACCGCCCCGGGCGGCGCGTGCATCCCGCACGAAGGCCGTCAGGGTCACGATGTCCCCGGCGACTGAGTTGTGCAGGATCAGCTTTCGCATTATTCCTTCTCGACGCCGCAACTCGTGGTTTTTGTTGGTCCCTGCTTGGAACGACTGCGGGTTTTGAAGGTTCGAACGGACTGCGCCGGTTCTTTGGTTGGGTAATGTGTGCTCTGATGAAACGCACGCCTGCCTGAGGATCCTTCGAGAGTCAGGACAGGTCTCGCATTAGATTGAATGCTCGTCGTGCCCGTCACGGAAGCAGTGTGTGTCGCCTTGTCGGCGGAGGCGCTTCCGTCTCCCTCCGGAGAGCATTCTGCCCACCGCAAAAAAAGAAGCCACGATCGAGGAGCTGCGCGCCAAAATTGACGGCGCCAAAAACCTGTTCTTCACCAACTACGCGGGTCGAGCGTCCAGCAAATCACGAAGCTGCGCTCCGAGCTGCGCAAAGACGGCACACCTATGCCGTCGTGAAGAACACGCTGTTTAAGCGTGTCGCGGGCGACGAACTGGCCGCGATCCTCGAATCGATCCTTGCCGGACCGACCGGCGTCGTTTTCGCCGGCGAGATCCCGTTGCGCCGGCAAAAGCGCTGCGCACCTTTGCCGACGACAACAAGACGCTGGACGTCAAGGCGGCCTACATCGACGGCAAGATCGTCGACAAGGCCGCGGTGGCGGCGCTTGCGTCTATCCCTCCAAGCAACAAGTTGCAGGCGCAGTTCTCGGCCTCTTCGGGAGCCCAATCGCAACTCGTCGGCGTGCTCGCCGCAAACCCCAGCGGATTCGTTCGCGTCCTCAGTGCTCGGGAGAAGCAACTCGCGAAGCCCACAACTCATAAGGAGAAACCCTCATGGCAGTTGCCGATCTCATCGATCAAGTCGAAAAACCGTCTCGAACTGAACGAACTCGTCAAGAACCTCGAAGAAAAGTGGGGCGTTAGTGCCGCGGCACCGGTCGCCGTCGCTGCAGCGGCCGCCCGGCCGCCGGCGCTGCACCCGCTGCCGAGAAGACCGAGTTCGACGCAGTCCTCCCGAGATGGGCCCGGAGAAGATCAAGGTCATCAAGGCCGTGCGCGAACTCACCTCGCTCGGACTTACCGAGCGAAAGCGTTCGTCGGGAGCGCGCCCAAGCCGATCAAGGAAGGCGTGCCGCGAGACGAAGCCGAGTCGATCAAGAAGAAGCTCGAGGAAGTCGGCGCAAAGGTCGAGATCAAGTAAGACTCGCATTTCCGAACGCACGAGGCCCGCGCCCCTGGGCGTGGGCCTTTCGTTTTTTACGCGAATGCCGCGCGTTTACCGCAGGCGGCGCACGCGCATGATTCTGACCGGCGGCGCGAGCATCTCGCCGTCGGCTGCCGCCGAGTGAATGCGCCGCACGACGTCCATGCCGCGGATCACGTGCCCGAACGCGGCGTATCCCGGACCGAGCGGTCCGCCGGCGTCGAGGAACCCGTTGGCGCCGATGTCGATGAAG
The DNA here is from genome assembly GCA_963841685.1 of Vulcanimicrobiota bacterium. Taxonomy (GTDB): domain Bacteria; phylum Vulcanimicrobiota; class Vulcanimicrobiia; order Vulcanimicrobiales; family Vulcanimicrobiaceae; genus Vulcanimicrobium. The sequence goes on from CAWJDU010000003.1 coordinate 1,596,672, forward strand.
AACTCGGTCGTCGCGGAGTTCGGGTCGGACGTGCGCGCCATCGCGATCGTGCCGTCGACGTTGCGCAGGCCGGTCTTCGAAGTGGGCTCGAGCGGAATCTTCGCGACCATCGCGTTCTCGGTCTGCGGGTTGAGGCCGCCTTGGATCACCTCGATGTGCGACTGCGGCTCGCTCGATCGCCGCACGGTCCGGTAGAACGCCGCGCCGTCGTACGCGCGCGTGTCGACGTAGTGGAGGAAGTTCTTCACCGTGATCGGCGCGCGAGCACCGTCCAGACGCACGACGATCGTGCCGTCCGTCGTCACGATCGCGACGTCGACCGTGCGTGCGGGCGCGGCGACCGCAGCGCCGGCGGCGCCCAGGCAGAGCGCCGCCGCCATCGCGAGCACGCGCGCGCGGACGAACCTTCGAACGGTGTACTGCACGAGTGCGTATGCTCCGCGCGCGGCTGTGCGTCCCTTCGCATGCGCGACCGTATCACGCTTGTTTTGCCGGGCGTTCGGTCGCGAATCGCGTAGTCGGCCCGTGTGTCGGCCGTGCCAGGGTTCGCGCCGCGGTCCGCGGAACGGTGCGGACCGTCCCGGGCGCGGGTGTGATGTAATGGTAGCCTGCGACCTTCCCAAGGTTGACGCGCGGGTTCGATTCCCGCCACCCGCTCAGCGATCCGGGCGACGTAGCCAAGTGGTAAGGCAGAGCTCTGCAAAAGCTCCACCCCCAGTTCGATTCTGGGCGTCGCCTCCAATCGTTCTGCTGGTCGCGGCGTTCCTCGCGACGGCGCTCGCCGGGCCGCTGATCGGCGTCCGCCAGCTGGACGCCGCGTCGGGCGAGCAGGTCCGGCTGGCGAACGCTCGTTCGGACCTCGACGCGCTCCTGCGCATCCAGCTCGCCGAGCAGACCGCGCTGCGCGGCTACATCGCGACGCACGATCCGAAGTTCCTCGACGAGGACCACCCGCCGGATCCGGCTTCGATCCGCAGGCGACGACTCGAAGCGCGCCTGCGCGACGCGGCGATCCCGGGCGCGGGCCGTCGAAGACCTGCGCGCGCGGCACGCGGAGTGGGAGCGCACGGTCGCCGGCCGCTGATTCGCAACCCGGACTCGCACGACGCCTACGTCGAGCAGACGGAGGGCAAGCTGATCACGGACCGGATGAGCCGCGACGCCGACGTGCTGCGCGCGCGCTGCAGGCCGCGAGCGACCGCGTCGACGGACGCTGCGCAGGCGCATCAACGCGACGGTCGCGATCAGCGCCGGGACATCACGCTGTTCGCGATCGTCGCGCTGTGGTACGCGATCGGCCGCGCGACCGCGGTTGCGCGGCTCGCGCAGGGGCAGGTGCTCGTCGACGCGCTGCAGCGCACGCTGCGCGTCGCGGCGAGCGGCCGCCGCGCACGCAGATGGGTTTCGCGTACGCGTCGGCGACGCGCGAGGCGCTCATCGGCGGCGAGTTGCTCGACGCCTGGCGCGCGGGCGCGGAGGTCGGCTGGGTGCTGATCGCCGACGCGAGCGGAAAGGGCGTCGAAGCGGCGCGGCACGCGGCGTTCACGCAGTACGCGATCCGCGCGCTGTCGGCGGACGCCACCGACCCGGCCGACGTCGTCCGGCGCTTCAACCGCCTGTTCGTCGATACGTTCGAGGACCCGTCCGTCTTCGTGGTGCTGTTCCTCGCCGCGTTCGACGCGCGCACGCAGACGCTGCGCTACGCGAGCGCCGGCCACGGCACCGCGTACGTGCGCCGCGGCACGCTGGTCGAGGTGCTGCCGCCGACGGGCGCGATCGTCGGGATGGACCGCGACGAGGCGTACGCGACCGAGCCGTGCCGCTCGCCGTCGGCGACATCGTGCTGCTCGCGACCGACGGGCTCGCGAAGCGCGCAGCGACGACGGCGCGATGCTCGGCGAAGAGCGGGTCGCGGCGCTGCTCGCGACGCGCCGTCGATCCGCAGGCGGTGTGCGACCTGCTCGTCGCGTCCGCGGACGCCTACAGCGGCGGCGTGCAGGACGACCTGGCGATCGTCGCGCTGCGCATCGTGCAGGACGAGCACGCGGCATCGCGCCGTTCAGCCCGATCGCGGAACGCAGGACGCTCGAAGCGCCGCTCGAAGGCGAGCTGACGGCGAAGGAACGCGGGTCGTGCTCGCCCGCCGTATCGTTCCCTGTCTCGACATCAAGGCCGGCCGGGTCGTCAAAGGCGTGCGCTTCGTCGAGCTCAGCGACGCCGGCGATCCGGTCGAGCTCGCGCGCCGCTACGAGGCGGAAGGCGCCGACGAGCTCGTCTTCCTCGACATCACCGCGACCGTCGAAGGCCGGCGAGCGACGCTGGACGTGGTGCGCGCGGTCGCGCGCGAGCTGACGATTCCGTTTGCGGTCGGCGGCGGCGTGCGCGACGTCGAGGGCGTGAACGATCTGCTTGCGCGCCGGATGCGACAAGGTCAGCGTCAACTCGGCCGCGGTGCGCGATCCGGAGGCTCGGCGCCGCGTCGCGCGTCTTCGGCGCGCAGTGCGTCGTCGTCGCGATCGACGCGCGCAGCGCGCCGGGCGCGACGCCATCCGGCTTCGAGGTCGTCGTCGACGGCGGCCGCACGCCGACCGGCCGTGACGCCGTCGCGTGGGCCGCGCGAGTGCGAGGCGCGCGGTGCCGGCGAGCTGCTCGTCACGTCGATCGACCGCGACGGCACGCGCGACGGGTTCGACATCCCGCTCACGCGCGCGATCCGCGGCGCGTGCAACCTGCCGGTCATCGCGTCGGGCGGGGCCGGCGCCGTCGACGACTTCTGCGCGTGTTCCGCGATGCGGGCGCCGATGCGGCGCTCGCGGCGTCCCTCTTCCACTACGCGGAGCTCGCGATCGCCGATCTCAAAGACGCGCTTGCGGCGGACGGACTCGTCGTGCGCCGCGAACCGGTCGCGGTATGAACGTCCCGTTCCCGACGTGCGCTGGGACGAGGGCGGGCTCGCACCGGTCGTCATCGCGGACGCAACGACCGGCGCCGTGCTCACGCTTGCGTACGCGAACCGCGACGCGCTGGAGCGGACGCTCGCGACCGCGTCGACGTGGCTGTTCAGCCGGTCGCGCGGCGAACTGTGGAACAAGGGCGCGACGTCCGGGAACACGCAGCGCGTCGTGTCGGTGTCGATCGACTGCGATGGCGACGCGCTGCTGTACCGCGTCGTGCCGAACGGCCCGGCGTGCCATACCGGTGCGGCGAGCTGCTTCGCCACGACGATCCCGCTCGACGGCGACGGCGCGCCGCCGGAAGGTGCGCGGTTCGCAACCGCGGTCTCCGCGCTCGCGCGAACGATCGTCGAGCGCAAAGCACATCCCGTCGAAGGGTCGTACACGGCCAAGCTGTTCGCCGGCGGTGTCGACCGCATCGGCAAGAAGATCGGCGAGGAGGCGACCGAGGTCGTGATCGCCGCGAAGAACGACGATCGCGGCGAGCTCATTTGGGAGACGGCGGACTTGCTGTACCACGCCCTCGTGCTGCTCGCGGAGCGCGGCGTCTCGCTCGACGACGTGGGAGCGGAGCTATCCCGGCGCGCGAAGCCCAGCGGCGGTAAGGGGCCTCCGGCGGCTCGCGCTGCGGGATCGGCCCGGAGACGGCGGCGCGGTTCGCCGAGCTCGGCGTCGTCACGCCCGCCGACCTGCTCGCGTACATCCCGCGCGCGTACCGGGACTGGCGCGAGCCGATGCCGATCGCGAGCTTCGCGAGGGCGAAGCGATCGTCGTGGGGCGTGTTCTGCGCGTGAAGGACGGGCGCGGCCGCGCGCCGATGACGGCGACGCTGCAGGACGACACCGGCGCAATCCAGGTGAAGTGGTTCGGCCGGCGCTACTGTCCGGCAAGATCGCGCCCGGGGATCGGCTGTTCGTCGCGGGGCGCGTCACGCGCGCGGGGCTGCTGCCGGAGATCAACGTAGCAGTCATCGCGTGCTCCGCGACGACGAGCGGTTCGCAGGGTGAGATCGTGCCGGTGTACGCCGCCAGCAAAGAGCTGCCGACGCGCGCGATCCGCACGGCGATTGCGAAGAACATCGACCGGTTGATCGCGACTGCGTCCCGACGTGCTGCCAGCCGCTCGTGCAGCGGCTCGGCTCCCGAACCGCTCGATCGGGCGTGGCGCGACGTGCACGCGCCGCACGATCCCGACGACGCCGTGCGCGCGCGCGAGCGCATCGTCTTCGACGAGTTCTTCACGATCGCGCTGGCGGCCGCGGTGAAGCGCGCGCGGCGTGAGTCCGAAGGCGGTGCGCGCGCGCTCGCGCGGCCGGACGGGCTGTGGGACGCGTTCATCGCCGAGCTGCCGTTCCCGCCGACCGGCGCGCAGCAGCGCGTGATCGACCGCATCTGGTCCGACATGGAGCGTACGGTGCCGATGAACCGGCTGCTGCAAGGCGACGTCGGCAGCGGCAAGACGCTCGTCGCGGCGGCCGCGATCGTCCTCGCGCACCGCGGCGGCGTGCAGTCCGCGCTTATGGCACCGACGGAGATCCTCGCGGCGCAGCACGCGGCGAAGCTCGCACCGCTGCTGCTGCCGTTCGGCGTCACCGTCGAAGCGGTGTTCGGCTCGCAGGGCGCGCGCGATCGTCGGCGGGCGGAGGCGCGCATCGCGTCGGGCGAAGCGGCGCTGGCGGTCGGCACGCACGCGCTGCTCACGGAGTCCGTGACGTTCGCGAGCCTCGGGCTCGTCGTGATCGACGAGCAGCACCGCTTCGGCGTGAACCAGCGCGGCTGCTGCGCGAGAAGAGCGTCGCGCCGCACACGCTCGCGATGACGGCGACGCCGATCCCGCGCACGCTCGCGCAGACGAAGTACGCGGACATGGACGTGTCAATCATCGACGAGCTGCCGCCGGGCCGCACGCCCGTCCGCACGTTCGTCATCCGCGGCCGCCGCGCGAGTGAGGTCGAGGAGTTCGTGCGCAAGAACGTCGAGCTCGGGCACCAGGCGTACGTGGTTGCGCCCGCGATCGAGGACGACGGGGAGAGCAACATGAGCGCGCTCGCCGAAGCGGAACGGCTCCGTAGAACCGCATTCGCGGGTCTGCGCGTCGACGTGCTGCACGGAAGATGACGCCGCGGCAGAAGGACACCGTGATGGACCGTTTCAAGCGCGGCGAAACGGACGTGCTCGTCGCGACGACGGTCGTCGAGGTGGGCGTCGACGTGCCGAACGCGTCGGTGATGGTCGTGCTCGACGCCCACCGCTACGGCCTTGCGCAGCTGCACCAGCTGCGCGGGCGTGTCGGCCGCGGCGTCGCGGAGTCGTTCTGCATCCTCGTCGCGCCCGACGATGCGGGCGAGGTCGAGCGGCTGCACGTCCTCGAGGAGACGACCGACGGTTTCGCGATCGCGGAAGCCGATCTGCGGCTGCGCAAAGCGGGTGAGCTCGCCGGAACGGCGCAGGCCGGCGACGCGGCAACTGGCAACATTGTCGACGACTTCGCGCTGTACATGCGCGCGAAGGAGGCCGCCGACGCGATCGTCGCGAGCGATCCGGAGTTACGCCGAGCCGAGCACGGTGGGCTGGCGGGCTGCTCGGCGACAGCGCGTCCGCGCGCGCGATGCTGATGACCGCGTGAACGGCGCGCGCGCGGCGGTCGCGATCGGATTCGATTTCGACCACACGCTCGGCGTCGACAACGGGCTGGAGCGCAGGCGCTGTATGCGTACGCCGCGGAGCTCGGGCCGCCGGTCGATCCCGCGGACCGCGCGTGGGTCGATCGGCTCGAAGCGCTGCTCAGGGCGTTTCGCGCCGGCGAGATGACGATGGACGAGATGATCGCGCGATTCGCGCGCGCGCTCGGGGTCGGGGAGGCGCGCGCGAGCGCGGAGCGCTGGCGCGACATCTGTTCGAGCTCGTGCCCTCGCTCGTGCACGCGATCGACGGCGCGCGCCAAACGCTCGCCGCGCTGCGGGCGCGCGGAGTGCCGGTCGCAATCCTGACGAACGGGTGGACGCCGCTTCCAGCAGAAGAAGATTGCCCACGCGCTCGGCGACGAAGGGCTCGCGATCACCATCCTCGTGAGCGACGCGCTGGGTGCCATCAAACCGTCTCGCGCGGCGTTCGACGCGCTCGTCGCGAGCTCGCGCGGCGCGCGAACGCGTATGGTACGTCGGGGACAACGTCGCGGCCGACGTGGGCGGCGCGCTCGCCGCAGGGCTGCGCGCGGTCTGGTTCGACTCGGAAGGCGAAAGTTATCCACAGGACGTGGCTCCTCCGACGCTGCGCATCACCTCCTTGCGGGGGCTCGAGTCGCTGGCGGAGAACGCCATCGCCCCATAACTCGTATGGGAACGCTGACGATCACCGGCGGCACGCTACGCAGCCGGCGTGTTTCGACACCGCCCGGGCAGGCGGTGCGACCGACACCCGCGCGTGTGAAAGAAGCGCTGTTTTCCATTCTCGCCCATCGTGTCGATGAAGCGCGCGTGCTCGATCTGTTCGCGGGTAGCGGCGCGCTCGGATTCGAGTCGCTCTCGCGCGGCGCCGCACACGTCACCTTCGTGGAGAAGCATCGACCGACCGCGCATGCGCTGACCGAATCTGCGAAGACGCTCGGTGTCGCCGAGCGCGTCGAGGTGATCGCCGCGCCCGTCGAACGCGCGGTGCGCCGGTGACGGCCGTTTCGATCTGGTCTTCGCCGATCCGCCGTACGCGACGCCGTATCCGCACGAAGCGTTCGCGCAACTGCGCCGCCGTCACGCGATCGACGACGCGACGACCGTCGTCTACGAGCATTCTTCGCGGCAGGCGTCGCCCGCCGATCCGGCGATGCGCGTCGCGCGCAGCGAGCGCTACGGCGAGGTCGCGCTCGACTTTCTCCAACCCGTCGCGAGTGCAGCGTGAACCGTCCCGCGGGCGGAAGCTCCGCGATCTACCCCGGCTCGTTCGACCCCATGACCGCGGCCACCTCGACGTCATCGAGCGCGCGGCGAAGATCTTCGACCGCGTCCTGGTCGCGGTGGTCGTGAACCCGCAGAAGCGCGATCCCCTCTTCACGCTCGACGAGCGCGAAGCGATGATCCGCGAAACGGTCGCGCACATCCCCAACATCGAAGTGACCCACTTCCGCGGATTGCTGGCGGATTTCGTGCGAACGGTGGACGCCGCCGTCATCGTGAAAGGGCTGCGCGTCGTGTCTGATTTCGAAGGCGAGATGTCGACCGCGCTGATGAACCGTTCGCTCTCCGCCGTCGACACCGTATTCTTGCCGAGCGATCCGCGGTGGTCGTTCGTGAGCTCGACGCTGGTCAAGGAAGTCTACAATCTCGGTGCGGACGTCGCGAAATACGTTCCGCCCGCCGTGCTCCGCGTGATGCAGTCCAAACGCCCCGCACCCCGTCCCGCCTAGGAGGCCGCGCATGTCCGTCTATCGCGTCATCGACAAGCTCGAGGCGTCCGTGAAACAAGGCACCGTTCTTCCCCTCGGCTATCGCATCGTGAGCGAGGAGAAGCTCCTTGAGCTGATCGAGAAGCTGCGTGCCTCCCTCCCCGAGGAAGTCGGACGCGCGTTCGATCGCCAAGAACGGCGATCGCCTCGTCCGGGAGGCGCAGGAGAAGCGCAAGCGATCGTCGTCGAAGCGTCGACGCAGCAATCGCAGCTCCTCGACGACAACGAGATCATGCGGCGCGCCCGCGCGACCGCGGAGATCGTGCTGCGCGAGGCGGAGCAGAAAGCCGCGCGCGTGCGCGAAGGCGCCGACGCGTACGCGGCGCAGGTGCTGACGGATCTCGACGTTCGCCTGTCGGGCGCGCTCGGCTCCGTGAAGAAAGGCATCGAAGCGCTGGCTATCGAAAGCGTCCGCAGCATCGGCTACGGCGACGGCACCGGCCTCGAGCGCTTGCCGACGCGGCGGCGAAATCGAAGCGCGCCGCGTTCGACGCGCAGAACGAGAACGAGACCGCGGAACTCGAGTCGGTCTAACGCCGACCGGAGCAGGCGTCATGGCGTGCACCCATCTCGAACACATCCATCAGGTACCCCCGAGCGCCGACGGCTGCGAGGACTGCCTGCTCATGGGTTCCTCGTGGGTCCATCTGCGGGAGTGCCTCGAGTGCGGCCGTGTCGGCTGCTGCGATGATTCACCGAACCGTCACGCCACGAAGCACTTCGAGGCGACGAGCCACCCGATCATCCGGTCGTTCGAGCCCGGCGAGCATTGGCGGTGGTGCTACATCGACGAAACGCTCGTCTAACGCTGCAAGACCGGCGGCTCTTTCCTTCGTATGCCGAAATTGATCTACATCGTCAACACGTCGCTCGACGGTTACATGGAGGACGAAACCGGTGCCTTCGATTGGGTGATTGCGGATCGCGGACACGCGTTCATCACGGAGTTGTTGCGGCCGATTGGAACCTATCTGTATGGGCGGCGACTCTATGAGACGATGGTCTACTGGGACGGCAGCATCGAGGACTATCCACCGAACACCGCGGCTTCGCGCGGGTCTGGCAGCAGGCCGAGAAGATCGTCTTTTCACGAACGCTGACGGGTGCGACGACACGCAACACGCGTGTCGAGCGGGACTTCAACCCCCAGGCCATTCGGAAGCTCAAGCGGGAATCGGAGCACGACATCAGCATCGGCGGCGCCGAGCTTGCAGCGCGCGCGCTCGAAGCCGACCTCATCGACGAGTGTCACCTGTTCCTCAACCCGGCGGTCGTCGGCGGCGGGAAGCCAGCATTCGGCGCCGTCCGCCGGAATCTCGAGCTCTCGAGACGCGCCGTTTCGACTCCGGAGTCGTCCACGTACGCTATCGCATACGAGGCGTTGCTGCGAAGAGATCAGCTCGTTACGTACGGCTCGTCGCGGAGCAAGTCCGTCGCGACGTGAGTGGCCGGCGCGAGCCATGCAAAGAGCGCCGTCGCGAGAAACGCGCCGATGACTGCGCAACGATGAATGGCACGACGTCGTGCGGGCGGATGCCGGCGAACGTGTCGGTGAGGGAGCGTGCAAGCGTCACCGCGGGATTCGCGAACGACGTCGACGGCGTGAACCAGTACGCCCCGACGATGTACGCTGCGATCGCGAACGGCGCAAGCGCCGGGCGCGACTTCCCGACACCCCATACCACGGCGAGCAGGCCGAACGTCGCGACGATCTCGCTTGCGAAAGCCCGGCCCCGTCGCGCACGTGCGTCGACGGAAGAACGTGGGCAGCGCGAACATGAGGTCGGCGACGGCGACGCCCGCGATCGCGCCGGCGAACTGCGCGAGCACGTAGCCGGGGACGCGTCGCCACGGCAGACCGCCTCGAGCAGCGTCGGCAAGCGTGACGACCGGATTCAAGTGCGCGCCCGAGACCGGGCCGAGTGCCAGGATGAGCGCTACCAGCGCTCCGCCGGTGGCGATCGCGTTTACGAGCAGCGCAAGTCCCACGTTTCCGCCGCAGAAGCGCTGCGCCATGATGCCGGACCCGACGACCGCCAGCAGCAGCATCGCAGTCCCGACGAACTCGGCAGCCATCGCGCGGAGCGGCTTCATCGACACACCTCGACGCACCACGCGCGCACACGACCGGCGATCGCGTCACGCACCGCGCGGGTGCGGGCAGCCGCTCGTCGTGTGACCCCGTGAACGAAGAGGGATCGGCAAAGCTCCAGTGGAGCCGCTGTCCTACGGTGGGGTAGATCGGGCACGCCTCCGCGCTTGCTTCGTCGCACACCGTTACGACGTAGTCGTACTCGCGTTCGCGAACGCGCGGGTCGTCCACGCTCTTCGTCTCGTTCGACGAGAGGTCGTAACCGATCTCGGCCATCGCGGCGACGACCATTGGGTTGAGCGTGCCACGCTCGAGCCCGGCACTGCACGCACGCAGCGCGCCATGACACATCACGTTCACGAACACCTCCGCCATCTGGCTCCGCGCACTGTTGTGGAGGCAGACGAAGAGAACGCTCTTCACATCGAAAAGCGCTTGCAGTGGCGCCCTGCGATGCGTAGCTGCAGGCATCGCTCGGTCTCGCCGATCGCAAGCTGCGCGCGAGCGCGATCGATTACCGTAGCACGGACGAGCCGCGCGCGAAACCACTCGACGTTCGGCACGTACCCGAACGCCTCGCGGACCCGAAGGACGAGACGGCGTACCGCATGCATTACGTTGATCGTTCTGCCGCGATCACGCGCAGCAGTCGCGCGGACGCGACCGCCTCGTCGCGAGCGTTCGTCTCGGCATGAACGACGTAGGTTTCCCAACGGCGGCCCTCGGGATCTCGGCCCAGACCTTGGTCTGCTTCGCGTAGCAGCATGTCTCTTCGCGCTCGACGTCGGTTGGATAGCCAGCGCCGTGAAGTCTCGCGATCTGCGCGTCGACGGCGTCCGTCGAATCGACGACGAGACCGAAGTGCTGGCCGCGCGCCGCATCCGCCGACGGATCGAGAGTCGAGCGCGAGCTCGAGCCCGGCTGTTCGGTCACGAACAGCGCGTAGTCAGGTAGCGTTTTGACCGGGTGCGCGTCGAGTAGCGTCGCGTAGAACGCCACGGCCGCGTCGAGATCGCGCGTCGCGAGGTTGAGATGCACCTTCATGCGATCCCCTTTTCGGAATGAGCGAGAGAGCGGCGCGATGGAGGCGCTCGCGCGCATCCGCAGCGAGACGATAGTACACCCACGTCCCGCGCCGCTCGCATGTCACGAGTCCGGCTTCACGCAAGATGCGGAGGTGATGCGATACCGTCGGCTGCTCGAGCGGCAGCGCATCGGTGAAGTCGCACACGCACACCTCATCCGTCGCGCGTGCCAAGGTCGCGACCATTGCGAGCCGATGAGGATCGCTGAGCGCCTTGAAAAGCGCGGCGTCGACGCTCCGGTCCACGGGATCGACCCTTGCCGGCGGACAGCAGCGCTGCATCGACATACTTCGATATTATCAGGTATATCGGCAAACGTCAATATAGTCAGACGGTTCGTCACCCAGGGGCGCGGCGAGGAGCTCGCGGACGGTTTCGACGTCGATGAGGGCGAGCGCAGGCAGCACGCGCGCGGCGAGCGACAGCGCGGCCGCATCGGGCGGGTACGCATGATTCGGGATTGCGATCGCCCGCAATCGCGCGGCATGTGCGGACCGGATGCCCGCCGCCGAATCTTCAACGGCAACGGCACGCGGCGCATCCGCGTGGAGCAGTTCGAGCGCCCGCAGGTAGACATCGGGTGCCGGCTTTCCGCGAGCCACTTCGTCGGCGGAAACGACGACGGCGAACATCCGATGCCATCCCGCCTTTTCCAACACCGTGTCGGCGACTGCGCGCGTCGCGGACGTCGCAAGGCTGAGGGTGAACGCCGCCGAGAGCCGCTGAAGAACGTCGTCCGCTCCCGGAAGAATCGGAACGTGCTGCGACACGCGTGCGACGACTCCGTCGACGACCTCGCGCGCGATCGTGCTCTCCGGTAGACGCACGCCGAGCCGCTCGCGGATGTAGTGCGACCACTCCTCCGTGCGCATCCCGATCATCACGCTCTGCGCGTCGTCCGTCCAGCGGCCACCGTGCGCCAGGGCGAAGTCACGGCGCACGTCGTGCCAAATCTGCTCGCTTTCGACGAGCGTCCCGTCGAGGTCGAACACGACCCACGCGCGGCTGTCCATAGCGCGGTGATACGGCGCGATCAGGAGCAGCCTATGCCCAGGCGTCGAAGGTCGCCGCATGAAAGCAGATGTCGCCTCGCCTCTGCTCGTCTGGTCCGACGTCATTTGACCCTTCTGTTATCTCGGCTCGGTCTGGGTCGAGCAGGCAGCGCAGATGTTGGGCGTTCGTACGCGGTGGCTGCCTTCGAGCTGCACCCGGACACGCCGCCGCGTGGTGCGCCGAAGCCGTTCAGCGACGCGGAATGGCCCGCGGTCGAGCGGCGTTTGCGCGTGCTCGCGAGCCGGGTCGGCTTGCCGATCGAGCCGCCGCGGCGGAACGCCAACTCGCGGCTCGCTCTCGAGACCGGCGAACTCGTTCGCGCGCGCGCGGGCGATGAGGCGTCCGCGCGCTTTCACCACGCGGTATCGCGCGCGTTTTTCGTCGAGGGCGCCGATATCGCCGACGTCCGGCTGATCTCCGAGTACGCCGCGCAACAGGGCGTCGGCGAAGTCGACGTTCGCGCAGCATGGGCGTCGCACCGGAACGTGGGTGAGGTCGCCAGCTCGATGCACGCCGCGCACCTCGCCGGCGTGCGCGGCGTGCCGGCTTACGGCTGGGCGGACACGCGTGCGATCAGCGGGATGATGGAACCCGAAGCGATCGTCGACGCCCTGCGGACGACCGCGCGTCGCGACTGAAGCGCGCCGCGGTGCTACTGCGTGATGAAGGAAGGCAGCGACGTCGCGAACGGCGGCCGGCGGTTCGTGCTCGAGCAGCGCTCGGTTCGTAGCCCGGCGACCGACGCCGCGCGGATGAACTGCTCCGCCAGCCGCGTCACGCACAGCAGGTCGATCTCGTGCGACGCGTTCGGCACCAGCATCCACTTTGCGTTCGACAGGTACGGCAGCTCCTCGCGCGCGTACTGGGGCGGCGTCGCCGGGTCGTCCGTGCCCGAGATCAAGAACGCCGGCGCGCTGCTGCGCACCGGCTGCTGAAAGCCGGGCGACACCGGGCGCACGTTCCAGATTCGGCAGGCGCGCTGCTGCGCGCGCACGCGGGTGTCGCCCTGGAACGAGCCCGCGCTCGTGCGCACGATGTCGCGCTCCGTGATGAACGGGACGTCGTCGGCGCACGTGATCGAGAGGTTCGCGCCGGCCGGGACTTCGTCGCCGAGCGAACGCGTGACGAAGTCGACCATCGTCGCGAGGGGACCGTAGTCGCGGTGGTACGCGCGGTCGACGACGAACGGCACGAATCGCGAGCCGTCGGTGCTGTAGAGCGCCTGACGAAGCCGGTCCGCGAAGACCTCTTTGCTCAGCATGAGCACCGTAGTCACTTTCGTCTTCGGGTCCCCGAAGCGCACCGCCACCGGACCGCGGTCGAACCGGCGCACGAGCGCGGCGAAGTGCGCTCCGAGGTTAGGGAAGTCGCGCGAGCACTTCGCGTCCGCGGCGCACGCCGCGACCAGATGGTCCATCGCCATCTGCGAGCCCTGCGCGTCCTCGAGCGGAACCAGCAGGAAGTGCTCCGGCGCGACGCCTTGCAGCAGCAGGCTCTCGACGTGCGAGGGATGCCGCCGCGCGTAGTCGAGGTACAGCTGCGTGCCGCCGGATCCGCCGCTCAGCGCGATGCGCGGGTACCCAAGAGCGGCGCGAATGTCATCGATGTCGTCGACCGCGTAGTCCGTCGCGTAGAGGCTCAGGTTTGCATTTTGCGCGAGCTGTGCCCGGCACGCGCGCAACTGCGCGGTCGGCCACAGCTGCATGAAATACGCCGCGCGGTGCGCCGGGGTCCACAGATCGCAGTTCAGCGCATGGGATTGCCCCATGCCGCGATTGTCGACGAAGACGACGTCGTAGCGGTCGAGCAGCTTCGCCATGTACGGCTCGAACATGCCGTCCGCCGCGTAGCCGGCCAGCGGAATCGCCGGCGCACCGGGGCCGCCGGGGTTGAAGAAGATCGCGTGGTGCGTCGGCCGCTTCGCCTTCAGGACGACGAACGCGACGTCGATGGTGCGTCCCGTTTCCGCGGCACGGTCCTCGAACACGCGCAGCGAGCCGCACAGCGACGGGAGCTTGCGACGGCCCATCACGCAGGGCCGCGTCCGGAGCGCCGGCGAGGACGTCGCGACCGCCGGCGGCGACGCGCCGCGTTCCGCCTGACCGAGCGCGGGCGTCGCGCCGCGCGCGGACGCCGATACGACGACGGCAGCCAGCAGAACGGCGACTCGTACCAGGCGCATCGACGGTCTCCTAAAATTGACGGAGGTGTGTAGTCATGTATACACTTGCGCCATGCCGATGTCAATCGCGGGCGGCCCGCTCAAAGGGACGGCCGATCAGATCGCGGACCGCCTTCGCGCCGCGATCGAAAACGGAACGCTCGCGCCGGGCAATGCGCTCAACCAAGTCGACCTCGCGGCGCAGTTCGGTTTGAGCCGCATCCCGATTCGCGAAGCGCTCCGCCGGCTCGAAGCCGAAGGCTACATCACCTATCAGCCCAACAAGGGTGCGACGGTCGCACCGTCCGTCGAGCCACATGACGTGGCCGAGATCATCGACGTACGTGAGTGCCTCGAGCTGCAGCTGATGCAGCATGCAGCGCGTAGCATGACCGACGCGGTGCTGCAGAACGCCGCGTCGGCGCTGCGCGCGCTGAACCGGGCGCGCACGGCGGACGAGCTGCGCGGCGCGCACGACCGCTTCCACGGCGCGCTGTTCGCGGCGGCGCGGCGTCCGCGCACGGCGTCCCTCATCACCGAGTGGCGCTTCCGCATCGACCGCCACGACACCGACGGGTCGCGCCGTCGCGCCTACGCCCGTGCGACCGCCGACATACACAAGCGATTGCTCGACGCGTGCGCACGCCGCGACGTCCGCGAGGTGAGCGCGTGCGTGCGCAAGGAGCACGACTACATCCGCACGATCGCTCCGGCACTGATCGACTCGGACTGAGGAACCCAAGCCGACGCCGCGCCGAAACTCCGCGCGGGGCCCGGCGTATCTAGAGGGCGTGTACGCCGAACGCGAAGCGCTCGACACGGATGCGGTCGCGCGCGCGACGGAGTTGCGCCGCTTTCTGCGGTCGCGCCGCGCCCGCCTTGCGCCCGCCGACGTGGGATTACCGGCCGACGAGCGCCGTCGCGCGCGCGGCTTGCGCCGTGAGGACGTCGCGGAACTCGCCGAGATCAGCGTCGGCTGGTACGGCCAGTTCGAGGTGGGCCGCGCGCCGAACGTTTCCGCGCGCACCGTCGAAACGATCGGACGCGTGCTGCGTCTCGACTCGATGGAGACCGCCTATCTCCTGCGGTTGAGCGGGGTCGTAAGCCCGCCCGACCGCCCCCAGGTTCCGGAGGGCCTTGCGGTCAGCGCGGTCGAGCGCGTTCTCCGCGGCTTTACCGGCGGCCCCGCGCACGTGTTCGATCGGTGCTTCAACATCGTCGCGGTGAACGACGTCGCGTGCGCGCTTTTCAAAATGGAGCGCGGCGACAACCTCGCGCACAAGCTCTTTCTCAACGAGGAACGGCGAACGTTTTTCGTCGACTGGGACGAATTTGCCGCGCGCTTCGTCGCCGCGGTCCGGACCCGGTATCCGCAGAGTGCGGGCGATCCCGAATTCGAGTCCGTGATCGCGGACCTGCGCTCGCAAAGCGCGGAGTTCTCACGGCTGTGGGACGCCGGCCGTCTCGGCAGCACGTTCGGTCAAATGCTTCGCGTGCGCCCGCAGGGGTCGGACGTCATCACGTTATCGTCCGTCGTGTTTCCGCTTCCGGACACCGCCGAACACATGCTCGTGTTTTCGCCGCCGGCAGACGACGAAAGTCGGAAGCGCATGGTCGCCATCGTCGAGCGAGGCGCTAATAGACACTGAGAGTGTCTTCGTCGCCGTCATGCCGGGATCTAGCATGAGGCCATGATCACGAACGCTTTCACCGCCGGCACCCGCTGAACGAGCAATGTCTTAGGCGCGCGATCCGCGCCCGCCGGCGGTGGCGTACCGTGTACGTTCACCCAAATTTCCGGAGAATCTCAATGTTGATGCTCGTCCTGGTGGCCGCGCTCGCGACCGCCTCACCCTCGAACATGCCCTCGAACACATCGCCTGCTCCCGTCGTCGCTTCGGCCACGACGACGAGCGCTCCCATCATCGCGCAGACCGCGCGTCGCAGCCGCTCGCACCAGAACGTCGGCGTCATGCAGCCCGGCGGATCGCCGAGCGAAGCCGAGGTGCTCGACGAGCAGGCGCGCCTGCGTCGTCCTCCTCGCCGCGGTTGAGCGGCGACGGCGGCGAGTTAAAGCAAACCACATCCGCTCCGATCGCGAGCTCGGGCCCGGCCCGGGCTCGCGGAGCGTTCGGTGCGTCGTCTAACGTCGCGCCGGCCTGCGCAAGGGCGCATAGAGCGCGCCGATCGTCCACGAACCTGAAAGCCGCTCGGCGCCGCCGACGCGAACGTCCGGGTGAACGTGTCGAATCCCATGCGCGGGGTTCGCGCCGATTGCACCGCGCTGCGGAACGCGAGCCAGACTCGCCGGCATCGGTGCGCGGCGCTTCAGCACCACTTCGTCCGTGGCGATCTCGCGCCGAAGCTGCACGAGCGCTTCGTGCGTTTGCCTCTGCGTCCGGACGCGGTCGACGAGCTGACCAACGGCCGTCGCGAGCACGATCGCGATGACGATCGAAATGATCTCGAGCAGCAGGTCCGACGGATTGATCCGAAGCCGTATCCGGCGCGCGCGACGTGATTCGTGGTCCGGATGCTCGTCCGGCTCGACATGCGGCATGCGCGGTTCTCCGCCCGCGTCCCGTGTTCTCCTGCGATCGTAGCGCCCGGAAAGGCTGCCGCGCATCGTCGCTGAATCGGCCGGGCGTTGACTGCCAATCGGTCTCTCGTCGCATACGTCGTCGCCTTCGTTGCGTTCGACCTCGCCGGCCAGATTCAAAGCGTCGCGATCGCATGGCAGGTCTATACGGTTCGCCATAGCGCGTTCGACCTCGGGCTGGTCGGGCTCGCGATGTTCTCGCCGTCGCTCCTGTTCGCGCCGATCACCGGGCTCGTCGCCGATCGTGCGGATCGCCGGCGCATCATCGCACTCGCCTCGCTCGCACAGATCTGCGTGTGCGGCGCGCTCATCCCGCTCGGCGCGCTGCACGGCGTCCGCGCGCTCGCGGTCACGCTCGCCGTGCTGTTCGTCGCCGGAACGGCGCGCGCGTTCCGGTATCCCGCGTCGGGCTCGTTGCTGCCGCTCATCGTTCCGGCCGAGAACTACGTGCGCGCCAACTCGTCGGCCACCGCGTTCCGTGAAGTGATCACGATCGGCGGCCCCGCGCTCGGCGGCGTCCTGGTCGCCGCGGGCGCGCCGTCGGCCTACGGCGTCGCGATGCTGACGTTCGCGATCGGCGCGCGTCGCCGTCGGTACGATGGCGCTCCCGCGGCGCATCGACGCCGGCGCAGCGTTCGCATGGGGCGAAGTCCTTGCCGGCATCCGGTACCTCCGCCGCAGGCCGGTGCTCTCCGGCGCGATCACGCTCGATCTGTTCGCCGTGCTCTTCGGCGGGGCGACGGCGCTGCTTCCGATCTACGCCGCGCAGATCTTTCACGTCGGACCGGCCGGATTCGGCGCGCTCCGAGCAGCCGACGCGTTCGGCACCGCGACGTGCGCGCTGGTGCTCGCGCGGCGGCCGATCCATCGTCACGTCGGACCGCGGCTGCTGGGCGCGGTCGCCGTGTTCGGTGCGGCGACCGTCGCCTTCGGCTTCTCGACGTCGATCTGGGTCGCGTTGCCGGCGCTCGCGATCGCGGGCGCCGCCGACATGATCAGCGTCGTCGTCCGCGACACCTTGATCGCGCTCGGAACGCCCGACGCGATGCGCGGTCGCGTCGCCGCGGTCGAGGCGACGTTCGTCGTCGCGAGCAACGAGCTCGGCCAGTTCGAATCCGGTGCGGTCGCGGCACTGGTCGGTGCGGTGCCGTCGGTGGTTCTCGGCGGCGTCGGGACGCTGCTCGTCGTCGCGCTGTGGGCATGGCGCAATCCCGCGCTGCGCCGAGCGGACCGCTACGCGGCGGTCACGCCCTCTTCGGCGTCCTGCTGATCGAGGTGCTCGGCCATGTCCTGGAGCACGAACCGGTTCGCGGCATCGCGATGCGCGTCGTCGACGCGTGCGTCGAACCAGCGCACGAGAGCGTCGTCGTCGGCGCCGCCGGCGACCGTCGCATCGAACTCGGTCTTCGACACGCCGGCCGCGCGCAGAAAGCCCGTCGACAGCGGACAGTAGGCGACGTAGTCGCCCACCGTGCCGGCGTGCTGCGCGCGTGCTTTGTCGGCGAGCCGCGCGAGCCAGGCGTACCCGCCGAGCATCGTGCGCCCCGGCCGCGGCGGCGTTTTCGAGAGATCCGGTGCGGTCGCGTTCACCGTGCGCTCGTACCCCACCGGATGCCGAGTGCCCGCCGACGCGAGGAAACGACCGCCCCGCCGCGCGAACCGGAGAGGCGGGGTCACCCGCACCCCGAGGGAGTCTCGTCGATGAAGCTCATGCGCACCGTCGCAATTGCGGCGGCGGTTTCGATGTTCTCGGCCGCGTCGATCCCCGCTGCGGCGGATCCTGTTCCCGGCGTCCCGGGCTTCGATGTGACCGTCTCGCACGATAGCCAGCACTCGCCGGTCTACATCGTACGCGCGCCGTGGTTTCAGTCGAATCAAGGCACGGCGGGCACGAACTTCATCCAGTGCATCGACTTCCGGGTGCTCAGCCGCAAGCCGGTGAGCGCGGTACGCTTCACGCTGCACTTCACCGATCAGTTCAACAACGAGCACTTCATCGATGTCGCGAACGGCAGGCCGTGGAACCTCGAACGGCGCGGCAACTTCTTTTCCGGACAGGTCGTGAACGCGAACCACGACCCGTCGAAGACGTACCTCAACGATCAGAACGAGTCGTGTTGGGTCGTTCCCGCGGCCTTCGCCGACACGGGGTTCCGCAACATCACGAAGATGTCGATCGTCACGACGCAAGTCGCGTTCACCGACGGCACCGTCTGGACGAAGGGGCAGTCGTTCGACCAGGCGTTTCTGCCGAACGGGAACGCGGCCCGCACGCCGATCAACGTCTCGCAGCGGTGGGCGACCGCGAGCAGGGCTCCGATCGAGCTCGTGCGATCCGGTACCGGCTACGATTTCGGCGGCAACCCGCAGCAGTGTGTGTCGTTCCGCAACGTCTCCGGTGAAGTCGCCACAACCGTCGACTTCACGATCGACTACTTGGACGGCTCGAACAACACCGTGCTGAGGCGCGACGTGAGTCACGTCGGCACGTTCACGCCGCCGGTGCTGATCGAGGACAAATGCACGACGGTCAACCTCGGCAACGCCGCGCAGATCGGAAGCATGCGCGTCGCCGAGGTGCACGTGTCGCACGTGGTCTTCAACGACGGCACGCAGTGGCATGAGGGCGACGGCTTCACCCGCGTGTACGGCAACAACGGCGATCGGCTGGGGTCTCCGATCTTCGTGGCTGCGTCGTCGACGATCAACCCGAACGACCAAACCACCCAGCCGAGCGTGCTTCCCGACGTGCAAACGTTCGGCCCGAACGACGGCAACGGCGCGCCCCTCGCGCCCGGTCAGCGCTTCGGTGCGATCGCGGCGGACCGGACGGGGACGTTTGCGGCGATCGCGACGAACTACAGCACCGCGGGCGGCGCGGGAGCCGATGCGATCGCGAGCTGCAACACGAAGTCCGGCGGGAACACCTGCGAGGTGAAGCTGTCGTTCTCGAACGAGCCGTGCGCCGCGATCGCCAAACGCGTGCTGCAGGGCACGGCGGTGGGCTTCTTCGCAACGGGCGGCACCCAGCGCGACGCGGAGGCCAACGCGCTCACGAAGGCCGGCATGACCGACGCAAGTATCCTCGCCTCGGGCTGTAACACTCCGTAGGTTCTGCCGATAACGGGAGTACCTAAGGAGAGGGCCTTCCGATGAGCGTCGACTCGACGTCACTCCCGCAGCCGGGGTTCTATTCGTATCCGTCGTCATTGCCGACGGGCCTGAGCGGCGGTTCCGACCCCACGACGTCGAGCGCATCGTCGTCTGCGTCCTCGTCGACATCCTCGACCTCGTCCTCCTCGGCGTCCGGGCTATCGCCGTATCAGCAAGAGTACGCGACGCTGCAGCAACAGGACGCGGCCGAGCTGATGCAGGTCTCGCTCGGCTCGAGTGCGTCCGCGGAAACCAACGTCCAAAGCGTGCTCGCGCAGGCAGCCGAGCTGCAAGAGCAGCAGCTCGCGGCGCAAGCGGCGGCAAACCTCGCGAACGACTCGAGCGCGGTGTCGCCGCTGTCCTCCTCGATTCAGATGCCCGATATTCCGTCGATGACGAGCATCATTTCGCAGAGCGACGCGAACGCGAATAGCGACCTCTCGAACGGCACGCTCGGAGCGTCGATCGATACGACCGCCTAGCCGCGGCGGTCGCGAACGCGGCCGGCGCGATCTGGCCCAGACCGAGTCCGCCGTCGTTGGGCGGCACGACAGCGTTCGTCCATAGCCGCGCGCCGAGACGCCGGCGTGCGCCGGAAGGAAGTTGTCGCCGTCCGCCATCCCCGGGGTGTGGGCGAACCGGCTCGCGCCGGATCGCAAGGATGACGGACGGCGCGTCACGCGAGTGCGTGGGCACCGCGGACGGTCGTGCCGCGCCGAAGCGAGGCTCGCGTCGAATCATCCCGTACCGACGGCCGCTCGTCGAGGGTGTGAAATGACCTAGGCGGTGCGAACCTCGCGGCCCGAGTCGCCGACCCCGACGACGCCATGCCGGAGTGCCCGCGCAACCAGCTCTCCACGCGTACCGGCGCCGAACTTTCCGCGCAGGTGCTCGACGCTGTTGCTGATCGTCTTCCACGACCGGCCGAGCTCGGAGGCGATCTCCTTGTACGTCTTGCCCTGCGCGACCAGCAGCAGGATCGTGCGCTGATGCTCCGTGAGCGTCGGAATGTCGCCCGACTGCAGCGCTCGCGCCTCGCGCGCCATCCAGTAGTCCGGATGCACGTCGGTGAGCGCGTTCGTCGCATAGTCGACGTAGCGCCGCGAACCGGTGACGCGCGCCAACCGCAACGCGACGGCGACGGCACGGCGCCGAACGCCGCTCTTGACGGAAAATGCGGAACGCTTGCGCGTATTCCTTTACTGCCGTTACGCGGTCGCCGGTCGCCTCCGCCATCGTGCCTTCAACGACGTGCATCACCCCGGTGAAGCGTTGCTGAGCACCCATCGAAGGCAATGAAGCGATGCTTTGGCGGTACGTTGCAAGGAGCGCTCGAGCCTCATCGAAGCAGCCGCCGTACGCCAATTCTTCCGCAATGTCGAGCGGGAGAACTTGATCGGGCGTGGCGTTCGCCATGCGGAAGCGCTCTATAGAGTCACGAGCGCGCGACGCGTAAACTCGAGATGTGCTCGACGTTCGCCCGATGCCGCGGAAGAGCGATGCCGTCCGGCAGAGCGCGCTGACTTTGTAATTGTCGTTCGGCGCTTGCATCTCGGCGCGGCGACTCCAGTCGAGCGCGTCGTCGGCGTCTCCAAGCATCTCGCTGATGCCCGCGCATACGACAGCGATCCAAAAGCGCGGTGACTGAAGGCCATCGGCATCCCAGTCGAAGCTCCGGATGTGCGCTTCGATCTGCGGCCAACCGGCAAAGGCGATCATGTCGGCGCTCAGCGCCGCAAGGCCTTGCAGCACGTTCGCTTCGACGAATCGATCGCGCCAGCGGCAGGTTCGAATGGACGCGTAGCTCGCCCGGAACCACGTCGCGCTTTCATCGTATGCCGCGCGCGATGTCGCGATCCAGCCGCGATACTCGAGCGCGCGCGCGTAGATCATGTCCGCATCGCGAGGGACCGTCGCAAGCAAGGCGTCCGCTTCCTCGGGAGCGCCGCAAAAGTAGCGCGCGATTCCCCGATGCAGTAGGAGCTCGGCCTGGATCGTGCGGTGCGCTTCCGGAGCACGCGACTCGGCGTCTCGCCAGAAGCTTCGCCCCGCGATCGCGTTCGCCGGTTTGCGTGTAGGCAAAGCCGAGCAGCATCTGCGCGCTTACCAGCGCGTCCGGTCGTCGCGGGCGTGAACGCGCAGGCGTCGATCGCCGCTATCGCTTCTTCAGTCGCGACGCAGCCGTAGCAAGACGCGAGCCCGTAGAAGAGCGAGCTCGAAGCGCATGCCGTCGTCGCGAACGACGATGTTTGCGCACAACTCGAGACAGTGCTCGAATTCACCCGCTAAAAACGCATCGTGTGCGTTTGAAAGCGTTGGGCGCCGGGCGGCGACTCGTACGTCCGTGAGTTTGTCCTCCACACCGAAAGGCGCGGGCGCACGCTTGCGCACTCCCCGCCGCAGACGGCGTCTTCGCCGTCTGCGCGGGGTCTCCGCCTACGACCCTTGGAACGGCGGGTTTGCATCGCACGGCGCAACGATGCCCGTGCGTCGCTCGCATGCAGTGTGGTCGTATGGGCTGCGCCGCCGCCGCCGAGGATCAAGGCAAGCAGCAAAGTGAGCATCGCCATTTGAGGGAGAACCCTTCCGACACCGCGTGTCGACACCCGGGTCAAATCACCCGGTACGCGGGCGTTCGTCGCCGGGCCTGCCGGTGCCGCCTCGCTCAGGTCTCCGAGCGAGCCCCAGCTTTGCCTCCGGACCGTCGCCCGCTGCGTGCGCCCCGCCCGAAGGCGAATGCGCCGCTCGAAAGGAGCAGCGCCGCCGCCGCCATCGGTAGCGAGGCGCGGTACGACCCCGTCGCGAGCGCGAGGTGGGTCGCGATGAGGGGACCGACGATCTGCCCGATCCCGTACAGCGCTGTCAGCACCCCGACTGCGGTGTTACCCGGTCTGGCCCAGTATGCGCGGCCGAGCGACGTCCCGAGGGCCGTCATGCCGAGGAAGGTTCCGCCGAGGCCGATCGCTAGGATCGGCGCGCCGGCTGCGGCGGGCGCGACCACCGGCGCGACCAGGGTCACGCCCTGCGCGACGGCGGCCATCACCAGCGCGTTCTCGCCTCCGGCGCGCGCTGCGACCGCCGACCACAGTGCGACGGAGGGCGCCGCCGCGACGCCGACGAGCACCCAGGTATACGGCGCGAGGTGACGCGAGCGCCGGTGTCTCGGCGACCATCGCGACCAGGAACGTCGCGGGGATGATGTAGACGCCGCCTTCGACCGTGTAGACGAGCGCGAGCCACCAGAAGGCGCGCGGATCCCGGCGCCGCTCGACGGGGTCCAGGGCGGCCGCCGTTCGTTCGTCGCGTGGAAACCATGATGACACGATCGCGACCGCCGCGCCGGAAACGACACCGAGCGCCAGCCATGCCACGCGCGATCCGCCGAGATGCACGAACGCCGGAACGAGCAACCCCACCACCGCGATGCCGAGCCCGATGCCGCTGAAGAGCACCGCGGGGCCGCGACGGGAACGGGTCGCAGCCGCGCGTTCGAGCAGCGTGCTGAGCGTGAGCACGAAGACGATGCCCGACATCACGCCGGTGAGAAAGCGCGCCGCGGTCCACGTCCACTGCGGTCCGGCCATCGTCGCCGTGAGCGCCGCGATCGCGTACGCCGACGCGGTGACGATCGTCGCACGCCGGTGCTTCAACGCCGGCAGCAGCGCGACGAGCGCGCCGGCCAGATAGCCCGCAAGGTTCACCGACGCGAGAAGTCCCGCCGTCGCGATGTCGAGACGCGCATCCCCGCGCATGACGACGAGCAGCGGCGTGTACGCGAACCGGCCGACGCTCATTGCGACCGCGAGCATCACGGCCCCGGCGAGATACGCACGCATCGACCGCTCGGGTCAGGTCTTGCGGCGGCGGCTCGCGGCGTGCTCGATCGGGACGACATTATCCGGCACGTCCGCCGACAGCGAGCCGTACTCGGCCGCGTAGTACGTGTCGCGCAAGTGACCGAGCTTCACGTCGCGCGCGATCGGCGCGCCGTCGCCGCGGTACACGGTCACGCCGCGAAAGATCGTCACGTACGGCGCGAGCCGCAGGCGCTTCCAGTCGGACACTTTCCATCCGTTCGGTGCCATCACGGCGTAGTCGTACGGCCGCGGCTCGACCTCGGACGCGCCGAAGCGCTCGAACGACACGCGAAAGCCTTCGCGCGCGAAGATCGCGTCTTGGAGCTGCGTGATCGACCGCTGCCCACGCATGCGAGCGCTCACAGCATCGCCGTATCGATGTCCACGAACGTGGTCGTCGTCGCGGTTTCGCTGCGCGCCGCGCGAATGCGCCAGCGTGGCGCGCTGCGATCGACGTCGCCGACCAGCACGCGACCGTCCGAGCATCCGTAGTTCGCGCGCATGCCGTGGATCGCTTCGGACGCGCCCGTGAGGAACCAGCAGCTGGCGCCCCCGCTCAGGACGATCATCGTGGGATTCGCGACCGAGTTCGCGCCGCCGTGGTTCGACTCGTTGAGCGGCAACGGCTTCGTAAGGGTGATGGCGAGCAGCGACTTCAGAGTCGCCGAGCTGGGACAATACACGACGCGCGCGTTCGTCGCCGGCGCATAGCATGGGTCGCGGATCTCGTTGCCCACCATGCAGCGCCATGCGTCGGCGCGAAACGTGCTGAGCGAGCCGGTCCAGCACGAACCGCGCACGTTCGAAGTTACCGTGAATCCGGGGAGCAGCTTCCCGCCCGCGTCGGTGACCGCGAAGCGGATGACGTGCGTCGCGGGTGCGCCCGCGGCCACGGCCGGAGCCGCAAGCGCGAGGAGCAGCGTTCCGAGAAGCGTCTTCCTCATGCCGAGCGGTACGACGCCGTTCGTATCGGCTCCGCCGGATGTGGCCCGTTCGCCCGCGAACGAAGGCCCATGAAGCGCACGGAGTTCCTTGCCGCGAGTGGCGCCGGTGCCGTGACGCCGGCGTTGCTGGCCGCGGCCCCATCCGTACCGGAGAGGCGCGACGTGCCGTTCGATCGCGCGGCGTTCGAGGCCGAGCTCAACCGCCCGTTTCGGCACCGCCAAGTGTTTGCATCGACGGCGCTCGAACAAGGCGCCGTCCTGAACTACATGCAGAACTCGCTGCGCGCGTACGCGGGCGGGTTCGGGGAAGGACCGGGCACGCTGCACGTCGCGGCCGTGCTGTACGGCTGGTCGCTCGTCATGACGCTGGACGAGACGATGTGGGCGAAGTACGCCGTCCGGCAGGCGCTCGCGTCGCTCGCAAAGCCGGACCCGATCCATGACGCGGACACGCCGCTGAACCCATACGCGGCGACGGTCGCCGATCTCGCGCGCGGGAGCGCGTCGTTCTTCGTCTGCAACAATGCCTTCCACGGTATCACGCGGTACCTCTCGGTGAAGCTCGGGCACGCGGAGCCGGCGCAGATTCAAGCCGCGTACGACGAGTGCGCCGCGCACGTCCGGCACGCAATGCTCGTTCCGGCGGGCGTCGCCGCGCTCAATGCCGCGCAAGAAGCGCGCTTCACGTTCGTGCAAGCCTCGATGGTCAGCTGACGGCCGGCCTGGAACATCGCGCGCACGGCTTCGTGGTGACGCTCGACGTCGCATCGGTGACGGTGTCGCGCGGAGCTGCCGGAACGGACCGCGCATCGCGCCGGGTATTGTCGGTATTAGACCGGAGGTGCCTGCACCCCGTGCGCAAACGCTTCGAGCCGCGCGCGGTCGATCGAACGCACGCGGCCGCGATCGAGCTCCACGGCGGCCGCGTTCTTCAGCCGGATCAGCGCTCGCGCGGCCATGTCGCGAACCGTACCTGCCGCCGCGGCGATCTGCGCCTGCGAGAGGTTTTCGACTCCGGGCAGGCCGGTCGCCATCCCGACCGTCGCGGGCGCGTACGACATGAGGAACTTCGCGACGCGCTGCAGCACGTGCGCGAACGCGAGGTCGGCGATCGTGTCGATCGACCGCCGCCGGGCCTGCGAGGCGGCAGCGAGGAACCCGAGCGCGAGCTCCGAGTCGTTGCGAACGGCGTGCAGTACGGCTTCGCTGGGCACCAGCACGATCGTGCAGTCCGTGAGCGCTTCCGCACGCGTCGTCGCGCCGCCGCCGTCGAACGTCCCCGACTCGTTGAGCGGATCGTGCGTCAGGCGCTCACCGAGCGCGTGCGTCTTTCCGTCGGGCGACAGCAGCGTGTACACGACTTTGCCGCTGCGCACGAACCCGAGGTACGGCCAAATCTCGCCTTCGTCGAAAATCGTCTCGCCGGTGCGGTACGATCGCTCCGTCGCGACGGCGGCGAGCTCGCCGATCGTGCTCTGCTTCGCGTTCGCGAACGGTGCGGTGTGCGAGAGGAACGTCGCCGTGTCGGCACGCTCGTCGATGCGCTCCAGGCGGATCGTCCAGCGGCTGCTGCCGAGATTGCGGGCGTCCCACGAGAACCGGCCCGCGCGGTACTGTTGAAACTCGTTGCGCAGCGAGCGCGGATCGCTCTCCTCGTTCAGTTCGAGAGTTCCGCCGACCGGCAACTTGTCGAACGCATCGAAGATGCGTGCGCTCCGGTTCGCCGCAGGCAAAGTGCGCGCGTCGATCGTGACCGACGCCACGCGGCTCGTTGGCATCGGTTCCTGGGATGCGGGCGCAGGAGGCGCTTTCCCTGCGAGCCGAAGGCGTAGCGCGTGAGCCCGCTGCATCGGTGGGCCGCACGCGGGCTCGACGCTCTTGCCGTCGTGATCGTCCTCGCCGCGGTCGCGAAGTTTGTCGTCCTCCCGCGGCTGCCGCACCACCGGATCGTCCAGGCACCGGCGGTTTCGATGCCGCTGCTGGCCGGCGGACGGTTCGACCTCGCGCGCACGCGCGGGCGCGTCGTGTTCCTCGATTTCTGGGCGTCGTGGTGCGATCCGTGCCGCGCGTCGATCCCGCTCGTCCAACGTTTCCGCCGCTCGCATCCGGGCGTCGACGTCGTGTCGGTCGACGCCGGCGAGGACACGAACGCGGTCCGGCCGTTCGTCGCGCACTTCAAGATGGACGATGTCGCGCTCGATCCCGACATGACGGTGGCGCACGCGTTCGGGGTTACCGGCTATCCGACGTTGGTCGCAATCGACGGCTCGGGGCGCGTACGCGCCGAGTGGATGGGCTTCGATCCGGACATCGGCCGCGAGATGGACTCGATCGCAACCCGCTACGCTGGAGCGAAATCCGGATCGCGCGAAGTCCCGGCGTCACGCTGAGCCGTGTCCGCCGGCGTCAGCGGCCGACGAACGCGGCTTTCCGCTTGTCCAAGAACGCGCGCGACCCTTCGCGGAAGTCCTCGGTGGTGACGACTTGCCCGAACAGCAGCGCCTCGAGCGCGAGCGCGTCGTCGAGATCCATCGCGGCGCCGTCCACGACGGCGCGCTTCGTCGCGGCGATCGCGAGCGGCGCCTTCGCGGCGATCAGCCGGGCGACGCGATGCGCTTCCGTCAGCAGCCCGTCGAGCGGCACGACCTTCTGCACGAGCCCGATGCGCAGCGCCTCGGCGGCATCGATCATCTCGCCGGTCAGGCAGAGGTACATCGCGGTGCCCTCGCCGACGAGACGCGTCATGCGCTGCGTGCCGCCGTATCCGGGCAGCAAGCCGAGGTTCACTTCCGGTTGCCCGAAGCGCGCGTTCTCGCTCGCGACGCGAATGTCGCACGCCATCGCGAGCTCGCATCCGCCGCCGAGCGCGAAGCCGTTGACGGCGGCGATCACCGGTACGCGCATGCGTTCCACCGTCCGCGTCAGCGCCTGACCCTTGCGCGCCTGCGCCTCGCCGGCATGCGCGCCCGGCAGGGCGTTCAGCTCGCCGATGTCGGCGCCGGCGGCGAACGCTTTCGTCCCGGACCCCGTGATGACGACGGCGCGGACGCTCCTGTCCGCGTCGAGCTCCGCGAACGATTCCGCGAGCTCGTCCAGCATGCGCAGGTTAAGGGCATTCAAGACATCGGGCCGGTTCAGCGTGATCGTCGCGACGCTCTCGGAGCGCTCGAGCAGCAGAGTTTGCATGGCCGCGCCGTACGTCGGGGTTCGACGGACGCCCTCCGCTCTGTTATGGTTGGAACAGATGCGTACCGCCTACCATCAAGCTCTGGAGAACACGCGACTCGACGTCGTGCGCCTCGGCGCGCTCGTCTCGGACGCGATTCGCTCGGCGATCCAGGCGCTGGAGCGCCGCGACGCCGTGCTGGCCGGGCGGGTCGTCGCGGGCGACGACGAGATCGACGACACGCGCCGCCGCGTCGAGAGCGCGTGCATCCAGCTGATCTGGAAGCAGCAGCCCGTCGCGGGCGAATTGCGCGCGATCGCGGGCATGCTGCAGATCGTGACCGACCTCGAGCGCATCGGCGACTACGCCGTCGACATCGCGAAGAACGCGATCAAGCTCGCCGACGTCGCGGTGCGCCCGGCGAGCGTCGAGGTCGGGCGCATCTCCGACCTCGCGTACGAGATGCTGCAGGACGTCATGCGCGCGTATCGCGAGGGCGACGCGGCGCTCGCGGACGAGATCATCGAGCGCGACGACGACGTCGACGTGCTGTACCGCAACGGCATCGAGGCGCTTCAGGCGGAGATGCAGCGCGATCCGGGTACGGTACCGGCGGGAACGCTTTTGCTCTTCGTCATCTCCATCATCGAGCGCGTCGGCGACCGCGCGCAGAACATCGCGTGGCACACCAAGGACATCTACTCGTGACGAAACGCATGCTCGTCCTCGCGCTCATCGCCGCGATCGCGCCGGCGACGCTGCCGTCGCGCGCGTTCGCCGCCGACCGCGTCGTGGCGCTGACGCTCGACGGGCGCCCCGTCGACCGCGCGGGCGGCGTCGCGGTCGTCCGCAACGGTGTCGTGTACGCCGACGTCGTGGATCTCGTGAAGTCGTTCGACGGGCTCGTCACGTTCCAAGGGCCGACGGTCGTCGTAACGATCAACGGCGTCACCGCGCGCTTCGCCGCCGGCAGCCGGACCGCGGCGATCAACGACGGCGCGATCACGATGCCGGGTCAGGCGTTCATGCGCAACGGCGACCTCTTCGTGCCGCTCGGCGCGTTCATCACCCGCGTCGCGCAGGCCAAGGTTCGTATCAACCCCGCGCGCAGGCGCGCCGACATCTACGTCAACGCCAGCCCGGGCTGACGCGATCGCGGCCGCCGCACCGTTCGCACGCGATGCGTTCGCGATCGCGCCGGACTTCACGTATCTGAACCATGCGGCCGCGGGGATTCTGCCCGTGGCGACGCGCGACGCGCTCCACGCGATGATCGACGATCATGCGGCGCGCGGCGTGGTCGGCACGTGGCCCCGTGAAGCGTCGATACCCGCGTACCGGCGCCGCATCGCGCGAGTTCGTCGGCGGACGCGAAGACGAGATCGCGCTGCTGCGCAACACCGGCGACGGTGCGACCGTCATCGCACAGGGCCTCGGCCTGCGGCCGGGCGACGAAGTCATCATCGCGGCGAACGAGTTCGGCGCCAACGCGTACCCGTGGCTCGTGCTGCGCGAGCGCGGCGTCACCGTGACGCTGATCGACGCGCCGCGCGAGCGCATGACGCCCGACGTGCTGCGCCGCGCGATCGGCTCGCGCACGAAGCTCGTCAGCGTCTCGTGGGTCACGTTCGACGACGGGTACCGGCACGATCTCGCGCGCGCTCGCGCACGTCGCGCACGCGCACGGCGCGCTGTTCGTCGTCGACGCAATCCAGGCGCTCGGCGCGTTTCCGCTCGACGTCGCCGCGACCGGCGTCGATGCGATCTACGCAGGCGGCGCCAAGTGGCTGATGGCGCTGCAGGGCGTGAGCTTTCTCTGGCTCCGCGCGAACCTGCTCGACCGCATCGCGCTGAAGCTGCCGGGCTGGCGCTCCGCGCAGGACATGTGGAACTTCCTCGACTACGCGCAGCCGCCGGTCGCGAACGCGAGCCGCTACGAGGGCGGCACGGTCAACATCGCCGGCGCGCTCTCGCTCGCGACGTCGATCGACGTTCTCGCTGCGGCCGGCATCGAGCGCATCGCGGGCCACGTCCTCGCGCTGACGGACCGCCTCGCCGACGGGCTACGATCGCATGGAGGGACCATGTTGACCGACCGTTCGTCGGACGGCGTGAAGTCCGGCATCGTCACGTTCACGTGCGACGGCATCGACCCGGTCGCGCTCGGCAAACGCCTCAACGAAGCGAAGATCGTCACGACGTTCCGCCCGACGGGCATCCGCGTCTCGCCGCACGGCCACAACACCGCGGACGACATCGACCGCCTCCTCGACGCGCTGCCGGCATGATTCCCGTGTCACCCTGAGCTCGTCGAAGGGTGAGCGAGAACGGCGATGGTCGAGCGGCGGCTCGCGAGCCTCGTCGGGCTCTCACCCGTCGCCGGGCTCAGGGTGACGAGAACTACTTCGCGTCGCTGCTCGCGCCGAAGATGCCCGCGAACAGGTTGATCACCATCCCGATGATCACCGAGTTGTACGCGAACGAGATGATCGAGTGACCGATGATCTCGCGGCGCACGCGCGTCTCGGTGACCTGCGGATCGGAGACCGCGAACGACGCGCCGATGCAGAAGGCGAAGTACGCGAAGTCCCAGTCGGAGGGGCGGTCGGTCTCCGGGAAGCGGATGCCGCCGCACTCCGTGCCGTCACCGTCGTCGTCGAACCAGTACAGGTGGGCGTAGCGAAACGTGTAGATCGTGTGCACGAGAAGCCAGCCCGCGGAGATTGCGAGCACACCGAGGCCGTACGCGATCCACTTCTCCGTGTCGTTGTGCACCTGCGGGCCGTGACCGACGACCGCGATCGCGGCGATCAGACCGACGACCACGGTCGTCAGCACGACGAGAAGGATCACGTTGCGGCCGGGATCGTCGAGCGCGGCGCGCGCTTTCGTGCGGTCGGCATCCGCGCTCAGGCCGTGCGTCCAAAGGTTCACGAGCAACGTGATGACGCCGGCGTCGTACGCGGCGACGAAACGCGACGCGCCGTGCAGCCACTGCGGCGTGAGCGCGTGCACGAGCAACGCGACCACGAATGCCGAGCCGAAGGTCAATACGCGATGGCGCGCGCGCCGTGCCATACCGGCTCGGCGGACCGCCGCGGCCTCGGTCAGAATCCGTCGTCCGCGACGCGGCAGGACGTCATGATCGCGTCGTTCATGCCGTGGATCAGCCGCTTGTCGGCCGGCGCGACCGTCGCCAGCACGCCGCCGAGCTTCGTCTCGTCGCCGACGACGAAATAGTACGGACAGAGGCGAACGCGTCCGTCCATCTCCTTGATCTCGCCGGCGGACGTCGCGAGGAACGGCACGCGCACGCGCTTGCCCTTGTGGAAGCGCTGCAAGACGTACGGCGTCTTCGGAAACGAGCGCTCGGCCTCGTGCAGCGCCGCGCGCCACTCCTGGCGCGTGAGATCGTTCGCCACTTTCACGCCGCGCGAGCCCCACGCGAGCTCGCTGAAGCCCGACGGCTTGAGCACGTAGTCGCGCTCGCTCTTGCCGAGCTCTTCGAGCTGCGACCAGCTGTGCACGGGCTTCCCGGACGCCGTGAGATCGATGACCGCACCTTGCCACGGCAGCGGCCGCGGATCGACGATCCACGTGCGCGGAAAGATCCCGAGCAGGCGGTCGTCGACGGCGGGACCGAGCTCGGCGCGCCAGTACGCGCGCAGACCGGGGTGATGGAACAGCGCGAACGCCGATTTCTCTTCCAGGTGCGCTTTCGGCGGCGGCGTGATGCGCACGCGGTTGTGGCGCGCGGCGTACATCATCAGCTCTTGCTTCGGGATGTTCAAGAGGTCGAACAGCTCGAAGTTGCGGTAGAGCACGTCGAGCTTCGCCTCGCGTCCGTCGGCGTGACGCACGAAGAGCGCTTCTTCCGTGAAGACGATGTCTTGCGGCGGCGCACACGATCGCGTCCGCGAGCCCGAGCGCGTTGACGCGGCCCGCGAGCCAGGTCATCTCGGGACGATAGTCGCCCGATTCGTCGCTCACGACGATGGCGACGGTCGGCCGCTCGACGGACGCCGCGGACGCGAGCGCGTCCGCGAAGGCGCGCGCGATGCCGTCCTGACCGCCGACGCTGTCGGTGCCGAGCTCGCAGTACGTCGACGCGAGCGCCCCGGTGAAGCCCATGCCGCCCGGGACGCTGTCGAGCTCGCTCGCGACGTACCCGTCGTCGGTGAGGATCAGATCGGGCCGGATGACGCGCGGGATGTCTTGCTTGAAGCGGTTCTGCCGCGCCAGCTTGACGATCTGCTCGGGCTTACCGCGGTCGAGCTCGTCGGCGATGTACGCCGGAGCCGTGCCGCGCGCGCTGCGCAGGTACAGCGCGTTGAGCGCTTTGATGAAGGCGAGGAGGTCGTTCCCGAGGGTCTCGATCGCCGCCGCCGTCTTCGGCGAGAGGGGGAACGGCTGCGGGCTGACGCGCCAGGCGACGGTCGTGTCCGCGTCGTCAGGGAGCCGGAAGAGTCCCGGGGGCAGGTGTTCGGTGACGTACCGGGCTCGGCCGACCGCATCGAGCTCCGGGGTCACGCTGGTACAGGGCATCAGCCGCGTCGACACCACATGTCGGTTGCGTCTAACCTACCCCGCCGCACGATGAGTTGCGCGCCCGCGGCTCGGCCCGAAGACCCTGCTATTTGAGCGGGACGGCGCCGGGCAGCAGCAGCGCGTGCTCGATCGAGACCGCAGCGTCTCGGTAGGCGAGCGTGAGGTGAAGCGTGTACTGCAGCCCCAGCGGCGTGAGGGCGACGTCGTCGACCGCGCGCGACGCGGTCGCGCCCGGCAGCACCTCGATCGAGGTCGTGTGGCCGAACGAGGTGACGGCATTCTTGAAGGTCTCGCCGACGCTGATCGTCCGGCCGCTGTCCGGCGCACCGGCGCACACGGTGACCGTGACCGGCTGCCCGGCGACCGCGAAGGTGTCGCGCGAGCAGCGCTGTGCGGGCTGCGCGCTCGCCGCAGCACTGCTCGCGACGGCCAGGACGAGCGCCGCGACGAAGGTCCGCATGTACCGGCAACGTATTCGACGAGGCCGCTGTTCGCATCTTTTCGCGCGCGAACGGGTACCGTGGTTGTCCGAAAACGTGAACATGCCCCCGAAACGACCCCTGCCCGCGATCGACCTGATCGCGCTCGACCTCGACGGCACCCTGCTCTCCCCCGACGAGACGATCAGCGTACGCAATCGTACCAGCGTCA
Source organism: Vulcanimicrobiota bacterium (assembly GCA_963841685.1). Classification (GTDB taxonomy): domain Bacteria; phylum Vulcanimicrobiota; class Vulcanimicrobiia; order Vulcanimicrobiales; family Vulcanimicrobiaceae; genus Vulcanimicrobium. The sequence continues at coordinate 1,629,372 of CAWJDU010000003.1, forward strand.
AGGCGGCGTTGGCGGCCGGAATTCGCGTCGCACTCGTGACCGGACGCGGTACCGACATGCCGATCCGGGTCTCGCGCGAGCTCGGCCTCAACTTGCCCGTGATCTGCTGCCACGGCGCGCTGACGAAGGACTTCGGCGCGAACAAGACGCTCGAGAGCATCCCGGTGCCGCTGCAGTACGCGGTGCCGATGATCGAGCTCGCCGAGCGCGAGCGCCTCGCGATCGCGGTGTACGTCGAGGAGGCGTTCTACCGCCCCGAAGGCTCCGAGGTCATCATGGACGACATGCGCGGACCCGGCTGGCACGAAGTGCCGTCGCTCCTCGAGATTCTTTCGGCTGCGCCGACGTTCATCCGGTTCCTCGGCGAGACGTCCGTGCGCCGCATGCTGCAGGAGTTCGGCGATCTGCCTCTGAGCTTCCGCCACGAGTCGTGGTTCGACTTCGTCGAGTGCGCGGTGCTCAATCGCGAAGCGAGCAAGAGGAACGCGCTCGCGCGCCTCGCGGCCGACTTCGGCATCCCGCGGGAACGCGTGCTCGCGATCGGCGACTCGCGCAACGACGTGCCGATGATGCGCTGGGCCGGGGTCGGCGTCGCGATGGGCAACGCGCTGCCCGAGGTTCGGGAATCGGTCCGGTATGTCACGGCGCGCAACGACCAGGATGGCGTCGCGCTCGCGATCGAGCGGTTTGCTCTCGACGCGGCGAAGAAGACGGCGTGAGGATGCAGCCGGCGCCGCCCAGCCCGGAGTACGAGAACGAGCTTCGCACGGTGCTCGCGCGCCGCGACTGGGCGGCCTTGCGCGACTTCACGCGCAAGCACAACGAGATCCCGGACGACGTGTACGCGCAGGACCGGCACTTCTGGGAGGTCCTGCTGCACAAGCTGACGTGCAGCCGCATCGACCTCCTCGGCTTGCACGACGATTCGCGCGCGTGGCTCGAGGAGCGCGGCTACACGACCGATCTCGGAGGAACGTGACGATCCGCGTCCTCGCGTTCGCGCGCTTGCGCGAGCTGCTCGGGTTCAACGAGCGGCGCATCGCGCTCGCGGAGGGCGCGACGCTGGACGATGTGTGGAGCGCGCTCGCGAGCGAGGCGCGTCACATCGGTGAGCTGCGCGCGTCGACTCGCTTCGCGCGCAACGGCGCGCTCGCCGCGGGCACCACGCCGTTGCACGACGGCGACGAGGTCGCGCTGCTGCCGCCGCTGGGCGGCGGCTGATGGCCTCGATCGGACTCTCACCGGAGCCGCTCGATGCCGGCGCGCTGGTGCGGGCGGTGCGCAGCGATGCGCACGGCGGCGTCGTGACGTTTCTCGGGACGACGCGCGAGACGTCGCCCGACGATCCGCGCCCCGTCGTCGCGCTCGAGTACGAAGCGTACGACGCGATGGCCGTGGCCGAGATGGAGACGATCGCGCGCGAGACGCGCGAGCGGTACGGTCCGCTCGAGATCGCAATGGTGCATCGCACGGGCCGCGTCGATCTCGGTGAGCCGTCCGTCGCGGTGGTCGTCGCGGCGCCGCACCGGGGCGCGGCGTTCGACGCGTGCCGGTACGCGATCGACGCGCTGAAGTCGCGCGTCCCGGTGTGGAAACGCGAGATCTATCGCGACGGCGGCGCCGCGTGGGTCGCGAACACGCCGTCGTGAACGTCGCGCTGCATCATCTGCCGCAGGGTCACGAGCGCATCGCGGTCCTGGAATACGAAGCTCGCCGCCCGCGCGACGTCACGATCGTCGCCGGCCACGGTTACTCGAGCTCGAAGCAGAACCTCGATCCGCTGTGCGCGTTCCTCGCGAGCCAGGGATTCTCGGTGTACGCGCTCGACTTTCCGGGCCACAAGCTCGGCGCCAGCGGCGGCCGCATCCGCGACGTCGAGGACCTCTTCGAGACGATGGAGACGGTCGTCCGCTTCGCGCGCGAGCGCGGCGCGCAGGCGACGTACGCGCTGGGCCACAGCATGGGCGCCGCGACCGCGCTGTGCGTCGCGGGGCGCGATCCGGCGATCGCCGGCGCGGTCTCGATCGCGACCGGCTGGGGGCGTCCCACGGTACTCGACGCGCTCGCCGCACGCGGCGTCGTCGACCTGCGGTCCTCGTACGTCGACGGTCCGACGCTGCAGCAGCTGTCGGAACGGTGGCAGCCGCTGCTGCAGGAGGCTCTCGATGCGCTCGCGGGGCGCCCGGTGCTGTTCGTCGCCGCCGAACGCGACGCGATGATCGCGCCGTCGTCCGTGCAGGCGCTGTACGATCGCGCGTCCGAGCCGAAAACGATCGCCACCGTGCCGAGCGATCACACGTACGCGGGCGAGAACAGCCGCACGATCGTGCTGCAATGGCTGAATGCGATGCATCCCCGCGCCGCCGCAGCTTCCAGGAACGCGGAATCGCGACCGCCTATCCCGGCGGAATGAGATTTTTCGGGCGGCTCGCGGTCGCGTTCGCGCTCTCGCTGACCTGCGGCGCGATCCCGGGCATCGCATCGGCGGACGATCGCTCGTCGGTCGACACGGGCCGCACCGCGGGCCGGGCGATCCTCGTCCTGCGCGATCCGAAGGTGTGCGCGATCGCGCTGCTGCACGACCGCTGCCGCGCCGACGTGCAAACGCTGATCGGCGATGCGACGGACGCGGACTTCCAGAAAGTTCCGCACATCGGTCCGCACCCGATCACGGGGCTGCGCGCGTTCATCGACGACGGAGACCGCGACGCGTTCGACCGCGCGCTGGTGTACCTCAACTCGAAATCGGCGACGGCTGCCCTGTGGGCCGCCGATCCGCGCAGCGCCACGCTGTACGACGCGGGCGTCGAAGACGTGCTGTTTCGCGCCGCGGGCGACAACGTCACGGCGCAGGTGCTGAGCGTGGGTCCCGTTGCCGACTTGCTGTCGCACGCGAAGCAGATCCCGAGCGGGGTGCTCGCGGTCAACCTGCCGGCGACGCCGTCGTCCGGTGCGACGGCAAACGGAACGCCGATGCTCGCCGTGGCGCGCGAGGTCGTGCGCGCGATCGATCGCACGATACCGACGCCCGCGCTCGCGAACGTCGCCGGCGCGTCGGGGCCGGCGAGCGTCGCGGCGCTCGGCGTCGCGAGCTCCACCGTCGGTGAGCTCATCGACTCGCCCGCCTGGCTGTTTCAAGCGGACGCGCAGCGCTACGTCGACACGTACGCGACGCGCATGCGCACGTTCGCGCCGTCCGCCGGGCCGCAGATCGATGCGCTGCGGGCCGCCGCGCAGCCGGGCTCGGCGTTCTCGCACGCGAACGCGATCGCGGCCTACAACGGGCTCATGTCGGTACGCCACAGCGCCGACGCCGCGCGCGAGCGATCGTTCGTCTTCGGCTCGTTCGCGGCGCAGATGATGTACAACGCGGCGATCCTGCGCGACGCGAACGCGTCGTCCACGTTCACGCGCTTCCTCGGCGCCGCCGGCCCGCTCGATACGGCGGTACCAGGCTGGACCGCGGCGCGCCAGAGTGCGGGAACCGTCGGCGCGACCGATTGGCGCACGCAGTACCGCCTCGGAATGACGTTGGTCGGCCTCATCGAGAAGGCGAACGGGCAATGATCCAAGCGCTGCCGACGATCTTCGCCGACGCCAAGCTTTTCGTCCCCGACGTCTTCGAGGACGACCGCGGGTTCTTCAAGGAGACATGGTCCGACCCGAAGTACGCCGCCGCCGGTCTGGACGTGCGGTTCGCGCAGGACTCGTGCTCGTGGTCGACGCGCAACGTGATCCGCGGACTGCACTACGACTTCATGATGGCGAAGTTCGTGCAGTGCCTGCGCGGCCGCATCTGGGATGCGATCGTCGACCTGCGGCGCGACTCGCCCACGTATCTGCGGTGGCAAAGCTTCGTCCTGACCGATCGCAACCACAAGCAGCTGTTCGTTCCCGCGGGGTTCGGTCACGGCTTTCTCGCGCTCGACGACGAGGTGGTCGTGCACTACAAGAACAGCGTGCCGTACGACATGGCGCGCGAGGGTGCCGTGAGCTGGCGCAACCCGCGCATCGGCATCGCGTGGCCGCTGGCCGGCGAGCCGCGGCTGTCGGCGAAGGACGCCGCGGTGCCCGAGGACTTCTTGCCGTGATCGTGCGCCCGTTCGGCTGCACGGCGCGCGACGTGGCGACCGTGGGACAGGGCACGTGGAACATGCCGCTGCGCGGCGACCGCGCGGAGGAGGCGAAGCGCGCGCTGCGCCGGGGCGTCGAGCTCGGCATGGTGCACATCGACACGGCGGAGATGTACGGTGACGGCGGATCGGAGCGGCTCGTCGGCGAGGCCGTGCGCGGGCTGCCGCGCGAGCAGCTGTTCATCGTGTCGAAAGTGCTGCCGTCGAACGCGACGCACGACGGCACGATCCGCGCGTGCGAGGCCGCGTTGCGGCGCATGCGGCTCGACTACCTCGACTGCTACCTCCTGCACTGGCGCGGCAGCGTTCCGCTCGGGGAGACCATGCGCGCGCTCGAGCGGCTCGTGCTCGACGGCAAAATCCGATCGCTCGGCGTCAGCAACTTCGAGGTCGACGATCTGCAGGAAGCGCAGGCGGCGCTCGAATCGACGCCGATCGCGTGCAATCAGGTCCTGTACCATCTGGGCGAGCGCACGATCGAAGTGCACGAGCTGCCGTATTGCAAGGAACACGGTATTGCGGTGACCGCGTACACGCCGTTCGGCCGCGGCGAGTGGGCGGAGCGCGCGGGCGCGCACGCGCTCGAACGCGTCGCATCGAAGCACGGCGCGACGCCGCGCCAGGTGATCTTGGCCTTCCTCACGCGCGACGACGGCGTCTTCACGATTCCGAAGGCGTCGACGGTCGCGCACGCCGAGGAGAACGCCGGCGCGGGCGACCTGCGTCTCGACGCGGACGACATCGCGGCGATCGACGCCGCATTCCCGGTGAAGCGCCGCCGTGGAGGCTTGCCGACTCTCTAGCGCGGCGGTGAAAGCCGCCGCGCTGAGCTGCGGCGCGCACGCGGTGCGGATCGCGAGCGCGGCTCCCGATGCGGCGACGCGCGCGCGCTTCACCGCGTCGGTCGCGCGCGGCGACGTCGCGACGTGGCCGTACGACCGCGCATACGCGCGTGCGGCGAGCGATCCGGCGATGCTGTTGCCGGGCGCGCGTAGCGTCGTCTGCGTCGCGGTCGCGTACGCGCGCGGCGCTCCGCGCGAGCGGCGCGGGCGCGGACGCGTCTCCGCGTACGCGTCGTCGCAGGACTATCACCGGCGGATGCAGCGCATGTTGCGCGAGATCGCGGCGCGCATCGACGCGCTCGCGGGGCGGCCGTCGACGCGCGTCGTCTGCGACACGGCGCCGCTCGCCGAGCGCGCGTTCGCCGCCCGTGCGGGCCTCGGGTGGATCGGCAAGCACACGAGCCTGATCGTGAAAGGCGTCGGCTCGGCCGTATTTCTCGGCGAGATCGTCACGACGCTCGATGCTCGACGCCGACCCGCCGCTTCGCACGTCGTGCGGCGCCTGCCGCGCGTGCGTCGATGCTTGTCCCACCGGCGCGCTGCGCGGCGACCGCACGATGGATGCGACACGGTGCATCAGCGACCTCACGCAGCGGCGCGATGCGATCCCGCGCGAACTGCGCCCGCTCGTCGGCACGTGGGTGTGGGGATGCGACCTCTGCAACGACGCGTGCCCGCCGAACCGGAACGCCGCGCGCGCGGACGATCCGGAATCCGCCGCGCTCGGCGATGACGTCGCCGAGCCGGACCTGCACGCGCTCCTCACGCTGCGCGGACGCGCCGTTCCGCCGCGTGCGCGAGACCGCGATGGGCTGGCGCGGACCGGCGGTCCTGCGCCGGAACGCGGCGGTCGCGCTCGGAAACGGGCTCGACCGCGCGGACGTCCCCGCGCTCGCGAGCGCGCTGCGCGGTGACGCGAGCGCCGTCGTACGCGGTCACGCCGCGTGGGCGCTCGGCCGGATCGGTTCGCCGCAGGCGTACCGCGCGCTGACGCGAGCAGCCGCCGAGGAAGCGGACCCCGCCGTCCGTGGCGAGATCGGCGCCGCGCTGGAACCGCTTCGACCCGTCGCGGCGTTCCAGGCGACGAGAGTATGATGTCGTCTCGCCGTTCCTTTGCCGCGCTGCTCGCGGCCGCCGTCGTCCTCACGCGTTGCGCCCGCCGTACCCGTGCGGGCCGACGACGACCTGTACGCGCGCATGCAGCGACTGAATGCCGGCCTGAACAGCTATCAGGCGGACATCACGGTCGCGATCAGCATGCACTCGTTTCCGTTCCTCAGCCCGACGCTCGAAGGCAAGGCGTACTTCAAGCGGCCCGACAAGACGGCCGTCCAGTTCGACGACCGTGCCCGCGATCGCGAACCAGCTCAAGAACGTGGTCGGTCAGCTCGAACCGCCGGTCGACTGGCCCACGCTGTACACGGTCACGAAGACCGGCGACGACGGCAACATCGCGACGTTCCGGCTCGTGCGGAAGAAGAACGGCCGGATCGATCATGTCGACGTGAAGGTGGACGACCGCACCGCGACCGTGACCGAGATGACGTACTTCTACAAGGAGAGCGACGGCGGCGGGTCGATCCGCTTCACGAACCACTACGACGAGCTCGCCGGGAACTTCGTGCTGAAGACGCAGACCGGCAAGGTCGACATCCCGCACTACAACGCCGACATCAGCTCGACGTTCGCGAACTACAAGCTGAACGTCCCGATCAAGGACGAGGTCTTTCAAGGCACCTAGGAGCGCCGGTGCCGGGATCGTGGCGGTCCGGCGCGAAGGAGGCAGGAGCGATGATCGACCTGATCGAGACCGTGGCGGAGCCGCTGGTCGACGCCTTCCGGCGCCCGATCACCTACCTCCGCGTCTCGGTGACCGACCGCTGCAACCTGCGCTGCGTCTACTGCATGCCCGAAGCCGGCCTGCCGTGGATCCCGAAGCCCGACGTCCTGTCGTTCGAGGAGATTGCGTCGATCGTGCGCGCCGCGGCCAGCATCGGCGTCCGCAGCATCCGCCTCACGGGCGGTGAGCCGCTGATTCGCCGCGAGCTCGACCGGCTCGTCGCGATGATCGCCGCGATTCCGGGTATCGACGACATCGCGCTCTCGACGAACGCGTTGCTGCTCGAGCAGCAAGCGCCGGCGCTCGCGGCGGCCGGGCTGAAGCGCGTCAACATCTCGCTCGACACGCTCCGCGAGGACCGTTTCCTCGCGATCGCGCGCCGGCCGGGTCTGCAGCGCGTGCTCGACGGCATCGACGCCGCGCTCGCGCACGGACTGGAGCCCGTCAAGCTGAACTGCGTCGTCATGCGCGGCGCGAACGACGACGAGCTGGAAGAGTTCGCGGCGATGACGCGCGAGCGCGCGGTGCACGTGCGCTTCATCGAGGTGATGCCGGTCGAGGAGAACGTCGGCCTGCAGCGCGACGCGTGGGTCTCGTCGGACGAGGTGCTCACCCGCCTGCGCGCGCTCGGCGATCTCCATCCGGTGCCGAATCCGCACGGGAACGGTCCGGCACGCACGTTCGCGTACGACGACGCACCGGGCAGCGTCGGCGTCATCTCGCCGCTCGCGCACGACTACTGCGAGACGCTGCAATCGCGTTCGTCTCTCGGCCGACGGACGGCTGAAGCTCTGCCTCTTCGGCGACCACCTCATCGATCTGCGCACGCCGTTGCGCAGCGGCAAGGGCGAGTCCGCGATCGTCGACTTGCTGCGCGGCGCGATGCACGTCAAGCCGGAGCGCCATCACCTGGACCTCGGCCAAACCGCGAGCGCGATGCGCGCGTTCAGCGAAATCGGCGGCTGACGCCGCACGCAGCGCTAATCGACGCGCTTGCGAAAGAACGCGAGCATGCGGTCCTTTTCGGGCATGATGCGGAACTCTTCGAATCCCCAGGACTTGGCCTGCGTGATGCCGCGGTTGTCGTTCATGTGCAGCAGGAACGTCAGCGTCTTGATGCCGCGTTTGCGCGCGACGTTCTGCACGTCCGCGATCAGCTGCGTCGCGACGCCGGGCGGCGCCTCACCGCGCGTGCGCAACGCCTCGACCATAGCGATGTCCGTGCCGTTCGCGGCTTCCGGATCGGCGTAGCCTTCCGGAAAGCGGAAGACGATCTGCACCATTCCGAGCAGTCCGTCGGCGCTCTCCGCAACGAGAATCAGGCGCCGGCCGTGGAATTGCTCCGTGAGCCATTTCTGCACGCGCTGCACCCACGGCTCGCCGTTCGGAGTCGGCCCCGCGACGACGCCGTCCGCGACGAGCCGCTCGGCATCTCGCGGCAACGCGTAGCGGATGAAAACCCGGCTCACGCGGTCGTCTACGGAGGGATGGAGGCGAACTCCCCCGGTGCGTCACCGAAACGTTGGCTGGGTACGGTCCCGAGCGCATGAAGCGCAACGTCTTTGCATTGCTGGCATGCGCGGCGATCGCTGCGACGGCCGGCGCGGGATGCTCGAAGGGCACCGATCAGTCGTCGTCGACGACGACGTCGTCGTCGGGCAACGGCGCTTCGAGCACGAGGAGCGCGACTGCGGCGCCGAGCTCGACCGCGCAGGGCGATGCGACCGCGGGCAAGGCGATCTTCACCGCGAACTGCTCGAGCTGTCACGGCGCGACCGGCCACGAGGGCGGCATCGGACCCTCGCTCACGAACGAGACGAGCCGCAAGAACTACGCGCAGACGGTCGCGTGGATCAAGAACCCCCAGGTACCGATGCCGAAGCTTTATCCGAGCCCGCTGAGCGAGAAAGACGTGGACAACGTCGCCGCATACGTGCAGACGCTGTAGGGCCGCGCACGTAGCATCGTGAACGCCGCCCGCACCTTGCCGCGGGCGGTTTTCGGATTTACGCGCGACTTGCGACTCGGCGACCATGCCGGGCTCGCAGCGGCCGCGCGTCACGGCGACGTCGTGCCCGTGCACGTCGTCGATGCGGTCACCGCGGCGCGCCTGCGCCGTTCGGCGCGGCGCGCCGCGTACTACTGCGCTGCGGTCGCGGCGCTCGACGCAGCGCTGCGCGCACGCGGCACGCGGCTGATCGTACGCCGCGGGACGATGGGTCCCGTGCTGCGCGCGCTCGCGCGCGCAGCCGGCGCCGATGTCGTCGCGTGGAGCTGCGGCTACGACGCGAAGAGCGTCCGTCGCGACCGCGACGTGCAGTCGACGCTGGAGGAAGCCGGCCTGCGCGCGATTCCCGTGCACGACGCGCCGGCCGTGCCGCCCGAGGAGTCGGCCGCGAGCCATCACCGCGGCGACGGCTATCGCGCGTTCGTGCCGTACCACGGGCGCTGGCGCTCCCTGATCCCCGCGCCGGACGCCGGATCCGCGACGTTCGCGGCGCTCGACATCGCGAGCGAGTCGCTGCCTGTCCCCGAGGAGTTCGGCGCGCAGGCACCGCTGCCGGAGTCCGCCGGCGAAGAGGCCGCGCGCGCGCAGCTCCGCACGTTTCTCGCCGGCGCAATCTTGCAGTACGGCGTCGCGCGCAACGTGCCGGGCGACGGCGCGACGTCGCGGCTGTCGGCGGCGCTTTCGTTCGGTACGATTTCGGGGCGCGAGGTCGTGCGCGAGACGTGCGCACGAAACGCAGACCCGTTCCTGCTCGTCGAGGAGCGCACGTCGCTCAAGCTCTTTCTGCGCTCGCTCGCGCAGCGCGACTTTTTCTTGCAGCTCGCGTGGTACACCGAGTCGCTCGAAGAGGCGCCGCTTCAGGAGAAGATGCGCGGCTTCGCGTTCGCCCGCACGCACCGTCAGCTCGATGCGTGGCGCGCGGGGCGCACGGGCTACGCGCTCGTCGATGCGGGGATTCGCGAGCTGCGTGCGACCGGCTGGATGCATCCGCGCGTGCGCGCGATCGCGGCGTCGTTTCTGTGCTTCGATCTCGGCGTCGACTGGCGCGTCGGCCGTGACGAGTGGGATCAGTACCTGATCGAGGACGAGCCGGCGCTGGCGGCCGGCAACTGGCAGTGGATCGCCGGTGTCGGCGCCGATCTCGCGGCGTACCCGCGAATCTACAACCCGCTCAAGCAGGCGCGGCGCTTCGACCCCGCGGCCGCGTACGTGCGCCGCTGGATCCCCGAGCTCGCGGGCGTCCCGGACGCCGCGATCCTCGATCCGTTCTCGGACCGCCGGCTGCAGCTCGCGCTGCCGCTGTTCGGGCCGCAGTCGTATCCGGCACCGGTGGTCGACCACGAGCCCGTCGCGCGCGCGTTCCTCGAACGCTACGCGCGCGAGGTGCGCGCCTCGGCTTAGCTAGCGGACGCGTGCCGCGCGAAATCGAACGTCGTGCGCATGGCGGAGAAGTCCGCGGCCACGCACGATACCGGGCCGCCCCAGAACCTGCTCACGTTCATGATGTCGGGCTGGGCGACGCCGCCCGGCACGCCCGCATCGCCGGTCGAGGGCATCGAACGCTTTGCCGCGCGCCGCGACGCGCTCTCGCGAAGCTTCCCCGGCGAGACGCTCATCGTGCCGACCGGGCACGAGAAGGTGCGCGCGAACGACACGAATCACCGGTTCCGGCCCGGCACCGACTTCGTCTACCTTACCGGGAACGCGGAGCCCGACAACGTGCTCGTGCTCACGCCGCGCGACGGCGGCCACGACGCGACGCTGTACTGCGAGCCGAATCCCGGGAAGACCGACGCGACGTTCTTCACCGACCGCGCGAAGGGCGAGCTCTGGGTCGGCCCGCGCCTCGGCCTCCCGCAGACGCGCGCAGCGCTACGGCATCGCGACGAAGCCGGTCGCGACGCTGAAGGACGAGCTCGTCGACGTGCTCGCGCGCGGTCCGTACCGCCTGCTGCGCGGCATCGACCCCGCGCTCGACGCCGCGGTTCCGGCGCAGGAGGGCGACCGCGACGCGAGCTTCGCGACGGTGCTGTCCGAGATGCGTCTCATCAAGGACGAGCTCGAGGTACGCGAGCTGCGGCGGGCGATCGCCGCGACGCACCTCGCCTTCGACGACGTCGTCCGGGCGCTGCCGCGCGCCGAGACCGAGCGCACGATCGAAGGCGTGTTCAACCTGCGCGCGCGCGTCGAGGGCAACGACACCGGCTACCTCACGATCGCCGCGACCGGTCCGAACGCGTGCACGCTGCACTGGACGCGCAACGACCGGCGCATCGGCGAGGACGAGCTGCTGCTGCTGGATGCCGGCGTGGAGGCGGAGACGCTGTACACGGCCGACATCACGCGCACGCTGCCGATCTCCGGCGCGTTCACGCCGGAGCAGCGCGCGATCTACGAGCTCGTCCTCGCGGCGCAGGACGCGGCGTTCGCGCAGTGCGCGCCGGGCAACGACTTCCTCGACCCGAACCGCGCCGCGATGGACGTCCTCGCGCACGGCCTCGAACGTCTCGGGATCATCGCGTCGGCCGACGACGCGCTGCGGGACGAGAACCAGTTCTATCGGCGGTACTCGCTGCACAACGTCAGCCACATGCTCGGGCCTCGACGTGCACGATTGCGCCGCGGCGCGCGCCGAGACGTACAAGTTCGGGAAGCTCGAGGCCGGGATGGTGCTGACCGTCGAGCCGGGACTGTACTTCCAGCTCGACGATCTCACCGTGCCGGCCGCGTATCGCGGGATCGGCGTGCGCATCGAGGACGACGTGCTGATCACCGAAACCGGCGTCGACGTGCTGTCCGCGGCGATTCCGCGCGAGACGGACGCCGTCGAACGCTGGGTGTCGTCGGCGAAGGCGGCCGTGTAGCGATCAGTACTGCGTCTGCGTCGATCCGGACGGCAGACGCGCGTCGACCCAGTCGCACACGATCGGCACGTTGACGTCCTCGCCGATGCTCACCTTGAACGCGTACACGAGGCTGGCGACGAACCAGATCACCGGCAGGAAGAAGGCCGTGAGCGCCCACGTCACCGGCAGCGCGAACGGCAAGAACGACGCGGTGCCGAGGATGCCGGAGAACGCGAACATGCCCGCGTTGAACCCGAGCGCCTGCCACGCTTGCCGCTTCACGAAGTACGGCGCGCGCGCGTCGAGCAGCGCGATGATCGCGAGCGGGAAGAGCGGATAGCCGAGCGCGACGAGCGCGCGCGTTTCGGGACGGACCGCGACCGCGGCCGGCCGCTGCACGCGCATCGGCTGCGGCTCCGGTTCGCCCTGCGGCGGGGGCACGTCGTACGCGGCGCCTGCCGCCGACGGCTCCTGGTACGTTCCGTACGACGGTCCGAGCCCGCCGTTGATCATCGTCGTGCGCTTCGCGGCGTCGAGACGCGCGGCGAGCACGCAGCCGGGGCACTCGCCGTTCTCGTTGCGGCAGGTCGCGCAGATCGGCTTCTTACATCCGCGGCACGGAGCGACCGACGGGACGGCGTTGTGATAGAAACAGTCCACGCCGAAGGTACTGCGGCGGCGCGGCGAAGGTTTCGCGGTGAACCCCACGATCCGCAGGCTGCTGCGTGAGGCCCGGCCGTACTATCCGCGGCTCATCGGCGGCGCACTGCTCGGGGTGCTCGCCGGCGTCGCGCCGCTGACGCTGGCCCAGGTCGCCGTGTACCTGCAGAGCGACGTGCTCGTGCCGAACCCGAACTGGAACGTCCTGCTGCTGGTCGTCCTGCTGATCCTCGTGTCGCAGATCGTCGGCAACTCGGCCGCGTACGGGCAAGCGTACCTCACGGCGTTCAGCGGCCAGAAGATGGTCGCGAACTTCCGGGCGCGCATGTTCGACCGCATCGCGCGGATGCCGCTGGGCGACTTCGACCGCTGGCGTCCCGGCGAGCTGCAGGCCCGCATGTCGTCGGATCTCGGCTTGATGACCGATGCGATCTCGATCTCGCTGCCGCAGTTCGTGCAGGTCAGCGTCACGTTCGTCGCCGCGCTCGCGTACATGCTGCATCTCGACTGGTTCCTGTCGGCCGTGCTGCTCGTCGCCGCGCCGGTCGTCGCCTTCATCGTCGGCAAGTTCAACGCGCTGATCGTCGCGGGCACGAAGCGCGCGCAGGAGCGCATCGCCGACTTGTCCAGCAACCTCGTCGAGGTGCTGGCGAACGAGCGCATCGTGAAGGCGTTCCGGCGCGAGGACTTCGAGCGCGACCGCTTCGCCGCCGCGAACGAGCGCTATTTCGGCGCGTACATGAAGGTGACGCAGTTCAACCAGACGCAGGCGCCCGTGCTCGCGACGGTCGTGATGCTCGCGCTGTGCGCGATCATCGCGCTGACCGCGCGCGAGGTCGCCGTCGGCCGCCTCAGCCCGGCGACCGCGTGGGGGTTCTGGACGGCGACCGGTCTGCTGATCAACCCGATGAACCGGTTCTCGATCTTTTTCTCGGACTTCGCCCGTGCGTTCGTCGGCACGCAGCGCGTGTTCGACGTGCTCGACCTCCCGGTCGAGCGGGCCGATCCGCCCGATGCCGCCGCGCTTCCCTCGCTGCTCGGCGACGTGCGGTTCGAGCACGTCACGTTCGCGTACGACGAGGGCCGCCCGGTGCTGCGCGAGTTCAGCGCGGAGATGCTGCACGGCGAGGTCGTCGCGCTCGTCGGACCGTCCGGCGCCGGCAAGAGCACGATCGTCAACCTCGTGCCGCGGTTCTACGAGCCGCAGGGCGGACGCGTCACGGTCGACGGCGTCGACATCGCGCGCGTGCGGCTGACGGATCTGCGCGATGCGATCGCGATCGTGCCGCAGGAAACGCAGCTGTTCAACGGCACGATCGCCGACAACATCCGGTACGGCCGGCTGAACGCGCGCGACGACGAGATCGTCGCCGCCGCAAAGGAAGCGAATGCCGACGAGTTCGTGCGGCGTCTCTCCCACGGCTACGACACGATCGTCGGCGAGCGGGGCATCCGCCTCTCCGGCGGCCAACGCCAGCGCATCGCGATCGCGCGCGCGATCCTGCGCGACCCGCGCATCCTCATCCTCGATGAAGCGACGAGCGCGCTCGACTCGCACTCGGAGTCGCTGATCGAAGACGCCTTGGACCGCCTGTTACCGGGCCGGACGACGCTGATCATCGCCCACCGTCTCTCGACGATCCGCCGCGCGACGAAGATCCTCTACATCGAAGACGGCCGCGTCCGCGAAACGGGCACGCACGAGGACCTCATCGCGGCGGGCGGCCCGTACGCGCTCCTCCACGCAGCGCAATTCGCGCGGTAACGAACAGCGATGGCAGGCGCCGAGCTCACGCGTCATCCCCACGGGTCATCGTAAGCTCCACCGTGTCATCCTGAGCTCCACGTGTCATCCTGAGCTCGTCGAAGGATGAGAGAAAACGCAGCTCCTAGATATGGTCGTTCGTAAAGCAATCCGCACGAACGTCGTACGTCCGAACCGGCGCGGCATCACCTCTTGCCGCCGGAGCGAACGCGAACACGTGGTAGGCAGGTGACGACGTTCCGTCGTGTTCGGGCGGACCGTCGAGCACGTACACGGTGCCGTCGTCATCGACGGCGAGAGCGCGCGGAACGTGCAGGCGCGTCGCTCGGCCGGCGATCGTGCGAATCGGCGGCACATTCCCCAGCGGCGACGGCGCGTAGACGGTAACCGACGCGTTGCCCGGATTTGCAACGTAGACACGACCGGCGGTGTCGATCGCGATGCCATCCGGCTCCGCCAGTCCCGTCGCCGGGCCGCTGATGCGCCGGACGCCGCCGGTGCCGTCGACACGGAACAGCGAATCAGGGTGCGCGCGCGAAAAATAGACCGTGCCGTGTACACCGGCCGCGAAGCCCCGCAGAGCGTCCGCATCCGCGCGTGCGAACCGCGCAAATCCATTCGAAATGGGGTCGGCATCGCCGGCCGCGACCGATGAAAAGCGCGCCAGGGCCCCGGACGTACCGCCGAACCACACGCTGTCGTCCGGCGCGACGCTCACGAACTCCGGGTCGTGCAACTGCGCTCGGTGAAGGCGTGCCTCGCCGATTTCGCGCGACGACGCGCCGTCCGTCGTGAATATGCCGAACGCGTCGTTTTCGAAGTTCGTTACGACGGTTCCGTCATCTCCCGCGGCCACTTGGCCCGTGAGGCTCGCCAGTCGATGCGCCGTCTCTCTACCGGGCGCCGCCGCGTTCGTGACGAGCACGCTGCTGCGCCAGTCGTCGATGATCACCGCGTCCGAGCGCGGCTCGACGACGACATGGAAGGGGTCGATGCCATCCAGTTCGCGAGCGCTGAAAACGGCAGCAGGCGCAGCGTTCCCGCGTTCGCTGCGCTCGAAGACGAGCAGACTCGGCTGTGCCGTCGGATCGTTGCCGAGGTCTGCCACGTACAGCGTACCGCGACGATCGGCCGCGATCGAGTATGGTCGAGCGAGTCGCGTGCGCTTCCCGGCGATGATCCGCTGCGCGCGCCGGCGTCCATGCGTGCCGCGATCGAAGACCGCAATGCCCGTGCGTCCGTCGTTGAGGGTTCCGGTCAGGATGCAGTCATCATCGCGATCGAACGCCATCGCATCGACGCTCCGTAACACGCCCCCGGCCTCGATGACGGCGCTGGGCGCCGCGTCGCCGCGGGCTCGCGGCGCGAAGCACTCGACCCTGGGCGCATCGTGCTCCAGAACGCAGACGTCGCCGCGCGCGTCGAACGCGATCCCGCCTGGAGAGTCGAGGCGGGTGCGGCGACCCTTCAGAAGAACGCGCGGGGTGACGACGGATGACCCGAGCTTCGCCACGCGGACGTCCGGCTCGAATTGGGTCACGAAGAAAAGTTCGTGAGCGTTACCGGTCACCTCGAGATGGTCGGGAGCGAAGGCGCCGTTGCCGATCGACCGCGTGCGCGCCGACCGAAGGTCGAGGATCTTCGCGCGATTCGGGTGCTCGCGATCGCCGGTGGCAACGTAGAGACGGTCGTCTCGTGAAAGACCGAATCGCCGTCCGTACGGTTCGATGCGGTCGTTCCGCAATTCGGGGAGCGAGCGAAGCGTCGCCGTTCGCGCATCGAGCTCCACCAGCCCGGCGTCCGTCGGAAACACGAGGTGACCGTGACGATCGGACGCGAGTCCGCTCGCCGGGCAGACCCAATGCGTTCCGCACGACGAGAGCGGGATGCCCACCAGTAGGCATTGCACAGCTCGACGAAACGCCTGGGGCCAACGCCGTCCGTGAGTCCGCACGCCGAAACCTTCCCTTCCGGTGCCGGTCGCACTCCTTCCGATGAAGCAGTCCCGAGCGCGGGCGATGTGACCTTTCGGCCAACAGCACTCTTCCTAATGCCGTTACAGCTCGTGCGTCGTGCGTCGTACGTCGCCGAGTCCCTTCGGGCGCGCGCCCGACGCACGATTCTTGCCGGAGATAGTCGCCCGGATACAATCCAAGAGCCGTGTAGTCAGCGGTGCCGGCCCCGGGCGGAAACGTCCGGGGCTTGCCGTTTTTGCGTGCGATCTGCGTGGATGGGCGCTAAGGTGATGACCGCCCGCAGCCGATGGCTGTGGTAATGGCGGACATCTCCTTCGGCCAGACCGTCGGCATGCTCAAAGACGCGATGGACGGCGCCTCGCGCGCGCACGGCGTCATCGCGAACAACATCGCGAACGTCAACACGCCGAACTTCCAGCGCTCGGACGTCTCCTTCAAGGACGCCCTCGCGGCCGCCGATCCGGCGCCGCCGAGCGCCGACGATCTGATGCTGACGACGACGTCCGACCGTCAGTTCACCGGCGATGCGACGCAGGACGCCGCCGCGCAGGGCTTCACGATCACGTCGACCGTGGACGACTCGACGCAGATGCGCGTCGACGGCTCGAACGTCGACGTCGACCAAGAGATGGCGAAGCTGTCCCTCAACTCCCAGTACGCGCAGACGATGGGCCAGCTGCTGCAAAACCAGTACACGCGCCTCAAAAACGCGATCCAGAGCTAAGGACGGCCGTGGGTTTCTACGATTCGATCGAGGTCAGCGCCAGCGGTCTCTCCGCCGAGCGGCTCACGATGGACACGATCGCGAACAACATCGCGAACGTGAACACGACCCGCACCGCCGAGGGCGGCCCGTTCAAGCGGCAGCTGGTCGTGTACGCGCAGAAGCCCGATCCGTCCGCGGCGTCCACGGACCCCGTCGCGGCAAGCGACCCGGCGACGTCGACCGCGGGCGTTCAGGTGGTCGGCGTCGTGAACGACCCGAGCCCCGACCGTCTCGTGTACGATCCCGGCCATCCCGACGCCGACGCGAACGGCTACGTCCACATGCCGAACGTCGACATCGTGAAGGAGATGGTCGACATGATGGCCGCCTCACGCGCCTACGAAGCCAACGTCACCGCGATCCAGGAAGCGCGCGCGATGGGCACCGCGACGCTCGGACTGCTGAAAGCCTGATGGACTACAACAGCATCATCTCCACGGTCGTCCCGGGCACGTTCGTGCCCGACATGGGGGCCGCGGCCAAGGCCGACGAGACGCCGAACGTCACGGCGATCCCGGGCGGCGCGCCCAATGCGGTCGCCGGAACGGATCAGGCATCGTTCAAGGACACCGTGAAGTCGTTGCTCGAGGGCGTGAACGACAAGATCAACGCGTCCGATCAAGCGACGCGCGACCTCGCCGACGGCAAGACCAACGACCTGCAGAAGGTCGTCACGTCGGTCGAAGAAGCGAACCTCGCGCTGAACTTCACGATGGCGATGCGCTCGAAGCTGCTGGAGTCGTACCAGACCATTTCCCAGATGCAAGTTTAGCGGGTATACGCGTCCCCGATGGGGACGGAGGCCTTGCTCGGCGGCCGCTACCGGCTCGACTCCGTCGCCGGGCACGGCGGGATGGCGACGGTCTTTTCCGCGCACGACACGGTCCTCGACCGCAAGGTCGCGATCAAGCTCCTTCAGCGGCGCCGCGACGAGACCGGCGCCCTGCACGAGCGTTTCGAGCGCGAGGCCCGCGCCGAGGCGAAGATCACGCACCCGAACGTCGTGTCCGTGCACGACGTCGGCGAGACCGACGACGGCCGGCCGTTCATCGTCATGGACTACGTCGAAGGATGCTCGCTGCAGGCGATGCTCGCCGACGAAGGCCGGCTCACGTCGGAGCGCGCCGCGCTGATCGGCTGCGGGATCGCACGCGCGCTCGGCGCGGCGCACGCGCTCGGTATCGTGCACCGGGACGTCAAGCCCGCGAACGTGATCGTCGACGCGTACGACACGCCGCACTTGATGGACTTCGGCCTCGCGCGCGATCTCTACGAGTCCGACCCCGGGGTCACGGTGGCCGGCGTGCTCGTCGGGACGCCGTTCTACGTCGCGCCGGAGCAGGTGCGCTTCAACGCCGCGAGCCCCGCGGCCGATCTGTACGCGTTGGGCTGCGTGCTGTACCACGCGCTCACCGGCGAGCCGCCGTTCACCGGCGAGGGCGCGCTGGACGTCACGTTGCGCCGCTTCGAGGAAGATCCCGCCGAGCTGCGCGACGTCGCTCCGGCGGCCGATGCCGACCTGCGATCGGTCATTCACGCGCTGCTCGCGCGCGATCCGGTCCAGCGTCCGTGGGACGCGAACGCCGTCGCCGAACGTCTCGCCGACATCGCGGCGCGACTGCGCGCGACACGCACCGCCGGCGAGACGCAATCGCCTCTGTGACGACGGCCGGCTAAAGTCTCCGCGTTCGGACGCCGATCAACCTTGGGAAGCGGCCGGACAACCCTCGCACGGTTGAGGCCGCCGTGGATCCCGATCGATTGACGGATTCACATGCATCGGCTCAATCGCGTGCGGAGGGTTTTTTCCTTTGGTCCGTGGCATGTACACGGCGGCCTCGGGTGCGCTGGTCGCGCAGTCGGCTGTCGACACGATCGCGAACAACCTCGCGAACGTCAACACGACCGGCTTCAAGCGCGCCGTGCTGCAAGTGCAAGCGCAGCCGCAGCGCGACCTGTACCGCATTCAGACCGACCCGAGCGCGAACGGCACGTCCGGCGTGCCGGCGCAAGTGCCGATCGGTTCGATCGGAAGCGGCGCGGAGATCTACGACACGCCGTCCGACTTCACGCAAGGGCCGATCGCGGCGACCGGCAACGACTTGGACGTCGCGCTGTCCGGGCCGGGATTCTTCGCGGTGCGCAACGCTGCGAACGCCCTGCGCTACACGCGTGACGGTGCCTTCGTGCGCGACGCGAACGGCAACCTGACGACGCAGAGCGGCGATCGGGTCCTCGACGGCAACGGCAACCCGATCGCGCTGCCCGCGACGGGCGCGGTGCAGATCGGACGCGACGGCACGATCACGATCGCCGGCCAGACGTACAGCCGTCTCGGCATCACCGAGTTCACGAACGCGAACGCGCTGCGTCCGGAAGGCGCGAACGACTACATCGACGCGGGCGCCGGCGCGCGCGCCGCGACGAACACGACCGCGCTGCAGGGATCGCTCGAGAAGAGCAACGCCGACGTCGTGCGCTCGATGGTCGATCTCATCACGAACGAGCGCTGGTTCGACGCGAACCAGCAGTCCATTCAAACCCAGGACACCGCGGTCGGAGAAGCGGTGCAAACCGTCGGCCGGACGACGAGCTAAGGAGCGAACGGCACCATGATGCGAGCACTGTACACCGCCGCGACCGGGATGGAAGCGCAACAGTACAACATCGACACGATCAGCAACAACATCGCGAACGTCAACACGACCGGGTTTCGCGCCAACCAGGCGCGCTTCCAGGACCTGATCTATCAGACCCTGCGCAACCCGGGCACGCCGGTCGGACCGACCGTCGTTCCGGTCGGACAGAACGTCGGCCTCGGCGTGCAGATCGGTTCCTCGGAGAAGACGTTCACGCAAGGCACGCTGATGCAGACGTCCAACCCGCTCGATCTCGCGATCCAAGGCGACGGCTTCTTTCAGGTCACGCTGCCGGACGGAACCGCGGCGTACACGCGCGACGGCTCGTTCAAGCGCGACGCGAACGGATCGCTGGTCACGGCCGACGGCTACTTCCTGAACCCGCAGATCACGGTGCCGTCCAGCGCGACGGCCGTGCAGGTCGGCGCCGACGGCACCGTCAGCGCGCAGATCCCGGGACAGCAGCAGTCGCAGACGCTCGGACAGATCAGCATCGTCCGCTTCACGAACGCGGCCGGCCTCGCGCCGCTCGGTCAGAACCTGTACACGCAGACCGGCGCATCCGGCGCGCCGACGATCTCGCAGCCGGGACTCAACGGCGCGGGAACGCTGCAAGGCGGCTACCTGGAAGCCAGCAACGTCTCCGTCGTTCAGGAGATGGTCAACCTCATCACCGCGCAACGCGCGTACGAAGCGAACTCGAAGGCGGTCTCCACCGCCGACTCGATGCTCTCGACCGCCGTCCAGATGAAGGCCGGCTAATCGTGCGCCTGCGCTCCGCTCTCGCGGCAGTATCGGTCGCCGTCTGCGTGCTCTGCGCGCAGATCGGCGCCGCTGCGCCCGCGAACGCGGACGCGCAGCGGCGTGCGGGCGCACTCGTCCGGCAGACCGTCGCCGGCGCGCGCGTCTCGGCCGTCGCCGACAGGATCGCGCACGCGCTCGTGACGGGACCGGATCGTTCGATCGCGGCCGCGTACGCGGTCCTCGACCAGAGCGTGCCGGCCGGTGCGGTCGACGTCGTCCCTGCCGGAACGCCGTACGTCTCGCCGTCGTACGTCGGCGTGCCGATCGCCATCCGCGTCGACGGTACGATCGCGCGCACGATCATCGCGGGATACCGGGTGACGACGTACGTCGAGACGAGCGTCGCGGCGCACGACCTCACGCCGGGAACCTTGCTCGCAGCGGGTGACGTCCTCATCGCGCGCGTCGCGTGGAACGGGCGTCCGGCGGTCGGCGCGGAGTCGCTGCTCGGCCGCCGGCTGATGGCCGCGACCGTCAAGGGCACACCGCTGTACGTCGAAGCGACCGTTCCCGATTCCGTCGTCAAGGCCGGGCAGGCTGCGATCCTGATCATTCACGACGGCGTCGTGTCGCTCACGGCCGACGTCATCGCGCGCACGGGCGGCGCCATCGGCGACACGGTCACCGTCGTGAGCCCGCAGACGCAAAAGGCGATCGCGGCGATCGTGACGGGCCCCAACCGCGTCGAGCTGACGCTTCCCGGAGGAACCACGCGATGATCCGAGCCACGTGCGTTGCCGCGCTGCTGTGCGCGCTCGCCGTACCTGCGGCGGCCGACACGCTCTACCAGGCCGCGCCGCCGCCGTACGGACCGGGACACCCGCTGCGTCTGATGGCGGACCGTCGCGCGCAGCAGGTCGGCGATCTCGTGCAGGTCGTGTTCAACTTCTCCGTGACGAGCTCGAGCCAGAACGCGAAGAACATCAACAACGCGTACCAAGCCGGCGGCGGCGGCGGCGCGGGCGTCTTCAACTTGCCGCTCGTGCGCCTGACGTCCGCGGTGAGCGGCTCGCGCGTGCAGTCCGACAACCGGTCCGACGTCGGCTCGAACTCGTTCGTCACGTCGATGGAAGCGCAGGTGACGGAGATCCTGCCGTCCGGCGCGCTGAAAATCGCGGGCGATCAGGGCCTGATCGTCGACGGTCAAAAGCAGACGCTGCACGTCACCGGCATCGTTCGGCCGGAAGACATCGACAACACGGACAGCGTCGTGTCCACCCGGGTCGCCGACGTCAGGGCGAACTTCGACGGCAAGTACTCGGACGTCAAGCACCCCGGCATCCTCAACCAGATCGTCCACTGGCTGTTCTAGCGTGCTGCGAATGCCGAACCACACGATGATGAAGAAGATCGCCGCGGCCCTCGCGGTCGCGATGCTCGCAGGCATCGGTGCCGCACCCGCCGGCGCGCAGCCCGTGCGGCTGAAGGACGTCGTCCGCGTGCAGGGCGTGACGAGCAACCAGCTCGTCGGTTACGGCCTCGTGACGGGCCTCAACCAGACGGGCGATTCAACGTCGGCCGCGTTCACCTCGAAGACGATCCAGAACGTCCTGCAGACGTTCGGGCTGTCGACGACGTCGACCGACGTGCGCACGCGCGACGTCGCGGCGGTGATCGTCACGGCGAACCTGCCGGCCTTCGCGCACTCGGGCGACAACATCGACGTGACCGTGTCCGCGCTCGGCGACTCGACGAGCCTGCAGGGCGGAACGCTCGTGATGACCGAGCTGCGTGCGGCGAACAACCTCGTCTACGCGACGGCGCAGGGTCCCGTCTCGGTCGGCGGCTTCACCGCCGGCAGCGACGTCAACGGGCCGAACACGATCACGAAGAACCACGTGACGGCCGGACGCGTGCCGCAAGGCGCGATCATCGCGCGCGACATGCTCACGAACATCCAGTCCAACGCGAACGGGTTCTCGTACGTCCTCACGTCGCCCGACTATCGCACGTCGGCGCGCGTCGCGTCGGTGCTGAACGGGCGCTTCGGCGGCGGAACCGCTCGCGCGCAGGATGCGGAAACGGTCCGCGTCAGCCTGCCCGCGCGCTACGCGGGCGATCCCGTCGATTTCCTCGCCGACGCCGGCGATCTGTCGCTGGATGCCGATCAGGTTGCGAAAGTCGTCGTGAACGAGCGCACCGGCACGGTCGTCATGGGCGGCGACATCACGCTCGCGTCGTGCGCGATCGCGCACGGCAACCTCTCGATCACGATCGCGACGCAGAACGTCGTGCAGCCCGCGTCGCCGTTCTCGAAGACGCAGCCGCAAACGCAATCGAACACGCGGATCTCCGCGGCCGAGGGCGACAAGAAGCTGGTGTACATCTCGGGCGCCGCGACGCTCGCGCAGGTCGTGCGCGCGCTGAACACGATCGGCGTCTCGCCGCGCGATCTGATCGCCATCATCCAGGCGCTGCGCGAGTCGGGCTCGCTGCAGGCCGAGGTGGAGATCATCTAGTGGATCCGGCTGCGCTGAACCCCGCGGGTCCGACCGCCTCGAACGTGACCGCCGCGCAGCAGCAGCAGCTCGCGAAGCTGCATGATGCCGCGCAGCAGATGGAAGCGCTGTTCGTCGACATGCTCTTCAAAGAGATGCGCAAGACCGCGCCGTCGATGTCGCTCACGGGCAAGCCGTCCAACGCCGAACAGACCTTCGGCGAGATGCTCGACGAGAAGCGCGCGGAGGAGCTCGCAAAGACCGGGTCGCTCGGTATCGGCAAGATTCTCGAGGCGCAGTTGCGCTCGAGCGTGATCGGAGAACAACAGTGACGCGGGTCGCAAAAGTGGGCCTAAAGTCCCAAAGCCGAGCCGACGATACGCCTCTTAGCAAGGAAGCGTTCGAAAGAGGCGTCACGACCAATGATTATCTCGCGGGCAGAGATCGCGTCGGCGATCTCCGCCTACCGGCCGGTGAAACGGAAGTCGCCCGTCGCATCGGTGAGCTACGACGCGACCGATTCGTTCGAGCGGTCCGACGCCGCGCAAGCGCTCGCGGAAGAATTCGCCGCAGCGTCGGAGCCGTTCTATCGTCCGGACTTGGTCGAGCGTCTGCGCCGGCAAGTCTCCGAGGGTCGCTACTTCGTGCCCGCGGATCAGATCGTCGAGAAGATGCTCGGCCGTCTGATCGTGCAGCGGCTCGCAGCCGCAGCATAGCGTGCGCGGCGCGCGCGAGGCGCGCGCCATGAGCCAGTGGCAGCGCTTCATGGCGTTGCTCGACGACGAGCGGCGTCATCTCCGCGAGCTGGGCGAGGCCGCGCTCGCGATGACGGACGCCCTCGTGCGCAACGATCCGGACGTCGTCGAGAACACCCAGCGTCTCGTCGAGGCGCGTCGCGTGCTGCACGGGACCGCCTACGCGCAGCGCATCGCGATGCAGCGGCGCGGGTTCGGCACGCTGACGCTGCGCCAGGTCTGCGCGTACGCACCGCCGCCGCTGCGCCGCACCGTGTACGGCGCCGTGCGCGACATCGAGACGCAGAGCATCGCCCTGCGCCTGACCGTGTCGAACAACAAGGCGCTCATCCTCGCCGGCATGGACCGTCTCAAGCGCACCGTCGCGGTGCTGCAGCGGGCGGGGACCGAACAGACCGGAACCTACCGCCGCCGCGGCATCGTACCGCCGCCGGACGGCAGCGTCCTCGTGAGCCGTCGCGCATGAGCTTCTTCGGACTGAACCTGATCGGATCGGCGGTCGACGCCTTTCAAGAAGCGGCGAACACGACCTCGGACAACATCGCGAACATCAACACGCCGGGCGCTTCGCGCCAGGTCGCGAACCTCGTGGAGGCGCCGCCCGTCGCCGGGTCGGTCGGCTACGCGACGTACGCCGCGCCGACGCAGGGCGACGGCGTGCTCGTGCAGTCGATCACGCGCATCCACCAGAACTCGTACGACGGACTGTTCCGCGGCGCGACGGCGGCGCAGAACTACTTCGACGTCGAGCAGCAGCAGCTGACGAACGTGCAGTCCGCCTTCGGCGAGCCCAACAACGGCATCAACACGGCGTTCACCAACCTGCAGAGCGCGCTCTCGCAGCTGGCGTCGAACGCGAGCGGCACGTCGGAGCGGCAAGGCGTTCTCGCGGCGGCGCAGACGTTCGCGTCGACGCTCAACGTCGTCGGCGACGCCGTCACGTCGGCGAAGTCGTCGTTGGTGCAGCAGGCGTCGACGGTCGTCTCGCAGGCGAACGGTCTGATCGACTCGATCGCGGCGCTGAACGGGCAGATCCGCGCCGCCACGGCGATGGGCGACAATCCGAACACGTACGAAGACCAGCGCGACGAGGACATCGATCAGCTCTCGCAGCTCGTGTCGACGCAAACGTCCGTGCAGTCGAACGGCTCGGTGCTCGTGACGGTCGGCGGTCAGGCCGTCGTCAACGACACGCAGGCGTACCATCTCGCCGCGCCGGTCGTCGGCACCGACGCGTCCGGCGATCCGGCGCTCGTCATCGGCATGGCGGGCGATCCGAACCCGGCCAACCCGACGCCGGTGCAGGTGGGCAGCGGTCAGCTCGGCGCGTACGTCGATGTCTACAACGACAAGCTGCAATCGTACGGCGATCAGCTCGACGCGTTCGCGAGCGCGACCGCCAACGAGATCGACCGCATCACCGAAGCCGGCTACGACGGCACCGGCGACCCGGGCATCGGCCTCTTCACGGCCGCGTCCGGGAACGCGACGGTCACCGCGTCCGACATCACGGTCGCGCCGACCGACCCCTCGCAGATCGTGGCGTCGCTCGCGTCGACCGCGGCCGGCAGCCTGACGACGGCGATGAACTCGGCGAACAACGTCCTGAACACGGCCGACGCGATCGCCGGGAACATCGATCTCGCGCATCCGGGCGCGACCGTCGGCCCGACGACGGGCACCCTGACCGTGACGGTCGACGGCGTCGCGCAGGCGTTCAACTACGACTTCAGCGCGGCCGGCAACTCGTCGACCGTCAACGGGTTCATCACGAGCTTCAACGCCGCGCAAATGGGCGTGACGGCGTCGTACGACACGACGACCCAGACGATCGTCTTCGCGCGCGACCCGAACAACACGAGCGCGGCGCTGCGCGCCCAGCAAGGCGCGAACCCGACGACGCCCGACTTCACGATCGCCGACTCGAATGCACCGGTCGGCGGCTCGCAGGGCACGCCGACCACGTCGATCCTCGAGATCGTCGGCGCGACCGGCATCAACGGCGTGCAGCAGAACGCGACGAACGCGTTCGGGCCGGGCGACAACGCGGGCTCCAACGCGCTGCTCACGATGTTCACGTCGAACGTCGGGATCCCGGCGCTGCAGAGCACGTCGCCGACCGCGATCGCGGGCGCCGGCTCGGTCACCGTCGCGCCGCCCGCCGGCAATCCCAACGCGTTCGCGCAAGTCGTCGTCGGCGACCAGCTGACGATCGGCGCCGGTACCGCGGCGCAAGAGAACGTGACGGTGACGGCAGTCGACCGCACGACCGGGACGATCACGTTCACCGCCGCCAACGCGCATGCCGCGAACTTCTCCATCGCCAGCGCCGCGACGCAGACCCTCGGGTCGTACTACGGCGGCCTCATCGCGCAGATGGGCAACGACGTGCAGACTGCGACGACCGGCAACAGCTCGCAGACGACGCTCGCATCGAACATCGACTCGGTGCGGCAGAGCGTCGACGGCATCAACCTCGACGAAGAGACGCAGAACCTCATCAAATACCAGAACGCGTACCAGGCGGCGGCGCACACGATGAGCGTCCTCGACACGCTGCTGCAGACCGCGATCGGTCTGATTCCCGGAGGATAATCGATGCGCATCGCTACCTCGACGATCTACGCGCAGCAGGCAGCCACGATCGACGACCAGCAGGCGCTGTACGCGCAGATCGGACAGCAGCTCTCGAGCGGCAAGCAGCTGGAGGCGCCCGGCGACGATCCCTCGCAGATCGCGCAGGACCTCGCGCTGCACACGACGATCGGGTTCTCGAGCGAACAGTCGACGAACGCGACGAACGCGACGGCCGAGCTGACGAACACCGACAGCGCGCTCTCGACGCTGACGTCGATCATGCAGAGCGCGCGGCAGCTCGCCGTACAAGGCTCCAGCGACACGCTGAGCGCCCAGCAGCGCACATCGCTCGCCGGACAGGTGAACCAGCTGCTGCAGCAGGCCGTCTCCGTGGCCAACACCTCGTACAACGGAAGCTACATCTTTGCCGGCACGTCGAGCAAGGCGACGCCTCCCGTGCAGGCCATCGGCTCGCCGCCGGAGTCGATCACGTTCGGCGGCAACGAGCAAGAGCAGGGGCAGCTGCTCTACAACGGTCAGAACATCGGCCTCTCGACGACCTTCGCGTCGGCGTTCAACTACAACGCCCCGAACGGCTCGCCGGACGTGTTCCAGACGCTGATCAACCTGCGCAACACGCTGCAGAACGGGACGGCGGTCGACGAGAGCTCCGCGGCGATCAACCGCGCGGGCGCGGTCGTGTACGGGCCGCAGGGCGTTCCGACCTCGCCGCTGCCGACGACGCTCAACGCGGCGAACACGTTCGCGACGACGCCCGTCGCGGACAGCACGGGCAACTTCTCGATCGAGATCAACGGCTCGGTCAACGGTGTGCAGGGCGTCGCGACGATCACCGTCCCGGCGACCGCAGCGCTCGACGACGGCGTGCCGCCGCCGGGCGGTACGAGCCTCGTTGCGCAGATCAACGCCCAGACGGGCACGACGGGCGTGACCGCGACGTACGACCCGCAGACGCAGAAGATCTCGTTGAGCGGCTCATCGTCGTTCTACGTCACCGACGTCGCCTCGGCGGGCGCGACGAACGCCGGCAACCTGACGGCCGTGCTCGGCCTCTCCTCGCAGGCGGACTTCGTCCAGAACATCTCGACGCAGCTCGGCGACATCGACAACGCGACGAGCGCGGTGCTCGCGGCGCGCTCGGTCGTGGGCTCCCGCATCCAGAACCTGGGGTCGATCTCGAGTCAACTCCAGACGACGCTGACCGATAACCAGAGTACGGAGTCTTCGATCGAGGACGTCGACGTTGCCGCCGCGACGTCGAAGTATTCGCAGACGCAGCTGGCTCTCGAAGCCGCGTATCAGACGACGACCTCGCTCGAGAACAAGACGCTCTTCAACTACCTGAACCCGACATCCACCGGCTGAGGCTGACTGCGTGACGCAAACGATCGTGGAGACCGCCGAACGGGAGATCACCGTCGATCTGCCTCGCTTCGGACCATGCACGTACCGTGAAGACGAAGTACTGACGTTCCCGTGGGGCCTGCCGGGCTTCGGAACGCTGCGCCGGTTCATCGCGCTGAACCTCGAGAGCCAGGACAAGTTCGTGTGGCTCCAGAGCCTCGACGACACCGCGGTCGCGATCCCCGTCGCCGATCCCTGGACGATCTTCGCCGACTACGCGCCGCAGGTGCCGCCGTACGCGATCAGCTCGCTCGACCTGCGCAAGCCCGAGGACTTCGTGACGCTTTGCGTCGTCGTCGTGAGCCCGGGCGCCGTCGAGATGACGATGAACCTGCTCGCCCCGATCATCGTGAACCTCCGGACGCGGACGGCGAGGCAGATCACCTTGGAAACGGGCGGCTACTCCGTCCGCACGCCGATTCCAAGGAAAGCGCCCGCCGCGAAGGCGGGAGCGTAGCACCAGAAAAGGGAAGGGCGCGGTCCGTCACAGCCACGGAGGGCGCCCTCGCTGTTAGTCCTCAGCCGCAAACTCAACCAGGCGATCATGATCGGTGACGATGTCCGCATCGTCGTCGTCGCCGTCGATCGCGACACGGTGAAGCTGGGGATCGAGGCGCCGCGCACGATCCCGGTGCACCGATCCGAGGTGTACGAGGAGATCCAGCGGACGAACCGCGCCGCGGCGGGTGAGCCCATGCCGTCGGCGGCTGCCGCGGAGAAGCCGAAGGTGGCCGATCTCGGCGCCAAATCGCACCGTCCGGCGAAGCCCGAAAACACGCGCGGAACGCTAAAGTAAACGCGGCTTTACGCCGAACGACGGAGAGGGACGGGTACAGGAAGCGCCCGCCTTACTCACACGTGTGATCATGGAGGAAACACATGCCGGGCATCGGAGGGCTTTCCATCGCCAACAACCTGTTGGCGAATCAGGTCAGCCTCAATCTCAACAAGAACCAGCAGGCACTCGGAACGGCCGTAACGGACCTCTCGAGCGGTCTGCGGATCAACACGGCAGCGGACGACCCGTCGGGTCTCGCGATCGCCGAATCGCTGCAAGCGCAGGTCAACGGCTTCGACCAAGGCGCGCAGAACGTTCAGGACGCGACGAACGCCGCGCAAACGGCCGAAGGCGCGCTCCAGACGACGACCGACATCCTGCAGCGCATCCGTACGCTCGCCGTCGAAGGCGCGTCGGACATCACGTCCACGGACGACCGCCAGAATCTGCAGGACGAAGTCCAGCAGCTGCTGCTCGAAGTCAACCGCATCTCGCAGAACACGAACTTCAACGGCCAGAACCTGCTCGACGGCTCGCATGCGGGCTTCCAGCAGGAGCAGGACGTCAACGCGCTCATCACGTCGAACACCGACCTCGCCGCCGGCGGCACGCTGATCGATCCCACGCAGGTCTCGTTCAGCTCCACCGACACGACCGTCGTCGACGGTACGATCGAAGTCCAGGTCGCGCAGATCACCTCGACCCAGCAAGGGCTCGAAGTGTCGTTCTACAACAGCGCGGCGAACACGGTGACGACGACCGTGCTCAACGTCAGCAACACCGGCTACGCCGCCGCCATCACGATCAACGACGTGACCATCGGCTTCGGCACGATCGGCACGCTCGACGTCGGCACGACGGCGTTCCTGAAGGTCAGCCAGTACGTCTCGGCGGCGTCGAACCCGAACTCGCCGGCGTTCAACTTCCAGTCGGGCGCCGCGGAAGGCGCGACGATCCAGGTCGGCTTCATCGACACGTCGACGGCGTCGCTCCGCATCGCGAACGTCAACCTGATCGGGCCCTCCGGCGCGGCCGGTTCGTTCCCCGACGGGTCGCTTGCGTCGGAAGACGCCATCGGTCAGATCGACAACGCCCTGCAGACGGTGCTCGCGCAGCGCGCACAGCTCGGCGCGACGGTCGTCCGTCTCCAGGAAGACGAGAGCAACGACAACAACGCGGCGGTCAATCTCACCGCGTCGGAGTCCGCGATCCGCGACCTGAACGTCGGCTCCGAGACCACCGAGTACACGAAGCTCCAGATCCTGGTGCAGGTCGGTACGTCGGTCCTCGCGCAGGCGAACCAGAACGCGCAATCGGTCCTCGCCCTCTTCCGATAACGACCGAAAGGTCGTCGGTTAGAGAGAACGGGCTCGCTCAGGCGGGCCCGTTCTCTTTTTTGCGCGGCGCGCGGCCGATACAACCTCCAGGATGATACCGTGCCGCTAGAGATCGTCGACCAAGCAGACAGCGCGTTCGCGCGCGCGCAGACCGGCCTGCTGTTCAATCTGCCGGAGCCCGCGCACGGCGAACCGCAGCGGACGGCGGGCGTGAGCCTGTGCATGATCGTGCGCAACGAAGAGCGCTTTCTCGCGGAGTGTCTCGCGAGCGCGCGCGACGCGGTCGACGAGATCAACGTCGTCGACACCGGTTCGACGGACCGCACCGTCGAGATCGCGCGCTCGTTCGGAGCGAACGTCATCTTTCGCGAGTGGCGCAACGACTTCGCCTGGGCGCGCAACGAGTCGCTCGAGATGGCGACGCGCCGCTGGACGATCGTGCTCGACGCGGACGAGGAGCTGACGCCGGAATCCGCGGTGCTGCTGCGTGCGCTGGCCGAGACGCCGGCCGCGCTCACCGGCGTGTACGTGAAGATTCAGAACCACGTCGACGACGTCTCCGGCGTCGCATCGACGATGACGCACATGCTGCCGCGCGTCTTCCCCTCGACGCCGCGCATCCGCTACCGCAGCGTCATCCATGAGAACATCTTCGTCGACGGCGAGCGCCACATCGTCGGCGTGACGTCGCCGATCGTCATTCGCCACAAAGGCTACGCCGCCGAGGTGATGACGTCGCGCGACAAGGGCGCGCGCAACCAGCCGCTGCTCGAGCGCGCGATGCGCGAAGCGGCCGACGACGCGTTCTCGTGGTTCAACTTCGGCGTCGCCGCCGTCGCGGCGGGCGACCACGAAACCGGCGCCGAGGTGCTGGAGCGCATGTTCGCGATGCCCGGGCCCGCGGCGGCTGTTCTTCCCGATCGGCTCGGTGATGCTCGCGCACGCGTACGCCGACGGGCGCGGCGACTTCGATCGTGCGCTCGCGACGATCGACGCCGAGCTCGAGCGCTCGCCCGATCACGCGAACGTCATCTTCACGCGAGCCTATCTCCTCGCGCGCGAGCGCCGCTTCGACGAGGCGCGCGCGGACTACGAGCGGGCGATGACCGTCCGCGACCGCGCGGACAACTACGTCATGGTCGACGACGAGATCTTCACGTGGAAGGCGCCGCTCAACATCGCGACGACGTACGTGAAAGAGGGCCGTCTGGACGAGGCGGTGCCGTGGTTCGAACGCGCGCTCGCCGCGAAGCCGCACGTCGTCCTCCTGCAGCGTCAGCTCGCGAACGCGTACGAGAAGACGGGTCGGTTCTACGACGCGGACCGGCTGTACCGCGAGATCGCGCGCGACGGCGGTGACGCGGGCTTCATCGAGCACGTCAACTATCTCATGCGCCGCCGGCGCTTCACCGAGGCCTTCGAGCGTGTGGAGCAGCGGCGCTCCGCCGTTCCGGACGACGTGTACGTCGCGCTGCTCGTCTCCGCGGCAAGCGTCGCGCGCGATGAACGCCTCGGCGATCCGGAGCCGTACGCGCTGCGCGCGCTCGACGTCGCGCCGGGCAACGGCCACGTGCTCGCGTTCCTCGAGAAGCTCTACGCGGCGCCGCGGCGACGCGGACCGGCTCGCGCGTCTGCGCGGCGCCGAGCTCGACGCGCCGATGCACGGCGCGGCCGACTTCGCGCGCCGTTCGCATCGTCTGCTGGAAGACGGGTGCGTCGACGATGCGTTCGCCGCGGCCGAAGCGGGCCTGGCGCTCGCGCCGGACGATCCCGTGCTCTGCTACAACGCCGGACTCGCTGCGGCGCGGCTGCACCGCGACGATGCCGCGCTCGCCCACCTCGACCGTGTCGCCGACGGCGATTCGCATGCCGCGCCGGCGCTCGCGCTGCGCGCGGAGATCGAACGGCGCAGCGGCGATCTCGATGCCGCGCTCGTGACGCTGCAGCGGCTCTCGTCGCTGCCCGCCGCCGATGCCGCCGTCGTTCAGCACGCGTCGTTCGGTCTCGCGACCGCGCTGCTCGCCGCGGGGCGCGTCGGTGACGCCGGCCGTGCCGCGGAGCTCGCGCTGCGCTGAGCACGTCCGTGCGTTTCACGCAAATCGACGCGCGGCGACGCCGAGGCGGTCGCCGCCGCGGCGCGCGCATCCGATGCGCCGTACGTGTCTGATCGCGGAGCGCGACGCCGTGCCGTTCTCGCACGCGCTCGACGCGCTGCGCGCAGCGATGCCGCGCGATGCGGGCGTCGTCGGCGGCGCACGCTGCATGCCGGACGCCGACCTTTTCGGCTGGATGCTCGCGCCCAGCGCCGGTCCGTTGCCGTTCGAGCTCGTGCCCATCGTGCTGTCCCCGCGGGCCGGCGATCACGCGTCGGTGCGCGGCGCCGTCGACGTCGTCGCACCCGGAATGGTTCTCGCCGCTCGCGAGCTCGTCGTCGATCCCCTCCCGAACGATCGCATCGCCGCGATGCTCGAGCTGTGCGCGCGTGCGCGCGCGTCCGGGCGCGACGTGCGGTGCGTGCCGTCGTTCGCATATCGCGCTGCGGCAACGGTGTGCGGACGATCGCGGCAGCACCGCGGCGATCCGCGCCGTCGCCGAGCGGCGGCCCGAGCTGAGCGGCGCGCACCGGCTTCCCGCGGCGTGGCGACGCGCGCTCGTCGAGCGCGACGTCCGCATGCCGGGCGGTTTCCGTGCGCGCGTCCGCATGCCGTTGCCGCCGCTCACCGTGCTCGTGCACGGTTCCGGCGCGGAGATCGCGGCACGGCGCGCCCGGTCGCTCGCGCCGCAGACGACGTCACGCGCCGTGACGGATGCGGCGCGCGCGCTGCGCGAGGAGCTGCGCGTCCGTGGCGACCGCTACGTCTTGGTCGCCTCCGCGGCGTGCGTTCCGGACGCGAGCGCGTTCGACGCGCTCGTCGAGTCGATCGAATCCAGCGCCGCCGTCGCGATCGCGGCGCCGTCGGCGAGCGCACTCGACGGATCGTGCGTCTTGATCGCACCGGGCCGGCTGCCGCAACACGTCGACGCACCGGGCGCGACGATCGCCGAGGCGATCGCGTCGCTCGCCGCCGGCGCCGACGCGATGCGCCGTGCAGTGCGCGCGCCCGGGCGCCCGGCGGTGCACGTTGCGCGGAGCGCCGAGGCGCTCGGCGCGAGCATCGTGTTCCTCGCGTCGTCGCTGCCGGAGGTTCTGCGCGTCACGCTCGCCGCGGTGGTGGAGAACACGCGGCCCGGCGACGACGTCGTGGCCGTCACGGCGCCGAACGCCGCGACGGCGCGGCGCATTCTCGCGTCGTATCCGCACGTCACGCTCCTCGAAGACGCCGTCGACCCGCTGCTGTCCGGTGCGCTGAACCGCGCGGCCGGAAGCGCGACGCGCGATCTCGTCGCGATCGTCGCCGACGACGTGCTGCTCCCCGGCGGATCGCTGGAACGGCTTGCGCGACGCGTTTGCGCGCATCCCGTCGCTCGGCGCCGCGTTTCCCGCCGTCCCGGGCGCGCCGGGCGGCGACGGCGTCGCCGACGTGAACTACGCGACGCTGCCCGACTTGCGTGCGCTCGCACGGACGCGCGCCCTCGAGCGCGCGCGCGACACCGAACCGATCGACGTTGCGGTCACGCCTGCGCTCGTCGTGTCGCGCGCCGCGCTGCACGCGGTCGGCGGCGTCGATCCGGCGCACGGTCCGACGCGGCGCGGCATCGCCGATCTCGTGCAGCGGCTACGCGCGGCCGGGTACGCCGTCGTCCGTTGCGACGACGTGCTCGTGCACCGCTTTCCTGCCGATCTCTCGCACAATCCGGCCGCGGCGGTCGACATCCGGACACCGGTTCCGCTCGCCGATTCCGCCGCGATCGCACGCGGCTTCGATCCCGCGCAGCGCGTTCCGTTCGACGGCGGCGCCGTCGCGACGGCGCCCGTCCCCGCATCGCATGCGATCGCGGTCGCGATCGCGGACGCGCACGAGCTCGATCGTGCGTGCCGGTTCGTCGCCGCCGCGAACGCGGCGTTCGACGTGCGCAGCCCGGTGCGCGTCGCGCTGCTGCTCGACGGCGACGTGACGCCGGCGGAATGCGCCGCGCGCGTCCGCACCGTGCTCGCGCAGGGCCGCGTGCCGCTGGCGGAGACGGTGTCCGTTCGAATCGAGCGCGCGAACGATCTGGCCGCATGGTGCGCCGCTCTCGAAAGCGACGTGCGCACTCGTCGTCGCGAGCGAGCACGTCCGCGACGCGTTCGCCGACTGCCGGCGCGTGCACGAGTCCGATCTGCGTGCGTTGCTGGAGCCCGTGCTGCGATGAGAACGCATCGCACGCACGCGATTCTCGCGCCGTGGAGCACGGGCGCACCGATCGTGGACGCCGAGCGGCTCGTCGCCGTTCGCGTCGAACCCGTTCGTAACCATCGCCGCACCGCGCTGGCGCTCGACCTCTGCTTCGCGCGCGATCTCGACGTCATGGTCATCCCGCTGGTGCTGGCCGACCCGGGTGCCGTCGCCGATCGCGATCGCGACGCGCTCGTCTTCCCGCACGGCTCGCCGGGCGACGATGCGTTCGCGCGCGGCATCGCCGAACGCGTCATGCCGCACGTCGACGACCTCGTGCTCGGCGGCGGCGCGATCGCCGAGCACGTGCTGCGCTTCGCGGAATGCGACGCGTTCGACGCCGCACGAGCGGCCGGATGCTACGGTGCCGCACCCCTTCGCGACGCGCTCGTCCGCCTTGCGCCGTATCGCTACGCGCGGCGGTTCGCGCACGGCCGGACGGTGCGCATCGACGCCGCCGACGCGATCGCGGGGTGGGCGATGCTGCGCGATGCCGGTTCCGTCGGCATCGCTGCCCGCCGCCGCACGCCGGCGGAACGCGCGTGGTACGGCGATGCGCCGGACGCGACGTCCCGCGCCGACGTCGCGATCGTCGCGGTCGATAGCGACGCGGGCGACGCGCCGTGCGTGCTGCGCCTGGATCCGAAGCTCGCGTCCGCGGCGGGGACGGTGATCGAAGCCGTCGACCCGTTGCCGCTCGACGTCGTCGATCTCGTTCGATCCGGCCGAAGGGCCCGCGCGCCGGTGGTTCGCCGTCGAACGCGTGCCGGAACGGATGCGTGTGCCGGCACCCGTCGCCGTCGTGCGCGACGGCACGTCGAGCGGCCGTATCGCGGTCGTGCTCGGGCGCGACGACGCTGCGCGGCTGCCCTCGGCGGACACCGACGAAGCGTCGGCGCTCGCGAGCGCGCTATGCGCCGAAGGCTTCGACGCCGCGGTGCGCGATGCGAACGATGCGGTGCGCGACGCCGATCTCGTGCACGTGCTCGGGACGCGCGACGGCGACCGCGTCGGCGGCATCGTCACCGCCGCACGCCGGGCCGGGATCCCCGTCGCCGTGCACGCGTACGACGACGACGCGACGGACGGCGGCTGGTGGGGCGCCGAAGTCACGCGGTTCTGCTTCGAATACGGTTCCGACGAACGCGACGTCGCAGCGTATCTCGGCATGCTCGCGCGGCGTGCGGTCGCCGTCGGCGACGCGCGAGCGGGTACGCCGTACGCGCCCGAATCGGCCGGCGCCGCCGCGGCGGCGAACGCGCTGCGCGAGGCGTCGATCGTGTTCGCCTCCTGCGCGGCCGAAGCGGACGTGGTCCGGCGGCGCACGGGACGCGGCGGGCCGATCGAGATCGTGCCGGCGCTGCACGCCCCATGCGATCCCGCGCCGGTGGCCGCGCTCGCCGGCAGCGATCCGTTCGTGCTCGCGCACGCCCCGATCGGCCCGATCGGCAACCAGCTGCTGCTCGCGCGGTGCGCGGCCGACGCCGGCGTGCCGCTCGTGCTCGCCGGTCCCGTGGCCGACGCCTCGTACCTCGAGCGGGTGCGCGAGTTCGGCGGCGCCGAGCTGATCGTGCTCGCCGGGGAGCCCGATCCACGGGTCGCCGCGGGCTTGCGCGCCGCGGCGGCCGTCGTCGTCGACGCCGCCTGGATCGGCGACGGAGGATCGCGTCTGGTCGCGGCGGCCCTCAGCGGTGCCGTCGTCGTCGTCCCGAGCCGCCGCGCGGTGCGCGTACCCGGACCGGAACCGCGGACCTTCGACGCCGCGGACGCGGGATCGCTCGCGCGCGCGCTCGGCGAGGCGTGGGACCAGGCGTTGCGCTCGCCGCGTGGCGGGTCGCCGGCCGGCGACCCGGAGCTTCGAACCGGCCGCGGCACTGCGCGCGATCGTGCGCGGCTATGCCGCAGTGGCGGTACGCCGGTGATCCTTCCTAAATCCCCTCCGAACGACCGCCGATAGTTTTGACGAGGAGGGTTTCGACGAACATGGACGTTCAATCGATCGACGCGACGCACGCAAGCGCGGTTGCCACGCCGGCATCGGGTGATCATGCAGGCGTTTCCGACGGCAGCGGCCGCTTCCGAAACCGGGTCGAGTCCCGCGCCGAAGGCGGCGTCGCAGGCGCACGCGCAGGTCGACGAGCCGACCCTGCACCACGCGCTCTCGCAGCTCGTCGGCGGTGGCTCGAAAGTGTCTGTTTCCTATCGGGTCGTCGAGCCCAACGAGATCGTGACCGTGTTCACCAACGCGGAGACCGGTCAGGTCATCACCCAGTTCCCGTCCGAGGCGATGGTGCAGATCGCGCAGTTCTTCAACAAGCTCGCCGGCGCCGTCGTGGATCGGACCGCCTGACGTGAGCGGCATCGGATCGGCCACGACGTCGACGTCCGGCTCGAGCGGGAGCGACGTCCAGTACGGCACCAACGTCCCGCCGATCTCGTTCCCCGGCATCGCATCCGGGATCGACTACAACTCGATCATCAACAAGTACACGCAGATGACGCTGGAGCAGGAGACGCCGCTCCAGAACCAGATCACGACGCTGAACTCGCAGCAGAGCGAGCTGCTGAAGATCCAGGACCTGATCGGAAAGTTCCAGGACTCGTTCCAGGCGATCAGCGACCCGGCGAACTTCACCGCCACGAAGCCGACGTCGTCGAACTCCGCCGCGGTCGCCGCATCGACGATCAGCGGCTCGGTGGCGACGCCCGGCAACTACGTGATCGATTCCGCCAGCCTCGCGACGGCGACGCAGATCATCAACGACCCCGCGTCCAACGGAACGTTCAGCCAGAACACGGCGCTGGTCAACGCCGGTGCGTCGATCACGCCGAACAACGGGTCGGCGACGCAAGGCCAGATCACGATCAACGGCCTCCAGCTGAACTACGACGTCAACGCCACGACGCTGCAGAGCTTCATCGCGACGAACGCGACGGCGCTCGCGTCCGTCGGCGTGACGATGTCGTACGATGCGGCCACGCAAGCGGTCACGATCTCCTCGACGCAGCCGCTCACGCTGGGCTCGGCAACGGACTCGGGCAATCTGCTGCAAGTCCTCAAGCTCGATACGGCGCAGATCACGGACAACGCCGGCACGTACAGCGCGACGAGCACGTCCGCGATCGGCGGCATCAACGTCGGTGCCGTCTTCGACACGAGCCAGAACGCCGGGTTCTCGACCGCGGTCACCAGCGGCAAGTTCTCGATCAACGGCGTCGCGTTCAACGTCGACGCGACGACGAACAACCTCAACGACATCCTGAACGAGATCAATCAGTCGTCCGCGGGCGTCATCGCCTCGTACGATCAGTCGACCGACAGCGTCGTCCTGACGGCGAAAGCCGAGGGTCCGCAAGGGATCACGCTCGGCTCGACCGGCGACACGTCGAACTTCCTGCAGGCCGCCGGATTCCTCACGAACGCCACGCAGCCGAACCAGCTGAGCGCGGGCGCGACCGAGAACGTCGGCAACTCGGCGAAGATCGTCTTCACCGACGCCGCCGGCACGCAGCACACCGTCTACAGCAACTCGAACACGGTGACGAACGTCGTGCCCGGCGTCAGCCTCGCGCTGCAGCAGGCCGTCGACGGTACGATCGTCGCACCGGTGACGATCAGCGTCGCGCAGGACAGCAGCGTGCTGCAGTCCGCGATCACGAGCTGGGTGAACTCGTACAACGCGCTGATCGACGAGATCAACACCGCTACGCAGGCGCCCGTCGTCGGTACGACGACGAGCTCGGCGACGGGGCAGACCAGCGGCACGCAGCTCACCGGCGGCGGCGTCCTCTTCAACAACGAAGAGGTCAGCTCGATCAAGGATCAGCTCGTCAACTTGGTGTCGGGCTACATGAACACCGGCTCGACCTCGTACAACTCGCTCTCGTCCATCGGGCTCACGCTCGACTCGTCGTTCAGCGTGGCACAGGCCAGCGACTCGAGCGACTCCAGCGACTCGTCGAGCTTCCGACACGGGCGGTGTGACGTCGCAGCAGTACGACGGCACGAGCGGACGGCTCCAGTCGCTCGACGTCTCCGCGCTGACCACGGCGCTCTCGACGGACCCCGGCGCGGTCGCGCAGCTGTTCAGCGGCGCGAACAGCGTCATCACGCAGGTCGGTTCCTACCTCACGACCGTGGCGGGACTCCCGACGCAGTTGAGCGGCGGCATCGCCGGCACCGTGCCGACGCAGTCGCTGCTCTCGACGGTGCAGACGGAGAATCAGGACGAGATCTCCTCGCTGCAGCAGCAAATCCAGTTGATCACCGATCAGGCGAACATGCAGGCCGACGATCTCCGCGCCGAGTTCACCAACAGCGAGACGCAGATCGCGGAGCTGCAGTCGATGCAGCAGTCGCTCAGCGCGCTCGGCCTCAATACCAGTAGCTCAGGTTAGGCTGTATCCACCACTGTGACGATCACCGACGCGAACCTCCGGTATCTCGAAGCGTCCATCACCTCCGCAAGCCCGGAAGAGCTCATCATCCGGGTCTACGACGCGCTCTTACTGTTCGCACGGCAGGCGATCGAAACGATGGAGACGCGCCCTACCGACATCCAGGCGCGGCACAACTTGCTGCGCCGCGCGCAGCGCGCGTGCGCGCTGCTGATGGGATCGCTCAAGCTCGACATCGACAGCGAGATTCCCGGCAACCTGTTCCGCATCTACGAGTTCTGGCACCACCAGCTCGTCGCCGCGAACATGCACGGCGATCCGCAGAAGGTGCGCGATCTGATCCCGCTGATCGCGAGCTTGCGCGAGACGTGGGTCGAGGCGATCAAGCGGTATCGCGCGCTCGGCGCGCCCGCGGGCGATCTTGGCATCGTCGTCTGCTGACGCGGCGCGCGCAGCCGTCGCGCGTACGATCGTCGCGCTCGAGCGCGCGTGTCTCGACGCCGACGCGGCGTTCGTCGAGCGCCGCTGGCCCGAGGTGCGCTCGGCGTTCCAAACGCAAGCCGCGCTGACCGCCGAGCTCGAGCGCATGTTCGGCGAGTCGCCCGACATGGCGCCGGCGCAGGACGCGAAGGTCGCGCGCCGCGTGCAGGGCGTCTACGCGTACCGTGAAGACCAGCTGCGCCGCATGCGCGCCTATCGCGACGCGGTCGCCGAACGGCTGCGCGCGATCGGCAAGATGAAAGCGTTCTCGCGCGCGATCGGCCGGCGCGTCTCGCGCATCGGCGCCGTCGACGGACGGTTCTAGCGCTTCACCGCCCCGCGAAGAGCAGCCTCGCCGGAAACGGTTCCTGGCGTTCGTCGGCGCGCGGCGCCGCATCGTCGAACGCGACCAAGTGCGTACGTCCGTCGCGGAGAACGATCATGCGGAGCCGGTCGGTCTCGGCGTCGTCTTCCCAGCGCGCCGGCGCGGTGGTGTTCGACGCGCGGTCGAAGTGCTCCGCACGCACGCCGGCGTGCAGCAGAACGCGCGCGCCGGTCGCGCGCAGGCGCTCGCACAGCAGATAGTCCTCGTCGCACTGGCGCACGATGCGCGCGGTGCGATCGACGTACAGGTGCGCGGCGAAGTACGGCGCGGCGAGCGCTCGCAGCGCGGCCGATGCGCAGCACGACGCAGCCGAAGCCGACGCCGTCGACGTCCGCGACACGCCCGGACGCGAACGCCGGGATCGCCGCGGTCGTCGTGTCGGCCGAGCTCCACCGCGTGACGGCCATCGGTCGCGCGGAGTCGCGGCTGTAGTACAGCGCGCCCGCGACTGCCGCCGCCGGATCGGCGAGCAGCGCCGCGATCAGCATCTCGAGCGCGTCGGGCGGCGCAACGATGTCGTCGTCGATCATCGCGAGCAGGTCGGCGCCGCGGTCGAGCGCGTCGCGCGCGATCATGTCGCGTTGCGCAGGGACGAAGTTGCCGCTCCACACGACGCGATCCGCATCGGTGACGCTTGCCGGTACGCGCAGCGCCGCCAACGCGTCCAGGAACGGGCGCGCCGGCGAACCGCCCGTCGGGATGCCGATGAGCAGCTTCAACGGACGGCTTCGCGCAAGGCCGCGACGAGCGCGCGCCCGGCCTCGTGCAGCGACGCATCATCGGCGGTGAGCGGGTCGTAGCTGCGATCGACCGCGCGGCGCACCGTGACGCGCATGAGCCACGCGCCGGCGGCGACGCGGTACGCCGGCGATCGCGCCGCGCACGAGCTCCGCGGCTTCCGACGGAACGCCTTCGACCGCGCGGGGCGCGACCGCGAGCAGAATCTGCACGCCGCGCAGGAACGGGTCGACGAGGTTGCGCGCGAGCACGTTGCGCAGCGCTTCCAAGTCGCGCGCGTCGAGCCGCGCGACGAGCAGCGCGCCCTCGTACGGGATCTCTTCGTAGGGCGCGGTCGCTGCCGGTGCGATGAGCTTCAGCGCTTCCGGCGTGACGACGGCGGGCGTCGGGCGGTTCATGCGCGCGGCGACGAGCGCGCGCGGAAGCGCGGCGGCGACGGACCGGGCGAACGCGGCGACGCCGAGTGCGCGACCCAGCGGGCCGTCGGCGGCGGCGACCGACGACAGCAGCGCGAGCGCGGCGAGCCCGTGCGGCACCGCGCCGACGAACACGCGCTCGAGCGCGCGCACTTCATCCGCGTCGAGCACCCGCGCGAGCAGCGCGGGCACCGGCGCAGCGACCGGCTCGGGTTCGGGTTCGACCTCCAGCGCCGCCGGCTCGGCCTCGGTGACCGGGTCGGCGTCGATGACGGGCTCGGTCCTCGGTGACCGGCTCGGCGCGCAGCCTCCGCGAAGGGCTCGCGGCTCCGCGGGCGGGGACTCGGGGACGGGCTCGGCGGTGCGCGTCCGGCTCCGCGGCGGGCGGCTGCGGTTCGGCTCGGCGCGCGGCGGGCCGACCCGACCGGTCGGTTCCGGCTCCGGCGCGGCCTGGGGCTCGGGCGGCCTTGCGATCAGATGCGCGGGCAGTTTGAAGCTGGGCGGCGCGGCGATGAGCGGCCGTTCCGCCGAGTCGGCGTCCGCGTCGGGTAGAGCGGCCTCCGCACGCTCTTCGTGCGCGGCTTCGGGCGTTTGCGACGCCTCGGTCGACGCGGGCGGCACATCGGGAACGGCCGGCTGATCGACGAGCGCGTCGACGATGCGCACATCGACGGCCTCGTCGAGGGCGCTGTCGTCGTCCGCCGATTCTCCGGCTTCCAGCTCGAAGAACGGCCGCGGCGCATCGAACGCGGCGTGCCCCGCGCGGCGCGTGAGACGAAGCGCCGGGCCGGACACCGCGGGAACGCCGGGCGCTGCGGCATGCGCGGCGACATCGAGCGCATCGGTCCCTGGGAGGACGCGCGCGGTGAAGCGCACGCGCACGAAGCTCGCGGCGGGAATCGTGCCGATCCGCAGTCCCTCGCCGAGCAACGCGATGCCGTCGACGGGGACGTCGTCGCGCGCGAACGACTCGAGGACCGGGTCGGCGCCGGGCGGCACGGAGACGCGCACCGTGACCTCGTCGGCATCGGTGTCGCCGTCGTCGCCGACCTCGACGACGACGGTCACGACGGCGCCCGGGATCAGCTCGTGCTTCGGTCGCGCGTCGAGCCCGACACGCAGCATCGCGCCGCGCGGTGCGGCGAGCGGTACGCCGTCGCCCAGCATCGACTCGGGTCCGAAGCGCGCCGGCATCGCTGACGGCGGGCGCGTGGGCGGTTCGAGGCCGAGCTCTTCGCGCCGGCGGCGCTCGAGCAGACGGCTGTCGGCGTTGCGGTCGAACAGTTCATCCACGTCGACCTCACGCGGTGTCACCGCAGCCGGAAAGCCGCGGACCAGGGCCACCACCACCGCCGTGCCGGCCGCGCCGGCTCGGTCCCGGCCGGCTGCGTCATGGGCTCAGGCGGTGACGCTGTGCCGGCCGGCGCATGCGCCGCTGTCGTGGAGACGGTCAGCCCGCGCATGCGCGCGGCCGCCTCCGCGTCGGTGCGCGTCGCGCGCGGACGGCCGTACGCGGCCGCCTCGCGCAGCGTCGCGTGCGCGAGCGTCAGCAGCCGGCGCGGCGTGCCGGCCGCCGCCTTCGTGATCGTGTCGAAGACGTCGTCGTCGAACATCGCGGTCGCCTGCACGTCGCCCGCGCGCGAGATGCGGTACGCGATCAGCGCGCGGGCCTCGTTGTCGTCGAGCGGGCCGAGCTCGTACCATTCATCGACGCGGTCTGCGAGGTTCCGTCGCGCCTCGACCCGCGGACGCAGCTCCGTCTGCCCGAACAGCACGATGTTCAGCAGCTTGCGCTGCGGCACGTCGTAGTTCAGCAGCAGCCGCAACACCTCGAAGATGTCGTCGCTGGCGTTCTGCGCCTCGTCGACGAGGAGCACGATCGTGAGGCCGTCGAGCACGGCGGCGTCGTAGAGGTAGTTCTTGAGAGCGTTCTTGAGCGCGGCCGGCGAGCGCGGCGGCAGCGCGAGCCCGAACGAGCGGGCGACGCCGAGCAAGAACTCCGTCTCCGTCGCGAACGACGGGTCGAGGATCTTGCCGAGGCGGACGTCGTCGCGGCCGAGGAGCTCTCGCTCGGTCTGCGCC
This sequence comes from Vulcanimicrobiota bacterium, assembly GCA_963841685.1. Taxonomy (GTDB): domain Bacteria; phylum Vulcanimicrobiota; class Vulcanimicrobiia; order Vulcanimicrobiales; family Vulcanimicrobiaceae; genus Vulcanimicrobium. Next base: position 1,671,776 of record CAWJDU010000003.1, read on the forward strand.
ATGAGGCTCGTCTTGCCGGTGCCGGGCTCGCCGACGACGATCTGCAGCCCCCGCGACTCCAGCACGCCGCCGACGAGGCGGTCGCGGGCGCGCGCCAAGGCCGGCGTCGTGCGATAGAAGTGCGGGTCCGCCGTGTCGAGGAACGGATCGCGCTCCAATCCGAAGTGCCGGTAGTACGGGATCATCCGGTGCGGGCACTTCGGCGCGGCGCGGGCGCGCCTCTGCCGCCGAGCAAGCGCCTTCGGAAAGACCCTCGGTTTGCCGATAGCTAGCAGGATGCAGAGAATCGCGCGGAGCGACGCGCGGTGAAGGCCGTCATCCTCGCCGGCGGCCTCGGGACGCGTATCAGCGAGGAGACGACGACACGTCCGAAGCCGATGGTCGAGGTCGGCGGCCGGCCCGTCCTCTGGCACATCATGAAGACGTACTCCGCGCACGGCATCGACGACTTCGTCGTGTGCTGCGGCTACAAGAGCTACGTCATCAAGGAGTTCTTCGCGAACTACGCGCTGCACGCGTCCGACGTGACGTTCGACATGCGCGACCGCTCGATGCGCGTGCACAACTCGGCGGCGGAGCCGTGGTGCGTGACGCTGGTCGACACCGGCGACGACACGATGACGGGCGGACGCCTGCGCCGCGTGCGCCGCTATCTCGACGACGAGCCGTTCTGCTTCACGTACGGCGACGGACTCTCCGACGTCGACGTTCGCGCGACGATCGCGCACCATCGCGCGTCGGGCGCGGTCGCGACGATGACGACGGTGCAGCCCCCCGGGCGATTCGGCGCGGTGCGGATGGAAGAAGCGAAGATCGTCGCCTTCGACGAGAAGCCGCAGGGCGACGGCGCGTGGATCAACGGCGGCTACTTCGTGCTCTCGCCGGCGGTGTTCGACTACCTCGAGGGCGACGCGACCGTGTGGGAGCGCGATCCGCTGGAGCGCCTCGCCGCGGAAGGAAAGCTGTCCGCGTTCGTGCATCGCGGGTTCTGGCACCCGATGGACACGCTGCGCGACAAAACGCATCTCGAAGATCTGTGGTTGCGCGGCGCCGCGCCGTGGAAAGTGTGGTCGTGAACGTGGAGACCCGGTACCCGCTCGTCTCCGTCATCATCCCGAACTACAACTACGTGAAGTACGTCGCGACCGCCGTCGAGAGCGCGCTGGCGCAGACGTATCCGAACGTCGAGGTCGTCGTCTGCGACAACTGCTCGACCGACGGCGCGTGGGAACTGCTGAACGAGCGATTCGGCGCCGAGCCGCGCGTGCGGCTGTACCGGAACGATGAGAACATCGGGATGGCGCGCAACTTCGATCGTCTGCTCGGGCTCGCCGACGGCGAGTACATCCTCTGCCTCTCGTCGGACGACTTCTTGCTGCCGCCGCACGTCGAGCGGCTCGCCGACGAATTCCGGCGCGATCCCTCGCTCGACGTCGTGTGGTGCAACGCGTATTTCGCGCGTGAGGACGGCACGGTGTACTCGAAGCGCGGGCTGCCCGGCGAGTTTCCGGTGTCGTACAGCGACGCGCGCGACGAGCTCGTCGAGAACTTCACGACCGTGTGTCCCGTGTGCTTTCCGTGCGCGCTCTTCAAGCGCGACGCGCTGCTCGAACCCGGCATGTGCGGTGACCCGCTCAACGGCCAAGGCGCGCGCGACTGGGAGGTCATCATCCGGCTGGCGCTCGCGGGGAAGCGCTTCGCCTACGTCGCGCGTCCCAGCATGGCGATCCGCCTGCACTCCGACCAGTTCAGCGGTGAAGAGTATCACCGTTCGGGCCGCAACGTGCTCGACTTCGCGGACTACGTCGAACGCTACATGGACCATCCCGAGTTCCTGCGCCGCATGCGCGGGCGCGAAGCGTTCGTGGCGCAGTTCCTGCGCGGGCTCGTCGCGTCCGCGCCGCACATGAACGGCGGCACGTCGCCGTTCGACGCGGCGCAGACCGCACGGTTCGAAACGCTCGTGCAGCGCCTGAACGCACGCGCCGCGACGTACGAGCCGGCCCGCGTCCGCGACGCGACGGTGAGCGTCGTCGTGCAGACGGCCGGGTCGCCGCGCACGCTGCTTGACGCGATGGATACGCTGTGCGCGCAGAGCACCGACAACTGGGAAGCGGTGATCGTCGATCACGGGACGATCGACTGCGAGGCGCTGCTACGGTCGCACGCGGTATGGGAGAGGACGTCGTACGTGCGGCTGCCCGCGGTCGCGACGCCGGGTGCGGCGCGGAATCTCGCGCTGCGGATGGCGCGCGGCGAGTACCTCGCGTTCTTGGAGACCGACAACCGGTTCTCGCCGGAGCACCTGCGATCGGCAGTCGATACGATCGCGCGTACCGGCGCGGTCGCGTCGTTCGCCGGCTCGCGGCTCGTCGTCGAGCGAACCGATGCCGGCGTGACGTCGCCGGAACGGCTCACGGAAGCGCCGTACGGCGGCGATGCGATCGCGGCTGGCGCGTCGCGCACGCGATCCCGCTCGACGCGTTCGTCGTGTATCGCGGCATTCTGCCCCGCACCGGAACCTTCAACGCGACGGTTCCGGCGCTCGACGACTGGGACTTCGCGATGAACCTCGTCCGCGTCGCGCCGTGCGCGCCGACGGGCGCGATGACGCTCGACGTCGTCGCGCGCGTCGATTTGATCGGCCAGCGACTCGGAGCCGTGTATCCGGCGTATCTCTCGGTGCTCGATGCGCTGTACGCGGCGCATCCGGTCGACGCGCGCGTCGCCGAGGAGCGCGTTCTTCACCGCGCCGCGGTCGCGGACGCGATCGCCGGGGCGCGCGACTGGCTTCGGGAGCCGCACGGCGTCGTCGGCTTCATGCACGCGCTCGCGGGCCGTTCGACCGCGACGCGCGCGGAGCGCTCAGCCGGCGTAAGCGTCGAGGTCGCGCGCGATCGAGTCGCGCGGCCGATCGGCCGGCGGCGAAGTCGCGATACCACGCGGCGGTCACGTCGACGGCGCGCGACGTGTCCCAGCGCGCGCGCCAGCCGAGCTCGGCCTTCGCGCGCGTGCTGTCGACCGCGAGCACGGCGGTCTCGTGCTCCGCCGCGCGCTCGACGCGGATCACGGCGTTCGCATCGACGCGGAGCCCGCGGAGAAAACGCCGCACGACCTCGTCGACCGTCGCGACCGCGTCGGGCCCGAAGTTGTACGCCGGCGACGGTGCGCGCTGCTCCGCCAGCGCCTGCGCGAGCGCGACGTAGCCGTGCAACGGTTCGAGGACGTGCTGCCATGGGCGCACGGCGTCGGGACGGCGCAGCACGAGCGGCGCGTGCGCGGCGAACGCGCGGTACGCGTCGGGAATCAGACGGTCGGGCGCGAAGTCGCCGCCGCCGATGACGTTGCCCGCCCGCGCGCTCGCGATCCGCGGCGATTGCGATGACGAGAAGAACGCGCTGCGGTACGTCTCGACGACGAGCTCCGCGGCCGCTTTGCTGCCTGCGTACGGGTCCGCTCCGCCGAGGCGGTCGGTCTCGACGTAGCCGCCGTCGCGCGGCCGGTCGAAGTAGACTTTGTCGCTGGTCACGATCACGGCGTGCTCGACCGAGGCGATGCGGCGGATCGCGTCGAGCACGTGCACGGTCCCGATCACGTTCGTCGCGTACGTCTCCACGGGCTCGGCGTAGCCCCGCCGCACGAGCGATTGCGCGGCGAGATGGAAGACGCTGTGCGGCCGAAGATCGGTCATCGCCGCCGCGAGTGCGTCGCGATCGCGGACGTCGACGATGCGCTGCTCGACGTCGCCCGCGAACGCGCGTCGCGTCCCAGAGGTTCGGCATGCCGTCCGGCGGCAGCGCGATGCCCGAGACGCGCGCGCCGGCTCGCAGGAGCAGCGCGCACAGCCACGTGCCTTTGAACCCCGTGTGCCCGGTGACGAGGACCCGGCGCCCGCGCCAGAAACCCCGGTCGGCGATGGAGCTCATCTCAACGCGCCTCGACGGCGTGTGGCGCATCCCGCTCGTGCGAGCGCGCGATGCGCGCGGCTGGTTCGTGCGCACGTTCGACGCGACCGGCGTTCGCGCGCACTGCAGCTCGTGACGGACTGGCCGATCCACGCGGAAGCGTGGAACGAGCGCGCCGGGACGATCCGCGGCCTGCACCTTCAGCGGCTGCCGCACGCGGAAACGAAACTCATCCGCTGCACGCGCGGCGCGGTGTACGACGTTCTGGTGGACACCCGTCCGCAGTCGCCGACGTTCGGGCGGTGGGAAGCGTTCGATCTGGACGAAGACGATGCGACCGCGCTGTACGCGCCGGGCGGCGTCGCGCACGGGTACCAGTCACGGGTCGACGGATCGACGATGCAGTATCTGCTGTCGGAGCAGTACGTGCCCGACGCCGCGATCGGATACCGGTACGATTCGCCCGCGCTCGGCATCCCGTGGCCGCTCGCGCCGGCGGTCATCTCCGAGCGCGACCGCGCGCTGCCGCCGTTCGTGCCGTCACGCGTCGATCCGTAGCTCCGGGATCGCGAGCGCGAACCGTCCGCCCCACTCGCGCACATCGGCGAGCTCCGCGCGGATCTCCGACTCGACGTTCCACGGAAAGATCACGACGTAGTCCGGCCGATCCTCGCGAATGCGGTCCGGCGTGACGATCGGCATGCGTACGCCGGGGATGTAGATGACCTTGCTTGTGCGGGCTCTTGTCGGCGACGTACGGCAAGAGGTCGGGCGCATGCCGGCGTAGTTCAGGAGGGTCGTGGCCTTCGCGGCGGCGCCATACGCCGGCGACGCTCGCACCGCGGCGCTTCGAGCTCGATCAAGAACGCGACGAAGTCGTCCTTCACGCGAGCGACGCGGGCACCGAAGGCCTCGTACGTCTCGAGCCGTCGAGCCCGGCCGCGCGTTCGGCGTCGAGCACGATGCGCGCACGCTCGACGTCGACGGGCCGCGTGCCGTGCGGCGCGACGAAGAGCGCGCAGCGATCCGCCGTGCGTCGGCAATCCGTGATCTCGGTGATGTCGAGGCCGTGCGCGGCGAACAGCGGCTCCAGCGCGATCAGCGACAGGTACGAGAAATGCTCGTGGTAGATCGTGTCGAACTGCATACCCTCCATCGTGCGAAGCACGTGCGGGAACTCGAACGTCGCGACGCCGTCGCGCGCGAGCAGCTCGGCGAAGCCGCCGACGAAGTCGTTGAGATCGGGTACGTGCGCCAGAACGTTGTTCGCGACGATGAGGTCGGCGGCGCCGTAGTCCGCGCGGATGCGCTTGCGCGAGCTTCACGCCGAAGAACGCGTCGATGGTCGGAACGCCTGCCTCGCGCGCGACGGTCGCGACGTTGGCCGCGGGCTCGATGCCCAAGACGCGGACGCCGCGCTCGACGAAGTTCCGCAGCAGGTAGCCGTCGTTGCTCGCGACCTCGACGACGTGCGAGCGCCGGGCGCGATGCCGCGCCGCATCATCTCGTCGGCGTATGCGCGCGCGTGCGCGAGCCACGTCGTCGAGTACGACGAGAAGTAGAGATAGTCGCGGAACAGTTCGACCGGCGTCGCGAAAACGTCGAGCTGCACGAGCATGCAGCGTTCGCACACGCGAGGGTGAAGAGGATAGATCGTCTCGGCGCGCCCGAGCGCGCTCGGCGCCGTCAGCGCGTTCGACGGTGGTGAAAGCCCGAGGTCGACGGACGCTGCGCAAGCTCGCCGGCGCCGCACGCGCGGCACACTTGGCGCCATCACCTCGCGGTTGCGCGAGCGCTTCCGGTACGGCTGCCGGATCGAATCGGAGGGCCGGAGCGGCTGTGACGGTCACGCAGAAGAACCGTACGACGGCGTCGATCACGCGCTCGATCGACCGCTCCGCCATCAGCGAGTGCAGCGGAAGCGTCACGACCTGATCGACGACGCGTTCCGTCACCGGCATCGGCGAGCGGCGTGCGTCCGCAAAGTACGTGTGCCGGTGCACGGGTACGAAGTGGATGCCGACGTCGACGCCGCGCGCGGTGAGATGCGCGATGAACGCGTCGCGAGCGTCGGCCGGCACGCGCAAGCTGTAGATGAACGGCGACACGTCGGCGTAGTCGCGGCGCAGCAAGCGCACGCCGGGCAAGCCGTCGAACGCGGCAGAGTACCGCTCGCACACCGCGCGCCGGCTCGCGATGAATTCGTCGACGCGCTTGATCTGTGAGACGCCGACGCTCGCCATGATGTTGGTGAGGTGGTAGCGGTAGCCTTCGGACACCACGTCGTAGTCCCAGGCGCGCTTGTTCTGATAGCGCAGGGTCGTGTCTTTGTCGACGCCGAGCAGCCGCAGGTGCTGCAGGCGCTCGAACTCCTCGCGGTGCGGCGTGACGACGCAGCCGCCGTCGATCGACGTGATGATCTTCACGGGGTCGAAGCTGAAGAACTGCACGTCGCCGGATGCGCCGATCCGCTCGCCGTCGACGGTGCTGCCGAAGGCGTGGCACGCGTCCTCGATGACGCGGAGGCCGTGGCGTTTCGCGAGGGCGTACACGCGGTCGATCGCGCAGGGCACGCCCGAAAAGTGCAGGGGCACGATCGCCTTCGTGCGCGGCGTGATCAGCGGACTCGGCCGAGGCGACGTCGATCCCGAGATCGTCGTCGCGGATGTCGCACATGACGACCTCGGCGCCCGTCGCGCGAATCGCCTGATGGTCCGCGACGTAATTGAACGAGGGCGTGATGACCTCGTCGCCCGGGCCGATGCCGGCCGCGAGCAATGCGATGTGCATCGCGGACGTGCCGGTGTTCGTCGCGACGACGTACCTGTCTTGGAGACCGAGATAGCGAGCGATGCGCTCCTCGAAGTCCTTGGTCGTCGCGCCCATGCCGAGCCAGCCGACATCGAGCGCGTCCGTGAGATGCTTGAGCGTGTCGACGCCGATGTACGGCACGAACACGGGCACCCGATCGTCCGACGACGCCGGCGTGACCGGTGGGCGGTCGAGGACGTTCATGCTATTGGTCGAGGCCTCCGTTGACGATTACATTATCGGTGAGCGAGATGGCGAGCTTGAGCACGCCGGGCGTCAGCGTGGCCCCGGATCCGCACGATCCGAAAGACGGCGCACTGCTGCGCAGGATGGGTGCCGATCCCGAAGTACGCGCAGCGTGGAAGCGTGCGCTCGACCTCATCGCGCCGTACCGGTACGCGTACAACTGGTCGTGGCTCGGGCGTCCGGCGATCCAGTTCCCGCAAGACCTGATGGCGTTCCAGGAGATCATCTGGAACACGCGTCCGGAGGTGATCGTCGAGACCGGCATCGCGCACGGCGGATCGCTGGTGTTCTCGGCCTCGATGCTGCAGCTGCTCGGCGGCGAGCGCGAGGCGATCGGCGTCGACATCGACATCCGCGCGCACAACCGTGCGGCGATCGAGGCGCACCCGCTCGCGCACCGGATCGCGATGATCGAAGGCTCGTCGGTCGATCCGGCGATCGCCGAGCGCGTCTACGAGCGCGTCGCCGGTCGGACCGCGATGGTGATTCTCGATTCGAACCACACGGCGGATCACGTCGCGCGGGAGCTCGAGCTGTACGCTCCGCTGGTGCGCAAAGGCTTCTTCCTCGTCGTCATGGACACCGTCGTCGAATACGCCGAGCCGGGATCGATCGTCGACCGTCCGTGGGGACCGGGCAACAATCCGATGACGGCCGTCGATGCCTTCCTCGCGCGCGAGTCGCGCTTCATCGTCGACGAAGAGTACGACGCGAAGCTGCTGTTCACGGTCGCGCCGCGCGGGTACCTCCGCGCGATCGCCGATCCGCAGGGTCGATGACGGCTGCCGCGCGCCGCGTGACGCCGACGTGCCGGCGCTCGATGTCGATTCGAAACGATGCGCCGACGCAGTACGCGCTGCTCGCCGATCCGCGGGAGAACAGCGAAGCGGACGTTCGCGGGTGGCTGCAGCGCCGCGCCGCCGACCCGTCCGGACTGTTCTGGGTCATCGCGGCAGACGACGATGCGGCCGTCGGCTTCACGCAGATCCTGCACATCGACGCGCGCAGCCGTCACGGCATGTTCGGCATCGCGATCGGCTCCGCTGCACCGCGGACGCGGGCACGGCCGGGCGGCGCTGGCGCACGTGATCGACGCGGCCCGAGCCGACGGACGCCTCGACAAGCTGGTGCTCCACGTCGCGGCCGACAACCCGCGGTGCGCACGCGCTCTACCGCCAGTTCGGCTTTCGCGACGTCGGCGTGCTGCAGCGGCACTACTTCGACGGCGATCGCTGGCACGACGTTGCGGTCATGGAACGACTGCTGGTGGACGCGGCGTGAAGAGCGTCGTCATCCTGCAGCCGCAACTGTTTCCGTGGCGCGGCGTCTTCGAGCAAGTGCGGCTCGCCGACGAGTTCATGCACTTCGACGACGTCCAGCTTCCGCAAGGCCGCAGCTTCACGAACCGCGTGCAGCTCAAGACGCCGTCCGGACCGCAGTGGATGACCGTGCCGCTGTCGCGCACCTCGTCCCGCCCGGCGATCGCGGACGTCGAGATCGACTACTCCGCCGATTGGCGCGCGAAGCACGTGCGTACGCTTCCGCATGAACTACGCGCGCGCGCCGTATCTGCGCGAGGCGGCGGCGATCCTCGAAGACGTGTACGCCGCGCGCCCGCGCACGATCGCGGACCTCGACGTCGCCGCGCTCGAACGCTGCTCCGCCGAGCTCGGCCTGACGGCGACGTTCACCCGCGCGTCGGCGACGCCGGTCGACGGCGCGAAGAGCGACCGACTCATCGCGCTCCTCCGCGCGCGCGGCGCAACGACGTACATCACCGGTCGCGGCGCGCTCGAGTACCTCGAGGAGCCGAAGTTCGCCGCCGCCGGTATCGAGGTGCGGGTGATGGAGTACCTGCGGCGTCCGTATCCGCAACTGCACGGCGCGTTCGACCCGCACGTGTCGATGCTCGACACGATCGCGAACCTCGGTCCCGCCGCGTCGGCGGCGCTCGAATCGCCGGCGGTACCGTGGCACGAAGCGGTCCGCGTGGAGGCGCACGATATGATCGCGAACGTTTCGGACGTCGACACCGCGCGCGCGGATTTGGAGCGCGACGGGTTCGTGGTGCTGCGCGACTGGCTGGAGGCGGCGCTCGACGTCGAGCCGCTGCAGCGCGAGCTCGGAGCGCTGATCGCGCACGTGGCACGCGCGTGCGGCGCGCGACACGAAGTACCGGAGGACCCGGCCGACTTCGACCGCGGCTACCTCGATCTGGTCGCACGCCACCCCGACGTGCAGCCGCTCGTGTACGACATGGCGAAGAACCTCGTCGCGTTCCAGCGGTTGATCGTGAGCGAACGGCTCGCCGACCTCTACTGCGCGCTGCGCGGCGCGGCGCTTGCGGGAACCGCCCCGGGTTCGAACGGCGTGCGTATCGATCGCCCGAGCGACGAGCGGCATCTCGCGCCGTGGCATCAAGAATTCCAGTACCAGTTTCGCGGCTTGGACGCGGTGACGTTCTGGATCCCGCTCGTCCCGGTGACGCGCGAGATGGGTCCGGTGGTGCTCGCAAAAGGCTCGCACCGCGGAGGCGTCGAGCCGCTGGTCGACGTGTCGGGTAACGGCGAAGCCGATGCCGCGCTCGGCACGTACGGTGCGCTGCGCATCGCCGATGAAGCGACGATCGCGCAGCGTTACGAGCTCGTCGCGCCGACGTCGCGGCCCGGGGACGTGTTCGCGTTCGACTTCCTGACGCTGCACGCGTCGACGCCGAACGGCGGAACGCGAGCGCGCTGGACGGCGCAGATTCGCTACTTCAACTTCGGCGACACCTACGGTACGAGCATCCGCTGGATGGGCGGCTTGAAGCACGGCACGACGCTCGCGCAGGCGAACGCGCTGCTGGCCGACGCACGCAACGCGGCGCTGCGCCGATGAGCGCCGTCGGCGTCGCGGTCGCGTGCGCCGTCTGCGGTACGCCGAGCGGCGCGCCCGTCTATCGTCACGACGGCGGCGCGTCGATTTCGTCGACGGCGACCGTCGTCGGCGCGCCGACGGTGGTGTACGCGTGCGTCGTCTGCGCGCACGTGCAGACGACGCCGCTCGAGGACGTCGCCGCGCTACTACGATGCGGCGTACAACGTGCACCTCGACGCCGAAGGGACGGACGACCTGTACGAGCTGCGCGACGGCGTGCCGGTGTATCGCGCGCAGCACCAGGCGCGCGTCGCGCTCGACAAGCTGGCGCTCCCGCACGGCGCGTCCGTGCTCGACTACGGTTGCGGCAAGGGCATGACGTTGCGCGCGATGCTCGCGGAGCGGGCGGACCTGAAGGGCGCGGTGTTCGACGTGAGCGACGCCTACCGCGCGGTCTGGGATCAGTTCATCCCGCGCGGCCGGCAGGCGACGTACGCGCCGCCGGCGAGCTGGCACGGCGGGTTCGACGCCGTCCTGTCGTTCTTCGCGCTGGAGCACGTCGCCGATCCGCGCGCGTTCCTTGCCGGAATCCGCGCGCTGCTGAAGCGGGACGGACGCCTGCACGTCGACCATCCCGAACGTGCGCCGCAATTCCGGCGACTTCGTCGTCGTCGACCACGTCAACCACTTCATGCCGACGTCGCTGCGCTTGCTGCTGAGCGCCGCCGGCTTCACGGACGTCCACATCGACGAAGAATCGCACGCCGCGGCATACGTCGTCACGGCCACCGTTCCGCACGAGACGTCGTCCTCCAGTCACCCTGAGCCTGTCGAAGCGTGCGCCACGATGACGGCCGCAGCGGACACCGCCGCGCACGTCGCCGAAGCCCGCGCACTCGCCGCATACTGGTCGAGCGCAAGCGAGGCCGTGCAAGCGTTCGAACGCGACGTCGCCCGCGGCCGCAAGAGCGCGATCTACGGCAGCGGCTTCTACGGCGTGTTCATCGCCAGCCGCCTCGCCGACCGCTCGAACCTGGCGTACTTCCTCGACCGCAACCCGCACCAGCAGACGAAGAGGATCTTCGACCGCCCGGTGCTCGCGCCGGGCGAGATCGGCGACGACGTCGACGTTGTCTATGCAGGGTTGAACCCCGCGCAAGCGCGCGCGATCGTCGCGGGCGTCGGGCCGCTCCACCGCCGTCCGCGCGCGACGTTCTTTCTCTAGCCACGCGGCCGCCTGCTCGCTCGCTCGGGTACACAAGCGCGCGCGGCTTCCCCGGTTTCATCCGTGGCGGTCGGACATGGTATACTGTCGCGGTTGCCCCGGGCTCCGGGGCCCCCGGGACGCTTCCCGGACACTTCACCCGGCCGGAGGCCGGGGGCGAATGCGCTCATCACGGCGCCACGGACGGCGGCCGCGGGCTCAGAGAGGACCCACATCGATCATGGCATCGGGCGTCACCATGCGCGCTCTTCTGGAGGCGGGAGTCCACTTCGGACACCAGACCCGCCGCTGGAATCCGAAGATGAAGCCGTACATCTTCCAAGAGCGGAACGGCATCTACATCATCGACCTGTCGCAGACGCTGTCGATGCTGAATCGCGTGTACGACGCGGTCAAGCAGATGTCGCGCGAAGGCCGCGTCATTCTGTTCGTCGGCACGAAGAAGCAGGCGCAGGACGTCGTGCATGAAGAGGCGGAGCGCGCCGGCACGTTCTACGTGAACCAGCGCTGGCTGGGCGGCACGCTGACGAACTTCGCGACGATCCAGAAGCGCATCAACCGCCTGCGCGAGCTCGAAGGGATGCGCCAGCAAGGCACCTTCGATGTGCTCCCCAAGAAAGAAGTCGCGCGGCTCACCGACGAGCTCGAGAAGCTCGAGAAGTTTCTCGGCGGCATCAAGGACATGCACCGTCTGCCGGACGCGATGTTCATCGTCGATCCGAAGAAGGAGCGCATCGCCGTCGCCGAGGCGCAGAAGCTGAAGATCCCGATCATCGCGGTGATCGACACGAACTGCGATCCCGACGAGATCAACTACGCGATCCCGGGCAACGACGACGCCATCCGCAGCGTCCGCCTGATGGTGTCGACGATCGCGAACGCGATCATCGAAGGCAAGACGGAGACCGAGTCCGCGTACGACGCGGCCGACTACGACCAGCAGTACGCCGACATCGCCGAACCCGAACCGGCCGGCGTCGTAATCCGAACGAGAGACATCGTGGAAACCACCGCAACGTACAAACCGTCCGCGGACGAGATCAAACGCCTGCGCGAGGAGACCGGCGCCGGCATGTCCGACGTGCGCAACGCGCTGATCTGGGCCAACGGCGACCCCGAGCGCGCGAAGGCGCGCCTGGGCGAGCTCGGCCAGGCGAAGGCCGAGAAGAAGGCCGAGCGCGCCGCGAACGAGGGGCTCGTCGGCTCCTACATCCACGCCGGCGGCAAGATCGGCGTGCTGGTCGAGCTCAACTGCGAGACCGACTTCGTCGCGCGCAACGAGCGCTTCAAGGAGCTCGTGCGCGACGTCGCGATGCACGTCGCCGCGATGTCGCCGCAGTACCTCGACCGCGAGTCGGTTCCGGAGAACGTGCTGGGCGAGGTCAAGGCCGAGCTCGAGAAGACCGTGCCGCCCGGCAAGCCGCCCGGGGTCGTCGAGAAGATCCTCTCCGGCAAGCTCAACAAGTGGTACGAGGAGCACACCCTGCTCGAGCAGCCGTTCGTGAAGGACGACGCGCAGACGGTCGGCTGAGCTCGTGAAGAGCGTCTCCGGCGTCCTTGGCGAAAAGCTCGAAGTCCGCCGCTACGTGAAGTTCGCGCTAGGCGAGGAGTAAGATGCGTCGTCATGCTGAGCCTGTCGAAGCATGAGAGAGAGCGCCGGCGATCAAACCGGGTCTCGCACCCTTCGCCAAGCTCAGGGTGACGTTGAAAAGCCCGCCTACGAACGCGTCCTCCTGAAGCTGTCCGGCGAAGCGTTCGCGGGACGCGGCGGGAGCGTCGATGTCGACACGACGACGGCGATGGCGCGCGAGATCGCGCAGGTCCACGCCGACGGCGTCACCACCGCGGTCGTGGTCGGCGGCGGCAACATCTGGCGCGGCAAGGTGCACGAAGCGGCCGGCATGGAGCGCGCGACGGCCGATTACATGGGCATGCTCGCGACGGTCATCAACGCGCTCGCGCTGCAGGACGCGCTCGAAAGCATCGGCGTGCAGTCGCGCGTGCAGACCGCGATCGCGATGAACGCCATCGCGGAGCCGTACATCCGCCGCAAGGCGATTCGGCATCTGGAGAAGGGCCGCGTCGTCATCTTCGCGGCGGGCACCGGCAACCCGTACTTCACCACGGACACCACGGCCGCGCTGCGCGCCGTCGAGATCGGCGCGCAGGCGATCCTCAAGGCCACGAAGGTGGACGGCGTGTACAGCGCCGACCCGTTCAAGGACCCGTCGGCGACGCGCTTCGCGCACCTCGACTACCTGCGCGTCCTCGAGCTCGGTCTCGAAGTGATGGACTCCACGGCGCTGACGCTGTGCATGGACAACGCCCTGCCGATCGTCATCTTCGACATGAACGTGCCCGGCAACATCCGCCGCGTCGTGATGGGCGAGACGATCGGGACGACGGTTTCACGGAGTGCGGCGCGGATGCACGGCGAAGAGGTCGGCCATGCTGGATGACGTCTACCGCGACACCGAAGCGAAGATGAGGAAGGCGCTGGAGGCGACCACGTCCGACTTCGCGTCGATCCGTACGGGCCGCGCGTCGCCGTCGCTGCTCGACCGGATTCAGGTCGAAGCGTACGGCTCGATGCAGCCGCTCAAAGCGGTGGCGAGCGTGAACTCGCCCGACGGTCGATCGCTGCTCGTGACCGCGTTCGACAAGAGCGTCGTCGGCGCGATCCGCAAGGCGATCGAGACCAGCGATCTCGGGCTCAATCCGAACGTCGACGGCGCGACGATCCGCCTGTCGATCCCGACGCTGACCGAAGAGCGGCGCAAAGACCTCGTCAAGCTCGTCAAGAAGAAGTCCGAAGAGCACAAGGTCGCCGTCCGCAATGTCCGCCACCATGCGAACGACCAGGTCAAGGAGCTGGCGAAGAAGGGCACGATCACGGACGATCAGATCAAGCGCGGCACCGATCAGGTGCAGAAGCTGACGGACAAGTACGTCAAGCAGATCGACGACCTCGTCCACGGCAAAGAAAAGGAGATAATGGAAGTCTAGTGACTTCCGCGGCTCCGGACGACCTCGTGATGCTTCCGTGGCGGCGCGCGCTCGCCGAGCTGCGCGATCGATCCGTCCGGCTTCGCGTGCTGGTCCCGCCGTATCCGGCGGCCGGCGTCGGTGCGCTCCGCACGCTCCGCGTGTCGCGCGCTGTCGGGCGAGCATGACGGCGCATGGGAGCTGCTGGCGGGATACGACGGCTATGAACGCCTCTGAGCTGCGCGGACCCGAGCGCGGGGCGCTGCCGCAGCACGTCGCGATCATCATGGACGGCAACCGCCGGTGGGCGCGCGCGCGGCGTCTGCCCGCGATCGAGGGCCATCGTCGCGGCATCGTCGCGCTGCGCGGGATCGTGCGCGCCGCGAGCGACTGGGGCATCCCGATGCTCACCGTCTACGGCTTCTCGACGGAGAACTGGAAGCGCGACAAGACCGGAGATCTCGCTGCTGCTGGATCTCTGCGTCTACTTCGCGCGCACCGAGCTCGCCGAGCTGTGCCGCAACGACGTGCGCGTCAACATCATCGGACGCTACGAAGCGCTGCCGCGCGCGTCGAAAGAAGCGCTCGACGGTCTGGTCGCACAGACCGCGGCGAACCGCGGCCTCGTCCTCAACCTCGCGGTGAACTACAGCGCGCGCAGCGAACTGCGCGACGCTGTCGTGCGCATGATGCACGACGTGCAGGCCGGCGCGGTGCAGCCGGACGCCATCGAAGACAACACGCTGGCGTCGTATCTCGACGACCGCGGGCATGCCCGATCCCGACCTGTTGATCCGGCCCGGCGGCGAGTCGCGGCTGTCGAACTTTCTGCTGTACCAGGTCGCGGACGCGGAGCTCGTGATGCGGGAGACGTTGTGGCCCGACTTCGACCGCGACGAGTTCGCCGGCGCGATCGCGGAGTTCCAGCAACGCCGCCGCGCGCGCACGCCGGCATGACGAGCAGCGCGGCGTCCGGCAACGACGGGCGTGGCGGCGAAGCCGAAGAAGAAGGCCGTCGTCGGCGCGCGCCGGATCCTGATCGGGCTGCTGCTCGCGGTGGTCGGGTTCGCGACGCTCGTGTGGCCGCCGGCGTTCACCGTGTTCGTGCTGCTCGTCGCGTCGGGGTGCATCTACGAGTTCTCCGGTTTGTCCTCGCGCAAGGGCACGCCGCTCGAGTTTCCCGTCGCGGTCGCGGCCGTCTGGGCGTACGTCGCCCTCACGCACTTCGGACTGATCCACCGCTACGAGGGCATTCTGCTCGCGGGGACGGTGATCGTCGCGCTTGCTACCGCGACGTTCACGGCCGGCTCCGGCTACTTCGCGCGCAGCGGCTACACGCTGCTCGGCGTGCTCTACATCGGCAAGCTGCTGACGTACTTCATCGCGATCCGCGCGCTGCACGACGGCGTGTTGTGGACGGTGTGGGTCATCGTGCTGGTCGCGTTCACCGACATCTTCGCGATGCTCGTCGGCAGCGCGCTCGGGCGCCATCAGCTCACGCGCCTCTCGCCGAAGAAGACGGTGGAAGGTGCGATCGGCGGGTTCGTCGCGGCGCTGCTCGCGGGCGCGGCCATCGCGCTCGTCCCTGCCGCGCACGTGACGTGGTGGCAAGGCCTCATCGTCGCGGCGATCACGTCGATCGCGGCGCAAGCCGGCGACCTCGTCGAAAGCGCACTGAAGCGCGACGCCGACGTGAAGGACGCCGGCTCGCTGATCTCCGGCCACGGCGGCGTGCTGGACCGCTTCGACTCCTACATCTTCGGCGGCGTCGCGTTCTACTTCGCGCTGTACGTGATCGGCGTCATCACGGAAAACCGGCTGGTGGGCACGTGATCGTCCGCGCCGGGACCGGGGCGCGATGAAACGCGTCGCCATTCTGGGCAGCACCGGGTCGATCGGGCGGCAGGCACTCGACGTGATCGCGCGCCATCCGCAGCGGTTCACCGTCGCGGGACTCGCGGCGGGGAAGAACGTCGATCTGCTCGCGCAGCAGGTCGCGCAGTTCGCGCCGGGCGTCGTGTCGGACGCGCGCGACGGTGCGGCGGGTCTGCAGCGTGTGGCGTGCGAGAGCGGCGCCGACATCGTGCTCGCCGCAACGGACGGCGCCGTCGCGTTCGACGCGGTGTTCGCCGCGGTCGACCGCGGCATCGACGTCGCGGTCGCCAACAAAGAGCTCGTCGTCGCGGCCGGCGAGCTGCTCGTCGCGCACGCCGCGCGCAGCGGCGCGCGGCTGCTGCCCGTCGACAGCGAGCACTCCGCGATCTTTCAGTGCCTGCAGGGCGCGCCGCCGGATCGCATCGCGTCGATCGTGATCACCGCGTCGGGCGGCCCGTTCTGGAATGCGTCGCGCGAGGCGATGGAGCGTGCGACGCTCGACGATGCGCTCGCGCATCCGACGTGGCGAATGGGCGTGAAGAACACGATCGACTCCGCGACGTTGATGAACAAGGGATTGGAAGTGATCGAGGCGTCGAAGTGGTTCGGCGTCCCGGGCGAACGCATCCACGTGCTCGTTCACCGTACGTCGGTTGCGCACGGCTTCGTGGTGTTCACCGACGGCAACGTGCTCGGTCAGATGGCGGCGCCGGACATGCGGCTGCCGATCGGGTACGCGCTCGCCTATCCGGACCGGCTCGACGACCGCCCCGTGAGCGACGATGCGATCGCGGCGCTCGGCGGCGAGCGCGGCGCCCAGGCGACCGCCCTCGGGTTCGAGCGCCCGGACCCCGAACGATTCCCGTGCCTCCGCCTGGCCTACGAGGCGCTCGCCACGGGGGGTACGGCGCCGGCTGCCCTCTCGGCCGCCAACGAGGTCGCCGTGGCCGCCTTCGCGGCCGGTGAGCTGCGGTTCGCCGACATCCCCGCGTGCATCGAAACCGCGCTCGGAAGGGTCGATACTGGTAGTGTGAGCCTCGACGCGGTGCGCCGAGCCGACCGTTCGGCGCGCGACGCGGCGCGAGCTTTCGTCGTTGAGAGAACGACCGCGAGATCCTGATCGGAGATCATGACAGCCGAACGCATCCTCGTCTTCCTGCTGACGCTCTCCGTCATCGTCGTGCTCCACGAGTACGGCCACTTTCTGATCGCGCGGCGCAACGGCGTGCGCGTCACGGACTTCGCGCTCGGCTTCGGCCCGACGATCCTGAAGTGGACCTCGCCGCGCAGCGGCACGGTCTATCGTTGGAACGTGTTTCCGATCGGCGGGTACTGCCAGATGAAGGGCGAGGACGGGAAGTCGACCGAGGCCGAGCAGCAGCGCGAGTTCCGCGCCGCGGCGGGCGCGCTCGACGCCGACAATTTCCAGGCGAAGCGGCCGCTCCAGCGGCTCGCGATCGTCGTCGCCGGCCCGATCGCGAACTTCATCGTCGCGCTCGCGCTGTTCTTCGGCGTGGCCTTCGTGTTCGGCGTGCAGAGCGAGCACCCGACGCCCGTGATCGGGCAGCTCATCAAAGGCGCGGTCGCCGAGCGCGCGGGGATGCTCCCCGGCGATCGCATCGTTGCCGTCAACGGCATGACGATCGCGTCCGGCGATCAGCTCGTCGCGTTGATCCACTCGTCCGCCGGCAAGCTGCTGCACGTGCGCTACGTGCGCAGCGGCGTCTCGCACACCATCGCCGTTACGCCGAAGCTGACCACGACCCCGGACGGCACACGAGAAGGCCTCCTCGGCTTCGCGCCGGTGTTCCCGCTCGCGGACCGCTGGAATCCGGTCGCGTCCGGCCGGCGAGGCGTGGACGCGCTTCACCGTGACGATCTCGGCGACGCTGGGCGCGCTCGGCGGCCTGCTGACCCATCCCGCGAGCGTCGCCGGGCAGTTCCAAGGGCCGATCGGGATCGCGCGGACGTCGATCGCGGTCCAGGCGCTCGGCATCGCGCCGTTCCTCTCGCTGGCCGCTCTCATCTCGATCTCGCTCGGGATCATGAACCTGTTGCCGATTCCGGCGCTCGACGGCGGCCGCGCGACGTTCATTCTGGTCGAGATGCTGCGCGGAAGGCCCGTCGATCCGGAAAAGGAAGCGCTCGTCCACGTCGGCGGATTCGCCGTGCTGATCATGCTGATGCTCGCCGTGTCGTTCCACGACGTTTCCGCTGCCGTCTCGGGACACAGCGCCTTCTAACATGCTTCGCCTGCGCCGCTACACCAAGCCCGTTCTGCTCGAGAACAAATCGAGCTGGTCCAAGGACGCCAAGAAGGTCTGGATCGGCGGCGACCATCCGATCGCCGTGCAGTCGATGACGACCACGGACACGGCCGACGTCGACAAGACGCTCGAGCAGGTCTACGGCCTCGCGATGGCCGGCTGTGAGATCGTGCGCGTCACGTGCCAGGATCCCAAGGACGCCGCCGGCTTGCCGGCGATCGTCGCGCGCTCGCCGGTGCCGATCGTCGCCGACGTGCACTTCGACCACCGCATGGCGCTGGCCGCGATCGAAGCGGGCGTCGCGAAGCTGCGGCTCAACCCGGGGAACATCACGGACCCCGTCAAGACGCGTGAGGTCGTGCGCCTCGCCAAAGAGCGCGGCACGCCGATCCGCATCGGCGTCAACATGGGCTCGCTCGCGCGCGACCTCGAGGAGAGGCTCGGCCACACGCCGGAGGCGCTCGCCGCGTCCGCGCTGCGCCACGTCGACATCCTCGAGGAGCTCGGTCACACCGACATCGTCATCTCCGTCAAGGCACACGACGCCGTCATGACGATCCACTCGTACCGCCTGCTGGCGAAGCAGCTCGACGAGCGAGGAACGCCGTACCCGCTCCACCTCGGCGTCACCGAGGCGGGCCTGCCGCTCGACGGCACGATCAAGTCGTCGATCGGCCTCGGCGTGCTTCTCTTCGAAGGGATCGGCGACACGCTGCGCGTCTCGCTGGCGGCCGACCCGGTCGAGGAGGTTCCGGTCGCGTGGGGCATCCTCAAGGCGCTCGGATTGCGGGAGAAGGGCTTCGACATCACCGCGTGTCCGTCGTGCGGACGCGCCGAGATCGAGGTCGTCAACCTGGCGCGCATGGTCGAGGCGATCGCCAAAGAGTACACGGCGCCGGTGAAAGTCGCCGTCATGGGCTGTGTCGTGAACGGCCCAGGCGAGTCCAAGATGGCCGATGTAGGAATAGCGGGAGGCAAAGGCAAGGGAGCCATCTACCGCAAGGGAGAGCTGGTGGGAACCTACCCCGAGGCTGATCTGCTGGGCCGGCTGCGCCTCGAGATCGAAAACGTCATCGCGGAACAGTATCCCGACTACCTGCACGAGATCAACCGTGAGCCGACTGCCGTATAGCGCGAAAGCGCTCGTCCCGAGCGGACGACTGATCGTTGCGACCGCCGTTGCCGCCCTGGTAGCGTCGCTCTCGCTCGTGCTGTCGACGCCGGCGACGATCAGCGTCGACGGTCAGCGTCTCGCGTCCGACGTCGCGCCCGTGACGTCGCCGAACGGTACGTTCCTGCCGCTGCGCGCGGTCGCCGACGCGGCGGGCGCGCAGACGACGTTCGATCCCGCGACCGGTGCAATCGTCGTCCGGCACGGCACCGATGCGCTCTCGATGCACGTCGGCACGCGCCGCGCGAAGCTCAACGGGCACGTGATCGCCCTCGCGCACGCGCCGTTCACCGTCCGCGGCCGCGTCATGGTGGCGGACACCACGATCGCGAACACGTTCGCGTCGACCGTGCGCTACGATGCGAAGAACGCACGCGTCATCGTTCGCACGCCGGGCGTCGTCGTCGCCGGCGCGGCCGACGACGAACCGTAGCTCGCGTTGAGCTGAACTCGGGCATGGCGCTGGGCGGGAGCCGCGCGCTCCTGCTGCGGGCACGCTCCCTGCGCGCATCGTGCGCTTCGGTCGCTACCTCTCCGTGCGCTTCCGCCCTCCGGGCTCACGCGCACTTCGAGAGTGCCCGCTGCAGGAGCGCGCGGCTCCCGCTCGGCGCGGTGCGCGCGTACGCTCGACGGCTCGCGGGATCTTGGGGATTGCGGCGAGTTATGTCACCCTGAGCTTGTCGAAGGGTGAGAGCGCTTGTCGAAGGGTGAGAGCGCTTGTCGAAGGGTGAGAGCGAATGCCGGACGTCGGAGGAATCGAGCGCGCGGCGCGCGCCGTGCTGGTGACGGGCGCGGCTCCGTATCTTGGCGGGCCGGCGACGTGGGCCCCGTTGCGAGACGCCGCGCGCGAGCTTGAATTCACCGAGGTCGACGTGCTTGCGAGCGAAGGGCGCATCGACGTCGTGCGCGCGGCGATTGCGGATGCGGTGCGTGACGCGGATGTTCTCGTCGCGCACGGCGCAGTGGCCGGCATCGCGCTGGACGTGCTGGCCGCGGAGCGGCCCGGCGTGCCGGCGTTGCTCGTCGCGCCGCTGATGGCGCTCGTGTCGTCGCGCTCCGCATCGCTGTTGCGTGCGATCATCGGCGTGGTCGGGCCGCTCGTGACGGCTGCAGCGCGTGCGAAGCTGCGGCGGCTGCGTGCGAGCCGCAGCGCGGTCGTGCGAGAGCTGCAAGGCTTCGTGCGGGCGGACCGGATCTCCGATGCGCTCGTGAACGAGGCGTGCGCGCGCATCGCGGATTCGCGCACGGATCGCAGCGTCGGTCGCACGGCCGACGTCGTGCGCGCGGTGCTCGCGCCGTTGCGTGCGCGGGCGGCGGCCGTGCCGCGTGTCGTGATCGCCGGTGACGACGTGCTCGGGCGCAAGCTCGCTGCGCGCATGGACGTGCGCGTCGTCCATGGCGCTGAGTCGGCGCCCATGATCGACGCGCCGGATGCCGTCGCCGCGGCGCTGCGCGACCTGCTCCGGGAGACGCCCGCGACGCGCTGACAAGCGCTGGTGCACTCGCTCGCTCGGTGCGTTTGGCGCGCGTGCGGGTACGCAGAGCGTACACGAACGAGGGCATGCATTTGCATTCGAAGCTGACGCGCCGCCGCTTTTTGGTGCGGGCGGCCGTTCCGACCATCGCCGCCGTCGTCGAGTTGGGGACGCCGCGCGTGGTGCGCGCGGCGGCCGGCGTCGTCGCGATCACCGTCGTCCCGGTGCGCGGGCCGGCTCCGATTCCGGTGACGCTGCACGTGAACGGGCAGATGCACCGGCTCAGCATCGAGCCGCGGGTGACGCTGCTCGACGCGCTGCGCGAGCGGCTGCAACTGACGGGGACGAAGAAGGGCTGCGATCAGGGGCAGTGCGGCGCGTGCACCGTGCTCGTCGACGACCGGCGCGTCAACGCGTGCCTGACGCTCGCCGTCGCCGTCGAGGGCAAGCGCGTCACCACCGTCGAGGGACTGGCGCACGGCAACGCGCTGCACCCGGTGCAGCAGGCGTTCATCGACGAGGACGCGTTCCAGTGCGGCTACTGCACGCCGGGGCAGATCTGCTCGGCGGTCGGGCCTGCTGAACGAGCGGCGCGAGCTGAGCGCCGCGAACGTGCGCGAGTACATGAGCGGCAACATCTGCCGCTGCGGCGCGTACACGAACATCGTCGCGGCGATCCAAGCCGCGGGGCACCACGCCTGATGCGGCCGTTCGGCTACGCGCGCGCCTCGAGCACCGCCGACGCGCTCGCGACGCTGGCGCAGCATCCGCGCGGCGCGTTTCTCGCCGGCGGCACGAACATCGTCGACCTCATCAAGATCGACGTCGCCATGCCGGACACGCTGATCGACATCAACGCGCTTCCGCTCGCGGCGATCGCCGCGGATGCGCGACGGCCGCGTGCGCATCGGCGCGCTCGCGCGCATGTCGGACACGGCGGATCGATCCGCTGATCCGGCGGTCCGCACCGGCTCTCTCGCAGGCGCTGAACCTCAGCGCGTCGCCGCAGCTCCGCAACATGGCGTCGATCGGCGGCAACGTGCTGCAGCGCACGCGGTGCGCGTATTTCCGCGACGTCTCGCAGCCGTGCAACAAGCGCCGCAACGGCGAAGGCTGCAGCGCGATCGGCGGCGACGACCGCAAGATGGCGATCCTCGGCGCGACCGACCGGTGCATCGCGACGCACCCGTCGGATTTCGCCGTAGCGATGCTCGTGACCGACGCGACGATCCACATCCACGGGCCGAACGGCGACCGCACGACCCCGTTTCTCGGCTTCCATCGTGTGCCCGGCGACGACCCGACGCGCGACACCAACCTGAATCCCGGCGAGCTGATCGTCGCGCTGTCGTTCGCTCCGTCGGCGCTGACGCAGCACTCCGCCTACGTGAAGGTCCGGGACCGCGCGTCGTACGAGTTCGCGCTCGTGTCGGCGGCGGCGGGCATCGACGTGCGCGGCGGCATCGATCCGCGACGTGCGCATCGGGCTCGGCGGCGTCGCGCACGCGCCGTGGCGTGCGAAGCTCGCCGAAGCGGAGCTCGCCGGCAAGCCGCCGACGAACGCGTCGTTCGTCGCCGCGGCCGAGGCGGAGCTCCGCGCGGCGAAGCCGCTGCGGCTGAACGGCTTCAAGGTCGCGCTCGCGCGGAACGCGATGGTGCGCGCGCTCGCGAACGCGGCACGAGGTGCGGCATGATCGGCGCGCCGCAGCCGCGCGTCGACGGCCGCGCGAAAGTGACCGGGAGCGCGAAGTACAGCTACGAGGAACCGATCCCCGGCGCGCGTCTACGCCGTCATGGTGACGAGCACGATCGCCGCCGGCCGCGTGAGCGCGATCGACGGCGACGACGCGCGGCGCGTGCCGGGCGTCGATGCTGATCATGACGCACGACAATGCGCCGCGCGTGAACGCCGACGCGGGAGACCGCAAGCTCAAGGTGCTCCAGGACGCGCAGGTGTTCTACGACCGTCAGCCCGTCGCGGTCGTCGTCGCCGACACGTTCGAGCACGCGACCGACGCGGCGTCGCGCGTGCGCGTGACGTACGACAAGACGCAAGCCGCGACGACGATGGCGTCCCCGGGCGCCGTCGAGTACACGCCGCAGAGCGCGAACCAGAACCCGCCGGACACGACGCGCGGAGACTTCGATGCGCGCGTTCGCGGGCGCGCCGGTGAAGCTCGACAACACGTACGTCACGCCGACGGAGTTCCACAATCCGATGGAGCCGCACGCGGTGATCGCGCTATGGAAGGGCAACCAGCTCACGGTGTACGACGCCGCGCAGGGCGTGTTCTCGCGGCGCGCGAGCATCGCGAAGGTGTTCGGCATGCCGCGACGGCGACATCCGCGTCATCGCGAAGTTCGTCGGCGGCGGCTTCGGCTCGAAGGGCGGCACGAACCCGCATCACGTGCTGGCCGCGATGGCGGCGAAGGCCGTGAACCGCCCGGTGAAGCTCGTGCTGACGCGGCCGCAGATGTTCGGCGGCTTCGGCAACCGTCCGCGCACGGAGCAGCGCATCCGCATCGGCGCCGACCGCACCGGCAAGCTGCTGGCGATCGCGCACGATTCGCGCAGCCAGGGGTCGCGCTACGACGACTTCATCGAGAACACCGCCGTGATCACGCGGATGCTCTACGCGGTCGACAACCAGATCACGACGCACCGCGGCGTGCGGCACGACGTCGTCACGCCGACGTACATGCGCGCGCCCGGCGAGTCGAGCGGCTCGTTCGCGCTCGAATCCGCGATGGACGAGCTCGCCTACGCGGTCAACGTCGATCCGGTGCAGCTGCGCCTGCTCAACTACGCCGAGACCGACCCGCAAGAGAAGAAGCCGTGGTCGTCCAAGTCGCTGCGCGCGTGCTACGAGCAGGCCGCGGCGCGCTTCGGCTGGTCGCGGCGGACGCCGGAGCCGCGCTCGATGCACACGCCGGACGGGCTGCTCGTGGGCTACGGCATGGCATCGTCGACGTATCCGTCGAACCGCTCGTCCGCCTCGGCGCAAGCGACGCTTCATGCGGACGGCACGGCGTTCGTCACGAGCGGCGGCGTCGACATCGGCACCGGTGCCTACACGGCGTTCACGCAGGTCGCCGCGGAGGCGCTCGGCATGCCGGTCGAGCGCGTGCGCTTCGACCTCGGCGACACGACGATGCCGCCGGCGCCGCAGGCCGGCGGATCGCAGCTGACGGCCAGCGTCGCGAACGCCGTGCACGAGGCCGGCATCGACATGCGCCGGCGCTCGCCGCGCTCGCGACGGCCGACCGCAAGTCGCCGCTGCACGGGCGCGCGTACGACGAGCTCGGCTTCGCGAACGGCCGCGCGTTCGTCCGCGCGCACGCCGTCGGCCGGCGAGACGTACGTCGAGATTCTTCGCCGCTCCGGCAACGGCACGCTGACGTCGCGCGCGGACGTGCAGCACGACCGCCGGGAGAAGGGACCGTACTCGTCGCACGCGTTCGGCGCGCACTTCGCGGAGGTGCACGTCGATCCGGATTTCGGGACGGTTCGGCTCGCGCGCATGGTGAGCGCGTTCGCGGCCGGACACATCGTCAACGCGCGCACGGCGCGCAGTCAGTTCATGGGCGGCGCGGTATGGGGAGTCGTCGATGGCGCTGCACGAGGAGGGCTCGCATCGACGAGCGCTCGGGCCGCTACATGAACGCGAGCCTCGAGAACTACCTCGTGCCGGTGAACGCCGACATCCCGTCCGTCGAGATCATCCTCGTCGACGAGCACGACGAGCACGTGAACCCGCTCGGCATCAAAGGCATCGGCGAGATCGGCAACGTCGGCAGCGCGGCCGCGGTCGCGAACGCCGTCTACCACGCGACCGGCAAGCGCGTCCGCGACCTGCCGATCGCGCCGGAGAAGCTGCTTGGCGTAGCGCTGCGGATCGCGTCATCGGGACCCCGGACCCGTCGCGTCGAAGCGCGGACGGGATGACGACCAACGTCCTCGATCTCGTCGTCGAGGCGCTCCCGCACCTCCGCGGCGGCCTCGGCTACGAGTCGGCCGCGTTCACCGCGCGGCTGCTCTACGAGAATCTCGAGCTCGACGCGTGCGCGGTGGTCGACACGGAGCGCGTGCTGGCGTACGTCGGTCGCGGCGAAGACCACCATCTCGTCGGAGGCCCGTCGCTGACCGGGCTCACGCACAAGGCCATCGCGACGGGCCAGCCGTACACGGCGCGCCGGCGCGAGGACATCGACTGTCCCGTGCCCGGCTGTCCGCTGACGTCGGTCACGATCGCGCCGTTCGTCGTGCGCGGCGCCGCGGTCGGCGCGCTGAAGCTCTACCGCGCGGGGACGCCGATCCACGAGGCGGACGAGCGCGTCGCGACGGGCCTGGCGCGCGTGTTCTCGGTGTCGCTCGAGGCGGCGGAGCTCGACGCGCGCTCGGCGCTCGTCACGAAGGCCGAGCTCGACGCGTTGCGCGCGCGCGTGTCGCCGCACTTCCTGTTCAACACCCTCACGACGATCGCGGCGCTGACGCGCACCGATCCGGCGCGCGCGCACGACCTGATCGTCGACTTCGCGGAGTACTTCCGCGACTCGCTCGCGCAGCACCACGAGTGCGTCACGCTCGACGACGAGCTCGAGCACGTCGAGCAGTACGTGCGGTTCGAGCGCGCGCGCTTCGGCGACCGTCTCGCGGTCGAGTTCGCGATCGACCCGCGCGCGCGGCTCGCGGCGGTGCCCGTGATGTCGGTGCAGCCGCTGGTGGAGAACGCGATCGTGCACGGGCTGGCACCGAAGGGAGGCGCCGGGAACGGTCCGCGTCACCGCGCGCCCGGAGAGCGACGGTACGGAGATCGAAGTCACCGACGACGGCGTCGGTTTCGTGCCCGGGACGCCCGCGAAGAACAACGGCATCGGCCTCGACAACGTGGACCAGCGCCTGCGCAAGCTGTTCGGTCCGGCCGGCGCGCTGCGCGTGACGACGGCACCCGGCGCCGGGACGACGGTCGCGTTTCACGTCGCCGACCGCGTCCCGTCGGCCGCACGGTGAGCTGCTGATGCGAGCCCTCGTGGTCGACGACGAATCGCTCGTGCGCAGCGAGCTCGTCTACGCGCTCGGCCGCGTCGCGGACGACGCCGAGATCACCGAGGCGGCGGACGCCGTCGAAGCGCTGCGCGCCCTCGGCGACGCAGAGTTCGACGCGGTGTTTCTCGACATCAACCTTCCGGGTCTCGACGGCATCGAGCTCGCGAAGCTCGTCAACAAACAGCAGGCGCCCCCGCAGATCGTGTTCGTCACCGCGCACGACCGGCACGCCGTCGACGCGTTCGAGCTGGCGGCGTTCGACTACGTCGTCAAGCCGGTCTCGGAGGAGCGACTCGCCCGCACCGTGGAGCGCCTTCGCGCCGCGCGCGCGTCGGCCGACGCGGCGCGCAGCGATGCGGCGTCGACGGCAGGCGCAAGCGGTTCGCACGGCCGCGTCGCGCTCGACGACGGCGAACGCATGCGGCTCGTGAAAGTCGCCGACATCCGGTACGTGCAGGCGAACGGGCACCTCGTCACCGTGCGGCTCTTCGACGGCGACCTGCGCTGGAAAGGCTCGCTCGCCGATGCGGCGACGCGGCTCGAGCCGAGCGGATTTCTCCGCGTGCACCGCGCGTTTCTCGTCAACCCGGAGCGCGTGCTCGAAGTCGAGCCGTTCTTCGGCGGCGCATACCTGCTGCGCGTCGACGACAAGGCGCGCAGCGAGGTGCCGGTCTCGCGCAACTACCTCCCGGCGGTGCGCAAGGCGCTGGGCCTGTAGTCCTGCCGCCCGGCCTCACGTCCGCAGCGGCACCTCGGCTTCGAGCGGCTCGTTCGCGAGAAAGTGCGCGAGGTTGCGCTGCAGCAGCGCCATGATGCGCCGCGGAGCGACGTCGCCGCCATAGCCCGCGACATGCGGCGTGACGAGGACGTTCGGCATCGTCCACAGCGGGTCGCCGGCCGGAAGGGGCTCCGGTTCGGTCACGTCGAGCGCCGCGCCGCCGAGCGTTCCGGACACGAGCGCATCGCGCAGCGCGGCATGGTCGACCACGCCGCCGCGCGCGATGTTGACGACGACCGCGTGCTTCGGCAACGCCGCGAGCGTGCGCGCGTCGACGAGGTGACGCGTCCCGGCGTTGAGCGGGACGGCGATGACGAGCGCGTCGCTGCGTCCGAGCACACCGTGCAGCTGCGCGCGCGACGCGCTTTCGTCCGCGAGGGGATCGGCGTGCCCGCTCCGCGTCACGCCGATCACGCGCGCGCCGAACGCGCGCAGACGCGTCGCGATCTCGCGCCCGATGTTGCCGAACCCGAGAATCGTCACCGTCGTTCCGTGCAGCGTCCCGATCGTGCGCGCATTGCTCTGATCCCAGCGGCCGGTAGCGGCGCTGCGGACCGCTTCCGGGATGTGGCGCACGAGCGCGAGCAGCATGGCCACAGCATGCTCGGCGACCGTCGGCGCGTACGCATCGCCCGCGGACGTGACCATCACGCCGGGCGGGACGCCGTGCGCCTCGACCGCCTCGTAGCCCATCGTCGGCAGCTGCACCCAGCGGAATCGCGGCACGCAGCCGTGGAGCACGCGGACGAGCGCGGCATCGTAGTGCGCCGGCCAGATCCACAGCGCATCCGCGTCGGCGACTTCGCGGTGCAGCGCGTCGTCGTCCTCGACCACGACCGCTTCGGCGCCGCCGCCCTCGGCGAGCGCCGCGAGCTGCGGAGCGAGCACCGGAGTACGGATCACGACGCGCATGCGCCCCGCTTTCGCCGCGCGGCGTCGCCCGCATTTCGCGCCGCCTTTCGCGCCGTTCGTGCACGCCGCCGGGACGCGGGCGGATCCGCCGGGATATCGTACGGCGCATGACGACCACCGATCTCGCGATCCGGGCAGCGGCACTGGTGTCCGGAGGCCGCGGCATTCTTCCGCTCGACCCGCCGCGCGCGACGGCGAACGCGCAGTACGCGCTGCTGGGCATCGCGCGATCCGAGACATCGCGCCGGGCGTTCCGCGAACTCGCGATCGCGGCGACCGGGCTGGAGCGCCACGCCGGCGGGATCGTGCTCGACGCCGAGGCGTTCCGGCAGCGCACGTCGTCCGGGCGGCGTTTCGTCGACGTGCTGCACGCGCAGGGCATCGTCCCCGGCATCGCGCTTCACGGCGCGACGGAACCCCTCGCGCACGCACCGGGCGAAACGGTGATCGAGGGACTCGACGGGCTGCGCGGGCGCCTCGCGGAGTTCGGCGCGCTCGGCGCGGAGTTCGCGACGCTCGGTGCGACGTTCCGGATCGCCGGCGGCGGCACGCCGAGCGCTCGCGCGATCTCCGCCAACGCGCACGCGCTCGCGCGCTTCGCCGCGCTCGCGCAAGAGCGCGGCATCGTGCCGGTCGTGCAGACGCACATCGATTCGGCGGGGACGTACGGCATCGCGCGCTGCGGCGCCGCGATGGAGCGCATCCTGCGGAGCGTGGTGGCGGCGTTGGCCGAGGCCGGCGTCGCCTTCGACGCGCTGATTCTGCAGCCGACGATGGTGATGCCGGCGGCGTCCTCGGCGGAGCGCGCCGAAGTGCCGGCCGTCGTGTCCGCGACGCTGCGCGCGCTCGGCGCAACCGTCCCGGTCGCCGTCGGCGGGATCGCGTTCGCGGCGTGTGCCGATGAACGCGACGCGACGGAATGTCTGTGCGCGCTGAACCGAACGATGCCGCGCCGGCGGCCGTGGCCGCTCACGTTCGCGTACGGCGCCGACGTGCGCGAGGCCGCGCTCGCGGCGTGGCGCGGATCGGACGAACGCGTCGCCGACGCGCAGATGGCGTTCGTGCGCGGCGTGCAGAGCGCGAGCCTGGCCGCATGCGGCGCATCGCGTCCGGGCGCCGTCGAGCGCGCGAGGACCGCGACGCCGATCGCCGCGTAACCGGCCGCCGGGGGGACGCTCGGCGACCCGTGCGAACCGGGGCGCATGGCGTTCGTCTCCGAGCTCTTCGCGACCAGCTCCGTCGAGAAGCTGCGCGAAGTCGCCAAGAGCAAGCGCCTGCGGCGCGCGCTCACCGCCAAGGACCTCGTCTCGATCGGGCTCGGGACGATGATCGGCGGAGGAATCTTCACCACCATCGGGACCGGCGTCAAAGGCGCCGGTCCCGCCGTCATCGTGTCCTACCTGATCGCGGGGCTCACGTCGTTCTTCGCGGCGTTGTGCTACGCGGAGCTGGGCGCGATGGTGCCGGTCGCCGGGAAGCGCCTACACGTTCGCGTACGCAACGATGGGAAAGCTGTTCGCCTGGATCATCGGCTTCGCGCTCATCTTCGAGTACGGCATCAGCGCCGCACCGGTGGCGCAGCAGTTCTCCGGCGCGATCCAGGACGTGCTGAAAACGATCGGCATCGTGCTGCCGGACTGGGCGCAGACGTCGAATCTCCTCATCCACGGAGCGTGGTGGCAGCCCTCGGCCTACGACCTCGCGCATTCGCAGTACGATGTGGTCGGCGCGGTGTTCGTCCTGCTGCTCTCGGTGCTGCTGTCCGTCGGCATCCGCGAATCGGCCAGCACGAACAACGTGTTCGTGGTGCTGAAGATCGCCGCACTGCTCGTGTTCGTCGTCGCCGGCGCGTTCTTGTTCCACGCGGCGAACCTGCATGACTTCGCGCCGAAGGGCATCGGCGCGCTCTCACCGTTCGGGGGAACGATCGAGTCGTCGCAGCCGTACGGGATCATCCCGATCTCCGCGCTGGTGTTCTTCAGCTACATCGGCTTCGACACCGCGACGACGACCGCGGAGGAATGCTCCAACCCGCAGCGCGACATCCCGCTCGGCGTGATCGGTGCGCTGGTGATCGGGACGGTGATCTACTGTGCGACGGCGATCGTTCTCGTCGGTGCGGTGCCGTGGTCGCAGGTGCCGGTGAAGGACCCGCTCGTCGCCGCGCTCGCGCCGCTGCACCTGCCGTTCGTGTCGTGGGCGATCACGATCGGCGTGCTCGCCGGTACGACGAGCGTCGCGCTCGCCTCACTGCTCGGCCAGTCGCGCATCTTCTACGTCATGGCGCGCGACCGGATGCTGCCGCCGTTCGTCGCGCACATCCACCCGCGCTTCAAGACGCCGGTGCGCACGACGATGCTCACGGGCGTCGCGGTCGCGCTGCTCACGCTCATCGTGCCGCTCAACGAGCTGCTCAACCTCGTCAACATCGGCACGCTGATGGCGTTCACGGTCGTGTGCGCGGGCGTGCTGTACCTGCGCCGGCGGAAGCCCGACATCCCGCGCACCTTCCGCGTGCCGTTCGTCCCGCTGTTCCCCATTCTCGGCATCGTGTTCGCGCTGTTCCTCGCGGTGTTCGGTCTGTCGCGGACGACGTGGGTCTGGTTCGCGCTCGCGCTCGTCGTCGGGCTCGTCTTTTTCTTCAGCTACGGCTTCTGGCGCTCGAACCCCGATGCGATCGAGTACGTCGAGGAGCCGGAAGCGCTGGAGTACTAACGGCGTGGAGCGCACCGGCTACGTGCGCGGCGCG
The DNA here is from genome assembly GCA_963841685.1 of Vulcanimicrobiota bacterium. Lineage (GTDB taxonomy): Bacteria > Vulcanimicrobiota > Vulcanimicrobiia > Vulcanimicrobiales > Vulcanimicrobiaceae > Vulcanimicrobium. The sequence goes on from CAWJDU010000003.1 coordinate 1,702,081, forward strand.
GTGCACGTCGTCTACGAGAACCCGTGGCTGCGCTTCGAGGCGCACGACATCGTGCACCCGACGGGCGTCGCAGGCGAGCACGGCGTCGTGCTGACGCCGCGCGCGAGCGCCGTCGTGCTGATCGACGAGCGGTCGAGGTGCTGCTCGCGCGGCAGGCGCGCTTCGCGATCGACCGGGTGGTGCTCGAAGCGATCAAAGGCGGCCGTCACGCGGGAGAGGACGGCCTCGCGTGCGCGCAGCGCGAGTCGCGCGAGGAAGCGGGCGTCATCGCCGAGCGCTGGACCGCGCTTGGCCAGGTCTTCGAGATCCCGTCGATCGTCCAGGAGCCGGTCGAGGTGTTCCTCGGCACGCATCTGCGCGCGGCCCCGCTGCCGCCGGAGGACGTCGAACGGATCGAGATCGTTCGCATGCCGCTCGCGGACGCGCTCGACGCGTGCGTTCGCGGCATCATCGACGACGCGGTGACCGCGGTCGCGCTGCTGCGCGCGCGCGCCGCGCTGGACCGCCGCACATGACGAAGAAGCGCACATCGCATCGCGATCTCGCCGTGGTGCTCCGAAAACATGCGCTCACATTTCCGGGCGCGTGGGAAGACCATCCGTGGGGCGATACCGTCATCAAGGCCGGCAAGAAGGTTTTCGCATTTCTCGGCGACTCGACGCAGATCGCGATCAAGCTCACCGACGCGCACGAAGCCGCGCTGGCCGTTCCCGGCGCACGCCCGACGGCGTACGGACTCGGGAAAGCGGGTTGGGTGACGTTGCCGCTCGATGCCGGCGTCCCGCCCGTCGAGGTGCTGTGCGATTGGCTCGAGGAAAGCTACCGGAACGTCGCGCCCAAGAAGCTCAGCGCGCAGTTGCCGCCGTAGCGCCGATCCACGCGCGCAGCACGTCGGCGGCATCGTCGCGCGGCGTCCACGGTGCGTCCGGCAGCGAGAACTCGAGCACGACGCCGTTCGGGTCCACGACGTACACGTGCTCGTCGTCGGGTCCGTCGTGGTGTTCGATCCAATGCTCTGCCCCGGCCCGCGTGACGCGCCGGCGCAACGCGGTCGACGTCCGCCGTCGTCTCCAGCGTGATGCCGACGTGCCTGATGTCGCGCGGAAGACCGTCGTTCGCGGGCCGTACGATCCCGGCATACGTGAAGAAGTCGAGCTCGACGCCGTGCACGTCGTACACGAGCATCAGGAACGGCGCGTTCCACGTCGAGCTGTCGCCGCTGCGCGCGGCTTTCAGCGTCGCGCCGAGGACGTCCGTGTAGAACCGGTGCGTCGCCTCGACGTCGAAGGCCGGGTGCGCGACGTGTCCGATCACGATGGTGCCTCCGGAGGCGACGTCTTGGCGTTCCACTGATGTTCAGGCGTCCCGAGCGCGTGATTGATCCAGCGCGACCACACGAAGAGCGCGTCCGAGAGGCGGTTCACGTAGCGGATCGCGTCGGACGAGATCTCCTCGCCCTGCTCGCGCGCTCCGATCAGCGAGCCGTTCGGCGCGACGGCACACCGTGCGCGCCTGGTGCAGAAATCCGCCGGCGTACGATCCGCCGGGAAGGATGAAGTTCGCGAGCGGCTCGAGGTCGCGCTGCGCGCGGTCGATCGCGCGCTCGAGCGCCGTCGCATCGGAGGGCGCGATCAGCGGCATGCCGTCCCAGCGGTCCTTCGGCAGCGTCGCGAGGTCGCTGCCGAGATTGAAGAGGGCGTCCTGCGTCCAGGCGAGCCAGCCGTCGAGCTCGCGCCCGATGGCGGCGTCCGCGAGCGCCGTGCGCGCGAGACCGATCACCGACGACAGCTCGTCGATGGTGCCGTATGCCTCGATGCGAAGCGCGTTCTTCTTGACGCGCTGGCCGCCGACGAGGCCCGTCGTCCCGTCGTCACCGGTGCGCGTGTAGATGCGGGTCAGCTTCGGCATCGCTATGATCGCTTCGCTCTGCCGCACGGACACCATGCCGACGAGGACGACCCCGGACCTGGGCGAACCCGGGGCGTTTGGTCATGGAACGCACCCTCGAACGCATCCCTCCGAAGAACGCCGATCTTTCGGAGTGGTATCAGGCCGTCTGCTACCAGGCGCAACTCGTGTCGCAAGCGCCGGTACGCGGCTGCCTCGTGCTGCGGCCGTACGGGATGGGCCTCTGGGAGCGGCTGGTCGACGCGCTCGACACGCGTTTCAAAGAAACCGGTCACGAGAACGCATACTTCCCGCTGCTGATCCCCGAGTCGCTGCTCATGAAAGAGGCGCAGCACGTCGAGGGCTTCGCCCCCGAGGTCGCGTGGGTCACGGAGGGCGGCTCGGAAAAGCTGACGGAGCGCCTCGCGATCCGCCCCACGTCGGAAGTGATCATCGGCGTGATGTACGCCGAATGGATCCAGTCGTATCGCGATCTGCCCGTGCTGATCAACCAGTGGGCGAACGTGATGCGCTGGGAGAAGCGGACGCGCCCGTTCCTGCGCACCGCGGAGTTTCTGTGGCAGGAGGGTCACACCGCGCACGCGAGCGAGGCGGAAGCCGCCGAAGAAGTCGCGCGCATGCTCGAGGTCTACCGTGAGGTCGCCGAGGACGTCTGCGCGGTGCCGGTGTACACAGGCGAGAAGTCGCCGTCCGAACGGTTCGCGGGCGCGAACCACACGTTCTCGATCGAGGCGCTGATGCCGGACGGGCGCGCGCTGCAGTCCGCGACGTCGCACGAGCTCGGACAGAACTTCGCGCGCGCGTACGACATCACGTTCGCCGCGGAGGACCAGACGCAGCAGCATGCGTGGACGACGTCGTGGGGGATGTCGTGGCGCATGCTCGGCGCGCTCATCATGACGCACGGTGACGATCGCGGCCTGCGCATTCCGCCGCGCATGGCGCCGACCGAAGTGGTGATCGTGCCGATCCCGCGCGGCGAGGGGACGCGTCTGGACGCCGCCGTGCGTGAGCTGCACCAGCGCTGCAAGGCCGCGGGGCTGCGCGTGAAGCTGGACGATCGTGCGGGCCAGTCGCCGGGGTTCAAGTTCAACGAGTGGGACATGCGCGGCGTGCCGGTTCGTCTCGAGCTCGGCAATCGCGATCTCGACGCCGGCGTCGTGACGCTCGTGCGCCGCGACCGTGCGGTGAAAGAAGAGGGCCAGAAGCAGCAGGTGCCGCTGGACGAGGTGGTGGCGTTCATCCCGACCGTGCTCGAGCAGATCCAGCACAGCCTCTTCGCGCAGGCGAAGACGTTCTTGCAGGACCACACGATCGCGACGCTGGACCGCGACGAGTTCTTGCGCCTGCTGCGCGAGCGCGCCGGCATGATCGACGTGCCGTGGTGCGGCCGCCCGAGTGCGAGGCGGCGGTGAAGGAAGCGACGAGCGCGACGACGCGCAACCTGCGCGAGCCGCCGCGTGCGCCCGCGTGCGTTCCGTGCGGCGAGCCGGCGCGGTACCAGGCCTATTTCGCGCAAGCATATTAGCCTGCTCGTCGCGGCGTGCGCGCTCGCGTGCACGTCGAGCGTCGTCGCCGCGAGCGATCCGCGCCCTTCGACAGGCTCAGGGCAAGCGGTGGCGGCGCGCAGCGGCGGCGGCGACGTCGCCGACGCGCAGCGCATCGCGGCGAAGCTGCTCGCGCGGCCGCTGCCCGCGCAGCTGCTGCGCGTGCGGTGCGAGCGCGCGGGCCGGCACGTCGACTGCGGTCTGGTCGTCTCCGGCGTGAAGTTCCATCGCACGCTCGACGTCGCCGCGTGGAACGCCGAGATCGCGGCGCTCATCGACGGCGCGTACGCCGCGTTGCCGGGCGTCGACGAGGTCGACTGCTGGGCGACCGTCCCGATCGATGCGGGCAAAGGGTCGGTCGTCAGCGGCGATTTCGCGCAGCCGACGTCGGCGACGGTCTTCTCGATCACGGTGCCGCGCGCGGCGCGCACGACCGTGCGAGCGCGGCTGGCAGCGGGCGCGGGCGTGTTCTGGGACCCGGCCTTTCACGCCGCCTTGTCGAACGGGAGTCGCGGATGATCCGGACGACCACCCTTCCGAACGGCCTTCGCGTGCTGACCGAGCGCATGAGCCACGTGCGCTCCGCGACGGTGGGCGTGTGGTGCGACGTCGGATCGTCGTTCGAGCCGCCCGAACGGCGCGGCATCTCGCACCTGCTCGAGCACATGGTGTTCAAAGGGACCGCGCGGCGCACCGCGCGCGACATCGCCGAGCAAATGGACGCCGTCGGCGGCGAGCTGAACGCGATGACGGACAAAGAGACGACGTGCTTCTACGCGCACGTCGTCGACCGCCATCTGCCGCTCGCGGTCGACGTGCTCGCCGACATGCTGCAGTTCGCGCGCTTCGACGGCGACGATCTCGCGCGCGAGCGCGAGGTCGTGCTCGAAGAGATCAAGATGTACGACGATTCGCCGGGCGAGGTCGTGCACGACCGTTTCGCCCGCACGCTGTGGCGCGGCGCGAACCTCGGCGACCCGACGATCGGGTTCGCCGAAACGGTGCGCGCCGTCTCGCGCGACGATCTGGTCGCGTGGCGCGCGGAGCGCTACGCGCCGTCGACCGTGTTCGTCACCGCCGCCGGCAACGTCGAGCACGACGACGTCGTGCGGCACGTCGCAGGACGCGCTCGGGGCGTTCGGCGGCGAGACGCTGCCGCCGGCGCCCGAGCAGCCGCGGTTCACGCCGGACGGTCGACGTCACGGTCGACGACACGGAGCAGGCCTACGTGCTGCTCGGCACGCCGGGTCTCGGGTTGCGCGACGAACGGCGCTACGCGTACTCGGTGCTCGACACGATCCTCGGCGGCGGCATGTCGAGCCGGCTCTTCCAGAGCGTGCGCGAGGAGCGCGGGCTCGCATACGAGATCTCGACGTTCCAGCAGGGCTATCGCGACGCCGGCTTGTTCGGCGTGAGCGCCGGCTGCACGCCCGAGCGCGCGCAGGAGTGCGTCGACGTCGTCTGCGCCGAGCTCGACCGCCTGTTGCGCGAGGGCGTGCGGGCCGACGAGCTCGCCCGCGCGCGCGAGCACCTCAAGGGCAACCTGACGCTCGCGCTCGAGAGCACGTTCAACCGGATGTCGCGGCTCGCGCGCAACCTGCTGGTCCACGGCCGGCAGATCGCGACGGAAGAGGTCGAAGCGCGCTTCGACGCGGTGACGGAGGCGGACGTCGACGCGCTCGCGCACGCGCTGCTCGCGCCGTCGCAGCGCGGGCTCTGCGTGCTCGGGCCGGCGGTCGTGCGCGGCGTTCGGTTGCCGGGGGCCGCGGCCGCGTGAGCGGCATCGTCAACGCGAACGTCGTTCTCGCCGTCGCGGCGAACATGATTCCGCAGGCGATCGCGATCGCCGCATACGCCGCGCGATACGCCGGCGTGACGACGCGCCGCATCGCGACCGCGATCTCGCTCTTCAGCCTGCTGGTCACCGCGAGCCGGCTCGCGGCGCTCTTCATGACGCCGTCGCTCGGCGCGCTCGCCGACGGTACCGCGAACGCCGCGCTGCGCGCGCACCGGACCGCGGTGTCGCCGGACGCGCTGCACGTGTTCGACCTGCAGATGCGCATCATCATCGCCGCCGGATCGGTCGGCATCATCCTCGGCGCGCTGCTGCTGCCGATGTTCCTCGCGGCGTTCACGCGCGGCATCGCCTCGTTCGAGCGCCGCGGCTCGATCCCGTCCGCGCTCACGCGGCTGCTCGATCCGTCGGTGATGCTCTGGCTCCTCGCGCACCTGCGGCCGCGGCGGTTCTCGCTGCAGCGACTTTCCGATCTCGCGCGTGCCGCGCACCCTGCTCGCCGCGAACGTCGTGCTCTTCGCGGTGTATGCCGTCGGGGTCGTCGCGTCGTATTACGCGAGCGTGATCGATCTCGGCGCGCGCACGACCGCGAGCGGGCTCTCCGGCCTCGTCAACGGCATCGGAACCGTCGCGTTCGCGCTGTTCATCGATCCGAACACCGCGCTGATCGTCGACCAGACGGTCCGCGACGAGCGGCCCCGGCGCGACGTCGCCGCGATGATCTTCTGGCTCATCGTCACGGCGTTCATCGGCACGCTGCTCGCGCAGCTCATCCTCGTCCCGGCGGCCTTCTACATCGCGGCGGTCGCGCACATCTGGCCCCACGGCAAACTGTGACCATGCACCGAACGTTTCGCATCGCTCTGCTCGCCGCCGCGTGCGCGGCGCTGCCGGTCGCGACGACCGGGTGCGCGACCAGCATCGCGCAGTGGATCGTGAAGGAACGCAACCATCAAGGCGACGTCGCGCTCGCGCACCGGAATTTTCCGGACGCGTCGGTCGCGTACCAGCTCGCACTGAAGATCGCCCCCGCGAACCAGCACGCGCGCGAAGGCCTCATCATCGTGCAGCTGCGCCTCGCGCAGACGTTCTTCGCCGCGTCGAAGTTCGACGACGCGATCGAAGCGCTCGCCGTCGCGTCGCATTACGCGCCGAAGGACGATCGCGTCGAGAGCCTGCGCGGCGAGATCGAGCAGGCCGAGATCAAGCGCGACATCGTCGTGTCGAACTATCCGTCGTACAAGGTGACGGGACAGGCGATCGCGCGCGCCTACAATCAGCTCAAGGCGGAGAACAACGAGATCCTCCTCGCGCTGCACCGCTTCGACTACACGTACGACACGGCCGATCTCTCCGCGGCGATCCGCCAGAGCGACGCGCTCAACGAAGAGGTCGCGCGCCTGACGAACCGTTTGCAGCTCTACCGGCAGCTCGTCGAGTCGGGCATCCCCGAACACGGGAACGAAAATCTCGCGCCGCCCGCGAGCGTGCTGCCGCTGCCGTAGCGGCGCGCGGCGCTACGCCGTGCGCGCCGGCGACGGAATGTCGCGCGTCAGCAGCGCCTTGGTGACCGCGAGGAAGAAGCTGCCGATCGCGATCGACGTCTGCGTCGGCGTGCCGCCGGAGCGCTGTTCGCGCTGGATCACGATCTCGGGCTCCTGACTCTCGCCCGGACGCGTGAGGTCGAACACATGGCTGAAGCGCGTCGCGGGCTCGAGCCCTCGCGTGCGCGGCACCTCCAGGGTCGTGTCGACGTCGATGCGGTCGTCCCGCAGGTTCGCCTCGAACACGACGGTCTTGCCGGTGACGCAGCTGAGCACGATCGTGCCGAGCGTCGGGCTCGCGACGCCGACGGGCGCATCGCCGGCGAGCGGGTCGTTCGCGAAGGAGCCGAAGTGCTGCGCGAGCAGATCGTACAGCAGTTGCGTGAGGGCCGCGAGGCGGTCGCGCCGGGCGGCGAGCATCTGCCGGTAGGCGTACCAGTCTTCGACGAGGGAGAGCTCGTTCATAGCGCCCGTTATTCCCGAACCGCGAGAACCGTCGCGGCCGGGAATCAGCCGCACGGATCCGGCGCCGTCTTCCAGTCGCGGCGCCAGTTCGCGTAGGCGCCCGCCATCTCGCGGCGGCGGAACGCGCGCCAGCGGTCCTCCGCGCCGGGCAGCACCTTGGCGGGATCCGTCTCGTACACGGGCCACGCCGCGTTCGGGTCGAGGACCGGGAAACGCGAGAGCCAGCAGTACAGCTCGAGGTTCGTCTGCTTCAAGCGCGCGTGCTCGACCGCGATGAAGTAGCGTGCGCCCTTTGCGGATCGCGCTCTGCTCGTCGAACGGCGTCCAGAGGTGCGGGTCCTCTTCCCAGCCCTTGCGCCCGATCGTGTACAGGATCGACGGATCGTAGTGGCCCATCACGACGAGCGCGCCCGGCGCGAGCGTCGCGTCGAGCTGCTTCGCGCGCACGAAGTTGACGCGGCTCCAGCGGTAGTACGGCGCGATCTCGCGATAGCCGGCGAGCGCGGCGACGAGCCACAGGAGGCCGCGATGCCGGCGAGCGTCGCGCGGCGGTCGCGCGCGTCGCCCCAGCGATCGACGGCGAACGCGCAGAGCCGCCCGACGAGCAGCGCGCCGAGCGGCAAGCAGCAGGTACAGATAGTAGTCGACGCGCTCGACAGTGACGACGACGTACGCGTAGAGCAGACCGCCGCCGAGCCAGCCCCACAGCAGCGCGTCGGAGCGCGAGCGCCACGGTACGAAGCACGCGACGAGGGCGAGCACGAACCCGACCGGCCCGAGCATCGTCGTCGCGAGCATCACGAGCGCGTGCCCGAACGCGACGGCTTTCGCGACGAACGCATGCGGCGACGTGAGCGCGCCCACGAGCGACGGCACGCACGTGCAACCGCGTGATGCCGCTCGCCCAGTGCCACTCGGCGTGCGCGGAGACGATGCGGTCGTACGCGAGCAGCGGCACGAACGCGACCGCGGCGAGCGCCCAGAGCTGCGGTCGCGCGAGCGCGCCGCGCCATCCCAACCGCGCGACGGCGCACGCGGCGACCGGGATCGCTGCGGTGACGGCGACCGGCTTCGCGAGGAAGGCGACCGCGAGCAGCAGCGCGGCGGGCCACCAGCCGCGCCACGATGCGCGCGTCCCGACCGTTCGTCGTCGCGGAACGATCCACCGCGCGCACGCGTACAGCGCGCAGGTCGTGAAGAACACCATCGCGGTGTCCGGCATGAAGGTGTGGCTGTAGTACCACGCGCCGGGCAGGATCGCGAACGCCGCGGCCGCCGCGACGCCGGCGAGCGTGCTGCGGAACAGCCAGCGGCCGAACAGCGCGACGACCGGGATCGTCGCGACGCCGAACGCGAGCGAGATCAGGCGCCCGAACACCTCGTGCACGCCGAAGAGCTTGTACAGCATCGCCGCGAGGAACGGCACGATCTGCAGCTCGAGCTCGACGTAGTTCGGCGGCGGTCCGTCGTAGTCGGTTTGCGGGAACAGCGGGTTGAACTGCAGCTGCGCGAAGTTGCGCGCGATCGCCGCGGTGTCGCCCTGCCGCCAGGCCGGGTGGTCGAAGATCGGATCGTGGATGCCCTTGAGCCGCAGCGCCGCGCCGATCGCCGTGAAGCACAGCGTCGCGATCCAGAATCGGCGATCGCCGGTCACGAAACGGTCCGGAACGTCCAGTACTTGTTGACGAAGAAGTTGACGACGATCCCGGACACCGTCGCGCAGAACCACGTGCGGTGTCCGTGGCCGAGGTACGGTGCGACGAGCGCCGAGACGACGAGGCCGACGAGCAGCGCGAGCACGGACACGCTCAAGAATTGTGCGGCCTCGCGCCCGGCATGTCCCGTCGACCGGAACGTCCAGACGCGGTTGAAGAAGTAGTTGGACACGCCGCCGGCCAGAAACGCGACCGAGTAGATGCCGTAGTACAGCGCCGGCGTTCGTCGGCGCTGGCGGCCGATCGCTTTCTGCAGCAGCGTGAAGATGACGAGGTTCACGATGAACCCCGACGCGCCCGACGATGCCGAACTTCACGAACTGGCGCACGCCGCGGCGCTGCTGCACGCGCTGCAAGAAGTTCGTCGACGGTGCGCTCATGCCACCCAGTACCAATCGGCGAAGAGGACCGTGAACAGTCCCAGCAGCGGCAGCGAGAACGCGACGTACGCGTTGCTGAAGGTCGGCCGCGCGCCCCAAAGCCCGAAGAGCGCGAACATCGGGAAGAGCACGAGCGCGAAGCGCTGCATGCTCATCAGGCTGCCCGTCGACATCGGGATCACGATCGAAAGCGCCATGTAGACGACGTACGAGAGGCGCAGCCGCCGGATGCCGGCAAGGAGCACGATCAGCATCAGCGCCGTGAACGCGAGCTCGAGCGCCTCGTTGGCGACGGTCTGCTGCGCGTGCGCGTGGAGCATCTTCTGAACGGTGTTCCAGATCGCGATCCACGGCAGCGCGGGATGCCGTCCCCAGTGCGACTGCACGTGCGAGAAGCGAAGCGGATCGCCGTTCAGGACCCACAGGTACGCCATGTACATCGCGAGACCGAGCGGGACGAGCAGCATGCCGATCAGCGGCTTGACGACGTCGTCGAACCAATAGCGGAAGAACTCTCGCCCGCCTTCCTTCGCGGCGACGACCCACTCGATCAGCAGCGGCGCCGCAAGCAGCACGCCCTCGGAACGCGTCAGCGCGGCGAGGAAGCCGAAGACGCCCGCGATGAGCCAGCGGCGCTCGCGGGCGTAGTAGAACGACGCGACGGTGACGAAGAGGAACAGCGACTCGCTGTATACGGCCGAGAAGAAGATCGCGGTCGGAAAGATCGACACGTAGAATGCGGCGCGCTGCGCGACGTGCCGGTTGTACTCGTGCTCGACGAGCTTGTAAAAGTAGAGCAAGCCCAGAAAGCTCGCCGCGTTCGAGACGATCAGGCCGGCGCCGAGGTCGGAACCCGTGAACGCGCCGATCGCGCGGATCAGCAGCGGGTAGAGCGGGAAGAACGCCGGCCTCCGTTCCGGAGTAGCCGTTGCGCGCGATCCCGAGGTAGTGTTCCGCGTCCCAGCGGCCCCACACGGCGAGCAGCGGGTTCGTCGATGCGGCATAGTGCACGCCCGGCCGCTGTCCGATCACCGTCGCCGCGAGCTCCGCGATCGCGATCAGCGGCAAACGCGTCATGACGAACGTGAGCGCGACGTCGCGCACCGTGCGGTTGAAGCGTGCGGCGACGACGAGCTTCGCGAGGACGAAGGCGCCGACCGCGATCGGCGGCGACGCGGCCCGACGCGGTCGGACCGCTCGGTGCGAGCAGCGTTCCCCACAGCAGCACGAGCGCCGCCCACGAGACGGCGTCGTACTGCAGCGCGGTGATCTCGTCGACGCGGGCGCGCCGCGCGAAGTACCGCGCGTATCCGATCCAGCCGGCATAGACGCCGACGACGCCGGCGATCAGCGATGCGATCCACGTGACGTCGAGGAAGGTCGGGCCGTGCGGCGCGCGCAGCGCGATACCGTACCAGAGGAAGAACCCCGTCGTGAGACCGGCCGCACCCACGGCGAGAACGGCCGGGCGGCCGACGGCGGCGACGAACGCTGCCGGTTTCGACCGGACAGCCGATCCGACGAGGGCAAGATCCACGGTCCCGCTCGTTCCGCACGCACGGCGTGCGTCGCCTGCACGGCTTGTCGGAACCGTCCCGGGCAAGCTGAGTGTCCAAGGCTGGGGGACAGCCGGAGGAGCACGTCATTCCGAATCGTTTCGATCTGATCGTCGTGGGCGCGGGGAGCGGCGGCTTCGCCGCGGCGCGCACCGCGCGCGATCTCGGCGCCAACGTCGCGCTCGTCGACCGCGGCCCCCTTGGCGGGCTGTGTATCCTGCGCGGCTGCATGCCGTCGAAGACGCTGATCGCGACGGGCGACCTCTTGCATGCGATCCGCACGGCGGGCGACCTCGCGGTTCACGCGGGCGAACCGCGCGTCGACTACCGCGCGCTCGCCGAGCGCAAGCGCCGGCTCGTGCAAGGATGGGCCGAGTACCGCATCGCCGGCATCGACACGTTTCCGTTGTTCACGGGCGACGCGTGGTTCGAGTCGCCGACGACGCTGCGCGTCGGCGAGGAGGTGCTGTACGCGCCGAAGTTCGTCATCGCGACGGGCAGCAGCGTCGCACCCGCGGCGCTTCCCGGGCTTGACGGACGCAGGCTTCATCGACAGCGACGACGCGCTCGATCTCGAGGAGCCGCCGCGCTCGCTGATCGTCCTTGGCGGCGGGTACGTCGGCTGCGAGCTGAGCCAGTTCTTCCATCGCGCGGGCGTGCCGGTGACCATCGTGTGCCGCAAGCCGCACCTGCTCTCCGGCGAGGACGACGACGTCGGACACGGCTTGACCGAGTACTTCCGCGAAGAGGGCATCCGCGTCGAGACGAGCGCGCAGATGCAGCGCGTCGAAGTCCGCGACGGCATGAAAGTCGTGCGCTACGCCCGGGACGGCGCCGAGCACGAGGTCGCCGCGCACGAGGTCTTCTACGCGCTCGGCCGCGTGCCGAACGTCTGCGACATGAACCTCGACGCCGCGCGCGTCGAGCACCACGACATCACGGGCATCCCGGTCGACGAGACGCTGCGCACGTCGAATCCGGACGTGTTCGCGGTGGGCGACGTGACGGGGCGGTTCCCGCTCGTGCACGTCGCGATCCAGCAGGGCGAGATCGCGGGCCGCAACGCCGCGACGGGCGCACGCGAGCGCGCCGACTACCGGCTCTCGAAGACGCACACGATCTTCACCGATCCGCAGGTTGCCGTCGTCGGCGAGACGGAGCGCGAGCTCGAAGCCGCCGGCGTGCCGTTCCTCAAAGCGACGTATCCGTTCGAGGATCACGGCAAAGCGGTGGCGCTCGGGCGCACGTCCGGCTTCGTGAAGATGCTCGCGTCGCCGAAGGACGGCCGCATTCTCGGCGCCGCAATCCTCGGGCCGGAAGCGTCGGATCTGATCCAGCCGCTGATCGTCGCGATGGCGTACGGCGCGACCGTGCAGGACTACGCGCGCATCCCGCACCTGCACCCGACGCTCGTCGAAATCCTGACGTATCCCGCCGAAGAGATCGCCGAGCGCCTCCGCGCGATCCCGACGTTGGCCGTCGCAAAATGAGCGACACGTGTCATGCTGAGCTCGTCGAAGCATGAGAGAGCATCGCGCACGAAGGGCAGGAGATGCTCTCGCCCTTCGACAGCCTCAGGGTGCCACGACTGCTCCGGGTGAAATGCGGGTGCCGCGCGAAGTGCGCGCGGCGCTCGTGCAGTTCAAGCCGCGGAAAGGCGACGTCGCGGCGAACGTTGCCGCGATGCGCGACGTCTTCGCGCAGCTCGCGCCGTCGGCGCCCGATCTCGTCGTGTTCCCGGAGGCGGCGCTGACCGGCTACTTCCTCGAAGGCGGCGTGTACGAGCTCGCGGTCGACGTGCCGACGATGGCGCAGCGCGTCGACGAGCAATGGCGCGCCGTCGCCGGCGGCCGCGCGTGCGACGTCATCATCGGCTTCTACGAGAACGCGAGCGGCACGTTTCACAACAGCGCGATGTACGTGCGCTGCGGCGAGCCGGACGGCGTGCACGTCGTGCACGTCCACCGCAAGATGTTCTTGCCGACGTACGGCGTGTTCGACGAGGAGCGCTTTCTCACGCGCGGGCGGCGGCTGTCGGTGTTTCCGACGCCGTTCGGAGCGGCGGCGATGCTGATCTGCGAGGACGCATGGCACGCGATCATGCCGACGGTCGCCGCGCTCAAGGGCGCGCGGCTGATCATCGTGCCGAGCGCGTCGCCGGGCCGCGGCCTGTGCGGGACCGATGAGCTCGAGAGCAACGCGCGGTGGAAGACGCTGCTCGCGTCGGCCGCCGCGGAGCACGGCCTCTACGTGCTGTACGCGGGGCTCACCGGGTTCGAAGGCGGCAAAGGGATGTCGGGCGGGACGTGCGCGGTGTCGCCGCGCGGCGACGTGCTGCAGTCCGCGGGTCCGCTCGACCCGTGCATCGTCACGGTGCGGCTCGACCCGCAAGAGGTCGATCTCGCGCGCGCCACGATTCCGCTGCTCGGCGATCTTTCCGCCGTGCTGCCCGATCTGTGGCTCGACGACGAGATTCCCGTGACGCGGCGGCTCGAAGAATGACGCCGGCGATCGTATCCGATCGTCGAGGCGAAGCTCGACGAGCCGTCGCTCGACGATCGACGCGGCGCTCACCGCGCGCTGGCTCGAAGCGTTCCTGCGCGACGAGATGCTCGTGCGGCGCGGCGTCGGCAAAGCGATTCTCGGACTGTCGGGCGGCATCGACAGCGCGCTCGTCGCGTACCTGTGCGCGCGCGCGCTCGGCCCGGAGAACGTCTTCGCGATCCGCATGCCGTACCGCACGTCGAGCGCCGACTCGCTCGCCGACGCACAGCGCGTCATCGACGCGCTCGGCATCCACGGCGAGACGATCGAGATCAGCGATGCGGTCGACGGTTACCTCGCGCACGCGCCGCGACGCCGATCCGCGCCGCCGGGGCAACGTGATGGCGCGCATGCGCATGCTCGTGCTCTTCGATCAGTCGGCGCGACGCAACGCGCTGCCCGTCGGAACCGGCAACAAGACGGAACGCCTCATGGGCTACTTCACGTGGCACGCGGACGACACGCCGCCCGTGAACCCGATCGGCGATCTGTACAAGACGCAGGTGTGGGCGCTTGCGCGTCATCTCGGCGTGCCGAACGAGGTCGTCGACAAACCGCCGAGCGCGGACCTCGAGGCGAACCAGACGGACGAGGGCGATCTCGGCATCACGTACGCCCTCGCCGACCGCATCCTGAACCTCATCCTGCTCGGATACCGCGACGATGCAATCGTCGCGCGCGGCTACGACCCGCGGGACGTGCGCCTCGTGCGGCGGCGCGTCGACTCGACGCATTGGAAGCGGCATCTGCCCACGACGGCGCTCGTCTCGGGCACCGCGATCAATGAGTTCTACTTGCGCCCGGTGGACTACTGAAACGCATGACGCCCGACGATCCGCTGCCGCCGCACGGCTTCTATCCGGTCAGCCTGAACCTCGTCGGCCGGCGCTGCGTCGTCATCGGCCCGTCCGACGACCGCGAGGCGATCGAGAAGGCCGACGCGCTGCGCGCGGTCGACGCGGACGTGCGCACGATCGCCGATCCGGCCTCGTTGCGCGACGACGACGTCGCCGGCGCATTCCTCGTCATCTCGACGCCGCAGGACGCCGCGCTGTCGGAACGCCTGCGCGCGCTCGCCGACCGTCACCGCTTTCTGCTCTGCACGATCGATCAGCCGCGGTACGGTTTCGTCGCGATGCAGGCCGTCGCGAGCGCCGGACCGGTGCGCATCGGCATCTCGACCGGCGGCGTCGCGCCGCGCATCGGCAAGGCGCTCAAGGACGGCCTGCAGCGTGTGCTCGACGCGAAGTTCGCGCGCTTCATCGAGACGCTCGCGTCGGAGAAGCGCCGCAACCGCACCGAGCTCGCCGGCGACGCCGCCGCGCGCCGTGGAGCGATGATCGCGGCCGCCGACGGATTCACGATCGACGTGCGCGTGACGTATCCGGCGTGGTTCGAAGACGAGCTGACGGCGGCTGCGCCTTCGCCGCCGTCCGCGACGGCACCGTGGGCATGCGACATGTGCGCGAGCGCTCGCACTCGTGCTGCTGACGGCGCACCCCGCGTACTGGATCATCTCGGCGCTCGACCATGCCGCCGCCTCGTCTCCGCGGCCGCCGCGCGAGAGGCCTGATGCCGTCCGTCGAGATCGTCACGATCGGCACCGAGATTCTGCTCGGCCATCTCGTCGACACGAACAGCGTGTACGTCGCGAGCGCGCTCGCGGATCACGGCGTCGACGTGTACGCGAAGCATTCCGTCGGCGACAACGCCGATCGGCTCGCCGCGATGCTGTCGCGCGTGCTCGACCGCGCGGACGGTGCCGATCACGACCGGCGGCCTCGGTCCGACCGTGGACGACCTCACCAAGGACGCGGTCGCGCGCGCCGTCGGCACGACGCTCGAGCTGCACGAACCATCGTTGCGCGCGATCGAGGACCGCTTTCGCGCGTTCGGGCGCACGATGAGCGACAACAACCGCCGTCAGGCGTACTTGCCGAAAGGCTGCGTCGTGCTCGAGAACCCGCACGGCACGGCGCCCGGGTTCATCGCGCTGCGCGCCGACGGCAAGTTCGTCGCGTGCATGCCCGGCGTGCCGCGCGAAATGAAGCCGATGCTCGACGAGAAGCTGATCCCGTGGCTCGTCGAGCGGTTCGCGCTGCGCGACGCGATCTACACGCGCACGCTGCACACGGTCGGCATCGGCGAGTCGGAGCTCGACCGGCGCGTCGAAGACCTGTTCCGCACGCTCGAGAATCCGAAGATCGCGATGCTCGCGCACGGTTTCCGCGTCGACGTCAAGCTCATGGCGAAGGCGAAGAGCCGCGGCGAGGCCGACGCGCTGATCGAGCCCGTCGCCGCTCAGCTGCGCGAGCGCATCGGCGCGGGATACTACGGTGACGACGACACGACGCTCGCAGGCGCGATCGTGCGACGGCTCGCGCGAGCGCGGGCTCACGCTCGCCACGGCGGAGTCGTGCACGGGCGGCGCCGTCGCGGACGCGATCGTCGAGGTCGCCGGTGCGTCGGCGGCGTTTCGCGGCGCGATCGTCGCGTACGCGAACGACGTCAAGTCCGCGCTGCTCGACGTGCCGCGACGCACGCTGCGAGACGCGCGGGCGCGGTCAGCGAGGAGACGGCCGTCGCGATGGCGCGCGGTGCGCGCGCGCGGCTCGGCGTCGACGTCGCGATCTCGACGACCGGCATCGCGGGCCCGGAGGGCGGCTCCGCCGAGAAGCCGGTCGGGCTCGTGTGGTTCGCGCTCGCGTTCGGCGATGAGATCGAGACGCGCCGGGTCACGTTCCCGGGCAACCGCGCGGACGTACGCGAACGCGCGACGGTCGCGGCGCTCGGCCTGCTCTGGCGGCGGCTCGAGCGGGAAGCGGGCGTCGCCGAAGCTCGGTAGCGCACGCGTTCTAGCGTAGGCCTCAGGAACACGCGGCTACACTCGTCGCGCAACGGCGTCGGGCAAACATTGCAAGCCGGTGAGAGAAATCTCACCGGCTGGCGTTTTCATCGATGCGGAGCCGATATTCGAGGACGCGCCCTTTTCGCCGTCGCATTTGCCATACGAAGGTAGCCTGCATGACCGTTCGCCCTCTTGCTCTCAGTCTCGACTGACTTCGCGCTCGTCGCGTCGCTGAGCGCGTGCGGCGGCGGCGGTAGCGGCGGTGGCGGCAGCGCGTTGCCGATCGGCGGCGGCACGCCGACGCCGACGCCGTCACCGACGCCGGCCGTCAGCCCGACGCGCGACGCCGGCCCCGAGATACGTGCGACAGCGTCGAGCAGCTGCAGCGCGTCGCGGGCGCGCGGCTTGCGCCGCGCGCGTCCGGCTCGCTCGTCCCGGACCGCCTGTACGTCACGTACAAGGCCGGCGTGCGCACCGCGTCGCAGCGTCGAGAAGAACGCGTCCGTCGTGCGCACGGTCGATCTGACGGCGCGCACGGGCCCGACGAGCAAGGCGATCACGCTGGCCGCCGGCGTCGACGCCGGTCGCGTTCGCCGCGGCGCTGTCGCGCGATCCGTCGGTGCAGAGCGTGAGCCGCTTCCACTATCGCGGCTGCGCTCGGCGACAGCGTCGCGAACGATCAGTATCTCGACACCACGCGACCAGTGGTACCTGTACAAGTCGAACGTCGATCCGACGGCGTGGTCGTACACGCACGGCCGCACGGGCGTCGACGTCGCGCTGATCGATACGGGCGTCGACGAGACGAATCAGGACTTCATCTTCGACTGGAAAGAGAGCGACGTGAACGGCGTGCAGACGACCGGGAACGGCAGCGTGCAGGACACGAACGGTCACGGCACGAGCACCGCCGGCTTCGCGGTCGCGCAGACGAACAACTCGTACGGCTTCGCCGGCGTCGGGCTGGTCGACGCACCTGATGGCGTTCAAGATCTTCCCGAACGCGACGCAGCAGCAGCGACTGCCAGACGCGCCGATACGGCCGACGAGGCGACCGCGATCAACGACGCGGTTGCGCACGGTGCGTCGGTGATCAGCCTGAGCCTCGGATCGCCGCAGAACGGCGCCGACTTCGACCCGCCGAAGAGAACGCGGTCGAGGCGGCGATCAGCGCCGGCGTCGTCGTCGTCGCGGCCGCGGGCAACGAGTACGGCGACGGCACGTGCGGACGGCAACCAGCCGGATTATCCGGCTGCGTATCCCGGCGTGATCGCCGCCGGCGCGTCGGCCGTCGGGACGCACACGGCGAACAACTACTCGTCGATCCAGAACGAGACCGTCGCGAGCTACTCGAACTCGGGTGCGACGCTCGTCGCGCCGGGCGGCGATCCCGGCAACGACACACGGCAACGACATGCTGCTGTGGATCGAGGGATACGACACGACGACCGCGGCGTATCGCGCCCGATCAGTGCACCGAACTCCGGCGGCGTGTGCCGCGCGCTGTGGGCCGGCACGTCGATGTCGACGCCGCAGGTCGCGGGTGCGGTCGCGCTGATGGAGGCGTACCACGGCGGCGCCCGGTCGCTGACGCCGGCGCAAGTCAAGTCGATCCTGACGTCGACCGCCGACAACATCGGCGCTTCGGCAACACGCATGGGCGCCGGACGGCTGAACACCGGAAACGCCGTCGCGGCGGCGCATCCGTAAGCGATGACACGGCCGGCCGCCGTCAGGCGTGCCGGCCGTACCCGATCGCGTCGAGCTGACGCTGCACGGCGTACCCGTCATCGAACGTCGGCACGCCCGGCGTGCCGAGATCGATGCGTGCGGCGAACGCGTCCAGCAAAGGCAGGAAGAAGGGCAGGTTGCCGTGCACGGCAGCCTGTTTTTCGTATGGCGACGGCGCGATCTCCAGCTCGTCCTGATCGTCCTCGGCGAGCGTGAACACGCGCATGTCGGCAAAGCCCGTGCCGTTCGCGACGACCGACCGCGTCTCGCCGTGCGCGGCCACGGTCATCGATTCGACGACCGTCGTCGAGTCCGCGCTCGCGCGCGCGACGAGCCCGTCGCCGTACTCGACGAACGCGAACGCGCCGTCCGCGACGTCGCTCGCGAACCGCTCGCCGTTCGGTCCGACGCGGCTGCGGATTCGCCGTGCGCAGGAATCCGTGCGTCGCGCGCGCCGCGCGACCGGCGAGGTGGTTCGCGAGGTCGAACCAGTGCGGCATGAATCCGTTCGCGACGCCGCCGCCTTTGGCGGCGGAGAACCACCACGACGGTCCGCGATTCGTCATGCGCTCGAGCAAATCGCGCCCCATCCGCGCGACCTCGATCTCACGCATCGCGCCGAGGTGTCCGTTGTCGATGAGCTCCTTGATCGCGATGACCGCGGGCACGTAGCGAAACTCGAACGACAGCGCCGCGGCCGTCCCGGCGCGCTTCGACGCGGCGAGCATCGCTTCGGCTTCCGCCAGGTTCAGCGCGAACGGCTTCTCGCAGAGCACGTGCTTGCCCGCGCCGAGCGCCGCCAGCACCGAGCGATGGTGGTCGAAGGGCGGCGACGCGACGGACACGACGTCGAGCTCGACGCCGCGCAGCATCTCTTCGACCGATGCGAACGCATGCGGAATCTTGCGCTCGCGCGCGACGCGCTCCGCGCTCGACGGCGACGCGATCGCGACGACCTCGAACCGCGGGTGCAGCGCGTACGCCGGCGCGTGGACCGCGCCGCCGAACCCGCTGCCGACGATCCCGACCCGTAGTGCCCTCACGACTCCTCCACTTCGGCGATGGTGCGTTCGACGACGTCGAGCGCGCGGTGCAGCTCGTCCTGGTCGATCACGAGCGGCGGCGCGATGGTGATCGACGTCCCCGTCGGACCCGATTGCAGCAGGATGACGCCGTTCGCGAGAGCTCGCACGACGACGCCGTTCGCGCTCGTCGCGTCGTCGAACTCCAATGCCCACAGCAGCCCGCGCCCGCGCACGTCGATGACGGAGGCGTGCGCGCGCATCGCGTCCAGCCGCTTCGCGAGCTGCGGTTCGAGAGCGCGCACGCGCGCGACGGCGTCGATGCGGTCGAGCTCGTCGAGGTTCGCCAGCGCCGCCGCGCACGCGAGCGGGTTGCCCAGAAACGTCGACGTGTGCAGCGCTTCGCCGGTGCTGCGCGGCCACGCGTCCATCGCGCGCGACGTGCCGATCGTGGCGGAGAGCGGCACGCCGCCGCCGAGCGCCTTTCCGACGCACAGCAGATCCGGCACGACATCCTCGCGCTCGCAGGCGAACATCGTGCCGGTGCGCGCAAAGCCCGTGTAGATCTCGTCGAGGATCAACAGCATGCCGCGCTCGTCGCACACCTCGCGCAGCGCGCGCAAGTAGCCGTCGGGCGGGACGATGACCCCGCCGCGCCCTTGGATCGGCTCGACGACGAGCGCGCCCGCCGCCTCGTCGTCCGCGATCGCCGCACGCACGGCGCGCACGGCGTCGTCGAGACCGACGCTTCGCCCGTCCGGGTACGCGATGAACGTCGCGCGTTCGGCGACGAGCGGCGCGAACGGCGCGCGAAACTTTTCGATGCCCGCGACTTCGAGCGCGCCGAGCGAGAGGCCGTGATACGCGCCATGATATGCGATGGCGCGCGGCTTGCCGGTTGCCAGCAGCGCGGTCTTCAGCGCGAACTCGACGGCTTCGGCGCCCGACGTCGCGAGATAGGTCTTGCGGAGATCCCCGGGAGCGAGCGACGCGAGCCGTGCGAGCAGGCGCGTGCGCAGCTCGGTCGGGTGCACGTCGCCCATGCCGTGGATCAGCGCGCGCGCCTGCGCGGCGATCGCGTCGGCGACGCGCGGGTTCGTGTGTCCCGTCGCCGCGACGCCGAACGCCGACGTGAGGTCGACGTAGAGGTTTCCGTCGACGTCCTCGACGGTTGCGCCCGACGCGCGCGCCCAGAACACGGGATAGTCGTCCGCGACGTACGTCACGCCGCGGAGCCTCGTAGCGCGCGAGCTCCGCGGCGAGCGCGCGCGAACGCGGGCCGGGGATCATTCGGCGTCGATCCAGCGGACGAAATCGGCGATGCGCGGCTGCCCGCCATGATGGCCGCCGAGCGGCGGGTCTTGCATCGCGCCGAACGGCGCGACCCGCACGGCGCCGATGCGTTCCGCAAGCCGGACAGCGTCGTCGCCGGCCGCCGCGACGCCGAGGATCTGCACGGGCAGCCGATGGGCGCGCACGTACGCGACGACGTCGTCGTCGCCGTTCACCGCGATCAGCGGCAGCACGCGCGGCAAAAACGGCGGAGCGTCGGCGAGCGGCGGATCGATCACGAGCACCGCATCCGCGGCCCGCAGAACGCCGCCTCGGCCGCCGGCCGCGCGAAACGCGGCCGCGGCGCGGTACTGCGCGACGTGCGCGACGCGGTGCGGTGCTCGCGCTCCGCCGGGGAACTCCACGGCGACGCGCTCGCACGCGGCCGCGAGCGTCGCCGCGACGCGCGCCAGGCCACCGGCGTCCGTGTCGGCCGTCTCGACGAACAGCGCGTGCAGCGAGAGGCAGCCTTCGCCGTCGTACAGGAGCGCGTCCCGTGCGATGCGCTCCGCGAGGTGCGCCGTCGAGCGCGTGCGCGGCGGTGCGCGAAAGCAGACCGATGCCGGCGCGATGGCCGAACGGAACGAAGCGAGTCTCGACGCCGCACTTGGCGCGGATCGCGCGCAATGCGTCGTCGCGGCCGAACGCCACGACGACATCGGCGCCGGCGAGGAGCTGATCTTCGGCGGAATCGTCGCCGCCCGTCCATGCGCGTGCAACGGCCGTAGGCGCGAACGCCGGGTGCTCCTCGGCCAGCGTCGTGAAGAACGCGTGGACCAGCGCGTCGCTGCGATCTTTCACGAGGACGGCGGATTTCGCGCACAGCGCGAAGATTGCCGGAACGAGCGCGGCGCCGATCGTCGTGTCGCTCGACACGACGACGACGCGGTCCACGCCGCGCGCCCACGCGGCCGGCGCGCCGGCGCGCGGCCTCACGCCGTCGAGCGCATCGATGCCGCCGAGCTCCGATGCGATCGCGGACTCCAGCCCCTCGCGCGTGATGCTGCGGAACAGGCGGTCCAGCGCGTAGTCGACGACGGGCGTGCTGTAGCCGAGACGGTCCTCGATCGCGGCGGTCGCGCGCACGCGCGGCGCGAAGTCGGCGTCGCGCCAGCGCGCCGCAGCGTCGGCGATGAAGGCGGCGATGCGGCGCGCCGGCACGGCGCGCAGCGCTTCCGCATCAGACACGGCGCGCGAGAAGTGACTCCGCGTCGAGCGAGCACCCGCGCAGCTCCGCGCCGGCGTCGCGGCCGAACAGCACGAGGCCGGGCTGCGGACCGTCGAGGAGGACGCCGACGTCTTCGGTGTCGATCGCGATCGCGGAGCCGCGGTTCGCGAGGTCGACGTGGCGGATCGCGCCGACGACGCCGTTCGGCACCGGCCGCCCCTCGCCGTCGACGACGATCGCGCGCAGCCACGGCGGCGAAACCTTGCTGCGCGGCTCGACCGCGCTGCGCGACGCGTGCGCATCGTAGTACTGCGACGAGAGCTCCGTCATGCCGTACTCCGCGACGATCGCGTCGATCGGGACGCCGAGGCGCGACGACGTTTCGGCGTACAGCGCGGCGCGGTCGACGATGCGCGAGCGGCCCTTGAACCCGCCCGTCTCCATGATGCGCGAGCCGCGCGGAAGCGCCAGCATCACGTCGCGATCCCGCAGCGCGTCGAGCAGCGCGACGAGCGCGAACGCCGTCGCCGCGACGCAGACCGGGACGCCGTCACCGGCGGCTCGTGCTCGCGTCGCGCACGAACCCGTCGACGTCGAGCGCATCGCCGTGAAGGTACCAGCCGGCGTCGCCGTCCCCGCGCTCCCGCGCCACGTGCCGCATCATGTAGCCGAGCGAGCTGTGCGGCCGCTCGCGCGGATCGGGCACGAGGTGCAGGTAGCGCAGCCGTGCGCCGTCCGCGAGGAGCATGCGGTCGAACGACGCGAGACATGCCGCTTCGTACAAGCGCGCCGTCGGCATCTCGTGACGCCCGCCGCGTCCGCGCGTCGTTCCGCTCGTCTCGAACGCGAGGAGCGTCTCATCCGGCGGGAACGTCGCGAGCCGTGCATCCTTGAACGCCGCCGCGGGCACGGCGGGAATGTCTTCGACGCGTGCCGGCGGATGTGCGGGGTCGTATCCCGCCGCGCGTGCGAACGCGGCATACGGCGCGTTGTGCGTCGCCTGATGGACGAACAGGTCGCGCGCGAGCGACGCGAACGCCTCGTCGCTGAGCGCGTACGCGCCGATGGCCGCGAGGATGCGCGCGTCGAGCTCGGGCGCTGCGCTCACGCCCCGCCGATGCTGATCTTTTCTTTCTTCCGATGCGAAGCGGTGAACGGCGTGCCTTGATCTTTCGGGTCGGCGGTCGTGAGCATGCCGACCATATCGGAGAAGTTCTCCGCATAACCCGCGAGCGTCCAGGTTCCCTTCGCGCCGCTCGCGGTGATCTTGAAGAGACGGCCGTCGAACGTGCCCGTGAACGCCACCTTGTCCTTGTCGTTGCGGACCCACGTCCCGGTCAGCGCCTCGCCGCTCTGCTTGACGAACAGGTGCGAGTAGATCGTCTTCGAGCTGCGGAGCGGCTGCAGCTGGACCTCCCACACGCCGTCCATCGTCGAGAACTGCGGCGGCTCAGGCGTCTCGGACGCGCTCGGCTCGGGGCTCGGTGCGCGTCCCCGGCGGCGGCCCCGGGGAGCGGGGGACGACGACGCGGCCGGCGTCGGTGAGGCCTGCGCGAGCTGGGACGACGGCGATCCTTGCTGGGCGGACGCCGTCCCGGCGACGGCGAGGACGGCGATCGCGGCGAGCGCGAGGTGACGAACGTTCAACGAGACCTTCCTCGGGGGCGGGGCGGCGGAACGCCCCTAGCTTCGCAAACGGGGCGCGCGTTCATGCCGGCGACGGCTAATGGGCGGTATCGCTCATCGGAAAAGGAGGCATCAGTGTTCCGGGTCACGATAGATGGCTGCGTCGCCGTTCGTCCGGTTGTGCCGGTCGGCGTTGTTTTTTCACTTTTCATGAGGTGTCGGGCGTATGGTCCAACAACGCGCCGCGCTTGTCGTCCTTGCCACGCTGGCGGTCTTGAGTACCGGCTGCGGCGGCGGATCGTCAGCGCCTCCGCCAATCAATACAGGGGGTGCCGCTCCGACGGCCCCGTCATCGACGTCGAGCGGCTCGGTCTCGCCTTCCGGCGGCTCCGTGTCGACGACGCTCAATAATCAGGAAACGATCACGGTCACCGTGCCGCCCGGCGGCGTCTCGGCTGCCACGACCCTCACGGTCACGGCGTACGCGCCCGGTCAAGGCCCGAACGGCAAAGTCATCTCGGCGCATACACGCTCGACGAAAGTGTACACGTCCGGCACCGATACGCTGATCGCGGACGTCGTCATCGACGCCGGCGGCGCGACGCTGTTGAAGCCGCTGCAGCTGTCGGTCGCGACGGCCAGCGCTCCGGCGTCCGGTTCGAACGCGTACGTCGAAGGATACAACAACGGCGGCTTCGACGACGTCGAGTCCGCGAGCTATGCATCCGGCGCGTACACGACGAACGCCGATCCGACGTTCCCGGGCCTCACGCTCGCCTCCAAGACCGAATACGTGCTGTACACGCACGCCGGCACGATCACCGGTGACGGGACGATCGCGCTCAACGCGCCGGCGTCGGTCCCGGTCGGCACGACGGCGACGATCACGCCGACGGAGACGACCGCGAACGGCTTCCCGTACCTGCAGCGCACGTTCAACTTCGCCGTCACCGGCAACGCCGGCACGGTGAGCCCGGCCACGGGCCCGTCGACGACGTTCACGCCGAACCCCACCGGCGGTAACGGCACGGTGACCGCGCAGGACGCCCTGGTCACGACGCGCACCGCGAGCGCGGCGATCGCGTCCGCCAGCGCGCGTCCCGGTGCGAGCGGATTCTCCGCGCAATACACCGGCACGTACTCGGAGAACGACGTCAACAACGTGATCGGCTCAACGCCGGTCCCGAGCGCGATGTCGTATCAAGTCGCGACGACGATCTCGACCGCGAACGACAACTCCGGCAACACGGTGTTCACCTCCACCGAGGCGGACAACGGCGGTCTCAAGACGGTCACGACGACGACGAACGCGACGGTCGCGTACCAGGCGTCGGGCAGCTCCACCAACGTCCGCACGCTCAAGACGGTCGCGACCGACTCGAACGGCGTGACGTACGAGACCGACTACGGCGCGAACAACGGCCTGCAGACGGTCCTCCCCGAGAGCGGCGGCTCGTTCTCGAACGACGGCCAGCTCGAGTACAAGGAAACTGATCCGGGGATCGCCGGCATCGGCGCGGTCAGCATGCAAAATGCAGCCCGACGGCGAGCGCGAGCATCGACCGCTGCCAGAACGGCGACGGCTCGTACACGCAGTACAACGGCGCGTACACGACCGGCGGCGAGCGTCGTCGACAACGTCGCGTCCGGCGGCGTCGAACTTCAGCGGCGGCCTGCTGCTGAACTCGGTGCCCGAACGGCCGCAAGTACATCGTTCAACCCGCCGTCGGGCAGCACGATCGAGTACCAGCTACTACAACCCGATCACGTCGGCGCATCCGTAGCTGACCGACGACGGTTCCCGACTGGATTCCGTCCTCGCTGTCGCAGCCGTCGATCGAGACCGACTCGATCTCGACCGGGCAGTCGCTCGATCCGAGCTGCGCGCCGTCGTCGTCGTTCGCCGCGTCGTCCGCGACGAAGGTGACGCAGAGCCTCACGATCGCCGATCCGGCGTTCGGAACGCTGGAGACGCGCACGACGTCATCGTACGACGTCCCCGGGCCGGGCACGGTCTGCACGGTCGTCTCCGATACCATCTCGACGTTCTACGACTACAGCTATCAGGAAGGCGGCAACCCGCGTCTGTACCCGACGAACTCGGCGACGACGCCGGTCGAGCAGATCCAGATCGCGGAGACGCTGTCGCTCCAGAGCTCGAACGCTCCGGGCACCAGCGCGACGGCGCGGTCGCACGAAGTCGGTCGTCTCCGGCATCGTGATCCCGCGTTCGCTCCTGCTCGCCAAAGTCGAGCACGTCGTCCATCAAAAAGTGCTGCAGCGGCTCGCGCAGCTCGCCACCGGAGGTTCCACCAAGTGAAGCAGTCAGCTCGCAATTTGCGCCGGCTGATCGCGTGCACGTCGATCGCGGCGCTCCTCGCCGGGTGCGGAGGCGGCGGCGGATCGCACGCCGTCCCCTCACCGCTCGCGCGGTTCGACCAACGGCGGCAACACTCGTGCCGTCGGCGCACTCGACGTCAACGCTCGTTCTGTCGCAGAAGTTCACGACGCTCGCGAAGTCGACGGGAGCCTTCAACGGCGACTCGCTGGTGATGCACGTCGTCGTCAACATGAAGAACCCGACTGGACTCGCATCCTACGCGGCGGGAGCCAGCAACCCGAAGGACGCGCGCTACCGGCAGTTCCTGACGCCGCAGCAGATCGCGGATCAGTTCGGCGCGTCTGCGTCTGACTACCAGACCGTCGCGAAGTACTTCGCTTCGTACGGACTACGCGTCGGCATGTGGCCGCAGCGTCTGGCGCTGACCGTCGCGGGAGCGACGTCGAAGTTCCAGAAGGCGCTCGGCACGACGTTCTCGTTCTACAAGAGCCCGGAAGGCGACGACGTTGATCGGACCTTCGGGAACGATCCGCCTCGCGCAGTCGCTGCCGATCCACATGATCGCCGACGTCGTTGTCGGCGCCGAGCCGCAAGCACGCCGACTACGTGCGCGGCGGCAGCGGTGGCCCGTCGACGGACAACTC
Organism: Vulcanimicrobiota bacterium; assembly: GCA_963841685.1. Lineage (GTDB taxonomy): Bacteria > Vulcanimicrobiota > Vulcanimicrobiia > Vulcanimicrobiales > Vulcanimicrobiaceae > Vulcanimicrobium. The sequence continues at coordinate 1,728,247 of CAWJDU010000003.1, forward strand.
GAGCGCAGGGCTACACGCCGCAACAGGTTGCGGCGGCTTCGACTTCACAGGCGCATACAATGCCGGCTACACCGGTAAAGGCATCAGCATCGGCATCGTCGGCACCGGCCCGATCATGCAGCAAGACTTCACCACGTTCAAGTCGACGTACGGGTGGAGCGGCGCGTCGACGCTGACGCAGGTGAACGTATCATCCGGCAGCCGCGGCGAACACGTGGACCGGCGGCGTGATCGACTTCGGCGGCTCGCCGACGGCGACTCCGCCGCCGGTGACGCCGTACTGCACGCACGGCGCGGATCCGGATTATTCAGCCGTCCGAATCGCCGAGCGCGACGTGCAACCCGGAAGACTTCGAGGCGCAGATCGACACGGAGTCGGCGTCGCTGGCGCGCGACGCGAGCATCTACTTCTACCTCGCGTACGTGCCGTCGGAGTGCTACGACCCGACGACGAGCGCGACGGCAAACGCGTGTCCCGGTTCGAAGGACGCCCCGAGCGGGACGGATTACCCACTTCAGGGTCTCGCCGAAGCGGACGATGAGATCCAGCAGGCGATCGCCGACAACACGGTCGACGTGCTGTCGCTGAGCTACGGCGGCGCGGATCCGATCAACGGCGTGTACTACGCCGCCGATCCGAGCTCGTACCTCAACGGCACGCCGTCGTCATACGATCCGTCGGCATTCGGTCCGAGCGAGTTCGCCGCGCTTGGCCTCGGAAGGCATCGCGGTGTTCGTCTCGAGCGGTGATACCGGCGAGTACGGATGCTCGCAGTTCTCGATCTCGCTCGAGAGCAGATCCGTGCGTCGAGTACCCCGGCTCCGACGTCAGCGTGACGGCGGTCGGCGGCGTGACGATCCCGCTGAACAACGCGGGACAGTATCAAGGCCCGATTACGGTATGGGGCTTGCAGACGAAGACCGGCGGTGCCAGCACCGGCGGTTACTCGTCGTTCATTCCCGCGCCGTCGTGGCAGACGGGGCCAAACGTTGCGGGCGGCCTGCGCGCCGTACCGGACGCATCGTTGCTCGGCGACCCGGAGACCGGCGTCTCGATCGTGTCGAACTCCGCTTTCGGCGGCGCGCCGTACGGCGTGCTTTCGCAGTGGGGCGGCACGAGCGTCGCGGCGCCGGAGATGGCCGCGGAGTGGGCGCTCGTGCTCGACGCCTGCCGTCAGACGCCGAGCTGCAACAGCCGCTCGACGGGAGCGCACTCGTTCCGTCTCGGCAACGCCGCGCCGTACTTCTGGAACATCTACAACGGCCGCGAACTACGGCTCGGTGTTCTACGACGTGCTGTTCGGCAACAACGGCATCACGCCGTGCGCAGAGAACGGGACGTGTCGAGTCCGCGCCCGACGCCGACGCCCGGCTATAGCGCCGGCCAAGGGTTCGACCTCGACACCGGCATCGGCGTGCCGTTCGCTCGGCACCTGATCAACGCGGTCGTCGGCGTGTAGCCGGCGCTCGCCCGTTACCAGGCGCGAGGCGCCGGGACTTGGAGTCCCGGCGCCTCTTGCGTCCGGTGCTAAAATAGGAAGGCTGTGAAAACCAAGGGTCACCCCAAGTGGCATCCGGACGCGCACGTGACGTGCGCGTGCGGCGCCACGTTTACCACCGGATCGACGTCGAAATCGATCAGCGTCGAAGTCTGCTCGAACTGCCATCCGCTCTGGACCGGCCAGCAGAAGTTCCTCGATACCGCGGGACGCGTCGAGAAGTTCAACCAGCGCGCCGCGATGGCCGACAAGAAGAAGGCCGAAGCGGCCGCGCGCAAGACGCGCAAGCAGGCTGAGGAGGCCGCTGCATCGGCGTAGCCGCGCCGGACCGTGCTCTCGAAGCGAGCCGTGCTGCGGCTCGCTTCTTTCTTGCCCGCATGCAATACACCGATCGCCTCGAGACGCTCTCGAAACGCTTTGATGAGATCGACGCCGCGCTCGCCGACCCGAGCGGTGCGTTCGATCAGTCGCGCTTCACGGCGCTGATGAAAGAGCGCGCGTCCGTCGAGCCGACCGTCACGGCGTATCGCCGGTATCGCGACCTCATGCGCGCGATCGCGCAGAACGACGCGCTGCGCGCCGACAAGAGCGATCCGGAACTCGCGGCGCTCGCGGAAGAAGAGGGCGAGGAGCTCGCCGGTCAGCGCGCCGTGCTCGAAAACGAGCTGCAGGACCTGATGCTGCCGCGCGATCCCAACGACGACAAGGACGTCTTCATCGAGATCCGCGCCGGAGCGGGCGGCGACGAGGCGGGGATCTTCGCAGGCGACCTGTTGCGCATGTACACGCGCTTCGCGGAGTCGCGCAAGATGCGCGTCGAGCTGCTGAGCGAGAACGAGAACGAGGCGGGCGGCTACAAAGAGGTCGTCGTCGCCGTGCACGGCGGCGAGCCGTACCGCTGGTTCAAGTACGAGTCCGGCGTGCACCGCGTACAGCGGGTGCCGGCGACCGAAGCCGCGGGCCGCATCCACACGTCGACGGCGACGGTCGCGGTGCTGCCCGAAGTCGAAGACGACGGCGAGATCGAGATCAGGCCCGGCGACCTCGACATCGACACATTCAAGGCGTCGGGCGCGGGCGGACAGCACGTCAACAAGACCGAGTCGGCGATCCGCATTACGCACAAGCCGAGCGGCATCATCGTCGCGTGCAGCGAGGAGCGCTCGCAGCTGCAGAACCGCGCGCGCGCGATGGACATGCTGCGCGCGCAGCTCGCGGCGAATGCGCGCCGCGAACGCGAGGAAGCCGAAGGCGCGCTGCGGCGCAGCCAGGTCGGCACCGGCGACCGCAGCGAGAAGATTCGCACGTACAATTACCCGCAGGACCGCATTACGGACCACCGCATCAACGCGAGCTTCCAGAACATCCGCGCGATCCTCGACGGCGACATGGAGAAGCTGATCGTCGAGCTGCAGAAGGCCGAGAAGGCGAGGGCGCTCGCGGGCGAAACGTCGGCCGCTTGACGATCGGCGAGGCGTTGCGTGACGCGGCGGTCCGCTTGGAAGCCGTCGGCGGTTCGGGGCGGCTCGACGCGGTGTTTCTGCTCGCGCACGCAGGCGGCGTGTCGCGCGCCGAGATGATCGCGCATCGCGATCGCGAGCTCGACCCCGAGCTCGCGGAGCGGTTCGCGCGGCTCGTCGACGCGCGCGCGGCTGGCGCGCCGCTCGCGTACGTCACGGGCGAGGCGGGCTTCTACGGGCGCATGTTCAACGTCGACGCGCGCGTGCTCGTCCCGCGTCCGGAGACGGAGCTCGCCGTCGAGTGGGCCGTGCGGCACCTCCGCGCGATCGGGCGCGAGCACGGCCGGCGGCGGACGCCGGCACCGGCAGCGGCGCGATCGCGGTCACGCTCGCGTGCGAGCTGCCGGAGCTGAACGTCTTCGCGAGCGACGTCTCGCAGGACGCGCTCGCGGTGGCGCGCGCGCAACGCCGCGAAGAACGCGTCTTCCAGCACGTGACGTTTCTGCACGGCGATCTCGCGGCGCCGCTGCTGCCGTACGCGCCGTTCGACTGCGTCATCGCGAACCTCCCATACGTGCCGAGCGCCGAATGCGCGTCCGCGCCGGACCCGGTCTCGTTCGAGCCATGCTCGCGCGCGACGGCGGCAGCGACGGGCTCGCGCTGTACCGCGTTTCGTGCCGCGATTTGCCCGCGCTGATCGCGCCGCGCGGCATCGCGCGTGCTCGAAGCCGGCGCCCGTCGAACGCGCGCGCGCTCGAAGACCTCGTACGCGCGGCGCTGCCGCACGCGGGCGTCGAAACGGTGCAGGACTACGCGGGTCTCGATCGCCTCGTGATCGCGCGATCCCGCCCGCGTGACCGCGCCTCGGGCGGTTACGGGCCGACGTACGCTGCGAGGTCCCAAGGGTAGAAGTTCGATGTCTTCGTCACCGTTGTGGAGCCCGACGGAACCAACACGAGACCATAGCCGTTGCTGGTCGTACCTCCTCCGTACGCGTTGCCGCTTTCGTCCACGGCGAGCGGTCCTGCGATCGGATAGTCCTTTTCGAACGTCGCCGTGAAGCTCTGCGCGGTGGTCGTGACGGCGTGGGACTGCGTACCGCCCGCGAGGCTTCCCCACTTCAAGACATCGCCGTCGGCAAAGAATGCGAACGTGTCGATGTCGGACACGTACGCGTTGCCGGCTGCGGTCAAACCGGTTCCGGCGATCGCGTACCGATAGAGATAGCCGCTCGGTCCGCCGATCAGGAAGCCGCTCTTGCTATTGTCGAACGCAGCGTAGAGGTCGCCGCTGGGAGCGGTGTGCAACGCAAATCCGTCCAGCGAGTATGCAACGCGGCTGTCCGACGTGCAATCGCGAACCGCTGACGCCGTCGCCGTCGCGCCGTTGAGCGGCACGTAGTAGATCGTACATGCGAGCGACGTCGTGCCGGAGTAGGTGGTGATGCCCATGACGTAGGCACCGCCGTGCCGGTCGAGCGCAGGCCCCGTCATGTTCGATTGCGGTGCCGGTACCGTGAACGCGGTCACCGCGTGCGGCGCGACATTACCCGATTCGCTGCTCGAGAACGTCTGGATCGTGAAGGTCGTGCCGCTGAAGGGAGCGAGCACGTCGACGTTCCCGGCCGCGTCGACGTCGATGCCAGCGGCAGACTCCGTCAGGCCGCTCGCCGAGCCTGCGATCGTCTGGACCATGTCGAGGTTCGTGTCGAACTTCGCGAGCTCCGGACTCGGACTCGTCGGTGTGAACGTTCCGAGCGCCCACACACCGCTCGCGCGCGATGTCGCCGGCTGGAAGTACGCGGTCGCGCTGGGTGCGCCGCTGATCGTCGCCGTCAGCGTCGCGGGCGAGCTCATCGCGGCGCCGCTGTAGCTCAGGCAGACCGTGGGGTACGCGCCGTTGGCCTGCACGACGGAAACCGAGCTCATCGATGCGGTCGCGGGCGTGGCGCAGGTCGAGTCCGTCGCCAAGAACAGGGCCGTCGCTCCGCTCGGGTCGCTGTCCGTCACCGCAATGGGTGGGAGCGTGCCGATGATGGTGTAGCCGTCGGCGTCGAGCGGCGGGAGGTCGACGCGCCGGTTCGCCGCGGTGCCCGGCGACGGCTCTGAACCGGACAGCGCGATTGCGAGCGACGCGACGACGCCGTTCGCCACAAAGCGGAGCACGTTCGCCTGAGCGGAAACGATCGTCGCCGTGAGCGTCGCTTCCGACAGCGCGAGCGCCGACGCGTCGAGCAGCGTCACCGCGAACGTGTCGGTGCCCACCGGCGCGTCGATGGTGAAGACGGAGCACACTTCGTTCGTCTGCGGCGGCCAGCACGACGACTGGCTGGACCCGACCTGAAAGGTCTGCGGCGCGCCGTCGTTCACCACGACGCGAACCGCGCTGGTTCCGGGCGAGACGTAACGCGGTGAGCGCGACGCCGACGACGCCGCTCGTGCCGCCGGTACGACGATGCTGAAGGTGACGGATGCCGTTTGCTTGGACGGCACCGCCGTCGCCGGCAACCGCGAAGCGGTTCCTTCGGAGCAGCCGGCGATCAGGACCGCCGCGGCGCACAGCGCCGCCACCCGATGCACGCGGATCAGCCGGTCACGGCCCGACGTATCCGGCGAGCACGCCCGTGATCGCGGTGGTGCTCGTCGTCGACGACAGCGAGCCCGCCGGCACGAAGTAGACTCCGGCGCCGCCGCCGCTCGCGTTGAGATACGCGTTGCCGCTCGCGTCCATCGCGATCGAGTTGCAGTAGTTCGGCGTGTACTGGCCCGCGTTGGTCGCCGTGAAGCTCTGGTCGGTCGTCGCGATCGTGTACTCGGCGGCCGGAACCAGCGAACGGCAGATGCCGGCGTTGCCGTTCGGATACAGTCCGAACTCGTCGACGGGTCCGGTCGACGCGCTGCCGGCGGCGTCGAGTCCCGAGGACGTCACGCGGAAGCGGTAGAGCGCACCCGTGGGGGCGTGATCCGTCGTGTCGAAGCCCGCGAAGAGGTCGCCGCTCGCCGCGGTGTGCAGTGCGATTCCTTCGAGTCCGGCGCCCGAGAACGCGTCGCCGGTGCAGTCGTACGCTTGCGTCGCGGTCGACGTGCCGCCGTTCAGCGGAACGTAGTAGATCGCGCACGACAGCTGCGTCTGCGCGGCATTCGTTCCGATGCCCATCACGTACGCGCCGCCGTGCCGGTCGAGGGCCGGCCCGGTGATGTTGACCTGCTTCAGCGCCAGCGTGAACGCCGTGACCGAGAGCGGCGCGACGTTGCCCCACTTCGTGCCGTCGTAGGTCGTGATCGTGAACGCCGTCCCGGTCTGCGGGTTCAGCAGCGAGACGTGCTGCGACGCGTCGACGTCCATGCCGACGACTTGCGACAAGCTCGACAGACCGGTCGCCAGCCCGCTGATCGTCTGCGTCACGGTGAGGCTCGTGTCGAGCTTCGCCAGCGTCGCCGCGCCGCCGTAGGAACCGAACACCCACACGCCGCTTCCGCGCGAGGACGTGGCCTGGAAGTGCGTCGACGCGGCCGCCACGCCGGGCGTCGAGACCGTCACCGTCGCCGGCGAGCTCATCGCGCCCCCGGTGTAGTTCAAGCACACCGTGGGGTACGCGCCGTTCGACTGCGAGATCGTCACCGAGCCTGAGGGCGCGCTCGTCGGCGTCGTGCAGGTCGAGTCACTCGCGAGATACAGCGACGTCGTGCCGCTGGAGTCGGTTTCCGTGATCAGAATCGACGGCAAGGCGCCGAGGATCGTGTAACCGTCGGCGTCGAGGGCCACGACGTCGACGCGCTGGTTCGTCGCGGTACCGGGCGCAGGCGGTGAGCCCGACACCGACACCGCGAGCGCCGCGACGACGCCGTTCGCGACGAACCGAAAAACGTTCGCCACTCCGGAAACGATGGTCGCGGACGTGGTGACCGTCGAGAGCGCGTTGCCCGACGCGTCGAACAGCGTCACGACGAATATGTCCGTCCCGACGGGCGCGTCGATGCTGAAGACCGAGCACACCGCGTTCGGCTGCGGCGGCCAGCACGACGCCTGCGTCGTGTTGACCTGGAACGTCTGCGGCGTCCCTCCGTTCACCGCGATCGAGACGGCGCTCGTCGCCGGCGAGACGTATCGCGGCGAGCGCGAGGCGGTCGCGGTGCCCCGCGCGCTCGGAATGACGAGCGTGACGCTGACGCTCGCCGCCGCTTTCCCCGGCACGGCGGAAGTCGTGCTTCCGCCGCCTCCGCCGCACGCCGCCAGCAGCAACGCGGTGCACCCGAGCAGACCGACCCGCAGCCAGGCCCTCATGAATCCCACGTTCGCGTCCGTACCGGCGTCCGCCCTCGGCCGAGCGCGCCCCGGACGGCGCGCTCGGCCGGTGATCGGTCAGCCCTTCGGCGCCGCCTCGGACTTATGCGTCGGGACGCAGAGCAGCCGCGGGACGAGGTCGCGCACCGCACCTTGCCGAGCTGGTTCGCGCCGGTGCGGACGACGTCGCGCGCGGGGCCGGCCGCGATGTAGCACGTGAGGTGGTTCGCCGGCTGCGGGAACTGGTGCGGTTCGCTCTTGAGCAGCTTCTTGAGCGTCGGCGCGCAGAAGAACTCGCGCTTCGTCACGACGGCCTTGGACGGTCCGAACTGATCTTGCAGCGCGAGGGGACCGGCGCGACCGTGGTTCCGGTGACGTTCGCCGCGTAGCAGCGGAAGTGGCTGAACGGGGCCGCCTGCGCGTCGGCGGCGACGGCGGCGCGCACGCACGCCCGGCGATGAACGACGCGGCCAGCGCGGCCACGGCGAGGACGACGCGAACAGCTCGGCATGGTGGACACCCCCTTTGTATCGAGGAGGCCATCATACGCCCGGGTCGGCGGCAAGGGCAAGCGGCACCGCCCGGAGCCCGGAGGCGTGGCCCCGCAAACCGGCGAAGCGCAGCATTCCCCATGGCGAAGTTCATCTTCTTCACCGGCGGCGTCGTCAGTTCGCTGGGGAAGGGGATCACCGCAGCCTCGTTGGGCCGGCTTTTGAAAAGCCGCGGCGTCTCCGTGTCCATCCAGAAGCTGGACCCGTACATCAACGTCGACGCCGGGACGATGAACCCGTACCAGCACGGCGAGGTCTTCGTCACCGAGGACGGCGCCGAGACGGACCTCGACCTCGGTCACTACGAGCGCTTCATCGACGAAGCCCTGACGCGCGACAACAACGTCACGACCGGCCAAATCTACAAATCCGTGATCGAGAAGGAACGGCGCGGCGATTATCTCGGCGCGACGGTCCAGGTCATCCCGCACATCACGAACGAGATCAAGGCGCACGTGACGCGCGTCGCCGAGACGAGCGGCGCCGACGTGTGCATCGTCGAGGTCGGCGGAACCGTCGGCGACATCGAGTCGCTGCCGTTCCTCGAAGCGATCCGCCAGGTGCGCCACCTCGTCGGCGACGAGAACGTGATGTTCGTGCACCTCACGCTCATGCCGCATCTCGGCGCCGCCGACGAGCTCAAGACCAAGCCGACGCAGCACAGCGTGCGCGAGCTCCGCGCGATCGGCATCACGCCGGACGCGATCGTGCTGCGCACGGGCGCGTCGAGCCCGATCCCGGTCGAGCTGAAGGAGAAGATCGCGCTGTTCTGCGACGTCGACGCGGGGAGCGTCGTGCAGAACGGCGACGCGTCGACGATCTATCAGGTGCCGCTGAACCTCGAGGCGGAAGGTCTCGCCGACATCGCGGTGCGCAAGCTGCGACTGCATACCACGCCGCCGCAGCTCGAGGACTGGAGCGCGATCGCGGAGCGCATCCGCAATCCCGGCGGTCGCCTCCGCGTCGCGCTCGTCGGCAAGTACGTCGAGCTGAAGGACGCGTATATCTCGATCACGGAGGCGATCGCGCACGCCGGCATCTCGCACGACGTCGCGGTCGACGTGGTGCGCGTCGACTCCGAGCGCATCGAGGTCGAAGGCATCGACGCCCTTCACGACGTCGACGGCGTATTGGTCGCGCCGGGCTTCGGCGCACGCGGCGTCAAAGGCAAGCTGCTCGCGATCCAGCACGTGCGCGAGAACAAGATCCCGTTCCTCGGCATCTGCTTCGGCATGCAGCTCGCGTGCGTCGAGTTCGCGCGCAACGTCCTCGGCCTGCACGAGGCGATGACGACCGAAGTCGACGAGACGAGCCCCGATCCCGTCATCGATTTTCTCCCGGATCAGCGCAACCTCGACGTCAAGGGCGGCACGATGCGGCTCGGCGCGTACGACTGCACGCTCGAGCCGGGCACGATCGCGGCGCGCGCGTACGGAGCGCTCGACATCAGCGAGCGTCATCGCCATCGCTACGAGTTCAACAACCGCTACAAGTCGCTGTTCGAAGAGCACCGCATGGTGTTCAGCGGGCACCATCCGGTCGGACGCACGTCGCTCGTCGAGCTGATCGAGCTCCCGCAGAGCATCCATCCGTGGTACGTCGGGACGCAGGCGCATCCGGAGTACAAGAGCCGCCCGAACCGCCCGTCGCCGTTGTACCGCGAGTGGATCGGCGCGGCGCTCGAGCGCAGGCGCGCGCGCAGCGGCGCGATCGACGTCGCGCTCGTGCACCGCTGAACGCCGCCGACATCACCGTCGTCGTCCTGGCGCGCGACGAGGCCGCGCGGCTGGGACGGTTGCTCGCGGCGCTGCCGCGCGGGGTGCATGTGTTCGTGCTCGACGCCGCGTCGAGCGACGACACCGCGGGCGTCGCGCGCGCGCTCGGAGCGGACGTCGAGACGCGTGCGTGGGCCGGTTTCGTGAACGCGCGCCGCTACGCGCTCGGACGCGTCACGACGCCGTGGACGCTCATGCTCGATGCGGACGAGCAGCTCGACGGCGCGCTGACCGACGCGATCCTCGCCGCGCGTCCTGCGAGCGGCTCCGGGGGAGACGTCGCGGGCTATGCGCTGCGTCGCGTGACGATGCTGTGCGGGCGTCCCGTGCACGCTGCCGGCTGGTCGAACGAACGCCTCGTGCGACTGTTCCGCACGGACCGCGCGCGCGTGGCTGCGAACGAAGTCGGCGCGGACTTGCACGAGCGCTGGATCGTCGACGGCCCGATCGCGCACCTGCCCGGCGCGATCCTCCACGACTCCTATCCGACGGTCGAGTCGTACCGCGTCAAATTCGACCGTTACACGTCCGTCGAAGCCGCGGCGCTCGCGCCGTCGCGCCGCGCCTACTTGCGCGCGGTCTCGACGATGCCGCTGCGCTTCGTCTGGTCGCTGCTGCGGTACGGCGGGTGGCGCGACGGCTGGCGCGGGCTCTTCGTCGCGTGGGAGAGCGCGCGCTATCGCGTCGTCGTGCGCGCCAAGGCACTCTCGCGCTCATGACGCCGCCCGCGCCGCTCCGTCCCGACGTCGCGCTGGACGTGCGGGACACCTCGCACATGTCGGCGGGGATGCGCGCGTACGTGCACGCGCTGCGGCGGCTGCTTCCCGTCGTCGCGAGCGATCTGCGGATCGCGGACGCCGGCCGCGGCGACAATTTCGATATCGCGCGAGCAGATCGGCTTGCCGCTCGGGCTCGCGCGGATGAAGCCTCGCCTCGCGCACTTCCCGACCCCGTTCGTACCGCGCTTCGTGCCGGTTCCGTACGTCGTGACGGTGCACGACGTCATCGATCTCGAGTTCCCGCAGTACGCGAAGCGGAAGGTCGCGCCGTACTGGCGGCTCGTCGTCGCACCGGTGCTGCGCGCGGCGCGGGCGGTGATCACGGACGACGACGCGACGGTGGAGCTGCTGCAGCGCTACGCGGGCGTCGATGCCGCGCGCACGCGCGTGATCCCGCTCGGCGTCGACGCACCCGATCCGCTGCCCGAGCCCGAACGCCGCGAACGTCCGTATTTCTTCTACGCGGGCAACCGTCGGCCGCACAAGGATCTCCTGACCCTCGTGCACGCGTGGGCGGAGATGGCGGACGCCGTCGATCTCGTGCTGACGGGAGACACGGCCGGCGATCTGCGCGCTGCGGCGTCGTCGTCAGGGAACGAGCTGGTCTTCGCCGGCGACTGTGATGACGCGCGTCTCTGGGCCCTGCATCGCGGCGCGGTCGCATACGTGCAGCCGTCGCTGCGCGAAGGGTTCGGCCTGCCGTTGCTCGAGGCGCTGCGCGCCGGGACGCCCGCGATCGCGGCCGCGACGGCCGTGCCGTCCGTACTCGAGCCGTTCGTGCGTACGTATCCGGCGCGTGACGGCGTAGCGCTGCACGCGCTGCTGTGGCGCGCCGTGCACGAGCGAGACGCGTCCCTCGCCGAAGCGTCACGCGCGCGCGAGGCGACGGCGTCGCTGACGTGGGAGCGAACGGTCCGCGAAACGGCGAACGTCTACCGCGAGCTCCTGACGCCCGGAGGGCCGTGAATGCTCGCGCGCGTGCGCGTGTGATTCGCGTCGCGGTCGCGGCGCGTGCGACTCCGCGCGCATCGTCGGGCATGCGCGCGTACACGCGCGCGGTGGTCGAGCGCGTCCCGCGCGTCGCGCCGGACGTCGACGTCGTCCCGATCGTCTCGCCGCTCGCGCTGCACCCGCTCGCGCTGCGCACCGCACGCGCCGATCTCGTGCACGTCGCGTACCTCGAAGCCGCGCCGTTCGTGCCGCGGCCGTACGTCGCGATGCTCCACGACACGATTCACCTGCAGTTCCCCGAGCTGTTCTCGCGCGCGACGGCCGCGTACTGGCGCGTGCTCGCGCGTGGGCTGTATCGCGACGCGGCGCGTGTCCTGGTCAGCGACGCGCGCGTCGCCGACGACGCGGTCGCGCTGCTCGGCGTCGCGCGCGAACGCGTGCGCATCGTCCCGCTCGGCTACGGCGACGCGATTCCGCTGACCGCGCCGCTGCTGTGCACGCGACCGTATCTGTTCTACGCCGGGAATCATGCCGCGCACAAGGCGATCGACACGCTGTGTGCGGCGTGGGCCTCGCTGCCGCAGGACGTCGAGCTCGATCTCGCGCTGACCGGACCCGATGAGCCGAAGCTCCGTGCACGCTATACGCGCCCGAGGGGAACGCTCGCGTTCCTCGGCGATCTCGACCAAGCGGCGCTCGCTGCGCGCTATCGCGGCGCGTTCGCGTACGTGCAGCCCTCGCTCGCGGAAGGCTTCGGCATCCCGGTGCTCGAGGCGGCCGCCGCGGGGACGCCGGTGCTCGCGACGACGACGTCCGTCCCGGCCGTCGTGTCGCCGTTCGCGCAGACGTTCGCGCCGCGCGACGCCGGGGCGCTCGCCTCGCTGCTCGACGCGCTGCTGCGCGATCCCGCACGGGCGCGCGAGCGCGCCGCCGAAGGCGCCGTTGCGCTGCGGGCGTATACCTGGGATCGGTTCGCGGCCTCGACGGCCGACGTCTATCGCGAGGTGGCATGCGCCTGATCCGTCGCCGAGTCGTCATGACGCGTTGTGCCAGCGCGGCGCTCGCGCTTGCGCTCGCCGCCGCGTGCGCCGTTCCGGCGAACGCGATCGCGCCTGCGAAGGCGGACACGACGACGCGTCCCATCGCGATCGTCGTCAACGGGCAAGAGCTCGCGCCCAATCCCGCACCGCGCATCATGGGGTACCGCGTGCTCGTGCCGATCGCGCGCATCTACGGAGCACTCGGCATCACCGTTGCACGGCACGGCGCCACGCTGACGGCCTCGGCACCGTCGAAGAGCATCGCCGTCACCGTCGGTTCGCGTCGCGCGCGCGTCGATAATCGCGTCGTGATGATGGAGGTGCCCGCGAGCCGCATCGACGGCGCGACGTACGTGCCGCTGCGGTTCGTGACGGAGTCGCTCGGAGCGCAGGTGTCGTGGAATCAAGCCGCCGCGCGCATCGAGGTGATCTCCTCGATCGTGGGCCGCACGCCGGGCCTCGAGCAGCACACGCCGGGCGGATCGACCCAAGTCGTCGGCAGCGTCAGCGCCGTCGACCTGAACTCCTCGCCCGAGTCGATTACGCTGACGCGCGCGCAGTTCGAGCGCACGATCGCGATCACGTCCGATGCGCGGATCGTGGTTCAGGACGTGGTGACCCGCACGTCGACGCCGTCGGCCCTCTCCGACATCCACGTCGGCGACGCCGTGAGCGTCATCCTGCGCGCCGACGGGCGCGTCGATCAGGTCATCGACCGTTACGCGTCGCGCGCGGGTACGATCGCCGCCGTATCCCCGAGTGCGTTCGTGCTGCAGAACGGCTACGTCGTCACGCCGGACAAGAGTACGGAGATCACACTGAACGGCTCGCCGGCGACCTTGGCCGACCTGAAGGTCGGCGACTCCGTCACCGTGCGCCTCAATCCGGACACGATGGAGAAACGGCAGATCATCGTCGCGCGCGCGATGCCGTCGACGCCGACGCCTGCCGGGTCGGCGCAGATCACCGACTTCGCCGTCTCTGCGCGCGGGCCGCTGCGCGCGAACGACTCGTTCGTCGTGACGCTGCACGGCACGCCGGGCGGCAAAGCGTCGTTCGACATCGGCTCGTACGTGCTCGGATTGCCGATCCCGGAGACCGCGCCCGGAACGTACACGACGAAGTACACGGTGCCGGACGGCATCAACTTCAGCCGCACGACCGTGTACGGCCACCTCGCCGTCGGCGCGACGGAAGCGCCGCGCGCCGAGGCGTCGCAGCTCGTCGCGGTCACGACGACGAAGCCGCAGATCGACGAGATCGCGCCGCCGAACGGTCAGGTGGTCAACAGCAACGAACCGTCGATCTACGCGACGTACCGTTCGCCGACGGACGTGGGCATCAATTCCTCGTCCGTGCACATCGAGGTGAACGGCCTCGACGTGACGGCGTCCGCGACGCGCACCGATTCGTTCATCACGTACAGCCCCGGCGCGCCGCTCGGCGACGGCGTCGTGACCGTGAAGGTGACCGTCGCCGACAACGCAGGCAACACGCAAACGCGCGCGTGGTCGTTCAGCGTCCGCACGCACTAGTGGGTTCGCGTCCCGCGAAGCCTTCCCGTTCGGCCCTTCGCGGTGCGACGGGCCGAGCCGCCCGCGCTCTGCTCGTCATCGTTGCTGCCGGGCTGTGCGCGTGCGGGAGCGGTGGTGATACGTCGTCCGGTGGGCCGACGCTCGTCATGGCGCGCGTCAAGGATGCCGTCGTGCTCGATCCGTCGCACGCGACCGACGGGCTCTCGCTGAACGTCGCGACCGAGACGATGCAGTACCTCGTCACGTTCAAGCCGGGCTCGTTCGACGTCGTCGGCGACGCGGCGTCGCACTGGACGACGAGCCCCGACGGCCGAACGTGGACGTTCGACCTGCGGCCCGGGCTCGTGTTCGCCGACGGCACGCCGCTCGACGCGGCGGCGGTGAAGTTCAACTTCGACCGCTGGCGGCTCACGTCCGACCCGGCGCACGGCGATTTCACGTACTCGTATTACGCCGACGACTTCGGCGGCTTTCCGGGCGTCATCCGGGACGTGCGCGCCGTCGGCGCGACGCGCGTCGTCATCACGCTCGCGCGTCCGCTCGGGCCGTTCCTGCGCGACATCGCCGAGCAGTCGTTCGCGCTCGGCTCTCCCACGGCGATCAAGAACGATCCGAAGGCATTCGAGCTCAAGCCCGTCGGCAGCGGCCCATACCAGGTCGCCGAATGGGTGCGCGACGACCACATCACGCTGGTCGCGAACCCGCGGTGGAGCGGTCCGAAGCCCGGCTATACGACGGTGATCCTGCGCGACATCCCGGATCAGGCGACCAGCGTGCTCTCGCTGGAGAAGGGCGACATCGACATGCTGACCGACCCGCGGCCCGACGATGCGAAGACGCTCGCGAAGCAGTCCGGCATTCGCGTCGTCGAGCAGCCGTCGAACAACGTCAGCTACGTCGCGATGGACGTGGAGAAGAAGCCGTTCGGCGACGTGCGCGTGCGGCGCGCGGTCGCATACGCGATCGACGCGGCGACGATGGCGAAGAGCCTGTACGCGAGCGGAGCGACCGTCGCCGGGAACTGGACGCCGCCGGGGATGTTGGGCGCGAATCCGGCCGTGAACGCGTATCCGCACGACGCCGCGAAGGCGCGCGCCCTCCTCGCGCAAGCGGGCTATCCGAACGGTTTCGCGACGACGCTCAGCTACTCGACGGCGCCGCGCCCGTACTTGCCCGATCCGCAGCGCGTCGCCGAGACGCTGCAGGCCGAGCTCGCGCAGGCGGGCATCACGGTGACGCTGCAGCCGTACGAGTGGGGCGTCTTCCTCGACCGCATCAAGCACGGTCGGCACGAGATGTGTCTCATCGGATGGACCGGCGACAACGGCGATCCCGACAACTTCTTCTATCCGCTGCTGGATCAGGATTCGGCGCACCCCGACGGTACCGCGCAGAACTACTCGTTCTGGCGCGACCCGCGCTTCCACGCGCTGATGCTGCGCGGTCAGGCGCTGACGTCCGACGCTGCGCGCGCGCCGGTCTATGCCGCAGCGAACGCGATGGTGCACGACGAAGCGCCCGCGATCCCGCTCGTGCACACGACCGTCCCGGTCGCGATGAAATCGTCGCTGCGCGGCTTCGTGCCGAGCCCGAACACGACGTATCACTTCGTGTTGATGAAACCGCCCGCGGGGTCCTGACGATGGTAAGCGATCCGAACTGCCTTTTCTGCAAGATCGTGCGCAAGGAGATTCCGGCCGACGAGGTGCTGCGCGACGAGCACGTCGTCGCGTTCCGCGATCTGAACCCGCAGGCGCCGGCGCACGTGCTCGTCATCCCGACCGAGCACGCGCGCGACCTGAGCGAGTTCACGGGGGGAGCGCATGCCGAGACCGCCGCCCGGCTTCTCGCCGCGGCCTCGGAGATCGGCCGGCGATATGGTACGAACGGCTACCGCGTCGTGATGAACGAGGGCCCGGACGCCGGCCAGAGCGTCCACCATCTGCACGCGCACGTTCTCGCGGGACGATTTTTGTCGTGGCCGCCGGGGTGACGCGCGTTTGACCGTCCCGTCCCCGCGTGGTATCGTGGTCCGTCGGGCCTGCTTCAGGCCACGAAGCGGCTTCGGCCGTCGCGGAGGGAGGTGTTCGTAGCAAATGGAGATTCGCGTCGCCCCGGGCGAGACGATCGAGAGCGCTTTGCGTCGCTTCAAGAAAGCGACCCAGAAGGCTGGAGTCCTCGCCGAGGCGCGGAAGCACGAGCACTACGAAAAACCGAGCGTCCGCCGCAAGAAGAAGAGCGCCGCCGCGCGCAAGCGCCGCAGCTGACCGCCGGCGGGAAGGACCGCCCGCACGCATCGCGATAGCACCAAGCGTGCGGTTCACCAGTACGGTTCTCGCCTTTTCGCTGTTGACGTCGGCGACCGCGCCTGCGGTCGCCGATTCCGTCCAGCCCGCCGCATCGACGCCCGCCGGCATCGCGCAGGCGCCGGCGACGGCGACGTTCCAAGGCAGCGTCCGCTCCGCCGACGGTACGCCGGTCGCCGGTGCGAGCGTCGTCGCGACCAGCGGCAGCACGCGCGCGACCGCGACGAGCGACGCGAACGGCGGCTTCACGCTGTCCGTTCCGCCCGGCGTGTACCGCATCGACGTCAGCAGCGCGGGCTATCTCCCGGCGACGCTTTCCGACGTCGCTGTCGTCGCGGGCTCGACGAAGCCGATCACCGTCACGCTGAACCAGGCGAACCTATCGTCGTTGCGGACGATCGGCCGCGTGTCGACCGCCGTGCGCGGCAGCGGCAGCGCGATCAATACCGGCGCCGCGAGCTCCTCGTTCGTCGGCGCGCAAGCGTTCGCGAACGTCGCCGCGCCGCAGATCAACGACGTCCTCGAGCACGTGCCCGACCTGAACATCGAGAAGATGGGCAGCCAGCCGGACACGACGATCGTGCTCGCCGGATCGCAGCCGTACGAGACGCAGGTGCTGATCGACGGGCATCCGATCGCGCTCGGGCAGTACGGCGTCTGGAGCTCGCAGTTCTTCCCGTCGTGGCTCATCGGCGGCGCCGAGTCGCAGATCGGGCCCGGCAACACGACGCCGTTCGCGAACATCGCGGTCGCCGGTACGGTGAACCTGCTGACGCCCGGCATTCACGACGCGGCCGACGGCCGAAGTGGTCGTACGGCGTCGACAGCTTCGGATCGCAGTACTCGCACCTGCTCGCGACCGGAAACGCCGGGAAGCTCGCCTACGTGCTCGGCGCCGGATACGGCAGCTTGAACGGGCCGTACTATCAGTCGACGCGCTGCGCCGTCACGCCGGACTTTTCCGGCAACGACAACACGCCGGCGTCGAACGGCATCGTCCAGTTCTGCGGCGACACGAGCGGGTCGCTGTTCCAGAAGGGTGAGATCGCGAAGCTGCGCTACTCGTTCTCACCCGCAAGCTCGCTCGAGGTGGGGTTCGTCGGTGCTTGGGGCGGTTTTCTTCCGCAGGGCATCGCGTACGGCACGTATCTCGGGCAAACGCTCGTCGACGCGTGCCTGCCGAGCGCGCCGATCGTGTGCACGAACCCGAACAATGCGAACCTGATCGGCAAGACGATCCCCGCGTACGCGTGGTATCCGGGTTCGAACGTCTACTTCAACCAGCCGATGTTCGACGCGGAGTATCGACAGCAGCTCGGCAAGGCGACGCTGCTGCTGCGTCCGTACGCCGGCAACATCCAGCCCGACGTCGTCGACGGCTCCGGCGAAGCGTTCTATCCGGAGTTCTTCGGCGTCAATCCGGCGGGATACGTTTCGCCGCCGGGCGGGACCGGATCGTATGCCGGCGATTTCGCGCAGGCGTGCAACACACCGTTCAGCCAGACGACGAACGGCAACGGCCAGACCAGCACGGTCAACGGCCAGCCGGAATGCTACCAGGCCGCGTTCAGCGAGCTCGAAGAGGACAAGCTGTACGGCGGAACGGCCGCACTGCTGCTGCCGGTCGGCGCGAGTCTGTTCTCGCTGAACTACGATTATCACGCGACCGACGTGTTCGCGTACTACAACACGCCGACGAACATCGCCGTGCCCGACTCGACCGAGCGCTACACGACGTTCTCGCTCACCGGCGACGTGCGCACCGTGCGCAACCTGGGCATCCAGTTCGGCCTCTACGACACGACGTGGAGGCTGATCGGCTCGCAGACGGTCGGTCCGGCGTCGAGCGCCGTGCTCGCGCCGCTGGAGCGCTCGATCAGCCGGTTCGATCCCCACCTCGCGCTCACGTTCCGCCCGACGAACGACCTGTCGTACCGTTTCGCGACCGGCTCGTCGGCGACGTTCCCGTATCCGGGCCAAGTGACGGGCGCGCCGTTCTACCAGCCGCCGTCGGCGACGACGAACAACAACGCGTTCCTGCTCGAGAAGAATCCGTTCCTCAGCCCGGAGACGAGCTTCACGTACAACGTCGGCGCAGACAAGCGCTTCCGCAACGGCTCCGTGCTCGCGCTGGATCTGACCGATCTCACGATTCGCAACGTGTTCGAGCCGATCACGGTCGCCGGCGCGCCGGGCTCGTCGGGGATCAGCGGCGGAACGCTGTTCACCACGTCGCCGATCAACGCATCGCGCGAGCGCGCGCAGCTCGCGACGCTGAAGTACACGTACGCGCCGCGTACCGGCCTCGGCTTCAACGTCGCAGCGACCGCCGAGCGCGCGATCATCGACGGCATCCCGGCGAGCGTGTTCAGCACGCAGGCCTCGCAGCCGACGGTTCCGGCGAACAACGCGCAGATCTGCGGCAACGGCCTCGCCAACCCGAACAACCCGATCTGCGTCCCGTATCTGAAAGGCTACGCGCAGGCGACGTACACGACGCGCGACGGCACGTTCGCGGGGCTCGGCGTCGAGTATGAGGGCAAGAACAACCCGTACTACCAGCCGCCCTTCGCGCTGGTCGATCTCACGGTGCGCCGGCCGGTGACGCCGTCGCTCGAGGTGCAGGTCGTCGTCGAGAACCTCCTCAACACGAACAACGACCTCCAGTATCTGCCCGAGCCGAACCTCGGGACGCCGATCGTCGGCAACTACGTCGACGCCGCGGGCGCCGTGCAGCAGTCCTCGTACGTCCCGTTCCGCGTCTCGGCCGAGCCGCGTACCGTGCGCGTGCAGGTCCGGATCCACCACGGCCGTTGAGCATCAAAGACCGTATCAGCGCGGACATGAAGGACGCGATGCGTGCGCGCGATCAGCTGCGCCTGGACACGCTGCGCAGCGTCGTGTCCGCGTTCAACTACCGCCGCATCGAGGCCGGAGCCGACCTGTCTGAACCCGACCAGCTCGCGGTGGTGCAGAAGCTCGTGAAGCAGCGCGGCGACTCGATCGAGCAGTTCCGCGCGGCCGGCCGGACCGAGCTCGTCGACAAGGAGACGCGCGAGCGAGACATTCTGCAGGCGTACCTGCCCGCAGCAGAAGTCGCCGGACGAGATTCGGGCGGTCGTGCGCGCGGCGCTCGCGCAGCTGCCCGCGGAGGGCCGGAACCAAGGCGCGGTGATGAAGGTCGTCATGCCGCAGCTCAAGGGGCTCGCCGACGGCAACGTCGTCCGGGGCGTCGTCGCCGAGGAGCTGGCCTCGGCGTAACAACGCGCGCCAAGCTCGGTAGACCTAGGCGTGAAGGCCCGCACTGTGCTCGCCCTGCTGTGCGTCCTCGCCGGACTCGGCGCGGCGGCGGCGCGCGCCGCGGCGCAGCCCCCGGGGGGCGTCATCATCGTCCCGATCCACGGGACGGTCGACGGCGGCATGGCGCACCTCGTCACGCGCGCCGTCGCGGAGGCGAACGCCGAGCACGCTCGGGCGATCGTGATCGACGTGAACACCTTCGGCGGGCTCGTTCAGTCGGGCACCGAGATTCGCGACACGCTGCTCCAGAGCAGCGTCCCGGTGGACGCGTACCTGACGCGCGCGTGGTCGGCGGGCGCGCTGGTCGCGCTCTCGGCATCGCGCATCACGTTCGCGCCCGGCGGCTCGATGGGCGATGCGCTGCCGCTTCCCACCACGCCGAAGAACGTGTCGGCGCTGCGCGGCGAGTTCCAAGCGACGGCCGCGCGGTTCCACCGCAACACGCACATCGCTGCGGCGATGGTGGATCCCAGCATCGCCGCGCCGGCCGACTACAAGGCCAAGGACGGGATGGTGGTGCTCACCGCGGACCAGGCGCGCAAAGAAGGCTTCTCCGAGGCGACGTCCGGCTCGCTCGACGACGCGCTGGCGCACTTCGGCCTCGCGAATGCGCCGCGTACGACCGCGCAGTACTCGTGGGCGGAGCAGATCGCGCGCTTCGCGACCGACCCCACCGTCAGCGGCATCCTGCTCGCGATCGGCTTTCTCGGCCTGATGATCGAGCTCCAGACGCTGCACGGCATCGCCGGCGCCGTCGGCGCGACGGCACTCGCGCTGTTCTTCGGCACGCACGTGTACGCCGGGTTCTCGAACGGCCTCGTGATCGCGCTCGCGATCGTCGGGCTGCTGCTGATCCTCGTTCGAACTGCACGTGCTGCCGGGGCACGGCATCGCCGGGATCTTCGGCGCGTTGCTGCTGGTCGGGGCGGTGCTGCTCGCGTTCGGGACGGCGTTCATCGTCGCCGCGCTGCAGGCCGTCGCGACCGCCATCGTGCTCAGCGTGCTCGGCGTGCTCGCGCTGCAGCGCGCGATTCCCGAGAGCGCGTTCATGAGGCGCTTGATGTTCGCCGGCACGCAGGGACCGGATTACGTCGCGAGCCGCGATCACCGCGCGCTGCTCGGCGCGACGGGCACGGCCGTGTCGTTCCTGCGCCCCGCCGGCGTCGCGACGTTCGGCCTCACGCGCGTCGATGTCCTCACGGAAGGTGAGTTCGTCCCCGCCGGAACACCGGTGCGTGTGACCCGCGTCGAAGGCGCGCGAATTTTCGTGCGCCCCGAACCGCCGCCGCAATCATTGCCCCCGCGCGTCGTCTAAGGAGAACGGTGATGGACCGAGCGCAGTCTTATCGCGCCCAAGCTGGGGCGGAGCGCCGCTAGATGGTCGCGGGCGTGTTCTTCGGCATCATCGTGATCGCGATTCTGATCGCGCTCATCATCTTCTTGTACTACTTCCCGCTGGGGCTCTGGATTCGGACCGTGGCGGCGGGCGTGCCGCTCTCGATCGTGTCGCTGATCCGCATGCGCATCATCGGCGTACCGGCGGGGCTGCTGGTCGCGAACCTCGTGCGGGCGCGCAAAGCCGGTTTGCCGCTCACCGTCGACCAGCTGCAGTCGCACATTCTCGCCGGCGGCAACATCGACAAGGTCGTGCTGGCGATGATCGCCGCGCAGCGCGCGCAGATTCCGCTCGAATGGCAGCGGGCCGCCGCGATCGATCTCGCGGGGCGCGACGTGCTCGACGCGCTGCAGACGTCGGTGAACCCGAAGGTCATCGAGACGCCGCTGTTCCAAGGCGTCGCGCAGAACGGCATCCAGCTCAACGTCAAAGCGCGCATCACGGTGCGCTCGAACCTCGACCGGTACGTCGGCGGCGCAGGCGAGCCGACGATCGTCGCGCGCGTCGGTGAAGGCGTCGTCAGCGCGGTCGGCGCCGCCGTCGACCACAAGGAGGTGCTCGAGTACCCCGACCGCATCTCGAAGGCCGTGCTCTCGAAGGGCCTCGACGCGGGGACCGCGTTCGAGATCGTGTCGATCGACATCGCGGACGTCGACGTCGGCAAGAACATCGGCGCGGACCTGCAGACGTCGCAAGCCGAAGCCGATCGCCGCATCGCGCAGGCGAAAGCCGCGGAACGGCAGTACGCGGCGCTCGCCGCGGAGCAAGAGATGAAGGCCGAGACGCAGCGCATGCGCGCGAAGGTCGTCGAAGCCGAAGCGCAGATCCCGGAGGCGATCGCGGAGGCGTTCCGCGCCGGACACCTCGGCGTGATGGACTACTACAAGATCAACAACGTGAAGGCCGACACCGAGATGCGCGGCGCGATCGGTTCCAGCGTCGCGCCGGATACCGGCAACGTGCCGCCCACCGCGCCGGCGACGCCGCAATGAGCGACCACGGCATCGTCAACCTCATCATCGGGGCGATCGTCATCGTCTCGCTGATCGCGTCGACCGTCCGGCGCGCCGGGCGCAGCGCGGCGAGCGCGCAGCAGCGCCCGCCCGCCGTGCCGGCGCCGCCGCCGAACGTACCGGCGAACCTCCAGCGCGCGTTCGCGTCGGTCGACGCCGCGCGCGCCGCTGCGGCCCAAGCGCGCGCGCAGCGCATGGACCCTGCGCAGCGAGCGACGCGCCCGCAACCGATGCAGCCTCAGACCCTCCGCCTCCGTCGCCGCGCCTCGTCGTCGATGCGGACGCGCGCCCGGGGTCCGCGCCGGTCGCGAGCTCACGACCCGTCACCGGCGCGAAGCCGGTCGTCGCATTTGCCGTGCTCTCCGGCGGCCAGGGGGTCGCCGCCACGTTCTCCGACCCGCGCCGCACGCGCGACGCCGTCATCCTGGCGGAGATTCTCGCGCCCCCGCGCGCGCTGCGGTGACACCATCGATGGCCCCGCCGGCGTTCTAACGGGGAGATGCCGTCGATCACCAGCGAGGCGACGTTCGACCTCGGCGGACTTTCGGACCCGATCCGGTTGTTCGGGCACCGCGACCAGAACCTCAACGCGCTCGAAGCGCTCATCCCCGTCGTGCTGCGGCTCGACGGCGAGAAGGTGCACCTCAGCGGCGACCAGCGCGCCGTGCGCCGTGCTCGCGACGTGTTGGCGGCGATGCTCGAGGCCGCCCGGGCGGGCACCCAGCTGACGCCCGACGACGTCGCGCTCGCCGCGCGCGCCACCGGCGAACGCGGGATCCCGCCCACGCTCGCCGTCACGGCGCGCGGACGCGATGTGCGTCCGAAGACGGACGGACAGCGTGCGCTCGCGGGCTCCATCGACGCGAACACGCTCACGTTCGCGATCGGCCCCGCGGGCACGGGAAAGACGTTCCTCGCGATCGTGATGGCGGTGCGCGCGCTCAAGAACCGCGACGTGTCGCGCATCGTGCTGTCGCGTCCCGCGGTCGAAGCCGGCGAGAAGCTCGGCTTCCTGCCGGGCGACATGCGCGAGAAGGTCGATCCGTATCTGCGCCCGCTGTACGACGCGCTCGCCGAGCTCCTCGATGCGGCGACGACGGAGAAGTATCTGGAGCGCGGCACGATCGAGGTCGCCCCGCTCGCGTACATGCGCGGCCGCACGCTGAACGACGCCTTCGTCATCCTCGACGAAGCGCAGAACGCGACGCACGAGCAGCTGAAGATGTTCCTCACGCGCCTGGGCGGCGGATCGAAGATGGTCGTCACCGGCGACGACACGCAGATCGACCTGCCCCGCGGCATGCGCAGCGGCATCCTCGACGTCGAGCGGCTGTTCGCCGGAATCGACGACGTCGGCGTCGTGCGCCTCGACGAGAACGACGTCGTGCGGCACCCGCTCGTCGGCCGGCTCGTCGCGGCGTACGACCGTCTGTCACGCGAGCGCGACGCCTGATCTATCTCGACAACCGCACGCGCGGCAGCGGGCTCGACGTGGGCTCGCTGGCGCGCGTGCTGGAACGTCTGCTCGCGGAGATCGGTGAAGCGGACAGCAGCGTGTCGCTCACGCTCGTGCGCGACCGCGAGATGCGCGCGCTCAACCGCGAGCACCGCGGCAAGGATTCGCCGACCGATGTGCTGAGCTTTCCGATGCACCCGCCCGACGCGTTCGAGCGAACGCCGCGCACGCGGCCGCGCGATGCGCGCACGTCGGGCGAGCCGGAGCGGATGCTGGGCGACATCGTCGTCAGCCTCGACACGGCACGCCGTCAGGCGGCCGGCTATGACGCACCGCTCGAGCGCGAGGTGCAGCGGCTCCTGATTCACGGCGTGCTGCATCTCGCGGGACACGACCACATGGAGCCCGGCGAGCGTGCGACGATGGAGGCGGAAGAGCGGCGGCTGGCGGAGTCCGTCGAGATGCCATGGCCGTACGCCGAACCGGCGCCGCGATGATGCGAGGTCTCGCCGCAGCGCTGACCGCCGCGGCGCTGCTCGCGCCTGCCGGGGCGAGCGCCCAGAGCGCGTCGCCGTCGCCGGCTGCGACGCAGCCGGCACGCGCGCACTGGCCCGTCCAGGGCGCCGACGCGGAGACGCAGCGACTGATCGACCGCGGCGTGCTGATGCTCTACGCGTTCGACGTCGGCGAGGCGCGCGTCGCATTCGGCGAGGCACTCAAGCGCGACGATGACGCGGCGCTGGCGTACTGGGGCGAGGCCGAGGCCGACACGATCGACATCAACCTGCCGCAGTCCGATGCCGGCGACAAGCGCGGCGCGGCGGCCGTCGAGCTCGGCCGCGCGCATCTCGCGCACGCGAGCCCGACGGAACGCATGCTGGTCGACGCGATCGCGAAGCGCTACGCGCCCGGAACGAAGAAGGAGCGCTTCGCGCGGTACGCCGACGCGCTGAGCGCGTGGACGTCGTCGCACCGCGACGACCCGAACGTGCTGACCGTCGCGGCGTACGCGATCTGGAACGCCGAGGACTCGGCGTTCGACGCGCACGACGCGCCGACGGCGAAAGCGAAGGAGATGCTCGCCGATCTCGACGACGCGTTGAAGATCGATCCGACGAACCTCGGCGCGCACCACCTGCGCATCCATCTGCTCGAGACGCTGCGCCGCTCCCAGGAAGCGGTGCCGGACGCCGAGGCGCTGCGCTCGTACACCTATCCGCCGGGCACGTCGCACCTGCCGCACATGTCCGGACACATCTGGTCGCGCCTCGGCGAGTACGCGAAGATGGTCGACGACAACGAGCGCGCCGTCGCGAACGACGAGGCATGGTTCGCACAAGGCGACGGACCCGGACAGCAGTACATGCGCGCGTACCACGATCACGACGTCGATTTCGTGCTGTACGGGCTCACGACGATCGGACGCGATGAAGAAGCGCGCGCGTTCGCGAAGCACGAGGACGCCATCATGCAGCTCAAGGCGGCGCTGCGCATGCACGACGACGCGCGCGTCATCGCGCTCGCGAAGACCGAGGGGCTGACGGGCTATTTCGCCGTGGCGGCGTACGTCGCGGCGGCGCGGCGGGGCGACGACGCGGCGGCTCAGGAGCCGCGCGCGAAGCTCGCCGGCGACAAGGCGCGCCTGCGAAGCCCGATGGTCGAGGCGGCGACGGCGCGCCTCGCGCACGACACGGCGGCGTACGTCGCCGCGTACGGGCGCGCGTACGACGCCGCCAAGAACGGCGATCCCGGCGATCCGAAGAACTCGTGGCAGTTGCCGCCGGGCGAAGGCTATGGCGCCGCGCTGCTCTCGGCGAACCGTGCGGCCGACGCGGAAAAAGTCTTCGCCGCCGAGCTGCGCCGGTTCCCGAACGACCCGCACCTCGAGTGGGGTCTCGCCGAAGCGCGCAAGGCGCTCGGCATCGACGACGGCGCCGCGCGCGCCGCGTACCGGTCGCACTGGAAGGGTGCGCACGATCTCACGCTCGCCGATCTCGGCTGAGGTCCCGCCGCGCCGGCACAGCCTCGCAGCCGGGTTCGGCTATGCCTTCGCAGGTCTCGCAGCGGCGTGGCGCACGCAGCGCAACGTACGCATCCACGCCCTCATTGCCGTGATCGTGCTGGTCGCCGCGGCGGCGCTGCGTGTGCCGTCATGGGGGTGGGCCGTGCTCGCGCTGGCGATCGCGGTGGTGTTCGCGGTCGAGCTGCTGAACACGGCGCTTGAAGCGGTCGTCGATCTCGCCTCGCCCGGCGAGCATCCGCTTGCGAAGCGCGCGAAGGACATCGCCGCGGGCGCCGTGCTCATCGCCTCGTTCGGCGCCGCTCGCCGCGGGCGCGTGCGTCGCGTACGCCGTCCTGTCGCGATGACGGCCGAGCGCCGGCCCGGACGCTCCCGGGACGTGTGTTATAATGACCCCCGCTTGAGTACCGACCCGCTACCTCGGGGGCGACGCCGCCCGAAGCCGCCTCGATGACCGTGGAGGGTCACTGGTCCGAGATCGTCCTGCTCGTCGTGCTGATCGGCGCCGCCGCGTTCTTCGCGGCGTCCGAGGCCGCGATCGTCGCGATGAACCGCATTCGCACGCGGGCGCTCGCCGAGAAGAACGTGCGCGGCTCGCACGCGCTGCAGCGCATGCTCGAGAACCGCAACCGCACGCTGACGTCGGTGCTGATCGGCTCGACGTTCGTGCTGCTCGCCGCCGACTCGGTCGCGACGTCGCTGTTCATCCGGATGAACGTCCCGAACGCGGCGCTGTGGTCGACGATCGCCATGACGGTCGTGCTGCTGATCTTCGGCGAGATTCTGCCGAAGACGATCGCGGTCGGCTCGGGCGACCGCACCGCGCTGCGCCTCTCCCCGATCCTGAACTTCGTGACGCGGATCCTCGCGCCGATCACGACCGTGTTTCTCTGGATCACCGACGGTCTCGTGCGCGTGTTCGGCGGCAACCCCCACGCCGGTCCGTACGTCACCGAAGAGGACATCAAGACGATCGTCAACGTCGGCGTCGAGCAGAACGTGCTCGAAGAGCAGGAACGCGAGCTGATCCATTCGATCATCGAGTTCGGCGACACGATCGTCCGCGAGGTGATGACGCCGCGCACCGAGATGGTCGCGGTGGGCGTGACGTCTTCGCCGCGGCGCGCGCTCGATCTCGTCATCGCGGAGGGCTACTCGAAGCTTCCCGTCTACGACGAGACGATCGACAACGTGATCGGCGTCGTGCACGACCGCGAGCTGCTGATCGCGCTTTCGAACGGAACGATCGCGACGACGAGCCTGCGCGCCCTGATGCGGCCCGTGACCCTCGTGCCGGAGAACAAGCGCATCTCGGAGCTGCTGCGCGAGATGCAGCGCGGCAAGTACTCTCTCGCGATCGTGCTGGACGAGTACGGCGGGACCGCGGGTCTCGTCACGATGGAAGACCTGCTGGAAGAGATCGTCGGCGAGATTCGCGACGAGCACGACGAAGGCGAGGAAGAGCCGATTCGCCGCCTCAGCGACGATGAGGCGATCGTCGAAGCGGGCACCAACATCGAAGACGTCAACAACGCGCTCCGCATCACGCTGCCGCACGAGGAGTTCGAGACGATCGGCGGCTACACGGTCGGGCTCTTCGGCCGCCTGCCCCGCGAAGGCGAGGAGATCGTCGCGACCGAGGACGTGCGGCTGCGCGTCGAGCGCACGCGCGGCCGGCGCATCCTCAGCGTGCGCGTGCTGACCGACCGCGAGGCATCCAGGGGGCGCGAGGCCGAAGCCGCATCCCTGCGTGAGTGAACGACCCGAGGCGATCAACTGACCCTGCGTAGCTCCACGACCGACGCGATCGTGCTCCGCGCGCGGCCGCTCGGCGAAGCGGACCGTGCGTTCACGCTGCTCACGCGCGACCGCGGCAAGGTGGACGCCGTCGCCAAAGGCATACGCCGGCCGCGCAGCGCGATGGGCGGACGCCTGGAGCCGCTCGCGGAGGTCTGCGTCGCGCTGCACAAGGGCCGCTCGCTCGACGTGATCGTCGAAGCGCGCACGATCGCGTCGTACTGGAGCGGGCTCGCGCGACCCGACGCGCTCGCGACGGCGTCGCTGTGCGCCGAGACCGTCGACCTGTTCTGCGAGCCGGAGCTGCCGCTGCCCGAGATCTACGCGCTGCTGGCCGGCGCGATCCGCGCCGTGTCGGCGAGCGACGCGCCGTCGACGCTCGTGCCGCGTTTCCAGCTGCGGCTGCTCCACGCGCTCGGGCTCGCGCCGGCCGGCGACGCGTGCGTGCGGTGCGGCAACGGTTTCGACCATCATGGCGCGTGGCTCGATCTCGAGGCCGGGGGGCTCGGCTGCGAGCGCTGCTACGGCGCGCGCGGCGACGCGCACGCACTCGACGCGGGAGACGTCGAGAACTTCCGCGCGCTCGGCGCCGAACGCGGCGCGGGCGCGGCGCTGCGCGCGACGATGCAGGTCACGCGCGCCGCGGACGACCTCGTGACGTGGCACCTCGGCCGCCGGCCGAAATCACGCGCGCTCGTCTACGAGCTGAGCTCGTGAGCGAGGCGGTCGTCGCCCTGGACGTCGGCACGCGGCGCATCGGCGTCGCGATCGGCGAAGGCGGCTTCGCGTTTCCGCACGCGACGTTCGAGCGGACGAACGTGCGCGACGACGTCGCGCGCATCGTCGCGCTCGCGACGGAGCGCGGTGCGCGCACGATCGTCGTCGGCGATCCGCTCACGATGAGCGGTCAGCGCGCGCTGGCGAGCGAGACGATCGACGCGTTCGTCGTGCACCTCGCGCGCGCGTTCGACGGCGCGATCGAGCGCGTCGACGAGCGATTGACGACGGCGGCCGCGCAGAAAGCGCTGATCGGCGCCGACGTTTCGCGCGCGAAGCGAAAGAAGGTCGTCGATCAGCTCGCCGCCGTCGGCATCCTCGAGACGTGGCTGGCACGCCGCCGGTGAATCGCGCCGGTCGCGCGCTCATGGGCGTGACGATCGCGACGCTCGTCGCGGCCGGCGTCATCGTCGGCGCGGCTGCGACGTGGTTCCGCAATGCCGTGTACGTCGACCGCGGGATGCCGGTCCGCCAAACCGACGTCGTCGTACCGAACGGCGCGACGTTCTCGCAGATCGCGTCCGCGTTGCAGAACGCCGGCGTGCTGCAGCACCCGCTTGCGTTCCGGTTGCTCGCGCGGCTGCGGCACGTCGAGGACGACGCGAAGGCGGGCGAGTACCGTTTTCCCGCGCGCCAGACGAGCGACGAGGTGCTGCGCCGCATCGTCCAGGGCGAGCAGTTCGCCATCTGGGTCACGATCCCGGAGGGGTACACGGCCCGCAGATCGCGCAGACGCTCGCGAGCCGTTCGCTGGGCGACGAGGCGGCGTTCGAGCACCGGTTTCTGTACGACGGCGGCATCACGGTCGGCGGCGCGCGGACGAAGGACCTCGAGGGCTTCCTGTTTCCGAGCACCTACCTGCTGCCGACCGGCGGCTCGCCGGCGGCGATCGCCGGCATCCTGGTCGACCAGTTTCGCCGCGAGCTGCCCGCCGACGCCGTCGCGCGCGCGAAGGCGCTGCACCGGACGGTCCCCGACGTCGTCACCGTCGCTTCGCTGGTCGAGCGCGAGGGAAAGGCCGATGAGGACCGGCCGCTCATCGCCTCGGTCATCTACAACCGGCTGCGGCTCGGGATGCCGCTCGAGGTCGACGCATCGATCGAGTACGTCTTCCCGGAGCACCACGACGTCATCACGAAGCGCGACCTGCGGATCGACTCGCCCTACAACACCTACGTCCACACCGGACTGCCGCCCACGCCGATCGCGAATCCCGGCAAGGCCTCGCTGGACGCGGCCTTCCGTCCGGCGCGCACCGAGCTATC
Source organism: Vulcanimicrobiota bacterium (assembly GCA_963841685.1). Taxonomy (GTDB): domain Bacteria; phylum Vulcanimicrobiota; class Vulcanimicrobiia; order Vulcanimicrobiales; family Vulcanimicrobiaceae; genus Vulcanimicrobium. Next base: position 1,757,451 of record CAWJDU010000003.1, read on the forward strand.
TCTACTACGTCGCGAAGCCGGACGGGCACTCGGCGTTCGCGAAGACGCTGCAAGAGCACGACGCGAACGTGGCACGGTACCTCAAGTAAGGAGTCTCCCCATCGACACGAACGGTACGGCCGCGGGCAACGGCAGCGGCGGCGGCGGCGGAAGCGAGAAACAGCCGCTCGACTTGAAAGACATCCTCGAGCTGCACATGGAAGACGGCTCGCAGCTCAAGTTCGAGGTGGTCGGGCTCGTCGAGGACGACGAAGGTCACTCGTACGCGGTCTGCTACAACGACGCCGGCGACGAGTTCGTCGTGACGGACGACTTCGGCGATTTGCTCGACGACGAAGAGCTCGCGCAGGAGATTCTCGACGATTTCTTCGTGCTGGCGGAAGAGACGGCGCCGGAGGACGAAGGCTAGGACCGTCCGAACGGTGCGTGCGCGCGGGGAGAGGTGGCCGAGCGGCTGAAGGCGGCGGTTTGCTAAACCGTTATACGAGTAACATCGTATCGAGGGTTCGAATCCCTCCCTCTCCGATGCAGCGTTGCGATCCGGTGAAGGGATCGCACTCGTCGCGCCGTATTCCGGGAGGTCGCCGCGAGAGGCGGCGACGCACGCGGTCGTAGCTCAATTGGATAGAGCAACAGGCTACGAACTTGTAGGTTGGGGGTTCGAGTCCCTCCGACCGCGATTCGACCCCGCTCCGGCGGGGTTTTTGTTTTAGTAGTTCTTGCGCGGCGTCATCACGATGATGCCGTCCGGATAGTCGAAGACGTAGTTGAACGCGTGCATGAAGTCGAGTCCGACGAGAATCTCGTTGGGCGCGAAGTCGGTCGTGTCACACGCGGAATGCGGCATGAAGCGCACGGGACCCATGACGATCGCGTTGATCATGCCGCACGGCGCGGTCTCGCGAACCGTTACGCCGTTGACTGATCATGCTCGGAGGTCTGCCGGAACTGGAGTGCCGTGATCTTGAAGCGGTCCGTCGAGAACAGCACGTCGACGGGTTGCCGCAGTCGAGCAGGTCGCGATGACGTCGTATTTGCCGTTCAACTGCATCGGGCCGTGTGCATCTGCCGTCGACAGATCGACGCGCACCACGCAGGCCCGTCGTTCTGGTCCGGCTGCGACCTTCGAGGGGTCCATCAGGCGCAGCGTCTGCGTGTCGAGATTGAGATCGACGACCGTCGCGCTGCCAGGAGGTCGAATCCGATCAAGTCCGACGACGCCTTCCTTGCTTCAACCACTCTTCATCCAGGCCGCTTCGCTGATCACGTCGTGCAGCGTCGAGCCGCCGATCTCGATCGTATCGAAGCGGAAGAGGTTGGCGCGTGCCGAGCCGCCGATGCCGGTGATGATCGTGCGCCGGCGACGTCTTCGCGCTGGCGCTTGCGCGCGAACGAGTCGGTCACGACGGTGTCCGCGGCGCCGGTGTCGAGAGATGAAGCGGCCCTTCACGCCGTTGACGACGGCATCGACGAAGATCCGCGGAACAGGTGTCGTTCGTCAGCTCCACGTTGGCGCGGGCCCTCGCCGAACGTCCACGTCGCCGTCTGCTTGGGCGGATGCAGCTCGTCGGCGGCGATGGCCGCGTTGGGCTCGATCTTCGTGTATGCGTACAGCGACTTCGAATTGCCGTAGCGCCATGCCGAGAGGAAGCGCTTTCCGTCGACCTCGCGTGTAGCGCGAGTGCCGTCGTACGTCGTCTCGTACTTGCCGTCCGGATCGATGACGACGCGCTGGTACGCGCCGGTCGCGGGATCGACGTAGACGTCCATCGGGAAGCCGATTTCGGAGACGAGGTGCACGGCACGACGGGGTGCAATCGACGCCGTCCACGTGGCTTCGTGCTACGCGGCGGCGTGAACGCATCGTCGTGGTCGCTCGCCGAAGAGCGCGTCGACGTCGAAGAGGCAGCGCGCGACCTCGTCCCGACGGCGGCGCACGGTGAACCCGTTCTCGTTCGACGTCCACGAGCAGGCTGCCGGTGAAGCCTTCGTCGCGCGTCAGGCGCTCGCGTCGTCGTAGACACGGTCGTCGCGGTGCGCGATGCCGTAGCGAGACGCGCATGATCGCGCTTTGCGGCTTGCCGTCGTGCGTGACCTCGCCGGTCTCGCGCAAGCGTCTTCACGCCGCCGTCGCCCGCGTGCCAGCCGACGTAGGCCGTGATGCTTCGCGATCAGCGCGGCGCGCGTCGTCCGCCGCGAGCGGCGCGACCGGCAAGAGTCGGAAGAGCACAATGCGGCGACCGCCGCGAGCGATAAACACCCGTCGCATGTCGCCGCCATTCGTCGCCGCCGCGGGCGTGCGAGCCTGCCGAGCCGGCGCAGCCCGGAAGGGTCTCGACGGGTTCTGGGTAATCGACGTCCGGCTTCCCGGCGGGATGCCGGGGATGCGACGGCTCGGTAGCTCAGCGGTAGAGCGGGGGACTCATAAGCCCTAGGTCGTAGGTTCAAATCCTACCCGAGTCAGATTTTTCTCTCGAGGTTCAGACATGTCGACGATCCCCTGCGATTTCTGCCCGCACCCGGTCGACCGGGCGCAGATGGAAGAAATCGAGATCAGCCACTACGTGCCGGACAGCTCGGGGGACGACTTGGCGTACGCGCGGACGTACTTCTTCGGGCACCCGGACTGCGTGCGCAAGTTCTATCGCGGCCTCGTCGAGCACAAGCTGGACCTCTTCAAGCACATGCCGACGACCGGCGGCCCCGCCGGCCCGACCGGCCCCGCGACGACCGAGGACCGGCGCGACCGTAGAGCCGGCCAGCCAGTACGCGCGCCGGCCGAGGCTTCGCGAGCGTGCGAAGCCTGCTCCCGTAGCTCAATTGGATAGAGTGTCGCCCTCCGAAGGCGAAGGTTGCCCGTTCGAGCCGGGCCGGGAGCGCGAACCTTTCGCCGAGGCGGGACGTGCGCGCGCATGCGCCGCGCGATCGAGCTCGCCGGCGAGGCCGCCGCCGCGGGCGACGTGCCGATCGGCGCGGTGCTCGTCGTCGACGGGCGCGCGTTCGAAGGCGCGCAACGCGAAGGAGTCGCGTCCCGACCCGACCGCGCACGCCGAGATGCTCGCGCTGCGCGCGGCCGCCGAGGCGCTCGGCCGCTGGCGGATCGGCGGCTCGCTCTACGTGACGAAAGAGCCCTGCGCGATGTGCGCGGGCGCGATCGCCGCGGCGCGCGTCGAGCGGCTCGTCTTCGGATGCCGCGACCCAAGGGAGGGGCGGCAGGTTCGGTCATCGATATACTCGGTTCGCCCGCGGTGAACCACCGCGTCGACGTCGATCGACGGGGTGCTCGCCGAAGAAACCGCCGCGCAGCTGCGCGGGTTCTTCGCCGGGAAGCGGGCCGCGGAGAGGTGGTCGAGTGGTTGAAGGCACCCGCCTCGAAAGCGGGCGAACGTTAAGAGCGTTCCGAGAGTTCGAATCTCTCCCTCTCCGCCAGTGACCGAACGCGACGCCCACGCCGGCGTCGCGTTCGCGTCTTCTCCGGCCGGATCGGCGGCGCTACTGCGCGAGCTTCGGGTCGCTCGGCGTCGCCGGGAACGTGAAGTCGTGGTTCGTCGGCGTCGGCCGTCGCGGTGACGCGGCCGACGTGCAGCGGGCGCGAAGAACGTCTGCTTGTACGTCGCATGCGTCACGAGCCAGTGGCCGCCGATCGACGGAATAGTCGAGCACGAAGTCGGCCGCGGGGCCGCTGTAGTGCACGCGCGTCGGCAAGTTCGTCGCCGTGTCGACGTAGACGTCGTGCAGGTAGAAGTCGGATTTGTTGTTGGTCGTGAGCGTCGCAAGCGGGTCCATGACGATGTGCGCGATGCGGTCGTTCGAGTCGTCGGCGTACGACGCGTGATAGTACCGGAGAGAGAGCACGACGACGTCCGCGTGCGAGGTCGCGCGCGGATCGGTGAACGTGATCGCCGCGCCGGGCTCGACGTAGCTCAGCGTGTTGCGCGTGCCGGTGAAGACGACGCGAAAGTAGGAGATCGCGTCGAACGTCGGGATCAGCGGGAAGCTGTGCCCGTACTGACGCTGGCCGTGCGGAAGGTCTTGCAGCATCGCGTAGTCGTCGCGCGTGCGCGTCTCGACGAAGCGCGAGATCGCCTTGTGCCGATTCATCGCCGGGACGTCGACGACGACGTCGGTCTTGTACGCGAGGTACGGCGGCGACTGCGCGAAGGCCGCGGCGGCGGCGTTCGCCGTCGTGCGGAACTGGACGTCGGCCGGAATCATCCGCGCTCGGAGAGGAGGGAGGGAGAAGCGTTCAAAAGCGCGGTCATATCGTGGCAGACTCTTCGCGAACAACGTACGTCGCTTCCGCTCCGTTCCTGACCGCCGCCGGCGCGCGCGCCGTGCTCGACGCAGCGCTCGCCGAGGCGGCCCGCACGGGCGTGCCCGAGAACGTCGCCGTCGTCGATGCCGGCGGGCACCTGCTCGCGTTCGGACGCAGCGACGGCGCGCGCATCGGCTCGATCTCGATCGCGATCGCGAAGGCCGTCTCCGCGGCGACGCGCAAGCGGCCGACGGCAGACGAAGGCGGCGCCGATCCGATCACCCAGATTCGCCTGGCGCTCGCGGCGGATCGTCTCACCGGGCTCGGCGGCGGCTTCCCGATCGTCGTCGACGGACACGTCGCCGGCGGCATCGGCGTGAGCAGCGGCACGATCGACGAGGACATCGTGGTCGCGCGCGCCGGCCTCGCGGCCCTCGGGTGACGGGCGGGCCGCTCTACACCGATCCCGAGCTCGCGCGCACGTACGCGCGCGTCACGGCCGAAAACCTCGCGAACGACGCCTACGAGCGCCCCGCGGTGCACGTCGTGCTCGGCGACGTACGCGGGCTCGACGTGCTGGATGCCGGTTGCGCGGCGGGACATCACGCGGCATGGCTGGCCGACCAGCGGCGCGCGCGTGACGGCGGTCGACGCGAGCGATGCGATGGTACGGCTCGCCCGCGAGCGGGTCGGCGACGCCGCGCGCGTCGTTCGCGCGGACCTCGCGGCACCGTTGCCGTTCGCGGACGGTTCGTTCGACGCCGTACTGTCGTCGCTCACGCTGCACTACGTCGAGGACTGGAGCGTCCCGCTGCGCGAGTTCGCGCGCGTGCTGCGCCCGCGCGGCCGGCTCGTTCTCTCGACGCACCATCCGCTGATGACGGCGTCCGACGTGGCGGACTACTTCGCGGTGACGCTGATCGAAGAGCAGTGGCCCAGCTTCGGCGATCCGGTGACGATGCGGTTCTACCATCGGCCGCTCGAGCGGATCACGGCCGACGTCGTGTCCGCGGGCTTCGCGCTGCGCGGCCTGCACGAGCCGCGGCCGCTGCCGGGAGCGATGAGCGCGATCCGGCGCTCGCGGAACGATTCCGCACGCGGCCGGGCTTCCTGATCCTCGACGCGGACAAGGGGCGCATGAGCTTTCGCGAGAAGCCGTACGAGGAGTTTCGCGTCGGCGACGCCGCGACGTTCTCGAAGACGATCGGCGAAGCGGACATCCTGCTCTTCGCCGCGGTGAGCGGCGACAACTATCCGCTGCACGTCGACGCGGAGTACGCGAAGACGACGCGTTTCGGCCGGCGCGCCGCGCACGGCATGCTCACCGCGAGCCTCCTGTCGACGGTCGTCGGCCTGCTGCTGCAAAAGCCGGGCGGCATCTACCTCGAGCAGTCGATCCGCTTCACCCGTCCGGTGTTCGTCGGCGACACGCTGACGGCGAAAGCCGAGGTCATCGAGCTGCTTCCCGAGCGCCGGCGCATGCGCATCCGCGCGAGCGTCGTGAACCAGCGCGGCGAAACCGTGCTCGAGGGAGACGGCCTGATCCAGAAGGACGAGCGCTAGCGGACGCGCATCCGTGCGTTCGAGGGGAACGAGCGGCCGGCGACGGAATGCAGCGGCGATGCAACGCGTCCTACCGAAATTCTTCACGCTTCGCCGCGGCACTGGTGATCTTCTGCTCGCTCGCGTTTCCGGCCCGCGCGGACATCGACGTCACGGGGACGTACCGGATCGTGACCGGCACCGGCAAGCACATGATCGTGACGCTGATCGAGACCGATGACAACACGGTCGACGGCATGTACGCCGGCAGCGGCCCCGGTGTCGCCGGCCGGCTGCACGGCTCGTGGAACCACGACTTCACGATGATGAGCTACACGTGGGAAGAGCGCGCGAGCGACTCCGACAACGGAACGGCGAAGGGCGGTTGGGGCAACATGACGTGGAACGAGAGCGGAACGCGGATGCAGGCGCGCTGGGGCTTCACCAATCAGGGCACGTCCGTGGGGCTGTGGAACGCGGTGAAGCTGGACCCGTAGCCGTTTCGGCACGCACGCGGCCGTAGCGCGCGCATCGTGCGGCGTCGCGGCGGGCACCCGCAGCGGCATGATCACGCGCGTCGTGGTCGCGGAGGACGATGCGCCGATCCGCGAGCTGCTGGTGCACCATCTGGAGCGCGAAGGTTCGTCTGCGACGCCGCTGCCGACGGCCCGGCGGCGCTGCGCGCCGCGCGCGGCGGCGCGGACGTCGTGATCCTCGACATCGGTCTGCCCGTCGTCGACGGCTTCGACGTGGTGCGTACGCTGCGCCGCGAAGGCCGCGACGTGCCGATCCTCGTGCTGACCTCGCGCACGCGACGAGGTCGACCGCATCGTCGGCCTCGAGATCGGCGCCGACGACTACGTCGTCAAGCCGTTCTCGCCGCGCGAGGTGGTCGCGCGCGTCAAGGCGCTCGGGCGCCGCGCGCGCTTGACGACGACGCAGGCGCCGGCGGTGCTGCGCTTCGAGCGCCTCGAGATCGACGAGGCCGCGCGCGAGGCGCGCGTCGACGGCATCGACGTCGGCCTCAAGCCGCGCGAGTTCGCGCTGCTGCTCGAGCTCGCGTCGAACCCCGGCGTCGCGCTCTCGCGCAAGGCGCTGCTGGAGCGCGTGTGGGGGTTCGACTTCGAGGGCGACGAGCGCACCGTCGACGTTCACGTGCGCCGCGTGCGCTCGAAGCTGCACGACGCCGCGCGGCTGGAGGGGCTGGTGCAGACGATCCACGGCTTCGGCTACAAGTTCGCGCGTGCCTGACGAGCGCGGTCTGCTGCCGCGCGTGGCGGCGTTTCGCGCGCGCCTCGGCGGCTGCGGCGACGATCGCGCACCCGATCCTCGTCGTGCGTCTGCCGGAGCTCGAGCGCGTGGCGTGGCGGCGCGGACTGCGCGCGGCGCGCGCGATGGAGCGCGCGCGCAACGGCGGCCTTCTCGACCGCCGTCGCGCGCGTGCTGCGCGCCGACGACCTCACGGCGCACGACGCGGGCAGCGACGTGTTCGTCGCGGCGCTCGTCGCGCGAACGCGCGAAGGCGGCATGCCGGTCGCGGTCGACGCGCGCTCGGCGCTCGCGCGCATCGCCGCGACGATGGAAGCGGCGACGCGGCTCGAGGTGCGCACCGGGTGGACGGCATTCGATGCGGCGGCGAAGGACGCGCCGATGGAAGCGATCGTCGCGACGGCGCTGGAACGCGGCGCGCAGGAGCGGCAGCGCTACGCGTTCTTCTCGTCGCTCGGGCACGAGCTGCGGACGCCGCTCGCGTCGATTCGCGGCTACCTCGAGACGCTGCTCGACGAGCACGTCGACGACGGGACGCGCCGGCGCTTCGTGCGCATCGCGCACGCCGAGTCGCTGCGCCTCGCGCGGCTCGTCGACGGCATGTTCGAGATCTCGCTCCTCGATCTGCAGGCGGCGTTCCCGGCGCGCGCGGTCGGCTCGGTCTGCGCAGGCGCTGCGCGCCGCGATCGACGCGTGCGCCGTCGACGCGTCGGCGCGGCGGGTCGGCATCGCCGCGGACGAGCCGGACGATGCGTTCGTCGCGATGGACGCCGACCGTCTCACGCTGGTGCTCGTGAACCTCGTCGGCAACGCCGTGAAGCACGGCCGCGCGGGCGGCGGTGTCTTCGTCGCGGTCGACCTGGGCGCGTCGCGCGTCGTGCGCATCACGGTCGACGACGACGGTCCGGGCATTGCTCCGGCCGAGCGCGAGCGCGTCTTCGCGTTCGGCGAGCGCGGCACGACGCCCGCGGACGGCACGGGCATCGGACTGGCCTTCGTGCGCCTCCTGATCGAACGCGCCGGCGGTCGCATCGCGCTCGAAACCTCGCCGCTCGGCGGCGCCCGGTTCGTCGTGACGCTGCCGCGCGCCTGAGCCGTATCCGGCGCGCCGCCGGCGACGGCTACTCGAACCGTGGAGGAACCCTGGCTGTACCGACAAACCACGCCGCGGGGCAACGCGAAGGAGAAGCCGTGCCGAAATTCGTCATCGAGCGCACACTGCCGGGGGCCGGCGCGCTATCATCGGGCGAGCTGCAGGGCATCTCGGCGACGAGCTGCGACGTCTTGCGGTCCATGGGACCGACGATCCAATGGGTCGAGAGTTACGTGACGAACGACAAGATCTATTGCATCTACAACGCTGAGAGCGAAGCGCAGGTCCGCGAGCACGCCCAACGGGGCGGCTTTCCGGCGGATGCCGTGAATCGCGTCGAGCGCCGCATCGACCCGACGACTGCGGAACCGGCTTTCGCGAAGTCGTAGCACGCCGCTTACTTTCCGCGCGGCCACGGGACGCCGACCGTGAGCGCGGCTTGCAGCGACGTCGGGCCGTTCGGGATCGGCCGGCGCTGTTGCAGCAGCAGCCGCGCGTGGCGCGTGATCATCGTCTCGCGCGTACCAGAGCAGCGCGCGTGTCTCCGAGGGCGCGGCCGCGGCGTCCTCGCGGATGCCGATGAACGCGTGCGGCGTGAGGTGATAGCGCAGCCGCACATAGCCGCCGTCCGAGTCGATGCGGCCGCCGGCGCCGTCGGCGTCGAAGTCGCGGCCCCACCACTGCGCGGCAAGCACGTCGAAGCGACCGCGCGCGTACTGGACGAAGGTTTCGAACCGCTGGTAGCGGTCGTCGAACTGCGGCGCGGTGCCGACGGTGATCGCGCGCGAGCCGCTGAGCGCGGCTGCGCCGATCTGCACGGCCGCCGGTGACGGGCACGCGCGCGAACAGGCCGAGCTCGGGCGCAGCGAAGGCTTCGCTGCGCCCGTCGTCACGGGCTTGCCGCCGTATGCCGAGCCCGTCGCGTTGCCGAACGCGACCGTCGCGGCGAGGCGCGCGGCGCCGCGTCGCCTTCCGCTTCGAAGCCCGCACGCGGCGTCGCGAGCGTGAGATCGTTCAAGCCGACGAGCGTGCCTTCGTAGCCGTACGTCGTGAGCGTATCGTTGCGCTGCGCGGGTGAATGCTCGAGCGGCAGTTCGAACAGGCCCGCGCGATAGACGATGTGCGAGTGCGGATCGCCGTACGCGAGGTAGCCGAGGAAGAGCGATGCCGAGCTGCCCTCGCTGCCGAGCGTCTCGTGCAGGAACGCCTCGACGCGCCCGATCTCGACCGCGGCGAGCGCCGCGCCCGCCGGCACGATCGTGCGCGTCGTCCCGTCGGTCGGCGTCGGCGTGTACCCGATCTGCTCGCGCAGCGCGACGATCGTCGTGCCGTGCTTCGGCAGGCCGTCGATGCGGTAGCCGCGATTGCGGAACGCGTTGCCGAACGCGTTCAGCTCGGGGATGACGGCGTGGCAGACCTCGCACTTCAGGTTGTAGCGCTGCGCGAAGATCGGAATCGCGTCGCAGGCATCGGCAGGGAGGCGAGCAGCAGAGCGCACGTCGCTGCGCCAGCGCGCGCGCGTTACTGCGCAACGATCGCTCCGCGCATCGGCGCCGCATAGTGATAGAAGCATCCGAACAGATACGTGCCGGGTGCGTCGGCGAGCATCGCTTGCGATGCGGTGCCGGCGGCGAGCGAACCGGTGGTCCACCCGCCGGACAGCGTGCCGCCCGCAGCGCCAGCGCCGTCGCGTCGAACGGCGAGGATGAGGGGAAGGCCGCCGCGCGGATCGACGTCGCGGTGTGCGCGAACGAGTCGACGTTGACGAAGCGGATCGTGGTCCCGACGCGACGCGCACGACGTCCGGCGCGTAACCGGCGCCGTTCGCCGTACGGCGTCGCCGCGGCGGCAAACGCCGTCAGCGAGACGTCGACCGTGACGGCCGCGGCCGATACCGCGCCGGAACCCGCTGGCTGCGCGCCGGGCGTGCATGCGGCCAGCGCGCACGCGAGAAAGAACCACAACGATCGCACGCGACGACCGTGCACGACGCACGTGAGAGCGCGATGAGGCGCGAGTGTGCACCGCTTCAGACTTCGTTCAGCTCATGCGGAAGGCGGGCAATCGCACGACGAAACGGCTGCGGTCCTCGAGCGCGATGTCGCCATCGTGAGCCCGCGCGATCGCGCGGCAGATCGCGAGGCCGAGACCGCTGCTGCGGTCGTCGTCGCCGGCGCGCACGAACCGCTCGAAGACGCGCGCGCGGATGTTCGGTGCAACGCCGTCGCCGTCGTCCTCGACGGTCAAGCGTGACGCGGTCCGCGTCGCGGAACGTCGCCACGGCGACGCGAGTGCGCGCGTGGCGGTACGCGTTGTCGAGCAGGTTGTCGACGAGACGTCGCAGGCGGCGCGCATCGCCCTGCACCCATTGCGGGCCGTCACGCGAGCACGTCGAGCGCGATGCCCGGTCCGCGCGGCATGCCGGCAGCGTCGTCGACGAGCGCCGCGAGGTCGATCGGTTCGGAAAGACGCGGCGCGACGCGCTCCTCGCGCATCAGGCTGAGCAGGTCGCCGACGGTCGCCGACGCCTCGACCGCGAGCTCCGCGACGCGTGCGAGCGCGGCGTCGCGTGCGTCCGGATCGGCGTGCGCGCGCGCGCTCTGCGCGACGGATGCGATGCGCGCGAGCGGCGTGCGCAGCTCGTGCGCGGCGTCGGCGGCGAACTGCGCCTCGCGCTCGCGCGCGTCGATCAGCGGACGAACCGACACGCGCGCGAGAACGTACGCCGCGATCGACCCCGCGATCGAGGAGCGGCACGTCGAACGACGCGAGGCCGAGCGCGGTACTGCGCAGCGCCGCGGCGTAGACGTCTTGGCCGAACGGCGTCCCGAGCAACGGTTCGAGAAGGTCGTGCTGACGAGCCGCGAGCCAGGCGAATGCGACGGCATCGAGCACGATGAGCATCGCGACCAGGATGCCGACGTACCACGCGCACAGCCGTGCGACTACGGACGCAATGAGTAGCCGACTCCCCAGATGGTGGTGATGCGGTCGCGCGCACCGGCCGCGGCGAGCTTGCGGCGCACGGCGCTGACGTACACGTCGACGACGTTGCTGGAGCCGTCGAAATCCTCGCCCCACACGCGCTCGAGGATCTGCGCCCGCGACACGGCGATTCCCGCGTTCGACGCGAGGTACTCGAGCAGGCGGAACTCCGTCCCGCCGAGCGCGACCTCACGGCCGGCGATGCGTGCCGAGCGCGCGCCGCAGTCGACCAGCAGGTCGCCGACCGCGATCGTCGAGCGGATCGGCAGGCTCGCGCGTCGCAGCAGCGCGCGCAGCCGCGCCGCGAGCTCGTCCTCGAAGAAAGGCTTGACCAGGTAGTCGTCCGCGCCCGCGTCGAGACCGCGCACGCGGTCGGCGACGGCATCGCGCGCCGTCAACATCAGCACCGGCGTGCCGACTCCCTCGGCACGCGCTTCGCGACAGACCGCGAAACCGTCACGGCCCGGGAGCACGACGTCGATCAGCGCGGCGTCGTACGTGCCGCGCAAGAGCATGTCGAGACCTTCATTCCCGTCGCATGCGACGTCGACGGCGTACTTCCGATGCGCGAGCATCGCGCGGATCGCGTCGGCGATCTCGCGCTGGTCTTCGATGACGAGGATGCGCACGCACGTCGCTTCGACCTCGCTCTCGCGCGCTCCGTTGTCTGAAGAAAGCGTGAAAGCCGCGCGGCCGCAGGTTCAGCGCGCTTTCAACGTGCGCTCGCACGATGCGTTCCTACACAACTCTCTGGAGGAACCGCAGTGTTCGCGAATCGTTCACGCGCTGCGCTCGGCGCAGCGTTCGTCGCAGCGTCCTCACGCTCGCGGCGTGCGGCGGCGGAGCAGCGGAGGCGGCGTCGCCACGGTGCCGGGCGGCACGGGCGGAGGCGCTACGCCGATACCCACGCCGACGGCGACGCCGACGGGCGCGCTGCCGCAGGTCGTCGCGGAAGCGCTGCCCTCGTCCGCGATCGGCTCGGAGGTGGTTCCGACGTACGGTCTCATCGGCGGCTTCACGCAGCAGACGTACTCACAGATCCTCGGATATTCGCCCGGTGCGCAGATCATGATCCGCAACGCGCAAACGTCGACGCCGCACACGTTCGGCGTCGACTCGACGACCGGCTTCGACGCGAACGGATCCGCGCTGACGCTGCAAGCGTCGGGCGGGACCACCGTGCAGGCCGGATTCAACACCGGCACGATCAACACGGGCGCCACGGTAGGCCCGTTCACGCTCGTCGCCGGCACGTACTTCATCGGCTGCGCCTACCACTACGTCTCGGACACGATGCGCACGGTGCTGGTCGTCGCGACGAACGCGACGCCGGGACCGCAGGCGACGCCGCCGACGTCCGCGACGCCGCCGCCGCCGGGCGGTTCGTACTGATGCGTCGAGCCGCGGCGGCGCTCGCCGCGTGCGCGGCGCTCGCGTGCGGGACGCCCGCGTTCGCCGGCGTCCCGCGCGACGTGCGCGACGTACCGCTCGTCGATCAGAACGGCGCGCGGTTCACGCTGCGCGACCTGCGCCGGCCGACGGCGGTGATCTTCGTCGCGACGCGCTGCGGCGACGCCTGTCCGCTCGCGGAAGGGCTCTTCGCGCGGCTTGCGGCGGAGCTGCAGAGCCGGCACGTCGACGCGCGGCTGCTGACGATCACGCTGGAACCCCGATACGATCGGCCGATCGTGATGGCGGCGAAGGCGCGCGCGCTGGGAGCGAACGCCCCGCGCTGGCGCTGGGCGAGCGGCGACGTCGCCGACGTGGAGCGCGTGCTCGACGCGTTCGACGTCGCGCGGCTCGACGGCGCGTTTCACGGCACGTACGCATACGTGCTCGACGCGCACGCACGCCCCGCACGGCTCGTCATGCTGTCCGATCACACGGATCGCGACTTGCTCGCGCTCTTGCGCACGCCGCCGCGCGGCTGACGCTCAGAGACGGTCGCGCAGCTGCGCCGCCAGCTCGCGCAGCGCCGGGTCGGCGGCGTCGCGCGCGCAGCGATCGAACGCCCGGCGCGCGTCCGCGCGACGACCGGTCGCGCAGCAGCAGCGCACCGAGCGCGAAGCGTGCGCGCGCGTAGCCCGGCGAAAGCGCGAGCGCCTTGTCGATCTCGAGCCGCGCGGCGTCGTCGTGTCCGTCGCGCAGCTCGACGACGGCGAGGTCGTAGTGCGCAACGGCGTAGCTCGGGTCGGCGTCGATCAGCGCGCGAAAGTCGCTCCGGGCGATGTCGAGCTCGCCCGCGCGCAGTGCCGCGAGCCCGCGGTCGTAGCGCGCGAGCACTGCGCGCGGCGCGATCGCGACGAAGCGATCCGCCGCCGCACGCGCTCCCGCGACGTCACCGCGACGAAGCTCGATCGCGACGAGGTTGGCGGCGGCCGCTGCAAAATGCGGATCGCGATGGAGCGCTTCGTCGAGCAACGCGGCCGCGGCGTCGTCGTGACCGAGCCCCGCTTCCGCGAGCGCAAGGTCGTAACGCGCGGTCGATCCGCGCGGCTCCGGCGGATCGAGCGCGACGATCCGGCGAAACTCGACGCGCGGCGCGGCCCCAATCACCGCGCTGCTCGGCGTCGAAACCGCGCGCAAACCGTTCGTGCACCTCGCGGTCGCGCGCCGCGGCCATCAGCGCGCCCGCGTCGGTGCGGCGCGGCGCGGGCGTCGGCTGCGAGTACGTTTGCGCGCGCACGCTTCCGGCGCACACGAGCACGATGAGCGCAGCGCCCGCGGCGGCGAACCGAACCGGCACGTCAGTCGTTCGGCAAGCCGGCCGCGCGTGCGCTGCGGGCCGTCGCCGCGCGCTCGGGAACGCAGTCCCAGCCCGTCCGACCGCTCTCCGTGATGGGGCCGAGCACGTCGGGGACCCGGCTCGGCGCGACTGCGGTCGCCGGGTCGTCGAGGAGCAGTTCGGCGGCCACGGCGGCCCCGGTGCACGCGCCGAGCGCGAGCAGCACGGCGACGATCGCCGGCCGGGCGTTCGTCATCCCATCGACGGTACGCCGAGGTCGTGAAGCAATCCTGAAATCGGGCCTCGCCGTGCCGTCGCTTTGCTGCTGCTGTGCGTGGCTGCTTCCGCTCGCCGCGGGTGCCGGGGAGCTGCTCACGGGCGCGGTCCGCGATCAGGACGGCGCGGTCGTGGCCGGGGCCGAGGTGCGCGCGCTCGATGCGAGCGGTCGCGTCGTCGGCCGCGACACGACGGCCCGCGACGGCACCTTCGCGCTCGACGCGCCGGCACGTCCGGCGGCGCGTGTCGGTCGTTGCGGCGCATGCCGACCCGGTCCGCGTCGCGGTCCCGGCGGCCGGCCCGGTGATCGTCATCGTGCACCACCACCGCGCGAACGATCTCGTGCCGTCGGCTGCCGACGTCGCCGCGCTGCCGTCGGCGTCGCTGGGCGCCGTCGCGTCGCTCGTGCCGTACCGCGTCGTCACGCCGTCCAGCATCGCGGACCGCTGGCTCTCCGGCGGCCGCGGCGTGACCGCGATCGAGGGCCTACCGTTCTACCGCCGCGGCGACGGCGGCGATGCGACGAGCCTGCTCCCATCGCACGCGTTCGGCGCGGTTGCCGTCAGCGAGGCGATGCAGGCGCCGTGGTACGGTGACCGCGCCGGCGCCGGCGTCGTCGACGCGAGCCTGTTCGACCGCACCGATCGCGCGCGCGCGACGAACGCCGACGCGTCGCTCGAAGTCGGAAACGTCGTGAACGCGCTCGCCGCGGAGTCGTTCGATCCCGACGGAACACGGCGCGTCGCCGCGGTCTCGGGCGGCGGTCGCGCCGGCCCGATCGACGCGTCCGCCGTCGCGATCGCGGGCACCGCGGCCGGCACGAACTATGCCGGTGCGGGCGCGGATGTCCGCGCCGCGACGCGCACGCTCGCGATCGGCGCGCACGTCGGGCTCACGAGCGACGACACGACGGCGAGCGGCGCGATCGACGACGGCTCGGTCGCGGACGTCGACCTCGACGTGTCCGGGAGGGGGCCGAACGCGATCGCCGTGCGCGCGCGCTGGCGCGACGAACGCGGCGTCGTCGGCGAGCTGTTCGACGACCATCACGATGCGGCGCTCGTGCTCGGAACGTCGCGGGGCTCCGCGGTGCGCGTCTCGGCCGCGGTCGCGCTGACGTACGGTGACGAGCATGCGTACGATGTGCCGGCGGCGGCCGCGCTCGCCGTGCTGCCGTCGCTGGCCTCGACGCTCCGCTGGGCGGCGGCTGGACGGCGCACGCCGCCGAAGTGACCGCGACGCTCGGGACGCCCGGGTACGCGCTTGCGCGCAGCGCGGTCACGCAGGCCGGGCTCACGTACGACGACGGACGCCGCCTGCGCGCGGACGTCCTCGCGTACAGCGAATCGGACGCGGCGCCGGCCGCCGACGAACCGCGGCGTCGCCGCCGCGCTGGGATGGCAGCTCGCGCCGAACGTCTCGCTTCGCGCGTGGTCGGTGCGCGACGGCGATACCGTCGACATCGCGGCGCCGCTCTATCCCGGCGGACCCGTGCAGACGACGTCCGCTGCGCACCGGTTCGATCGCGACGTCGTCTGGCTCACATGGGACGCCGCGACGCGGTTCGATGTCGTGCTGCGTTCCGGTGCGCTCGAAGGCGGCGTTCGCCTCCCGCTCGGCGCGCGCACGAGCGCGGCGCTCGGCTCGTTCGTCGCGCACGGCACGCGCATGCTGACGTTCGGACTCACGGCGCGCTGAAGCGCCGCGCGAGCGAAATCTTTGCACCCGCGCACGCTCGCCTCGTGTGGACGGACGAGGCGGGATGCCGATAAGGAACACGGGCGCCTTGCAGTAGGGGTCCGCTGAGCATTGGAGTTCAGCGGTAGAGTTCCAAAGGAGTGGACGTTGGGCGGCATGGCGATGGCGCACGAAACCATCATGCGCAGTTCGTACGATCTGCGCGTGGTTGCCTTGTCGATCGTCATCGCGAGCGTCGCGGCATACGTCGCGCTCAGCCTCGGCGAGCGCGTCACGGAGAACCGCGGCCTGTCGCGACATCTGTGGCTGCTCGGGGGTGCCTCCGCGATGGGCACCGGCATCTGGTCGATGCACTTCACGGGCATGCTCGCCTTCCATCTCCCCGTCCCGATCAGCTACGACGTCATCACCGTAGCGCTCTCGCTGGTCGCCGCGATCTCCGCATCGGGCATCGCGCTCGCGGTCGTGAGCCGGCCGGTGATGGGCCCGAAGGCCTGGCTCACGGGCGGACTTCTCATGGGCGGCGGCGTCGCGCTCATGCATTACACCGGTATGGCGGCGATGCGAATGCCGGCGTCCGCGCAGTGGGATTTCCGCATCGTAGCCGCGTCCGTCGCGATCGCCGTCGTGGTGTCGCTCGTCGCGCTGTGGCTCGTGTTCCGGCTGCGGGCGGTTTCGCACCGCCTCTTCGAAGTGCGGCGCGGGGCGGCGGCAGTCGTCATGGGATTTGCCGTCGCGGGCATGCACTACACCGGCATGGCGGCGGCAACGTTCTTCGCGAGCGCGCCGCAGCCGGCGAGCGGCGACGTGATCTCCGCCGACGCGCTCGGCGGCGGTGCGATCGCGGTCATCACGCTGCTCGTGCTGAGCCTGGCACTCGCCGTCGTCTACGTCGACCGCCGCTTCTCCGCACATCAATTGGCCCTCGCTGCGACGACCAGTCACTTTCACGCCGTGTTCGCGAATGCGCCGGTCGTCTTGTTCGCGTTCGACGCGGCCGGGACGATCACGATGGCGCGCGGACGGCACGCGGGCGCGATGAATCGCTACTCCGACGACGTCTTGGGCCGCTCGTTCTTCGCCGTCAATGCCGACGTGGTCGAGCTTCTCGATCAGGCCCGTCGCGCGCTGGCCGGGCAGGAGTTCACCGCCGACGTCGAGATCGACGGTGCGGTCATCGAGATGCGCTGGACGCCGGTGTACGGCGACGGCGCCGTGGTCGCCGGCGTGATCGCGGTGGGAACCGACATCACCGAACGGCGCCGGATCGAAGAAGCGCTGCACCATCAAGCGTTTCACGACGCACTCACCGGGCTTCCGAACCGCGCATCGCTGAACGCGCGAATCGAAACGATGCTCGAGAGCTCGCGCGCCAGCGGAACGTCGACGACGCTGGCGGTGCTGGACCTCAACCGCTTCAAGGCGATCAACGACGCGCTCGGACACCACGTGGGAGACTCCCTGCTGCAGGAAGTCGCCGTGCGGATCGGCGGCGCGGTCCGCGATGCGGACTTCGTCGCCCGCTTGGGCGGAGACGAGTTCGCCGTGCTCATCCCCGATACGAGCACGAGCACGGCGACTGCCTTGGCGATGCGCATGGTCGCTGCCATCGGCGCGGAATACGCGATCGAAGGCCATGCGTTGGAGATCGGTGCCGCGGTCGGGCTCGCGGTGTATCCGGATCACGCCTCGGACGCGGAGTCACTTCTGCGCTTCGCCGATGCGGCGATGTACGACGCCAAACGCGTGTCCGCCGGATACGCGGTGTACGACGCGCAGCGCGACCGCGACAGCTCCGCGCGCTTGGCGCTCGCAGGCGGTCTTCGGAACGCGATTGCGCGCGACGAGCTGCTGCTGCACTACCAGCCCGTCGTCGACTTGGAAACGCGTCGGATCACCGGGGTCGAGGCCTTGGTCCGCTGGGCGCACCCGCTGCTCGGCCAGCTCCCGCCAGGCGACTTCATCCCGATCGCCGAGGAGACCGGATTCATCGTTCCGCTCACGCACTGGGTGCTCGAAACCGCGCTGCGCCAGGTGCGCGCGTGGGAACGCGCGGGGACGAGCCTGCGTCTCGCCGTGAATCTTTCGACGCGCGCGCTTCTCGACCCGGAGTTTCCGAAAACCGTCGAGAGTCTATTGACGCGGCACGACGTCTCGCCGCAGGCGCTCACGCTCGAAGTGACCGAGACCACGTTGATGGAGGACCTCGACACCACGCGCACGATCCTCGCGCAGTTGAGCGCGCTCGGCGTGTCGATCTCGGTCGACGATTTCGGAACGGGGTACTCGAGCCTCGGCTACCTCGCGCAGCTCCCGGTCGACGAGATCAAGATCGACAAGTGCTTCGTCTTGGGCATGCACGCGGACGAGAAAGACGGCGCGATCGTGCGGTGGGTCCACGGACTGGGAAAGATGCTCGGCTTGCGCGTCGTGGCCGAGGGCGTCGAAACGGCCGAGGCGCTCCAAACGCTCGTCGCGTTGGGGTGCGACGTCGCGCAAGGTTTCTTCGTCAGCCGTCCGTTGCCGCCGAACGAATTGAACGCGTGGCTGGCCGGCTCGCAGTGGACGGCGGCGGTGCACGAGCCGGCGCGCCCTGCCGCGCTCGGTGCGTCGCGGATCGGCTGAGCGTTCGGATCACGGCGCGTTGAACGCCATACGGGTCGGAACGGCCGGTTGGGGCATCGGCGCGGACGTGCGCGGACGCTTTCCGCGTGAGGGTACCCGGTTGGAGCGATATGCGGCGCGGTTCCGGTGCGTCGAGATCAACTCGTCGTTCTACCGGCCGCATCGGCCGTCGACGTACGCGCGGTGGGCGGCAAGCGTCCCGGAGAATTTCCGGTTCGCGCTGAAGGTTCCGAAGGCGATCACGCACGGGCGCCGCCTGATCGACGCGCACGATGCGCTCGACGCGTTTCTCGCGGAGACGAGCGCGCTCGGCGAACGGCGCGGCGTGCTGCTCGTGCAGCTGCCGCCGAGCTTCGCGTTCGACGATGCCGTCGTGACGGCGTTCTTCGACGCGATGCGGACGCGGTACGGCGGGCTGCTCGCGTGCGAGCCGCGGCATCCGACGTGGTTCGAGTCCGATGCGGAAGCAGCGCTCGCGCGCTTCGAGGTCGCGCGCGTCGCCGCCGATCCCGCCAATCGTTCCGCGGGCCGCCGAGCCCGGCGGGTGGAGCGGCTTCGCGTACCACCGGCTGCACGGCTCGCCGCGCACCTACTACTCGACCTACGATGCCGCGGCGCTGAGCGCGATCGCCGCCCGCTTGCGCGCGACGCCGGTGCCGGCATGGTGTATCTTCGACAACACCGCGGGAGGCGCCGCGACGTCGAACGCGCTGGACGTGACGGACCTGGTTCGCTGACCGCGAACGCTCTCGCGCGGTGGTGGAGTCGACCGAAGAGAGCTTCGCGCTCGTCGGCGCCGGTCCGATCGGGCTGTGCGTCGCACGCGCGCTCGGGCAGCGCGGGATCCCGTACGTGCAGTTCGAGAGCGGACCACGCGTCGGCGGAAACTGGCGCGACGGCGTGTACGAGACGGCGCACATCATCTCGTCGCGCAAGACGACCGAGTTCACCGACTATCCGATGCCCGCGACCTACCCGGACTTTCCGAGCGCGGCGCAGATGCTCGCCTACATCGAAGACTACGCGCGCCACTACGAGCTCGAGCCGCGCATCCGCTTCGGCACGACCGTGACCGCGGCGCGACCGCTCGCGCAGGGCGACGCGGAGCGGTGGGAGCTCACGTTCGGCGACGGCACACGCGCGACATACAAGGGCGTCATCGCGTGCGTCGGACACCATTGGCATCGCCGCTGGCCCTCGTACTCCGGAACGTTCACGGGCGAGATGCTGCACTCGAAGGACTACAAGACGCCGGACCAACTGCGCGGCAAGCGCGTGCTGACGATCGGCGGCGGCAACTCGGCGTGCGACATCGCGTCGGAGGCCGCGCGCGTCGGCGCGTCGTCGCACATCAGCTTCCGGCGCGGATACTGGTTCCTGCCCGAAGACGCTGTTCGGCGTGCCGCTCGTCGAGCTCGTGCGGCCGTGGATGCCGCTGTGGCTGCAGCGGCTGTTCCTGCGGACGATGCTCGCGGTCGCCGTGGGCGACTACCGGCGGTACGGCCTGCCCGCGCCGGATCACGCCATCTTCGAGCACCATCCGACCATCAACAGCGAGCTGCTGCACTACGTCAAGCACGGACGCATCACGCCGCATCCCGACGTCGCGCGTTTCGACGGCGATGCCGTCGAGTTCGTCGACGGCGCACGCGAGCGCTTCGACGTCGTCATCGCGGCGACGGGCTTCCATCAATCGATTCCGTTCCTGTCGCGCGACCTCGTGCCGATCGAGGGGCCGATCGTCAAGCTGTACGGATCGATGATGAGCGAGCGCTATCGCAACCTGTACGTGTTCGGCTGGGCGCAGGCGCGCTACGGCTTCGGGCCGATCGTCTCGCCCGGCGCCGACCTGCTCGCGGACATCATCCTCGCGCAACGCCGGATGCGCTATCCGATGGGTGCTGTGCTCAAACAGATCGGCGTGAAGCTGCCGACGACGCATCTGGTCGACCCGCATGTCGCGATGCGCCAGATCCGGCGTTCGCGCAAGCGGCTGCCGTCGCTGGTGAAGATGGAGAAGCTCATCATGCGCAACGCGGCGCCGGTCTGACGCGCGTGCGAACGCTGCACGGCCGGGTCGCCGTCGTGACGGGAGCGGCCTCCGGGATCGGCCGCGCGCTGGCGATGCGGCTGGGGCGCGAGGGCATGGTCGTCGTCGCGGCCGACCGCGACCGGAGCGGCGCCGAACACGTCGCGGCGCGCATCGTCGCCGTCCGGCGGCGCGGCGCACGCATACGAAGTCGACGTCGCCGACGAGACGTGGGTGAAGGCGTTCGCCGACCGCGTCCTGCGCGAGCACGGCGGCATCGCGCTGCTCGCGAACAACGCGGGCGTCTCGCTCTACGGTTCCGTGCGGGAAGTCGCGACCGACGAGATGGCGTGGCTGCTCGGCGTGAACTTCTGGGGCGTCGTGTACGGCACGAAGGCATTCCTGCCGTCTCTGCTCGCGCAGCCGGACGCGTGCATCGTCAACATGTCGAGCGTCTTCGGGCTGTGGGGCCCGCCCGGCCAGGCGGCGTACGCGGCGAGCAAGTTCGCCGTGCGCGGCTTCAGCGAGTCGCTGCGCGGCGAGCTCTTCGGCACGAACGTCACGGTCGTGACCGTGCACCCGGGCGGCATCAAGACGTCGATCGCGCGCAACGCGCGCATCGCACGCGCCGCGAACGCCGCGCTCGCGGCGGCGACGGCGAAAGTGTTCGAAGCGCGGCTGCTCACGACGCCGCCCGAGCGGATCGCCGACGCGATCGTCGAGGGTGTCAAGCGCAAGCACGAGCGGATCGTCGCGGGCAGTGAGGCGCCGCGCATCGACGCGCTGATGCGGATGTTCCCTGCGCGCGCGCCGCGCTGGTTCGTGCGGCGGCTGCGCGGAAACCGGCCCTAGCGGCCGATCATTCCGGCAGCGCGAGCCGGACCGGCTCGCTGCCGTCGGCGAAGTGCAGCACGATCTCGCCGCCGTCGCCGCGATAGACGGACACCGGAACGTGGCCCGGCGGAACGTCGCCGGTGGAGACGCCGTTCGCGTGCGCGGGTCGCGGCCGCGCGTGCCGTGCGAAGCGGTCGCGCAGCGCGGCGAGCGCGACATAGACGACGGGCACGACGAACAGGTTCAGCACCGTCGAGAGCACCATGCCGCCGAACACCGCGGTGCCCAGCGAACGGCGGCTCGCCGCGCCCGCGCCCGACGCGACGACGAGCGGAACCGTCGCGAGGATGAACGCGAGCGACGTCATCAAGATCGGCCGCAGTCGCGTCTGCGCCGCGTCACGTACGGCGTCGACCGCGGTCGAGCCCGCGCGCCGTCGCTGGTTCGCGAACTCCACGATCAGGATCGCGTTCTTGCTCGCGAGCGCGATCAGCATGAGGTATCCGACCTGCGCGTACAGATCGCTGGGCAGCGAGCGGAGGTCGAGCGCGAGGATCGCGCCGAGGATCGCGAGCGGCACGGAAACCAGGATGATCAGCGGATCGGTCCAGTTCTCGTAGTTCGCCGCGAGGACGAGGAACACGCACAGCAGCCCGAGGCCGAAAATGACGATCGCCTGGCTTCCGAAATCGATCTGTTCGAGCGAGATGCCGGTCCACTCGTACGCGAGGCCCTTCGGGAGCGTCTTCGCCGCTGCCGTCATCGCGGCCAGTGCGTGCCCGGAACCGTATCCCGGCGCCGGGATGCCGTTGATCTCGATCGAGCGCATCAGGTTGTAGTGCGTGATGATCGGCGCGATCCGGTCGATGCGCGTGCGCACCAGGCTCGAGAGCGGAACCGTCGCGGCCGTCGTCGGGTCGGTGCCGTTCGTGCGCACGTAGATGCGGTCGAGCGCGGCGAGCCGGTCCCGGTAGTGCGTGTCGGCTTGCACGTAGACGCGGTACGAACGGTTCAAGAAATCGAAGTCGTCGACGTACTCGGAACCCAGGTACACGTCCATCGCGCTGAAGACGTCGGTGAGCGGGATGCCGAGCGCGGCGACCTTCTCGCGGTCGACGTCGATGACCAGCTGCGGCGCGTCGTCCCGGAACGTCGTGGACACGTTGCGGAGCGTCGCGTCGCTCCGGGCCGTCGCGATCAGGCTCCGGGCGGCGGTCGTGAGCGCCGGGATGCCGAGATTGTCCTCGTCCTGCAGCTCGAACTGGAATCCCGCGAGGTTGCCGATGCCGCGGATCGCCGGCGGGTTGAAGGCGAGCACGGCCGCGTTCGCGATCGTCGCCAGCTGCGGACGCAGGCGGCGCATGACGCCGTCGGCGGACTGCTCCGGACGTTTGCGCTCGTCCCACGGCTTCAGGGAGACGAACATCATCGCGCGGTTCGCCGCGTTCACGCCGAACTGCGTCCCGTTCGGCTCGAACACGACCGAGATCTCGGGATACTGCGCGAGGATGCCTTCGACCCGGCGCGTCACGCGCTCGGTCTCGGCGAGCGACGACCCTTCGCGGGAGCTGCACGGTGACGTAGAAGTACCCGACGTCTTCGTCCGGCAGGAAGCCGGTTGGGATCGACTGGTACGCGACGTACGTGCCGGCGAGGCCCAGCGCGAACAGCGCGAGCACGACGACGCGCCAGCGTATCAGCGCCGGCAAGAGTGCGTGGTAGCCGCGGCGCGTCGCATCGATCGCGCCGTTGATCGCGCCGTAGAAGCCCGTGCGGTGCACCGTGTGCTTGCCGAGCAGCAGCGCCGACAGCGCCGGCGTGAGCGTCAGCGCGTTGAACAGCGAGATCGTGATCGCGCACGCGATCGTCAGCGCGAACTGTTTGTAGAGCTGGCCGGTCGTCCCCGAGAAGAACGCGACGGGGATGAACACCGCGAGCAGCACCAGCGAGCTCGCGACGACGGCGCTCGTGATCTCGCGCATGGCGGCCGAAGCGCCGGCGTACGACTCCATGCGCTTCTCGTTGACGAAGCGCGCGATGTTCTCGATGACGACGATCGCGTCGTCGACGACGAGCCCGGTGGCGAGCGTCAACCCGAAGAGCGTGAGCGTGTTGATGGAGAAGCCGAGCGCCTTCATCAGGCCGAACGTGCCGATCAGCGAAACCGGGATCGTGATCGCGGGGATCAGCGTCGTGCGCCACGACTGCAGGAACAGGAAGACGACGGCGACGACGAGCACGATCGAGATCCCGAGCGTCTTGAGCACCTCGCGGATCGACTCGGAGACGAACGGCGTCGTGTCGAACCCGACGGTGTAGTACACGCCGGAGGGGAACCGCGTCGCGAGCTTCTCCATCGCCGTCCGCACGTCGCGCGCGACCTGCAGCGCGTTCGCGCTGGGCAGCGTGAGCACCGCGATGCCGATCGCGTCCTTCCCGGAGAGCCGCAGATCTTGCGCGTAGCTTTCCGCGCCGAGCTCGACGCGGCCGACGTCGCGGAGCCGGACGAAGCCGCCGTCCGGGTTCGCGCGCAGGATGAGGTTCGCGAACTGCTGCGGGTCGCTGAGCCGGCCGAGCGCGCGCACCGAGATCTGGTACGGCTGATCCTTCGCGATCGGCGCGGCGCCGATCGCGCCGGCGGCGACGTTGACGTTCTGCGCGGTCAGAGCGTTGACGACGTCGGTCGCCGTGAGGTGGGTCTGGTTCAAGCGGACCGGATCGAGCCACAGGCGCATCGCGTAGCGGCGCTCGCCGAAGATGTGCACGTCGTTGACGCCGCGGATCCGCTTGAGAACGTCGACGATGTTGTTCGCGGCGTAGTTGCTGATGAAGATGCGGTCGTAGCGCGGATCGTTCGACGCGAGGCCCATCGCGATCACGAACGTACCGCTGTTCTTCGTGAGCGTGATGCCGGTCGATTGCACGGCTTGCGGAAGCCGGCCCATCGTGTTGTTGATCTGCGTCTGGACGTCGTTCGCCGCGAGATCGATGTTGCGGTCGAGGGCGAACGTGCACGTGATCGTACTGATGCCGTCGCTGGTCGTCGTCGAGTTGATGTAGCGGAGCCCGTCGACACCGTTGATCGCTTCCTCGAGCGGCGTGGTGACCGACGATTCCGCCTCCTGCGCGGTCGCGCCGAGGTACGTCGTCGAGACGGTGATGACCGGCGGCGCGACCTGCGGGAACTGCGCGACCGGCAGCGTCGGGATCGCGATGAGGCCGGCCAGAATGATGAAGAGCGCGCAGACCGATGCGAACACCGGCCGGTGCAGGAAGAAGTCGATCACGCGCGGTGTGGCTTCGCCCTCGACGGCGTCCGGTGCCGCTCCGGCGGAGGGACTTTTTCCGCGCCCTGACAATCCGGCGCGGATGCGAACGGGTCGTCGCACCGCCGCGGTCGCACTTGCGTTTTCGACCGTGCCTCCGCACGGTGCGATCTTCATCGAGCGCGCCTCGCATCTGCGCGATCATCCGGGGCAGATCGCGCTTCCCGGCGGCTCCGTCGATCCGTCCGACGCGGGCGATCTGCGGCGGACCGCGCTGCGCGAACTGTGGGAAGAGGTCGGCGTCGCGGCCGACCGCGTCACGATCGTCGGTGAGCTGCCGATGGTGCGGCAGACGCGCGCGAACAATTTCGACGTCACGCCGTTCGTCGCGGCGGTCGCGCCCGGACCGCTCACGATCGACGGCACGGAGACGGCCGCCGTCTTCACGATCCCGCTCGACGTCATCGTCGCTGAGCTGACGGAGGGAACCGTCGCGGTCGGCGACGTCAGCGTCGAAACGCACCTGCTCGACTTCGAGAGCCGCCGCGTCTGGGGCCTGACCGCGAAAGTCCTCCGGACGTTCGTCGACGCGTGGCAGGATCGCGACGGCTCGCTGCGCCGGGCGCTCGAGGCGGCGTTCCGCCCGTGACCCGCGGGCCGCTGGCGCGTCGCGGCGGTCCTCGCCGCCGTGGCGTTTCCCGGGCCCGCGGCGCGCGGAGTGGCAGCCGCCCGATCTGCGGCCGAGCACCGCGACGAGCGCCGAGGTCCTCGCCGCGTACCGCAAGGCGGCCGGGACGCCGGACGCGCGCTACGCCGATCGCCGCGAGCGCTGGACGTACGCGCTCGCTGCACGGCGTCTGCCGGTGCGGGTCGCGGTGCGCGGTGACGACTTTCGCGCCGTGGTTGCGATCGGCGAAGCACGCTACGCCGGCGGACGCTGGGACGGCGTGCGCTGGCGCGCCGACGCGAACGGTATCGCGCACGCGACGCTCGCGGACGATCAGGGCGATGCCGCCGACCGGCTGCCGCAAAGCGTGTTTCCGTTCGCGCTCGCCGACTGCGAGCTCGCGGGCGAGTCGGCGCGCTTCGGGCCGGCATGGGTGATCGCCGATCGCGCGCCGCGCGACCGGCCGCACTGGTTCTACGTCGACAAGACGACCGGCGAGATCGTGCGCGAGGTGACGCGCGAAGGCAAGCGGACCGTCGTCACGGCGTTCGACGACTTCGCGCCGCTCGGCACGATGACGCGCCCGCGGCGCTGGCACGTGAGCGACGGCGACCGGGCGCACGACGTGGACGTGAGCGTCGATGCGGTCGAGCCCGGGCGCGTCGAGCCGATCGATGTCGCGATCCCGCACGTGCAGCGTACGTTCTCGCTTCCGTCCGGCGCGCGTGCGGTGCAGCTTCCCACGCAGTTTTCCGGAGCCAGGATTTTCGTGGATGCCGACGTCGACGGGACGCGAGGCCGGTTCATCCTCGATACCGGTACGGCGAGCATCACGCTCGACTCGGAGACGGACGCATCACGCCGCTGGCCGGTGGTGCTCGAGCATGCGGTGGTGCCTCGAATGTCGGTCGGCGCGCTCACGATGACGGACGTCTCGACGTTCGCGCTACCATTTCACTCGGGCCGTGGATCGGTGATCGGAATCCTCGGCTACGACTTCTTTTTCGGTCACGTCGTGCACATCGACTACGAGCACGAGCGCGTGGACGTCCTTACGCCGGAGGCCGCCGCACGCGGTGTTCGAGGGCGGCTCGGCGACCGTCATCCCCGCTTCCTTCGACGACGGCCTGCCGATCGTGAGCGCAGCGTTCGGTCCGCTCGCCGGCGATCGGTTCGCGCTCGACACCGGATCGCCGCATCTGTATGTACTCGCACCGTTCGCGCATCGCTACGAGCGGCAGATCGAGAGCGAATGGCCGCGCGCGGCCTTCACGAACGGGCACCGACGGTACGTCGCGCGAATACCTCGAGGGAAGCGTCGTCGTCACGGCGCGGCTCGCACCCTCGTTCTCGTTCGGCGGACCGGCGAGCTTCGAATCGCTCGTCGTCGGCGTGGAGGCGCCGAACGATCGCGCCGACGCGATCGACGTCGCGCTCGACGGCATCATCGGCACCGACCAGATGCGCCGGTTCGACTGGTGGTTCGACTACGATCACAACCGGATCGCCGTCCGGCGGAACGGCACGAGGTAGCCGCGAAGAGCGCGCAGGCGTGTATGAACGAGCCCGCGTTTCTGCCTCGCAGGCTGCTCGTCGCGGCGAGCCTTCTGATCGCGGTCATCGCGGTCGGCACGATCGGGTACGCCGCGCTCGAACGGTGGGGCTGGTTCGACGCGCTCTACATGACCGTCATGACGATCACCACCGTCGGCAGCCCGCAAGCGGTCGATCTCGCGGGCAAGTGGTGGACGATCGCGGTGGTCGCGTTCGGCTTCGGCGCGCTCACGTACACCGTGCTCACCGGGTTCGGCTACATCGTCGAGGGCCAGCTCGGCGCCGACGTGTCGCTGCGCCGCATGCGCCGCCGTGTCGGTAAGATGCAGAACCACTTCATCCTGTGCGGCTTCGGCCGCGTCGGACGCGAGATCGCGCACGACTTCACCGCCGAGCGCATCCCGTTCGTCGTCGTCGACATCAACCCGCATTCGCTCGACCGCGCGGCATCCGAAGGGTTCACCGTGATGCACGGTAACGCCGCCGACGTCGCAACGCTGAAGGCGGCGGGGATCGAGCGCGCGCGCGGACTGATCACCGCGATCGACGACGACGCGGACAACATCTACGTCACGCTGTCCGCGCGCGTGCTCAAGCCGGATCTCTTCATCGTCGCGCGTGCCAACGCCGCCGACGCCGAGAGCAAAGTGCGCCTGGCCGGAGCGAACCGCGTGATCTCCCCGTACACGATCGGGGGACGGCGCATGGCGAGCCTCGCGATGCGGCCGACCGCAGTCGAGTTCGTCGACACCGTGTTGTCCGCCAACAACGGTCAGCTGCTGCTCGAAGACCTCTCGATCAAGAGCGGCTCGGCCTGGATCGGGCGCGCGATCCTGGAGCTCTTCCCGGACGCGGACCAGGCCATCGTGCTCGCGCTGAAACGTGACGGAGAGATGCGATTCCGACCGGCGTCGGATACGCCGCTGCGCGCGGGCGACGAGCTCGTCGCCGCGGGCCCGCCGGACGCGATTCGTGCACTGGAGCAACGGCTATGATCGTGAGCATTGCGCGGGAGCTCGGCGCCGGCGGACGTTCCGTCGGCGAGGCGGTCGCGACCGCGCTCGCCGCGCCGCTGCTGGACGAACGGTCGTTCATCGAACAGCTCGCCGACCGCAGCGGCTTGCCGCGCGCCTTCATCGCGCAACGCATCGAGCGCCCGCCGAACGTCGGCGAACGCCTCATGGCGGAGGTCGCTGCGGCGAGCGCGATGCTGCCGATCCCGCTGTTCCAGGACCGCGACGAGGACCAGCTCGTCGACTCCGTGCGCGAGATCGTGCTCGAGCACGCGCGGCGCGGCAACGTCGTGGTGATCGGGCACGGCGGCGTGTCGATGCTCGGCTGGCGCCCGCACGGCATCCGTGTGCTCGCCGTGCTGCTTCGCGCGAGCCGCGCGTGGCGCATCGCACAGCTCGCACGGCGCTACGGGATCGCGTCCGACGAAGCGCAGCGCCGCATCGACCGTACGGACGACGCTCGTGCGCGCTATCAGAAGCACTATTTCGACTCCGACGTGTACGACTGCGCGCAGTACGACGCTGTGCTGAACACCGAGTCGATCGGCCTCGACGGCGCCATCGACATCGTGCGCACCCTCGCGCTCGCATTCGGCGCCGTGCCGGCCGGAGGCGCACGATGAGCGTGCATCTGGAGCGCGAGCTCAAGCTCGAACCGGACGAGACGCTTCTCCCTCGCGCGCGTCGAGCCGCGCTGGGACGAGTACGTGGCATCGCCCGTGCGCATGCAGCGCTTGCACACGACGTACTACGATACGCCGGACTTGCGGCTCACGCGGTGGGGATGCAGCTTGCGCTTGCGTCGCGGCGAAGGCTGGACGCTGAAGATGCCGGTGCCCCACGAGGACGACGCGATGTTCCGCGAGGAGCACGTGTTCGCCGACGAGGGCGGCGGCGTTCCGGCGCGCGCGCTCGAGCTCGCGACCGCGTACTTGCGCGGAGCGGCGCCGCGTCCGGTCGCCGAGCTGCGCACGCTGCGCACGAGCCGGCACGTGTCGACCGGCGACGGCAACGAGGTCGCGGAGGTCGTGGAGGACGACGTGCGCGTCGTCGAAGGGCGCCGCGTCGTGCGTCGCTTCCGTCAGGTCGAGATCGAGCTCAGCGACGGCACGCCGGACGGCGTGCTCGATGCGATCGGCGGCGCGCTGCGCGCGCACGGCGCGGGCGAGCCCGATCCGGTTCCGAAGAACGTGCGCGCCTTGGGCGGACGAGCGAGCACGCCCGAGATCGACGTCCCGCAGCCGTCGCGCCACGCGACGGTCGCCGCCGTCGTGCAGGCGGCGCTCGCGCGCTCGGTCGAGCGCGTGATCCGCTATGACGCGAAGCTGCGCTTGCATGCGGACGCGGAGGCCGTGCACCGCGCGCGCACCGCCGTACGGCGGTTGCGCAGCGACTTGCGCACGTTCCGTCCGGTGCTCGAGCGGACGTGGGCGGACGGCCTGCGCGAACGCTTGTCGTGGCTGCAGGACGGTCTTTCCGAGGCACGCGACGCGGACGTCCTCATCGCCGGCGTCCGGCGCCGAGCGGAATCGCTGTGCGATGCGGATCGCGTCGCGGCCGAACGCGTGCTCGGCGAGCTGGCGGTTGCGCGTGATGCTGCGTACGCGCACGTCGGCGCGATGCTGCGCGACGTTCGGTACGTCGTGCTGCTGCAGGCGCTCGTCGACAGCGCGAAGCATCCGGTGTTCGAGCCCGCGGCCGAGAAGCGCGCGCGGAGCGCGCGCCGGCGCATCGTCGGCGCGGTGTGGAAGACGCTGCGCAAGCGCGTGCGGAACAGCACGCGGCCGCCGTCGGATCGCGAGCTGCACCGCATTCGTATCGCGTCGAAGCGGCTGCGCTATGCTGCGGACGCGTTCGCGCCCGTCGGCGCGCGGTCGGCGCGGCGCCTCGCACGCGCCGCGGAGACGGTGCAGAACATCCTCGGCGAGCAGCACGATGCCGTCGTCGCGCAGCAACGTCTGCGCGAGGTTGCCTCGTCCGACGGCATCGCCTTCATCGCGGGCGAGCTCGCAGGCCTCGAGCGCCTCGCCGCGGAGGAAGCGCGGGCCGCGTGGCCTCCGGCGTGGCGCACCGCGACGCGTGCGCGCCGCCGCTTCGCGCATGCGTGAAGGGCGGCCCTGTACGTCCGGACGAACCAGACATATGTGGTAGTCAACAGCGTCGAGGTCATGTTCGGCGGACAGGCCGGAGACGGCAGCTTGACGACCGGCGACTTGATCGCCGGCGTGTTCAAGCGGATGGGCCTCGAGGTCTACACGTACAAGGACTTTCCGTCGCGCATCCGCGGCGGCCACACGAATTACGTGATCCGCGCGAGCGAGCACCGCGACCACGGCATGGCGGATGCGGTCGACGCGCTCGTCGCGTTCGACCTCGAAGCCGTCGAGGCGCACATCGACGAGATGAGGCCCGGCGGCTTCGTCGTTTTCGACAACACGTCCGAGACGATTCCGGAGCACCTCCGGCGAGGCGACATCACGTGGTACGAGATCCCGCTCGCGAAGATCGCGAAGCAGGAGCTCGGCCTCGAGCTCGTGCGCAACACGATCTCGCTCGGCGTGCTCGGAGCGCTGATCGGCATGGATCCCGACGTCGTGCGTCACGACGTGCGCGGCGTCTACCAGCGGAAGGGCGAGAAGCTCGTCGAGCTCAACGTGCGGGCGATCGAGGCCGGCGAACGGTACGTGATCGAGAACTTCGCCGATCGGCCCAGCGGTTACGCGCTCACGAAAGGCGAGGACGGCGACCGGCTCATCATGATGGGCAACGACGCGATCGCGTACGGCGCGCTCGCTGCCGGTTGCCGCTTCATGGCGGGCTATCCGATCACGCCGGCGACCGACGTGCTCGAGTGGATGTCGAAGCAGCTGCCGAAGTTCGGCGGCGTCGTCGTACAGGCGGAAGACGAGCTCGCCGCGATCACGATGACGCTCGGCGCGGCATTCGCCGGCGTGCGCGCGATGACCGCGACGTCCGGGCCCGGGCAGGCGCTGATGACGGAAGCGATCGGCCTCGCGGGCGTGCTCGAGATTCCGGTCGTCGTCGTGGAGTGCGCGCGCACGGGGCCGTCGACGGGCATGCCGACGAAGACCGAGCAGAGCAATCTGAACCACCTCATCTACTCCGGGCACGGCGAGATCCCGCGCGTCGTCATCGCCCCGGGAACGGTGCGCGAGTCGTTCGAGCTGACGGCGATCGCGTTCAACCTGGCGGAGAAGTACCAGCTTCCCGTGTTCGTCCTGACCGAACAGGCGCTGTGCCAGAGCAAAGCCACGCTCGCGCCGCTCGACGTCGACGCGGTGGAGGTCGATCGCGGCAAGCTGATCGACCGCGGTGAAGTGACGTTCGGCGAGTACAAGCGCTTCGCGTTCACCGAGGACGGCGTCTCGCCGCGCGTGATCCCGGGCGTGCCGGGCGGCATGCATCTCGCGCCGGGTTCCGAGCACAACGACGCCGGCGTCATCACGGAGAACGCGCGCAACCGCGCGCGCATGATGGAGAAGCGCATGGGGAAGCTCGTCGCGATGCGCGACGACCTGCCGCGCGCGGTGCTGCACGGCATCGCGGACGCGGACATCGCGATCGTCGGGTACGGCGCGAATCGCGGGCCGATCGCCGAAGCGGTGCAGCGCCTCGCCGCCGACGGCGTGCTGACGCGCTTCCTGCAGCTGCGCACGCTGTGGCCCTTCCCCGACGACGACATCCGCGCGTTCGTGCGCGGCGCGCAGCACGTCTTCGTGGTGGAGAAC
Organism: Vulcanimicrobiota bacterium; assembly: GCA_963841685.1. Taxonomy (GTDB): domain Bacteria; phylum Vulcanimicrobiota; class Vulcanimicrobiia; order Vulcanimicrobiales; family Vulcanimicrobiaceae; genus Vulcanimicrobium. Next base: position 1,789,031 of record CAWJDU010000003.1, read on the forward strand.
AACTACACGGGCCAGCTCATGCAGCTGATCCGCGCCGTCGTCGGACCGCTGGACGTCCTGCACGGCGTGCGCAAGTACGACGGACGTCCGTTCCGTCCGATCGAGATCATCGAAGCGGTGCTCGAAACGTCCGGGCTGACCGTTCGACCGGCGCAGGGTGACACGAAAGCGGAGGCGATGTGACATGGCGGTCATGAGTCCGAAAGACTTCGCGACGGCGACCCCGTCGTGGTGGTGCCCGGGCTGCGGCGACTACGGCGTGCTCTCCGCGCTGAAGCAGGCACTCGCGGAGCTCGGCAAGCAGCCGAAGGACGTCGCATTCATCTCGGGCATCGGCTGCTCGGGCAAGATCTCCGGTTACCTGCACTCGTACGCGTTCCACGGCGTGCACGGACGCGCGCTGCCGGTCGCGACCGCCGTGAAGCTCGCGAACCGCGACCTGACCGTCATCGCTGCGGGCGGCGACGGCGACGGCTACGCGATCGGCGCCGGCCACTTCGTGCACGCGGTGCGCCGCAATCCGGACGTGACGTACATCGTGATGGACAACCAGACGTACGGGTTGACGAAGGGACAGTCGTCGCCGACGAGCGCGACGGGCTACGTCGCGTCGGTGAGTCCGGACGGGAATCCGGACACGCCGCTGAACGGCCTCGCGCTTGCGCTCGCAGCCGGCGCGACGTTCCTCGCGCGCGGCTTCTCCGCGCAGCCGAAGCAGATGGTCGCGATGATCAAGGCGGCGGTCGAACATCGCGGGTTCTCGATCGTGGAGGTCATGTCGCCGTGCGTGACCTACAACAAGATCAACACGTACGCGTGGTTCAAGGACAACGTCGAGGACTACGCCGCGCGTGACGGATATGCGCCGAACGATCGCGTCGCGGCGTTCGAAGCGCTCACGCGCGAGGGCGCCATTCCGCTCGGCATCATCTATCGCGACGAGCGGCCGACGTTCGAAGATCGTACGGGTCTGCCCGAGACGCCGATCGCGCACCTCGACATCGCGTCACCGGCGCCGGCGCTGGCGTCGATGCAGGCCGCCTACCGCTGACGCGCGGCGCGGTTCAGCACGACGGAACGATCGCGCCGCTCGTCAGGGCGGCGTGTTCGGACAGCAGCGCGTCGCGGCGGCGGCGCCACGAGATGGCGCAGTGTTCGGCGAGCGCGTCCGCCGGCGCGCGGCGTTCCGCGTCCTCGATGAGCGCGTCGAGCGCATCCACGAGGCGAACGATCGCCGTCGCTTCGAGGAGGGCGCGCACTTCCAGCGTGCGCACGAACGTCGTGGTCTCCATCCTTGCGTGTCCTCGTCGGATCCGGCATCCTGCCGGCCGGTGCCCATACACTCTCATCGGCGGGGCCTGGACGGCGCCGCAGGGACTTAAGTCCCAGTTGCATGCGTAACAAGGACAGGTGTGGCGACCGTCACGCGGCGGGTACCTAGCGTGCGATCGTCGTCACCTGCAGGGTGCTCGCCTGACCCGGCCGGAACACCGTGACCGCCGTCCCGGGCGCGACGCGTGCGACCGCCGCCTTGAAGGTCTCGCCGCATTGCGGCCCGAGCACCTGCGGGTTGTGCGCGTAGTGCACCGGCACCGCGGCGCGCACGCCGAGCAGCTTCACCGCGTACGCAGCATCCTGAGGCCCCATCGTGTACGCGCCGTTGCCGGTGCACACCACCGCGAGGTCCGGCGCATAGCGCGACGCGATCATCGACATGTCGCCGTACACGTCCGTGTCGCCGGACGAATACACGCGGACGCCGCCGATGTCGATGATGAAGCCGGCGGCGGGAAAACCCGCGATCGTCGAGTGCACGGCCGGCACGAGCTCCAGGCGCATCGCGCCATGCGTCGCCGTGCCGCCCATGTTGATGCCGGCGCCGTTGTTGAGCACGATCGACGCGGGATCGAGGTTCGCCGCTTTGAACTTCGGCACGAGGCCGACGCGCATGAGATCGCTCTGACCGACGGTCTTCACGTTGATGCCGGCGGCGACGAGCGCGGGCAGCAGCTCGAAGTAGTCGCCGATGTGGTCGCCGTGGTCGTGCGTGAGGGCGACGACGACCGCGTCCGGTTTGCGAGCTTTCAGGTGCGCGACATAGGCGGATGCGCTCGCGAGCTCCGCCGGCTTGTCGATGCCGAACGCCTTGAACCCGCTGTTGTTCCAGATCCACGCATCGACGAGCGCGATCTGCTTGTCGTCGGGCGACGCGAGCTCGTACACGCCGCCGCCGTACCACCGCATCTTCAAGGACGTGACCGGACCGGCCGGCGCGGCGATCGCAGGTGACGCGATGCCGGCGGCGCCTGCAGCCGTCGTGGCTGCAAAGAACTCACCGCGCGAAAGACCGTCGCTCATGCACTTCTCCTCGAGAGCGCGTTCGGGGACTCCAGCGTTACGCGGACGAAGCCGCAAGCCCTCGCGGTGGGCGTGCCGGGACGACGATCAGGACGGCGGCGAGGACCAGCGCGGCGACGCAGCCGGTAAACGCGGCGCGGTAGCCCAACGCGTCGATGAGCCGTCCGGTCACGACCGGTCCGAGCGCGGCGACGATGCCGACCGGCACGCCTTGCGCCGCGAGAATCGCGCCGTACGCGCGCCGTCCGAAGCGCTGTGCCATCAGCGCCCCGCGCAACGGCGACGTCGCTCCGTAGCCGGCGCCGAACGTGCACACGTACGCGATCACGCCGGGCAGCACCGGCGCGGTCGCGAGCACCGCGACGCCGACCGCTTCGACGGCGAACGTCACCGCAAAGAGCGTCGCCAGCCCGATGCGCTCCGCGCCCCAGGTCACGAACCAGCGTCCGGGCAAGTACGCGAGGCCGAAGAGACCGACGAGCGTCGCCGCGAATGCGGGCGCGTAGCCGGCGTGGATGAGGTACGCGACGTGCTCGAGGAGCACCGCGGTGCTCGCGAAGTACGCCAGCGCGATCGCGATCGTGGGCAGCCAGAACGCAACGCTGCGCAGCGCTGCGCGGAACGTGACGCCGCTCGACGGCGTCGAGCTCCCCGCGTACGGCGCACCGTCGGGGAACAGGCCGAGATCCTCGGGATGCCGCCGGACGATCAGCGCGTGCAGCGGCAGCGTGATCGCGATCTGCGCGACCGCGAGGATCGCGACGGCCTCGCGCCAGCCGAGCCGGGCGATCAGCGCGCCGGCGATCGGATACGTGATCGTCGACGAGAACGCGCCCATGAACGTGAGGACGCCGAGCGCGCGCGTCCGCCCGCGGTCGAACCAATTCGCGACGACGGTCATGGTGACGGGATAGTAGGTGAGCGCCGTGCCGGCGCCCATTCCGAGCGTCCACAGCAGCGAGAACGTGAGCCCGTCGTGGGCGCGCGCGATCGCGAGCAGCGACACCCCGCTGACGATCGAGCCTGCCGACAGCAGCAGCCGCGCGCCGAACCGGTCGAGCGCCGGCCCGAGAACGAGCCCCGCGAGGCCGCCGACGAGCACGACGCCGGCGTACGCGAGGCCGATGGACGCGCGATCCATGCGCAGCTCGCGCGCGACCGGATCGACCAGCAGCCCGAACAGATACTGGCTGTTGCCGTACGACACGATCGTCGTGACGCCGAGCGCGACGACGATCCGCCAGCCGTAGAAGATCCTAGACGACGTCGGCGTCGTAGATGATGCGAATCGTACCGGCGCGACGGCGCTTCGCATAGAGCGCGACGGAGAGATCGTTGTACACGATGCCCGTATCGCGCGCGTACGTGAAGATGGCCCACGGGCGCTCGGCCGCCGCGTCGAGCGCGCATCCGGCTTCGCGGAACCGCTCGTACGCGGTGCGCTTCGGCATGCGATCCGACGCCGAGCCCAATCCGATGCGCGAGCACCGCAGGCTGAGGCTGTCCTCGAAGAAGCGCTTGATGCGGTTGCCGTCGAGGTCGGTCGCGTAGTCGCCGGTCCACGGCTTGCGGCACTCGCGGTAGTGACCGAAGCAGAACCCGTTGAGATCGACCGCGAACATCGCCTTGATCGCGGCGTGCTTCGGCACGCTCTCGTCGATCAGCGCGTTGAAGCCGCTTTCGACCGCGCGGTCGTAGCGCGTCTCGAACTTCGGCGGGTTGAATCCCGTCTCGGGCACGCGCGAGACGTCGAACAAACGGCTCAGCTTGCGAACGCCGGCGCCCGTGAGCTCGACGTAGCTCGTGTCGAAGCAGTCGGCCAGCGCGACGTCGCCGCCGTCGACTGCCGCATCGAACACGCCGTCCATCTGTTCGGCGACGGCAAGCCCGATCGCGCGGATGCGCTCGGCGACCGTCCCCAGCGGACGGCGCGAGGCGAGCGCGTGCGCGTGCATCCCGAGCATTGCGAGCTCGAGCCGGCGATCGTCGGTCGCGGCGCCCGCGTCGGTCTCGGCGCGCCGCACGGCGATCTCCGTGGCGCTGCGCACGTCCGCGAGCGCGGCGAGCTGCTGCTCGACGATGCCCGCCACCTCGGTCGTTCGTTCGAGCGTCCCGTCGAGCTGGACGCGTAGCTCCGCGATGGCGCCTTGCATCACGGTCGTCTCGTGGTGCACGCTGCCGGTCTGCTCGACGGCGTGCGCGGTCGTCTCGCTCATGGCGCCGCTGGCGTCGGAGACGCCGGTGATCACGCCGGCGATCTCTTGCGTCGCCTGCGACGTCGTCTCGGCGAGGGCGCGAATCTCGTCGGCGATGATGCCGAAGCCGCTGCCCGCGGTCCCGGCGTGCGCGGCTTCGATCGCGGCGTTCAGCGAGAGCAGCGTCGTCTCGCTCGAGATCGTGTCGATGAGGTCGAGGATCGCCGCGGCGCGCTCGCTCGCGGCCGCCGTCGCCGCGACGAACGACTCCGCGTGCCGCACGTCTTCGCGCACGCGCATGACGCGGTCGAGCACGCGCTGCAGCTCGTCGACCGACGAAGCGAAGCCGGCGCGCATCGCGTCGAGCGATCCGCGCATGCGCTGCGATGCCCCAGCCGCGACGTTCGCGCCGGCGGCCGTCTCATCGATCGCGTGCGTCGTCGAGTCCAGCTCCGTGTGCAGCGACGCCAGACCGCTCTCGATCGCGCGCCATTCGTAGCTGTTCCGCGCGATCGACACTGCGATCGCCGTGATCAGGCGCAGGATCTCCGTCTGGTCCTCGTCGACACGCGCGCGCAGCCGGTCCGCCGCCTCGCGTACGCCGGCCGGAAGCTCCTCGAGGTCGAACGCCGTCGCCGCGCGCGCCGCGCCGCGCTCGCCGAGGCGATAGCGCGCGATGAGGGACCGCAGGCGCTCGATCGCATCGCCGATGGCGAGCTTTCCGGCGCGCTGCGCCGCGCCCGCGACATCCTGCGCGTGCCGGGCCATCTGCTCCACGCCGTTCGCGATCGCCGACAGCGACGCGCTCTGCTCGCCGGCGATCGCCGCGACGTCCGCGATGGAACGGTCGAGCTCGCCGACCTGCTCGCGCGTTCGGGCGGATCGCTCGCGCGCCGTGCCGAGGTCCACCGCGAGCGTACGCACGATACCGGCGGACTCGCCGATCGCGCCCTCGACCTGACGGCTCGCCTGGTGCAGCGCCTTCTCGATCTCCGCCACGTTCGATGCCGAGTCCGCGGTCGACGTGGCGAGCTGCTTCACCTCGTTCGCGACGATCACGAACCCGCGTCCGCGGTCGCCGAGGTGCGCCGCCTCGATCGCGGCGTTGATCGCCAGAAGACGCGCCTGCCGCGCGATGCGCTTGAGCTGGTCGAGGAACGCGCGAATCTCGCTCGAGCCGTGCTCCATCGAGGACGCGAACTCCGCCGCACCTTCGACGGTCGAGACGAGCGTCTTCAGCGCGACGAGCACGCGATCGATGCCGCTGTCGTACTGCGTCGTCGAGTCGGTGAGCGTCGTCGCGAGGTTGCGCAGGCCGTCGGTCATGCGCGCGACGTGCGCGGCGCCCTGATCGATCTCGCCGATGGCGGCGGCGGTCCGCTCCACGATCGCGCTCTGCTCGGCCGTGTTCCCGACGATGCGTTCCAGCTGCCCCGCGTTGAGCGCGGCGCTCTCCGCGGCGGCCTCGACGATCTCGCGGAAGTCGAGCATCTCGGCGCGGAGCCCGTCGACGAAGGCGCGCAGCGTGCGCGCCCCCGGGAATTCCGAATCGTCGACCCCGTGGAGGGACGCTGTCAGGTCGCGCGTGCGTTCAAGGGTACCGAGCCAGTCGGAAGCGAGCCCGGGCGCTGCCTCCGAGCTTGCGACGGCGCGTTCGCCCACCATCATCGTTTAAGGTTTCGGCCGAAACGGCCAGGAATGAATCGCCCGGTTCAGCGGACGTAGGAGCCGCCGTTCACATCGATCGTCGTGCCGTTGAGATGCCGCGCGAGCGGAGTACAGAGGAAGGCGATGACGTGAGCGACCTCCTCGGCGGTCGCAACTGTTCCCAGCGGCACTTCCGCGGCGAGCTCGGCGCCGCGGTCGGCGAGGTCGGCCGCCGCCATGTCGGTCGCGACGAACCCGGGCGCGACGGCGTAGGCCGTGATCCCGTCGGGTGCGCAGCTGCGCGCGATCGACTTGGTGAGGTTGACGAGAGCAGCCTTCGAGGCGCCGTAGTCGGCGAAGCTCAGCTCGCCGCGGTGCGCGGCGCGGGACGCGACGTTGAGGATCGCGCCGCCGCGGCGCGCACGCATCGCGCGCATCGCGAGCCACGCGAGGTCGGCCGCCGCGAACAGGTTGACGTCGAAAGTGCGGCGCCAGCCGGCGCGCCACGCGGCGAAGTCGTCGCCGTCGAACGGGTTCTCCGCGAAGATCGCCGCGTTGTTGACGAGCACGTCCAGCGCGCCGAGCTGCGCGAGGCACGCGTTGACGGCGGCCGGCAGTGCGGCGGTGTCCGCGACGTCCAGGCGGTACGCCACGGCACGCGCGCCGAGCTCGTCGCAGAGCGCTCGGGCGTCGCCCCCGCGGTCGCGGAAGGTGAAGAAGACGTTCGCGCCCGCGCGGTGCAGCGCCCGGACCGCCGCCGCGCCGATGCCCCGGCTCCCGCCGGTCAGCATCACCGCGGTGCCGCGCAGATCGATCACGCCGGCCGGAACGCTTTCCATCCTCCGCGTCTACGACGGCGGCTTGGCGTCGTCCGCGTCCGGTGCCAGCACGTGGGGCGTGATGAAGAAGACGACCTCGTCTCTCGAGTGCGTCGTCTGCCGGTTGCGGAAGAACGCGCCGAGCACGGGCAGGTCGCCGAGCAGCGGCAGCTTCGCGACCGTCTCGGAGTCGACGTCCTGGAAAAGCCCGCCGAGCACGATCGTCTCGCCGTCGTGCACGCGCAGCGTCGCGTCGACCTTGCGGTTCGCAACGATCGGGAAGCTGCTGTTGAATCCGATGATCTGACTGTACTCCGGATGCAGCTCGGCCGTGATCGAGCCGTCCGCGCCGATCGTCGGCGTCAGGCGCAGCCGCACGCCGACGTCGATCGTCTGCACGGACGGAAAGCCGGTCTGCTGGTTCACGCTCACGACCGGATACTGCTCGCCGACCAGCAGCGATGCTTCGCGGTTGTTCAGCGTCGCGATGCGCGGCTGCGCCAAGATCGACGCGCGGCCCCGCTGCACGAGCGCGTCGATCTGCGCGTTGACGACGAGCGCGCTCTTCGTCAGCGTGTACGGCACCTGCCCGAGCGCGCCGCTGCCGTAGCCCGTTCCGCCGAAGAGCACGCCGACGTTCGTCGTGTCGTTCACGGGCTGCACGTCGGCGACGCGCACCTCGATCATCACCTGGCGTCCGGGCGCGTCGAGCTGCACGAGCAGCGTCCGCACGTTGGCGACCGTCTCCGGCGTTCCGCTCACGATCACGGCGTTGCGCCGTTCCTCGGCGAGCAGCGCGCCTTCGGGGACCGCCGTACGCAGCAGCTTCACGGCATCGCCCGCGCGAAGGTTGCGCAGCGCGATCGTCTCGGCTGCGAGCGTTCCGAACCGGCGGCTCATCGACGCCGCGTCGCCGACGAGCAGCAGCCGCCCGTCGCGATGGATCTGCAGGCCGTACGCGCTCATCAGCGCCGCGAGCGCTTCGTCGAACGTCACGTCCTGCAGGCGCAGCGTCACGCGTTGCGGCTTCACCGACGCATCGGCGACGACGTTCCGCCCCGCGCGCGCGCCGAGCATGCGGATCACGTCGGCGAGGTCGGCGTCGCGCGCGTCGAGCGCGAAGCGATCGGATTGCGCGCCGGCGGGCGACCGCGCGAAGAGCAGCGCCGCCGCGAACAGCGCCGCCGCCGCGGTGCGAAGGAGTCGATGCATCATGGACCTCCGTCGGAGAAGCGCGCGTGCGACGGCGCGACCGGGATGAGCGTGCCGTCCGCGAGCCGGACGCCGCCCGCGTCGATCGCGGCGATCGCCGCGCCGGCGATCCGGTCGCCCACCGTGATCAGCCGCGTCGTGCCGGAGTCCACGACGAGCGCGACCGGCCGCGGCCCCGTGACGACCGCTTTCACCACGACGGATCGTGGCGCGGACGCGGTCGGCGGCGATGCAGCGAGCGCGTGCAGCGGAGCCGCGAACGGGTACGGCGGCGCGCCCGCGTTCGGCGGAAGCACCGGCAGCCCGGCGGGCGCCGGCGCGAACGCCGCGCGCCGGTCGGGCTGCGCCGGCCGGGCGACGGCCGCCGAGAACGGATCGCGGCGCGGCAGCACGAGGGCGGCGGCAAGCCTGCGTTGCGTCGCGGCGCGTGAAACCGTGCTCGCCGGCGCCGTCGCGGCCGCCGCACGGGCCACGTCGTCCGGCGGCGCGGAGAAGGCGCATCCGAACGCGCCGAACGCGGCGAGCGCGAGCGCGGTTCGCGTCCGGTCAGCGAGCACGCGCACCCGTCGCCTCGCCGTCCGCGGGCGGATCGAGCACGACGCGCAATGCCGCGGTCACCGTCGCGGTCTGCGCGGCGGCCGTCGCGATCGTCTCGATCCGAACGTTCGCCGGAACATCGCCGTCGGACAGCGCGCGAATCGCCGCGAGCACGTCGGCGAAGCGGCCGCCGAGCGTCACGTCGAGCGACGGCGATGTCGCACCGGCCGAGGGGAGCGACGTCGCGCCGGCAGCCGACGCGATCGCGGTCACCGTCGCCCGATGCGCTCGTGCGATGCGCGCCGCATCCGCGACGAAGCGTCCGACGACCGTGTTCCCGCCGCCGCGCGAACGCTGCGACGCGCGTGACGTAGCCGGCACGCTCGCGTTCGAGCGCCGGCGCGGCCGCGAGGGCGTCATACGCTGCGCGGAGACGTCCGGCGGCGATCGCCTCGTCGGCGCGCGCGGCCGCGATCCGCGCTTCGCCGGCGCGCAGCACGAACGGATACGACGCCGCGACGACGAGCACCGCGGCGAACCGCACTGCCTGCGCGCCCGTCATCGCACGCGGTCCACCGCGATCGCGTACGCGACGGCGTCACCGGCTTGCTCCGTCCGAGCCGACAGCAGCCGCGCGCCGCGCGCATCGTGCAGGGACGACAGGGTCTCCAGCGCCGCGGCGACGGCATCGACGCGGCGCGCGCGCCCATCGAGCGCGATGGTCGACGACTCGAACCGCACGGAACTCAGCCACGTGCCGCCCGGCAGCGCGTTGCGCGATGCGTGCGATCGCGTTCGACGCATCGGTTCCGCTGCGCCGCACCGCTCCCTCCGCGAGCGACGCCGCGCGAAACCGTTGGACGTCGCGCTGGACAGCGCGCACGCGCTGCACCGCGGGTGCCGTGCCGGCGAGCGCGCGGGACACGCGTTCGGCCGCATCGCGCGCGTCACGAAGCCGCTCGGTTTCGACGGCTTGCAGCACCGCGGCGAAGGCGAGCGCGCACGCCAGCGCGAGAAGCGGCCCGCGCAACGCGCGCGGCACGCCGCTCGGGGGCGCGATGCCGGCGACGCGCTCGAGCGGATGCACGAGGTAGTTGATGCGGTTCACCGGCCGGCACCCCACAGCGCGAGACCGTACGCGAGCGCCCAGTCCGGCGACGCCGCGCGCACGACATCGGGCGGGTAGTGCGCCGCGCCGGCGCGCGACGTCCAGCGTTCCGACGCACGCCGGAATCGCGATCGCGCGTTCGACCGCGTCCGGCGAGGCCGCAGAGGCGCGCGCCGTTGCCGGTCAGCACGACGGAGCGCCACCTCGTCGGCGGATGCCGACCGGTGCGCGACGAGCGCCGACGCGAGCGCGTCGACCAGCGCGTCGCGCGCGTGCTCGGCCGCGCCGCCCAGGCCGATCGTGCGCTTGCGCTCCTCGGCCGAGGCGAGATCGATCGTCAGCGATGCCGCAAGGGCGGCCGGAAAGAGCGGCGCCGCCGGTTGCGACGACGCGCACCGTTGGAACCGTGACTGCGGCGTATCGTCGAGCACCGTCGCGCGCTCGCCGATGTCGACGACGGCGTCCGCATCACCGAACGCGCGCAGCAGCGCGAACGCGGCGTCGTCGACCGCGATCGGACGAAGGCCGGCGCGTCGTGCGGCGGCGACCCGCGCGTCGAGCGCCGAGCGCCGCGCGATGCCGACGACGCAGCGTCCCGCCCGGTCGGGGATCACGCGGATCGCGCCGTCGCGCGCGAAATCGACGTATCGCGCGGCGTCGAAGCGCGCGGCGCGCATGCGCTCGCGCGGCTTCATCGCGGGAAAGGCGACGCTGCGGAGCACGGCGTCGGGCGCGCTCAGCGCGAGGACGCAGCGCCGTTCGCGCGTCCGCAGCTCCTCGCGCGCGGCGGCGATCGCCGCGGCGGGATCATCGCCGGTCGGCCGCGTCGCGACGGCGACGAGCACGGGGGCGCCATCGTCGCCGAGCTCCGCGCAGGCGACCCGCGTGCGCGCCGCGCCGACGTCGACGCCGAGCGGCAGCGCCGTGCGGCGCCTCATCGCAGCGTCTCCGCGCACACCGCGGCGACGGCGCCGAGCGCGAGGAACGGCCCGAAGCGAATCGCATCGCCGCGGCGCGCGCGACGCGCGAGAAGAAGCGCGCACCCGAACGCCGCGCCCGCGACGAACGCGACGCCGAGCGCGACGCGCGCCGGCCGCGGGTCCGAGCCCGGCGCCGATCGCGAGCGCGAGCTTGACGTCGCCGAAGCCGATGCCGCGGCCGTGCGTGAGCGGCGTACAGCGCGAACAACGCGCCGCCGCACGCGGCGCTGCCGGCGAGCGCGGACGATGCGTGGCCGCACGCGATCGACGTCGCCGTCGCGGCGGCCAACGCGGTCAGCGAGACGCTGTCGGGGATGAAACCGGTGCGCGCGTCGGCAACGCCGCCCGCGATCGCGCCGGCGACGGCGAGGCCGGCGGGCACGGCCGTCACGGTGCGCGCCTCGCGAGCAGAGCACGCGCAGGAGCGTAGCGCGCATCGATGCGCAGCGCGTCGCGCAGGTGCGCGCGCTCGCGCGGCGCGGTCACCCGCGCGCAGCGCCATGTGCGCGGCGAAGTGCGCGTAGCGCGGATCGCGCGCGAGCGCGGCGGCGCGCGCGAAGTCGCGTTCGGATGCACGCCAGCGCGCGAGCCGCGCCGACGCGAACGCGCGGTCGGCGAGCAGCGCGGCGTCGTCCGGAACGGCGCGCAGCGCGGCGTCCGCGGCGTCGAAGCGCGCGCAACGCGTCGCCGCGCGAGCGCCGCACGAGCAGCACGAACGCGAGGCGGTCCGCCGCGACCGCGGATCGCGGATCGAGCGCCTGCGCGCGCGCGTAGCTGCGCGCCGCGCCGTCGACATCGCCGGTGCGCAGCACGTCGTCGCCGCGCGTGACGAGCGCCGAGGCGAGGCTGCCGCGAAACAGCGACCGCGGCCAGCGACAGGCTCGACGACGGCGATCGCCGCGCGGCGCACCGGTCCGATCGGCCGTCATGCCAGCACCGCGTAGTAGCCGGACAGCGCGAGGCACAGCGTGCCGCCGACGATCGCCGGGCGCTTGCGCAGCGAGCGCGGTGCGCAGCGTGCCGGCGAAACGCGCCGTCGCGTACGCCGCGGCGACGGCCGGGAGCGGCGTGGCCGCACGCGAACGCGACGATCAGCGCGACGCCGGCGCCGCCGTGACCCGCGGCGACCGTGAGTCCCGCGATCGCCGCGATCGCGGGACGTGCAGCACGGCGAGGCGAGAAGCGCGCTCGACGCGCCGAGCAGCAGCGCGCCGGAGAGGCTCGTCGCGCGCGGGCGCGGCGTGCACATGCCGTGCGCAACGCGCATCGCCGGCGCGGAGCAGCGTCGCGACGCCTGCGAGCGCGAATGCCGTCGCGGCCAGTCGCGTACGCGAGGCGCGAGCTTGCGACCAGCGTCGCCGCCGCATCGGCCGCGACGCCGATGAACGCGTACGCGACGCACGATCCCGGCGGCGAACGCGGCGCCGGTGCGTATCGGACGTCGCGACGTCTGCACGAGCGCGGCGAGCGAGAGCGTGCGCGGCGCCGCGCACGGGCCGACGCCGGTCGCGGCGCCCGCGGCAACGAGCAGCGGATACGCGGCGAGCGAGCGCGTCGCGACCGCGCGCAGACCTTCGCCGAGCACGTCGGTCACAGCGACGCCTCGAGCCCTTGGCCGGCGACGTACTCGATCTTCGTCGCCGCGCAGTTCGTGCCGCACAGCGTGCCGCGGCGCCTGCCACACGGCGGGCAGCTTCGCGAGCGTCGAGCCGGCGTGCACGCCCGGGGCACAGGATCGTGTACGACGCGCGGGCTGCCCGACGTTGCTTGCGTCGTCGTCAGCGAGTACGTCGCCGTATCGTTCTGCGCGGCGGGGTCCTTCGGCGTGTTGTTCAGGTACGCGACGCTGTTCGCGGTCAGGAGCGCCGGCACGACCGGCGCGCCGCTCGCGGTCGGATAGACCTGGTTGTCGGCGTAGTACAGCTCGAGCGCGGTCGCGATCGAGCGCAGGTTCGACTCGCACGCCGCGGTCTGCGCCTGCGCGCGCGCGTTGACGAAGTTCGGGATGAGGATGCCGGCGAGGATCGCGATGATCGCGACGACGATCATCAGCTCGATCAGCGTGAAGCCGCGTTCGCCCTCGCGCGCTGCGGTGTGGTGCACGAACGACCTCCGGGTGGGTGCAACCCGCTCCGGTGCCCTCCGCGCAGCCGCGCTATGCGCCCGCTATCGCTGCGTGACCGCCTGCTTGCCGCGGCGCTGTTCGGCCGGCTTCGACTCGCCGGCGATGTTGTGCGCGCTGTTCACGAGGCCGACGTGCGAGAACGCCTGCGGGAAGTTGCCCACCATGCGCTTCGCGTGCACGTCGTACTCTTCGGCGAGCAGCCCGACGTCGTTCGCGGTCGAGATCAGGTGCTCGAAGAGCCGCTTCGCGTCGTCGTCGCGCCGCTGCAGCACGTAATTGTCGACGAGCCAGAATCCGCACGCGTAGAAGGCGCCTTCGCCGGGCGGCAAGCCGTCGGTCTTCCGCGACGGCTGGGTGTAGCGGCGGACGAACCCGTCGACGACGAGCTCGCGTTCGTCGCACGCAGCGTGCCGAGGACGCGCGGATCCTGCGGCGGCAAGAAGCCGACCAGCGGGATCAGCAGCGTCGCCGCGTCGAGCTCCTTCGAGCCGTACGCCTGCGTGAACGTCTCGCGCTTCGGATCGTAGCCTTCGCGACACACCTCGTCGTGGATCTGCGCGCGGATCTTGCGCCAACGGTCCGCGGGGCCTTCCATCCCGAACTTCTCGATCGCCGAGATCGCACGGTCGAACGCGACCCACGCGAGCACCTTCGAGTGCACGAAATGCCGCGTGTGGCCGCGCACTTCCCACAGGCCGTAATCGGGCTTGAACCAGCAGTCCTCGACCGCTTGCACGACCGCGCACGTGAGGTGCCACTCCTCGGTGTCCGGCATCAAGCCGGCGCGGTGCGCCTGGTACATCACATCGGCGACCTCGCCGTACACGTCGATCTGCAGCTGCTCGGAGGCGGCGTTTCCGATGCGCACCGGCCGCGAGTCCGCGTAGCCGCGCAGCCAGTGCGCCTCGAACTCCGGCAGGCGCCGCTCGCCGCGAAGTCCGTAGAGGATCTGCAGTTCGCGCGGGTTGCCGGCGACCGCGCGCAGCAGCCACGCGCGCCACGCGAACGCCTCTTCCTCGTAGCCGGCGTTCAGCAGCGCGACCAGAACGAAGGTCGCGTCGCGCAGCCAGCAGTACCGATAGTCCCAGTTCCGCACGCCGCCGAGTTCTTCGGGCAGCGAGCTCGTCGGCGCGGCGAGCACCGCGCCGGTGCGATCGTCGGTGAGCGCTTTGAGGGTCAGCAGCGAGCGGCCGACCATCGTCTCCCACGGGCCTTCGTACCGCGACGCCCGTCCCCACTCGCGCCAGTACACGTCGGTCCGGCGCAGCGCGGACGGAACGTCCGACGGACCTGCTTGCGCGTCGTACGACGCGTAGTACACGATCTCGAAGCCGACGTGGTCGCCGGCCTTCACGGTGAACTCGGAGACCGTCGACATGTCCTCGCCGTGCAGCGGGACGTCGACTGTAGACGGCGACGGCGTCGGGACCGGCGACGGCGACGAGCGTTCCGGACGAGCGGTGGATCCACGGCACGACGCGGCCGTAGTCGAAGCGGATGCGCAGCACGGAACGCATCTCGACGCTGCCCGACTCGCCGACGACCATTCGGAGGAGCCGCGGCGTCGGGCTGCCCGGAATCATCGCGTCCACGACGCGCACGCTGCCGCCGTCGACTTCCCACGTCGTCTCCAGCACGAGGCTGTCGTCGCGGTAGCGGCGCTGCTTCGGCGCGCCACCGGCCTTCGGCGACAGCGCCCACGCGCCGTTGTCCTCGTCGCCGATCAGCTTCGCGAAACAGGCACCCGAGTCGAAGCTCGGCAGGCACAGCCAGTCGATCGATCCGTCGCGGCAGACGAGCGCGGCGGTGCGCGTGTCGCCGATGAGGGCGTAGTCTTCGAGAGGGCGAGACATTCCAGACCCTCCTTCCCGCGCGGCGGCGTTTCGATTACTCGCCCGAGGGAACGCCGACCGCGAGGGAAAACTCCGGTCCACTCCGTCGCCACCATCAGCGAGGCATACCTTCATGCGCGTTTCCCGTTACGCACCTGCGGCGCTGGCGCTTGCGCTGCTGTGTTCGTCGCTTCCGTTCCCGGCCGCGCGCGCGGCGGACACGGGGCCCGTCAAGATCACCGTGATCACGGACATGAGCGGCATCTACGCCGCACTGTCCGGCGAAGGCGCCGTCGAGGCGACGAAGATGGCCGCCGAGGACTTCGGCGGCAAGGTGCTCGGACGTCCGATCGTCGTCGACTTCGCGGACCACCGCAACCAGGGTCCGATCGCCGCCGAGAAAGCACGCGAGGCGTACGACTCGGGCACCGACCTCGTGCTCGACTTGACGAACTCGGGCGCCGCGCTTGCCGCCGTCTGCGGTTGCGAAGGAGAAGCACAAGCTCGCGATCGTCACGGGCGCCGCCTCGTCGGACCTGACGGGCGTCGCGTGCAACAGGTACACCTATCACTACGCCTACGACACGTACGCGCTCGCGCACTCGACCGGGTCGAACGTCGCCGCGGAAGGCGGGAAGCGCTGGTACGGGATCGTGCCGGACTACGCGTTCGGCAAATCGATGCTGGCCGACTTCACCGACGCGATCAAAGCGAAGGGCGGCGAGTTCATCGGCCAGAGCCTGATGCCGGCCGGCACGACCGACTTCTCCTCGTACATGCTCGCCGCGAAGAACGCGCATCCCGACGTGCTCGGATTGCTCAACGCGGGCGCGGACACGGTGAACAGCATGAAGGCCGCGAAGCAGTTCGGGCTCGACAAGCAGATGAAGATCGCCGTCGGCCTGCTGTTCCTTTCCGACGTCGACGCGCTGCCCGAGGTGTTCGCCGGCTCGCGCATCACGACGTCGTGGTACTGGAACGAGGACAAAGCCGCGCGCGCGTGGGCCGACAAGTACGCGAAGCGGATGCACGGGCTGCGTCCGACGGACATCCAGGCCGCGGACTACTCCGCCGCCACGCAGTGGCTCGACGCCGTGAAGGCGACGGGCACGACGAACGCGGACACGATCCAGAAGTATCTCGACGGCCGGCAGTTCAACGACTTCTACGCGCACGGCGGCGAGTGGCGCGCCCGCGACCACCGCGTGCTGCACGACATGTACGTCGTCGACGTGCTGCCGAAGAGCGAGGTCAAGGAGCCGCACGCGTGGTTCAAGATCGTCCAGGTGATCCCGCCGAGCCGCGCGTTCCGCCCGGAGTCGCAGTCCCCGTGCAAGAAGGACTGGTAGTCTGAGCCCAGACTACCTCCTGACCCAGGTCTTCAACGGTCTGGCGAGCGGCGCGTTCTACGCGCTGCTCGCTCTCGGCCTGTCCGTGATCTTCGGCATGCTGCGCGTCGTGAACTTCGCGCACGGCACGATGTACATGCTCGGCGCGTTTGCGACGTACTACGGCGCGCAGCTGTTTCACATGCCGTTCTTCGCGGCCCTGATCGCCGCGCCGATCGTGGTCGGGCTGTTCGGCGCGCTCCTCGAGCGCACGCTCCTGAGCCGCCTCTACCGGCTGGACCCGATCTACAACCTGCTGCTGACGTTCGCGATCGTGCTCGTGCTCGAGGACCTCATGCGGTACATCGCGGGTCCGCTCGGCTCGCCGTACACGACGCCCGACGTGCTGTCCGGCGTGACGAACATCGGGTTCACCGTGTATCCGACGTACAAGCTGTTCGTGATCGTCGTCGCGGTCGCGCTGTGCGCGCTGACGTGGTACGTGGTCGAGCGCACGCCGGTCGGCGCGCGGATCCGCGCGGCGACGGAAAACCCGGTGCTCGTGCGGGCGTTCGGCATCGATACGCGACGGCTCGTCACCGTGACGTTCGGCTTCGGCGTCGCGCTCGCGGCGCTCGCCGGCGTCCTCGCGGCGCCGACGACCAACGTGCAGCCCAACATGGGCGACGCGATCATCATCTATACGTTCGCCATCGTGGTCATCGGCGGGCTCGGTTCGATCGTCGGCTCGATCGTCGCCGGCTTCGCGCTCGGGCTGATCCAAGGCGATCGGCGTCGTGATCTATCCGCCGATCTCGACCACGCTGATCTTCATCGTGATGGTGCTCGTCATCGTGCTGCGTCCGGCGGGCCTCTTCGGGCGCGCGGAGACGAGCCGCTGATCCGCCGGCTCGGCCCGAACCGCACCGCGATCGTCGGCGATCGTGCTGCTGATCGCGGGCGTCGTGCTGCCGCTCGTGCTGTATCCGGTCGTCGCGATCGACCTCGTCTGCTTCGGGCTGTTCGCCGTCTCGCTCGACCTGCTGTTCGGGTACGTCGGCCTGCTCTCGTTCGGGCAGGCGCTGTTTTGGGGCGGGGCGGGATACGTCGCGGCGATCACGATCGTGCGCACGCACGTCGACGTGTCGATCGCGATCGTCGCCGGAGTGCTGTACGCGCTCGTCGCCGCGGCGCTGGTCGGCATGCTGGCCGTCCGCCGGGCGGGCATCTACTTCGCGATGGTCACCCTCGCCGTCGCGCAGATCCAGTACTTCGTCGCCGTGCAGTTCGTCGACGTCACCGGCGGCGACAACGGCTTGAACCTCGGCACGCGCGGCCGGCTGCTCGGCATCCCCGTCGAAAACGACATCGTGTACTACTACATCGCGTTCGTCGTCGTCGCGTTCGCCGTCTGGTTCGCGCTGCGCGTTACGCGCTCGCCGTTCGGCGGCGTGCTCCAGGCGATGCGCGAGAACGAGACGCGCGCGATCGCGCTCGGCTACCGCGTCGACCGCTACAAGGTCGCCGTCTTCACCATCGCGGGCGGGCTCGCGGGCCTTGCGGGCGCGCTGTACTGCCGTCGGCAACCACCTCGCCGGGCTCGACATGGTGGACTGGCACACCAGCGGCGCCGTCGTGATGATGACGATCCTCGGCGGCATCGGCACCATCGTCGGGCCGATCGTCGGCGCGGCGGTGTTCCAGCTGCTCGAGTACTTCGTCTCCAAGACGCCGGTCGGCGAGGAGACGAACATGGTGATGGGCGTCATCTTCGCGCTCTGCGTGCTGCTGTTCCGCCGCGGTATCGTCGGCGAGCTGTTGGCGGTGCGGTCGAACGCCCGCACGAGCTGAGCCTACGCGCGAGGCTCACGCACGCCGTCTTCCGGCCAGAAGCCGAAGATCGCCCGGCCCGGCTCGAGGTCCCAGAAGCGTGTCGCGTTGTCGCCGACCCCGTAGATCACGGCGTACGGGACGTCCTTCGCGATGATGCAGCGAACGAGCCGCGCGAAGTCGCGCTGCGACATCCACGTCGCGGCATAGCGTTTGTATTTCTGCTCGGTGGTGAGCGCGAGCCAGCCGGAGCTGTTCGCGACGCTCGGATCGCGCGGGTCGTCGGCTTTCGTCATCGAGCCGATGCGGACGCACGTCACCTGCAGCCCGTGCGCGTCGCTGTAGTACCGTCCGAGCGCCTCGCCGAAGACTTTCCACACGCCGTACAGCGAGTCGGGCCGGTACGGTGCGTCCGTCCGCACGACGAGGCCGAACGCGGGCTCGTAGATCGCCGGAAGGTTGTCGATCTCGTACATCCCGACCGCATGATTCGAGCTGGCGAAGATCACGCGCGTGCAGCGCGCGCGGCGCGCGGCTTCGAACGCCGCGTACGTTCCGCCGATGTTCGGACCGAGCACGTCTTCCCACGTCGCCTCGACGTCGGGGATCCCCGCGAGGTGAACGACGGTATCGCAGCCGGCGAAGGCGCGTTCGAGCGCGTCGACGTCGCGCGTATCCGCGACCACGTCGGCGTCGTGGAGGTCGATGCGCACGACCGCGTGATCGCGCGCCGAGATCGGCGCACAGCGGCGCGCCGATGGTGCCGGCGGCGCCGGTAACGGCGATCTTCACGTCAGACGCCGAGCATTTCGAGGATCTCGTCCTCGCGCGCGACGAGCTCGGCATTGGTCAGCGTCTGCGTCACGGCGCCGTGATCGACGATGTGGTGACGGTCGGCGACGCCCGTCGCGAACCGCAGGTTCTGCTCGACCAGCAGGATCGTCATGCCGTCGGCTTTCATCGCGACGATCAGCTCGCCGATGCGCTCGACGATCACGGGCGCGAGCCCTTCGGTGGGCTCGTCGAGGAGCACGGTGCGCGCGCCCGAGCGCAGCACGCGCGCGATCGCGAGCATCTGCTGCTCGCCGCCCGAAAGCGTCGTGCCGCCGGCCTTCGCGCGCTCCTTCAGGTTCGGGAACGTGTCGAAGATCCGCTCCACGGTCCATCCGCTCGGGCCGACGATCGGCGCCAGGGTCAAGTTCTCGTAGACGCTCAGCGTCGAGAGGATCCCGCGTTCCTCCGGCACGTAACCGATGCCGCGCTTCGCAACGCGGTCGGACGGCAGCCCGACGATCGATGCCCCGTCGAGCGCGATCTCACCGCGGCGCGGCGGCAAGATGCCCATGACCGCGCGCAACGTCGTCGTCTTTCCGACGCCGTTGCGCCCCACGAGGGTCGCCACCTCGCCGGTTTCGACGGTCAACGACATCCCATGCAGCACGTGCGACTCGCCGTAGTACGCATGCACGTCGCGCAGCGTCAGCATGTCAGTGACCGCCGCCGAGATAGGCCGTGACGACGCGCGCATCGCTGCGAACCTCGTCGTAGGTGCCTTCGACCAGGACGTGGCCGCGCTGCATGACGGTGACGCGATCGCACAAGTGCGCGACGACGCGCAGGTTGTGCTCGACGAGCACGATGGTGCGCCCCGGCGCGATGCGCTTCACGAGCTCGACGGTGCGCTCGACGTCCTCGACGCCCATGCCTGCGGTCGGCTCGTCGAGAAGCAGGACGCGCGGATCTTGCGCGAGTGCGATCGCGAGCTCGAGCGACCGCTTCTTGCCGTACGGCAGGTTCGCCGCGACGCCGCCGCGCGCGTCGTCGAGCCCGACCGCGTCGAGCGCCGCGCGGGCCGGGTCGTCCAGTACGGCCGTGACGTTCGGCGAGGCGAGGATGCGTCGCGAAAGCGGCGTGCGCGCCTGCAGCGCGATCTTCACGTTGTCGAGGACGGTCAGATGCGGGAAGACGCTGTTGATCTGGAAGCTGCGCACCATCCCCATGCGCGCGATCGCGGCCGGATCGAGGTGCGCGATCTCGGTCCCCGAGAATCGCACGCTGCCGCGGGTCGCCGGCGCGAAGCCGGAGAGCACGTTGAAGAACGTCGTCTTGCCGGCGCCGTTCGGGCCGATGATCGCATGGATCGTGCCTTCCGCCACGTCGAGCGAGACGCCGTCGAGCGCGGTGAAGCCCGCGTAGATCTTGACGACGCCACGCGTCTGGAGGATCGGCTCGGCCACGAGCGGGACTTCCACCAACCATGCAGCCGGCCCCGCATGCGCACGAGACCGTCCTCGAGGTCGAGGCACCGCGCGTCAAGTTCGGCCGCGGCGCGATACGCGAGGTCGGCGCGGAAGCGGCGGCACTCGGCATGCACCGCGTCGCCTTGTTCACGGACCCGCACGTCGCCGCGCTCGAGCTGACGCAGACCGCGCGCGCGTCGCTGCGCGACGCCGGCGTCGACGTGGCGGAGTTCGATCGCGTGCGCGTCGAACCGACGGACACGTCGTTCCGCGAAGCGGCCGCGTTCGCGCGCGACGCGCGCGTCGACGGATACGTGTCGATCGGCGGCGGCTCGACGATCGACACGGCGAAAGCGGCGAATCTGTACGCGACGTACCCCGCGCCGTTCGAGCGGTACGTCAACGCGCCGCTCGGCGACGGCGCGCCCGTCCCGGGCCCGCTCGCGCCGCACATCGCGTGCCCGACCACCTCGGGCACCGGCAGCGAGTGCACCGGCATCACGATCTTCGACTTCGAGGCGCACGACGTCAAGACGGGCATCGCGTCGCGCCGCTTGCGCCCGCTGCTCGGCATCGTCGATCCGGACGCGACGCGCACGCTGCCGGCGACGGTCGTCGCGGCGAGCGGCTTCGACGTCCTCGCGCACGCGCTCGAATCGTTCACCGCGCGTCCGTACACGGCGCGGCCGCGTCCCGCGACGCCGGCGGCGCGTCCGCTCTCGCAGGGCGCGAACCCGTACAGTGACGTCGCGTGCGCCGAAGCGCTCCGCCTGCTCGGCGATCACCTCGAGCGCGCCGTGCACGACGCGGCCGACGACGAGGCGCGCGAAGCGGTCATGTACGCCGCGACGCTGGCGGGCATCGGATTCGGCAACGCCGGCGTACACGTGCCGCACGGCATGGCGTACGCGGTCGCGGGCCTCGTGCGCGCATACGTTCCGCCGGACTACGGCACGGATCACGCGATGGTGCCGCACGGCATGTCGGTGATCGTCTCGGCACCGTCGGTCGCGCGCTTCACCGCGAGCGCATCGCCCGAGCGGCACCGCCGCGTCGCGATGCTGCTCGGCGGCGAGCGGACGAAGCACGACGACGAGGTCGGCGACGCGCTCGCCGGCGCGCTCGCGCGCATGATGCGCGCGACGGCGATGCCGAACGGGCTGCGCGCGCTCGGGTATTCCGACGCCGACGTTCCGGCGCTGGTGCGCGGCGCGGCCGCGCAGCAGCGGCTGCTCGCCAACGCGCCGCGGCCGGTCGCGGAAGCCGGAGCTCACGGAGCTGTTCGCCGGCGCGATGACGATCTGGTAGCGGCGGATGCGCGCCGTGGTGCAGCGCGTGACGCGCGCGTCGGTGAGCGTCGCGGGCGCGACGATCGCATCGATCGAGCGTGGACTGCTCGTGCTCGTCGGCGTCGCGGTCGATGACGGCGACGACGACGCGAGCGCGCTCGCGCGGAAGATCGCCGGCTTGCGCATCTTCGACGACGGCGCGGGCGCGATGAACCTTGCCGTCGCGGAGTGCGGCGGGTGCGTGCTCGTCGTCTCGCAGTTCACGCTCCTCGGCGACGCACGCCGGGGGCGACGCCCGTCGTTCATCGACGCCGCGCGCGGTCCGGAGGCCGAGCGCCTGTACGCGCGCGTCGCGCGTTGCATCGCGGATGCGGGCGTGCCGGTCCGCACCGGCACGTTCGGCGCCGACATGGCGGTCGAGCTCGTCAACGACGGCCCGGTCACGATCCTGATCGACACGAAGCGGCTGTTCTGACGCGCGCGCATACCGTGACGTAAGGCGGCTTACCGCGCTCGCCGGCCGGCGCCGCGGTACCGTGGACCGGGACGCGCCGTGCGTCCCGAACAGGAGAAGCAGATGAAGTACCGGTCGATCGCCGCCGCGTTCGCAGCGGCGGCGCTGACGATGCCCGGGATCGCGCTCGCCCAAGGCGCGATGAGCGACGATCGCGCGATGACGCACGACTCCGCGATGGCGGCGACGATGATGTGTCGCGCCGCTCGCGCGGGCGAGAAGCCGTCCGCGATCACGTCCGACAACAAGCCGATCGTGTGCAAGACCGTGCAGCCCGCGATGATGATGAAAGGACACGGCGGTCCGAAGATCACGCCGTCGATGACGAGCGATCAGGTCGACGCGGCGTGGCGCGCGTACATCGAGCAGATCAGCGCGGTCCCCGGAGGCAACGGCTGAACGACGCAATCGAGCGAGCGCTCCGCAGGCGGGAAACGCCGGTCGCACGGGGACGAACGCCGTGCAATCCGCCCAGCGGCCCCGGCCGTTCAGCGGTCAGCGCTCGTTCTCGACCGAAGGGAATCCGATGTACCGTCCGCTCGGGATCGCGGGAATTGCGATTGCCATCGCGCTCGCGCTCGCGCGCCCCGCGGGCGCCCATCCGCTGGGCAACTTCACGGTCAACCATCTCTCGCGGATCACGGTCGCGCGGCACGCGGTGCACGTGCGCTACGTCCTCGACATGGCCGAGATTCCCGCCTTCGCGCTCGATCGCGCGCTCGACGCACGCGGCACGCCGACGCACGCGGAGCGCCGGCGGTGGGCCGCGCAGCACGCGGTCGACGTCGCGACGCAGCTCGATCTCGAGCTCGACGGACGCGCGCTCGTACTGACGCCGCGGTCATCGGCGATCCGCGCGCGACCGGGCGCGGGCGGCTTGCCGACGCTGTACGTCACCGCCGAGCTCGCCGCGCCCGCTCGGCGCCGGTCCGCACGCCTTCGTGTTCCGCGACCGCACGAGCCGGGCAGGCTCGGCTGGAAAGACGTCGTCGTCGGGGCGGAGCGCGATCCCACCGACGAGCTGCGCTCGTATCCGAGCGCGCTGATCGGCTCGCCGCGCACGCGCACGTCCCTCGCCGGGCGCATCGACGCGCGCGGCGTCGTGACGGCGTCGGCAGATGCCGCTTCCCGCGCTCGACGCGCCGGCGAGCGCGCCGCTCGCCCGCACCAACGCGCTCTCCGACGTGCTGGCGCGCGGTTCGAGCGATCCCTTCGTCGTCATCGGCGCGCTGCTGCTCGCGCTCGCGCTCGGTGCGCTCCACGCGCTCGAGCCCGGTCACGGAAAGACGCTGCTCGCCGTCTCGCTCGTCGGCGCGCGCGCGACACCGCGCCAGGCGCTCATCCTTGCGAGCGCGCTCACGATCGCGCACACCGCGGGCGTCATCGCTCTCGGCGTCGCGCTGCTCGTCGCCGCCGCGTGGGTCGTTCCGGAAGCGATCTATCCGTGGATCACGATCGCGTCCGGTCTCGTCGTGACGATCGTCGGCGGACGCGCGCTCGCGCACGAAGTGCGGCGGCGGCTGCCCTTCGCGCACCGTCACTCGCACGTGCACGCGGACGCGCACCCGCACGAGCACGAGCACGTGCACGCGGCGGGCGACGATCACGCGCACCTCGACGACGAAGCGCACGCACGCGCGCACGCGATCCCCGGTGCGGCGCCGCTGACGTTTCGCGGCGCCGTCGTCGCGGCGGCGACCGGTAACATCGCGCCCTGTCCTGCCGCGCTCGTCGTGCTGCTGGCGGCGATCGGACTGCACCGCGTCGGATACGGCCTGGTGCTCGTGATCGCGTTCAGCATCGGGCTCGCCGCAGTGCTCACCGCGCTCGGCATCGCCGTCGTCCGCAGCGCCGCGTGGCTCGTCGCGCGGCCGAGCTTCGACCGCGTCGCGCGGTTCGCGCCCCTCGTGACGGCCTGCGCGATGGCGGCGATCGGCTCGCTGATGATCGGCCAGGGATTCGTCGCGCAGGGCGCCGGGGTGCCCGTCGCGCTCGTCGCGGGTCTGACGTTCGCCGCCGTCGTCGGCTACGCGTTCGCGTGGCATCAGCACGGCGTCCGCGCCACGGAGGCCGCGACGTGATCGCGCTCGGGGCGTTCACGGTGTTCGTGCTCGGCCTTCGTCACGGCGCCGACCCCGACCACCTCGCCGCGATCGACAACGTCACCCGCAACGCGTACGTCAAGACGCCGCTGCTGAGCCGGTTCGTCGGCACGCTGTTCGCCGGCGGGCACAGCGTCATGGTCCTCGCGATCTCCGCGCTCGTCGGTATCGCGGGGACCCGCTTCGCTGCGCACGGCGATCTCATCGAGCGCATCGGGACCTGGATCTCGATCGGCGTGCTGCTGCTCGTCGCGGCGATGAACGTGCGCACGATCCGGCGCGGCGGCACGCGCCCCGCCGGCGCGAAGACGCGCCTGCTGCCGAAGCGGATGCGCGAGAGCACGAACGCGCTGCTCGCGATCCCGATCGGGTTGCTGTTCGGATTCGGCTTCGAGACGTCCAGTCAGATTCTCGCGTACGCGCTCGCCTTCAACCCGCAAGCGGGCCTCGCCGGCGGCCTGGTCGTCGGCGCGACGTTCTCCGCCGGCATGATCTGCACCGACACGCTCGACTCGGTGCGTCGTGCATCGCCTGATCTCGTACCGTTCGTCGCGGCTGCCGGTCCTGATGCGCGTCTGGCTGCTCGCCGTCACGGCGCTCGCGGTCGCGGTGGCGGCGTACGAGCTCGCGCAAGTGCTCGGGTGGCGCTCGCCGGTGAGCGACCTCTCGGTCAGCGGCGCGTTGATGCTCGCGCTGGCCGCGGTGTTCACGTTCGTGTTCGTCGCGACACGCCGGCCGCGTTCCGGTCTCGCCGCGGTCGCGGCGGCAACCGACACGCCGCGGCACTCGAGGTCGGTCTAGGTTCCGCTCCAGCGCGGCGCGCGTTTGGCGAGAAACGCCGTGCGGCCTTCCCGAAAGTCCGCGCTGCCGTAGCACAGCCGGATGAGGTCGTGGTCGTCGGGGATCGGGGTCGCCGCACGCAGGCGGCGCGCGATCTCTTTCGTCGCGCGCAGCGTGAGCGGCGCGAGCGCGGCGGTCGCTTCGGCGATCGCCTGCGCGCGCGCGTGCAGCGCGTCGTCGGCCGGAGCGATCTCGGTCAGGAAGCGTGCGCGATGCGCCGCGTCCGCGTCGATCAGCGCGCCCGAGAAGATGAGCGCCTTCGCCGTGTCGAGCCCGATCAAACCGGCCAGACGCGCGATGTTGCGTGCGGAGATGCAGTTCCCGAGCGTGCGCGCGATCGGCACGCCGACCCGCGTCGACGGCGATCCGACGCGGATGTCGCACGTCGCCGCGATGCTGACACCGCCGCCCGTGCACGCGCCGGCGATCGCGGCGATCGTCGGGACGCGGATCGCTTCCAGCGCGTCTACCGCGGCGTCGATGCGCGCTTCGTAGGCGACGCCGTCCTCGCCGTCGCGGAATGCGGTGAACTCGGCGATGTCGGTGCCCGCGACGAACGCGCGATCGCCCGCGCCCGTGATGACGACGGCGCGCACGCTTCGATCGGCGTCGACTTCGCGCGCGACGTCGCCGCAGCCGTTGCCACATCGCGAACGTCATGGCGTTGCGCGCTTCCGGACGGTCGATCACGATCCACGCGACGCCTTCGCCGCGCCGCTCGAGGCGAATCATGCGAGCACCGCGACGCCTTTGCGCGTCAGGCGCTCGAGCTCGGCGTCGTCGATGCCCACCTCGCGCAGCACGTCCGCGGTATCGGCGCCGAGAGACGGTCCCGCGTGCCGGATGCGTGCCGGCGTCTGCGAGAAGCGCATCGGCGATCCCATCTGCTTGACGGTTCCGACGCGTCGGATGCGGCGAGTCGACGAAGAATTCGCGCGCCGCGAGATGCGGATCGGCGAAGACGCGGTCGAACCGTTGTATCGGACCGCACGGCAGGCCGGCAGCGCCGAGACGGCTCGTCCAGTGCTCCGCGGGCTGCGTCTGCGTGACCCGTTCGATCTCGGCGATCAGCGCGTCGCGGTTGCGCAAGCGCGCGTCGTTCGTCGCGAATCGCGGGTCGTCGACGAGCGCGTCGAGTCCGAGCACCGCGCACGCGGTGCGCCAATGCGCCTGCGTGTTTGCGCCGAACGTGAACCAGCCGTCGGCACAGCGCACGGCTTGATACGGCGCGATCGCTTGGTGCGCGGAACCGGACGGCGCGGGAACTTCACCGGTCGCGAAGTACCGGCCGGCTTCCCACACCGCGAGTGAGACGGCCGACTCGAGCAGCGAGACGTCGATGAACTGCCCGCGGCCGTCGCGATCGCGCGCGCGCAGCGCGGCCAATACGGCGATCGTCGCGTACAGCGCGCAGGTGAGGTCCGCGATCGGAACGCCGACCTTCACGGGCGGTCGATCCGGCTCGCCCGTGATGCTCATCAGTCCCGACATCGCTTGCGCGATGATGTCGAGACCGGCGAGCCGCGTGTACGGTCCGTCGTTGCCGAAGCCCGTCGCCGAGAGGTAGATCAGGCGCGGCGATGCGTGCGAAAGCGCGGCGTAGCCGATCCCGAGCGCGTCCATCGTGCCGGGACGCAGGTTTTCGATCACGACGTCGGCGCGCGCCGCGAGCCGTTCGAAGAGCTGCTTCCCCTCGGCCGATTTGAGATCGAGCGCGACGCTGCGCTTGTTGCGATTGAGGCGAATGAAGTTCGAGCTCTCGCCGTCGATGAACGGGCCGGTCGTGCGCGTAAGGTCGCCGCCGTTCGGGTTCTCCACCTTCACGACGTCCGCGCCGAGATCGGCGAGCTGCATGCCGCAGAACGGGACGGCCATGAAGTTGCCGACCTCGACGACGCGGATGCCGTCGAGCGGCGGTGATGGGCGATGCATCGGCACAGGATGCAAAGCCGCCGCACGGGAGTCCTGGCGGTGTCGCGCCCCTACTCCCCGGCGTGCCTCCGGCACGGCACCCAGAGATAGTCGCCGGCGTCGCGTGCGAACGCGATGCAGTCGCACGGCCATTGCCAACCGATATGGCGGCGAGCGGGCGGCGCGTTCGACGTATCGTTCCGGCGATAGCGCTCGAATTGCGTGCTTCCGAGCTTGGAACGCAACGCGTCGAAGCTCACGACGTAGCGGGACCTTCGGGGCACGGAAGACGAAACGGGCGCGCCGCGCTTCCGGATTGCGCAATCGTAACGACGCAGCGGGCAACCGGGCGCTGCGATGCACATGTGGCGGCAAAGCAGGGGGTACGCAGCAAGCTCACCTCGTCTCTGGAGGCACACGTGCGTCGCTTCGCCGCATCCTTGCTCGCTCTGTCGTGCGCGGTATTTCTCGCGTCGGCAGGCGTGCTCTACGTCTTGCACGGCGCTTCCGCGTCCGATCACCAAGACTCGCCCCTGACCGTTGCGCGTCCTGGCGCCGACATCACCGACGTCTACGTCTTTCCGGCGAACGATCCGTCGAAGGTCGTGCTCGCGATGAACGTCTGGCCGCTGATCCCGCCGGGACTCGGCGACGACGACGTACTTCGACCCGGGCGTGCTCTACCAGCTCAAAGATCGGCCTCGGCTCCGATGCGACCGAGGACCTCGTCCTGCAGTTCAAGCGGGCGCGCCCGGACCGAACCAGGCGATCACGCTCTACGGGCCGACACGGCCCGCGACAGCGGGGACGCGCACCACGATCGTGACGTCGGCGCGCACGGGTGAGGTTCCCTACGGCCGCGCGACCGATCTCGGCAAGGGCATCATGGCGTTCGCGGGTCCGCGCGAAGACCCGTTCTACTTCGACCTTCGCAGTTCTACCGGATCCAGCCCGACCGCAACTTCGCGAACCAGCCGAACCCGCCGCGCAACACCGCGCGATGCTTCCGCAAGGATGCGAAAGACTTTCTCGCCGGCTACAACGTGCTCTCGCTCGTCGTCGAACTGCCGCGCACGATGCTCGCCGCGCGGCGGCGACCCCGGACGCATCAACGTGTGGGCGACGACGTCGCTCAAGGACGGCGACCCCGATGCATCGCCGCAGTCGCCGGTCGCGTCCCTCGTGAACGTCGTGCGCAATATCGACACGCGCTTCGGCGGCGCGACCGACGACGAGCGGAACGTGGACGCAGGTCGAGCGGCTCGGGCGGCCTGCGGTCAAAGAAGCGACGGAGTCGTTCGCCAATCACGACGCGACGAACCGTGCGGCGCTCACCGACGACGGCGTGCTCGCAAAGTCGATCCGCGAGTACATGATCCACACCGCGGGACGTTCGCATGCGGTCGCGGACGCCGCCGTGAAGGTGTTGATCCCCGATTACATCGAGGCCGATCTCTCGCAGCACGGACCGGCGCGCTATCTCGCCGTCGAGACCAACGGCAAGAGCGGCTTGCCCGTGCAGCTCGTGCGCACGGTGCCGCCCGACGGCATCGAGGGCGTGAAGAAAGCGCTGGGCGATCCGTACCGGCAATTCGGCGGTCGCGATCCGCGCTCGCCCGTGATCGATCTGTCGCTCGGCGCCATCTACGGCAGCCTGATTCCGAAACTCGGTTTCGCTCCGGACGACAACCGCGAAACGCCGTGCCTCACCAGCGACAACACCACTCCCGCTGCGAAGCACCCGCTGCGCGGCTTCCCGTACCTCGGAGACCCGCGATGAACGTCCGCGTCGCACCGCTCGCCGTCGCGGCGATGCTCGGATTCGCCGCGCCCGCGGGCGCTCAGGTCAACGCGCCCGCGACCTCGCAGCCCCAGTCGCCGCCGAACGCCGGCGCGGCCGAAGCGCAGCCGATCGACGGTGACGGGGCCGGGCGGCGCGACGACGTTGCCGGCACCCGGTTCCGAAGCCGCGCCGGTACCGTACGGCGCGGACCCGAACAGCGGGAACGCGTTCACCGCATCGCCGCCGCTCGGGCCGCAAACGAACCTCGGGACGCGCATCAACCGCACCGTGCACTACGTCGCGCTCGACGACGTCGCGCCGCCGCTGATCGACAACGCGTATGCCGGGCCGAGCAAAGGCTTGAACGATCGCTCGACGCGAAGCGCGCGCCGCGTTCGAGGTTCCGCTCGGCCAATACGACGTCTACGTCGGCGGCGAGAGCCGGACGTACGACTACCGGACGCGCGGCGGCGCCGTCACCGGGATCGGTCCGCTCGGCGTCGGCTTCGTCCCGTCGTTCACCGCCGAGGAGTATGATTACGACGTGCGCGCCGGCATCAAAGTGACCGGTCCGCGCATCTACGGCGCCGTCTCGTACCTCACGCGCGGATCGAACTTCGAGCCGCGGCAGCACGGCGTCGGCTACGGCATCGAGAAGCTCGCCGACGTCGACCAGAACTTCTCGCTGCACGGAAGCGTGTTCTTCTATCCGAACGTCAGCGGGCTGTACACGCTCGGCGGTGCGGGCTCGTACGGGCTCTCCTACCGCGAGGTGCGCTATCTCATCGGCGCGTCGATCGAGCCGAACCACTCGCCGCTGTTCCTCGACGCCGGGTTCCTCGGCGACCGCAGCAACGTGCGCACGGACGCGCCCGTCGGGTTCAATCACCAGGGCCCGTACATCGGCTTGGGGGTGCACTTCTGAAGCGCTCGGCGGCTTTGATCGCGCTCGCCCTCGTCGCGCTCGCGAGCTGGCCGGCCTTCGCGTCGCACGCCGCGGCCGGCGATCCGGCGTCGGCGGGGTCGCCGGCGCCGCTGCGCGACGACGCGACGATTCGCGCGAAGACTATCGCGTTCGAAGAATCGCGCGCAACGCGCGATCCCGAAGATCAGATCACGCCACGGCTCCTGGCGGCGGAGTACCTGCAGCGCTATCGCGAGCGCGGGGACGTCGGCGACGTGCTGCGCGCAGAGGCCGCTGCGTCGCGGTCGCTGCGCCTGCAGCCCGACGGCAACGTCGCGGCGCTGCGCGAGCTCGCGGCCGCGCAGCTGACGCTGCACCGGTTCCGGGACGCCCTCGCGACGACGCGCCGCGCGCGCGCGAGCGCGCCCGACGATCCGTCGCTCGCAATGGGCGAAGCCTCGCTCGACATGGAGCTCGGCGACTACCCGGCCGCGCGTACAGTACTGGCACATTTCGGCGCCGCCGGTGAAGCGACCGAAACGGTGGCGTCGCGCTTCGCGGAGATCACGGGCGATCTCGCCCGCGCGAGGACGCTGCTGAGCCGTGCGGCGCGACGCGCCGACGCGATGTACGGGATTCCGAACGAACGCCGCGCATGGTTTCACGTCCGCCTCGGCGAGCTCGCGTTCGAGGCGGGCGATGAAGCGGCCGCGTTCGCGGAAGAGCGGACCGCGCTCGCGCGCTTCGACGGCGACGTGCAGGCGCTCACCGACGATGCCCGCTTCTCGGCGGCGTACGGCCGCTGGAGCGACGCGCTCGCGTACGCGCGCCGCGCCGTGCTGCTCACGCCGTCGCCGGAGAACCTCGGGCTGCTCGCCGACGCGCAGGCGCGCGTCGGCGACGCGTCCTTTGCAGCCGCGACGCGCGACGAGATCGTCGCCGTCGAACGCGTCGGGAACGCGCAGCACCTCGTCGACCGGTTGTTGGCGCTGGAATACGCCGATCACGGTGTGCGCGCCGCCGATGCGTACACCATCGCGCGCCGCGAGCTCGCGGTGCGCGACGACGTGTTCGCCGAAGACACGCTTGCGTGGACCGCTGCACGCTGCGGCCGATGGAGAGTCGCGCGCGATGCCGCGCGCCGCGCGACCGCCTGGAACACCGCGGACCCGCGCATCTGGTATCATGCGGGCGTCATCGCCGAGCAGGAGGGCGACCGTCGAGGCGCCGCCGCGGCCCTGCGTCACGCGCTCGCGCTCAACGCGCACTTTCAGGCCGGCTTCGCGGACGACGCCCGCACCCGGCTCGCCCGCCTGTGACGACCGGCGAAGGATTGACGAACCGCGAGAAGCTAGTCCCGCCGCAACACCGTTCTTCCCATTCGTTCAGGAGGTCTCATGACGGTTCCGTCACGCAGCGCGTTCCTCGGCTCGACGGCCGCGATGCTCGCATCCGTCGCGTACGTGCGCAGCCCCGCGCGCGCGGCCGAGTTCGCCGGCAAGGCGGGCACCAATCAGCCCGTCGATCATCCGCTCAGCGTGGCGATGAAAGACCTCTGGGACGCGGTTCGCAAGGAGACGAACGGACGCGTCGACGTCGCGGTGTTCCCGAACAACCAGCTCGGCGGCGACACCGCGATGCTGCAGCAACTGCGCTCCGGCGCGCTGCAGGTGATGACGCTCGACGGCGGGATCCTCGAGGGCGTCGTCCCGATCGCCGGCATCCAAAGCGTCGGTTTTGCCTTCCCCGACAGTCAATCGGCGTTCCGTGCGTTCGACGGCCGGCTCGGCGCATACGTCCGCCAAGAGATCGCGGCGAAAGGCCTGCACCCGTTCGACAAGATTTGGGAGAACGGGATGCGCGAGGTGACGACGAGCACGAGACCGGTGCGCGCGGCCAACGACATCAACGGCATGAAGATTCGAACGCCGAACAGCCGCATCGCTCTCGATCTGTTCAAGGCGCTCGGCGCCGCGCCGACGCCGATGAACTTCAGCGAGCTCTACACCGCGTTGCAGACGCACGTGGTGGACGGGCAGGAGAACCCGCTCGCGAACATCGAGTTCTCGCGATTCTACGAGGTGCAGAAGAACCTCAGCCTCACCAGCCATATGTGGGGCGGGTACTGGCTGCTTGCGGCAGCGGACTGGTTCAACAAGATGCCGTCCGACGTGCAAGCGATCATCACTCGGAACGCGTCGCGCTACACCGACCGCATGCGCAGCGACGTCATGAAG
Organism: Vulcanimicrobiota bacterium; assembly: GCA_963841685.1. Taxonomy (GTDB): domain Bacteria; phylum Vulcanimicrobiota; class Vulcanimicrobiia; order Vulcanimicrobiales; family Vulcanimicrobiaceae; genus Vulcanimicrobium. The sequence continues at coordinate 1,820,821 of CAWJDU010000003.1, forward strand.
ATGAACGACTCGCTCATCGGTAAGCTGCAGTCGCAGGGCATGGCAGTGAACCGCGTGAGCGAGGCGGAGCGCACGGCGTTGAAGGGCCGGCTCGGCGAATACTACAAGCGCTGGAGGGGCGAGTTCGGCACGACCGCGTGGGAGTTGCTCGAGTCGTACTCGGGCAAGCTCGCGTAACGCCTGGCCGCCGAACACGCGCTCGCCTGAAAGAGCACTCGTCTGCGCTCGAGTGACTCGCTCAGGAAATGATGCGCCGGAGATCCCGCTTCGCGTCTACACGGTCGGGCACTCGACGCGTACTGTTTCCGCGTTCGTCGACCTGCTGAGGTTGGGCTCCGTCGACCTCGTGGTGGACATTCGTACGCTCAGCCGCTCTCGAACCAATCCGCAGTTCAATACGGACCGGTTGCCGGACGAACTCGGTCGATGGCAGATCGGGTTCGCTCGGCTTCCGGAGCTCGGCGGCCTGCGCAAGAGGTCGAAAACGGTTCCGCCGGCCGTCAACGGCTTCTGGACCAATCAAAGCTTTCACAATTACGCCGACTATGCGCTCTCGGACGAGTTCCAACTCGGCTTGTCGCGCCTGTTGGACGTGAGCATTCGCCGGCAATGCGCGATCATGTGCGCCGAGGCGGTCTGGTGGCGATGTCATCGGCGTATCGTCGCCGACCATCTCCTGTTTCGCGGCCGCGACGTCTTCCACTTGATGGGCCCGGCGCGGGCTGAGCCCGCGGTCTTGAACGAGGCGGCGGTGGCCGAAGGGGACAGGCTGATCTATCCCGCCGCAAAAGGCGGCGTCATGCCGCGCGCTGAGCGCCGGGCTTGAGCACGACTTTCTCGCAGTCCTCGACCTTGTCGACGAACATGCGATACGCTTCCGGCGCCGCGTCGAGCGGCAGCACGTGCGAGATGACCTTGCTCGGGTCGATCCGCCCGTCCTGAATCATCTCGAGCAGTTTCGGCACGTAGCGGTGGACGTGCGTCTGCCCGCTGCGGATCGTCAGACCTTTGTTCACGACGATGCCCATCGGGAACTTGTCGATGAAGCCCGCGTACACGCCGGGCACGGAGACGACGCCGCCCTTCCCGACGGCGTAGATCGCCTGGCGCACCACGTGCGCGCGGTCGAACGCGAGCTTCGCCGTTTGTTTCAGCTTGTCGGCGAGCGCGTCGGGGGCGAACGAGTGCGCCTCCATGCCGACGCAGTCGATCGCCTTGTCGGGACCGCGACCTGCCGTCGTGGTCTTCAGCGTTTCGACCACGTCCTCGTGGTCGAGGTCGATCGTGTCCGCGCCGAGCGCGCGCGCCCGGTCGAGACGGTACGGGATGCGATCGATCGCGATGACGCGCTCGGCGCCGAGCATGAACGCGCTCTGGATCGCGAACCACCCCACCGGGCCGCAGCCCCAGATCGCGACGGTGTCGCCCGGCTCGATGTCGGCCTGTTCCGCCGCTTGATATCCGGTCGGAAAAATGTCGGTGAGGAACAGCACCTGCTCGTCGGCGAGGTCGGCGGGCACCGGGAACGCGTTCGCGTCCGCCCACGCGACGCGCACGAACTCGGCCTGACCGCCGGGATAGCCGCCGAACGCGTGCGAGTATCCGTACAGCCCGCTGCACGTGTAGCCGAGCAGCAGATCGGCCATCCACGCGTTCGGGTTGGAGTTGTCGCAGAGCGACGTTTTGCCGGCACGGCACTGCACGCAGTTGCCGCACGCGATCGTGAACGGGACGATCACGCGGTCGCCGACACGGACGTTCTTCACGTCGCGCCCCACGTCGACGACCTCGCCCATGAACTCGTGGCCGAAGACGTCGCCTTTCTGCACCGTCGGGATGTAGCCGTTGTACATGTGCAGATCCGAGCCGCAGATCGCGGTCGACGTGATCTTCACGATCGCATCGAGCGGCGTGAGGATCTGCGGGTCGGGAACGTTGTCGACCGCGACCTTGCCGTTGCCGTGAAACGTCACCGCTCTCACGACTTCACGTCCGTTCCGTTGACCGCGTAGTGGCCGGCTTCCATCGTTGCTTTGAAGCGTCGCAGATCGCTCTCGACGATCAGCGCCGGATCGCCGCCGAAGAGGCTCGCGAACGACTTCCCGATCGGACCCGCGGGCGGCGCCCATTCCATCTCGAGCCGCAGCTCGGTGCCGCGGTCGCCCGGCGCCTGCGTGAAGCGGACGGAACCCGCGTTCGGCACGCTGCCTCGCGTCGACCGCCACGCGATGCGCTCGCCCGGCGTGTCGTCGACGATCTCGGCTTCCCACTCGGCGCGAAAGCCGCCGGGGCCTTTGGCGGTCCAGCGCGACTGCCCATCGCCGAGCAGCTCGACCCGCTCGACGTGCGACAGGATGTTCGGCAGTCGCGTGAGGTCGTGCCAGTGGTCGTAGAGCTCGCGCGCGGAGCGTTCGATCGTGAACGCTTTTTCGATGCGCGTTCCGCTGCCGTACGGTACGCTCGCGCGTTCGTTGCGTTCGCCCGGGGGCGTGAAGAGCCCGGAATCGTCGTCGTCTTCGGAAAGCGACCGGGCGATCAGCGAGATGCCGAGCCCCAGCAGCGCCACTCCGGTCAGCATCGTAAGAGGACGTGTCGCGTTCATAGCAGCGGGATCGTACCCATGCGGCGCCGTACGCACCGAGCCGAATGAGCGCGCCGATCGAGCCGCAACCGAAGCAGGATGCACGCGTCTACGTGCTCGGCGGAAACGCCAGCACGCTCGCGTTCACGTCGAGTCTCGTACCCGAGAACCGGCAGGTGACCGCGTGGCTCGTGCCGCTCGCGTGGACGCCGATCGGCGTCGTGCTCGGCGAGAACTGGCAGCGCGTCGGCATCGCGGCGGACAACGTCGCGTCGTGGACGGACTCGACGTTCGATCCCTCGGACGAACGATCGTTCGTCTCGTCGCTGCGCGACCTCGAGCTGCTCGCGCGCGTCGGCTGGACGGCGTCGGTGCCGGAAACGCTGACCGAAGACGTCGTCGTGAATGCCGATGACGTGCCGGAAGACATCCTCGACGCCTTCTCCACCCGCCGGAATCGCTCGTGCCGTGCGCGATCTGCCGTCGCACGTGCGCGCGCGAGCAGTTCGTGTGGAACGAGCGCCGCTTGTGCGCGTGGGATTACCACGCGACCGTCTTCGGAAAGCGCGGGCCGTGGCGCGAAGCGCCGTACGAAGAACGGTTGTGGGAGACGATCCCGCACGCCGCATACGTGGCCGGCCCGCTTGCTCGACGACGTCGGCGTCGACGCGGTGCTCGCGATCGACGGGCTCGACGACGCGCTCGCGCACCGTCTGATCAACGAGGCGATTGCGGCCGACACGGCGCACGCGCATCTCGCGGTGCGAACGTCGAGCGGCTACACGCTGTTGCGCGAGCGCAGCCGTCCGTCCGGCGACGCACCGAGCGCGGAAGAGTCCTGACTCGGATCAACCGCGCGATCCGGCTGCTCGCGAGCGCGTTCGTCGTGCTCTTCGCGCTGCTGGCCGTGCGGCAGATCTGGATTCAAGTTGGTCGACGGGCCCGCGGCTCGCCGCGAACCCGTACAACCCGCGGCACGCCGAGATTGCGATCGGCCGCGGTTCGATCCTTGCATCGGACGGCTCGCCGCTCGCGCGTGACGCGCGGCACGCGCCGCGTGTATCCGCAGGGCGCGCTCACGGCGCAGGCCGTCGGATACGCATCGCCGCGGTACGGCACGTCGGGCCTCGAAGACGCCTTCGACCACGCGCTCGCCGCGCACACGGACGCGGTCGGCCCGATCGATCAGCTGGCGCAGATCCTGCGCGGCACGCACGGCGCGCCGCGCGGCGCCGACATCGTCACGACGCTCGATCTCGGCGGTGCAGCGCGCGCTCGTCGCCGGGCTGTCGCGCTACGCGCGGGCGGCCGGCGTCGTGCTGGACCCGCGCACCGGCGCGGTGCTCGCGCTCGCCTCGGTCCCGTCGTACGACCCGAACGGTCTCGACGCGCGGTGGCCCGCGCTCGTGCACGACGCGTCGTCGCCGCTGCTCGACCGCTCGACGAGCGGACTCTATCCGCCCGGGTCGACGTTCAAGATCGTGACCGCATCCGATGCGCTCGACGCCGGCGTCGTGACGCCGCAATCCACCTTCGTCGACGACGGCGGCTTCACGGTCGGCAATTTCACCGTGCACGACGACGAAGAGGAGAGCACCGGCGTGCAGGACCTCGCCGGCGCGTTCGCGCTCAGCTCCAACGTCGACTTCGCGCAGATCGCGCTGAAGATCGGCGTCGACCGGTGGTTCGCGTACGCGGCGAAGTGGGGCCTCGGGCAGCCGGTCGACTTCGACCTGCCGGTCGCGCGCGACCGGCTGCCGGCGAAGTCGGACGTGTTCCCCGGCGTGCTCGCGCAGCTCGGCTTCGGGCAGGCGTCCCTGCTCGTGACGCCCATGCGCATGGCGCTCGTCGGCGCCACGATCGCGCACGACGGCACGACGCCGCGGCCGTACCTCGTACGCCGCGTCGCCGGCAGCTCGACGAGCGTGTCGACCGCGCGTCGAGACGATCGCCCAACCGATCTCTGCGGAGACCGCGCACGAGGTGCGCAGCCTCATGATCCAGGTCGTCGCGCGGGGAACGGGGACGGCGGCGCAGCTTCCCGGGGTGACCGTGGCGGGCAAGACCGGGCACCGCGACGAACCCGCGCGGGCGCTCGCACGCATGGTTCGTCGCGTTCGCGCCGGCCGAGGCGCCGCGCGTCGCCGTCGCGATCGTCGTCGAGAACGTCGGCTACGGCGGCACGTACGCCGCGCCGATCGCCCGAGACGTCCTGCGGGTCGCGTTAGCCCGCCAGCGAAGTTAGCGACATCATGGTCATGGAGCGAGCGCAGATCGTCGTGCCTGATCGGACTGTCTCTTGCGAGCTCGGCCCGGGGGCCCCACGCGACGCGTGGGGGGCATGTGTTCCGACGCGTCGGACCACGCAAGCGAAGCTTGCCGGCGCTTCGCGCCGGGGTGCTTCGCACCCGAGCCCGGGGCGCAGCGCCGTTCAACTCGTAGTGCAGACCGAACGGATTTTCAACAACCGGTACCGGGTCGACGGGACGCTCGGCAACGGCGGGATGGCGAACGTCTACGTCGGGACCGACACGCTGCTGCGGCGGCGCGTCGCGATCAAGGTGCTGCGCGAGCAGTACGCGAGCGACGAAGACTTCGTGCGGCGCTTCTCCTACGAGGCGCAGTCCGCGGCGAAACTGTCGCATCCGAACATCGTCAACGTGTACGACTTCGGTCAGGAGGACCACTCGTACTACATCGTGATGGAGCTCGTCGACGGCGCGACGCTCGGCGACATCATGCGGGACGAGCGCGTGCTGCCGGAGCCGGTCGCGGTCGACTACGCGATCCAGATCGCGAGCGGTCTCGCGTACGCGCACCGGCAAGGGCTGCTGCACCGCGACGTCAAGCCGGCGAACATCCTCGTCACGAAGGACGACGTCGTCAAGCTGAGCGATTTCGGCATCGCGCGCGCAGTATCGGAGCACACGCTCGGCGTGACGCAGCCCGGCATGGTGATGGGCAGCGTCGCGTACATCTCGCCGGAGCAGGCGCAGGGACACGACATCGACGAGCGCAGCGACCTGTACTCCGTCGGCGTCGTCCTCTATCAGATGCTGACCGGCACGCTGCCGTTCAACGCCGACACGCCGGTCGCGGTCGCGCTCAAGCACGTCTCCGAGGAGCCGGCGCCGATCGATCCGGCGAGCGGCGTCAGCGTCGCGGTCGCGTCGATCGTCTCGCGGCTGCTGCGCAAGAATCCCGACGAGCGCTTCGCGTCGGCGACGGAGCTTGCGAGCGCGCTGCGCGAAGCGCGCGAGCGTCCGAACGTCGCGCAGACGCACCTCTTCGCCGACGCGCCGACGAGCCGGTTCAGCGGCGACGGGCGTGCCGCCGCCGCGCCGGTCCGTCGCGCCGGATCGTCCCGCGGAGACCGCGGACATCGCTCGTCGACGACGTCCGGCACGGTCCCGGACCGCCGGTGGATCGTTTTCCCGGTGCTGCTCGCCGTCGCGATCGCGATCGGGTTCTTCGCGATGCGCGGGCCGCTGTTCGGGCCCGCGAAGAACATCGCCGTGCCGCGCCTCGAGGGCATGGGCGCGACGCAGGCGCAGCAGCGGCTCGTCGAGCTCGGTCTCGTGCCGAACGTGACGAGCGCGGCGCAGCGAGACCGTTCCGCAAGGACGCGTGATCAGTCAGGACCCGCCGGCGGGAACGGCGCTCGGGCACAACGATCCCGTCGCGCTCGTCGTGTCCGGCGGTTTGCCGATGGTCGACGTGCCCGACGTCAAGGGCTACAGCGTCGACGACGCGCAGCGCTCGCTGCGCAACGCGAAGCTCCGCGTCAAGCTGCTGTCCGCGTACAGCGGCACCGTCCCGCAGAATCAAGTCATCGACCTGGCGCCGCCGGTCGGCACGTCCGTGCAGCAGAACTCCGTCGTCACGCTCGACGTGTCGAAGGGCGTCAAGCCGATCGTCGTCCCGAACGTCGTCAGCATGAACGTCGACGACGCGCGCGCGCGACTGCAGAAGCAGGGGCTCAAGCTCGTCGATCGGCCAGCAGACCGAGAGCGACACGATTCCCGCGAACGTCATCGCCTCGCAAGATCCCGATCCGCAGTCGCCGGTGCAGCCGAACGCCGTCGTGACCGTCATCGTGAGCACCGGGCCCGCCGCCGCCGTCGTCCCCGACGTCGTCGGCAACGACGCCGGCGCGGCGCAGTCGACGCTGCAGCAGGCCGGCTTCAGCGTCGCGCGCTCGTACACGGTCGATGCCGCGAACCCGACCGGCAAGATCTCGCTCGAACAGCCTGCCGCCGGTTCGAAGGCGAAGAAGGGCGCGACGGTCACCGTCTTCATCAGCGTCTCCGGCAGCATCCCCGACGTGACCGGGATGACGCTCGACGACGCGAAGCGGCGCTGACGTCGCAAGGGTACCAGATCGGCAACATCGCGATCGCGCAGGAAGCGACGACGCCCGACGGGCGTCCGCTGCTGGACGGACAGGTCGCGCGGACGGAGCCGGACGCCAACACGAACGCGAAGCCCGGCGAATCGGTCAACATCACGGTCGTCCGCACCGGCGCGACGGGACAGTGACCGCGCGCCGCATCCTCGGCGTCGACCCGGGACTGCGCACCACGGGGTACGGCGTCGTCGACGTGCGCGACGGCACGCTGCGTCTCGTCGAGGGCGGCGTGCTGCAGCCCGATGCGAAAGCGCCGCTCGAACGCCGTCTCGTGCAGCTGCACGACGCGATGGTCGAGGTCGTGCGCACGACGCGCCCCGACTGCATGGTCGTCGAAGAGCTCTGGACGTCGTACGAGCACCCGCGGACGGCGATCCTCATGGGACATGCGCGCGGCGTGCTCGCGCTCGCGGCCGGCGCGAACGGCGTCGCGGTCTGCGACCTCGCGCACGCGATGGTGAAGCGCGCGCTCGCGGGCAGCGGCGCGGCGACGAAGTCGCAGGTGAAGGGCATGGTCGTGCAGCTGCTGGGTCTCGCAGCGCCGCCGCAGCCCGACGACGTGAGCGACGCGCTCGCGCTCGCGATCGCGTACGCGTATCGATTCGAAGGCGCTGCGCCTCCGGCTCCGCGCCCCCCGCGCCTTCGGCGCGGGGCGCCCCGTGCAGCATGTTCTCTAGAATCAGCGGCAGCGTGCTCGAGCGCGGTGACGACGTTGTGCGCGTCGACGCCGCCGGGCTCGCGTACGACATCGTCCTGCCGCCGAGCGTGGTCGCGAAGGTGCCGGACGCCGGCGACGTCACGCTCGAGATCTACCCGCACTTCGCGATCGAAGGCAACGCGGGGCGCTTCACGTTCTTCGGGTTCACGAACGCGATCGAGCGCGAGTTCTTCGAATCGCTGCTGACCGTCGCGTCGATCGGACCGAAGTCGGCCGCGCGCGCGTTCTCCGCGCCGATGGCGCGCATCGCGCGCGCGATCGACGAAGGCGACCACGCGTTCCTGAAGACGCTGCCCGGCATCGGTCAGCAGAAGGCGCGCGACATCGTCGCGAAGCTGCAAGGCAAAGTCGCGCGCTTCTTGCTGATCCAGGACGCGCCGCGCCGCGAGGTTCCCGCGAAGCCGCCGATGCCGGAGTTCGCGGGCGAAGCGCTTGCCGTGCTGCTGCAGCTCGCCTACAAGCGCAACGATGCGGAAGCGATGATCGCCGAGACGCTCGAGCGCGCGCCGCACGTCGCCGACGCCGAGACGCTGCTCGCCGAGATCTACCGGCAGCGCAACGCCGCGAGCGTTCCCGCATGAGCAGCGGTTCCGTGCGCAAGAAGACGGTCGGCCCGGACGGTCGGCACCGTGAGCTCGTCGGAGGGTGCGTCGCAACCCGGAGATGCGCCGCGCGTCGTCGACGCGGACGCGTCGCTCGAAGACCAGGTCTACGGCGCGACGCTGCGCCCTCGCTCGTTCGACGATTACGTCGGGCAGGAGCAGATCGTCGACAACCTGCGCATCGCGCTCGACGCGGCCGCGCGGCGCGGTGAGCCGCTCGAGCACGTGCTGTTCTCCGGGCCGCCGGGCCTCGGCAAGACGACGCTCGCAAACCTGATCGCGCGCGCGACCGGCGGCGCGCTGCGCCCGACGTCCGGACCGACGCTCGAGAAGCCGAAGGACCTCGTCGGCATCCTCACCGCGCTGGATGCGGGCGACGTGCTGTTCATCGACGAGATCCACCGCCTCGGCACCGTCGTCGAAGAGTACCTCTATCCGGCGATGGAGGACTTCCAGATCGACTTCGTCGTCGATCGCGGCGCGTACGCCAAGACGCTGAAGCTGCCGCTGAAGCGGTTCACGCTGGTCGGCGCGACGACGCGCGCGGGGATGCTGTCGGCGCCATTGCGCGACCGCTTCGGCATCGTGCACCATCTCGCGTACTACGAGGCCGCGGAGCTGCAGCGCATCGTCGAGCGCAGCGCGCGCGTGCTCGAGATCGCAATCGAGCCCGACGGCGCGCGCACGATCGCGGAGCGCAGCCGCGGGACGCCGCGCATCGCGAACCGCCTGCTTGCGTCGCGTGCGCGACTTCGCGGAGGTGCGCGCCGGCGGCGTCATCACGCCGGACGTCGCCGACGAGGCGTTGCGCCGGGAAGGCGTCGACGTGCGCGGGCTCGATCGCCTCGACCGCGCCTATCTCGACACCGTCGCCAACCAGTACGGCGGCGGCCCGGTCGGAATCAACGCGATCGCCGCGACGTTGACCGAGGACGTGGAGACGCTCGAAGACGTCGTCGAACCGTACCTGCTGAAGATCGGCTTCGTGCAGCGCACCGCGCAAGGCCGCAAGACGACGCCCGCCGCGCTCGCGCACCTCGGCGTGCGCGGCCGCGAAGGCGCGCAGCAGCGCCTGCTCTAGCCTGTGCCGACGCGCGCGCTGTTCCTCAAAGGCGTCGCGGCCGCGACGACGGTCGCGACCGGCGGGGTCGACGTCTGGGATCCGAGCACGCCGCAGATTCGCGTGCTGATTGCGACCGATACGCACGGTGAGATCCCGCAGGTCGCGTTCGACGGAACGTTCGCGTTCGGCGGCAAGCGCTGGCGCGGCGCGCCGTCGACCGTCGGCGCGCCGGACGGCACGTTCGCGCTCGTCACGACGATCGACGTCGATCAGTACTTGCAGGGCGTGGTGCCGCTCGAGTCGCCGCCGTCGTGGCCCGCGGCCGCGCTGCAGGCGCAGGCGATCGTCGCGCGCACGTTCGCGCTCGCGAAACGCACGCTCTCGCGCGCGTGGGACGTGCGCGCGGACGAGTCCGACCAGCGCTGGGGCGGCGTGGAGGCCGAGCATCCCGCGGCGACCGCGGCGATTCAGGCGACGCGCGGCCGCACGGTCGCGTTCGGCAGCGGTCCGGCGTCCGTGTTCTACTCATCCTGCTGCGGCGGTCACACCGCGGACATCGTCGCAGTGTGGAACGGCGCGCCGCTGCCGTACCTCCGCGGCGTCGCGGATCCGTACTGCGCGCCGGCGCCGGACTATCGCTGGACGCGTTCGGTCGCGCTCGAGCGCGCCGTCGCCGCCTTCGGCGCGAAGACCGGCGGCACGCTGACGGGCACATCGCTCACGGAGCCGGACGCGACGGGACGTCCGCGTGCGGTCGCGCTGCTCGGCACGACGGTCGCCACGATCGCCGTCGCCGATTTTCGCCGGGCACTCGGAAGTGACGTCGTTCGCAGTTTGTGGCTGCGCGCCGTGCGCATCGACGCAACGCAGGCCGATCCGCGCCTCGTGATCGAAGGAGCCGGCCGTGGTCACGGCGTGGGGCTTTGTCAGTGGGGTGCGCGTTACGCCGCCGCGTCGGGCCGCTCGGCCGCCGATATTCTCGCCTTCTACTTTCCGGGGACGACGGTGACCGATGGATGACGACAAGCGCGCCGACGACGGCGTTCGACTGCGCAAGTTCATCGACGTCGTCGTCGAGGACAAGCGCTCGTTCACGCTCTTTCGCGCGGCGATCGCGGACATCAGCCCGACCGGCATGCGGCTGATCTCCGAACAGTACTTGCCGAAGGGCACGCAGTACACGTTCACGATGAAGCGCGCGCCGTTCATCACGACGCGCGGCGAGGTGCGCTGGATCCGCGCGCTCGAGCGCGACACGTTCCAGGTCGGCGTCCAGTTCGTCGATCTCGTCGAAGGCGACCGGCGAAAGGTCGAGGCGTTCATGGATGCGGAGCGCCAGCGCGTGCCGATCGCACCCGAGCCGCGCGACTGAACGTCCCGGGCCGCGCGACGTCGCCGCGTACGACTACGCGCTCCCGGACGCACTGATCGCGCGCGAGCCCGCGCCCGAGCGCGACGCCGCGCGGCTGCTCGTGCTCGACGCCGGCGGACGGTGTGCGCACCGCACGTTCGCGGCGTTTCCGCAGCTGCTTCGCGCCGGCGACGTCCTGGTCGTGAACGAGACGCGCGTCGTGCGCGCGCGCCTGCGCGCGCGTCGCGAGGGAGGCGGCGACGCCGAGCTGCTGCTGCTGCGTCCGCGCGCCTGCGCGGCATACGATCCGAGCGCCCGGGAGTGGCTCGCGCTCGTGCGCCCGGGACGCAAGCTGCGGACGGGCGCGCGCGTCCGCGTCGCGGACGCCGCGGCGACGATCGTCGAGGTGCTGCCCGACGGCCCGCGCGCCGTTCGGTTCGATGAGGACGTCGACGTGGCGGCGCTCCTCGAGGCGCACGGCGAGATCCCGCTGCCGCCGTACGTGGGCGTTCGCGAGCACGACGAGCGCACCGAGCGCTATCAGACGGTCTTCGCGCGCGTCCCCGGCAGCGTCGCGGCGCCCACCGCGTCGCTGCACTTCACGCGCGAGGTCTTGGATGCCGTCGCCGCGCGCGGCGTGACGATCGCGCCGCTCGTGCTCGACGTCGGCGTCGGAACCTTCCGCCCGATGGAGGGCGTGACGATCGACGAGCACGTGATGCACGCGGAGCGGTACGCGATCCCCGAGGCGACCGCAGGCGCTGTCGCGGCCGCGCGGCGCGACGGCCGGCGCATCGTCGCGGCGGGCACGACGGTGCTGCGCGCGCTCGAGGGTGCGGCGCTGGCCGACGGAACGGTGCACGCCGGCGAGGCGGAGACCAGCCTGTTCGTGACGCCCGGCTTCCGGTTTCGCGTCGTCGACGCGCTCCTCACGAACTTCCATCTGCCCCGCTCGACCCTGCTCGTGCTGGTCGCGGCATTCGCCGGCTACCGGCACGTGCGGGCGGCCTACCAAGCGGCGATCGAGCAGAATTACCGTTTCTTTTCGTTCGGCGACGCGATGTTCGTCGAGCATGCGCGGAACGCGGCCCAAGTTACCGATTCTTAGCGTAGTGGGCTCTCTTTCGTGCGGGCGGAGCGCGGCCGGGCGAGAAGGCGGTACGAGCGTGACCTCTCCCGCCCTCGATCTGGCGACGCTGCCTGCTTCACTGCACCAGCGGCGCGCCGCAACGATCGCGATCGTTTCCCTGTGCGCGATCGCCGGCGTGGCATTGCCGTTCGCGCGGTTCGTGGTCGGTCCGTTCCCGCGGGTCGCGTCGATCTACGGCGGCGCGGTGCTCATGGGGCTCGCGATCACCGCGGCGATCCTCTTCACGCAGTTCGCCCATGCGCGCCGGCCCTCGCTGCTGGTGCTGGCGTGCGGCACGCTGTTCAGCACGATCGTGTTCGTCCCGCAAGCGGTCGCGTTCACGATGCCGGACCCCGAGGAGCAGCGCCGCTTCGCGACGGCGGCGACGTACCTCTGGGTCGCGTGGCACACGGCGCTCCCCGCGTCGTTCGCGGCGTACGCGCTCATCGCGCCGCGTGAGGGAAAACGCCGGGTCGGACGCGTCGCGCTGCTCGTCACCGTCGCGTTGTCGATCGCGGCGGCGTATGCGCTGATCCAGGCCATCGTCGCGTTCGGTACGCGCCTGCCGCCGCTCGGGGACCCCACGGCGTATCTGCCCAGCACGTACGTCGGGCTCGCCGTGATCGCGCTGCTCGCGGCGACCGCGCTCGATCTTGTTGCAGCGGCGCGCCGGGGCGACGGTGTTCGACGCGTGGCTCACCGTGCCGTCGGCGGCGATGCTCATCGAAGCGCTGCTGAACGCGACCGGCGGGAGCGGCTACAGCATCGGCTGGTACATCTCGCGCGTCGAGATGCTCGCGGCGACGACGTTCCTCGTCATCGCGCTGCTGGCGGAGGCGAACCGGCTCTCGCACGTGTTCGCGACCAGCGAACGCCGGCTGCGCGGCATCGTCGACGGCGTTGCGGACGCGCTGGTCGCCGTCGACGCGCATTCCGCCATCACGTCCGTCAACCCGGCCGCAGCAGCGCTGTTCGGTTTCGCGGCGGAAGATCTCACCGGCACGCCGGTCGCGCGGATCCTGCCCGAGTATGCCGGCGTCGCCGACTACCTCGAAGGCAGCATCGTCGAGACCGCGGCGCGCGACGCGCGCGGCAACGTCTTCCCGGTCGAGTTCGCGCTCGGCCGCGACATCGCGCACGCGCTCGGCGAGCGCATCATCATCCTGCGCGACATCACGCAGCGCAAGTCCGCGGAGGACGCGATCCGCGCCGCGCACGATCGCGCGGTCGAGGCGGCCGAGGTGAAGTCGCAGTTCCTCGCGACGATGAGCCACGAGATCCGCACGCCGATCAACGCCGTAGTCGGGATGTCGGAGCTGATGCTGCAGACCCCGCTCTCCGACGAGGCGCGCGAGTACGCGACGACGGTCCGCGACTCCGCCGAGTCGCTGCTCGCCATCGTCAACGACATCCTCGACTTCTCGAAGATCGAAGCCGGGCGGATGGAGCTCGAAAGCGTCCCGTTCGCGCCCGTCGTCGCGGTCGAGAACGCGACCGACATCCTGAGCGCGGCCGCGCGCAAGAAGGGGCTGTCGCTCTCGACGTACGTCGCCTCCGACGTGCCGCGCCGCGTGCTCGGCGATGCCGACCGCCTGCGCCAAGTGCTCTTGAACCTGCTCGGGAACGCCGTGAAGTTCACGTCGACCGGCAGCGTCACGGTGCGCGCCGTCGTCGACTCGGCCGACGACGCCGCCGTCGTGCTGCGATTCTCCGTCACGGACACGGGCCCGGGCATCGCCCCGGACGCGGCGGAGCAGCTGTTCGAACCGTTTCGTCAGGCCGATCAGTCGACGCGGCGCCGCTTCGGCGGAACGGGTCTCGGACTGTCGATCTCGCGCCGCATCGTCGACCTCATGGGCGGCAAGATCGGGTTCGACAGCAGCCTCGGATACGGGTCGACCTTCTGGTTCACGATCGCGTTCGCGCGCGTCGCCGAGGAGCCCGATGCGACGCGCGGCGAATCGCTGCGCGGCGCGCGCGTCCTCGTGGTCGATCAGGACGCCGCCGCGCGACAGGCGCTGGATCAATACCTGATCGCATGGGGCGCCGTCGCGTCGAGCACCGGCAACCCCGCGCACGCGCTCGATCTCGCGAAGGCCGCCGCCGGGCGCCGCGCGCCGTTCGACGTCGTCATCGTCGACCGCCGCGCCGGCGGCGATGCGTTCGCGTTCGCGGCGCGGCTGCGCAACGTGCCGGGTCTCGGATCGCTGCCGCTGTTGCTCGTCACCGGCGCCGACGAACCGTCGCCGTCCGTGGACGCGCGCGCCGGCGGCTTCACCGCCGTGCTCCGCAAGCCGATCCGCCAGGCCGCGCTGCACGACGCGCTGCGCATCGCGATCGACGGCGACGGCGACGACATCCCGATCGCGCCGGCCGTCGCCGTCCCGACCGCGGAAGATGCCGCCCGCGACGACGCGCCGCGCGAAGACAGCGTGCTCGTCCTCGTCGTCGAGGACAACCCCGTGAACCGCAAGCTCGCGTTGCAGCAGCTGAAGAAGCTGGGGTTCCGGGCGCACGCCGTGACGGACGGTCGCGAAGCGGTCGACGCGGTGGCGAACGGCGTATACGACGTCGTGCTGATGGACTGCCAGATGCCGGACGTCGACGGCTTCGAGGCGACGCGGCAGATTCGCCGCGCCGAAGCGTCACGCGGCGGCCACGTGCCGATCGTCGCGATGACAGCGAACGCGCTCGAAGGTGACCGCGAGGCATGCCTCGCGGCCGGGATGGACGCGTACCTCGCCAAGCCCGTGCAGCTGTCCGCGCTGCGCGCGGCCGTCGAGCGCTTCGCGCACGGAGTCGGCGTTGCCGGATAAGGAGATTCTCGACCTCGCGCGCCTCGAGGAGGCGTTCGAGGACGACGTCGCCGGCATCGCAGAGCTGCTCGACATGGCGATGGAGACGGGCCGCAAGCACCGTGCGGCGCTCGCCGCCGCGCTCGAAGCCGGCGACGCGACGGGCGTCGCGCGCGCCGCGCACGGTATCAAGGGCAGCGCCGGCAACATCGGCGCGAACGTCGTGTATCACCTCGCGACGGAGCTCGACGCACGCGCGCGCACGGGAAATCTCGACGGCGCGCGCGAGCGCATCGAAGCGATCGACGCCGCGTACGCGCGCGTCGCCGACGAAGTGCGCGCGTACCGCGCGCGAGCTTCCCGCGCCTTAGCTCGCCTGCGGACGACCGACGCGCGTGCGCGCGTTCGTGTACCACACCAGCCCTGCGGGCGCGTCGCGCTGCTTGCGCACGTACTTGCGCTCGGTGTAGTCGACGTCGACGCGCGGCGCGTGGCGCGCCTTGCTGTGCGTCGCGGCGAGGTCCGCGGCGGCGTCGAGGTCGTCGTCGGCCGGTACGCCGCCGGGGGGCGGCTGGAGCACGACGTGCGATCCGGGGATGCCGCGCGCGTGGAACCACAAGTCGTCGGGCCGGGCGATCCGGAACGTGACCTCGGCGTTCTCCCGCGGTGACCGGCCGACGTAGATGCGCGCACCGGACGGGCGTTCGAGCCGCAAAGGAGCGCGCGGGCGCGAGGGCGGCGCGGCCGCACGTGATGCGACGCGGCCTTCGAACGCGTTCAGCTCGGCTTCGACATCGGCGAGAGCCGCCGCATCGCCGCGTTCCGCTTCGAACGCGAGCACGTCGAGCGCGCTGCGTCGCGCCTCCAGCGCCTTGCGCCGGCGTTCGAGGTGCGGCAGCGCCGCGGCGGCCTTGCGGTAGAGCACGAAGTAACGCTGCGCGTTCGTCTTCGCATCGAGGTCGGGGTCGAGTGCGACCGTGAGCTCGGGATCGGTCGGGGGGACGAACGTCGTCGCGCCGGCCGGGACGTCGTTCGCGTGCGTGAACAGCGCGTCGCCGCTGCGGCGCAGCGCTGTCGCGGCCCGCCGAGGCCGCGATGCGCCCGTCGACGGCGCCGATCTCCGCCGCCGTCGCCCGCGCGCGCTTGGCGATCCGCGCGAGCAGCGTCGCGCGCCGGCGCTCCGCCGCATCCGAGCGTTGCGCGCGCGCCGTCGACGCGCGCGCGTCCGCAAGCACGCCGAGGATCGAGGCCTCGGCGGCGTGCG
Source organism: Vulcanimicrobiota bacterium (assembly GCA_963841685.1). GTDB lineage: Bacteria > Vulcanimicrobiota > Vulcanimicrobiia > Vulcanimicrobiales > Vulcanimicrobiaceae > Vulcanimicrobium. Next base: position 1,836,732 of record CAWJDU010000003.1, read on the forward strand.
CGAGCGCGGCGTGCTGCGCCAACGGCACGACGTGCGCGGCGACGACGCTGCGCATCCGACCGGTAGACGTGGACGGGGTCCTCACGCGCCGCGGCCGCCTCCGCCTCCGCGAGGGCTGCGGCCGGGTCGGCGCCGGACGCGGCGGCCGACTCCGCGAGCGCGCGCGGCACGAGCGGCGAGGTACCGTCGGCCGCGACGGGCAGCGGGGGCGGCTCGTACGGCAGCCCGACCTGCACCGAGCGCGTCGCGTTCTCTGCCGGCGAGAACTGCTTCGCGGCGGCGACGACGAGCCGGTCGCGCAGCAGCACGACATTGCCGTACCGCGGGACGAGCTCGAGCACGAGCCGGAACTCGCTGCCGACGCCGAAGCGCGACGACGCGCCGAACGTCAGGACGAGCACCCGGTCGCCGCGACGCGACTCGGCGCTTCGGAGACGCGTGCCGCGCAGCGCCGTCCCGGCCGCGCGCAGCCAGCCCGGCTCCGGTGCGACGGCGGGCTCCGCGTCCGTCAGCACGGCCGCCGGCGGCGTGCCGAACGGGTCGATCGCCAGCGTCACGGCGGTGCGTGCGCGAAAGAACCGGATCGCGATGCGGCCGTCGTCGAGCAGCCCGACGTCCGTCACGCGCGCGCCGCGGAGGGCCCGCGTCGAGCTCGGTCGCCATTCGGCGGACGAGGATCCAATCCGTGGTCACGACAGGTCCTTTCCGGCCGACTCCGTATTCATCCGTGTTTGAGCCCACGCGAGGAGGGAGGCGTTCTGACGGGGCCCGGTTTGCTGTTCGTCGTGTCGGGTCCGTCGGGCGCGGGGAAGGACACACTGGTGGAAGGCCTTCGGGCACGCCACGAGCGCCTTCTCTACTCCGTGTCGGCGACGACCCGCGCGCCGCGACCGGGCGAGCGCGAGGACGTCGACTACTTCTTCCTCGAGCGGGCGGAGTTCGAGCGCCGGCTGGAGGCGGGCGGTTTCCTCGAATACCGCCGGTACAACGGGAACTTCTACGGTACCCCTCGCTCGTTCGTACAAGAGAAGATTCGCGAGGGTTACGACCTCGTGATGAAGCCGGAAGTGAACGGCGCGCTCGCCATCAAGGCGAAGTTCCCGGACGCGGTCTTGGTCTTCATCGTCCCGGACAAGTTCTCGCACCTGCGCTCTCGGCTCGAGGCCAGGCGCACCGAAACCAACGAGCAGATCGCCGCGCGGCTCGAGATCGCGCACGACGAGTTCACGTTCGTCCGCCGGTTCGACTACCTCGTGATCAACGAGGAGGCGCATCCGGCGCGAGCGGTCGACGACCTTGCGGCCATCGTCCGCTCGGAACGCTACCGCATCCACCGTTACCCCGACATCCGATTGAAAGAACTGGAACACTCCTGACATGAGCGATAGCGTTTTCGGCGATCTGGACGGGCTGCTCCGTCACGTCGACTCGAAGTTCTCCCTGGTCAACGTCGTGACGAAGCGCGCGAAGCAGCTGAACAACGGCGCTCCGCCGCTGACCGAGCGCGTCAACCCCAACAAGCCGGTGTCGACCGCGTTCAACGAAGTGCGCGTCGGCAAGATTCCGTACAAGCGGACCCGCGAAGGCATCAAGTAGCGAGAGGACGTCCCAGCATGTGCGGCATCGTCGGGTACATCGGGCGGCGTGATTCCGTCCCGATCATCATGGACTCCCTGAGCCGGCTCGAATACCGGGGCTATGACTCCGCCGGCATCGCGGTGATCGACGCCGACGGCAAGCTGGCGGGCTCGAAGGCCGAGGGCAAGCTCGCGAACCTCGCCGCGCGTCTGAAGAACGGCGAAGCGCTGCACGGCACGACCGGCGTCGGGCACACGCGCTGGGCGACGCACGGCCGTCCGTCCGACGCGAACGCGCACCCGCACATGGACTGCTCCGGCCGCTTCGCGGTCGTGCACAACGGCATCATCGAGAACTATGCGCCCCTGCGCGCGCACCTGCTCGCGCAGGGCCACGTCTTCCGCTCGGAGACGGACACCGAGGTGCTCGCGCACCTCATCGAGACGCACTACGACGGTGACGTCGTCGAGGCCGTGCGCAAGACGCTCGCGGACGTCCGCGGCGCGTTTGCGCTCGGCGTGATCTCGTCCGACGCGCCGGGCCGCCTCGTGTTCGCGCGCAACGGCGCATCGCCGCTGATCGTGGGCCTCGGCGACGAGGAGATGTTCGTCGCATCGGACATCCCCGCGATGCTGCAGTACACGAAGAGGATGGTCGTGCTGCAAGAGGGTGAGGTCGTCGATGTCGGCAGCGACGGCTACCGGCTGACCGCGTTCGACGGAGCGCCGATCGACCGCGAGGTGCAGCAGATCGCGTGGGACGCGACCTCGGCCGAGAAGGCCGGCTTCAAGCACTTCATGCTCAAGGAGATCTTCGAGCAGCCGAACGTGATCAAGGAGACGCTCGCGGGGCGCGTCGACGAGAGCCACGACGTCCAGCTCGCGACGGAGCTCGGCATCGACGAGATCGTCCTGCGCGCGATGACGAAGATCTCGATCACCGGCTGCGGCACGGCGTACCACGCCGGCATGGTCGGCATGTACCTGATGCGCGCGCTCTGCAAGCTGCCGGTCGAGATGGAGCTCGCGAGCGAGTTTCGCTACGGCGACCGCTACATGGATGCGCGCACGCTGACGGTGGCGATGTCGCAGTCGGGCGAGACGGCCGACACGATCGAAGCCGTGAAGGTCGCGAAGGAAGAGGGCGCGCCGATCATCGGCATCTCGAACGTCGTCGGCTCGCACCTCACGCGTCTCGCCGACGCGACGCTCTACACGCGTGGCGGACCCGAGATTTCGGTCGCCGCGACGAAGACGTACGTCTCGCAGTCGATCGCGGCCGTGCTGCTCGCGCTGTACCTCGCGCGCGTGCGCAAATCGGCGCCGATCGAGCGTCTGCGCGCGATCGCGGAGGGCACGAAGCTGCTGCCCGCGGCGATCGACGTCGTGCTCAACACGTCGGACGACGTGAAGAAGGTCGCGCGGAAGCTGCGCCGCTCACGCTCGGCGCTGTTCCTCGGGCGCTACGTCAACTTCCCGACCGCGCTGGAAGGCGCGCTGAAGCTCAAGGAGATCAGCTACATCCACGCCGAGGGCTACGCGGCGGGCGAGATGAAGCACGGCCCGATCGCGCTGCTCGACCCGAAGACGCCCGTCGTCGGCATCGTCACCGAAGGGCGCGTGCGCGACAAGATCCTCTCGAACATCGCGGAGTCGAAGGCGCGCGAAGCGCCGATCATCCTGGTCGCGAACCACGGCGACGACGAAGCCGCGGCGCTCGCGGACCACGTGCTCTGGGTGCCGCGCGTCGAAGAGCTGCTCTCGCCGATCGTCAACGTCATCCCGCTTCAGCTCCTCGCGTACCACATCGCCGACATCGAAGGCAAGGACGTCGACCAGCCGCGCAACTTGGCCAAAACGGTCACGGTGGAGTAGCGTAGCGGGCGAAGGGCCCGTGGTACGATGAGACGATGCGCGAGAAGATCCGCAAGCTGTTCGAAGACCCGCCGATTCGAACCGCCAGAGCGCTCGCGCCACTGCGGCCGCGACCGCGCGCGAAGCGTGCCCCAGGCTGATGCGCTGCGCACGACGCGTCGACGAATGGTCCCGCGACGAATTTGCAGCGTCGGACGAAGCGCGAGCCCTCTACGAACGAGCGCACGCGCTGTGCATCGTCGACCCGCTGGACGAAGACGCCGCGGTGCCGCTGCTTCGCGAAGCCGCGGCTCTCGGAAGTCCGCGAGCGGCGTACGCGCTCGCTTCATGGTATCTTCCCGACGGCCCGCTCGACACTGATTATGCCGAAGCACGGCGCCTGCTCGAACGTGCTGCAGAGCACGACATTCCCGAAGCGTATTACGATCTCGCGGTGATGTACGTGCAGGGTGAGGGTGTCGACGAGAATGCGCGGACCGCGTTCGAATATTATGTTGGTGCCGCGATTCGCGGCGACGGCGACGGGGTGTTATGCCGTCGGGTACTGCTACGAGGCGGGCGAAGGCGTCGGGCGGGACGGTGGCCTCGCTGCGATTTGGTTTCGGCGCGCACGCGAGCTTGGGTTCGACACGGAGCAGTTCCAGGACGCAGCGGACTAGGTACACGAGGCTCGTCCCGCGCATCAGCCACCGGTATGCCTCCGCGCTCCGACGGGCGTCGGTCCCGACCAGCTTCGGCCCGTCACCATTCAGCCGGGTTTCCTGCAGTTTCCGACCGGCAGCGCCCTCATCACCGTGGGCAACACGCGCGTGATCTGCGCGGCGACGATCGAGGACCGCGTGCCGCCGTGGATGCGCGGGCGCGGGAGCGGGTGGATCACGGCCGAGTACGCGATGCTGCCGAGCGCGACGCCGGAACGCAATCAGCGGGAGGCCGCGAAGGGCCGGCTCGGCGGCCGCACGCACGAGATCCAGCGGCTCATCGGCCGCGCGCTGCGCGCCGTGGTCGATCTCGAACGCCTCGGCGAGCGCACCGTCATGGTGGATTGCGACGTGATCGGCGCGGACGGCGGAACGCGCACGGCGTCGATCACCGGCGCGTGGGTTGCGCTCGCGACTGCACTGCGCAAGCACTTCGACGAGGAGAAGAAGGGCGCGTGGCCGCTGATCGGCCAGATCGCCGCCGTGTCGGTCGGCATCGTCGACGGAATGACGCTGCTCGATCTTCCGTACGACGAGGACAGCCGCGCCGAAGTCGACATGAACGTCGCGATGACGGACGCGGGCGGCTTCGTCGAGCTGCAGGGCACCGCCGAGCGCGAGCCGTTCACGCGCGATCAGCTCGACGGCATGCTGCGACTTGCGGAGCGCGGCATTCGCGAGCTGTTCGAGCTGCAGCGCCGGGCGTTGCAGTGACGGCCGACCGCGAGCGGCTGACGGCGCTGGCGCGTGCCGTCGGCGCGTTCCACGTCACCGACCGCGGGATGCGCGCCGCACAGGCGCGGATCGAAGCCGCGCTGCACGCCGGCGACGTCGGTGCGGGCGACGCGGCCGCGTACCTGGATGCCGTGCGGCGCTACTTCGAGCCGTACGAGCGCGAGGCGGACGGCCAGCTGCGCCACGTCGACCGTGAGCTCGCGCGCCTCTACCAGCTGCAGTTCAACCTCACCGCCGAACGCGGCGTCGTCGCGAAGCGCATCGAGGCGGTGCGAGGCGTCCTCGGCGCGCTCGCGGAACTTCGCCGCGGATGAAGGTCTTCGAAGAGGCCGGCCGCGGGACGATCAGCCTCTTCGCGTACGCGGGCGGCGTCGCCGGGCTGCTGGGCGACTCGTTCCGCTTCATCATCGCGCTGCGCATCCGCGTGCGCGAGACGCTCGACCAGGCATACCTGCTCGGCGTGCAGTCGTGGGCGATCGTGCTGCTCACGTCGCTGTTCACCGGCATGGTGATCTCGCTCGAAAGCGCCGGGCAGTTCGTGAACTACGGCGTGAGCAACTTCGTCGGCGGGGCGGTCGCCGTGGCGAGCGCGCGCGAGCTCGGCCCGATGCTCTCCGCCGTCGTCGTCGCGGGCCGCACGGGCGCGGCCATCGCCGCCGAGCTCGGCTCGATGGTGGTCACCGAGCAGATCGAAGCGCTGGAATCGCTGGGACTGTCGCCGACCCGCATGCTCGTCGTACCGCGCCTCGTGGCGCTCGTCGCGATGCTGCCGCTGCTGACCGTGCTGGCCGTCGTCGTCTCGATCCTCGGCGGCATGTGGGTCGCGAACGTGACGGCGCACATCTCGAACGAGTCGTTCCTCGACTCCGCGCGTGCGGCGCTTCCGTTCGGCGACGTGCTGCGCGGATTGATCAAGTCCGTCGTGTTCGGTGCCATCATCGCGATCATCGGCGCGTATCAGGGCCTTCGGACGCGCGGCGGCGCCGCCGGCGTGGGGATGTCGACGACGGGCGCCGTCGTGATCTCGATCATCCTGATCTTCATGTTCAACTTCGCGCTCTCGTATCTGTTGTTCGGGCAGAGCTGATGGCGGTGTGGGCGCGGCTCGACGACGTGTGCGTTCGCTACGGTGCGAAGATCGTGATGCAGAACCTGTCGCTCGACGTCGTCGAGGGCGCGATCACGTGCATCATCGGACTGTCGGGTGCAGGAAAGTCGACGATCCTGCGCCTGCTGAACGGCCTCAAGAAGCCCGACAGCGGACGCGTGCTCGTTGAAGGCCGCGACATCACCGCGATGCGCGAGCGCGAGCTCGATCGAGCTGCGCCGGTCGATCGGGTTCGCGTTCCAGTTTTCCGCGCTGTTCGACTCCCTGACGATCGGCGACAACGTGGCCCTGCCGCTCCGCGAGCACACGAGGCTGCCGGAAGCCGAGATCCGTCGCGTCGTGTCCGAGACGCTGGAGTCCGTCGGCCTGGCGAACGTCGAGGACCGCTATCCCGCGGAGCTGTCCGGCGGGATGGTGAAACGCGCCGGCTTCGCGCGTGCCGTCGTGACGAACCCGCAGGCCGTGCTCTACGACGAGCCGACGACCGGACTGGACCCCATCATCACCCACGTGCTCACCGAGACGATCCTCAAGCTGCGGGAGCGTTTGAACGGCACGGCCGTCGTGGTATCGCACGACCTCGAGAGCATCTACCAGATGGCGGACTACATCGCGATGCTGTTCGAAGGGGCGATCGTCGCGTACGGCACAGTGGACGAACTGCGCCGCTCGCCGAATCCGATCGTCCAGCAGTTTCTGCAAGGGAGTGAAGTCGGGCCGATCCCGATCTGATCGCGATGAACAGACAAGCTCTCGTCGGTGTCTTCACGGTCCTCATGCTCGTCGCGCTGTTCGTCGTGTTCGCGGTGCTGCAGAACTACGGCACCCAGGGCCGCTACCGGATCGGCGTGCACTTCAAGTCGGCGGCCGGACTGCACAAGGGCGCTCTCGTGTACGAAAGCGGCGTGGTCGTCGGCGTCGTCGACCAGACGCGGCTCGTGCCCGAGGACTTCAGCGTCGAGGTCGTCGCCGCGATCGACAACAGCGTCGACATCCCGCGTGCGGCGCGCTTCGTGATCCAAGCGCCGCTGACCGGGGACTCGACGCTCGAGATCGTGCCGCCGCCGCGTCCGCCGCAGCCCACGGGCGTCGTCGCGCCGACGAACGCGCCCGCGGCAGTCGCGGTGCTGCCGCACGAGGTGCTGCCGATCGAGCAGCAGCCGCAAGGAACGAACCCGGCGACGATCCAGGATCTGCTCGATCAGGGACAGGGTGAGGTGCGCCGCCTCGACGTGATGCTGGCCGACCTCGAGCGGCGCGAGCCGCGGCTGCTCAACACGTTCCAGGCCGCGCTCGACAACGCGAATGCGATCAGCGGGACCGCGAACCGCTCGTTCCAGCATCTCTCCGACCGCATCGACTCGCTCAGCAGCACGCTGCAAGTCGCGATCCAGCAGAGCAGCGCGAACATCAACGACATGACCGGCCAGCTCGATGCGACGCTGCACCGCAACACCGGCCACCTCGACTCGATCGTCGCCGCGCTCGACGCGTCGGCGCAGGATCTGAACCGCACGGCGGACCACGTCGAATCGCTCGCCGGCGACCCGCGCCTCCACGCGAACATCGTGGCGACGACGCAAGGCATCGCGCAGACCGCAACGACGTTCGCATCGATCGCGAACGACCTGCGCAACGTCACCGGCAACATGCAAACGCAGGCCCAGCTGCGCGACACGATGGCGAACGTCGACGCGGCGGCACAGAAGGCGAACTCGCTGCTCGGATCAGTTCGGCGGACGCTCGAGCGTCTACGGCGTCGACCGCGGTGCGACGCCGTCGCCGGCCGGCACGCCGCTGCCGAGCGGCACGTATCCGCAGCGGCCGGCGCGGGCGCGCCGGGGTCGCCGGCGCCCGAAACGATGCAGGCGAACGTCAAGAACAAGTTGGGATCGCTCGTCGGCAATCTCGTCGCGCTGCAAATTCGCGTGTCGCAGCTCGACGCGCAGGACGCGCACGTCAACGCATCGCCGCTGCTGACGAAGGACCGCGGTCCGCAGAGCGACTTCGACGTCATCGCCTTGCCGAACGGCGGGACGTATCTGTTCGCCGGCGCGAACGACATCGGCGCGAACACGAGCTACAACTTCGCGCCGATGATGCACATGACGCCGCGTCTCTCCGTCGGCGGGGGCATGCTCTACTCGCGGCTGGGCGCGCGCGCCGTGTACGCGCCGGGACCGGCGAAGGGCCTCGGGCTCGGCTTCGAAGGCCTCGTGTACGATCCCCGGCATCCGACGACCGACGTGTATGCGGACTTCGGCCTCGGGCGCGGGCTGATGCTCTTCGGCGGCGAGCGCGATCTGCTGCACAGCGGACGGCGCACGGCGTTCGGGCTGCAATACCAGTTCTGACGTTGCCGGCGCGGTGATTCCGATCGGTGCGGACGCGCGCCGCTTCGCCGTCGTGCCGTTCGTCGTGTACGCGCTGATCGCGCTCAACGTGTACGTCTTCGTCCGCGAGCTCGAGACGCCCGATCCGGACCGCTTCATCAACGCGTTCGCGACGATCCCGTACGACGTCACGCACGGCATCGTGCTCGCACCGCCGTCGCCGCCCGTTCCCGCGCTGACGATCCTGAGCGCGATGTTTCTGCACGGCGGAATCCTGCACATCGGGTTCAACATGCTGTTCCTGTTCGTGTTCGGACCGGCGATCGAGAACCGGTGCGGGCATCTCGGCTTTCTCGCGCTGTATGCGGTGTGCGGCATCGCGGGCGGGGTCGCGCAGATCGCGGTCGGGCCGAACAGTCACGTGCCGGAGATCGGCGCGTCCGGAGCGATCGCGGGCGTGCTCGGGGCGTATCTCGTGACGTATCCGTTCGCGGGTATCCGCACGATCGTGCCGATCGGGTGCTTTCCGCTGTTCTTGCGGCTGCCGGCCCTGCTCGTGATCGGACTCTGGGCAGCACTGCAGTTCGTCACCGGCTTCGACGCGATCAGCGCGCGCGCGGCGGAGTCCCAAGGCGGGACCGCGTATTTCGCCCACATCGGCGGCTTCTGCGCAGGAGTTATCGTGATCGGACTATTCGGGCGCACGCGAGCATCACGGGCGGGACGGTGATGGACCGAGCACCTTGTCAACTGAAGATCGGCATCGTCGGCGCGGGGGCGCTCGGAACGCTGTTCGGGCAGCGGCTTGCGGCGGCGAACGAGGTCGTGCTGCTGGAGCGGCGTCCTGAGATCGTCGATGCGATCCGGCGCGGCGGCGTGCGGGTCGACGGCGAGTCGCGCGGCCGGCCGGCGTCACGAGCGAACCGCGCGATCTCTACGGCGTGCAGGTGCTCTTCGTGTTCGTGCGCGCGACCGACACGCTTCGCGCGCTGCGGCCGTTCGTCTCGGAGCTGAGCCCCGCGACGGCGATCGTGTCGCTTCAGAACGGGCTGGGCAACGAAGAAGCGATCAAGACGTCCCTGGGCAGCACGATCCCGCTCGTCATCGGTGCGACGACCGAGTCGGCGCGAGACGGTCGCGCCGGGTGAGGTGCGGCGCATCGGCGACGGCACGACCGTGCTCGGCAGCGCGGGCGCCTCGCCGGACGTCGTGAACCGCGTGGTACGGCTGTTCGTCGACGCCGGAATCCGCGCGAGCGCCGCGTACGACATCCGCCCGCATCTGTGGGGCAAGCTCATCGCGAACGCGGCGATCAATCCCGTCGCGGCGCTGCTGGAGCGGCCGAACGGCGTCGTACTGACGGACGAGCACGCGGGCGAGGCCGCGAAGTCGCTCGCGCAGGAAGCGGCGACCGTCGCGAACGCGATGCGCATCCCGCTGCCGTTCAGCGATCCGTGGTCGTACGTGCGCAGCATCGTCGAGCAGACCGCCGAGCTCGACAACTCGATGCTGTACGATCTGCGCGCCGGCGTGCCGACGGAAGTGGACTTCATCAACGGCGCGATCGTCGCGAGCGGCCGCCGCGCGGGCGTGCCGACCCCGTACAACGAGACCCTGACGGCGCTCGTCAAGGCGCGCGAAGCGACGCGCGGCCGTTAGCGCACTACGCCGGCTGCGGCGCGGGGCCGCCCTGCGGCTGCGGCGGCGGCGGCGGCTGCGGCTGCGGCGTCGTTTGCCGGCGTCGTCCGAGAACTTCGTCTTCTTGCGCAGCTGCGCCGGCGCGATCCAGCGATACATGATCGGCACGATGAAGAGCGTGAGCACCAGCGAGCTGAGCAGTCCGCCGATCACGACGATCGCGAGCGAGGCGCGCGTTCCGCCGCCGGGCTCGAGTCCGAGCGCGAGCGGCAGCATGCCGGCGACCATCGCGATCGTCGTCATCATGATGGGGCGGAATCGCGTCTGCGCGGACTGGCGGATGCCTTCGTCGCGCGACGCGCCGTCGCGCTCGCGAACGGTGTCCGCGTAGTCGACCAGCAGGATGCCGTTCTTCGTCACGAGCCCGACGAGCAGGACCGTGCCGATCAGCGAGTAGAGGTTGAGCGTCTGGTGCGTGATCCAGAGCGCGCCGATCGCGCCGATCGTGGCGACCGGGATCGCGAACAGCGTGACGAACGGCGTGCGGTAGCTGTTGTACAGCGCGACGATCATCAGGAAGACGAGCACGATCGAGATGATCAGGCTGCCGCCGAGCGTCCGCAGCGCCTGCCCCATGAGATCCTGCTGGCCTTGCGCCGCCGGACGGAACGTGACGCTGCGCGGGAGATGGAGCGTGCGCACGCGTTTCTGGAAGTCCTTCGTCACGTCGGAGAGGTTGTGGCCGCCCGCGACGTTCGCCGAGACGTGCACGACGGTCGCGCGGTTCTCGCGCGTGATCAGCAGCGGCGCGGGCGCGTAGCGCAGCGACGCGACGTCGCCGAGCCGGACGATCGAACCGTTCTGCGAGCGGATCGGGATCGCGAGCACGTCCGCGAGCGACGTCTGACGATCGCGCGGGAAGATGACCTCGATGTCCGTGAGCCCGCGGTCGGGCGTCTCGATCTGGCTCGCGACGGCGCCGCCGTACGACGCTTGCACGGCCTGCGCCGCCGCGCCGTCGGCGACGTCGAGCGACTGCAGCCGGGCGCGGTCGAACGTGATCTCCATCTGCGGCGCTGCGTAGCTCGCGCTGTCCTGCACGCCGGTCGCGCCGGGCGTCGTGCGCAAGCACCTGGGCGATCTTCGCGGCATACGGCGTCGGATCGGCGTTGTCGCTGGTGCCGACGAGCTCGTCGATCGGCTGCTGCGCGCCGCCGCCTTGCGTTTGCGCCGCGGTGACGGCGACCGTCGCGCCCGTCGCGAGCCGCCGCAGGTGGTCCGTCAGCAACTTGACGACGGTCGCGGTGCTCGTCTTGCGATTCTGCTCGAGGTACACCGAGATCTGGCCGACATTGCCCTGTTGCACGAACCCGCCGAACGGCGCGCTGTACGCGCCCGCGACGGTCGTCTCGTACTGCAGATCGCGCGCCGGAATCAGCGTTTTCACCTCGCGCTCGAGACGGCTCATCGTCGCCTCCGTGTCCGCGAGCGGGTGGCCCGGCGGGAAGGTCACCTGTACGGTCGCGACGCCCTGGTCCTGCGGCGGGATGAACTCCTCGCCGACGAGGCCCGTCGGAATCATCAGGAACGCGAGCACGGTCGCGACGAGCGCGCCGATCACGACCGGCCACGGATGATCGAACGTCCACGGCAGCCATCGCTCGGAGTAGCGTCCGCGCAGCCCGTTGAAACGCGCTTCGAACCAGCGGATGGGCGGCCACGGCTTCCAGTTCGAGCGCATCGACCACAGGCCGGCGAGCGTGGGCGTGATCGTGAACGACACGAACAGCGACGTCAGCGTCGCGACGGTGATGACGATCGCGAACTCGGAGAGATACTGGCCGACCTGACCTTGCGCGAACGCGATCGGCAGGAAGACGACGACGTCGACGAACGTGATCACGATCGCCGCGAGCCCGATCTCGCTGCGCCCGCGCAACGCCGCATCCGCCGGCTCCTCGCCCATGCTGCGGTGGCGCTCGATGTTCTCGAGCACGACGGTCGAGTCGTCGACGAGGATCCCGATCACCAGCGTCATCGCCATCAGCGAGACGGTGTCGATCGTGAGGTTCATCATCTTCATGATGAAGAGCGTGACGCCGAGCGACGTCGGGATCGCGATCATGACGACGATCGCGTTCCGCCACGATCCGAGGAAGAACAGCATCACGATCGCGGTCAGCACGATGCCCTCGATCAGCGTGTGCTGCACGCCCTCGACTTGCTGTCGCGTGTACAGCGACTGATCGTGCGCGATCTGGAAGTCGACGCCGGGGAACTTCGCGCGTAGCTGCGGCAGCGCTTTCTCGATCTCTTGCGCGACGGTCACTTCGCTGGCGGCCGTCGCTTTCTGCACCAGCAGCGTCACGCCGGGCCGGCCGTTCTGCGAGGAGTACACGCGCTGCACGACGCTGCCGTCCAGTACGGTCGCGACGTCCGCGATTCGCTTGTCCGTGCTCGGCACGGCCCACGTCGCGAGGCTTCCGACGAACGGCGAGAACGACGTGCCCGAGCCGCTGCCGTACGAGCTCGCCGTTCCCGAGGGCACGGCGCCGTTCGCCGGACGACGTCGAGATCGTTCCGTTCGAGTTGACGGTTTGCGGCGCGACCGCCGTGTCGATCGGAACGGTGGCCGCCGCGCTCGAGCTGTTCACGATCGAGCTGGACGGTACGGTGCTCGTCGCCGCCGCGGTAGACCCGGCGTGCCCGTCGAGGCAAATCCGCTCGACGACGCCGTCCCGCCCGCGCTGCCGCACGCGCCCGCCGATGCGGCGCCGTTCGACGACGTGCCGCCGGCGCCGTTGCCGCCGGTCGAGGATGCCCCCGACGTGCCGCCTGGAGGGTCCCCGTGGTCGACGCCGCCGAGGATCCCGCGCCGGTGCCGCGTCGCGCCGGTCGTCCCGCCGATGATCCCGACGTCGCGCCGTCTCGCCCGGCGGCCGCCGTCGTGCCCGTCGCGCCGGCCGAGCCGCCCGAGCCGCCGCCCGCCGTACCGTAGCCGGCGGTCGACGGGCCGGCGCGAAGCGGCGCTGCCGTCTCGAGCGCGACGGCGGTCGCGACGCCGGGAGCGTCGACGGTGCCGATCCGCGCGGCCGCGCACGGTCGCATTCGGTCGCGGCGCGGTGTTGAAGCCGGCGACGCGCGCCGACGACGCACGCCGGCGCCCGTCGCACCGCCCGTGGCGGCGCTCGTGCCGGTGCTTGCGCGCCGATGGCCGCCCGGAGCTCGCCGCGCCCGCCCGCGCGCCGCTGCTCGCACCGCCCGCGCTCGCACCGCCGCTGCGCTCCCTCCGCCGCTGCTCGCGCCGCTTGCGCCGCCGGTCGCCGAGACGCCCCCGCTCGACCCGCCTCCGGTGGCCGGTCGCGCCGCCGGTCCCCGCGTACGCGACGTGGATCGGGCAGGTTCGCGACGGCTTGCGGGTTCGGGAGATCGCCGCGCACGTCCAGCTGCGTCTCGTGCCCCGGCTGGTACACGAACCCGCCCGGCGCGCGGACGTTGTTCGGCGTGATCGCGCCGACGACGTCGGTGACGGTGAGGTTGTCGGCCGCGAGCATGTCGGGATCGACGGTCACCATGAATGCCGGCTGCGTCGTGCCCGTGACGTTGACGTTCGAGACGCCGTCGAGCTGCTCGATCACCGGCACGATCGCGTTGTTCGCGATCGCGGCCAGCGTCGATTCGGGATACTTGCTCGACACGAGCGCCAGCGAGATGACGACCGGCTCGCTGGGGTTCGCAACGCGCAGCGTCGGCGGCGTGATCGTCGACGGCAGCTGCCGCTGCGCTTGCTGCACGGCTTTCTCGACGTTCGCGATGTTCTCGGTGTCGGTCGACTGCGTCGAGAACGCCGCACTGATGTTGACCTGACCGGTTTGAATCGTCGTGTCGATATGGTCGAGGTACGGCGTGCCGGCGAGCTGGTCTTCGAGGGGCTCGGCGACTTCCGTGATGAGCTCCGTCGTCGACGCGCCCGCGTACGGGATGCTGATGCTGATCGAGGGCAAGCCGGAGTTCGGCGACTGCTGCACGACGAGCGTGCGCAACGCCATGATCGCGGCGAGCAGCGTGAGCGCGATCAGCACGAAGACGAGCGTCGGGCGCTCGAGGAACATGCGCGTCAGACGCATCGCGCTGCGCTCACGGCGATGCCGGAGAAGAAGAAGAGGACGGCGCGGACGCCCGTTGCCCCGGCGCGACGGCGCGCACGCGGTCGCCGTTTCCGACCGATGATCCGGCCGCATCGGCGACCACGGACGCTCCGGCGGGAACGCCGCTGATCGCCGCGTTTCGCCCGTCGTCGGCGACCTCGCGGACCGTCTGCGTTCGCACGACGCCGTTGCTCACGAGGTACACGCTCGTGCGCGTATCGTCGACGAACGCCGTCACCGGCACGACGATGCCGTGCACCGCCGGTTCGTCCACGACGCCCGTCACCGGCATGCCGGCGTGCAGATGATCGTCGCGATTCTGCACGAGCACCTTCACCGTGAAGTTCGTCGTGCCGGGCTGCACTTGGTCGAGCACGGCGGCGACGGTGCCGCGGTCGGTGCGCACCCCGTTGCCCGACGAAACGGTCGCCGGCGCGCCTTGGCGGATCTGCAGCACTTGCGCGCTCGACGCCGAGAGGTTCGCGTACACTCGATCGATCGCTTCGATCGTGAAGAGCTGACGTCCCGACGGGTACTCGCCCGGATTCGCGTTGACGGCGTCGACGATGCCGTCGACCGGCGACGCGATCGTCGCGCGCGCGATCTGCCGCTTCAACTGCTCGACGCTGGCCTGTGCGGCGTCGGCCGCTGCGCGCGCGGCGGCGAGGTTCGCCTGCTGCGCGCCGGCGCTCGCGCCCGTTCCGTTCGCCTGCGCGTTCGCGATCGCTTGATTCACGGCCGCGCGCGCCGCGTTCACGGCAGCGGCGTCGCTCGCGACCGTCGTACGCTGCTGGTCGACGGTCTGCTGCGGAATGTACCCTTGGCTGTAGAGCGACTGATATCGGCGCAGATCGGTCTGCGCGCCGGCGAGATCGACTTGCGCTTGGTGCAGCGACGCCTGCGCGGAGTTGATCGCCGCTTGATCCTGAGCGCTGATCGCGCCGGTCTGGTACGCGGATTGCTGATACCGCGCGACGTTCTCGCTGACGACGCGCTCCGACGATGCGAGCTGCGCTTCGAGATCGTCGACGAGGAGCCGCGCGAGCACCTGGCCGGCGCGAACGCGATCGCCTTCCTGCACCAGCACCTGATCGATCGGTTCCGAGAGGTTCGCCGCGACGCCGACCTGCCGGAACGGAACCATCGACACCGGCGATTCGCAGGCTCGGCTGGACGACGCCTTGGGCCGCATGGACGACGGAGACGCGCGGCTCCGGGGATGCGGACGCGCCCGGCTTCGGATCGGCGGAGGCGTGACCGCACCCTGCGCACACGGCGCAGAGCAGCAGCGCTGCAACCGACGAAAGTCGTTTCACGGAGGTGGGTACGTCCTACCTCGCCGGCCCGAACCTAAACGCGTTCCGAGCCCGTTGCCAGGTTCGGGGTTGCTACACGGCGATGCCGAACGCCGCGCGCGGCATCGCGCGCGTCAGCAGCGCGATCGTGCGCAAGACGTCGTGCACGCGCGCCGGATCGTCGAGCGTCTCGATCGGCGAGCGCAGCGACGCAGACAACGGCGCGGCGGCGAGCGCGTCCAGGGAGCGCGACGCGGCGAGCGCGGCTTGCGTGCGCGCGTTGCTCTCGATCTGCGCGTCCTCGAGCCGCTGCAGCTCGCGCCGCACCGCATCGTTCGCCATCTGACGTTCGCGAATCCGGCGGTGCAGCGCGGGAAGCTCCGCGCGAAACGCCGCGAGCCGTTCGCGCATCGCGGCGTCGAAGCGCTGCTGCCGGCCGCGCACGATCGCAGTCTCGCGTTCGAACGCGCGCCGCTGCTCCGCGTACGAGCCGGCGATGCGCGCGAAGCGTGCCGCGTCGAGCGCCGCGTGTTCCTCGGCGCTGTACACGGTGTCGCGCTCGACGTCGCGTCGCAGCGCGGCGACGCGCTCGCGCACGACGTCCGCGCTCGACGGCGGCTCGGCGTGCGGCGGAAGACGCCGCCGCCGCGCGGCGATGCCTTCGCGGCGCACGGCTTCGGCGGCGCGGATCGACGAGAGTGCCTCGCGAAATGCCGGCGATCCATCGCGTGTCGGCGCCCGCGCCCGGCATGCGATCGAACCGCACGTCGATCAGCGACGGAAAGGCTTCGTCGACGATCAGCCGCCACGCGGCCTTGCGTGCCGTCGGCGTCGACGAAAGCCGTACCGCGCTGCCGGTTCGCGGCGCGACGCCGACGGTCGCGACGGCGCCCACGAGACGCTCGCCGGTATCGAGGACCACCAGCGCGCGCGACGCATCGATCGGGTGCGCGTAGACGAGGATGCCGGCGTCGTCGCCGTCCAGCGATGGTCGTGCGCGCTCGATGTCGACGTGTCCGCGCGTATAGACCAAACGCCACAGGTCGTCGGAGAGCCCGGGAAGGGCTCCCGTCGCGACCTCCTCCATGAGTTTCGCGAGTCCGGGCGTCACGACCAGGACGTTCCCGTGCGACCGAGCGCCCCATCGCGATATGCGTCACAGCGTCGCGGCGCGATTAGAACCCATCCGGCTCGGGCAAGCAAGGCTCGGAAAGGGAGGGGCCTACCGCAACATGGCTGGACTCATCTGGGCAATCATCGTCGTCCTCTTCGTGATCTGGTTGATCGGACTGGTCGTACACATCGGCGGTGGCCTGATCCACCTGCTGATCGTCATCGCGGTCATTCTCCTGATCTACAACCTGCTCACGGGACGCGGCGCCCGCGTCTGAACCGACTGACGAGAGCCGGGGCAACCCGGCTCTCGTCATGTTCACACGTCCTCGCGCGGATGGAAGCGGTCGAACTCGGTGCGCAGGCGGTCGCGCGCGAGCTTCGTGTAGATCTCGGTCGTCGCCGTCGACTCGTGGCCGAGGAACTCTTTGAGGAACAGCAGGTCGGCGCCGCGCTCGCGCATGAGCGTCGCGACCGTGTGGCGCCAGGTGTGCGGCGACGCGTACTCCGTGATGCCGGCGAGCCCCATGTACGTCCGCACGATCTTGTAGACGCGCGGCGGCGGACAGCCGGCGATCGCCGCGCCCGACGAAGAACGCCGGGACGCTGGTGCGAGGCCGAACGCCGAGGTAGTCGCGCATCGCCTCGGCTGCCTCCGGCGTCATCGGAACGTAGCGGTCCTTGTTGCCCTTGCCTTTCACGACGCGCAACTGCCGGCCGTCGAGGTCGACGTCGGTCACGTCGAGCCCGACCAGCTCGGCGCGCCGGACGCCGCACGACCAGAGGCACTGCAGGATCGCCCGGTCGCGCCGCCGCTGCAGCTCCGTGAGGCCGGCGATGCGGACGGCGAAGACCTTCGCGACCTCGTCGCCGCGCATCGCCTTGGGCAGCGGCCGCCCGATCTTCGGCAGGATCGCGTCGGCGGCGGGGTTGTCGTTGCGGCGGCCCGCGTGGCGCAGGTGCTTGTAGAACGTCCGCAGGGTCGCGATCTTCCGGCGGACGGACCGCGGCGCGTAGCGGCGCGAGCGCGCGAGGTGCGTCTGGTACGCGAGGATGTCCGCGTACTCCGCGCCGGGGAGCGCATCGTACGGCGGCGGCGGCTTCGCGTCGAGCGCCCCGCCGCCGGCGCGCGCCTTCAGGAACGCGCCGAAATGCTCGAGGTCGCGCTGATACGCCTCCCGCGTGCGCGGCGTCGTGCCGCGGAGCAGCAGGTAGCCTTCGGCGAACCGCGCGATCTCGGGATCGTCCGAGAGATACTCCGGCGCGTCGTAGACCGCGCTCCGTGCTCTTGGCCATCGCTGCCTCCGTGTTTCAGCCGGTATTTCCGTTACTCGCCGAATGCGGCAAAGCCTTCGGCGATGTCGAGAGTCCGGACTCGGCTCCGACTACGCTGCGCGGACGGATCGGAACGAGATGACCGGGACCACAGCCGAGTTCGAGGGCTTCCTGTCGTGGTCGCGGGAGGACCTCGAGGCGAACACCGCCTTCATGCGCGCGTTTTACCAAGGAGCTCGAGGACGACGGAGCGCTCGTGTCCGCCGAAGGCCTCCGCGTGCACGCAGTGCGCGCGCACCTGCTCGAGCGTGCGGGCGATCGTGATGCGGCGGTCGCGCAGTACCGCGCCGCCGCGAGGTACGGCTGAGCATGCCGGAGCGCGCGTACGCTGATGGTAACGGGCCGCAAGGCTCGCGGACGGCCGCTGATGCGCGCGCCGCGCCCTTCTCCGGCGCATGTCCCTGTGACGATAATCGTTATTTCCGTTACTGAGCGGAAGGCAAATTCTCATCTGCTTGGGACCAAGGTCTCTTGAGGCCGGACCGTCCGCTTGCCGACACCTTAAGGGATGGGTCTCCTCGGACGCCTGTTCACCCAACCGGAACCGCTCTGGATCGAGCACGTCATCGGCCGCTCGGGCATCTTCGAGGGCGTCGCGATCGCCGGCGGCCGCCGCATTCCGGTCGTCGGCACGCGGCTCGCGCGCGAGGGCATCGTGTTCGACTCGCCGATGCGCGTACGCGGATCGGAGTTCGCGCTGACGTTCTTTCTGCGCCGGCGGAGCATCCGCAGCAAGGTCCGCGTCCTGCGCGAGGAGTTCGTCGACAAGCCGTCGCGCGCCGTGCACAGCTACGTCTGCGCGTTCATCGCGATGGCCGAGGACGACCGGGTCGCGATCGCGCGCTTCGTCGACGGTCTGCCGGACCGCAAGGCGGACGATCCGCGCGTGCTCTCGTCGCGCGCCACGGCGGCCGTCACCGCGCAGCTCGTACGCATGGGCCGGCTCGCGCCGCCGTCGGCGCAGGCGCCGCTGATCCGGCTGCAGCACGCTCGGCTGGAGCCAGTCCGACGACGGCCGCACCGTGCGCGACGTGACCGTCAGCAGCCGCATGCGCGCCGGCAACGCCATGCGCACGTTCGAGACGCAGTTCCGCGTCTACAGCGACGACGAGGTCGTCGTCGTGTCCGCGCCCCGCGCGAGCTGACCGGCCGCGCGCGGCCTCAGCCGCGCACCGCGCGCTCGAGGAGCTCCCGGACCGCCGCCTCGTCGGGCTCGACGGGGTTGTTCTTGAGCAGCGGCTGCTCCATCACGCGCGGCAGCGCGCGCTCGACGAGGCCGGCCGGTGCGCCGAGCTCGGCGAACGTCTTCGGAGGCCGGTACGCCGCCGCGATCGATTCGGCTTCGGCGGCGAGGTCGCTCGATGCCGAACGCGCGCTCGACGGCCGCGGCGACCGCGTCGGGCGCGAGGCGCGCGTTCGCCCGCACGGCGTGCGGCAGCACGACGGCGTTGCTGATGCCGTGCGGAAAGCGCGTCAGCCCGCCGATCACGTGGCAGACCGCGTGGTGCAGTCCCATCGAGCGCGTGTCGAGCGCGAAGCCCGCGAGGTGCGCCGCCTCGAAGAGCGCGCGGTGCAGCGCGGCCGTGCGCTGCGCGGCGCGCGATCTTCAGCAGGCGCGGCAGCATGCGTCCGCCTTCGAACGGCCGCGGCCGTGCCGAGCACGTGCTGGCGTGCGCGCGTACGCCGCCTCGATGCAGTGCGCCCACGCGTTGATGCCGATCGAGCCCAGCTCGCGCGGCGCGAGCGTCGCGAGCAGCGCTCCGTCGTAGACGACGATCGGCGCGGGCGAGCGCAGCCGTCCGCCGCCTTTCCGGTCGCCTTCGAGCACGCCGTACCCGCGCGACATCTCGGCGCCGCCGAGCGCGGTCGGCACGAGCGCCAGCGTGACGTCGCGGCCGTCGCTGACCGCCTTGCCGAGGTCGATCGCCGCGGAGCTCCCGATCGCGAGCACGGTGCGGCAGCCCTCGCGGTCGACGAGCGCGCCCGCGTCTTCCACCGTCTCGCGCGGGTTGTGCGGCCGCACGCCCGGGAAGCGGTGCACGCGTCGCGGGCGCGAGCTGGTCGTCGCGCACGAGCGCGACCGAACGCGCCGTCCCGAGCAGCGCGACGGGCGACGGCAGCGCGAGCGCGCGCAGCGCGTCGCCGAGGGCGCCGAAGACGACGCGACGTTCGGCGATGCGCTGCTCGCTGATCGCGCTGCTCATCGCTGCGCCGGTTCCGCGCCGTGTCCGGCCAGCCTGCGCAGCCGCGCGGCCGCGACGTCCGCCGCCCGATCCCACGTCCACTGCGTGCGCGCGCGTTGCGAACCGCGCAGCGCCTTGGCGCGTGCCTCGTCGCCGTGCGCGACGACGTGGCGCAGGATGCCGGCGAGCGCATCGGCGTCCGGTTCGAGCCACCAGCCCTCGCCGGCCAGCGCCTCGCCGCGTATCGCGCCGCGGAGCGGGACGCGCGTCGACGGAACGCGGTACGCGACGTCGTCGTCGAGGAACGCGTCGGCCGCGCCGCCGGCGGTCGCGATGACGGTCAGCCCGCACGCGAGCGCCTCGAGCATCGGCAGGCCGAAGCCTTCGCCGCGATACGGAAACGCAAGCGCGTCGCACGAGCGGTAGAGGCGCACGACGTCCTCGTCGGTCAGCTCGTCGTCGATCACGACGAGCTCCGGCGCCGACGCATCCGACGGCGAACGCGCGCAGCGACGCGCCGCCGTCGTCGAGCTGGTAGAACGTGCGCGTCCCGAAGAGCTTCAGCACGAGCGCGACGTCGTCGCTGCGCGCGAACGCGCGGCGATACGCGGCGAGCAGCACGTCGACGCCTTTGCGCGGCAGCATGCCGCCGATGAACAGGAACCGGAACCTCTTCTGCGTCGGGACGGGATACGGCTCGACGCTCGCGCTCCGGCGAAAAGCGCTCGGGATCGATTCCGTTCGGGACGACGGCGACGCGTTCGGGCGCGATGCCTGCTTCGAGGAACATCGTGCGGCAGTACTCGGTCGGCGTCCAGACCTCGTCCGCGCCTCCGGCACGAATCCCGTCGACCCAGGCGCGCGGCAGCGCACCGTACTCCCACGGCAGGATCTGCACGATCGCGCCGGCGCCGTCGACGCGCCGGAAGTCGGCTGCGCCGTTCGACTGACGGATCAGCACGTCGCACGGCGGGACGCCGCGGCGCGCGCGCTCGCGCAGCGCGCCGAACCGCGCGTCCGCGACGACGGACGGCTTCCGGCGCCGGCTCGTCCGGCACGACGACGGGCGCGACGTCGGGATGGCAACAGCAGCGCGCGCGCGAGCTCGCGGTTCACGAGCGCCATCGAGTTGTACGCGAAGAACTCGCCTTGAAACGCCGTCGCGACGCGCTCCTCCGCGCTGCTGCGCCGCCGCCGGCGCGCGGCCCAGAACGTACGTGTGCTGCCACCCCTCCGGCTCGTTGCCCGCGCCGACGATGCGCAGGCCGAGATCGGTCAGCACGACGTGCAGCGTCTCGAGCGGCCACGGGCGCTTCGTCCACGGCTCCAGCCACAGCGCGCCGTCGCGCACCGCGGCATTGCGCGGGTTGAGCGTGCGCACGACGAGCAGCCCGTCCGGCTCGAGCAGCGCCGCGCACGCGCGCAACGCCGCGATACCTTCGTCGCCGTCCATCGTTTCGATCACGAACGCGAGGTGCACGCCGTCGAAGCGCTCGCCGATCGACGCGAGAGCTCCGTGCGCGCGTCGAGCACGCGCGCGTCGTGTCCGCGCGCGCGCGCATCGGCGACCATGTCGGGATCGCGATCGACGCCGAGCGACGCGCGCGACGCCGCGCTCGCGCAGCATGTCGAGGAACACGCCGGTTCCGCAGCCGACGTCGAGCACCGAGGCGAACCCGCGAAACACGTCGGCGTACGCGTGGTGCGCACCGCGGCGCCCGGCTCGTCGTCGGCGGAGCGCTGCAACGACGGAGAAGCGCTGGTGCCCGCGAGGCCGTTCGTTCAACGGTCAGACGTCGTCGACGGCCGGATTCTCGCCGGGTGCGGGGCCCGTGTCCTCGACCGACGCGAACTCGGCATCGTCCGTGCCGAGCTCGTCGCCGGCGCCCACGTTCTCGACGCGGCTGCGGTCCTGATCGCGCCGGCCCTCGTCCTCGATCGCTTCGCGTTCCATGCCTACGCTGGTTCCCGCCGAGTCGGCGGAACGCTCGTCGTAGGCCCCGCGCGCGCCGCGGCGAACGGTCGCCCGCATGACCTGCCCGAGCTGTCAAACTCCGATCCCCGACGGCGCGCGTTTCTGCCCGTCGTGCGGCGCGCCGGCGCCGCAGCCGGTCGAAACGGGCGCGTACACCGAGCCCGTCGCTGAAAAGGACAACCCGAAGGCGCCGATCGTCGTCGGCGACACGACGATGCGCATCGAAGGCGAGCTCGTCCCCGCGGTCGACGTCGAGCTCGGCCCGCGCACGTCGATCTACTTCGAGCATCACATCCTGCTCTGGAAGCAGCCGCAGGTGCGACTCGGGTTCATGGGACTGCAGAACGCCGGAAAGCGCTTCTTCGCCGGACTGCAAATCTTCATCTCGACCGCGCAAGGTCCGGGCAACATCGCGATGTCGCGCGAAGCGCCGGGGCAGATCGTGTCGCTGCGCTTGCGGCCGGGCGAAGCGATCGACGTGCGCGAGCATCAGTTCTTGCTCGCGACGCATCAGGTCGCGTACGACTTCTACTGGCAGCAAGGCCTCGCGAACGTCCTGTTCGCGCGCACGGGGCTCTTCATCGACCGCTTCACCGCGCAGCAAGAAGAGGGTCTTCTCCTCCTGCACGGCTACGGCAACGTGTTCGAGAAGACGCTCGCGCCGGGCGAGCAGCTCGACGTCGAGCCGGGCGCGTGGCTCTGGAAAGACGCGAACGTCCGCATGGATACCGTGACGGTGCTGCAGTCGGGCGGCGGCGGCGGTTTGATGGGCGCGCTCGGCGCGTTCGTCGGCGGCGCGTCGCTGATGATGAACCGCTTCACCGGCCCGGGACGGCTCGGACTGCAGTCGATGACGTATCACGAGCCCCAGGTCGAAGGCGCGGCGCAGCAAGGCGGCACCAGCAACATCGGCGGCGTGTTCGGCTCGCTCTTCAACCCTCGTCAGTGACTACGAAACGTACGAGACGTTGACGCTGAAGCCGCCCGCTTCGGCTTGCTGCAGCACGTACAGCACCGACTCGATCTCCGTGTCGACGGCGACGATGTCGGTCGCACTGATCCCGACCGGGCCGGCATTCGTCCAGAGCAGGCGGCGGGCGGTCTGAAACGCGGCGCGCAGCCGCTGCGGCGTCGCTTCGAGGACCGGCCAGTCTTCGTACGACATCGCCGGCACGATGCGCCAGCCGTCGCCGGAGCACTCTTCCTCGTCGGCGTAGGCGTGCGGCACGTTCGCGAGGACGTCGAGATGCGCGCGGTCGGCCGGGGTCGTGCGCATCGGTGCCTCGCCCAGCCGCAGAACGTAGCGGAAAAAGGCCGGGTTAGCGACCGTGCACATCCCGGCCGGCGAGCCGACGCTCACGCTGATCATTGCGGGTGACCTTCTCGCGGCTACATTGGGCCCCTCTCGCTCGCTCGCTAGCCCGAAACGGTGACGCCCGTGAACGCGAGCGCGGGGTTCAGCACGGCGCTGCGAACGCCGTTGCGCGCGAAGATCGCCGCGATCGCCCGCCCGATGCGGTCGGGCGCATCGCGCACGAGCGCGAGCACGGACGGGCCGGCGCCGGACAACGCAACCGCGGCGAGCGCCGGATCCTCGAGCGCCAGCATCTCCGCGAGCCCCGGAACCATCGCGGCCCGGTACGGCTGGTGGAGACGGTCGCGGACGGCCGCGCGCAGCAGCTCGACGCGGCCGCTGCCGAGCGCCGCGCCGAGCAGCGCCGCGCGCTGCACCGCGTGGACGGCGTCCTCGCGCGCGATACGTCTGCCGGAATGACGGCACGCGCTTCCGCCGTCGGCAGCGCGATCTCGGGAACGACGACGACCGCGAACACCGCGGGAGGCGCGAAGCGTGCGGACACGAGCCCGTCATCGTCCATCGCGCCGATCACGGCGCCGCCGTACCACGCCGCGAGCGCGTTGTCGGGGTGCCCTTCGAGCTCGGCCACGATCCCGACGAGGGCGTCGTCGTCCGGCGCGCGCTCGACGAGCCGCGCGCCGATCGCGACGCCGAGCGCGTACGCGGCGGCGCTGCTGCCGAGCCCGGCGCCGAGCGGAATCGTGTTGTGCAGCTCGACGCGCAGCGCGCGGCGGCGACGGTGCGACGCGCGCGATCGCGCGTCTCGATGCACGAACGCAGGCCGTCGTGCGTCGGCGCGTGCGGTCCGGACGCCGTCCATTCGCGCCGGCTCGTTCGCGCCGGCCGCGCGCACGCGCGCCGACATGCGCATCTCGAGCGCGAGCGCGACCGCGTCGAAGCCCGCACCGAGGTTCGCGCTGGACGCCGGTGCGGAGACGCTGAACGGCGTCACGCGCGAGACAGCAGCACCAAGTTGAGGTAATCGGCGACGTCGACGCCGCGCACGACGGCGTTCGCCTGCGGCGCGCCGGACGCGTGATACGCGGACGCGTACGCGGTGTCTTTGAGCACGTGTCCGGTGAGCACGCACACGACGTCCGCATCGCGCGGCACCGCGCCGCTCGCAACGAGATTGCGCAGTCCCGCGAGCGAAGCCGCCGACGCCGGCTCGCATCCGACGCCGTCGCGTCCGATCGTCGCACGCGCTTCGGCGATCTCGGCGTCGGACACGGCGAGCACCGTTCCGCCCGACGCGCGCACCTCCGCGCGCGCCTTCTTCCACGACGCGGGCGCGCCGATCCGGATCGCGGTCGCGTCGGTCTGCGCGCGCACCGGGACGACGTCGCGGTTGTCGCGCCACGCGAGCGCGAACGGCGCCGCGCCGCGCGCCTGCACGACGCCGAGCTTCGGCGTGCGCGACGCGAGGCCGATGTCGCGCGCCTCGCGGAAGCCTTTGCCGAGCGCGCTCGCGTTGCCGAGATTTCCGCCCGGAAGCATCACCCAGTCCGGCGCGTTCCACGCGCGCTGCTCGAGCAGCACGAACGCGGCGGTCTTCTGGCCCTCGATGCGGTACGGGTTGATGCTGTTCACGACCGCGACCGTCTTCGGATCGAGCGCGCGCACCGCGCGCAGCGCGTCGTCGAAGTCGCCGTCGACGGCGACGACGTGCGCGCCGTAATCGAGCGTCTGCGCGACCTTCGCGGCGCTGATACCGTCGACGGGCGCGATGACGACCGCCGTGATCCCGGCGCGCGCGGCGTACGCCGCCATCGACGCGGCGGTGTTGCCCGTGCTCGCGCACACCGCGATGCGCGCGCCGAGCTCGCGCGCGCGAGAGATCGCCACGGTCATGCCGGCGTCCTTGAACGACGCCGTCGGGTTCATGCCGAGGTGCAGGTACGCGAGCCGTTCGAGGCCCGCGAACGCCGCGCCGCCGGGACCCCTCGAGCAGCGGCACGTCGCCTTCGCGGAGCGTCGTGACGCGTCCTCGCCGATCGCGGGCAGCAGCTCGCGATAGCGCCACACGCCGCTGCGGTCGCGCGGATCGGTCGCGGCGCGCCGTGCGCGCGCGTTCGCGTCGACGGCACGCGGATCGATGCGCGAAGTGTCGAGCGTGAACGCCAGCAGCTCGCCGCAGGTCTCGCACGCGAGCGCGTCGACGTCGGCGGCCTCGGCGCTGCACGCGCTGCAGCCGAGCGTCACCGGAGCAACCGTCATGCCGGCGGCGGCACGCGCGTCACCGCGCCCTCGCTCGCCGACGACACGAGCGCCGCGTACTTCGCGAACGCGCCGCCGGCGTAGCGCGGCGCCGGCGGGCGCCACGCGCGCAGACGTGCCGCGATCTCGGCGTCGTCGACCTCGAGCTGCAGCAGCCCTCGCTCGACGTCGATCGTGATCGTGTCGCCGTCACGCACGACGGCGATCGGCCCGCCGGCGAACGCTTCCGGTGCGACGTGCCCGATCATCAGACCGCGCGTCGCGCCGCTGAACCGGCCGTCGGTCACGAGCGAGACCGAGTCGCCGAGACCTTGTCCGACGATCGCCGACGTCACGCCGAGCATCTCGCGCATGCCCGGGCCGCCCTTCGGGTCCTTCGTAGCGGATGACGACGATGTCGCCCGGCGCGATCGCACGCGCGTCGACCGCATGCATCGCGTCCTCTTCGCGCTCGAACACGCGCGCGCGGCCGGTGAGCCGCGTCGGCTCGTGTCCGGCGACCTTCACCACGGCGCCGTCCGGCGCGAGGTTGCCGCGCAGGATGCGCAGGCCGCCTTTCGGCTTGAACGGGCGATCCGCCGTCGCGACGACCTGCTGTCCCGGCGTCTCGACCACGGTCGCGACTTCCTCGCGCAGGGCGCGTCCGCTCGGCGTGAGCGTGTCGCCGTCGACGAGTCCGCCCTCGACCATGCGCTTCGCGATCAGCTGGATGCCGCCCGCGCGATCGACGTCGAGCGCGACGTAGCGTCCGCCGGGGCGCAGAGTCGGCGACGATCGGCGTGCGCTCCGAGATACGTTCGAAGTCGTCGAGCGACAGCGGCACGCCGGCCTCGCGCGCCATCGCGATCAGGTGCAGCACGCTGTTCGTCGAACCGCCGGTGCCCGTCGCGGCCGCGATCGCGTTCTCGAACGCGGCGCGCGTCGCGATGCGCCGTGGGGTAAGTCCCGCGCGCAGCATCTCCATCACGGTGACGCCCGCGCGATAGGCCTCCTTCTCCTTGCGCGGATCGGTCGCGCCGGGGCTTGCGCTGCCGACCATCGAGAGGCCGAGGAACTCGAACGCGGTCGCCATCGTGTTCGCGGTGAACTGTCCGCCGCACGCGCCGGCGCCCGGACACGCCGCGTACTCGATCGCGCGCAGCTCCGCATCGTCGATCTTGCCGGCCGCGTGCTCGCCGATCGCTTCGAACACGTCGCCGATCGTGAGATCGCGGTCCTTGTAGCGACCCGGCGCGATCGAGCCGCCGTACAGCGCGAGACCCGGGAACGTCGAGCCGCAGCAGCGCCATGCCGGCCGCCGGAATCGTCTTGTCGCATGCCACCAGCGCGACGATGGCGTCGAATCCGTAGCCGCGCGCGACGAGCTCGATCGAGTCGGCGATGAGCTCGCGCGAGACCAGCGACGCCTTCATCCCTTCCGTGCCCATCGTGATCCCGTCGGAGATCGCGATCGTGTTGAACTCCATCGGCGTGCCGCCCGCGGCGCGGACGCCCGCCTTCACGTGATCCGCGAGCGCGCGCAGCCCGAAGTTGCACGGCATCGCGTCGGTCCACGTGTTCGCGATCAGGACGAGCGGTTTCGAGAGGTCGTCGTCGTTGAATCCGACGGCGTGGTAGAACGAGCGCGCGGCGGCGCGGTCGCGGCCGTCGACGACGACGGAGCTGCGCGCGCGCATGGGATCGACGGGCGTCCGTACCGCAGCGGAGCGCACCGGAGACGAGGAACGGACCTGCATGGCGTCCGCTTCGCGCTCGCGAACGCGGCATCATCGTGGCCCACTTCGTCGCTCCCGACGTTCCGCCGTCCGACGTCTTCGATCGCTGCGTGCGCTGCGGTCTGTGTCTGCCGACGTGTCCGACATACGTCGAAACGCTCGTCGAGACGTCGGGGCCTCGCGGGCGCATCGCGCTGATCAAGGCGGTCGCCGAAGAGCGCCTGGACCTGCTCAGTCCCGGCTTCGTGCACCAGATGTCGGAGTGCTTGGACTGCCGCGCATGCGAGGCGGTGTGCCCGTCCGGCGTGGAGTACGGCAAGATCCTCGAGCCGGCGCGGACGCAGGTCGTGCGCGCGCAGAATCCCGCGCGCTCGTGGTGGGCGCGCCTCGGGCGCGCGGTGCTGATCGGCCGGCTGTTCCAGAACCTCGCGTGGATGCGGTTCGCGGCGCGGTGCCTGCGGTTCTATCAACGCTCGGGCCTGCGCGCGCTCGTCGCGCGCTCGGGGCTGCTGCGCGCGTTCGGGCTGCAAGACCTCGATGCGCTCGCGCCGCGGATCTCCGACCGGTTCTTCATCCCGTGCGGTCAGACGTTCGACGTCGACGCGCCGCGCGCGACGGCGTTCCTCCACGCGGGCTGCATCATGCACGTCGCGTTCGCCGACTGGAACGAGGCGACCGTGCGCGTGCTGAACGCCGCAAGCGTGCGCGTCGTCGTCCCGCGCGAGCAAGGCTGCTGCGGCGCGATCACGATCCACGCGGGCGAGATGCCGCTCGGGCGCGAGCTCGCCAAGCGCAACATCGTCGCGTTCGAGGCGAGCGGCGCGGACGTGTACGTCGTGAACGCGGCGGGCTGCGGATCGGCGCTCAAAGAGTACGGTCATCTCTTTCACGAAGATCCCGAGTGGCAGGATCGCGCGATCGCGTTCTCCGCGCGCGTGCGCGACGTGCTGGAGTACGTCGATGAGATCGGCGTACCGGCCGCCGCCCTCGGTCCGGTTCCGGCAGTCGTCACGTATCAGGACGCGTGTCATCTCGCGCACGCGCAACGCATCACCGCGGCGCCGCGCCGTCTGCTCGCCGAGCATCCCCGGACTCGAGCTGCGCGAGATGGACGAGTCGTCGCTGTGCTGCGGCTCGGCCGGCATCTACAACGTGCAGCAGCCGGAGATGGCGCAACGGCTCCAGCGCCGCAAGGTGGAACGGATCGTCGCGGTCGATCCGGACATCGTCGCGACCGCGAATCCCGGCTGCGCGCTGCAGATGCGGAACGGACTCGACCGCGCGGACGCCGGCGACGTACGCGTCAAGCACGTCATCCAGCTGTTGGACGAATCGCTCGCAGCAGCGCGGCGATCCGTGAAGGCGTCAGCCGAACGCTGAAGCCGCTATAAGTCGCCGACGCGCTGGCCGTCCGCGACGGCGTCGTCCAGCGTCGGATAGACGGCGAACACCTTGAGCAGGCCGGTGATGCGCAGCAACCGCAGGATCTGGCCTTCCTTCGCGACCAGACGCACCTCGCCGCCGAACTCCTTCGCACGGCGCTGCGCGCCGATCAGCGCGCCGAGGCCGGTGGAGTCGAGGAAGTCGACGCATGTCAGGTCGACGATCAAGCGGTGCGACCCGCGCTCCGACGCGCTGGTGAGCGCCGCACGCACCGTCGGCGATGTCGCGATGTCGAGCGAGCCGGTCAGCTCGAAGACGTGCATGTCGTCGACGACGTGCACGTGGATCGAAAGATCGTCGTGATGCTGGTCCTGATGCGGTCCGGCGCGGCCGTTGACGTTCATCCTTCGTACTCCCGCCATTCGGCGATCTGACCGCGTTCGTCGAAGCGAACCGTGGCGCACCCGGCGCGTTCGCGCCAGGCCTCGCCCTCGCCTCCGGGGACGGCGAAGCGGTACACGACGCACACGCGTCCCTCGTTTGCGATGACGTCGTCGACGACGAACCGGAACGGCACCCCGGTTTCGCCGAAGCGCGCGAACTCCGCGGCGATCGCGGAGCGTCCGCGAAACGGCTCTTTGCGCGGTTCGCGGTACACGCCGTCCTCCGCCCAGTGCACCGCGGCGCCGGTCGATGTCGCCGCGCTGGAGCTGCTCGAGCAGCGCGGACAGCGCGCGCGGAGTCAACGCTACGGCGTCGGCGGCTTGCCGGCGCCGATGTCCTTCACCATCGCGGCGATGCGATCCGCAGCCGCATCGTTGCCGTTCTTGCGGTACGCGTGCAGCGCGACGTCGAGATCGGCCAGCGCGCCGCTCTTGTCTCCCGTACCGTAGCGCGCGATCGCGCGCTCGCGATAGCCGTCGGGATCGCTCGGCTCGCGCCCGACGTACAGCCCGAGGTCCTCGAGCGCGAGCCGGTAGCTGTTGAGCCGATTGTATGCGAGCCCGCGGAAGTAATACGCGGTCGTCGATGCCGTCGGGTTCTGCGCGATGTACGTGTTCAAGTCGGCGATGCCGTCCGTGTAGCGCGACTCGGTGAGCGCGAGCCGTCCGCGCGCCCACAGCCCGCGCCGGCTCTTGGGGTCGATCGAGAGCGCCTTCGCGCAGTCGGTCTGCGCGTCGGTGCGCTTGCCGACGAGCCGCTCCGTATCGCAGCGCGCCGCGAACAGGTATGCGCTCACGCGCCCGAGCGCGACGGCTTTGTCGTAGTCCTTGAGCGCGAGATCGTACGAGTCGTTCTCGAAGTGGACGTCGGCACGGTCTTCGAATGCGAGCGCGTCGGTCGGATCGAGGCGTACGGCGTTGTCGCAGTCCGCGAGCGCGCCCTTCGCGTCGTCCATCTGCAGACGCGTCTCGCAGCGCGTGACGTACGCGTATTCGAACTCGGGCTCGATGCCGATCGCCACGTTGTAGTCCTTGAGCGCGCCGGGGTTGTCGCCGAGGCTCGCCTTCGCATCCCCGCGCAGCACGATCGCGCGCGCGTCGCGCGGATGCGCACCGAGGAACGTGTCGAGCGCCGCGATCGCCTCACGATACATGCGCTCGTGGAACAGGCCTTGGGCTCGCACGTACCCGGTCGTCGTGTCACCGGGCGCCGCAGTCGGCGGCGCTTGCGCCGACGTCGTCGCTCGTCGCGCACATGACGACGGCCGCGGCCCAGATCGCCGTCGCCGTACCCCGCACGCATGCTCGCATCGCGCCCTTCATGGAGCCCGACTTGTGCGGCCCGGGTCGAGCTCCTGCGCCGACGGCGATACTGGGGCGGCTGGATTCGAACCAACGCATGGCGGAGTCAAAGTCCGCTGATTGACCCCGGCGTGCGCGCACGCCGGGGACCCCGATGGTTGAAGTCCGCTCCGGCGCCGAAGGCGCCTGCGCTGCGGTAAGGCAGCGGACTTCGACTCCGCCGATCGCGCGGCGACACACTGGGGCGGCTGGATTCGAACCAACGCATGGCGGAGTCAAAGTCCGCTGATTACCCCGGCGTGCGCGCACGCCGGGGACCCCGATGTTGAAGCCCGCTCCGGCGCAAGCGCCTGCGCTGCGGTAAGGCAGCGGACTTCGACTCCGCCGGTCGCGCGCCGACACGTACTGGGGCGGCTGGATTCGAACCAACGCATGGCGGAGTCAAAGTCCGCTGCCTTACCGCTTGGCTACGCCCCATCGGTGCGACGCGACCGCTTCGCGCCGCCGTTCGCGTTCCCTCGCCTGCGCGCGCCGCCGCGCGATTACCGTTCCAGGCGGAACACGCGGTCCGTCAGCGGCGTGACGAACGGGATCGCGAACACCTCGCCCCGCAGGGTCCGCTCGCGAAACGTCATCGCGAGGACGAACAGCGCGAACGCGCCGACGATGTCGGCGAACAAGCCGATCACATACACGACGACGACCGCGGTCGTCGATGCGGCGAGCGGCGGGATCACGACGATGAGGAGCAGCGGCAGCGCGAGCAGCACCAGGTACGCGGCCGAGGCCACGATGCCGAAGACGAACGCCTGCCGCGCGTGCAGGCGCGACCACGCCGTCGCGCCGGGGCGCTCCCGAAGCAGCTCGAGCACGGCGAGCGGCCAAACGGCGTATGCCGTGGCCGCCCGTCCCCGAAGCTCGATTTCGTCGTCGCCGGAGATCACGGCGACGTCTTCTCGGCTAGTTGACGATCCGCTTCGCGCCGAGGTAGCGTGCGCCCCAATACGAGTCGTGCAGGCTCGAAACCATCACGCCGTGGCTGCTCGAGGCGTGCACGAACTTGTCGCCGCCCAGCGAGATCCCGACGTGCGACACGCCCGGCTCGTACGTGTGGAAGAAGACGAGATCGCCGGGCTTCGGCGCTTCGGTCGGCTTGCCGACGGCGTATTGCGCGTCCGCGGTGCGCGGCAAATGGACGCCCATCATCGCGAAGACGTGCTGGACGTAGCCCGAGCAGTCGAATCCGCCGCTCGACGTGCCGCCGAACGCATACGGGACGCCCAGAAACCGCATCGCGTTGCGGGTCAGGCTCGACGCCATCGCGGCGCCTCGCGCAGCGATTCCGCCGGCGAACTTCTGCAGGTGGATGATACGCGTCATCCGGGAGGCGACGGAGCGCGTCGACGGGGCCGCCTCCTCGCTCTTCGCGGGCGACGCGTTCCACATGGCGAGGTCGGCGCCGCTGGTGGGCGCCGCGACCTCGGCGGCGCTCGTGGCGGCGGCCGTGCTGGTCACGGCGGCCGGAGCGGCCGAATCTCCCGTCGTCGTATCGGCATTCGCGACGGCCGGCAGACCAGCCGTCAGAATGCAAACGAACAACCCGGTGAGGATGGAACGATGCAAGAACTGCTCCTTCTTCCACACGTACGGGGTTAGTTGACGGGTTCGGACGGAAGAATTCGCCCGCGCGCCGACCGGCGCGTTCACCCCTGCCTCGAGTGGTCCCCCGCTCCGGCTTGCGAAGCCGGACTCCGTGATCCAATAGCAGGTATGTACGAATCCGGCGAAGCGTTAGACGATTCGTCGGACCGGTGACCCCCGTTTCTTGGGGCCACAGGAATGGGGAGTAGGCCCTCTCGCTGCCTATCTCCTCCCCGTCACATCGGCGATCCGTAAAGAAAGCCTTAGCCGGCGCTCGCCGCCCGGATCGCCGCCGCGACGGCTTCGGCGGCGCTGTCCGTCACGTCGCGGTCGGACGCTTCGACCATGACGCGAACGAGCGGTTCCGTGCCCGACGGGCGCACGAGAATGCGGCCGTCCGATTGCAGCGCGCGCTGCGCCGTCGCGATCGCGTCGCGCACGCGCGGGTGATCCGCGACGGACTTGTCGTCGACGCGAACGTTGACGAGCACTTGCGGATACACGGTGAGCTCGCGCGTGAGCTCGTGCAGCGTGCTGCGCGCGCGCGCAGCGACGGCAAACAGCGTCACCGCCGTCATCGGTCCGTCGCCCGTCGTGCCGCGCTCGAGATCGATGATGTGCCCCGACTGCTCGCCGCCGAAGCGATAGCCGCCGTCGCGCAACGCTTCCAGCACGTACCGGTCGCCGACGGCGGCGCGCACGAGACGAATCGCTTCGCGTTCGAGCGCCTTCTCGAAGCCCATGTTCGACATCACCGTGCCGACGACGGTATTGCCGCGCAGCTCGCCGCGCGAGCGCAAGTCCCGTGCGAGCGCCAGCATGACGTGATCGCCGCTGAGCAGCTCGCCGGCCTCGTCGACGAACAGCGCGCGGTCCGCGTCGCCGTCGAACGCGACGCCGACGACGGGACCGGTCGAGCGCGCGATCTCTTCGCGTACGCGCGCTCGCAGCGGCTCGAGCTGCGTCGCGCCGCAGTCGACGTTGATGCGGCTGCCGTCGTCCTCGCAGTGCATGGCGACGACGCGCGCGCCGAGGCGCTCGAAGATCTTCGGCCCGACGAGGTATGCGGCCCCGAACGCGGCGTCGACCACCACCGTCCAGCCGCGCAAGTCGGCGCCCCCGGCGACGAGCTTCGCGAAGTAGTTGTCGATCAGCCCGCGCGTCGACGTCACGATGCCGATGTCCAGCCCCGTCGGGCGCGGCAGCGATGCGTGCGTGTCGATCAACGTCTCGATCTCGGCTTCTTCCGCGTCCGAAAGCTTGAAGCCGTCGGATGCGAAGAGCTTGATGCCGTTGTCCTCGATCGGGTTGTGCGACGCCGAGATCATCACGCCGGCCGCCGCCTCGATGCTCGCCGTGATCGCCGCGACCGCGGGCGTCGGCAGGATTCCGAGCTGCACCACGTTGCGCCCCGTCGACGCGATGCCCGCGACGATCGCGCCTTCGAGCATCGGGCCGGACAGGCGCGTGTCGCGTCCGACGACGATCGGTTTGTCGAGCGGTTGCGCGCGTGCGATCACGGCCGCCGCCGCGCGGCCGATCGCGAATGCCAGCTCGGGCGTCAGCTCGCGATTCGCGACGCCGCGCACGCCGTCCGTGCCGAAATACGTTCCCATCGAGCTCCTCAGGGCCGGTCCGCGCTTGCGGCGACGAAGCGCACGCGCACGCGCACGAGGTTCGGCGACACCTGCACGCCCGCGATCGCGTCGCCCTGCGCGCTGGTCGGCGTCGGCCGAATCATCTCGTCGATCTGCTGCGGTTTCGCCGGGATCGGAATCTCGACGCGCACGGCGGCGACCTTCGCGAGGTCGGTCGCGACGCCGTGAATGGTCGTCACCGGCGGGTCGACCTGCGCGCCCTCGACCACGACGCCGCGCCGGTCGCCCGTGTAGTCGAACGCGATCGGCAACGTGCGATCCGCGATGCGATCGAGTCGCACGATCACGGAACCCGGCGAGATCGATTTGATCGGCACGTCGGGCGAGACGATCGTGAGGTGCACGCTGTGATCGCCCGGATCGATCAGATCGCCGGCGTCGAGCACGGCGCGAAATTGATCGGGTCGCAAATCGGGTCCGTTGCGCGGCGCCTCGACGACGACGGTCGCAGTGCGCGCGTCGAAGCTTGCGACGTAGCCGGGACGCACGTTCGTCACGACGATCGGAACGGCGAGGCTCTGGTCGAAGCGCGCGGTCGTGCCCGGCGCCGCCGCGAGGTGGAAGTACGCCCACGCGGTGACGGCGAGAACGACGGCGAGCACCTTAAGTCCGAAGTTCTTCCGTAGGACGTTGAGCACGAGGGACCCGGGTCAGGATGTTCGCGATGATGCCGCCTTCCGACGGTGGACGACGCCGCGTCGGGCGGATGCATGCGGCGAGCACGCGCCGGAGACGTTCTTCATCGTCGATCGGCACCGACAGCCGTCCCGCGCGCGCGACGGACAGCAGACCCGTTTCCTCGCTCACGACGACGACCACGGCGTCCGTCTGTTCCGTCAGCCCGACCGCGGCGCGGTGACGCGTGCCGATGTGGCGGTCGACGGCGATGACGTTGTCACTGAGCGGCAGAAAGCACGCCGCGCCTTCGACGATCGAGTCGCGGACGATGACGGCGCCGTCGTGCAGCGGTGAGCCCTTGTTGAAGATCGCGAGCAGGAGCTCGACCGAGAGACGCGCATCGAGGGCCGTGCCGCTCTCGACGTACTCGCGCAGACCGGTCTGCTGCTCGATGACGATCAGCGCGCCGGCGCGCTGGCGCGCGAGCAGGAAGCCGCCGTGCGCGACGACGCGGATCTGCTCCGCCGCGATCTCGTCCTCGGCGCGGCGGTCGCGCACGAACAAGCGCCCGCGTCCGAGCTGTTCGAGGCCGCGCCGCAGCTCCGGCTGAAAGACGATGGGAAGTCCGACGGCCGTACCGAGGAGAAGATACTGCATGACCGTGGCAAGTACGAGCAAGTGCAGCAAATTGGACACCGCGAGGATCACGACGAGGACGAAGAGTCCGAGCATGATCTGCACCGCGCGCGTTCCGCGAATCAGGAGCAGCAGATAGTACGTCAGAATCGACGTCGCGAGGATATCGATCGCGTCCGTCGCGGTGAATCGGAGCGCGATGTGCGGCCAGATCATTGCGACCGTTCCTCGAGATACGTCTCGAGAACGCGGGACGCGTCGAGCTCGGGGTCGCCGAGCCCCGCCGCCGCGATCGCCGACGCCTCCTCGATGCTCAGCTCGCGGTCGCTGCGAGCCGGGACGAGAATCGACTCGATGGCGATGAGATCGTCGATGAGCTCGGCGGCGGTCACGGCGTCGTCGAACCGCACGGTGATCGCGGAGCCGGTTTCGGCAAGGTCCAACACGCCGACCGGCGCTCCGGGCCCGCGCAGCGCGTCGACGACGTTCGCGCGCGCGAGCGGGTCGGCCAAGTCGACGGTGCGGGTGACGATCACGACCGCTCGAACCTTCGCGTGAGCGCGGACGGACTCCGCCGGGCGCGCGTCATCGCGGTCGGCCGCAACGCGGCGTGGATCGTGGCGGAGGACGAAAGCGAGCCGCGGGCAGCATCGTTACGGAAGGCCGCGCGCTACGCGATGCCGGTGCCGGGAGACCTGGTCGCCGGGCGCGAGATGGCGCCGGATCGCGTCGTCATCGACGCGGTGCACCCGCGCAGCGTCGCGCTGACGCGCAAGACGGGCGGTGGGCGCACGAAGACGATGGCGGCCAACGTCGACACGATCGCGATCGTCGCGGCGCTCGTCGACCCGCCGCTGCACCTCGCGATGGTGGACCACCTCGTCGCGTTCGCGGTCCAGCACGAGATCGAGGCGCTGCTTCTCCTCACCAAGGCCGACCTCGCGGGCGAGGAGCCGGCGGAACGCGTCGCCGCCCTCTACCGCGGCCTCGCGGTGCCCGCGCTCATCCTGCAGCCGAAGACCGGCCGCGGCATCGACGGTTTGCGGGACCTGCTGGAGACGCGACATGCGCTGCTCGTCGGCAATTCCGGCGTCGGCAAGTCGAGCATCTTCCGCGCGCTCGGCGGGATCGGGCTCGTCGGCGACGTCACGCGCTTCGGACGCGGCCGGCAGACGACGACGTCCGCCCGCTTGGTGCGGATCGGCGAGGGCTTTCTGATCGACAGCCCGGGCATCGGCGAGTTCGAGCTGGATCCGATGCCCGCGACCGAGGCGGCGTGGCTGTTCGGGGAGATGCGGGACCTCGCCACGCGTTGCCGCTTCGCAGACTGCCGCCACGCCTCGGAGCCCGACTGCGCGGTCCGCGCGGCGGTCGCCGCGGGCTCGATCGCCGCCAGCCGATACGCTTCGTACTTGTCGCTGGTCGCGACGATGTGATAGGCTACCCTTCGTGCCCAACATCAAGTCCGCCGTCAAATGGGTGCGCCAGAGCGACAAGCGCACGCAGCGGAACCTCGACACGAAGACCCGCCTGAAGACGCTGTTCAAGAAGGCGAAGGGGGCCGCCGATCCGGCGGTGCGCTCGTCCGTCGAGTCGCAGTTCGACAAGGCGGCTCGCAAGGGGATCGTCCACCCCAACAAGGCGGCCCGCAAGAAGTCGCGACTGGCGCGCGCGGCCGCAAAGCCGACCGCGGCCTGACCGAACGCCGCTGAACGAAACGACGAGGCCGTCCGCAAGGACGGCCTCGTTCGCGTTCCGGCTGGGGATCAGCAGCCGATCGTGCCGGTGTTCGGTTTCTGGCCCTTCGTCAGCACGCAGGACGACGGCGTGGGCGAGGGTGTCGGCGTTGCGGCCGGCGTTGCGGTCGGGACCGGCGTCGGCGTCGGGACCGGGGTCGGCGTCGGCGTGGGCACCGCGGTCGGCGTCGGCGTGGGCACCGCGGTCGGCGTCGGCGGTCGGCGGCGGCGGCGGCAGGCGGCGGAGGCGTCGGCGTTGCCGTCGGGGTGGGCTTTGCCGTCGCGGTCGGCGTGGACGTCGGCGCCGCGGTCGGCGTGGGCGTCGGCTTCACCGTGGGGGTCGGCGATGCCGTCGGGGACGGCGTCGCGTGAACCGGTGTCGGCGTCGGCACGGGTGTCGGCGTCGCGCAGTTCGTGACCACGGCGTCGACGGTGTTCGTCGTCCCTCCCCGGGTTTCGCGGAACGTGATCGTGGCCGAGCCGGCCGAGATCCCCGTGACCTGGAACCACGAGACGGGCTGCCCGTTCACCGTCGGCATGAGCGCGTCTTTCGAGGCGTCGGCCGTCACGGTCGCGACCTTGACGTTGCTCGACGTCGCGCTCAGCTGAGCGCCGCCGCTGGTCGTGATCACGTCGACGGTGCCGAACGTGCCGGCGCAGAGGTCGAGCGTCGGGGTCGGCGTGGGAGTCGGTTGCGGTGCGCCGCGGCCGCCGCCCCCACCGCCGCCGCGGCCGCCCCCGCCACCGCCGCCTCCGCCACACTCGATGTGGCGCCCCGAGTCGACCGGTGCAACGTCGGAACTGAGTTGGGAGAGCGGGGGAGCAGCGCCGCCCGCGCCGCCCCCGGAACAGGCGGTGAGCGCGACCACGCAGGTGATCGCCAGCCATCCATAGCTTCGCACGAGAATTCGATCCCTCCGGGATCCGCCGAGTCCGCCCGGCGTATGGTTACCCTGAAGGTCCTAGGACCCCAAACTGTCTTTTCGTAAACCTTACACGCCGGCGCTAAATTCGGAGCGCTATGCGTCGATGGCAAGCGCGAGCCGGACGCCCTCGGTCGCGGCGGCGAGAGGCACGACCGACGTCCGGAGCGCGGACCGCAGGGCGCCCATCGCCTTCGTGCGCACGGCGGCGCGGTATCGCCATTCTTCGTTCACCCGCGCGATCGGGTACGGCGCGGGGCCGAGCACCTCGAAGCGCGGATCGGGCCGCAGCGTGTCGGACCACGCCGCGATCGCGGTTTCGACGGCGGATCGCGAGCGCCCGATCGCACCGAGCATCGCGACCCGCGCGAACGGCGGCCATCCCAGCGCGCGCCGTTCAGCGAGCTCGTCGCGGGCGAATCCGTCGTAGTCGTGACGCGCCGCGAAGCGGATCGCCGGATGGTCCGGCGCGTACGTCTGGACGATTGCTTCGCCCGGCCGTGCGCGCCCCGAACGGCCGCACACCTGCGTCAGCAGCGCGAAGGTGCGTTCCGCGGCGCGGTAGTCGGCGACGTGCAGGTCGAGATCGGCGGCGACGGCGCCGACGAGCGTGACGGTCGGAAAGTCGAGGCCCTTCGCGACCATCTGCGTGCCGACGAGCACGTCGCCGTCCGCGGCGAATCGCTCCAGCAGCCGCGCGTGATCCCCCACGCGCGTCGTCGTGTCGGAATCCATCCGCACGACGACGGCATCGGGGAACAGCTCCGCGAGATCGTCCGCGACGCGCTGCGTTCCGGCGCCGAACTCACGCACCGGGCCGGCGCCGCACGACGCGCACGAGTCGGGAAGCTGCGTCTGGAAATCGCACCAATGACAACGCAGCAGCGACTCGGTACGGTGCGCGGTCAGCGAGACGGAGCAGCGCGGGCATTCCGGCACATGCCCGCACGTTCGGCACAGCACGAAGCGGCCGCGAACCGCGCCGATTGATGAACAGCACGGTCTTCTCGCCGCGCGCGATGCGATCCGCGATCGCCTCGGTGAGCGCGGTCGAGAACACGCGGCGATTCCCGGATCCGAATTCCGCGCCCATGTCGACGACGCGGACCGCGGGCAACGGTTGCGCGGTCGCGCGCTCGTCCATGCGCACCAGCGGAAACCGGCCGGCGCGCGCGCGCGCGTAGTCGTCGAGCGCCGGCGTCGCGGTGCCGAGCACGACGACGCCGTGTGCGCGCCGCATCCGCTCGCGCGCGACGGCGACGGCGTCGTACCGCGGCACGTTGTCTTGCCGGTACGACGACTCGTGCGCCTCGTCGACGACGACGAGCCGGACGTTCTCGAGCGGCGCGAATACCGCGCTGCGCGCGCCGACCACCACGTCGATCTCGCCGCGCGCCGCGGCCTGCCACGCATCGAAGCGCTCGCGCTCCGAGAGGGCGGAGTGCAGCACCGCGACGCGGTCGCCGAACGCCGCCTCGAAGCGCGCAGCCGTCTGCGGGGTCAGCGCGATCTCCGGCACGAGCACGATGGCGCGGCCTGCGGCGCGCAGGACGCGCGCGATGGCGTGGATGTACACGAACGTCTTGCCGCTGCCGGTGACGCCGTGCAGCAGCAGCTGTCCGTACGCGTTCGCGTCGAGGAGCGCGCCGATGCGCGCGATCGCCTCGCGCTGCTCCGGTGTCGGCGTCTGGGGCGGCAACGCGATGCGCGCCGTGCGCTCGCGGCGCAGCTCGCGCAGCTGCTCCACGAGCGCGCCGGCGTGCACCGCCCGCCGGATGACGGCGTCGGAAAATCCCGCAAGCACGGCGTCGCTGCGGCGCATCTCGCCCGACGCCGCGACGTGCGCGACCAGCGCGCCCGACTTCTTGCCGTTCACGCGCGCCTCGCCGGGACGCAGGACGCGCACGGTGACGGCGCCGACGGACGGTTTCGCGAACGTGCGCCGGCGCTCGAGCGCGCCCGCGCGCTGCAGCGTCGCGAGCGCGCGCAGCAGCGCCGGACGGTCGCCGGCGCGACGCGCTTCCGCGTGACGCAGGAGCGCGTCCGGCGCGACGCCGTCGCTGAAGTCGTTCCACAGCACGCCGACGAGCCGGGCCGGAACGCTCTTGAAGCGCGAGGGATCGGGCGCCTCACCGACGGGGACGAAGCGATCGACCGCGCGCGGGAGCGCCGCAGCGAGCACGACGGCGTTGAGCGCATCGCGCAGCGAGCACACGTACTGGTCGGCGATCCACTGCGCGAGCGCCAGGCCCGTCGCGTCGAACGCGCGCGGGCCGTCGACGCGCGCGGCGACGTCGCGCAGCCGCGCAGCGTCGTCGCCGGCGCGCCGGCGTACGCATCGCCGAGCACGTAGCCGAACACGTCGCGCGTCCCGAGCGGCACGCGCACGACGTCGCCGGCGTGCAGCTCCATGCCGGCGGGAACGCGATACGAGAGCGGACGATCGAAGCGCGCGGTCTTCAGATGCGGAAGCACGTCGACGCGCATCGCGCCCGGTCTTCGCGACGCCGAGCGCCGCCCCCGGCTCAGGCGCCGTCCGCATAGCGCAGGAGCTCGCCGCGGGACGCGCGATACGCGACGCCGTCGCGGCCGGTCGCCTTGGCGTGGTACATCGCGGCGTCGGCATGCTCCAGCAGCGCGCTGGCGCAGCCCGCGTCGGCCGGATAGACGGCAACGCCGATCGACGCGCTGATGCGCTCGTCCAGCGAGGCGATCCGGCGCCGGAGCATCTCCGCGCGCTCGATCGCCGCGGCTTTCGCCGTATCGGTGAGGATCAGGCAGAACTCGTCGCCGCCGTTGCGCGCCGCGACGTCGCGCTCGCGGGTCGCGCCGCGCAGCTCCGCCGCGATGCGGCGC
Source organism: Vulcanimicrobiota bacterium (assembly GCA_963841685.1). Lineage (GTDB taxonomy): Bacteria > Vulcanimicrobiota > Vulcanimicrobiia > Vulcanimicrobiales > Vulcanimicrobiaceae > Vulcanimicrobium. Next base: position 1,877,233 of record CAWJDU010000003.1, read on the forward strand.
AGCAATGCGTCCCCCGCGGCGTGCCCGTGCGTGTCGTTGAAGCGCTTGAAGTGGTCGGTGTCGACGAAGATGACGGCGAGCGTAGCGGCCGGAACGGAACGCGCGCGATCGATGAGCGCGGCGAGACGCTTGCGGAACGCCCGCGGGGTGAGCAGCCCGGTCAGACCATCGTACTCGGCCGTGCGCCGGTCGCGCTCGCGGTCGCGCGCGACGAGGAACGACGGCGCGGCGAGCTCGGCAAGCGCGACGATGCGATCGACGCTGCGTGCGTCGAGCGCATGCAGCGCGACCAGCACGACCGCGGCAGCGCTCTCCACCGTGCAATCGAACGCGAGCGCGACTGCTGCGGCGTCCGACGGGTGGATCGATCGCGCGCCTGCGTCGTCCAGCGACGCACGGTGCCCGGACCGTATCGCGCGCGCCGCCAGCGCGGACGGATCGTCGAACGCGAGGCGCGTGCCGCAGAAGTACGCGACGCGCTCGCCCGACGCGAACGTACACTGCAGCGCATCGTCGCAGGCCTCGTAGAGCAGCAGCCCGTCGATGCCGCGCGACGCCTCGCGAACGGCGTGCAGCAGCGCGTCGCAGACCGCGTGCGGCGACTGCCGCGCGGCGGATGCCAGCGCGCCCGCGGCCGCCAGGAGCCGGCGTTCGGCCCGTGCGACCGCGCATGCGTCGTCATGCGCGCCACGCATGCCGGCGGCGGTGCCCGCGGGGCGTCGCGCGCAGTTAGGGGATCAGCGCGCGCAGCTTCTCCGGCTCGGTCACGACGACGTACGCGGTGCGCATGTCGACGAGTCGCTCGTCCCAGAACCGGTTCAGCGTGCGGTTCACGGTCTCGCGGGTCGTGCCGATCATGTTCGCCATCTCTTGGTTGGTGAGGCGCAACGTGATGCGCGTCCCGTTGTCCGCCGCCTCGCCGAACTGTTCCGCGAGCTTCAGCAGCAGCGATGCGAGGCGCGCGCGGATGTCCTGCGACGTCGTCGCCGCGATCAGCGCGTTCGCCGCGCGCAGCCGCTCGGACAGCTCGATGACGAGCAGCTTGCCGATCTGCGGATTGCGATCGATCAGACCGAGAAATTCTTCCTGACGAATCGCACCCAGCTCGACGTCGGTGAGCGTCTTGATCGACGCCGACCGCAGCGACGAGTCGAACATCGACATCTCTCCGAAGTAGTCGCCCTCCTTCAGCACCGACAGGATCGTCTCGCGGCCGTCCTGCGAGACGCGGCAGACCGCAACCGAACCCGCGGCGATCATGTAGAACGTGTCGCCCGGGTCGCCTTCGCGCACGACGAACTGATGCTTCGCGAGCCGGCGGTCCGAGACGGTCGCGAGGACCTGCGCCAGCTGCTCGTCGCCGAAATCGCGGAAGAGCGGGATCCGGCGCAGCGCCGAGATGTCGATCATTCCCGTCCAGGTTTGAGCCTGCGAGCGAGCCGCCCTCCGTTCCCGCAGCGCGCCGGAAGCCGTCATAGCGGTCCGGGGCGGCGGGCACCGGCCGATCCATGACGACGGGCCACGCTTCGGAGCTGTACGCGCTGACCGCCGAACCGCGGTGCGTTCGCGCCGGCGACACGGTGACGTTGACGTTCCGTACACGCAACCTCGGAGCGGTCGTCAGTCCGAGCGGCTCCGTGTGCTTTTCGCTCGACGACGGCCTCGTGCCGCTCGACGCGTGCGCTGCCGGCGTCGAGGGCGTCGCGCCCGGCGAGGACATCGTCGCGCGCGTGCGCGCGAAAGCGCCCGCGGTCTGCGACGACCGCACCGTGCTGACCGCGACCGCGACGCTGCGCATCGGCGATGCGACGTTCACGACGAACGCGTGCGGCGTCGTCGTACGGAGCCGCCCGGTGCTCGACGGCGCCGGGAGCGGTACGTTCGTCGATGCGTGCGAGGACGAGACGGTTCGCGTGCGCGCCGTCGTGGTGAACGAAGGCGACGGCCCCGCGCGCGACGTCGCTCTCGTCGTTCCCGTGCCGGCGGGATGCGAGCGCGCCGATGGAGCGGACGATGAGATCGTTCGCGTCGCGCGGCTCCAGCCGGGCGCGCGGTGCGAAGGCGCACTGCACGCACGCATCGTTCGTCCGGTGCGCGACGTGCGTTGCGACGACGCGACCGTGACGTGCGCGAACGTGCCGCGCACGATCGTGCCGGCACGCAGCACGCTGCAGGTCGCCGCGTTGCTCGCGATCTCGAACGCCGGCGTCAGCGCGTCGCGCACGCGCGTCGACGTCGCGCTCGCGGTCTGCAACGACGGATGGGTCGAAGCGCGCGATGTTCGCCTCGAGGTTCGGGTCCCGCGCGAACTGCGGCCGATCGAGTGGAGCGTGCTCGTCGACGGCGTGCCGGCGTCGGCACGGGCGGCGCGGCGTGACGCGCCGATCGCGCGCATCGAGCGAACGCCGGAGCGCTGCGCGGTCGTGATCGCGTCGCTGCCGGCACGCGAGCGCACCGCGGTCGAGCTCGCGTTTGCCGTTCCGCCCGGCGGTGTGTCGGGCGAGATCGTCGCCGCGGTGGACGGGCGCGAGGCGCGCTTGCCGTTCGCAACGCCGCGCACCGGCGAGGTTTGCCTGCGCATCGTGGACGCTCCGGCCGTCGCGACGCCAGGCGAGGTCGCGCGTGCCGACGTCGTCGTCGCGAACACCGGAGACGACCCCGTCACGGTCCGCTGCTGCGCGGCGGGGCACGATGCGCGCGGAGCGTCGATCGCGCTCGCGCCGCGCTCGTTCGCGCGCGCACGAATCGACGTGCCGATCCCGGGCGCGGCGATGGACGGTGAGATCCTCGAAAGCGCCCTGCTCGTCACCGACGCGGACGGCGAGCGGGCTCGCGCGACGTTCCGGACGGACGTGCGCGTGCGACCCGGCGCCGTCCCGGCGGAGCTCGATCCGGACGACGGCGCACCGCACGGCGCGCGCGTGGACGCGGCGCTCTCCGCGCCCGAACGCGTCGCGGCCGGCACGGCGTTCGACGTGTGCCTCGAGATCCGCGCGGTCGACGACGTCGAGCGCGTGCGCGTGCAGGCGGCCCTGCCCGAGGGCGCGCGGTACGCGTTCGGCTCGTGCCGCCTCGACGGCAGCGCGCTCGCCGACCGGAACGACGGCGCCGAGGGCGCTGCGGCCTCGCCGCTCGACGGCCGCGGCATCGAGCTGTGCGCCATGCGCGCCGGTGCGGCGGTCGCCGTGACCTGGTCGCTGCTCGCGGGCGACGCCGGCGTCGATGGAGCGACGGTCGACGTCGGTGCGCAGCTCACCGTCGACGCCGGCGCACACCACGCCGTCGTTCGTACGGTCGCCGTCGAACCGCGCGCGATGTTCGCGGTTCGGCCGGCACGCCTTCCGTTCTACGTCGTCGACTGCAGCGTCACGCCGAGCGCCGAGCCGGCCGCTCCTGCGAGCGCGGACGCCGCCCGCGAAGCAGCCCCGGCTGCCGGCGAACCGAGCGGCGCCGCGCCGATCGCACCGCACGTAACTCGCCACATCGAAGCGATCGTCGCACCGCCCGCGGTCCCGGACATCGAAGCTGCGCTCGCACCAGGCTACGCGGCGACGCTTCGCCTCGGCGACGAGCGGACCGACACGTTTCGCCGGCTGCATCATGCGCTGCGCGGCGACGGGCTCGTCGCGCATCTGTTCGTGCTGCGGCTCTTCTTTCCGGAGATCGAGTCCGCATCCGACCCGCTGCGCGAGCCGTTCGACAGCGTTCGCACGGCACTCGAGGACGTGTACGATCGGCTCTACGTGAAGCTGCGCATCCCGGGATTCGACGTGTGCGCCGACGACGTCGACGATGCGCGCTTACGCGTCTCGGTCGACGCGCTCTTCGAGGGGCTCGGTACGTCGTCGCCGCGCGCGGAGAGCGCACCGTGCGGGTCACCGGCGGTGCTGCGCGCGCTGCTGGGGCTGCTCGACGCACCGTGCGCGGGCGACGCAACGCTCGCGTCCGCGATCGCCGCGCACGTCCGCGCGCTCGACGACGCGCTCGCGCGCTACGACGGTCTGCCGCTCGAGCTCTTCGACGATGCACTGGCCCGTGGAGGCGGGATCACGCTCGACGACGCGCGCCGCGCGCTGCTCGACGCGCTCGCTCCGTACGTGAGCCGCGTACCGTGCTGACCGCGCAGCTGCCGGCCATGCTCGTCGTCGTCGGCACGCTGTTGATGGCCGTCGTCATCTTCGCGCCCGGACACGTCGCACTGCCGCTCGTCTCGTTCGCGCCACCCGTCGTGCACGCCGGCGATACGATCGTGCGTGAAGCGCCGTCGTTGCCGGTCGCGTGCGCGGGGATCGACGTCGCGCCGTGGACAGCGCTCGTGGACCCGAGCGCCGCGGCGTGCGATGCCGCGGTGCGGCTCGCGATCGTCGATGCGCTGGCCGCGGTACGGGGCGCGTGGGCGCGCGATCTGCTGCGGCGTGCCCTCGTCGACGACCCGAGCGCCGACGTTCGCGCCGCGGCGGCGAATGCACTCGCGGGCGCGTGAACCCGCGCGGAGCGTCGCTACCTTCCGTAGAGGCCGACGAGCTCGCCCTGCGCGAGGACGTGCCCGCGCGTCATGAACCGGAATTTCGCGTACGTCGTCGTGTCGTCCACGCCGAGCTTGTCGACGTCGAGCGCGTACACCGTGAGATGGTAGTGGTGCGGCGGATCGCCGGGCGGCGGACAAGGCCCCCCGTATCGGCTCACGCCGAAGTCGGTGAAGCCGTGCGTCGCGCCCACTCCCGCGTGCTTCTGGCCGCCCGCACCGGCTTCGAGCGACGTCCGCTCGGCCGGAATGTCGAAGAGCACCCAATGCACGAAGCCGACGGTCGTCGGCGCGTCGGGGTCGTACATCGTCACCGCGAACGACTTGGTACCGGCCGGCGCGTTGGACCACGACAGGTCGGGACTCTGATTCTGTCCCGTGCACCCCATGCCGTCGAAAACGGCACTGGCCGGGATCGTCGCGCCGTCACGAAAGACGCTGCTCGTAACGGGCAGTTTCGCGTGTGTCTCCATGGGCCGGGTTCTTCCCGCAAACCGCCCGGCTCATCGCCGCGGGGCACCCGAATGTAACCGCACGGTAAAGCCGCGCGCGTTCGTGTGTGACGACGGTCAAGAATGACCGCGAAGTTGACGGGTTCGCACATTGCCGGGCGCGTGCGTGCCGATGAACCAACCGTAGGATGCCGCTTCTAGACACGCTCTTCGGGCGTCGCGAGCAGCGCTGGTTTGACAGCAGCGCTGGTGGCGCACGCCACGGCAAGTTCCACGGCCACGCTTTGACGGACGGCCGCAAGGTCGCCGTGCTCGGCACGACGGTGTGGCGTGAGGGCGTCTCGTTCGTGTCGCCGAAGGCGCTCGCGGAGACGGAGCTTCAGTTCGTGTTCACGCTGCGCGAGCGGACGATCCCGAGCCGGGTGCACGTCGAGCAGACGGACGCGATGCAGGCTCCCGAGCGCGTCGTCCACCGGTATATCTGCAGCTTTACCGCGATCGCAGCGGATGATTGGGACGCCGTCGTCCGCTACGTCGAGAACACGCCGGAGCCGAAAAAAGTCGCGCCGGTGCAGAAGGCCGACGACGAATTCCGCGCGCTCCCCGCGGCGGTTCAGGCTGCGATCGTCGAGCAGCTGGTTCGCGCGCACCGGCTGAACCCGCCCGCGCCCGGCACCGTGCCGCTGATCCGCATGGTGGCCGGTCCGCTTCGCGACCTCGGCCAAGGCCGCACGTCGCAGGACGTGCTGATCCACAGCCGCATCAAGGTCCAGGACGAGATGCACGCCTACGACACGCGCTTCCGCGTGCTCTCGAGGCAACGAGTCGAGCTGATCGCGTAGCCCGAGCGCCCGAGGAAACCACGACGCTCCAACGGGAGCACGACCCGAATCGCGGCGTGGCGAACCCGCAGTCGGGCGGCTTAGGCGCTCTGGTCCTTGGGACGGTCGGCGAAGATCAGCGTCGGGCTCTCGCGCTTTTCGACGACTTCCTTGTTGACGACGCACTTCTTCACGCCTTGCAGGCTCGGAAGGTCGTACATCACGTCGAGCATGATCTCTTCGAGGATCGAGCGCAAGCCGCGCGCGCCCGTCTTGCGCGACTGCGCCTTGATGGCGATCGAGATCAGCGCTTCCTTCGTGAACGTCAGCTCGACGCCGTCCATGCCCATGATCTTCTGGAACTGGCGCACGAGCGCGTTGCGCGGCTCGACGAGGATTCGGCGCAGCGCGAGCTCGTCGAGTGCGTCGAGCGTCACGACGATCGGCAGACGGCCGATGAACTCCGGGATCAGCCCGAACTTGAGCAGATCTTCCGGCATCAGCTGCTGCAGCAGCTTCGAGGACCGCGCGTCCTTCTTCGACTCGGGGTTCGCGCGGAAGCCGAGCGAGTTCGACGCGACGCGGCTCTCGATGATCTTCTCGAGGCCGTCGAACGCGCCGCCGCAGATGAACAGCACGTTGGTCGTGTCGATCTGGATGAACTCTTGGTGCGGGTGCTTGCGGCCGCCCTGCGGCGGCACGTTGGCGGTGGTTCCTTCGAGGATCTTGAGCAGGGCCTGCTGCACGCCTTCGCCCGAGACGTCGCGCGTGATCGACGGGTTCTCGCTCTTGCGCGCGATCTTGTCGATCTCGTCGATGTAGACGATGCCCTTCTCGGCGCGCTTGACGTCGTAGTCGGCGGCCTGGATCAGCTTCAGGAGAATGTTCTCGACGTCTTCGCCGACGTAGCCGGCTTCGGTCAGCGATGTCGCATCGGCCATCGCGAGAGGCACGTCGAGGATCTTCGCAAGCGTTTGCGCGAGGTACGTCTTGCCGCTGCCGGTCGGGCCGACGAGCAGAATGTTGCTCTTCTGGAGCTCGACCTCGTCGGAACCCGTGCCCGTGGAGCCGCCGGCGTTGACGCGCTTGTAGTGGTTGTAGACCGCGACCGCGAGCGACTTCTTCGCGCGCTCCTGACCGATGACGTACTGGTTCAGGATGTGGTTGATCTCTTTCGGCTTCGGAATGTTCCGCAGCCGCAAGTTCTCGTCGACGTTCTTGTAGAGCTCTTCCTCGATGATCTCGTTGCAGAGCTCGATGCACTCATCGCAGATGTACACGCCGGGGCCGGCGATCAACTTCCGTACCTGCTCCTGCGACTTGCCGCAGAAGCTGCACTTCAGCTGTCCTTTCTCGTCCCCGAAACGAAACATGCGATCGACCTACAGGCTTGGCGAGTTGGGAGCGACGGTCCGCGTCTCTTTGCTGAACACCCCGTCGACGATACCGTAGTCGAGCGCTTCCTGCGCCGTCATGTAGTAGTCGCGTTCGATGTCCTTGAGGACCTGCTCGACCGGTTTTCCCGTGCTCTTCTCGTAGATGCCCGCCAGGGAACGCCGTGTCGCGATCAGATCGCGCGCATGGATTTCGATATCGGTGGCCTGGCCACCCACCTGCTGCACCCACGGCTGATGGATGAGAATCTTCGAGTAGGGCAGCGCGTATCGCTTGCCCTTCGCGCCGCCGGTCAGCAGGACGGACGCCATGGACGCGGCCATGCCGGCGCAGATCGTCGCAACATCCGGCTTGATCAGCTGCATCGTGTCGTAGATCGCGAGCCCTGCCGTCACCGAACCGCCGGGGCTGTTGATGTACATATCGATGTCTTTATCGGCATCCTCGCGCTCGAGAAAGAGCAACTGCGCGATCACGAGGCTCGCCATGCCGTCGTCCACCGGTCCGTGGACGAAGATGATGCGTTCTTTGAGAAGCCGCGAGTAGATGTCGTACGCGCGTTCACCGCGCGCGCTCTGCTCCACGACCATCGGTACCAAATGTCCCATGTGCGCCCTCCGTGACCTACTCGGCCGCTGGTTCAGTTTCAGATGCGGACTCGCTGCCCGGCGCGGCGGGCGTGCGGTTCGCCTGTTCGATCAAGCGGTCCATGGTCTTCGTGCGCACGATGCCGTCGAGCAGCGCGGCGACGTTGGACTGAAGGGCGTTGACGATGCGCTCCCGAGGCTGCCCGTACTGCTTGGCAAGCGCGTTCAGCTCGGCGTCCACGTCCGCTTCCGTCGCGTGGATGCCCTCCTTCTTCGCGATCGCCTCGACGAGCAGCGTCGTTTTCACCCGGCGCTCCGCTTCCGGCCGGAAGCCCTCGCGCAACTCGGCCTCGGACTTCCCGCCGTGCGCGAGGTAGTCGTCCCACGTCATGCCCGCGCGGGCGACGTACTGGCGCGACTCGTCCATCAGCGTCTCGGTCTCGCGCTGGACGAGCACCTCCGGCAGCGGAAAGTCGTTCGCCGCGAGCAGTTTGTCGAGCAGCTCCGCCGACATCCGGCGCCGCGCGTTTCGCTGGACGGTCTCGTCGAGGCGACGCTTGATGTCCGCGCGCAAGCCGGCCAGGGACTCCGAGCGCGAGACGCGCTGTGCGAACTCGTCGTCGAGCGCGGGGAGTTCGGGCTCCTTGACGTCGTGCACCGTGATCGTGAACAGGGCGTCCTTGCCGGCGAGCTCGGCGTTGCCGTAGGGATCGGGGAAGGTCGCCGGGACCTCCTTCGTCTCGCCGGCGCGCATGCCGACGATCCCGGCCACGAAGCCCGGGATGAAGCGGTTCTCCGCCAGCTCGGTCTCTTGGCCGGTCGCCGTCCCGCCCTCGAAGGGGACGCCGTCGACCTTGCCTTCGTAGTCCACGACGACGGTGTCGCCGAGCTGCGCGGGCCGGTCGACGGGAACGAGCGTCGCGGCCTCGCGGCGCATCTGTTCGAGCGCGCGCTCCGCGTCGGCCTCGGACGCCGTCTCCGGGACGTCGGTGAGCTCGACGCCGGTGTAGTCCTTCGGCTCGAACTCCGGGCGCACGGCGACGACCGCCTTGAATCGCGGCGGCTCGTCCTCTTCGCCGGGCAGCAGCTCGACGGCGGGCCGGTTCAGCGGCTCGATGCCGTGTTCCTGAAGCGCGACCGGATACTTCGCGTTCAGGAGGTCGTCGAGGGCCCGTTCGATGATCGACGACGTGCCGTACGCGTTCTCGAAGATCTTGCGAGGGACTTTGCCGGGGCGAAAGCCCGGGATCTTCGCGTTGCGCACGAGCGCGCGGAACGCGGCATCCTGCGCCGCGGTGTACTCTTCCGGCGTGATGCTGATCTCGAGCTCGACCTGCGTGGGATCGAGCGGCTTCAGCGTCGAGGGCACGGGACGAACGGACCTCCGGAAGCGGGAACGGCGGGCAAGCAGCCCGCCGTCGAATTCGAACTGGAGCGGAAGACGAGATTTGAACTCGCGACCCTCGCCTTGGCAAGGCGATGCTCTACCGCTGAGCTACTTCCGCGAACCGCCGGACGACGATTCGCGGCGTCCAAAGCGAACCCTGGTGGGCACGCCGAGAGTCGAACTCGGATGGGTCGCCCCACTGGAACCTAAATCCAGCGCGTCTGCCGATTCCGCCACGTGCCCGTCACCGCACGCTTTCGCCTTCAACCGTGCGCTGCTCTTCCGCCGCGACCGCGGACGTTCGAAGATGGGCGGTGTTCCGCCATGGACGCCTGCATGCGGCGCGCGCAGCATCGCGGCATGTGGTTCGTACGAACGGTTCGGCTCGGCGGCGCAGCGGCGGCCGCGTTGTTGTGCGCCGCGGTTGCCGCGTGCGGGGGCGGCAGTTCGGGCGGAAGCGGTTCGCCGGTGGTGACGACGCCCGGCTCGGGCGCGACGCCGACGCCGTCGCCCGCGCCGTCGCGCGCGGCGACGCCGACGCCTGCGCCGTCCGCGACGCCGACGCCCGCGCCGGCCGTCGCGCTGTGGTTCGCGGAGAGCAGCTTCAGCGCCAACAAGATCGCGCGCGTCACGACGAGCGGCAGCTTCACGGAGTACACGATGACGTCAGGTGTGTCGCCGAACGCGGTGGCGTACGGTCCCGACGGAGCGGTGTGGTTCACCGCGGGAAACTCATCCGGCAACATCGTGGGACGCGTCACGGCGGCCGGCGCGTTCACGATCTACGGGACGCCGACGATCGGCAGCGGCCCGAGCGCGATCACGACCGGGCCCGACGGCGCGCTCTGGTTCACGGAACAAAGCGCCGGCAAGATCGGGCGCGTGACGACGAGCGGCACGTTCACGGAGTACGCTCCCGCCGGCATCGCGATTCCGAACGGCATCGTCGCCGGTCCGGACGGCGCGCTGTGGTTCACCTCGACAGGCAGCAACCGCATCGGACGCATCACGACGTCCGGCGCCGAGACCGACTATGCGATCCCGACGGGCGGGAGCGCGCCGGTCGGGATCGCGTCCGGCTCCGACGGCGCACTGTGGTTCACCGAGGGCAACGGCAACGCGATCGGGCGGGTGACGACCGCAGGCGCGTTCACCGAGTACGCCATTCCAAACGGCCTCAGCTCGCCCGAAGAGATCACCGCGGGACCGGACGGCGCGTTGTGGTTCACGGAGGAGAAAGCGGACATGATCGGACGCATCACGACGGCGGGCGCGATCACGCAGTTCGCGGTGCCGACCGCGAACAGCCAGCCGACGGGCATCGCCGCCGGACCGGACGGCGCGCTCTGGTTCACCGAGAACAACCTCTCGGCGAACAAGATCGGGCGCGTCACCACGGCCGGCGCCTTCACCGAATACGCGATCCCGACCGCGAACAGCAGTCCGGTCGGCATCGGCGCCGGCCCGTAGAGCGATGCGTCAGGTGAGCGTGAAGTGGAGCTCGCCGACCTTCGAGATCACCGTGCGGACACGGTCGCCGGGCTTGAGCCACACCTGCTTGTCGGGCGGATAGCCGGCGATGACGCCGCTCGGCGTGCCGGTGAAGATGACGTCGCCGGGCGAGAGCGTGATGAAGGTCGACGTGTAGCTCAGGATGTGCGCGCAGTTGAAGATCATCTGCGCGGTGTTCATGTCCTGTCGCGGCTTGGTCTCGTCGTTGACGAACGTCTGCACTTGCAGCGTCTGCGGATCGGGAATCTGGTCCGCGGTCACGAGCCACGGGCCGATCGGCGCGAACTGGTCCGGCGTCTTGCCCGTCATCCATTGCGAGACGCGCTGCTGCGCATCGCGCGCGGTGAAGTCGTTGCCCGTCGTGTATCCGAAGACGTACTGCAGCGCGTCGGGCTCCGACGACGTTCCGTGCGGTCTTGCCGACGATCATCACGAGCTCGGACTCGTAGTCGAACTTGACGGCCGGAACTTTCGACACCGCGACGGTCCCGTTGTGGCGGTTCAGCGCGGTGTTGTACTTGTTGAAGAGGTCCGGGAACGGCGGCGGCTTTTCGCCGGTTTCGGCGATGTGCGCGCGGTAGTTCAGGCCGACGCAGATGATCTTCGGCGGGCTGCCGACGACCGGACCGTAGTCGACCGCGCTCTCCGCGCGAACGGCGCCCGCCGGCGCGTGCGCGACGAGCCGCGGCAGCGCGGCGACGTCGCCGCGTCCGGCGATGACGTCGTCGACGGTCAGCGGCGGATGCGCCACGCCGAGCGCGTGTGCCGCGCGCGCAACGTCGACGATGCCGCGTCGACGTGCGGACGCCGACGTGGTCGATGCCGTTGTCGCGCAGCGTCGTGAACGTCATCCCGCGCGTCGCCGGCCGCGACGTCGGCGGCGCTCGCCGCGGCGACGAGCGTCGGTGCGGCGACGGCGGCTGCCGCGGAGCCGGCAAGAAAAGCGCCACGGGACGGAGTCATGGTGAAGAACCTCCTTCGGAGTGCGGACCGAGGGCTTCTGGACGGTCTCGCGCTCCCCTGGGGTACGAGTCGCCCGTGCCGCGCAAGCAGCAGCGCCAAGCGCCCACGCCCGAGGTGTACCTCTCGATCGACGTCGAGGCCGACGGCCCGATCCCGGGCCCGTACTCGATGCTGTCCTTCGGCATCGCCGCCTTCTCGATCGACAAAGTGCTGCTGTCGACGTTCACGCGCAACCTCGAGCCGTTGCCGCAGCGCGACGCAGCATCCGCGCGTGATGGCGTGGTGGCAGTCGACGCCGGAGCTGCGCGCGGCGTACGCAGCGCACGCGCGAGAACGTTCAGCCCGTGCGCGAGTCGATGGCCGCATGCGATGCGTGGGTGAAATCGATGCGCGCGTTCGGGCGGCCGTGCGCGGTCGGCGCGCCCGCCGCGTACGACTTCGGCGCGTGGCTCTACTGGTATCTGGTCTACGCCGTCGGCGACATTCCGGAGCTCGGCTTCGCGGCGCTCGATCTCAAGTCGTTCGCGTTCGGCCGCATCCCGGGCTCGCGCTATCGCAGTCTCGGCAAGGGCAGCTATCCGCCGGAGTGGCTCGATCCGGACATGCCGCACACGCACGTCGCGCTCGAGGACGCGATCGAACAGGGCGCGATCCTGATCAACGCGATTCGTGAGCGCGACGACCTGCCGCGAATCGAGGGCTACACCATCGGATCAGACGTGTGATCCTCGCAAAGCGGCCGCTTTTGCCCGCATGGTACTATGGGCGTGCGGGACGTAGCTCAGCTTGGTAGAGCGCTTGCTTTGGGAGCAAGAAGTCGCAGGTTCAAATCCTGTCGTCCCGACCACGTGCGCCCGTGGTCTAACGGATAAGGCATCCGCCTTCTAAGCGGAACGATGGGGGTTCGATTCCCTCCGGGCGCGCCATGTCGACTGTCGCATGACGTGTGGCGTCATATCGTGCGGTGTCGCACGAGCGGCGTTGCGGCCGACGGGCTCGCGGTGATCGGTTGTCGGAATGCCACCGCGTTGGCACACGGTCACGATATGCTCCGTGCATGAAGCCATGTGGACGCTGCAAAGAAGTCAAGCCCGTTGAAGAGTACGGATTTCGCAACAAAGCCGAAGCTCGGCGACACAGCGTATGCAAGTCATGTCAGAGCGTTTACCGCGCGGACTACGTCGTTCGCGTCGGTAGACGGACGCATCATGCGCGGATTTCAGCTTGGGTTGCAAAACATCGATTGGCGCGACGCGTCGTCGTCGAGGAATACCTGGCCCAACACCCGTGCACAGATTGCGGCGAGTCGGATCCACGCGTGCTCGACTTCGACCATGTTCGCGGGGTCAAACGCGCCTCGATCGCGGACATGATCCGCGACCGGCGGCCGCTCGACGAAATCCGGGCAGAAATAGAAAAATGTGAAGTGCGGTGCGCAAACTGCCATCGCAAGGTGACTGCGCGAACGTTGTGGCACCGCGCGACGTTACAAGAAGGGATTGCGTACGCGGAGCGGATACTAGCGTCCGCTACGCGGTGACTGTAGCTCAGTTGGTTAGAGCGCCGGATTGTGGATCCGGAGGTCGCGGGTTCAATTCCCGTCAGTCACCCCAGGTGCGCCTGTAGCTCAGTCGGTAGAGCAGCGGCCTTTTAAGCCGTTTGTCGCGGGTTCGAGCCCCGCCGGGCGCAGAACGACCCGTTCGGAGAGCACCTTGACGACGGCGCTTCGAGCGGGTAATCTGACCATCGTCGCACCGCTAGCTCAATGGTAGAGCAGCAGCCTCTTAAGTTGTTGGTTCAGGGTTCAAGTCCCTGGCGGTGCACAAACGAAACATCGGCCCGGTCGATTCGATCGGGCCGATGCTTCATGTCGACGCGCAATTCCCACAGGCACTACAAGCGACGACGCGGCGCCAGTGCGCCGGCAAGCATTCCGGCGCGGCGCAGCATCGTCAGCAGCCGTGCGGCCGCGACCGCGCGATGACTGACCGCGTTCTTCGCCTCCGCCGTCATCTCGGCGAACGTCCGACTCGCCGGCTCGTACACGAACACCGGGTCGAACGAGAACCCGAGCTCACCGCGCTCCTCGTCCGGAACCACGCCGTCGACGGTCGCGGTCGTCGCGAGCTCGCGTCCGTCCGCGCCGATGAAGTGCAGCGCGCAGACGAACCGCGCCCGCCGGTCCGCGGAGCCGCTCGCCGCGAGCTCGTCCAAAAGCTTCCGCCGTCGCTCGTGCCAGGACGCGCCGGCGCCGCCGTAGTCCGCCGTCAGGACGCCGGGCCGACCGCCGAGCGCGGCGACCTCGAGCCCGGAGTCGTCCGCCAGCACGTTTCCGGGACGTCCCGCCGCCCGCATCTGCGCGTGCAGCGCACGCGCCTTCAGCGCCGCGTTGTCCGCGTACGAGCTGTCGCCTTCGACCGGCGCTGCATAGTCGTCGTACAGCCGCAAGCGCGATGCCGGTGCCGGCGAACAGCGCCTCCATCTCGCGCACCTTCCCGGCGTTGCGCGTCGCGAGATGGACGATCACGGCGTGTGCGTCGTCCCGGTCAGTTGTCGTCGAGCCGCAGCACGGCCATGAACGCTTCCTGCGGCAGGTCGACGCGGCCGACGCGCTTCATGCGCTCCTTGCCCGCCTTCTGCTTCTCCAGCAGCTTGCGCTTGCGCGTGATGTCGCCGCCGTAGCACTTCGCAAGCACGTTCTTGCGCATCGCGCTGACGGTCTCGCGCGCGACGATCTTTCCGCCGATGGCGGCCTGGATCGGCACGTCGAACATCTGCCGCGGGATCAGCTCCTTGAGCCTCTCCGTCAGCGCGCGGCCGCGGCTCTGCGCCTTCTCGCGAGCGACGATGAACGAGAGCGCGTCGACCGGCTCGCCGTTCAGCAGGATCTCGAGCTTGACCAGATCGCCTTCCTTGTAGCCGGTGACCTCGTAGTCGAGCGACGCGTAGCCCTTCGTGCGCGACTTCAGCTGATCGAAGTAGTCGACGATCACCTCGTTCAGCGGCACTTCGTATGTCAGGATCACGCGGCCGTCGTGCAGGTACTCCATGTTGCCGAGCGCGCCGCGCTTGTTCTGCGTCAGCTCCATGATCGTGCCGACGTACTCGGGCGGCGCGATGACGGTCGCCTTGACGTACGGCTCCTCCATCGTGACGATCTTGTCGCGCGGAGGCAGCTTCGCCGGGTTGTCGATCGTCTCGACCCGGCCGTCGGTCATCGTCACGCGGAAGACGACGGACGGTGACGTCGCGATCAGGTCGAGGTTGTAGTTGCGCTCGAGCCGCTCTTGGACGATCTCCATGTGCAGCAGCCCGAGAAATCCGCAGCGGAAGCCGAAGCCCAGCGCGATCGACGACTCCGGCTCGAAATGCAACGCGGAGTCGTTCAGCGAGAGCTTCTCGAGCGCGTCGCGCAGGTCGGATACCTCGACACCCTCGTTCGGATACAGGCCGCAGTAGACCATCGGCACGATCGGCTTGTAGCCGGGCAGCGGCAGCGACGCGGGATCGTCGGCGAGCGTGATCGTGTCCCCGACGTCCATGTCGCCGAGCGACTTGATGTTCGCGATGACGTAGCCGACGTTGCCCACCGCGAGCGAGTCGGTCTTCCGCATCTCCGGCTTGAAGACGCCGACTTCCGTCGCCTCGTACACGCGCCGGTGCGCCATCGACATGAAGCGCGAGCCGCTCTTCAGCTCGCCGTCGACGATGCGCACGTATGCGACGACGCCGCGATACTGGTCGAACTGCGCGTCGAAGACGAGTCCCGCGCAGCTTCTCGTCGCTGCCGCGCGGCGGCGGGATGCGGGTCACGATCGCCTCGAGGATCTCCTCGATGCCGATGCCCTCTTTCGCCGACGCCGGGATCGCCTCGTCGCCCTCGATCACCAGCAGCTCTTCGATCTCGCCCTTGACGCGCGGAACGTCGGCCGCCGGCAAGTCGATCTTGTTGATGACGGGGATGATGGTGAGGTTCTGCGCGAGCGCGAGGTGATAATTCGCGAGCGTCTGCGCCTCGATGCCCTGCGCCGCGTCGATCACGAGCAGCGCGCCCTCGCACGCGGCGAGCGAGCGCGACACTTCCGAGCTGAAGTCGACGTGTCCCGGCGTGTCGATGAAGTTCAGCTCGTACAGCTCGCCGTCGCGCGCCTTGTACGTCAGCGTCACGGGATGCATCTTGATCGTGATGCCGCGCTCGCGCTCGAGGTCCATCGCGTCCAGCAGCTGCTCTTCCATCTGGCGCTGCTCGACCGTTCTCGTGAGCTCGAGCAGCCGATCGCTCAGCGTGGTCTTGCCGTGGTCGATGTGCGCGATGATGCAGAAGTTTCGGACGTGCGCGGGACCGCGCGTCGCGACCGGAAGATCGGGCTGGATCACGTGGTCAGTACAGGAAGCAGGAGGAAGCCCTTTGAGGCGCCACGATCTGCGAGTCGACGAGCTGGATCACGATGATGACGACGAGGAACGACAGATCGAGGCCGCCGATCGGCGGGATGATGCGGCGCACCGGCGTGAGCACCGGCTCGACCAGCATCGCGAGGTAATCCGTCCAGCGTCCGCGGATGCTCGGTATCCACGAGACGACTGCGTAGACGATCATCACGAGGATGTACAGCTTGAAGATGATGTCGACGAGGCCCCAGATCTGACACATAGCGGTCGTTATACGCCCGGCGTGCGCGGAAGTGTCGCGAGCACCTTCTCCGGCACGCCGGTCAGGAACGGAACCGGGTCGATCGCGTTGCCGTCGTACATCACCTGATAGTGCAGGTGCGGGCCGGTCGATTCGCCCGTCGACCCGACGTACGCGATCGGCGCGCCCTTCGTCACGCGCTGGCCCGGAAGCACGGCGACGCGTGAAAGGTGCGCGTACCAGGTGTGATAGCCGTTGCCGTGATCGATGTCGACCTTGATGCCGAACCCGCCCGGATCCCATCCCGCGCTGACGACCGTACCGGCCGCCGCGGCGCGCACGACGTCGCCGTAATTCGCTTCGAGGTCGACGCCCTTGTGGAACTCCGGCCACGGGTTCGTCCGCCATCCGAACGCGGACGCGATGCCGCCGCCGACCGGATTGATCGACGGGATCGACGCCATCATGCGCTCGCGCGCGATCGTTTCCATGCGGCGTACGTTGAGCACGCGCAGCGCGACGCGACGCATGCGCTGCGCGTCGTCGACCGTGCGCTGCGACGCGCGCTCCAGCGCACCGAGACGCGCTTGCAGCTGAGCGAGATCCGACGCGTGCGCGGCGCCGGGCGGTGGGACGTACGCGTGCGGCTTCCCGCCGCGGTCGGCGCCGATGAGGCGCTTGATCTCGGCGTTCTCGCGCTGCACGGTCTTCAGCTCGGTCGAGAGCGTGTCGGCCTGCATGTCGATGGACTGCAGCTTCGACTGCTGCTCCGCCGTGAGCGCCTGCAGCGCGCGCACGTTCGATTCCGCGACGTGCAGCTGATAGCTGTGGAGCGCCGCCGCGCCGAGCAGCACCAGCAACAGCGCGGCCGCTGCGAGCGCGAGATGGCGTCGTGTGAATGCGAGGCGGTACACGCTGTAGCCCGTCGGCGGGATGATCTTGACCATGAACGTCTTCTTGGCGTCGTTCATGAGGCGGCCGCCTTGGCGCGCGCGATCGCGGCGAGCTCTTCTTCCGACGGATCTTGCGCGGGTTTGAATCCGGACACGGCTTTGCCGTACGTCCGCGTGTCCTCGCGCGAGTAGATGCTGCTCAGAACGACGCCGTCACCGTCCCGGTTCAGCAGCGCGAGCGCGTACGAGAGGTCTGAACCGACGTCGCTGAACGCGTTGTAGCGCACGAACCCGACGCGCGGCACCTCGACGCGCGCGACGCGTTCCAGCGCATCGATCCGGCGCAGCTCGACTTCGCGCGCGGCGGCGCACGCCGCGCTTTCGCGCTCGAGCGTCGCGAGCCGATCGGTGGCGCGCGACGCGCCGCCGCCGCCGAGCATCCGGTCGTGCGTGTCGACGATCGCTCGCAGCCGCCGGGCGCGCGCCGAAACGACGAACAGGTCGTACCCGATCGTCACGACGAGCGCGCAGGCAACGGCGACGGCTGCGGCCGTGATGATGTCATGCATACTCTTCGGAAAGCCAGGACGAGGGCCAGGTGGCTCGCGGCACACGGTGGGGTCCGCTTACCGTTGCTCCCTTCCGGGCCTGGCGGGGTTCACGGATTACCGTTGCGCGAGGCCCAACCCTCGTCGAGGCCCGCCTATGATAGCGGGCACCGGAGGCTTCGACAAGGTCGATAGTCGCTGCGCTACGGCACGCGCGCGAAATCGGGCGGCGCCGCGAAGCGTGCGGCGTCCGATGCGCCGAGCGGTTGAAGGTCGCCTCGCTCCGTGAGCAAGCTCGCTCCTCCGCCGAACCTGACGAGCGCGTACACGACGAGCCGGTTCGACGGGGGCGTCGGCCCCGACCGCGTCACCACGAACGCCGGGCGGCAGCCGCCCCACTCGCTGACGGCCTCGCTCGCGGACGCCGGCAGGGGTGCGCGCACCGTCGGGCACGCGTTCACGGTCGGCCGCGGCTGCTCCGCAACGTACTGCACCGCGTCGATCGACGCCGTGCCGTCGCGACAGCTGCCGGTCGCGCCGCGGACCGCGTAGGTCGTCGCGGTGGCGTAGCCGTGCGCCGGCCCGCCGGCGAGTTGCAGGGGCGCCAGCGCGCGCGTCGTCTCGGACAGCGTCGCCTCGCCGGTGCCGGTCTGCGCACGGGACGCCGTTGCCGCCGCCGGGTCTTCGACCGCGTACGTCTTCGTCGCGAGGTTCAGCCGAATCACGGTGCCGGCGTCGCACTTCCAGATCGTCGCTTGGCGCGCGGTCTCGTCGTCGATGCGCTCCCACCCGTTCCAGAACGCGTACCGCAGCAGGTGCGGCTCGAGGTACGGGCGCGCGCTCGCGGCCAGATCGGCGAACGAGGCGCCGAGGGACGTCTGCAGCGCCCGTTCGGCCGCGGTCGCCGCCTCATCGCCGGCTGCCGGCGCGGCGCTTGCGGGGCGGAGGACGCCGGCGATCGCGCCGCCGATGCCGCGGCGCGCGGCCGGCGTCGGAGCCGGGACCGGCGCGGACGGCGGCTGCGCGCGTGCGGCCGCGACGTCGGAGGCGAAGCTTCCGGGCGGCGGCGGGCTCGCGTCGACGACGACGCGCACGACCTCGTCGTACGCGAGCCCGGGTGCGGGCTCGGCGGACGGCGCCGCGGGCGCGATCAGGCCTGCGAGCGCGATCGCCGCACCCACCCGAAGCAGCGAGCGGAGCATGAGCGCGCGTACGGGGTGGAACTTCGGACACCCTCGCGAACGTAGCGCCTCACGATGTACTCCGTATTCTCGCGTAGGACGGCGGCGCTGTGCGGCGTCGCCCTGCTGACCGCGCTCCCCGTGCGCGCCCCCGCCGCGGCGGCCGCATCCGTGCTCGCCGTCGACTGGGCGTTGACACCGCAGCAGATCGCCTCGACCTGTGCCGCGCAGATGACCGCGATGCGATCGCGCGCCGGCGCGCTGGTCGCCCGGCCCGGCCGCCGGACGTTCGAGTCCGTCGTTCTGCCGCTCGAGAACGCCTCGTCCGACTTCAACGACCGGCTCGCGGCGCAAGTCTTCCTCTACAACGTGGCGACGGACGCCAAGGTGCGGGCCGCGTCGCTGAAGTGCGCGACCGATGCGGGCAACCTCTTGAGTGAGATCTCCGCGCGGTCCGACCTGTACCGCGCCCTCGTCGCCGCGTCGGCGAGCGGTACGGCGCACGGCGCAGCGCAGCTGAAGCTCACGCAGATGTGGCTCACGGCACTCAAGCGCAGCGGCGCGGGGTTGCCGCCCGCCCAGCGCCGCGAGTTCGTCGATCTGCAGAAGAAATTGAACGACGACCAGACGGCGTTCTCGTCGAACCTCGCCAACGACGCGACGACGATCGCGATCACGTCCGTGCAGGCCGGCTCGTTGCCGCCGGACTTCGTCGCGGCGGCGCTCAAGCAGAATGCCGACGGCACGTACACGGTGCCCGTGAGCGAGTCGACGGTCACACCGTTCTTGCAGAACGAGAGCGACTCGGCGGCACGCAAAGCCTACTACATCGCGTTCAACGACCGCGGCGGCGACGCGAACGTGAAGCTGCTCCAGGACGCGCTCGGCATCCGCGACCGGCTCGCGCACCTCATCGGCTACCCGACATGGGCGGCATACGTGCTCGCGGACCGTATGGCCGGTACGCCGCAGCGCGTGGACGGCTTCCTCGCGCAGATCGACTCCGCGATCATGGCGAAGGCGCGCGCCGAGCGCGACGAGGACGCGGCCCTCGCGAAGGCCGACGGCCATCCGGACTTCGAACAGTGGGATCAGACCTACTACGAGAATCAGCTGCGCCGGACGAAATACTCCGTCGACCAGAACCAGATCAAGCAGTACTTCCCGGTGCAGCACGTCATCGACAGCGTGCTGGGAATCTACCAGCAGCTGCTCGGCGTGCGGTTCACCCGCGCGAACGTGCCGGTGTGGCAGGCGCAGGTGCAGGCGTACGACGTGGCCGACGCCGCGAGCGGAAAACCGCTCGGGCGCTTCTTCCTCGACCTCTATCCGCGGCCCGGCAAGTACAACCACTTCGCGAACTTCCCGATCGTGCCGCGGCGCGTGCTGCCCGGCGGGGGCGTGAGCCTCGCCGAGAGCGCGATCGTCGGCAACTGGCCGCAGGCGGCGCCCGGGAAGCCCGCGCTGCTGCAGCACGGCGACGTCGAGACGTTCTTCCACGAGTTCGGCCACTGCATGGCCGCGGTGCTCGCGAACGAGCCGTACGAGACGCTGACGAACGGCTTCCGTCAGGACTTCATCGAGGCGCCGTCGCAGATGCTCGAGAACTGGGCCTGGGATCCGGCCATCCTCAAGCGCGTGAGCGCCAACGTCACGACCGGTGCTCCGCTCCCCGACGATCTCATCGCGAAGATGATCGCCGCGCGCTACGTGCACTACGCGCTGCAGACGACGCAACAGATCCTGTATGCGACCGTCGACATGCGGTACCACACGATGAAGCCGCCGATCGACACGACGGCGGTGTGGGCCGCCACCGAAGCGGCCACGACGCCGAACGAGTACGTGCCGGGCACGCACCCGCAATCGGGCTTCGGGCACCTGATGTCGGGATACGACGCCGGCTACTACGGATATCTGTGGTCGAAGGTGTATGCGCAGGACATGTTCTCACGCTTCGAGTCGCAGGGTCTCACGAGTCCCATCGCCGGGATGGCGTACCGCAACGACATCCTCGCGCCCGCGCGCCTCGAGGAGCCCGATCAGGAAGTGCGTGCGTTCCTCGGCCGGCCGATGAACCCCGACGCGTTCTATCGCGAGCTCGGGATCGCGCCGCCGGCGGCGTCACAGCGGTAGCGTTCGCGTTCGGCGCGCGCGAGAGGACGCTCCGCGCGCCGAACCGTACGTTGTCGTCGACCAGGGTGTAGGGCAACGTCGCTCGGCCTGTGGAGGCCGACGATCGTGTACCCTTTTCGCCGTTGCCCGGATGCGCGCGATGCCGCGCGCTAACCCGGCGCGCTCGGACTACTGCGCGTCGCGCCACCTGCTGCGCAACTTGAACGACGCCGCGGAGCTCCGCCGCAACCCGCTCGTGCGGCCGTACTTCACGGGCTGCGCGGATGCGGCCGACGCCGTCGACCGCATTCGCGGGCTCGTGTACGCGACGTTGCCGCGCTGCCGCGAGCGCAAAGGAGCGCGAGCGCACGGAACGCTGGCGCGGATGCACGCGGCGCTGCTGCGGTGCGACATCGACAAGCAGCCGCTCTCGGTCGTCGGTGCGGAGCTCGGCCTCTCGGACCGCCAGGTTCGTCGCGAGCGGCGCGTCGCGCACGACGCCTTCATCGCCGCGCTGCGCGAGGCGGGCGCCGAACGGACGCCGGCGTGCGTGCGCGACACGGCTCGCTTCCGGCTGGCGCGCGCGTCCGAGCTGCACGAGCTCGGGCAGAGCGCGCTCGCGCTCGCGGCATGCGACGCCCTCGCCGCGCACGCGCCGCCGGCCGAGCGCATCGAAGCGGTGTGTCTCGCGTCGGAGATCGAACGTGACGGCGGCCGCGCGGCGGCTGCGAACGCGTGCGTCGAACGCGCAGGCGCGCTGCTCGCGCGCTACGCCGCGGAGCTCACGGCGCCGCAGCGCACCCTGGCCGAGGAACGGATCGACTACGCCTCGTGGTGTCTGCGCCGGGACGCCGGAACCGTGTGCGCGCTCTCCATCGAGCCGCCCGCGATCGTCCAGCACCTCGCCGCGTCGGGTCCGGGCGACGAGCTCCGCCTCGCGCTGCTCGTGCGCGCGCTCGCCGCGTACGCGGACCAGCGCTGGGAAGTCGGCGACGGCGTCCGCGGACGCGCCGCGGTGCGCCGTGCGTGGAACGCGTGCACGCTGCTGGGAAGCGGTCACGCAAAGGAGACGCTCGCCGTCATGATGGCCGACGCGCGCATCGTCGGACTCTCGATGCGTGACGATCTCGCGGCGTTTCAGGCCGCCGAACGCGTCGCGCAGGCGAGCGGCCACGTACGCACGCTCGCGGTCGCGCGCGCGGAGCGAATCGGCACCGACATTCGGTTGGGTGCCGACGACGACGCGTTCGCCGGCGCGCTCGACGGACTCGATGTGTCGGAGCGCTCCGCGCCGTGGACGCTCGGCGCGGTCGCGATCATCGCGATGCAGGTGGAGCGCGACGTTCGCCGCCGCTTCGAGCTCGCCGATCTCGCCGCACGGGTGCTGCCGCCGCGCAGCGGTTTGCGTCTGCTCGCACGCGCGGGCCGCGCGCATGTCGCGCTCGACGCGGGCCGCTACGAGGTCGCGCGCATCCTCTCGCACCATCTGCGCAACGAGGCCGAGACGTGCGGCAACGCGCGCGTGCGCGGCGCCGCCGAACAGTTTCTGGCCGCGATCGCGGTCGCGCAGCACCGCCGGCGCGACGCGGTGCACCATCTCGACGTCGCGGTGCCGGTGCTGCAGCGCTACGGCACGACGCTGTCGCGCGGTCACGCGCTGGCCCTTGCGCGCCAGCTGGAGCGCGCCGTGCCGCGCACGTTCCTTTCGGCCAACATCACGGCGCGCATGACGGCGTAGCGAGCGCGCCGAGCGCCGCTGCACGTATCGTCCCGTCGTGGTGCAGATTTCGTGCACCGCGCTCTCGGGAAAGGCGCTCATGCCACCTCTGCCGTGCCGTCTCGGACGACGCCGCTTCACGGCGTCCGCGATCGTCGTCTTCACTTGCGCGCTCGCCTGCGGTTGCGGCGGCGGCGGAGGCGCATCGCCCGCGTCGTTCGTTTCCACCGGCGTACCGACGCCGCCGGCTTCGGCGCCGCCCACGGCGGCGCCGACCTCGCCGCCCGCCGCACCGCTGACGGCGTCGGCGTCGTCCGACGCCTTCACGCTCGCGGGCCAATCGGCGACCGTCACGCTGAGCGAGATCGCGTACGCGGGCCCGGTGACGGTCGACGCGACCGCCTGCGCCGGCATCGCGACCGCGTCGCCGGCGACGCGCGAATGCGCCGGCGGCGTTCACGATCACGGCGCAGGGCAGCGGATCGTGCACGCTATCCTTCGCGGACGCGTACGGACAACGCGCGACGGTCACGGTCGGCGTCACGATCACGCAGGGAGTCGTGCAGTGAGCGCGCGGCCGTTCGCGTGCGCCGCCGTCGCGGCGATGCTGACGACGACGGCGTGCGCCGGCGCGTCGCACGTGACTCCGTCCGCTGCACGCGGTGCCGCGAAGGCGCGCGCGCCGGTCAACGTGACGATCCGGTGGCCCGGCCGCGCCGGCGCGTCCGGCGCGACGCGGCGACCACGATTCGTCTCGCCGTCCGCGGTGAGCGTCGTCGTCGAGGTCAATCCCGACTCGTCGCCGGCGGGTCCGATCACGTTCGCGAACGCGCCCGCGGGCGGAGGATCGTCGACCGTTGCGATCGATGCCCCGGTCGGCCCCGATGTGTTCGTCATCTCGGTGTACGACGCCGCGCAGAGCGCCGGCGAAACGGCCGCCGCGGGGAACGAGCTCGGGCGCGTCACGGTGTCGCAGACGGTCGTCTCCGACACGACGAACACCCTGACCGCGACGGTCGTCGGCACCGTCGCCGCGATCCGGATCGGACCGGCGGCGAATCAGACGAACGTCGTTCCGATCCCGGGCAGCTCGCCGCCCGCGTACGAGCTCGTCGGGCGCGCGCCGGCGACGTTCACCGCTGCGCCGCTGGATGCGGACGGCAACGTGATCGTGCAGCCGGACGCGCCTCCGTCGATCGCGCTCGCGCCGAACGTACGGTCGACCGGCGTGCTCGCGGTGACGGCCGTCGCGGGACAGCCGAATCAGTTCACGGTCCAGGCGGTCGCGCCCAACACGACGACGTATCCGACCGCGCTCGCCGCGACGGCGAGCGACGCCAACGGCAACCTCGCCACGAGCTCGACGATCGTCGACGTGACGAGCGCGCTGTACGTCGCCTACGCGAACGGCGGATCGCCGGCGGTCGCGCGCTTCGAGCCGCACGGCACGCCGATGCCGTTGCCGGCCGGCGCGTTCGCCGGTCTGTCGAATCCCGTCGCGCTCGCGTACGACGCCGACGACCGCACCATCTTCGTGGCCGACGCCGGCCTCGGCGAGGTGCTCGCGTTCGACGAGAACGGATCGCCCGTCGCGTCGTTCGCGCCGCAGAGCCTCGCGGGCGCGAACGGCGTGACGTACGATCCGAACGATCGCAACGTCTACGCGACGGGCACGAGCGGCGTGGTCGCGTTCGCGCCGAACGGCGGGCCGCCGAACGCCGGCGCGCCCGCAACGTTCGCCGCTGCGAACGCGGCCGGCATCGCGTTCGTCGTCGCGAACGCGGGCCGGGCCGGACGATCGCCTCGCGGTCGGCAATGCGTCGGCGTCGCCGGCGCTCGCGTTCTACGCCGAGAGCGGCGGCGCGCTAAGCTCCGCCGCGCTGACGGCCGCGCCGAACGCGGTCGCGTACGGCGCGCCGATTCAGAGCGGACAGTCACCGCAGACGACGGCGCAGCTCTACGTCACCACGGCGTCCGGCATCGTCGCGTTCCCGCCGTTCGGGCCGAGCATCGCGACGGCGTCGGACGCCGGCGGCCCGTTCGGGATCGACGTCGATCCGAACTCCCGCGAACCGGCCGTGACGGAGCGCTCCGCCGGCGCGATCACCAGCTATCTCTTCGACCTGAGCGGCACCGACGCGGCGACGTCGTTCGCGACTCCCGCCGCGCTCGGTCTCACGCAGCCGCAAGGAGTGTGTCATGTCTTTTAGCGCCCGCGCCGCGGTCGTACTCTTCGCGCGTGCTCGCCATCGGCGCGAGCGCGGCCGACGCGCGGCCGTATCGCCCCGCCGTGTCGCCGAAGCCGATGCCGTACTCGACCAAGGTCGCGTTCATGGGCTATCTGCGCGACGGCCGCGTCGTGACCGTCTACGCGGACGGTCGCGTTCGCATCGCGCCGCCGCAGCAAGTCGGCACCGCGGCCGATCGCAAGACGCGGATGCTGGCACAGCTGCGCGCGATGCGCAACCCCGCGCTGCGCCCGGTGGAGACGCGCGTCTCGCCGCAGCGCTACGGCTCGCTCAACGCGAGCGTGTCGACGGCGACGCGCAACCGCATCCTGTTCGATCTGGATCGTGCGCCGCAGCCGTACGTCCCCGGCCGCGTCGTCGTCGTGTTGAAGAACGGCGTCACGATGCAGCAGGACCATCAAGCGCTCGCGCCGGCAGCGACGGCAACCCTCGTGCGCGGCGTGCTCGCGCGCAACAAAGCGATGTCGCCGCATCCGTTCACGACGGACGCGCGCATGAACCAAACGCTGATGCAGCTCGGCGTCGACAAGGCGGACCGCCTGTTCGCGAAGCTCGACCGCGGCACGCTCGCGTCGATGCGCGCCCGCGCGCAAGCGCGAACCGCAAAGACGCTGCTGCCGATCGAGAACGCCTACGTGCTCCACGTCTCCGCGTCCTCGGTTGAGAAGGCGGTCCGGACGCTGCGCGCGTCGTCTTCCGTGCAGTACGCCGCGCCCGATCGGACGGTATCCTCGATGATCGCCGACCCGCATCCGCTGCCGGCGAGCGTGCAAACCGAGATCGCCGGCTATCGCCGCGCGACGAAGACGTTCGGCCGTTCCGTGAAATCGACGGCGGCGTCGTCGCTCCCGACCAACG
Source organism: Vulcanimicrobiota bacterium (assembly GCA_963841685.1). GTDB lineage: Bacteria > Vulcanimicrobiota > Vulcanimicrobiia > Vulcanimicrobiales > Vulcanimicrobiaceae > Vulcanimicrobium. The sequence continues at coordinate 1,903,069 of CAWJDU010000003.1, forward strand.
CGGCCGTCTCGTTCAGCCTCGAGGCGATGCTCGGCGCGACCGGCGTCGACGCGGTCGCGGCGTTCGACGAGATTCAGCGCCAGTTCGGCCAGCTGCCCGGCACGGGCGAGATCATCACCAACGTCGGTCTCGGCGACGTGGACGACGCGTCGACCGCGACGAACCCGAACGATCCGTGCCAATACTACGCGCAGACCTACGGACCGACGACGCACCTCATCGGCGGTCAGCACTATCTCGACTTTCCGTCGATGCCGCTGATCCCCGCGTGGGTTTCGGATCCCGACGGCAACCTGTACGCCGGCGGCGAGACGTGCGGCGTCGATCCGAACTTGTACGAGGTCGGCCTGGATTTTTCGGTGATGGCGCCGTTGCCCGATGCGCAGCAGCGCGCCGGCGAAACGGCGACGCTGTCCGAGGACCTGCTGGGCATCGCGCCCGGCGCGTCGTACCGCTGGATCGCGCCCGGGACGACGACGGGCGCGGTCGGCGGCACCGATCTCGCGGGCGCGCTCATCGGCGCGGCGCGGCAGGTGCCCGCGCCGAACGTCATCACCGCCAGTATCGGCTGGGGCGCAGATTCCTACGGCTTCCCCGGACGATACTTGGAGGACGATCCGCTCATGCAGAGCGTCGTCGCGTCGGTCGTCAACTCCGGCATCGTCGTCTGCATCGCTGCGAATGACGGCACGCGGACGATCCAACTGTCGGCGGTCGGGCCTTCCGGCGGCAGCGCGCCGACCGTCGCGGCGACGTCCGGCTTCACGAACGTCGACGACCTCTACTACAGCACCGCAGCATCCTACGATCCGGACGACGGCGCGTTCGACGTCGGCGCTTCGACGCTCGACGACATCTTTTCGGCGAACCCGCAGGATGCTACGGCCGGGGCGCTCGGCAGTCAGCCCTCGTTCGCCGAGACGCGCTACAACGGGACGCTCGGATTCTCGAGCGGCTTCGGGAGCCGGGTGAACCTCTCCGCGCCGGGCGACAACATCTACGCGCTGTTCAAAGCCGGGTTCAACGACGACGCCGCCGGCGCCGATATCGTCGGCGGCACGTCGGCGTCGGCACCGGAGGTCGCGGCTGCCGCGGCGGTCGCGATGCAGGTCGCGACGCTGACGGGACATCCGCTCGCGAGCCCGCTCGCCGTGCGCAACCTGCTCGCCACGACCGGGAAGCCGGTGGCGAACCCACCGCAGGCCGACGTTGCGCTGTCGGTCGGGCCGCAGGTCAGCGTACGCCGCGCGGTCGAGTCGCTGCTCGCCGCCGCCGGCAAGACGGTCCAGCCCGGCATCGCGCGGGTTGCGGTGCACGGACGCCGCACCGGCTCCTTCTTCGCGGACGGCTACCTCTACTACGACTCGGTGTTCGTTACCGCGCTCGATCCCGCGTACATCAAGCTCGACGGTCCGTTCTCCGCGCCGACGGACTACGTGTTCCCGACGACCGACACCGGCGCCGAGCTCCATTCGTACATCACGATCGCACCCGACTGGGAAGCGATTCCGGCGAACGCGACGTATCGGCTCACCGTTGCCGGACAACCGGGACGCATCGTCTCGACCGCACCGTACGCGCGGATGCTGCCGGCGCAGCTCTTCGCCGCAACGGGCGTGCCGCTCGCCCCGGGAACGTCGCGCACGATCTCGCTGACGTACAGCGCTTCGGTCGGCTTGCACGTCGTGGCCGAATCGACGTTTCAGCTCACGTTCGGACCTCCCGCGCCCGCATCGCGGCTCGTGCTCGCGCCGGTCGTGCCCGCGAGCGTGAGCGGCAGCAGCATCCCGGTCACCTACGATCTGCGCGGCTATCCTGCCGGTCTGCCGCAGAATCCGACGCTCAACGTGTCCGTGCCGGGTAATGGAATCGACTGGCTGCCCTACGCGGACGGGATCTACCCGTATTATTCTACGCCCCTGACGTCGTCGCACGGCACCGTCAACGTCCCGGTCTCCGCGCTGCCGGGCGCAGGCACGTATACGCTCTGGATCGACATGCAGACGCAGACCGGCGCGTACGATGCGAGCGACGTCGCGTTCACGCGCGTCGACGCCGGGACCGCGCGGCCGCCCGCGCCGGCGCTCAGCGCTGCTCCCGGGCAGAACGCTGCGCACTTCTTGGCGGTGCCGTACAAGTCGACGTTCACGGTGACGTACGACGTGTCGAGCGTTCCGCGCGCCACGGGAGCGATCGTCGAGATCGCGGCTCCGCCTCCGGGCGCCCCGTTCTACGGCTCCGGTGGTAAGAGCGGGCTCAACACGTTTCGCAACCCGAACGGCAGCGAGCTCGACGACGACGGTGTCGTGACCGGCTCGATCTACCACGTCTCGGCGAGCGGCACCACGGGCAGCGTGACGATCGATCCGACGGTCGCAGGCATTCCGGCGACGACCACGGCGAACGTCCGGGTCATACCGACGAGCGGCGGAACGCCGATCGCGGAAGCGAGCGACGTCGACACCGTGCAGTATCTCGGCATCGAGCCGCTTCTCGGAGGAACGCTGTCTGCGGCATATCTCAATCCGAACGGCACCGACGGATACTTCGTCGAAGGCGGCGGCGTCGGAACGGCCCAGGCGTCGTTCGCCTTCAACGCCTATGAGCCGTTCGACCTCGCATCCGGCAACGGGGCCGTCAGCGGTGTTTCGTCGGCGTTCGAAGGCTTTTCGGTGTTCCTACCGGTCGTGCAAACCGACAGCGGCTTGGTCGCCAATAGCGCGGACTACCTGAACGTCACGTACTTTCTCGCCGATCCGCTCGCCGCGGGGTTCACGCAAGCTTCGCTGCCGTCCGCCGCGTTCGGCGCGTCGATGCTGATGCAATCGGCAGCCGTGAACTCCTCGCCGACGCGTTCGGCGTATGCGGGGGTAAACCTCAACACGGGCAGCTTGATCGCGGTGGCGGGAGACGTCACGAGCGGCGCGTTCAGCACGCCGGTCGACATCACGTCCGTGCTCGGACCGAACTTCGATTTCGGCGGCCTGTTCCAGATCGCATACGATCCGACGACCGATCGCGGGTACGTCCTGAACGAAGATTCGACGCAGCCGTGCGCGCAGCAGGCGATGCAGCTCGTCACCATCGACTTCACGGCCGGCACCGCGTCGTCGACCACGCTGCCGATCGACGCCGGTGAGGCGTTCCCCGAGAACGGTTACGGCATCGCCATCGATCCGAACACCGATACCGCAGCCGTGGCGACGAGCTGCAAGATCACCGGCGCAAATCTCGTGAACACGTTTCGGGCGGAGCTCGCGCTGATCAACCTCGCGAGCGGCACGACGACGCGTGTGTTCCAGCACACCACGGACCTCGCGCACGACATCCACGGCTTTCCCCGGATGATGCGGCGGAGACTCGCCGGTGATCGGCATCGATACCGTCAACCACGTGCTGCTGCAGCGGTCGATCTGGTGTCCGACCGTCATGTCGCCGTTCGACATCAACGGTCGCCCCTGCCTGAACGAGTACACCGAGTCGGGAACGCTCGCGAGAACGATCCCGAACCTCTTCACCGACGGCGCCGGGACGATCAACAACGGCTTTCAGTTCGAAGGCACGAGCAGCTCGACACGAACGAGCGTCGCGGCGGGACAAGAGCCGGACACGTTCGAAGTCGAGAACTTGGACCTCCAGCCGTACGCGTACTAGGCATGGGGGTTGGCGGCGTGCTCGAGCGGTCGTCACCGCTCGAGCACGCGACCGCGTGGTCAGAACGTCCAGAGCAGCCCGTACGTCTGGCTCGTGAACTGACCGTTGCTCGAGTGCACGTCTGCCGGCACGCTGCAGATCGCGTTGTCGACGCTGAAGTGCAGGACGTAGTCCGACGGATGCGTGATGCCGAGCGTGAAGTTGCACGTCGCGGCGCCCAAGTCGCCCGAAGCGTCGTACTGCAGCGTGACGGAGGTCGGCACGCTGAAAAGCGGCCCCGTCCAGATTGCGTGGCCGGAAGCGGGATCTGCACCGCCCGGTGCGATCGCCGACGCCGGGTTGATGAGGCCGCTGACTCCGGATGGGATCGACGATGTCCGGATCATGCTGTGCGTCGCGTCCTTGTTCTGGACGTTGAAGTACACCGTGAAGTTTGCCGCCGAGGCTTGGCCCGCGGTGGCGGTGAGAGCGCCGGCGGACACGAGAGCCGCGAGCGCGAGGGCTTTGAGGCTACGGATCATGAACTGGTCTCCTGTTCGAATGCCCCGCGAGGGGCGGATGGACGCAGATCGAGGGGGCGGCGTCGCCGTGCAGCAGTGAGCGCCGCCCGCTCGTCGCTCGTCAGAGCGCGGTCACTTCATCGTGAACGTGACCGTGAAGTCGCCTTTGGCTTTGTCCGGAGGCGTGGAGCTTGCCGTGCACGTCACCTGGCCCGTCCACGTCGCGCGCGCGTCCGTCGCGAGGACGAAGCGTCCTCCGTCGTACGTGAGCGTGTAGCGGAACGTGCACTCGCGCGCCGGGTCGGCCGATGCGCGATAGATCAGCGCGCCCGCGATCGCGCGCGCGCTGACCGACGTCACGGTGTACGCGTCGGCCGTGCCGCGCGGCACGAACGACAATGGGGCATTGTCCGATGTGACGTAACCGCCGAGCGTCGACGCGCTCGACGCGTAGACGAGGTCGAATCCCGCCGCCGCGTTCGTCACGCGCACACCCGCGGCGGGATTCGCCGCGGCCGGACAACCCGTCGCCGTCGCAACGGCGAGGATTGCCAGCGGCCACGCCTTGCGTGATCCGCCCATCGTCACACCCCACTCTCACTCCAACCCGCCGGCTCGTCGCCGCCAGGACGCCGTGCCGAGCGGCCTCATTATGCACCATCCTACGCCCGAACGCAACATACTACTGCTATAATGTGCATAGCCATGTCTAGCCATGAGGTTCGCCGCCGCGCTTGGGCGGGCGTGCTCGTCATCGCGATCGCCTGTGCGGCGCTGCCGGTCGCCGCACCGCGCGCCGCCGCGGCGCGGGCGCACGCGACGCCGACGCCCGCGCCGCCGCCCGCGGTGCTCCAGGCGCAAATCATCCCGGCGACGCGCGCCGCCGGCGTGCTGCACGGGCTTTTCCCGAAAGCGCGCATCCGCGTCGATCGCGCGGCGAACGCGGTGCTCGTCGTCGCGCCTGCGGACGACGTCACGGCGATGCGTGCGGTGCTCGCGGGGATCGACGTGCGCGGGCCGATGCGCGCGACGACCGCGGCCGTGCAGCTGCACCACGCCGATCCGTCCGTCGTCGCGGCGCGCGTGCGCGCGCTCTACCGCGGCGCGCGCATCGAGACCGCACCGAACCGCACGCTGCTGATCGAGGCGACGCCGGGCGATCTCGCGCAGATCACCTCGCTGGTGGCGGCGATCGACACGCCGCCCGCGACGCCGGCGCCGGCCGTTCCGGCGCCCGTCGACGCGGTGCGCGTCACGAAGGCGCCCGCACGCGAGGTCGCGCGCGCCGTGGCGAATCAGTTCCGCGGCGTGCGCGCGTCCGTTGCGGGAACGTCCGTCGTGCTCAGCGGGCCGCCCGACGAGGTCACGAAGGCGAAAGCGCTCATCGCACTCATCGATCAGCCGCAAGCCGGCGTGCGCTACACCGAGATCTACCGCTTGCGGTTCGTCGACGCGCGCTCCGTCGGCGATCTGATCGCGCGCTCGTTCCGCGACGCGCAGGTCACGCCGGATGCGGGCCTCAACGCACTGTCGGTCGTCGCGACGGCGTCGGAGCACGCGCGCATCGCGGACGCGATCGCGCAGCTGGACGCGGGCATGCCCGGCGTCGGCGGTACGCCTCCGGTGCAGCAGCCCGGCGCGGCGGAGATCCCCGGCGGTGCGGGCGCCACCGTCGAGGTCGTCTCGCTGAAAGCCGCGGCGCCCGGGTTGAACGGCGCGCCGTCGTCGTCGGCGACGGACATCGCGCAAACGGTGACGCAGGCGCTGCAATCGCAGGCGCCCGACCTGCACATCACCGTCCCGCCCAACGGCACGCAGCTCGTCCTCACCGGCGGCACATACGCGATCCGGCTCGCGAAGCGGCTCATCGACGAGCTCGACGTCGAGCAGAAGCTCGTCGTGCTCGACACGGAAATCCTCGAAGTGGACGAGACGGCCGCGAAAAATCTCGGCCTCTCCTTCACGTCGCCGACCATGAGCACGACGTTCAGCGAGACCACGCCGAACGCGTCGGACGGCGGAACGCCGCCGCCGTTCATCGCGTTTCAGCCGCTGACGCGTTCGCCGGTCTCGTTCGGCATCACGCTGAACCTGCTGATCCAGAACGGCAAGGGACGCGTGCTCGCCGATCCGCGCATCACGACGATCTCCGGCCGCACCGCGACGATTCGCGCCGGCGACAACATCGCGATCCTGACCACGACCGGCGGCGGGACGGGAACCGTCGCGACGACGCAGCTGCAGACGTTCCAGACCGGCGTGAGCCTCGACATCACGCCGGTCGTCAACGCCGGCAACTTCATCACCGTCTCGCTGCACCCGACGGTGAACAGCCTCGCCGGGATCACGAACGGCATCCCGCAGATCGCGACGCGCGACACGCAGACGACGGTTGCGATGCGCGAAGACGAGACGCTCGTCATCGGCGGGCTCATCCAGGACACGTCGACGCGCACCGTCACCAAGGTGCCGCTGCTCGGCGATCTGCCGCTGATCGGCAAGATCTTCCGCAACGACGAGATCGACCGTCAGCGCAACGAGCTCGTCATCGCCGTCACGCCGCACATCGTCACGCCGGGGTCGGGATTCTACGCTCCGGGCGCGCTGTTGCCGACGCCGCCGACGCCTGCGCCGCTGCCGACGCTGCCGCCGGGAACGCGTCTTCCGGCGCGGCGCAAACCGACGCCGGCTCATGCCGTGCCGGCAGCGCCCGCATCGGGCCCGAACGTCGCACCGGGCGCGGCCAACCGCGCCGCGACGACGGCTCCGCCGGCATCGAGCGCAGCTCCGTCGCCCCAGCCGGGCGCATCGCCGTCATCGTCGATCGCGCCGGGCGTCTTCGCGTTCGGTCAGCCGCCGGCGAGTACCGCGGCCGGGCCCAACGACCCGCCGCGCATCTACGCCGCCCGCTTCAGCCCGACGACGCTCGGCAACGGGACGCCGGTGCATCTCACCGCCGTCACGTCGTCGAACGTCGTGCGCCTGACGATCGGCTATCCGGGCTTCGCCACCCAGATCGGGCAGACGTCGCCGGGCCAGTGGGACTCGGCGTACACGTTCAGCAGCGCCGGGCTCACGCCGGGCCCGGCGCACTTGACGATGACGGCATCGCGTCTCGACGGCGTCTCGACGCAGATGCAGATTCCGGTCACCGTCATCCCGTGACGCGCGCCGCGACTACGTCGTCGTGCCGTGCACGGTATCGCCCTTCGCCTCGTTCAGCACTTGCGTGCCGTGGTCTTGGGCGGCTTGCTGCGCGGCGTCGAGCGCCGCCTGTGCGGTCTCCTGGATGACCTGCTTGCCGTGCTGCAGCGCGTCGGCGCCGACGCTCTTCGCACGCTCCAGGAGCTCGTCGCGGATCGGGCCGACTTTCTCGCGTTCGAGATCGGTCACCGGCGCGGCGAGGCCGGCCAGGAAGCCGACGGCGAGCGCCCCGATCGCGAGGCCGAGCGGGTTCTCCGTCGCGATACCGACGCCGCGCCGTGCGACGTTCGTGACGTCGCTCGGGTTCGGAAGCTTCTGCGCGACGCCGCCGACCGCGCCGGTGACGCTGTTCGTCAGATTGCTCATGTTGCTGCTCACGGTGCTTGTTGCATCTCCCAGTTTGTCGGTCGTGGCGGAGAACGTGTCGGATGCGGTACGCGACGCGCCGCCGAGCGCCGTACCGAGTTTGCCGCGCGTGTCGCCGACGGCATTCGCGAGCGCGCGCGTCGCGACGCCCAGCCGGCCGGCAGCGTCGTTCGCGGAGTCGCCGAGCGTGCTCGCCGCACCCGCAACCGTTTCTTTGACGCTGCCGACGACGTCGCCGATCGTCCCGCGAACGCCGTCGACGCGCTCGTTGACGGCGTCGCGCATGCGGGCCGGCACGTCGGCTTTGTAGCTCAGTGCTTCGACCGTGTCGCCGAGCCGCGCGCGCGCTTCCTCTATCTCGCGCCGGATTTCGCTCGAATCTTTGCCCATTCGATGTCTTCCTTCACGGTCGCGGCCGTCTGCTCGGGAACGAGCGGACCCGCTTTCTGCAACGTCTTTTTTCCGGTCAGCGCGAGCGCGCCGGCGATGATTCCGTACGCGACCGTCACGATCAGCGCCGATGCCCAGACCGGTAACGCGAGCGCGATCGCGGCGATGAGAAACGCCGTCAGCGCGCCGAACGCCCCGAGGCCGAAGAGCGCGCCGCCGCCGAACATCCCGGCGGACGCGATCGCGGGCCGCGACTTCTCGGCCAGCTCCGCCTTCGCGAGCGCGATCTCGGCGCGGACGAGCGTCGAGATCTCGTCGCCGAGATCGCGCAGCAACTCGCCGATCGGGCGTTCGGCTTCGCGCGGCGCGTCAGATCGCATTGCCGCCGCCGCGTCCGCCGCGGTCGCCGTACGTTGTCTCGCCGTACGTGGTGCCGCCGTACTCGCTCGTCGATCCGTACGCGTCGTCGAGCGACCCTGCGTGTTCGCGATAGCGCCGCGCGCTCGACGTCTTCAGGAAGCGCGACGCGGCGAAGCCGAGCACGAGTGAAATCGCCGCGACCGCCCAGGGCTGCTGCCGTGCGATGTTTTCGAGATCCGCGAAGAGCCGATCGCTGTCGGCCTCCTGCAGGTACCCGCCGATGCCGTCGACGACGTCGGCGCCTTGGTCGACGTAGTCGGCCGCGAATCCGATCGGTCCGCTCGCGCGCAACTGGTCGCCGACCTTGCGCAGCTCCTGCGCCACGGCGCCGACCTGTCGTCCGATCTCCGTCGTCCGGTTGTCGATTTGTCGGGTTACGAACGTTTTGCCTTGCTGTACCGCGTTCTGTGCCGTCTCTCGGACGTCTGTCTGCATTCCATCCCTCGCCGGTAGAAGAGCGTCGGCCAACACTCTACCCACCGTCGAGGGAACGGCTCGCTCGCCCGACGCGGGAGCGCCGAACCGCGACGGGGTAAACGAACCTGCGTGAGCACGTTGACGCGGCAGCGCTCGCCGGCTCTCGAGACGCTGGAGTTCGATCACCTGGAGCTGTGGGTCGGCAACGCCAAGCAGGCCGCGCACTACTACTGCACGGCGTTCGGTTTCCGGCCGCTCGCGTACGCGGGCCCCGAGACCGGCACGAAGGACCGCGCTTCGTACGTCGTGCGGCAGCACGACTTGACCCTGGTGCTCACGTCCGCGCTCCGTCCGGACGATGCGATCGCGTCGTTCGTGCAGCGTCACGGCGACGGCGTACGCGATGTCGCGCTGCGCACGAACGACGCGCGACAAGCGTTCGATGCCGCGGTCGCGGCAGGAGCGCGCGCGGTCGACGCGCCGGTCGAGGCGGCCGACGAGAGCGGCCGTTCCGTCACCTCGCGCATCGCCACGTACGGTGACACGGTGCACACGTTCATCGAACGGTCCGGGTACCGCGGCGTCTGGCTCCCGGGGTATCGTCCGTGGTCCGCCGTGCTGCCGCCGTCGCACGAGGTCGGTCTCGTGCGCATCGACCACTGCGTCGGAAACGTCGGCTGGGGCGAGATGGACCGCTGGTGCGATTACTACGCCGCGCTGGGCTTTTCGCAACTGATCGGCTTCGACGACAAGGACATCTCGACCGAGTACACCGCCTTGCGCTCGAAAGTGATGCAGAGCCCGGGCGGGAAGGTCAAGATGCCGATCAACGAGCCCGCCGAAGGACGCAAGCGCTCGCAGATCGAGGAGTACCTGGACTTCTACGGCGGAGCGGGGATCCAGCACGTGGCGATCGCGACCGACGACATCGTCGAAACGGTCCGCGCGCTCCGCGCCAACGGCGTCGAGCTTCTTGACACTCCGGAAACATATTACGATGCGCTCGGCGAGCGCGTCGGAGCCATCGCGGAGGACGTCGCCGTCTTGCGCGACCTCGATATTCTGGTCGATCGGGACGATAAGGGATACATGCTGCAGATCTTCACCAAGCCGCTGCAGGATCGGCCCACGCTGTTCTTCGAGATCATCCAGCGCCGGGGCTCATTGTCGTTCGGCAAGGGTAACTTCAAGGCGCTGTTCGTGTCGATCGAGCAGGAACAAGCGAAACGCGGAAATCTCTAGCGACGCTGCATTCTTTCTTGGGTTCTTCGTAGCGATCGGCGCGTTCAACGCGCTGCTCTACGTCGTGCTGCGCGACGTCCCGTTCGGCTGGTACGCGACGTCGATGTTCTCGCTCGTCGGGCTGACGCTCGTCGAGACGCGCGGGCTCGGACCCTCCACCATCAAGGCTGCGCACGTCGGCGAAGCGGTCACGCTCGCGCTGTACTACATCGCGCTGACCGGGTTTTGCCGTTCCTTTCTGAGCCTCGCGCGCTGGCGTCGCATCCTGGACATGCTCACGACGCCGGTGCTCGTGGCGAACGTCGTGCTGGTCTTCGCCGAGAAGGTCGGGTCCTGGCGCGGCGCCGGCGACGCGCTCGACGAGGCGCTGCAAGCCGCGCTCCTGCTTCTGCTCGTCGTCCGCGGCGTCGTCGCGTGGCGCGACGGCTTCACGCCGGCCCGCTTCTACTTGGTGGCGTTCGCGCTCGGCGCCGCCGGCATCGCCGTGAACGACCTGAACGTGCACGGGCTCCTGTTCCCGCACGCCAACCTCACGCGCGCCTTCGACGCCGGCCTCTCGCTCGAAGTGCTGCTGCTCGCGCTGGCGCTCGCGGACCGCAACCGTGCGATGTCGGCGCTCATCTCGCTCGACGGTCTGACGGGGATCGCGAACCGGCGTTCTTTCGACGGCGCGATGTCGCGCGCGTGGGACCGTTCGCGCCGCTCGCACACCGCGCTGGGCGTGCTGATGATCGACGTCGACCACTTCAAGCGCTACAACGACACGCACGGGCATCAAGCCGGCGATGAGATCTTGCGACGTGTCGCCGAGGGCGTGCAGGACGCCGTCCTGCGGCCGGACGACGTCGCGGCCCGCTACGGCGGCGAGGAGTTCGCGATCGTGCTGCCCCTCGCCGAAGGGGAGGCGTCCCGCGTCGTCGGGGAGCGCGTGCGGCACAACGTGCGCGCGCTCGCAATCCCCTACCCGGAAGCGCCGAGCGGCATCATCACGGTGAGCGTCGGGGTCGCGTCGACGCGTCCCGCGGAGTCCGGCGTCATGCCGGGCGAGCTGCTCGCGTCCGCGGACGCCGCGCTCTACCAGGCGAAGCGCGAGGGACGCGACCGCGTCGTGCTCGCACCGTTGGATCGCTCAACTCCCGAACCCGTCCTCCGATAACCCGACCAATGAGGGATCGCAGCTTCGCCGACTTCATCGTCGGCGCGCTCGCTTGCATGTCCGTCCTGGGCTTCTACGCGATGCTCAAGGAGACCGAGGTCTACCAGGAACAGCGCCGCCGCGCGGCCGCCGAAAAATGGTCGTTGCCCCGCAAGCGCAAGCGCCGTCGTTCGCCCGAAGACGACTGCCGCCACTGCACCGGCACCGGCGCGTGCGGCGACTGCTCGCCGCAGCCGTGCCGCGTGTGCAGCGGGAACGGCCTCCAGCCGCACGACGCCGCGATCGCGTCGCGCCTCACCGCGCTCTGGGACGGCGCGATCTGATTCGACTGCTACCCGACGGTGAGCGGACGATAGCGTAGCCGATGCGGGCGCGCCGCCTCTTCGCCGAGGCGCGCCTTCTTGTTCGCCTCGTACTCCTGGTAGTTGCCTTCGAAGAACTGCACGCGCGAGTCGCCTTCGAACGCGATGATGTGCGTGGCGATGCGGTCGAGGAACCAGCGGTCGTGGCTGATGACGAGGACCGTACCGGCGAACTCGCTCAGCGCGTCCTCGAGCGCGCGCAGCGTCTCGACGTCGAGATCGTTCGACGGCTCGTCGAGCAGCAGCACGTTCGCGCCGGCCATCAGCGTCTTCGCGAGGTGAAGGCGGCCGCGCTCGCCGCCCGACAGCGTCCCGACCTGCTTCTGCTGATCCCCGCCCTTGAAGTTGAACCGGCCGAGATACGCGCGTGAGGGCATCTCGAACCGGCCGATCTGCAGCAGGTCGCGTCCGCCGCTGACGTCGTCGAACACGGACTTCTCGTTCTCGAGCGACTCGCGCGTCTGATCGACGACCGCGAGCTTCACGGTCGGGCCGATGCGGATCGCACCGGCGTCGGGCCGTTCTTTGCCGGCAATCATGCGGAACAGCGTCGTCTTGCCGGCGCCGTTCGGGCCGATGATGCCGACGATCGCGCCCGCCGGGATCGTGAACGAGACGTCGTCCATCAGCAGCCGGTCGCCGTACGCCTTGCGCACGGCCTCGAGCGCGATCACCTGATCGCCCAGGCGCTCCGCGACGGGGATGAAGATCTCTTGCGTCTCGTTGCGCCGCTGGTACTCGTAGGTCGAGAGCTCCTCGAAGCGCGCTATGCGGCTCTTGTTTTTCGACTGCCGCGCTTTCGCGCCGGAACGCACCCACTCGAGCTCGCGCTTGAGCGCCTTCTGACGCGCGGACTCCGACGCTTCTTCCTGCGCGAGACGCGCCTGCTTCTGCTCGAGCCAGCTGCTGTAGTTGCCCTTCCACGGGATGCCGCGCCCGCGGTCGAGCTCGAGGATCCATTCCGCGGCGTTGTCGAGGAAGTAGCGGTCGTGCGTCACCGCAACGACCGTACCGGGAAAGCGCTGGAGAAACTGCTCGAGCCACTCGACGCTCTCGGCGTCCAGATGGTTCGTCGGCTCGTCGAGCAGCAGCATGTCCGGCTTCGAGAGCAGCAAGCGGCACAGCGCGACGCGGCGTTTCTCACCGCCGGAGAGCGGGCCGATGCGGGCGTCCCACGGCGGCAGGCGCAGCGCGTCCGCCGCGATCTCGAGCTGCGCCTCGACGTCGTCGCCGCCTGCCGAGAACAGTACCGCTTCGAGTTTCGCCTGCTCTTCCGCCAGCTTGTCGAAGTCGGCATCGGGCTCACCGTACGCGGCGTAGATCGCGTCGAGCCGCGCGCGCGCGCCCGTCACTTCCGTCAGCCCTTCTTCCACCGTCTCGCGCACGGTGCGCTCGGGATCGAGCTGCGGCTCTTGCGGCAAGTAGCCGATGCTGATGCCCGGCATCGGCGTCGCCTCGCCTTCGATGTCGGTGTCGGCGCCGGCCATGATGCGCAGCACGGTCGACTTTCCGGCGCCGTTCAGCCCCAGGATGCCGATCTTCGCGCCGGGCAGGAAGCTGAGCGAGATGTCCTTGAGGATCTGCCGGTTCGGCGGTACCTTCTTGCCGACGCGGAACATCGAGTAGACGTACTGAGCCACGTCCGATTATACCCCGACCGGCCGTGCTGCTCGCTCGACGTAGCGGTTGTCGAACCCCTTCGTCTTCACGAGGGCCTCTGCGATGATGCCCGCTATGACGCCTCGCGATCCCGAGCTCGGCGAGCCGATACGAGGTCACGGCGCGCGACGTCCTCGAACCGGGGTGACCATGCCCCTGCTGTTCGCCTCGCCGTCGCCGACGGTCGACGCCGTCATGCTGGAAGCGCGCGCGTCCGGGTTTGCGAAGCGCTCGATCAAGAACGAGGCGAAGCTCGCGGCGATCGATCTCGCGATCCGCTGCATCGACCTCACGACGCTGGAAGGTGCCGACTCGCCGGGCCGCGTGCGCTCGTTGTGCGCCAAGGCCGCATTCCCGGCGCCGGACGCGCCGCGCGTCGCCGCGGTGTGCGTGTATCCGAACTTGGTCGCGGTCGCGAAGGACGCGCTGCGCGGCACGGACGTCAAGGTCGCGTCGGTCGCGACGGCGTTTCCGAGTGGCCTCTCATCGCTGGACGTGAAGCTGCGCGACACCGAAGCGGCGCTCGCATTCGGCGCCGACGAGATCGACATGGTGATCGACCGCGGTGCGTTCCTCGCCGGCGACGAGCAGCGCGTGTTCGACGAGATCGTCGCGGTGAAGCGGCTCTGCGGCGACGTGCGCATCAAAGCGATCCTCGAGACGGGCGAGCTCGGCTCGTACGACGCGACGCGGCGCGCCGGCGACCTCGCGCTCGAAGCCGGTGCCGACGTGATCAAGACGTCGACGGGCAAGATCGGCACGTCCGCAACGCTCGCGACCGCGCTCGTCATGGCCGAGGCGATCCGCGACTTCCGGCGGCGGACCGGCGAACGCCGGGGCCTCAAGGTCGCGGGCGGAGTGCGCAACACGAAATCCGCGATCGCGTACCTCGTGCTGCTCGACGAGACGCTCGGTGAGCCGTGGCTGTCGCCGGAGCTCTTCCGGATCGGCGCGTCGGCGCTGCTCGACGACCTGCTGCTGCAGCGCGGCAAGCTCTCGACGGGCCGGTACGGTTCGCTCGACTACATTGCGAAGGACTAGGGTGCTGCGGTACCGTCTGTCGCCGACGGTGTGCCGGCGCCCCGGGGGGCCGTGCGCGCGCGGCGAATCGTCCCGGCGATGGCTCTCGCATACGCCCCGTCCGTCGAAACGACGCCGGTCCGCATCGCACCGCGGTACGGGCACTTCATCGGCGGCGCGTGGGTCGACTCGAGCGGCGGCGAGACGTTCCCGACGCTCAACCCGGCGACGGAAGAGACGCTCTCGCAGATCGCCGTCGGCACGCCGGAGGACGTCGACCGCGCCGTCGCGGCCGCCCGCCGCGCGTACGAGACGGTTTGGAAGCCGATGCGTCCCGCGGACCGCGCGAAGTACGTCTACCGCATCGCGCGCGCGATCACCGAACGCTCGCGCGAGCTTGCGGTCCTCGAGTCGACGGACGGCGGCAAACCGATCAAAGAATCGCGCGACTTCGACGTCGTGCAAGCGGCGGCGCACTTCTTCTACTACGCGGGCTGGGCCGACAAGCTGCGGTACGCGTTCCACGGCATGCCCGATCCGGCTCCGGTCGGCGTCGTCGCGTCGATCGTCCCGTGGAACTTTCCGCTGCTGATGGCGGCGTGGAAGATCGCTCCGGCGCTTGCGTGCGGCAACACCGTGGTGCTGAAGCCGGCGGAGACGACGCCGCTCACCGCGCTGCTGCTCGCGGCGATCTGCGAGGAGGCCGATCTGCCGCCCGGCGTCGTCAACGTCGTGACCGGCGACGGCCGCACCGGCGCCGCGCTCGTGCAGCATCCGGGGATCGACAAGCTCGCATTCACCGGCTCGACCGAAGTCGGGAAGATCATCCAGCGCACGCTCGCGGGCGCGCGCACGCCGATGACCCTCGAGCTCGGCGGCAAAGCCGCGAACATCGTGTTCGCGGACGCGCCGCTCGATCAAGCCGTCGAGGGCGTCGTGAGCGGGATCTACTTCAACCAAGGACATGTGTGCTGCGCCGGTTCGCGGCTGCTCGTGCAGGAGTCGATCCACGATGAGACCGTCGCGCGGCTGAAGGAGCGCATCGAGACGCTTCGCGTCGGGAACCCGCTCGACAAGAACACGGACATCGGCGCGATCAACTCACGCGCGCAGCACGCGAAGATCGCCGAGCTCATCGCGAGCGGCGTCGCGGAAGGTGCCGTGCTGCACCAGCAGTCGTGCGCGCTGCCCGAGCGCGGCTGGTTCCACCGCGCGTCGTTCTTCACCGGCGTCTCGCAGTCGCATCGCATCGCACGCGAGGAGATCTTCGGCCCCGTGCTGTCCATCATGACGTTCCGCACCGCCGACGAGGCGATCGAGAAGGCGAACAACACGCCGTACGGGCTGTCCGCCGGCGTGTGGACCGACAAGGGCGCGAAGTCGATGTACGTCGCGCAGCGCCTGCGCGCGGGCGTCGTGTGGTGCTCGACGTTCAACCAGTTCGATCCGAGCTCGCCGTTCGGGGGCTATCGCGAGTCGGGATTCGGCCGCGAAGGCGGCGTCGCCGGCCTGCAGGCCCTACGTGCACCGCTGCGGCAAAGCGGCGCTCGCCGGGTAAGACGCTGCCGTGGACACGCTCGCTCCCGCCGGCGCCGTCGACCGGGAGGCAATGGTCGCGCGCTACCGCGCGAACCGAGCCCGCACGGCGGCACTGTTTGCGCTGATCGCGGCGGAGGCGTATGAGGTGGCGCCCATCCCGCTGCGCCACCCGTTCGTCTTCTACGACGGGCACATCCCGGCGTTCGCCTACATCACGCTCGTGCGCGATGCGCTCGGGCGCGGGTCGATCGACGCCGAGCTGGAGGGCTTCTTCGACCGCGGCATCGACCCGCGTGACCCGGCGTCCGCGGCGTCGCGCAAACGCTCGGCGTGGCCCGATCGCTCGACGGTGCGCGCGTTCGGCGACGCGTGCGACGCCGCGATCCTCGACGCGCTCGCAAACGCGGCGCTCGTGGACGACGCGAACCCGCGACTCGTGCGCGCGCAGGCCGCGCACAACATCCTCGAGCACGAGGAGATGCACCACGAGACGCTCACGTACATCGTGCACCGCCTCGCACGGGAGCTGCAACGTGGTCCGCGCAGCGCGCATCGCGACGTCGCGCCGGCGCCACGCGATCCGGTTGCGATTCCCGCGGGCCGCGCGACGCTGGGCGCGCGCCGCGACGCCGTCGCGTTCGCCTGGGACAACGAGTTCGACGAGCACGTCGTGGATGTCGCCTCGTTCGGCGTCGACGCGTACGACGTGACGAACGGCGAGTACCTCGCGTTCGTACGCGACGGCGGTTCCATGCCGCCGAATTGGTTCGAGCGCGACGGCGAGATGCTGCTGCGCGGGTGCTTCGAGGATCTGCCGCTGCCGCGATCCTGGCCGGTCTGGTGCACGCAGCAGCAGGCGCTCGCGTTCGCGCGCTGGAGCGGCGGGCGGCTGATGACCGAGCCGGAGTTCCATCGCGCCGCGTACGGCACGCCGTCGGGCGAGGAGCGCGCGCAGCCGTGGGGCGGCGACGCGCCGGATCCCGCGCGCCACGGCAACTTCGGGTGGCGGCGGTACGACCCCGAGCCCATCGGGTCGTCGCCCGCCGGTGCGAGCGCGTGGGGCGTGCACGACCTCGTCGGCAACGGCTGGGAGTGGACCGCGACGCCGTTCGGGCCATTTCGGGGCTTCGAGCCGATGGCGTCGTACCCGCTGTACTCGGCGGACTTCTTCGACGGCATGCACTACGTGATGAAGGGTGCATCGCCCGTCACGGCGAGCACGCTCGTGCGGCGGTCGCTGCGGAACTGGTTCTACGCCGACTATCCGTACGTCTACGCGACCTTCCGCCGCGCCTACGACCGCTGACCGCATCGTCCCCGCGAAAGACGGGCGCCGTTCGCACGGCGCCCGTCTTCATGGTGTCGTTCGCGCCGTCGCCTACTTGGCGGGCGGCGGCATGTAGTGGAACTTCTTCAGGACGCCTTGCCCCTGCGGTCCCGCGACCATCGCGACGAAGTCCTTGCCGAGCGCGGCGTTCTTCGCGTTCTTCGTGACGGTCATGGAGTAGATCGACACGACGTTGTACTTGTCGTCGATCGCGATGTCGTCGTATTTGGCGGGGTTCACGTCCGATGCGAACGTGATGCCGGCGTTCGCCTTCGGGACCGATCGCGTCGACGACGTCGCTGCCCTTCTCGCTCTGCACCGCGATGTTCTTGCGAACGCTGGTGATGAAGTCGAAGCCGTAATCGACGGACGCTTTCTGCAGAACCTGACTCGCGAGCTTGCCCACGGCCGAGGTCGGCGTGCCCATCGACAGCTTCACGCCCGGGTTCGCGAGGTCTTTGAGCGTCTTGATCTTCGCGGGGTTGCCCTTCGGCACGAGGATCGTCTCTTTGTTCTGCAGCACCGGCGTGGGCGGATCGATCAGCTGCTGTTCTTTGTCGAGAATCGTCGAGCCGACCAGCACGACGTCGACGGCTTCGCCGCCGTCGATCCGCTTGCCGATCGTGGCGCCGCCGAGATACTCGGCCTTGACCGTGACGCCTTTGTGCTTCGCCTCGAAGTCCTTGATGAGATCTTCGAATGCGGCCTTCGCGTTCGACGCGACGAGCGCCGAGAGTTGCGTGCCTTCCGCATCCGCCGGGCGCGGCGTCGCGGGCGCGACGAGAGCCAGGACGGCGGCTGCGGCGGCGGCCGCGAGTGCTCGTGAGGTGATCTTCATGGTCGTGTTCCTCTCTCTATGTGGCGCTCGCCGCCGCGGCGCTCGCCATCGGGGGAGACTTGCGGATTTCGCGTACGCGCAGCGGTCGCAGAATGCCGATCGCGATGAGCGCCGCAACGATGTTGAACACCGCGGCGATCAGGAGGACCGCCGACCAGCTTCCGGTGGCCTTCGTGATGACGCTCGCCAACGGAACCAGCAGCGATGCGGTTCCCTTCGCGGTGTACAGCATCCCGTAGTTCGTCGTGGCGTACTTCTGGCCGAAGTGGTCTCGCGTCGTGGCCGGGAAGATGCTGTAGATCTCGCCCCACGCGAAGAACACGAGCCCCGACAGCACGACGAACGCGACCGGCGTCGTGCCGAACTGCATGAGCGCCCAGATGCCGATGCCCTCCAGCATGAACGCGCCGAACATCGTCCATTCGCGGCCGATCCGGTCCGAGACGAAGCCGAGCACCGGCCGCGTGATGCCGTTCATGATGTTGTTGAGCGACAACGCGTAGGTCAGGGCGGGCGCCGTGATGCCGAGGATGGTCACCGGGATGACGTCGATGTAGCGATCGCCGGCGATCGACGCGAGCTGCGCGACGGCGGTCAGACCGCCCGAGCCCACGAGGACGAACATCACGTACATCACCCAGAACACCGGCGAGACCAGGACCTGACCCGGAGTGAAGTCGCGCGTGCCTTGCAGCACGTGCGGGTTCACGCGAGACACTTCCGCGGGCGCCGGAGGCGGCTTCATCAGCAGCATCGAGAAGATCAGGATGACGACGCCCTGCAGGATCCCGAAGAAGATGAACGTGTGCTGGTAGCCGCTGTTCTTGATCATGATCGTCAGCGGGATGACCGTCGCCGCCGCGCCGGCGCCGAAACCCGCCGACGTGAGGCCGGCCGCGAGACCGCGGCGGCCGGCGAACCACTTGAGCGCGTTGCCGATGCAGGTGCCGTACACGATGCCGGCGCCGACGCCCGCGACGGCGCCGCCGAGGTACAGCATCGGCAGCGACGTCGCATTGCCGTCGATCACCCACGCCAAACCGGCGAGGACGCCGCCGACCGCGACCATGATGCGCGGTCCGTAGCGGTCGACGAGAGCGGCTTCGAACGGCACCAGCCAGGTCTCGACGAGCACGAAGATCGCGAACGATACCTGGATCGCCGCGCTCCCCCAGCCCTGCGCCCGTCCGATCGGGTTGACGAAAACGGTCCAGCCGTACTGCAGGTTCGCGATCATCGCCATGCAGATGATCCCTGTGACGAGCTGCACCCACGGATTCCGCAAGCCAGAGTTCATTCAGTTGTCCTCTCGGTCACTGGGCTGTTGGTAGCTTGGTAAAAAGGACGTTCGGCCGCATGCTATAGGAGTCCGGCTGCCCGGGCCCAACGGTATTTGGCGCCGAGCGCGGCAACCATCGTCTCGGTGTTGTACGGGTAGGCCGGAATCTTGTGGTCGTAGAGATACTCGCTGGCTTCTTCGACCTGCACGTCGCCCGCGAGCGATGCCACGACCGGCTTGTCGATGCCCTTCGCCCGGAACTCCTCGACGACTTCGACGACGAGCTTCGCGAACACCATCGGCGGCGTGACGATCGTGTGCCAGTAGCCGAGGATCAGCGCGTGGATGCGGTCGTCCTCGAGACCGAGACGGATCGTGTTCTGATACGTCTTCGGGGGCTCGCCGCCCGTGATGTCGACGGGATTCCCCGACGCGCCGAACGGCGGAATGAACTTCTTGAACGCCTCGTCGAGGTCGGGATCGAACCTCATCAGCGAGAGTCCCGCATCGACGACCGAGTCGGACAGCAGCACGCCGGAACCGCCCGCGCCCGTGATGATCACGACGTTCTCGCCCTTCGGCGTCGGCAGGATCGGCACGGCGCGTGCGAACTGCAGCATCTCGTTCAAACCGCGAGCACGGATGACGCCGCTCTGGCGCAGCACGTCGTCGTAGATCTTGTCGTCGCCGGCGAGCGCGCCGGTGTGCGAGCTGGCGGCGCGGGCGCCGAGCGCGGTGCGGCCGGCCTTGAGCACGATGACCGGCTTCTTCTTCGACACGCGCTTCGCGACGCCGGCGAACGAACGGCCGTCCTTGAGGTCTTCCATGTGCATCGCGATCGCCTGCGTCGCATCGTCCTGCTCGAAGAACGTCAGCAGGTCGTCCTCGTCGATGTCCGCCTTGTTGCCGAGGCCGACGATCGCCGACACGCCCATCTTCGCCGAGCGCGCGAACCCGATGATCGCCATGCCGACGCCGCCCGACTGCGAGGACAGCGCGACGCTGCCTTTGACGTCGTACGGCACGCAGAACGTCGCGCACAGGTCCTTCGGCGTGTAGTAGAAGCCGTAGATGTTCGGACCCATCAGGCGCACGTTGTACTTGCGCCCGATCTCCTGGATCTCGCGCTGCCCCTCTTCGTTCCCGGTCTCGGCAAAGCCCGACGGGATCAGTACCGCGCCCGGAATCTTCTTCTCGCCGCATTCGGTCAGCGCCGCCGCGACGAACTTCGCCGGGATCGCGAAGACCGCGACGTCGACCTCGCCGGGAATGTCCTTGACCGACGCGTACGCCTTGTAGCCGAGAATCTCGTCGGCTTTCGGGTTGATCGGATAGATCTGGCCTTGGTAGCCCCCGTTGACGAGGTTCTTCATGACCGAGTTGCCGATCTTGCCGTCTTCGGTCGACGCGCCGATCACCGCGACCGCGTTCGGCCGCATGATGCGGTTCATCGCGCGCACGATCTCGTCTTGCGAGTACCGCGCTCGCGGCGGAGCCGGGCTGAAGTCCACGAGGATGCGCACGTCGACCGCGGTCGCGCCCTTCGCGGTCGCGAAGACCGGGTTGAGGTCGACCTCGCTGATCTCCGGGAAGTCGGTGACGAGTTGCGAGACGCGCTCGACGATCGTCGCGAGCGCATCGCGGTCGACGGCTTCGCCGCCGCGCACGCCCTTTGAGCATCTCGGCGGCTTGAATCCCGTCGAGCATCGAGAGCGCTTCGTCGCGCGTGGTCGGCGCGAGGCGGAACGTCACATCCTTGAGGACTTCGACGAGCACACCGCCGAGACCGAACGCGACCAGCTTGCCGAAGCTGCCGTCCGTGACGGCGCCGACGATCACTTCCTGCGCGCCCGTCGGGAGCATCTGCTGGACTTGCACGCCGGTGATCGTCGCGTCCGACTTGTACTTCTTCGCGTTGGCGACGATCGTGTCGTACGCTTTGCGCGCCGCGTCGGGGTTCTCCACGCCGACCACCACGCCGCCGGCTTCGGTCTTGTGCAAGATGTCCGGCGAGACGATCTTCAGCACGACCGGGAAGCCCATCTTTTCGGCGGCGCGCGCCGCGTCGTCGGCCGACGTCGCGAGCGCTTCCTGCGGGAACGGGCACTCCGTACGCGTCGGCGACCGCTTTCGCTTCCGGCGCGCTCAGCGCCGTGCGGTGCTCGGATTTGACGCGGTCGAGGACCGCGCGGACGGCGGCCTGGTCGACGGCTTGTCGCTCGAGTAGCATCGGTACGTCGTTCTCCTACAGCGCGCCGGCGGCGTGGAGCGCTTTTGCGTCCTTCCCGTCCCAGCCGATCTCTTTGAGAATCTCTTCGTTGTGCTCGCCGAGCAGCGGCGAGCTCTTCATGTCGACGGGCGTGTCCGACAGCACCAGCGGACAGCCGACGTTGTAGAACGTGCCGCGTTCCGGGTGCTGCACCGCCGCGATCATCCCGCGCGCGCGCAGCGACTCGTCCTCGAGCAGGTCTTTCGTCGACATGATCGGGCCGCACGGCACGTCGATCTCGTTGAGCTGGTCGAGGACCTCGAGCTTGGTGTACTGCTTCGTCCAGTTCTCGATCACGCCGAACATCTCGTCGAGGTGCGAGAGGCGTGCCGCGGGCGTCGCCCACGCGGGATCCTCGACGAGCTCCGGACGGCCGATCAGCTTCGCGAGCGGCGCCCATACCTGCGGCTGCACGATGACGTAGACGTAGTCGTTCTCGCCGCCCGGCGCGCAGCGCAGCGCGGAGCCCGGCTGCCCGCCGCCCGACGCGTTGCCCGAGCGCGGCACGAAGTCGTTGAACTGCTTGTTCGGGTACTCGCGCAGCGGCCCGTGCGCGAGACGCTGCTGGTCGCGCATCTTCACGCGGACGAGATTCAGCACCGCGTCCTGCATCGCGACGGTGACGCGCTGCCCGCGGCCGGAGTGCGTGCGCTGATAGAGCGCGGCGAGGATCGCCGCCACCATGTGGATGCCGCTGCCGGAGTCGCCGATCTGCGCGCCCGTCGACGTCGGCGGACCGTCTTCCCAGCCCGTCGTGCTCATCGAGCCGCCCATCGCCTGCGCGACGGTTTCGTACGCCTTGAAATCCTCGTACTTGCCGGGGCCGAAGCCCTTGATCGACGCGTAGATCATGCGCGGGTTGAGCTCGCGAATGCGATCCCACGTGAAGCCCTGACGGTCGAGCACGCCCGGGCCGAAGTTCTCGACGAGCACGTCGCAGTACTGGATCAAGCGCTCGAAGATCGCTTTGCCGTCGGGCGTCTTCGTGTTCAGCGTGATGCTGCGCTTGTTGCAGTTCAGCATCGTGAAGTACAAGCTGTCGACGTCGGGGACGTCCTGGAGCTGGCCGCGCGTGATGTCGCCGCGGCCGGGCAGCTCGACCTTGATGACGTTCGCACCGAGCCATGCGAGGATCTGCGTGCAGGACGGCCCCGCCTGGACGTGCGTCATGTCCAGGATCTTCACGCCGTCGAGCGCTTTGCGGACCTGACCGTCCGGTGCGCCGTTGCTCGAAACGCCGTTCGTGCTCATCGTTCAATACCTGCGTGCATGCTGGGGCCTCCGGGAATTCGCATGGTCGGAGTTATCTCAGGTCGTTGTCGTTCGCGTCGACATGAGCCGCGAGGGCGAGCGCATGGTCGCGCACGAGGCGCTCCGCCGCTTCCGCGTCGCGACGTTCGAGCGCTTCGATGATGTGCATGTGATCGACGATCGACCGCTCGAAACGGCGGTTCTCGCCGATCGTGCGGTGCCGGATCGAACGGACGTGGATCAGCATGCCGTCGGCGCTGCGCCGCAGCGTCTCGTTGCCGGACAGCTCGATGATCCGCTGGTGGAACTGCAGGTTCGCATCCGAGTACTCGTCGAGCTTCGCGGCGATCCGCTTGCCGTCGAACGTCGCGAAGATCGTGCGCAGCGAGGCGATGGCTTGATCGCTCGCGTGCAGCGCGACGAGCCGCGCGGCGATGCTTTCGAGCGCGGCCCACACGACGATGATCTCGAGCAGCTCCGGCTTGCTCTTGCGTGCGATGAAATAGCCGCGACGGGGTATGCTCGTCACGAGCCCCTCGTGCTCGAGCCGCACGAGCGCCTCGCGGATCGGCGTGCGGCTCACGCCGAGACGCGCAGCGAGCTCGCGTTCGTCGAGGCGGAGGTCGGCCTCGCGGATCTCGTAGAGGTTCGTCGTCGAGATGGCGCTCTTGATCGCGTCGTAGACCTGAGCCGCGAGGCTCACGTCCGCGCGGATCGCGGCTAACGCGAGGGCTGCCATCGCCGGTTGCTGGTGTTTGGCATACAAAATACCAGGGCGGCGAGTTGCGGGCCCGGAGGATTTTTCCTGCTGCGCGGGCCACGGCGGTCCGCATGTGCGTCGACGCGCGCGCACGGCGCGCTCAGCAGGCCGCAGTTCGTCCGAGTGCTCGCCGCGGCGACCGCACCGCTGCTCGCCGGCGCGACGGGCGTCGAGGCCGCTCGCCGCCGCGGCGCCGGTCGCGTTGCCCGAACCGCGCGGTCCGCTCTCGCGCGGCGACGCCGCGGCCGCGGCGCTCGCGCGCGGCTCGCCGCTCGCCGCCGCGACGTACGCGCGCGTCGAAGCGCTCGCGTCGTCGATCGAAGACGGCCGCGCTGCGCGCGACCATACTCGATCTCGTCCGCGTGCCGCGCGCGCTGTACGCGTCGGCGCATCCGACGCCGGCATCGCGCGTCGCCGTACGCGACGCGCTCGCGCGCGCGGGCTTCGTCGCCGCCGACGCGCCGGTGCGCGGAATCTTTCCTCCGGCGACCGATCCGGCGTCCGACGCACTGCGATTCAGCCGTTCTGGTCGGCGCCGGGCTCCGGCGAAGGATCGCACCACGCGTACCCGGGCGGCCTGGCGATGCACGAGTCGTTCAACGCGACGGTCGCGGAGTCGTTCGCCGCGTCGTACGATCGTCATTACTTCGGCGGACGGCCGACGATCTCGCGCGACACGGTCGTCGCCGCCGCGCTCTATCACGACATGATGAAGACCGTCGTGTTCGGCTGGAACGACGACGGCACGCCGTTCGACGAGCTCACGATCGCGGGCACGGGCGGACATCACGTGCTGTCCGGCGCCGAGGCGCTCGCGCGCGGGCACGACGCGCGCTTCGTCACGACGCTGCTTTCCGCGCACGCGGCGCCGTCGCTCGGCGACGAGTCGAAGGTCGTCGCGTGGTGCCGCGCGGCGGCGATCGTCGCCGGCGTCGATCCGGTCGCATACGGGCTCGTGAAGCCGGCCGGCGCGAACTTCGTGCTCGCGGCCGACCCCGTGCCGATCGAGGCCTTCGTCAACTTCCTGAGCGATCACGACTACGTGCTGTCGGTGCACGCGATGCACGTCGTCGCAGCCCGCCTGCAGGCTGCGCTGGCAGCGGCAGGCCGGGCTCTCATCGCTGGCGCCGACGTTCGCATGGTACCGCTCGATGATCCTCGCGCGCACGAGCGCGATCGCGCTCTACGACGCGCTCGCGCGCGACGGCACCGACGCGTTCGACCGGAGCGTGATGCGCATCGAGTCCCAATTGACGCCGCTGCGCGTGTGATCGCGCTGAAGTTGGCCGTTTCGGCATAGGGACTCGCCGAACGCGCCGCCGAAGCCGCGGCGCACCTCCTTGTTCGGGCTCGCTTCATCGGTCGACGTCTCGTCCCGTGATGCAGTGGTTGCAGAACTCGGCTCGCTCGGCTGGAAGCGCAGGATCGTTCGTGTCGTACCGCACGATGCTGCGACGCCGACGCCGAGGCGACGCCGTGAGCGAATCGTTCGCGCAGCGGCTGCGCCGGCTGCGCGAGGAGCGCGGCACGACGATCGCGGCGCTCGCCGGCGAGGTCGGCGTGTCGGAAGGCGCGATCCGTCAGCTCGAGACCGGCAACGTGAAGAGCCCGAGCTTCACCGTCGGGCTGCGGCTCGCGCACTACTTCGGCGTCGATCCGTACTACCTCGCGTCCGGCGAAGGCTCGAGCCTCGGCGAGCGGCTCGTGCTCGTCGAGCGGCGGCTCACGAAGATCGAGCAGCGAGTCGCGACTTCGGCGCGCCGTAAGCTGCATCGTTCGGAGCGCTCGGTGTTATTTGATGCGGCCGATCTTGTTCACCGAGGCTTCTGTGAACCACAGCGCGCCGTCCGAGCCTGCTGCAATGCCAAGCGGCTGGGCGCTTGCGGTTGTAACAGGATACTCGGTGACCACGCCGGCAGTCGTGATGCGGCCGATCTGGTTCGCGGTCTGTTCCGTGAACCACAATGCGCCGTCCGGACCCGCTGCAATGTCAGTCGGATGTGAGTTCGCCGTCGTCACTAGATACTCGGTGACCGCGCCGGCGGTCGTGATGCGGCCGATCTGGTTCGCGGTCTGTTCCGTGAACCACAACGCGCCGTCCGGACCCCCCGCGATCCCTGCGGGACCGGAGTTCGCCGTCGTGATCAGGTACTCGGTGACCGTGCCGGCGGTCGTGATGCGGCCAATCTTGTTCGCGTTCAGCTCAGTGAACCACAGCGCGCCGTCGGCACCGGCCGCAATGCGTACCGAGTACGCATTCGCGGTCGTGACGGAATACTCGGTGACCGCGCCGGCGGTCGTGATGCGGCCAATCTTGTTCGCGCCGACTTCGGTAAACCACAGCGCGCCATCCACACCCGTCGCAATGCCGTACGGCTGTGAGTTCGTCGTCGTGACGGGATATTCGGTGACCGCACCGGTCGTCGTGATGCGGCCGACCTTGTTTGCCGAGAGTTCGGTAAACCACAGCGCTCCGTCTGACCCAACGGCGATGAGCTCTGGATTGGAGTTCGACGTTGCGATTGGATACTCGATGACTGCCCCGGCCGTCGTGATGCGGCCGATCTTGTTCGCGCTCTGTTCCAAGAACCATAGCGCGCCGTCCGGACCCGCTGCAATCCAGCTTACTGCGGCGCTCGCGGTCCGGACCGGATACTCTGTGACCGTCGGCGACGGCGACGGCATTGGCGAAGGTGCGGGCTGCGTCGCATACGGCGCTTGCGCGATCGCAAGCCCCGTGATGCTCTGACCGATGGGAACCGGATCCTGCAAGATGCGCACAGGCGTCGCCTTGCCGCTTGCGCCCGCGGCGTAGACGCGCACGTGCGTCGCACTCGCCGCACCGCCCGGAGCGCTCGCGTTCGCCGTCAGAGCAACGTAGATGTTGCCCTGCGCATCGACGGTCAAGGCCGTTATGCTACTCTGCCCAATCGGCCCGATCGACGTGGTAGGCGCGCCGGCGCCGACGCTACTCGCCGGAAGGCTGTCGACGTACGCGTTGCCCGAACCATCCGTGGTCGCCACATACAGCGTGTTATCGGAAGCAAGCGCGAGCGCGCCAGCCGAGACGCGTCCACTGAGCGTGAATGTGTGCGTTGGCGGTGTGGAACCGTGAGCCGCGGCTAAGAAGTTGTCGATCCGCGCTGCTCCGTACTGCGTGGAGCTCACGTACACGTGTCCACCGACGCCCTCGACGATGCCGTGATGCGAGCTGAGCGGTCCTGACAACGCGATGATGCTGCTGCCGTCGGAGCCGCCGTTGTCCGTCGGGCCCGTCGAGGCAGTGCCGGCGGGCGAGGTGTCGGTATTCGCGCGCTGCACGAAGTCACCGTACTGCGTCGCGTCGTTGACCGACTCCAGGTACGAAACGCCGATCGGATCGCGCGTGATCGCGATGCCGGTCACCACGACGTAGCCGGAGGAGCCTGACGCGGCCGTGTTGCACGCGAACTGCCCCGCAGCCGCGCTCGTGCCGTTCGCGCTTGAGGGATCGATCACGATTCGGCAGTCCGCGTGCGCGCTGCGATTCTGCAGGATCTCGAGCTGACCGCTCGCGTCCGTCGCGATTCCCGCGATGCTCAAACCGCTCTGATTGATGTGCGGCGTGATCGTGCGCGTCGGCGCCGTCGAGTTCGTAGCATCGATCGCGAACGCGTTCACCTCGGTCGCGTCGGAGACGTAGAGCGTGTCACCCGGCGAATAGTCGAGAACTCCGCGGTGTCCGGACTGCGGCAGCGCAGAATTCCCGCCGAGATGGCCACCACCACACGCCACGAGCGCGCACGACACAACGAACAGCACACAGGCACTCGATACGACGCGGAACGCCACGGCGTCACCTCAAATAGGAGCGTGCATGGAAGCGCGGCCATTCCGTGATGATTTGTCGCGTCCTGCCACGAGGCAAGCGGCACTGCACGGAAACGCGCATTCGTGCGCGCGGATGCGCTACGCCGCGAACAGGTGCCGGAAGCGCGCTTCGAAGGCTTCGGGGTCGAGGCTCGTTTGCGCCGAGAGCCGCGACAGGCGCGGTTCGGTCAGGTCGTGCTCGTCGAGCCGGATCATGTACTTGCGCGCGACCTCGTACGACTCGGTCGTCACGTCGACCATGCGCACGCGGATGCGGCCCGTCTCGGGGTCCAGCATCTCCTCGAGCGTCACCGGCACGATGCGCCCGCCGGCGAGAGCGATCAGCGCGCCGCTGCCGCCGCCGAGCAGGTAGCGCACGGCGCCGTAGCCGAGCGTGCGCGTGTACTCGGCGTCGAACGGGATCGGCTTCGCGCTGCGCAGCTCGTAGCCGATGTCCTTCGGCACGACGGTCGCATCGACGCCGATCTCCTTTGAGGCGCGCGCGCACGGCGTCGCGGAGCACGCTGCCGAGCGGGACGTCCGCGAGTCGCACGTGACCGTACGCGTCGCGCGCCGCGGTCATCACGGCGGCGAGCTCTTTCGGCGCGATGCGCTCGGCGAGGCCTTCGGCGATCACCGCGACGCCGTGATCCTGGCCGTACGCGAGCCGCTTCACGATCGAGCCGATGACCGTGTCGACGACGTCGGTCAGCGCGATGCGCTCGCCGCGGAACTCCTCGGGAATCACCGCCAGCGTCGCACCGGCAGCCTTGCAGATTCCCAGCGCGAGCGCGCCGGATTTCCGGCCCATCGTGATCGCGAGGTACCAGCGCGACGTCGTGCGCGCGTCCTCCATCAGGTTCTCGACGATCGCGGTGCCCACGGAGCGCGCCGTCTCGAAACCGAACGTCGGCGCGTTGTCCGGCAGCGGGAGATCGTTGTCGATCGTCTTCGGCACCGTCGCGACGCCGATGCGGCCCTTCGTCTCCGCTGCGATGCGCGACGCGCCGAACGTCGTGTCGTCGCCGCCGATCGTGATCAGGTAGCGCACGCCGAGCATCGTGAGCGCGCGCACGCAGTTGCGCAGAGACTCGGGGTCCGACGCCGGATTCGTGCGGGACGTGCGGAGCATCGAGCCGCCGGCGAAGTGCATGCGCGAGACGTCATCGACGTCGAGCTCGCGCACGTGCGACGTGTCGCCCTTCACGAGGTGACGGTAGCCCTGATAGATGCCGAGGACGCGCAGCCCGTGGTTGCGCGCCTCGATCGTCGCGGACGCGATGACGCCGTTGATCCCCGGCGCCGGGCCGCCGCCGACCAAGATCGCGAGCGTTTCGGGATCGCCGTTCATCACGTTCAGCCTACACGGCGGCGGACGCGGTCGCGGCTCCCATGCGGCGGCGGAGCTCCGTATCGAGCGCGTCCAGGAACTGCGTCGTCGTCAGCCAGGGCTGGTCGGGTCCGATCAAGGTCGCGAGGTCCTTCGTCATCTTGCCCGCCTCGACGGTGTCGATGCACACGCGCTCGAGCGTCTCCGCGAAGCGCGTCACGTCCGGCGTGCCGTCGACGCGGCCGCGGTGCGCGAGCCCGCGCGTCCACGCGAAGATCGACGCGATCGGATTCGTCGACGTCTCTTTGCCCTGCTGATGCTGGCGGTAGTGCCGCGTGACCGTGCCGTGCGCGGCTTCCGCCTCGATCGTCTTCCCGTCGGGCGTCATGAGCACCGACGTCATGAGGCCCAGCGATCCGAAGCCCTGCGCGACGGTGTCCGACTGCACGTCGCCGTCGTAGTTCTTGCACGCCCACACGAACGCGCCCGGCCACTTCAGCGCGGCCGCGACCATGTCGTCGATCAACCGGTGCTCGTACGTCAGCCCACGCTTCTCGAACTCGGTCTTGAACTCGGCGTCGTAGACCTCTTGGAAGAGGTCCTTGAACCGGCCGTCATACGCCTTGAGGATCGTGTTCTTCGTCGACAGATAGACGGGCCAGTTGCGCATGAGGCCGTAGTTCATGCTCGCGCGCGCGAAGCCGCGGATCGATTCGTCGAGATTGTACATCGCAAGCGCGACGCCGGCGTCTTTGAAGTCGTACACTTCGCGCACGATCGGGTCGCCGCCGCCGGCCGGCACGAAGCTGATCGTCAGCTTTCCGGGCCCCGGCACCTTGAAATCGGTCGCGCGATATTGGTCGCCGAACGCGTGGCGGCCGATCACGATCGGCTGCGTCCACGCCGGGACCAGACGCGGAACGTTGCGGCAGATGATCGGCTCGCGGAAGATCGTGCCGTCGAGCTCGTTGCGGATCGTCCCGTTCGGCGAGCGGTACATCGCCTTCAGACGGAACTCCGCGACGCGCGCCTCGTCGGGCGTGATCGTCGCGCACTTGACCCCGACGCCGTACTGCTTGATCGCGCGCGCCGCGTCGAGCGTCACCCGGTCGTCGGTCGCGTCGCGGTGCTCGATGCCGAGATCGTAGTACTTCAAATCGACGTCGAGATACGGCAGGATCAGCTTGTCCTTGATGAACTGCCAGATGATCCGCGTCATCTCGTCGCCGTCGAGCTCGACGACCGGGTTTTTGACCTTGATCTTTTCCAGGGCGGGTTCTCCTGCGAGCGAGGGCACGCCGCGCGTACGGCGGGACCGCGGTAGGTTCCGCGCACGTCGTCACGCGCCTCCGCGCGTTCCACGCCACGCCTCGGGCGTCCATGTCACACGCCTGAGGCCGGCGACACCGTGTCACCGTGAACTTGTCGAAGGGTGCGCGAATCCCGCGCACGCAAGCCCGGCTCGCATGCGAATCGTCAGCCTCTTGCCGAGCGCGACGGAGATTCTCTTCGCCATCGGCGCGGGCGATCGCGTCGTCGGCGTCACGCACGAATGCGACTACCCGCCGGAAGCCGCGACGCGACCGATCCTCACGTCGACGCTGTTGCCGGCCGAGCTCGACGCGGCGGGCATCGACCGTCACGTCCGCGCCCGCGTGCACGGGGGCTCGTCGCTCTACGGTCTCGACGATGCGAAGCTGGCGTCGCTCGAACCCGATCTCATCGTCACGCAGGAGCTGTGCGCCGTGTGCGCCGTGTCGTACGAGATCGTCGACCACGCCGTGAAGCGGCTGCGCCCTTCGACAAGCTGGGACATCCCGGCGGTCCGCGCGTCGTGTCGCTCGAGCCGTCGTCGCTCGAGGACGTGTTCGCAACGATCGCGTTCCTCGGCCGAGCTCACGGGCGCGACGATGGGCGCCGAACGGCTGCTCGCCCATTGCAGGAAAGGGTTCTACCCTGCGACCTTCGACAAGCTCAGGACAGGCGACGCTGAGGGTCACACGCGCCGTGTAGGCGATGCGGGACGGTGCGAAGCCGCGCGTGCTCGTCCTGGAGTGGACGGACCCGCCGATGAGCGCGGGTCACTGGACGCCGGGGCTCGTCGAGCTCGCGGGCGGCGATCCCGTGCTCGGGAACGCCGGCGCGAACTCGCGAACGCTGACGTGGGACGAGATCGCCGCGAGCGATCCCGAGCGTGGTCATCGTCGCACCATGCGGCTTCGGGCTCGAACGCACGCAGCGCGAGATCGCCGCGCTGCCTGCCGGATGCCGCGCGCGCGTTCGCGTCGCTGCGCGCGGTGCGCGACGGCCGCGCCTACGCGATGGACGGCAACGCGTTCGTCAACCGCCCCGGGCCGCGATTGGTCGACACCGCCGAGCTGTTCGCCGCTGCGATCGACGGACGCGTGCCGCCGCAGACCGGCGCGATCGCGCCGGTCGGCGCGCGTCAGCCCTGACCGCCCTCCTCGAAACGCTGCGCCGAGTCGACGATGACGCGCCGCGCCGCCGCGGCGTCGTCCCAGCCGGCGGTGCTCGTCGACTTGCCTTCGAGCAGCTTGTACGTCTCGAAGAAGTGCTGGATCTTGCGCAGCTGGTGCGGGAAGATCTGCGTGTAGTTGTGCACGTCGGCAAAGTCCGGCTCACCGACCGGTACCGCGACCACCTTGTCGTCTTCTTTCTTCTCGTCGATCATGCGCAGCACGCCGATCGGTCGCGCGGCGACGAGGCAGCCGCTGAACGTCGGCTCGGACACGAGGATCAGCACGTCGAGCGGGTCGTCGTCGAGCGCCAGCGTGCGCGGCACGAAGCCGTAGTCGCCGGGATAGAAGATCGGCGAGTGCAGCGCGCGATCGAGCCGGAAGATGTCGAGGCCTTGTCGTACTCGTACTTGTTGCGCGAGCCGCTCGGGATTTCGACGATCACGTTGATCTCGTCGGGAGCGCGGTCGCCCAGCGGCAGGTTCAGGCGGTTCTGGCGGGTCGCGAGGGTCACGCGCGCGTCTTTCGACGCGCTCACGACGACATACTCGGCGCCGTCTGATTCAGGCGCGCGAGCGTCCACGCGCCGCCGGTCCGCCGGAACCGCGTCACCGACGCCGTCAGGAAGCGGACGCGCAACGCCGCGGCGTCGGCGTCGCCGAGCAGCACTGCGAGGAGCGCGTGCAGTGGACCGGCGTGCGTCGCGACGAGCACCGCGCCGTCGTCCGGCACGCCGTCGACGGCGCGATCGACCGCACCCCGCACGCGCGCGCACAGCTCGTCGAACGTCTCGCCGCCGGCGGGCCGGTACGTCGCGGACCGACATGCCGCCGGCGGGATCCATGCTCGGATCGCGCGCGCAGATCTCGCCCCACGTCAGACCTTCCCACGCGCCGAAGCGCATTTCGCGCCAATCGGGGTCGAGCCGCAGCGCGACGCCACGCGGCCCGAGCACGATGCGCGCGGTCTCCGCGGCGCGCGCGAGGTCGCTGCTCACGGCCGCGTCGATGCGCTCGCGACACAGCAACGTACCGAGGGCCGTCGCTTGCGCGCGGCCCTCGTCATCGAGCGGGACGTCCGTATGCCCTTGAAACCGCCGTCCCGCATTCCACGCCGTGCGCCCGTGCCGCACGCAGATCAATTGCACGGCGATCACGATCAGTTCCGAAGCGGCGGTTTCCCTTCGTGCGCGACCAAAAGGTCGTGCATGTCGTTCGCGTGCTCTTCCTCGACCGCGAGGATGCGCTCCATCAACACGCGCGACGTCGGATCCTTTTCGCCGAAGAAGCGAACGAGCTCGCGGTAGTGCTCGATCGCGATGCGTTCCGCGATCAAGTTCTCCTTGATCATCCCGACGAGGTTGAGATCGTCGGCGCCGTACTGCGACGCCGATCGCATCGCGAGGCCTTCCGGATTGAAGTTCGGCGTGCCGCCGAGCTGGTTGATGCGCTCCGCGATCCACTCCATGTGCTCGCGTTCTTCCTTGGCGTGCTGCGC
Organism: Vulcanimicrobiota bacterium; assembly: GCA_963841685.1. GTDB lineage: Bacteria > Vulcanimicrobiota > Vulcanimicrobiia > Vulcanimicrobiales > Vulcanimicrobiaceae > Vulcanimicrobium. The sequence goes on from CAWJDU010000003.1 coordinate 1,935,875, forward strand.
GAACTCGTCTTTCGGACCCTCGCTCGAGATGCCGGTCGCGGCGACGGAGTGCATCGTGTACCGCAGGACGCAGACGATCTCCGTCGCGAGCGCGGACTGGAGCACGTCGATCGCCTGTTTCGGATCGAGCCCGTAATCGTCCGTGACGGCACCCTTCTCGATCGACTCGCGGGCGCGCCGACGCAGCTCCTGAATGTCGCTCAGGAACGGCTGATTGTTCGTCGTCGTCATAACGCTTGTCGTGTACCCGCCCGGCGCCCGCTTCATCCGCGCGTTTCGAGCGGCGATCTCCGCGGCACGACGATGTGCCCGCCCGCCATGTCGCCGTACCGGCAGACGTGCGGTGAACCGGTGCCGTGGTGCCACGCGTAGGAGGCGATGTACGCGCACAGACCGCGTCGATCGCGTCGTCCCAGCGCTTGTACCGCCGCTGCGGCACGGAGAGCGGCAGGTGTTCGACGTCGATGCGCAGCGGCGGATCGGCATCGCGGAGCGTCTCGAGATCGGCGCGGTAGGCCGCCCACTGGGCGAGCACGCCGTCCCATGGACGGCCCGTGCTTCTTCTTGTACTTGCGGACGTGGTGAGGGCGAAGAGCGCGACGGCGGCGGCGTGCGGGAACGTCTCGAATGCGACGGTCCGCGGTCGTGCGGCGCGACCTCGCAGTCATGCACGACGCCATCGGGGCGAAGCGCGTCGAGCAGCGAGCGGGCGCGCCCGCCGGGCGGCGTCGCGGAACGGCGCGAGCCCGCAGGTTCGACGGATACGGTCCGGCATGCGCGTCGCCGAAATCGCGGCGGAGCTCGCCCTCGCAGCGCGCTGCGACGCCGCGTTCGTGACGTCGTCGGCATGTCGATCGCGAGCGCGCCGCAGCGTCCCGAGATGCGCGCGGACCCACGCGAGCACTTCGGCGTCGGAGCGGCGGTCGGCGCACAGATCGAGCAGCGTACCGCTCGCGTCCAGCGACGGCGAGCCCGGACGGATTCGTTGCGACCCACGCGAGATCGAGGCCGAGGAAGCGCGGTGCCACCCCGGAACTCTTCGGCGCATGAAGGCCAACGGCCGCGTCGCGATCCGCAAGATGTACAAGCTCTACATCAACGGCGCGTTCGCGCGCAGCGAGTCGGGACGCAGCGACGCGATCGGCGGCGAGAACGTCGCGCACGCGTCGCGCAAGGACGTGCGCGACGCCGTCGTCGCGGCGCGCGCGGCGGTAACGACGTGGGGCGGGCAGACGCCGGCGCTGCGCGGTCTGGTGCTGTACCGGCTCGCCGAGATGATGGAGGCGCGCAAAGCCGAGCTCGCGGACCAGCTCGCGACCGGCGGCACGGCCGACGCGAAAGCCGCCGTGGCGGAGGTCGCCGCGACGATCGACCGCGCCGTCTGGTACGCGGGCTGGTGCGACAAGTACCTCGCGCTCGCGTCGACGCGCAATCCCGTCGGCGGGCCGCACTTCAACTTCTCGACGCCCGAGCCCACCGGCGTCGTCGCCGTCGTCGCGCCGGACGAGCCGGCGCTGCTCGGCCTCGTCACGGCGGTGCTGCCGGTCCTCGTCAGCGGGAACGCGGCGGTGGTCGTCGCCGGCGAACGCGACCCGCGCACCGCGGTCGTGTTCGCGGAATGCCTCGCGACGAGCGACCTGCCTGCCGGCGCGGCGAACGTGCTCACCGGCGTGCGCGCGGAGCTCGCGCCGGTGCTCGCCGGTCACATGGACGTCAACGCGATCGCGACCTTCGGGCTCGACGCCGCCGCGGAGCGGCGCCTCGGCGAGCTCGCATCGGAGAACGTCAAGCGGACGCACTTCGAGGACGCGCCGCCGCGCGACGTCTGGTTCGACGCGCGCTACGACGATCTCGACCGCGTGCTCGCGTTCACTGAGCTCAAGACGATCTGGCACCCCGCGCGCATCTGACGTTCCAGGCCCTCGGGGCGCGCGCGGTGTAGTGGACGGGCGAACATGGAGAGGTGGCAGAGCGGTTGAATGCACTCGCTTGGAAAGCGAGCATACTGTAAAAGGTATCGGGAGTTCGAATCTCCCCCTCTCCGAATGACCTGATGCGCCGCGCGATCACCGGGCTGCTCGCACTCGCGGTGCTCGTCGTCGTCGCGATCGCCGCGGTCTTCTTCGTGAGCCGCCGCGACGGCGCGATGCGCGTCGCGGGACGCGCCCGGCATCGCGATCCCGCATCGCAACGCGTCGCTCGCGCGCGGCGCGTACCTGTTCCGGAGCGCGGCGCGCTGCGCGTCGTGCCACGGCGCCGACGCCGGCGGCGCGTACGTCGTGCACGATCGCGTCCTCGGCGTGCTGTGGGGGCCGAATTTGACGCGCGGCAACGCGAGCACGCCGGACAATCCGAGCGTCGGGCAGCGCTACTCCGACGCCGACTACGAGCGCGCGATCCGCCGCGGGTTGCGGCCGAACGGACAGCGGCTGCTCGCGATGCCGTCGTGGGACTACGTCGTGATGCCGGACGCCGACGTCGCATCGATCGTCGCGTACCTGCGCGCGAGCGCGCCGATCGCGCGCCCCGCGGCGCAATTCCGTCTGGGTCCCCTCGGCCGGCTCGACGTCGTGCTCGGAACGTTCGCCTTCGACGCGGATCGCATCGGCGACGCACCGCCGCACGCCGTCGGGCTCGCACGGCGAGGACGTGGCGCGCGAGGCCGGCTGCATCCGCTGCCACAGCATCGCCGGCGCGCAACGCGCCGCCGCCGCTGCCGAACCAGCGCGCCGGTCCGCCGGTCGCGTCGCTGCCGGCAGTCGGCCTCGCGACGCTCGCCGCCGTCGTGCGTTCCGCGCGCGACGCACGCGGCGTCGCAATCGCGCAGCACCGGCCCGTCGCGCTCGACGACGCCGACCTGCGCGCGCTGGACGCCTTCTTAGCCGGGAGGCGGTGACGGCGCCGTCGCGCCGCGCAGAAGCGGCGCGACGCGCGCGAACGGCAGCGCGTAGTACGTCACGCCGGCGCGACCGCTGACGTCGTGCGCGCTGAACAGCGCGTCGTCGATCGCGGACTCCGTCGCATCGACGGTCGCGGCGAAGAGCGCATCGACACGATTCTCGTCGGTCACGAGCGGCGGCCCGGCGATGCCGCCGCTGCGCGGATAGCGGTGCGTCGTCGAGAACGCGATGAACAGGTCGCCGCTCGACACGTGCGACGTCGCGCCCGCGCGCGCGAGCCCCATGCCGGCGCGCTTCGCGACGTCGCGCAGGCGTGCGTGGTCGAGCGGCGCGTCGGTCGCAACGACGATGATGATGCTGCCGTCGGCGGCGCGACCGTGCGTCGGCGCGACGTACCCCGCGCGGTGCGGATAGACGGGCAGCAGCTCGTGCGCGAACGCGCGTCCGACCGGCACGCCGTCGACGCGCAGCTCGGGCCGTGAGCCCGTGTTTGCGTTGACGAGCACGCCCACGGTGTAGCCGCCCAGCGCCGCCGGCAGCACGCGCGACGCCGATCCGATCCCCGCGGCAAACCCGAACGCGCGCATCCCGGTGCCGGCGCCGACGTTGCCGCGCGGAAAGTCGCCCGGCTTCGCGGCGTCGAGCATCGCGACGACGTCGTCGGCGTGCACGCTGCGCGCCTGGATGTCGTTGATGCCTTGATCGTCGCATTCCGCGACCACCGGCAACGGGACGTCGTCGCGGACGCCGATCGCCGGATGCTTCGCGATGAGCCACGACACGACACCGTCGTCCGCGCGGCCGACGTCGAGCGTGTCGGTGAGCACGATCGGCACCTCGAGGAAGCCGGCCTGATCGACCCAGTGCGCGCCGGTCATCTCGCCGTTGCCGTTGAGCGCGAACGTCGCGGCCGCGACGCGGTCGTTCCAGACGTCGTCGTTCGGCACGATCCCGGTCGCGCCGGTACGCACGTCCGTTCCTTGCACCTTCGTCACGTGCGCGACGCGCACGCCCGCGACGTCCGTGATCCCGTCGACCGCGCCGTGCGCGAACGTGCCGACGTCGACGGGCGACCGCGCCGCCGCCGGCAGCGCGGCGCATGCCAGCGCCATGGCGACGAGCGCAACGATCCCTCGCATCCTGCGCTTATCCGACGGCCTGCGGCGTGCGCGCCGCGCGGCGCTGCGCCTCGTACTCCGCCTGCAGCGCGCGCAGACGTTCCGGTTCGACACGGCGGCCCGCGTTCGCACCGCTCGCAATCGGCTCGTCGAAGAGACGCGGCGGAAGCGTATCGTCGTCCGGCGTCCACCCGAGGCGCGCGTTGATCGCGCGCTTGCGTTCCCACGTGCGCTGAGCAGCCGCGCGCAGCGCGTCGCCGTCGAGCGGCAAACCGCTGACCGCGCTCCACAGGGCGGCGGCTTCGGTCTCGAAGTCCTCGAAGCAGTCGCGCACGAACTTGCACAGCACGAGGCTGTCCCAAGCGACGGCGCGATCTTCGGCCTCGATCGCGTCGCGCGCGCGCGCCGCGTCGTCGGGATCGCTCGACGGGTTGCGCAGGTCCTTGTCGTACGTCGCCGCGCGGTTGTGACACGCCCCGCGCGTGCACGTCGCCAGGCCGAGCGCATACGTCGGCAGCGTGCGCGGCTCGTAGCCGGGCAGCTCGAGGCCCTTGCAGTGCATCGCGAAGCGCTCCGCGCCGCGGCCGATGCGCCGCGCCGCCGCGCGCACGCCGTCCGCGAGCACGTCGCCGAACCCGCTGCGGTCCGCGATCGCGTCGATCGCGGGCAGCAGCACGGCGCCGTTGCCGAACCGCAGATCCGGTCCGAACGCATCGCGCGGGACGAGCCCGTGCTCGACGCACTCCATCGCGAACGCGATCGCGCCGCCGGTCGAGATCGTGTCGAGTCCGAGCTCGTCGCAGCGCGCGATCGCATCGAGCACCGCATCGAGATCGTCGACCCCGCAGTTCGGCCCGAACGCCCAGACGGACTCGTACTCGCTCGCGGCCGCTGAGCGGCGGTCGCGCTCCTTGCGCACGTACATGTGCTCGCACTGCACCGGACACCCCGCGCAGCCGGCGCGCAGCTCGGTGTACGCATCTTTCGACTCGCGCGCGCGCTCGGGCGTCACGGCTTCCGCGCCCTCGAACTGCGGTGCCGTGAAGTTCCGCGTCGGCAGCTGTCCCATCCGCTGCAGCACGCGCAGGTTCGCGCCGGTGCCCGAGGATGCGGTATTTCGCGGTCTTCGGTCCCAGCGCGCGCGTGCGCAGCGATGCCGAGATCGACGCGGTCGCGTCAGGATCGGCGATGCGCACCTCGCCGCGGCCGCGCAGCGCGACCGCCTTGAGACGTTTCGCGCCGAACACGGCGCCGGTGCCGCCGCGCCCGGCTTGCCGCGCGTCGTTCTCCACCGACGCGAAGCGCACGCCGCGTTCGCCGGCGGCGCCGATCGCGCACACGCGCACGGAACGGTCGCCGAACGCATCGCGGATCGCCTTCGTCGTCTCTCGCGCCGAGCGGCCGCGCAGCGACGAGGCGTCCTCGAACGCCACGCGATCGCCGTCGATCGCGACCGTCGTCCAGTCGCCGGCGATGCCGGTGATGACGATCGCGGCGAGGCCGCAGCGCCGCAGCACCGCCGAGAAGTGGCTCGACGAGAGGCCCTCGTTGAGCAGCCCCGTCAGCGGTGAGATCGTCGCCAGCGCGTGCTTGTTCGCGGCGGGAACGGGCGTCGACGCGAACGGACCCGCGGCGAACACGATCGGGTTGTCGGGCGAGAACGGATCGAGCGGGCCGCGCACGCGTTCGTCGATGAGCCGCACGGCAAGACCGACGCCGCCGAGCGCGTCGGCGAACACGTCGTCGCCGAGCGTCGTGCGCCGCGACGTGCGCGACGTCGAGATCGATCTCGAGCAGATCGCGCGGGCCGGGATAGCGCGGCGGGCGACCGTTCATCCGCCGCTCGCGAGGAACAGGATGCACGGCCGGTCGTCCGCGCGGAACGTCTCGTCGCCGGCCGGCGCGCGGCGGCCGTCGAGGAGCAGCAGGTTCGGTTCGACGAGCGCATCGCGCGTCGCGTCGATCACGTCCGGCACGAGCGCCGGCACCGCGTCCGCGAGCGAGCGCAAGAGCTCGCGCAGCGTTACCGGCTCGTCGACGGCGAGCTCGACGTGAGCGGCGCCGGCGAGCGCGCGCGCCATGCCGAACAGCTCGACCTTCACGACGCCTCCGCGGCGGCGGGCTCGACGATCCGCACGTCGCCTGCACGCGCGCAGTCGTAGCCGCCGAGCGCTTCGATCTCGGTGCGCACGTCGGGATCGCGCAGCAGCGCGACGAGCTGCGCGATGCGCGGCATCTCCAGTTCCGAGGCGGGCAACGCCAGCTCGTACGGCTCCCATGCGACGAACACGAAGTCGAGGCCGAACGCGCGTGCGGCGGCACGAATCGCCAGTGCGGTGTCGGCGCTGCCGTTCGCGACGAGCTGCGCGACCGCGAGGTGCGAGAACTCGATGCGATCGTAGCCGTCGATCGACGACGGCGCGATGCCGTCGCGCGCGAGGAGCGCGTCGAAGAGGACGCGCGTCCCCGCGTCCGCCTGACGGTTCACGTAGCGCGCGCGCCGGCGCGCGACGTCGGCGACGGATGTCACGTCCAGCGGGTTGCCGCGCGCGACGACGAGGCCCTGTTCGCGCTCGGCGAGCCGCACGAGAGCGACCGGTTCGCGCGGCCCGTAGCGCCGGACGGCGGCGTCGTTGTAGCGGCCCGTCGCCGGATCGAGCACGTGCGTGCCGGCCAGGTGCGCGGAGCGCTCGCGCAGGGCCAGCAGGCCTGCGATGCTGCCGACGTGTGCCGACACGAGCTCGACGTCGCGTTCCGCGAGCCGTCCGGCCAGCACGTCGAGCGCGACGTCGTGGCTGCCGATCGCGAGCAGCGTCCGATCGATCTGCGCCAGCGGCCGCAGCGCGCGCGCTCGCACGCGGGCGCCGGCACGGGCGCCTTCGCTCAAGCGCGGGATCGTGATCAGGACGTTCGCGCGCGAAAGCGACGTGATGACGCCCGCGCCGCGGCGCAGCGGCGTCGCGACGAGCCGTCCGTCGACGCGCGCGGCGACGGCGCGCACGAACTCGTCCTCGCCGAGCGGCGAGAACAGCTTGCGCGCGAGCTCGACGTCGATCTCACGCGGTTCGTCGACGTCGCGGCGGCCGAGCCGCTCGAGCAGCGGGCGCAGAAACAGGTCCGCGCAGATCGCCGCGCTGACGGGATACCCGGGGATGCCGAGCAGCGGCACGGCGCGCGCGTCGACGCGGCCGATGCCGAGTACGAGCGGGTGTCCCGGACGGATCGCGACGCCGTGCACGACGACGTCGCCGAAGCGCCGAAACACCGCGGCCGTGTGATCGTCGCGTCCGGCCGACGAGCCGGCGTTCACGATGACGACGTCGCTCGCCGTCATCGCGCGGCGGACGGCGCCGGCGATCGCTTCGGCGTCGTCCGCGATGCGCGCGTCGAATGCGACGTCGCCGCCGTACTCGCGCACGCACGCTCGCAGCAGCACGGCGTTCGAGTCGAGAATCGCGCCGGGCTCGGGCGTGCCGGTCGTCACGTCGACGAGCTCGTCGCCGGTCGTGATCACCGCGACGCGCGGGCGCCGCACGCAGGTCACCTCGGCGACCCCGGCCGACGCGCACGCGGCCAGATCCGCGGGTCCGAGCGCACGCAGCGCCGGCACCACGACCTCGCTCGCGACGACGTCCTCGCCGATCGCGCGCACGTGCTCGAACGGCGCGACCGGCACGCGGAGCGCGACGCGCCCGCCGTCGCGCGGCTCGACCTGCTCGATCGGGATCGACCGCGTCGCAGCCGTCGGGCAGCGGATCGCCCGTGTCGACCGACGATCGCTTCGCCGGCGTCGAGCTCGACCGGCGCCGTCTCGCGCGCGCCCGCCGTGCGCGACGCGCGCACCGCGATGCCGTCCATCGCGCAGGCATGGTAGTGCGGCGAGGACAGCCGGGCGATGACCGCCCGCGCCGTGACGCGCCCGAGCGCGTCGACCAGCCGCACCGTCTCGACCGCGTCGTTGCGCACGTCCGCATCGCGCAACGCCTCCCCGAAGCGCGCACGCGCCGCGTCCAGCGGGACGTCCGACAGAAAGACGTTCGCGGCTCACGGCACGATGACGCGGACGTGCTCGCCGGCGGCGAGCCCGCTGCGGTCGAACGGCACGGCGACGAGCGCGTCGGCGCGCACGAGCGTGAAGATGAGATTCGATGCGCCGAACAGCGGGCGCGCGTGCAGCGTGCCGGAGGCGTCGCGGTCGAGCGCGCACGGCACGTAGTCCTCGCGGCCCGGACGCGACGGGACGGGGACGTCGAGCACGGCGTCGAGCTCGCCGGCGGCGTCCTGCACCGCGTCGAGCGACTCACCGCCGAGCAGCCGGACCAGGGGGCGCACGATCCGCCACGCGACGACGAGCGCGCTGGCGGGGTTCCCCGGCAGCCCGACGACCGGTGTGCCGTCGCACACGGCCAGCACGGTCGGCTTCCCGGGCTTGATCGCGATGCCGTGCACCAGGACGCCGGGCCGTCCGAGCCGGGCGACGACGTCCGCGGTGAGGTCGCGCACCGAGACCGACGACCCCGCTGAAAGGACGAGCGCGTCGGCGCCGTCGAGCGCGTCGCGGAGGGCCGATTCCAGCGCGCGCGGTTCGTCGGGCGCGATGCCGCACGGAGACCGGGATCCCGCCGGCTTCGCGGATCACGGCCGCGACCGTCGTCGCGTTGACGTCGCGCACGTGGGCCGGTCCGGGACGGCTCGCCGCGTCGACGACCTCATCGCCGGTCGACACGATCGCCACGCGCGGGCGCTCGCAGACGCCGACCCTCGTGATTCCGAGCGCGGCGAGGCCGCCGACGTCCGGCGCGCGCAGCCGCCGCCCGGCCGGCACGGCGACGGCGCCGCGCATGATGTCTTCGCCGACCGAGAGGATGTTCTCGCCGGGGGCGGCCGCGGCGAGCACTTCGATCTCGTCGCCGGCGCCCGTCCCCGGCGCGAGGTTCGTGTCCTCGACCATCACGACGGCGTCGGCGCCGGGCGGGATCATCGCGCCGGTGTGCGTCCGGATCGCCTCGCGCACGCCGACGGAACGCGACGGCACGACCGCGGTCGGCACGTCGCCGACGACGCGCAGATATGCCGGCGACTGTTCCGACGCGCCGTGCGTGTCGGCCGCGCGAACGGCGTAGCCGTCCATGGTGGAGCGGCCGAACGCGGGCAGGGTCTCGCCCGCGATCGCGTCGGCGGCCAGGACGCGGCCGAGCGCCGCGTCGAGCGCTACGATTTCCGACCGTCGGATCGGGGAAAAAGCGCGCACAAAGGACGCGAACGCCTCGCCGGGCGCCATGACGGTAAAGAGCTCGTGCACCGACTTCTTTCAAACCCTTTCCGTCGGCGTTGGTGACGAGGCGGGTAAAGCCAAGCGAGCGAACGTCGCTACCCCTTCGGCCGCCGAGGAGTACGCCCATTATCACCTTACCGAACCCCTCGCAGTCGTTCGACGAGCACCTCGCGCACCCTCGGGTTGGGCGACGTCGGGACCGTCTACCGCAACCAGAGCGTCGCGCGGCTCTACGAGCACGCGCTGCGGCGGCTCGAGGGACGCCTCGCGGCGTCCGGGCAGCTCGCCGTCGAGACGGGCAAGCACACGGGCCGTTCCCCGAACGACAAGTTCTTCGTGCGCGAGCCCGGCAGCGAGATGCACATCGACTGGTCCGTCAACAAGGCGATCGACGCGAACGTCTTCGACGCGCTGCTGGCGCGCGTCGGCGCGTACCTCGGCGGCCGGGACGTCTTCTCCCTCGACTGCTACGTCGGCGCGGACCCGCGCTATCGCTTGCCCGTGCGGATCATCACCGAGTTCGCGTGGCACAGCCTCTTCTCGCGCGACCTCTTCATCGAAACGGCCGACCACGATTCTTCGACAGGCTCAGGAGAGACTGAATCCTTCGCACCGCAATTCACGGTCCTCAACGTGCCGCTCTTCGAAGCGGAGCCCGCGCGTGACGGCACCGCGTCGTCGACGTTCATCCTCGTGAACCTCGCGCGCCGCATCATCCTCATCGGCGGCACGCGCTACGCGGGCGAGACCAAGAAGTCGGTCTTCACCGTGATGAACTACCTGATGCCGCTGCGCAACGTGCTCTCGATGCACTGCTCGGCGAACGTCGGGCCCGCCGGGGACACGGCGATCTTCTTCGGCCTGTCCGGCACGGGCAAGACGACGCTCTCGTCCGATCCGAATCGCCCGCTCATCGGCGACGACGAGCACGGCTGGTCGGCCGACGGCATCTTCAACTTCGAGGGCGGGTGCTACGCGAAGATGATCAAGCTGCGCGAGGAAGCCGAGCCCGAGATCTGGGCGGCGTCGCACCGTTTCGGTACGGTGCTCGAGAACGTCGTGACGGATCCGGAGACGCGCGCGCTCGACGTCGACGATGCGTCGCTCACCGAGAACACGCGCTCCGCGTATCCGATCAGCTTCTTGCCGAACTACGTCACGTCCGGGATGGCGGGACATCCGACGAACATCGTGATGCTGACCGCGGACGCGTTCGGCGTGCTGCCGCCGATCGCGAAGCTCACGCCCGAGCAGGCGATGTATCACTTCCTCTCGGGCTACACGGCGAAGGTCGCCGGCACCGAGCGCGGAGTGAAAGGCACGGTAGCGACGTTCTCCACGTGCTTCGGCGCGCCGTTCATGGTCCACCACCCGACGGTGTACGCGAATTTGCTCGGCGAGCGGATCGCGCGCCACAAGGTCGACTGCTGGCTCGTGAACACCGGCTGGACGGGCGGAGGCTACGGCGTCGGCTCGCGCATGAAGATCGCGTACACGCGCGCGATGCTGAACGCCGCGATCGAAGGCCGGCTCGCGGACGTGACGTTCGAAACGGAGCGCTTCTTCGGGCTCGCGATCCCGAGCGAGGTCCCGGGCGTGCCCTCCGAGGTGCTCAACCCGCGCAACGCATGGGCGGACACGGCCGCGTACGATGCGCAAGCGAAGCACCTCGCCGGACTCTTCGCGGAGAACTTCACGCGCTTCGAGACGCACGCGTCGCCCGGCATCCTGGCGGTAGCGATTCGGCCGTAAGGCGGCCGCCCGCATTCGTGCGGGTTCGCGCATCCCGCGGCCCGTATCGCGGCGTCATGGGCGGCGGTATGACGCTCCCGCTCGGCATCCTCGATCAGTCGCCGGTGCTTTCCGGCGCACGTCCGCGCGACGCCGTGCTGGCGACGCTTGCGCTCGCGCGCGATGCGGACCGCCTGGGATACCACCGCTACTGGCTCGCCGAGCACCACGCGATGCAAGGCCTCGCCGATCCCGCGCCCGAGGTGCTGCTCGCGCGCGTCGCCGCCGACACGTCCCGCATCCGCATCGGAAGCGGGGGCGTGCTGTTGCCGCACTACGCGGCGCTGAAGGTCGCCGAGCAGTTCCGCATGCTGGAAGCGCTGGCGCCGGGCCGGATCGATCTCGGCATCGGGCGCGCGCCCGGCGGCTCGCAGCGCGTCTCGATGGCGCTCGAGTCCGCGCCCGTCGAACGCTTTCCGCAGCACGTGATCGACGTCGTCGGGCTCTTGGACCGTACGCTGCCGGAGACGCATCCGTACGGCAAGCTCGTCGCGATGCCGAGCGGCGAGACGTCGCCCGAGGTGTGGCTGCTCGGATCGTCCGATTACAGCGCGGCCCTCGCGGCCGAGCTCGGCCTGCCGTTCGCGTTCGCCCACTTCATCAGCGGCGACGCGCAGGCGGTCACGCGCGCGTACCGCCGGCACTTCCGTCCGTCGGCGCGGTGCTCGGAGCCGCGCGTGCTGCTCGCGCTCGCCGCGCTCGCGGCGGAGACGCCGGAACGCGCGGAATCGCTCGCGTCGGCGATCGACCTCTGGCGCCTGCGCATCCGTCGCGGCGTCGACCTGCCGGTACCCTCGCACGACGAAGCGCGCGCGTATCCGTACTCGGCGTACGAGCGCGAGGAGATCGCATACAACCGCCGGCGTTTGACGCTCGGTACCGCCGACGGCGTGCGCGCGGAGATCGAATCGCTCGTCGCATCGCATGAGGCCGATGAGGCGATGGTGTTGACGATCACGCCGGATTACACGAGCCGCACGCGCTCGTACGAGCTGCTCGCGGCCGCGTTCGAGCTCGACCGATCTGTCGCGCACGTCGCGGCGTCACGGAGCGCGTGACCGTGGCCGCGCGACTGCCCGCCGTCTTCTTCGGCCATGGGAACCCGATGAACGCGCTCGAGGACAATGCATACACGCGCGGCTGGACGGCCGTGGCCGCATCGATGCCCCGACCGCGCGCGATCCTCGCGATCTCGGCGCACTGGTATCTGCCGGGAACGCACGTCACGGCGGCGGCGCATCCGCGAACGATCCACGATTTCGGCGGCTTTCCGCGCGAGCTGTACGAGGTGACGTACGCCGCGCCCGGCGACGCCGCCCTCGTCGAACGCGTGCGGCACCTCCTCGCGCCCGTGACCGTCGTTCCGGACGAGCGATGGGGACTCGATCACGGCGCGTGGTCGGTTCTCGTGCACGCGTATCCGCAGGCGGACATCCCGGTCGTGCAGCTCGGCATCGACGAGACGCAGCCGCCGGCGTTCCACTACGAGCTGGGCCGCGCTCTCGCGCCGTTGCGCGACGAAGGCGTGCTGATCGCGGGCAGCGGCAACGTCGTGCACAACCTGCACGCGTACGCGTGGGGGCGGCACGCGGTGCAACAGTTCGACTGGGCGGTCCGCTTCGAAGCGTTGGTGCGCGCCGCGCTCGACGCGAACGATCACGCGCCGCTCGTCGACTACGAACATTTCGGCAACGACGCGCTGCTGTCGGTGCCGACGCCGGACCACTACCTGCCGCTGCTGTACGTCGCAGGCGCCCAGCAGCCGGGCGATGCCGTGACGTACCCGGTCGAGGGCGGCGACGGCGGCTCGATCTCGATGCTCAGCGTGCGGATCGGCTGAAACGACGACGGGCCCGGCGTATCGCCGAGCCCGTCCGATCGTCGCGGACTCGCGGTCGTCGCTACGCGGAGACGAGCGCGCTCTTCGGGTTGAGGTTCTGAATGTGCCCGCTCTCGGTGCCCGCGGTCGGATCGATCACGGCGTTGATGATCGCCGGCTTTCCGGACGCGAGCGATTCGGTGACGGCGTGCTGCAGACTGCGCGTGTCGGTGACGTGATAGCCCGTCCCGCCGAACGCTTCGATGATCTTCTCGTAGCGCGCGTCGGCGAGGAATCCCGTCGGCGACGGTTCCACGCCGCTCGGGTCGCCGCGGTAGATGCCGTTGTTGTTGAAGATGACCGTGACGACGGGCAGCTTGTAGCGGCAGATCGTCTCGATCTCCATGCCGCTGAAGCCGAACGCCGAGTCGCCTTCGAGCGCGACGACGGGCCGGCCGGTCTCGACTGCCGCGCCGATCGCGTAGCCCATGCCGATGCCCATCACGCCCCACGTACCGCTGTCGAGCCGGTGGCGCGGCAAGGACATGTCGATGACGTTGCGGCCGAAGTCGAGCGTATTGGCGCCTTCGTTGACGACATAGACGTCCGGCGTGCCGGCCATCGCGTCGCGCACGGCACGCAGCGCGCTCGAGAAGTTCATCGGGCTCGGGTCGGCGTTCAGACGCGCCTGCATCTTCTCGACGTTCTTCTGCTTGCGCGAGCCGATGTCGTTGGTCCACTTCGCGTCCGGCTTGATCTGCCCGGGTTTCAGCGCGGCGTTGAACGCCGCGAACGCGGACCTGATGTCGGCGACGACCGGCGCCGCGATCGCGCGATTGCTGTCCATCTCGGTCGGCGAGATGTCGACCTGGATGATCTGCGTGTCGTCCGACCAGAGCGGCGCCTTGCCGTGCGAGAGCAGCCAGTTGAGCCGCGCGCCGGCGACGAGGATGACGTCGGCTTGTCCGATGGCGAACGAACGCGCCGCGGCGGCCGACTGCGGGTGGTTGTCGGGCAGCAGTCCCTTCGCCATCGACATCGGAAGGAACGGCAGGCCCGTCGTCTCGATGAACGCGCGGATTTCGTCCTCCGCACGCGCGTACGCTGCGCCTTTGCCGAGCAGCACCAGCGGACGCTTCGCCGAGCGGAGAAGCTCGAGCGCGCGCGACACCGCTTCGGACGCCGGCGGCTGCGGCGGCGCGGGGTCGACGACCTTGATCAGCGACTTCTTCGCCGCATCGACATCGATCACCGAGCCGAGCACCTCGGCGGTGAGATCGAGGTAGACGCCGCCCGGACGCCCGGACACCGCCGCGCGGATCGCGCGCGCGATGCCGACGCCGATGTCCTGCGGACGGTTGATGCGATACGCCGCTTTCGCGTACGGCCGCGCGGCGCTGAGCTGGTCCATCTCCTCGTAGTCGCCCTGCTCGAGGTCGACGATGTTCCGGTCGCTCGAACCGCTGATCAGAATCATCGGGAAGCAGTTCGTCGTCGCGTTCGCGAGCGCGACCAAGCCGTTCAGAAAGCCCGGCGCGGAGACCGTCATGCAGACGCCCGGCTTCCCGGTGAGGAAGCCGGCGATCGCCGCGGCGTTACCCGCCGACTGCTCGTGACGGAAGCCGATGTAGCGCATGTTTTCCGCGTGCGCGAGCCGCAGCAGGTCGGTGATCGGGATGCCGGCCACGCCGTACAGCGTCTCGACCCCGTTCAGCCGCAGGGCGTCGAGGACAAGGTGAAAGCCGTCGGTCTTCGTCTGGCCGTTCGCTTGCCGGTTCATGTCGATTCCTTTGTCATTGCGCTCCGAACATACGACGCGGGCCGTCGTGGTACTGCCTAGCGCGGCCGCTCTGCGCGCAAGCCGAACGCTTTGAAGAGCACGCGCTTCGGGCGCATGCCGTCGAACTCGCCGTAGTGGACGCGCTCCCACGGACCGAGGTCGAGGCGCGCGCCGGTCACCGGGACCAGCACCTGGTGTCCGAGCAGCATGCGCTTGAGGTGCGCATCGCCGTTGTCCTCGCCGGTCGCGTGGTGCGCGTAGTCGAGCCCGGCGGGCGCAAGCTTCTCGACCCACGCGAGGATGTCGCCCCATAAGCCCGACTCGTGATCGTTCACGAAGACGCTCGAGGTGATGTGCATCGTGCTGACGAGCACGACGCCGTCGTCCAGGTGCGCGGCGGCGCGCACGCGCTCGACGTGCTCCGTGATGTCGCGGATCTCGTAGCGCACCGGCGTCGTGATCGTGAGGTAGTCGGTGAAAGCAGTCGTCATGGCCATGGTATTATGCGAATTTAAGACGCACGCGGAAATGTTGCCTCCATTTGCGTGCAGGCGTTTCCGATTCGTGTCGCATGAGCACCTTTGCCGCGAATCCGGAGGCCGTCGCCCGCGTCCCTCGCGCGCTCGCGTTCCGGTATGACGCGCTGCCGCTGAACCTCAGCGGCGGCGTGCTGTCCGTCGGGGTCGCGAACCCCGCGGATGCGAACCTGGTCGACGCGTTGCGGGCCGCGACGCGGCTGCGCATCCGCGCGCTCGCGATGCCGCGCGACGCGATTCGTGCGAACCTGCACGCGGCGTACGGCGACGCCGCCGGGCCCGGCGACGACACGGGCGACGAAGCGCCGGCCGTGCGCGCCGTCGATCTCACCTTCGCGCGCGCGATCGCCGCGCATGCCAGCGACATCCACGTCGAACCGAACGCAGCCGGCGGCCGCGTGCGCCTGCGCGTCGACGGCATCCTGCACGATCTCGACACCGTGCCGCGCGAGCTCTTCGCCGCGTTCGTGTCGCGCGTCAAGCTGCTCGCAGGCATGGATGTCGCGGATCGCCGGACGCCGCAGGACGGCCGGTGCGGCATCCCGTTCGACGGCCGCGACGTCGACGCGCGCGTGGCGTCGATCCCGACGATCGACGGCGAGAAGCTCGTCGTCCGACTGCTCGACCGCTTCGCCGCGACACCCGATCTCGGCGAGCTCGGGATGCCCGGCACGCTGCTGGAGCGCTATCGCGCCGCGGTGCGGGCGCCGTGGGGGTTCGTCGTGGTCACCGGGCCGACCGGCAGCGGGAAGACGACGACGTTGTACGCATCGCTCGCGTCGATCGATCGCGCGTCGCGAAACGTCTGCACCGTCGAGGATCCGGTCGAGATGCGCATCGCGGACGCCGTGCAGGTGCACGTGAACCCGCGTGCGGGCCTGACGTTTCCGACCGTGCTCCGCGCGTTCATGCGCCAGGACCCGAACGTCGTCATGGTCGGGGAGATGCGCGACGGCGAGACCGCGGCGGTGGCGGTATCGGCCGCGCTCGCCGGTCAGATCGTGTTCACGACTCTCCACGCAAACGACGCGCCGCGCACGGTCGACCGTCTGCTGGAGCTCGGCGTTGCGCGGCACTCGCTCGCAGCCGCACTGACCATGGTCGTTTCGCAGCGCCTCGTGCGCACGCTGTGCGAGCACTGCCGCGTGCCCGCGTCGATTCCGCCCGCGCGGCGCGACGCGTTCCCCGACGGCGGCGACACGTGGTACGTCGCGCGCGGATGCCGCGCATGCGCGCACACGGGATATCTCGGGCGCACCGGACTGTACGAAGCGATGGAGACTCGACGACGCGCTACGCGATGCGATCGCGACGGGCGCGTCGAGCGTCTCCGTCGCGCAGCTTGCGGCGCGGGCGGGATACCGTCCGCTCATCGCCGACGGGCTCGCCAAAGTGATCGCCGGGCGGACGAGCTTCGATGAGCTCGTGCGCGTCGCCGGCTGGCCGCAGCGATGACGCTTGCGGCTATTCGCGCGGGCGACCTCCTGCGCGTCGCTCGCGCGCGCGGGGCCAGCGACGTGCACGTCGGCGCCGAGCGAACGTCCGACGCTGCGCATCGACGGACGCCTGATCGCGATCGACGCGCCCGTCCTGGACGATGCCGGTCTACGCGCCTTCCTCGCGAGCACGTTCGATGCAGACGCCCTCGCGCGGCTGGACGCGCGCGGCTACGTCGACGCGGCCGCGCCGCGCGGCTCCGACGGCGCGCCGTATCGCGTGCACGCATACCGCGCCGCGGGCGGCGTGCGCGTCGCGATCCGGCTCTTCGCCACGACCGTCCCGGCGTTCGAATCGCTCGGGCTTCCCGCGTGCGTGGCGACCCTCGCGCGGCGCGCGAACGGCCTCGTCCTCTTCACGGGGCCGACCGGCAGCGGCAAGACCACCGCTCTCGCGACGCTCGTCGACCGCGTGAATCGCACCGCGCAGCGCGTCATCGTGACCATCGAAGACCCGATCGAGTACGTGCACGCGCCGGTGCGCTCGGTCATCGCGCAGTGCGAGATCGGCCGCGACGCGGGCGATCATGCGGACGCGCTTCGCGGCGCGCTGCGCGCCGATCCGGACGTGATCGTCGTCGGAGAGATGCGCGACCGCGACACCATCGCGGCGGCGCTGACCGCCGCCGAGACGGGTCACCTCGTGCTCGCGACGCTGCACACGAACGACGCCGCGCAGACCGTGGACCGCATCGTCGACGCGTTCGAGCTCCGAGGCGCAGGCGCAGGTTCGCGCGCAGCTCGCAGCCGTTCTCGCCGGCGTGGTGAGTCTGCGGCTCGTGCCGCGGCGCGAAGGCGGCGGACGCTGCGCGGCTGCGGAGGTGCTCGATCGCGACCGACGCCGTGCGCGCGCTGATCCGCGAAGGCAAGAGCCACCAGCTGCGCAACGTCGTCGTGACGGGCCGCGCCGCCGGCATGCAGACGCTCGAGTCGCATCTCTCGGATCTCGTCGTGCGCGGCGACGTCGCGCTCGGCGACGCGCGCGCCGCCGCGATGCGGCCCGACGACGTGCGCGCGCTGGAGCGCGCGACGTGACGGCGCATGCGTACCGCTACGTCGCGCGCACGCCCGCCGGCGAGGCGGTCTCCGGCACGATGTCTGCGCCGTCAGCGGACGCGGCGCTCGAGAGCCTGCGCATGCGCGCGCTCTTCGTCACGGCGCTGAGCCGCGAGTCAGCGGCGCGCGGCGCGCTCGTGCAATCGCTGCAAGCTCGGCGGCCCGTCGCGCCGCGCGCTGTTGACCTTCTTCCGCTCGTTCTCGACGCTGATCCGCGCCGGCATCGCGATGCGCCGCGCGCTCGACGTGACGATCGAGCGCACGCGCGACGCGGCGCTGCGCGAAGCGCTGCGCTCGGTCGCGGCGGACGTCGACCACGGCACGCCGCTCAGCGACGCGATGGAGACGGCGCCCGCGTGCGTTCGCGCCGCTCTACGTCGCGATGATCCGCGCCGGCGAAGCGGGCGGCATCCTCGACGACGTGCTCGAGCGCCTCGCCGCGTTCCTCGAGCGCGACGCCGACGTGCGCAAGAAGCTGCGGTCGGCGCTCGCGTATCCCGCAGTCGTGCTGCTCGGCGCGGGCGCGCTCGTGCTGTTCCTGCTCGCACGCATCGTTCCGATGTTCCGGCAGATGTTCGAGGCGTTCCACGTCGAGCTGCCGCTCACGACGCGGGTGCTGCTTGCGGCCGGCGAGCTGCTGCAGACGCCCGCACCGTGGCTCGCCGCGGGCGGCGCTGCGGCGGCGACCCTTGGCGGCACGTTGCTCGCGTCGCGGACGCGGCGCGGCGCGCTCGCGCTCGAAAGCCTGCGTCTCCGCGTTCCGGTGATCGGCGCGGTGCTGCACAAAGCGATCACGGCCCGCGTCGCTCGCATGCTCGCCACGCTGCTCGGATCCGGCATCGAGCTGGTGGTCGCGATCGACGTCGTGCGGCCCGTCGCCGGCAGCAGGCTCTACGCGGACGCGTTGGAGCGCGTCGCCGCCGCGCTGCGCGCCGGCGAGCCGCTCAGCGCGCCACTCGAAGCCGGGCGGCTCTTCGATCCGCTCGCGATCGCTCTGATCCGCGTCGGTGAGGAGACCGGGCTCGTCGACGAGATGCTGCAGACGGTCGCGCGCTACTTCGAGTCCGACGTCGAGGCCGCGGTCGCGACGCTCGGCGCGGTGCTGGAGCCGGCGCTCATCGGCGGCCTCGGCTGCATCGTCGGCTTCATCGTGTTCTCCGTCTTCATCCCCCTGTATACGTTGATCGGGAGTGTATCGACATGAGTTTGCGGGATGTGCTCGTCGCGCGGTATTGCGCGCAGCGGACGATCGAGCGGCGCAATGCGCTCGTCGACGCGTACCGTCATCTTTGCATCCGCGGCGCGCGCAAGTTCAAGCGCGCGCACAACGACCGCGCGGATCTCGAGCAAGTTGCGGCAGTCGGCTTGATCAAGGCGGCCGACAACTATCGCGCCGAGATGCAGACGCCGTTCCAGGCGTACGCCTGGATCATGATCGTCGGCGAGCTGATGCACTACGTCCGGGATCACGAGCGGCTCGTGCGCGCGCCGCGCGCGCTGATCGCGCTCGAGAAGCGCTACGCCGACGCATGGGAGACGTTCACGCGCGCGCACCACCGTGAGCCGACGCCGTCGGAGATGGCCGCAGAGCTCCGCGTCGACCTGCCCGTCATCGCCGAGCTCCGCGCGATGCGCCGCGTCGAGCACGTCGGGCTGCCCGAGCCCGACTCGCACGACGGTCCGGAACGCGTCGACCTCATGGCCGACCGGCGTGCCGGCCTCGACGTCGACGAACGGGTCGCCCTGAACGTCGCCCTCGACACGCTCGCCGAGCGCGAACGCGCGATCGTGCTCGGCACGTACGGCGCAGGCCTCACCCAAACGGAGCTCGCGCGCAAGCTTGGGCTCTCGCAGAGCCACGTCTCGAAGTTGCTTGCGCGCGCGCTCCACAAGCTGCGCGCCCAAGCGGCATGACCCGCTACAGCATGCTTATCGTTCGCCCTACCGCTTGTCGGGACGCTCCGTCGTCGTGAGCTCCTCGGGTTTGTGCGTCGGGAAGATGCCCGCGAGCACGCCCTTGACCGACTGCACGATCACCGGGCCCTCTTCCGGGTCGCCGTGCAGCATCGCGCTCGTGAACGACTTCGCCTGTTCGACCTTGATGTGCGGCGGCAGCATCGAGATGTTCGGATCGGTCAGCACCTCCACCACGGCCGGCCGGTCGGCGCGAAGCGCGGCCTCGATCGCGCTGCCGACGTCGTCCGCGCGCTCGACGCGCATCCCGTCGAACCCAGCATGCGCGCGTACTCGGCCATCGACACGTCCGGCAAATGTTGCGACCCGGGGTAGTCGGGCACGCCCGTCTCGATGCGCATCTCCCACGTCACCTGGTTCAGGTCGCGATTGTTCGCGACGAGGAACACGAGCCGCGGATCGCTCCAGCGCTTCCAGTAGCGCAGCACCGTGATCAGCTCGTTCATGCCGTTCATCTGCATCGCGCCGTCGCCCGTGATCGCGATCGCCGGCCGATCGGGGAATGCAAACTTCGCCGAGATCGCGTACGGCACGGCCCCACCCATCGTCGCCAGCCCGCCCGACAGCGACCACTTCATCCCACGCCGCATCGTCAGGTGCCGCGCCGACCAATTCGTCGACGTGCCCGCATCGGCGGTCAAGATGACATTGCTCGGCAGGCGCGCATCGAGCTCCGTGAAGACCACCTCCGGGTTGATCCCCGCCGATCCTTGGATCTGGTCGCGCGTCGCGCCGACGCGCGCTCCCTTTTCGCGCAGCTTCGCGAGCTTGTCGCGCCACGACGTATCGGTCTTCCGCTGCAGCAGCGGCAAGAGCGCCTGCAGCGTATCGGCCGCCGTTCCTTGCAAATTGACTTCGGTCGGATAGCGGATGCCGATGCGCGTCGTGTCGACGTCGATCTGCACGCCGCGCGCCTGTCCTTCTTTCGGGAGGAACTGCGCGTACGGATAATTCGTGCCGATGAGCAGCAGCGTGTCGCACTCCATCATCATGCCGCTCGACGCCTCGGTGCCGAGCAGTCCCAGCGTCCCCGTGACCCACGGCAGCTCATCGGGCAGCGTCGCCTTCCCGAGCAGCGCCTTCGCACAGCCCGCCTGCAACACGTCGGCGACCTGTTCGACGAGGTCTTCGGCGCCGAACGTCCCCGCACCGATGAGCATCGCGACCTTGCTGCCGGCGTTCAGCACGTCCGCGGCCCGCCGCAGGTCTTCGTCGTGCGGGATGATCCGCCCGAGCGAGATGCCGACGCTCGAATGGTTGTAGTTCATGACTTTCGGCATCTTGTCGACGGCCTTCTCTTCCTGAACGTCCTTCGGGAAGATCAGCGCGGTGACGGTGCGCGATCCGAGCGCGCCGCGCACGGCACGGTCGATCGCATGGCGCGCAGCGGCCGGGCTGGAGACGGTCGTGAGGTATTCCGCGGCAACGTCTTTGTAGAGCGATTGCAGGTCGACTTCTTGCTGGAACTCGCTGCCCATCGCCGTCAAGGCGGTCTGGCCCGTGATCGCCAGCACCGGCATGTGATCGTTCTTCGCATCGTACAGCCCGTTGAGCAGATGGATCGCGCCCGGGCCGGACGTCGCCAAGCACACGCCGAGCTCGCCGGTGAACTTCGCGTGCGCGCACGCCATGAACGCGGCTTGCTCTTCGTGCCGGACCTGCACGAAGTCGATCTTCTCGTGATGGCGGTCGATCGCGGCGATGATGCCGTTGATGCCGTCGCCCGGATAGCCGAAGATTCGTTTCACGCCCCAAGCGATCAGGCGTTCGATCAAGAAATCGCTGACGGTTGCCACGTCGTTTCGCTCCGTTCTCTGCGTCGTGTACGCCCGTGCCTCGTACCCAAGGGCAGGCTGTCTGCGAAACGCGATATACCCCTCCCAGGGAGGGGCATATCCGTCACTCGATCTGACGGAGGAAGGTCAGCGCATTCATCAGCTCGTCGATGGCGGCCGTGGTCTTGCCGGCTTCCACGGCGGAGACGAACGTGTTCTCGAAGTAGTGGCGCAGGGCCGTGCGGATCGTCGCGTCCAGCGCGCCGCGCACCGCCGCGACCTGCCGCAGCAGGTCGAGGACGTACGGATCACCGTCGAGCGACTCGATGATCGCATCCAGATGCCCGCGCGCGGTTTTCAGCCGGTTCACGACATCCGATCGCCGATCGGGCTGAAGCGGCTGTCGCAGGCGATCGAGCTCCCGGTTGCGACGCACGGTGTTTCCTGCTACCACGCCGGTGTTGGATTCCCCCCGGGGGAGGGCTCCATGCCTCCGCGCCGGGTCGGTCAGCTCTGCGTCCAGGGGTGCTTGCCGGGCTTCTTGATGGCGTGGACCATGCTCTGGGCGCGAGCGCGGGCCCACGCATGCCGGCGCTTCCGCGCGCCCCGGCTCAGCGTCTCGGTCTCGTCCGTGTCCTCGTTGTACACGCCGCTGTCGCTGATCTGATTGTGCATGTCGGCTTCCCAGTCGGCGGCGAACGCGCGCTTCTGACGAGCGCCGGCCAGGCTGGTGAACGTCGCGCGCGAAGCGTCGAGATACTCCTGCCGCGTGTCGGGATCGTGCATCTCGCGGTGCTCGACGTCGACCTCTTTGCGTCCGACGTTCTTGCCGTGCACCGCGAGCTCGTGCGTGAACGTCTGCGCGAGCCCTCCGGTCCGGCGGTCCGCATCGCTTTCGCTCGCGATCGTGGGATCGTACGCGACCTGAACGAGGTTCTGCCGATACGGAAACGTCGTCTGCGCGTCCGCGTCCATCGATTGCAAGGCGCGAACGCTCTTGTCGTCGCTGACCTTTGCGGCGCCGTGCGTGCTGGGGATGAGGCCTTGCGTCGCTTCGCGACTGACGTTCCAGGCGCGTTCGTCCGCGGCGTCGAGCACGTGCTCGGGAAGCGCGGGTCGCGCGTCCTCTTCCCGTTCTTGCTGCGCGCGTCTGGTTCGAAGCTCGCGCTGCGCGCGCAGATAATTGCGCCGCGCGCGCCGGCCCATGCGGCTGAAGTCGGCCCGGTTCGGGTTCTTCTTCTTGCGCTTCAGCTGCGCGACGCCGGCCCGTGCGTCGTCCGCGCTCGCTGCCGGCCGTTCGATCGCGAGCGACGCGATGCTCCACGCATGCGCGGGAACGCCGCGCGCGGGAATGCCGCGCGCCGGCGCGAGCCGCCGTGATGAAGCGGCGGCGGCACCGGGCGTCTCGAACGCGCGCTTCGCGTGGACGTGCACGATCAGTTCGCCAGCGCGCCCGCCAGCGTCGCTTGGTACTCCTGGAGCGACCGCGGCGGCCCCGCCTGCGACTCCAGCGCCGTGACGAGCGCGCGCGCCGTATCGAGCGAGGTGAGGGACGCGATCGACGCTTCGACCGCCGCGCGACGGATGCGGTAGTTGTCCGTCGGGCCACGCCCGCTCGTGAAGTCGTTGATGACCAGATCGACGGAGCGCCGGCGGATGACGTCGAGGACATCCGGATCGCCTTCGCCGATCTTGCTCACCCGCTCCGCCGCGATGCCGTTCGACTCGAGCAGCTCGTAGGTGCCCGGCGTCGCGACGAGCCGGTGTCCGAGCGCCACGAGCCGCCGCATCAGCGAGACGGCCGCCGGCTTCTCTTCGTCGCTGATCGACACGAGAACGCGCGCGCCTTCGCTCGGCAACCGAATCCCCGCGCCGACGAAGCCTTTGCGCAGCGCGCCCGCGTACGTGCCGTCGATGCCGAGCACCTCACCGGTCGACTTCATCTCGGGGCCGAGGATCGTCTCGACGCCCCGCATCTTCGCGAACGAGAACACCGGCACTTTGACCACGACGTAGTCCGGCTTCGGACGCAGCCCCAAGCCCCACCGCATGTCGCGCAGCTTCTCGCCGAGCGCGATGCGCGTCGCGGCGGAGACGAGGTTGATGCCCGTCGCCTTCGAGATGATCGGTACGGTGCGGCTCGCGCGCGGATTCGCTTCGATGATGAGCAGCTCGTCGCTGCCTTCCGGGATGACGAACTGGATGTTGATCAAGCCGCGGATGCCGAGCTCCCGCGCGATCGCTTCCGTGACGTCGACGATGCGGCGCTCCATCGCCTCGGACACCGTCTGCGTCGGGAACACGCTGATCGAGTCGCCCGAGTGGATGCCGGCGCGCTCGACGTGCTCGAAGATCCCGGGGATCAAGACGTCGTCGCCGTCGTACGCGGCGTCGACCTCGACTTCGCGGCCGCGCATGTACTTGTCGACCAGCAGCGGCGCTCCGGGCGTGATCGGCGGCGCGCTCTCGACGTAGCTCGCGAGCTGTCCCTCGTTGTAGACGATCTCCATCCCGCGTCCGCCGAGCACGTACGACGGGCGCACGAGCACCGGGAACCCGAGCTCGCGCGCGATCGCGCGCGCCTCGCGGAACGTGTTCGCCGCGCGTCCGCGCGGCCGCGCGACGCCGAGCTTCTCGAGCGCGGCGTCGAACTTCTCGCGATCCTCCGCCATGTCGAGCGAACGGCGGTCGCTGCCGACGATCGCGACGCCGCGCCGCGCGAGCTCGGCGGCGAGGTTGATCGCGGTCTGCCCTCCGAACGCGAGCATCACGCCGCGCGCGTTCGTCGCGCGCGCGGTCGCCTCGACCTCGTCGGCTCCCGGCGGCTCGAACACGAGCACGTCGCTGACGTCGAAGTCCGTCGAAACCGTCTCGGGATTGTTGTTGACGACGACGGCCGCGCGCCCGGCGGCGCGGAGCGCCCACGCCGCGTGCACGCAGCTGTAGTCGAATTCGATGCCCTGGCCGATGCGGATCGGACCGCTCCCGACGACGACGACCGCTTCGCGGTGCGGCTCGCGCATCTCGTCCGTCTCGAAGCGCGAAAGATAGTAGTACGGCGACGCCGCCGGGAACTCGGCCGCGGCCGTGTCGACCATGCGGAACGCCGCGCCCGCCGGATGGGCGTCGCCGTTCGCCGGACCCGGCCTTTCGACGCTCCGCGCGCGGAGCGCTTCGATGCCGCGAGTCGAGTACCCGGATTCGAGTGCGTTCCGTACGTCGTCCGCGGAACCGCATGCGCGCAGCCGCTCTTCGAGCGCGACCAGCGACTGCAGCTCCCACAGCCAGAAGCGGTCGATCGTCGAGATCGCGTGCAGCTCATCGACGCTGCAGCCGCGCCGCAAGAGCTCGCAGGCAGCGAAAAGCCGGTCGTGCGTCGGCTCCTCGAGCGCGCGCACGAGCTCATCGCGGCTCCACTCGAGGAACGTTCCGCCGCTGAGCGTCTCGAACTTGAGATCGAGGCCGCGCACCGCTTTCATCAGCGCCGCGGCGAAGGTGCGGCCGATGCCCATCGCTTCGCCCGTCGACTTCATCTGCGTGCCGAGACGGAAATCCGCCAGCGGAAACTTGTCGAACGGCCAGCGGGGAATTTTCACGACGCAGTAGTCGAGCGTCGGCTCGTACGCGGCTTTGGTGCGGCCGCCGGTGACCGGGTTCGGAATCGTGTCGAGCGTCTGACCCAGCGCGATCTTCGTCGAGATCTTGGCGATCGGGTAGCCCGTTGCTTTCGAGGCGAGCGCCGAGCTGCGCGAGACGCGCGGGTTGACCTCGATGATCTGGTACTCGTCGCGGTCCGGGTGCAGCGCGAACTGGATGTTGCATCCGCCCTGCACGTTCAGCGCGCGGATCACGTTGATGCTCGCCGTGCGCAGCATCTGGTAGTCGAGATCGGAGAGCGTCTGCGACGGCGCGACGACGATCGAGTCGCCGGTGTGCACGCCGACGGGATCGATGTTCTCCATGTTGCAGACGATGATGCAGTTCCCGGCGCGGTCGCGCAGGACTTCGTACTCGATCTCTTTCCAGCCGAGGAGCGACGTCTCGACCAGCGCTTGGTGGATCAGCGACGCGTCGAGTCCGGTCTGGAGCGTCGCGCGGAGCTCCGCCTCGTCGCGCACGACGCCTCCGCCCGTCCCGCCCAGCGTGTACGCGGGGCGAACGACGAGCGGGTAGCCGACCTCGCGTGCGAACGCGACGCCCGCCTCGACGTCGGTGACGATCTGCGACTGCGGCACCGGCTCGCCGATCTCGATCATCTTGCGCTTGAAGCGCTCGCGGTCTTCGGCGAGCTTGATCGTATCGAGCGGCGTGCCCAAGAGCTCGACGTCGTACTTCGCGATCACGCCCGCGTCGGCGAGCTCGACGGCGAGGTTCAGGCCGGTCTGGCCGCCGAGCGTCGGCAGCAGCGCGTCAGGCCGCTCGCGCTCGATGATCCGTTCGACCGACGCGACGGTCAGCGGCTCGAGATACACCGCGTCGGCGATCTCGGGATCGGTCATGATCGTCGCGGGGTTCGAGTTGACGAGAACGACGCGGTGGCCTTCCTCGCGCAGCGCGCGACACGCTTGAACGCCCGCGTAATCGAACTCGGCGGCCTGCCCGATGACGATCGGGCCCGACCCGATCACCATGACGGTACGCCGCTGCATCCCGCCCAGGATACGGCCGGCCGGCATACGGGGCCTCCAGGCCGGGGTGGCACGGCGGCGTGCCGAACGGCCGCTCGATGCGAGCCGTCGTCACCGCGGGCGGTCTGGTTGACGGCGAGTTCGCGGCGACGATCGGCACGCGCGTGAAGGCGCTCGCACCGCTCGGCGGGACGACGCCGATCGACGTCGTGCTCGAGGCGTGCGCGTGCGCCGGCATCGACGGCGTCGCGGTGGTCGGCGGCGCCGAAGTGCGTGCGCACCTGCGCGGCCGCGACGTGCGCGTGCTCGACGCAGACGCCGGCGGCGGCACGAACCTGCTGCGCGCGCTCGACGCCTGGCCGAACGAACGCTTCGCGTTCCTGACGTCGGACATGCCGTTCGCGACCGGCGAGGCGCTGCACGATTTCGTCGCGCGCAGCGAGCCCTTCGGGCTGACGATGGCGCTCGCCGGCTGTACGGCGTACGAGAGCCGTTTCCCCGGCGCGCCCGAGCACGCGGTGATGCTCGGCGGCGAGCGCGTCGCGAACGGCAACGCGTTCGTGCTCGCGCCCGAGAGCATCGCTCCGGCGCGCGCTCTCGCCACGCGATTCTTCGCCGCGCGCAAGAGCTTGCCGAAGATGGCGATGCTGCTCGGTCCGTCGATGATCGCACGCTTCGCGCTCAAACGGTTGCGCATCGCCGACCTCGAGGCGTACGCGACTCGGCGTCTCGGCGTCGCGGTCGCCGCCGTGCGCGGGTGCGATCCGGGGCTGTGCTTCGACGTGGACACGCTCGAAGAGTATCGCTACGCGCGCGAGCGCGTTCGCGCGACGCCGTGATGACGAGCGCGCCCGATCCGCGACGCCTCGGCGCGTTGTGGTTCGGGATCCAAGTCGTCTGGACCGCGGTGCTCGGCGTGATCCTGCAAGACCGCATCACCGCGCTCGCACCGCACGCCGTCGGCACGTACGCGCTCGTCGCGGCGACGGGCGCGCTGTTCGCGGCGGTCGTGCAGATCGTCGCCGGCATCGCATCGGATCGCGTTCGCGCGCGCGTCGCGCACCGTCGCGCGTTCTACGCGGCGGGCGTGGCGATCGCGGCGCCCGCGCTCGTCGCGCTGCCGTTCGCTCCGTCGATGCCGTCGCTGTGGGCGGCATGGATCGCGCTGCAGCTCGGCATGAACGTCGCGGGTGGTCCCTATCAAGGCATCGTCGGCGACTACGTCGACGAGCGCCGCGTCGGACGCGCGTCCGGCTGGATGAGCGTGCAGCAGTTCTCCGGCAGCGTCGTCGGCATCGTGCTCACGACCCTGCTGCACGGGATCGCGCTCGGCAGCGCGCTGGCGGCGACGCTCGTCGTGAGTTGGCGCGTCACCGACGCGCACGTCGCGCGCCTGCGAACGTCGTCGGTCGCCGCCGCACCCCTTCGCCTCGACGCCGCCGTGCGCACCGTGCTCGTGTCGCGCGCGCTGATCAACGTCGGCTTCTACACGCTGTTCGGCTTCTTGTTCTTCTTCGTCCGCGAATCGCTCGGAATCGCCGACGCGCGCACGCCCACCGGCATTCTCATTCTCGTCTTCACCGTGAGCGGCGTCGCCGGCGCGGCGATCGCGGGCCGTGCCGCCGATCGCATCGACAAACGCGTCGTCGTCAGCGTCGCATGCGCGGCGATCGCGGTCGCGGTCGGCGCGTTCGCGGCGGCGCCGACGTTCACCGTCGCCCTGGTCTGCGCGTGCGGTTCGGGCGCCGCGTGGGGCGCCTTCTTCACCGCCGACTGGGCGATCGCGTACGCCGTGCTTCCGCGCAGCGCCCTTGCCGCCGCGATGGGCGTCTGGAACGTCGCAGCCGCGATCCCTCAGGTCGTCGCGCCGGCGATCACGGGACCGCTCGTGCAGGCCGTCGACGCGCGCGCTCCCGGGCTCGGCCCGCGCGTCGCGCTCACCTGCGTGATCGTCGAGTTCGCGCTCGGAACGGCGTGGCTGTGGCGTCTGCGACTCGCACGGTTGCAAGGCAGCGCGCCGCCGCACGACCTATAGTGCACGGATGACCGCGCGTGTCGCCGCCTTCGTCCTCGCCGCCGCGCTGCTCGCCGGAGCGTCCCCGTCACGCGCCGCCGCTGCGGACCCTGCGCGCGCCGTGGCCCGCGGCGCCGGCGCGACGCTGGAGCGCTTCTACGTCTTTCCGTCGCGCGCGCACCGGACGGCGCAGATGCTGCGCGCACGCGCCTCGGCCGGAGCGTACGACGGCCTGCGGGCGGCGGCGCTGGCGAAGCGCCTGACCGCGGACATCGCGACGGTGCTGCACGACGTGCACGTGTCGGTCGCGTACTCCGCCGACGCGGGGACGACGGACCTCGCGCAAAATCGTGCCGACGCGCTCGCGTTCTTCGCGCGGCTCGACAAGACCGAAGGCTACGGCATCGCGCGGATCGCGCACTTGCCCGGAAACGTCGGCTACATCGAGCTGCGCATGTTCGCGGTTTCGCCCGGGAGCATCGAAGGCGATCGACACCGCGGTCGCGACGCTGGCGGACTGCGACGGCGATCGTGGTCGACGTGCGGCGCAACCACGGCGGATCGCCGCGCTCGGTCGCGCGCTTGCTGAGCCATTTCTTGCCGCCGCGCACGCACCTCAACGACTTCATCGCGCGGGGCGACGTGCACCCGAAGGTGGCGAGCTCGTCGTACACCGTCGCCGTTCCGGCGCCGCATTTCCGCGTGCCGCTATATGTCCTGGTGTCGCACGTGACCGTCTCGGCGGGGGAGGAGTTCGCATACGACGTGCAGGCCGAGCGGCGGGGAACGCTCGTCGGTACGGTGACGCGCGGCGGCGCGAACCCGGGCAGCGATCTTCCGATCGACCGGCACTTCTCGATGTTCGTGCCGAACGAACGTGCGCGCAACGCGGTCACGGGCACGAACTGGGAAGGCACCGGCGTGCGTCCCGACGTCCGCGTGCCGGCGTCGCGCGCGCTGGCGACCGCGTACGGCATGGCGCTCGCCCCGATCCTCGCCGGGACGTCGATGCTGCCTGCCGAGCACCAGCGCGCCGCGGCGGTACGCGCGAAGCTCGGCAGGATGAGCGACGCCGCGATCTTCGCGCTCTGACGAAGTCGGACGCCGCCCGGAGAGCTTAGACCGTTCCCACCCGCTTGGTGACCGTGCGGCCCTCTTCGAGGTCGAGCAGGTCCGGCCACGTCGTCACGTCCGTACGCGTCGGCGCGACCTTCGTCCGCAGCTCGTTGAATGCCGCGACGTTCTCCTCGGAGGGTTTGCGGTTCAGGGTGTCCCGGTTGAACCGCTCGATCTCGAGCTGCGTCCTCTTCTGAACGAGCGGCTTGACGTATGCTTCGATCGCGGGCTCGTGGCTCGCATTCTTCGCGACGTCGGCGACGATCTTGGCGAGCTTGTCGGCGTCGATGCCGAATTCCGCGAACAGCGCCTGGTCCATCGCGCAGTTGTAGCGGTACTCGCCGATGTTGCCGTTCGCAAGCATCTTGGCTTTGTCGATGGTCCGCGCGAGCTGGACGATGCCGAGATACTTCTCGTTGACGCTTCGTGGAAACGTCGTGGTGGTTGACTGCATAGAATATGTGCCTTTCCTGGCGGCTTCGACGAACCGGTCACCATGACGCCGGTTGCCGATCGCGCGTCGAATTCGCAAAAATATACTTTGAGAATTCCGATTGAACGTGCATTGCGCGGTAGCGCCGAAGGCTCGCTTGCGCCGTCAAACTCAGGGCGAGAGCCGCGCGATCGTCCAGCCGTCCCCGCCGCGCTCGTACGCGATGCGGTCATGCACGCGGTTCGGGCGGCCTTGCCAGAACTCGAAGCGTTCCGGCACGACGCGATACCCGCCCCAGAACGGCGGACGCGGCACGTCGTCCGGAAAGCGTGCGTCCGCTTCGACGATCGCACGCTCGAGCGTCTCGCGATCGGGGATGACCGCACTCTGGTGCGATGCCCACGCGGCGAGCCGATGGCCGCGCGGACGCGTCGCGAAGTATGCGTCGCTCTCGACGTCGAGGACGCGCTCGACCCTGCCTTCGACACGAATCTGCCGCTGCAGCGCGCCCCACCAGAACAGCAGCGCCGCGAAGGGATGCACGGTGAGGTCGTCGCCCTTACGGCTCTCGAAGTTCGTGTAGAACACGAATCCGCGTGCGTCCCACTGCCGCAGGAGCACGACGCGCGCCGACGGACAACCGTTCGCGCCGACCGTCGCGACGGTCATCGCGTTCGGCTCGACGATGCCCTCGGTCGACAGAGCGTCGTCGAGCCAGTCACAAAACTGGTCGAACGGATCGGACGCGAGCACGTCGATCTCGAGCTCACCGCGCCCGTACGTGATCCGCCGTCGCAGGATGTCGTCGTCCATCGTCGTCCTTACGGAAACCGGCCGGCGAGCAAACCGGCGCCGAGCGCGAACGCGACGATCGCGCCGCCCGCGACGGCGAGCGGGAGCGACGCGTCGATGCGGCGCTTCTCGCGCGTCGTGCTGTTCGCGAGGGCCGCGAGCCGCGAGCGCAGCGCGCCGGCATCGGTCGCGCGCGCGTACGCGCCGTGCGCCGTCGACGCGATCTGCCGCAGCGCGTCCTCGTCGATCGACGCCTCGACGTCGGTGCCCGGCACGAATTGGCCGCTGTCGTTCGTCCCGATGCCGATCGTGTCGATCTCGATGCCGCTCGCGCCGATTTGCGGCGCGACGGAGAGCGGGTCGGAGCCGAGATTGTTCACGCCGTCGGTGACGAGCACGATTGCGCGCCGTCCCGACGGCGGCAGCAAGCGCGCGGCGGCGAGCAGCGCGTCGCCGATCGCCGTTCCTCCGTTCGGCGGCGGGATGCGGCCCACGGCGTCGCGCAGCGCATCCTTGTCGGCGGTGAGCGGCTGCACGACGCCCGCGGCGCTTGCGAACGCGACGATGCCGAGCCGCGTACCGTCGGGCACGGCGTCGATGAACGCGCGCACGGCGTTCGCGGCGGCGTCCGAACGCGTCGGCTCGACGTCCGTCGCCCGCATCGATCCCGACGTGTCGACGCACAGCACGACGGCCCCGCCGCGGACGGGAACCGTCGCGACGAAGCGCGGCTGCGCGAGCGCCGCGCCGAGCGCGACGATGCCCGCGATGCATGCCGGAACGAACAACGCCGCCGGGTCGAATCGCGAGCGCGTGGCGCCGATGACGAAGTCGAGATTACTGTACGCGAGCGCCGCGGACGCCGCGCGTGCGGCGGCCCGGCGTGCCGTCCACGCGAACGCGGCGGCGACGGCGACGCGCAGCGACCAGCCAGATCGGGTGCGCGAGCGTCATGCGGCGACCCCGAACGTGCGGTACAGCGATGCGCGGCCGTCGTCTTCGAGGAGCGTCCCGACGCGCCAACCCGCGCGGCGGAAGCGCTCGCGCACATCGGCCTCGCGCGCGTGCGACGCCGCGCCGTACCGCAGGCGCGCCCGCCGTCCGACGAACAGCCGGCGAGTGCGCCCGCTTTCGGCGTCGCGCAGCGTGACGAACCCGCGCAGCGGCAGGTCGTCGCGCCACGGATCGCGTGCGAGCAGCACGGTCGCGTCGAAGCGCAGCGCGGCGCGGAGCAGCAACTCGTCTTCGGGCAGGTCGTATCCGTCGAGGATCATGAGAAGCGACGCGCCGCGCGGGACGGCGCGCAGCGCGATCCGCAGCGCCCCGGCGGCGTCGAACGGACTCCCCGCGCAGAGCGCCGCGGCAGCGCGCCGATCGCTCACGACGCGCGCGTCGACGACGCGCGCGGCCCGGTCGTCGCCCTCCATCGCGCCGAACCATGCGCGCAGCGCCTCGGCGGCCGCCGCCGCGAGCGGGCGGCGGCGTCCGACGTGCATCGACGCCGACTCGTCGACGATCGCCGCGAACACGAGCGCGGTCTCTTCGAGGTACACACGGGTCTGCAGCGCGCCCGCGCGCGCCGTGGCCGCGTGATCGATGCGTCGCGGGTCGTCGCCCTCGACGTACGCGCGCAGCTGCGAGAACGAAAGACCGTCACCGCGACGGCGCCCCGCGATCGCGCCGCCGGGGCGCGGCGTCGCGTGCGCGCCGCGCAGGATCGCCTCGCGCAGCGCGTTCACGGCGCGCGCACCGACGCGACGATGCGGCGAACGACGTCCTCCGGGTCGCCGCCGGCGACCGCGATACGATCGTCGTACGAGAGGCGATGCCGCAGCACCATCGTCGCAACGTCGCGCACGTCGTCCGGCGTCGCGAACGTCCGCTCTTCGAGGTACGCGCGCGCTCGGGCGAGCTGGACCAGCGCGAGCGCCGCGCGCGGGCTCGCACCGTGCGCGACCAGCTCGGCTCCGCGCGTCGCGCGGACGAGCTCGACGGCGTAGTCGCGCACCTTGTCGTCGACGAAGACGCCGTGCGCGTCGCGCTGCCAGAGGCGCACGTCGTCGAGCGACGCGACGTCGGTGCGCAGCGGCGGCTCACCGGCGCCGAAACGGTCGACGATCGCGCGCTCCTCGTCGCGCGACGGATACGGGACGACGACTTTCGCGAGAAACCGGTCGAGCTGCGCGAGCGGCAGCGGATACGTGCCCTCCGCGTCGTACGGGTTCATCGTCGCGAGCACGACGAACGGAAAGGGCAGGTCGTGCGTCTGCGGACCGATCGTGACGCGCCGCTCCTGCATCCCCTCGAGCAGCGCCGACTGCACCTTCGCCGGCGCGCGGTTGATCTCGTCGGCGAGGACCACGTTCGCGAACAGCGGACCGAGCACGGTCGTGAACTCGCCCGTCTTCTGATCGAACACGCGCGTTCCGACGATATCGGACGGCAACAGATCGGGGGTGAACTGCACGCGCCGGAACGATCCGGCGACCGCGGCCGCGAGCGCGCGGCAGGCCAGCGTCTTCGCGACGCCGGGCGCGCCCTCGAGCAGGACGTGACCACCGGCGATCGTGCCGAGCAGCAGCGCTTCGAGCACATCGTTCTGCCCGACGATCGTCGCGTGCAATGCGTCGAGCACGTCGCGCGGGTGCGTCATCGCAGCCAGGTCTCCGTCGCGGCGATCAGGTCGTCGGATGCGGCATCCCGCGCGAATGCCGGCCCGAATGCTGCGCGCTCCGCGGCGGTGAGTGCCGTGCGCAGCGCGCCGTCGTGCGTCGCGGCCAGCGCATCGCGCAGCGTGGCGCCGGACGACGCGCCCGCTGCGGCGAACAGCGCCGCGCGCAGCTGCATGAGCGCCGCCGCCGACGGGGTCACGCGGTACACCGCCAGCGCATCACGCACGGCATCGCGCGGCGTGCGCGGCGGCGCAGCGGGCATCGACGGCGCGACCGCGGGCGAGACGGGCGCGATCGACCGGCGCGGCGACGCCGTGCGCACGATCCACAGCGCGACGACGAACGCGAGCACGACGGCGAACACCAGCGCGATCGGAAGCAGCGTCGTGCGGATCGCGCCCAGCACGCCGGGCGCGCCGGCAGACAGCGGACTGCGCGCGGTGACGACCACGCGGACGGGGTTCGACGAGAAGCGCGACGGCTTGCCGGTGCGCGCGTCGATCGCATCGAGGTACGCGGGCGGGATCGTGTACGCGCCGGGCTGCGTCGGCTCGAGCGTGAGCGTCTCGACGATGTCCGTCCCCGACGGCCCGGTGGCGGCGTTCCGTTCGTCGCCGTCGATCTGCAGCGTGCCGACGTCGGGAATGACCAGCTCGTCGAGCGCGCTGACCTTCTCGCGCACGTGCGCATGGATCGCGAGGTGAAACACCTCTCCCACCGTCAGCCGCGAGCGGTCGGCGCGCATCGAGAGCGCGTCGACGTGCAGCGCGCGCAGCGCCGCGGCGGGCGTCGCGCTCGACGCGAGCGCGACGAGCAGCGCGGCGGCCGCGGCTAGACGTCGACGCGATCGAGCCATCGCGCGAAGAGGCTCCGCGCGTCGAACGGACCGGGTGACGCCTCGGGATGGAACTGCACCGCTTCGATCGGCAGCGTGCGATGCCGGAAACCTTCGTTCGTGCCGTCGTTCAGGTTGATCATCGTCGCTTCGAGATCGGCCGGAAGCGAATCGCCGTCCACGGCGTACCCGTGATTGTGCGCGGTGACGAGGACTTCGTTCCGCACGACGTCCTTGACGGGCTGATTGCCGCCGCGGTGTCCGTACGGCAGCTTGAACGTCTCCGCGCCGCACGCGAGCGCGAGCAGCTGGTGACCGAGGCAGACGCCGAACACCGGCTTCTTGCCGATCAGCTCGCGCAGCGTCTCGACGGTGTCGCGGAGATCGCGCGGATCGCCCGGTCCGGGCGATACGACGATCGCGTCGGGATTCTGCGCGAGGATCTCGCCGGCGTTCGCGCCGTACGGGAGCACGGTCACGCGCGCGTCGAGCTCCGAGAGATCGCGGACGATGTTCTTCTTCACGCCGCAGTCGAGGAGCACGACGTGCTTGCGGCCTGCTCCGACCGTCTCGCCCCGCGCGTACGCGTCCGCGACCGACGCGACGAGACCTTGGGTCGAGAGCGCGTAGTCCCGCAGC
Source organism: Vulcanimicrobiota bacterium (assembly GCA_963841685.1). Lineage (GTDB taxonomy): Bacteria > Vulcanimicrobiota > Vulcanimicrobiia > Vulcanimicrobiales > Vulcanimicrobiaceae > Vulcanimicrobium. Next base: position 1,970,524 of record CAWJDU010000003.1, read on the forward strand.
GTCCGCTCGACGTTCGCCACGGCGTCCTCGCCGACGGCGAGCGCGGCGGCGATCGTGCCGTGCTCGCGCAGCGCGATGGTGAGTGCCCGCGTGTCGATGCCGGCGATCGTGCGCACGCCCTGCTCGTCGAGCCACGACGTGAGATCCTGCTTCGCAAGGTGATGGGACGGGTGCTGGGCGATGTGCTTGACGGCGACGCCCGCGACGCACGGATGCGGGTGCTGCGCGACGACGCCGCTCACGCCGTAGTTTCCGATCAGCGGGTACGTGAACGCGAGAATCTGACCGGCGTACGACGGGTCGGTGATCGCCTCTTCGTAGCCGGTCATGCCGGTGTAGAACACGGCCTCGCCGAGCGCGATCCCGGTCGTCGCGAGCCCGTGGCCGTCGAAGCGCGTGCCGTCCGCGAGCAGCAGCGCCGCCGGGTTGACGCGCGTCACCAGCGGACCAGCGGCGTGCGTACCGGCGGCTGCGGCCCGCGCCGGAGCGAGGCGGTCACGCCGGTACTTCTTCGCGCGGGAGAACGTTGCCGTGCTCGAACACCACCGCGCCGTCCACGACCGTCGCGAGCGCGCGCCGCGGCAGCGTCATGCCGTCGAACGGCGTGTTCTTGCCCTTCGAGAAGAACAGGCGCGCATCGACGGTCCACGGACGGTCCGCAAACACGGTGACGTCGCCGGGGCTGCCGACGTCGAGCGTGCCGCCGGGTACGCCGAGAATTCGCGCCGGATTGCACGCGAGGAGCTCGACGAAGCGTGTGACGGGAAGCTGCGGCAGCGCGAACGCGTAGCCGCCCAGCGCGATCTCCAGTCCCGTGAAGCCGACGGGCGCCGCGGACAGCAGCTGCGCCTTCTCCTCGGCGCCGTGCGGTGCGTGATCGGTCGCGAAGACGTCGATCGTGCCGTCCAGTACGGCGGCGCGCAGCGCGGCGCGGTCGTCGCCGTCGCGCAACGGCGGGTTGACCTTCGAGTCGGCGTGGTAGTCGTCGAAGCGGTCGTCGAGGAACACGAGGTGGTGCGGCGTCACCTCGCAGGTGACGCGCACGCCTCGCGTGCGCGCCCAGCGGATCAAGTCCAGCGACGTCGCCGTCGTCACGTGCGCGATGTGCCAGCGCTTCCCGCAGTCCGCGGCGATCAGCAGATCGCGCGCGACGATGACGTCTTCCGCAAGCCCCGGCGATCCGTCGAGCCCGAGCCGCATCGATGCGACGCCTTCGTTCATCACCGCGCTGCCCTTGAGGTCGGGATCCTCGCAGTGCGAGATGAACGGTGCGTCGAGGTCGCCCCCGTAGCGCGCGGCGTTGCGCAGCACCCGCGCGTCGCGCGGCGTCGAGCCGTCGTCGCTGAACGCGACGCACCCGGCGTCGGCGAGCAGGTGGTACGGCGCGAGCTCGCGTCCTTCGCGCCCGCGCGTGATCGCGCCGATCGGATAGACGCGCGCGAGCCCGGCCGCCTCAGCGCGACGCACGACCTCGCTCACGATCGCGGGTGAGTCGAGCGCGGGTTCCGTGTTCGGCATGCACGCGACGGCGGTGAACCCGCCCGCGGCCGCCGCGGCGGCGCCGGTCGCGATCGTCTCCTTGTGCGTCTGGCCCGGCTCGCGCAGGTGCACGTGCATGTCGATGAAGCCCGGCGCGACGATCGCGTTCGTCGCGTCGACCACGCGCGCGCCGTCGGCGTCGAGATGCTCGCCGATGCGCGTGACGAAGCCGTTCTCGATCAGCACGTCGCGGTTCGCATCGAGTCCCTGCAGCGGATCGACGAGCCGCCCGCCCCGCACCAAGGTTCTCACGCCGCGACCGGCGCCCCGTTGACCAGCAGGTCGAGTACCGCCATGCGGACGTAGACGCCGTTGCCCACCTGCGCGACGTAGCGCGAACGCGGGTCGTCGAGCACGTCGTCCGTCAGCTCGACGCCGCGGTTGTACGGTCCCGGGTGCAGGATGACGGCATCGCTGCGCAGCGCGCGCAAGCGCGTGCGGTTCAGCTGATAACGCCGCGTGTAGTCGTCGAGCGACGGCAGCAAGCCGACGTCGATGCGCTCGCGCTGGATGCGCAGCATCATCACCGCGTCGACGCGCGGCAGGATCGCGTCGAAGCTGCGTTCGATGCGCACGCCCAGCGCGTCGAACTGCGCGGGCAGCAACGTCGGCGGGCCGACGAGCGTGAGATCGATTCCCAGCGCGCGCATGCCGACGATGTTCGAGCGCGCGACGCGCGAGTGCAGGATGTCGCCGACGATCGCGACGCGCAGGCCGTCGAAGCGGCCGAACTGCTGACGCAGCGTCATGAGATCGAGCAGCGCCTGCGTCGGGTGCGCGTGCGTACCGTCGCCGGCGTTGACGACGTGGCCGTCGAAACAGTCCGCGAGACGTCGCGCGAATCCCGACTCGTGATGCCGCACGACGATCACGCGCACGCCGATGCCGCTGAGCGTGATCGCGGTGTCGGCGATCGTCTCTCCCTTGCCGAGGCTCGACGCGCCGGGCGCGAACGAGATGATGTCGGCGCCGACGCGCTGCTCGGCGAGCGTGAACGACGTGGCGGTGCGCGTCGACGCTTCGAAGAACAGGTTCAGCACCGCGACGCCTGCGAGCAGGTCGCGCGGCGGCAGCGCGTCGCGAAAGGCGACCGCGCGGTCGAGAACGGAGATCAGCTCGGACGCGGAGAGATCGTCGACGTCGAGCAGGCTACGCGGGCGCACGGTCGAGCTCGGAGACCGTGACGGCGTCGGCGTCCGAGAATTGCGGCGCGAGCGCGACGTCGATGTGCTCGCGCCGGCTGCTGGGGATCGCCTTGCCGACGTAGTCGCCTTGGATCGGCAGCTCGCGCAGTCCGCGATCGATCAGCACGGCAAGCCGGATCGCGCGCGGCCGCCCGAGGTCGGTGACGGCGTCGAGCGCGGCGCGCACGGTTCGGCCGGTGTAGAGCACGTCGTCGACCAGCACGACGGTCTGCCCGGTGATCGCGGAGCGAATCTCCGACTCCGGCAGCTCGCGCGCGACGTCGTCGTCGCGGTAGAGGTTGATGTTCAGAAAGCCGAGGCTCGGCGACCGTGCCGCGAATCTCGGCGATCTTCGAGGCGAGCCGCCGCGCGAGCGCTTCGCCGCCGCGGCGAATGCCGACGAGCAGGAGCCCTTCCTGAACGTCTTCGGGCTCGACGATCTGGTGGGCCATGCGCGCGATCGCCCGTTCGATCTCGTCGGGCGACATCAGCACGCGCCGCCGGGCGACCGCGGTCTGCATCGGGCGGGGGTTCGTCACCCCGCCACGCCTTCGCCTCCGGGCGCGGGACTACGGCCGCAGGATCGCGCAGGCGGTCGTGCCGATGCCGAGGAGTCGGCGCTCGCGCGTCGTACAGCTTCGCCTCGGCGATCGCCGTCGAGCGCCCGACGTGCACCGCGGTCGCCTCGCAGCGCACCGCGCCGGTGTCCTTCGTGATGCCGCGGATGAACCGTACCTGCACGTCGGTCGTCGTGTAGCCGACGCCGCGCGGCAGCAGCGTGTGGATCGAGCACCCGAGCGCCGAGTCGAACAGCGCCATCGCGAACGCGCCGTGCACGACGCCGATCGGGTTGTAGTGCTCTTCGCCGGGATAGCCCTCGAAGACGACGCGACCTTCGTCGGCCTCCGCGATGCGGAAGTTCAACAGGTGCGCGATCGGCGGCGGCGGCACGAGGCCGTCGCGCACCGCGCGGATCGCCTCGAGTCCGGTCATCTCGCGCATGGCGGCGGCGGAAGCGATCGGATCGTCCCACGCGACGAGGCGCTCGCGAGTGGCTTGCATGATGCAAGGGACTTCGGAGGCGCAGCGCGAAGGTTTCCTCCCGGAGGTGACGCGGATGGCGCAAGCGCCGCAGCTTCGAGTCGATGAACTGCTCCATCGCCCGCGCGCTGGACGTCTCGGCGAATGGTGGACGCTGCTGATCGTGCGGGAGTCGTTTCGCGGCGTGCGGCGGTTCGATGCGTTCGCCGAGCGGCTCGGCATCGCGCCGAACATCCTCACCGCGCGTCTGCGCCGGCTCGTGGAGCACGGCGTGCTCGAGGAGCGTGCGTACAGCGAACGCCCGCTGCGCGTCGAGTACCGCCTCACGACGAAGGGACGCGACCTCTACCCCGTCGTCGTGGCGCTGCTCACGTGGGGCGACCGCTGGTACGCCGAGGACGGCCCGCCGGTCGAGCTGATCCACGCGACGTGCGAGCACCGCGCCGACCCGAAGCTCGTGTGCGGACACTGCGGCGAGAAGCTCGACGCGCGCACCACGCGCGCCGTGCCGAGCCGCGGCGCCGGCGAGCCGGAACCGAGCTTGGCGACCGCCGCGCGGTAGCGCCTACCCCGCTTCGGCGAGCGCGCCGCTCGCGCGTTGCAGCTCGCGGCGGTAGTCCTCGAGCTTCTTCCGCTCGGCGTCGACGACGTCCGGCCGACGCTTTCGCGACGAAGCTCTCGTTCGCGAGCTTCTTCTCCGAGCGCGCGACCTCCGATTCGAGGCGCGCGATCTCGCGCGCGTAGCGTTCGCGCAGCTTCGTCGCATCCGCGACACCGCGCACCGCGAGGATGCGGTCGCGCACGACTGCCGTCGCCGCCGTCGTACGGCGCGATCTCGCGCGCGCGCGAGCGTTGCGATCGCGTCGACCACGTCGCGCTCGTCCTGCAGCGACGCCGGGATCTTCGACCTTCATCCACTCCTTCGGCTGCACGCCCCATTCGGAGCGCGCGTTGCGCAGCTGCTCGACCTTCGCGACCACCGCGCGGAACGTCGCGGCGTCCTCCTCGAACGCGGGGATCTCCGCGACGTCGGGCCACGACGCCGTGACGATCGTCGCGCCGTCGTGCGGCAGCGTCTGCCAGATCTCTTCGGTGACGAACGGCGCGATCGGGTGCATCGCGCGCACGAACGCGTTCAGCACGAACGACAGTACGGCGGCGCGCGTCTTGTCCTGTCCCGGCGCCTTCGTCGCCTCGACGTACCAGTCGCAGAACGTGTACCAGCCGAACTGCAGCAGCGTGTCGGCGGCGACGCCGAACTCGAACCGGTCGTAGGCGTGCGTCACGGCCTCGACGCACGCGCGCAGCTCGGTGAGGATCCAGCGGTCGGCGAGCGTCAGCCGCTCGCGCGGCGGCAGCGACGTCGCGTGCGGCAGCCCTTCGGGCAGCGCGCACGTGTAGCGCAGCGCATTCCAGAGCTTCGTGCCGAACCGCTTCGCCTCGTCGCAGAAGCGCTCGTCGAAGCGCAGCTCCTGCGACTCGAGGCGCATCTGCCGCAGGATGCCGAACCGCGTGCCGTCCGCTCCGTACTTCGGCACGAGGTCGGTCATCGGATCGATCGCGTTGCCGAGCGACTTCGACATCTTGCGGCCGTGCATGTCGAACACGAGCGGCGTCACGAACACCGTCTCGAACGGGATGCCGCCCGCGAACCGCATGCCGAGCATCACCATGCGCGAGACCCACAGGAAGATGATGTCGCGGCTCGTGATCATCACCTGGTTCGGATACCAATGCTCGAGCTCGGGCGTGCGCTGCGGCCAGCCGAGGATCGAGAACGGCCACAGTCCCGAGCTGAACCACGTGTCGAGCGTGTCCGGATCGCGACGCAGCTCGACGGTTCCGTAGCGCTCGCGCGCGACGCGCTTCGCCTCGTCTTCGTCGTGCGCGACGATCACGTCGTCGTTCGGCGTGTACCAGACCGGCAGCTGATGGCCCCACCAGATCTGCCGCGAGATGTTCCAGTCGCGGATGTTCTCGAGCCCGGCGGCGTACATGCGGCCGAAACGCTCGGGAACGAAGCGGATGCGCCCGCTGCGATAGGCGTTCGAGCGCGGGCTCCGCGAGCGGTCGGACGCGCACGAACCACTGCAGCGAGAGCAGCGGCTCGATCACCGCGCCCGAGCGCGAGCTGATCGGCAGACGCGTGCGATACGGGCGCTCTTCGACGAGCGCGCCGGCCGCGCGCAGATCGTCGACGAGGCGCGCGCGCGCATCGAAGCGGTCGAGGCCGACGTACGCGCGCCATCTTCGCGGCTTGCGCGTCGATCGGCGCGCGGCGCTCCGGCGACTCGTCGTAGCGCCACACCGGCGCGACGATGCGCGCGTCGAAGTCGATCACGGTCGGCATCGGCAGATCGTGCCGCCGTCCGATCTCGTAGTCCGTGTTGTCGTGCGCCGGCGTCACCTTGACGGCGCCGGTGCCGAACTCGCGCTCCACCGCCTCGTCCGCGATCACCGGGATCGCGCGCTCGAGCAGCGGCAGCACGACGCGCTTGCCGATCAAGCTCGCGATAGCGTTCGTCGTCCGGGTGCACCGCGACGGCGACGTCGGCGAGATACGTCTCCGGCCGCGTCGTCGCGATCACGAGCCCCTCGCCGCCGTCCTCCGCGCGATACCGGATGTGCCAGAGAAACGTGTCGCGCTCGTCGTCCTCGACCTCCGCGTCCGACAGCGTCGACTGCGCCACGGGATCCCAGTTCACGAGCCGCGTGCCGCGATAGATCAGACCGTCGTCGTAGAGATCGACGAACACCTTGACGACGGCGGCCGAGAGCCCCGGGTCCATCGTGAAGCGCTCGCGGTCCCAGTCGGGCCCGAAGCCGAGCCGTTGGAACGACTCGTTGATCGCGCCGCCGTACTGCTCGCGCCATTGCCACGCGCGCTCGAGGAACGCGTCGCGCCCGAGGCCGTCGCGCGTGAGCCCTTCGGTCGCGAGCTCGCGCACGAGCACGGTTTCCGTCGCGATCGCGGCGTGATCTTGGCCCGGAATCCAGTCGGCGTTCTCGCCGAGCATGCGATGGTAGCGCGCGAGCACGTCCATCGGCGTGTACGTCGAGCCGTGACCGAGATGCGCGCGGCCCGTGATGTTCGGCGGCGGCATCGAGATGATGAACGGCGGCCGCGCGGGGTCGGGCTCTTCGTGGAAGACGCCGGCGCGCTGCCACTCGGCGTACAGTCGCGGCTCGACCTCGGCCGGATCGTACGTCTTCGGAAGCTCGGTGCGCGGGGCGATCGTCACCCGCTATCGATACGCGAAGGCCGAGGATTTCTCCGGGCTTCGTCGCTCCTCTAGATTCCCGTTCCGTCGCCGCCTTCTTCCGTCGCATCCGTCGTACCGCCGGCCGCCCCGTACGACGATGGGATCGCGCCCGACCTCGTCCGCGTGCTCGTTCCGTCGACGTTGGACTCCACGGACGTCTTTTGCGTGCCGAGCTGCTCTTCACCGCGAATCGTACGAGCATTCGTTTCGGTCAGAGCCGGCTCGTCGGTCGTGCCTTGTCCGCCGCCGTTGGTACGATCGTTCATCGGTCACCTCATGGAGCGAGTGGATCGGCCGTCTTCTCTCTGACGGCCGCAAGCATCCTTGCCAACCGAGCGTCTCGCCCGGAGCCGGCCGTGTCGCCGGTCCGGGCGGTGCGAACGTACCGTCAGCGCCGAGCCGCGACGACGAGCGCCTCGAGTTCGTGCAAACCGGCGATCGTCGCCTCGGGCGCGGGCGCGAGCGTTTCCGGCACGCCGCCGTGGCGCTTGCACCACGCCACGCGAAATCCGAAGTGCGATGCGCCCCACGCGTCCCACGAATTCGACGAGACGAACGACGAGCTCGGCCGGGCGCGCACGCAAAGCGATTCGTCGCCAGCGCATAGACACGCGGATCCGGCTTGTACACGCGCACGGCGTCGACGGACAGCACGTCGTCGAGGCGTTCGCGGATGCCCGCCGCATCGAGCGCCGCGTTCGCCGACGACGGAGTCCCGTTCGTCAGCACCGCGAGCGGCACGCCGTGCGAACGGAGCGCCGACAGCGCCGGCGCGACGTCGCCGTACGCGGGCATCGTGCGCCACCGTGCAGCCAGCGCGTCGCGCTCGCCGGCGCCGAGCGCTACGCCGCGCAACGCGCACGTGCGCTCCAGCGCGAGCGCGGTGAGCTCGTCGAAGTCTCGATACGCCTGCGCGGCCGAGGTCAGAAACGCATATTCCAGCTGCGTGCGGCGCCATTCGGCGACGAACGCCTCCGGCGCCTCGATGCCTCGCCGACGCGGCGTGACGCACCATCGTGCCGATCTCGAGCAGGGTGCCGTACAAGTCGAACACGACCGCCGCGACGGCCACGGTCAGGTGCGTCCGGCGATCGTGCGCTCGAGGAACCGCAGCACGCGCGTCAGCGGAAAATCGGACTCGACGAGCGGCTTCGTCAGAATCGTCCGCATGCCGAGCATTTTGGCGCCGAGCACGTCGGTGAACAGCTGATCGCCGATGACGACCGTCGCGCGGCGCGGCGTGCCGAGCACGCGCAGCGCGCGCATGAAGGCGAACGGCAGCGGCTTCAGCGCGTTCGGCACGACGGGGATTCCGAGCTGCGCGCCGACCGACGCAACGCGTTCGGTGAAGTTGTTCGACACGAGCACGAGCGCGAAGCCGCGGTCGCGCGCCGCGGCGACCCACTCGGCGACGCCGGGCGCCAACTCCGGCTGCCGGTACGCGCAGACGGTGTTGTCCAGGTCGACGACGATCCCGCGCACGCCGGTCGCGGCAAGGCGGTCGAGCGGGACGTCGGGCAGCGTCTCGGCATGACAGTCGGCCGCGAACCTCTCCACGCTATCCCCGATTCCCTCCACAGCCCGCTCACCCCGGCCGCAGCCGTTCCACAGGGACGCTTGCAGCCGTCCACGAGATTCAAAAAGTCGTCCACGCCCATTCACAAGGTCCCGGGCAAGGAGTACAATATCTAGTACAGCCCGGCGGGATGAGACACAACGCCTTGTGTCGCCTTACCGCTCCGGGGCACTTCGGTCTTGACGGAATCGAACGCGTGTTCGATACTGGAAAGCCCGTCCTACGCTCTCAAGACGCCCGAGAGGACGCAGCCGGCATGAAGTTCGCGCGAACCTATTCCGCCCCCGGCGACCCGTACGCCGGCATCTCGTTCGAGCCCCGCACGTCGCGGATCGTCAACCCGGACGGCAGGGTCGTCTTCGAGGCGGCCGACATCGCCATTCCGGCCGGCTGGTCCCAAGTCGCGACCGATATCATCGCGCAGAAGTACTTCCGCAAGGCCGGCGTCCCGAGAGCAGACGGTCGCGGGTGCCGGAAGAGGGCGTCCCGGAATGGCTGTGGCGTTCGGAGCCGGCCGACGACGCGAAGTTCGGCGGCGAGAGCGACGCGCGCCAGGTCTTCCATCGCCTCGCCGGCTGCTGGACGTACTGGGCGTTCAAGCACGGCTACTTCGACAGCGAGTTCGAGGCGCGCACCTATTACGACGAGATGTGCGCGATGCTCGCGCGCCAGATCGGCGCGCCCAACTCGCCGCAGTGGTTCAACACGGGCCTGCACTGGGCGTACGGCATCGCCGGCCCGGCGCAAGGGCACAGCTTCGTCGACCCCAAGACGGGCCAGCTCGAAATGTCGACGTCGGCCTACGAGCGGCCGGCACCGCACGCGTGTCTTCCGTATCATGCCGCAGTCACCGACGCCGGACGGCCCGGTGCCTGATCGGCGCGATCGTCGAGAACAGGCTGGTCGGACTGTCGGTGTACGACATGGCCGGCACCACGCGTGTCGTTGCCGTCAAGCACAACGGTGTGAAGCCCGTCTATCGCGTTCGCCTATTGAACGGAAAATCGTTCGAAGCTACGGCCGATCATGCCGTTCTCGCGCGGCGTTCGTCGACGGCGCAGTATCAGTGGCTTGATGTCTCAGATCTCGGGCCGAGTTGGAGCGTCATCGAGCGCACCGATTTTTCGATGACGTATGGCGAGCGATTGCAAATCGTTCGCGAACGCGCTGCAGGTACGCGCACAATCGAAGCCGCGCCGAAGCACGACCTGATCGGTACGATCGACGTTCCCGTAATCGCTGTGGGCTACGTCGGCGACATGGATGTGTACGACATCGAAACCGAGTCGCACACGTTTCTCACGAACGACATCGTCGTTCACAACTGCTTCATCCAAGGCGTCGAAGATGATCTCGTCAACGACGGCGGCATCATGGATCTTTGGGTCCGTGAGGCACGCATCTTCAAATTCGGCTCAGGTACGGGCTCCAACTTCTCGAAGATTCGCGGCGAAGGCGAGAAGCTGTCCGGGGGCGGCACGTCTTCCGGTCTGATGTCGTTCTTGAAGGTCGGCGATCGCGCTGCCGGCGCGATCAAGTCGGGCGGCACGACGCGTCGCGCCGCGAAGATGGTTTGTCTCGATCTCGATCATCCCGACATCGAAGACTTCGTCACGTGGAAGGTCAGCGAGGAGCAGAAAGTCTCCGACCTCGTCACCGGCTCGATCGTGTGCGAGAAGCATCTCAATGCGATCATGCAGGCCGCGAACGACGAGTCCATTCCCGTCACGGCGCGACTCGATCCCGCGTTGAATGCCGGCTCTGAAGAAGGCGATTCGCGCGGCGCTCACCATGGGCATTCCGCAGGCGAACGTGCAGTACGCGCTCGACTTCGCGAAACAGGGCTACAAAGAGCTCACGATCGAGACGTACGATACGAACTGGGACTCGAAAGCGTACTTCACGGTATCGGGGCAGAACTCGAACAACTCCGTGCGCGTGCCGAACGAGTTCTTCGCGCGGCTCGACGCGGGACAGACGTGGGACCTCGTTCCGCGCGCCATGAAATACGGGCACGGCAGCGCCGCGAAGATCAAGACGATCCCCGCCGCCGATCTTTGGGAGAAGATCGCCGTCGCAGCGTGGCAGTGCGCCGATCCCGGCGTGCAGTACGACACGACGATCAACGAATGGCACACCTGCCCCGCGGACGGGGCGATCAACGCGAGCAATCCGTGCGTCACGGGCGACACGCTGGTCGGCACGGCGGACGGTCTGAAGCGCATCGACTCGCTCGTCGGCAAAGCCGCGTTCATCGTCGGCTCCGACGGCAAGCCGCACTTCGTGAACCGCATCTTCCCGACGGGGACAAAGCCCGTCTATACGCTGCGCACGCGCTCGGGATTCCAGCTGCGCGTCACCGCGGACCATAAGATCCTCACCGAAGAGCGCGGCGACGTCGCCGTCAAGGACCTGATCATCGGCGAGCGGCTCATGCTCGGTTCGTCCGGATTCGGCTCGCGTTCGCTCGACCCGAGCATCGCCGAGTCGATCGGGCTCATGATGGGCGACGGCTCCGCGGCGCGCACGGCGCGCGCGCAGTCCGTGCCGATGACGGTTACGACGCATGACGCGCTGCAGCGCCGGCTCACGAAGCGCGCCACGCGCGTCGCGGCGCGCGTCGACGCGACCACGTCGACCGTCGTCGAGCTCTTCCACGAGTTCGTCACCGTCGACGCGATGAACGGCACGAAGCGGTTCAGTCCCGGCGGTGCACCAGCTCGACCGCGCGATCGACCGCGGCCATGCTGCGCGGCATCTTCACCGCCGACGGCGCCGTCGTCGGCTCGGGTCAGCGCACGCAGTACGTCGCGCTCGACTCCGCGTCGACGGAGCTGCTCGGACAGGTGCAGCTTCTGCTGCTGTCGTTCGGCGTCAAGGCAAGCTGCACAGCGCGCGCAGGTGCGGCGAACGAACCGCACTCGCTGCGCATCCTTCCGTCGTCGCTGCCGGCGTTCGCGCGAGAAATCGGTTTCGACGCCGCGTCGTCGAAGGCGACTGCACTACGGCGACGTCGCGCAGTGCAGCCGGCGCATCGCACGTCGCGGTCTCGCCGATGAAGTCGCTTTCGTTCGCTACGACGGAATCGAAAGCGTATACGATCTGACAGAGCCCGACACGTCGCACTTCGTCGCGAACGGTGTCGTCGTTCATAATTGCTCAGAATACATGTTCCTCGATGACACGGCGTGTAATCTTGTGTAGCTTGAATCTCGTCAAGTTCATGGACGAGGCGGGTCATTTCGATGCACGACGTTTCGCCGAAGCGTGCCGCATCTGGACCTTCACGCTCGAGGTGAGCGTGCTGATGGCGCAGTTCCCGAGCAAACAGGTCGCGCAGCGTTCGTACGATTATCGCACGCTCGGACTCGGCTACGCAAACCTCGGCACGCTGCTGATGCGCATGGGTCTGCCGTACGACTCCGAGGAAGGCTTCGGCTGGTGCGCCGCGATCTCGGCGCTGATGACCGGCGCCGCGTACAAGGCGTCGGCGGAGATGGCGCGCGAGCTCGGGCCGTTCCCCCGCTACGACGCCAACGCCGAGCACATGGGCCGCGTGCTGCGCAACCATCGCGCGGCGGCGTACGCCGTACGCGACAACCAGTACGAAGAGCTCACCGTCAAGCCGACGACGCACGCCCCGACGCTCTTCACGCAAGAGACGTGGGCGCTCGCGCGGTCGGTATGGGACAACGCGCTCGCGATCGGCGAGGTCGCCGGCTACCGCAACGCACAAGTCACGTGCATCGCGCCAACGGGTACTATCGGGCTCTCTATGGACTGCGATACAACCGGCATCGAACCCGACTTCGCGCTCGTCAAGTTCAAGAAACTCGCAGGCGGCGGACATTTCAAGATCGTCAACCAGTCGGTCGAGCCGGCGCTCCGACGTCTCGGCTACAGCAACGAGCAGATCGCCGCGATCGAGACGTTCGCGAAAGGTACGAACACGCTCGAGGGAACGCCGCACATCAACAAGGCGACGCTCAAGGCGAAAGGCTTCGACGACGACGCGGTCGCGAAAATCGAGTCGCAGCTTCTCGGCGCGTTCGAGATAGGCTTCGTGTTCAACCAGCACGTACTGGGTGAGGAGTTCTGCCGCGAGAAGCTCGGCATGACCGACGCACAGCTCGCGGATTGGAACCACTCGATTCTGCGCGACACGCTCGGATTTACGCAGTCGCAGATCGAGGAAGCGTCCGACGTGATCTGCGGGCGCATGACGCTCGAAGGAGCGCCCTTCCTCAAGGACGAGCACCTACCGGTGTTCGACTGCGCGACGCCGTGCGGCAAGCACGGTGCGCGGTTCATCCGCCCGCTGGCGCATGTCGACATGATGGCGGCGGCACAGCCGTTCGTCTCCGGCGCAATCTCAAAGTGCGTCGTTGGTGACACGCTGCTTACGACCGAAGACGGTCTCGTCCGTATCGCCACGCTCCACGAAGGCGAGCCGGCCGATCGCTTCCGCGCCCACGAGTTGAAGGTCGCGTCGCTTGGCGGTTCTCGTTCGACTGACGCCTTCTACTACGGCGGTAAGCGCGCCGTCCGCGAAGTGCGCTTGCGGTCCGGGCACCGCGTCGTTGGTACGCCGAATCATCGCGTACTGACGTGCGGTGACCGTGGGCTCGAATGGCGGTATCTGTCCGACCTGCAAGCGGGCGAATACGTCGCCACACAGTACGGTGACAACATGTGGTCGCAAGAAGCGAGCCGGTTCGACGACTTCTTCGCGTCTGCCACGTACGGCTCGCAGATGACAATCCGCATTCCGGGTGCGATGACGCAAGAATTAGCGTTTTTCCTCGGCGCATATGCTGCCGAGGGCCATACGACGCGCGCGAACTACACTGTGACGCTCACGAACGCAGACTTCGGCGTGCTTCACCGTATTCGCGATGCGGCGAACGCTGCGTTCGGACTTGAGGGTCGACTCTCGGAGTCGCCGGGCAAATGCCCGGGCGCTGTTTTCAGCTCGAAGACCCTCGTCGAGTTTCTGGAGTATCTCGGTTGCGGAGCTCGGGCGTCAGCGAAGCGCATCCCAGATGCCGTGCTGCGCTCGACGCGCGAGCACGTCATCGCGTTCCTCGAAGGCCTCTCGTTGGATGCATACGTGCAATCCGGCAAGATAAGCAAGTGGGCAATCTGCCTCGACTCGCCCGCGCTGCTGGACGACCTTCAAGCCGTGTTGACCAATATCGGCATCGTCCATAGCCGGATCGAGAAGTACAATGCGCGGTACGACAAGACGTATGGTGAGGTGTACGCGAGCGGCCGGGCGGCACGCAGAATGGTGGAGCTTGTCGCCTTCCCCGAAACCGCAAAAGCCGCGCGCGCGGCCGCGTTCGGACAAACCTTCGCGCAAAGCACCGCCGACGTTGTTCCCGGTATTTCGGGAGCCGAGCTCTATGCGATGCTTCCGATCGGGCGGTCAGGGCGCAATGGCGCCGGTACCAGCGTTCGACGCCACTTTACCTACCTCATCGACCATCGCACGAAGAACGTATCGTGGGACAGCCTCCGCCGCGTCTCGGAAGAAGTGGAGCTCCCGGACTGGCTGGACGAGATCGTCAACCGAAACCTGCACTTCAGCCCGGTCGAAACCGTTGCGGATGCCGGCGAGCGCGAAGTCTACGACATTTCGGTCCCGTCTACGCATGCGTTCGTTGGAAACGGCATCGTCAACCACAACACGATCAATCTTCCGCAGACCGCGACGATCGCGGACGTCAAAGAGGCGTACCGGTACTCCTGGGAGCGGATGGTCAAGGCGGTCGCGCTCTACCGTGACGGCTCGAAGCTCTCGCAGCCGCTCGCGGCAAGCTACGACGTCGGCGATCCCGATGCGAGCGAGGAGCCCGCGACGGCGCCGTTCGAGGGCCCGGTTCGCGTCGCGGAACGGCTCGTGTACCGCTACATCGCGAAGCGCCGGCGCATGCCGGACCGTCGCGGCGGCTACACGCAGAAGGCAATCGTCGGTGGACACAAAGTGTACCTGCGCACCGGCGAGTACGACGACAAGTCGCTCGGCGAGATCTTCATCGACATGCACAAGGAAGGCGCGGCCTTCCGGAGCTTGATGAACAACTTCGCGATCGCGGTGTCACTCGGGCTGCAGCACGGCGTTCCGCTCGAGGAGTACGTCGACGCATTCACGTTCACGCGCTTCGAGCCGAACGGTCCGGTCGTCGGCCACGAGAACATCAAGATGGCGACATCGATCCTCGACTACATCTTCCGCGAGCTGGCCGTGAGCTATCTCGGCCGCTACGATCTCGCGCAAGTGCAGCCGTCGCAGGCGCTCGACGCGATGGGGCCCGAGCCGGAGTACGTCGCGGAAGAGGACAGCGGCGAGGTGACGTACGTGCAGGCGGCGATCCCGCCGAAGGCGGGTATGCCGGCAATGTCCGGCACGGCGGTCATCACGCGCGTGCCCGAACCGGTCGGCGCCGTTGCCACAGTCCCCGCCGCATCGGCCGGACCCGCGCGCGGGCAGATCGTCGCGGCGAAGGCGCGCGAAGCGATCGCGAAAGGCTACAGCGGCGATGCCTGCACGCAGTGCGGACAGTTCACGCTCGTGCGCAACGGCACGTGCCTGAAGTGCGACAGCTGCGGCACGACGAGCGGGTGTAGCTAACTAGCCAACGTAGTTGATACGTTGACATGGTGACGAGCTGAAAGGCCGTCACGAAGCAACCATCTCGGCGCCCCGGGCTTCGTTCGCGGGGCGCCGTTTCTTTGTAGATCGATCGCACCGGTTGTTTGGGCCGGACTACTCCACCTGCCCCGGAAAGCAACCGGTCCGGACCGTGTTTCGGCCAACACGTCGCGGGTGCTGTGTCCCCGAAGAACGTACTTCGTGCAGCCTCTACTGAACACGCTCATCGGAGGTGCAATGAGCATCCGCGCACTCTTGGCAGCCCTTCTGTTCGTTGCTGCGACTTCGGCATCCGCACGCGCCGATTCAATCGTCTACGTCAGCAGTGCAGACGGTTCGCTTTGGACCGCTCACCCCGACGGAACACACGCGCGCAAGCTGTCAAACGGGCCGATGCAGTGGCCGTCGGAGTCGAACAACGGTGTCGTCGTCGCGCGTGGGCCCGGGCGGCGCGCTCCCGACGGAACAGCAGGTTCGGACATTTATGTGTTCGCGTCCACCGGCGCTCTCGACCATCGAATCCCCACCCCGGCCGATTACTCGAATTTGAACTGTCCGACGTTCGCGCCGTCGCACATTCATATCTCGCCCGACGCTACGAAGGTCGCATACGACACGTGGATGTGCGACCATTTCACGGCGTTCTGGACGCCCGTGTCATCCCGTTCGCTCAACTGGCCTAATCAAAAGCTCGGGCAGGAAGGCGGCGTCGCACCCGCGTGGCTGGGTAATGACCAGCTTTTGTTGACGCTCGGCACGCGGGTCGCGGGCGGTCAGGGTTTCGCGCGCTACCGCCCCGGCAACGGCGACAACTCAGCGACGGGATGGTTCTCGGACCCGGGCTGGGCCACGGGATGGTATGCGTTCTCGTCATCCGACGGTACCAAGATCGCTGTCGTCGAAGACAATGCTGCGGATCGCCTCGGCAAGCCGTCGCGCGTTGCTCTGAAGCTCTACTCAGTAATCAACGGGAGTCCGCGAGCGGATTGTGAGGCGAATATTCCGTTCGGCCCAGGGTTCGCAAACGTGAGCCCCTCGTTTTCACCGGACGACAAACGGTTGTTGTTCGGGGAACCTGACGGCATTCACATCGCAAACATCGGGACGAACACGAACTGCGACGCCATCTCGCAAGCGCCGCTGGTCATTCGGCGTGGTAACCAGGGCTTTTGGAGCGCGGCAGAACGGTAAGGCGTCAACCGCCGGACCGGCGTCGCGGGCGGCCTTTCTTCGTCAAGGCTCCGTCCGGCGCAGCGAACGACCGCCACGATCGTGGACGACTACGACTAATCGGTCCGCTGCCGGTACCGGCGCGTCGATTCCCAGACCTGCTGGGCGAGCCGTACGTCGCCGCGTTCATCATCCATCCCGACGGTACGATCGAAACGAAGAATCCGTGAAGCGTGACGATCACGCGCCGGACGGCAGACCGGTGGACGTCTCCATGATGCTCCGAGACCTCATCGCGGTCGTCTCGTTGAGCCTCGGCATGGCGTGCTCGGAGGCGCAGAGTCCGGCGAGCGTCCGGAGCGTCAACGGCGTACCGCTCGCCCCGAACGTCCATTGCTTGGAGACCGACTGCCGGGCGTACAAGGTCGACCCGTACGTGCGAACGCGCTCGCGGTACGGGATCGGCTGCCTGGGAAATGTTCCGCCCGGCACGACGCCGCGGACCGACCTGCCTCCCGAAAGCTACGCGGCCACCGACGTCGGACGCCCCGGATTCCCGGCGATGCGATCGGACGAACTGGCGACGCTAGACCGCATTCGACGCTACGTGCATTCGAAGATGCTGCGTATCGCGTGGGTCGACGCGCGCGACGGACGCGAGTTCATCGTGTTCGACGCGACCGACGGCCCGTGCGAAGTGTGGGCCGGCGGCTACGGCGTCTTGAACGGCGACTGCAACGAGTTCTATCAGCCGGGCGAGAACCCGTACTCGACGCACGCGGGCAGCGGCTGCTATCCGACGTCGCGGCCGTGGATGACGCCCACTCCCCGACGTCGCTGACTCAGTGACCGGCAGGCTCCAGCCCGGTACTTGCGATTCCCGGCGCCGGCTCGCGAAAGCCTCGTGCGAATGCTCATCGGCACTACGTTCCCGAATAAAGCGGCGCGGGCGTCCCGTCGGACCAGTGTGCGACGGGAATGAAGAAGCACGTCCACGGCTCCGGCATCTTGTCCTGCGCGTCGAAGACCACGGGCGAGAGGCGGCGATCGGCGCCCCAGCTCGCTCCCGCATTCGCGCTATCGCGCATCGGCGTGAAGATCATCACGTGCGGATACCACGCTTTGGCGTCGTCGTTCAAGTACTGCGACTTGGACATCATGTACGCCATCGCGCTGCGCTCCGGCTTCGGCAGTTCGTTGGCGGCGATCGCCGCTACGATGCGGTGCTCGATCTGCGACTTGCTTGCTCCCGCCAGGGCCATCTCCGTACGCTTGAAGGTGTACACGAGCACGGTACGCGCCGCCGCCGCATTGTAGCAGATCGGGGCTCGCATCCTGACGCCCCAGAAGTTTGGGGCGCCGAACGGCTGCATCCAGCCGCGCTCCACGATGCACGTGAAGCCGCTGTGGCCCTTCCGCGCGACGGCGTAGCCGTGTGCCCCGAGAACCATGATTGTCGCATGCTTCGAAATCGCCGGCGGCGCCGCGCTGCGCGCAAGCGCGATCTCCGCCTCGCGGCTCATCAGGTACCGCGAAAGCGGCGCCATCGTATCGTTCGCGGCGGCCGCCGCGAGCGCAAAAACGCCGGCCGAGAGGACGAACACGCGAACCAGGATCATGTCGAGAACCTCCGCAGCCCCGCTTCGAGGTTACTCCTCCGAAGCCGGTGGTCTGAACTCATGTTGACACATGGGGCATGCGCCGCGTATCGAAAATGGCCACGATGCGACCCAAGGCGGCTCCCAGCCGATCCGAGCCCGGCATCCCAGCCGACCTTCGGAGAGCCCTTGCGGCTGCGCCCGCGTCGAAGGCGCAGTGGGACGATCTCACACCGATCGCTCGCCGTGACTTCATCAGTTGGATCGATGCCGCCAAACAGCCCGAAACGCGCCGGCGCCGCATCGAGAGGGTGTGTGACATGCTGGCGACCGGGAAGCGCCGGCCGTGCTGCTACGCGATCGTGCCGCTCGATCTGCACAAGGCGCTGGCCGCCACACCGGCCGCAAAGACGCGATGGAGCGGTCTGACCTCGAACGAGCGCCGAGATCTCATCGACTGGGTCAACGCTGCCGAGCAGCGCGAAGCGCGCGCCCGCCGCGTCGACGACGCCTGCGCGATGCTCGCGGCCGGGCGACGCGGCGTCAGCGGGTCCAGCGCCGCTCCGCGCGCCGCTGCAGCTCGCGCTCGAGCGCGTCGGTGAACTTGTCGTTCGCCGTGAATTCCGGTTCGCGTTCGACCGCGCTCTTCAACGTGCGCACGATGCGCGCACCCCAGCCATCCTTTGCGCGGTTCATGCCGCCGCGCGAGCCTGCGTGCGCGTACACGGACGTCACCCGGCCACCGCGAGCGCGGCGTCGTCGGCGGTGACGGCCGGCTCCAGCGAGGCCAATCCCAATCGAGCCAGCACCGCGTGCTGGATCGGCGCCAGCACCGCGTTCACGCGGCCGGCGACCTCCGCGTCGCCGACGACGCGCCGCAGCGGCCGGCGTCCCGGCGGAAGCGCTGCGATCGCAACGATCGCGTCCGCGACGGCCTGCGGATCGGTCGCGCGCGCGACCATGCTCACGGCGAGCTCGCGCGGCTTCGACGCGAGCGTACCGTACGTCGCCGAGCGCGCCTCGTCGTCGGAGAAGCGCTGCTTGTCGAAGATGCTCGTGCGCATCGCGGACGGCTCGACGATCGACACGTCGACGCCCGACGGCCGCAGCTCGTACGCGCTCGCCTCCGCAAGCGCCTCGATCGCGTGCTTCGTCGCCACGTACATGCCCGCGAACGGGATCACGAAGCGTCCGACCACCGAGCTCACGTAGACCACCAGACCGCTGTGGCGATCGCGCATCGACGGCAGAAATGCGCGGTTTGTGCGCAGCACGCCGAAAACATTGACCTCGAACTGCTCACGTGCAAGCGCCGGTGTGAACGTTTCGGTCAGTCCGAAGTACGCCGCGCCCGCGTTGTTCACGAGCACGTCGACGTGCCCGCTTTCGCCGAGCACGCGGGCCGCCGCGGCGTCGACGGAAGCATCGTTGGTGACGTCCATCTCGACGGCGGTGATGTCTTCGGCCGCGAGCTCGGCGACGAGGGCGGCGTTGCGCCGCGCGACGTCGCGAACGCCTGCGTACGTGCGGTAGCCGCTGCGCGCCAGGGCCTCGGCGGTGAGGCGGCCGAAGCCGGTTCCGGCGCCCGTGATCAGGGCGACGCGTGGGGTGCAGGGACTTTGCATGCAGCCAGAGTACTCGCTATACTAACTATTGGGAAGTACGTACCCGGAGGTTAGTGTGGAGAACGCCCCGACGGCGCCCCGGCGCATCGGCAACTGCGACAGCCCGACGTGCGTCGGCCGTGCCGTTCTCGACCATCTCGCCGGCCGCTGGGCGTCGCTCGTGCTGCGCCAGCTCATGCGCGGCGAACGCCGCTACTCGCAACTCCGTGACGCGATCGGCGGGATCTCCGAGAAGATGCTGGCGCAGACGCTGCGCGACCTCGAGCGCGACGGCCTGATCTCACGCACGAGCTATCCCGTCGTCCCGCCGCACGTGGTCTACGCGCTCACGCCGCTCGGCGGCGAGTGCGCGCAGCACGTCGGCGCACTCGTGCGCTGGATCGAGACGCACGTCACGGAGTTCTCCGGCGCACGCCGCGCGTACGACGCGCGCGTGCGCGCCCGCCGGCTCCGCAGCGGGGCCGCCTGAGCGACAGCGCGATCTACGGTGCGTGCAGGCGCGAGGCGTAGATCGCGGCGACCGTCTGCGCGCTCAGCGCACGGTTCCACAGCGCCACGTCGGTGATGACGCCGGGGAAGAAGCGTCCCGTGAAGACCTCGCTCTCCCCGATCTCGAACCCGCGGGTCTTGTTCGGGAGCCCGCCGCCGTGGTCGCTCGCCGCGAGCTTGCCGTCCCAGTAGATCGCACGCACCTTCGAGACCGTATCGAACGTCGCCACGATCATGTGCCACTGTCCGACGAGCGTCGCGGGATTCGCGGCGTATTCGACGTGCGAGCCCGACGCCGTGAAGAACCGCAGCGCATTCGTCTCGAACTGCAAGTCGAAGTCGTTGCCGTTCTCGGAGATCCCGGCGACGTACGCGATATGGCCGATCTTCTGCGGGGCCACGTTCAGCTTCGCCCATGCCATCTCGCTGCCCGCGCCCGCGATCCCGCCCGTTTGCGTCGTGTTGAAGTACGCGGTCGTTCCGTTCAGCACTTCACAGGAGTTGTTCGGGACGCCGACGGGCGCGCAGATGCCCGACGGTTGCGCCCCCGCCGTCACCTGGTACGTCGCCGTGCCGACCTCGCTCTGTCCGGTCGTCTGCGTCAAGCGGAAGTACGCGATCGGATTGGTGGACTTGACGGTAGCGACGAACCCCATCGGTGCGGGCGTACCGACCGACGGAACGAACAGCAGCGCGGTCGCGAACGGCGCGACGATCCAGCGAAGACGCATGCGAGAGGCTTCCTTTCGTGGCCGCGGCGGCTTTCGCACGAGCGCTCGCCGTTCCTGGACCTCAGCCCAGGCCGAGCGCGCGCGCGATCCGGAGCACCGTGTTCCAGTTACGCGCCGTCCCGCGCACGCCGAGCCTGCGCTCCAGCACCGCGTTGGTGAGCTTCGAGGTGCCCTGCCCGTCCGGATAGGTGACGTAGAGATGCGCTCCGATCGCACGGAGCGTCTCGCGGCCGGCGATCGCCGCGCTCGCAGCCGCGACCGCATCGGATGGCGGCGTCTGCGCGAGAAACACGACGACCAAACGCGCCGGGTCGTCGCGCGCTTCGCGCGGATACGGGTTGTCCGCGATGACGCGCGCGAGCTGCGCGGCGCTTCGCACGAACACGTCCGACTGCAGTCCGAAGCGCCGGTGGATCTCCTTCTCCAGCGCCGCGCCGATCGTCGTTTCGCCCGTCGGCGGCGGTACGAACACCGCGTTGCCGCTCTGCAGGATCGTTTGCACGTCGGTGCAGCGCATCTCGCCGAGCAGCCGGCGGAGCTCCGCCATCGCCAGGCTGCGTCCGCCGACGTTGACCGCGCGCAGCAGCGCGACGCATGCGTCAGGCACGGCCGCGGGGAAGTCCCGGGAATGTCACGACCGCGCCTCGCGCCGCTCTTCGCGGCGGCCGCCATCCTCCTCGCCGCGCTGCCCGCGACGGCGGCGCACGCGCGGAGCGCGAACGACGAGCTCGCGCCGACGGGGACGCTGCGCGTCGCGGTCGCGCTCAGCACGCTCGGCGGATCGTTCTGGTCGGCCCGCGACGCATCCGGCGCGCTCTCCGGCGTGCCGGTCGACCTCGGCGCGGAGATGGCGCGCCGGCTCGGCGTTCCCGTCGCCTACGAGACCTACGAGAACTCGGGGCAGATCACCGACGCCGCGGCACGCGGCGAATGGGACGTCACGTTCGTGCCGATCGACGCGGAGCGCGCGAAGAAGCTCGCCTTCGGCCCGATCTACAACGCCGCCGACGCGACGTACATCGTTCGCGCGGGTCTCGCCGCGCAGACGGCCGCCGATCTCGACCGCCCCGGCGTGCGCATCGCGGCGGTCGCGAACACGACGACGATGCGCGGCGCGCAGCGCTCGCTGAAGAACGTCACGGTGGTCGGGTACCAGAGCGTCGACGAGATCGTGCACTTGCTCACGAGCGGGCAGATCGACGCATTCGCCAACCTGCGCGATCAGCTCGTGCCGCTGGCGGAAACGCTGCCCGGCACGCGCGTGCTGCCCGGCGCGTTTCAGCAGACGAAGACCGCGGTTGCGGTGCCTCTCGGAAAGCCCGCGGCGCTCGCGTACGCAACGGCGTTCATCTCGAATGCGATCGAGCACGGTTTTCTGCGGCGCACCCTCGACGCGCACGGATTGCACGACACGCCGATTCCGTGAGCGCGCCGCTACTTGCGGTGGTGGAGGATGAACTGGTTCCCTTCGGGGTCTTCACCGAACGCCATGTCGCAGTGCTCGCCTTGCGTGATCTCGCCGCCTTGCGCGAACGTGACGCCGCGCGCCTTCGCCTCGGCGACCGCCTGCGCGATGTCGGCGACCGCGAACATCGCGCTGCCGCTCTCGCCCTTCGTCGCTTCGTGGGAGCCGTAGATGCCGAAGCTGTTGCCGTCGTCGAACACCCACTCCGCAAGCCGTCCGGCCCACGTCGTCTGCGGGTCGGTGCCGAACAGGTCGCGGTAGAAGGTCGTGCATGCCTCGATGTCGCTGACCGTGTAGTAGACGGCGTCGATGCCGGAGACGTTCATGCGTGATTCCGCCTTTCGTGGAACG
The DNA here is from genome assembly GCA_963841685.1 of Vulcanimicrobiota bacterium. Classification (GTDB taxonomy): domain Bacteria; phylum Vulcanimicrobiota; class Vulcanimicrobiia; order Vulcanimicrobiales; family Vulcanimicrobiaceae; genus Vulcanimicrobium. Next base: position 1,993,211 of record CAWJDU010000003.1, read on the forward strand.
CTCGCGTGACGGTTCTTGCGCTCCTCGCGCCCGTGCTTCCCGCATTGCTTGCGGCGCCGTCTCCGTTTCCGGCGGTCGTCGCGCAGGCCGCCGCGACGACCGCCTTCGTCGCGCCGGGCGTCGATCGCGCGGACTACCGGCTGCGGACGCCGCGCGGGCCGCTCGTCGTCCACGTCGTCGCGGTCGACCCTCGCGAACCGACGGTGCGCCTCGACGCCGTCGTCGCGCACGACACGCTCGTTTCCGCCGGTGAGACCGTGTCGTCGATGGCCCGCCGCACCGGCGCGGTCGCCGGCATCAACGCGGACTACTTCGACATCGGCGCGACGAACCAGCCGCTCAACATCGTCGTCCGCAACGGTGCGCTGCTGCGCACGCCGAGTGCGCGTGCCGCGATCTTTGTCGGGCGCGACCGCACGATCGCGATCGGGACGGCATCGTTCGGCGGCGACGTCGCGTGGAACGGTATGATCGTTCCGCTGACGGGCGTCGACGTGTGGCCGCCGCAGGCCGGCGCGTCGCTGTTGCTGCCCGCGCTCGGCACGCCGCCGCCGGCGATCGGGGTGACGACCGTGCCGCTCGATCCCCTCGACGCGACGACGTATCGCAGCGCGAGCTCGGCCGTCTCCGGCGGCACGTCGCTCGCGCTCGGCGCGGCGGCGCTGGCCGTTGCGTCGCCGCCGCCGTCCGGCACGGCGATCGCTGTGCGCGAGCACCTCGTTCCCGCGCTGGACTCGCTGCGCGCGGCGGTCGGCGGCGGACCGCAGCTGCTGCGCGACGGTGTGCCGTACGACGATCCGAACGCTCCCGCACCGGGCGAAGCGTCGCAGCGTCTGCCGCTGGCCGGCGCCGGCGTGCGCGCCGACGGTACGCTCGTGCTGGTCGCGGTCGACGGCCGTCACGCGGAGCATTCGATCGGCGTGACGCGTGCCGAGTTCGCGGCGCTGTTGCAAGGACTCGGCGCATCGGATGCGCTGGCGTTCGATTCCGGCGGATCGGCAACGCTCGTGGCGCGCGCGCTCGGTGACCGCGACGCCGGCGTCCGCAACGAGCCGTCCGACGGCGTCGAACGCCCCGTTGCGGATGGTCTGTTCGCGTACAGCGATGCGCCGGCCGGTCCGCCGGACGTCCTCGTGGTGCGTCCCGGCATCGTGTTCGCGCTCGCCGGCGCGCGCGTGCCGCTGCGGGCGCGGATCGCCGACGCGACCGGCCACGGTTACGGCGACGCGCCAACCACTCGATGGCGGCTCGAACGCGGACCGCGTTCGCGACGGCGTGCTGGTCGCGGGCGATGCCGCGTTCGACGGAACGCTCCCCGTCCGTGCGGGATCGCTGACCGGCGTGGTGCAGCTGCACGTCCTCACCTCGCTCGCGGCACTGCGCATCGTCCCCGCCAAACCGAATCCCGACCCGAACGCGACGCTCGTGCTGCGCGCGATCGGCGCGGATGCGAGCGGCGACGATGTCGCCGTCGACGGCGTGGTGCGCTGGAGCGCGCGGAACGCGACGATCGACGTCGGCGGCGCGCTGCACGCCGGCGCGCACGACGCGGTCGTGGTCGCTCGGGCGGGCGGCGTCTCGGCGACGCTCGCGGTCCCGGTCGGCCGGCACGACGTGCCGATCGCGGGCTTCGGCGATTCCTCCGGCGCCGTGCAGCTCGCGTACGATCTCACCGGTACGGCGCGCGCGAGCTACGCGCGCATGCAGCTCGCGCTGCCGGGCGAACCCGTCGGATTCGTCGTCGCCGTCGACGGCGACGACAGCGGCGTTCCGCTTCGCGCCGCGTTCACGAACGGGTACGGCGAGTCGGTACCGCTGACGCTCGCGGCGCACGTCGACTGGCGCGGATCGCGCGAGCTTCGCGTCCCGTTTCCGCCCGGCTCGAGTCCGCCCTTGACGCTGCGATCGCTCTACGTCGTCGCGTCGCTCGGCGGTCCGTCCCGTCCGGGCCGCCGGCACGCTGACGTTTCGCGACGCGCGCGTCGTCGTGCCCGGCACGCCGTGATGCCTCAACGGCCGGCGAACGTCGTCACCGCGCCAGATCGCGCAGCTTGACGTTGCGAATCGTCGGATACCCCTCGTCGGGCGCCGTCGTGTCGGCGGACAAACGCCGCAGGCGCATGTTGAGGTCGTACACGAGCGCGCGCTCGCGAAACGTACCGGCGTCCGCGATCATGTAATTGTACGCGAGCTGCTTGCGCGGGGGCTTCGGCGCGGCGCTCGGCGACGCATCGGGCAGCAGAAACTCACGCGGCACGAGATCGGCGCCGAGGTCGTCGGCGCCGTAGCTCGCGTTGATCCCGGCGAAGACCGCGGTGTGCCCGTAGCAGTATCCGTCGTCTTCGCCGGTCTGCGCGTTGCATGCCGCCTTGTTGTACGCCGGCGCGGAAGGCACGGCGTTCGTGATCGACACGAACACCGGATGGCGCCGCGCGAGGCTGTTGGCCTCGATCAGGAACTCCCACGACGCCGGGTTGTAGTTGATGTTGATCAGCACGTCGAGGCGGCGCTGGTCGATGAGCCGCCGGATCGACGCTTGGACGTCGTCGGAGATCAGGTCGACGCACGTGATCGCCGCGATGTTGCCGGCGTCGGTCTGCAGCAGCACGATCGCGTCGCCGGCCGCCATGCCGTGCCCGGCGACGGGCGAAACCTCGAACCGCGAGGGACGGATTTTGTAGCCGAGCTCGCGCCAACCGGGGCCGAAGTACGCGATGCGGCTCTTGCGCGCATCGTCGTAGAAGCTGCCCGCGACGATCAGCATGTGCGCCGACTGCGCGGTCGACGCCAACGACGCGAAGAGGCGTTCGCGCGCGGGCGCCGGGATCGCGGAGGCAACCTCCGGCAGCACGAGCACGTCGGCGTGCTCCTCGATCGCCGTGCGAACGCAGCGGCCGATCTTCTTCGCCTGGGCGTCGGGATCGGCGACGCGCGGCAGCCATCGCGTGCGGTCGAGGCCGACGTCGAACTCGAACTGGCACTGGACGTATCGGACCCACGGCTTCGGCTCGCCGGCGCGATGCGTGCGCACCTCGACCGGCACCGGCATCGGCGCGAACTGCACGCGCTGCGAGGGCGCGGCCGCGAGCAAGGCGCATGCGAGCGCCGTCACGAGCGCCGCGCGCATCCGCGCTATCCCACGTGTGCCGGCGCGGCGTGCAGCGCGGCGCGGATTGCGCGACCGGCGAACGTCACCGCGTCGCGGCCGTCGTCGAAGATTCCGATGAACGAGAAGAACGCGTGAATCATGCCCGGATACACCTTGAGCTCGACCGGCACGCCGTCGGCGCGCAGCCGCTCGGCGTACGCGACGCCCATGTCATGGAGCGGATCGCATTCCGCCAGGACGACCGTCGCCGGCGGCAGGCCGCGCAGCGTCGGCGCATTCATCGCCTTCACGTACGGATCGCGGCGCAGCTCCGGCCGCGGGATGTGGCAGCGTTCGTAGAACGCGATGCGGTCGTTCGTGAGGAAATGGCCTTCGCCGTAGAGCCGGAACGATTCGCTCGTGTCGTCGCTCGTGACCGCGGGATAGACGAGCAGCTGATGTGCGACGCGCGGCGCGCCGGCGTCGCGCGCCTTCAGCGCCACGCTCGCGGCAAGACCGCCGCCCGCGCTGTCGCCGCCGATCGCGAGGCGCGACGCGTCGGCGCCGAGCTGCGCCGCGTTCGACGCGAGCCACTGCAGCGCGGCCCAGCAGTCCTCGAAGCCTTCCGGCGCCGGATGCTCCGGCGAGAGCCGGTAGTCGACGGACGCGACGACGGACTCGCTTTCGCGCGTCAGCAGGCGGCAAACCGCGTCGTAGCTGTTACGGCTGCCGCACACGAATCCGCCGCCGTGGAAGTAGACGAGCAGCGGACGCGTCTTCGTCTCGCCTTCCGGCGCGTAGACCCGAATCGGAATCGAACCGCGCGGCCCGGGCGCCTCGACGTCGCGCACCGCTCCGACGCCGACCGGCGTGCCGCCGAGGCGCGTGAACGTCTCCTCGAACGTCGCGCGCATCTCGGGCAGCGGCATCGTTTCGATCGGCGGCCGATTCAGCGAAGCGACGTAGTCGAGAAACGCGCGAGCCTGCGGGTGAACCATCACGCGGTCTTCCGCGGTGCGCGCGGGCCGCGCCTTCCTACGGGACCAGCACGCTTCGTATGACGCGTCCGTCGGCGAGCGCATCGAGCGATTCGTTGAGCTCCTCCAGCCCGATGCGTCGGGAGATCAGACGTTCGATCGGAAGACGGCCGCTGCGCCACAACGCGATGTAGCGCGGGATGTCGCGCTGCGGTACGGAGTCGCCCATGAGGCTGCCTTTCAGCGTGCGGCTCTGACGCACGAGCAGGCTGTGCGGCACCGGCGCCGTCGCCTCGCTGCGCGGAAGGCCGACCGCGACCGTCGTCCCGCCTGCTCCCGTTGCGGCGAACGCCGCTTCGAGCGCCTTCGCGTTGCCCGCCGCTTCGAACGCGTACCGCGCGCCGTGTCCGCCGAGCGCGGAGCGCACGGCGTCCGCGCCGCCGCGCTCGCTCGGATCGACCACGGCCGTCGCGCCGAGCTCCATCGCGAGCTCGCGCTTCTCCGCGACCGGATCGATAACGACGATCGACGTCGCGCCTGCGACGATCGCGCCGAGCAGCGTCATCAGGCCGACGCCGCCCGCGCCGAAGATCGCAACGCTCGTCCCCGCTTCGACGTTTGCGGCGTTCAACACGGCGCCGAGGCCCGTGAGCGCGGCGCAACCGAACAGCGCCGCGATCTGCAGCGGTGTGTCGCTCGGGATCTTGATCAGCGATTCTTCCGCCACGATCGTGCGGTCGGCGAAGCCGCCGACGCCGAGCTGCACGTACAGCGGCTCACCGTCGCGGCGCAGGCGCTGCGCGCCGCGCATCAAGCGTGCCCGCCGTGTTGGCGCGCCAGCCGGGCCCGCACAGCGCCGGACGTCCGGAGGCGCATTCGGTGCAGTGTCCGCACGCGGGGATGAACGAGAACACGACCCTGTCGCCGGGCTGCAGCCGCGACACGCCGGGTCCGACCGCTTCGACCGTTCCCGCGGCTTCGTGACCGAGCACGAGCGGCGTCGGCCGCACGAACGTCGCATCGACCGTCGAGAGGTCGGAATGGCACACGCCCGCACTCCCGATCCCGACCTGCACCTCGCCGTATTCCAGCTCGTCCAGCGCGATGTCGGCGATCTCGATCGGGCGGCTCTCGCTGTACGGCCGCGGACTCGGCTGACGCACGAGAATCGCCGCACGGCCGGACTTCGGCACGGTGGTCTGCATCGTCCGCGCGTCGTTCGGGAACGCCGCTGCGCGCCCTCGCGCTCGCAAGAGACTGCGGGGCAGGCGCGAACGTCGTTGCTTTGTCTTCAGGCTCGAATCGGAGGCCCGCCATGCGCAGATCGCTTGCCATCGTTGCGGCCGGGGTGCTTCTCGCGGCGCCCGCGTGCAACACGACCTCGACGTCCATCGCGACCGGTTCGAGCGGCGGCTACACGAGCGTCGCGGTCCGCGCACCGAACACGGCGACGTCGACCGCGCTCACCGTCAGCAGCACGGCGTTCACGAACGGCGGAACGATCCCATCGGCCGAGGCGCAGAACGGCTGCGGCGGCACGAACATCTCGCCCGATCTCAGCTGGAGCGGCGCGCCTGCGAGCACGCAGACGTTCGTGATCACGGAGTTCGATCCGGACGCGCCCACCGGTTCGGGCTTCTGGCACTGGGTGCTGTACAACATCCCCGCCACGACCACGAGCATCGCGCTCGGCGCGGGGACGAACCCGCCGGCCGGGACGTCGGGCATCAACGACTACGGCGCGCTCGGCTACGGCGGCCCGTGTCCGCCGGTAGGGGACGGCGCGCATCATTATCGCATCACCGTCAGCGCGCTCGACACGACCCTGTCGGGGATGCCGACGTACGCGACCGGCGCGTATGTGCTCTTCAATATGGGCGGCCATGTGATCGCGCAGGGAACGTATAACGGGCTGTACGGCCGCTGACGCCGCCGCTCGGGGGTGAGCTCGAAACGTGGACGGTAAACGAAGCTCGAAGCGACTGTTCGAGGACGACGATGACGACTCGGACGTCATCAGCACGCTGCGGGAGAACGCACGGCTACGGCACGAGCGCGGCCCGGCTTCTCCGCAATTCGACATACAGACGACGGACATCGAAGCGCGTCCGCAGGCGCGCGACGACGACGAGCGCCGGCCGTTGCTCCAGCGGCCCGCGCGCCAAACGGGTTCGACGTTGCGCGACAACGCGCTCGACTTCGTCACGGCGAATACGCCGGGGCAGCTCACCGGCGTCTTCGGCGCCGGCAGCGGTGCGGTGAACGCGGCGACGAACAATCCGTTCAGGGCGATCCCGCAAGGCATGCCGCAGACGCATCTCGCGCGCAGCGGCCTCGCCTTCGGCATGGGAACGGGCATCGCCGACATCACCGGCGGCGTCCGCTCCATCGTCGACATGCACCAAGGCCGGCGCGAGCGCGCGCAGGCGATCGAAAGCGAACGACAACGCGGCGTCGACGGTTCGGTCGCGCGCGACATGGCGAACAGCAAGATCAAGCGCGGCGCGCGTCGATCTCGGCACGAACGCGATCGACTTGGGGACGCAGTCCGCGTCGGCGTACGGCACGATCGCGGGCAGCGCCGCGGCGCCGGTGGTCGGGACGCTCGCCGGCATCGGCGGGATCGCGACGAACGCGATCGTCGGCGCGCGCAACCTGTGGCGCGGCGGACGCGCATGGATGCACAAGCGGCGCGTCGATGCGGCCGCGAAGCATGCCGACGTCACGGGCGCGAGCCCCGCCGTTCAAGGCGCGGCGGCGCACCACTCGAGTCAGATGGCGAGTCGCCGCTGGAGGGCGGGCGTCGGCGTCGGGGGTGCCGCGCTCGGCATCGCGGGCGGCGCGGCCGCGCTCGCGCTCGGGCTTTCGAACCCGATCGGTTGGGCGCTCATGGGCGCCGGAGCGCTTGCCGCGGCGGGACTCGGCGCGTACAAGCTCGGACGATGGGCGTACAAGCGCTTCGGCAAGGAGAACACGCTCGGCAAGGATCGCGACAAGCATGCCGATACGCTCGTGAACGCGCTGCACGGCGATTCCGAAGACGACCGCAAGGGCGCGCAGCGCATCGTCGACGCGCGGCTGGGCGACGATCCGAAGAAAAAAGCGAAGTTCGCAGAGGCGACACCCGCCGAGAAGAAAGCCTTTCTGCTCGACAAGACGCGCAGCTGGTGACGCGTTAGCCGAACACCGCTCCGGCCACCGCCGCGCACGCGAGCCACACCAGCGGGTTGAGGTCGAGGACGGTCGCGAGCACGGCGACGACGACGGCGATCGCGACCGGCATCGCATGGAGGCCCGCGCTCCGCGCGAGCGCGATGCCGGAGGCAAGAAACAGCGCCGCCGCAATCGGGAGCAGCGCGCCGCGCATGGCCACGACGAGCGGCGCATCCGCGCGGCGGCGCAGCGCGCGACCGGCGACGAGCGTCAGCACCGAGCACGGGATCAAGAACGCGGCGAGCGCGACGAACGCACCGGCCCAGCCGGCGACATGCCAGCCGGCGAGCGGCACGATCAAGACGTTCGGTCCGGGCGCGGCCTGCGAGATCGCGACGAGCTCCGTAAAGTCGCGCTCGGTGAGCCAGTGCGTCTGCGTGACGACGTCGGCGTGCACTTGCGGGTACATCGCGTTGCCGCCGCCGACGGCGACGAGCGAGAGCAGCGCGAAGCGCCACGCGAGCGCGGCGAGATCGCCGTTCATCGCTCGCTGCGGCGAATGAGCATCGCCAGCGGCACGCCGGCGATGACGGCGATCACGAGCGATACGTGCGCGAAATCGATCGCCGCGACGATCGCGGCAATCAGGGCCAGCAGCAACGGCGAGCCGGTCAGCCGCTGCGCGATGCGCGCGCCCGACGCGATCACGAGGCCCGCGGTCGCCGCGACGATCGACGTCTCGACCGCGACGACGCGCGGCAGCGCGCTCACGCGCGCGATCGCGATGGCGATCAGGATCGCGAGCACGGTCGACGGCAGCGCGAAGCCGATGAGCGCGCACGCCGCCCCCGGCGCTCCCGCGGAACGGTCGCCGAACATGACCGCCAGGTTGCCGGTATTCGGCCCCGGCAGCGCCTGACAGATCGCGGCCATCTCGGCGAACTCGTCCTCCGTCAGCCACCGGCGCTGCCGCACGAGCAGGTGCCGCGACTGCCCGAACACGCCGCCGAAACCTTGCAGCGAGAGCTGTGCGAACCCGAACAGCAGCTGCAGCGGAGTCGGTCTCACGACGGGCACGCACCGCCGTTCCAGGCAGCGCGCGCGCGGCCCTCGAATCGCCCCGGATGATCGACACGAAGGCGGCCGAGCACTATCGCTGGGACGACATGCCGGCCGAGCCGATGAAAGGCTCCATCACGCGCCGCATGATCGCCGGCACGTCGATGATGATCGCGGAGGTCCGCCTCGCCAAAGGCGACGTCGTTCCGAAACACGCGCACCACAACGAGCAGATCACGTACATCACGGAAGGCGCGCTGCACTTCACGCTCGGTGAGGCGCAGGACCGCGAAGTCACCGTCCGCGCCGGCGAGGTCTTGGTGATCCCGCCGCACGTGCCGCACGCCGCGGTCGCGCTCGAGGACACCGTCGACATCGACGTGTTCTCGCCGCCGCGCGAAGACTGGCTGAACGGAACCGATACCTACCTGCGCACGTAATGCGGCTCGGCCGTGAGCGAACGCTCAGCGCCGAGCGACTAGAACAGGTTCCAGAGGTACTGGTTGTAGACTTCGTGGTGGAACTGGACTTCCGGTCCTTTCACGAACGTGCCGAGCTGCCGCGCGCAGCGCTCCGCGCTGCCCTGCTTGAGGTCCGCGTACCGCTCCTTCACGTCGGCGCCGAGCATCGTCGACGTCCACGACGAGTTGCGGAAGTGCGCGAGGGCGTCGTAGATGTTGTCCGGTAGATAGCGGTCGGCCTGACGCAGGTTCGGGACGTTCGCGATCGTCCCGTCGAGGCCGGTCTTGAACACGGCGAGCATCACCATGTACGGGTTCGCGTCGGGCGCGACCGACCGCACTTCGAGACGCACGCTGCGCTCGTTGCCGATCGGGATGCGCACCATCGATCCGCGGTCGACCGCCGAGATCTTGATCTGGTTCGGCGCTTCGAAATGCGGGTCGAGACGGCGATACGCGTTCACGCTGGAGTTGAACAGCAGGCACGTGTCGAGGCCCGACGTCAAGATGCGATCGGCGAAGTCCCACGCGAACGGGCTGAGGTTGTGCTCCTTGCCGGGATCCCAGAACAGGTTCTTCCCGTCCTTGCTGACGGAGACGTTCGTGTGCATGCCGTTGCCGTTGACGCCGACGACCGGCTTCGGCAGGAAGCTCGCCGTCATCCCGAGGCGCGTCGCCACCTGCCGGCAGATCAGCTTGTAGAGCTGGATCGTGTCCGCAGCTCCGGTCGCTTCGCCGTAGTTGTAGTTGATCTCGAACTGCGACGGCGCGACTTCCGGGTGGTCCTTCTCGTTCTCGAAGCCCATCGCGCGCTGAACTTCGGCAACGGTGTCGATGAATTCGCGCAGCGGGTCGCCCGGAAGCGAATGGTAGTACCCGCCGGTGTTGACGTACTCGAACTTGCCCGTCTCGTGATAGCGCTGCTCGGCATCGACACCCGCGAAAACGAAGCCCTCGATCTCGTTCGCAGCGTTCAGCGTGTAGCCGTTCTTCGCGAACTGCTCATCCGAGAAGTGCTTGAGCACGCCGCGGATGTCGGCGGTGAACGGCGTGCCCTCACGGTCGAGGACGTCGCCGAACACGAGCACCTTGCCCTCGCCGAAGACGTCCGACGGCGGCCAGTAGAACGCGCTCCAGTCGAGCGCCAAGCGGAGATCGCTCTCGCGCTGCGGCGTGAAGCCGCGGATCGACGAACCGTCGAACGTCAGGTTGTCGGCCGACTTCACCAAGAACTTCTTGTCGTAGTCGAGCATGTGCAGCCGGCCTTCGAGGTCGGAGAACAGCACGGTCACGGCCTTGATCCGCTTCTCGTCGGACAGGTACTTCAGCCGCTTCTCTTGCATCTTGCCGGCGGCGACGCGATCTCGCCGCTCTTTTTTCGCCTCGAGGTTGAGGTCTTCGAGCTCTCCGTAGGAGAGCGTCAAGAATTCACGCAGCTGGCTCGGCATCATCGCGGGGCTATGCCGCGACGGCGGACGTGCCCTTCGTCACTTGGCCCATCGGCGGCCCTGCGACGCTGGCCGCACGACGAAGGACAAGACGCACGGCGTACCCAAGCTGTCGGGCCCTTCCGCGCGCCGGCCACGTAGGACTCGCCCGGCACGGCGCGGATACTCGCTCGCATGGAGTCCGTCTCACCGGCTGCGCGCGTTGCGTCTGACGCGCGGGTTGAGCTCACGCTGCGCGGCGTGGTGCTCGGCGCGCTCATCACGCTGCTGTTCACCGCCGCAAACGTGTATCTCGGGCTGAAGGTCGGGCTCACGTTCGCATCGTCGATTCCCGCCGCGGTCATCTCGATGGCCGTGCTGCGCGGCTTCCGCAACGCGACGATTTGGGAGAACAACATCGTCCAGACGGTCGCGTCGGCGGCGGGAACGCTGTCCTCGATCATCTTCGTGCTGCCCGGCCTCGTGATGATCGGGTGGTGGACGGGGTTTCCCGTTCTGGCAGTCGTTCGGGATCTGCGTCGTCGGCGGCATCCTCGGCGTGATGTACAGCGTGCCGCTGCGCCGCGCGATGGTCACCGGCAGCGACCTGCCGTATCCGGAGGGCGTCGCCGCGGCGGAAGTGCTGAAGGTCGGCGCCGGAACCGTGGTCGAGGACGCCACGGACCGTGCAGCCGCGATCGCCGAGAACAAAGCGGGATTCGCGACGGTCGTGTGGAGCTCGATCGCGAGCGCGCTGTTCGCGGCGATCATCGGCACGAAGCTCTTCGCGGGCAGCATCACGCACTACGTACGCGCGGGCGCATCGGTCACGGGCATCGACATCGGACTGTCCCTCGCGCTCGTCGGCGTCGGCCACCTCGTCGGCGTGACGGTCGGGGTCGCGATGCTGTGCGGCATCGTACTCGCATGGGGCGTGTTCGTCCCGGTGCTCTCGTCGTTCCACGCCGCGACACCCGACGTCGCGACGCTGGCCGGCACGGTGTTCCGCAAGGAAGTGCGCTTCATCGGCGCCGGAGCGATCGGCGTCGCCGCGCTGTGGTCGCTCGGCCGGTTGACGGGCCCGGTCGTCGGCGGCGTGATCTCGTCGCTGCGCGCGTCGCGTGCGCGCCGCGGCGCCGACGCCGATTCGCTGCCGATCACCGAACGCGACATTCCGTTCGGTACCGTCGTCCTCGTCAGCGCGGTCTGCCTCGTGCCGCTCGCCGTGCTGCTCGCGCTGTTTCTGCAGGGAACGGCGATCGCGAGTTCCGCGCTCGGACTCATCGTCGGGGCGCTGGTGTACGTCGTGATCGCCGGCTTGATCGTCGCCGCCGTGTGCGGATACATGGCCGGGCTCATCGGGTCGTCGAACTCGCCCGTCTCCGGCCTCGCGATCCTCACCGTGCTCGGCGCGTCGCTGCTGCTGCTCGTCGTCGCGCGTCCGGCGGATGCGCTCGCCGGAAAAGCGCTCGTCGCGTTCGCGTTGTTCGTGACGGCCGTGATCCTCAACGTCGCGACGATCTCGAACGACAACCTGCAAGACCTCAAGACCGGTCAGCTCGTCGGCGCGACGCCATGGCGGCAGCAGCTCGCGCTCGTGTTCGGCGTCGCGTTCGGCGCCGTCGTGATCCCGCCGGTGCTGGATCTGCTGAACCGCGCATACGGCTTCGCGGGGTCGCCGATGCACGGCATCACATCGCAGCCACTCGCGGCGCCGCAGGCGACGCTGATTTCCGCGCTCGCGAGCGGCGTGATCACGGGACAGCTGCCATGGAACCTGATCGGCATCGGTGCGCTCGTCGGCATCGGCATCGTCATCATCGATGAGGTGCTCCGCCGCATCGCCGGCCGGCAGTTCCCGCCGCTCGCGGTCGCGCTCGGCATCTACCTCCCGATGTCGGTGACGATCATGGTCGTCGTAGGCGCATTCGCCGGAAACGCGTACAATCGCTGGGTGAGCACTCGCCCGAGCCGTGACGTCGCGAAGCGGCTGGGCGTGCTCCTCGCGTCGGGCTTGATCGTCGGTGAAAGCCTGTGGGGCGTGATCCTCTCCGGCATCATCGTCGCATCGCGCAAGGACGACCCGCTCGGACTGCCCTTCATCGGCGACTCGTTCGCGCTGCCCTCGGAGATCATCGGCGCCGTCGCGTTCGTGCTCGTCGTCGCGGCTCTGTACCGATGGACGGCGCGCGAAGCGCAGCGAGTGACGGCATGACGCACGCGCAGACGCTGGCGCAGGCGCTCAACGCGCTCGCGAAGTCGCCGCAGTTCTCGTACACCAAGGCTCGCGCGGCGGCGCGCCAGGATCCGAACGTCGACTGGCCGGCGACGAAGGCGGCAAACGACGACTTCAACCCCGAGGTCGACGGTTGCGAGAGCTTCGTCATGCGCGACCGCAGCGTCTGCGCCTGGGTGCCCGCGTCGTTCAGGTACGTCGCCCGGCCGGGATAGCGGCGGTGCAGCAGACCGACTCGCCGGTCGAGCACGGCCTGCGGCTCGTCATCATCGTCGCGGGCGTCAGCGTCGCGGCGGTGATGCAGTTCCTGGATTCCACCATCGTCAACGTCGCGCTCGCCGACATCGCGGGCAACCTCGGCGTGACGTTCGACGAGATCGGCTGGGTGGTGACCGCGTACTCGCTCGCCGCAATCGGCGTCATTCCGCTGACGGGCTGGCTCGCGCTGCGCTTCGGGCGCAAGCGGTACTTCCTGTTCTCGATCGTCGGATTCACGCTGGCGAGCATGCTGTGCGGCATCGCGACCTCGTTCGGCGCGCTCGTCGCCGCACGCGTGTTGCAAGGGCTGTTCGGCGGCGGCCTCGTCGCGACGTCGCAGGCGATCCTCGTGTCGGTGTTTCCGAAGGAGCGCGCGGCCGTTGCGCAAGGCATCTTTGCGATGATCGCGGTGCTCGGGCCCGGCCTCGGTCCGACGGTCGGCGGATGGCTGACCGACGAGTACAGCTGGCCGCTGATCTTCTTCATCAACTTGCCGCTCGGGATACTGTGCGTCGTCGCGCTCGCCGGCACGCTGCGCGAGTCGGCATCGCAACGGCGTCCGGTCGACGTGCTCGGCATCTTGCTGCTCGTCAGCGGCCTCGCGTCGCTGCAGTACTTCCTCGAGCGCGGCGAGATCAAGCAGTGGTTCGACGACCCCGGCATCACGGTGAGCGCGGTGTGGGCGGGCGTCGCGCTCGTCGCGTTCGTCGTCCACGCGTTTCGGACGGACCATCCCGTGCTCGACTTGCGCGTGCTCCGGCACCGCAACCTCGCCGTCGCGGCGATCGCGACGCTCATGCTCGGCGCGAACCTGTTCGGCTCGCTGCTCATCATGCCGCTGTACCTGCAGACGTCGCTCGGCTTCACCGCGCTCGCCGCCGGGCTCGTGCTCGTGATCCGCACGATTCCGACGGCGCTGCTCGCACCGTTCGCGACGATCCTGCTGCAGCGCGAACCTCGTCTCGCCGCGCGTCGCGGCGTCGTTCGGCTTCGTGGTCCTGGCCTACGGCACGTACCTTCTCGCTGCCGCGTTCACGCCGGTCAGCGGAGCGTCGAACTTCGTGCCCGGCATGATCGTCGTCGGGGTCGCGTACGCGTTTCTGTGGACGCCGCTCGGCGTGATCGCCCTGCGCTCGCTGCCGCCGCCCGAGATCGGCTACGGCGCCGCGATCTTCAACCTCAGCGCGCAGGTCGGCGGCAGCATCAGCATCGCCGCGATCACGACGCTGCAGGACCGCCGCGAGGCATTCTGGTGGGACGTCCTCGCATCGCGCATGGTGCTGACGAACCACGAGCTCGCGCGCCTCGTCGCAGGCAGCGACGTCCACACCGTCGTCCCGCGCCTCGCGCAAATGATCCAGGCGCAGTCGACGGTGCTGGCGTTCCGCGACCTCATGATGCTGCTGGCGATCGTGCCGCTCTTCGCGATCGGAGCGATCGTGTTCGCCAAGCGTGCACGGTAGGCCGTATGAAGGAATCGCGATCCTCACGCCGGGCTCGTCGACGGGTGAGAGCGAGACGCGACCGCATGGGCGCGGCTCGAAGAACCCGATCGTCGCTCACCCTTCGACGAGCTCAGGGTGACGAGAGCGCCGAACCGGAATCGGCTACTGAGCCGTGAGGCCTCCGTCGATCACCATTTCCGCGCCCGTCACGAACCGCGATTCGTCCGACAGCAAATAGACGATCAGGTCCGCGATCTCGACGGGCTCCGCCGGACGGCCCAGCGGCACCTGCGCCAGCAGAGCCTTGCGGATGTGCTCGGGATCGCGCGCGTGCGCCACCGTGTCGCGGAACATCGGCGTGTCGACGAATGTCGGATGCACGGAGTTGCAGCGAATCCCGTAGCCCTTGCGCGCGCAGTGCAGCGCGACGGACTTGGTCAGCATGCGCACCGCGCCTTTCGACGAGTTGTACGCGATGACGTTGTACCCGCCCACGAGCCCGCTGACCGACGACATGTTGACGATCGATCCGCCGCGCTCTTTCATCGCGCGCACGGCGTGGCGGCAGCCGTAGAACACGCCGTCGACGTTGACGGCGTGCGTGCGGCGCCAGTCCTCGTCGGAGATCGACTCGATGTCGCCGATCCGGAAGATGCCGGCGCTGTTCACGATGCCGTCGATCGCGCGGAACCGTGTCCGCACGTCGTCGATCGCCGCGGCCCAGCTGGCGTCGCTCGTCACGTCGAGCCGCACGAAGTGCAACCCCGGCGTCTCGCGTGCGGCGCGCTCGCCGCCCGCGGCGTCGACGTCGCCGATCGCGACGTGCGCGCCGCACGCGAGGGCGCGCTGCGCCGTCGCGAGGCCGATGCCGCTCGCGCCGCCGCTGATGAGGATCGTCTTGCCGGCGAGGCGGCCGGATGCCGTGCCCACCCGGTTACCGCGCCTGCTCGGTCGGCCGCACGAGCACCTCGTTGATCGCGACGTGCCGCGGGCGCGTGACGACGTACGCGATGGCGTCGGCGACATCGGCCGCCTGCAGCGGGAAGTCGACCTTCAGGGCGCGCGCGAGCTGCTCCTGAATCTCGGGCCGGTTGTGCAGCCGGAGCTCCGTGTCCACCAGGCCCGGCTCGACCAGCGCGATGCGCACGAACTTCTCCGTGACCTCCTGACGCAGCGCCTCGCTGAACGCGTTGACCGCGAACTTCGTCGCGTTGTACGCGCCCGCACCCGCGCGCGCGACGCGACCGGCCACGGAGCTGACGTTGACCAGATCGGCGACGCGGCGAGGCTCGTTCACGGCCGCACGCTGGAGGTGCGGCAACGCGGCGTGCGCGCACAACATCACGCCGCGCAGGTTGACGTCGACCATGCGCATCCATTCGTTCGTGTCCGCGGCCGGGATCGGCCCGAGCAGCATCAGTCCCGCGTTGTTGATCGCGATGTCGAGCCGTCCGAAATGCTCCACGGTGCGGTCGACGGCGCCGCGCGCCGCTTCCTCCTGCGTGACGTCGGCTTCCACCACGAACGCGTCGCCGCCGCGCGAGCGGATGCGCTCGGCGAGGCTTTCCAGGCGATCTCTGCGGCGCGCGACGAGCGCGACCGACGCGCCGCGCGCCGCAAGGGTTTCGGCGGTCGCCTCGCCGATGCCGGAGCTTGCGCCCGTGACGAATGCGACGGTTCCGATGAGAGGATTCTGTTCGGTCATCGGGCGGGCGCATTCCGGATCGGACCCGATCATCCCGTCGCTCGCGCTACGCGCTACCGGTCTGGTTCCGGGTCGGTCGCGAGCCGCGCGTACAGCAGCAGATCGTACGTGCCGCCGTCGCGGAGCGAGATCGCGGAGCGCGCGCGTCCTTCCAGCGTGAACCCTGCCTTCTCGAGCACGCGCGCCGACGCGACGTTCGGCGCGTAGACGTTCGTCTCGAGGCGGCGCACGCCGCGCGCCGCGAACGCGTACCGCGCGATCGTGCGCGCTGCGTCCGTCGCGATGCCGCGACACCAGAAGCGGCGTGCGAGCCAGTAGCCGATGTGCGCGACGCCCGCGTACTCGCCGTCGTGCGGAACGATGCCGGTGCCTCCGGCGTGTTCGCCGTCGACCTCGATCACGAAGAAGTTCGGCGGGTCGTCGGCCATCGCGACCCGCACCCAGGACTCCGCGTCCGCCGGCGTGTACGGCGACGGAAAACGCGCCGGCGACATCCAGCGCGCGACAAGCGGGTCGTCGGCAAGCGCGGGCAGTGCGGCGGCGTCGCCGGCACGTACGGGCGGACGACGCACAGCGCGCCGCGGAGTACGTGTTCCGTTACGCGTGCACCGGGACCGGACGGCGTGCGAGCGTCTCGTCCAGCCCCTTGACCGCCGCGTAGATCGCGTCGATGTGCGGCGTCGGCGTCTCCGTGAGCCGCCCGAGCTCGACGACCGCACCGACGAGCGCCTCGATCTCGAGCGCGCGCCCGGCCTCGACGTCCTGCAGCATGGACGTCTTGTGCTCGCCGACGCCTTCCGCGCCCGCGATGCGCTTCTCGATCGTATGGCGGAACGTCACGCCGAGCGTCTCGCCGATCGACTGCGCCTCGCCCATCATCGCCGCGGCCAGCGCGCGCGTGTGCGGGTTCCGGCAGATGCCCGCGAGCGTCTGGCGCGTCAGCGCGCTGATCGGGTTGAACGACAGGTTGCCCCACAGCTTGAGCCAGATCTCGGCACGAATGTCGTCGAGCACGTACGACTTGAAGCCCGAGCGCACGAGCATCGCCTGCAGCGCCTCGATGCGTTCGGTGTGCGAGCCGTCGAGCTCGCCGACGGAGAAGCGGTTGCCTTCGACGACGTGAATGACGCCCGGCGCGATCACCTCGCCCGCGGGATACACGATGCAGCCGACGATGCGCTCGCGCTCGATCGCCTCGTCGATCGCGCCGCCGGGGTCGACCGCTTCGATGCGGCGGCCGTCGTAGGGGCCGCCGTGCTTGAAGAAATACCACCACGGGATGCCGTTCTGAACGGTCATCACCATCGTGTCCGGACCGAACGTCGAGCGCAGGCCGGATGCGACGAGCGGGATCTGATGCGCCTTCACCGCCAGGATCACGAGGTCGTGCACGCCTGCCGCGCGCACGTCGTCGACGACGCCGACGCCCGTTGCGACGTACTCTTCGCCGTCGTGTTCGACGCGCAGACCGCGTGTACGGATCGCGTTCGCGTGCTCCGCATTCTTCTCGACGAACGTGACGTTCTCGCCCGCGAGCGCGAGCCGCGCGCCGAGCATGCCGCCGATCGCGCCCGCGCCGACGATGCAGATGTTCACCAGGTCCTCCCTATTCGAAGCGGTTGCGCAGCGTGCCGATGCCGTCGATGGCGACCTCGATCGTGCTGCCCGGCTTCATCTTGCCGGCGCCGATCGACGTGCCGCACGCGATGACGTCGCCCGGCATGAGCGTCATGTCGCGCGAGATCATGCTCACGAGGCGCGCGGGTTTGATCAGCATGTCGCTCGCGGGATAGTTCTGGCGCTCCTCGCCGTCGAGGATCGCGCGAATCGTGAGCGTGTCGGGATCGATGCCGGTCGCGACGACGGGGCCGAAGACGCCGAAACCGTCGAAGCTCTTCGCGCGCGTCCATTGGGCGAACGACGCGTCCTTGTTCAGCACGTCGAACGCCGTGACGTCGTTGACGCACGTGTATCCGAAGATCGCCGCGCGGGCGGTCTCTTCGTCCGCGCCCGAGCACCGCGTGCCGATCACGATGCCGAGCTCCGCTTCGAAGACGACGCGTCCGTCGTAGAACGGCGGCTTGCGGATCGTCTCGCCGTCCGCGGCGTACGAGTTCGGCGCCTTCAAGAAGTACAGCGGTTCTTCCGGAACCGCGAGCCCGAGCTTCTCACCGAGCGCCGCGAAGTTGTTCCACAGGCCGATCATCTTCGTCGGCTCCGTCGGCGGCAGCAACGTCACGTCGCCGAGCGCGACGCTCGCGCCCGCGGGCGTGCACGCGCCGAACATCTCGCCGTGATAGGGCGTGATGCTGCCGCCGTCGACCGTGCCGAACCCGGTCGCACCGCCGTGCCGAAAGCGAAGCCAGCGCTGCGTGGATACCTGGACGTTCATACCGTCCCGTTGCGCGCCCGCCGTGACGCTTTCCTGGATGCGGGAGGACGAGCCCGGTCCTCCGACGGACGCTGCGGGCCATGCCCATGCGAACCGGCGGCACGCTGATCGTCGACGCGCTCGTCGCGAACGGCGTCGACACCGTCTACTGCGTGCCCGGCGAGAGCTACATCGCGGTGCTCGACGCGTTGCGCGACGCGTCGGGGATGCGCGTCGTCGCGTGCCGGCACGAGGCGGCTGCCGCGCACATGGCCGAAGCAACGGGCAAGCTGACCGGGCGTCCCGGCATCGCGCTCGTGACCCGCGCGCCGGGTGCGACGCACGCGAGCATCGGCATCCACATCGCGCGCCAGGACTCCACGCCGATGATCCTGTTCGTCGGGCAGGTCGAGCGCGGTATGCAAGGCCGCGAGGCGTTTCAGGAGATCGACTACGCCGAGGTGTTCGGCGGCCTCGCGAAGTGGGCCGCACAGATCGACGACGCGCGCCGCATCCCGGAGCTCGTCGCGCGCGCGTTCCACGTCGCGATGTCGGGGCGCCCGGGACCGGTCGTGCTCGCCCTGCCGGAAGACGTTCTTACGGACACCGCGGACGTCGCCGATCTCGCGCGCGTCGAGCGCGTCGCCGCGCATCCAGGTGCGGACGACATCGTCCGTATGCGCGCGATGCTCGAACGCGCGCATGCGCCTATCATGATCCTCGGAGGAGGCGGCTGGGACGCCGGCGCGTGCGATGCGATCGTTCGCTTCGCCGAGCGCAACGCGTTACCGGCCGTCTGCTCGTTCCGTCGCCAATCGCTGTTCGACAACCGCCACCCGTGCTATGCCGGCGACCTCAGCCTCGGCCCGAGCCCCGCGCTGGTCGCGCGCATCAAGAATGCCGACGTCGTGCTCGCCGTCGGCACGCGCCTCGGCGAGACGCCGACCGGCGGTTATACGCTGCTCGAAGCGCCGCGCTCGCGTCAGCGGCTCATCCACGTGCATGCCGATCCCGACGAGCTCGGCCGCGTGTACGAAGCCGATCTCGCGATCAACGCCGGTCCGGCGCAGTTCGCGGCCGCGGTCGACGACGTCGAGCCGATTCGCGATCCGCCCTGGGCGCAGCAGACGCGCGACGCGCGCGCCGACTACGAAGCGGCATCCGAGCCGGGCGAGCCGCGCGCCGCGCTCGACCTCGCGCACGTCGTGCGCTACCTCGACCGGCGTTTGCCGGAAGACGCGATCCTCTGCAACGACGCGGGCAACTTCGCAGGCTGGCTGCACCGCTTCTTCCGCTACAAGCGCTTCGCGACGCAGATCGGTCCCACGGCCGGCGCGATGGGCTACGGGCTGCCGGCCGCGATCGGCGCGAAGCTGCTCCATCCCGAACGCATCGTGCTCGCGTTCGCCGGTGACGGCGGCTTTCTCATGACGGGCTCCGACCTCGCGACGGCCGTGCAGTACGGCGCGAACGTCGTCACGATCGTCGTGAACAACGGCATGTACGGCACCATCCGCATGCATCAGGAGCGCGAGTATCCGGGACGCGTCGTCGCGACGGACCTGCGCAATCCCGACTTCGTCGCGTACGCGCAGGCGTTCGGCGCGCACGCCGCGCTCGTCGAACGCACCGAGGATTTCGCCGCGGCGTTCGAAGCGGCGCTGGCCGCCGGACGGCCGGCGCTGCTCGAGCTGCGCACCGACCCCGACATGATCACGCCCCGCACGACGCTGCGCGCGATCCGCGACGCGGCGACGCGAGCAGCGGCGACGACGCTCGGCGCGGCGGCGGGGTAGTCGCCGTGCCGCGACGCCCCGAGACGCTGCGCAGCCAGCGGTGGTTCGGTCCCGAGACGCTCCGCGCGTTCGGACACCGATCGCGACTGCTGCAGATGGGCTACGACCGCGCCGACTTCGCGGGCAAGCCCGTCGTCGGCATCGTGAACACGTGGTCGGACGCCAACCCGTGTCACGTGCACCTTCGTACGCGCGCCGACGAAGTGAAGCGCGGCGTGTGGCAGGCCGGCGGATTTCCGCTCGAGCTCCCCGCGATGAGCCTGTCGGAAACCCTGATGAAGCCGACGACGATGCTCTACCGCAACTTCCTCGCGATGGAGACGGAAGAGCTGATCCGCAGTCAGCCGATCGACGGCGTCGTGCTCCTCGGCGGATGCGACAAGACGATCCCCGCTCTGCTGATGGGCGCGATCTCCGCGGGAGTGCCCGCGATCGTCGTGCCCGCCGGGCCGATGCTGCGCGGCAACTGGCGCGGCGAACCGCTCGGCTCCGGCACGGACGCATGGAAGTTCTGGGACGAGAAGCGCGCGGGAACGATCACCGAGGACGACTGGCACGAGATCGAAGGCGGGATCGCGCGCTCGTTCGGCACGTGCATGACGATGGGCACGGCCGCGACGATGATGTCGATGGTCGAGGCGCTCGGGTTCATGCTTTCCGGCGCGTCGTCGATTCCGGCGGCGGACTCCGCGCACGCGCGCATGGCGACGGCCGCGGGACGGCGCATCGTCGAGATGATCGGCGACGAGCTCACGCCCGATCGCATCATGTCGCCGGCGTCCGTCGACAACGCGATCGTCGCGCACGCCGGACTCGGCGGGTCCACGAATGCGGTGATCCACCTCGTCGCGATCGCGCGACGCGCGGGTATTCCGCTCGCGATCGATCGTTTCGACGACATCGCGCGGCACGTGCCCGTGATCGCCGACGTTCGCCCGTCCGGACGTCTGCTGATGGAGGATTTCTACTACGCGGGCGGCATGCGCGCGTTCTTGTCGCGGCTGCGCGATCACCTCGATCTCTCGTGCACGACCGTGTCGGGGCGCACGCTCGGCGACGACATCGCGGGCGCGCAGGTATGGAAGGCCGACGTGATCCGCGCGCCGGACGATCCGGTGTCGCCGGAAGGCGGCATCGCCGTGCTGCGCGGCAACATCGCGCCGGACGGCGCGGTGATCAAGCCGACCGCGGCCGATCCGCGCCTCTTGCGGCATCGCGGGACCGTGCTCGCTTTCGAATCCTACGATGCGATGGCCGCCGCGATCGATCGCGACGACATCGACGTCACGCCCGACACCGTGCTCGTTCTCAAGAACGCCGGCCCGCAGGGCGGCCCCGGCATGCCGGAATGGGGGATGTTGCCGATCCCGCTCAAGCTCCTGCGCGCCGGCGTGCGCGACATGGTGCGCATCTCGGATGCGCGCATGAGCGGCACGTCGTACGGCGCGTGCATCCTGCACGTAGCGCCGGAGGCATTCGTCGGAGGACCGTTCGCGCTCGTGCGCACGGGCGACGTCATCGAGCTCGACGTGCCCGCACGCCGGCTGCACCTCGAGGTGAGCGACGACGAGCTCGCGCGTCGCCGCGCGGCATGGAAAGCGCCGGCACCGCGGCTCGAACGCGGCTATGGCGCGATCTTCGCGCAGCACGTCTCGCAAGCGAACGACGGCTGCGACTTCGACGTCCTTGCGCCCGCGCCGATGCTCGAGCCGGAGATCCACTGATGGCGCTCAACACGGAGAACGCGTTTCAGCTGCTCACCTTCATCGCCGCGCCGGCGCTGCTCACGAACGCGTCGTCCGTGCTCGTGCTCTCGACGTCGAATCGATTCGCTCGCGCCGTCGACCGCGCGCGCCACCTCGAGTCGCAGCCGGAGGACGAGCGGCGCGAAGCGATGCTCGCGCGCGTGACGCGCCGCGCGTTGATGCTGAACCGCGCGCTCACTTCGTTCTACCTCGCGGTCGCATCGTTCGCGAGCGGCACGTTCTCGGAGCTGCTCGGCGGCGGCATTTCGACGCTCGTGCACGGGCACGGCGAGATCGCGCCCGTCATCACCGAAGTCGGCCTCGTCGTCGCGACGATCGGTACGTTCGCGATCGCGGCGGGCGCCGGATTTCTCGTCGCCGAGACGTGGGACGCCTATCGCGGCCTGCGTGAAGAGGCGCGCGACGTGCTGCACGGAATCGCGATCTGATGCGCCGTTCTGAGAACCGCTGACATGGCACGCTCGAACCGTTTCTCCGTCGCGCTGCTCGCGGCGCTGCTGATACTCGGCCCGCCGCTGCGCGGCTCGACCGCGTTCGCGGCTGCGCCGCCCGACGTTCCCGCGGCGCTCAGCGACGTGCTGCACTGGCGCAACATCGGACCCTTCCGCGGAGGCCGCACCGTCGCGGCGTCCGGCGTGCCCGGACGGCCGCACGAGTACTACATCGGCGCGGTCGACGGCGGCGTCTTCAAGACGACGGACGGCGGACGCACGTGGACGCCGATCTTCGACGATCAGCCGACGGCGTCGATCGGCGCGATCGCCGTCGCGCCGTCCGCGCCCGACACGGTGTACGTCGGAAGCGGGGAGAGCCGTCAGCGCCCGGACCTGTCGGTCGGCGACGGCATCTACAAGTCGACCGACGGCGGCGCGCACTGGACGCATCTCGGCCTGCGCGACGGTCAGCAAATCGGCAAGATCGTGGTCGATCCGCGCGATGCGAACCGGCTGTTCGTCGCGGTTCTCGGCCATCCGTACGGTCCGAACCCCGAGCGCGGCATCTACCGCTCGACCGACGGCGGCGCGACGTTCGCGCGCGTGCTCTTCACCGACGAGAACGCGGGGGGATTCGACATCGCGCTCGACCCGTCCGACTCGCGGACGCTGTACGCGACGCTGTGGGCCGCGCGCCAATCGCCGTGGGAGACGCTCGAAGGCGGGTCGTTCGAGCTGCCGCAATCCGGCAGCGGACTGTACAAGTCGACCGACGGCGGAGCGACGTGGAAGCGCCTCGAGGGCGGACTGCCGTCCGCCGCCGACGACATCGGCCGCGTCGCGGTCGCCGTCGCGCCGGCGGACTCGAAACGCGTGTACGCGTTCGTCGATGCGCCGGCGAAGGGCGGCGTGTATCGTTCGGACGACGCGGGCGCAACGTGGGCGCGGACGAACGGCAGCGCGCGCGTCGCGGAACGCGGCGACGACCTCGCGACGATCGCCGTCGACCCGCGCGAGCGCGACACCGTGTACGTCACGAATACGTCGACGTACAAATCGACCGATGGCGGCGCGACCTTCATCGCGTGGCGCGGCGCGCCCGGCGGCGATGATTACCAAAACATCTGGATCTCGCCCGAGGACCCGCGCACGATCGTGCTGGCGAGCGATCAGGGCGCGATCGTCACGGTGAACGGCGGCGCGTCGTGGACGTCCTGGTACAACCAGCCGACGGCGCAGTTCTACCACGTGATCACCGACGACCGTTTTCCGTACCGCGTCTACGGCGGACAGCAGGAGAGCGGCAGCGCCGAGGTGCTTTCGCGCGGCAACGACGGCGCGATCACCTTCCGCGACTGGCATCCCGTCGGCGTCGAGGAGTACGGGTACGTCGCTCCCGATCCGCTGCATCCCGGCGTGATCTACGGCGGCAAGGTGACGCGCTACGACGAGCGCACCGGCCAGACGCGCGAGGTCGGTCCCGTCGTCTCGTGGCGAAGCGATCCGCGGTATCGCTTCAAGCGCACCGCGCCGCTCGCGTTCTCACCGGTCGACAAGCGGACGCTGTACCTCGGCGCGAACGTCCTCTTCGCCACGCGCGACGACGGCGCGCACTGGTCGATCGTCAGCCCCGATCTCACGCGCCGCGATCCGCCGGCGCCGCCGAACCTCGGCGCGTTCGCGCAGACCGCGCCGGCGAAACAGCCGCATCGCGGCGTCATCTACGCGCTCGGGCTGTCGCCGCGCGACGCGCGCGTCATGTGGGCAGGCACCGACGACGGCCTCGTGTGGCGCACCGCGGACGGCGCGAAGCACTGGACGAACGTCACGCCGCCGGGCGTCGGCGCATGGGCGAAGATCAGCATCATCGACGCTTCGCCGTTCGATGCGTCGAGCGCGTACGTCGCCGTCAACCGCTTCCGCCTCGACGAGCAGCGGCCGCAGCTGTTCCGCACCCACGACGGCGGCCGCACGTGGACCGAGATCGACCGCGGCATCGCGGCCGCGCCGACGAACGTCGTGCGCGCCGATCCGCGCGTGCGCGGTCTGCTCTACGCAGGCACCGAGCGCGGCGTGTGGTTGTCGTTCGACGATGGCGCCTCGTGGTCGTCGCTGCGCCTGAACCTGCCCGCGACGTCCGTGCGCGACCTCGTCGTGCACGGCGACGATCTCGTCGCCGGCACGCACGGCCGCGGCTTCTGGATCCTCGACGACATCACGCCGCTTCGCCAAGCCGCGCTGATCGCATCGACGCGGCCCACCCTGTTCGTTCCAGCCCCGGCGTGGCGCGTGCGCAACGACATGAACACCGACACGCCGCTGCCGCCGGACGAGCCGTTCGCCGCGAACCCGCCGAGCGGCGCGATCGTCGACTACGTGCTGCCGCACGACGCGAAGCACGTGTCGATCGAGCTCATCGACGCCAAGCGCAACGTCGTGCGCCGCTTCGCATCCGACGATCCGCCGCGTTCCGTCGACCTGAACGCGCTCGACGTTCCCGCATGGTGGATCGCGCCGCAGTTACGTCCCGCGACGTCGGCCGGCGCACACCGCATCGTGTGGGATTTGCGCGTGACGGCGCCGGAAGCGCGCGCCCACGAGCCCCCCATCGCGGCCGTCCCGCACGACACGCCGCTGGAGCCGCAGGGACCCATCGTGCCGCCGGGCCGCTACACGGTCGTTCTCGACGCCGACGGCACGCGCAGCACGCGCACCGTGGTCGTCACCGAAGATCCGCGGGTCCACGTCTCGTCGAGCGCGTTGACGGCGCAGTACCTCTTCGCATCCATGGTCGCATCCGCGGTGCAGGCGACCTACATCGCCGGCGATCGGCTACGCGGTTCCGACAAGGCCGCCGCGGCGCGCCTCGACCGGGCGAACGGCAGGTTCGCGCAGCTCTTGGGCGCCGTCGAAAGCGGCGACGGATCGCCGAACGCTGCACAGACCGCGCGCTTCCACGCGATCCTGGCCGACGTCGACGCGCCGTTGCGGCGTGCTCACGTTACCGTCCGGAACGGCGGCGCGGGCGGACGGTAACGCGCCGGGGAACGAGACGTGCATGGCCGATTCCGGTAGACCCGACGTTCCGCACCCGCCGTACGACGAGCTGCGTGCCGCGCTCGGCGACGACAGCACGGGCGCGGGTTCCGTCGATGCGCTTCAGGCCGAGCTGCATGCCGAGGAACCGAACCCGTCGGCCGTCGAGCACCACGCGACCGCTCTCCGCGGCATCCCCGTCCTCGAAGCCCGTATCGCGAACTGGTGGGACGATCCGAACACGCAGCGCTGGGTCAAAGCGATCTCGGACGCGGGCTTGTAAGCCACGGCGGCGGCGCGAACACGGGGATCGCGGTGCGTCGCGGCCGCGGTGAGCCCGTGTCGATCGCGCGCGGCGTCGCCGGTGCCGGCTCGGGCGTGAAGATCGTCGTCGGCGATACCTGCGGAGCCGTCGCATCGAACGGCGCCGGTGTGCGAATCGTACGCGCGTGCGGAAACGTCAGCGCGATCGTCTTCGTGCGCGCGTCGAACGCGACGTGCGTCGCGCCGAGACAGCGCGCGAGCGGCGCCACCTCGACCATCGGCGGATCGGTGTCCGGCAGCGCGCGCGCGACGCATGCGCGCTCGCCGCGCGCGGCGGTGAGCGTGCCGTCGGCGTTGACGCTCGACGCGATCCGCGATGCGCGCGATGAAGTCGACGGGCGCCGCGACGCGACCGCCGTGCAAGGCCGCGGGCGGGGCGGTCGGCACGAAGCACGCCGTCGACGACGGCGATGACGAGCGTCGCGAGCACGACCGGGACATGAACCGATGTCACGGATGATCCGCGTGTTCCGCGCCGCCGCGCTGCGCTTTTCCGGCCGAGGGCGCGCCGTTCATGTCGCAGGCGATCGCGTTCACCGCGCTGTTCTCGCTCGTGCCGCTCACGCTGCTCGGCGTCTCGATGCTGGCGTTCGTCTACGGCAGCGACGAAGGGGTCGCGCGCGCCAACGTCGCGATCCACGCGTACGCGCCCGCGCTCGGCGATCTGCTCGCGAACAACCTCAGCACCGTCGTGAAGCTGCGCGGGCTCAGCGGGATCATCGGCTTGATCGGGCTGACGTGGTCCGGCAAGAACCTCTTTCAAGCGTTGACGTACGCGCTGAACCGATCGCTCGGGATCACGCGCTACCGTCACATCGTCTGGGACGTCGCGATCGCGCTCACGCTCGTGCCCGTCACCGGCGTCATCCTGATCGTCGCGACGGTGTTCCCCGTCCTCATCACGCTGTTCGTGCAGTTCGCCGGGCTCGAATCCCTGCGCTGGGCACCGCAGATCGCGTCCTACGCCGGCTCCGGGCTCCTCGTGTTCTTCGTGTCGGCGCTGCTCTACGCGTACTTGCCGAACCGCCGGCCGCGGTGGGGCGCCGTCGATGCCCGGCGCGCTCACATGCGCCGTGGGATACTCGATCGCGCAGATCGCGTTCGCGATCTACACGACGCTCGCGTCGAACGCGTTCCAGATCTACGGCGCGCTGTCGGCGCTGTTCGTGCTGCTCGTCTGGCTCGACTTGATCGGCGTGGTCTTTCTGTTCGGCGCGCACGTCAGCGCGGCGTGGGAGAAAGACTCCGGGACGAGCGCGCTCCCGCTCGCCTCGTAAGGGATCGCCTCGGGCGCGGACGAACGCGACATGGTGCGCCGTCTGCTCGCCGTCGTTCTCGTTGTGCTTGGCGTGCCGCTTCTGGCAGCCGCACCGAACGTGTTCTACACCAAGGCGACCGTCGTCGTGTACCCGTTCTCGACCAACTCGGCGAACGCGCTCGACCGGGAAGCGATCGCCCGGCTCGCGACGATCATCGCGACGGAGATGTCGAACACCGGCAAAGTCAACGTGACGCCCGCTCCGCCCGGGACCGACCGCAAGGAGTATCTCTCGACCGCCCGCGCGCAGCATGCGGACTTCTACATCTCGGGCTACATCTCGCCGCTCGGGGACGGGGTGTCCGTCGTGGAGCAGGTCGTGTCCACGACGAGCGGGATCGTGGTCTACAGCCAAACGCGCCAGATCGCGACGTTCGCGGACGCCGCGGGCCAAGGCGACGACCTCGCGACGTTCGTCTCGGGCTACGCGAACCGCGGGCTGGCACAGATCACCGCGCCGCCGCCTCCGCCGCGCCCGTCGCCCGAACCGAGCAGCGGTACCGAGGCGAACCTGAACAAGCTCTTCAGCCACCACCGGCGCGCGGCATCGACGCCGGCGCCCTCGGCGAAGCCGGCCGCCGCCGTGGCGAACACCGCCGTCGCCACGACCGCCGCCACGCCGGCACAGCGTACGCCGTGCTCGCCGTCGCGGGCGCGCCCGACGCCGCGCTTCGCGACGCAGCACGGCAGCGCGTGATCGCGCTCACCGGCGGGGTTCGCGCCGACAACGCGGCCGCCGCGTGCAGCGGGCACACGCCGCGCGCCGTGCTGTCCGGCATCCTGGCCGTGCGCGCGAACGCGGGCAACGCCGCAGGCGGGACGGCGATCTTCGAGCTCGCGGCCGCCGACTGCGCCGGCAAGGTGCTGTGGCGGCAGAGCCGCTCGACCGCGGCGAAGACGCTGGCGGCTCGCGACCGACCGCGCCGTCGACGAAACCGTCGACGCCTACCTGCGTCCGCCAAAACGCCGCGTGCTTCTGAGCGCGGCGACGCGCTACGCCTCGTCTGCCTCGCGCGCGTCCAGCAGCCCGTCCGGCAGATCGACGACGATCCGTTTCGCCGCGACGTCGATCGCGCGCACGAACGCGCTCACGAGCGGCACCATCGCGCCGCGGGCGCCGACGTCGACGAGAAGCACGTCCTGCGCCGGATAATGCGCGACGCGTCCGCACGCGCGCGAGCTCGCGCCCCGTGAGGATCGACGAGCGCGCATCCGGCAAGATCGTCGTCGAAGTACTCGCCTTCGCCGAGCGCAACCGCGCCGCGATCGATCCATAGCGTCGCGCCGACGAGCGCTCCGGCCGCGTTCGCGTCGTCGACACCGTCGAACGCGACCAGCCCGCGACCTGCATGCTGCCGGATCGCGCGCACGCGCAGCTCGCGCGAAACGCCGTCACCGAGCACCGCGCGCACGACGGTTCCGCACGCGAGCGCATCTTCGCCGATGCGGCTCGGCGCGAACTTCAGCTCGCCGCGCAAACCGAAAACGCCGGCCAACCGGCCGGCGTTGACGTCACTCGCCGTGCTGCTCCGCCGTATTCCGTCAGCGCGTTCACGGTCCGCAGCATGCTGGCGTCCCGCCTTCCGGCGTCTCGTCCTCGAACGAGATGATGTCGATGCTGATGCGACCTTCCGCGCTCGCGCGCACGAGCGTCCGCAGCGCCTGCGCGACGCGCCCGCTGCGGCCGATCACCTTGCCGAGATCCTCGTGCTCGACGACGAGCTCGACGAGGGGCCCCTTGTCGGTCTCGACCTCTTCGACGAGCACCGACGCCGGCTTCGACACCAGCTTGCGCGCGAGAAATCCGAGCAAATCGAGCGCGCGCTCCTGCGCGACCTTCGGATCCTCGGTTTTGCGCGAGCCGCGATCGCCGTACTCGCGACGGCCACCGCCGGCGCCACGCCGTGCGGCGCCGCCTGCGTCATCAGCGGAACGCTCGCGCCGCCCGCCGCCGCGCGGCCCGCGCCGCGGCCGCTCGTCCTCGGGCTCGATATCGTCGTGCGCCGCCTCATCGGAAGCGATGCGCCGCGCTCCGAGCGTCGAGGTACGCTCCTCGTCCTTCTCCGCGGCCTCTTCATCACCGAAGAGACCGAACTCGTCATCGAACGCGCTCACGGCATGCACACTGAGCCACGAGACTAACTCTTCTTCCCCTTGGGCGGCCGCTTGTTCTCCGGCACGAACCCACGCTCGACGATGCCAAGATCGGCAAACAACCGACGCACCGGATCCGAAGGCTGCGCACCCTTCGATATCCATTCCCGAGCCTTCTTTTCGTCGACGACGACGCGTGCGAGGATCGGTGCGAGGATTATAATGCCCGAGAATCTCGAGAAACGCGCCATCGCGCGGCGACCGGGCATCCGCCACCACAAAACGATACGTAGGCTGTTTCTTCGCGCCCATGCGCCGCAAACGAATTTTAACCATGTCGACTTTCTAGGAAATCCCCGCAACACCACTGCGGGCGGTTGGAGAGCAAAAATCGATCGTGCCGTGACGGCGACGCGCCTCGTCCCGGTGACGGGGCGTTTGCGGAGGAGCGGAGCCAGGATGGCGAGAGCGACGGAGCAACCGAGTCGTGTTCTTCGCACGACGCGAAGAACACGACGTCCCCGCACCGGAACGGTGCGCGCGTCGCCGTCACCGCGCCAATCCCATTGGGAGCCTCGGAAACCGCCCCTTCTTCATCCCGCCGAACTGCTTCATCATCGTCCGCGACTGCTCGAACTGTTTCACGAGCTTGTTGACGTCGGATACTTGCGTCCCGCTGCCCGTCGCGATCCGCTTCCGGCGCGACCCGTTCAAGATTTCGGGCCGCTCGCGCTCGCGGCGCGTCATCGAGCAGATGATCGCCTCGATGCGCGAGACGTCGCGCTCGTCGATGCTGATGTCCTTCGGCAGCGCCTTCGACAGACCCGGTATCATCTTCATGATGTCCGTCATCGAACCCATCTTCCGGACCTGGCGCAGCTGCTCGAGAAAATCGTCGAGGGTGAACTGCGACCGGCGCATCTTCTGCGCGAGCGCTTCCGCTTGCTGCTCCGAGTAGACCGACTGCGTCTTCTCGATGAGCGTGAGCACGTCGCCCATTCCGAGCACGCGCGACGCGAGCCGGTCGGGATGGAACGGCTCGAGCGCGGTGACTTTCTCGCCGACGCCGACGAACTTGATCGGCGCGCCCGTCATGCGATGGATCGACAGCGCGGCGCCGCCGCGTGCGTCGCCGTCCATCTTCGTCAGGATGATGCCCGTGATGCCGAGCCGGTCGTTGAACGTCTTCGCGACGTTCACCGCCTCTTGTCCCGTCATCGCGTCGGCGACGAACAGGATCTCCGTCGGGCGCACTGCCGCTTTGATCTGCGCGAGCTCCTCCATGAGGCGCTCGTCGATCTGCAGGCGTCCCGCGGTGTCGATGATGACCGTCGGAATGCCGAGCCGGCGCGCTTCCGCGACACCGTCCCGCGCGATGCGGACCGGATCGCCCTGGCCTGCGTCGAAGACCGGGAAGTTCGATCTGCTTGCCGAGCGTCTTGAGCTGATCGATTGCGGCGGGACGGTACACGTCCGCCGCCACGAGCAGCGTGCGGCGGCCCTGCTCCTTCAGCCGCAGCGCGAGCTTGCCCGCGTGCGTGGTCTTGCCCGAACCTTGCAGTCCGACGAGCAGATACACGGTCGGCGGCGCGTCGCTGTACGTGAGTCGCGCCGCAGCGCCGCCCATGATCTCGACCAGCTCGTCGTAGACGAGCTTGACGACGGTCTGCGACGGCGTGAGCGAAGTGAGGACGTCGGAGCCGACGGCCCTCTCTTTGATCGCGTTGACGAACTCTTTGGCGACGGGCAGCGCGACGTCGGCCTCGATGAGCGCGATGCGCACTTCGCGCAAGACGGCAGCGACGTCCGACTCGGAGAGTCGGCCGCGATTCGCCAGCCGGTCGAAGATCGCGCCTAAGCGATCGGAGAGAGCCTCGAGCATGCTACTCCGTGCTGCGGCTCGGCCGTGAGGCCGAACGCGAAGGGTTCACGGGACGTGAACCCACTACGCTTCTTTGGCTCCGGCGACCGTGTCGATCTTCGAGACCGCGTCGCCGACGGTCTTGATCTTCTCGGCTTCTTCGTCGGGGATGTCGATGCCGAACTCGGTCTCGAACGCCATCACGAGCTCGACCTGATCGAGCGAGTCCGCGCCGAGATCGTCGGTGATCGACGCCTCCGGCGTGATTTCGTTCTCTTCGACGCCGAGCTGCTCGACGATGATCTTCTTGACGCGATCGAAAGTGTCAGCGGCCATGGTGCGTGTGAGTCTCCTCAGAGGTAGTGTTGTTGCGCGCAGCCTGGGGCGGAGCGCCATCAGATCAGAAGCCCGCCGTCCACGACCACGGTTTGGCCGGTGACGTAGCGGGCGGCGTCGGACGCGAGGAACGTGACGACGGGGGCAACGTCCTCGGGGCCGCCGGGGCGTCCGAGAGCGATATTGCCCAGGAAGTGATCGCGTGCCGCCGGCGGCATCTCGGCCGTCATCGCCGTCTCGATGAGCCCGGGAGCGACGGAGTTGACGCGAATGTTGCGGGAACCCAGCTCCTTGGCGAGCGACTTCGCGAGGCCGATCAGTCCCGCTTTCGTCGCGGCGTACGCGCTCTGTCCGGCGTTTCCGGACAGGCCGACGATAGACGAGACGAACACGATCGCGCCGCCGCGCTGCTTCACCATCGGCTTCACGACCGCCGAGCTCAGGTAGAACGCCGACTTCAGGTTGACGTCGATCAGCCGATCGAGGTCGTCCGCCTTGAAGCGGAGCATCAGCCCGTCCTTCGCCTGGCCGGCATTCGCGACGGCGACGTCGACGCGGCCGTGCGCCTGCAGCACCGCGGCGATCGCGTCGTTCACGTCCGACTCGCGCACGACGTCGGCGACGTGCACGGTGACGTTCGCGTCCTGACGGCCCGACTCGCACGCGGCCTTCGTCTCTTCGAGCGCGAGCGTGTCGCGGCCGAACAGCGCCACGTCCGCGCCGTTCCGAGCGAGATCGACGGCGATCGCGCGGCCGATCCCGCGGCTCGCTCCGGTGACGACGGCGACTTTGCCCGTCATCCGCGCGCCGGCTCGGGACTGCGCGAGCCGCTGCCGGCGAGCTCCCCGCGAAGCTTCTCGACACCGCCGGCATCGGACACGGTGATCGCCTTCGGCGCGCCGGCGATGCGCTTGAACATGGGCGCGAGCACCGGCGATGCACCGAACTCGACGATGAGATCGAGCCCCGTCGCGACGAGCGCGAGCGCCGCGTCATGCCACAACACTTCGCCCGTCACCGACCGCACGAGCTTCGACTTGATCTCTTCGACGCCGGCGTACGGCTTGGCGTCGACGTTCGAGATCACCGTGAATTTCGGCGGCAGCACCGTCGCGGCGCGCACGTGCGGTTCGAACTCCGCGACGGCGGGATCCATCAGCGGCGAATGCCAGGCACCGCTGACGTTGAGCGGTACGACGCGCTTCGCGCCCGCTTCGATGGCGTGCTCGCCGGCGACGCGCACGGCTTCGGCATCGCCGCTGATCACGATCTGGCCCGGCGCGTTGAAGTTCGCGAGCTGCACGCGCCCGGCGCCGCTCGCGACGGCGCGGCCGACCGCCGCGCGCAGCAGCTCGGGATCGAGGCCGAGCACGGCCGCCATCGCGCCTTCCGCCATCGTCGCCGCACGGTGCATCTCGAGACCGCGCTGGTTCACGAGCGAGAGCGCCGTCTCGAACGTCAGCGCGCCGGCGAGCGTGAGCGAGCAGAACTCGCCGAACGAGTGTCCCGCGCTGACGATCGGCTGCAGCGCATCGCCGGCGGCGCGCGCGAGCGCGACGTTCGTCACGAAGATCGCGGGCTGCGCGTAGCGCGTCTCGGTCAGCGTGTCCGCCGGACCGCGCTCGCACAGCGCGAGCAGATCGTAGCCGAGAATCGTTTTCGCGGCGGCGAAGCACTGCGCGGCGGCGGGATACGCGCGCGCGACGTCGGCGCCCATGCCGACGGTCTGCGAGCCTTGCCCCGGGAAGATGACGCCGACGCGCATTCAGGCGTGGATTCCGGCGCTCGCAGCCTTGCCGTTCGCGGACGGCTTCACATCGCCGGTCCAGCGCCACGCGACGGCGCCCCAGCTCAAGCCGCCGCCGAAGCCGACGAAGAGAATGATGTCGCCGTCCTTCAGCCTTCCGGCCTGGACGGTCTCGGACAGTGCCATCGGGATCGACGCGGCGCTCGTGTTGCCGTAGCGCTCGATGTTGACGACGACGCGTTCCGACGGGAAGGTCGAGGTGCTTCGCCGCGGCGTCGATGATGCGGCGATTCGCCTGATGCGGAATCAGCCACGTGACGTCGCGCGGCGACACGCCCGCGCGCTCGAGCGCGACGTTCGTCGCCTCGATCATCTTGGTCACGGCGAAGCGGAACACTTCGCGGCCGTTCATCACGACTTTGTTGCGCTTCGCCTCGATGTGCTCGGCGCTCACCGGCGGCGCGGCGGTCCCGCCGACTTCGATGTAGAGATTCTTCGGTTCGGATCCGTCCGCGCCGAGTTCCGCGCCGAGGAACGAGTCGACAACGCTCGCCTCGAGCACGACCGCGCCCGCACCGTCACCGAAAAGCACCGCGGTGGAGCGGTCCTCGTAATTCATGATGCGCGAAAGCTCTTCGGCGCCGACGAGCAGCACGCGCTTGAATACGCCGGTGCGCACCATGCTCGCAGCGACGGTCAGCCCGTAGATGAAGCCGCTGCACGCGATCTCGATGTCGAACGCGGCGACGCCCGGGATGCCGAGCTTCGCGCCGAGAATGCACGCGGTCGCCGGAAAGATGTAGTCCGGCGTGACGGTCGCGACGATGACGCAGTCGAGGTCCTTCGGTTCGAGGCCCGCCGATGCGAGCGCGTTGCGCGCCGCGTGCACGGCGATCTCGCTCGTCGGCTCGTCGGCGGCGGCGATGTGCCGCTCCTTCATCCCGGTGCGCGAGGTGATCCACTCGTCCGACGTGTCGAACATGCGCTCGAAGTCGGCGTTGGTGAGGATCCCCTGGGGCACGTGGTGCCCGACGCCCGCGATGCGGACCCCTGTAGGCGTCATCTACACCGTGTGGACCGCAGTGAATCCACTAGCCGTGATGATGACCGGCGTGATCGTCTTTGACGACGACTTGACGGCCGTCGTACGTCCCGCAGAAATCGCAGACGAAATGCGGCCGCTTCGGCTGATGGCACTGGGGGCACTCCACCGTCGTCACCGGATTGAGTTTCCAGTTCGCCGCTCGCCGGCTGCGCGTCTTCGATCGGGGAGTCTTCCACTTCAGGTTTGCCATGATCGCCTTTCCACGTTCCTCATGCGGGGCACGTGCAACCGCCTCCATCGTTCTTGCTCCGCCCGCACCGCTCGCACAGTCCGCGGCAGCTTTCGCCGCACGTGAGCGTCAGTGGAAGCGCGCTGGTGACGAGCTGTCTCACGAGATCGCCCGCGTCGAGGGACGTGCCGTCCAGTACGTTGTTCTCGCCGAAAGGGTCGCTCGTTCCGCTCGGTGGATCGAAGCGTTCCTCGACGTCGATCGCGATCGGGACGCGCACGTCATCCAGACAACGGTCGCACGGTGCCTCGGCGATGACGTCGATGGTCCCTCCGATGTCGATGCCCCGGTCAACGCGCCGGATGTCCAACCTGGCGTGCGCCGGCTGGGGGAACGTGAACGAGGAGAACGGTGGAACCTCGACGCGCTCGTCGAGAGACATCGGACGCCCCGCGAACAGGACGGCCCCGACGTCGATCACTGCAGAAGCCATACCACACAACAGGGTCCCCCGCGAGGAGAACCCCATGCAACCGAACCATGGTAGACCACGCCGGGGGGCTTGTCAACGCGAATAGCGGCGTGATGGACGGGTGCAATGGACACCTCGCTCAACGTCGCGTTCGGCACGCAGATCAGCGCGGCCGCCGCACAGCACAACCTCGATCCGCGCTTGCTCGCTGCGGTCGCCGCCCAGGAGACCGGCGGTCCAGGCGCCGTCTCCGGCCGGAACGTCGTCGGCGACGGCGGGCACGGCCACGGGCTGTTCCAAATCGACGACCGCTGGCATACGTTCGCGACGACTTCGGCCGCGATGGACCCGGCGCAGAACGCCGACTATGCGGCAGGGCTGCTCAGCTCCAACCTGCAGAAGTACCACGGCGACGTTCGCGCCGCGCTGACCGCCTACAATAGCGGCTCCCCCACGGGCACCGGTACTCTCACCGACTGGGGAGACGGACGGCCCGTCGGCTACGCCGACTCCGTGATGCGCCACTACGCGGCGCTCGGCGGAGCGCCGGCGCCCGGGACCGTATCGCCGGTGACCGCGCTGACGGCGGCAGCCGATCCGCGCGACTACGCGAGCGCCGTCAACGGGCTGCAGTCGCTCGCATCGCAGCTCGGCTCTCCGAACGCCGCCGCACCCGGCCTGTCGGGCTTCGCGTCGACGGGGCTGTCCGGATCGGCGTCGTCGGCCTTCGGCTCGGCGGCCAGCACCGGCATGCCGACGGGCGGTCTCATCACGCCGACGCTTCCAGGCTATCATCCGCTGCAGCAGGCCGACGGCCGCGAGCGCGACATCGCGCCGTCGTCCGAACTCGGCGACGACGACACCGACTAGAAAGGACACCCCATGGGCTTCAACGTCCTCGGCGCCCTGGCGGGCGCGGCGCAAGGAGCGATATTCGGCAACCCGCTGAGCGTCGGCGCGGGCGCGCTGACGGGCGGGTTCGGCAGCAGCGGCGCGAGCACGGCCGGCGGCTTCAGCAACGCGACCCAGAACGCGGTCGACGGCGGCTATTTGGCCGCGACCGAGGCGCTGAACGCGCAGCAGATGGTCTTCCAGCTGCAGCTGCAGGCGCAGTCGCAGCAGTTCGACGAGACGACTTCGGAGCGTTCCGAGTTGCTGCGTGAGGCCAACACGCTGCGCGACGTCGCCATGCAGCAGCGCAAGGCGGACAACGCGATCGTCAAAGAGTTCATCCGGTCGATCGGCTGATGGAAGCCGCGCCCGTCAAACCGCAGCCGCCCGCCCATCGTCCGCCCACGCGCGCCGGCCCCGCGTCGGCAACGAAGAAGTCCGCCGCACCGCACCGCGCTGCCGAGCCGCCCGCGACGCCGAACGACTTCGCGACCCTCGTCCAGCAGTCGCAGTTCGACGCGATCGCCAGCGCGCGCGCGGAGGCGCAGCGCGAGATGAACATCCTGCGCGACCTGGCGATGCAGCAGGTCAAGCGCGACGACATGAACGTCGCGGCCTGGGTTCGGCTGATCTAGGCCGTCGTTGACAAGGGCGAGGCGCTCTTCTACACTAAGCGCCGTCGCCCGGGCCATTAGCTCAGTTGGTTAGAGCGCATGCTTGATAAGCATGAGGTCCCTGGTTCGAGACCAGGATGGCCCACCAACGACTGCGCCCGTTGGTCCGTTTGCGGCTTGACAGGCCGCGCGTCCGCCGCGCACGATTGTTCTGCGATGTTGGACAACCCTAGCGGCCTGCTCGGACGCTCGGCGTTGGAGCGTCTGATCGGGGTGGGACGGTTCTTCTTCACGGACAGCGGCGGCACGGGTCGAACGGGCCGGCTCATGTTTCCGTGCGGCTGCGAGGCCGAGGAAGCCGAACCGGAACGGTACGCCGTCAGGGCCGCCTGCGGCGTTCACCGCGACAAACTGCCCGAATCGGGTCGCAGCTGACGCAGCGTTAGATCCCGAAGACCTTCGCGAGGAAGGCGTAGCGGTCCGCGACCTCATCGATCATTTTCGCGGTCGGTTTTCCGGCGCCGTGACCGGCCTTCGTCTCGACGCGCAGCAAAATCGGCGCGTCTCCGGCCTGCGCGTACTGCAGCGCCGCCGCGAATTTGAACGAGTGCGCGGGGTAGACGCGGTCGTCGTGATCGCCGGTGGTGATCAGCGCCGGCGGATAGCGCACGCCGACGCGCACGTTGTGGTACGGCGAGTACGCGAGTAGCGTCGCGACGTCGTCGGGCTGGCTGACGGATCCGTAGTCGGACGTCCACGCCCAGCCGATGGTGAACCGCTCGAAACGCATCATGTCGAGCACGCCGACCGCGGGCAGCACGGCGCCGAAGAGC
Source organism: Vulcanimicrobiota bacterium (assembly GCA_963841685.1). Lineage (GTDB taxonomy): Bacteria > Vulcanimicrobiota > Vulcanimicrobiia > Vulcanimicrobiales > Vulcanimicrobiaceae > Vulcanimicrobium. Next base: position 2,030,187 of record CAWJDU010000003.1, read on the forward strand.
TCCGGCCGCTGCGTCATGCACGCGCCGACGAGCAGTCCGCCGTTCGAGCCGCCGTGAATCGCGAGCTTCGCCGAGCTCGTGTACTTCTCGGCGATCAAATACTCCGTCGCGGCGATGAAGTCGTCGAACGTGTTCTGCTTGCGCGCCTTCATGCCGTCACGGTGCCAGCGTTCGCCGTACTCGCCGCCGCCGCGAATGTTCGCGACCGCGTAGATGCCGCCCATCTCCAGCCACACGAGGATCGCCGACGAGAACGCCGGCGTGACGGAGATGTCGAAACCACCGTAGCCGTACAGAATCGCCGGCGCGGTTCCGTCTCGCTGCACGCCGCGCTTCGACGCGACGATCATCGGGACGCGCGTACCGTCCTTCGACGTGTAGAAAACCTGCTCGCTCTGGAACTCGCTCGTCTCGAAGCGTACCTGCGGCCGAAACACGCGCGTCGACGTGCCTGCATCGACGTCGTACCGGTAGATCGTCGTCGGCTCGGTGTAGCTCGTGTAGCTGTAGAACGTCTCGTGCTCCGCGCGCTTGCCGGTGAAACCGGCCACGCTGCCGAGCCCCGGAAGCTGCACCTCGCCGATGCGGCGGCCGTCGAGGCCGTACACGACGACGTACGCGAGCGCGTCGTGCAGATACTGCGTGATGAGCCGATCGCCGAACGCGCACGCGGCGTCGAGCGAATCGCGCGTTTGCGGCACGACCTCGGTGAGAGCCCGGCTGCGCAGGTCGATCGCGACGATGCGTCCGAGCGGCGCGCCGTTCGTCGTGACGAAGTAGAACGTGGGCCCATCGTTCGCGATGTATGCGTAGCGCGCGTCGCCGGTCGCGATGAGCTCGACGATCGCACCGCTGTCGAGATCGTTGACGAAGATGCCGTTCTCCGGCGCCGTTCCTTCGCTGACGTCGATGAGCAGATACCGGCCGTCCTCGGTCGTGATTCCGGCAATGTTCCAGTCTTTGTGGTCGGGCCGCTCGAAGACGAGCACGTCGGTCGACTGCGGCGTGCCGAGCCGATGGAAGTACAGCTTGTGGTTGAAGTTCGTCTCTTTGAGGGCGACGTCCGACGGCGGCTCGTCGTAGCGGCTGTAGTAGAAGCCGCTGCCGTCGACGCGCCACGCCGCGCCGGAGAACTTCGACCAGCGGACGATGTCCGGAAGGTCGCGGCCGGTCACGACGTCGCGGACGTGCCATTCCTGCCAGTCGGACCCGGACGAAGAAATCGAATACGCGAGCCGCGAGCCGTCGACGCTGAACGCCGTGCCGCTCAGGGCGACGGTACCGTCCGGCGAGAACGTGTTCGGGTCGAGCAGGACCCGGCCGGGCTCGGCGAGGTCGCGGCCGACGTACAGGACGGCTTGATTCTGAAGGCCGGTGTTCCGGAAGTACGCGTAGAGCGTCGCCCGCCTTCTCCGGCACCGAGCGGCGCTCGTAGTCCCACACGTCGGTGAGCCGCGCACGGATCGCCTGGCGGTTCTGCACGGTCGAAAGGAACGCTTCGGTCAGCGCGTTCTGCTCCGGCGATCCACCGCTGGGTCGGGGGCGAGTCGACGTCCTCGAGCCAGCGGTACGGGTCGGCGACACGTCGCCCAAAATACTCGTCGATCTGATCGACCCGGGGAGCGTCCGGGTACGTCAGGGGCGGCGTGGCGGTCGGGGACATCTCGCTCAGTATGCTCCCCAAAGGCTGGGAACTACCTCTTGCGCGGCAGACGCGTTGTTGCGCAGCACGCCGCACGAGACGCGCTCGACGTCGGGCTCGCGCGAACGCCGTAGCGAGCGGGGCGGGGCGGAAACGGACGCGGCGTCTCGAATTGCGCAGCGCGACACATCTGGGGACGTAGCTCAGCTGGTAGAGCGCCTGCTTTGCAAGCAGGATGTCAGGGGTTCGAGTCCCCTCGTCTCCATAATCGCGCGTCGCGTGTCCGAATTCTACGATCGCGAACCGCGTCGCGTGCGCACGCACGGCTACGTGTGCCGCAAGGGCGTCGATGCCGTGTGCTCGATCACATCGCGCGACGCCACGGCATAATCTGCTCGTTCCTTGACAATTCGCCCTAATCGCTCGCCTCGAGCCGCCGACAACCGGTGTATCAGGGAGGGGCGGTCATGTGGGCGCATGTCATGTCCGATCGTTGCGGTATCGCCGCAAACGCATCGTGTTCGAATCGGGCGGGTTGGTGAGCCGGTGCGTGCTTCGGTAGCGCGGCGCGACGACGCAGCCGGCCTGATCTCGTTCGACGTCTTTCAAGACGAGCTCATCGGCGCGCTCGCGACGCTGCTTCCGGAAGTGCGCGTCGTCGTGCTCGAGAACGGAGTGCGGTTCGGACGCGGCTCCGCCACGACGGACATTACGCTGCAGCGTGCGTGCGCGGCAACGATCGTGTTCCGGCACGGTTTCGAGCGCGTGCTCTCGGGAAGCGTGCCGTTGTCGCCGAGCGGTTTGAACGATCTCGCTGCCGATCTCGTCGGCTTCTTCTGCGGCGCGTCGCTCACCACGCTGGCGCTGTATCCGCGGACGTCCCCGGTGCGCGCGCCGCAGGCGCGCCGTCGCCGGCGCGGCCCGTACGATGCGCCGCTGATTCCGCTGCCGTTCGGGCCGCCCGTGAAGGGATTGTAGCGCAGCAGCGCGCCAGGACCGTGGCCGGAGCGACGTGAATGCACGCGGTCGGCCCGGGGGATTAGCTCAGTTGGTAGAGCACCTGCATGGCATGCAGGGGGTCAGGAGTTCGAGTCTCCTATCCTCCACCATCAAAGCCCGCGCCGCGGGCTTTTTGATTTGCATAAACGTTTCCGCGCGCTAAGGTTCGGCAAAGAGCCTTGCCCCCGCTCTGTCGACTGCGTTACAGTCACGTTCCGAGGTGTGACGACAAAGGAGTGTCGTGGAGCATGGATGCCCCCGTCCAAGACAGCGTCGAGTTCGAGCATTTCGCCGATGATCTCGAACTGTTGATCCCGATGTTGATTCCGGGTGTTCGGCTCGTGAGGGAGCGCGCAGGCGTGCTCGTCGCACGCGGACGTTCCGACGTCGAGGTGCGTCGCACGTCGTGGGCCGATTGTACGATCGCATTTCGCTTCGACGGAGTGCGCGTGCTCGGTGCTTCCGTGCACCTGTTGCCGACCGTGATCTCCGATCTGCGCGCCGACATCATCGGCTTCTTGTGCGGCGCGCCGCTGCGCTCGTTCTCCGTATGGCCGCAGCTCGGGCCGAAGCCGGAGCTCAAGACGCGTCGCGGCCGCCGTCCGCACGCGCGCCTCTCCTCATGGTGGTCGCGCCACCATCGCGACCTGCTGAGCTGAACGCGCGGTTGCCGCGCGCACGAATTTCCGGTAGGATGCGAGCCGCGGAGGACGCCGGGCCGTCGCGGCGCGCAAGCGTCGAGGAACGTCCGGGCTCCATCGGGCAGGGTGCAGGATAACGTCCTGTCGGGGCAACTCGAAGGAAAGTGCCACAGAAACATACCGGACGGCTTGGACCGGTGTATGCCGGCGCAAGCCTCCAAGGGTGAAATCGTGCGGTAAGAGCGCACGGCGTTCCGCGGTGACGCGGGCGCGGGTAAACCCCACCTGGAGCAAGACAGCTCGTTCGCGTTCGCTTCGGCGAACGCACGCCGGCCCGGCGTAGCGAGCGCAAGTCGCAACGAGGCCGCTCGTGAGAGCGGCCCCAGAGAGATGACGGCCACGGCTTCTTCGGAAGCTTTGACAGAATCCGGCGTACAGGCGTCCTCCGCTCAACGTCGCGAACGATCTCCCGTGAACAGCCGAGCATGGCAGGCCATCGGGCTCTCGGTCGGCGTCGCGCTGCTCGCGATCACGGCACTCGATATCGCCGGCGTCGCGACCGCGCTCGGCGAGCCGCCGTTCGCGATGCTGCGCGAACCGTTGTCGGGCGGCCCGCAGGTCGTCACGCGCATCACGCATCTCGACGGCATCGACGGTTCGGTCCATGCCGGCGACCGCGTCCGCCTCGTCGACCACTCGCTCGCGAACCGCATCGCGTTCCAGCGGGCCCGGATCGGCGATCGCTTCCGGTTCAGCGGGACGCGTCCGGACGGCACAGCCGTCTCGTTCGTCGCTACGATGCGGCCCGCTCCGCCCGCCGGCGTCGCCGTGTGGGTGTACCAGTTGCTGCGCCTCGTACTGATCGCGGCAGGCGTGTTCGTCGCGGTCCGGCGTCCGGCGGACCGCGTGGCGCGGATGCTCGACGCTGTTCTTCTTCAGCATCGCCGCTCTGATCGAGGTGAACGGCCCGTTCACACCCGTGTGGCTCGCCGGATTCATGCTGTTCGTCGTGACGCCGTTCGCGGAGATCTTCGCCGCGTTCGCCGCGATGGCGATCGCCGTCAGCTTTCCGCAGCCGAGCGCGCGCGGCGTGCGAGCGATCCTCCGGCGCGTGAACCCCTGGCTGCTCGCGGCGCTCGTCGTGATGCAGTACGCCGGTATCCTGTTGGCGCTCGTGCCGGCGCGCCCGCTCGTTCCGTGGCTGCAGCCTCTCGCCGGCATCCTGTCGCTGGCGTACTTCGCCGCGATCGCGACCGCGTTCTGGAGCGCGTACCGCACGGCGACCGGTGGCGACAAGCAGCGGGTCGCGTGGGTGTGGTCGTCCTTGGCGGTCGGGTTCTCCGGGCCGCTCGTCACGCTCGCAATGGTTCTCGCCCACCTACCGCTCGTGGACTGGATGCAGTATCTCGGGCTGACGCTGCTCGCGATCCCGATCGGGCTCGGCTACGCGATCGTTCGGCACCGGGTGATCGACGTCGGTTTCGTGTTGAACCGCGCGCTCGTGTTCGGCACCGTGTCCGGTCTCGTGCTGCTGGCGTTCGGTGCGCTCGAGTGGCTGCTCGGCAATGTGCTCGTGCGCGTCTCGCACATCACCTCGGCCGCGCTCGAGCTGGGATTGGCGCTCGTGCTGGGCTTCTCGCTACGCGGCATCCACGCGCGCGCCGACCGGTTCATCGACGACCTCTTCTTCCGCGCGCGCCACGAGGCCGACCGGGCGCTGCGCGCGTTCGCGCGCGACGTCGCGTACATCGCGGAGCCGCAGGTCGCGATCGACCGTACGCACCAAGAGCTCGTGCGGCGCATGAACGCTTCGGACGCCGCGGTATACGTCATCGACGCCGGGTCCGCGAGCCGCGTCGACCGCGATGCGGTGCCCGTCGACGTCGACGATCCTGCACTCGTGCGGCTACGCGCGACGCGCGCACCGGTCGCGCTGCCGGACGTCGCGACGTCGCTGCCGGGCGAGTGGGCCTTCCCGATGACGCGTTCGCGACGTCATCACCGGCATCGTCACGTTGGCCTCGAGACCGAACGGTGAAACGTACGCGCCTGACGAGATCGCGACGGTCGCGGTCGTCGCCGCCGCGCTCGGCAGCGCGCTCGACGCACTGCACACCGCCGCGGTGAAGGACGAGCTCGCCCGCGTGCTGGCGGCCGGCGCGCCGCTCGAGGCGCTTCGACGCACCGTCGATGCCGCTGCCTGGTTGCGCGCCGCGCGCGGCGTGCCCGGCGCGGCGTCGCAACCGGCGGGGTCGTTCCGCGGTCTGATCGAATGATGTCGACTGTGGCGTACTTCACGAAGGACATGACCGTCGAGCAAGCGTTCAAGACGCACGCCGGCGCGAAGCGCGTGTTCGCGCGATTCCATCTCGGCGGATGCTCGCATTGCTCGATCAGCGAGACCGAGACGATCGAGCAAGTCAGCGAAGGCTACGGCATCCCGCTCAACCTGCTGATGACCGACCTCGAGAAGCTGTTCGATCAGCCCGCGCTCGAAGTCGGCGACACCGTGCGCCTGCCCGACGAGATCCGCGCGAAGATTCCGCAGCTCGCCAGCGTCCCCGAATTCGGCAAGGTCACCGACTTCGCGGCCGGTGCGTACACCGTCGTGTTCGGCGAGGTCCGCCTCCAGGGTCTCGCCGAGGACTTCCTCAAAGTCGACGCGGCAACCGTCCCGGCCTAGGATCTCGCCGCCCGCTTTCGCGGGCGACGTCAGATCGGCTTGCGGTCGACGAAGCTCTCGTCCGTGCCGTGCCAGTGTGAGAGCTCCGGCTCTCCGGCCTTCCAGCACAGATAGACGGGCCGGCCTTCGCGCATCGACGGGAAGTCGAGCAGCCCGAGGTCGAGGTCTTTCACGACGCAGCCGTGCGCCTCGATCCGGTTGATGAGGCGCACGATCTCGGCTTTGAGCTCGGTGAACGCGCGCGAGCGCCGGCGGTCGCGCATCTGGTCCGGCGTGCCTCCGCGCAGCGCGGGGTCGCTCTCCAGCAGCCGGATCGCGAGGTCACGGCGCCGGCTCCAGAGCTCGTCCAGCAACGGCTCCAGGACCGGGATGAGGGCGTTCGCTTTCTCGGCAGAAAAGAGCTTCATATGCGCCGTGTGGTCATCGTAACGGGCCTGTCAGGCGCGGGCAAGAGCCAGGCCATGAAGTCGTTCGAGGATTTCGGTTTCGCGTGCCTCGACAACGCGCCGCCGGTCCTCGCGCCGTCGTTCGTGAACCTCGCGCGCGATGCCGGGTATGCGAACGCGGCGATGGCGCTCGACGTCCGCACCATGGGTCCGTTCGGCGATGCGATCGGCGCGATCGACGCGATCGCCTCGGACGGCATACGCATCGACGTACTGTTCCTCGACGCCGAAGACGACACGCTCGTGCGCCGCTTCAGCGAAACGCGCCGCCGTCATCCGTTCGGGCAGAACGGCGTCGGACTCGTCGATGCGGTCGCCGCGGAGCGCGCCTCGCTCGCCGCGCTGCGCGACCGCGCCACGATCGTCTGGGACACGAGCCGCTTCACGCTCGGACAGCTCAAGGACCGCATCGGCGCGACGTTCGTGACCGCCGAGGCGCGGCGGCTGCGCATCGGCATCGTCGCGTTCGGTTTCAAATACGGCATTCCGCGCGACGCGGACCTCGTGTTCGACGTCCGCTTCCTGCCGAACCCGAATTACGTCGACTCGCTGCGCGATCTCACGGGTGCCGATGCGCCGGTCGTGGCGTACCTCGAGGCGATCCCGGACACGGAAGAGTTCCTCACGCGGCTGTTCGCTCTGCTCGACTTCCTGGTTCCTCGCTACGAGCACGAGGGCAAGTCGCAGGTGACCGTCGCAATCGGCTGCACCGGCGGCCGTCACCGCAGCGTCTACCTCGGCCGCCGGCTGCAGCGTCACCTGAGCGAGACGACGGGCGCTTTGGCGACGTTCGACGCACGGGACGTGAATCGATGAGCACGCGCATGCGCCGCTCCCTCAACCTCGCACGCTGGCTGATGCCGGGCCTGGGCGTGAAGCGCTGGCTCCTGCTGGCGATCGTCGGCGCGGCGCTGTTCGTGAACGGCGTGTCGCGCTACCTCACCGACGAGGGCATGACGCTGCGCGTCAACGAGCTGGTCGACGCGATGGTCGCCGAGTTCTTTCCGCCGGCATACCTCTCGTGGACGTTCATGGCCGCCGGCGCGCTGCTCGTCGCGCTCGGCATCTGGCGCTGGCTGAACTCGATCGTCACAGCGGTGGCCCCGTACGGCGCGACCGACGTGATCGACAAGATTCGCGGACGCCGCCTCGAGCGCGGCTACAAGATCGTCGTCGTGGGCGGCGGCACGGGCCTCTCGACGATGTTGCGCGGCCTCAAGAAGATCACGACGAACCTCACCGCCGTCGTGACGGTGACGGACGACGGCGGCTCGTCCGGACGCCTGCAAAAAGAGCTGGGCGTGCTGCCGCCCGGCGACATCCGCAACTGTCTCGTCGCGCTCGCCGACGACGAGGCTCTCGTCACGGAGCTCTTCCGGTACCGGTTCTCGGAAGGCGAAGGACTCAGCGGACACTCGTTCGGGAACTTGTTCCTCGCCGCGATGACGGGCGTCACCGGCAATTTCGATGAGGCGGTCAAGGTGTCGAGCCGCGTGCTGAATGTGAAAGGCCGCGTGCTGCCGTCGACCCTCGCCATTGCGCGCCTGTGCGCGCGGATGGAAGACGGACGCATCATCGAAGGCGAGTCGCAGATCACCAGCGCACACGGCGCGATCGACGAGGTGTATCTCGATCCGCCGTACGCGGCCCCGCTCGACGAAGTGATCGTCGCGCTGCGCGAGGCCGACGCGATCGTGCTCGGACCGGGATCGCTCTACACCTCCATCATGCCGAACTTGCTCGTCGACCGCATCGGACGCGAGATCGAAGCGTCCAGCGCCGTGAAAATCTATGTCTGCAACGTGATGACGCAGCCCGGCGAAACCGACGGATACGCCGCATCGACGCACGTTCGCGCGCTCTTGACCGGTGCGGGCGCGCGCATCTGCGACGTCGCCGTCGTGAACGACGAGCTGCCGCGCAAGCTGCGCGAAGCGTACGCCGAGGAGGGTCAGCTCCCGGTCGACCTCGACGACGACGCGGTGCGCGCGCTCGGCGTGCGCGTGGTGCGCGCGAACGTCATCAGCGAGACGGCGACGGTCCGCCACGACAGCGACCGGCTCGCCGCGGTGGTCGTCGGCATCATCGATGATGCCGTGCAGGAGCGCGCGAGCTACGTGCGCTTCCGCCAGCCCGGAACGGCGCCCGCGACGTAACGCCGGCGCTTCGCTAACGAATCGCGAGCGTCAGCTCGTACGCGGCGTCGTTCTCCGTGTCGCTGTCGACGTGCAGCACATACGAGCCCGTTTTCGGCAGCACGAACGCGACCCCCGGCCGCAGCGTCGTCACGCCGCCTTCTCCCGGGCCGAGCAGCGTCAGCGTGACCGGCGCGTGCGACCGGACGCCCTCGACGGTGATGCGCTGTCCGCGGGCAGCATCGAATGCGTACCCGTCGTACCATCCCACCGACGCGCTTCCGCGCAACCGCGCCGACGACGCACCCGCCGCGAAGCGCACGGCGACCGTGTCCGGCTTGCGTGCGCCGTCCGTCGCGCGCACGCGCTCGGTGCCGGCGGTCGCGTAGGAACCGGAGCGGTACGCGTACTGCGTCTCGACGGTCACCGCCGCGCTGTCGTGCGCGCCGATAACGACGTCCGGCAGCGTCCCGGGATGCGGCACGACGCGCGCCGTGATACCGTACGTCGAGAACAGCACGCGCGGTTTGCCGGCGGACAGCCGCATCGCCACGTACGGGCAATTTTGCGCGCCGCAGATGCACGGGTTCTCCACCTCGGCGAGAACGACCGGGTCGGCACCGATGCGCCCCAGCGTTCGGATCGTTGCGCCCGCGGCGGCGCCGGCGATCTGGGCCTGCTCGCATCCTGACGCGTCGGCGCTGCTGCGCAAGACGGAGAGCAGCGCGGCGTGCGGCCGATCGAGCTTCGGCTCCGTCGCCGCAAGCACGAGCGCCAGCATCATCACCATCGATCGTGTTTCGTCGGAGCGCGCGCAGGGCCCGGTGCAGCAGACGAGCGCGCATTGACTGCGGCGTGCACCAGCGCCGTGACGCGGGCCGCCGTCGCCCGAACGTTGACGGCCGCGTCGCGCATCGCTTCATCGAGCGTCGCGGGCGCCGCGAGGACCGGCACGCAGACCACGCCACGCGCGCGGAGCTCGCGCTCCGCTTCGAGGTCGACGCGGCCGCCGAAGGCGACGACCGGGACCCCGGCGTCGCGCGCGATCGCGCCGATGCCGTCGACCACCTTGCCGTGCAGCGTCTGCTCGTCGATGGAGCCTTCGGCCGTGAAGCACCAGTCGGCGCCCGCGAGCGCATCCCGCAGTCCTCGAACGCGCGCGATCAGCGCGACGCCGGGCTCGAGCTTCGCGCCGCAGGCAGCGGCGAGCGCCCAGCCGAGGCCACCGGCCGCGCCCGCGCCGGCCAGATCGCGCAGGTCGTGCCCCGTCGCCTTGCGACATCGCGTCGGCGAGTCGCGCGAGGACGCCGTCGAGGAAGGTGACGTCCTCGGGCGACGCGCCCTTCTGCGGACCGTACACCGCTGCCGCACCCTGCTCGCCGAGCAGCGGGTTGTCGACGTCGCACGCGATCGCGATCTCGACGCCGCGCAGCCGTGGGTCGAGCTGCGAGAGGTCGATGCGTGCGACGGCGGCGAGCGCTTCCGGAATCGGTTCCAGCTCGTGGTCCGCGCCGTCGAGGAAGCGGGCGCCGAGCGCGGCGAGCGCGCCGGCGCCGCCGTCGGTCGTCGCGCTCCCGCCGATACCGAGCACGATGCGCTTCGCGCCCGCATCGAGCGCGTCGCGCAGCACCTCACCGGTGCCCCGCGTCGTTGCGCGCCGCGGTTCGAGCGATTCGCCGGCAAGCACCAACCCGGACGCGGCCGCCATCTCGACGATCGCCGTGTCGCCGTCGCGTGCGTATCGCGCGTCGACCGGCGTGCCGCGAGGGCCCGTGACGCGGACGACGCGCGCGACGGCGCCCGTCGCGACGAAGGCGTCCACCGTGCCGTCGCCGCCGTCCGCCATCGGGATGCGCACGCACGTCGCGTCCGGAACGGCGTCCGCGATTCCGGCGGCGAGCGCCTCGGCGACCGCCGCCGCGTCGAGGCTGCCCTTGAACTTGTCGGGCGCGACGAGGACGCGGAGCGCCATGACGGCTAGTGGCGGCTGAGCGGGATGTCGACCACGACCGTCTGGCCCGCGATGATGCTGCCCGCGTACGGTGCCGCGGTGAAGTCAGGCACGCCGTACCCGCTCGGCGCCGACTGCACGCCGACCTGATACGTGCCCAGCGGAACCGTGCCGATCCGGTACGATCCGTCGCTGCCCGACGTCGCGGTCAAGATCGTGTCGACCGTGACGACGACGTTCGCAAGCGGCTGGTTCGTCGACGCGTCGTAGACCCGGCCCATGACCGTGCCGTAGTTCTGCGCAGGCGGGATTTGCGGTCCGCCGCACGCGGCGAGCGCAGCGAAAAGCGCGATCGCGACGAGCGCCCGCAGGCGTGTCACGCGGCGACGACGCCTTCTTCCGCGTCCTGCCGGTCCAGGTTGTCGATCCTCTCCGTGACGAGCCAGCGGTTGGCTTCGTCACGCCTCGACTCCGGCACGCGCGCCTTCAGCCACGCGAGGACCTCTTCGTCGGTCTGGCACGTCTCGAGCGCCGCGTCGAACATGCGCGACGTGATGCCCCAGCGATCGAACACGCCGCGGTCCATCGGACACGGATAGATGTAATCGAAAATCGTGCCGTTCCTCGCCGCGCGAGCCTTGTCGAAAACGCGCGCGAGCCAAAGGTATCCGTCGAGCGCCTCGCGTCCGCGACGTGGAAATTCACCGTGTCGAAAATCGGTGGCCATCGTGGTCTCTTCTCCTCGGAGTGTCCGCAAGTGCTTGGACGCAGGCTGCCTTCCCGGAGTTGCGGAACGCGATCAGCTCATGGCGCTGACCGAACCTCGCCCGGCGACCGGGATGACGTACTACGAGAACGCCCTCGGCGCAGTCGGTCATACCCCGCTCATCAAGCTGAACCGCGTGATCGACGGCGCACCTTGCCTGGTCCTGGCGAAGCTTGAGTACGTCAACCCCGGCGGGTCGGTCAAGGACCGGGCGGCGGTCGCGATGATCGAGGACGCCGAAGCGCGCGGCGTCATCAAGCCGGGCGCGACGATCATCGAGGCGACGTCCGGCAACACGGGCACGGGCCTGGCGATGGCCGCCGCGATCCGCGGCTACCGCTGCATTCTCGTCATGCCCGACAAGATGTCGAAGGAAAAGATCGACTTGCTGCGCGCCTACGGCGCCGAGGTCGTCGTCACGCCGACCAACGTGCCGAACGACTCGCCCGAGTCGTACTACGGCGTCGCGAACCGGCTCACCGCGGAGATCCCCGGCGCGGTGCAGCCCGATCAATGGCACAACGCGCAGAATCCCGGCGCGCACTACCGGACGACCGGCCCGGAGATTTGGGAAGCGACGGCCGGCAAGATCACGCACTTCGTCAGCGGCATGGGAACCGGCGGCACGATCTCCGGCACCGCACGCTTCTTGAAAGAGCAGAATCCGAACATCGTCGTCGTCGGCGCCGACCCGGAAGGCTCGATCTACAGCGGCGACACGCCGAAATCGTACAAGGTCGAAGGCATCGGCATGAGCTATCTGCCGCAGACCGTCGACATGCGCGTGATCGACCGCATCATCCGCATCACCGACCGCGAGAGCTTCCTCATGGCGCGCCGCATCACGCGCGAGGAAGGCCTGCTCGTCGGCGGCTCGTCGGGCACGGCGGGCGTCGCGGCGGTGCGCGTGGCGAAAGACCTCCCGCCGAACGCGATCATGGTCGTCATGATGCCGGACTCCGGACGCGGTTACATGTCGAAGATCTTCAACGACGAATGGATGCACGCGAACGGTTTCCTCGAAGACGATCGCCGCAAGGAGACCGTCGGCGACGTGCTGCGCACGAAACAGCCGCTGCCGCCGATGATCACGCTGACGGAGGATCAGACCGTGAAGGTCGCGCTCGACCTGCTGCGCTCGTTCGAGATCTCGCAGCTTCCGGTGATCCGCGACAACGACGTCGTCGGCTCGATCAACGACGTCGCGGTGATGCAGCAGGTGTTCGACCATGCCGACATCATGCACAAGCCGGTCGGCGAGGTGATGGGCCGCCCGTTCCCGATGCTGGAGCACGATACCGAGGTCGAACGCGCGTACAAGCTGCTGACGATGGCGAACTCGGCGATCGTCGTGACCGACGGCGGCGACGCCGGTCGGCGTCGTGACGCGCCAGGACATCATCTCGTTCTTGTCGGCCCAGACGTAACGGCGCGCGCGCGCGACACGACGGCGACGTCGCTCCGGGAAGCCGTGGCCGACCCCGTCGTCGGGTCGTAGTACAGCGCGATCGCGTGATCGACCCGGCACAGCGGAAGCAAGGCCGCATCGTAGAACGCGTCGTGCTCTTCTTCGCGCACGACACCGGTCGGATCGATCGCGCGCCGGTGGTCCATGGTCGCAACCGCCGCCGTCGCGCCCGGCGTGAACCGGCATGATTCCGGCAAGCGCGCATGCGCGATGACGGCATGACCGGCGCGCACCGGTACTGCCTGCGCCGGGTACCACCGCGGGATGACGAACGAGTGCGTGTCGACCGGCGTCGGGCCGATGGTGCGTCCCTGCGTGCGGAGCGTCACGTGGACGTGCGCGTCGGGCCGGGACCGTCGGGCGCAGCGACCGTGACGTCGCGCAAGCTGAACCCCGGCGTCTCGTCGTGCAGCGCCGCGCTGAAATCTGCGTTGACCGCGAGCGCATGCATTTCGTTCGCGCCGACCGAACCCGTTTCGCGAAACGATCCGTCCGCGTTCGTCGTGCGCGTGAAGTCCACGTGCGCGAACGTCGTGCCGACCGTTGCCCGCCCCATGTCGACGACGTGCTCGACTGCCGCGAGCCCGTCGAACGTCGCGCTGACGGTCGTGACCTCATTCACCGTGTACGGCTGGTGCGCGTCGAGGTCGACGCCGCTGACGGTATCGGTCGCCGCTGTAAGCACGGGATCGCCGGGCGCATGCGGCCGCGCTGCGATGCGCAACGTCGCGTCGACGACCTCGTCCGCCGGGACAAAGCCCGACTCTGGCGCCGGCGTCGCGCGCGGTATACGTCATGTGCCGCACGGCCGGCCCCGTGTCGGTCTCCCAGACGGCATACGTTCCGGGCCCGATACCGTGCGGCACGCGCCCGGCGACCACGACGGTACGGTTCCCCGCGAGAACGACGCTCGCCGGATCGCTCTCCGCCGCCACCGGGGCGCCTGCAACCGACGCCGCCGCGACGGCGGCGAACACGAGCAGCCGTCCCCGCATGACGATCGGCTTCGGTTCGCCGCCACGGGAAACCGCTTCCCGGGCGACGCGAATCGTAGGCGGCATGGACTTCGCGACGCGCGCCATCCACGCCGGGCAAGACGCCGATCCGGCGACCGGCGCCACGATCGTCCCGATCTACGCGACCTCGACGTACACGCAGTCGGCCGTCGGCGAGCACAAGGGCTACGACTACTCGCGCGTCGCGAACCCGACGCGCACTGCGCTCGAGGTGCAGCTCGCGGCGCTCGAGGACGCGCGGGACTGCGTCGCGTTCGCGTCGGGCTTGGGCGCGGAAACCGCGATCGTGAGCCTGCTGTCGTCCGGCGACCACATCGTCGTCAGCGACGACACGTACGGCGGGACGTACCGGCTGTTCACGCGGGTGCTCGAGCGTTTCGGCATCGCGTCGACGCTTCGTCGACATGACCGACCTCGACGCCGTTCGCGCGTCGGTGCGCGCCGACACGAAGATGTTCTGGATCGAGACGCCGACGAACCCGATGCTGCGGATCATCGACATCCGCGCGATGGCGGCGCTGCGCACCGCGGGGCAGCTGGTCGTCGTCGACAACACGTTCTGCACGCCGTACTTCCAGTCGCCGCTCGCGCTCGGCGCGGACATCGTGATCCATTCGGCGACGAAGTACATCGGCGGGCACAGCGACGCGATCGGCGGCGCCGCGATGACGAACGATGCCGGCATCGCGGAGAACCTGCGCTTCCTGCAGAAGACGCTCGGCGCGACGCTCAGTCCATTCGAGGCGTTCCTCGTCTCGCGCGGCGCCAAGACGCTCGCCGTGCGGATGCGCGAGCACGAGCGGAACGCGACGGCGATCGCACAGTTCCTGACCGAGCGCGACGACGTCTCCGACGTGCACTATCCGGGCCTGCCCTCGCATCCGCAGCACGACCTCGCCCGCCGGCAGATGCGCGGGTTCGGCGGCATCATCTCGATCACGCTGCGCGGACCCGAATCGCGCGCGCTCGAGGTCGCGAAGCGGACGAGAGCTGTTCTCGCTCGCGGAGAGTCTCGGCGGCGTGGAGTCGCTCATCAATCATCCCGCGCGCATGACGCACGGATCGATCCCGAAAGAGGAACGCGACCGCCGCGGCATCACGGACGGCCTGCTCCGGCTGTCCGTCGGCATCGAGAGCGCGCACGATCTCATCGACGATCTGCGCGCCGCGCTCGACGCGACCATCGCCCTCGCGGGCGTCGGCAGGCGCGACGCTGCGCCGGCCGGCGATCCGCCGAACGCCGACCGTATCCCCGCGACGCAGAATGAGGGCGCACCCACCTACTGAGCGCCGTGCCGCCCCGTTTTTTCATCCGCCGCTCACCGTTTTCCCAGCCCAACCTTTGCAGCGGCCCGTACGGTGGCCCTATGAAATTATCTCTTCCGGTGCTCGCGCTCGTCGTGGCGACCGGACTTCCGCTCGCGGCGTGCGCTCAGCAGAGCAACGCGGCCGAGACCGGCGGTCCCTCGCCCGAGATCCGCGCACAGATGCAAGCGGCGCGCGACAACGCGAAGACCGCCGCCTTCAACGACCTCTCCTCCGCCGACCGCGCACGCGTCCAGTCGATCATCGACCAGGTCAACAACGGTCAGCTCACCGACATCCGCGGTGCCGTTCAGCAAATCGACGCGGCCCTCAGCCCGTCGGAATCGCGGGCCGTCCTCGCGGAACGCGCGAAGATGATGGAAACCATCCACGCCAACATGCCGCAGAACGGCCCCGCCGGGAACGGCCCGGGCGCGAACGGCGCACCGCATAACGGCGCGCACGGCATGCGCGGCGGCAACGACGCGGGACGCTTCCTGCTCCAGCTCGGCGTGAGCCGTCGAAAAGATGCGCGAGCTGCGTCAAGCCGCGCAGCAGCAGCACTAAACCGCTTCATCCCCGTGTCGACCCTGAGCTCCGTCGAAGGGCCGGAGAGCATCTCGAACGTCAGACGATGCTCTCAGCCTTCGACCTGCTCAGGGTGAGGCGATCATTCGCGGTCCAGCACGCCGGCGAGCGCCGGCAGCGACACCGCGTACCGGTATCCCACGTTGCGGTGATCGTCGTCGAACTCTTCGTGGCGAACGTCGAGCCCGACCTCGCGCACGCGCTTCGTGAAGACGCGCGCCCCGATGTCGAGGCCGTATTCGTCTTTGCGCCCGCAGTCGAGGTAGCGAAGGCGCAAGCGTTCGAGCGCCGCTCGCCCTGACGCGACGCGCTCGCACGGATCGTACGCGAGCCAGCGCGCGAACACGTCGTCGCGCAACTCGCCCGTCTCGGCGTCCCACGGCAGATCGATCGCCCACCGCCGCCGCGCACGCGGCGAGTACGCCGAGGCGTACGCGATCATCTCGATCGTCGAGTACCAGTGCTGCGGACGCTTCGGCTTCGCCTCGAACGCCGTGACGAACGCTTCGATCGACCCGTGCTCCTCGAGCACGCGCTGCGCCGTCGGGAACGACGGCAGCGAAGCGTAGCGAAAGTACGTGTCGCCGCTGTGCGAGGCGAACGCCGCGAAAACGCCCGGATGCGCCAGGCACAGGTGGAGCGCGCCGAAGCCGCCGGACGACTTGCCGAACACGGCACGGCCGCCTTCGCGCGCGACCGTCCGGTATCGCTCGTCGACGTGGCCGACGACGTCACGAACCGTGTACGTCGCGTAGTCGCCGTTGTGGATCGAGTCGATGTACTGCGAGCCGCCGAGACGCGTGAAGCCGTCGACGATCGCGACGATGGCGGGCGACATCGTACCCCCGACGATCAGCCGGTCTGCCCATTGCACGACGTTGGTCTCCCACGCGCGCGTCGAAACGAGGGCGCCGACGTCGCCCGTGTAGCCGTGCAAACAGTAGAGCACGGGATAGCGGCGCGAACCCTCGGCGTCGTAGCCGGGCGGCGTGTACACCGCGAGCGGCCGGACCGAGGGATCTCCGAGCGCGTTGGCGCGCAGCGCGTCGCTGTCGATGAAGTCGACGCGCAGCGTGCCGCGCAGTCCTTGCAGGTGCGAGAGTTCGTTCACGGTGACGGCGAAAGGCGTTCGAATGATTCGAGGCGTGGGCCTGCGTTCGGCCGTCGCGATCAACGTCGCGACCATGGTCGGGGCCGGGTCCGTTCATCACGCTTCCGCTCGTCGTCGTTGCGCTGCACGGATCGGTCTCCGCGGCTGCGTGGATTGCGGGCGCGGTGATCGCCGCGTGCGACGGGCTCGTGTGGGCCGAGCTCGCGTCGCGTTATCCGCGCAGCGGAGGCACCTACGCGTACCTTCGCGAGGCGTTCGGCCCCGCCGGTCCCGGCCGGTTCGTCGCGTTTCTGTTCGTCTGGCAGTTCCTCTTCTGGGCGCCGCTCGTCATCGCGTCCGGCTACATCGGCTTCGCGCAGTACGCGGCGTATCTCGTGCCGTCGCTCGCGTCGCCGGTCGCGACCGCGGCGGTCGCGATGGCGGTCGGTGCGATCACGCTCGTGTCACTGTATCGACCGATCCCGGCGATCGCGCGCACGGCGCTCGTTCTCGGCGGCGTCGCGCTGGCGACGCTGCTCGCCGTCGCGTTCGCCGGACTCACGCACCCGTACGCGCCGCTCGTCGCGTACGCTGCCCGGGACGCTGACGTTCGGCGCCGGCATCGCGGCGCTCGGCAGCGCGCTCGTCATCACGTTGTACGATTACAGCGGCTACGCCGACGTCTGCGCGCTCGGCGACGAAGTGATCGCGCCGGCACGGACGATGCCGCGGGCAGTGCTGTCGTCCGTCGCGTTCGTCGCGGCAGCGTACGTCCTGCTCAACGTCGGGGTCGCCGCCGCGGTCGCGCCGGCGGACATCGCGCGATCGAGCACGATCGCCTCGACGGTCGCCGAGCGCGCGTTCGGCGCGCCGTTCGCCGTGGTCGTGACCATCGCGGTGATGGTGACGGCATTCGCGTCGACGTACGGCTTGCTGCTCGCCGCGTCGCGCGTGCCGTACGCGGCGGCGCTCGACGGTGAATTCTTCGCGCCGTTCGCTCGACTCCACCGGCGTGGACGATTTCCCGCGGTATCGCTCGTGACGCTCGGCCTCCTGGCGTTGCCGGCATGTCTGCTTCCGCTCGCTGCGGTGATCAACGCGCTGACGGCCGGCATCGTGCTGGTGCAAGGCGTCGGCCAGATCGTCGCGCTGGCGCTCGTCCGTGCCGCGCGGCCGGAAGCGCGTTCCGCGTGCCGCTGTATCCGCTGCCTCCGCTCGTCGCGCTCGCGGGGTGGCTCTTTCTCTTCGCATCGACGGGCGCATCGGCGATCGCGTTCGGCATCGGCACCGTGAGCGCCGGAGCGATCGTCTATCTGGTGCGTGCGCGGCGCGATCCGTCAGTGGCCGTTCGCCGTCGTCGCTGCGCTCGCGATCGGGCTCGTTGCGCCCGCGGCGCAGCCGCTCGTCGCGACGGCAGCGCAGCCGCGCTCCGCACCGTCGCGCGCGCCGTCATTCGGACATGCGAGGATCGTGCGCTCCGCGCGGCGGCGAGCACGATCGTCGAGGTCGACGGGAAGCCGTTCTTCTTCCTCGGCGGCGCGTTCTTCTACGAGCGGATTCCGCGCTCGCGATGGCGCGATGCGATGATGGTGATGCGCGCAGATCGGCGCGAACACGCTCGACCTGTACGTCCCCTGGAACTGGCACGAGATCGCGGACGGCGAGTTCGACTTCGACGGCCGCACGAACCCGCGCCGCGATCTGCGCGAGGTGTTGCGGCTCGGAAAGGCAGCTCGGCTTCCACTTCATCGTTCGCCCGGGTCCGGTCATCCGCAACGAGTGGCGCAACGGCGGGTATCCGGCATGGCTGCTGCAGCGGCCGGAGTACGGCATGCCGCTGCACGACGTGCTCGAGGGCCGCTATCCCGCGACGGCGACGCTGCAGAACGCGCACTCTGACGCGGCGGCCGCGCAGTGGATGCGCAATCGCGACGCATCTGCGGTACGCGTCGCGCTGGCTGCACCGCGCGCTCGAGGAGTTTCGCCCGGTCGCCGACCGCGTGATCGCGGTCCAGCTCGACGACGACCAGGGCGCCTACCTCGACAACGACACGTATCCCGCGCCGCATCTGCACCGGTACCTGCATTGGCTCGAGTCCCAGGTGCGCGAGGTGATCGGTCCGCGCACGCCGGTGTTCATCAACACGTTCGAGATGAAGGTTCCCGACGTCGTCGCCGGTGTGGGCGATGGGCAACTGGTACCAGAGCGACGCGTACGCGATCGGCGAGCACGACCGCGCCGAGCTCGCGTTCGCGACGGAGTCGCTGCGCACGCAGCGCCGCGTGCCGCTCGCGTACAGCGAGTTCCAGGCAGGCTGGCTCGCGGGGCCCGAGGATCCCGAGCCGCGTCCCGCCGATCCGACGAACACGAGCGCTCGCGCTGGGCGAGCTGACCGGGCTCGGGCTGAAAGGCCTCATCGACTTCCCGTTGCACGACACGCTCGCGCCGTTCGGCTGGGAGGCGCCGTTCTCGAACGCGTTCTACGACTGGGACGCGGCGTTCGGCGTGCACCTCGACGATCAGTGAGCGTCGTGAACGATGGACGGCGCCTGCGTTCGACCGCCTGTACACGACACGCCGTCTGTTCGGCGCGCTGGCGCTTGTACGGGCCCGGCGCTCGAGGAGGCGCACCGCGTCGCGCCGGTCGCGCTCGCGTACGACGGCCGCACGCGACGCATTCGCGGCAGCGAGCGACGCTGAAGGCGCAGCTGCGCGCGTGCCGCGCGCGCGGTCATCGCATGCGACGCGATCGATCCGAATGCGATCGCGACGCCGGACCTCCGCGCTTCCGAGCGATCGTCGCGGCCGACGCGAACGACTCAGCGCTGCGCCGGCGCGCACGAGCGCTGCATGTCGCCGTTCGCGGCAGCGTCGCGACGTCCGCGACGTAGCGGCTCGATCCCGAACACCACGGTGCTCACGGGCCCCCACGGCGCGTTTGCCGTCGTCGAAAACTGGCGGCGCGCGCGATGGCCGTCGACCCGCGCTCGCTCGGCGCGGCGTTTCGCGGCCTTCGCCGGTTCGTCGTGCCGCCGCGCGACGCGCGCATCATCGCTGCGCATGTCGACCTGCACTTCATCGACGCGCACTACCGCGCGGGCGACGATGCTGACGACGTCGTGCGCGTTCGACGGGCGCAACGCGTGCCGGCACGCCGGTATTCACCGCCGGATACCCGCTCGGCGAACCGTCGCGCACGCGACTCGTGCCGGCGTGCGAGGTCGTCACGACGCTCGGGCGACCGCACGCGTCGAACGTCGGTCGCCGACCGGCAAAGAGCGTCGCTCGGCCGGCCGGACAGGTCGGCAAATCCTTTCGACCATGCCGTTCGACCCCGCGCAACGTACGGGTACCGCAGCGCGCCGTGCGGCTCGGTCCACGAAGCGGGTCCAGGCCGGCACCGCGTTCGCAAATCGCGGCGCGGCGACGACGCCGCCGCCGCATACACGCGCGACGTCTTCCTAGACGGCATGCCGGCCGTCGTCCTTCAGAACGCGCGCACGCGCGCCGTGCTCGTCCCCGACGGCGGCGCGCGCGATCGTCTCGTTCGGGCCGGCAGGTGCATGCGACGTCCGATGCAGCGATCGCGAAAACATCTTCGATGCGACGGGCGCGCTGCGCGACGATGTGCTTATTCCGCCGCCGCCGTCCACGACCGATCGCATCGCGAAGTACACGCACACGTATCCCGCCGGGACGTTCAACCGGCCGTACGACGCGTGCACGTTCGTCGACGCGCGCGGCGCCGGGAGCGTACCTGCGATACGACGCGCCCGACTTCGGCCCGTCGCCGGTGCGCTTCGAACGCATCGTCACGCTCGGCACGAACGACGACCGGCTCGTCGTCGACGAGCGCTTCAACGTGCTGGGCAGCGCGCCGGCGCGACAACGCGCCGTGTCGCTGAACGCGCTCGCGCCGTTCTCGCCGTGGGACGCTTCGCATGCATCCGGCGCTCGCGCCGGCGGCAGGCGAACGCCGCTCGATCGCGGCACCGCAGTCAACGTGTCTTCCGGCGGGATCGCGCTCGAAGCGAGGCAAGCCGATCAGCAGCTGGGACGCGTTTCCGTCGCGTGGCGTCCGGGCGACGTCGAGTCGGCACAGTGGACGCCGGCACGCAGCAACGGGACGCTGCGGCTCGCGTTCGCTCCGAGGCGGCTGGCGTCGCATCACCTTCAGCCGGATCGCCGGCGCGACGCCGCCGGCGCTGCAGCGCGTTCGAACGGGCGGAGCGCGCCTGGGTCGCCACGAATCCGGCCCCGACCAGCGAAGACGGGGAAGTGGCGAAACGGTATACGCAGTCGCCTCAAAAGCGACCGAGTGAGAGCTCATGTGGGTTCGAGTCCCACCTTCCCCAATGAACGACGTCACGGAGTTCGAGCGCGAGTCGTATCGCATCGACGAGCAGATCTGGGATGCGCTGGCGCTTGCGCACGGGCGAGCGCGCGCTCTTCCTCGGGCTCGCGAACGAGGGCGCCTGGGTCGAGCGCGCAGTGCAGATCGGCGTCGAAGCGACCGTGCTCGTCACGACGGGCGCACAGATCGCGATCTGCGAGCGGATCGGTGCGACGCCGGTCCGCGGCAGCGCGACGATGCTCGGCGCGCCGGAGGGCGCGTACGACGTCGCAATCGCGATGCATTTCCTGCACGAGATCGATCCCGGCTTTCACGCGCAGGCGCTTTCGGAGATGGCGCGCGTCGGGAAGCGCGTCGCGATCGTCGAGCCGTCGCCGCCGGCCGATAATCTCGGCAAGCGCATCGCCGCGCTCTACGCGCGCGCCAAGCGCGAAGGCGGGCAGTTCGAAGGCTATCAGCCCATCGAGTACTGGCGCCGGCTGCTGTCCGTCGTGAAGGCGGACGTCTGGCAGAATCTGTTCACGTTCACGCGCGTGCCGTCGCGGCACGCCGTGTCCGAAACGATGACGCTGATCCTCGACGCGATGGCGATCGAAGAGATGCCGAAACCGTATCTCGACGAGCTGCGGAGGCTGGCGTCACGACCGGACGCACAGCTGCTGCCGCTGTCGCGCATCGTGCTCGTCGGTACGGCCGCGGGCGACCCGCTGCCGACCGGTTCGGGCGCGGCGTTCCGGCCCAACGTCACGCCCGCGCCGCCCCCGGCCGGATCGCCGAAACCGGCGATCGCGCCGGCGCGCCCGGCCGTTCCGAAGCCGCAGCCCGGCATCGATGCGGTCCCCGCGCCGGCGGCCGATCCGTGGGGCGCGTCCGGCGCGCAGCCGCCGGGCTGGGACATCCCGGAAATGCCTCCGCCGCCGCCTCCCGCCGCCCGGCCCGCGCCGCGCACGCAGCCGCCGCGGCCTGCCGGCTGCACCGGCGGCCCCGGCCGTGCCCCGGCCCCGCCGGCGGCACCGCCACGCGCGCCGTTCGGCGCACCGTTCGCACTGCCCGGCGACGCCGTCGACGAGGAGGAGAGCTTCGGCGCGACGCCCGGCGAGCCGAAGACCGGCTTCGGCTGGTCGTGGGAGCCGCCCGAAGCCGAGGAAGAACCGCCGCCGGGCTGAGCGCTCGGTCAGCGGCGCGCGAACGACCGGAACGCCGCGATCTCGCGCCGCACCCGCGCGATCGCGGCGGGGAGCTCCGGCGGCATCGGCCCGCGCGGATCACGCGTGAGGGCCGCCTGCGCCCGCGCGACGATCGCCGGCACCTGCTGCAGCGCCGCCTCGATCCGCGCGACGTCGCGTTCGGCCGCGTCGGCCGCCCGAAGACGGGCGCCGGCAGAATCCGCACGAGCCGGTCGGCCGCAGCGTTCAGCGCGCGAAACCCGCGCCGCAGCTTGCAGCGCGGATGCGGCCAGGAGCGCGACGAAAACGACCAGCACGACCCACCAGACGGCGGCGTGCAGCGACACGGCTTACGCCGCGCTCGACTCGGCCTTCGCGCTCGGCTTCGTTCCGGCGTCGCCGCTCGGCTTCGTCCCGCGTCGCCGCCGGGCTTCGCGCCGGAGTCGCCGCCGGTTTTGCGCCGGCGTCCCCGCCGGGTTCGCTTTCGACGCGGCGTCGCCGCCGGAGGCGGCAGGGGCGTCGGGCTTCGTGGACGACGAGCTCTCCGACGCGGGCTTCCGCGAATCGGTCACGTAGAAGCCGGAGCCCTTGAACACGATGCCGGCCGGATTGAAGACCCGCGCCAGACGTGCCGCCGCACTCGGGGCACGGGGCGTCGTACGACTTCACGAAAGCCGTGCCGGACCTCGGTGACCTTCGAGCAGCTGCGGCACCGGTAATCGTAGAGCGGCATATATCCGACAGTGTACCGGCTTTAGCAGACTACGTCAACGAGTGCTAGAAGTCGTCGAGGATCGGGCCGGATCTGGTCGAACTCGCAGAGGCCCTTGAAGTGGATCAGCGAGTCGTTCAGCGCGACGTCGAGCTTCCGCCGGCGCGTGAAGCGATCGACCAGTGCTCCGAGCACACCGCCGTAGGTGGGGTAGTCGACGCGCACGACGAGCTTCGAGCGCTCACTCTTCTGCTCGATGCGGATGTCGATGCGCCGGCGCACCGAGAATGCGCCGACGAGCGAGAGCTGGTGGCCCGGGATGAAGCGGTCGACCTCAAACAGCTCTTCTTCCTCGCCGCGCAGGTTGGAGCGGATCGCGATCTCGCTGCCCACGCCGAGCGGCTCCGTCGGGTCGGCGCGACGCGCGCTGCGGAGGAACGATAACCAGACCGGCCATTTCTCGACTTCGCACACGAGGTCGAAGGCTGTACGCGCGGGCGAGGCAACGTCCTGGCAGTGGTGAAGGGCCCGCGGCGACGGCCGGTCCAGGGTGACGGACGGCATTGCCATGGACTCCTCCTTTCGCCCCTCCCTCGGGCGCGTTCCTTTCGCGAACCACAAGATATTGTGCACCCCGTCCACAAATGGCACTACACGTTGTGCACGAGCGCTGTGCATGCGGTGGAATCAGCGCGAACGGGATCGGGACGGAGCCGTCGCCGACGGCGCGCGCGAACGCGACGAGCGCCGCGATGCCGGTCGGGATCGCGCCCTCGTCGAGGCGGAACTGCGGGCTGTGGCCCGAGTGCACGCTCCCGAGGCCTCGTTGTAGATCCCGAGCCGCACAGCAATCCGGGAACGCGCTGCGCAAAATACGCGAAGTCCTCGCCGCCCATCGTCGGCGCCGGGCGTTCGACGGTGAAGCCGTTGCTCGCGCGCGTACTCGCTGAATGACGCGGCGAGCTGCGCATCGTTCACGACGGGCGGATAGCCGAGCAGCATCTTCACTTCGGCGCGTCGCGCCGTACGCGCTCGCGACGCCGTCGACGATGCGGCGCAGCTTCGCCGTAGCGCTCGTGCGCACGTCCTCGTCGTACGTGCGCAGCGTTCCCGTCAGCTGCACGCGATCGGCGATCACGTTGTTGCGATAACCGCCTTCGATCGTGCCGATCGTGACCACGATCGATGCGAGCGGGTCGGTCTCGCGCGCGGCGATGTTCTGCAGCGCGAGCACCGTCGCCGCGGCGCACGGGATGACGTCGACCGCTTTGTGCGGATACGCGCCGTGTCCGCCTTTGCCGTGAATCGTCACGTGGAATTCGTCGGCGGCGGCGTTGACCGGTCCGGGCGTGATCCCGATCGATCCCGTCGGAATGCGGATGTCGACGTGCAGCATCGCGACCGCCTCGACCGGCGGATCGTCGAGCGCGCCTTCGTCGATCATCGGCAGCGCGCCGCCGGGTCCTTCTTCCGCCGGCTGGAACAGCAGCACCGCGGTGCCGTGAAACGACTCGCGCGACTCGTGCAGCACCCGCGCCGCGCCGAGCAGCATCGCCGTGTGCGAGTCGTGGCCGCACGCGTGCATCTTCCCGGCGACCGTCGACGCGCACGCTTCGCCGGAATCTTCCGCGACCGGCAGTGCATCCATGTCGGCGCGCAGGCCGACGACGTGTCCGCGATGCGCGCCGCGCACGATGCCGAGCACGCCGGTCTTCGCGATCCGCCGGTGCTCGATGCCGATCGCGTCGAGCTCGCGCTCGACGATCGCCTGCGTGTGGAACTCTTCGAAGCCGAGCTCGGGATGCCGATGGATCTCGCGCCGAATCTCGGTTGCGTGCTCGACGGTGTCGGCAGGCAGCGTCGCGGTCATGTCGGCGTGGTCGTTCTCATGTCACCCTGAGCTTGTCGAAGCGGTAAGCGACCGTTCCTGCCGTTCGCCGTCGTCCGCACACGTGGAAGGGCGCACCGCCGTCGACGATGCGCCCTCGGATGGCTCCTCGATGCTCGCTCACCCTTCGACCGGGCTCGGGTGACATGCGGCTAGCTGCGGTAGCGCAAGAACGCCGGGACTTCGATGTCGTCCATGTTGACGGGGGCGACCTTGTCGAACTCCAGCGGCGCGCCGAGCGTGCCGGCGAGCGACGGCGTGCGCGAGGGCCGCGTGCCGAACCCCGCCGCGAGCACGGTGACGCGCACCTTGCCTTGCAGATTCGGATCGACCGACGCGCCGAAGATGATCTGCGCCTCGGAGTCGACGGCGCGGGAGATCATCTCCGCGGCCTCGTTGACCTCGTACATCGACAGATCCAGGCCGCCCGTGATGTTGAAGATCACGCCGCGCGCGCCTTCGATCGTCGTCTCGAGCAGCGGCGACGCGATCGCCTTCTGCGCGGCGTCGGCGGCGCGGTGCTCGCCCGAGCCTTCGCCGATGCCCATCATCGCGGAGCCCGCGTCGGTCATGATCGTCTTGATGTCCGCGAAGTCGAGGTTGATCAAGCCGGGCTGCGTGATCAGATCGCTGATGCCCTGGATGCCTTGGCGCAACACGTCGTCGGCGGACGCGAACGCTTCGTTGAGCGGCGTGCGCTTCTCGATGATCTGGAGAATACGCTCGTTCGGGATCGTGATGAGCGTGTCGACCTTCGACTCGAGGTCGGCGATGCCGCGCTCCGCCGCCTGCATGCGCTTGCGGCCCTCGAACCCGAACGGTTTCGTCACGACCGCGATCGTGAGCGCGCCCGACTCGCGCGCAAGCTCTGCGATCACGGGCGCCGCGCCGGTGCCCGTGCCGCCGCCCATGCCGGCGGTGATGAAGACGAGGTCCGCGCCATCGAGGATCATCGAGAGATCCTCGCGGGACTCGTCGGCCGCTTCGCGCCCGATGTTCGGGTTCGCGCCGGCGCCGAGACCGCGCGTGAGCCCGCTGCCGATCTGCACCGTGTTGTTCGTCTTCGCGTTCCGCAGGGCTTGGACGTCGGTGTTCACCGCGAAGAAGTCGACGCCGGAAAGCCCGGCATCGATCATGCGATTCACCGCGTTGCAGCCGCCGCCGCCCAGCCCGATCACCTTGATCGTCGCCGCGTGCTCGGGCACGAACCGTTTCGCATCAGCCATGTCTACTTGTTCCTCTTCGGGGAAGAGCGGGAGCAACGATCGGGACCACTTAGTTCCAGAGGGACTTGAACCAGGAGTAGAATCGCGCGAAGACGTTGTCGCCTTCGCCGTTGAGATGCGGCGCCGATTCTCCGCGAGGACCGAAGAGCACGAGACCGACCGCGGTCGCGTATTCCGGCTGCTTCACCGCGTCGGTGAGTCCGGCGACGGTCGCCGGAACGCCGATGCGCACGGGCAGGCCGAAGACTTCCGCGGCGGTCGTTTCGATTCCGCGCAGGTGCGCGCCGCCGCCGGTGAGGACGATCTCGCTGAGCACCTGATCGCGCGGAATCCGTTCGACGATGTTCGCGCGCGCGAGACGAAAGATCTCCAGCACGCGCGGCACGACGATGCTGCGCAGCTGCGACGATGTCACCTCGCGCGTGCTGCGGCCGTCCAGCGTCTTGACCTGAAACGACTGATCGGCTTCGTCGGTTCGCACGAGGCCGGAACCGTACGTGCGCTTCACGTTCTCGGCTTCCGCGAACGTCGTCTTGAGGCCGAGCGCGATGTCGTTCGTGATGATGTTGCCGCCGACCGGGATCGTCGCCGAGTGCAGCACGCCGCCGTCCGCGTACACGGCGATGTCGGTCGTGCCGCCGCCGATGTCCAGCAGCACGACGCCGACCTGCTTCTCTTCCGGCAGCAACGTCGCGGCGGACGACGCGAGCGGCTCGAACACGATTCCGGCGGGCTCGAGTCCCGCGCGATGCACGCATTTCAGCACGTTCGAGATGAAGCTCGATCCGCCCGTGACGATGTGCGTGTCGACTTCGAGACGTCCGCCGCTCATGCCGACGGGATCGGTGACGCCATCCTGTCCGTCGATCGTGTAGTGACGCGGCAACGAGTGGATGATCTGCCGATCGGCGGCGAGGTTGATGATCTTCGACGCGTCGACGACTCGCTTCACGTCGTTGGAGATGACCTCGCGGTCTTCACCCGTGACGGCGACGACGCCGCGGTTGTTCGTCGACTGCATGTGCTCGCCGGTGACGCCGACGTAGACGTGCGAGACGTGCACGCCTGCCATGCGTTCGGCCTTCTCGGTCGCCGCTTCGATTGCGTGCACCGTCGCTTCGAGATCCGTGACGACGCCTTTGCGCATCCCGCTCGACGGCGCTTCGCCCACGCCGATGATCTCCAGCCCCTCGGGGCCGGACGCGGCGACAACGGCACACGTTTTAGTCGTGCCGATGTCCAGGCCGGCGATCGTCTCGCCCCTAGCCATCCGTCGTCGCCTTCACTTGCGGCCCAGTATATTGTGGTTCGCCGGGCGATCACCTACCACATCATCCACACGCGGCCCACGGATTCCATCCACAGGCCCTGGGGATGACTAGCGGAATCGAACGACCGGCGTCCCCGGACTGCGCACGTCGATCGTCTCGACGGGACGCCGCGTGCCGACGCCCGCGCGCACGGGCGCCACGAGGGCGGCCTTCGCCGCGAGATCGGCATCCTCGCCGAAGCGGAGACGCACGCCGGTCACGTCGATCCCTTCCAGGCCGCCCCAGCGGTCGCGTCCGATGCGGCGCAGCACGATGCCGGCGTCGGACAGCAGCTTCTCATCGGCCAGCAGGCGTCCGACATCGGGATCCGCGATCGTCCGGCCGGGGAGCGGCAGCGCCGCCGCTGCCGGCGTCGATCCGCGTCGCGCGGGCATCGGCGCAGCCGGGTTGCAGCACGCGCGACCTCGCGTCGATCGTGACGTCCGTGCCGCCCGCGCTCACGCAGCCGGACGGACGGCGCACGGTGATCGCGAGCTCCACGAACGGCTTCGGAAACTGGCCGCGACGGACGGATGCGCGATCGACGTACGGGATCGCCTCGATGCGCCGCGCGATCGCGCGCGGGTTCAGCAGCCAGACGTTCGCGCGTGGTGCGATGGCGGCCGCAGCGCGCACCTCGTCCGGACGACACCGGCGACGCGATCGGGACATCGACGGCGACGCGTTCGAGCATGAACCACGGCGCGTGCACGAGCCATGCGGCACCCCAGCCGGCGAGCGCCGCCAGCACGACGGCGACGATCCAGAACGGCCGCACCTTCGCTGCGAGCGACGGCCTTCGACGCTGCGGCAGCGCGCGCGTCTGCGTCCTCAGCGGGGGTCCCCGGCGGGCTCGAGATCGAGCACGTAGCGTTCGATGGCTTCCGCGACGCCGTCGTGCGCAACGTCGGCAACCACGTGATCCGCGTGCGCGAGCAGTTCCGGCGGCCCGGACCCCATCGCAACGCCGATGCCGGCCGCGTCGATCAGCGGAACGTCGTTCCAGGCGTCGCCGACGGCGAGCGTCTCGTCCAGCGCCACGCCGTAGTGTTCGGCAACGAACGCCAAAGCTTCACCCTTGTTCACCGCGGGATCGACGACTTCGACGAAATCGACATGGCTGCGCGTGAGATACGCGCGCGTGCCGAGCAGCGTGCGCATCGCGTCCAGGATCCCGTCGGCTTTGTCGGAGTCGGTCACGAGCACGATCTTGATCGACGGTTTGGTCGCGAACGCATCGATCAGCGACGGCACGACCACCGGCTCGACTCTCGCGAGATCGGTGTACCGCTTCGAGAAGCGGTTGATCTGGTCGACGAACAATCGGTCGTCCGCGTAACACTGCGCGTGCACGCCGTGATCGAGCGCCCAGCGCAGCACGTCGCGCGTCACGCCCGGCTGCACCGGCGTCGAACGCAGCAGCGTGCCGCTGCCGGCGTCGTAGATGGCGGCGCCCTGGTACGTCACCATCGGTCCGTCGATCCCGAGCCGCTGCGCGAACGGACGGGCGGCTTGAAACATGCGCCCGGTGACGATCGTCACGTGCACGCCGGCTTCGCGCGCGCGCCGCACCGCGTCGATGACGCGCGGGCGCAGCACGAGATCTTCGCCGACGAGCGTTCCGTCGAGGTCGAGCGCGACGAGACGGATCGGCGCCGATGGTTTCATCGGAGTGCGCTCTTCGACGCTCGCGCACAAAGTCCGCGAGCGGAACGATCATCCGCCGCGTTCGGTGCCGCGGCCGGCACGCATGCGCGCCGTGCGCGCATGTGCAGGGAGGCCTTCGAAGTCAGCGAGCGCCGCGAGCGGGCTCGCGTCGGCCGCCATCCGTTCGCGCGTGTTTTCGACCAGCGACATCGTGCGCAGGTAGTCCGCCGTTCGCAAGCCGGACGAGAAGCGCGCGGCGCCCGACGTCGGGCAGCGTGTGGTTCGTGCCCGCGATGTAGTCGCCGGCCGCGACGGGCGTGTCGTCGCCGACGAAGATCGCGCCGGCCCGGCGAATTTTCGGCACCCAAACATACGGGTCGGCGACCATGAGCGACAGATGCTCCGGCGCGAAGCGCTCGATGACGTCGAGGACGTCCGTCTCGCTCTCGGCGTGCACGAGCCATGCGCGCTCGTCGAGCACGCGGCCGACGATCGCATCGCGTCCGCTCGCGCGCCCGAACGCGCCGTCGAGCAGCGCGCCGACGCGCTCGAGCAGCGCGCGATCGGTCGATACCGCCGCGACGCGCGCAAGCGGATCGTGCTCGGCCTGCGCGACCATCTCGCCCGCGACCAGCTTCTCGTTTGCGCGCGCGTCCGCGACGACGAGGACCTCCGACGGTCCGGCCAACCCGTCGATGCCCGCAACGCCGAAGATTTGGCGCTTCGCCTCGGTGACGTACACGTTGCCCGGTCCGACGATCTTGTCGACCGCGTGGATCGTCGCCGTCCCGTACGCGAGCGCGCCGATCGCCTGTGCGCCGCCGACGGCGTAGAGCTCGTCGACGCCCGTCAGCGCGCACGCGAACAGCACGGCGGGATCGATCGCGCCCGTGCCGCTGCGGCGGAGTCACGACGACGACGCGCTCGACGCCCGCAACCTTCGCGGGCACGACGGTCATCAGCACGCTCGACGGCAGGGGCGCCGTTCCGCCGGGAACATACGCGCCGATCGCCGCGAGCGGCCGCGCGAGAAACGCATAGCGCGTGCCGTCCTCGTCGCGGTAGTCGATCGGCGGCGGCATCTGCCGCGCGTGAAAGTCCGCGATTCGCTCGCGCGCGAGCTCGAGCCCGGAAACGATCGCCGGCGGGCAGCATCGCGCGCGCTTCGTCGAGCGACGGGATCGGCACGCGCAACGTTACGGTGCTCGCGCCGGGAACGTCCCAGCGGCGCGTGTACTCGACGAGCGCGTCGTCTCCGCGTTCGCGCACGTCGTCGAGGATCGCGCGTACCGCATCGACGATCTCGCGCGGCGGATTCCAGCCGCCGGCATAGAGACCGCTCAACCCGTCGCCGTCCGAAGCGGCGACGATCTTCACGCGCGTTTCACGCCGTCACAGCGGTCAAACGGTCGAGCAGCGCGGTGATCGCTTCATACTTGGCACGGAACCGCACGGGATTCACGACGAACCGCGCCGTGCTGTCGTCGATCTCCTCGACGACGACGAGATCGTGCTCGCGCAGCGTGCCGCCCGTTGCGACGAGGTCGACGATGAGATCGGCGAGACCGACGAGGGGCGCCAGCTCGACCGAGCCGTGCAGTGGGATCAGCTCGACCGGCAAGTCGCGTTCCGCGAAGAACGACTCCGCCGATCGCGTGAACTTCGTCGCTACGCGCAGGAACGTCGGATACGGCGCGCCCTCATGATAACGATCGATACGCCGCGCGGCGACGACGAGCCGGCAGTACCCGAAACCGAGATCGGCCAGCTCCGCGACGTTGCGGTCCGTCTCCCACAGCACGTCCTTGCCGACGATCCCGCAATCGGCGGAACCGAACTCGACGTACGCAGGCACATCGGACGGTCGCAGGAACACGAGCGTCGTGCCGTCGGTCGTCGTAACGGTCAGCCGTCGGCCGACATCGCTCGGAACGTCGATCCCCGCCGCGCGCAGCCGCGCCGCGGCGTCCGCATACAGCGCGCCCTTCGGCATCGGCGATCGTCAACGAATCCGAACGCGACTCCGGCGGCTTGCTCATCGCCGTGTCATCCGCCGCGATGTCGCCGGCAGTGTCACCCTGAGCCGGCCTGTCCTGAGCTTGTCGAAGGATCGAAGGGTGAGAGGCAATCGTACATTCAGCGAGCATCCCAATTCGACA
Organism: Vulcanimicrobiota bacterium; assembly: GCA_963841685.1. Lineage (GTDB taxonomy): Bacteria > Vulcanimicrobiota > Vulcanimicrobiia > Vulcanimicrobiales > Vulcanimicrobiaceae > Vulcanimicrobium. Next base: position 2,061,380 of record CAWJDU010000003.1, read on the forward strand.
ACGTCCGCGGCGCCGGCAACGACCCGACCTGCGGGCCGACGCGCAATTCCCGGACGGTTCCGTCGACCGCGATGACGATGCGCGGAATCTGCAGTGCCCGCGCCTCGTCGATCAACGCTTCATCGCCGAGATCCGCACCGGCGAAGCGCACGACATTGCCGGCCGCGCGCTCGCGCGCCGCCACGACGTCCGAGCCGGCAACCAGAACGTCGATGCGATGCCGTCGCTGGCGCACGTGCTTCCCGCGACGCTCCAGCGCGATCAGCAGCCGCTCCACGCCGGCGGTCCAGCCGACGGCCGGCACGTCGAATCCGAATCGCGGCAGCAGCGAGTCGTACCGGCCCTCCGCCGCACAGCGGCATGCCGATCTCCTCGACGTACCCCTCGAACAGAAACCCCGTATAGTACTCCAGATCGCGCAACAGCGCGAAGTCGACCGTGACCCGCGACTCGTACCCGAGCGCACGCGCGCGATCGAGCATCGCATCGAGCTGGTCGAGTGCGGCGCGGGAATCGGGCGTGCGGCAGATGGAGCGCGCAGCGGCGATCGCGTCGTGCCCGCCTCGGCGATGCGCGAACTCCACGAGCGCCGGCACGCCGAACGCACGGAGCGCGACGAGATTGCGCCGCTTGATGTGCTCCTTCGCCTCGAGAGCACGTTCGCCGTGGAGACCAGCGCCGTCGAGGATGCCGTCGACGACGCGCGCGTCGTTGATGTCGAATCGCGCGTCCGCCACGCCGATCTCCGCCAGACCTTCGATCGCCATGAACAGCGTCTCCGCGTCGGCGTCGATCCCGGCCGCGCCGATCAGCTCGGCACCCGCCTGCGTGAGCTCGCGCATGCGGCCTTCCTGCGGCTGCTCGTAGTACCGGAACACCGGCGCGACGTACGCGAGCCGGATCGGCAGCGGCACGTCGCGCATGCGCGTCGAGACGAGCCGCGCGACCGGCGTCGTCATCTCCGGACGCAGCGCGAGCGCGGTCGACCGGCGATCGTTGAAATGGAACAGGAGCTCGGTCGTCTCTTCGCCGAGCCCGCGTTCGAGCACGTCGAAGCGCTCGATGATCGGCGTCTGCACCTCTTCGTACGCCCAGCGCCCGAAGACGGCGCGCAGCTGCTGCTCGATCTCACGCTTGCGCGCGAGCTCGTGCGGCAGCCAGTCGCGAACGCCGGCGGGAAGCCTCACGTGCGCACGAGCGCGTTCACGGCGCGCCTTCGCGCACGTTCGGCTCGCCGACGATCGCGACGAGACGCTCGCGCACGCGGCGGTCCGATGCGACGGCGCGCTGCACCGTCGAGCCGTTGATGTGGAGCACGAGCGGGGTCGTCCCCGACCATTCCGAGAGCAGGACGCCGAGCTGGTCGATGTGCCGGCGCGAGGAAACCGTGACGTGCCACCCGTCGGGCGGCTGCGGGGCGCTGTGCGCGCTGTTGCGGTCGAACGGCTGCACCTCGTTGACGGAGACGTTCAGCTCGAGCGGCGGCTCCTCGCCCGGCGTCGCGCCGCGCCGTTCGCGCAGGCGCAGCCGTCCGGTGATGACGACGATCGAATCCTCGACGAAGCGCGCCTGCACGTCGGCGTATTGCTTCGGAAAAACGACGCACTCGACCGAGCCGGTCGTGTCCTCGATCGTGGCGATCAGCATCTGCATCTGCGCCTTCGTCAGCGTACGGCGAACCGCCGTCACGAGGCCCGGCGATGCGCACCTGGCTGTCGTCTTCGAGGTTGCGCAAGTCGCGAACCGGCACGGCGCCCGTGCGCGCAAGCGCCTCGGCGACGTCCGCGAGCGGGTGGCCGGAGACGAAGATCCCGAGCGTCTCCTTCTCCCAGGCGAGCTGCTCCATCGTGGTCGGCGCCGAGCAGCGGACGGAGCGAGGGCGCGAGCGCCGGATGCGCCTCCTCGACCATCCCGAACAGCGACGCCTGTCCCATCTCGCGGTCGCGCACCTCGCGCGAGGCGACGTCGAGCGCCGCGTCGAGCGCGTCGAGCAGCTGCGCGCGGTTCCCCGGCAGCGGATCGAGCGCGCCGCACTTGATGAGCGGCTTCGTACACCTTGCGATTGACGTACCGCAGATCGACGCGCTTTACCATGTCGAACAGGTCGACGAACGCCCCGGCGGCATCACGCGCATCCAGCACCGCACGAACGGCGTTCTCGCCAACGCCCTTCACGGCGGCGAGCCCGAAGCGAATCTCGTTCCCGACCACGGCGAAATCGACCAGGGAGGCATTGACGTCGGGGGGCAGCACCGCGATGCCCATCTTCTTCGCCTCGTCGATGTACTCGACGAGCTTGTCCGTCTTGTCGCGCACCGACGACATCAGCGCCGCGAAGTATTGCAGCGGATAGTTCGCCTTCAAATACGCGGTCTGATAGGCGATCCAGCCGTACGCGGCGGCGTGCGCCTTGTTGAAGCCGTAACCGGCAAACGGCTCGATGAATGAGAAGACGCGATCTGCTACGTCGGCTGCGATATCGTTCGCAACGCAGCCGTCGATGAACTTCTGTTTGTAATACGGGATCTTGTCTTTCTGCTTCTTGCCGACGACCTTGCGCAGCTCATCGGCTTGGCCCATCGAGAATCCCGCGAGATCGCGTGCGATCCGCAGGATCTGTTCCTGATACAGCGCCACAGAATACGTTTCGCTCAGAATCGGCTCGAGCTTCGGGTGGATGTACGAGATCTTCTTGCGACCGTGCTTGCCGGCGATGTAATCCGGAATCCACTCCATCGGGCCCGGACGATACAGTGCGACCAGCGCGATGATGTCGCCGAGCTCCGAAGGCTTGAGCTCGACGCACACGCGCTTCATGCCGTCGGACTCGAGCTGGAACATGCCGAGCGTCTCGCCGCGGGAGATCAGCTCGTACGTCTTCACGTCGTCGTCCGGGATCGTCGCGATGTCGAACTCCGGGTTCACGGTGCGGCGAATCTCGTCCATCGCAGCCTTCATCACCGTGAGGTTGCGCAGGCCGAGGAAGTCCATCTTCAGCAGCCCGACGCGCTCGACCATCGACATGTCGTACTGCGTGTTGACGCCGTCGTCGCCGATCTTCACCAAGGGCACGTGGTCGGTCAGCGGATTCTTCGAGATCACGACGCCCGCGGCATGCGTCGACGCGTTGCGCGCGAGCCCCTCGATCGACTTCGCCGTGTCGAGGAGCTTGCGGATCTGCGGGTCGTGGCTGTAGAGCACGCCGAGCTCGGGAATCTGCTCCAGCGCTTGCGGGATCGTCAGCCCGCCGGGGCCCGACGGGATCAGCTTTGCTACGCGGTCGACGTCCGGCAGCGGCACGCCGAGCGCGCGGCCCGCGTCGCGCACGGCGGCACGCGCGGCCATCGTGCCGAAGGTGACGATTTGCGCGACGCGTTCCTTGCCGTACTTTTCCGTGACGTACTTGATGACTTCGTCGCGGCGCTCGACGCAGAAGTCCGTGTCGATATCCGGCATCGAGATGCGCTCGGGGTTCAGGAAACGCTCGAAGATCAGGCCGAACTTGAGCGGGTCGAGGTCCGTGATGCGCAGGCAGTACGACACGACGGACCCGACCGCGGAACCTCGGCCCGGGCCGACCGGAATGTCACGGTCGCGCGCGTACTTGATGAAGTCCCACACGATCAGGAAGTACGACGCGAATCCCATCGTGTTGATGACGCCGAGCTCGTACTCGAGCCGTTCGCGCAGCGCCGCGTCCGTCTTCGCCCGATCCGCGCCGTAGCGCGCGGCAAGACCTTGCTCGCACACGAGGCGCAGGTAGTCCTCGGCCGACAACGGGATGTCGCGATGCGGGTCGACGTCCGACGCGAGCGCGCCGGCGTCGACGGCTTCGGCGGCGCCGAGCGAACCGCGCTCGGACGACGCGGCGGCGATCAACACGCCCGCGACGTCGTCCGCCGGCGTCCTCGGCACGGGGTAATCCGGCAGGTAGAAGACCTTCTCCGGAATCGTGATGTCGATGCGCTTGACGATCTCGAGCGTGTTGTCGCACGCCTCGGGAACGTCCGCGAACAGCTCGCGCATCTCCGCCGCCGACTTCACGTAGAACTGGTCGGAGAAGAACTTCATCCGGCTCGTGTCCTGCACGGTCTTGCCGGTGCCGATGCAGAGCAGCACGTCGTGCGCCTGCGCGTCGCCTTGCGTCAGGTAGTGCGAGTCGTTCGTCGCGACCAGCGGATAGTCGAGCTCGCGCGCGATCTTGATGAGGCCATCGTTGATCGCGTCCTCTTCCGGCATCCCGTGGCGCATGATCTCGACGTAGAACCGGTCGCCGAAGATGTCGCCGAACATCTTGGCGTTGCTCTTCGCGGTCGCGTAGTCGTTCTTCAGCAGCGGCGCCGACACGAGCGACGACATGCAGCCCGACAGGACGATCAGCCCTTCATTGTACTGCGCGAGCAGATCCAGGTCGATCCGCGGCTTGTAGTAGTAGCCCTCGAGGAAGCCCTTCGAGATGAGCGTGGTGAGGTTCTTGTAGCCGACGTCGCTCGCCGCGAGCAGCGTGACGTGCGCCTCGTCGCGCACCGAACGGTCGAGTCGACCGCGCGGCGCGATGTACGCCTCGCAGCCGATGATCGGCGTGAGCCCGACCTTCTTCGCCGTGTCGTAGAACTCGACGGCGCCGAACATGACGCCGTGGTCCGTCAGCGCGATACCCGGCGCGCCCTGCCGCTCGGCCGTCTGGCACAAGCGTGTCGACGCGGCACGCGCCGTCGAGCAGCGAGTACTCGGAATGCACGTGCAGATGGACGAACGAGCTCAACGAGAAAGCAACCTGCGAGGTGAAAGGCGCGGCAACGCGCACGTCTACCTTGGACTCGCACGCGCGCCCTGCGAAGGACACCAACCCTTTTCGGACGAGAACAGTTCCCTCAGCCGTGCCTTCTCGAAGCAGCGACACAACAGGGACCGACGAGGTCGGCGCGCTCCGCGCCGAGGTCGAGCGACTCCGTGCCCGGATCGCGGAGCTCGAGGCCGAGCGCGAGGAGCTCGCGCAGACCGATGCCGCAACCGGGCTGCCGAACGGGCGCGCGTTTGAGGTGCTCGCCGAGCGAGAGCTGCACAACGGCAGCCGCTACGGCGGCTTGATGGCGCTGCTCGTGCTCGACGTCGCCGAAACCGAGCGCCACCGAGCCCCGTGCGACGGCTCGCTGCGGACGACGGAGCCCTCGCTTTGCTTGCCGATGCGCTCCGCTCGGGCGCTCGGCGCGGCGACGTCGCCGCGCGCTACGGGGAGTCCGAGTTCGTTCTGCTCATGGCGCAATGCGGCCGGTCGGGAGCGGTGACCGCACTTGCCCGTCTGCAGCTGCGCCTGGCGCAAGGCGGCGTTCCCTGTGCCGCGGGCATCGCCGTGTTTCCGAACGACGGCGAGGACCTCCAGCGCGCTGCTCGACACGGCGCGCGTCGGCGCTCGCGGCGAACGCGATAGGGACGCGCGTTACGGGATGTAGGCAGCGACGAGCGGGTGGTTCGAGGTAAGGTAGCGCGTGACGTACGTCGGCCCGGCACCGTAGGCGGCGCCCTTGTCGTCGTAGCAGCCGCTCGAGCACGGCTGACCGGGCTGCGTTTGCGGCGTGCTGAGCGTCGAGACGTCGTAGAGATAGAATCCCTGATCGGCCGTTCCGTTCGGTTCCGTGCGTACGCCGATGAGCAGCTTCGTCGGGCTCAGGAACGTCAGGGAGGTCACGTAGATCTCGGCATTCACACCGTCCGTCGGGTCGAACGCGAACGTGCTACCGCCGGAGGACGTGGTTCCGTCGAGCGGGATCGGCGCGCCGTACAGCGTCGGGCGGCGCCCGCAGACGTCCTTCCAAATTGCACGATCGCGTCGCCGTCTCGAGTCCACACCCGCCACCGCAATGTAACCGCTCGACGAGACCGCGATCGCATTCGGGCCGAAGTCGCTGCTGACCGGCGAGTCGCCGTTGCTGCGGATCACCTGCGAGGAGACCTTGCCGTACGTCGTCGCGCTGTACGATAGAGGTACGCCGTCGTCCCGGTGGCCGAAGTGCTGTTGTTGTTCGCGACGCTGCTCGCGGCGACGATATAGCCCGTGCTCGCGTCGTACGCGATGTCCGGATCGGCGAGCGTGGTGTTGTTGTCCGAGATGACGGAGGGTCGCGCCACTCGGATATTTGATCAGAATCTCGGACTGGTTGCCGGGCGTGTTCGCGCTCGTGGGATTCGGCGGCGGCTCCCCTGCGGCGGATTGCTGCCGTTCGACAACGAGACGGCATACGTGCCGCTGGGGTTCGCGGCTGCTCGCCGGCAGCGCGATCACGTTGACCGCGCCAAAGCTGTTCGACGCAGCGACGGAGCGCGACGAGGGCCCCAACGTATAGGTCGGGCTCGAGAATGAACTCGGCCATCGGGTCGGGCAGGCTCGATGCGATTTGCCCTTCCGAGCCGCTCGTGAGCGCAACGCTGCTGTCGCTACCGAACGCGAGCTGATCCGGGTCGTTGACGTTCGCCGACGCCGCATGCAGAATCGTCGCATTCGTGCTGACGCCTGCGGAGACTGATCCCGCGGGGATGCACGAGAAGTTCCCATAGTCCGGATTTCCCGGCGCCGCCGTTCGCGATCAGGAGGTCGCCGTTACCGTCGAAGATCATGCTCTGCGGGTTGTCGATGTCGCTCGGCGTCGTCCCGTTGCGCGCAAGCGTCGGGTGCGTGTAGGCGCTGAAGCTGCTCGGATTCGCCGCGCTGTTCGCGGTCAGCAGATCGATCTGCCCGGAGCTCGTCGTCCCGACGTTCGTCTGCTCGACGAGCGCGAGGAATCCCGGGCCCGGCGAGGGAGCGGCGCTGAACGTGAACGCGAGCGTGTTGTTGAACGTCAGGCCGTCAGCGGGGTTGTGCGTGACGGTGAGCGTGATCGGCTCGGTCGTCGTCGTCGTTGCGTTGGTCGCGGCGAGCGTGAAGTATTGCGCCGTCTGGTTGACGACGACGTTGATGCCGTTCGACGCGCCGGACCCTGTGATACCGGTACCGCCGTTGACGGACACTTCGATGAGCGGCTCGCCGGGGACCGATCCGGGAATCGTTTGACCTGCTGCGTCGGTGGTCGCCACGTTGAACCTGACCGCGTTCGTCCCGGCTCCGCCGACCGACTGGTTCGCCGAGACCGCGAATGCGCCGGCGCAGAAGCCCGACGTCACGTTCACGACAATCGTGCCGACGTTCGCGTCGAGCGAGACGTTGAAGCTGTTGTTCACGCCGGCCACGACCGTCAGCGGAGACATTTGCTGCGAGAGCAGGTGCCCCGAACACGACGGCGAGCAGATCGGCGACGTCGTCTGCGTCGCATCCCAGGACGACATCTTCGTGGTGTCGATCCCGATCGGCATCAAGAAGGTCGCGGTGCACTCGTAATTGCCGGTGTTGACCGGGTCGGTCCCGCACTGTCCCGGGGTCGTCGGATTGCCCGTGAGGTTCGCGAAGTTCGCGACCTGAACGCTTTTGAACACCGACGGCTCGCCGGCATAGATGTCGCTCCCCGTCCCCGCGTTCTTCGTGTCCGTGATCTGCAGTGTGATCGACTGGGTCGCCGACGAGAGGTACTTCGGCGCGCGAGTTCCCAGCACGCTGCGGCCCGTCGCGCTCGCGGCTGGCTTGGGAAACGTGAACGTGAACATCACCGATGCCGACGGCGTGGTGCCCGATCCGGTGCTCGGCAGACCCGACGCCGGAAAGGAACCATGCGATCGACCGCAGCCGGCAAGCGCCGCCGCGACACCGAACGCGACGATCCGCAAAACGAGCCGATTCATGGTTCGCGATCCTCGCAAGTCCGACGCCGTCGGTATGACGACGCGGCGAATGACCGGGCGTCCGAGAGTGCCTGTCGTGGCATTCGAGCCCGTGCTCCGAATCAGTACGCGTCCCCAGGCTTCGGAGCCTTCCCGCGACCGCCGCAGCAACCGTGCGATGCGACGCTCGGCGCCCAGGCCCAACACCCCGTGCGACGAAGGTGGTGCGCCGCGGAGCGGCCTTCGCCTACACTTATCTTGTGACTCTGCGTCGCGATGAAGGGGCCGAACTGACAAGGTGATCAAGCACGACATCGTCGTGGTCGGCGGCGGGCTCGCAGGGATGCGCGCCGCGGTCGAGGCGGCGGAGCGCGGCGCGGACGTCGCGATCGTCTCGAAGATGCACCCGGTCCGGAGCCACTCCGGCGCCGCACAAGGCGGCATCAATGCGGCCCTGGGCAACCGCGAGGAGGACTCCACCGAGAATCACGCCTTCGACTGCGCGAAGGGTTCGGACTATCTGGGCGATCAGGACGCGATCGAGGCGATGGCCGACGATGCGCCGCGGCAGATCATCTGGCTCGAGCATCGCGGCTGCATCTTCTCCCGCATGCCCGACGGCCGCATCGCGCAGCGCCCGTTCGGCGGTGCCGGGTCGCCGCGCACGTGCTACTCCGCCGACGTCACCGGCCTGGTCATCCTGCACACGCTGTGGGAACAGCTCGAGCGCTTCAACGTGAAGGTGTACGAGGAGTACTTCGCGACCGCGCTGTGCGTCGAGGACGGCGTCGGCAGCGGCATCGTCGCGTACAACATGCGGAACGGCGACCTCGAGCTCGTCAACGCGAAGGCGACGATTTTCGCGACGGGCGGCCTCGGACGCGTCTACCGCAAGACGACCAACGGCTACGCGTCGACGGGCGACGGGATGGCGATCGCCTACCGCGCCGGCATCCCCCTGATGGACATGGAGTTCGTCCAGTTCCATCCGACCTCGCTCAAAGAGAACGGCGTGCTCCTGTCGGAAGCGGCGCGCGGCGAGGGCGCGTACCTCCTCAACAGCGAGGGCGAGCGCTTCATGTTCAAGTACGCCCCGAACAAAGGCGAGCTCGCATCGCGCGACGTCGTCAGCCGCGCCGAATGGACCGAGATCCTCGACGGCCGCGGCATCGACGGCTGCGTGCTGCTCGACCTGCGCCACCTCGGGCGTGAGAAGATCCTCGAGCGCCTGCCGCAGATCCGCGAGCTCGCGCTCGACGCGACCGGCAAGGACGCGATCGACACGCCGATCCCGATCCTGCCCGGCATGCACTACCAGATGGGCGGCATCGAAACGGACAAGTGGGGCGCTACCCGCATCCCCGGCGTGTACGCCGCGGGCGAGTGCGCGTGCGTGTCGGTCCACGGCGCGAACCGCCTGGGCGGCAACTCTCTGCTGGAGACGATCGTGTTCGGCGCGCGCGCCGCGCGGCACGCGGCCGACTACATCAAGGGCATCGGGAGACGTGCGTCCCAGCGAGAAAACGCTGGGCCGCGAACGCGAGCGCATCGACGGCCTGCTCGCGCGCAGCGCCGGCGAGCGCCAGAGCCAGGTGCGCAAGGCGGTCAACGCGGCGATGAGCGACCACGCCTTCATCTTCCGCGACGACGCGACGCTGCGCGCCGGCATGGACGCGTTGCGCTCGGTGCGTGAAGCGGCGACGACGATGACGGTGCAGGACAAGTCCAAGACGTTCAATACCGATCTCGTCGGCGCGCTCGAAACCGAGTTCCTCGCCGACATCGCGCAGCCGATGATGCTCGGTGCGCTCAACCGGCAAGAGTCCCGCGGCGCGCAGGCGCGCACCGACTTCCCCGAGCGCGACGACGAGAAGTGGATGGTTCACACGCTCATGCACTACAAGGGCGCGACGAGCGATCCGCAACCCGACTACTCACGCGGGGTGACGATCACCAAATGGCAGCCCGCAGTGCGGACGTATTAACATGGCCTATACGCTAGATATCTTCCGGTTCGATCAGGCGACGGACGACGTTCCGCATCGCGACCGTGTCGAGATCACCGATCTGCCGGACACCGTGACGGTGCTCGACGCGCTCGAGCACGCGAAGGCGGAGATCGACGGGTCGATCACGTTCCGGCGCTCGTGCCGTTCGGCGATCTGCGGATCGTGCTCGATGAACATCAACGGTACGACCGGACTTGCATGCAAGACGCCCGTGCGCGCGGTGCTCAAATCGGATCGGACCGTGTCCGTCGATCCGATGCCGAACTTTCAGCCCATGAAGGACCTCGTGGTCCACATGGATCCGTTCTGGGACAAGTACACGAGGCTCAAGCCGTACTTGCAGCCGGCGGACAAGGACTCGGATCACGCCACCGAGCGGCGCGTCTCGCCCGAGGACATGAAGAAGCTCGTCGCGGTCGCGAACTGCGTGATGTGCGCGACGTGTTACGCGCTGTGCCCGGTCGTCTCGGTCGATCCGGCGTTCGCCGGTCCCGCCGCGATCGCGTACGCATACCGCTTCATCGAAGACGTTCGCGACGCGAAGCGCAAGGAACGTGCGGCGCAGATCTCCGACGACTACCTCTGGCTGTGCGCGCACTGCTATGCGTGCTCGTACTGTCCGAAGCACGTCGATCCGCACGACGACATCATCGCCGTCAAGCGCGCGACGATCGAGGAAGGCGTGACGGACGCGCCGGGCCCGCGGCACGCGCTCGTCGTCGCAAAGACGATCAAGGCAACCGGAATGCTCCACGAGAACGAGGTCGTTCAAGGGACGGTCGGACGCTTCAACATCAAGGGCATCATCAAGGTCGCCCCGTTCGGATTGCGTTTGGCGCTGGCCGGCAAGATGCCGCCGCTGTTTCTCAAGCCCGTTCCGAAAGTCGACGAAATCCGGACCATCTTCGAAACCCTGGAGGCTCCGACGCTCTGATGACCGCCATGCTGGACAAACCGCAGATTCGCGGGAAGTCGAAGTCGGCGCAGATGCGCAAGTACGGCTTCTTCCCCGGCTGCGTCGCGAAAGAATCGTGCAAGGAGCTCTTCAACTCGACGATGCACCTCGCCGACCGGCTGGGCATCGAGCTCGTCGAGCTCACGGCCGCGTCATGCTGCGGCGCGTCCGTGCTGAACGATACGAACCGCGACATCGCGCGCGTGCTGAACGCCCGCACGTACGCGCAAGCCGAAGCGCTCGGACTCGACGACGTCATCACGATCTGCTCGACGTGCACGGGCCACATGCGCGCGGCGAACAAAGAGCTGCTCGAGAACGAAGGCCACATGGGTCAGGCCAACGCGATCCTCGGCAAGTTCGGCGCGAAGTACGACGGCACGGTGATGGTGCGCCATCTGCTGTGGCTGCTCATCGACGACATCGGACTCGACGAGCTCAAGAAGATGGTCGTGAAGCCGCTGAACGGGCTGCGTGTCGCGCCCTTCTACGGCTGCCACATCATCCGTCCCGAGTCGGTGAACGGCTGGGAGTCGTCGCGCAACCCGCACTCGCTCGAAGACCTCATCGTCGCGCTCGGCGGCGAAGCGGTCGACTACGCGGGAAAGACGCGCTGCTGCGGATTCCACGTGCAGCTGGAGAAGGACGGGATTGCGGCCAACATGGTCGGTCAGAACATGCGGATGGCGAAGGACCAAGGCGCCGAAGCCGTGCTCACGCCGTGCCCGCTCTGTCACCTCGCGCTCGACGGCTATCAGGCCGACTCGGTGAAGCGCTGGGGCCGCACGGATCTGCCGATCTTCCATCTGCCGCAGCTCGTCGCGCTCGCGCTCGGCGTCGATCCGTCGCTGCTCGGCATGAACAAGCACATCATCACGCCGGGCACGCTGCTGCAGGCGCACGACCTCGCGCCGGCGCACGTCGCGTAGCGCCGCGGGCGCCCACATCCTTGCAGCTGTGCCGACGCGCTACGCGCGGCGGTTGCGGCGTTCCTCGGTGACGCTTCCCCAGTAGATCACCGCGATGATCGCAACCGTCATGAGGACCAGCAAAATCGGGATGAGATAGTAGTCCGGCACGTCGTCTCCTATTCCCCATCGACACGCGGCCCCTCCCCCGGCGGGGCGTGGCACGCGATTTCGCCGGGTACACCGGCTGAACGATGGACGTTGAGATCACACTCAAGGTCAACGGTGCCGCTCGCCGCGTCACGGTCGATACGCGGACGACGCTGCTCGACGCGTTCCGCGAGCGCCTCGGTATCACGGGACCGAAGAAAGGCTGCGATCACGGTCAGTGCGGAGCGTGCACGATCTTGATCGACGGCCGCCGCGCGAACAGCTGCCTGACGTTCGCGGTCGCGCATCAAGACGCCGAGCTGACGACGATCGAAGGTATCGGCACGACCGAGAGCCTGCATCCGTTGCAGCGCGCATTCATCAGCCACGATGCGTTCCAGTGCGGCTACTGCACGCCCGGGCAGATTTGCTCGGCCATCGGCATGTACGGCGAGGTCGAAGCCGGATGGCCGAGCTTCGTCACGGAGGACCTTCGTACGTCCGCAATCGAGCTCGACGATGACGAAATTCGCGAGCGAATGGCCGGTAATCTGTGCCGCTGCGCCGCGTATGCGAACATCGTGCCCGCGATCGCGGAGGTCGCTCCTCGCCAAGCGCGGGACACGCTCGCGCGATGACTCCATTCCGCTACGAGCGCGCGCCGGATGCCGACGATGCCGTCGCTACGCTGGCGCGCGAGCCTCGCGCGGCGTTCCTCGCCGGCGGCACGAATCTGGTCGACCTCATGAAGCTCGGCGTCGCGACGCCCGAGGTGCTCGTCGACGTCGCGAAGCTCCCGTACGACCGCATCGAAGATCTGGCCGATGGCGGGCTGCGCATCGGCGCGACCGTCAAGAACAGCGAGCTTGCCGCGGACCGCCGCGTGCGCGAACGCTATCCGATGCTCTCGCGCGCGCTCCTCGCGGGCGCGTCCGGCCAGCTGCGGAACCTCGCGACGACGGGCGGCAACCTGCTGCAGCGGACGCGATGCGTGTACTTTCAAGACACGTCCAAGCCGTGCAACAAGCGCCGTCCCGGCAGCGGCTGCCCGGCGCGCGACGGCTACCACCGCAACCTTGCGATCCTCGGCGCGTCGGAAGGCTGCATCGCCACGCATCCGTCGGACATGGCGGTCGCGCTCGCAGCCCTCGACGCCGTCGTGCGCGTGCACGGCGCCGGCGGAGCCCGGACGATTTCGCTGCTCGAACTTCACCGGCTGCCTGGCGACGAGCCGCAGCGCGACACGGTGCTCGATCGCGGCGACTTGATCACCGCCGTCGACGTACCGGCGCTGCCGTTCGCCGCGCGCTCGACGTATCGCAAGGCGCGCGATCGCGCGTCGTACGCGTTTGCGCTCGTGTCCGTTGCGGCGGCGCTCGACGTCGGCGGCGGTACCGTACGCGACGTGCGTCTCGCGCTCGGCGGGGTCGCGCACAAGCCGTGGCGCGCGCTGCGCGCGGAAGCCGCGCTGCGCGGCGCGCCCGCGCGCGAGGACGTATTTCGCGCCGCGATCGACCGCGAGCTCGAGGCCGCGCAGCCGTTGCGCGACAACGCGTTCAAGGTGCCGCTCGCGCGCAACCTCGTGGTGCGCGCGTTGCTCGACCTCGCGGACGAGGCACGATGATCGCGGCACGCTCGATCGGCGCCGGCGTCGACCGCGTCGACGGGCCGCTCAAGGTCGCCGGCGCGGCGCAGTACGCGTTCGAGTTTCCGGCCGACGCCCCGGGCTACGTGTTCGTCGTGCTGAGCACGATCGCCAAGGGCCGCGTCGCATCGATCGACGCGGGCGCGGCGCGCACGCTTCCCGGCGTGATCGCGGTGCTGACGCACGAGAACGCCCCCCGCGTCCATTCTCCGGACGACGAAGCGCTGCGCGTGTTGCAGACCGACGTCGTGGCGTACCACGGTCAGATCGTCGCCGCGGTGATCGCCGGCACCGAGGAGGTCGCGCGCGAAGCCGCCGGGCTCATCGCCGTGCGGTACGAGGAATTTCCGCACGACGTCATGCTGCGCGCGGGTCATCCCGGTCTCTACAAGCCGCCGCACGTGAACCCGAAGTTCGACACCGACACCGAGGAGGGTGACGTCGCGGCCGCGATGGCCGCGGCACCAGTCACGCACGACGCGACATACGTCACGCCGCACTATCATAACAACCCGCTCGAGCCGCACGCGACGATGGCCGAGTGGGACGACGACGGGCTGACGCTGCACGACTCGAACCAAGGTCCCCACAACGTCCTCGACGACGTCGCGAAGGCGTTCTCGCTGCCGCCTGAGCGCGTCCGGATCGTCTCGCCGTTCGTCGGCGGCGCGTTCGGGTCGAAGGCCTTCACACACCCGCACGTCATCCTCACCGTGATGGCCGCGAAGGTCGCGCGCCGGCCGGTGAAATTGTCGTTGACGCGTCAGCAGATGTTCTCACTGGTCGGCTACCGCACGCCGACGATCCAGCGCGTGCAGCTCGCGGCCGACCGCGACGGATCGTTGACCGCGATCGCGCACGACGTGATCGAGCAGACGTCGACGCATCGAAGAGTTCGCGGAGCAGACGGCCGTCGCCACCCGCACGATGTACGCCGCGCCGAACCGCCGCACGACCCACCGCTTGGCGCGCCTCGACCTGCCGTCACCGACCATCTTCCGCGCGCCCGGCGAATGTCCGGGCATGTTCGCGCTCGAGTGCGCAATGGACGAGATGGCGATCGCGTGCGCGATCGATCCCGTCGAGTTTCGAATCCGCAACGAGCCGCGCCTCGATCCGGACACGAAGCGCCCGTACAGCAGCCGCGGACTCGTACAGTGCCTGCGCGACGGCGCGGAGCGCTTCGGATGGGACGCGCGTCCGCGAAAGCCGGGCACGCGGCGCGACGGACGCTGGCTCGCCGGCAGCGGCGTCGCTGCGTCGACGTACCCGACGCGGCGGCGCCCGTCGAACGCGCTCATCCGCGTCGACCGCGAGCTGCGCTACACGGTTCTCATCGACGCATCGGATCTCGGAACCGGCACGTGGACGGCGCTGCGTCAGATCGCCGCGGACGCGCTGGACGCGCCGTTCGACCGCGTCTCGCTGGAGATCGGCGACTCGTCGCTGCCGAAGGCGCCGGGCGCGGGCGGGTCGATGGGCATCGCGTCGTGGGGTACCGCGATCTGCGACGCGGCGGAACGTCTCACGACGCGCGTGCGTGACGAGCACGGCGGCGTCATTCCGCCCGACGGGCTCGAAGCGGCCGGCGAAGCAGGCGAGAATCCGCGGGCGAAGCAGCTCTCGATGCACGCGTTCGGCGCGCAGTTCGTCGAGGTGCGAGTCGACGTCGACACCGGCGAGGTGCGCGTGCCGCGCATCACCGGCGTGTTCGGCGTCGGACGCGCGATCAACCCGAAGACGACGCGCTCGCAGTTGCTCGGCGGCATGACGATGGGACTGTCGATGGCGTTGCACGAGGAGTCCGTGCTCGACCCGGCGTTCGGCCACTTCGCGAATCACGACCTCGCCGAGTACCATATCGCGACGAACGCCGACGTCGGCACGGTCGACGTCGCCTGGATCGACGAGCACGATCCCCACGTGAATCCCATGGGCGCGAAGGGCGTCGGCGAGATCGGGATCGTCGGCACGGCGGCCGCCGTCGCGAACGCGGTGTACGATGCGACAGGCGTCCGCATCCGCGAGTTGCCGCTCCGCCTCGACACGCTGTTGCGCTGACGGCGGTCAACGGTCGTCGAGACGACTGTGCGCGGCCGGCCCGGCGACCGCGTCGAGGATCTGCGGTACGGTCGACGTGATGAACGCGCGCCAGATCGGGTACTGGCCGTAATTCCCGGCGTTGATCGCGATCGCGAGGTCGTACGCCGGCACCGCGAAGAGCAGCTGACCGCCGTTTCCGCCCGCGCTGATCGCCTTCACCGCGCGACCGCCGTCGCGCCGCCGCACGGTGCCAGCGTGCGCGTCGATCGCGTCGTTCTGTACGAGTCGATGACCGACCGAACCGGAGCGCGCTACGTCTCGCTGGACTGCGTCCCGCTCGCGGATCGCGCGTCATCGTCCCGGCGCGTCGGCGTCGATTGAACGCGCGCCGGCGCGCCGTGCGCGACGCCTGCCGGCATGTTACGCGCCCGCGGGCTGCGCGACCCAGCTGCGGAAATAGCGCTCGTCCTCGACGCCGCCTGCCGTCTCGGCGACGCGCAGCGGACCGTACGCGTCGATCGCGACGGCGAGCTCGTCCGTCGACGCCTTGCCGAGCGACGCTTCAACCGCGCCGGGCTGCGGGCCGTGCGGCGCGCCCGCGGCGTGCAGCGTGACCGATCGCTCCTCGATGCCGCGCCGCGACATGAAGTTGCCCGGATGCGTAGTAGATGATCTCATCGCAGTCGACCGACGAATGGTTGTACGGCGCCGGAACCGCGAGCGGATGGTAGTCGAACATGCGCGGTGCGAACAAGATGAAGGCCGCACCGGGCGCATCCCAGATCTGATGCGACGACGGCGGCTGGTGCAGCTTCCCCGTGATCGGCGCGTACTCGTCGGCGTTGAACGCCCACGGATAACAGTAACCGTCCCACCCGACGACGTCGAACGGGTGGTGCGCGACGACGTACTTCGCGTGCCGTCCCTTCGCGGTCACGCGCACGTCGAACTCGCCGGTTTCGTCGACCGGATCCTGCAGCACGGGCGCGCGAAAGTCGCGCTCGTAGTACGGCGCGTGCTCCGCGAGCTGTCCGAAGTCGTTGCGCAGCTTGCGCGGGATCGTGATCTGCCCGGACGACTCCGCGACGAACAGCGTCGTCGGCGCATCGGGCTGCAAGCGATACGTCGTGCCCATCGGCACGTAGAGGTAGTCGTGCGCGCGGTACGCGAGCACGCCGAACGGCGACTCGAGCACACCGCTTCCCGCCTGGACGAACAGCATCTCATCGCCGCTGGCGTTCCGGAAAAAGTATTCCATCCGTTCGGTCACGACTGCCGTCGACAGCACGATGTCGTCATTGCCGACGAGCGGCACGCGCGCTTCCACCGCATCGCCGCTCGTCTGCTGCCGGCCGGTGAACCAATGGCGGTTGCGCACGGGATCGTTCGGAAGGAAGCGCACCATCGGGCGTTCCCACGGCTGGACGTCGAGCGTCGCCGTCGGCGGCCGCAGATGATACGAGAGCGAGTACACGCTCTCGAACCCTTTCGTCGACATGAGCTCTTCGGCGTACAGCGCGCCGCTCGGCGATCGAAACTGCGTGTGCCGCTTGTCGGGCAGATGACCCCGGCGCGTGTAAAAGGCCATGGCAAAATCTTCCCGGACCGCTCCCCGGAACCTCGGCCGCCGGTGACTCGAGGCCCGCGGCCGCACCCGGTTGGCTACCATACCGCCGATCCGGCAGCGCCCGACCGTCCGGTCTGCGGCGAGCGCGGTCCCGGCGGCCGCGTAGCGAGCGGCCGATCGGGTACGAACCTGCCATGCCGTACTTGCGATTGTCTTCGCTTCCGCTGGGCGAAAGCACGAAGCGTCACCTCGCGGACGAGCTCACCGCGACAGTGCTCGACGTTCTGCCGGACGAAAAGCCGGAATGGACCAGCGTGCACTTCACGCCGTTCGAGCCGGACGATTTCGCGATCGCGGGCCGGCTCGTCGCCGACGGCGGGATCGCGGACACGCACCTCGAGATCAGCGCGCCCGGCGTCGACGAGAAGAGCTGGTTCGCCCTGCGAAACCGGCTGACCGACGTCCTCGCGGACGCGCTCGCGATCCCGGATCACGAGCGGTGGCACGTCAACGTGAAGCTCAACGTCTACGACCCGCACTCGTTCGCGGTCGCCGGCAACGCCGCCGACGAGCTGGAACGGCTGGCGGACGACGCGGGCGAAGCGCGCGCGCGGCCGCGTTGGCGGCGCCGTGCGACGCTGCTCGGCTTCATCGCGGGCGTCGTTATCGCGTTCCGCTGGCTGAACGGGCGCATCGCGAACGACGCCGTCGTCGAGACGGCGCCGCCGATGCCCGAAGGCGACACCCTCAGTACCGCACCGTCCGCGCCGAAGCGCGACGAGACGCTGGCCGCGGCTGCGCAGGCGCAAGAGTACTGACGCTGCGCAGCCGCGGTCCTCGCGCTATTTGACCAGCGTCGTCGACTCCGGTCCGACGCCGCTGACGTCGACGATCGTCTCGCCGCTTGCCATCGCATAGTGCGCCAATCCCGGCGGGATCGAGACGTACGCTCCCGGCGGGAGCGCATGCAGCTTCGAGGTGTCGAACGTCGCGCCGATCGCAACGAGGAAGCTTCCCCGAACGACGGTCACGTTCTCGATGCCGCCGTGCGTGTGGACCGGGATCCGCGTGCCGTCGGGAAACTTGAACCGAATCGTGTACGGTGCCGCCGGTGTCGCCGGATCTCCCGACAGAACGGCGAGCATCGTCCCAGGTGAAAACGGCGGCGGCGCAGGCACGTACCGTTCCGTCCCCGGGACGACGATGACCGGCGCGGGTGCGATCGCACCCGCCGCCGCCTCGCCGACGGTCACCGGGTGCGCCGGCGCGATTGCGGGGACCGCGGCGAGCGCGACGACGAGTCCGACGCGGCCGACGATGCGTAGTATTTTCATGATGCACTCCTTTCAGGAGCAGCTCTGAAGAGTTTGGCGCGTCAACGGCGCGTGACGATGACCTCGGCGTACTCGCTGGGAGTCGCCATGGTGCCGTCGCCGGCGCGGTCGAATCGGGCGATGAGCTCGAGAATGTCGCTCGCGAGCGCCGGCTGCGCAGTCTCCGGCAACGCGGCAAACGCTTTGAGGACCGGCCCGTAGTACGTCCGGAACAGCGTCAGGAAATGCTCCGGTGACGGATAGCGCAGCACGAAGTGGCGTTCTGCAACGTCGATCGTCGATGCATCGGCATCGAAAAGCTCCGCGAGCCGCGTGCGCGTGCCCCAGCGCGCCGGTGACGAGACGCCGGCCGGCGGGGGCACGTGCTTGCCGATCGTCTTGAACAGTTGCCCGATGAAACCGTCGGGCGTCCAGTTCGCGAGACCGATCTTTCCGCCGCGTTTGCAGACGCGCACGAGCTCGGCTGCCGCGCGCTCCTGGTTCGGCGTGAACATCACGCCGAAGGTCGACATGACGACGTCGAAGCTCTCCGACGGGAAGGGCAACGCTTCCGCATCCGCTTCGCGAAAGTCGATTGTGAGATGCTCCGCATCGGCGCGTTCGCGCGCACGATCGAGCAGCGCCGGCACGTAGTCGGTGGAGACGACGTCGCACCACCGCCGCGCAGCGGCCAGCGAAGCGTTGCCGTTCCCGGCGGCGACGTCGAGGACACGTTGACCGGAACGGACGTCGAGCGCCTCGCACAACTCCTCGCCGACGATCTGGAGCGTGGTGCCGACGACGGCATAGTCGCCGGACGACCAGGCCGCCCGCTGACGAGTCTTCACGGCGTCGAGGTCGGCGCCGGGCGGGTGCGGCGCGCCGGTTGTGGAAACGGTTTCCATGGATCTCCTCCGGTTTGCAGTGTGCGACGGTGACGGTCCGGCCACGGAGGCGTAGACAACCCGGTGACGCTGAATCGAGCGTAGCGACCGCCCGTGGAAACCAGCGTGGAAGCGGCCGTGGAATTGACGTCTCCGGCGCAGCGCGTCGACGCTGCGCCCCTCGAGCTCCGAATGCTCGGCGCGCTGACGGTACGTCGCCGGGACGAGCTCGTCACGCTGCCCGCGTCACGCAAAGCGCGCGCGCTCATCGCGTACCTCGCGCTCACGGCTCAACCCGTTTCGCGGAACCGGCTGTGTGAGCTGCTCTGGGACCTTCCCGACGACCCGCGCGGCGAGCTCCGCTGGTGCCTGAGCAAGATGCGGACCGTTCTCGACGAGCCGGGCCGGCGCAGGGTCGATGCGCAAGGCGACGCGGTCCGTCTCGACGCTTGCGGATTGCCGCATCGACGCGCTCGACGTCTCACGCGCGGCGACGGCGATCGCCACGTTGGAACTCGAACGTCTTCGATCGCTCATCTCTTTGTTCGCCGGCGAGTTCCTCGAGGGCCTCGAGATCGAGGGCGCTCCGATCTTCCACGGCTGGCTGCTCGGCCAGCGCCGGCGATTTCGCGCGTACCATGCGGCGTTGCTGGAGCGCGCGGCGGTGTCCGTGCCGGACGACGACGCGTTCGGATATCTTCAGCAGTGGCTTGAGCTCGCACCGTTCGACCGGCGCGCTCACGAGCTGCATCTTGAACGCGTTCGTGCGCGGCAATCTCATTCGCGAAGGCGAAGAGCATGCGGCGTCCGCGATTCGCGCGTTCGAGTCGGACGGTCTCGACGCATCGCCGATTCGCGACGCGTGGCGCGCGGCACGCGCGCAGCGGACACCGGCACCGCGCGGGGGCGCCGTCGTCTCCGACTCGAGCGCGGCGGCGGCGGCGCTCGCGGTCGGGGCCGCGGCAACGCGCGCTTCCGTCGCGGTCATGCCCTTCAACGACGTCTCGAGCACGCGCGCCGTACGCGGCGGCATGGCGGACGCGCTCGCGCACGACGTGATCACGAGGCTGGCGAAGTTGCGCAGCCTGTTCGTGATCGCGCAGGGGACGGTGTTCGCGCTGCACGAGCGGCACGTCGGCGCGGAGGAGGCGGGGCGCATCCTCAACGTCGACTACGTCACGAGCGGAACCGTGCGCCGGCAGCGCAACGAGCTGACCGTAACGGTCGAGCTCACGGAAACGCGGACCGCGCGGATCGTCTGGG
The DNA here is from genome assembly GCA_963841685.1 of Vulcanimicrobiota bacterium. Lineage (GTDB taxonomy): Bacteria > Vulcanimicrobiota > Vulcanimicrobiia > Vulcanimicrobiales > Vulcanimicrobiaceae > Vulcanimicrobium. Next base: position 2,081,866 of record CAWJDU010000003.1, read on the forward strand.
CCGACACGTTCCACCGGACGGTGGATACGTCGTTCGACACGCTGGAGGAAATCGGCGACAGCATCGTCGCGTCCGTCGACAGCGAGATCGAGGCCAGCGAACGGACGCGTGCGGTGCTCAAACCGCCGAGCTCCCTGAACGCGTGGGAAGCGCACCACCGCGGCTTATGGCACATGTACCGGTTCAACAAAGCGGACAACGATCGGGCTGCAGCGTTCTTCTGCACGCGCTGTGCAGCTCGATCCGACGTTCGCGCGCGCACACGCCGGCTTGTCGTTCACGCACTTTCAGAACGCGTTCCAAGGATGGGCGCCGCGCGACGCGCACGTCAAGCTCGCGCTGGAAACCGCGGGACAGAGTCTCATGGCCGACGACCGCGACCCGGCCGCGCACTGGTCCGTCGGACGAGCGCTCTGGCTGAAAGGCTCGTTCGATGAAGCAGTCGGCGAGCTCGGGCGCTCCATCGAGCTCAGTCCGAATTTCGCGCTGGGTCACTACACGCTGGCATTCGTGCACTGTCAGTCCGGCGATCCCGCGGCGGCGATCGCGTTCGCGGACCACTCGCGCCGCCTCAGCCCGTTCGACCCGCTGCTCTTCGGCATGCTCGTGCTCGCGTGCGATGGCGGTGTTGCGTCTCGGCCGGCTGGACGAAGCCGCCGATTGGGCCGTGCAGGCCGCCGCCCGTCCCAACGCGCACGCACACATCCGCGCGATCGCTGCATACGCCCTCGCGCTGGCGGGACGGATCGGCGAGGCGAACGATCAGCTGGTCTCGCTTCGCAGCGTCGATCCGCGGTACGGCGTCGACGATTTGATGGCGGCATTTCGGTTCGAGCCGGAGATGGAAGCGCTGACTGCGCTCGGGCGCCAAGCGCCTCGGAGCGCGATGACGCGCTCGCCGCGAAACGCAACGAGCCCGCTCGATCGGGTGATCGGCGGGCTCGTTGCTACGGATTATCTGGCGGCGTCCTACTCTCGAGGGACCCTGCGGTCCGACTACCATCGGCGCTGGCGGGCTTAACTGCCGTGTTCGGGATGGGAACGGGTGGAACCCCGCCGCCATGGCCGCCAGAAACTTGATCCGCACCGCGATGCCGAGCCGGAGCTCAAGGCGATCGCGGGCGAAAGCTGCACAGAGAAGAACTTCCATGGCCAAACGATTGCGTTCGTTTGTTGGCGTACTAAATAAGTTTCCGGGCGATTAGTACCGGTCAGCTCCAGCGATTGCTCGCCTTCCACCTCCGGCCTATCAACGTGGTAGTCTCCCACGACCCTTCACCCTTGCGGGATTGAGATCTCATCTTGAAGTCAGTTTCACGCTTATATGCTTTCAGCGTTTATCTGATCCGAACGTAGCTACCCGGCTATGCCGTTGGCACGACAACCGGTTCACCAGCGGTTCGTTCAACCCGGTCCTCTCGTACTAGGGTCGACACTCCTCAAATCTCCTACGCCCACGGCGGATAGGGACCGAACTGTCTCACGACGTTCTGAACCCAGATCGCGTACCGCTTTAATGGGCGAACAGCCCAACCCTTGGGACCTACTACAGCCCCAGGATGCGACGATCCGACATCGAGGTGCCAAACCTCCCCGTCGATGTGGCGTTCTGCAATCACTTGCAGCGCAGACTATACCTTCATCTCTTTCGAGATGCGTGGCGTGTTATGGTCGCGATAGATTTGCCGTTGCCGGCAGCGCTCCCATCTCTCGCACGTGCGAGAAGTCGTTACAGGGAGAGTTTGTATGACATATCCGGATGCATGTGAGATCCGACGATCTCCATCAGTCGGGCTTTGCTCGCGGCGGCTATGCGAAGCCGAAACGCGTGCTTGTCGCGATTGACGCGTACATGCAGTCCGAACGTAGTCCGTAGAAGCGACGCCAACGCCTCGTTCTCTTCGTACGAGAACGACTGCGTATTCAGTCGTACCGCTTGTCCGTCTGCGCTTCCGTCGTCCATCAGCCAGATCGCAATCCCGAGTCCGGTCAGCCGCTCGCGGAGGAGCTCGATCGGGACGATCTTGCGGTTGCCTTGATAAAATCGTTCTCGGTATTCCGAGAACGCGGGATGCGTAACGGTTCGGAAGTAGTACGCCTTCCCGCTGGCGCGGGGTGGCGACTGTACGTACTGCGCGATGATTCGATGCTTGAAGTCGACGTACGAGCGTTGCCCAAGTCCGTGATGGACTCGAAAGCACCAACCCGCCGTCGTCTTGAGCAACGTCCCATCGCCCAGCAGCGAACCCACGATGAACTCATGCTGAGTCACGGATCGAGTGCTCGCGCCCGCGCTTGACGCGCGAAGTACGTATCCACGACAAACTCTCTTCCCTCGGTATTGCCCTTTCGCAAGGGTTCCACCGATATGAGCCACGAGTTTACCGCCTGGTCACCCAGGCGGGGAGCCCTACTTGACTCTTGGGGGAGATAAGCCTGTTATCCCCAGAGTAGCTTTTATCCGATAAGCGACGGCCCTTCCATTCGGTACCGCCGGATCACTTAGCCCTGCTTTCGCACCTGCTCGACCTGTCCGTCTCGCAGTCAAGCTCCCTTTTGCCTATGCACTCGTCGAACGGTTTCTGACCGTCCTGAGGGAACCTTTGGGCGCCTCCGTTACTCTTTAGGAGGCGACCGCCCCAGTCAAACTGCCCACCTGACGCTGTCTCCCCGCCGGATTACGGCGGTAGGTTAGAATCCCAAGATTTTCAGGGTGGTATCCCAAGGTTGCCTCCCCGCGAGCTAGCGCCCGCGGATCATCGGCTCCCACCTATCCTGTACAGAAAATCTCAAGACCCAACATCAGGATACAGTAAAGCTTCATGGGGTCTTTCCGTCCTGCCGCGGGTAACCAGCATCTTCACTGGTACTGCAATTTCGCCGGGATCCCCATCGAGACAGTGCCCAAGTCGTTACTCCATTCGTGCAGGTCGGAACTTACCCGACAAGGAATTTCGCTCAGTTTGCTCCGACGCTTTCACGTCGGACTGGACTCTATCTTCATCCGAATCTAGTAACTCCGACAATCGTGGTCGATTGCCGGTGTTCATCGAAGCTGCCAGCTTCGCGATGTCGCGCAGTCCGTCGGCGGTCAGATGCCGGCGTTCGTCCATCATGCGAAGGACGTCGGAGAATTTCAGCGCATCGACGCGCTTCTTCGTTCGCAACCGATGCTGCTCGAAGAATCGTGCGATCTCGCGGAGATGCTCGATGCGGCGCACCCGGTATTCCCATCGCTCGCCGTGATTCCGACACACGCGCCCGAAGCCGAAAAATCGCTTCAGTGCGTGCAAAACGTCGAGATCGCGGCCGTGTTGAACGACGCGGAATTCCGGGATGACCTGCATCCCGATACTGACCGTCGGGTTTCGCTGGATTCCGACGAAGAAGCACCCTTCTCCGTCGACGAATCCGACCACCCAATCCGGACTGAGTTCCATTGCGACTGCCAGCTCCTTTTCGAGCTCGGATGCCTGGCGTATCGTCTCTGAGGATCCCCGGCTACGCCGGGTTTCCTGCGGATTGTCCAATCCCGGACCGTTGTTACTGAACCGCGTTCGGTCCGAGTAGGCCGGGCTTAAGGATGTTCCCGCATATAGCCAGGTATTTGTGCCCGTGCGTTACCGCACGGGAAGGCAACGTTGGTCACCTTAGGACGGTTATAGTTACCGCCGCCGTTTACTGGGGCTTCAATTCAAAGCTTCGCTTGCGCTAACCTCTCCTTTTAACCTTCCAGCACCGGGCAGGAGTCAGCCCCTATACGTCCGCTTTCGCGTTCGCAGAGACCTGTGTTTTTGTTAAACAGTCGCTTGGGCCTATTCACTGCGACCCCCCTCGGCTTTCGTCGTGAAGACTAGACCAAAAGGGGCACCCCTTCTCCCAAAGTTACGGGGTTAATTTGCCGAGTTCCTTAACAGGGATTCTCCCGTCGCCTTAGCATGCTCTGCCAGTCTACCAGTGTCGGTTTGCGGTACGGGCACCTCTGTCATTGCTAGAGACTTTTCTTGGCAGCGTGGAGTCGATCACTTCGGGCCGCAAGGGCCCTCGCACTCGCATCTCGGGGTTGCCAGACGGATTTGCCTATCTGACCCCCTACCTGCTTCGACACACATCCGATAGTGTGCTGACCTATCCTCCTGCGTCATCCCTTCACTTCATAGACTTCTGCGAACACCGAACGGACCCCGATCGCTCGAAGCCGGCCGCTGTTCGAAGAAGTCTAAACTGACGTCGGTGGTAGCCGAATATGAACGGCTTGGCCATCGCCTACGCTTCTCAGCCTCGGCTTAGGACCCGACTCACCCTGAGACGATTGACGTAGCTCAGGAAACCTTAGACTTCCGGCGTGCGGGGTTCTCACCCGCATTTCTCGCTACTTATACCTGCATTCGCACTTGTCGTTCGTCCACCGATCCTCACGGTTCGGCTTCAGCCTACGCGACAACGCTCCCCTACCGATTATTTGATTAATCCCATAGCTTCGGTTCGATGCTTGAGCCCCGTTACATTTTCGGCGCCGCCTCACTCGACTAGTGAGCTATTACGCACTCTTTCAAGGGTGGCTGCTTCTAAGCCAACCTCCTAGTTGTCTATGCGAAACGACTTCCTTTACCACTGAGCATCGATTAGGGACCTTAGCTGATGATCTGGGCTGTTTCCCTTTTGACGATGGAGCTTATCCCCCACCGTCTGACTGCTGCGCGATACACCCTGGTATTCGGAGTTTGATGGGGTTCGGTAACCCGGTAAGGCCCCTAGCCCTGTCAGTGCTCTACCCCCAAGGTTCAATACGCAACGCTAGTCCTCAAACTATTTCGGGGAGAACCAGCTATCTCCAGGTTCGATTGGCTTTTCACCCCTATCCACAGCTCATCCAATGTTTTTTCAACAACAACAGGTTCGGCCCTCCACATGAGGTTAATCATGCTTCAGCCTGGCCATGGATAGATCACCTGGTTTCGGGTCTACTGATACAGACGAAACGCCCTATTCAGACTCGCTTTCGCTGCGGCTCCGGCTCATCACCTTAACCAAGCCTGTACCACGTAACTCGCAGGTTCATTCTTCAATAGGCACGCGATCAGCCTTGCTTGCGCATGGGCCTTTCACGGTTTGTAAGCACACGGTTTCATGTTCTATTTCACTCCCCTTCGGGGGTTCTTTTCACCTTTCCCTCACGGTACTATGCGCTATCGGTCACGACAGAATATTTAGCCTTGGAAGATGGTCCTCCCAGCTTCAGACAGGGTTTCTCGTGCCCCGCCTTACTTACGAACGATCGAGTCAGTCCGAACGATTTCGACTACGGGACTATCACCGTCTTTGGTGCGGCTTTCCAGCCGGCTTCGTCTATCGATCGGATTTCTTACTGACCTCGAGGTGTAGCACCCTCGAAAGATCGCCGTGCAACCCCCCTTCACGCAACGCTGCTACGCTTACACGTGCGGGGTTTAGGCTCTTCCCGGTTCGCTCGCCACTACTACGGGAATCTCGGTTGATGTCTTTTCCTCCGGCTACTTAGATGTTTCAGTTCACCGGGTATGCTCTACCGCGACTATTGTATTCATCGCGGAGTACGTGTCCATGACGACACGTGGGTTGCCCCATTCGGAAATCTCGGGATCATTGCTCGTTGGCAGCTCCCCCAAGCTTATCGCAGCCTGCTACGTCCTTCATCGCCTGTCGTGCCAAGGTATCCACCATGTGCTCTTGATTTACTTACTAAGACGCGTTCAAAGGAACACAATTTGAAATTGCAGCCCATGCTCTTCACATGGGCCCGCTCTCATGTTTGGCACATGAAAGTTCTTCTCTATGCAGTTTTCAAGGTACGAGGACTCTGCGGATCGGAAGCGCGTCGCCGGCATCACGATGTGAGCCTTCGAACGCGTCCGATTGCCGGACCCTCAAAGCTGAACAGTGCAGTCCCGAATCGCGCTCGCGTCTTGCGACGCGTTCGCGATCGTTGGGAGACCCTCGTGCGAGGGCCGCGCAACCGATGCTGAAAAACATCGGGCCGCTTCTTCTCATCCGAACCTTAGCTCTAATGAGCGGGCGAACCCTGAAATCGTACGGCATCGTCTGTGGTCGACCTAGAATGTCCGCCGTTGCGATCACGCGAGGCGCGATCCAACGACATGGACTCCTTAGAAAGGAGGTGATCCAGCCGCACCTTCCGATACGGCTACCTTGTTACGACTTCGTCCCCCTTACCTAGCACACCTTAGACGCCTTGCTCCCTTGCGGGTTGCACGGGCGGCTTCGGGTACACTAAACTCAGGTGACGTGACGGGCGGTGTGTACAAGGCCCGGGAACGTATTCAACGCAGCGTAGCTGATCTGCGTTTACTAGCGATTCCGACTTCATGAAGGCGAGTTGCAGCCTTCAATCCGAACTGAGGGCAGGTTTGAGGGATTAGCTTACTATCACTAGCTCGCAGCCCGTTGTCCTACCCATTGTAGCACGTGTGTAGCCCGGGACGTAAGGGCCATGCTGACTTGACGTCATCCCCACCTTCCTCCGACTTCTCATCGGCGGTCTCGCGTGAGAGATCCTTGCGGACCAACACACGACGAGGGTTGCGCTCGTTGCGGGACTTAACCCAACACCTCACGGCACGAGCTGACGACAGCCATGCAGCACCTGTCTCTGCGTCCGGTTGCCCGGAAGCCCACTTTCATGGGATGTCGCAGGATGTCAAGCCCCGGTAAGGTTCTTCGCGTTGCGTCGAATTAAACCACATGCTCCACCGCTTGTGCGGGCCCCCGTCAATTCCTTTGAGTTTTAACCTTGCGGCCGTACTCCCCAGGCGGGATACTTATTGTGTTAACTACGGCACATATGGAGTCGATACCACATACACCTAGTATCCATCGTTTACGGCTAGGACTACCGGGGTATCTAATCCCGTTTGCTCCCCTAGCTTTCGCTCCTCAGCGTCAGAACAACCCCAGGTGATCGCCTTCGCCACTGGTGTTCCTCCCGATATCTACGCATTTCACCGCTACACCGGGAATTCCATCACCCTCTGATTGCCTCAAGACCAAGAGTATCGGTGCCGTTCCCTGAGTTGAGCCCAGGTCTTTCTTCACCGACTTCCTGACCCGCCTACGAGCGCTTTACGCCCAATAATTCCGAATAACGCTTGCCCCCTACGTCTTACCGCGGCTGCTGGCACGTAGTTAGCCGGGGCTTCCTCCAAGGGTACCGTCATTATCTTCCCCTTCGACAGTGGTTTACGACCCGAAGGCCTTCTTCCCACACGCGGCGTCGCTCCGTCAGGCTTTCGCCCATTGCGGAAAATTCCTCACTGCTGCCTCCCGTAGGAGTCTGGGCCGTTTCTCAGTCCCAGTGTGGCTGGTCGCTCTCTCAAACCAGCTACCCATCGGAGCCATGGTAGGCCGTTACCCCACCATCTAGCTAATGGGACGCGGTCCCGTCATCGAGCGGATTGCTCCTTTTATCGCCAAGAGATGCCTCTCGGAGACGTATGCGGTATTAGCTAACCTTTCGGCTAGTTATCCCCCACTCAACGGTAGGTTGACCACGCGTTACTCACCCGTCTGCCACTAGGTATTGCTACCTCGTTCGACTTGCATGTGTTAGGCACGCCGCCAGCGTTAATCCTGAGCCAGGATCAAACTCTCCATAAAAATCATGGAGCTTTGAACAAGCTCTATCTTCGCTGACTGAATCGCGATCTCGATCGCTCGAGCTCGCCGATCGATCCGGCTTGCGGAGCCGAATCTCGCCGTGCGCCTTGCGGCGCCGGCGTCGTCATAAATTGTACGGGAATCGCGTCTTGGTGCGGGACTTCCCGGTGGAGCCGGGGGAGCCGCAGACGCGAATCCGAAAATCTCTGAACCAGGGCAAACAAAAACGCGGACCTTTCGGAACCGCGCACTGCCTGCCTGGGCCGGAGACCCACAGACTTATGCGCTACTGCACTGTTCAGTTTTCAAGGAACGGACGCTTCCGCCAGGCCCTGTTCGGACCGGATCACTGACCGCACCAAAGGGGCTCGGCGTCAGAGTCAACGTCCGATAGACTACCACCGCAGTTATCGGAAGTCAACCGCGACGCGGGCGCTCCTGCCCACCGCTTTATCCACATCACCGCCTCCGGCCTGAGCGGCGGTCAGTCCATGCCGGCGGCGAGGTCGTCGGCGGCGCGCGAAGCGACCTTGCGTGAGATCGACTTCGCCTGCACGAACAGCAGCAGGTAATCGTAGCCGCCGGCCTTCGAGTCCGTGCCGCTCATGTTGAAGCCGCCGAACGGCTGGCCGCCGACCAGCGCACCGGTACATTTCCTGTTCAGGTAGAGGTTGCCGACGAAGAACTCGTCGACGGCGCGCCGCAGCCTGTCCTCGTCTCGCGAGAACACCGCGCCGGTCAGTCCGAACTCCGTGCCGTTCGCGATCTCGAGCGCATCGTCGTAGTCGCGCGCGCGGATCACCGCGAGCACCGGCCCGAAGATCTCTTCCTGCGCGATGCGCGCTCCCGGATCGACGTCCGCGAAGACGGTCGGTTCGATGAAGAAGCCGTCGCGCGGCGCGCGGCGGCCGCCGGCGAGCAAGCGCCCCTCGCGCGCGCCGGCTTCGAGATAACCGACGATCTTGTCGACGGCATTCTCGTTGATCACGGGTCCGACGGCGATCTCGCGCTGCGCCGGGTCGCCGACGCGCAGAGCCCGCACCGCGGGGACCAGCTTCTCGAGGAACGCATCGTAGACCGACGCATCGACGATGGCGCGCGAGCACGCCGAGCATTTCTGGCCGGAGAAGCCGTAGGCGGACGCGACCACGCCGGCGACGGCCGCATCCAGGTCCGCATCGTCGGCGACGATGATCGCGTCCTTGCCGCCCATCTCCGCGATCACGCGCTTGATCCACTTCTGTCCCGGGCGGCGTCTTCGCGGCGATCTCGTTGATCCGCAGACCCACCGCTTTCGAGCCGGTGAACGAGACGAAGCGCGTTCGCGGGTCGTTGACCAGCGGCTCGCCGACCGTCGGACCGTCGCCCGGGACGAAGTTCAGCACGCCCGGCGGCAGCCCGAGCTCGTGCATCAGGTCGACGAAGTGCGCCGCGATCACGGCCGCGTCCGGCGACGGCTTGAGGATCGCCGTGTTGCCGGTGACGATCGCCGCGGACGTCATGCCGGCCATGATCGCGAACGCGAAGTTCCACGGCGGCAGCACGACGCCGACGCCGAGCGGCAGGTACTCCAGCCAGTTCTTCTCGCCGGCGATCGGCGTGAGCGGCGGCGGGTTCGCGAGCCGCAGTGCTTCGCGCGCATAGAACTCGAGGAAGTCGATCGCCTCCGCGGTGTCGGCGTCGGCCTCGATCCACGGCTTGCCGACCTCGAGCACGAGCAGCGCGTTCCAGTCGTCCTTCGTCGCGCGAATGCGCTCCGCGGCGCGGAACAGGAAGTCGGCGCGCTCCTCGGCGCTCGTGCGCTTCCACGTCGCGAACGCGTCCGTCGCGACGTCGAGCGCGCGCGAGACCTGCTCGGCGCTCGCCTCGTCGACCTCGCCGACGACCTCGCCGGATGCGCCGGATTGATCGACGCGATCGTCCGCGGCCCGTGCAGCTTCTCGCCGCCGATCACCAGCGGGTATCGCCGCCCGAGCGCGGCGCGTGCTCGCGCGATCGCGTCCTCCATCGAGCGTCCGGTCGGCGGGATCGGAGAAGTCGCGGATCGGCTCGTTGCGGAAGGGTGCGATCGTTCGCGGCACGGTCAGCATGGCGCTAATCGCTCCGCCGACCGGAGTGCGCTTCCCTGTAGGCGCGGCGTTTGTCGGCGAGACGAATCGCCGCGGCGATCGTGGCTGCCAAACCGAACCACGTCGGCAGCTTGATCAGGAACGTGCGCGGCGAGTTCCGGCTGCTCTGCGCGACCGCTGCTTCCCACCCGGTGCTTCCGAGGTCGGTAGGGGCCGCTCTGGGCAGCATTGGTTTGGCGAGCGCGGGCGGGATCGAGTTCTGTATCGGCCACAGCGCGATCCAGCACACCGCGACCAACGCGGCCGTGCGCGCGTACGATGCACCCGCGTACGACATGAGCACCGCGATGACGAACAGCGCCGCCGCGGTCACCTGCTTCTCCGCCGCGACATTCGGCCACGGCACGGCGAGAAGCAGCAGGCCCGCAACGGCAAGCCGCGACGCGACGACGTCCGCGCGCGCGTGAGGAACGAGCAGGAGCGCGGCCGGCACCGCGAGCGCGATCTGCGTGATGTGGATGTAGGATCCACCGAAAACGGCGCAGGCCGGCGGGATCACGGCCAGGGCGCCGGGTGTGGTCGAGCGCGCAACCGCGCGCGCCAGCACGAGAGAGAGCGCGAAGGTGAGCACCGTCGAGAGCGAGCCGGCAGCGAGCGCGTACTTCAGCGGCACGCCGATCCACACGAGCGGCGCGGTGAGACTGTATTGCGTGTCGCTGCGCGCCTCGGCGGCGATCTGAAGCGGCGCCTCGGCGAGGAACGTCGCAACGACATGGACACCGCACGCAAGTGCGGCAAGTGCGAGCACCGCCGCCCCGGCGAGCACCGTAAGCCGGGTCCGCGGCGCAAAGAGCGCGACCGCCGACACCACGAAAACGCCGACGTGCGGTTCGAGCAACGTCAGCACCGCAAGCACGCCCGCTGCGACGTTGTTGCAGCGGACGAGCGCAAACGCCGTCCCTGCGATGAAGAGCAGCTCGAACGGCGCGAGTTGCCCGAGCGCGAGCGACGGTAGTCCGACCGCGAGAACGAGTGCGGTACCGCACGCGAGCAGCGGGAGGTCGAGCGCGCGCGCGAGCAGCACGATCGCGGCGGCAAGCGAGATGAACGCCGCGACCTCATAGGTCCAGGCCGCAGCCCAAAACGGAAGGCGCGCGAGCTCCGCGAACGGCGCGATGATGTACGGCGGCAGGGCGAACGCGTACACGATGTTCGGCGAGCCCGCGATTGACGGATTGGCGTAAGCGTGTTCGCACGCGCGGAGCGGCTCGACCAGGTACGGATCACCGCCGGCAAGCGCGACGCGACCGGCGCAGTACAGCACGCGGAAGTCGACGATCCCCGTCGCGAACCGCAGATACGACGAGCGTGCGAGCTCGCCGAGCGCAACGACCAGTGCGGCAACCACGCACAGCACCACGACGCGCCTGCGGTCCGGGGACCCGGTCATGCCCTCGCGCAGGCGGCAGAGTCCCCGAGGATTTGCGTTACGCTGCTCGTCGTGAAGCCGCCGATGTCGGAGCTTTCCGCCGGCCGGCGTAACGCGTCAAGAGCCGCGCCGGCCGCAAAGATCACGAACACGTCGTGCGCTGGAGAGGGTATGCGAGCCGACCACACGATAAGCTTCTGATCGTGCGAGCGCTGGTCCTCGGCGCGCGAGCTTGATACTCGCGTGCTACGGTCTTCATCGAGCGAGGCGGAAGAGCTCCAACTCAGCATCGTCATCCCGGCCTACAACGAAGCGAGGAAGATCGGCGCCGACATCCACGCCGCGGCCGAGTTCCTTCGCCGCCGCGGCATCGCCGGCGAGATTATCGTCGTCGACAGCGGATCGTCGGACGACACGGCGAGCATCGCCCGTGGGCTTTCACCGCAGTTTCCGGAGTTGCATGTGCTGAGTTACATGCCGAACCGGGGCAAGGGCCACGCGGTCAAACACGGAATGCTGCAGGCGAAAGGTCGAAACATATTGTTCGCGGACGCGGGTCTGTGCGTCCCGTACGATGTCGCGACGATCCCGCTCGTCATGCTGGACTTGAACATGTGCGATCTCGCGCATGGCTCGCGGCGAATGCGCGGACAGATCCTGCGCGTGCAACCGCTGTACCGACGAATCGGCTCACGCGTCTTCAAGTTCGTCGTGCACGCGTTCATGGGTGTTCCTTTGTACTTCTCAGATACGCAGTGCGGCTTCAAGGCCTATCGCCGCGACGTCGCGTACGCGCTCTACTCGGAGATGTTCACCGACGGTTTCACGTTCGACGTCGAGCTGATCTTGCGCGCGTTACGGAAGGGATACCGGATCCTGGAGTTTCCGGTGATCTGGACCAACGACCCCGACACGCGCCTTCGGCCGGTGCGCGCGTCGCTGCGAATCGTTCGTGAACTGGCAGCGATTCGGCTCGGTTTGCTCTTCTCGCGGCGATGAGGTCCGGCGATCACCGGCATCGGGGCGTATCGGCGCAGCCGTGGATACCGGCCCGCGGGGCTGCCCCGCCCGGCGCGAGGCCGGCGTAGCGAAGTCGTAGCGGACGCTCCTTCGGCCTGCGAGAATGGCTCTGCTATGGTCTATGACGTCGCCGTCGTCGGCGGGGGGATCGTCGGGCTCGCGACGACCCGCGAGCTGCTTCTCCGCCATCCGAGCCTTCGGATCGCCAACGTCGAGAAAGAGGACGTCTGGAGCAAGCATCAGACGGGCCACAACAGCGGCGTCATCCACTCCGGCATCTACTACAAACCGGGCTCGTTCAAGGCGAAGCTCTGCACCGAAGGCCGCCGGCTCGCGTGGGAGTACTGCGATGCGAAGGGTATCGAGTACAAGAACGTCGGCAAGCTGATCGTCGCGACGGACGAGTCGGAGCTGGGACGTCTCGACGACCTGTGGGATCGCGGTCAGCAGAACGGCGTCGAAGGCTTGCAGATGCTCGACGCGGCACAGATCGCGGAGCGTGAGCCGTACTGCCGCGGCATCCGCGCGATCTTCTCGCCGGTGACCGGGATCGTCGACTGGGGCCTCGTCTCGCGCAGCTACGGTGAGGACGCGCGGACGATGGGCGCGGACATGTACCTCGGCCACGAGGTGGTCGGGATCGAACGCCGCGGCGACAAGACCGTGCTCAAGACGCCGAAGGGCGAGGTGCACGCGCGATACGTCATCACGTGCGGCGGTCTGTACAGCGACAAGCTCGGTCGCATGACGGGCGGCGATCGCGATCCGAAGATCGTCCCGTTCCGCGGCGACTATCTGATCCTCAAGCCCGAAAAGGCGTATCTGGTCAAGGGCAACATCTACCCCGTCCCCGATCCGGAGTTCCCGTTCCTCGGCGTGCACTTCACGCCGCGCATGGACGGCACGATCTGGCTCGGACCGAACGCCGTGCTCGCGTTCGCGCGCGAAGGCTATTCGTTCTTCACGATCAACCCCGCCGAGCTGTGGGATGCGCTCACGTATCCCGGCTTCTTCAAGATGGCGACCAAGTATTGGGAGATGGGCGCGGGTGAGATGTACCGCGACCTCGTCCGCTCCGCGTACGTCAAGGCGCTGCAGCGGTACATCCCCGAGCTTCAGCCGGAGGACTGCCTGCCGGGTCCTGCCGGCGTGCGCGCGCAAGCGATGACCGCGGACGGCGGTCTCGTCGACGACTTCGTGTTCGAGGGTGCCGAAGGCGTCGTGCACGTGCGCAACGCGCCGTCGCCTGCCGCGACGTCGTCGCTCGCGATCGGCAAGTACATCGCCGACGACGCCGAGCAGCGCTTCGATCTCAGCAAGAAGTCGATCGCGGTGTAAGGCCGTGTCATCCTGAGGCGGTCGAAGGATGAGACGTCATCCTGACTTCGTCGAGCCCGACTGGCTCGCGGCACACGACGCGCGACGCCCGCATCCGCATCGTCGATGCGCGCAGCATGCCGCACGGCGGCGTCGTCGCGATGCCGTCGGGACGCGAACAGTACGCCGCCGGTCACATCCCGCGGCGCGGTTCATCTCGACTATGCGGACGATCTGAGCGATCCGGCAACGCCGTACGCCGCGCGCGTCGCCCCGGCCGAGTCGTTCGCGAAGCGTGATGGGCGAGCACGGTATCGGAGACGACGCGATCGTCGTCGCGTACGACGCCGGTACGATCCCGTTCGCCGCGCGCATGGTGTGGATGCTGCGCTACTACGGTCACGACGCCGCGTACGTGCTCGCCGGCGGCTATCCCGCGTGGAGCGCGGCGGGTTTTCCGACGACGACGGAGCCGGCGAGCCCGGCGCGCGCGACATTCACGCCGCGCCCTCGTGCCGGCCTGCGCGCGTCGCGCGACGACGTGCTCGACGTCGTCGAAGGGCGCAGCGGCTCGCAGCTCGTCGAGACGCAGCGCGATCAAACGTACGCGCAGCGGGACCGCGACATCACAGGCGCGGTGCGCATCAGCGGCAATCAGCTGCTCGAGGACGCGAACGGCGGGCGCGTCGCGGACCGGGCGACTCTCGAGCGCCTCGTCCGCGACGCCGGGCTCGACCCGCAGGAAGCGCACGATCGTGTCGTGCGGGAGCGGCGTGTCCGCGTCGGGCGCATGGCTTGCGCTGCGCGAAGCGGGTTTCGACGACGTCGCGGTCTACGACGGCTCGTGGATGGAATGGGAGCACGACGGGCTGCCGACGTCGCCGAAACGGTGAACCCGTGCAGGCGACGTCAGCGCGCGGTCGGCGCGCCGGCGGGCGCCGTCGTCGGCGGCGGCGCAAGACGTACGAACGACGCACTGCGGACAGCTCGCGACCCGTCGGCACACCGTTTTCCCGTGACGTCGCAGGACGACGAACGCGCGGCGGAGCGCCGATCCGTCATCGGCGAACGCGGAATGCAGCGCATCGCATGCGTCGCGATATGCAGTGCCGTACGCGCGTCCCGCTTCGACGACGCCATATCGTTCCAACACGCGTAATCCGTTCGAGTCGACGCTCGCGATCGCCGCGACACCCGCAAAGAGCAGGATCCGGTCCGCGCCCGGGCCGCCGATCGCGGGATAGCGCGTCAACAGCTTCCGCGCTTTGGCGACCGGTAACGTGCGAACGACTCCGAGCAGGTCGCCGTCGGCTTCGCCGAGCGTGATCTCGGCAATCGCGCGCCAGCGCTCGATGCGTTCCGCCGGACGCATGCCGCCTTCACGCGCGATTGCCATGAGCGCGTCGCGATCGGCGCTCAGCAGCGCGCGCGCATTCGGCGCCGGCGCCATGATGCGCCCGAACAGATGTTGCCGGCGGACGTCGTCGATGAGGTAGCCCGCGTTCTCGTACAGCACGCCCGCATACGGATCGACGAGCTCGATGACCGGTTCACCGGCTGCGCGGACCAGGCGTTCGACGAGCCGGGTCGAGCGTCACACGTCACGGCGCGGCGAAACAGACGATCTCGTTGGCTTCGCGGTGGTTCGTCCAGAAGCGTTGACCGTCGAAGGCGAGCGCGCGAGCCGGGAACGGGATGATCGCGACGTCCTCGCACACCGATTCGACGATGCCGGCGTCGCCGCGCGCGTCGACGCGCGTGATCCAGTACGGACCGTTCTCCTCGTCGTCCGTCGTGACGAGATAGAACCGCCCATCGACGACGACCTGACCGCAGATGCCGTGCGGCACGTCGATCGTGCTCAGCACGCCGCCGCCGGCGTCGACGCCGATGATGCGACGGTTGTACCACTGGCTGATGTACAGGACATCGCCGTCCCAGCCGAGCTGCGATCCGGTGCCGTCGGGCGCCATGAACGTGCCGTGCTTCTGGAAGCCGCGCCCCGGGACGAAGCGGTGGACGAATCGGTCGCCGTCGTCGGCTCCGGCGATCACGCGAAGCTCGTCGCCGACGACGGTGATGCCCCACGGCGTGTGAGGCGCCGGCACCTCATCACGCAGCGTCCACGTGGCGCGATCGATCTCGTAGACGCGGCGCGTTTCGCGCGAGCCCATCCACAGCACGCGCCCGTCGCACGCGAGCGACTGCGGCTTCGGCGCGGGCGACGGTAAGCGCAGGAGCTCGGCGATCGTCTGCACCGTCACGCGCGCGACGCGGCGCGGACGGCGCTCGCGGCCTCCCTCGACATATCGACTCGTACGTTCGCGGCTGCGCGGGCCTCCCCTCGGCCGGCGACGCTAGACGCCGAGGTACGCCCGCTTCACCTGGGGATCGTCCAGCAATTGTGCCGATGGCCCGTTCAGCGTGATCCGTCCGGTTTCGAGCACGTATGCGCGCGAGCTCACCTCGAGCGCGGTTTGCACGTCCTGCTCGACGATGAGGATCGACACGCCGCTCGCATGGATCTGCGCGAGCAGCTCGATGAGCGCGTCGACGAGCACCGGCGCAAGGCCGAGCGACATCTCGTCGATCAGCAGCACTTCCGGCCGCGCCATCAGCGCGCGCGCGATCGCCACCTGCTGCTGCTCGCCGCCGGAGAGCCGGCCCGCGAGGTAGCCGTACCGCTCGCGGATCCGCGGCAGCATCGTCATGATGCGCTCGAGGTCCGCGTCGACCTCGCGATCGGTGCGCAGGTACGCGCCCATCCGCAGGTTCTCTTCGACCGTCAGCGAGCCGAACAGACGCCGCCCTTGCGGCACTTGGAGTACGCCGGCGCTCACGATGCGATCCGGCTCGAGCCCGGTCAGCGCGCGGTCCGCGTACGTCGCACGCCCGCCCCACGTCTTCACGACGCCGCTGATGCGCGCCGAGCAGCGTCGACTTTCCCGCGCCGTTCGAACCGATGAGCGCCACGATCTCGCCCGGCTCGATCCGCAGCGAGACATCCCACAGCACTTGCGTGTCGCCGTAGCCTGCGCTGAGCGCATCGACGACGAGCGGACCGGTGGCCGTGCGCGCTGTGTTCGCGGTCGCCATCATGCGTGCGCATCGGGCGGCTGCATGCGCGCCGCCTCGTCGCGCTGCGCGGCGATCTCCGCGAGCTGCTGCTGGCGCTTGCGCCAGCGCGATCCGAGATATGCCTCGATGACGAGCGGCGACGCGAACACGTCGGCTCGGCGCGCCCTGCGCGATCTTCTTCCCTTCGGCCAGCACGACGACGGTCGTCGAGATCGACACGATCGCCTTCATGAGATGCTCGACGACGATCAGCGTGACGCCGCGCGCGTTGACGTCGCGCAGCAGCTGCAACGCCTCGTCGACTTCGGTGGCGTTGAGGCCCGCCATCACCTCGTCGAGGAGCAGCACGTCGGGATCGAGCGCGAGCGCCTTGGCGACTTCCAATCGCTTCCGGTCCGGCGTCGTGAGGTCGCTGGCCGGCCGCTCCGCGATGCGCGCCAGCCCCACCACGTCCAGCAGCTCCTGCGCGCGCTCGAACGACGCGCGCGTCGAACGTTTCCCGCCGTACCGTCCGTACATGGCGCCGACCGCGACGTTCTCGCGCACGGTGAGGCTCGCGAACGGCTTCACGACCTGAAACGTGCGCGCGATTCCGAGATGACATACGTCGTGCGTCGGAACGTCGGCGATCCGCTTGCCGCCGTACGTCACCTCGCCCGTCGTCGGGCGGTACACGCCGCTGACGACGTTCATCAGCGTGGTCTTGCCGGAACCGTTCGGGCCGATCAGCCCGAGCACCGCGCCGCGCTCCACGTCGAACGAAACCTCGCTCAACGCCCACAGGCCGCCGAAGCGCATCCCGACGTTCGCGATGCGCAGTGCGACGCCGGTCGCGCTCGACGCGTCCGCGGCCGCGGTCACGCGCGGTACTCCGCGAGGCTCTTCAGCCACGTCCGCGCGCCGCCGCGCAGACCGAACAGCCATACGAGGCCGCGCGGCAGCAGCAGCACGACGAGCACGATCATCGCCCCGAAAAAGAGCGAGTGGATGTTGATGAAGTACCGCTGCAGCAACTCGTTGGCGCCGGCCAGCAGGATCGCGCCGATGAACGGCCCGGCGACCGTACCGATGCCGCCGAGCAGCGCCATCACGATCGGGAAGACGTTGGAGTCGACCGAGAACGCGATCGACGGATCGAGGAAGCCGTTCGCCGGCGCGAACACGGCGCCGGCCGCGCCGGTCATCATCGCGCTGATCGCCCACGCGGTGATCTTGTACCGCCGCGGACTGATCCCGAGCACCGCCGACGCGTCCTCGTTCTCGCGGATCGCGACGAACGCGAAGCCGAGCTTCGAGCGCGCGATGAGGTACGTCGCGGCGATCGCCGCCAGCGCGACCAGCCACATCGCATAGTAGTAGATCGAGAAGTGCGCCTCGTCCACCTGATGGATCGTCAGCCCGGCCGTGCCGCCGAAAAAGTCGAGGTTCGCGATGATGTCGGTGATCGCGAGGGCGATGCCGAGCGTCGCGATCGCGAAGTAGTGGCCTTTGAGCTGCAGCACCGGGCAGGCCGATCGCACCGCGAACAGGCCGTTCACCGCGCAGGCGAGCAGCACGTCGAAGAGCAGGTTGTCGACGCCGAACTGCGAGAGCACGGCCGAGCAGTACGCGCCGAGCCCGAAGAACGCGACCTGACCGAACGAGACGTAGCCGGTATAACCGCCGATCATGTTCCAGCCGTACGCCATCGTCGCGTACATCAGGATGTTGCGGAACACGATCTCGAGGTAGCCGTTGTGCGTCATCGGCACGGCCAGCAGCGCGACCATGATCGCGAGCGCGACGCCGAGCGCAACCGGGTTCCCGGTGATCCCGCCAAGGCCGATGCGCTTCACGCGGTGGCTTTACCGACGATCCCGGTCGGCCGCACGATCAGCACGATCAGCAGCACTACCAAGCGCGATCGCGTCCTGCAGCCCCGAACCGCTGATGTGCTGCGTCCCGATCGTCACGTCGATCTGCGTCGCGAACGCCTCGACGATCCCGTAGACGATCCCGCCGATCAGCGCGCCCTGCACCGACCCCAGGCCGCCCAGCACGCACACGACGAACGCCTTGATCAGAAACGGATCGCCCATCGTCGGCGTGAGCGCGTACGAGAGCGAGATCAGCGTCCCGGCCACGCCGGCGAGGCCGGCGCTCAGCCCGTAGACCGTCGCGTAGATGTGTGCGGTCCGCACGCCGGAAAGCTGCGCCGCGCCGATGTCCATCGACGTCGCGCGAATCGCGCGGCCGGTCTTCGTACGCGTCAGCCACAGCTGCATGATGCCGGTGATCGCGAGCGCCACCACGAGCGTCGCGAGCTTCGCCCAGGGGACCGTCACGCCCGCGACCGTGAAGTTCGCCCCGGAATACGGCGTGGTGACGCCGCGCGTGTCACCCGTCCAGATCAGCAGCGCGATGTTGACGAAGAGCAGCGAGAGCCCGAACGTCAGCAGGAACGTCACGAGAATCGGCGCGCGCGCGACCCAGTTGATCAGATACCGCTGCACGAGATAGCCGAGCACGTAGAGCGCGACGAACGTGATCGGCAGCGTCAGGAACGGGTCCAGCTGAAAGCTCTGGTAGAGCTGGTACGTGACGTACGCCCCGAGCATGACGTACGCACCGTGCGCGAGGTTGATGATGTTCATGATGCCCCAGACCAACGAGAAGCCGAGGGCAACGATGGCCAGGATCCCGCCCGCGAGGATGCCGTTGACGAGATCCTGGACCAGGAGCTGCAACTAGCGCTTGCCCCAGGGGGCGGCGGGCCACTTCACTGAGGCCTCCGCGAGACCGCGCGGCCACACGGTGAGCAGCTTTCCGTTCTGGATTTGGTTGACGACCATCGGCTTGTACACGTTCAGCCCGCGGCTGTCGAACTTGAGGATGCCGTAGAACGTCGTCACGTCGAGCTTCGAAAGCGCGTCACGTACCTTCTCCGTATCCAGCGTGCCCGCGGCCTCCAGCGCGTACTGGAACGCCAGGCACGCCGCGGTCGATTCGGCATTATGATAGTCGGGTGCGTGATGGTACACGGCCTCGAACGCCTTCGCGTAGTCCTTCGCCGTGCTTGTAGAAACCGGGATGGTCGGCTTTGTACTTCACTGCGGTCGACCACTGGGCCGCGCCGAACACCTCATTCGCGTCCTTGCCGAGCGAGTTGACGAAGTCCGGCGTGTCCGGACCGACGGTGTACCCGTAGCCCTTCGCCATGACGTTCTGCTCTTTGAGGCCCTTCTGCACGAGCAGTGCGTCTTGCACGTGGCCCGCGTTCAGGATCAGGTCGGCGTTCGTCTGCTTCAGCGCGGAGATGACCGACGACACGTCGGTCGCGGTGTCGGGATATTTGTTGTTGTAGACGACCTTCATCCCGTGCGCGTTGGCCCACGCGACCGCGCCTTGCGCAACCTCCTGCGAAAACGCATCGCTCGCCGCGGTGATCGCGACCGTCTGCGCCGCGGGCTTCTGCGCCTTCGCCATCTCGAGGACACCCTCGAGGTAGCGCTTCGCCGGCGCGAGCACCCCGAACGTGTACTTGTAGCCCTGGTTGAAGATACGCTCCGCCGCGCCGTTCCCTTCGACCATCGGGATCTTCTTGCGCTCGGCGATCGCGGCGACCGTGAAGCTCGTCCCCGAGCCGTACGGCCCGAGCAAGAAGTTCACGTGATCCTGATCGATCAGCCGCTCCGCGAGCTGCGCCGACGTGTCGTTCTTCGACTCGTCATCGTAGTACTTGATGTCGACCTTGTACGTCTTGCCGCCGATTTTGAGCCCGCCGTGCGCGTTGATGTAATTCTTCCAAAAATCGTAGCCTTCTTGGGTGAGGTGGCCTTCCTTGGTCAGCGATCCGGTGAGCGAAACCGGTGCGCCGAACACGATCGTGTCGCCGGCTGCGGCAACGGGAACCGAGGGCGCGGCGAGCGTCGCGAGCAACGCGAGGGCTCCGGCCGCTGCCATGGGACGAACAAACATGGAGAATCCTCCGGCTCTGCAGCGGGAAAAACGTTCAGCGTCGATGCGGCCCAACGCGCATGATTCCTGCCTGAACGGCAGGGCGCTGCGTGCGATCAGCGCGGCGGAAGCGCTGCTCGCAGCGACGCCGCATACGCGCCGGCGGCGTGTGCCGCATCGGCCGCGCGCTTGCCCGCGTATGCGTCGATGAGCGCGCTTCCGACGACGATGCCGTCCGCGACCGATCCGATCGCGCCGACGTGCGCGGCCGTCGAGATGCCGAATCCGACGGCGACGGGGAGCGCGGACGACGCGCGCAGTCGCTCGACCGCTCGCGATGCCCACGCGACGTCGGGCTCGCGGCGCGCGCCGGTGACACCGAGGCGTGATACGAGGTAGACGAATCCCGTCGATGCCGCAGCGATGCGCGCCGCACGCGCATCCGGCGTCGTCGGCGCGACGAGCAGCGGGATCGCAAGGCCGGCCGCGCGCAGCGGCGGCGCGAACGCGTCGAGCTCCTCGAGCGGCACGTCCGGGACGATCGCGCCGTCCGCACCGGCGCCGCGCGCGTCGCGAGCGAACCGTTCCGGCCCGTAGCGGTCGACGGGATTGAGATACGTGAAGAACACGATCGGCGCCGATCCGTGCGCGCGCGCCTCGGCCGCGAGCTCGAGCGCGCCGGCGAACGTCATGCCGGCGCGAAGCGCGCGCTGTCCGGCCGCGGCGATCGTCGGACCGTCGGCGAGCGGGTCGCCGTAGGGGATGCCGAGCTCGATCACGTCGACCCCCGCGCGCGTGAGCGCGGCAAGCACCTCGAGCGACGTCGCGCGATCGGGGTCGCCCGCAACGACGTACGCGATCAGCGCCGCGCGGCGCTCGCCGCGCGCGCGCTCGAATGCGGCGTCGAGTGCGGTGCTCGCGATCATGGCAGCAGGTCGGTGCCTTCGAGCGCTGCGACGGTTCGTACGTCTTTGTCGCCGCGGCCGCTGAGGTTGACCAGCACGAGCCCGGACGGGCCGCGTTCCGCGGCGAGACGCGACGCGAACGCGATCGCGTGCGACGACTCGAGCGCCGGCACGATGCCTTCGCGCTGCGCCGTGCGGTGGAACGCCTCGAGCGCCTCGTCGTCGTCGATCGCGACGTAGGTCGCGCGGCCGCTGTCCTTGAGGAACGAATGCTCCGGTCCGACGCCCGGATAATCCAACCCGGCACTGATCGAATGCGTGTCCTTCACCTGGCCTTCGGCGTCTTGCAGCACGTAGCTGCGCGAGCCGTGCAGGATGCCGACCGTGCCGGCGTTCAGCGACGCGGCGGTGTCGTCGGCCCGCACACCGTGACCCGCCGCCTCGACGCCCCAGAGCCGGACGTCCGCGTCGTCGACGAACGCGTGGAAAATGCCCATCGCGTTCGATCCGCCGCCGACGCACGCGACGACGTCCGTCGGCAAACGCCCGTACCGTTCGAGCAGCTGCGCGCGCGCTTCGATGCCGATCACCTTTTGGAACTCGCGCACGAGGTACGGATAGGGGTGCGCGCCGACGACCGATCCGATCACGTAGAACGTGTCCTCGACGCGCGCCGCCCATTCACGGAACGCCTCATTCGTCGCATCCTTCAGCGTGCGCGTTCCCGCCTTCGACGGCGTGCACGCTCGCGCCGAGCAGCTTCATCAGGTAGACGTTCAGCGCTTGCCGCTCCACGTCGACGGAGCCCATGTACACGTCGACCTGCATGCCGAGCTTCGCACCGATCGTCGCGGTCGCGACGCCGTGCTGGCCGGCGCCCGTCTCCGCGATGAGGCGGCGTTTCCCCATGCGCTGCGCGAGCAGTGCCTGACCGACCGTGTTGTTGATCTTGTGCGCGCCCGTGTGGTTCGTGTCTTCGCGCTTCAGCACGATCGGCGCGTGCGGGCCGTCGACGAGCCGTTCCGCCTGGTAGATCGGCGACGGCCGGCCGACGTAGTCGCGCAGCAACGTCTCGTACGCGTTCCAGAACGCGCGATCCGCGAACGCCTCGTGCATCGCGTTCTCGAGCCGCGCGAGCGCTTCCATCAGGACTTCGGGGACGAACATTCCGCCGAAGCGGCCGAAGTAGCCGCGCGCGTCGGGCAGCGCGCGCGCGTCCGCGTCGGTCACGTGCGCGCCTCGACCGCCGCGTCGGCGCGCCGCACCGACGCGACGAACGCGCGCATCTTGGCGGCGTCTTTCGCGCCGTTCGTCTCGACGCCGCTGCGCACGTCGACCGCATAGGGCCGCACGGCGCGCACGCAATCGCCGACGTTCTCCGGCGTCAGCCCGCCGCTGACGACGAACCTCCGGTCACCGGCCAGGTCGCGCGCGTCGCTCCACGCGAACGTACGACCGGTGCCGCCGCTGCGGCCGGCGTCATCGGCCGTGTCGAACATCCACGTCGCGTGGGCGTACGGCCGCGCGAACGCATCGAACGCCTCGCGCTCCTTCACGTGGCCGGGCGCGATGTGATACGCCTTCAGGTACGCACCGCCCGCGAACGCCTCGCACGACGCGGCCGGCTCGTAGCCGTGGAACTGCGGGATCGCGCCCGCCTTCAGCGCCTCGTCGACCAGCGCGCTCGGCGGATCCACGAACACGGCGACCAGCGTGATCATGGCGGGAACCGCGGTCGCGATGTCGCGCAGACGCTCGACGCTCACGCGGCGCGGCGACTGCTCGGCCAAGATCACGCCCACCGCATCGGCGCCGGCGTCGACCGCCATGACGGCATCCGCCGAGTTCGTGCAGCCGCAGATCTTGATGCGGGTGCGCACTCAGACCGGCGTCATGTCGGAGTGCATCTTCAGCGCGCCGATGGCCTGCGCTTTGTCCTCGGACCGCATCAGCGACTCGCCCACGAGCACGCCGCGCGCGCCGTGCGCGACCAGCCGCCGCACGTCGTCCTGAGACTTCACGCCGCTCTCGCTGATCACGGTGACGGTGCTCGGCACGAGCGGCAGCAGTTCTTCGGTCACCGCCAGGTCCGTCTCGAATGTGTGCAAGTTGCGATTGTTGATGCCGAGGAGCGTCGCACCGAGCGCGAGCGCGCGCCGCAGCTCCGGCTCGGTATGCACTTCGACGAGGACGTCGAGCGCGAACGCGCGTGCGTGTTCCAGCAGCGATGCGAGCTGCGCATCGGTGAGGCCGGCAACGATCGCGAGAATCGCATCCGCGCCGTACGCCGCCGACTGCGCGACCTCATACGGCGTCGACAGAAAATCTTTCCGCAGAATCGGCAGACGCGTCGCGCCGCGGGCGGCGTCGACGTACGCAAGGTCGCCGAGGAAGTGGTCGGCCTCGGTCAGCACGCTGATCGCGTCCGCCTTCGCCGCCTCGTATGCCGCTGCGATCTCCGCCGGATCGAGATGCGGAACGATCAGCCCGACCGACGGCGAGGCGCGCTTGATCTCGGCGACGATCGCGGGACCGCGCGCGCCGTCGAGCGCCGCGCGAAACCCGCGCCGCTCGCGCACGCGGTCGGCCGCACGTTCGCGGATCGCCTCGTACGGTTCGTTCGCCTCGTCGGCGGCGCGAGCGCGCGCTTTCGCGGCGTAGAGCTTCTCGAGCATATCAGTCATGCAGGTGAATGCGATTCCTCATACCGTCGCGGTGAATCCGAGCTTCTCGACGGACGGATCGGCGCGCAGCGCGTCGAGCGCGGCGCGCGCGCGTCCGGTGTCGATCGATGTGCGGGCGCGAATCATGCCGTCGTGCACGTCGACCGCTTCGCCGGCGACGACGAGAGCGAGCGCGGCGTTCAGCAGGACGACGTCGGCGCGCGGCGTCCGCTCGCCCTCCAGAATCGCGAGGAGCGCGGCGGCGTTCGTCAGCGGATCGCCGCCGGCGAGCTCGGCGCGCGATGCCCGCACGCCGTACGCGCCGGGGTCCAGGCGCCACCGCCGGATACCGCCCGCGTCGAACTGCGCGACGGCGGTCGGCGCATCTCCGGAGATCTCGTCGAGACCGTCCTCGCCGTGGATGACCGCGCCGGCCTCGGCGCCGAGCGTGCGCAGCGCGCGGGCGACGAGGTCGACGTGCTCGGGTCGCGCCACGCCGACGACGGCGCGCGTTGCTCCGGCGGGGTTCGTCAGCGGTCCGAGCACGTTGAAGATCGTCCGCACGCCGAGCTCGCGCCGAATCGGTGCGACGGCACGCATCGCCGGGTGGTGACGCTGCGCGAAGAGAAACGCGATGTTGTGCCGGCGCAACACCCGCGCCGACTCGTCGGGAGAACGATCGATCGCGACGCCGAGCGCCTCGAGCACGTCCGCACTGCCGCACGCGCTCGACGCCGCGCGGTTGCCGTGCTTCGCGACGGGAACGTCGCAGCCCGCGACGACGAACGCCGCCGCCGTGGAGATGTTGATCGTGTGCGCGTTGTCGCCGCCGGTGCCGACGATGTCCAGCACGCGCGGAAGGTCGTGCTCGACGCGCACGCTGCGCTCGCGCATCGCGCGTGCCGCGCCGACGATCTCGTCGACGCTCTCGCCTTTTGCGGCAAGCGCCGCGAGCAGGGCGGACGCGCGCACGGGCGAGAGCGTCTCGTCCATGATCGCACCGATCGTCGCCGCCATCTCGTCGGCGCTGAGGTGCCGGCCGGCGAGCACGCCGCGCAGCAGCGCGGGATAGGCGTCCACGCTCATCGCGTGCCCCGATCCGTTCGAGCTGCGCGCATCCACCGCACCACGTTCGCCGCGAGCGCCGGACCTTCGATCGTCAGCACGGACTCCGGATGGAACTGCACGCCGGCGATCGGAAGCTCGCGATGCGCGAGGCCTTGCACGACGCCGTCCTCGCTCGACGCGCACGCGCGCAGCTCCGCCGGGAAGCCGGCGTGATCGACGATGAGCGAATGATATCGCGTCGCGGTGAACGGTGAGGGCAGTCCGGCGAACACATCGCGCGCGTCGTGCGTGATCTGCGAGGTCTTGCCGTGCATCTGGGAGGGCGCGTGCACGACGCGTCCGCCGAACGCTTCGCCGATCGCCTGCAGGCCCAGGCACACGCCGAACAGCGGACGCCGGTCGCGGGCGGCCTCGCGCACGATCGTGATCGTGCGCCCGGCCTCTGCGGGACGCCCGGGCCCGGGCCCGAGGACCACGCCGTCGTATCGCGCGTCGATGCCGTCCGCGAGGCGCGCGTCGTCGTTGCGTACGACATCGACGTCGACGTCCGGCAACCCGCCGAACAGATGCGCGAGATTCCACGTGAACGAGTCGTAGTTGTCGACGAGCAGCAGGTTCATCGCCCTGTCACCCTGAGGTTGTCGAAGGGTGAGATGGCATCGTCACCGCAAGAGCCGCCGCTCGCATGGCTCGTCGCGCTCTCACCCTTCGACGGGCTCAGGGTGACAGGGCGGGCGACGATCGCCGTTGGTCGCGTGACGCAGAATGTCGTCATCGTTCGATGCCGAGCACGGCGCGCACGATCGCCGTCTTCGCGAGCACTTCGGCGTATTCGGATGCCGGGACGCTGTCGGCGACGATGCCTGCCGACGCCTGCCAGAACGCGCGTCCGTTCGCGACGGCGACGGAGCGCAGGATGATGCACGAGTCGAGATCGCCGTCGAAGTCGAGATGCGCGACGCTGCCGGCGTAGAACCCGCGCGCGACCGGCTCGAGACGGTCGATCAGCTGCATCGCGCGGATCTTCGGCGTTCCGCTCACCGTGCCGGCGGGGAACGACGCCGCGAACAGGTCGAGCGCGTCCTTGTCGTCGCGCAGCTCGCCGACGACGCTCGATACGATGTGCATCACGTGCGAATACCGCTCGATCACCATGAGCTCGTCGACGCGCACGGTTCCCGTCCGGCACACGGCGCCGAGGTCGTTGCGCGCAAGATCGACGAGCATCACGTGCTCGGCGCGTTCCTTCGGATCCGCGAGCAGCTCGTCCGCGATGTGCTGGTCGCGCTCCGGATCGACGGCACGCGGCCGCGTACCCGCCAGCGGACGGATGCGCGCCGTACGCCCGTCGAGGCGCACGAGAAACTCCGGCGACGCGCCGAAGACCGCGCGCCCGCCCCCTTCGACGAAGAACATGTACGGCGAGGGGTTACGCGCGCGAATCTGCCGGTAGAAGTCGAACGCCGTCCCTGCGAGCGGGCACGAGAAGCGGATGCCGACCTGCAGCTGGTACGCCTCGCCGTCGTAGATGAAGCGCTTCGCCTGCGCGACGCGTTCGAGGAAGGTCGCCTCGTCCATCGACGCGGTGACCGGCCCGTCGGCGCGCACGGCACCCGGAATCGTCGGACGCTGCCCCAGAACGCGGTCGACGTACGCGTCCAGCCGCTCCTCGACGGTTCCGCGCTCGGCGTCGTCGCGCGCGAACCCGATCAGCGTCACGCGGTGCGTAAAGTGGTCGAAAACGAGCCACGTGCCGGGAATCACGACCAGCGCGTCGGCGAAGCGCACGTCGGCCGGCGGCGGCTCGCCGATCCTCTCCAGCGACCGCGCCGCGTCGTACGTGAAGACGCACACCGCGCCGCCCGGAAACGGCAGATCGCTGCGGTCGAGCGCGTAGCGCCGCATCGCGCTGCGGATGCGTTCGAGCATCGCGGAGTCGCGGTCGATCGTGAACGACTCGATGTAGTCCAGGCCGATGAACGAGAACCGGCTGATCCGTTCGGTGCCCTCGACGGACTCCAGCAAACACGAACGCCCCGGCTGAGCCAGGGCGAGGTACGCGGAGATCGGCGTGATGCAGTCGGCGACGAACGATCGCGAGATGGAGGTTAGACTGAGCGGATCCTCCGCCGCCGTCGTCGTGACCATACGGGGTAGCCGATACTTACCGTACGAGCTCCAGGATGGAGAGCTCGGCGGCGTCGCCGGGACGAACGCGGGTCTTCGTGATGCGCGTATAGCCGCCGGGCTTGTCCTTCAGCGACGGCGCGATCTGATCGAAGAGCTTCTTCGCGACGGGCTCTTCCGTGAGATACGACGCGACCAGACGCCGCGAGTGCAGGTCGCCGCGGCGCGCCTGCGTGATGAGGCGGTCGACGACCTTCGAGATCTCCTTCGCCTTCGTGGACGTCGTCTCGAGCTTCTCGTACTTGAAGAACGACGTCGCGAGGTTGCGCAGCAGCGCCTTGCGATGGCCGTCCGTGCGCGAGAGGCGCTTGTTGGCGATCTGGTGCGGCATCGTCTACGACTCGCGAAGTGCGAGGCCGCGCTCTTCGAGGACCTGCTTGATCTCGTCGAGCGACTTCTTGCCGAAGTTGCGCATCTTGATGATCTCGTCTTCCGTCATGTCGAGCAGCTCGGACACCTTCGAAATACCCGCGCGCTTGAGGCAGTTGAACGAGCGCACCGAGAGGTTGAGCGTCTCGACCGGCACGTCCCACTCGCTCGCGGGTGCCGACGCGACGGGCTTCTCTTCCGTCGAGAAGCCGATGAACAGCCGCAGCTCCTCGGTGAGGATCTGCGCCGCCTCGGACAGCGCGTCGTCGGGCGTGATCGAGCCGTTCGTCTCGATCTCGAGCGTGAGGCGGTCGAAATCGACCGACTGGCCGACGCGCGTGTCGTCGACGCTGAAATTCACCTTGCGGATCGGCGAGAAGATCGAGTCCATCGGGATGAGCCCGATCATGTGCTCGATGTTGCGCTGCTTGTCCGACGTGACGTAGCCGCGCGACTTCTCGACGCCGATCTCCATGGAGAGCTTCGCGTCTTTCTTCGAGAGCGTCGCGATGTGGTAGTTCGGTTGGAGAATCTCGACGTCCGCGTCGGGCGTGATGTCGCCCGCGGTGACTTCCTTCGACCCGTTCGCGCTGAGCGTGAGGACCTTCGGGTCCTCGGTGTTCAGCTTGATCGGCAGCCCCTTGAGGTTGAGCAGCAAGTCGACGGTGTCTTCGACGACGCCCGGGATCGTCGAGAACTCGTGCAGGACGCTGTCGATCTTCACGTACGTGACGGCGGCGCCAGGGATCGACGAGAGCAGCACACGCCGGAGCGCGTTGCCCAGGGTGATGCCGAAGCCGCGCTCCAGCGGCTCGATCACGAACTTCGCGTAGTTCTCGCGACGCTCGCGGACTTCGATGTTTGCGCCGGCCGGCGCTTCGAGGACGGTCATGGTGTTCGTTCGGGTCTTTCTCCGCTTACGTTATCCGCAGCGCCCTGTCACCCTGAGCTTGTCGAAGGGTGAGCGAGCATCACGATCGCACGCCTAGCGGCGGTTGGGGTCGGATTATCGGCTGTAGTACTCGACGATCAGCTGTTCGTCGACGGGGGTATCGATTTGCTCGCGGCTCGGAAGCGCGAGAACCTTCGCGTTCGAGTTCGTCTCGTCGAACTCGAGCCACTCCGGGTGGCGGCGGTTCTTCGCCGTCTCGATGTTGGCTTGAATCAGATCCGACTTCATCGAGCGGTCGGCGAACGAGATCACGTCGCCGGCCTTCACGATGATCGACGGCACGTTCACGATGCGGCCGTTCAGGCGGAAGTGCCGGTGCGTGACGAGCTGGCGCGCCTGCGCGCGGCTCTGCGCGAGGTTGAGCCGGTACACGACGTTGTCGAGACGGCGCTCGAGCAGCTGCAGGAACGTCGCGCCCGTCTGGCCTTTGACGCGCTGCGCTTCACGAAAGTAGTTCGTGAACTGCGTCTCGAGGACGCCGTAGTAGCGGCGCATCTTCTGTTTCTCGCGCAGCTGGCGGCCGTACTCGGAGACCTTCTGACGCGTCTTCGTGTTCTGCGTTTTCTGTCCGGGTGCGGTGCCGCGGCGCTCGACGGCGCACTTCTTCGACAGGCAGCGGTCGCCCTTAAGAAAGAGCTTGATCTTTTCGCCGGTCTTCGACGTCGCGGTTTCGCGACGGCACAGACGGCAGACGGCTTGCGTGTAGCGGGCCATTCGTGTTCTCTAACTCCCCCTACACGCGCCGCCGCTTCGGCGGGCGGCAACCGTTGTGCGGGATCGGCGTGACGTCTTTGATGAGCGTGATCTCGAGGCCGGCGGCCTGGAGCGAACGGATGGCGGCTTCGCGACCGGCGCCCGGGCCTTTGACGTAGACTTCCGCCGTCTTCATGCCGTGCTCCATCGCCTTACGGGCGACGGCTTCGGCTGCCATCTGCGCGGCGAACGGCGTCGACTTCTTGGAACCCTTGAAGCCGAGGTTGCCGGCGGAGGCCCAGGCGATCGTCGACCCGGTGTTGTCGGTGATCGTGACGATCGTGTTGTTGAACGACGAGTGGATGTGCGCGACGCCCGAACCGACGTTCTTGAACTCGCGCTTCTTGCGGGTCTTGGTCTGCTTCTTGGCGGCCAAACGAAAACTGCTCTCTGGTACTTATCTTGCCGGCACGGCCGGTGTCGTCGCCTCGACCGGCAGGCTCGCGTCCGCGAGACACTCCGACCTTCTTCAAACCGCCCGGCGACGGCGGCAGGGCGCGCGAGCGCGCGTTGCGTCCGCGGCGGACACAACGGCTTACTTTACCATAGCACCGGCACGGCGTCAAAGCGCATTTGGAGGCCCAGCCGTAAGCGAGCAGGCGTGTCCCCGATGAATCGGCGACCGGCGAGCCGAACGACGCCCGGCGGTGCGTCTGACCCGACCATCCGGTCTTTGGATCGGAACGTTTGCCGCGTTTCTGATCCTCGTGCTGCTCGCTGCCGTGCGCGCGGCCGACTGGAGCTACGGCGCAGACACCGGCACGTTCGTGCAGATCGTGCTCGACGCGTTCGGCGGCATGCGCAACGGCGTCGAGCAGACGACGCACTACCGCTTCCACTGGTCGCCCGACCTGATGCTGCTGTGGCCGCTCCTTGCGGCGACGCACAGCGTCTGGGCGCTGCAGACCGTGCTGGCGGCATGCGCCGTCGCATGCGCCCCGCTGCTCGCGGCCGTCGCCCGGACCCGCGGCCTGACGCCGAAGATCGCCGACCGCGTCGGCGCGGTCGCGCTGGTCTACCCGCCGCTCGTGGCGGTCGGGTTCGGCGAGTTCCGCGACCTCGGGCTGCTCCCTCCGCTGGCGCTCGGGTGGTGGCTCGCGCTCAAGACGCGCTCGTGGACCTGGCTCGGCGTGACGGCCGTGCTGCTCGCAGGGCTGCGCGAAGACGTGTGCGTCGAGCTCGCCGTGATCGGCATCGCGGTCGCCGTCGCCGAAGGTCGCCGCGGCGATCGCGCGATCGTCCGCGCGGCGCTGGCGTCCGCCGGCATCGCGGTACTCTCGGACGCCGTCTACCTGCTCGCCGTGCTGCCGCGCGTGGGCCCATGGCCGCCGTCGCACTTCTACGACTACCCCTTCGCGCACGGACCATTCGCGCTCGTGCTCGCACCGTTCACCCACCCGCTCGCGTTTGCGGCCGCGATGTTCACGCTGGGCCGGCTCACCTACGTTCTCGAGGCGTTCGTGCCGCTCGCGCTGTTGCCGCTGCGCTCGCGCCTGGTACTGCTCGCGGTCCCGGGTTTCGCGATCGTGCTGCTCGCGAACAGCGGTCTCGTCTGGCGCATGGGCATGCACTACGCGGCGCTGTGGATCCCCTGGCTCCTGATCGCGTTCGCCGCCGGGGTCGCGACGCGGCGCCGGCTCCGACGCTGGACGACGGTGCCGTTCGCGCTCTGCGCGATCGTGCTGATCGCATTCAGTCCGCTGCACCCGTTGCACTACCTGCACCCGTCCTATCATGCCCTCGGCGACGCGCGCGCAGTGCTCGCAGCCGTTCCGGAACGTGCGACGCTCGCGACGCACGACGAGTGGTACACGTCGGTGTCCGCACGCCGGCCGGGCGCGTCGGTGCTCGGCACCGGACCGCACCCGTACGATGCGCAGTACTTCGTGTTCGCGGAAGACTATCCGAACGCGGACTTCCAGCGCCGCATCTTACCGCAGATTCGAGCGGTCGTGTCGCGGGAAAGGTATCGCGTCGTCGCTCGCATCGGCGCCGTGGTCGCATACGAGCGTCCTTGACATGGGAGAACACAGCCGGTGATCGCTTACCTCGGAACGGGAATGCTCGGTGCGAATTTCGTCCGCAACATGCTGGAGCGCGGCGAGACGGTGCACGTCTGGAACCGCACGGCACAGAAAGCGCGCGCGCTCGAAGCCGACGGCGCGACAGCGTTCGAGGATGCCGCCGAGGCGGTGCGCGGCGCGTCCGAGATCCACCTCACGCTGAGCGACGACGCTGCCGTCGACGGCGTGCTCGAGCCGCTGATCGATGCGATCGCGCCCGCGGCGATCATCGCGGACCACACCACGACCGCGCCCGCGCCGACGGCCGAACGCGTCGCGCGCTGGACGAGCCGCGGCCGCACGTTCGCGCATGCGCCCGTGTTCATGGCGCCGCAGAACGCGCGCGACGCGACGGGGCTCATGCTGCTGTCAGGCGCACCGGACGTGCGCGCCCGCGTCAAGCCGCGTCTCGCGCCGATGACGGGCAAGGTGATCGAGCTGGGGGACGATCCGGCGCGCGCAGCGGCGTTCAAGCTCTTCGGCAACATGCTGCTGCTGATCATCACGGGCGGTCTCGCGGACGTGTACAAGCTCGGCCGCGCGCTGGGCATCGATCCGAAGGACGCGTTCACGCTCTTCAGCGAGTTCAATCCCGGCAACGCGATTCAGGGCCGCGGCAAGAAGATGGCCGAAGGCGACTACACGCCTTCGTTCGAGCTCTCGATGGCGCGCAAGGACCTGCGCCTCATGATGGACGAGGCCGCACGGCACGGCGCGACGCTGGACGTCGTGCCGTGCGTCGCTTCGCTGTTCGACCGCTACATCGCAGCCGGCTTCGGCGACAAGGATCCGTCCGTCGTGGGCTCGGGACGGGCGTAACGCGCGCGAGCGCGCAGGAGCCGCACGACCCGGCCGCCGACACAGCGGCGATGAACCCGCTCTACCTCACCGAAGGCGACGTTGCGGCGACGCTGACCGTGCGCGACGCGCTCGGTTTCGTCGAAGATGCGGCTCGCGCGCTCGCTGAAGGGCGAGCGCAGAACCGTCCGCGACAGCGCGCGTACCTCGAGTCGTCGGTGATCCAAGTCCTCGCGGCGTCCTACGCCGGACGCATGGGTCACAAAACCTACACGGTTGCCATGAAAGGCCGCGGCGCGCGTTTCTGGTATTCGCTGTTCAACGACAACGGCGAGATGCTGGCGGTCATCGAAGCCGACACTCTCGGACAGATTCGCACGGGCGCCGCGTCCGGCGTCGCGACGCGGTTCATGGCGCGGGAAGACGCGCACACGCTTGCCGTGATCGGAACGGGATGGCAAGCACGCACGCAGCTCGAGGCGTGCTTTCACGTGCGCGACTTCGCGCGCGTTCTGGTCTACGGCCGGAACGCCGAACGGCGCGCGGCGTTCGCGGAGGAGATGTCCGAGAAGCTCGGCGGCGCCGTCGAGGCAGTCGAGAGCGCGCAGCGCGCCGCGGAGGACGCCGACGTCATCTGCACGATGACCAGCGCGTCGACACCGGTGCTCGAAGGTGCATGGCTGAAGACGGGCGCGCACGTGAACGCCGCCGGCTCGAACCGCGCGAACGCGCAAGAGATCGACGTCGAAGTGGTGCGCCGCGCGGCGGTGATCGCGGTCGAAGACGTCGCGCAAGCGAAGGTCGAGTCGGGCGACCTGCGCGCCGCGAACGAAGCGGGCGCGTTCACGTGGGAAAAGGCGACGCTGCTCAGCGACATCATCGCCGGTCACGCGCTTGGACGCACCGGCGACGATCAGACGACGCTGTTCGAGTCGCTCGGGATCGGCCTGTGGGACATCGCCGCCGCGAGTCAGGTGTATGACCGCTGCATCATCGAGGGCCGCGGCACGCGTCTGCCGATTCCGAGCTAAGTAGAGGGCGTCGCTACGCGCTGACGCGCAGGTATTTTACTTCTTGGCGGCTGTCTTCTTCTTGCCGGCGACCGTGCGCTTCGGCCCCTTGCGCGTGCGTGCGTTCGTCTTCGTCCGCTGTCCGCGCACCGGTAAGCCGCGGCGATGGCGGATACCGCGGTAGCATCCGATGTCCGTCAAACGCTTGATGTTCGAAGCGATCTCGCGCCGCAGGTCGCCCTCGACCTTGAGCGTCTCGATCACCTCGCGGAGGCGCTGCTCGTCCTCGGTCGAGAGGTCCTTCACGCGCGTGTCGGCGTTGACGCCCGTCTGGCGGAGGATGTGCTTCGAGGTCGGCAAGCCGATCCCGAAGATGTACGTGAGGCCGATCTCGATGCGCTTGTCGCGCGGAAGATCGATGCCGGAGATACGAGCCATCAGCCTTGAACCTGTTTGTGCTTCGGATTGACCGTGCAGATCACGCGCACTTTGCCTTCGCGGCGAATGATCTTACACGAGTCGCAGATACGTTTGACGCTGGGACGAACTTTCATGATGCCACTCTTACGGTGTCTTCGATTGGACGGTAGCGAGCTACGTCCGGGTGCTCGGCCACGTCCCGCAACGTCAGGATCTTCGGACCCTCGTCCGTGATCGCGATCGTATGCTCGAAGTGCGCCGCTAGTTTACCATCGTCGGTCACGACCGTCCACCCGTCGTCAAGGGTTGCGACCTCGTAGGTACCTTCCGTGATCATCGGCTCGATGGCCAAGACGAGCCCCTTACGGAGCACGGTTCCTTCGCCGGGGTCCCCGTAGTTCGGCACCTGGGGGTCCTCGTGCATCTTGCGGCCGACGCCGTGTCCGACCAGGGCCCGCACCACGCCGTATCCGTTCGATTCCGCGTGGCGCTGCACGGCCGCGCCGATGTCGCCGAGATGATTCCCGGGCTGCATCGCCGCGATCCCGAGCATCAGGCACTCCTGCGTGACGCGCATCAGGCGCTGCGCCGCCTCGCTCACGGTGCCGATCGCGACCGTGACCGCGGAATCGGAGACGTAGCCTTCGAGCGTCGTGCCGATGTCGATCGAGAGCACATCGCCGTCATGCAGCACGCGGCTGCCCGGCATGCCGTGCACGACTTCGTCGTTCACCGACGTGCAGATCGCCGACGGATAGCCGTTGTAGCCGACGAACGTCGGCACGCCGCCCATCGAGCGGATCGACTGGTCCGCGAGACGGTCGAGGTCGCGCGTGGTCATGCCCGGCTTCGCCGACTGCATCAACATCGTGAGCGTCTTCGCCGTGATCTTGCCGCTCCGGCGCATGATCTCGATCTCGCGCCGCGACTTGAGCATGATCATCGCGCGCCGCTCCGCAACCCGCGCCCGACGAGCTCGACCAGCTGCTCGCTCACGACGTCGATCGGCGCGAGCGCGTCGATGTGCACGAGCTTCGTCACCGGGCTCTTCTCGTAGTAGCCGATCAGCGGCGCCGTCTTCGCGTCGTACTCCGCGAGCCGCGTGCGGATCGTCTCTTCCGCGTCGTCGGGACGCTGCATCAGCGGCTCGCCCGTGACGTCGTCGATGCCCGCGACGCGCGGCGGGTTGTGCTTGACATGATACGTGCGTCCCGACGGCGCGTGCGTCCAGCGCCCGGTGAGACGTTCGGTGAGGACGTCGTTGTCGACGTCGAACGCGATTGCGACGGCTTCGCGCCCCCGGCGCGCGAGCAGCGCGTCGAGCGCTTGCGCCTGCGCGACCGTGCGTGGAAACCCGTCGAAGATGACGTCGGAGGAGCTCGACCCGAGCTCGCCTTCGACCATGCGGATGATGAGATCGTCCGGCACGAGCTCGCCGCGGTCCATGTACCCCTGCGCCTCGCGCCCGAGCGGCGTCTTCTCCGCGCGATGCCGGCGCAGGATGTCGCCGGTCGACAGCTGCCGGTAGCCGAAGCGCTCCTCGAGCACCTTCGCCTGCGTGCCTTTGCCGGC
This sequence comes from Vulcanimicrobiota bacterium, assembly GCA_963841685.1. GTDB lineage: Bacteria > Vulcanimicrobiota > Vulcanimicrobiia > Vulcanimicrobiales > Vulcanimicrobiaceae > Vulcanimicrobium. The sequence continues at coordinate 2,117,128 of CAWJDU010000003.1, forward strand.
GCCGGGCGGCCCGAGGTAGATGAGGTTCATTCGAGCGGCGCTCCGCCGAAGGTCCGAGCTCGAAACGAACGGGTCGGCATGGCGCGGTCCGCCTGCGCTCGCTCCATCACCATCACCGGTTGATGAACCCGCGATAGTCGCGCATCGCAAGGCGTGCTTCGATTTGCGTGATCGAGTCGAGGGCGACGCCGACGACGATCAGCAGCGACGTCGATCCGATGTACAGCGACGTCACGCCGACATCGCGCTGCAGTGAGGGCAGCACGGCGAGCAAGCCAAGGTAGATCGCGGCCGCGGTCGTGATGCGGACGAGGATCTTGTTGATGTAGTCGATCGTCGGCTGGCCCGGACGGATCCCCGGAATGAACGAGCCCGACTTCTTGAGGTTGTCCGCGATGTCTTTCGTGTTGACCACGATCGCGGAGTAGAAGAACGTGAAGATGACGACCAGCAAGAAGTAGACGAGATTGTACAGCACGGAGCTCGGGCCGAAGTACGTCTGGATGTAGAACGAGACGGTGCCGGCGACGCTGTTCGTATTCTGCGCTCCGCCGAACCACGAGAGGGCTTGCTGCGGCAGCAGCAGGATCGAGATCGCGAAGATGATCGAGATGACGCCTGCGTTGTTGAGGCGCAGCGGGATGTAGCTCGAACGCCCGGCGTACATCTTGCGGCCGATCACGCGCCGCGCTTGCTGCACCGGGATGCGGCGCTGCCCCTGATACATGAACACGATCGAGACGATCGTGACGAGCGCGATTCCGAGCCACAGCGCGAGGCCGAGCCAGTTCACGTTGCCCTTGTTCGCGAGCGAGAACGTCTGCGAAACCTGCGTCGGAAAGCGCAGCACGATGCCCACGAAGATGATCAGCGAGATGCCGTTGCCGATGCCCTTGTCGCTGATCTGCTCGCCGAGCCACATCAGGAACATCGTCCCGGAGACGAACGCGACGATCGCGTAGGCGATGAACTGCCACGACGGGTCGTAGAACACGCCGCCGCGGCTCATCGCGATCGCCATCGACGTCGCCTGGATCGTGCCCAGCACGATCGTCAGGTAGCGCGTGTAGCGGCTGATCGTCTTGCGGCCTTCCTCGCCGCCCTTCTTCGCCATCTCCTCGAGCTGCGGGATGACGACCGTCATCAACTGCATGATGATCGACGCGTTGATGTAAGGCGTGATGCCCATCGCGATGATCGACAGCTTCTGCAGCGCGCCGCCCGACAGGAAGCCCAGGAACTGGTAGAACGCGCCCGACTGGATCAGCTGGTTCCACTTCGCCTGATTCACGTTCGGAAGCTGAACGTGGATCATGAAGACGAAGAGCGCGAACGCGAAGAACACGAACCCGATCCGCTTGCGGATGTCGGGTACGGTGAGCGCGTTGCGAAGGGTGTTGAGCACTTACGGTGCGGCGGCTTCGGTGTCGCCGAAGTCCGCGCCGACGGCGCCGAGCGCCTCACGCGCCGACGCCGAGAACAGCACGTCACGGAAACGCAGGCCGGCGGGCAGCGAGCCGCCCTTGGCCTTCGACTTCGTCGAGCCGCCGAGGATTTTCACGCCGTCCTTGAGGTTCTTGATCTTGCCGGCCTCGCGCAGCGACTGCGGACTGATCTCGACCGATGCGTCCCAGCCGGCGAGATCGCCGACGTTCAGGACGGCGTACGTCTGCCGGAAGTGCCCGATGTCGCGCGCCTTCTGCGAGTAGCCGCGCTTCGTCGGCAAACGGCGTGCCCACGGCGTCTGCCCGCCTTCGAACGCCGGCCCCTTGCCGCCGCCCGAACGCACCGTCTGACCCTTGCCGCCTTCGCCGCCGGTCTTCACCATGCCGGAACCGTGCCCGCGACCGATACGCACGCGCTTCGGCCGCGACTTCGGATTCGGCTTCAACGTCGCGAGCGAAAACTGTTCAGCCATTATCCTCTGTCACCCTGAGCCTGTCGAAGGGTGAGAATGCATCGCGCCATCACGCGAAGATCTCGTGAACGGACTTGCCGCGCAGCGCAGCGACCTTCTCGGCCGTCTTGAGCGACCCGAGCGCCTTGAACGTCGCGAGCACGACGTTGATCGGGTTGTTGGTGCCGAGCGACTTCGTGACGATGTCGTGGATGCCGGCGAGCTCGAGCACGGCGCGCATCGCGCCGCCCGCGATCACGCCCGTTCCGGGCGATGCCGGCTTCAGCATGACGTGGCCCGAGCCGATCTGCACGTTGACCTGATGCGGGATCGTCTTCTCGACCATCGGCACGGTGATCAGCGCCTTGCGCGCCTGCTCGACGCCTTTGCGGATCGCCTCGGGCACCTCACCGGCCTTGCCGATCGCGAAACCGACGCGGCCCTTCTTGTCGCCGACGACCACGAGCGCGGAGAAGCTGAAGCGCTTGCCGCCCTTCACGACCTTCGCCACGCGGTTGATGCGGACGACGGTTTCCTCGAAGCCCTGGTTGTCGCGATCGCGACCGCCCCTGTTGTACATTCTAACGGCGCTCCGTCCCGGACTCCGTGCCCCCCACTGCGTGGGGCCCCCGGTCCGAGCTCGCAAGATGCATTGCAGTGAAGGCGCGATGCTGCGGCGCTCGCTCCATGACCATCATCTAGAACTCCAGGCCCGCTTCGCGCGCCGCTTGGGCGAGCGCCGCGACGCGTCCGTGATACTTGTGGCCCGAGGTGTCGAAGACGACGGCGTCGATGCCGGCCGCCTTCGCGCGCTGGGCGATGGTCGAGCCGACGCGCTGCGCCGCCTCGATGTTCGTGCGCGAGCCGAGGCCGTCCGAGAGCGCGCCCTCGCGCGTCGACGCGGCGACGAGCGTGTGGCCTCGCGAGTCGTCGACGACGAACGCGTACGTGTGGTGCAGGCTGCGGAAGATCTGCAGGCGCGGGCGCGACTGCGTCCCGGTCAGCTTCTTGCGCAGGCGCGTGTGCCGCTTGATGCGCTGCTCGTTGCGTGACGCCGGCATTATTTCTTCCCTGCCTTACCGGCTTTGCCGAGCTTCTTGCGCACGACTTCGCCGACGTAGCGGATGCCCTTGCCCTTGTACGGCTCCGGCGGCTTGAGGCCGCGAATCTCCGCGGCGACTTGGCCCACGCGCTGCTTGTCGATGCCGTCGACGTGCACGCGATTCGTGCCCTCGACCGTGAACGTGATTCCATCCGGCGCCGCGTAGGTCACCGGATGCGAGAAGCCGAGCGAGAAGTTCAGGTCGTTCCCCGCCTTGTTGACGCGGAAGCCGACGCCTTGCAGCTCGAGCGACTTGCGGAAGCCCTTCGTCACGCCGTCGATCATGTTCGCGACGAGCGTGCGCGTGAGACCGTGCGCCGAGCGGCCCGGCTTGTCGTCGCGCTTGCGCGTGACGACGACCTGGCCGCCGTCAACCGCAACCTCGACGACGGGCAGGATGCGCTGCGAGAGCTGACCCTTCGGGCCCTTCACGGTGACGGTTGAATCCATCAGCATCACGTCGACGCCGGACGGAACAGCAACGGGAAGTTTTCCAATGCGTGACATGATCGATTACCAGACGTACGCGAGGACTTCACCGCCGAAGCCTTCGCGCTTCGCGCGCTTGCCCGACATGATGCCCTTCGAGGTCGACATGATGACGAGACCCAGCCCGCCGAGGACGCGCGGGATCTCCGTCTTCGAGGTGTAGACGCGCAGACCGGGCCGGCTGATGCGGCGAAGGCCGGTGATGACCTTCTCCTTCTCCGGACCGTACTTGAGCGTGATGCGAAGGGTGCCTTGCGGCCCCTCCTTGAGCTGCTCGACGCCCGTGATGAAACCTTCGTCGAGCAGAATCTGCGCGACGGCCTTCTTCATCTTCGACGCCGGAACATCGACGGTCTGATGGTTCGCGGTGTTCGCGTTGCGAATCCGCGTGAGGAGATCGGCGATCGGATCGGTGACGACGCCCATTACCAGCTGGCCTTCGTGATACCGGGGATGAAGCCGCGATGCGCGTTCTCGCGCAGGCAGATGCGGCACATGCCGAACTTGCGGTAGAACGCGCGCGGCCGTCCGCAGACTTTGCAGCGGTTGTGCGCGCGCACCGAGAATTTCGGCGTGCGCTTCGCTTTCTCGATCAGCGAGGTCTTGGCCATTATCGCGTCGCTCCGGTTGCCGGCGCCTTCGCCAGCGGCAGGCCCATGTGGGTCAGGAACTCGGTCGCCTCTTCGTCGTTCTTGGCGGTCGTGACGATGACGATGTCCATCCCGCGCGCCTTGTCGACCTTGTCGAAGTCGATCTCGGGGAACACGAGCTGCTCGCGCAGACCGAGATTGTAGTTGCCGCGTCCGTCGAACGAGCGGCGGTTGAGCCCGCGGAAGTCGCGGATGCGCGGCAGCACGACGTTGAACAGCTTGTCGAGGAACGTGTACATCCGTTCGCCGCGGAGCGTGACCTTGGCGCCGATGTTCATCCCTTCGCGCAGCTTGAACGCCGCGATCGACTTCTTCGCCTTCGTGATGACCGGCTTCTGGCCGCTGATCGTCGTCAGCTCGTTGACGGCCGCGTCCAGCGCTTTCGCGTTCTGGATCGCGTCGCCGACGGACATGTTGATCACGACCTTCTCGAGCTTCGGCACCTGCATCGGGTTCTTGTAGTTGAACCGCTCCTGCAGCTTGCCGCGAACTTCGGTCTCGTACTTCTCTTTCAGTCTCGCTGCCATCATCGTGCCTTACTGGGGACGAGGAGCTCCTCGCCCGATTTGCCCAGGCGCACGCGGGTGCCGTCGGGGCGGGTGACGCGCCGTACGCGCGTCGGGCGATCGGTCTTCGGATCGACGACCATCAGCGCGCTCAGCGGGATCGGCGCTTCCTTCTCGAGGATGCCGCCGCTCTTGACGTCCGTCGCGCCGGGCTTCGTGTGACGCTTGACGACGTTCAGCCCTTCGACCGTCGCGCAGCCGTCCTTCGGCCACACGTGCTTGACCACGCCGCGCTTGCCTTTTTCCTTGCCGCGCCGCAGCACGACCGTGTCGCCCTTGACGATCTTGGTCGCCATGCTACAGCACCTCCGGCGCCAGCGACGCGATCTTCAGGAAACCGCGCTCGCGCAGCTCGCGGCAGACCGGACCGAACACGCGCGTGCCGCGCGGGTCGAGGTTGTCCTTGTCGCCCTTGATGATCACGCACGCGTTTTCGTCGAACTTGATCACGGAACCGTCGGGACGGCGGAACGGCTGGCTCGTGCGCACGATGACCGCCTTCACGACCTGGCCCTTCTTGACCGCGGCGCCCGGGATCGCGCTCTTCACCGTGCCGACGATGATGTCGCCGACATTCGCATACGGGTGGCGCGAGCCGCCCGCGACGTGGATGCAGAGCAGCTCGCGCGCACCGGAGTTGTCCGCGACCTTGAGCCGCGTCTCTTGCTGAATCACTTCGCGCGCTCCAGAACCTCGACCAGCCGCCAGCGCTTGTCGCGCGACATCGGCCGGCACTCCTGAATGCGCACGAGGTCGCCGATCTTCGCGTCGTTGGTCTCGTCGTGCGCCTTGAAGCGCGTCGACTGGCGAACGACTTTCTTGTAGACCGGATGCGGGACGCGGGTCTCGGTCACGACGACGATGGTCTTGTCCATCTTGTCGCTCGCGACGCGGCCCTGCTTCACGCGGCGCCGGTTCGTGCGGTCCACGGTGTTAGGCTGCTCCATGACGTGCCTCGGCTCTGTCCTGAGCCTGTCGAAGGACGATCTTCTTCTCGGAGATCGCGGTCTGAATTTGCGCGTAGCTGCGGCGAACGAGCTTCACGCGCGAGAAGTCGGACAGGTGTCCCGTCCGCAGCGAGAACCGCAGGTTGAAGAGCTCTTCCTTGGTCTCGCGGGCGCGCTGCTCGAGCTCCGCCAGGGACAGCTCGCGCAGAGCGCGCAGGTCGTTGCGCTTCATTACGATGCCACCTCGGCGTCTTGCTCGGTGCGGGTCACGATCTTCGTCGCGATCGGAAGCTTTTGCGCGGCGAGGCGCAGCGCTTCGCGCGCGATGTTCTCCGGCACGCCGGCGAGCTCGAAGAGCACGCGGCCCGGACGCACGACGGCGACCCAGAACTCCGGGTTGCCCTTACCGGAACCCATGCGGACCTCGGCGGGCTTCTTCGTCACCGACTTGTCGGGGAAGATCTTGATCCAGACCTTGCCGCCGCGCTTGATGTGACGCGTCATCGCGATACGCGCGGCCTCGATCTGGCGGTTCGTCATCCACACCGGCTCGAGCGCCTGCAGTCCGTACTCGCCGAACGTGAGCGTGTTGCCGACGAGCGCCTTGCCGCGCATGCGGCCGCGGTGTTGACGGCGCCACTTGACGCGCTTCGGAGTGAGCATCAGCGTCCAACCTCCCCGGCGCCGGCGTTCTCGTCTTCCGGTCCGGTCTTCAGCTCGGGACGATGGTGCGTGCCGCCGCCCGGCGCCGGCTCGGTGTGCTCGGCCGTCGGCGCGCTCGAATGCGCACCGGGACGCTCCGCTTCATCGACCGTGCCCTGCGAATCGGGATTCGGCTGCGACGTCTCCGACGTCACCCCGTGCTCGGCGTTGCCGTGCGCGCGATAGCCCGGTGTCCATGCCCGCGTGCGGCGCGTTCGGTTTGTCGCCGCTCGCGGCCGGCGCGCCGTCGGTGACCGACTCCACCGACTGCGCATCGGCTTGCGCCACGCGCATCGCATCGTCGGTATCGAGGCCCGGCGCAACAGGCGCTCCGCCCGGCCGCGGGACGTGCGCCGCTGCGCGGTTCGGTGCGCCCTTCGCCGCCGCGTCCGCGTCCGCCGCGCGTGCCGCGTCCGCGCCCGTCGCGGAACCGTGCGTCGCCGGCGCGCGCGCCGCCCACCCCTTCGCGCTCGCCGCGCGGCTGGTCGGGCAGCACTTCGCCCTTGTAGATCCAGACTTTCACGCCGATGCGCCCGAACGTCGTGAACGCCTCGACGTGCGCGTAGTCGATGTCGGCGCGCAGCGTGTGCAGCGGCACCTTGCCGTCGTGGTTGCGCTCGGTGCGCGCGATCTCGGCGCCGCCGAGGCGGCCGGAGACCTGCACCTTCACGCCGCGCGCGCCGGCCTTCATCGTGCGCATGATCGCCTGCTTCATCGCACGGCGGAACGCGATGCGCTTCTCGAGCTGGTCGACGATGTTCTGGCCGACGAGGCGCGCGTCGAGCTCGATCTGCTTGATCTCGACGACGTTGACCTGAACCTGCTTGCCGGTGAGGCGCTCGAGGTTCCGGCGGATGTCGTCGATGCCGACGCCGCGCTTGCCGATGATGATGCCCGGCTTGCCCGTGTTGATGATCACGCGCGCCTGGTTCGCACGCCGTTCGATCTCGACGCGCGAGATCGCCGCCGCACGCGTCATGCGCCCGAAATACTTCCGGATCGCGACGTCCTCGTGCAGCCACGCGACGTAGTTCTTCTTCTCGAACCAGCGGCTGTCCCACGTTCTCGTGATGCCGAGACGCAGGCCGACCGGGTGAATTTTCTGACCCATGCTTATGCTCCGGCCGCCGCGGCGGTCTGCTTCTTGCGGCGCGGCGCGGCGCCCGACGAACTCTTCTTGCGGCCCCCGGCGACCTGCGCTTGGCGCTGCGCGCGCGTCTTCAGGCCGATCGCGGCGCCCGAACGCTGCTTCGGCTGATGCTTCGGCGGCTGGGGTCCGACTGCGATGGTCACGTGTGAGAGGCGCTTGCGCTTGAACGCCGCGCGGCCTTGCGCGCGCGGATCGAGACGCTTCGTGAAGCCGCCGCCCGGCCCGCCGTCGACGGTGATGCGCGTGACGAAGAGCCCGTCCGAGCTCATGTCGTGGTTGTTCTCCGCGTTCGCGACCGCGCTCTTGAGCAGCTTTTCGATCGGCTCCGCGGCGAACACGCCCGCGAACTTCAGCAGCACGAGCGCTTCGCGGACGGTCTTGCCGCGAATCGCGTCGGCGACGCGGCGCAGCTTGCGCGGGCCTACGCGCGCGAACTTCAAGTGCGCGACCGCTTCGGTGCGCTCCGTCACCGCGACGCTCATGACGCGGCGACCTTGGCTTTGTCGCCGGCGTGGCCTTTGAAGATGCGCGTCGGCGAGAACTCGCCGAGCTTGTGCCCGACCATGTTCTCGGTGATGAACACCGGGATGTGCGTCTTGCCGTTGTGCACCGAGATCGTGTGACCGACCATCGCGGGGACGATCGTCGACGCGCGCGACCACGTCTTGATGACGCGCTTCTCGCGGGTCGAGTTCATTTTCTCGACCTTCGTCAGCAGATGCTCCGCGACGAACGGCCCCTTCTTGAGTGAACGTCCCATTTAACGGCGCTCCGCCCCCGGCTGCGCGCCCCCCACGCAAAGCGTGGGTCCCCCGGCCCGAGCTCGCAACACGCGTTGCGGCACGGCACGGCCGTTCTGCGCTCGCTCCATCACCATGTTCATTTACTTGCTCTTCCGTTTCCGAACGATCATCTTCGTGGTGCGCTTCGTGCGGCGCGTCTTCTTGCCCATCGTCATCTGACCCCAAGGCGTCGTCGGCGGGCGGCCCGACGTCGAGCGCGCTTCACCGCCGCCGTGCGGGTGGTCGACCGGATTCATCGCGATACCGCGCACCGAGGGGCGCTTGCCGAGGTGACGCTGGCGGCCGGCCTTGCCGATGATCTCGTTCTCGTGATCGAGATTGCCGAGCTGACCGATGGTCGCGCGGCACACGATCAGGATGCGCCGAACTTCGCCGGACGGCATGCGCACCTGCGCGTAGTCGCCTTCCTTCGCCATGAGCTGCGCCGAGCCGCCGGCGGAACGCACGAGCTTACCGCCTTGGCCGGGCTGCAGCTCGATGTTGTGGATCACCGTGCCGAGCGGGATGTTGGTGAGCGGAAGTGCGTTGCCCGTCTTGATGTCGGCCGCCGCGCCCGATTCGACGACGTCGCCGACCTTCAGCAGCGCGGGCGCCAGGATGTAGCGCTTCTCGCCGTCGCGGTAGTGCAGCAGCGCGAGGCGCGCGGTGCGGTTCGGATCGTACTCGATCGCCGCGACCTTCGCCGGGATCCCGTCCTTCGTGCGCTTGAAGTCGACGATGCGGTACTGCTTGCGGTACCCGCCGCCTTTGTGGCGCGTGGTGATGTGGCCGTTGTTGTTGCGGCCCGCGTGCTTCTTGCGCACCTCGAGCAGCGACTTCTCGGGCGCCTTCTTCGTGATGTCGCTGAAGTCGGCGGTCGTGATGAACCGTCGCGCAGCGGAGGTCGGCTTGTACTTCTTGACGGCCATCTTATTGCTCGAAGTAGTTGACGCCGCCGAGCTGGATCTTCTGACCAGGGGCGAGGGTGACGATGGCCTTCTTCCAGTCCGACTGCACGCCCGACGAGCGGCGGCCGCGGCGGGCGAAGTTCTTCTTCTTGCCGCCGACGTTGACGGTGTTGATCTTCGTCACCGTGACGCCGAAGATCTCGGCGACGGCGGACTTGATCTGCGTCTTCGTCGCATGCGGGTTCACCTCGAAGGTGTACTGCTGCACGGCGGTGCCGGCCATCGACTTCTCGGTGATCAGCGGCGCGATGATGACGTCGCGTGCGTCCATTCTAGTGGCGCTCCGCCCGAGGCTCCGCGCCCCCCGCCGCTTCGCGGCGGGGCCCCCGGACATACGAGCCCGGAGTCATTGCGGCAAGGCGAGATTCCCCCAGGGGGCTCGTAACGAACATCACTTCTTTTCTCCGGAGGCGAACTTCGCGGACAGCGCTTCGTGCGCGGCGGCCGTCAGCACGAGGCGGCCGTAGCCGACGACGTCCTTGACGTCGAGCTCGCCGGTGTGCGTCACCGCGACGCGTTCGAGGTTGCGTCCCGCGCGGCGCAGCGGCGTGCCGACCTGCGCGAGCTCTTCCGCGGCGAACACGACGAGCGTGCGCGTCCCCGTCTTCGCGGCCTTCGGCGAGCCGAACAGCAGCGTCGCGAACGCTTTCGTCTTGGTCAGGTCGAGCGACGCCGTGTCGAGCACGGTGACGTTCCCGCTCTGGAACTTGTCGGAGAGCGCGGCGTGCATCGCGACCCGACGCTCCTTCTTGTTCAGGCTCGACACGTACGAGCGCGGCTGCGGGCCGAACACGACGCCGCCGTGCGCCCACTGCGGCGAGCGCGTCGAACCTTGGCGCGCGCGGCCGGTGCCCTTCTGGCGCCACGGCTTCCTGCCGCCGCCGCGCACTTCATCGCGCTTCTTCGTCGACGCCGTGCCGGCACGCGGGTTCGCGAGCTCGCGGAAGACGGCGCGGAACACCGCGTTCGCCTTTCCGTCGGTGGCGCCGCTGAACGCCGCGGGCGTCTCTTGTTCGCGCACGACCTTGCCCTTCGCGTCGATCACTTGCGGCATTACGCGCTCGCCTTCGCTTTGACGGACTGCTGCACGATGACGAGCCCGTTCTTCGGTCCGGGGACCGGGCCGCGCACGAGCAGCAGATTGCGCTCGGCGTCGGCGCGCACGACCTCGAGGTTCTGGTGCGTCACCGTGTCGACGCCGTAGTGGCCCGGACGACGGCTGCCGCGCGGCGTGTGACCGGCGTTCGTGTCGCCGTTCGACGCCGGTTGGCGATGGATCATCGAGCCGTGGCTCGCGCCGCCGCCGGAGAAGTTCCAGCGCTTGATGCCGCCGGCGAAGCCGTGGCCCTTCGAGATGCCTTGCACGTCGACGCGGTCGCCGGCGGCGAAGCCGTCGACGGTGATCGTCGCGCCGAGTTCGACGCCGTCGATACCCGTGCGGAATTCGCGGACGTCGCGCTTCGGCGCAATTCCGGCCTTCTTGTAGTGCCCTTGCAGCGCTTTGCTCAGGCGCGACGGTTTCACGTCGCCGAACGCCAGCGCGACGGCTTCGTAGCCGTCGGTCTCTTTCGTCTTCTTCTGTACCACGGTGCACGGACCGGCTTGGATCACGGTGACCGGCACGCTCCGGCCGTCGTCCGTGAACACGCTGGTCATCCCGACCTTCCGGCCGACGATGTTCTTCACGTTGATCGATCCCTTACGGATATCCACGGGTCCTGGCGTATGAGCTACGCCTTCCGCCGCGGACGCCGAAAGGCGCTCGCGGCGCGGACCACAACCGAAACAGTGTACCGGGCCCAGAACGATACGTCAACCGGCGCGACAGCTGTCTATCCACGGACCCCCGCGTCTCGCAAACGTCTCCGGACCGCGGGCGTTGGAAGAAATGCACGACGTTTCAGCGGCGGTTGCTCCTGGCCGCGGGCGGCGGCTGGCTCTTCGATGCCATGGGCCTGCTCCTGGTGGGCAGCGTCGTTGCGGCCGTTGCGCGTCAGTGGGACTTGGCGAAGCCGGTCGCCGGCGAGATTCATCACGGCGAACTTGATCGGAATGTTCCTCGGCGCGGCCCTGAGCGGCATCGTCGCCGACCGCTTCGGCCGCCGGAGCATCTTCGCGTGGACGCTGGTCGCCTCCAGCCTGCTCACCGGCCCGTCGGCATTCGCCTGGTCGGCCGCGACGAGCAGTATTCGACCGTCCGGGCGAGCGGCGCCGGGCTCGCCGCGGCCGCGGGCCGCTTGGTCGGCGCGTTCGCGCCCGTGACGGCCGGCGTGATGCTCGCGCGCTTCGGCTCGCCGTACGGCGTCTTCGTCGTCTTCGCCGCCGTCATGCCGGCCGGCGCGCTCGTCGTTCTCGTGCTCGGCGAGGAAACTCGCGGGAAGAGCCTCGAGGAGATCAGCGAGACGCGCCCGGCCGCGTGACGATCGCCGTCAGCGCTTCACGAGCCCCGTGAGCGCGACGACGTAGCTGTCGCTCGACGCGTCGTAGCTCACGGAGTAGCTGGTCGGATACAGGACGCCCGAGAGCGGATACGTTTGCGGCTGTGCGACCGGTGCGGTGAACGACGGATTGGTCGCGAGGTATGCCGTCGTGATCATCGCCTCGGAAAAGATCAGCTTCGCATCGTAGAAGCCGTAGATGAACGTCGTCGTGAACGGCGTGCCGTGGAACTCGGGCGACGCGGGGTCGATCCAATGCACGCCCATCATGGGCTGCACCACCGGCGCGAGCGGGACGTAGTTGGTCGGAATCGCCGCCGGGGGCGGTGAGGCGAGCGCGTTCGGATCGTTCGGCGTGATCGTCATGCGCGTCGTCTCGTCGATCATGTAGAAGTGGAAGTCGAAGTGCGGGACGTCGTAGATCCCCGGCGGCGGATGTCCGTGCACGTTCCAATTCAGCACGAGGCTCTTGTAGGCGGTGCCGGCCGCGGCGGCCGGCAGCGCGAGCGGCATCTCGGTGTCGGTCGCCGGCAGGTTGGATAGGGCGCTGCGCGTGAGCCGAAAGCCGATCGACTGCGGCGTGCCGGACGCGTCCGTCGTGACGAACGTGTTGACGGTGCCGGACCCGAGCGGCTGCGCGGCTCCGTTCGTGGTGAGGGATGCCGGCGCGGCCGGCGCGCTCACCGTGGAGTTGCATGCGACGACGGATGCCGCGCACGTCAGGACGACGAGAGCGGCGCCGGCGCGCGTGAGATTGGCGAAACGAAGCATGGCGGCATCGTAGCGCGCGCCTGCGCGGGACGCGTCCGTGGCGGCCACCGAGAGTCTGCGCGTGCGGTACGGAGAGTCCGGCCGGGACTACGAAGACGTTCGGGCCAGCGCCGGCGCAACGTCCGCCCGCGAGTCGACCTCGAGCTTCGCGAGGATCGAAGCGACGTGCGTCTCGACGGTACGCTCGCTGAGCACGAGCGCCTCCGCGATCGCGCGGTTCGAGAGGCCGCGCGCGAGGTGCTGCGCGATCTCGCGCTCCCGCCGCGTCAGCTCGTGCTTCGCGCGACCGAGCCGGTTGCGCGGGACGACGATCGCTTCGAGCCTCCGTACGTCGCGTACGTCGCCCATCTCGCGATAGAGTCCGAGCGCGCGGTCGAGCCGTCCCGCCGCTTCTTCCGCCATCGCTTCGTAGAACGTGGCGCCGAGGTTGCGGAAGCGGTCGGCCGCAACCGATGCGAGCGCGCGCGCGTGCGGCGTCGCGCCTTCCACCAGCGCGTCGAACAGGTCGAGGTACGCCTCGCCCAGCGGATTCTCGCCGGAAGATGCCCACCGCGCGAGCAGCGCACGAACGCGAGGGCGATCCGCGCGGTTTCCATGACGCGCGACGGCGATCGGCAGCGAGAGATGCTGATGCACCGACGCCACGGCCTCCGCGCCTCGGTGCAGCAGCCCGCGAGCGCGCTCGCCGTCGCCGGCGGCGGCCGCCAGCTCCGCATACGCGACCGTGATCGCCTCGATGCGCTGCGCCTGTCCGCTTCGAAACGCGAGCTCCAGGAGGTCGTCGCTCGCGAACCGCTCGATGAGCGACGCGTCCTCCGTCAGCAGGCCCAGCATCGTGCCGAGAAACCCTAGCGACATCCGCTCGGGCGTCGTGCCGCTCGTGGACGACGTCACATCGTCGATCGCTGCGCGAACCTCGTCGAATCGTCCGCGCACGAACGACGTTTGGGCATCGTTCAGGAGCGCCTGCCCGCGCACGGCGGAGAGGTCGCGCTCCTCCGCCAGACGGATCGCGGTGCGGTGCGATTCGCGTGCGGCGTCGAGTTCGCCGATGTGCATCGCGTTCGCGCCGTAGTTCAGCCACATCACCGGCAACGTGTGCAGGTCGGGCTCGGTCCGCGCGGCTTCCAAGGCGAGACCGAAGGCGCGATGCATGTCGGCGCGACGGCCGCGCAGCATGTACAGGAGGCCGCGGTACGCGTTGTACCTCGCCGGCACCGCGGACACGCGACCGATGAGCTCGGCGGCGGCGCGCTCGTACGGCTCCGCACCGTCCGGGTCGCCGCCGAGCGCGAAGTAGCCCAGCATCACGCTGAGCGCGCCGAATTGCAGGGTCTCGTCGGACGTCGCGCGCGCGATCTCGATCGCACGGTCGGCGGCACGCCGGTAGCCGCCCGGATCGGACAGCTGAAAATGCTGCCGAGCCTCGCCGAGCAGCACGTCGACGGCACGCTTCGCGTCGCCGGCGCGTTCGTAGGCCTCGCGCGCGGCACGGAGCGCGCGCAGCGCTCGCTGACCGGGCTCGGCGTTGCTGAGCGCGCGCCCGAGCTTCTCGTAGATGCGGGCCTCTTCGTCCTCGCCGGAGCGAACCTGCTCGAGCGCGCGCTCGTAGAAGCGCGCGGCGTCGTGGTGCGCGAGCCGCCGCGCCGCCAGATCGCCCGCGGCTTCGTTGTAGCGCACCGTCCTGTCGCGCTCGCCCGCCGCGCGCCAGTGGTGCGCCAGCGCGATGGTGCGTTCGTCGCCGTCCGGAAGGGCCTCCAGCCGTTGCGCGAGGCGCTCGTGCAGCGCGCGCGTCTCCGTCGGCAGCAGCTCCTCGTACAACGCTTCCTGGATCACGGCGTGCCGGAACGCATACACATCGGACGCATCCGGAGTCACGCTGACGAGCTGCAGGTCGCGCGCGGCGCGCAGGACGCTCGCGACCGACGCGATCGCACGGCCGGTGAGCTCCGCCAGCATCGTCGCGTCGAATCGAAGGCCGATCACCGCCGCGTACGCCAGCACGGCGCGATCGTCGGCGGTCAGCGTCGCCGCACGTTCCAGGACCGCGGCGCGAACGGATAACGGCAGCTGCAGCACGCCGCGGTCGATGCACTCGCGCAGCAGCTCCTCCGCGAAGAGCGGATTTCCGCCTGCGATGGACAGCGCTTCGGCGATGCGATCGGCGCCGACGGCGCCGCGGCCCGCGAGCGCCTCTGCGGCGAACCGTCGCATGTCGCCCGCCGGAAGCGGCCCGAGCGCGACGCGCCATGCGCCGCTTCGGCCCAGCTTGCTGAGCGATACCGCAAGCGGATGATCGAGGCGCAACTCCTCGGAGCGATACGTGACGACGAGAATGATGCGCCACCGCGCGACGTGCTCCGCCGCGAACTCGAGGAACTCGAGCGTCGCACGGTCGGACCAGTGCGCGTCCTCGACGACGACGAACGTCGGCGCGACCTCGCCGTATCGGCGCATCGCGTCGCCGATCGTCGCATAGTGCGCGCGCGGATCGCCCGTCGCCGGCTGCTCACCACCGCCGCCGAGGTGCGGCACGATGCGCGCCAGCGCGCCACGGACGAGCGGCGCTGCGTCGAGCACGCCGGGATCCGTCGCGTGCAGCGCGCGCAGGGTTTGCGCGATCGGATCGAGCGGCGATCCGCCGTGACGCCAGCAGTGTCCGATCGCGAACCGCGCGCCGCCCGGCTCGAGCACGTCGCGGACCTTTTCGAGAAAGCGGGTCTTTCCGATCCCGGCATCGCCGGAGACGAGCACCAACGACCCGGTTCCGCCGGACGCATCACGCATGCGCTCGGACATCAGCGTCAGTTCCGCGCCGCGCCCGATGAAGCGCCGGCAGAACACCGGTGCGACGATCACCCGCTCCTCCTTCGGCAGCGACGTCGCTTCAACGCCGTTCTCGGTAGTGCCCTGCGCAAGAATACGTGTCCGGTACCGACGCGGCGGCGGCGGCGCGCGCGTAGGCTGGGCCTATGAAAGGAGCTACCACCATGAACGATCACACCGCCCTCCGTGCCGTCGCACTGTCCGCTTCCACCATCACCGCATCCCTCGCTCTCGCGCTCCCCGCCGGAGCGCAAACGATCGCCCTGCATCCCGTCGACGACGGGCGCATCATGAACGTCACGACGCGCTGCTCGCAGAGCGCTCCCGCCGCCCTCCGCGACGCCTACTACCGCGAGCCCGAGATCGCTCGCGAGATGCACGCGAGCGGGACGACGCTCGTGCGCGTCGACCTCGACGCGAGCGGACGCCTGACCGGCGCCGCGACGACCGCTTCGAGCGGAAACCGCTGGCTCGACGCCGCGGCGCTCGAGAGCGCGCGGCAGAGCACGTACCGCGCCGAGATCCGCGACTGCCATGCCATCGGAGGCTCGTACTTCGTGAGCGTCGGCTTCGGCGACGATCCGGAGTGAGTCCGCAGCCGCACCGCGCCTGGGCCTTTCGGGCAGTCGCGGTGCACGGCTGTGGAAAGCGGGGACGCTGTGGATATGGTTCCGATCGGGTTCGCGCCCGCGATCCCCGAAAGCCGGCCCGCTCCCCTCGTCCGCGCCGTGGCGGCGGCCGCCGAAGCGCGCGCCGTCCGCCGGGCCGCGACCACCGCGCCCGCGTCGCGACGCGTCACGGCGACGGTCGAGCCCGCGGAGCCGGAGCACCCGATGCGTCTCGGCGTCGGCCTGCTGATCGACACCTTCGCCTGAGCGCGTTGCATCCGGACGCGCGCCTCGAGTCGTCCTCGGCGACATCACCGCGCTGGAGGTCGACGCGATCGTCAACGCGGCGAACAGCGGCCTCCACGGCGGCGGCGGCGTCGACGGCGCGATCCACCGCGCCGCGGGTCCGGAGCTCGTGCGCGCATCGTCCGCGCTGGCGCCGTGCCCGACGGGCGAGGTGCGCGTGACGCCCGCGTTCCGCCTGCGTGCGAAGCACGTGATCCATGCCGTCGGTCCCGTGTGGCGCGGCGGCGGCTTCGGTGAGCCGGAGCAACTCGCGAACGCGTATCGCAACGCGATGCGCGCGGCTGCGGATGCCGGCGCGCGAAGCATCGCGTTTCCCGCGATCAGCACCGGCGTTTACGGCTACCCGCTCGACGACGCGACGGCGATCGCGGTCGCAGCGGTGCGCGACGCGCTGCGCGACGATGCAGCGCCGGAACGCGTGGTGTTCTGCTGCTTCAGCGCGGAGGCGGAGACGGCATATCGTCGCGCGCTCGCACGCGAATGACGTCGTACGCGGTACGCTCGAGACGCCGAGCGTCGCGTCACTCGATGCCGGTGCTGCGGTAGATCTTCTCCCAGTCGAACACGAGGCCGTCGAAGGGCTCGAGCGCCCACTCGCCGCGCGCGAGGCGCTCTTCGACCGTGCCGTCGGCGCGGTGAAGAAGCGACAACGCGCTTCATCGGATGGATCACGAGCACGACGTTCGCCCCGAACTCGAGATACAGCGCGACCTTACGGCGCATACGCCCCGGACGATCGCTCGGCGAAGCGATCTCCACCGCGATGTCCGGCGCGATTCGCGGGCGCTGCGCTTCGTCGTGCACGCCGCCCGGCAGGCGCGCTTCGGAGATGTAGTGGACGTCCGGTAAGACCGACGACCATTTCCCATCGGTACGCCGGAAATAGAAGCGTACTTCGACGCCGGCGCGTCCGTGCTCGCCCGCCCATGCATCGAGCTGGGAAAAGATACGCCCCGCAAGCCGCCCATGGACCTCGTCCGGGCTCACATCCCGCTGCCGCACGCCGTCGAGCACTTCGATGTACGGTTTCTCTTCGTCCAGCGCGGCGAGCCAGCGCGGGATCGGTGTCGCAACCATTTCACGCCGAACCTATCACGCGGTCCCGCGCGAAAACAAGGGCGCACAGCCGCCCTTCCGGCCATCTTCGCCAGGAGCGGTTCACGGCCGACCGAACGCGCGGTGCATGACCACGAGCGCCCAACCCGGCCGTCATCGCACGAGCGTCCCCGCGCCGTCGGCGACGGACTTCCTCGGCATCGACGCGCTGCTCGAACGACGAAGAACGGCTGATCCGCGACACGGTGCGCGCGTTCGTGCGCGACCGCGTGCTGCCGAACATCGCGCAGTGGTTCGAAGACCACACGTTCCCGAAAGCGATGGCGAAAGAGCTCGGCGATCTCGGCCTGCTCGGGATGCACCTGCACGGCTACGGCTGCGCCGGCACCAGCGCGGTCGCGTACGGCCTCGCGTGTCTCGAGCTCGAAGCGGGCGACTCCGGCTTCCGCTCGTTCGTCTCCGTGCAAGGGTCGCTCGCGATGTACGCGATCTCGGGCGCACGGCTCGGAGGAGCAGAAGACGACGTGGCTGCCGCGCATGGCGGCGGGCGATGCGATCGGATGCTTCGGCTTGACGGAATGGGACTTCGGCAGCGACCCGGGCGGGATGCGCACGACGGCGCGGCGCGACGGCGGCGACTACGTGATCAACGGCTCGAAGGCGTGGATCACGAACGGCGGCATCGCGGACGTCGCGATCGTGTGGGCGCGCACGGATCCCGAGGACGGCCACCGCAGCGGCACGATCCGCGGCTTCGTCGTGCCGACCGGCACCAAGGGCTTCACGACGCGCAACATCGAGAAGAAGCTGTCGCTGCGCGCGTCGATCACGTCGGAGCTGATCTTCGAGGACTGCCGCGTCCCGGCGGACGCGATGCTGCCGAACGTGCGGCCTACGCGGCCCGCTCTCGTGCCTGAACGAAGCGCGCTACGGCATCGTGTGGGGCGCGCTCGGCGCCGCGCGCGCGTGCTACGAGAGCGCGCTCGAGTACGCGAAGACGCGCGTGCAGTTCGACAAGCCGATCGCCGCGTTCCAGCTCACGCAAGAGAAGCTCGTCAACATGATGCTCGAGATCAACAAAGGGCTGCTGGTCGCGCTGCACGTCGGCCGCCTGAAGGACGCCGGCAGCGCGCACTCGGCGCACGTGTCGTTCGGGAAGCTCAACAACGTGCGCGAGTCGCTCGCGATCTGCCGCGAAGCGCGCACGATCCTCGGCGCCAGCGGCATCACGCTCGAGTACCCCGTGATCCGCCACATGAACAACCTCGAGAGCGTGCTGACGTACGAAGGCACGAGCGAGGTGCACACGCTGATTCTGGGCCAGGCGATCACGGGCGAGAACGCGTTCGGTAGCGAGTCGCCGCGCGTTTCAGCGGTTCACGGACGACATGTCCGGATAGCGCGTCCCGGCCGCCGCGCCGCGCGGCACCGCTTCCTCGATGCGCGCGAGCTGCTGCGGCGTGAGGCGGATCTCCGCCGCCGCGACGTTCTCCTCGAGATAGCGCACGCGTTTCGTGCCCGGGATCGGGACGATGTCGTCGCCCTGCGCGAGCACCCACGCGATCGCGAGCTGCGAGGGCTTCACGCCGATCTCGGCGGCGATCTCTTCGAGGCGCGCGACGAGCGCCGCGTTGCGGTCGAAGTTGCCTTCCGCGTAGCGCGGGTTCGTGCGGCGGAAGTCGCCGGGCGCGAGCGCGTTCACGTCCTTCACGGCACCGGTGAGGATGCCGCGTCCGAGCGGACTGTACGCGACGAACGCGATGCCGAGCTCGCGCACGGCATCGAACACGCCGTTCTCCTCCGGGTCGCGCGTGAAGATCGAGTACTCCGTCTGCAGCGCGGCGATCGGCGCGGCCGCCGCGGCTTTGCGAATGTTCGCCGGCGCCGCTTCGGACAGCCCGAGATAGCGCACCTTGCCGGCGCGCACGAGCTCGTGCATCGCGCCGACCGTCTCCTCGATCGGCGTGCCGGTGTCGACGCGGTGCTGGTAGTACAGGTCGACGTGATCGACGCCGAGGCGCTGCAGCGACGCATCGCACGCCTGCGCGGACGTAGTCCGGCTTGCCGCTGATGCCGCGCCGCTTCGGATCGTTCGGGTCGCGAACGATGCCGAACTTCGTCGCGAGGAACACGCGGTCGCGCCGGTCGGCGATCGCGCGTCCGATCAGCCGCTCGTTGTGCCCGACGCCGTACATGTCCGACGTGTCGAGCATCGTGACGCCGAGGTCGAGCGCGCGGTGGATCGTGCGGATCGACTCCGCGTCGTCGGGAGCGCCGTAGAACTCGGACATGCCCATGCATCCGAGTCCGAGCTCGCTCACGAGCGGTCCGTTGCGGCCGAGTCGACGTCGTTCCATGCCTCGTCCGACCGCTCGGCGTGCGCTACCGTTTCAGGACGCGCGCGAGCTTGTCGAAAAGCCCCTCGATCGAGCGCTCGTGCTGCTCCTCGAGCCGCCGCCACAGCAGCCGCCCTTGCACGTCGTCGAGCGTGGCCTTCAGCTGGTGGCGCACGGTGACGCGGCGTCCCTCGGATTCGAGCGTGAACGCGTGCGTGCCGTCGACGCCTTCGGTGTCGATGCGCCAGACGATGCGTTTCTCGGGCTCGACGTCCGCGAGCACGCCGTGCAGACCGATGTGCCACTCCTCCGTCACGCCGGGCGTCAGCGGCCCCGGGCTCCGCATGAACGGCTGCGAGGCGAACGGCCACACGCGGTCGCCCGACGTGCCCATCTCGGCAAGCAGCTCGTAGATGCGGCGTGTCGTTCCGCTGAACGTCCGTTCGTACGTGACGTCGATCGGCGTCGGCATGCTCGCCCGCTTCGACGCGGGCGCGCCGAAACGCCCTCCGGGCGGGCCAAAGAAAAAGCCCCGGACGACGTCCGGGGCTCGCTACGGCAGCGGCCGCAGGCCGCCGCCGTGATAGTTTGGGCGCTCATTCCGAGCGCCCAAGCCTCTACGCTTTCAGCTCGATGTCCACGCCCGCGGGCAGGTCGAGGTGCATCAGCGCGTCCATCGTCTTCGGCGAGGCCTGCAGGATATCGATCAGACGCTTGTGCGTCCGCATCTCGAAGTGCTCGCGCGACTTCTTGTCGACGTGCGGCGACCGGTTGACGCAGAACCGGTTGATCTCCGTCGGGAGCGGCACCGGACCGCTGACGAACGCGCCCGTGCGCTTCGCCGTGTCGACGATGCGCTCGGCCGACTGATCGAGCACGCGGTGATCGTACGCCTTGAGCCTGATACGAATCTTCTGCTTAGCCATTGAAGTCTTTCAAGAGAATCTGTTCAGCGGATCAATCCGCCACGGTTGTGACCACGCCGGCCCCTACCGTTCTTCCGCCCTCGCGGATTGCGAAACGGAGGCCCTCTTCGCACGCGATCGGCATGATCAGCTCGACGTCCATCTGCACGTTGTCGCCGGGCATCACCATCTCGACGCCTTCGGGCAGATTGATCGTCCCCGTCACGTCGGTCGTGCGGAAGTAGAACTGCGGGCGGTAGTTCGCGAAGAACGGCGTGTGGCGCCCGCCCTCTTCCTTGGAGAGGACGTACACCTCGGCTTTGAACTTCTTGTGCGGCTTGATCGAGCCCGGCTTGGCGAGTACCTGACCGCGCTCGATGTCATTGCGCTCGACGCCGCGCAGCAGTACGCCGACGTTGTCGCCGGCGATGCCCATGTCGAGCAGCTTGCGGAACATCTCGATGCCCGTCACGACGGTCTTGCGGCTCTCGTCCTTCAGACCGACGATCTCGACTTCCTCACCGACCTTGATCTGACCGCGCTCGACGCGACCCGTGCCGACCGTGCCGCGGCCGGTGATCGTGAACACGTCTTCGACGGGCATCAGGAACGGCTTGTCGACCGGGCGCTCCGGTGTCGGGATGTAGT
>CAWJDU010000004.1:0-101986 GCA_963841685.1 Vulcanimicrobiota bacterium
CCAGCACGCGCATGAACTCCGTGCGCGCCGGATCGTCGAGCTCGTCCATCACCAGGACCAGCGACTGCCGGAGACCGAGGCCGGCCGCAGTCCGCTCGCCATCAGGCGCAGCACGAGCTCGAGCTGGTCGGCGAACTTCGCAAAGCGCTTGCGGCGCTTGTGCGCGATGAGCTGGTCGGCGCCGCAGGCGGCGATCGTCATCGAGATCGGGAACGCGGCCGCGCCGTACAGCGGGCTCAGGTGCAGGAACACGAGCAGCAGCACCCAGATCGCGATTCCGGTGCCGAGGATCGCGAGAAGGATCTCCTCGCCGCGCACCTTGACGTCGGCTTGCTCCAGCGCGAGGCGGTACTGCTCGACGTGCGGGCGCAGCGGCGCGTGATGCGCTGCCAGAACGATGCGAGGACGATCCCCACCGCGCCGGTGACGCCGATGATGATCGCGAACGGAAGGACGTTCACCATGCGCGGCCGCGCGCTGCGGCGCGCCTCCCATCTCGCTGAACGAGCGGATGTCGAACGACACGCCGAATTCGGAGAAGCGGCTGAGGCACTCGGGCTGCACGCCGGTGAACTCGAACGCGCCGACGACCTTGTTGTTCTTGTCGAGGCCGCGCTGACGGTACCGGATGATCTCCTGCATCGTGACGACCTCGCCCTCGAGCCCGGCGATCTCGCTGATCCCGAGGACCTTGCGGCTGCCGTCGCGCATGCGCGAGATGTGGACGATGATGTCGATCGCGCTGGCGATCTGATCGCGAATCGCGCTGATCGGCAGCTCGAAGCCCGCCATCATGACCATCGTCTCGATGCGCGAGATCGCGTCGCGCGCGCTGTTCGCGTGGATCGTCGTCAGCGAGCCGTCGTGGCCGGTGTTCATCGCCTGCAGCATGTCGAGCGCCTCCGCGCCGCGGCACTCGCCGACGATGATCCGGTCGGGTCGCATGCGCAGCGCGTTGCGGACCAGCTCGCGGATGCGCACCTCGCCGGCGCCTTGCAGGTTCGGCGGACGGCCCTCGAGCCGCACGATGTGCGACTGGTTGAGCCGTAGCTCCGCCGCGTCCTCGATCGTCACGATGCGCTCGCCTTCGGGGATGAAGGACGAGAGCATGTTGAGGAACGTCGTCTTGCCGGAGCCCGTGCCGCCGCAGATGACGAGGTTCAGACGGGCTTCGACGCAGGCGCGGAGGAAGTCGACCATCGGCGCTCGATCGCGCCGATGTTGATCAGGTCGTCGGGCGTCAGGCGACTCTTGCCGAAGCGGCGGATCGTGAGCGTCGGGCCATCGAGCGAGAGCGGCTCGATGATCGCGTTGATGCGGGAGCCGTCGGGGAGGCGCGCGTCGACCATCGGGACGCGATTCGTCGATGCGGCGGCCGAGCGGGGCGATCATGCGCTCGATGACGACCCGCAGCTGCCTCTCGTCGGCGAACCGCTTGTTCGTCGCCTCGATCTTGCCCGTGCGCTCGACGAAGACGCGGTTCGGCCCGTTCACCATGATCTCGGTGATGTCGGGCTGCGAGAGCAGATCTTCGAGCGGGCCGTAGCCCAGCGCTTCGTCGATGACTTCCTGGCGGATCCGCGCGCAGCTCTTCGGCCGAGAAGACCGCCGGATACGCGTCGAGGATCTCGCGGACGATCGAGTCGATCTGCGCGCGCAGCTCCGCGATCTTCTTCGCATCGTCGAGTGCGGCGCTCGCCGCGACGAGTCGAGCCGCTGCGCGAGCGCTTCGTGGATCTCGGTCTTGAGCAGCTCACGTGCGGTGCGCTCGACGGTCGCGACGAGGTGCGCGTCGGTCGCGCTCCCGACGACGACGTCTTCGGGCTTCGCGTCGCCCTTCGGACGCCGGTTGCTCGCGCGGCGGTCGCCGAGCGGCGTCTTCGCCGACGGCTTGAGCGGCTCGATGTCTCGGGGACGGGCAGCGCGACGAGCGCGGAGGCCAGCGCCTCGACGGCCTTCGTGTAGCGGCGGTCGCCGATCGGCGGGATGTTGCCGAGGAGCCGCGAGCCGAGCGCGCGCTCGACCTCGTCGGGCCGAACCGCGGCGCGCACGTCGCGCTGGTTCAGCACGAGGTACACGCGCGATGCGGGGATCCCGAAGCGCGCGAGCTCGCGTCTGCACGGCCCGCGCGCTGGTGACGCCGAGCAGCGTCGGCTCGACGACGACGATGAAGTGCGCCGCGTTGACGACGAACGGGCGCACCGCGGCGGCATACGGCTGGGGAGAGTCGACCAGCACGAGCTCGGTCGTGTCGCGCAGGTCGCCGAGGATGCCGGCGACGTGGTCGGGCATGAGGGTGAACGCGCCGTCGATCGACGCGGTGAACTCGATGCCCGCGACGTCGTTCAGGATCGTCGCCGACGCGATGTTCCCGCCGACGCGTCCGCGCGTCGAAGGAGCGTACCGTGTCCGTGAGCACGGCGACGCAGCGCCGTCCGCTGAAATCCGCGTCGACGAGCCGCATGCTTCGACTCGCGCAGCACGCGCACGAGCTCGACGCACAGGGTGGTTGCGCCGACGCCTCCTTTGGCGCCGACGACGACGGCGATCGTCCCTTTCATGGCGTTACTTGGTCGGGCCGCCGGTGACCACGTGGTCGCCGTCGATGACGGCCACCGCGGGGGTCGGGCAGGTTTCGGCGTGGCGGGGGCGGCCGCGAGAACGGCATCAACCCTGCAGCGGCGACATGACGGCGGGAGCCGAGCGCCGGCGGCGACTGCGATCCGGCGAGCACGAGCTTCTCGGCCGGGCGGCTGCGCACGCTCTCCTTGGGCGAGCGCAGTGCGAGGCGCAGCATCGTGTTGACGTCGGCGAGGGTCAGGAGGTCGGCCTGCTTCGGGTCGACCTCGAGCGTCGCGGTCATGAACTGCGCCTGGCTGCCGCCGGGCGTGTCGGGCGCGGGCGTCGCGCCCGGGTCCGTCATCGTGCCGATCGAGAGCACGAGCGCGCCGCGGATGATCGTCACGGCTTTCGGCGCTTGGTCTTGGCGCGGCACGGTCGCGGCGATCACGTCGACGCGGTCGCCGGCGCGGATCAGGTCGGAGACGCCTTTGACGCGATCGAGCGCGATCGAACCGCGCGCATGCCGACGTGCACTTGCCGGGAAGCCCGACGGCTGCGGCGCGGTCAGCTTCGACGCGGTCAGCTGGCTGCCGGCCGGGATGTCGGCGAGCGCCTGCGAGCCGACGGCGTTCGCGGGGACGACGAGCACGTCGGGGTCGACCGCGTCGGCCGGACGCGACGCGCGGACAGCATGTCCGCGGTGACGATCGCATGCGCCGGGATCGCGCGGGAGGCGATCAGGACGTGCGCTGCGTCGCCGGTGCGTTGGCATGCGAGACGGACGCGAGGTAATTGTACGTGAGGACGCCCGTTCCGACCGCCAGCAAGCCGGCGACGGAGAGCGCAATCGTTCGCGTATCTAACGGACGAGCAAGAACGCGGGACATAGGAGTGCCACCCACAAGAAGAGCGCACCGCCGGCCGCTGCCACGGCATAAGGAAGCCGTGTACCGGTTTGCGGCAGTTGCCGAGTGATGAGCGCCGTCGCCATCCGTTGCGACGCCGCCAGCGAGTACAGCGAGAGGAGTCCCCCGCACAAGGCCGTGTAGAGCAAGAAGTCAGCGGCCAAGGCCGGGCTCAGCCCGCAGCATCCTGCCGCGAGCAGCTTGATGTCGCCCCCACCGAACCATCCGCGCGCGTAGGCGAACGGTGCCGGCGCCGAGGATGACCGCGAGGATCGCGAGCGCGACGCCCACGCCGGGAAATCCGTGTATCGCCCCGGCCACCGTCATGCCCGCGATCGCGAGCGCGCCGGTCAGCGCGTTCGGAACTCGGCGCGAGCGGATATCGCTCGCCGCAGCCACGACCGCGGCTGCGGCGAGAATCGGGACGAACGGCGACATTCTAGCCGCCGGGGTTGATCTTGTTCGCGATGTTGGTGAACGTCTGGCTGACCGAGGTCCCCAGCGCGGTGATCGCAACGATCGCCGCAACGGCGATCAGCGAAACGACGAGGCCGTACTCGACGAGCGTCGCGCCTTCGTCATCCTTCAGCATGTCGAGAAACGTGGTAGTCACGGAGAGCTCCTTCTCAATCAATTCTCAGCGTGGATCGGGTCTTTGGGGAGGTGGTCGAACTTCGAGTCGAGACCGGGTTCGGCGCGTCGATCGTAACGACGGCGGAAACCGGAGCGATCCCGGGCAGCGACGTCGCCGTAACGGTGACGTGGCTGCCGCGGGGCATCGCCGGTGCGACAGGAAGCGTCGCATGGAACGCGTGCCGTCGGTCACCAGCGTGAGCCGACGAACCAGCACGTCCGGAATATCGCGAGAGATCGAACCGACGAGCGTGAGAGTCACGGGCACGGAAGCTGGTGCCGTCCCGTCGATCGCGATCGCTTCGCGACCGTATCGCGCGCGCGCTGAGCGTGAGCGTTCCGCTCGCGTTTCCCGCTACGGGCCTGATGACGGATCCGGTGCGTGCGCCCTCCATGGCGCGCGCATCCGGGGTGCGGCCGGCGAGCGTGCGCAGTTCGCTTACAACGTCGCCGGGAACGACGAGGTCGCCGTTCTCGTAGACGATGGGCTCGCTGGCGTACTCCACGCGTTCGTTGACTTCGTACCGGCGGGTTCCGGGGCGCAGCACGACCGTGATGCCGGGCGCGAGAGCGTGACCTCCGATGCGGACGTTGACCACGAATAGACGTAGCCCGCCGTCTCGGCCACCCGCATGAGCGGGGTTCCGGTGTGGGCGGTAGCCGGAGTGGCGAGAAGCGCCGTCGCGAACATCGTCGCAACGAGACGCCGCATCGAGAGAGTCACGCCTGGGTCATACCGCCCTTAGGACCTTGGCCTCGCGTGAACGTGGGAACTTTTACGGTGCGTCGACGGGATGTCGACGCGTTAACGCCGGCCCGCGGGCAGAACGAACGCGGATGAAACCGCTGACATCGTTCATTCCTGTCGTCGCCGCGCTCGCGATCGCCGCCCCGGCGTTCGCGCAGCCGATCGGTGCCATCTCGCTGCCGTCCGGGCGCTCGACGACGATCGACGCGCCGGGGTTGACGCGCGTCGCGGTCGGCGACGGCCGCATCGCCGGCGTCGTGCCGGTCGGGACGCAGCAAGTCATCATCAACGCGAAGGCGCCCGGGCACACGACGGTGCTGGTCTGGACGAACTCCGGACGCCGCGAGTACGACGTCACGGTCAGCGAGCAGACGATGGACGACCTCGCGACGATGCTGCGCGGGTCGATCAACGAGCCGGGGGTGATGGTCGAGCCGATCGGCCGCGCCCTGGTCGTGCGCGGCGACGTCGCCGATCAGCGAAGGCCAACCGGATCGCCGACCTGCTCGCGCGCTTCGCGGTGTACGCGAAGAATCAGAAGTACGACATCGTCGACGCCGTCACGGTGGCGCACCCGCTCGGCGCGCTGCAGAACGAGCTGGCGCGCGACACCGACGCCCGCGACGTGCGCGTCGACTACGACAACAAAGGAAACGTGATGGTCAGCGGCCGCGTGCGCGACCGCGCCGCGGCCGAAGCGGTCCTGGCGCGCGTCCGTTCGCTGGCCGGCGCGAACCTCGCCGCCGACGGCAAGCTCATCGACCGGCTGCAGCTCGACGTCCAGCAGCAGGTCGACACGCACGTGTACGTGCTCGAGGTCGACAAGACCGCGATGTCGCAGCTCGGTATCCGCCTGCAGGGCGCGTTCGTCAACACGGGCGGCCAGGTGCAGTACGACAACCCGTCGTTCCCGATCTTCGAGAATCCCGACGACGTCGGTGCACCGGGAAAAGGACGCGACGATCGGACGCTTCGTCCGCGCGGAGTTCCTCGCGCCGACGCTCGACGCGCTCATCCAGAACGGCAACGCGCGCGTGCTGTCGTCGCCCGATCTGGTGTCGATGCCGGGCGCAAAAGCGGACTTCCTCGTCGGCGGCGAGATCCCGTACGTCGTCGCGACCGGCCTCGGACAGTTCAGCGTGCAGTTCCACGAGTACGGCGTGCGGCTCAACGTGACGCCGACGATCATGCCGGACGGCTCGGTCGAGTCGAAGCTCACGCCGGAAGTGAGCGACCTCGACTTCGCGGACGGGACGTCGCTGAACGGCATCGTCATGCCGGCGTTCAAGACCAGTCGCATCACGACCGACGTGATGACGAAGGCGGGCGAGAGCATCGTGATGGCGGGCCTGCTGCGCCGTCAGGAGAACCGCACGGTCAACAAGATCCCGGGTCTGGGCGATCTGCCGATCCTCGGCCGGCTCTTCCGGTCGACTTCATACCAGAAACAAGACACGGACGTCGTGTTCGTGCTGACGCCTGAGGTGATCACGCGATGACCGTTTTCGAAGCGATGCTGCGGGACGATTCCGCGGCGACGCTCGTCGAGTACGCGCTGGTGCTTTCGCTGATCGCGGTCGTCGCGATCGCCGGATTGAATCTCGTCTACAACGCCGTCTCGGCGACGCTCAACAACGTCTCCAGCTCGCTGACTGCGTCACAGAGCGGGTCGTGAAACCGTCCCGGGGAGCGGCGGTCCCCGAGACGGCGGTCGTCCTGGGAGTGGTCTTGACGCTCCTGTTCGGCACGTTCGAGCTCGGCGTGATCGGGCTGCTGCAGCTCGGCGGTGACGGCGCCGCGTACGTCGCGGCGCACGCATCGGTGCTCGGCAACGGATCCGAACGCGGCGATCGCCGGACCGTTCCCGATCGTCGCGCAGACCGGCAGCGTCAACGTCCAAACGACGGAGCCCGACCAGACGACCGTTCCGGTCAACTACAACGTCGCCGCGCAATCCAACCGGCACGGCGGCGCGCAGGTCGTCCGCCCGACGCACAACCAGGCGACGATCACCGACAACGGGGTCGGCCTCGGGCTCATCCTGCCTCGAGCGAACCTGTCGAGCGCGTTCATCGAAGCGAACATGATGGTGTCCGGCGTCGGCTTCGACCTGTTCGGCGATCCGTTCAACTCGTCGGCCGACTTCTCGAACTCGAAAGGCTACTTCGCCGACGACGGCAACGCGCCGCCGTATCACATCGGGTTCCGCTATCTCTACCATTGCGCGCCGACGCAACCAGCAGGGCTGCAGCGCGAACACGGGCATGATGGCCGCCGGGTTCGCCGAATATCTCGACGGCAGCAACTGGGATCAGCCGGGCAACGGCATCGCGCCGGGCGCCGTGTACGCCGCGATGTCGCTGCACCAGCAGGTCTACGCGGCGATCGCGCAGCGCATCAACGGGATGGCGTTCCCGAACGGCAACGGCGACGGCACGGCGTTGGCCCCGACCGACCCCTGCGTCGCGACCGTCAACAGTTGGGACATTCCATCCCGGCGGGCTACACGGTCGGCACGACGTCGATCGGCACGTATCCGCTCAACCCGCTCGGTCCGGTGCAGGCGGGATGTCCTACCTGACGCGTTCATCGCGCGGTCAGACGCTGCCGATCTGGGCGATGGGCATCGCGACCGCGCTCGTGCTCGGATTCGGCGCGATGCAGTACGGCGAGGTGCTGCGGTGGCAAGTGCGCGCGCAGAACGCGGCCGATGCGGCGGCGTCCGCCGCGCTGTCGGGGCAGACGCAGACCTGGAACGAACAGCTCTCGCTGGTGTATGCCGCGGGCGTGGAAGAGTGGCGCATCCGCTCGCTGCTCACGGGCCTGCAGGCGGCGGCG
The DNA here is from genome assembly GCA_963841685.1 of Vulcanimicrobiota bacterium. Taxonomy (GTDB): domain Bacteria; phylum Vulcanimicrobiota; class Vulcanimicrobiia; order Vulcanimicrobiales; family Vulcanimicrobiaceae; genus Vulcanimicrobium. Next base: position 7,687 of record CAWJDU010000004.1, read on the forward strand.
TACAACGATCCGGGCTGCCAACCGAACTGTGCTGCGGTGTACTCCAGCTTGCGCAACGAGTACATGCGCGCCGTGAATCGCTACACGACCGACGTGCAGCTCGTCAACCGCACGTCGCAGTACACGTTTGCGCAGGCCGCGAGCGACGCGCAGGCGCTCGTCTCGCAGCTGCAGACGAATTGCGGTCAAGCGAACGGCGGTGACTGCGGGTTCTCGTATTCGTCGTCAACGTCGAGCCGCGCGCGACCGCCGTCAACGACGTCGAGGAAGACGGGGGCGCGTGGGTCATCAACAATCCGGGCGTCGCCGCTTCCGTGAAGCAGGATTACACGCCGGCGCAGGTCGAGATCGTGGTGTGCGCGAAGGTCGCCCCGCTCGTGCCCTCGTTCCTCGGATTCCAGCCGCCGACGTTCACCGCGATCGGCCGTGCTGCCGCGACATCCGCGATGGTCACGCAGGAGTGGATCCAGCCGGGATTTCTGGTGAATCCGCAGACCGGTACCCCGTTCCAGCCGATCGAGACGCAATGGACCGGCGGATACGCGACGAGCGGTACGGGACCGAACGCATGGGACTGGTTCGACGTGAACTTCGGCGGCAACTCCGCGACGGCGTTCCCGAAGTGGGATGCGTACGCGATGAAGGTCACCGGGCCGGAGTTCTCGGCGGTGACGGGCTGGTGGAACACGATTCCGATCAAGCCGTACAGCGGCGCGCTCAACATGGGGAACGTGCCGTGCAAGGCTGCGTCGTGAGCCGCTCGCGCGGCCAAGCGCTGATCGAGACGGCGATCGCGCTGCCGGTGTTCCTGCTCGCGATGTTCGGCGTGATCTGGGCGCTGCAGACCGGCGTCCTCGGCGAGCGCGTGCAGTTGCTCGCGCGGTACGGCGGCATGGTGTCCGCCGACATCGATCCGTACGAGCAGTACAGCCTCTACGCGGCGTACAACGCCGCCACCGGGTCGCCGATTCCGGCGCCGTGCATGACGCCCCCGTCGTCCCTGATCAGCGACGGCGCGCCGCTCGCGTCACCCGCCTCGGGAACCTTGCCGTTTTGGCAGCCCAGCGGAAACACGGCCGCCGCGACGACGTGCGGGTACACGCACATGAGCGGGGGCGGTATGTCGTCGCCGATGCTGCTGGGCAGCAGCCAGGTGTCGGTCAGCACCTCGAGCAGTACGCCCTCGGCGCTCCAGTCGTTCATCGGCGCCTCGACGCAGCGCAGCGCGTCGCTCAACGGCTTCGCGGCGCCCGGAATGGCCGCGATGATCGGGTGCTTCGGCGAGCTCCAGTCGGCCTTCGAGCACTCGATCGCGCCGTCGACCGACCCGGCGTCACCGACGGTGCCGCAGCCGATCACGACGTACGACACCGGTGCGCTCTTGATGTCGGGGAACTGCGGCTAGGCTCGCAGCGTCGCGAGCACCTGGCGCAGCGACGGCGGCCGGCCGTACAGCAGTAACCCCACGCGGTAGACCTTGCCGGCGAACCACGCCAGCACGACCGCGGTGCCGGCGTCGACGATCAGCGCGAACACGAGCTGCCATGCGGGCACGGCCGACGTGACGATCCGCGTGAACATGACGAACGGCGAGAGCAGCGGGATCATCGATGCCGCGACGACCGTCGGATTGTTCGGCACGCCGAGGCCGACGATTGCGAGCACGAACGCGAACATCACCGGCACGACGAGCGGTCCGGCGACGCTGCCGAGGTCTTCGGTGCGGTTGATGAGCGACGCCGCAGCCGCGTAGAGAACGCCGTACTGGGCGAACCCCAGCGCGAAGAAGACGATGAACGCGACGATTTCCCATGCCGACACGTCGACGCTGCCGAGGAGCGTGGCCGAGGACGCGGTCGCGCCTCCGCCGGGCGCCGCCACCGCGGCGACGATGCGTCCCGAGGCGATGCCGACGGTGATCCAGATCGCGAGCTGAATGAACGACGTTGAGGCGGCGGCGAGGATCTTCGCGGCGAGCAGTTGGGCCGGATCGAGCATCGCGACGAGCAGCTCGGCGATGCGGCTCGTCTTCTCCTCGGCGACGGACGTCATGATCGCCTGGGTGTTCAGCAAGATCGCAAGGTACAGCAGGATCACGAACAGGTACGCGACGCCCTTCGCCGCATCCGCCGCGGACGCGTTGTCGAAGCGCCCCGACACGTCGTGCACGTCGACCGGCACGAGCGATCCGGCGGCGATGCGCGATGCGGGTACGCCGAGCTGCAGCGAGAGCTGCAACGCGCCGAGGTCATGTCCGAGCGTGTCGCGGACGAGCGTGGGATCGCGCGCGTACGCGACGACACGGAAGCCGCGTGCGCGCGGGACGACCTCGACCAGCGCCGACGCTCTGCCGTGCGCGTCGAGGAACGCCGCGGTCGGCCGGCTTTCGAAGGGCGGCACGACGGCGACGACGTCGTACTCTCTTGCCAACGCGTGCTTCGCCGGCGCCGTGAGCGACGGTGGTCCGGACAGCACCAGCTTGCGCGAAGCGCCGGACTGCACGGCCGTCAGCACCGTCGGCATCGCCGTCAGCGCGATGAGACTGAGCGTGCCGATCACCGTGCCGGCGACGTACGCGCGCGAGCGCATACGCCGCACGAATTCCGCGCCGTACACGATGCCGATCGCGTTCACGCCGCTGCGCCGATCGCGCGCAGGTAGATGTCGCGCAGGCTCGGCTCGACGCGCTCGAAACGCGTTACGTCGCCGGCCGCGACGAGGCGCCGCAACAGGGACGCCGCGTCGGCGTCGGACGGCACTTCGTACGCCAGCGCCGGCCGGTCGACTTGCGGCAAGCGCCGCGCGTGCGGGACGGCGTCGAGCACCGCGCGCAGCGGCGGCGAGGGCGGCTCGACCTCGACGATGCGCGTCGGCCACGACGCACGGAGCTCGGCGAGCGTGCCCGACGCGCGCACGGTTCCGTCCGCGATCACGCAGAACGACTCGCACAGATCCTCGATCTGCCACATCTGGTGCGATGAGAGGATCAGCGTCGTCCCCGCGTCGCGCAGCTCACGCAGCGCGTGGAACAGCGTCTCCGCGTTGACCGGATCGAGCCCGGAGAACGGCTCGTCGAGCACGAGCAGCTCCGGCTCGTGCAGCGCCGCGCACGCGACCTGCACCTTCTGCTGGTTGCCCTTCGACAGCTCGGCGCATCGCCGGTTCGCGTGCTCTCGCAGTGCGAGCCGATCGATCCACGCATCGGCGCGGCGCTCGTCGTTCGGCGGCACGATGCCGTGCAGGCGTCCGAAGTACGCGATGTGCTCGCGTACCTTGAGCTTCCCGTACAGTCCGCGCTCTTCCGGCAGGTATCCGAACCGCCGCCGGACGCGCAGATCGATCGTTGCGCCGTCCCACGTGACCGTTCCGCGATCCGGAATCAGGAGCCCGAGAATCATGCGCATCGTCGTGGTCTTGCCGGCTCCGTTCGGTCCGAGCAGACCGAACGTCGTTCCCGCCGGTACGCGAAGCGACACGTCGCGAACCGCCGCGACGTCGCCGAAGGATCGCGCGACGGCCGACAGGAGCAGCGTTCCCACAGCGCAATCTCCGTCGCGGGAGGAACGACGACCTTGCTTGCGATCGATCTCCGAGACAGGATCAGCTTCGTGACCGGTGCAGCGCGCGGCATCGGGCGCGCGTGCGCGGAGGCGCTTGCGCAAGCAGGCTCACACGTCGCCATCGTCGATCTCGACGAAAGCGCTGCCGCGGTCACCGCGAGCGAGATCGCCGGCGCGTCCGGCGTACACGCACGCGCGTACGCGTGCGACGTGCGCGATCCGGCAGCGATCCACGCCGTGGTGGAGCGCGTCGTCTCGGACTTCGGGGCGCTCGATCACATCGTCAACAACGCCGGCGTGCAGTTCGTCTCGCCCGTCGCCGACTTCCCGGAGTCCAAGTTCGCGGACGTTCGGGCGATCGACTTCGACAGCGTCTTTCACACCTCGAAAGCCGCGTGGCCGCATCTCGTCGCGCGCAAACGCGGCCGTATCGTGAACATCGCCTCCGTTCAGGGACTGATCGGATCACCGTTCAAGATCGCGTACTGCGCCGCGAAGCACGGGGTCGTCGGCATGACGAAGGTCCTCGCGATCGAAGGCGCGCCGCACAACGTCACCGCGAATGCGATCTGTCCCGGCGCCGTGATGACCGATCTCGTCCGAAACCAAGCCCCGGGGCTCGTGCAATCCTACGGCGGCGGCATCAGCGAAGACGAAGCGCTCGAGCGCGCCTTCCTCGACGCGATGCCCTCGAAGCGTTTCATCGAGCCGCCGGAAGTCGGCGCTCTGTGCGCATATCTCTGCAGCGACTTCGCCGCGTCCATCACCGGCGCACCGATCTCGATCGACGGAGGCTGGGCGGCTCACTGAGCGTCGTCCGCCGCGTGTCACGCTGAGCTTGCCGAAGCGTGCGCGACGATCATGCCGTTCGTGGCGTGCACCGCGACGTGTTGACAGGAAGCGACAAAGGGTGATATCGTCGCCTGACTCCCGCGCGAGTGCGCGTGGCGAAAAGAAAGGAGGACGCGTATGAATCGATCGCTGCTCGTTCCCACGATGCTCACCGGAGCGACGATGCCGTCGCGCGTTCCGAATATGTCTTCTTTGGAGGTTCCATCGCGTTGAGCTGACGTTGTCGGCGTCTCACGCTTGATGAAGCCTCCGCACCGCCGGAGGTTTTTTCGTGTCGTACTCCCAGCAGGTTCTCGCCGTGCTGGTTCGCGAGCGGCAGCGGGCCGTCGCCGCCGCGCGCGATCCCGAACGCGTACATGCGTCGTCCGCCGGCGTGCGCCGTCGCCTCGCGGCGCGGGTGTACGGGCTGGCGAAGCTCGTGACGGTGCTCGCCGTCCTGCTCGATGACGAGCCGGTGCGCACGCCGGCGGAACGGGCACGATAAGGGCGCATGACGCGCGTCGGGGTCGTGAGCGATACGCACTTTCCGCGGTTCGGCCGCGCGCTCCCGCGCGCGCTGGAGCGGGGCTTGCGGCGCGCAGCCGTCGCCCGCATCCTGCATCTCGGCGACATGACCGATCTGCTCGCCGTGCCGTTGTTCGAGGCGATCGCGCCGTTCGACGCCGTCGCGGGCAACAACGACGGATCGGAGATTCGCGAGCGTTTCGGGCGGCGGAAGATCGTGCGGATCGAGGACGTGCGCGTCGGGATGGTGCACGGCGACGGCAAGCGCGGGACGACGCGGTCGCGCGCGGTCGCCGCGTTCAACGAGGACGAAGTCGACGTCGTGCTCTTCGGGCACAGCCATCGGCCGGGCGTGCGGCGTGAAGGCCGGCGCATCGTCGCGAATCCCGGGTCGCCGACCGACAAGCGGCTCAACCCGCTGTATTCGTACGCGATCCTGACGATCGACGGCGCGTCGGCGCGCGTCGACCTGCGATTCTACGCCTCGCGCGCCGTCTAGCTGCGACGAAGCCTTCCCGAACGGCCATGTTTGCGCGAAAGCAATGAAACTGCGCTAGCGAGCCGAGCTGCGTGATGGCAGCTTCCCGTGACCGCGCGCGTCTTGCGCGCGGTGCTTCGGGAGGTTTCTCCGATGGTTCACCTTCTGCTGGCGGCCGCGCTTGCAATCGCGGCGTCGTTCGGCGTTCCCGCCTCGCACAACAGCGGCGGACATCCGGCCCTGACGACGCAGGACTGCACGGGCGATCAGTGCCCGGGCGACTATTCAGGAGGCGGTCCGGCGGGCGGCTGACCGCGAATCACGGCGTCGAACGGACGTCTTCGAGGATGCCGAGCCGCGCGCACTTCGCCACGAGCGCCGCGCGGCTCCGCACTCCGAACACCGAGAAGATTCTGCGTGTTTGGTTGTTGATCGTGTTGAAGCTGCGGCCGAACGTGTCGGCGATCTCTCGCGCTCGCTTTCCTGTGCATAGTTCGGTCAGGACGCGCCGCTCGGCAGGGGTGAGCTGTCCGAGCGGATCGTCGAGCGTCGTTCGGCTCACCAGCGATTCGCGCAGCCACGCGTTCGGCGCGTTGCGCAGCGCGTCGAGCGCGACTTCGACGTAGCGCCCTTCACCGGTCGCCCGATGGAGCGCATTCGCGGCAATCGCGGCGCGCAGCCGGTATCCCAAGCGCGTCCAGATCTCGAGTGCCTGCTGCATCCCCCGGACGCCGTCGCGCATCGATCCCTCCGCGAGGAGCAGACGGCCTCGTGCGAACGACTCGAGCGCGGCGATGCGCCGGTCGCCCTCGAGCGCGAGCATGGCGTTGTTTCGCGGCCGCGTGCGTTCGTAGAGCGTCAGCACGTCGCGTGCCGCCGCGACGTTCACCGCCGGCACCGACGCCGAAAATGCAAGCATCGCCATGCGCTGTTCGACGTCGAGCTCGACCTGATCGCCGCGCAAGAGCAGCGAACCGGCGATCGCGAGGTAGCGACGCTCGGCGAAATGGTCGCCGACGATCGCGCAGACGGTCGCGGCGGCGACGAGCGCGTGCGCGTGCCGGCTGCTGTCGACGGTGAGCGTCAGCACCAACTGCCGCAGGTCCCATGCGGTCTCGCGGTCGCCTTCGAGCAGCGAGAGCCAGGCGAGGTATCCCAGGATCGCGGCGCGCTCGAATCGCATGTCATCCGTCCACGCCATCCGGCCCGACGAGCTGCGTACGGTGCGTCCGAGGCGCACGTCGATCGTCTCTGCCGCGATGATGGCGAGACCGTGCAGCGTGCTCGCGCGGACGCCGGCATCATCGCCGCGCGCCGCGTCGAGGGCTTCGAGCGCGTCGACGAACGCGCGCGCCGCGGCTGCGTAGTTCTCGCGACGTACGTCGATCCAGCCGAGCATGTGCAGCAGGCGTGCCCGTACGACGTCCGACGCCGCCGGGAGTGCCTCTTCGACGATCGCTTCCGCCTCCTCGGTCGCGTAGGCGTTCCAGCGGCTCAAGGCGCGATAATACGCGATCTCCGGAACGATGTGCGGCGCGCCGCGGCGTGCCAGCGCGTTCGCTTCGCCGAGCAGCGCTTCGCCCTCGGCTCGACGGTGCGTGCGCGTCAATGCTGCTCCCCGGAGCGCTGCCGTCCGGGAACGCTCTTCGGCGGTCCGCAGGCCGTTCAGCGGTTCGAGAATCGCGATCGCGTCCGCGGGACGGTTGAGCGCCAGCAGACTGCGTGCGCGCAGGATCGCGCCCGCGACGCGGTCGTCCCGCCGTTGCTCGCGCGCGTCCTCGAGGATCTCGAGCGTCCGCCGGAACGCTCCGCGCTCGTATGCCGCGCGCGCTTCGTCGACCGGCGAGGCTGCTCGCCGTGGGAGGGCGGCGATTTTGCGCGACGCGGCCACGCCGCGAGTCTTACGCGCGTCCGGACCGGTTTCCGCCGGGGATGAAACGGTCCAGCACGGCGGCGCGCAGCGCGGCGGGCGGAATCAGTCCCTGGTCGAGGATGAAATCGTGGAACGCGCATGCGTCGAACGCGTCGCCCATCGCGGCTTCCGTCTCCGCGCGCAGCGCGATCAGCTTGCCGTAGCCGTAGAAGTACGACGTCGCCTGACCGGGCGCGCGGAAGGTATAGCGCTCGACTTCCGCGCGCGCCGTCGGCGCGGAGAAGCCGATCTCGTGCTGGAGGAACGCGCCGGCCTCTTCGGGCGTCACGGTCCCGTCCTGGAGGCCCGGGTCGAGAAACGCACGGGCCGCGCGGTGCAGGCGCATCTGCAGCGAGCACAGCTGCGCCGCCAGCGGCATGAACGGCAGCAGCACGGCCTCCGCGTACAAGGCCCAGCCCTCCACGTTCACGGAGTTGAACGCGAACGCGGCGCGCGCGAGCGACAGCCCGCGCTCCACCATCCGGTCGAACTGCACTTCGTGTCCCGGCCGCGCCTCGTGCGCGGTGAGCGTCCAGGAGACGGCCTCGTGCGTGAAATCATCCGGCCGTTCCGTGCCGGTCGCGCCCGGCGGCGGCGGAACGTCGAGCGGCAGGACGAACTCGCCGGCCTGACCGGTGTTGCCGACGAGCGGCGCCGGATTCATGTGCGCCGCGGGGATCTCCGCGCTTTCCGCGAGCGAAGCGATGCGGATGCGGGCGGGCTGCGACGGCAGCGTCACGAGGTTCTCGCGGCGCACGATCGCCTCGATCTCCTCGAGCCGGCGACGGTAGAACGCCACGATGTCGTCGGCACCGCCGCGAATCTGATCGCGCTTGAGAGCGCGCACGACCTGACGGTAGTCCGTCGCGTCGAGGCCGCGTTCGGCGGCGACCCGGGGCGCCAGCCGCTGCATCTCGGCTTGAATCGCACCGAAGGCCTCGCGCGCGCTGCGCGCCAGCTCGTCGGGCGAGATGTCGACGCCGATGTCGACGAGCCGGTTGGCGTAGACCTCCGGGGGCAGCCGGTGATCCGCACGCGCGCGCGGGACGATCTCCGCTTCCACGAAACGCGCGTACGACGCGCACTGCTCGCGGAGCGCCGTCCACGCATCCCGCCAGCCGTCGACCCCGGATGATGCGAACAGCGAGTCGATGCCGTCGAGCAGCACGGGTCCGAGCGCGAGCGACGTGCGTACCTCGGCGTCGTACGGAGGACACAGGCCGGCCACGTGCAGACGCGCGCGCGTTTCCGTTTCGGCCGCGTACGCGAGCGGCGGCACGCCGTCGGTCCCGGCGTAGCGGCGCAGGCGCGTCAGCGCGAGCCGTTTGCGCTCCGGCGTGTTCTGCTCGTCGAGCAGCACCCGAATGCCGGCGAACGCGATGCGCGGGACGTCGATGAGCGCGAGCAGGTGCCGTTCGGCGATGTCGAGGCCGCGCACGACCTCGTTGACCGCGCGCAGCATGATCTCGATGTCCTCGCGCACCCGCGGCTCGGACTCCGCCGACTCGGCGGCCCGCAGCGACTCGCTTGCGCGGAACGCGGCTTCGCGGATCCGGTCACGCCAGCCCGGCGTCGAGATCGCTCGTCGCCGTATCGGCCTGCGCGAGGCCGAGCGACGACATCGACTCGGGCGCCGCCAACACGTAGAGAGCGATGACCGGGGCGGCCAGCTCGTCGCTGCGGCGGATCCAGTCCTCGCCGGTTCGAACCGTCACAGCGTCCAGCTTCCCACGTTCCAGAAGTCGCTCACCGACTGCGCCGGCTTCACGCCGTGCAGGTCGTCGTTCCAGGCGTCGATGTACGCGCGCCACACCATCGTGTGGTAGGGCAGCGTCTCGCCGATGCGGCGCTCGAGCTGCGCGTAGAGCGCTTTCCGCGCGGCGCGGTCGTACGTCGCGTCGGCACGCCGCTCGAGCTCGCCGATCCGTGCGTCGCGCACGCGCGAATAGTTCGCACCGTGCGGAGGAACGTAGTCCGGCCCCGCCGTTTGCGTGTCGTCCGGGTCCGGGTTCTTCGTCCAGGCGTAGATGGCGAGGTCGAACTTCCCGCTCGCCAGCAGACCGCCCGCGCCGATCGGCGCGAACAGCAGGTTCGCCGGCCCGTTGTGCACCTGGACGTCCGCGCCGATCGCGCGCAGCTGCTGCTGGATCAGCACTTCGGCGTTCTCACGGACGATCACGCCGGACACGGTGACGATCTCGAGCTCGAGCCGTTTGCCGTCGCGCACGCGGATGCCGTCCGGTCCGGCTTTCCATCCGGCCGCGTCGAGCTGCGCGCGAGCGCGCGCGGGATCGTACGCGTTCGGATCCGGCTGCGGCGTGTACGCCCACGAGTGGGGAAACACGTCGCCCCAGTCGGGCAGGTCGACGTCGAGGTAGACGGTGCGGGCCAGCGCGTTCCAGTCGATGCCCGCCGCGATCGCTCGCCGCACGCGCACGTCGGACAGCGGCGGCCGGCCGCCGTCGAACGCGACCATCTCGAACTGCGAGGACGGCGTCGCGCTCACGTTCGTCGCCGGCAGCGCCTTCAGCTCGCGGTACTGCTGCTCGGGCGCGCTGAAGTAGAAGTCGATCTCGTGCGTCTTGAGCGCGACGAGCAGCGTGTTCTCGCTCGGGATGATGCGGTACGTCACCCGCTGGAGTCCCGCCTTGCCGCCGTACCAGTACGGGTTCGGCACCATCTCGAGCCTCGAATTGATGTCGTACCGCTCCACCATGTAGGGTCCGCTGCCGATCGGCTTGGTGTTGAACGGATCGTGGTTGAGGTCGGGCTTGCCGTCGAGCAGGTGCTTCGGCAAGATCGCGCCTTGCGCGCCCAGCGTGAAGAACCCGTCGACGAACGGCGCCGACGGTTCACGCAGGCGCACGACGACCGTGTGCGGATCCTTCGCGGCGACGCTCTCCGCTTGATCGTACGGGAAGTGGAACGGCACGTTGTTGCGCGGGTTCATCACCTGCTGCCACGTGAACACGACGTCTTCGGCCGTGAGCGGATGCCCGTCGGCGAAACGTACGTTGTCCCGCAGATGGTACGTGATCGTCTTCCCGTCGGCGCTGATGCCGCCGTTCTGCTGAGTCGGCACGACGCGCGCGGCGTCGGGGATCGGTTCGCCGCGCTCGTCGTGGCGCAGCAGCCCGCTGAAGATGAACTGCGAGATGTCGGCGCTGGCGGCTTGTCCCGACAGCAGCGGGTTGAGATTGTCGATCGTGCGCACGACACCGATGCGCAGGTGCCCGGGTTCGGTCCACGGATGCCGCGCGGCCGCCGGGACGGGCGATGCCGTGCTCAGCACGGCGGCCGCGACCAGCGCGGCGAGCGGTGCGCGCACGCGGTGCGTCGTCAGCGAGCGCGGGTGCGGCGACGCCGCCTCCGTCCGCCGTTCTTCATCTCCCCGCCGCCCGGATGATGCGCCTTCGGCGACGGACGCGCGCCCGGAGCGTTCCCGGGGATCTGCGCGTAGCCCGACAGCATCTCGTCGACGCGCTGGTACGCGCTGCCGAGGAGCCCGACGAGCGACGACCCCACTTCGATGACGCGCTCGGGGAGGTCGTCGGTGGAGTAGAGCGTCACGAACTTGTCGGCGTCGCGCTTCACGTCGATGCGCCGGCGTTCCCAGCGCACGGACTTCGGGTTCACGTCGAGCATGCGATTGGCGAAGCGCTCCGCGTCTTCGTGCGGCGCCACGCGGCGGGCTTCCGCAACCCACTGGTCCCACTTGCGCTGGAAGTCGGGGATCGGGCGGCCTTTGCGGTCGTATGCGGTGCGCTGCGATGGCATCTCGAGCCGCCAGTGGTTCTCGGGATCGATCGGCTGGAACGTCGGCTTGATCTCGCGCGGGCCGTTGAACGCGTCGATCTCGACGAGCGCCGTATCGATCTCGTCCGCGCTGCGCACCTTCGCGGCACGTTTCGGGTCGCGGCGCAGCAGCTCTTCGAACTTGTCGGCCACTTGCGCGGTCATGCGGCCTTGCGCGTCGATGTGCGGCGGAAGCCCGTACAGCGAGGGCACCGTGACGAGCTGGTGACGATGCGCCTGATCGACGAGGTCGATCACGATCGCGGCCGGCTTCGCCGACTTCTCGATCAGCTCGCGCCGTTCGAGCGCGGAGTTCGTGTTCGAAAGCGGGACGGCGATCTCGTCGAGCGGCCGCAGCGCGCGGCCCGTGATCTGCGTGTAGAGCGTCGTCGACTTCGTCGGGCGCGCGTTGAGGATCACCTGAACGGACGGAACGTCGAACCCTTCGAGGTACAGTCCGCAGTTGACGAGCACGTCGAGGGCGTCGCCGCGAAAGTCGCGCACGATGCGCTCGCGTTCGTCGCGCGGCGTGTCGCCGGACGCCCAGTCGGCGTTGACGCCGTTTGCAACGAACTCTTCGGCGACGTCGCGCGCGTGCTCGACCGATGCGGTGAACACGAGCGCCTTCAGGCCGGGCGTGTTCTGCTTGTACGCGGCGACGATGCGCGCGTTGCGCTGGCCGATGTTCACGGCCTGCGCGAGCTGTCCGATGACGAAGTCGCCGCCGCGGGACGCCACCTCGTCGAGGCTGATACCGGTCGCGACCGCATAGGACTTGACCGGCACGAGGTACCCGGCGTCGATGCCCTTGCGCGCGTCCATCGTGTAGACGATCTTCTCGAAGACGTCGACGAGCCGGACGCCGTCGCCGCGATTCGGCGTCGCCGTGAAGCCGAGGATCATCGCTTCGGCGCGCTGCCCGAGCACGGCGTCGACGATCGCGCGGTACGACGGCGCCGCCGCGTGGTGCGCTTCGTCGATGACGAACAGCGCGATGCGGCGGCGGAAGCGCGCGATGAAGTCGTCCAGGCGCTTCTCCGCGAGCGTCTGCACCGTGGCGACGACGACGTTGCAGTCTTCGCTCGCTCGGCGTTCCGCCTTCTCGACGCCGATCACCGCATCGGGGTTCTCCACGCGGAACTTGTCGACGAGCTGCTCGATGAGCTCGTCGCGGTGCGCGACGACGACCGTTACGTCGCCCGGCCGCAGCGACAGCAGCTTCGGCAGCGTCGCGATGACGACGGACTTGCCGAGCCCGGTCGCGAGAGAGACGAGCTGACTTCGTACGCCGCGCGCGCGGTGCTCGAGAATCGACTGCTGGGCTTCGACTTGATACGGCCGAAGATGCGGCGCCCGCGGCTTCAGCGTGCGGACGGTGTCGTGCGCCGGGCGGCGGCGCGGCCGCACGTGGGCGGCCGGCGTCGCGTCATGTAGTTCCATTGCGCCTTGCTGGGGAAGCGCTCCGTCGCTCCTCGACGGGGCGAGAGGCCGGTTCGAGACACTCGCGTGCCGTCAAGAGCCGGGATTGCACCGTCGTATTCGTTCGCGGTACGGCGGTTCCTGGGTCCGGCGCCTGTGGATAGAATTGGGTACGTTAGCGCTACAGCAAAGGGGTGCGCCTGAACGGTCGATTTCGCGTCGTCGCCGAGAAGTTGCACGAGCCGGGAGACCGGGACGGTCACGAATGACGCTTTCGCAGCCGAGATATCCGACACAGGCGATCGCCGTGGGGGCGACGGTCGCGCTGGCTGTGGCGACGCTGCCGGTTGCGCACGTCTGGCTGCCCAGCGCCGCTCTCAGCGTGCCGATGGGCATGGTAATCGCGGCGGTGGCCGAGATTGCCACGTGCGTGATCGTGCTCGTTCTCTACACGCGCGAGCCGCGGATGTCGAGCGCGCTGCTGGCGGCAGTCTATCTCGGCGTCGCCGTCCTGTCGGTCGGCTACGCCGTCGCCGTGCCGCTCGCTCCGTCTCAGCCGCCGCTGCTTCCGGTTGCGCCGCAGGTCGCGATCGACCTTTTGCTCGTGAAGTGGTCGATCTGCGCGGTCGCGATCGTCGGGTACGTCGCGCTCCGGCGTTCGGAGCCCGACGTCATGGCCGAGCGCCCCGCGCGGTTGCCGCTCCGGATGCTGATCGTGGCGCTCGTGGCGGGCGTGGCGATCGTCGCGCTCATCGTCCGCGCCGGCGAACGGATGCCGGGATTCGTGCAGGGTCGGGAGCTCGCGCTGTTCGACCCGGCCGCGCTGCGCGACGAGTCGTCGTCGCTCGCGCTCGTCGTCTTGTTCGCCTGCGTGCTCGCCGTGGTCTGGGCCTTCGGCATGCACGTTCGCAACGGCGTCGATGCCGGCGTCGCCGTGACCTCGGTCGCGATCGTCATCGAGGTGCTCCTCGGATTCGTCGATCCGCGCCGTTTCGTGGTCGGCTGGTACACGGCTCGGCTGCTGTGCGTGCCCGCATCGATGTTCGTGCTCGTCGGCGCGCTGCACGATCTGCTCGGCTGGCGCACGCGCGCGCTCGACCTTGCGGGGCAGCTCGCGGGCGAAAGGCGCGTCGCCGAACGGCACTCGCACCGGCTCGAGACGTTGTGGAACCTCGCTTCGCAGCCGGAGCTCGGCGGCGACGCATTTCTCATCGCCGTGCTGGACCAGGCGTCGACCGCGCTGCATCCGGGTGCGGACGTCACGGGCGCGGTATCGCATCTCGAGGGCGCGGAGATCGTGCTCGACGTGGGACGCCAGGCGGGCGGCGCCGGCAGCACGCTGCCGCCCGGGACGCGTGTACCGATCGAGCAGACGTTCCTTGCGGACGTGCTTCGCGCCGGCGGGACGCGCTCGTGGTCGAACCCGCGCGTCGGGGTGCGTCCGAAAGGGATGTGGGAGATCGCCGGCCGGCCGTGGCAGGGCTTCATCGGAACGCCGGTGCGCGTCGGCTCGACGCAGTATTTCTTGAGCTTCGTCACGACGGTGCCGATGGTCGAACCGTTCACGCCCGAAGACCACGCGTACGTCGAGACCGTCGCGGCGTTCTGCGCGATGCGGCTGCAGCAGCGTGAGCAGCTGCAGCGGATGCAGCACCAATCGCTGCACGACGCGTTGACGGGGCTGCTGAACCGCGCCGGTTTTCGCCGCGCGGTCAACGACGTGCTCGCGACCGGCGCGACGACCGCGATCGCGCTCGTCGACATCGACGGGTTCGCGGAGCTCAACGAGACGCACGGGCACGGCGTCGCGGACCACGTGCTGATCGACGTCGGATCGGCGCTCGCGTCGCGCGCCGGCGAGCGCGGCGTCGTGGCGCGGCTGGGCGGCGACGTGTTCGCCGCGATGCTCCCGGACGCGGACGACCGCGAGCATCTCGAGGTCGCGGTCGAGCGCCTGTTCTCCGCGTTCTCCGCGCCGTTCGCGGTGCGCGAAGCGCGCGAGCCGGCGCGCGTCACGGTGACGGCGGGCATCGGCGTCGCGGTCGCGCCGCAGGATGGCACCGACGTCGAGCGGCTCCTCGCCCGCGCCGGCGGCGCCGTGCAGACGACGAAGAGCGCCGGCGGCGGCCGGTACGCCTTCTTCGACCGGCGTGTCGAGGACGCGTTCGCGCGCGTACGGCGCACGCAGAACGATCTTGCGCGCGCGCTCGTGCGCGACGAGTTCGTGCTGTATTTTCAGCCGCACGTCTCGATCGCGACGGGCCGCGTGACCGGTGCCGAGGCGCTCATCCGATGGCAGCATCCCGAACGCGGCCTCTTGGCGCCGGCGGAGTTCATCCCGTTCGCCGAAGAGCACGGCATGCTGCCCTCGATCGCGCCATGGATCGTGCGCGAGACCGTGCGCGCGGCGCGCGCATGGCGCGAGATCGCGGGCACCGACTTCCGCGTGTGGTTCAACCTCTCCGCCGCGGAGCTGCACGATCCGCAGCTGGTCGCGCGGCTGCGCTCGACCGAAGAGCAGTTCGCCGGCGTCGGCGTCGAGATCACCGAGTCGACCGCCATGCGCGACGTGCAGGCGACGGCGCGGAATCTCTCGGTGTTTCGCCGCGCCGGGATGCGCATCGCGCTCGACGACTTCGGCACCGGGTATTCGTCGCTCGCGCAGTTGAAGCGGCTGCCGATCGACGTCGTGAAGATCGATCGGTCGTTCACCGCAGGCCTGCCCGACGATCCGCACGACGTCGCGATCGTCGAAGCCGTGCTCGGGCTCGCGCGACGGTACGGCTTCGCGACGGTCGCCGAAGGCGTCGAGTCGCAGCGGCAAGCTGCGTTCTTGAACGACGCGGGGTGCGCGATCGCGCAAGGGTATCTGTACGCGCCGCCGCTCCCGCGGGACGCGTTCACCGATTTTCTTCAAGGCGCGCGAAACAGCGTCGCCGATGCGCCGTATCATAGGGCATGAAGATCACGACGACACGTCCGGAACCGGTTCGCACGGTGCGGACGCTGCCGCGGCCGACCGGCGCGGACACCCGGCCCTTCAGCGGCTGGGGCCCGCGCGTCCCCGGCATCTGACGGGACTTCGCAGTAGCGATCGGCGAAGCCGAAGCCGCGTGGAAAAAGACGGCTGGCGCGGGCGGTACTACGAGGACTTCGAGGTCGGCGACGTCTATCGCCATCGTCTCGGTCGCACCGTGACGGAGACGGACAACACGCTCTTCACGATGCTCACGCTCAACACGAATCCGATCCACTTCGACCAGAACCTCGCGCAGACCACGCCGTTCGGAAAGATCCTCGTCAACTCGTGCTACACGCTTTCGCTCGCGGTCGGCCTCTCCGTGTCGGATCTCAGCGAGCACGTGATGGCGAACCTGGGCTGGAACGACATCAAGCTTCCGAGCCCGGTGTTCGTCGGCGATACGATGTACGCGTCGAGCGAGATCCTCGGCAAGCGCGAGTCGGGCTCGCGCAAGGACGTCGGGATCGTCACCGCGCGCACGACCGGCAAGAACCAGCGCGGCGAGACGATCATCTCGTACGAGCGGACGTTCATGGTGTACAAGCGCGGCGCCGATCCGCGCGACGCGCTCGCCGCCGGCTAGCGCGATGGACCGCGAGCGGCTTCGCGCCGACGTCCGTGCGCTGTGCGAGGGCGTCGGCGGCGCCGCATACTGGCGCGAGCTCGACGCGACGCGCGCGTACCCGGAGGCGTTCGTGCGCGCGTTCACCGAGGCGCGCTACCTCGCGGCATTGATTCCGCCGGAGTACGGCGGCCTCGGCCTCGGGCTCGGCGACACGAGCATCATCGTCGAAGAGATCAACCACGCCGGCGGCAACGCGGGCACCGCGCACGCGCAGCTGTACACGATGGGCACGATCCTGCGCTGGGGCAGCGAGGAGCAGAAGCGCACCTGGCTGCCGCGCATCGCGACCGGCGAGGTGCGGCTCCAAGCGTTCGGCGTGACGGAGCCCGAGGCCGGCGTCGACACGACGCGCATCACGACGACGGCGGTGCGGCGCGGCGACGTGTACGTCGTCAACGGCCGCAAACGCTGGACGTCGCGATTCCGGCATTCCGACGCGATGCTGCTGCTCGCGCGCACGAGCCCCGCGAGCGAAGACGACCGCGGCGCGGGCCTCTCCGTGTTCCTGGTCGATCTGCGTGACGTTCCGTCCGACGCGATCGAGGTGACGCCGATCGCGGTGTGGATGAACAACGAGACGAACGAGATCGCGTTGCGCGACCTCGAGATACCGGCGGGCAACCTCATCGGCGCCGAGGGCCGCGGCTTCCGCTCCATCATCGACGGCTGGAACGCCGAGCGCATCCTCATCGCGGCGGAGTGCGTCGGGCACGGGCGGTTCTTGGTCGAACGCTCTGCCGAGTACGTGACGAAGCGCGAGATCTTCGGCAAGCCGCTCGGCGCGAACCAGTCGATCCAGTTCCCGATCGCGCGAGCGCACGCCGCGCTCGAAGCGGCGGACTTGGTGCGGAACGATGCCGCCGACCGCTTCGACCGCGGCGAGCCGTGCGGCCCGCAAGCGAACACGGCGAAGCTGCTCGCCAGCGAGGCGTCGTGGCAGGCGGCCAACGCGGCGATCGACGCGCTCGGCGGCAACGGCTTCGCCGCAGACTACGACGTCGAACGCATCGCGCGGGAGACGCGCCTGTACACGGTCGCGCCGCTCTCGAACAATCTCATCCTCGCGTACCTCGGCACGAAGGTGCTCGGGATGCCGCGCTCGACGTGAGCCGCTCGGCCCGCGTCCGTCCCGCTCGTCCCGGCCGCGTTGACGCGGCGCGCCCGCGGCTGCTATGACGTCGAAACCGATGCGCAGCTCGCGTGCCCCGCTCGTCCCTGTCGCGGCGGCGATCGTCCTCGCCGTCTGGCTCTCGTCGTTTCTGTACCGTTATCTCGACGATCTCGCTCGACGGCGGCCGGGCACGCTCCGGATCCGGTCTGCTGAAGCCGTACGACCGCGAGCGTTTCGACCGTGCGCTGCAGCGTGCGCGCGACGCGCTCGCGTCGCACGCGACGGAACCGGCCGCGCACGTCGCCGAGCTGATCGCGCGCCTGCGCGGCGAGACGTTCGCGCGCCGGCTGCTGATCGCCGGCGACGACCGGTCCTTCTACGTCGCGGTGCGCGACGTCATGCGGCTGGAAGCCGACGGCAACAACGTCGTCGTCCACACGCGCCGCGATGCGCATGCGATGCGTGCGACGCTCGAGTCGTTCGAGTCGCGCCTTGACCCCGCGCAGTTCGCGCGCGTCCACCGCTCGCACGTCGTCAACATCGACGAGATCGCCGAGATCCGCCCGTGGTTCCATGGCGATGCGAAGATCGTGCTGCGCGACGGCACGGCGCTGCCGTGGAGCCGCCGCTATGCGGCGCGCCGGCCCGACCTGCTGCGTTGAACGCTCCGCGGCCGCTCGGCACGGCGTCCGTCCCGCTCGTCACTGAAGCGTTGCCCGGTGTACGGCGCGTGCGCTATGACTGCGGCATGACGGAGTCACGTTCGTGGAACGCCGCGCTGCCTTGGATCGCCGCAGCGATCACGTTTGCGTTTCATCTCTTCGCGAACCCGCACTACGGCTTCTTCCGTGACGAGCTGTACTTCGTCATGTGCGGCTTCCGTCCGGACTGGGGCTACGTCGATCAGCCGCCGATCGTGCCGCTGCTCGCCGCCGCGACGCAGCTCGGAGGGCACTCGCTGCTGCTCTTACGCGCGGTCCCCGCGCTGTTCGCCGCGGCGAGCGTGGCCGTCGCGGTCCTGCTCGCCGCCCAGCTCGGCGGCGGGACGTTCGCGCGCGTCGCGACCGCGATCGTCGTCGCGCTCTCGCCCGTGCTGTGCGCGTTCGGGATGAAGGTCGGCACCGACGAAGCGAACCCGCTGCTGTGGACGCTCGCTGCGTACGCGCTGCTGCGGTTCGTGCGAGGCGGCGCGGGATGGTGGGCGCTCGTCGCCGGCGCATCGCTCGGCGTCGCGCTCGAGATGAAGTACAGCGGGATCTTCTTCGGTGCTGCGATCGTCATCGCGCTGCTGCTGCTGCCGGAGCGCCGCGTGCTCGCATCGCGCTGGTTCGCCGGAGGCGCCGCGCTGTGCGTGCTGATCGCGCTTCCGAGCGCGCTCTGGCAGGCGGCGCACGGTCTGCCGATGCTCGAGCTGCTGCGCAACGCTCAGCACGGCAAGAACCTCGTCGTCTCGCCGATCGCGTTCGTCGGGCAGCAGCTCGTCATCGCCGGCCTCGCGTACGCCGTCGTGTGGATCGCCGGACTGGTCGTGCTCGCGCGCGACCGCGGCGCTCGCTTCCTCGCGCTCGCATTCGTGCTGCTGATCGCGATGATGATCGCGCTGCACGGCAAGCACTACTATCCGGCGCCGATCTACCCCGTGCCCCTCGCGGCGGGATGCGTCGCGCTCGAGGCGTGGACGTCGCGCGTGCGGCTCGTGCGGCCGCTGCTCGCGGCCGCGCTGCTCGCCGGCGGCCTCGTGTTCGTGCCGTTCGTCGAGCCGGTGCTTTCCGAACGGCAGTATCTCGCGTACGAGGCGCGCGTCGGACGCATGCTGCACCTCTCGCGCGCGGCGACGGCGACGGAGCACCAGCGTGCGAGCACGCTGCCGCCGGACTTCGCCGACATGCACGGCTGGCCGCAGCTCGCTGCGACGGTGCAGCGCGTCGTGGACGCGCTGCCGCCCGCGGACCGCGACCGCGCGGCGATCATGACGAGCAACTACGGCGAAGCGGCGGCGATCGAGTTCTTCGGTCGCGACCTGCCGCCGGTGCTCAGCGGGCACAATCAGTACTGGGTCTGGGGCACGCACGGCCGCAGCGGCGACGTCGTGATCGACGTCCACGGCGACTGCGGCGCGAGCGATCGGCTCTACGGCAGCGCGGTGCGCGCCGCGACCGTCGACGCTCCGTACGCGATCTCGTACGAGCGCCGCATTCCGATCATGGTGTGCCGCCGGCCGCGGCAATCGCTTGCGTCGCTGTGGCCGCGCCTGAAAAAGTACATATAATGACCGGATGACCGCTTCGACGCTTCGCCCGCGCCCGCTCGCCGACGTCCGGGTCGTGGCCGTGGAACAGTACGGCGCGGGCCCGTTCGGCAGCGTGCACCTCGCGGAGCTCGGCGCGGACGTCATCAAGGTCGAGGATGCCGCGTCCGGCGGCGACGTCGGGCGCGCCGTGCCGCCGTATCAGTCCGGTGACGACTCGCTGTTCTTCCAGACGTTCAACCACGACAAGCGCAGCATCACGCTGGATCTCGCGAACGCGGCAGGCCGGTCGGTGTTCGAAGATCTCGTGCGCGCCGCGGACGCCGTCTACTCCAACTTGCGCGGCGACGTGCCGTCGAAGCTGCGCCTGCGGTACGCGGACCTCGCGCATGTCAATCCGCGCATCGTGTGCGTCTCGCTGTCGGGATTCGGCATGACCGGGCCGCGTGCCGCCGAGCCCGCGTACGACTACATCCTGCAAGGCATGGCGGGATGGCAGTCGCTCACCGGTGATCCGAACGGACCGCCGACGAAATCCGGGCTGTCGGTGGTGGACTACAGCGGCGGGCTGGTCGCAGCGCTCGCGCTGCTCGCCGGCGTACACGCCGCGCGGCGCGACGGAATCGGCTGCGACTGCGATACCTCGCTGTTCGAGACGGCGATGAACATGCTCACGTACGTCGCGTCGTGGACGCTCGCGCCGGAGAGCACGTATCTTCCGGAACGGCTCGCATGCTCGGCGCACCCGTCGATCGTTCCGTTCCAAAACTTTGCGACGGCGGACGGCTGGATCGTCATCGTGTGCGCGAAGGAGAAGTTCTGGGAACGCCTCGTGGACGTACTCGGCATCGTCCACGTGCGCGACGATCCGCGCTTCGCCGGGTTCGCCGCGCGCCGCGCGAACCGTGCGCTCGTTGCGTCCACGCTGCAAGACGCGCTCGCGACGCGCGCGACCGCCGAGTGGATCGCAGCATTGACCGCCGCCGGCGTGCCGTGCGGCCCGGTCAACGACGTGCGTGCGGCGCTCGCCGATCCGCAGACGGACGCGCGCGATCTCGTGAGCGAGGTCGAGCACCCGGCATTCGGCACGGCGCGCTGGATCGCGTCGCCGGTGCGCGTCGGCGAGCCGGTGCGCGACCACCGTCGCGCTCCCGCTCTCGGCGAGCACACGGATGCCGTACTGAGCGAACTGCTGCGGTACGACGACTCGCGCATCGCGGCGTTGCGAGCGGCAGGTGCCTTCGGCAGCACGCAGCGGAGGGATGTTCCCGGAGGGACGACGGCGGCGACGTAGGAAGGCAGCGCGTCCGGAGGATTGCGGCGATGCAACAGACGACGTTTCAGGTGACCGGCCTCGATCTGAACGCCTACATGGTGAAGGACGCGGCGCGCGCCATCGCTTTCTATCGCGACGTGCTCGGCATGGAACCCACGATGACCTATCCGAACGGCGCGGGCGCGGAGTACGAGCTGTCCGACGGCTCGACGTTCGGATTGTGGAACCCCGGTGACGTCATGCCGTTCCAGCCGGCGAGCGGCATACTGTTCGCCGTCGACGACCTCAACGCGGCCGTCGAACAAGTCAAGGCGCGCGGCATCCCCGTGCTCATGGAGCACGAGACGCAAGTGCTGCTGGATGGCGATGATCCAGGACACCGAGGGCAACAACGTCGTCCTGCACAAACGCAAGACGTAACGCCGCCGCGGCGGCTAACCTCCGGCGCGTGCGATGATGCGTTCGGCGGCCGTGACGATCGGCGGGTCGATCATCGTGCCGTCGAGCACCGCAGGGTTCGAGCGCTGCGCCGCGTCGACGATGCGGCGCGCGTAGGCGAGCTCGTCGCCGGACGGCGCGAACGCGTCGCGCACCGGGCCGATCTGCGACGGATGGATCAGCAGCTTGCCGTCGTAGCCGAGGCGCCGCGCGCGCTCGGCGTCGCGCGCGGGGATCGCCGCGTCGCCGTACTCGCGCGCGGGACCGTCGATCGCCCACCGCTGCGCCGCGCGCGCGGCCACGAGCATGCGCGCGCGGTGCACGTCCATCACGTCGGGGTCGCTGCTGCCGCCGAGCTCGGCCGCGAGATCGTACGGACCGAACGCGAGCGCGAACACGTTGGCGGCTTCGGCGATCGACTCGCAGCGCGCGACACCGCTCGCCGATTCGATCAGCACGATCTGGGGCATCGCCCCGACGGCGTCGCTGACGCGCGCGCAGTCGCGCGCGTGGGCGACCTTCGGTACGACGACGG
The DNA here is from genome assembly GCA_963841685.1 of Vulcanimicrobiota bacterium. GTDB lineage: Bacteria > Vulcanimicrobiota > Vulcanimicrobiia > Vulcanimicrobiales > Vulcanimicrobiaceae > Vulcanimicrobium. Next base: position 29,462 of record CAWJDU010000004.1, read on the forward strand.
CCGCCGCCGCACGCGCTCCCGCGAGCATCGCGAGATCGGCGCGCCCTTCCGGCGTGACGGAGGAATTGACGCGGACGCAGACGCGCGAGAGGTCGTCGTGCGCGTCGAGGAACGCGCGCACTTGCTCGCGTGCGTACTCCTTGCGCTCCGGCGACACCGCATCTTCGAGATCGAGAATCGCGCCGGTCGCGCCCGATGCGAGCGCTTTGCCGAAGCGCTCCGGACGGTCGGCGGGGACGAAGAGCAGCAGCGACGGGTCGAGAGGCATCCCGGCCCGTTCGCTGATCGGCTTACCAGCTCTTCGGCGTGTAGCTCGGCCGCGGCGTGACGGTCTCGCTCGCGATCGCGGCCTTCGCCGCGTTCGCCCACGGCGTGTTCGGTCCGCCGTCGGCGTCAGCGGCCGAAACTTCGCCCACGATGTCGAACATGAACTGCGTCCGCGCGAACGTCTTCTCGTTCACGACCGAGCCGGCGAAGACGTCCTGGCCGAGCTGATGGTCCCACGCGTTGTAGCGCGCGCGGCTCGGCTTCGCCGCGTCGAACGAGTAGTTCTCGAACGCGCTCGCGAGCTTCATCGCGTCCGTCGTGCGGGCTTCGAGAATGCGCTCCATCAACGAGGTGGCGCCGACGTACCCGAACTGATGCCGCCACGAGATCGGGCCGCGGATGTTCCGCTGCAGACGTGCCGTGAGCCGGCGTGCGCCCTCGGAGCACGTGGGCGTCCACGCCACCGGGAACGTCGTTCCCGCGATGCGGTCGAGCGGTACGGCCTTGTAGTAGAAGTCCTCGAGGTTGATGCCTGCGAGCTTCATCTTGGAGCCGAGTCCGAAGTCGATGAACTGCTTGCACGCGTTCGCCGCATCGAGGCCGCTGTTCGCGAGCATCAGCACGTCCGCGTTGCTGTTGCGAGCCTTGGTGAGGTTCGGCGAGAAGTCGCTCGTGCCGAGCGGGACGACGTCGTGGCCGGCCTCGGTGCCGCCCGCGTGCGCGAGGATGCCCGACAGCTCGCCGTAGGCGTCCTTGCCGAACGCGTAGTCCGCCTGAATGAAGTACCAGCGCTTGCCGAGCGCGAGCACGCGCGTCGCGAGCGCCTTGAGCATCATCCGGTTGTTCGGCGAGAAGCGGTAGACGATCTTCCCCGCCTTTTCGGCCGTGATCGACGAGTCTTGCGGCCCGAGCTCGAGCATGAACGTGCCGAGCTGGTTCGCGAGCGACGTCATCACGAGGCCGTTCGCCGACGACGTCAGGCCGAACAGCGCGTCGACGTTCTCCTGGCTCACGAGGCGGCGCGCCTCGGTCGCCGCGACGGCGGGCTTCGAGTTGTCGTCGCCGTACGCGAACTCGAACTTCACGCGGCCTTTGGCGTTCATGTCGGCGAGCGCGAGCTCCGCCGCGGCCTTGTGCAGCGCGGCGATGTCGGAAAAGATGCCGCTGTACGAGTCGATGAAGCCGATCTTGACCGTCGCCGCGGGCCCGGCCGCGAGCGTGAAGCGGGGCGCCGCCGCGGCGGCTGCGGCGGCGGTTCCGCCGGCGAGAAGCGAACGACGAGAAATCATTCGGCGACGACCTCCTTTGACGCGGGTGGTGAGTCAGGCGAGACGCACGTAGTCGTAGTCGAGGGGACGGTCTTTGATGCCTTTGTCCGGCGGCGCGATCCACGCCGCGATCTTCCCGGGCTCGACGACGCGATGCATCACGCTGTGGACGAACGCGCGATCCGATTCGCTGGGCAGCCACGACGCGATGCGCGCATCGTACTCGCTCTGCGGGATCGGCGTCCCGGCTGGATCGGTCGGGACGCCGGCCCAGTTCCCGATGCCGCGCCGGAACCGCGTGCTCGGCAGCGTGAAGCGGAACGCGTGCCCGGCCGCTTCGATCGACTTGTTCCAGCGCGCGAGACCGCGCATGCAGTCCTCGGCGTACGACGTGCGCACGACCTCGTTCATCGCGTTGCGCGCCGGGACGAGCTCGGCGCGCACGCCGCCCGAACCGTCGGGCACGTCGAGCGCATACGTGCCCTCGCGCACGACGTGGTCGTCGTACTTCTTCTCGTCGGGACGTCCTTTGACGCCCTGCGCGAAGTACGCCGCCGCGTTCGACGAGGCTTCCGAACCGAACAGATCGAGCGACGACGAGAACCAGAAGTTCAGATACCGCTGGATCGTCGGAAGATCGATCGCGCCGGCGCGCCGGACGGCGTCCGGGTCGTCCGCGCCGATCTCGCGCATCACCTCGAGCGTGCGCTTCGTGACGCGTGAGATGCCCGTGTCTCCGACGAACATGTGGTGCGCTTCCTCGGTCAGCATGAAGCGGCACGTGCGCGCGAGCGGGTCGAAGCTCGACTCCGCGAACGACTTCAGTTGAAACTTTCCGTCACGGTCCGTGAAGAACGTGAACATGAAGAACGACAGCCAGTCGCTGATCGGCTCGTTGAACGTGCCGAGGATGCGCGGTTTGTCCGCATCGCCCGAGTGGCGCGCGAGCAGCTCTTCCGCTTCCTCGCGCCCGTCGCGCCCGAAGTAGGCGTGCAGCAGGTAGACCATCGCCCAGAGGTGGCGGCCTTCCTCGACGTTCACCTGAAACAGATTGCGCAGGTCGTACAGCGAGGGCGCCGTGTGCCCGAGCAGACGCTGCTGCTCGACCGACGCCGGTTCGGTGTCGCCTTGCGTGACGATGAGACGCCGCAGCGTGCTGCGGTACTCGCCCGGAACCTGATGCCACACCGGTTTCCCGAAGTCATCGCCGAAACCGACGCGACGGTCTTCCTCGGGATCGGCGAGGAAGATGCCCCAGCGGTAGTCCGGCATGCGAACGAAACCGTAGTTCGCCCAGCCCTTCGAATCGACGGAGATCGCGGTGCGCAAGTAGACGTCCGCGGCGTTGAAGTCGCTCGGACCCATCTCCTTCCACCAGCTCAGGAACGCCGGCTGCCACTGCTCGAGCGCGCGCTGCAAGCTGCGGTTCGTCGACAGCTCGACGTTGTTCGGGATGCGTTCCGCGTAGTCGATCGGCATGGTGCGCTTACACTCGTTCCTGGTCGAAGTCGGGTCGCGACCCGCTGCCGAAGACCTTCAGCGCGCCGCGCTCGCCGGTCGCGTTCGGGCGCGAGAACACCCAGTTTTGCGATGCGGAGAGCCGTCCGAAGAGCTTCGTCTCGAGCGTCTCCGCGCCGGGAAACCGCAGGTTCGCCTCCATCGCGGTCAGCGCGTCCGGCGACAGCGACGCACGCTCTTCGATTGCGAGTCGAAGCTCGTCGTCCCAGTCGAGATCGTCGGACGCCACCGTGACGAGGCCGGCATCGAGCGCGTCCGCCGCACGATAGCGATACCCGGCGGCCGCTTTGGCCGCCGCGAACGCCGGCAGGTCGCCGTCGAATCGCGTGTCGAGACGCGAGCGCCCGTTGACGGCGGGATACAGCTCGAAGTTCACGGCGTCGAGCACGATGGCGGGCGCGTCGTCGTCGCCTTCGGCGTCCAGCATGTAGACGCGGTCCGCCGCGAGTGCCGGCTCCAGCAGCGTTCCCGCGAAGCACGAACCGCGGTCGACGATCGCGTACAGGCTGCGCGACGTCACGTCGAGACGTGCGAACGTGCGGCGTAGCAGGCCGACCGTCTCGCGCACGAGCCAGTGATCCCTCCGCGCGAGCAGCATACGGTCCACCTCGAGCACCGCATCGGCGTCGCCGGCCGTGCGCAACAGCAGCAGCCCGAGCTCCGGCTCGTTCGTGCGCAGCATCAGCAGGGCGTCGTCCAGCTCGCGCGCGAGCGCGAGCGGCCACCACGCATCGCCGCTCGCGACGACGTCGTCCGTCGTGCTGGGTTGCGGATCACGGGGTGCGCGCAGCACGATCGTCGCGGTGCGCGCCGTACGGTCGAACGCCGCGTCGACGTGCGTATAGTGATAGCCGGCGTCGTCGATCGTGCGGTGCAGCGGCCGCAGCGTAATGCCGCGCGCGTCCCCGCTCCGCGGCGACGCGGAGACCTGCGCGTCGGCGCGCGCGCGCACGAACGCGGAAAAGTCAGACGGCGTCGCGATGCCGTCGACGAGCTTCCACGCCTTCGCGCGCTCCGCGCGCACGCCGTCGGCGTTCGTGCAGAAGAGATCGGCGAGGTCGCGACGGACGTTACGCTTGTCGACGAGACGCGTGAGACCGCCGGTGCCGGGCAGCACGCCGAGCAGCGGCACTTCGGGCAAGCTGACCGCGGTCGAACGGTCGTCGACCATGAGAATCTCGTCGCACGCGAGCGCGATCTCGTAGCCGCCGCCCGCGCACGCGCCGTTCACCGCCGCGACGAAGCGCAGACCGTCGTGACGGCTGGAGTCCTCGATGCCGTTGCGCGTCTCGTTGGTGAACTTGCAGAAGTTCACTTTCCACCGGTGCGACGACGTTCCGAGCATGTAGATGTTCGCGCCGGCGCAGAACGACCGGTCTTTCCCGCTGGTGATGACGACGCACGCCACCGCCGGATGCTCGAACCGGATGCGATCGAGCGCGTCGCGCAACTCGATGTCGACGCCGAGATCGTACGAGTTGAGCTTCAGCTTGTAGCCGGGACGGATACCGGCGTCCTCGTCGACGTCCAGCGTCAGCGTGGCGACGCGGCCGTCGACCTGGAGCTTCCAGTGCCGATAGCGGGCGGGCGCGGTGTCGAAGGTGACGAGGTCGGGCGCGCGCCGCGGTCTCCACGGTGACCATCCGTGCATTATACTGCATGGCACCCGCGGGGAACAAGCATTATCGTGCCGGATTCGCGGTCGACGGGGCTGAAATCGCGCCCATCGGGAGGGCCGCTTGCCGCGGCACGACGGCGAGGAGCGCGTCGAGGGAGCGCGGTTCGGGTTTGCCGCTCGTGTCGACGGCCGCGTCCGCGCGGCGGTACAGCGGCTCGCGGCCCATGAGGATCCGCTGCAGGTCGCCCATCGACTCGCGGTTGCCGGACATCGGCCGCATGTCGCCCTGGGCCACGACGCGCTGCATGTGCTCGGCGGGCGACGCCGTGAGCCAGACCGTGAAGCAGGCGGCGAGGAGGCGCTCGAACGTCGTCGCTTCCGACACGATGCTGCCGCCCGTGGCCAGGACGAAGCGCGGGTGCGTCTCGATGATCCGCTCGAGACAGCGGCGCTCGAAGCGCCGGAATCCGGCTTGACCGTAGAAGTCGAAGATCGTCGCGAGCGAGACGCCGCTCTCGCGCTCGATCTCGCGGTCGAGCTCGATGAACGGGACGCCGAGGCGTTCGGCAAGCGCGGTGCCGAGGGTCGTCTTGCCGGCGCCGCGCAGCCCGATGAGGGCGATGCGCCCTCCGCGCGCGGCGGCCTCCTCCTCGCCGAACGCCGCGACGAGCAGCGCACGCGCTTCGGCGAGCCGCTCGGGACCGAGCCGTCGCAGAGTCTCGGTGGCCGCTGCCAGATCGGCCGGCGGCTGCTCCACGTCGGCGACCAGCGCGGCGATCGGGACGTCGAGCGCGCGCGCGACGCGGCGCAGAATCGTCAGGGAGGCATTGCCCTCACCGGCCTCGAGTTGCGCGAGGTAACGCTCGGACACCCCCGAGTCCTTCGCGAGGATCTTCCGCGTCATCCCGCGCCGCGCGCGCAGCCGGCGGACACGGTCGCCGAGCGCGACGAGGAAGGCGCCGTCGTCGTCGGCGGTCGAATGCACTATCACGCTGGCTGTTCCACTCGCCTGCACTATACTGCCTATGCAGCCACGGCGGCAAGGTGCGCCGCCGGGCTCGATATTCTCCGAGGAGTCGTGATGATCGCTTCGGACCCCGCGCCCGTCGCCGTCGGAGGGGCGCCGTCGCGCTACAACGCCGCGGACGATCTCCTGACCCGGAACGTGCGGGCACGTTCGGACAAAGTCGCGTTCATCGACGAATACTGCTCGTGCACGTACGGCGAGCTGGCCGCTCGCGTCGATCGGTGCGCGGGCGCGCTGCTCGGGCTCGGAATCGCGGAGGAGCAGCGCATCGTGCTCGGACTGCTCGACACGATCGACTTTCCGACCGCGTTCCTCGGTGCGATCAAAGCCGGCATCGTGCCGATCCCCGTCAACACGCTGTTCCAGCCGATCGATGTCGCGTTCATCCTCTCGGACAGCCGCGCGAAGGCCGCGATCGTGTCGGCGGAGCTCCTGCCCTGCTACGAGGAAGCCGCACGGCTCGCGAGCTGGACGGGCCGCATCGTCGTGTCCGATCCGGGCGCCGCGCTTGACGCATGCGTGCACGCGTCGTTCGATGCGCTCGTCGATGCCGCGACGCCGCTCGCGGACGCGTCACCGACGCGTCCCGACGACGTCGCGTTCTGGCTGTACTCCTCGGGATCGACGGGCAAGCCGAAGGGCACGCTGCACGTGCAGACGAGCCTCGTGCGCACCGCGGAGGTGTTCGCGCAAGGCGTGCTCGGCATGCGCGAGGACGATGTCGTCTACTCCGCGGCGAAGCTCTTCTTCGCGTACGGACTCGGCAACGCGCTGTCGTTTCCGATGTCCGTCGGCGCGACCGCGGTGCTGTGCGCCGGACGCGCGACGCCGGGCGGCGTCGGCACGATCCTGCGCGAGCGCCGCGCGACGATCTTCTGCGGTGTGCCGACGCTGTTCGGCGCGCTGCTGGTCGATCCGAGCCTGCCGCACCGCGAAGACCTTGCGCTGCGCCTGTGCACGTCGGCGGGCGAACCGCTTCCGGAAGAGATCGGCAAGAGCTGGACGGCGCGATTCGGCGTCGAGATCATCGACGGCATCGGCTCGACGGAGATGCTGCACATCTTCGTCTCGAACCGCCCCGGCGCGGTGAAGTACGGCACGACCGGCGTTCCGGTTCCGGGCTATCGCGCGCGCATCGTCGGCGAAGACGGGCGCGACGTCGAACGCGGCGAGCTCGGCGAGCTCGAAGTGAGCGGCGACACGTCGGCGATCGGCTACTGGAACAACCGCGAGCGTTCGCGCCGCACGTTCGTCGGCGAGTGGACGCGCACGGGCGACAAGTACCGTCAGGACGACGACGGAAACTTCGTCTACTGCGGGCGCGTCGACGACATGCTGAAGGTCGGCGGCATCTGGGTCTCTCCGAGCGAGGTCGAGAGCGCGCTCGTCGCGCACGAGACGGTGCTCGAAGCCGCGGTGATCGGCGTCGCCGACGACCGGCAGCTCATCAAACCGATGGCCTTCGTCGTGCTGAAGCCCGGCGTCACGGCGAGCGACGACCTCGCGCAGACGCTGCAGGCGCACGTGAAGAGCCGCCTCGCGCCGTACAAGTACCCGCGCTGGATCGCGTTCGTCCCCGATCTCCCGAAGACCGCGACGGGCAAAATCCGGCGGCACGTTCTACGCGAGCAACACGCGAAGCCGTGCGAGTAGCGCGTTGCCGCAGCGGTGGCCGCAGCGCGCGTCACCCTGAGCTCGTCGAAGGGTGAGCGACGATCGTGCCACCGCGTCGCGCCCGGCAACGGTGGTCATCGACGGCAAGCGCCTCGAAACCGTTCGCTACGACGGCGATCCCTCGCGACCGCCGATCGTGCTGCTGCACGAAGGCCTCGGCTCCGTCTCGCTGTGGCGTGACTTTCCGGCGCTGCTGTGCGAGCGCACGCGCTGCACCGTCATCGCGTACTCGCGCTACGGCTACGGCGCGTCCGACGTGATGCGCGAGCCGCGCGAGCCGGACTACATGCACCACGAAGGGGAGATCGTGCTGCCGCGGCTGCTCGACGCGCTCGGCATCGCACGGCCGGTGCTGTTCGGCCACAGCGACGGCGCGTCGATCGCGCTGATCTATGCGGGCACGCATTCGCACGGCGTGCGCGCGCTCGTGCTCGAAGCGCCGCACGTCTTCGTCGAGGATATCAGCATCCGTAGCATCTCCGCCGCGAAGACCGCGTTCGCGAGCACGGATCTTCCCGCGAAGCTCGCACGTCACCACGCGGACGCGGCGGCGACGTTCGCCGGCTGGAACGACGTGTGGCTCGATCCCCGGTTTCGCGACTGGAACATCGAGCCGTATGCCGCGCGCGTGCGCGTGCCGGTGCTGCTGATTCAAGGTGCGGACGACGAATACGGCACGCAGGCTCAGGTCGACGCGATCGCCGCGGGTGTCCCGGCGAGCGAGACGCTGCTCGTATCCGGTGCCGGGCACAGCCCGCACCGCGATGCGGCCGAGCTCGTGCTCGAGCGCGTCGCGGCGTTCGTCGAGCGCGTGTGACCGGCGGGGCGCCGCTCCGTCCCGTCGAACCAGCCAGGTCCCCATGAGCGCGAACAACCCGCTCGACCCGCTCGGTATCGGCGCCATGTCGATGGAGGTGTGGCGCGCGATGATGGCTGCGCCGTCGGCCGTGCTGGAAGCGCAGCTGCAGCTGGGGAAAGCGCTCACCGACGTCGCGGCGCGCGATGCAAACGCGGCCGCCGGCGCAGAGGCGCCGAGCGGCGAGCCGGTCATCGCGCCGGACCCGGCCGACCGGCGGTTCACGAACGCGGCATGGTCCACGAATCCGTACTTCGACGCTCTCAAGCAAGGCTATCTGCTCGCGACGCGCGCGGTGCTCGAGTCGATCGACCGCGCCGAAGGCGTCGACGACGCGACGCGGCGCCGCGTGAGGTTCTTCGCCAAGCAGTTCTGCGACGCGATGAGCCCGACGAACGTGCCGTGGTTCAACCCCGACGTGCTCGAGGAAACCGTGCGCAGCGGCGGCGCCAACTTCGCGCGCGGCATGCGCAACGTGCTGGAGGACGCGCGTCAGAACGCGGGGCGGCCCGCGCTCGTCGACGAGTCGGCGTTCGAGGTCGGCAAGAACGTCGCGACGACGCCCGGCGCCGTCGTGTTCCGCAACGAGCTCATCGAGCTGATCCAGTACGCGCCGACGCAGCCCGAGCTCTACGCGCGGCCGCTCGTCATCGTGCCGCCGTGGATCAACAAATTCTACATCCTCGACCTGCAGCCGGCGAACAGCTTCGTCAAGTATGCCGTGGACGCCGGGCGCAACACGTTCGTCGTCTCCTGGCGCAATCCCGACGCGTCGCTCGCCGGCCTGACGTGGAGCGACTATGTGCGGCTCGGACCGCTCGCGGCGTTTCGCGTCGCGACCGAGATTGCGGGCGCGCAGCAGGTCGACGCGATCGGCTACTGCATCGGCGGCACGCTGCTCGCGACGACGCTGGCGTACCTCGCGCGCACGGAGTCGACGATCGTGAACACGGCGACGTTCTTCGCCGCGCTCATCGACTTCGCCGATCCCGGCGAGATCATGGCGTTCCTGTCCGCGGAAGCGCTCGCGCACATCGATGCGAAGATGAACGACGCCGGCGTGCTCAGCGGCCGTGAGATGGCGGACGCGTTCAGCATGCTGCGAGCGAACGACCTGATCTGGGGCGTCGCGGTGAACCGGTACCTGCTCGGACGCGACGCGCCGGCGTTCGATCTGCTCTACTGGAACAGCGACGCGACGCGCATCCCGCGCGCGGCGCATTCGTACTACCTGCGCCGCATGTACGTGCAGAACGAGCTCGTCGCTCCCGACGCGCTCGACGTCGACGGCGTTCCGATCGACGTTCGCCGCGTGCGCCTCGACACGTACTGCGTCGCGACGGCCGAAGACCACATCGCACCCTGGCGTTCGGTCTACGCGATGACGCGGCACGTCGGCGGGCAGACGACGTTCCGGCTCGGCGCATCGGGGCACATCGCCGGCATCATCAGCCCGCCCTCGAAGAAGAAAGCGGTGTGGTGGGGCGCGCCGCCCGGCGCGCTCAACCCGGAGAGCGCGGACGAGTGGCTGGCGGGCGCGCCGAAGCACGACGGCTCGTGGTGGCCGGACTGGGCCGCGTGGCTGGCGGAGCGCTCGCCCGAGAAGACGCCCGCGCCGGCCGCGACCGGAGACGAGGGACACCCGCCGCTCGCGGATGCGCCCGGGACCTACGTGCTCGAGCGCGCCTGACGCGCGAAGAGCTCGCTACTGCGGCAGCGGCGCGCGCAGCGCGGCGAAGCGCTCCCACGCACCGGCGGGCTCGCCGGACCGCGCGTCTCCCAGGTCGCGCACATCGCGCCGACCGCGGCCGTCGCGGAGCGCGAGCCGCGCGTCACGCGCCTCGCGCACATCGGGATAGTCCTGGACCAGCCAAGCTTCCGTTTGATGCGCGAGCTGCATCGCGTTCGGCGTTCCGGCATGCGCGTATGCGACCTCGAGCGAGAGCAGGTCGCGCGGGATCCACGGGTCGTTCGGGAAGCGCTGCTGCCACGCGCGGATCGCGTCGCTGGCAAAGGCGAGCGGGCCGTCGACGATCGGCTGCGCGTCGCGGCCCTCGTCCAGGCGTTTGCCGGCGTCGCGAATCGTGTTCGCGATCCCGAGCACGGAAAGACGGTAGTGCCCGAAGTACTCGTCGGCGGGCGCCATCTGCGAGAGGTCGGCGGACAATGCGGGGGCCGCGGGCAGCAAAAGCGCAGCCGCGAAGACGACAAAGCGAAGCTTCACCATGCTCGGATCTCCTTGTGGTTCACAGCATCGGCTAAGCTTGCTCCAGTCTTGAAGAGAACTGGATTAGAGTCTGCTGTGGCGCGTTGCCAGGGTGCAACTTCGCGAGGTTTCTCCGGCGTTTTCGGGCCACTACCGGTCCCTTATCTCAAACTCCCGGAGCGGTCTATGCATTCATCCTCTCTCCGGCGTCGAGCACTTGTACTCGCCGCCGCATTCGTTCTGCCGCTGGCGGTGCCGATCGCCGCGCGCGCAGACGGTGACGTTGCCGTCGCGGACGGCGGCGTCGCGCGGATCAGCTTCCTTCAAGGCCCCGTCAGCGTGCAGCGCGGCGACTCCGCGTCGCCGGTCGATGCGGCGCTGAACGCGCCGGTGCTCGGCGCGGATTACATCACCACCGGTCAGGGCGGACGCGCGGAGGTCGAGTTCGACGGCCGCACGGCGATCCGGCTCGGTGAAGACGTGCAGATGCGGTTCGCGCACCTCGATCAGGACGATCGCGAAGTACAGCTCGCGCAGGGCACCATCGATCTGCGCGTCGCCGGCGACGTCGACCCGCGCACCGATGTCGACACGCCGTCGGTCACGATTCATGCGGTCGAGCCGGGCAGCTATCGTATCTCCGTCGACAACGACGGCAGCACGTTCGTCACGGCGCGCAGCGGACGTGCCGAAGTCGTGTCGCCGCACGGCACGGAACCGCTGGGTCCCGGCCGCACGCTCGTCGCATCAGGCACCGCCGCGAACCCGCGCATCGAGAACGTGGAAGCCGTCGCCCTCGACGACTTCGACGCATTTTGCCAGGACCGCGACGCCCGCTTCGATCGCGCGCTCGCATCCAACGAACCGTACGTGAACCCGAGCGTGCAAGGTCTCGACGACGTCGACGCCGATGGACGCTGGGTCGACGACAGCAGCTATGGCAACGTATGGATTCCGAACGACGTCCCGCAGAACTGGGCGCCGTATCAGGACGGCAGCTGGACGTGGGAAGGCGGCTACGGGTACACGTGGGTCGGCTCCGAACCGTGGGGCTGGGCGCCGTATCACTACGGCCGCTGGTATTACAGCGACGCGTACCGCCACTGGGCATGGTATCCGCCGCCGCGCGCAGGTTTCGCGGTGTGGAGTCCGGCGCTGGTCGCGTTCTTCGGCTTCGGCGGCGGAGGCGGCATCTCGCTCGCGTTCGGCAACATCGGTTGGGTGCCGCTGGCACCGTTCGAGGCGTTCACGCCATGGTGGGGCCGCGGCGGCGTCGCCTTCAACAACGCGTTCGTCGTCAACAACTACAACGACTTCACGCACCACTACCGCAACGCGCTCGTCAGGGGCGGCGTGACGGCGGTGTCGCACGAGCGCTTCCTGCAAGGCCGATTCGATCAGCACGTCGCGGTGACGCGTGAGGCGCTTGCGAACGTCCACGTGGCGCGCGCCGGGCTGCCGGTCGCCCCGACGGCTGCGAACCTGCGCTTCACCGCGCACGCTTCGTTCGCCGCGTCGGCGCCGCGCACCACGTTGTTCCAGCGTTCGTTCGCGGGCAGCGGACGGGTTGCGACCCGCACGCCGTTCGCCGAGCAGCGCGCGACGTTCTCATCCGGCTCGCGCTTCGCGGGATCTCCGGCGGCGCGGCCTGCGGCGACCTCGGCGCAGCGCTTCACCGAGCAGGGCGCGACGCGTGCTTCCGATCCGTGGACGCGGTTCGGCGCGGCTCGCGGCACGGCGGTGGGCGCGCAAGGCAACGCGTACCAGCGCAGCACGCCGAGCTACGCGCGGGGCGCCGAGTCGAACGGCTACTCGCAGCGCGCGACGCCGAGCTACTCGAACGGCTATCAGCAGCGCAGCACGCCGAGCTACTCGAACGGCTATCAGCAGCGCAGCACGCCGAGCTACTCGAACGGCTATCAGCAGCGCAGCACGCCGAGCTACTCGAACGGCTATCAGCAGCGCAGCACGCCGAGCTACTCGAACGGCTATCAGCAGCGCAGCACGCCGAGCGACTCGGCGGCACGTAAACGCGGCTACCAGCAGCGCAGCACGCCGAGCTATTCGCGCGGCGGATACAACGGCGGCTACCAGCAGCGCAGCGCGCCGTCGTACCAACGCAGCGCGCCGTCGTACCAACGCAGCGCGCCGTCGTACCAGCGCAGCGCGCCGTCGTACCAACGCAGCGCGCCGTCGAACCAGCAACGTACCACCAACCAGGCGCCGCGCTCGCGCGCGCCGCAGTCTTCAGGAGACGACCGCCATCATGGGTGATGCAACGCGCTCGAAGACGGCAGTGATCGCGGCGGCCGCCGCCGCGATGCTGCTCGCGCCGGCGGCCGCGTCGGCGCAAGCGTACGGATCGTACGAGCACCACATCACGGGCCGCGTGATCGAGTCGAAGCCGTGGCATCTCCGGCTCGACCGCGGACCGGCCGTCGTGCTGCACCCCGGGACCGTGATCAAGCCGCGCGGGCTCACGCTGCAGAACGGCATGGCTGTGCGCGTGTACGGCCACGTCGCCGCCGACGGCGCGTTCGCGGCCGACGAGATCGACCTGCTGCCCGCGGGACGCGGCGCATACGCGCCGCCGTCGTACTCTCGGCCGTACTGATCGCGGGAATATCGTCGTCGTGAAGAACGGCGACGAGGACGACCAACGCGCGCGCCGGGCCGACCTGGCGCGCGCTTTTCTTTCGTATGTCCTCGTGCCCGCATGGGTCGTGCCCTCCCTCGTCGATTGGGCGTTCCATCGCGCGACCGCGATCGACCGGAACGCGGGCGCGGGCGAATCGGCGACGCACGTCGCGATGGCGCTCCAGGCCGGTGCCGGGATCATCGCATGCACGGTCTTCGAGCTCGACGCGCCGGTGGTGTGCGCGATCGCGCTCGCCGCGCTCGCGCACGAGGCGACGGCAGTGTACGACGTCGCGTACGCGAAGACGCGCCGCTGCGTGTCGCAGCCGGAGCGACACGTGCACAGCTTTCTCGAGGTGCTGCCGTTCGTCAACGTCGCGCTGGCCGCGTTCGCGCACGGCGCGCGGCCGCCGCATTTGGAGGTCCGCGTGCGCCGGCGGAATCCCGCTCGCGGCGATGCTCGTGTGCGGGACGTGCAGCGTGCTCGGCATCGGGCCGTACGTCGAAGAGCTGATCCGCTGTTTGCGCGCGCGCCGCTAGATCGGCGTCATCCGAGCGCGCGCCGCGCCATCTCGTCGGCTTCGCGTTCGAGCCGCTCGTCGTCGTTCAGCGCGTGTCCCGTCACCGTCTTCGCCGTGACGGGCACGCGGCCACGGCGCTGCTGTACGACGTGCCATGCTTCGTGCGCGAGATGGTGCTCGGCTCCGCGAGCGACGTGGATGTCGTTGCCGCGCGTGAACGCTTGCGCGCGCACGCGGGCAGGTTCCGGCGACCCGTAGCGCACGCGGACGCCGTGCAGCGGCACGCCGGAGAGCGCGTGCATCGCGTTGGCGATACGCGGCGGCAAGGCGCACGTGGACGACGCGCGCTCCACGCCGACGTCGCCGAAATGGTGCGGTCCCGGCGGCGGGCCGATCCGCGCGCGCTCCGCTTCGGCCGGTCCGAGCGCGGAACCCGGCGATGCGACGCGGTGCGGAAGTCGCGCGGTCCGGTTCATCGCCGCTCGTGCACGTACAGCGGCTGCGCGACGATGCAGCGCTCGACGTGCGGGGTCGAACCGAACGCGCTTTCACCCGCGATCGCGAGCACCGCGCCGTCGAAGGAGATGATGCCCGGCGCGATGCGCTCGAGCAACGGGAGCGGATCACCCTCGTCGCCGCCGAGCGCGTACCGCTCCGGCATCGCGAAGTCGCCTGCTCGCGTACGCCCTCCGGCGACGACCAACACGTCGTCGACCATCGCCGCGCGCGCGTCGCGTTGCGGCGTCGCGAGCGTGCCGTGCGAACGCATCAGGCCCTCGAACGGCAACACCGCGTCGACGGTCGTGCCGGCGCCGCGGTCGCCGGCCCAGAATCGATCCGACGTTCCGCCCGCGAGGTAGACACGGCGTCCGCGCGCTGCGGCAGCGCAGCCCGCACGCCGGCGCGCGAGCGGACGCTCGCGACGCCAGCGCGGCTCTCCGGGCGTCCAGCTCTCGACGCGCTCCGTCGCGAACGCCGCGCCGAGCGCGCGCCGGATGCCGCCGAGCACGACGAGGCGTCCGCCGGCCGCCGCGGCACCGAACGCCGCGCGCGCGGTGTGCATGGCGGGCGCGGCAGTCCATGCGTCGCGCGACGGGTCGTACGCGTCGCATCGCGCGGTCGGGCGCCCGCCGTCGTCGATGCCGCCGATCGCGTACACGATGCCGTCGAGCGCAACGAGCGCGCCGCCGCGCAGCGCGACGCCGCGGTCGGCGCAGCGCCGCCACGCACCGGCGCGTTCCGGTGCGTGGCGGCCCGGGTGCGCCCACAGCTCGCCGCTCAGCTCGAACAGCACGTACAGCGCGTCACCCGCGATGCACGCGAGCGCGGGCCCATTGCCCGGCGCGTCGCCGATCGTCTCCCACGCGAACGCGCGCGGCCGCTGCGTCACGATCATGCCGGTCGCGCGATAGCCTGCCGGTGCGTCCGCATGGTGCGTGAGCAGCACGCCGTGCTCGCGTCGCGGTTCGTCGACGACCACCGCTGCGATCGCGTCGCGCGCCTCGCCGTCGTGTTCGTCGACGAAATCGACGATCGGGCTCGTGTCGTCGCTGTCTTGCGGATCGACGTCGTCCGCATCGTCGACGCCGTCGTCGCGAGCGCGCGCGCCGACGACGACGACGATCTCCGCCTCACGCTGCGCGCCGCGTTCGTGCGGTGCGACCGCGGCCAGCGGGTTGCCGCCGGGCGCGAGCGGATCGACGATGCGCCGCAAGTCCACGACATCGGGAAGATCGTGCGCCCGCCGTTCGAGCAGCGCGACCGGCGCGAACCGCCGCGCGATGCCTGCCGGCGGCGCGTACTGCGGCTCGCCGTCGACGCTGGGCCAGTCCCACAGCCCGTCGACGCCGTCGCGCAGCGCCGTCCACCAGAAATCGCCCGACGCATACGTGCCGCTCGTGAACGTCACGGTGAAACCGGCCGTCAGCGCGACGGGCGATCCGGCCGCGACGAACGCTTCGGCGCTGCCGTCGGCGAAGACCGACCACGCGCGCAGCACGCCGGCGGCCGGCATCGCATCGATCGGCTCCGCGAACGTCAGCGTCGTCACACCCGGCTCGTCGGTGCCGATGCTCGCGAGGCCGACGAGCACGCCGGGCGATCCGGCATCGGCGTTCGCCGCGCTCACGACTTCGATCGCGTTCGCGATCGCTCCGGGTCCCGCTTCGCTGCTCGGAAGGAGCGCCGCGACGCGTCCTTGCGGGTCCGCCACGTTCAGCGGATTCGTCGCGTCGAGCGGAAAAGCGACGGAGCCGTTGTCGAGCGACCACTTCACCGACGCGATCGGCGCGATGCGGAACGCGGCGTCCGGCACGGCTTCGTGCACGGTGTACGTGCCCGTTGTTGCCGACAGCACCGTCGCCGTCGCCGACGAACCGTCCGCGGCCACGAAACGCACGCGCTGGCCGGCGGACCACGTCGGGTCGTGCGCGGGCCGGAACGCGTGCGCGTCCACGCGCGTCGCGTCGAGCAGACGCGCGTCGTCGTATGCGAAACTCGTTTCGTCCGCGATGCCGGACCGATGGACTTCGACGCGCGCCAGCTGGTTGCCGAGCGGCGCGCCGTCGTCGTCGCGCGCGAAGCGCATCGTGCCGCGCGCGGACGCGCCGTGCATCGCGGCGATCGCCGCGTCGTACGGCGCGATCCGAAGTCGCGCGTCGGTGCGCACGACGACCGCCGTGTCGATCCCGCCGAGCGCAGGATCGAGCAGCCGCGGATCGTCGGCGGACGACACGAGACGCTCCGCGACCTCGAGGTATGCGAGCACGCGCGCATCGTTGCCGGCCGGCATCGTGAGCGCGATGTCGGCAGCATTTTCGCACAGCATCCCGCCGACGTACGCGCGTCCGGCGCCGGCGACGATCGTTTTCGGAAGACGCTCCGGCGCCGCGCCGCCGCCGTACGGCGTGAAATCGTCGAGCGCGAACCGGCGGTCTCCGGCGACGATCGCGAGACGGTCGATGATGCCGTCGAAACCGTCCGCGATGCCGTCTCCGTGCGCCGCGTGGGCACCGGCAAGCAGCGGGATCGACGCACCGTGGTCGCCGTGTGACGCGTGGCGCGCGGCGACGAGCCGGCCGGCGACGAACAGCTCCACGCGATCGCCCTGGCAGACGGCGGCGAGATCGGTGTGCGCGTCGAACGGGATCGCGACCGGCGCGATCAACGCGCGCACGCCGCCATGCTCGACGCGCAGAAACGCGGGGCGTCCGTGCACGTCGATGCGGAACGCGAACTCACCGTGCGGGCGGTGATGGTGCTCCTGCGCGAGGCGACCCGCGATCGTTCCGCCGCGGCCGCCGCTGCGCGGCGCGACGGTGGCCTCGATCGTGAATCGCTCGTGCGCGCCGAGCGATGGTACGTGCGGTGCCGTCAGCGCGGCCTTTCCGTCGAACCGGTAGCCGCCGCGCACGGCGATCGCGTATCCGGGCGCGTCGCGCGGAACGACGGCGGGTCCGATCGGCTCGGCAGTCCCGAAGACGTCGGCGAGGCCGGTGCGGATGCGCCGGTCCACGGCGGCGGCCGCCGCGTTCCAGTCCGCATCGAGCTGTACGCGTCCCTGCTGCATGAGCACGCGGCTCACGCCGGGGCGCGCGCTCACGCCGCGTGAAAAATCACCCTTCATCGACCATCCCCGCTGCCGTTCCGTACGGAACGTATTCGTCCAGGACCGCGGCGATGTTCGCCAGACGACGTCCCGTTGCTGCCGCGTGGAACGCGCCCAATTCTTCGCCGTTCGCCGCTCCGCCCAGGAAGAACGGGTCAGCCGTCAGCGGCAGGCGCGCGTAGCCCTCGGCGCCGTAGCGGCGCGACGCGAAGCGAACCGGCGTCGCGCGCACGGAACTCGGCGCATCGAAGCCGTGGACGACGCGGATGGCGGAGTGATCCGCGCGGCTGCGATCGCCCGCATCGACGGTGAGCGTTCCGTCGACGATCGATCCGCGCACGTCGGCCGCGTACACGCGCACGTCGCCGAGCACGGTGCAGCTGCGAAGCGCGGTATCCGGCCCGCGTCCCCCGCGCGGCCCCTCGATCGCGACGCCGCCGGCCCCGTCGAGAATCGAGCTCTGCGCCGAAAGTTGTGTCCCCAGCTCCGGCAGCGCGATGCGTCCGCAGATCGAACGTTGCAGCAGGACCCGCGCGTCGAGCAGCGCGGCCGACGTGCCGAGCACCGTGTGCCGTCGCGGCACGATCGTCGCATCCTCGACCTCGAGCTGCACGTCGCCCACGTTCGGCGCCGCATCGATCGCGAGCACGCCGTCGAGCACGATTCCCTCCAGCCGCATGCGCGCGCCGGCGACCTGCACGTCGAGCGTGATGTCGCCGCGCACGACCGGGCGCGGGCCGCCCCATGCGCGCAGCACGATGCGCGACGCGCCGCCGGCCAGCGCGATCGGGATCGACGGCGCGGCATACGTGCCGTTGTCGGCGATCGTGATGCGCACGACGCCGTCGGCCGGCCGCAGCGCGCCGATGGCCTTCACCGCGTCGTCGAGCGATGCGAACGTCGCAGGACCCGGCGGCCCGTCACGCGTCACGATCAGCTCCTGGCCGGCGTCGTCCTCGACGAAGCGCCGGTACGGCCCGCCGCCGACGTTTCCGCCGGTGGCCCACGCGAACGTCGCGCGCGGTCGCTTCCACGTTGGATCGAGGACGAATCGCCCGCGTTCGACGTCGACGAGCGCGGTGTCCGCGACCGGTGGTTTCCAGAGCGCGAGGCTCGTCGTCGCGAGGCTGTCGCTCGTGAGCGTCGTGCGCTGTCCGTCCGCGCGCTCGACGGAGATTTCGAACGCGACCGGATCGCTTGCGAAATACTGCGGAGACACGTGACCGGCGAGCTCCTCGGCGAGCACGGCGTTGCGAAGCGGCACCGGCGCGGCGCGCTCGCGCGGTGTGCCGCAGTACACCGGCGGGTTGACGAGGCGACGATCCATGCCGAGCGGATCGAACGTGTAGCAGCTCGCGTGCCCGGAAACCGGGTGCGCGTCGACCATCCACAGCTGCATCGCGTCGTACCGCCACGTGGAAAGCGCGATCTCGCGCGGCGTGCCGATCCGCTGCACGCCGCGCGCCGCGAGCCCGCGCGCATCCGCGGCCAGACCGCGCACGTCGATCGTGCGCGCCGCGCGCTCGAACGGCGTACCGATCTCCGAGGTCGCTCGGGCATCGCCGACGTCGAGCGTTCCCAGCGCACCGGGCTCGAACGCACCGACGTACGGAGTGCGCGCGAGCGCAGAGCGCGATTCGACGACGCGCACCGGCCAGCCGAGCACGTCCTGCGCGACCGCTTCGAGCGCGGCGGACGTCCCTTTGAACTTCCGGTACCAGACGACGTTCGCCACGAGCCGCCGCAGGTCGGCGGCCGGACGCTGGACCGACAATTGCGGGTCGATCGCGACGAGCTCGGCGATGTACGGCAGCACCCAGCTCGCGCATGTCTCGACGAACCAGTCGTCATACAGCGCCGTGACGTCCGTTTCGAGCGCGTCGAAGACGGCTTGCGCGACGGCGACGACGGCGCGCAGCGCGTGGTTTCCGACCGTTTCGAGCGGTGGACGATCCGCGCGTCCGACGTCGCGGCGGCGCAGGACGATCGGCAGAAGCTCGTAGAGCGACCGCGACGAGGACGGCGATTCGTTCACGGGCCCGCCTCCACCACGACCGCCGACGGATCGGGATCGAGAAGCAACAATTGCGCGCCGGTCGCGGAGCCGGCGTCGCCCGAGGCGTCCGGCGGTATCGCAGCAGACCACGACGCTTCGTAGAACGAGGTCAGGGTCACGGCGAGGACGCCGGGCGTTTCCTGCAGCGTCTCGACGACACGCGCGGACGGCAGCGGCTCGCCCAACGCGCGCCGCTCGAACGCGAACGCGGTGCGCACGCGCTGCAGCGCGCGCGCCGCGACGTCGTCGCGATCGGCGTCCGCCGTCACGTGCAGGCGGGCGCCGAAGCGAACGTAGCGCCGCTCCGGATCCTCGATGCGCACGTGAATCGCCGCGCCGCCGCTGCCGCGGATCGCCTCGGTCAATTCTCGCTTCAGGCCCGAGTCGATCGTCGTGCCGTTCGGGCCGACGAGCGTCAGGTACGCGATGCCGTCCGCCACGCGCAGCTTCGACTTCACGATGCCGGTGCGCGACACCGCGAAATCCTCGAGGTCGGCGAGCGAGACGATCCGCTGCAGCGCGCGCAGTCCGGCCTGCGCGTTCGCCAGCGCGTCGGTCGCCGGCTGCGCCGCGGCGCCCCCGCTCGCCGCGACGGGATTGCGCACGCCGACGACGCCGCCGCTGCGCTTCTGCATGACGAGCGTCGAGCCGGCCGCGATGTTGCCCGAGGGGCCGTTGCCGGAACGGTACTTCGCGAGCACGTTTTCGGCGCCGGTCGGCAGCCGGCTGCCGTTGACGCCGTCGCCGAACACGACGGTCGTGATGCCGTCGTCGCCGAAGCGCAGCGTGTACACGCGGTCTTCCGGCGACGCGCCGGCCAACGACGTGACGTAGCGCCACACGACGCCGGTCGCGGCGACGTCCGCGCCGCGCAGCGCCGCCGCGGACGTGATCGCCGTGCGCGGCACCGACGGACGCACCATCACGGCGATTTGCGGAATCAGCGTCCCGTCGGCGTCCTCCAGCACCGACAGATCGCGGCGCTTGAGCGCGAACGCCTGATTCGGTTGCGACGCGTCGCCGTTGCCGATCGCCTCGTACGTCGGACCGCTCGCGCCGTGCGAGCCCGCCGCGCAGTTGCCCAACAGCTGCACCGTGCTGCCGTCGTACACGCGCGCCAGCGACGTCGCGAACGCCAGCGCGGTGCTCGCGCCTTCCGGCCGCACCGTCGCGCTCGCGACGACGTTCGATTCGCCGGCAAACGCATCGTCGCGCCCGGCGGGCGCGAACTCGGCGTCGCCGGCGCTCGCGACGAACGAGGCGCGATGTCCGTCCGACGTGCGAACGGCCCAGACCAGCGCACCGTCCGAACCGGGCGTCGCCGCTTGCGGCGGCTGTTCCAGGACGTAGCTGCGTGCGCCCGCGACGATGATCGTCTCGTTCACCGGGTGCGCGCGCAAGAGGAGGTCGGACATGCCGTTCGCGGCAGCTGCGATCGCGGGATCGGTGGAACGATCGCTGCGGTACGCCGGCGTCGCGGAGACCAGCCATCGTCCCGTTCCCACGCTGCACACCGTCGCCTTCGCCGGGATCGTGACCTGCGAGCCGAGTTGAGCGCGCAAACCGGCCGGGATGATCCCGCGTCCGAGGTCGCCGGCGTAGCTGCCGTCCACCGCGCCGACGTCGCGCAGCGAGATCTCCTGATCGACTGCCGAACGCGTCGCGAGCACCGTGCCCGCGCGCGACGCGGCGAGCACGCCGTCGGGCCGCACGACGAGACCGCGCACGTCGTTGCCGATGCCGCGGTCCAGCACGGCGTCCTCGCCGACGATGCCGTATCCGCGCACCGCGGCGTAGAGCGTCGTTTCGAACGCGAGCGCACGCACGGAATGCAAGCCCGGTTCGAGCGCGAGCTTCACGGCGCTCCACGCGTCGCGCGCGGGATCGGCGGCGTACACGCCGTGACCGTCGGTGCCTGCCCACCATCGCGTCGCGCTCGTCGCGATGCAGAGCACCGCGACGTTCGGCAGTCCGTGCGCGCGGCGCGTCCACGTTCCGCCCGCGCCGCGGACGTAGACGCTGCCGCCGCGCGTTCCGGCGAGCAGCGTGCGTCCGTCCGCGGCCCATGCGAGCGCGGTGACCGACGTCGTCGCGGCCGGTGCGCCGGTTTCCGTCACCGCGGTCCACGCCGTACCGTC
Organism: Vulcanimicrobiota bacterium; assembly: GCA_963841685.1. GTDB lineage: Bacteria > Vulcanimicrobiota > Vulcanimicrobiia > Vulcanimicrobiales > Vulcanimicrobiaceae > Vulcanimicrobium. The sequence goes on from CAWJDU010000004.1 coordinate 50,855, forward strand.
CGCCGAGCGCCACAGTCCCGCGCCGCCCGCGTAGAACGTCGCTTCGGCGGCGGACGGCGCCAGCACCGTCATGACGCCGTGCGGACCTGCCGCGAGGTTCCATTGCGCGCCGTCCGCCGCGCGGACGAAGATGCGCCCGGCGACGCTCGCGTCCGCATCGACGTCCGCGCATGCGATGACGGCGTTCGGCGATGCCGCGATCGCGCGCATTGCCGGCACCGGGCGGCGATCGTCCGTCGCGACGCCCCAGCGCTCGAAGGCGCCGGTCCCGCCTTGCCGCCAGACGTCCTGCGTCGTGCCCGCGTACAGCGTCGTGCCGTCGGGCGATGCCGCCATCGAGCGAACGTCGAGTCCCGCCAGGCCGTAGACGGCGTTGCTCGGCGCGATGCGCCGGATGCCGCCGGCGAGACCGACGACGCGTGCGCGAACGGGCTGTCCGTACACCGCCACGAGACGTCCGCACGGGAGCGGCGTCGTCGATGCGTCGATCGTGACGAACGAGCCGTCCACGGTCTGCATCGGCGCCGCGGTCGCGGGAGCGACGCCGAACGTGCGCGCGTCGTAGTAGAACCGCGTGGTGCGTCGCATGAAGGTGGAAACGTCCGGCGACGGCGCACGGTCCGTCCCGCCGAGGTCGACGTGCGTCACCAAGCCCGTCTGCGGAAACTCGCTGCGACTCTTGCGCGTCGTGTAGGCGTTCGCGACGCGCGCCGCGATCGCGGCCGGCTTCGCCGTCTCGGCCCGCGCGTCGACCAGCGCGACGACCGCGTCCGGCGCGAGCGCCGGCACGACGCGCTCGAGGTCGACCGACGTTCCGCTCAGCGGCATCTGCGGCCAGTCCGCGGGATAGTCTTCGAGCGGAACCGCGTACGCCGCCGATTGCGAGCCGCGTGCGATCGACACGGCCGACGCGTGCGCGCCCGTCGGCGACGCGGCCGCGCTCCACGTCGCACCGCGATCGCGCGAGATGGCGATTCCGTTCGGCGCCGCGACGATCACGGTGGTTCCGTCCGCATCGACGACGGACGGCGACGCCGCGACGACGTCCGCGGCGACGCGCGCCCATCGCCACGACGCATCGGCGCGGTACAAGCCGCTCGGCCCGGCCGCGTACGCGGTGACATCCGCGAACGCGACGCCGGTGAACGGCGTGCCGTCCGGTACGCCCGGAATCCCGCGCTCGACCCATTTGCCGGATGGGATGCCGTCGGTCGCCGCCACGTCACGCGTGCGTACGCCCGCGCTCGTCGCGGCCAGCAGCGTCGTGCCGCGCATCGCGAGCGCGCCGATCGCGACCGGTGCGGGCATGTCGTCGTTCCTGACGCCGAAGCCCGCGTTGGCGAAGTGCCACGCGCTTCCGTCGTCCGCGGCGAACGCGAAACCGCGGTCCGTCGCGGCGAAGACGACGGGAACCGAACCCGCGACGCCGCGCACCGCGAGCGCGTGGATCGGAATGCCGGCGAGCGCTTTTCCAGCGCCGACCGCCGTCCACGATGCGCCCGCGTCGTTCGAGACGACGACCTCGCCGCGGTCGGTGCCTGCGTACATCGCGGCGTTCGCGAACGCGAATGCGGACAGCGTGCCGCTCGTCCGCGGCACGATGCGCGTCCACCGCGTCGCATCGGCGCGCACGATTGCGCCGGCGGTGAGCGCGTAGAGTGTTCCGTTCGCGAAGCGCACGTCGACGACATCGACGCCCAGCGTGCCGGCGTCGGGTGCCGTCCACGAGATCCCGTCGCGTGACGAGGTCACGCCGCCGCGACGCTGTGCGTAGCGCGCTTTCATCGCTTCCGGCACATCGTTCCAATCGGGGGCGTTTGCGCCGAACAGTCCGACCGATGTGCGGAATGCGAAGAACTGCGGCGTACCGTCGCCCTGGATCGCCGGACCGGTCCAACGCACGAACGCCGTCTTCGTGACGGCGTCGGGGACGACGTCGGCGATCGTTACGACCGTGTCGACGTCGCTTCCGCCGGCGGACACGCGGCGCACGACGAGCGGCGAGCCCGTTTTCAGCACGCCGAGATCCGCGCCGGCCAGCGTGACGGAGTCGCTCGACGCATCGATCACCGGCACGTCCGGCGGCGCAAAGACGAGGGGCAACGCGTTCCACTCGCCGCGCACGACGACGTCGGCGTCCGTCTCGAACACGGGCGCCGGCGAACCGTCCGGCGGCGGCGACGCGGTGATCGGCGTACCGGCCGGGACGATCGCGCTGCTCGGCGAGCCCTTCGCGGTCGACATCGTAAACGCGAACACGGTGGTCGCGCTCAACGCGGGAAGCGGCGCGCGCCCCAGCATCGCGATCAGCTGCCGGCGCGAGAACGAATCGGTCGCGGTGCCGACGAAGCCTTCGTTCGCGATGCGTTCTTGGTAGAACGTCAGCACGTCGCCGACGGTCGCCCACGCATCGAACAACGCCGGCACGAAACCTTCGCCGGGCGTCATCGGCAGCCGCGCGATCGGATTCACGAGCTTCGTGCCGTGGATCGCGGGCACGCTGGCGAGCGCCGTCATGAACTCCATGAGCGTGCCGCGCGTCGCGATGCGATACGCGAGCGTTCGCCGGCCGGGCGGGTTGACGGTGCTCCGCAGCTTCACGCCGGACCGCCCGTTCCCGTGAACGTGATCTCGACGCGCGCGACGCGCGCGATCTCGTGCGCGCCGATCGCGACGGATGCGGTCTGCGCGGTACTCCCGGTCGTGCCGGCGCGCGCGAGCCGCAGCACGCGCACATCGAGCACGCCGGGGATGCTCATCGCGGCCGCCACGAACGGGCTCGCGTGCACGTCGTCGCCGAAACTGTACGGCTCGGTCCCGAGCAGCGCACCGATCGCGCCGTCGACGCGCGCGCGAAGCCGCTCCGTCTCGAACGCGGGATCGATCGTGAGTTCGAGGTGCGCGTCGACGACGACGTAGACCGGACCGGCGACGAGGAGGTCGGTGTTCGCGAGGCGGTACGGCTCGAGCTGATCGCGCACGGATCGGAGAAACGCGGCGTCGACGCCGCGTTGTGACGCGCGCTGCACGTAGACGCGCACCGTGCGCCACGAGCCGGTGAAGACCGTCGCAGCGCGCGCCGCGCGCACGCCGCCGATGCGCGATGCGCAGTCGCCGTAGTCGTCCGCCGTCACCGCGGAGCGCGCGACGCGCGCCGCATCCGGCGCCGCACGCCGGACCGCGTCGACGTCGTCGGGCGCGCTGCCGCCGGCCGGCGGCAGCGGGTTACGGACGGTGAGACCGAGGACAAGCGACCGCGGCGGCATTCCGTAGCCGACGGCCTCGCCTGCGTCCAGGCCGTCGTCGCCTACGCCGGCGGCCGGCGCGCCGGGCAGCGCCCGGCCGGCGCGATATCCGAGCGGCACGGTGAGCGAGTCCGCGCCGATGTGTCCCGACGGACCGTTTCCGGTTCGATACCGCGCGACGAACGTCGCGCCCGCGCTCGGAACGCGCCCGTGTTCGCCGTCGCCGAATCGCAGCGTCGCGATGCGGTCGGAGTCGACCTCGACCGCGAACACCGGCGCGTCCGGCACCGCATCGAGAAGATCGCGCGCCGGACTCCACGCAACGCCCGCGCCGTAGTCCTCCGTGAGCGATACGTCCGGAACGGCGCGCTGCGGATCGATGTTCGTCAGCGCCGAGGCCGCCTGCGTGCGCGCGAGCTTCGGATCGTACGGGACCGCGAACGTCACGTCGCGCTGCAGCAAGCTCGGACGGTACGGCGCGTTCGCAGGAACCGCGGGAAGCCGCTCTTCGCGCGACGTGCCGAAATCGGCCGGGACGTTGTTGCCGAGCACGCGCGCGAGGCCGCGCGTGCGGAGGTCCTGAGTGCCGATCCGCGCCGAGACCGGAAGTGCGAACCGCAGCGCGTCCTCGTCGTGCCACGCGATCTCCCACACGTCGATGCCCGCGCGAAACGGCGCGGCGACGCGGTCGCGGCCGATCGATCAGCCGCACCGCTTGACGCATGCGCGGATCGGCGTCCGCAGCGGCGCCGGTCTTGCGGGCTCGCGGCTTGCTCGAAGATGAGCGACGTCGCCGGCGCGCAGGTCCGGTTGGACGCCCGGTTCGACGGCGAGCGACGCGCGCGTCGCGCCCGGCCGCAAGCGTGTACGTGTCGAGGCCGCCGTCGTCGAGCTCGAACACGTTGTTGTTTTCGTGGAGCAGCGCGTCCTCGAGCGTCACGAACGCCGCCGGCGCCACCGGCGCGACGTCCATCACCGGCGCGACGTGGAAGCCCTTGCGCAGATGAAGCTGCGCGGGCGGCGCTGCGCCGGTCCGCGGGATCTCGAAGTGCAGCCACACGCGCGGCGTGCAGCCCTCGTGCAGAATCCAATGCAGGAGGCGCGCATGGCGGCGCACGGACGTCCGCCGCCGCGCGGTGCCGAGGTACGCCTCCGTCGCGATCGCGTCCTGATAGTAGCTGAGGTAGTCGCCCGCATACGCGAGCAGCTCCACGAGCGCGACGCCTTCGTCGGCGGCGTGCGTCTCGGTCCACGACGGAAGCGTCGCCGCCATGCGGTCGAACATCAGCTGCCGGAAGCCGGCGTAGTCTTTCGTCAGATAGTCGATCGGCTGCGATGCCGGCATGCGATCCGGCAGCGGCGGAATCGGTTCGACCTCGTCGGTCGCGCTCGGCGCGACGAGGTCGACGGTGACGCTGTCGAACCCGCGCGCGACGTTCGGAACGCCGGCGAGCCGCAGCGTGACCGGCTCGGCGAGCGGCGCGGACGCGCTCGGATCGCGCGCGAGGTCGACGCGGAGCGCGTGCGGTCCGGCACGGCCGACGTGCACGACGCGCCATCCGCGGGCCGCGCGACCCTCGAGCCGGATCGGCTGCGCGCGCAGCTCGTCGGCGTGCGGCACGGCGTCTTTGACGACACCGGGCGCCGCGGGTACGAAGTGGAGCCGGACGCCCGCGCGCGCCGTTCCGCGCTCGACGACGGCGCCGTCGACTCCGCGCAACGCGGCATCGCGCGCGACGATCGTGCGCTCCCGCGCGCGCCCCGCCGTCACGCGACGTACGACTCGCTGCGGCGGTCGCGCGTGCGCGCGTCGACGTACTGTACGGTCACGACGAGCGTGCCGTCGCGCGCTTCGACCGCGACGCGTTCGACGACGATCAGGTCGCCGAGCCACTTCTGCAGCGACGCGCGCACGATGGCTTGCGTGGCGGCAAGCACCTCGGTGTTGCCGGGCTCGAACACGACGAGATCGATGCCCGCGCCGAAGTCCGGACGGTTCACGCGCTCGCCCGCGCGCGTGAACAGCACCTGCTCGATGAGGTCGCGAAGATGACCGGCGTCGTCGGCAGTGACGAGGCCGTCGCCGGACACCCGCAGCGGAAACGCAATCTGCATCAGATCACCAGCGGCTGCTGACCGTCGATCAGCAGATCGGGGATGACGTTCGTCGCGGCCGTGATCTCGAGCACCGGCGCCGTGATCTCCATCGCGCCCCCGGCCGTGATCGCGACGTCGGCGCCGCCCGTGAGCTCCGCCGCAGCGCCCGCGGTGACCGCCATTTCCGCGCCGGCGGTGAGCTCCATCGCCGCGCCGGCCGCGAACGTCGCGTCCGCGCCGGCTTCGAGCGAAAACTCCGCTTCCGTCAGAATTTCCATCGCCGGCGTCTCGATTGCGATCGCCTCTTCCGTCAGCGTCACCGTCGTCGCCGGGATCGCCGTCTCGATCGCCTCCGCGGTCATCGCGATCGCACCGGGCGGATACGTCAGCGTGATGCCTTCCTCGCAGATCATCGTGACGACGGCGGGCGGTGCGTTGATCTCGATGCCGGCCGAGTTGAAGAACATCGAGAGCGGCGTGTCGACGGCAGCGGGCGTGCAGATGATCTTGATGCCGCCTTCTTCCGGCGTGTCGTCCAGCTGAACGGTCACGAACTGCGTCTTCCAGACGTGCATCAGCGGCGTCTCGCAGAACTCGACGGGCAGCTCTCCCTCGCCCCAGAAGCATCCCGACCAGATCGGCCGCAGCGGATCGCCGCCTTCGAACTCGATCCAGACGTTCGCGCCGATCGGCGGCATGTTGTAGCAGCCGACTTGGATGCCGGCGTACGGAACGCACGGCATGCACCAGTTGTCGATCAGTGCGGGAACTGCGGGGACCTCGGCCAGGATCCGCGCGAGGAACATCGGATCGACGTTGTCGAGCACTTTGCCGCGGTACTTCCCGTAGAACTTCGGCGCCTCGGCGCAGTTGCTCTCATCGGGACTCATCATGTCGGCAACACCGGCAGCGTCGCGCCGAGTCCTTCGCGCGAGAGCTGGAACGTCTGCGAATACGAGCCGCGCGCGATCGTGTGCTTGACGGCGTTGACGTAGTACACGCCGTCGTAGCTGTATCCGGCTCCGCGCACGCCGACGAGTCCGGGCGTATCCAGTACGTGGTTGTAGCGCAGCGTGTCGACGGTGCCGTCGGCGGTGACGACGCGGTCGGTGGAGTAATCGGTCAGTCCCTGCGCGTACGCGAACGCCTCGGCCGCGTCCCACACCGTTCGGTTGTACAAGCTCGACCGCACGAACGGAAACTGCACGTAGAGCGCCGGCTCGCTCGCGAGCGGCGGAAGCCGCATCGAACCGACCGTCACGACGGGGACGATCGCCTCGGTCTCATCGTCCTGGACCTCGCCGACGTAGAACGACGCGGCGAGGCCGTCGTACGCGAAACTGATCTGCTCCACGTTGGTCGCGGGCCCCATGTCGATCGACAGCGCGGGCTGCGGCCAACTGATCGCGCGGCGGCGGACCCCAGTACAGCGTGTTCGTACCGGGCGTCAGCGGCCGCACGAACGTCCGATAACCGTGCTTTCTCGCAAGACATTGGATCAGGGCACGATCCGTGACGTTCTGCTGCGGCGTGGACTCGAGCGGGATCGTGACGATGTCGGTCTCGGTCGGGATCACCATCGGAACGATGCCGTACAGCTCGTATTTCGCGCAGATCGCGGCGACGATCTCGGCGTCACCGAACGTCGGGTACGACAGGCTGAACTCGTTCATGTCCATCGCGACGCTGACGTCCTGGCCGGTGACCGCGATCGTCGATGCGCCGGTCTCGCGCGCGTGCACGAGCTCCTGGTTCGTGATGATGCCGTCGATGAGCAGGTGCGGAAACGCGCCGACCGTGACGACGATCATGACGCGGTTGCCGATCGCGACCGTCTGTTCCAGCAGCAGCGGATAATCGACGCTCGCGAGCGCGATCGCGCGGTCCGCGTTGAACGTGACCTGGAAGGACGACGGACCGCGATCGCTGTGCGACACGTCGACGGACGCGATCGCTTCGGCGACCCACGGCGCGACCGGCATCGGAATCAGCTTGCCCGTCAGCAGGGTGAGCTGGATCCCGGTCAAGTTCATCATCGCGCGGCCGCGGGATGCGGGATGCGCAACGCTTCGCCCTCGGTCTCGTCGACGAAGTCGAACGGGTCCATGCCGTCGTTTGCGTCGAGCAGGCGCCAGAACTGTTCCGGATCGCCGAGCAGGCGCGCCGTCAGCACGTCGAGCCGCATGCCGGCACGCGCCGGGTCGATCTGCGCAATCTGCGCGACGTCGCCGCTCTGCGGAATCAGCCGGCGACGCAGGTACTGCACCGCCGTCCCATCGGCTTCCCGAAGCACCGCCGTCGGCGTCGTCGCGTACCGGCTGTTGCGTGAAACGATCATTCCGGATCAGAGCAGCAGCGCGCCGCCGAGCGCCGTCTGCGACGTGGTCGTCGCGCCGTCGGCGAGGGCGGACTGCGAAGCGTGGTACGCGAGGAACTGGTAGTAGTCGAGGTCCGTGATCGAGACGTCGGAGTACGTGAGCACGCGCAGCTGCAGCTGCACCGTTGCGCGCAGCGGGTTGAGACGCGGATCGAACTCGTCTTCCGAGATCGAGTATTGCTCGATGCGGACGGGCAGCACCCGGTTCGGACCCCAAACGAAGAGCGTGCGCGGAGCGGTCATCGGCACGATCTCGATGGTGCCGGCAGCGAACAGCACCGTGTCGAGCGCGACCTGCGCGACCGTCGGGTACGCGAGCTGCTCGAGCGCGGCGAGCTGCGGAGCAATGCCGTTCTGCACCGTCTGCGGGTCGCCCGCAGCGAGGCCGTCCGTCCCGTCGATCTCGACTTCGGCAGAGATCGTCTGCGTGGGAGCCGACGTGAAGCGCACCGCCTGCGAACGGTCGCCTTCGGAGCCGCCCGAGATCTGCGGACGAAGCTGGCGCGTCAGCGAGTGCGGGTTGTACTGGAACAAGATCACCGTCGGGACCGGATCGATCAGGTTCATCGAGACGAGCGCGCCTTTCAGCGTGCGCGGACCGCGTGCGTTCTGCGTGCTCATGCGAAGTTCTCCGTCGGTGTCGTCATCGTTTGGAAAGGTGCGGCGCGACGCCGTCCCGCACGCCGGCCGCGATCGCGTCGTGCGTCGTTTCGCGGGTGCGCTGCGCCGGCGGCGGACGGCCGTCGCGGAGCAGCGACGCGACGGCGGACGCGATCGCGTCGCGTGCGCGCAGGCTCGTGCGGCTTCCGGGCGGCAGCCGGAGCTCGTCGATGCGCAGCTCGATGCGGCGCTTCACGCCGACGCTCCGGACGCGGGCTCCAGCCAGCCGGCGATCTCGACGTCGGCGAGCGTCCGATCGAGCTTGCGGTACTCGGCACGCGCCGCTTCGAACACGTCCGACATCGTGATGGCGTGGTGCTGGCCTGCCGCGCGGAACGCCGCGTCCATCGCGATCGAGCGGATGTTGCCGCCCGTTACGGTCAAGTGCGCGAGCTTCGTGTAGTCGAGCTGCGCCGGCGCGGACGGCGGAAACGCGAGACGCCAGATCGCTTCGCGGCTTGCGGAATCGGGGAACGGAAAGTCGATGATGAAGCGCAGCCGCCGCACGAAGGCCGGGTCGAGCGCGTCCCGCATGTTCGTGGTGAGGATCGCGAGCCCGCGATACGACTCCATGCGCTGCAGCAGGTAGCTGACTTCGACGTTCGCGTAGCGGTCGTGGCTGTCTTTGACTTCGGTGCGCCGGCCGAACAGCGCGTCCGCCTCGTCGAAGAGCAAGATCGCACCGCCCGATTCGGCGGCGTCGAACACGCGGCGCAAATTCTTCTCCGTTTCGCCGATGTACTTGCTCACGAGCGCGCTCAAATCGACGCGAAAGAGATCGATGCCGACGTGGGCGGCGATCGCTTCGGCCGCGAGGGTCTTCCCCGTACCGCTCGCCCCGGAGAAGAGCGCGGTGACGCCGAGCCCGCGATCCGTCGTCGCGGCGAAGCCCCACGCGTCGTAGACTGTCGACCGGTGCGTGACCTGATCGACGATCCGCTCCAGCATCGCGCGCGTGTCGGGCGGAACCACGATGTCGCTCCACGCCGCGCGCGCGTCGATCCGTTCGACGAGCTCGTGGAGTCGCGGGCGCGCGAGCGCACGCGCGCTGTCCCAGATCGTCTGCTCGCCGGCGCGGGGGCCCGCCGCAAGCACGGCGCGGTCGATCGCGGAGAACGAGAAGTCGAACTGTGCGGCGAGCCGCCCGCTCTGCTGCGCGGCGGAACGCCGGTGCCCGAGCCGCGATTGCCAACGCGCGCGCTGTTCGGCGCGCGTCGGACGCGCGACGTCGAACGGGAGGAGCGGGCGGACGTGACCGCGCCGGCGCTGCACGGTGCCGACGATCAGCGGCCCGTTGAAGCGCTCGACGAAACGTGACACCGCCGCGTCGCGCGCGCCGTCGCCCGCGTCGACGTCGTCGCATTCGAGCAGCGCGCAGCCGCCGCGCAGCACGACGTCGCGTTCGCAGATGCGAACGATCGTGTCGACGTCCGCGGTCGCCGATGGGAGGGACGCGGCGCGCAGCACGAGCGCGTCGACGCCGTGCGTTGCGGCGAGCGCCGCCGCGATGCTGCGCTTCGCCTGAACGTCGTCTCCGACGAGCTGGATCACGGAACGCGTTCCGTCCTCGCCGTCCCAGACGTCGCGCATGCGCTCGACCAGCCGTCGCTGCGACGGCGACAGGTCTGTGTCGATCTGGGACGCGGGTTCCGCGATGCTGAGCACACGCGGGTCGGGATACGAGGTGCCGGTCAGCACGTTGAGGATCGTCTCGTCGATGCGGATCGGCGCGCTGACGAGCGACGGGTTCGCGTCGACGTCGATCAGTCGCCAGTGGCGGAGCGGAGCGGGCGGGCCGAGCGAGGACCACGCGCCGCCCGGAAACGCGGCGAGCGCGAGCGAGAACGTCGGATACGAGCGCGTCTGGTCGCCGTTCGCGCGTGCGCACGCCGTCGGAATGTCGCCGTCGAGCTCGACGCCCGCGGCAGCGACGAGCACGTCGCATTCGAACGGCGTGAGTCCGAAGCGCTCGCGCACGAGAGCGAGCGCGCTGCCCGCGTCGTCGACGCCCTCGATGTCCGCGGGATCGCCGTCTGCGAACCGCTCGATCATCGTTGCGACGCGCTTGACCGACTCGGCGAGAATGCGCCGGTTCTCCAGCAGCCACGCGGAGCGTTCGTCGTTCATGCCGGGAGGTCCACGATCGGCGCGACGATCGGTCCCGACGCTGCGAGCGCGTAGCCGACGACCGCGGTGCCGGACGCCTGCAGCCACGCGACGGGCTGCGCGCCGTCCGACGGGACGACGTACGCTTCACCTTGGAGCGGTGCGCGGCTGCGAGCGCCGGAGCCGACGGCGATGTGCCCGCGCGCGCACGCGGCGAGCAGCGTGGGCGAGAGAGGCGCCCCGTCGGCGGGAAGCGTTTCGCCCGCCAGCGTGAATGCAGCAACGCCGCGCAGCAACGTGCTCGTCGCCGCGGCGTCGCCGTCGACGCGCACCGCAACGGCATAGCGGCCCGCGGCCACGGACGACACGTCGCACGCGATCACCGACCCGCGCGGCAGGCCCCATGCGACGGCGAGCACGCCGTTCGCGGGATGGAGCACAACGTCGCCGGCCCGCGCAGCGATTCGCCACCCGCCGTCGTCGGTCGCCGCGATGACGTCGTCGGCCGCGATCGCGTCGCCCGGCGCCGGTGCGATCGCCGCATTCAGCGCGGACGCCAGCGCCGCGCCGGTGTCGCCGGCTCCTTGCGGCGTCGGCATATCGTCGCCGAGCCACGTGACGAGCGCGTCCAGCTCGGCGCCGCGACCGCCCGCGTCGAGCGCGTAGAGGATCAGCGTGTACCGCTGGCGAGGCTGCGGCGTGAAGTTCGTCGCGACGCCGAGCGTCGTGCGTCCCGACGGTGCGCGCACGAGCCCCGGCACGCCGGCGAGCGGCGCAGCGACGATCGTCGAGGCATTCGACGTGAAACCATCGGCGGTCAGCACGTCGACGGGCACGCGGCCGGCGATGGGCGGCGGTGCGGCGCTCACGGCGCCGGCGCCCGCCGGCGACGACGGCACGGCAACGCCGCCGAAACGAATCGCGTCGCCGCCCGCGATGCCGCTTCCGCGCACGGTGACGATGCGGTCGAGCCCCGCGACGACGCGTTCCGGCGAGATCGAGTCGATCGAGGCGATACGCGGCGTGACGCCGCCACCCGCGCCGACGGACGCGACGCCCGGCGAGGGGATGGGCGTCATGTCCGCATCGATCGTGACGACCGACGCCGCGTACGCGAGCGTCAGCGTGTACGGCGTCTGATAGAACACCGACCACATCCGGGACAGGTCGTCGAGGCCCAGCGTGATCGGCGAGATGCGCACGGCTTGCGGCTCGCGATCGAACGTCGATCCCGCCAGCGCCGGCGTGTTGCGGATCGCCGTACGAATGCGTTCCGCTTCGAGCACCGGCTCCGCATGCAGCGCCGCGACGACGCGCCCGAGGAGTCGTTGCGGCTCGTAGCTTTGATCGTTGCCGTAGAAACTGATGAGATATTCGAGGTCGGCCGCATACGCCGGGCGTTTCACGAGGCGGCCGTCACCATTGCGCGTCGGCAAATCCTCGTTGCGCAGAAAGCCGTTCGGCGCGACGCGGTACAAGAACAGGTGCGCCCCGACGAAGTTCGGGTCGCTCAAGGGGCGCGCGATCCGTACGTCGGGCGCGTTCGAGAGGTTCGGCACCTCGTACATGGCGTTGCGGATCAGCGACGCGAGTGCAGCCGTGACCGTTGCGATCGCAAGGTAGTCGCTCACGGGAGGCCGCCGTGCCGGCGCGCATATTCGTCGATCGTCAATCGCGGGCGAGGGCGTGCGGGGCCGCTGCGCTGCGGCGCCGCGGGTTGCGCCGGCGCGTCGACCTTGATCCGGCCGATCGTCACGCGCACGACCTGCTCGCTCTCGCGAGCCCGCGCGTCGAAGCGATCGCGACCCCCGCTCGGCGTGCCGGTCGTCGCGACCGGCGGATGCGAAGGCGGCGCGGCGTTCGCGCGCGTCGTGACGATCCGCGGAGGGGCAGCCGGCTGCCGTGCGTCGTGTGCCCCGGCGTGCGTTGCGTCGACCCCTTGGTGCACATGGCGCCGGATACGATCGACGTCGACCGAGACGAGCGAGATGCGCGGATGCGCGACCGCACCCGGCACGGCGCGCGATCCGGGCGGTATCGATCGGTGCGACGGCATTGACGTCGCAGTCGTCGCAGTCGTCGCGGTGGTCGCAGTCCCGACGGGGCTCGAGGGCGCGAACCGGCGTGCATCGGTAGATGCCTTCATGCCGGCATCGAAGGCGGGCGGCGTCGCGGTCGGTCGCGCGTCGCCCGGCGCAACGCGCGCGGCACTGCGCCCGATCCAGGTGGACTGCACGTCGATCGATGCGCGCGACGCACGGGCGCTGCTCGCGTCGGCACCTTCATCACGCCGCGGAGCGCCGCTCGGCACGGCGGTTCGGAACGTCGGAACGGTCGCGTCGTCGGCGTCGTCGCGGTGCGGTCGACGCATCGGTCGACGGGCCGCGGACGTCGCCGTCAGAGGCTCGTCGCTCGCGCCCTCGCTCCGTGTCACGGACGGCGATGCGTCGTCCGCACGGAAGAGGTCGGCGCCGCGGGCCGCGTCATGCACCAGCTGGACGCGGGGCGAAGCGTTGCCCGAAACATGATCCGAGTCGTGGTGAATGGCGTTGCCGTGCAGCGGTCCGTCCACGAATTCGCCGGGATCACGCGTCACACGATACGCAGCGGCGGAGGCGGTCACGTCTCCGCCGGCCGGACGCACCGAGGCGTCGGCCATGCGCGCCGATGGTTCTGCGGCACGCGAGACCGCGCTTTGCGACGCACCGCGGGTACGCATCGTGCGTTCGCTGAGTTGGACCGCGCGCTGAAGTACGCTCGGCTTGCCGGAGGCTGCACCGAGCGTCGTGTGTGCGTCTGGTACGCCGGCCCGCGAGCTTGGCGTAGTCTGCGGTGCAGCGTCAGTGCGCTGCGATGTCGCGTCCGTGCCTTGTGATGTCGCGTCCGTGCGTTGTGATGTAGCGCCGCTACGCGGTCGCGCAGGGCCGGCGATGTCGAACGCGACTCCGCGGGATGTGACCTCGATCGCGCGGCGTTGCACGATCGTCGCATCACGCTGCAAACCGACGTCGGACGGCATTGCCGGCCCATCACCGGCGTGGAAGCGTGCGCTGCCATCGCCGCCTGCGGCGTCCGGCACGAGCGCACCCATGGTGTCCCTCGTCGCGAACCTCTGATGATCAGCCGAAGGATGCCCTTGCGAGACCGGCGCCGCCTCGCGCGGCGCGCGACGAATTGCGGGTGCGTGCTGCGTCGAATCGCGGACGGTCGCGGACGGCTCGGTCGGCGTTTCCCGCGCACTCACGATGCGTTGCTCGACGGGCGCATCGTGCGTGGGCGTGAGTGATCGTTCCAGCGCTGCATCGTCTCCGACGCCGGCCGGATGTGCAGAAGAGCGGCGATCGGACATTGCATGGCGCTCGGTCGCGCGTCCGGGCTCGGTCGGCGCGCCGGAACCGGGTCGGCCGGTTCCATCCACCGACCGCGCGTGCAACCGTGGGACGCGCGGGATTTGCACCGGACCGTCGTCGTTTCGGCCGACGGCCAGCGCGTCGATCACAGACGGGACCGCCGGCTCGGCGCTCGACGATGCGGCCGACGGTTGCACCGCACGATCCACGGACGCCGTTGCGGCGCGCAGCTCGCTGCGTGCGAACTGTGCCACGCTCCGATCGGAAACATCGTCGCGGATCGGGGTGCGCTGCGAATCTGGACGATCGGCGGCTCCGGCGGCGATGGAACGCTGCGCGACGCTGTGTGCCGTCGCGCCGCTCTCGACGCTTGCGTCGCGCGGTGCAACACGATACGGTGAGCTCGGGGGTGAAGTGTCGGCCGTCGCACCAGGCTCCTGCGCAACGCGCTGCACGGGCGGCGCACTCTCAGCGGTCGCTTCGATCGGACGCGCCGAGGCGTACGATGGAATCGCCATCGAAGTATCGTCGCGATCAGCGCGAACACCCGCATTCGATCCCGCCGTGATGTGCGCGGCCGGCTGCAGCGTTGCGCGCGCCTGCTGCATAGGCGGCTTAGCGTGAGGTCGCGCGGCGTCAGGTCGCGCGGCGTCTATCAGCGCGGAGTCGTGCAGTGCGGAGTCGTGCAGTGCGGAGTCGTGCAGTGCGGCCTCGTGCTTCGCGGCCGGATGCTGCGCCGCCGGATGACGTCGCGTGGCCGGACGAAGTCGCGTCGACGAATGACGTTGCGTCACCTCAGCACGCGATGCGCCGGCGTCGGGCACGATCCGCGAGGCGATATCTTCGCGGGACGTGAGCTGTGGCGCGATAGCGGGCGGCGTCGGCGGCCGATCGACATGCGTGCTGCGATCCGGCTGCAGTCCGGGATGCGCGGCGACGTCCGACTGCGCCACGGGATGCGGACCGCGCCCCGGCTGCGCAGTGGCGAGCTCGGCGACGTCCGACTGTTCGATGCGATGCCGGTCGGCTTCCCACTGCGCTGTGGTGTGCACGCTGGGTTTCGGTTGCGCCGCTGCCGGTACGTCAATGTCCGGCTGCGCTGCCGCGTGCGCTTCCGAATCGGACGTTCGCACAGTCTGACGGTGCGCGATCGGATGCTGCGGCGTCGCGGCGTCGACGCTCGTATCTGCGACGTCGGGCGCGCGCTCGTGCGCCGCGAAACCATGCTGCGCAGACGCTTCGAATGAGGCACTCTGCTGCTGGAGCAGTTCGATCGCGGGCAGCTGCATCGGCTCCACGTCACGCAACCCAGCCGGCGTATCGCTTGGCGGCGCATCCTCAGTCGGACGAAACGCCGAAATGTTGCCCGTTTGCTCGGGATGCTCGACGTGCGATTCCGCGCGCCCGACTTCGCCAAAAACGCGCTGTGACGGATCGAGGCGTTCGTTGGCGGAGTCCGCACGCCGATCCGACATACGTGCGTCCCGCACAGGCGAGTCGGCCGGTGTGCGTACGTCGGCGGTCGCGGCGCCAGGTAGCGGTGGGTTTCCCGGCGGTTGCGACGCTGCACCCGGCTGCGAAGCAGCCCCCAGTGCCGAACGTGCGCTGGCGGGCTGCGAAGATTCGCTCGCGGGCTGCGAAGATGCGCTCGCGGGCTGCGGAGATGGGTCCGCGGGAGGCGACGCCGACCCGCCTGCCTGCGAAGTCGCGGCGGCGAGCTGCGTTGGTGCATCCACGGCGAGACGCGATGGTCCATCAGCGCGGTGCGATGCTGCTCCAGCGGCCTGCGATGGTGCGTCGTCCGGCTGCGTCATCGCCGCCGCGAAGGCGCCGTCCTGCGGATTGGATGGCTTCGGCGCACCAGGGTCGTGCGGTTTCTCCAAACCTTCACGTGAATCGGCCCGACGTGACGAGCCAGCCAACGGATGGACAATCTCGGCGGCACTATGGGGTGCCGGCCGTTGCACGACGCCGGAGGAAACCCCGCTGATCGATGCCGCTGCCGGCGCGGAAGACGACGACCGAGCTCGATTCGTCTGCGTCGTTTCAGCCGTTGGAGCCGGCTCATTCGTTCCAAGCGTGCGCGCGCCGACGTCTCCCGACGCCGCGACTTCGTGCGCCGCGGTCTCGTACGCCGCCGTTTCGTGCGCTGCGGATACGGCGGCGCGTTGCAGCGGTGCGGCGACCTCGTCGCGCGCCGGCCGGTCACCCTCGCGTGCGTCGAGCGCAGAGGGGTCGGGCAGGAGCGCCGATGCCGGAGCGGCCGGCTGGGGCAGCTGCCGTGCCCGCGGAGCGGCAAACGACGGCGTCGCGCCGGCATCGTCCAATTGCGCTTCGTCACCGGCGGGTTCGAGCGCACCGCCGAACGGCATCGTGATCGCGCCGTCGACGCCGCGATACAACCGCGCCGACGCTGCGACGTCGTCCCCGCCGTCGGCCTCGGGCGCAGTGAACAAATCGTGCCAGGTGTACGCGCCCAGCGTTCCGTTCGCGTCTGCGCGCAGCTCCGGCAACAGATCGAACCGCGACGACGCGCGCGGGCGAACGCCGGGCGCGGTTGCCGCCGCGTCGTGCACGAGACGGCCGACGATGTCACGGTCGTTCACGATGCGCGTTCGAGATAGAAGCGCCGGCGCAGTCCGGTCATCGCGAGGATCGAGCCTTCGGACCAGCCGTACGTCTTCGCGAGGCGCTGTACGTCTTCGAGCACGCGATACACCTGCGATGTGATCTCGGTCCAGAGAAAGGCCGCGATGTCGAATGGCGCGTTCCACTCGTGCGCGCACGCCGCGCACTGGAACGCCATCGACGTGTCCGCGTACGGGTCCGCGTTCGCGAGCGCGTCGCCGATGCGCTCCATTGCCGCTCCGGCATCGATCGCCGCGTCGTCGGAACCGGTCGCGGAGACGATCAGCCGCCGTACGAGCGCGTCGCGGGACGAACTCGAATCCGCGCTCGCCACCGCGGCGAGGTCGGACGATGTCGCGGCACGGCAGCGCAGCATCGTGCCGTCCGCCTCGACGAAGAACTCGCTCGCGCGATGCTCGAGCGGTGCCGCCGCGTCGGGACACATCGCGAGCAGGTCGAAGCCGAACTCGAGCGGCGCGGCGCAGCGCGGACACGCCACGGCCGCTTCGACGGACGGCCCGAAGAGCAGCACGCGCAACGCGACGAGCCGGACGTTTCGCTCGCCGATGCTGAGCTGCGCGAGCTCGTCGAACGTTCGATCGGGAAACGCCGGCGCCAACAGCAAGAGCGCGCGGTACCAGGGAGCTCGGTCGAAACCGAGCTCCCAGACGCGCACGAGCTCCGCCGCGGACGGCGTTCGCATCGGATCAGACCGCGGACGGATCCGCGAAGCTGTCCTCGGTCGGCTCCGCGACGCTCTGGTCGCGTTCCCAACCTTCGTTCTCCAGCGTGATCGACGAGATCGCGATCGCGTTTCCGATCCCGTCGAGCTCCGGCATCGCCTGGTACTGCGAAACCCAGCAGCGGTACACGTTGTACGCGAGCGCCTTCTGGCCGGCTTCGTTGTAGAGCTCGATGATGATGTCCTTACGGAAATCTTTCAGCGAGACGTCGGTCGTGCCGTCGGTCAGCGAACGGTGATAGTCCCACACTTTGTTCGCCCACTGCTCGAACGTGTTGTCGTACGTCACGCCCTGCTCGAGCGTGATCGGGTCGTACGACGACTGTCCGGGCGAGACGCGCACGACGCTCGGGTCGCCGCCCGCGCGGAACCGGACGACCTCGGTGGAGCGGCGCAACATGCTGACTTTGCTCACGCCGAGGACGTACGCGCCGTCGATCTTGACCTTGAACCGGTAGTTCTTGTAGGGGTCGTACCGATAGGTGTTCACCTTGAACATCGGGGCTGGCATCGCGGCGTCTCCTTAACTCGGGGTTTGCCCGGCGAGCTGAGCGATCTTGAGCACGACGAACTCTGCCGGCTTCACCGGCGCGAACGCGACGATGACGTTCACGATGCCCTGCTGGATGTCGCTGTCGAGCGTCGTCGTCTTGTCGCACGTCACGGAATAGGTGTAGAACGCGCCCTGACGCGCGAGATCGGCCATGAACGTACCGATGCTCAGTCGCAGCTGCGACCACAGGGCATCGTCGTTGGGCTCGAACACGGCCCACTTGGTGCCGCGGTAGAGGCTCTCTTCGATGTAGAGCGTCAGCCTGCGCACCGGGATGTACTTGTAATCGTCGGCGAACGCGTCCGCCCCGCGCAGCGTCCGCGCACCCCAGATGACGGGGCCGATGATCGGGAAGTAGCGGATCGCGTTGATGCCGAGCGGATTGAGCTGCCCGTTCTGATCGTCGGTCATCTTGACGTCGAGCGCCGTCACGCCCTCGAGGCCCGTTTCGATTCCCGCCGGCGCCTTCCACACGCCGCGCGTCACGTCCGTTTGGGCGTACTGTCCCGCGACCGAACCGCTGGGCGCGAACAGCTCGGTCTTGCTGTTCAGCTCGAGGTCCGCCTTCTTGATGTACGGGAAGTACACCGCGGAGTTGCGTCCGCCGTCTTCCGTCGTGACGCCCACATCGGTCGGCTGGATCAACGAGTAGTTGCCGACCGACGCTTCCTCGGACCACGTTCGCGGCGGGTCGCAGATGAGCATCGCGCGATGCGTCGCGCAGAACTCCGCTGCCTGCGCGTAGACGCTCGGATCTTGCGCGCTGCCGTCGGCGCCGCCCTTGTCGCTCGAGTCGTCGGCACGCCGATCGGGCGGAAGGCAGAGCAGGTTGAAGATGTCGACTTCTTCGAGCGCATACATCGCCGTGCGCGTCATCTCGTCGCCGAGAAAATCGACGGGCGTGAGGGCGTCGGAATCTTTGCCGCCGGACGCGGTGACCGAGAGCGTCGTCTGGCCGGGATTCGTGATCACCGGTGCCGTGTACGGCTGGAACTTGCCGGTCGTCCGGTTCGGGTCGTCTCGTGAGTTCACCACGACGAGCAGCGACTGCGGGTTGATCACGCGATCGATCCGGGTCGGCGATTCGTCGCCGTTGACGGTGACGTTCGTGTAGCGCTCGGTCACGACGGGCTTGCCCTTCGGACTGTACGTCACCGTGACGTTGAACAGATCGCTGCCGCTGATGCCGTATTGCGCGTACTGCTTGGCCGCGGCGTTCGCGAGCGTCATGTTCCAGCCGTTATCGACACCGGAGGCGAGCTGCACGGCCGGCGTGAGCGTGACGTCTGCCGGAGGCGGAGGTTGCGACAGCGTCAGCGCGATCGCGTCGCCCGCCGTTCCCGGCGTGGCGGCGGTGATGGTCAGCGTGGTGCCCGTGCTGTCGACCGTCACGGCTTTGAGCAGGCCGTTCGAGGCGCCCGCGACGCGCGACAGCGTCGATGCGAGGCTGCTCGCGATGTCCTTCGCCGTCGCGCCCTTCTTGTACGAAACCGTTGCCGTGACGGGCTTCGTGCCGGCGGGTCCGGCGACGATGTACGAAAAGCTGCCGTCGTTCGCCGCAGGGCCGCCGCCGACGGTGAGCTTGGCGGACGCCGCCGCCGCCGTGGCTTGCTGTGCGCCGACGAACTTGTCCGCGGTCAGTGCGGGTGGAGTGACGGTGACGTGGCTGGGGGCAGCCGGCGCGTTGCCGGTTGCCGTCGGCGCCGCGACGGTTGCCGTCAACGACACGCTTCCGTTCGCGGCCGGCCCGGTGAGCGCGGTCGAGAACGTGACCGTCGCCGTCGTCGTGTCGGCCGGATCTTGCGAAACCGCTGCCGACGCGTACGACGCGGCCGGACTGTTGTTGAACTTGTCCGCGATCCCTTGCGCGACGATCCGCGCCGTGTCGCCGTTCGAAGCCGTGTACGTGCCGCCGCTGAGCGCGCTTCCGCCCGATGCGGAGCCGCTGGACGCCGACGACTCGGAGCTCGCGGAACTCGAGGTGGCCTCGCTGCTGGCGCTGCTCGAGCTGCTCGAGGACGAAGACGGCGGCGCCGGCGTGAGCTGAATCGTGACGGCCTCGCCGCCCGACGCTCCCGTGTCCGGCACGTTGACCGTCAGCGCGGCGGCGGCGGACGTGGCTCCCGCGGTTCGCAGGCCGTTGTAGTCGAACGAGAGCGAGAGGAGGTTGCCCCACGTGCCGGGGCCGATGGCCCAAATCGGTGGACCGCCCGTCACCGGGAACTGCGCCGTGCTGTTCGCGACCGGGTCGTTGACGTCGCGGTGGAACGTCCGCACGACGATCGCCTGAGCACCGCCGTTGTTGAAGAAGTCCTCGACGGCGTACGTCAGGGGATAGCTGTACGAGCGTCCGCCGAAGAAGCGCTCGAAATCGGCATAGTTGAAGCACGTCTTCGGCTCGTCGAGCGGTCCCGTCGGCGTGCGGCCGACGAATGCAGTGATCGACGTTGGAACGCCGACGATGGTGCGAACTCCGCTCGGGATCTCTTCGATGTAGACCCCTGGATACGTCGGAGTGACAGGCGGCATCGATCCTCCTCGCGCGCATGAGATGAGGATGCGGCCGCTGCCGCTGCACACACGATGCAACGACGCCGGTGAAAGCTAAAAAATTGACCCCGCAAACCCCACCACCCGACCGACGGTGCAATCGGGTTGCGCGCCGTTCTGGACGAATCGAGGCAGTCCTGCACTTGTTGGAGACAGTCGTCCTGGAGACGGAGCTCGGGCTGGTCGAATCGATCGATTGCGACGTCGGGCGATGCACCGCGTGCGGCGCAGCGCTGCTACGCCGCGCATTGACGGTTCAGCGTCCGAGGCGCCGAAAGGCTCCGAACTGCAAGCAGAGGGACACGAACTCGCGCAGCGCTCGCAACGCAAACAACGGATTCGTCGTGCCGCGGACGGCGTCTTCGGCGAAGATGGGCGGCGTGAAGATCGCGCGTCTGCGCTCGGCGCGCAGTCGCGCGTCGAGCTCCGCGAAGACGCCGTCGTCGCCGGCGCGCTCCAGCACGACGAGCGCGCCGCCCGCGTTGTCGCCGCGCGCGGTCCGGACGATCGGCTTGAGGTACGTCCCCGCGCGATCGCCCGGATCGAATGTCTCGGTCAGCGGTCGACGCCTCCGAAGCACATGTACTTGATCTCGACCCACTCGTCGAGACCGTACTTCGAACCCTCGCGCCCGATCCCGGACTCCTTGATGCCGCCGAACGGGATCGACTCGTTCGCGATCATCGGGGTGTTGATGCCGACCATCCCCGCCTCGAGCGCCTCGGCGACGCGCCACGTGCGTCCGACGTCGCGGCTGTAGAAGTACGCCGCAAGGCCGAACGGAGTGTCGTTCGCCATCGCGACGGCGTCGGCTTCCGTCTTGAACGACGCGATCGCCGCGACCGGCCCGAATGTCTCCTCGCTACTCAGCCGCATCGCAGACGTGACGCCGGTCAGGATCGTCGGTTCGTAGAACGTGCCGCCGAGCTCGTGCGGCTTGCCGCCGTGGACGACGGTCGCGCCGCGCGCGCACGCGTCTTCCACATGCTCGGTGACTTTCGCGAAGCCTTGCTCTTCGATCAGCGGGCCCATCGTGACGCCTTCGTCGAAGCCGCGTCCGGGGCGCAGCTTCCGCACGCGTTCCGCGAGCCGCTCGACGAACGCGTCGTGCACCGTGTCTTGGACGAAGATGCGGTTCGGGCTGACGCACACCTGCCCGGCGTTGCGGAACTTCGCGCTCATCGCGCCGGACACGGCTGCGTTCAGGTCCGCATCGTCGAACACGATGAACGGCGCGTTGCCGCCGAGCTCGAGCGAGACTTTCTTGACGGTGCCGGCGCACTGCTCCATCAGCAGCTTGCCGACGGCGGTCGAGCCGGTGAAGCCCAGCTTGCGCACGATGGGGTTCGAGGTCATCTCGCGTCCGATGATCGGCGCGTCGTCGGCGTCGCCGGTCACGACGTTGAACACGCCGGGCGGGATGCCCGCCATCTCGGCCAACGCGGCAACGGCGAGCGCCGAGAGCGGCGTCTGCTCGGCGGGCTTCAGCACGAACGTGCAGCCGGCGGCGAGCGCGGGCGAGGCCTTGCGCGTCACCATCGCGTGCGGGAAGTTCCACGGCGTGATGCCGACGCACACGCCGATCGGCTGCTTCACCACCACCATGCGACGGTCGTTGGCGAGCGTGGGGATCGTGTCGCCGTAGACGCGCTTCGCTTCCTCCGCGTTCCACTCGACGTAGGCGGCGCCCATCCCGATCTCGCCGCGCGCCTCGCCCAGCGGTTTTCCTTGCTCGAGCGTCATGATGTGGGCGAGCTCGTCCGTGTGCTCGATCATCAGCTCGTACCACCGGCGCAGGATGTTCGCGCGTTCCTTCGCCGTGGTCGCGCGCCACGCGGGCAGCGCGTCGTTCGCGGCGGCGATCGCACGCCGCGTCTCGCCGGCGCCCATGCGCGGCACGTCGGCGATACGGTCGCCGGTCGCCGGATCGTACACCGGGAACGTCGCGCCGGAATCCGCTCCGATCCAGCGTCCGCCCACGTACGCGAGCGTCTTCATGAGCGTACTGCGCTCCAGCACGGAGGTCATCGGAGAACGGTCCTTTCGCGGGCGCTTGCTGGTACGGCTGCGGTTCGCGCCGCCGGTCAGGAGACCTCGCGCACGCGTCCGGTATCGACGTCGTAGACGAAGCCGCGCACGCGGTCGCGATGCGGCAGGAAGCGGTGGTCGCGAACGCGCGCCACGGCGTCGCGGACCGCGCCGTCGAGGTCGTCGAAGGCGCCGAACGCGTACGGCGGCACGTCGCCGGTTTCGCGGCGGATCGTGTCCCGCATCGCGTCCTCGTCGGCGCCGAGCAGCCCGCAGTTGGTGTGGTGCATCAGGAGCACTTCGCGCGTCTGCAGCACGCGCTGGGAGACGACGAGGGAGCGCAGCACGTCCTGCGTGGCGAGGCCTCCGGCGTTGCGGATGATGTGCGCGTCGCCCGTGCTCAGGCCGAAGATCGCGAAGGTGTCGATGCGCGAGTCCATGCAGGTCACGATCGCGACGTGACGCTTCGGAACCACGGCGCGCGGGCCCGGATACTGCGCCTCGTGTGCCCGAGCGCTCGCCACGAGCAGCTCCGTCTGCGATATCTCGGTGTCGTTCACAGGCCCGACGCTCCGCCTCCGTTCGCGGTGAAGTGAATGTAGTCGATCCAGGCGTTCAGCGCCCACCCGACGATGAGCCCCGCGATGATCGCGAGCCCGACGAACATCGGGATCAAGCGCCGGCCGCGCTCCTCGACGAAGCTCTTGCCCATCATCCCGACCGTCGCGCCCCCCACGACGAAGCCGGCGACCCAGAACACGACGTGCTCGGTCACGCGGCGAGCTGCTTCCATTGCATGCTTCCCTGCTTCGTGACGCGCGTCATGATGCCGTCCCGCGCCCGCTCGGGCGAGCGCAGAGCGCAGGTAAACGCCCTGACGCCAAGAAGGGCGGTCGTGCGCTCGCCGAGCGTCCTGCGAGCGTCCCGATCTTGATGTCGGGGTGTGCGGTCATGTGCGGCAGTTCTTTCGGACGATCGCGATGTCAGGGCGCGTCAGGAGCTCCATGCGAACGACATCACGTGCGATCGCGGCCTCAGTTGTGCTGGCGCTTTCGCTTGCTGCGTGCGGAGGACGAGGATCCTCGATTCCGGCGCTTTCCCCGGCCGGCGGACCCGACACGGAATCCGTCGCGCGCGCACCGGCGGCGCTCGCGCCGCTGATCTCCGTACCGAGGACGTACGGCGCGCTGGCGTACACCGATTCGGGCCGGCGCGCGGCCAACGCGCCGGTCACCATCGCGGTCACCCTTCGCTACAACAATCAGGCGCAGCTCGATGCGTTCGTCGCGGACGTGAGCAACCCGGCGTCGGCGAACTACCGTCACTTCCTCGCGCCGTCGCAATTCAACGCGGAGTACGCGCCGACGGCGCCGCAGGAAGCGGCGGTCGTCCAAAGCCTGCAGAGCGCGGGATTCACGATCACGCAGCGCTTCCCGAACCGGACGATGGTCGACGCGACGGCTCCGAGCGCGACGGTCGAGCGCTATTTTTCCACCGAGATGCACACCGTGCAGCAGGGAAAATACGGCGCGCGCTTCGCGAACCTCAAGCCCGCGACCGTGCCGAGCGCGATCGCGGCGAACGTGCGTGACGTCTCGCTGACGAACCTCGTCGTCGTCCGCACCAAGGCGGACGAAGCGGGCATGCCCGTTCAGAACGACGATCGGACGCCGGTTTCCGAGTCGCATACCGTTCCCGCCCTGCGAACGCTCGCGGTGAGCCCCGACCAGGCGAACGTCGTGCAAGATCCGGGCTTCGAGTCCGGTGGCTTCGCGTACTGGTCGCAGTGCGGAAACGTCTCAGCAAAAATCAACACGTCGAAGCCGCACACCGGACGGTATTCCGAGCAGAGCGGCACGCTCACGACCGAACCGCGCGGCGACGCCGGTGTCTGTCAGCAAATCACGGTGCCTTCGAACGGCCAGTTGTCGTTCTGGGTGTGGCAGGCGACGAACGAGGTCGCGACGACGTACTCCTATCAGCAGGCAGCGTTGCTCAATTCGAGCGGTGCCGTGATCGACGAGCTGTACACGACCGTCTCGAACGCGCGGACCTGGGTGCAGAAGAGCTTCAACCTCGCGTCGTACGCCGGTCAGACGGTGTACGTCTACGTCGGCGTGCACGGTGACGGAACGCTCGGATATCACGACGAGCAGTACGTCGACGACGTCTCGCTGACGGGCGGAAGTGCGACGCCGACGCCGGTGCCGACGGCAACGCCGACGCCCGCGCCGACCCCGACCCCGACCAACGCGCCGACGCCGACGCCGAAGCCGACCGCCACGCCGACCGGCGGACCGACGCCCACGCCGACCGCAACGCCGGTGTCGACGCCGACACCCGTCCCGACGGCGACGCCGGGCAGCGGGTGCAACGGCGCAGCCGCGGACAACGGCCCGCTGAGCAACTCGAGCGGAACGCTTGCGACGGGCGTCGCGAAGCCGTTCGACTACCCGGTTCAGCACGGATGCAACGGCGCCGGCTATACGGCCGCCGTCATCATCGACGATCCCGTCAACACGAGCTATGTGAAGACGTATCTCTCGGCGGCGGGCGTCACGCAGACCGGCACGATCACGAACGAAGCCGTCGACGGCGGCGGCTCGGGCGATGACGCGGAGACCGATCTCGACGTCCAGACGATCTCCGGGCTCGCTCCCGGCGCGAACATCATCGTCTACGACATCGGGTCGCTCAGCGATCAGGCGATCGAAGACGGATACAACAAGGTGCTCAGCGACGGCGTCGCGAGCGTCGTGAACTCGTCGTTCGGCGGGTGCGAATCGAGCGACGTGTCGTTCGCGGATGCGACGAACTCCATCGCCGAGCAAGGCGCGTCGGAAGGCGTGACGTTCTCCGCATCGGCGGGCGACTCGGGCAGCAACGAGTGCGGCTCGAACGACAACGCGGAGGGCGTCAGCGCTCCGGCCGGCGATCCGTACTTCACGTCGGTCGGCGGCATCAACTTCACGTACAACTCGTCGGGCGTGCTGCAGACCGTCACGATGGGCAGCGAGAGCGGCTACTCGGGCGGCGGCGGCGTGTCGACCGTGTTCGCCCTTCCGAGCTACCAGAGCGGCGTGACCGGCATGATCACGTCGGGACGGAATCAGCCCGACGTCTCGCTGCCGTTCGATCCGGTCGCGGTGTACACGGGCGGTGCGTGGGGCGATTACCTCGGCACGTCGTGGTCGTCGCCGGCGTTCGTCGCGCTCGTCATCGAGTCGAACGAGGTGCACGCCACCAAGCTCGGCTGGGTGACGCCCACGCTGTACAGCCTCTTCAAGTCAACGGGGTACGGTACGTACTACACGCCGTGCACCTCGGGCAGCAACGGGGCGTACTCGTGCAACGCGTCGCAGTACAATCAGGCTGCGGGCATCGGTGCACCGAAGGGCTGGGCGCTCGCGAACGCGCTCTAGTTCCGACGGTTCGCTGCAAGGAGATTCGGGGCGGTGCTGAGCACCGCCCCGTCTTCTTTTCGAGCCTGGAAGGCGCGTGACGCGGGCCGGCCGCCGTCAGGGGATTCCGCGTCCGGTCGGCAAGAGGGCAGCGTGGTCATTCACGTCGTCGACGGAACGTACGAGCTGTTTCGTCACTACTACGCGCTGCCGTCCGCGCAGGACGCGGACGGGCGCGAGGTCGCGGCGGTGCGCGGTGTCCTCGCGTCGATCCGCAGCTTGTTCCGCGGCGGCGCGACCCACGTCGGGGTCGCGACCGACCACATCATCGAGTCGTTCCGCAATGCGCTATGGCCCGGCTACAAGACCGGTGCCGGAATCGATCCCGATCTGCTCGCGCAGTTTCCGCTGCTCGAGGAGGCGCTGACCGCGGCAGGCATCACCGCGTGGCCGATGGTGGAGTTCGAGGCGGACGACGCGCTGGCGTCCGCGGCTGCTGCGGCTGCTGCCGATCCGCGCGTCGAGCGTGTGGTGATCTGCACGCCGGACAAGGACCTTGCGCAATGCGTGCGCGGAACGCGCGTCGTGCAGTTGAACCGCCGGACGCGGACCGTGTTCGACGAAGCCGGCGTGACGGCGAAGTTCGGCGTGCCCCCCGCCGGCATCCCCGACTATCTGGCGCTGGTCGGCGACGCAGCGGACGGTTTTCCGGGGCTCCCCGGCTGGGGCGCGAAGTCCGCCGCCGCCGTGCTCGCGCGGTACGGTCATCTCGAAGCGATCCCCGCGAATGGCCGGGACTGGTTGGTCAACGTCGGCAGCGCCGCGAGACTGGCCGAAACCTTGCAGCGCGATCGCGACCGCGCGTTCCTGTTCCGAACGTTGGCGACGCTCCGGAGCGACATCGCGCTGTTCGACGATGTCGACGAGCTGCGCTGGAACGGCAAGATCGAAGCGCTTCCGGAGCTCGCCCCGAATCGCTGATGCGCGAGGATGCTTGCGGTCGCGGTGGCGGCTCTGCCTGTTCCGTTCCGATCATCGCGCACGCTTCGTCCGCGTGCAAACGCGATCGCCCGGTAACGTGCGTCACGCCTTCGACGCCGCCAATGTACCGCAGCGATGGTGCAGCGCAAAGCATCCGAGCGTGGCTGGAATGAATCGAGCGCGCAGCGCATCAACGGTCGCACGGCAGCATCGTCCGCGGCTGCAGTTCGCCGGCATCGACGGTGATCGCGCCGCAGAGATCCGTGCGGTACACCGCGGCTCTCGCCGACGCGAGGTTCGACAGCGTCGAGGGCGCCGGGTGTCCGAACGAATTGTGCCGACCGTCGCTGATCAGCGCGATACGCGCGCCGACTGCGGCAAGGAACTCCGGGCTGGATGCATAGGCTGAGCCGTGGTGTCCGACCTTCAGCACGTCGGCATGCAGAACTGCGCCGCTCGCGAGCAGGCTACGCTCGGTTTCGAACCCGGCGTCGCCCATGAACAGCGTTCGGAACGTACCGTACTGCAGCATGGCAACGAGCGAGTTTTCGTTGACGTCGTTCTTGCCGCTCGTGAGGAGCGCACCGCATGGTGAGAGGATGCTGAGCGTCACGCCGTCGTCGGTCGACCAGTGGTCTCCGCAGCGCGCGATGCGGACCGGGATGCGCCGCGATGTCGCTTCGCGCATTCCGTCGTTGAACGCGCGTCCGCCGTACTGCTGACCGCTGTCCGCGACCGCGCGCACACGGAGCGCCCGCACGACCGGCGCGAAGCCGCCGACGTGATCGCCGTGCGGATGCGTGATCAGCAGCAGATCGACGGTGCGGATGCCGCGGTGCTTGAGGTATCCGAGGACGACGCGCTCGCCCACGAGCTCCGCGGGCGACGGACCGCGGTCACTCCCGCCGCGCTCGAGCCGGCCGCCCGTGTCGATCAGAACGACATGCCCGCGCGGCGTCCGAACGACGATGCCGTCGCCTTGTCCGACGTCGAGCATCGTGATCGTAAGCCTGCCGTCCGCGATCGGCACCGTGAGCGCGAGCACGCCCGTGCTCGCGAGCGCGAGCATCGCGACCGCGGCCCGCGGGCGCCCGCGAAGCAGCAGTGCGGCCACGACCGCGACTGCATCGTACGCGACGATCGCGAACGCGGGCGGCGGTGCGACCCACATGCGGGCGCCGGGCAAGGACGCGACCGCGGACACGGCGCGCAGGATCGCGTCGACGATCAGCGTCGCGAGCGTCGAGGCGACGTGTCCCGCGAGCGGCACGCTCGCGAGCGTCAGCGTCGCGATGCCGGCCGTCATCGCGAGCGCCGTCGCCGGCACCACGACTGCGTTGGCGAGCACGGCGTACGGTGCGACGACGCCGAACGTTGCCGCGCTCAGCGGCCACACACCGATCTGGGTGGCGATCGTCAGCGCGAGCGCCTCGCGGACGCGCGCCGGAAGCCCCGACCGTTCGAGCGCACGCGCGATCGGCCGGGCGAACAGGCCGATAGCGACCAGACACGAGAACGACAACGCGAACGAGACGGTCGTCACCGACGCCGGCCACAGCGCGGCGACGATCAGCGCCGCCAGCGCGAGCGCATTCCACGACACGATGCGCGCGCCGCAGGCGCGTGCGAGCAGCGCGACGCACACCATCACCGCTGCCCGCTGCGATGGCAGGTGCGCGCCGCTGAGCCATGCGTACGCGACGATGCACGGAATCGCGGTCAGCGATGCCGCGATGCGCGGGACTCGAGCGAGCCGCAGCGCACCGAGCACGAGCGCCGCGATGACGCCGAGATGCAGCCCGGCGGTGACGAGCACGTGCACCGTCGCGGTCGCCTGGAACTCATCGCGGACAGCCGGCGGCAGCGTACCGCGCTCGCCCCACAACGCTCCCGCCAGTACCGCCGCTTCCGGCTCGCGTATCGATGAGCGCAAACGCGCCGACAGTGCGGCGCGGATGCGGGGCGCCCACGTTCGCGCATCGCGCGGGTCCTGAGGAGCGCGCGCGACGACGCGATTCGCGTCGAGCTCGCCGGCGAGCCCTTCGGCGAGCGCGATGGCGCGGCGCGACGGCTCGCCGGGATTGCGCGCTTCGTCGAACGGTACGAGGCGACCGCGCAGCACGAGCCTCTCGCCCGGCTCGACGTCCGCGCGGCGGACGTGCGCGCGCACGAGCAAGCCTCGTTGCAGCGCGAACGCAAACGTCGTGGACGCAGCATCGGTGCGGACGTCGCCGACGACGGTTCCGGCGAAGCGTGCGGTGTGTGATTCGAGCTCGATCATCGACGGATGGCCGATCCGAGCTGCGAGGACGAGGCCGGCGAGGCCGAAGGCGCCTGCGATGCGCGACGTGCGGTGCGCGAGCGCTGCAAGCGCGAGGACGCATGCGGCCCCGGCGAGCGCGTGCGCGTCTGCAACGACCGCTGCGAGGAACGCCGATGCGGGAACGAGCAGCGGTGCACGAGCCACGCTCGCACATCACGCGCTTGCTCCGTGCGCGCTAGGGGAGTGCGGCCGGTGAAGCCGAACGGTCTGCGCTCGCATGCGTATCGTCGTCACCGGCGGAGCCGGATTCATCGGATCGCACATCGTCGACGCGTACCTCGCGGACGGCCATGAGGTCGTCGTGGTCGACAGCCTGTGGTCGCACGGCGGCGGACGCCGCGAGAACATCCCCGAACGCGCGTCGTTTGTGCACCTCGACATTCGCGACGATGCGGGCGTTGAGAAAATCTTCGCCGAGTTCAAGCCCGAGATCGTCTCGCACCACGCCGCGCAGCATTCCGTCGCGATCGGATCGCGCGACCCGAAATACGACGCGTCGGTGAACGTCATGGGCATGCT
The DNA here is from genome assembly GCA_963841685.1 of Vulcanimicrobiota bacterium. GTDB lineage: Bacteria > Vulcanimicrobiota > Vulcanimicrobiia > Vulcanimicrobiales > Vulcanimicrobiaceae > Vulcanimicrobium. Next base: position 80,415 of record CAWJDU010000004.1, read on the forward strand.
GAACGTGCTCGAAGCGGCCTGCAAAGCCGGCACGCGGAAGGTGATCTTCGCGTCGAGCGCGGCGACGTACGGGGACGTGCACGAGATGCCGGTCGACGAGAGCTCGCCGCAGCGCCCCGTCTCGCCATACGGCATCACGAAGATGGTGACCGAACACTACCTTCGCTTCTACAAATCGGATCGCGGGCTGGATTTCACGGTACTGCGCTACGGCAACGTCTACGGCCCGCGTCAGGACCCGAACGGCGAGGCCGGCGTCATCGCGATCTTCCTCGGCAAGTTCTTGCAGCACGAACCGGTTCGCATCGACTGGGACGGCGAGCAGACGCGGGACTACGTGTTCGTGGAGGACGTCGTGCGCGCCAACGTCGCCGCGCTCACGAAAGGCTCGGGCGAGATCTTCGTCATCGGCACCGGCAAGAAGACGTCGGTCAACGACATCTACCGTGCGCTGGTGCAGATCACCGGGTTCGAAGCGCCGGTGACGCACGCGCCGCGACGCCCGGGCGATGCGCGCGAAGTGTACTTCAACCCCGCAAAAGCGAAGCGCGGCCTGGGCTGGGAGGCGCAGGTCGCGCTCATCGACGGGATGCGCAAGACGTACGACTACTTCCGCGAGAAAGAGACCACCGGCGCGGCGTGACGCCTACGGAACGGGATGCACGTCGGTCGGGGCTTGCGGCGGCGTCTTGATCGCGAAAATCTTCAGATTCGGATCGACCGTGCCGGCGTGCGGGGTGCCGGCCGGAATGATCAGCAGCATGCCGGGATGCAAGGGAATCTGCTTGTCGCCGAGCCATTCGGTGCCCGTCCCGGAGACGACGTACTGAATCTCGTTCGCATCGGCGTGGTAGTGCTTGAACACGGTGCCGATCTGGATCGCGCCGGTCGCGCCGTCTTGCGCGAACAGCGACTTGCTGCGCAGGTTCGGTGATGCCGTCGACGGCGCCGGCAGGTCGGCGGGCGTCATGGCGGCGAGATCGTAGACCATCGGTTGCAACGGCGCCGACGCCGCGCGCGCCGCCTGGGGAACGTGCGCGACCGCGATCCCCGCGCCGAAAGCGAGGATCGCGACCGCGGCCATACGGACTGCGGTGTGCTTCATGGCGCCGTCTGCGACGGCGCAGCGCTCGCCTCCCCTACGCGGGCGAGTGCAGGCATCGTTCAGGTCCTCACCGGCCGGGCGTTTCCCGCGACGTCGGCGCTCGTGGCGACCGCGACACCGGCGGCGCGAAGCGCACTGAGGGCGGCCGCTTCATCGTCTTCGTGGACGTTCACGGCTGCCGACGCGTCCTCGAGCACGACGACGTCGTATCCCGCCGCTTTGGCGTCGAGCGCCGTCGACTTCACGCAGTAGTCGGTGGCGAGCCCGCACACGAAGACGCGGTGGATGCCGTGGTCGCGCAGGTCCGCGTCGAGCGTCGTCGCAGCGAACCCGCTGTAGCCGTCCGTTTCACGATTCGTGCCCTTGTCGATGACGACGTCGACGTTGTCGAGATCGAGGCGCTCGTCGAACGCCGCACCGTGCGATCCCGCCACGCAGTGCACCGGCCAGGGTCCGCCGTACTGCGCGTACGACGAGTGGTCGGCCGGGTGCCAGTCGCGCGTCGCGTAGACGCGCGCGAACCGCGGCGCGAGCTCGTCGATGGGCGCGAAGATGCGCTCGCCCTCCGCGACGCCGAGCGCGCCGCCCGGCAGAAAGTCGTGCTGCACGTCGACGATCACGAGTGCGTCATTCGCTCGGATGGTATGAGTCACGACTCTTCTCCTAGCACATCGAGATACCGTTGCGGTACTTCGGCGCGGATCATCGCGCGAACCGCAGCGACATCGGCCCCGTGAATGCTGTTCCAAATCAACGCGTAGTCAACAAAACCGTACTGGTGGCGGTAGATATCTCCCGCCCCCGCGATGCGGCCGAAGTGCACGTCAGGATAACGACCTTCATACTCCGGCGCGTGCATTCGAAGGTGCCGGACGGCTTCCGAAAGCACTTCCAATGCGCGGACAGTCGCATCGCGGCGCATTTCGTCGGCGAGAAACTCCTCGCGGCTGATGCCGCCTGTGTACGTGTCGATACGCCGTAAGGCGTCCAAGAGGTCGAGTATCCGCTGAGACGGCTCGCTACCGCGCCAGTCAGAAGACACGTACGGCGGACTCCTCGAACAGTTGATGTCGACGGCTCAGCGCACCAGCCGAAATGACGTCAACGCTGCGACCGTATGCATTGGTCAAATGATCGCGTATATCGACGAGGTCGAAGATCGTCATGCTGCGCTTCGGGTCGGGATGAATCAAAATGTCGAGATCGCTATCGCTGTGTGTGCGGTTCGTCGCGACCGACCCTACAATGGAAGCGTGCAACACGCCTCTCGACCGGAGGAAGCCGGCGTGCCGACGGACGACGTCGAATGCTCTGGCCAATTCGTCTCCGCTCGCCATACCGCTATCGTACCGTACTGAAGCCCGATCGGTCTATGCCGCGACGATGTTCAGCAGCTTGTCGGCGATGAAGATGCGCTTGCGGATGTGCTTGCCGTCGATCTGCGCGCTGACCGTCGGCTCCCGCACGGCGAGCGCGAAGGCGTCGTCCTCCGCGATGCCGGGGGCCGCCTGGATGCGCGCGCGCACCTTTCCGTTCACCTGAACGACGAGCGTGATCTCATCGACGGCGAGCGCCGACGGATCGGGATCGATCCACCGCTCGAGGTGAACGCTGCTCTCGTACCCCATGCGCGACCACAGCTCGTCGGCGAGGTGCGGTGCGAACGGCGCGAGCACGATCGGCAGCGCGTGCACGACGTACAACACGGAGGGATCGCTCGCGGCATCCGGCTCGCGCAGCAGTGCGCCGAGCTCGTTGATCAGCTCGTCCAGCTTCGCGGTGGTGACGTTGTAGTGGAAGCGATACGTCTGCGTCTCGCTCACGCCGGAGGCGAGCGCCACGTGCAACGCGCGCACGAGCGACCGCTGCGCGTCGCCGCGCATCTCGGGCAGGCGGTCGAGCGGCAGCGCGCGTGCTGCACGGGCCACCGGCTCGGCGGCGCGCCACACGCGCGAGACGAAGCGCACGCGGCCGACGATGCCCTCGTCCGTCCAATCGAGCGTGTCCTCGGGCGGCGCGGCCTTCAGCAGAAACAGGCGCATCGCGTCGACGCCGTAGCGCTCGACCGTGTCGTCGATGCCGACGACGTTGCCGCGCGACTTCGACATCTTCTCGCCGTTGTAGAGCAGCGTGCCCTGGTTGAAGAGCCGCGTGAACGGCTCGTCGTCGCCTTCGAGGTAACCGTGGTCGACCATGAACATGTAGAAGAAGCGCGCGTAGAGCAGATGCAGCACCGCGTGCTCCGCGCCGCCGATGTACTGGTCGACCGGCAGCCACGCCGACGCCTTCGCGCGATCGAACGGCTGCGCGTCGTCGCGCGGATCGAGGTACCGAACGTAATACCACGAGGAGTCGACGAACGTGTCCATCGTGTCGGGATCGCGCTTGGCCGCCCGCCGCAGCGGGGACACGTCGTGTGCATGAACCCTGGATCGTTGGCGAGGGGCGAGCCTTGCCCGGTGAACGCGACGCCTTTCGGCAGCAGCACGGGTAGCTGATCGTCTGGCACGGGAACGATGCCGTCGCGCTCGCAGTACACCATCGGGATCGGCGTGCCCCAGTACCGCTGCCGCGAGACGAGCCAGTCGCGGATGCGGTAGTTGACGGTGACCTTGCCGCGGCCCATCGCTTCCAGGCGCGCCGCGATAGCGCGCCGCGCGTTCGCCGATTTCATGCCGATGTACTCGCCGGACGCGATGAGCTTGCCGTCGTCGACGAACGCCTCCGTGAGCGGCGCGTGCAGCGAGCCGTCAGCGGTGGTGATGACTTGGGCGATCGGCAGCCCGTGCTTCTTCGCGAACTCGAAGTCGCGCTCGTCGTGCGCGGGCACGCCCATCACGGCGCCGGTGCCGTATTCGGCGAGCACGTAGTTGGTGACCCAGATCGGAATCTTCTCGCGCGAGAGCGGGTTGATCGCGTACGCGCCGGTGGGAACGCCCGTCTTCTCCATCAGCTGCGTGCGCTCGAGCTCGCTCTTGTTCGCGAGGGACGCTGCAAAGGTCTCGATGCGGTTGCGCGAGCGCGGCATGCGCTCGAGAATCTTCGCCACGACCGGATGCTCCGGCGCGACCGCGACGAACGTCGCGCCGAACACGGTATCGACGCGCGTCGTGAAGACCTCGATCTGCGCGTCGACGTTCTCCACGTCGAACGCGAACGTCACGCCCTCGCTCTTGCCGATCCAGTTGCGCTGCATCGCCTTGATGCGGTCGGGCCAGCCCTCGAGACGATCCAGCCCGGCGAGGAGACGTTCGACGTAGTCGGTGATCTTGAAGAACCACTGCGCGAGGTTCCGCCGCTCGACGGCGGCGCCGCACCTCCAGCAGCATCCGTTCTCGACCTGCTCGTTCGCGAGCACGGTCCGGTCGATCGGACACCAGTTCACGGGCGCCTCGCGCTTGTACGCGAGCCCCTTCTCGAACAGGCGGATGAAGAACCACTGATTCCAGCGGTAGTATTCCGGATCGCACGACGCGAGCTCGCGGGTCCAGTCGTAGCTCGTCCCGATCAGACGCACCTGCCGCTGCATGTTTCGGATGTTCTCGCGCGTCCACGTGTCGGGATCGATGCCGCGCTGGATCGCCGCGTTCTCGGCCGGAAGGCCGAACGCGTCCCAGCCCATCGGGTGCACGACGTTCTGCCCGCGCATACGGTGCAGGCGCGCGATGGCGTCGCCGAGCGTATAGTTCTTGGCGTGTCCGACGTGCAGATCACCCGACGGATACGGCAGCATCTCGAGGACGTAGTACTTCGGCCGCGGGTCGTCGTCGCGCGCCACGTAGATGCCGTCGCGCTCCCAGCGCTCCTGCCAGCCGCGCTCGACGGCACGGAAGTCGTACGTTCGTTCCTCGAGCATGAGCGTCCAGTCTACACCACGTGCGCTCGGAGCCCTAGGTGCTTCGCCTGCGCCGCGTGATGGACGGGCATGAAACGTCTGCTCGTCATTCTGGCGGCCGCCGCCGCGGCCGCGTTCATCTTCCTCCGGCCGTACACGCCGCCGGCCGCGACCGTGCCGGGCGGCTGGACGGCCGCCGCGCCTTCCGCCGCCGATGCATCACGAGCCGCCCGCGTTCCGCACGCCGCAACGTCGCGCGCGCATGCGGAGGAGTCGCTCGCATACGTCGCCGGCGAGGTCGTGCATCCGGGCATCTACGCCGTCGGTCCCGAGGCGCGCGTGCGGGACGCGGTCGCGCTCGCAGGCGGTACGCGTCCCGACGCGGACCTGCTGGCGATCAACTTGGCCGCGCACGTTCGCGACGGGGACGCCGTCGTCGTCCCGATGCGAGGCGGGATCCAGCCAAGGGCACGCGGCTCGCGGCATGCGCGCCGGTTCGCCGGCCTGCGCCACGAGCGCGCCTCGCGGCACGGCTCGCGCACGAAGCATCGCCGCGCGCGGCGCAACGAGACGCCGCCCGGCACCGAGGTCGACATCAACACGGCGGACGCCGAGACGCTCGCGTCGATCCCGGGGATCGGCGATGGCCTCGCGGAGCGCATCGTCGAATTTCGCCGGCAGAACGGCGCGTTCGCCTCGGTCGACGAGCTGCTCGACGTTGCCGGGATCACGGAACATCGCCTCGACGCGATCATCCCGTACGTCGTCGCGAGGTGAGCCGCCAAGACGGGGCCGGGCTGGAGAGAAGCTGAAGGTGGCCCCGGGGGCGCTATACCGCGCGCGGTGCGCTCAGTCCCGCAGTTTTCGGATCACGTCGCGTGCGACGGACGCGATGGCGGCGTCGCGGGCGGCATCCGCGGCGCGCACCTCGGCGAAGTAGACCGCGAGCACGATCGGCGCGCCGTGCGGGGGCCAGAGGATCGCGATGTCGTTCGCTGCGCTGTCGGTCGTGCCGGTCTTGTCGCCGACGATCCAACCGTGCGGCACGCCTGCTCGCAGGCGCGCTAGCCCGGTCGTCGCGCCGCGCATCCAGCCGAACAGCATCGCCTTCGACCGCGGCGCGAGCAGCGGCTCGAGCACGAGCTTCGCGAGGACGTCCGCGACCGCCGACGGCGTCGTCGTGTCGCGCGCGTCGCCCGGAACGGTGACGTTCACCGACGGCTCTTCGCGGTCGACGCGCGTCGTGCGATCGCCGATCCGGCGCAGATACGCGGTCAATGCGGCCGGTCCACCGACCGCGCGCAGCAAGAGGTTCGCCGCGGTATTGTCGCTCTGTTCGATCGCGGCCGCGCACAGCCGTGCGATGGTGATGCGACCGCCGTGCGGCATCGTGGCCAGCGTCGGACTGTACGCGATGATGTCGCCGCGGCTGAACGGCACCGCGCGGTCGAGCCGCTCTTCGCCGCGGTCGACGCGCGCGAGTACCAGCATCGCCAGCGGCAGCTTGTACGTGCTTGCGAGCGGAAAACGTTCGTGCGCGCGACGTTCGATGCGCCGCCCCGTGCCGACCGCGATCGCGCATACGCCGAGTCGCCCGTCTCCGCGCCGTTCTTCCGCGCCGAACGGCTCGGCAGCGTCGGCGCACGGTACGTGCAGCGATGCGAGCCCGGCGACCGCGCCTGACACGAACATCGCGCGATTCATCGTCGCGCCGCGTTCGCCGGAGAGAGCCTGCCGGCTTCTTGGGGTAGGAACCGCGCATGATGCGAACGGCGGTCGCCGGGATGGCGCTTCTCGCACTGACGGCGGCCGTCGCGCCTGCGGCGCAGAGTTCGAGCCCCGCACCCAAGCCGAGCGCGTCGCCGAAGACGGTCGCCGACGCACCGGCCGACGAGTATTTCGGCCCCTTCAAGTACAGCGCGCTCTCGACGCGTACGAAGATCGACGCGCTGGCACGCTCGTATCGCGAACGTTGGACGGACGACGCGTCGATCGTGCACGACGCGCTCATGGTGCAGAGCTCGCTCGAAGCGTGGGCGCAGCGCTATCCGAAGGATCGATGGCTGGCGCCGACCGCGTTCCACCTCGCGCAGCTGTACATGAACGTGCAGACGACGGACGCACGCGACCACGCACGCTCGATGTTCGCGTACGTCGCGAAGACCTTTCCGAACACGAAGGAGGCCCACGCTGCGCGGCTGCGTCTGCGGCAGGGCTTCCCGGCGCTCCACCCTGAGTCGCCCGTGTCTGCGACGCCGAGCCCGTACGGCCCGCGCCCGTGGGCGAGCGGCATGCCCGAGCCCGCCGGTTCGCCGGCTCCCGGCGCGACGGGCGTCCCGAGTCCCGCAGCGAGCACCGCGCCGGTCGCGCCGCCGCCACCGGCATCGACGCCCGTGCCGGCGGCCAGCGCGAAGCCGGGCTGAAGGCGAAGCTTTCGCGCGTCGAGCGCGGAGCTACCAGCCGCCGCCCGAGTCGCCCCCGCCGCCGCCGAAGTCGCCGCCGCCGCCCCACCCGCCGCCGGAGTCGCCGAAGCCGCCGCCGGAGTCGCCCCAGCCGCCGCCGCCGATGTTCGAGGTATCGATCTGGCCGGCGTCGCTCTGCCAGCCGCCGGCGTCGCCCGACGTGCCGGGGTCGACGCCGCCGGTGTTCGCCCACGAGCCGCCGTCGACGACGTTGCCGCCGCCGCCGCCCCAGTTGCGCCCGAACAGCTCGTTGCCGAGAAACGCGCCGCCGAGGCCGCCGAGCAGGCCGCTCCAGAACCCGCCGCCTCCGTAGCCGTAGCCGCCGTAGCCCGGTCCGTAACCGCCGCCGATGCCCGGACCGGCGCCGGGGCCGTACCCCGGGCCGCCGTACATGCGCGGTCCTGCGATCGCGCGGAAGATGCCGCGGATGATGAAGAAGATCACCGCGAGGATGATGATCCACCAGATGAAGCCCAAGCCGGAACCCCCCGAGCTGGAGCTTCGCACGCGCGTCGGCGCGACGGCGCCTACGGGCCTGCGCGAAGCATTCAGCGACGATTCATGACCACGATAGGTATTGAGGATCAGCGAGACGCCGGTCTCCACGCCCGTGTCGAAGTTGCCCTGCTGGAAGTACGGGCGCATCGACGTATAGATCGTGTCGAAGGAGCCGTTGGGAAAGAAGCGCTGCGACGCCTCGTCGCCGGCGATCTTGATCTGCTTCTCCTGTTTCGCGATGAAGATCTCGACGCCGTTGACCTGCAGCTGCGCGAAGCTGCGCTCGATCGCGTCGTTCGGCGCGGCCCCGTTCAGCGAGGGCGTCGTGACGACGACGACTTCTTTGCCGGTCTGCGCGTTGAAACCGCCGATCTGCGCGTTGAGCTGGGAGATCGCCGTCGCCGAGAGCATGTGCGCGTCGTCGATCACATAGCTGCTGCGCGCCGCGAGAGCGGGCGCGACCGTCACCGCGAGGGCGAGGCACATGGTGATGGCAGCGAGCGCCGCCGGCGTCCGTTTCATCGCAGAGAGGTCCTCCGGTCGTCGGTACCCGGCCCGCCCGGGGAAGTTTCCGGCGTTCACCGGACGACGACGAGCGCGACGCCGACCGAGGTCAGCACGAAGATCGCCAGCACGATCCACACGAACGCGCGTACGGCGATCGTGCCGGGCCGGGGCTTGCGGCGGCGCCCCTTCACTGCGCCTCCGCCCTCGCCTCGGCGACGCGGCCCCAGAGGCGCTCGAGGTTGTAGAACTGCCGCTGCTCCGGCGTGAAGACGTGCGCGACGACGTGTCCGAGATCGATCAGGATCCAGCCGCCGTCCGCGTGCCCCTCGACCCGCGGCCGTAAGCCGGCCTCCTCGGAGCGCTCGACGATCGCATCCGCGATCGAGCGCGTCTGGATCGACGAGCGGCCCGTCATGACGACGAAGGCGTCCGCGACGATCGTGCGTCCGGCGAGATCGAGCACCGCGATGTCATCGGCTTTCTTCTCTTCGGCCGCCGCGCGTACGAGCGCGACCAGATCCAGCTCAGGCAGTGTCCCGTACCTCCGGGGTGGTGTCGGCGCCGTACCGGTGCGCCGCGGCAAGCGTTTGCGGTGCGGCGCTTCTTCCGCTGCGCCGCTCGTGCGCGATCGACGAGCGCAGCATCGCGCGCATCGCCGCCGTCAGGTCGTGAAAGGCGAGCTCGGCGAGCGCACCCCGGTCGCCGAAGTCGCGCCCCGGCTCGAGGCCGTCGGCAAGGTACACGATCTCGTCGAGCGGGCTCATGACCGCATCGGCGAGCGTGTGTTTGCGGATCGCCGACAACACGCGCTCGTCCGCCACGCCGAACTGCTCGCGCGCGAGCTCGGCGCCGAGCCGTGCGTGCAGCACGACGGGGTTCGCACGCTCGAAAGCGTCGACCGGCAGATCGCGATCCGCGACCTCCTCGAGCAGACGCTCCGCGGAATACAGCCGTGCGAGGTCGTGCAGCAAGCCCGCGTCCCGCGCGCGGCGCACGTCTTCGCCGTGAACACGGGCCAGCTGCGCCGCCATGCGCGCGACGCGCAGCGTGTGCGCGTAGCGATGCCGCTGGCCGAGGTGTGCGCGCACCGCGCGCGCCGCGCGGACGAAGCGCACGCCGTCGCCGCGCACCGTCGCGTGTGCGCTCAGTGCCGCACCTCGCGGAGCACGCTGGCGCCGATCGCGCGCCCGCCGAGCTTCGCGGGCGCGTAGGCGTCCTTCGACAACTTCGCGGCCAGAGCGGCGTCGAACGGGGGGTCGTCGCTCGGCACGACGATCGCGACGTTCGTGACGGCGCCCGCGGCGCTGACGTCGAGGCGCAGGACGGTCGCTTCCGAACCCGTTCCGTCCGTCACGGCGCTGCGGCGCAGCACCGGCGCGGTGAACGGAAACCGTGATTGCAGGGGCGTCGGGTCGCTGAGGTATCCGAGGCGCAGAATCGTGGCGCGGTCGCCGACGATGAGACGCGTCAGCGTGGTGCTTTTCGGATCGAAGATCAGCACGACGTCGGATTCCGCCGAGCGCCGGAACACGCGAAAATTCGCCGCATCGGTCTCGGCGACGGAGGCGAGCTCGTCGCGCGCGCCGTTCGACGTCGTCGTGCCGAACGTGAACGTGTGCGTCTCGCCGTCGAGGTCGAGCGAGTAGCGCGTTCCCGAGGGAAACGCCAGCTCGAACGCATGGATCGTCGCGTCGTCGTCGACGATGACACCGACGCTCGCGCCGCCGCCGGCGAACACCACGTGCTGGCCGTCGTCGCGCGACGCGACGGACGACGGCGCTCCGTACGACCGCACGAGCGCGGCGAGCGGACGATGCAGCAGATCGACCGCGGGCGGCGCGATCACTCGGCGCGTGTCGTCCCGAGCGAATCGAAAGATGCGCGCAGCGCGCGGAGACGCGCGCCGTACAGCTCGCCCTTGAGGTTGCCGGCCCACATCACGAGCGCGTTCTCGCCGTTGTCGCTGTAGTAGCCGCGGCGCGTCGACACGGTCGTGAAGCCGTACTTGCGGTAGAGCTTCTGCGCGACGTCGTTCGACTCGCGCACTTCGAGCGTGATCCACGATGCGCCGTGTTCGATCGCTTCGTCGAGCAGCTTCAAGAGCATCGCTTCCCCGAAGCGCCGCCCGCGGCACGCCGGATCGACCGCGACCGTCGTGATGTGCGAGTCCTCGAGAATCACCCAAATGCCGCCGTACGCCACGACGCGCTCGTCGAAGCGGCCCACGAAATAGTGCGCGAGCTTGTTGTCGCGAATCTCGTTCGCGAACGCGTTCGCCGGCCACGACGTGCTGAACGACTGCCCTTCGATCCGCAGCACGGCCGGCAAATCTCCGACCGTCATCGGCTCGATCCGCATCGGCTCGTGCGAGTCCGACTCCCGTTGGAGCAGGTCGGCTTTCACGGTGAGGCGCGCTCCGTCATCGCCGGCGCTCGCTCACCGCGGGCAGCTCGCCGTAGTCCGGAGCGATCGCGTGCAGGCTCGGGCTCGGGACCCGGGTGCGGGCGAGCACGGCGATCGCGACGGCGGGGACGTCCGCTCGGGGCGGGAGCGCGCGCACGGTCCACCCGCGTTCGGCGATCTCCGAAAGCACGTCCTCCGTATTCCCGGCCACATACATTCGGCCCGGCTCACCGGACAGCAGGCGGTCGAGCACGACCCCGGTCGGCCCGCATGCGACGGCCGTGCCGTGGCGGTCGCGCAGCCTCGCGCAGACGATGCCGCGCCGGCCGCGGACGACGGTCAGGACCGGCATCGGCGGATCGGCCGGCTCCAGGGCATCGTAGGACGAGACGCCGGCGAGCGGGATCCGGCGCGCGAACGCCAGCGATTTCGCGTACGCGACGGCGATGCGAATTCCGGTGAACGAGCCCGGGCCGATGCCGACGGCCAGCCGGTCGACGTCGCGCAGCGTCATGCCCGCGTCGGCGAGCAGCGTCTCGACGCGCGAGAGCCCGCTCTCGAGCGCGTCGTGGCGGCCCGTCGCGAGCGCGAAGGCGGCGGCGCCGGTGTCGACCGCCGCGGAGAAGCCGTCCAGCGCCGCGTCGAGGGCCAGGATCCGAAGCGGGCTCACCCGCGGGCGACGCGGACGGTGCGCGGACCGTTGCCGGCACCGTCGATGGACACCTCGATCCGGTCCGGTGGAAGCCAGCCGTTCCGCGTGCTCGGGCCATTCGACGAGCACGATGCGGTCGGGCGCGAACGCGTCATCCAGGGCGAGGTCGGCGAGCTCGCCCGGCTCCTCGACGCGAAAGAGATCGATGTGTTCGACCGCGGGGCCCTCACCGGACGGCGGATCGTACCGCTGCCGGAACACGAACGTCGGGCTGGTTACCGCGTCGTCCGAGCCGTGCAGCGCGGCGACGAGCGCGCGTGCGAACGTCGTCTTCCCCGCGCCGAGCGGGCCGCGCAGCACGACGACGTCGCCGGGCCGCAGCGTCCGCGCGAGATCGCGCGCGCGGGCCGCGAACGCGACCGGCCCGTCGAGGACGTCTTCACTCGTGCTCAGAATAGCATTTGGTGCTTCTGCGCATGAGCGACGTCCTGGTTGGGATCGTCGCCGGGGCGGTCTGTTCGGTCGTCGCGGCCGCGTTCGAAGGATCGATCCTCATCTTCCGCTTCTTTTCGCTCGATCGGGTCGGCGGCGGGTTCGGCAGCAAGCTCCTCCTCATCGCGCTCGTCGGAGCGATCGTCGGCGGCATCGTCGGCTTTCTGGTCGGCGCGCTCTTCAAGCAACGCGACCCGGCTAGGTAACACCCGCACTCCGTGAACACCGAACCGCGTATCTCCGGCATCGCCGTCGAAGACGAGATGCGGGAGAGCTACCTCTCCTATGCCATGTCGGTCATCGCCTCGCGCGCGCTGCCCGACGTGCGCGACGGCCTCAAGCCCGTGCAGCGGCGCATCCTCTACGCGATGCGCGAGATGGGCATGGACCCTTCGAAGCAGCACCGCAAGTGCGCCGGCGTCATCGGGGAGGTGCTCAAGAGCTACCATCCTCACGGCGACTCGTCGGTGTACGACGCGCTCGTGCGCATGGCGCAGGACTTCACGCTGCGCTACCCGCTCGTCGACGGACACGGCAACTTCGGCTCGATCGATCCCGACCCGCCGGCCGCGTATCGCTACACGGAAGCGCGGCTCGCGCGCGCCGCGCTCGACATGCTCGCGGACATCGACAAGAACACCGTCGGCTTCGTCCCGAACTTCGACGGGCAGACCGAAGAGCCGGTCGTGCTTCCGGCAAAGTTGCCGCAGCTGCTCGTCAACGGCAGCTCGGGCATCGCCGTCGGCATGGCGACGAACATCCCGCCGCACAACGTCACCGAGATCTGCGCCGCGGTCGCATACCTGATCGACAACATGACATCGGGTGCGACGCCGGCGGTCGAAGAGATCGACAACGCGCTGTGCGACATCGTGCACGGTCCGGATTTTCCGACCGGCGGCGTGCTGCACGGCCGCGAAGCGATTCGCCAGGCGTACAAGACCGGGCGCGGCTCGGTGGCGCTGCGCGGCAAGGCCGACATCGTCGAGGACAAGGGCCGCACGCGCATCATCATCAGCGAGGTCCCTTTCCAGGTCTCCGTCAATCGCATCCTCGAGGCCATCACCGATGCGTACCAAGAGAAGCGCATCACCGGAATCACCGCGCTGCACAACGAGTCGAATCGCAAGGGCATGCGGATCGTCGTCGAGCTGCACCGCAGCGCGACGCCGCAAGTGGTGCTGAACCAGCTCTACAAGCAGACGCCGCTGCAGTCGAGCTTCGCGTTCAACATGCTCGCGCTCGTGCCGGCGACGCTGAGCGAAAGGGAGATCGCCGCGGGGCGCACGCCGGCGCTCGAGCCGCGCGTGCTCTCACTGCGCGAGATGCTCCAGTACTTCATCGAGCACCGGCGTGACGTCATCTATCGGCGCACGGTGTACGAGTTGCAGCGTGCTTCCGACCGCGCACACGTGCTGCTCGGCTTCCTGACGGCGCTCGACAACATCGACCGCGTGATCGCGATCATCCGGGACAGTGACACGGTCGAGACCGCTCGCGGTCGCTTGATCGAGGAGCCGTTCGTGCTGTCGGATGCGTTTCGCCGCATGATCGGCCGCGTCGATCCGAGCGCGTTCGACGAGAAGGTCGTCCCGCGCGACCTCTCCGCATTCCGGCTCTCGGACACGCAGGCGGCCGCGATCGTCGACATGCGTCTGCGGACGTTGGTGGGCCTGGAGCGCCAAAAGCTCGAAAACGAGTACTCGGGTCTGCTCGACGAGATCCTCCGGCTCGCGACGCTGAAGGACTCGAAGACGCTGATCTACACCGAGGTCAAGAACGAGACGCTCGACGTCGCGAAGCGGCTCGGCGACAAGCGCAAGACGCCGGTCGAGGCGCTCGAAGGCGAGCTGTCGATCGAGGACATCATCGCGGACACGGAAGTCGTCGTCACCGTGACGGTCGGCGGCTACATCAAGCGCGTCTCCGTCGACACGTTCCGCGCGCAGAACCGCGGCGGCCGCGGCGTCATCGGCATCGCGAACCTGAAGAAAGAAGACGTCGTCCGCAACTTCTTCGTCGCGACGACGCACCAGTACGTCGTGTTCTTCACGAACAAGGGCCGTGCGTTCCGGCTGCGCGCCTATGAGATACCGGACTCGACGCGTCAAGCGCGCGGTACGGCGCTCGTGAACCTGCTGCAGCTTCCCCCGGGCGAGATCGTGACGGCGGTCTTCCCGGTGCGCCAGTTCGACACCGACGAGTATCTCGTGATGGTGACGCGCCGCGGCGTGATCAAGAAGACGAAGCTCGCCGAGTTCGAGAACGTGCGCCGCAACGGCCTCATCGCGATCGGTCTCGACGAGGGCGACGAGCTGCTCGCCGTCGATCTCTCGAGCGGCGACCGCGACATCATCCTCGCGACGCACGACGGCATGGCGATCCACTTCAACGAGCGCGACGTGCGCCCGATGGGACGTCCGGCGCGCGGCGTGAAGGCGATGACGCTCGCGAAGGGCGACGAGATCGTCGCGATGGACGTGAAGGAGGACGAGCGCAGCGAAGTGCTCATCGTCACGTCGAAGGCGTTCGGCAAGCGCACGCCGATCGACGAGTACCGCCACATCACGCGCGGCGGCAAGGGCGTCAAGGCGTTCGCGAAGGAAAAAGAGATCGGCTACGTCGTCGATCAGATTCTCGTGTCGCCGGAAGACGAGCTGCTGATGATCACGAGCGGAAATCAGGTCATCCGCATCGCCGTCGCGCAGATCCGTCGTGCAGGTCGCTCGACGAAGGGCGTGCGGCTGCAGCGTCTCGACGAGGGCGACGAGGTCATCGCGATCGCGAACCTGGGTCAGCAGTCGAAGCGCGTCGCCGACATCACCGGCGAGGAGCCGGCGAAGGTCTAGGCGAGCGTCCGGCGGCGCGCTCGAAACCACCGCGCGCGGCGCCGGGTCCGAATAGGCGGAGGAACGAAACCCACGATCATGAGCGCACTTCCCGATGTTTCGCAGGGCACGTTTCCGAGCCAAGTGCTCGGCGCGGACAAGCCCGTGCTGGTCGATTTTTGGGCTCCGTGGTGCGGCCCGTGCCGTATGCTCTCGCCGGTCGTCGAGAAGATCGCCGGACAGATGGGCGACCGCGTGAGCTTCGTCAAGATGAACACCGACGAGAATCCGTCCGTCGCCGGCCAGTACGGAATCTCGGGGATTCCGTGCCTCATCCTCTTCAAGGGCGGACAGGCCGTCGATCGGATCGTCGGCTTCGTGCCGGAGCACCAGATTCGGCAGATGCTCGACAAGCATCTCGCCGCCGCGTAAAGCCGGCTGCCCGAGCGCCGCGGCCTTCCGGCCGTTCATCGGATCCTCGACGAACCGCGCGTTGCGCGGTTCGTTGCGCTTCTCGGCGCGCCGCAGGTGAAGCACCACGTCGATGCGGCACTCGCGCATGCGCGCGTCGCCGCGGTGACGCCGCCCGCCGGTGCCGTGGTCGACGACGCGATCGCACGGCTTGCGAACGCGTCATTGGACGGTTTGGTCGGCGTGCTCAACGGTACCGGCATCCTGCTGCACACGAACCTCGGCCGCGCGCCGCTGGCCCGCGAAGCGATCGACGCGGTTGCGGCGATCGCCGGCGGGCCTTCGAACCTCGAATACGATCTCGCGCGCGGTGCGCGCGGCTCGCGCTACGACCGCGTCGCCGGCCTGCTGCGCGAAGCGACGGGCGCCGAGGCTTCCCTCGTCGTGAACAACTGCGCCGCAGCGCTGCTGCTCGCGCTCGACACGTTCGCGCGCGCCTCGGACGGGAGGCCGCGCGAGGTGGTCGTCGCGCGCAACGAGCTGGTCGAGATCGGCGGCGGGTTTCGGTTGCCCGACGTGCTCGCGCGCAGCGGCGCGATCATGATCGAAGTCGGCACCACGAACAAACTTCGCATCGACGACTACGCGCGCGCGCTCACCCCGCGCACGGGGCTGCTGCTGCGCGCGCACTGCTCGAACTTCCGCATCGAAGGGTTCACGGAGCAGATCGACGTCGCGGCGCTCGTGCGTCTCGGACGAAACACCGGGGTGCCGGTCGTCGAGGACCTCGGGAGCGGCGCGCTGTGCGACCTGCGCGAATACGGCTTGCCGCACGAGCGCACCGTGCAGGAGGCCGTTGCCGACGGCGTCGACGCCGTCGCGTTCTCGGGCGACAAGCTGCTCGGCGGCCCGCAGGCCGGCATTCTCGTGGGCCGCACGGCCGCGATCGCGCGCATGCGCGCGAACCCGCTGCTGCGCGCGCTGCGCGTCGGCGTGCCGACGCTCGCCCCGCTCGCTGCGACGCTCGCGCTCCATGCGCGGCGCGAGTCGCGCGAGCGCATCCCGTTCTACCGCATGCTGGCGACGCCGGTCGACGCATTGCGCGCACGCGCGGACGCGATCGCCGCACGGCTGCCCGCGCTCGACCTGCGCGCGCGCGACGTCGTGGGCTACGCCGGCGGCGGCACGCTGCCGCTCGCGCAGATTGCGTCGGTCGCCGTGTTCTGGCGGCCGGAGCGCGACCTCGAGGCGGCGGCCGCTCGGCTGCGGTGCGCGACGCGCCCCGTCGTGACGCGCGCCGAAGCGGACGGCATCGCGATCGATCTGCGAACGATCGCATCGCAGGACGACGGAGAGCTGACGAGCGCGCTCGAAGCGGCGAGCTGATGCACGTCATCGGGACCGCCGGACACGTCGATCACGGCAAGTCGTCGCTGGTGCGCGCGTTGACCGGTACGGATCCGGACCGCTGGATCGAAGAGCGCCTCCGCGGCATGACGCTCGATCTCGGTTTCGCGCACCTGCGCTACGACGACGGCGTCGAAGCCGGCATCGTCGACGTTCCCGGACACGAGCGTTTCGTGCACAACATGCTCGCCGGCGCGGCGGGGATGGAGCTGCTGCTGCTGGTGGTGGCGGCGAACGAAGGCGTGCGGCCGCAAACGCTCGAGCACTTGGCGATCGTCGGCTATCTCAACGTGCGGCGTGCGATCCTCGTTCTGACGAAGCGGGATCTCGTCGACGGTACGGCGCTCGAGTCGGCGGAACGCGGCATGCGCGACGCCGCGCGCGACACCGTCGCCGCAGGCGCACCGTGCGTCGCGGTGTCGACCATCACCGGCGAAGGTCTCGATCGCTTACGCGCCGCGATCCACGACGCGCTGATCGCGCTCCCGCCGCGCGCGGCGGACGCTCCGGCGTTTCTCCCGGTCGATCGCGTCTTCGCGTTGCCCGGACGAGGCACGATCGTCACCGGCACGCTGATGCAGGGCACGCTGCGCGCCGGCGATCAGCTGCGGGTCGATCCGCCGGGGCGCGACGTGCGCGTGCGCTCGCTGCAGGTCTTCGGCGAGGCGCGCGACGCGGTCGGTGCGGCGGCGCGCGTCGCGGTGAACGTGCCGGGGATCGATCGCGCGGAATTGGCGCGCGGCGCCGTGCTCGCGGAAGCAACGCTTCCCGTGGCCGACACGCTGCGCGTGCGCTTCCGTCCCGCGCGGGACGCCGTGACGCACGTGCGGCGTCGCATGCCGGTGCGAGCGCACCTCGGCGCGGCGGAGATCATCGGCACGCTGGTCTTCACCGGTGCACCGCCGCGCGACGGCGAGGACGCGCCTGCGACGCTGCACCTGCGCCGGCCGACGACGACGTATGCCGGCGAAGCGTTCGTCGTGCGCGCGCTTTCACCGAAGACGCTGCTCGGCGGCGGAGCGGTCGATGCGACCGCATCGCATGCCGACGGCGGCGATGAGGTTTCGCGCGACGCCGTCGCTGTGGCAGCCGTCCTCGCGGAATTCGGGCTGCGCGCGCTGACGGCTGCGGAGATCGGCGCGCGCGCGAACCTGCGCGAAGATCGCGCCGCAACGGTCCTTGCAGAGCTGGCGACGAGTGGCGGCGCGCGCATCCTGCACCGGCCGCACGCGTTCGTCGACGGTGCGGCGGCCGATGCGCTGAGCGTGCGCATCGCCGAGAGCCTGACCCGCCGCGAGGCCGAGGCGCCGTGGACGCTCGGCACGACGTCGCTCGCGCTCGCGCGCGAGCTCGCGGTCGACGAGCCGTTCTTGATCCGCATTCTTGCCGCCGACGCGGAGGACGGACGCATCGTCGCGCGTGCCGGCTACTACGCGACGCCCGCGCACGAGCCGCGCCTGACCGAGGACCAGCGCACGTTCTTCGAGCGCGTCGTTCCGCTCGACGAGGCGCAGCCACTGGTGCCGGTGCCGCTCGACGCGGTCGTCGCGGAGCTGCGGCGGGCCCGCGTCGCGGGCCTCGCGCAGGCATTCGACACGCTCGTCGTCACGGGCGCGCTCGTGAAGGTCGGCGCGGACGTGTACCGCGGCACGCAGGTCGACGAGATTCGCACGCGGCTCGAGCACGCGATTCGGCGTGAAGGCCCGATCACGATGGCGCGCTTTCGCGACGCCGTCGGCACGACGCGCAAGTACGCCGTGCCGCTCATGGAATGGTTCGACGCGACCGGCGTCACCGTTCGCGACGGCGACGTGCGCGCGCTGCGCAAGCGGGCCGCGTCGTGAGCACCAGCGACTTCGAGCGCGTCGACGTCCCCTTTCGTGCGATCGCCGACGCGATCCCGCAGATGGCGTGGACCGCCATGCCGGACGGGCGCGTCGACTACGTGAACGGCGACGTCCGCGCGTTCGCCGGGATGTCGTGGGACGACACGCCGAAGCGCGTCTGGGCAGGCATCATCCATCCGGACGATCAGGCGAGCGTGCGTGACGGCTGGGACGATGCGGTGCGCCGCGGCGAGCCGTTTCAAGTCGAAGCGCGCCTGCGCCGCGCCGACGGCGCGTTTCGCTGGTTCATCCTCCGTGCGAGCACGGTACGCGGCGCATCGGGCGAGGTTGCGCGCTGGTTCGGCACGTGCACCGACATCGACGAGATTCACGGCGCGGCGGCGCGCGACGCGTTCCTCGCGCGCGCGGACGAGCTGTTCGGCGCCGAGCTCGACTCGGAGGCGATCCTGCGCGCCGTGGCGCGCGCGGCGGTTGCCGCGTTCGCCGACTACGTCTTGTTCGATCTCGTCGGCGACGACGGCGCGCTGCGGCGCAGGGCGGTCGAGCATCGCGACCCACGCCGCCGACGTCCGTTCCAGCGTTCGGTCGGGGAGGTTCCCCCGCTCGACCATCCCGTGCACCCCATCGCCGCGGCATGGCGCAGCGGCGAGAGCGTCCTCGTCCCGCGCATCGATGAGACGTGGTGGCTTCGCGCCGCCGCCAACGAGGCGCATTACGTGCGCATGCGTGACGAAGCGCTGCTGTCGCTGATCACGGTCGTGATCGCGGCGCGCGACCGGCGGTACGGCGTGCTGACGTTTTGCCGCACGCGCGGCTCGCAGAGCTACGGCGACGCCGATCTCGAGACGGCGGAACACTTGGCGCGTCGCATCGGCGCGGCGCTCGAGAACGCGCGCCTGTATCACGAGGCTCGTGCCACGGCGGAGACGCAACGCCGCATCGCGGAGCGCGAGGCGTTTTACGCGCGGCTGGGGGAGGCGATCGCGGAGACGCTCGACCTGCGCGAGACGCTCGACGCGATCACCGCGATGGTGGTGCCGGCGTTCGCGGACTGGGCGCTCGTGAACCTGATCGATACCGAAGGCAACTTGTATCTTGCGTCGTCGCACCACCGCAACGCGGAACTCGACGCGCGGGCGCGTGCGCTTCTCGGCGCGCGCTACCTCTCGACGAATGCCGCGAACGGCTCGCCGCTCGTCGTCCGTACGCGACGCCCGGTCGTCTACGAGGAGATCCCCGAAGGCGGTCTCGGCGCGGTCGTTCCGCAGCACCGGGACGTCGTGAGGTCCATGGACGTCCGGTCCGCGACGATCGTTCCGATCGCGCTCGCGGGCACCGTGCGCGGAACGCTGATGGTCATCTACGACGCGTCCTCGAACCGGCGGTACGGCGCGGCCGAGACACCGCTGTTCGAAGAGATCGCGCGGCGGCTCGCGCCGGCGATCGGCAACGCGGAGGCGTACGAACGCGAGCGGCGCGTCGCGCGCACGTTCCAAGCGGCCGCGCTCACGACGGAGCTGCCGCGCGTCGGCGGCACGTCGTTCGACGCCCTCTACGAGGCGGGGCGCAGCGACGCGCTGATCGGCGGTGACTGGTACGACGCGTTCCGCGTCGGCGACGGGCGCGTCGTCATGTCGGTCGGCGACGTCGCAGGCAGCGGCCTCGACGCCGCCGCGACGATGGCGGCGATCCGGCAGAGCCTGCGCGGCGCTGCCGCGATCAATCCGGAGCCGTCGGTGATGCTCGACGCCGCGGACCGCGTGCTGCGATCGCAGGCGCCGGACCGCTTCGTCACGGCGTGGGTCGGCGTGCTCGACCCGGTCTGGGGAACGCTCGCGTGCGCGGGCGCCGGTCACCCCGCGCCGCTCGTCCGCAGCGCGCGAGGCGACGTCGACGAGCTCCCCGCGGGCGGATTGCCCCTCGGGCTGCGCGAGCGCGGCGCCGACGTCACGCGCAATCTCGACCTCGAGCCGGGCGATACGCTCGTGCTCTACACGGACGGTCTCGTCGAAGCGGGCCACGACGTCATCGCCGGCGAGGCCGCGCTCGCGGACGCGCTGCGCGAAGCGGACGTCGAGATCGCGCCGGCGCAGGCGCTGCACGAGATCGTCCTGCGCGGTGCCGGCGCGAGCGACGACGTGGCGCTGCTCGTCGTTGGCTTCCGGCACTCGCTGCTCGCGATCGGCGGCGATCGCGGCGCGCTACGCTGGACGTTCGACGCGAACGACGCGCTCGCCGCGGGCTTCGCGCGCGACGCCGTCGTCGATGCGCTCGAGCGCCGCCGCGTCGGTGTCGTGGACCGCACCGTCGCGGAGCTCGTGTACGCGGAGCTCGTCGGAAACGTGAAGCGCTATGCGCCGGGCGCGATCGACGTCGCGCTCGATCTCAGCGGCGAGTACGCGGTGCTGCACGTCGTCGACGCCGGCCCCGGATTCCAGCACAATGCGCGCCTGCCGGCCGACGCCCTTGCGGAAAGCGGCCGCGGGCTGTTCATCGTCTCGACGATCTCCGAAGAGTTCGCGGTAACGCGCTGTCCCGACCGCGGCGCACACGCGCGCGCGGTGCTGAAAGGCAGGTTGAGTTGAGCCGCATCCACGACCTCGGCGGCGCGCACGGCTTCGGCGAGCTGGTGATCGAGGCTGACGAACCGCCGTTCCACCACGAGTGGGAAGCGCGCGTGTTCGCAATCAACGCCCGGCTTCTGCGTGCGGGCTGGTACACGCTCGACGAGTTTCGCGCCACGATCGAGGCCATGCCGCCCGCTCGCTATCTCGCCGCGTCGTACTACGAACGCTGGCTGCATGCGATCGAGTCGCTCGTCGCGCGAAGGAGAGCCGGTGTTCGCGATCGGTGACTCCGTGCGCACGCGCGTCATGAACCCGCCGGGTCACACGCGTCTTCCGGTCTACCTGCGCGGGCGTCCCGGGCGGATCGAGGCGGTGCTCGGCGTGCTGCCGTACGCCGACGCGCGTGCCGCAGGCACACGCGACGCAAGGCAGATTGCGTACACGGTGCGTTTCGACGCCCGTGACGTCTGGGGCTCGGATGCAGAACATGGTTCGAGCATCTGCGCCGACCTGTACGAGTCGTATCTGGAGTCCGCATGAGCCACTCACACACACACG
>CAWJDU010000005.1:0-31630 GCA_963841685.1 Vulcanimicrobiota bacterium
GGTGCGCCGTGCGCCTCCTCGGCAGTCGATGCCGACACTTCCCAGCCGTCGATCATCCAGATGCCGAGGAAGACGGCGCCGACGATCCCGCTGGGCGGGATCGGCGTCGTTGCGAACGCGACCGCGCCGGCATGCGGCTGCTGTGCCGCCGCGACCGCGGCGCCGGCGAGGACGATCATCTCCGCGGCCAGCAGCGCGAGCGCCAGCATCGCGGTCGGCCGCAGACCGTACCACAGCAGGACCGCGGTCGCTGCGACCCAGGCCGACGCCGTGACGGCGACCGCGAGACCGTTCTGCGCGAGCGCCGGCGCGACGAGGTCGAGCGTATACGTTCCGGCCGGCAGCGCCGTCGCAAGGACGCCGAAGACGCTCGCGAGCAGCAACACCCACGCGCCGTACGCGCCCGTCGTGGGACCGAACGCCGCCTTGATCCACGCGTACGTCGATCCGGCGTCGCGCATGCGTTCGCCCAGACGCTTGTAGCCCGCCGCGATCATCGCCATCAGCACCGTGACGAGCACGAGCGCAAGCCAGGTCGAGACGGCCGGCGGCCGCGATCATCGCGGCCATCGTCGTCGCGAGCGAGAACGCCGGCCCCATCGACGCGGCCGCCACGACGATGAGATCGCGCAGCGCGAGAACGCGGCGGAGATGCTGCGGGTGATCCAACGCGACGGGCGCGTCCGTCAGCGCGCGCGCAGCAGCGAGCGGCGGTAGCCGTACAGCGCGTAGACCGCGATGCCGGCGACGAACCACACGACGAACCGCAGCCACGTCACGCCGTCGAGCCCTTCGAGCGTCAGCCACGCGCAGAGCGCGATGCCGGCCAGCGGAACGAACACCGGCCCGAACGGCACGCGAAACGGCCGCACCGCATCCGGATGTCGCAACCGCAGCACCATGACGCCGGCGCACACGATCACGAACGCGGAGAACGTGCCGATGTTCACCAGCTTCAGCAGGCTCGTGAGCGGCACGACGGCCGCGACGAGCGCGACGATGGTTCCGGTGATCAGCGTCGTCGCGATCGGCGTGCGCGTGCGCACGTTCACCGCGCCGAACGCGCGCGGCAGCAGCCGGTCGCGCGACATCACGTAGAAGATACGGATCTGTCCGAGCAGGGACGTCAGCATCGATGCGAACGTTCCCGTCACCGTGCCGGCCAGCACGAACGCGAACAGCACGGAGTTCGAGCCGGCGTGCTTGACGGCATCCATCATGCCGGCGTCCGGATCGATCTTGTCCCACGCGACGACGCCGACGGCGACCGCCGTGACCGCGGTGAACAGCGCGGCGCCGATGATCAGCGACCCGACGATCGCGCGTGGAACGTCGCGCACCGGATCGCGCGCCTCCTCGCTCGCGACCGTGACCGTGTCGAACCCGATGTACGCGAAGAAGACCAAGGCCGCGCTCGCGACGACGCCGTGCAGGCCCAGCGGCGCGAACGGATGATACAGCCCCGGACGCACCGCACCGGCGAGCCCGATGATGAAGGCGACGAGCGCGACCAGCTGGATCACGACGAGGCCGACGTTCGTGCCCGCCGACTCCCGGATGCCGAGCGCGAGCAGCAGCGCGAGACCCAAGATCGCGATCGCGGCGATCACGTCGACCTGCGAGCGCGCGACGTCCACACGGCCGTGCGCGAACGCGACGTTCGCGGTCTGCGCCCACGCGGGCAGCACGACCCCGAGCTTCGCGAGCAGCTGCTGGAGCGACGCGGAGAGCGTGGCCGCGAGCGGGGCAACGGAGAATCCGTATTCGAGGATCAAGTCCCAGCCGATCGCCCACGCGACGATCTCGCCCAGCGCCGCGTACGCATAGGTGTACGCACTGCCCGCGACCGGCACCATCGACGCGAGCTCGGCATAGCACAGGGCGACGAACACGCAGGTCAGCCCGGAGAGACCGAACGCGAGGATCACCGCCGGCCCGGCGGCGTTCGCGCCGGAGCCGACCGTCGAGAAGATGCCGCCGAGCATCGTGCCGAGTCCGACCGCGATCAGCGCGTTGACGCCGAGCACGCGGCGCAACGGAACGCCGTCCGGCAGACGCTCGCGGTCGTGCGGCTGCCGCCGAAAGAGCTCGCGAACGATCACTATGCCGTTTGAAATTCGATCACGCGCGGACGCAGGTCGAGCCGCGCGAGCAGCTCGCGATAGTCATCGCCGGTCACGTCGGACCACTTCTTGCCGAGCAGCGCGATCATCGCCGCTTCGACGACGTTGGTGCCGAAGGAGCGGCCGCCGAAATCCGGTGTCGTCGTGATCAGCCGCGCGATGCCGCGCTCGCGCAGAAAGTCGACGTCACGCGCAGTGAGCGTGTTCGTGAGGATCGTCTTCCCGTCGAGCCGGTCCGGCATGAACTGCCGCATGAAGTGGTAGTCGCCCGCGATGATGTCGGCGTCCTCGTAGTACTCGGGATACTTCGCCTGCGGCGGACGGTCTTGTTTCTTGCCGGTCGGATAGAAGAACTGAAACGGAAGCTTGCACGCGTCGGGCAGATACTTGCGCGCCATCTCCTCGAACTCGTCGAGGCCGCGCACCGGCCGGTCGAGGTCGAGCGCGAAGATGAAGTCGCCGAAGACCACGTCGGCGCCGGCCTGCACGAGCGCCTGCGCCATGCCGAAGCGGTCGAGGGCGCTCACCATGAGCACGCGCGTACCGCGCAGCTCCACGCCGAGCGTGCTCTGCATGTACGCGACCGCGTTCCGCTCGAGCGTGTTCTTCAGCCCGCTGCCGTCGACGACCGGCGTCGTCTTCACCGCGTCGAGCAGCCGCAGACCGTCGCGCAGCGCGTAGCGGTCGCCGCCCGCGTACAGGTAGACGTCGATGCCGCCCAGCCCGATCGCGTCGACCGTGCCGTCGAGCTCGTTCAGCTTCGCGATCGCGCGGTCGATCGAGCCGTCCGTTCCGACGCGCGCGATGTCGAAACGCTCGCCGAGCAACTTGACGTCGGCACGATGATCGCGCGACGACGAGCCCAGCGACACGGACACGACGCGCTTCATGCGATGTCACCGAGGAACGTCGAGCAGATGCGCGCAGCCGTGTCACCCTGAGCTCGTCGAAGGGTGCAAGATAAGGTCGGCCTCACGAGCCGCGCCGCCAAGGAGCACAACGCTCTCACGCCCTTCGACAAGCTCAGGGTGACATGATGGCGGCGCTCGTGTTCCGTCGCGGCGGCCGTCGCCATGGACGCGGTCACGCCGGCTGCACCGCGGTGACCGTCGCTTCATGGCGCACCGGAAAGTTGACGCTGTTCGCGATGAAGCATTGCGCGTGCGCCTTTTCGTGGAGCGCCTCCGCCTCCGCGATGCGCGAGGGGTCGGCGACGGAGACCTTCGGGCGCAGCACGACCTCGCGGAAGCGGACCGCGCCGTCGATCAACGCCATCTCGCCGTGCGCGTCGTCCTCGTACGCGACGATCGCGATGCCGGCCCACGCGCATTCGGCCAGGTACGACAGCAGGTGGCACGCGGACAACGCCGCGACGAGCATGTCCTCGGGATTGTACGCGGAGCCGTCGCCGAGAAAGTGCGGATCGGCGGAACCGCGCAGCACCGGCTTGCCGTCGACCTCGAGCTCGTAGTCGCGGGAGTACGCCTCGTACGACGTCGTCGGACCGTGCGACGCGCCGGTCCACCGGAGACGCGCCGCGAAGACGTGCGGCCGAACCTTCATGCCGACGCCGCCTTGCGCTCGTGCGCCGCGGCGCGCGTGCGCGCGATCGCTTCGCGCGAGATCGGCAGGTCGAACGCGCGCATGTCGGCGAGCTCGAAGCCGTCGCGCGTCGCGAGCGCGTCGATCGTACGCACCTTCTCGACGTCGATGCCGCGTCCGAGCGTGAACGGCTCGCAGCGGTCCTCCAGCGCCAGCACCATCGTCTCGGACATGCACGCGAGCGCCGTGCCCCGCGGCAGCCCCATGTCGAACTGCTCGCCGCTCTCGCGCACGCGCGTCCAGCGCATGTCGCCGGGCACGCGCATGTTGCCGCCCTCGAGCACGAGCACGTCGGGCCGTTCCGAAGCGACGCGGCGGCTGACGTCGTGCGGGAGCGAGAGCTCGCATACGACGGCGCCCGGACGAAGATCCTCGGGCTCGATGACGTCGGACGTCGAGGACGTCGCCGTCAGCACGAGGTCGGCGCGGCGCACTGCCTCCGCAATGTCGGTCGTGTATGATGACCCGCACGGAAGCCGCTCGCGCATCCCGTCGTAAAACTTTCGCAGGCGCGTCTCGTTGCGCGCGACCAGGATCGCGTGCTCGACGCGCGGCGCGATGAGCTCGACGCAGGCGCCGCCGATCGACCCGGTCGCGCCGACGACCGCGACGGTCGCGGCGCGCGCGTCGATGCCCATCTCGTCCGCGCCGCGGAACAAGCTCCGCACGCCGGCCGCGATCGTGAGCGAGTTTCCGGTGGTCACGGGGATCGGCGAACGCTCGTTGATCGTGACGCCGCCGTCGCCGACGACCCCCGTGAACGCTCCGAGGCCCGCGATCTGCGCGCCGCGCTCGACGCCGAGGTCGATCGCCTTCAGGATGCGCTCGTACACGCGCTCGCGCGGCAGGTCGAGCATCTGCTGCGGCAGCAGCGGCGCTGCGACGAACCAGCCTTCCGTCTCGCGGCCGTCGGGCGTCCGCACGCCGGTCACGTGCGCGGCGGTCCATGCGGGCATCCATTCGAGGATCTTCGCGATGATCGGCTTGCCTTTGCCCTTCGCGCCGGGCTCGTAGCGCACCACGTCCTCGAACGAGAGCGGGTGGATCACGAAGCAAAACTTTGACATCCGGGTGCGCGTTTCGCCCCGCCGCCGCCGGGAGCCCGCGAACCGTCCGGGGAACGGTACGGAGGCATGAATCAGACGCTCTCGACCATCGAAGAGCTGCTCCGCATCCCCGCCCCCTGCCCCGCACCGATGGGGCTCGCGTGTGACGGACCGGACCTCTGGATCGGCTCCTTCGAGACGTGCCGAATCTACGGCATGGTAGCCCAGCAGGGGCGGGTGTTCGAGGAGGCGATCGCGCCGGGCAGGCCATACGGACTGACGGTCACCGGCGATGCGCTGCGCGTCGTGACGGGCGACACGCACGACGGCGGAACGGACGACCGCTTCATCCGCCGTTACGTCATGGGCAAGGACTTCAAGACGTCCCACGCTGTGCGGTGCCCCGACGGAACCGGCTCGTTCCTCGCCTACGACGGCGATCGTCTCTACCTCAGCCAGCGCGACAATCAGGTGATCCTCGAATTGGACCAGGCCGGAAGCGTGCTTCGCACGATTCCGGTACCGCGGCAGATCACGGGGATGGTGATCGTCGCCGGACGGTTCTACCTCGTCACCACGGAAAGCCGGGAAGTCGATGACTACCGGCTTTTGTGTTTGGACGCGCGGAAGGAACAGCCGGAAATCCACGAGCTCGCATCGATCGGATTTGCCGCACGCAGCCTCGGCTTCGACGGTACGAAGTTTTGGACGAACTGCCGCGCGGAGAACACGATCGTCGCGTTCGCCAAGCCGGATTGAACGCAGGACCGAACCCCACCCGGTCACGCCGCTCCAGCGTGCGCGCGGTCATCGAGTCGATGATCTCCGACGCTGCGCGCGTGTCCGAGCTGCACGACGCGCTCTGGGCCGTGCTCTGGAACCGCCGCTACGACGACGTCGACGAGCCGATCTGGTCGCCGGAAGCGACGTACTGGGGAATCTTCGCGTTCGGACGTGAGATCGACGCCGAGACGCTGCTGTGCGCCGTCGACACGGGCGATGGGCTCGTCGTGTTCCGCTGCACCGGGGAGCTGCCGGCAGTCGGCAGCCGCGCGCGCGTGCTGCCGGCGGCGCGCGATCAGTGGCGCTTCGCCGACGCCGTCGCGATGGGCCTCGGCATCGACCTGCGCTTCGACGATCAGTCTCCGGTCGAAGACGTTGCGTGGGCCGAGACGCTGCGCACGGGCCTCGAACGTCTGCGCGACGCGATCGACGTGCGGCGCGATCGCCTCGCGGCGCGTCGCGCGCAGCTCGGAGCGCTGAACGAGCCGCGGTCCCTCGAGGAGATCTGGCGCGAGGAGATGTCGGCGATCAACGATCGCGTGACGCTCGCGACGGAATACACGCCGCAAGAGCACGCCGCGCTGGCGCGTGCGCGCGCGAAAGGCGCGCGCGTTGCGGACGAGGAGGAGCGCAAGATCATCTCGGCGCGCAAGCGCCGCTTCACCGAGCGCGGCAACGAAGAGATCGCGCGCTTCCGGGAGACGCGCTGGCCGGAGATCCGCGACCGCGCCGCCGCGGAGATCAAGAAGTACGGCGACTATCGTACCGAGGTGGTTCGCCTCGAAGACGCGCTGCAGCGTCTGCGCGGGCTTGCGACGCGCGCCGGCAACTGCGCGACCGCGATCGATCGCATCGAGCGCGCGGGGTTCCACGTGCGCGGCCTGCACGTCGACGCGGGCCGCCTGGACGAGCCCGAGTACGCGGAGGAGCTGCTGCGCAGCATCGAGCTGCTGCACGCCGCGATCCCGCAGCTCGCGCAAACGAGCACGACGAGCTTCAGCGCGTACCGCGCGCCAACTGCGGGGCCGTCCGTGATTCCGCCTCGAATGGAGGCATGAGCCAGGCCCGAGTGCAGCAGTCGATGCCGCGGCCGGCATCGAAGTGGACGGGATTCGTCACGTCGATCGCGCTCGGCCGGTAGCTTCGGCCTCGGCTTTCAGCGCCGCGAGCATCATCTCGGAGTTCTCGCGGACCTTCTTCTGCAACGTCGGCCCGATCAGCTCGGCGAGGGTCGGCACGCCGAAGTCGTACTCGACGCCGAGCACGACGCGCGTCGTCGCACCGTCCTGCTGAAACGTCCACGCGCCTTGGAACGTGTCGAGATCGCCCTCGATCAGCGCGTAGTCGATCCGCAGCGCGTCGTCGTCGAAACGGTCCTCCTCCGTCCACTCGATCGGCGCGTCTTCGACGAGCGTCTTCCAGCGCGTGATCACGCGGTCGGGATGCCGTTCAAGAACGATCACCGTCTCGACGTCCGGCATGAAGTCCGGAAAGCGCTCCTGCTCCTTCGCGAGCTCGTACACGACGCGCGCCGGCGCGACGACGTCGATCGCGCACTCCACGAACGGCACGACTACTCCAAGACGCCGAGCTGCGCGAACGCCGCGCCGACGGCGTCGTCGAACGCGCGCAGCGCTTCGTCGACCTCGTCCTCCCTCACGACGAGCGGCGGTTCCAAGCGAATCACGCGCTGCTGGTTGAGCGTCCACGCGGCGGTGACGCCGCGCTTGAGCAGCTCCGGGATGATCGCGCCGCCGTAGCCTTCGCTCCGCAGCTCGACGCCGACGAGCAGTCCCACACCGCGCACGTCCGCGATCACGCCGGGATGGCGCGACATCGTCGCGCGCGCACCCGCGAGCAGCTGCTCGCCGCGCACGCGCGCGTTCGTCGCGAGATCCTCGTCGATCAGGACGTCGATCGCCGCCAGCGCCGCGGCACACGCGAGCTCGTTGCCGCCGAAGGTCGACGTGTGCAGGAGCGGTGCCTTTGCGTAGGCCGCGTTCCACGCGCGTGGCCGTGCGACGTACGCGCCGATCGGCACGACGCCGCCGGACAGCCCTTTCGCGAGCGTCATCACGTCCGGCACGACGCCCTCCCGGTCGCACGCGAACGCGACCCCGCAGCGGCCGAGCCCCGTCTGGACTTCATCCGCGATCATCACCGCACCGGCATCGTCGCACGCCGCGCGCACGGCGCGGAGGTAGCCGTCGGGCGGCACGTTGACGCCGCCTTCGCCCTGTACGGGCTCGACGATCACCGCGGCGACGTCAGCGGCGACGGCGGCGCGCAGCGCGTTCGCGTCGCCGAAGGGCACGCGACGCACGTCCGCCAGCAACGGCACGAACGGGTCGCGAAACGCGTCCCGCCCGCTCGCCGACAGCGCGCCGAACGTCTTGCCGTGGAACGCCGCGTCACAGGCGACGAACGCGGGGCGCTTCGTCGCGGCGCGCGCGAGCTTCAGCGCGCCTTCGACCGCTTCGGTGCCGCTGTTCGCGAAGAACGAGATCGCGAGATCGCCCGGCGTGATTTCGGCGAGCCGCTTCGCGAGCCGTCCCATCAGCGGGTTGAACATCGTGCGGCCCGACAGCGCCATGCGATCGAGCTGGTCTTTCACCGCCGCGACGACGCGCGGGTGCCGGTGACCGAGCGTGAAGACGCCGTATCCGCCCGCGAAGTCGAGATACGTCTTGCCGGTGTGGTCGGTGATCGTCGAGCCGCTCGCCGAGACCTCGACCGGCGAACCCGACAGCTTCATCACGCGCGCGAGCGGCGGGTTGATGTAGTCGCGGTAGTTCTCGAACGCCTCGCGTGCGAGCTCGCTCGTCACGCGACGGCGAGCTCGTCCACGCCGCTTTCGAGCCGCGCGATCGTCTCGTGCAGCACGGCCAGCGTCTGCGCCGCGGTCTCGGTCCGCATCAGGCGTTCGCGCAGAGCGCTCGCGCCGGGAAATCCTTTGAGATAGTAGCCGAGGTGCTTGCGCATCTGCGGCACCGCGCGCGCCTCACCCCACTCCTCCACCATCACGAGATAATGGTGCACCGCGAATCGCAGCCGATCCGGCGCCGCCGGCACCGGCTCCGGCTCGCGACCTTCCATCAGCGCGCGCAGCCGCGACACGAGCCACGGGTTGCCGAGCGTCGCGCGCCCGAGCATCACCGCGTCGACGCCGCTCTCGCGCATGCGGTGCATCGCGTCGTACGGATCGCCGAGATCGCCGTTGCCGACGACCGGGATGTCGACCGCACGCTTCAGATCCGCGATCTTGCTCCAATCTGCGCTGCCCTTGTAGAACTGCTTCGCGGTGCGCGCGTGCAGCGCGATCGCCTGGACGCCGACCGACTGCGCGCGCTTCGCGACGTCGACGAAGACGAGCGCGCTCTCCGTCCAGCCGAGGCGCATCTTCATCGTGACGGGACAGTCGACGGCGTCGACGACGGCGCGCATGATCGCCTCGCAGCGATCGACGTCGCGAAGGCACGCGCTGCCGCCGTCGGTCTTCGTCACCTTGGGCGCGGGGCAGCCGAAGTTGATGTCGACGATGTCGGCGCCGCACTCGCGCACGACCTTTGCCGCGAGCGCCATGATCGCGGGATCGTTCCCCCACAGCTGCGTGGACACGGGATGCTCGACGCCGTGCTGGTCGATCATCTCCATCGTGCGCTTGTTGCCGAACTGCAGCGCGTTCGACGAGACGAACTCCGTGACGGTCAGTCCGAACCCGAACGGCTTGTACAGCGCGCGCATCGTGCGGTTCGTGACCCCGGACATCGGCGCGAGCACGATCGGCGGCCACACCTCGAGGGGGCCGATGCGAAGCGGGTCCACGACACTGCCGGGCGGGGAACTGGTCACGATCAACGAGTGTACCACGTCCCCAGGCGCGTCGCCCGCGCCCGCAGGGTCGAGGGCGCCGGTCGCTCGCCCGTCCAGCGAGACGGGCACCGGAAGCAACGTGATTTCGTCGCCCGCGGGGGTACGCGGACGGCACCGGCGCGTGTGCGCCGGTCGCACAACACACATCCAGGAGAGCTCCGAGCCGTCGTGCCGGAGCTCTCGGCTTTTCCGGTCCCGGCAGTAATCGACGCCCCGGGCCACGAAGCCACGATGCGCCCGCTCGTGCCGCTGGCCGGGTGAGGCGACCGCAGCGTCCCGAACCGGAGCCCGACGATGGCAGCGAAGAAGAAAGCGTCGAAGTACAGCAGGCCGCAAAAGGGCGGCAAGAAGGGCAAGAAGAGCTTCCGACTGCGGACGCGGCGCCTGCACGACTAGCCCGGCCCGAAGACCCAAGGCACAGACGCGGCGGCGCGCTTAGCGCAAGTGATCGACGCGCAGGCCGTGCAGCACGAGGTGCGGCTCGACCCGCTCGATGACGGCCGTCTCGCCGGCGACCACGGGCGCAAGCCCGCCCGCCGCGATGACCCGCGCGTTCGCGCCGAGCACGGCGCGCATGCGGCGCACGAGCTCTTCCGTTTGTCCGACGGCCCCGTAGACGAGGCCGGCCTGGATCGCGCTCACCGTGTCGCGGCCGATCGGCGTGCCGGGCGCCACCAGTGCGACCTGCGGCAGTTTCGCGGTGCGGCCCACGAGCGCATCGAGCGAGACTTGCAATCCCGTCGCGATCGCGACGCCGAGGTACGCACCATCCGCGTCGATCGCGCCGAACGTCGTGGCCGTTCCGTAGTTGATCACGATCGCCGGCGCGCCGACGAACTCGACGGCGCCGATCGCGCCGGCGACGAGATCGCTGCCGACTTCCGTCGGGCGGTCCGTCCGCACGGCGATCGAACGCTGCGTCGCCGCGGTGAAGAACGTCGGGCGCACGCCGAAGTATTTCTCGCATCCTTCGCGCAGCGGACGGTCGACGACGGGCACGACGGACGACACGACGATCGCGCGCACGCCGGCGATCGGCACCTGCGCGGCAGAGAAGAACGCCGCGAACAGCACGCCGAACTCGTCCGCGGTGCGGCGGCGCGCGGTCGTCACGCGCCACGTGCCGACGATCGCGCCCGCGTCGTCGAACGCACCGAGCTTCGTCTCGGTGTTGCCGACGTCGACGCACAGCAGCATGTTAGCGGCGTTCCGAGCGCTTGAGCTCGACCAGCGCATCCCACAGCCGAGCGGCGAGCTCGCGCTTCGTGCCCGTGCCGAGATCGGTGCGCCCGTCCTCGCCCCACAGCAGCACGAGATGCGTGGCGGCGGCGCCGAAACCGCGCTCGCCGCCGACGTCGTTCACGACGATCGCGTCGAGCTGCTTGCGCGCCAGCTTCTCTCGCGCGTTCGCTTCGAAATCCCGCGTCTCGGCGGCGAATCCGACGAGAAACATGCCGTTCTTGCGCGCGCCGAGTCCGGCCAGGATGTCGGGATTGCGGTCGAGCGCGAGCGTCTGCGGCTCGTCGGTCTTCTTCACCTTGTCGTCGTGCGTCGTCGCGGGACGCCAGTCGGCGACCGCGGCGGTCGCGATCGCGATCGTCGCCTCTCGTTCGCGCTCGCGCACCGCGGCATCCATGTCGCGCGCCGTGACGACGCGCGTCGTGCGGGCGCCGTCCGGAGCATCGAGCGGCGTCGGACCGAGCACGAGGTCGACATCGGCGCCGCGCGCGAGCGCTTCGCGCGCGATCTCGATTCCTTGCGTCCCCGTCGACGCGTTCGAGAGAAAGCGTACGGGATCGATCGGCTCGCGCGTCGGTCCGGCGGTGATCAGCACGCGTTCGCCGCGCAGATCGTCGCCGCGGCGAAGCGCGCCGGCGATCGCCGCGATGAGCGCGTCCTCCGTCGCGAGGCGCCCGGCGCCGTGCTCCCGCTCGGCGAGGAACCCGACGTCCGGTTCGACGATCGCGACGCCGCGCGCGCGCAGGGTCGCCAAATGCGTGCGCGTCGCGTCGTGCTCGAGCATCGAGGTGTTCATCGCCGGCGCAACGACGATCGGCGCGCGCGTCGCGAGCAGCACGTTCGTGAGCAGATCGTCGGCGAGTCCCAGCGCGATCTTCGCGATCGTGTTCGCGGTCGCGGGCACGACGGCGACGACGTTCGCCTCGCGCGCGAGCGCGATGTGCGGAATCTGCTCGACGCGCTCCCACAGCGACGTGTACACGGGGCGGCGCGCGAGCGCCGCGAACGTGCTCGCGCCGACGAAGCGCTCGGCGTCCGCCGTCATCACGACGTCGAGCTCCGCGCCCGCTTGCACGAGACGGCTCACGAGCGCCGCCGCTTTGTACGCCGCAATGCCGCCCGTCACGCCGAGGACGACGCGGCGCCCGCTCACGCCGTCCGTTGCGGCCACCGTTTGCGGCGGGTCACGAATCGCCCGTCACACGAAGGGTCGTGCGCCCGATGACGAACGGTTCGCCGAAGCCGATCGCCTCGGGTCCGCCAAGAGGACGCCCGCCGACGCGGGTCCCGTTGCGGCTCGCAAGGTCGGCCAATCGTAACCGGCCGTCCTCTTCGTAGAGTCGCGCATGTTTTCGGGAAATGAAGCGGTCGATCGTGATGCAGGCGGTAGCCACCGCGTCGTCACGCCCGATGGTGATCTCCCGCTCGAATGCCCAGGTCTTGCCGTCGAGCGGACCGCTCATCACCTCGAGGACGTACATCGCCGAGCCGCCTTCGCGCGGCCGGGACTGCCGGTCCTCTCCACAGGAAGCACGCACACGTGAAAGACGACTCTCTCCTCGACATCGAGCCCGAAGCGTTGCGCGCCGCAGAGTTCATGCAAGCGCAAGAGCTGCTCGGAGGAATGGTCGGCCGGCGGATCGTCAGCGCGCAGCTCGAGGAGACGCGTATCTCGATCGAGACGGACGACGGCTCGATCTACTATTTCTACGGATTCATGGGCGAAGATCAGGCCGACGACGCCGACGGCGGCGCCTGAGCGGCATCCGCGCGCAGCACGCCGTCGGCGGCGAGCATCGCGCCGAGCGCGGCGTGCTCGCCCGTGATGCCGCCCTGCACGTAGACGTCGAACGGCGGTCGGAGCGGCGCATCGCACGAGAGCTCGATCGTCGCGCCGGCGACGAACGAGCCGCTCGACATCACGACCGGGTCGACGTACCCGGGCACGGCGCCCGGCTCCGGAGCGAAGCGCGCGTTCACGGGCATCGCGCGCTGAAGCCCGCGCGCGAACGCGATCAAGCGCTCGCGCGAGCCCAAGCGGATCGCCTGCACGATGTCCGTGCGCACCGCGCCCGGTGACGGATCGACCGCGAACCCGAGATCCTCGAACAGCGCAGCGGTGAAATCCAGGCCGCGCAGGGCCTCGGCAACGACGAGCGGCGCGTAGAACAAGCCCTGCACGAACGCGCGCCCGAATCCCAGCGTCGGACCGAGCTTCGCGCCGATTCCCGGCGCGAAGACGCGCGCGGCGACCCGCTCGACCAGATCCGCGCGGCCCGCGACGTACCCGCCCGCCGGCGCGATTCCGCCGCCGAGGTTCTTGATCAGCGATCCGGCGAGGAGATCGGCGCCGGCCTCGAGCGGCTCATGCTCTTCGACGAGCTCGCCGTAGCAGTTGTCGACCAGCACGGGCACGGCGCCGCCGGCGGTGCGGATCGCGGCGACCGCGGCGCCGATGTCGGCGACCGACAGCGACCGGCGCACCGCGTAGCCGCGCGAGCGCTGCACGAACACGACGCTCGGGCGATGCGCCCGAACGGCGGACGCGAGCGCGTCGAGATCGGTTCCCCCGCCCGCGTCGCGGGGCACCTCGTAGTACTGCACGCCGCGAGACACGAGCGCGCCCGGCGCCGTGACGATCGCGTGCCGCAGCGTGTCGTACGGCGCGCCGTTGGCGGCGAGCACCGTCCCGCCGGGCGGCGCGAGCGCGTCGACCGCCGCGACGATCGCGTGCGTCCCGCTCACGATCGACAGCCGCGCGAGCGCGCGCTCGGCGCCCAGCACACGCGCGAGCAGCGACTCGTAGCGCTCGCGCGCGGCGTCGTCGTAGCCGTATCCCGTCGTCCCGGCGAGGTCGCTCTCGACGATCCCCTCATCGAGGAACGCGCGCAGCACGCGCGCCCGAACGGCGGCGGAGCGCGGGTCGCGGACGTTCAGGCGCCCGGACGCGCGGCGCGCCGCAGCGCGCACGCGCTCGCCGACGTCGCGGCCGTCGAGCAGCGCTGCGATCAGGCCGTCGTCAGAGCTTCCTGATGACGGCTTCGACGCGGCCGACGATCGTGACATCGTCCGCGTAGATTGGCGCCATCGCCGGGTTCTCCGGCTGGAGCCGGACGCGGCCCGCCTCGCGGTAGAAGCGCTTCACCGTCGCCTCGCCATCGACCATCGCGACGACGATCTCGCCGTCGTGCGCCGTCGGCTGCGGCTCGACCACGATCAGATCGCCGTCGAGGATCGCGGCGTCGATCATCGAGTCGCCCTTCACGCGCAGCATGAAGCCCCCACGGCGCGGCACCCACGACGCCGGCAGCACGAACTGATCCTCCCAGTTCTCGACCGCGGTGATCGGCACGCCGGCCGCAACCCGGCCGAGGAGCGGCAGCGTCGCGGACTCGACGCGCTCGCGGCCGTCGCCGGCGCGCGCGGGTACGAGCGCGCGCGGCTTCGTCGGATCGCGCCGCAGCAGACCGCGGCGCTCCAGCGTCTTGAGATGCGACTGCACCGTCGACGACGACGACAACCCGACGCGCTCGCCGATCTCGCGGACCGACGGCGGGTATCCGTGCTCGGACGAAAACTCGCGAATCACCTCGAGAATCCGCTGCTGCTTCTCGGTCGCGGCCCGCTCCGCCATGATCCCTCCTCACAATGCCACCCAGTAGGCACAGCGCCTTGCGACGCTCAGCACGACGGCAAAAGCACCGTCGCCTCGATTGCGATCATGGTAGCACACATGTTCGA
Source organism: Vulcanimicrobiota bacterium (assembly GCA_963841685.1). Classification (GTDB taxonomy): domain Bacteria; phylum Vulcanimicrobiota; class Vulcanimicrobiia; order Vulcanimicrobiales; family Vulcanimicrobiaceae; genus Vulcanimicrobium. The sequence goes on from CAWJDU010000005.1 coordinate 14,408, forward strand.
CGCGGGCAAACATACGTTCGAACCCATTGACGCCGGCGGCCCTGCCTTGGTACCATATGGTGGACGAACGAGCGTTCGGCCCAATATCTAGGGAGACGAACAAATGTACCGGACGAAGCGCAGACCAACCCTGATGCCGCTCGTGGCCCTCGGAGGGCTGAGCCTGGCGGTTGCGGTTCCCGCGCTCTCCAGCACCGTCCACGCGGCGCCGCCCGTCTCCTACGCAACCGTCACGGTGCACCGCGGGGACACGCTGTGGGCGCTGGCGGAACGGACGACCCCTGCGAACGGCGACGTCCAGTCGACCGTCGACACGATCGTCGGCGCGAATCACCTCCCGGGCGCCTCGCTGCACGTCGGTCAGCGGCTGCGGATCCCCCGATGACCGCGAAAGCGCTCTAGCCCGGCGGCGCGAGCCGCGCCGCGATCAGACGTGCCTCCGACGACGACGTCCGCGAAAGCGGGCGTCGTCGTCTTTGGCCGCCGGTGCGCGCGCTCGCACAGCGGCGACGATCGCGACCGAACGCAAAAAGGGCGGCCCGCCGAAGCGGACCGCCCTTCGCGATCAAACGTACGGAAAGGCTAGAGCTTGAGACGAGCCTCGATGTACATGTTGAACGGCGGCGCAGCGCCGAATCCGGGGCCGTAGGGCGTTCCGAAGATCGGCTGGATGTTGTCGCCGGGGTTGTAGAAGTTTCCGACCGGCGGAAGGCCGGAGCCGAAAACCGGGGTGCCGTAGGTGCATGCGCCCGACACGGCCCACGGAACCTTCGAACCGCCGAAGCAGGTCGCTGCAAGGTTCGCGAAGTTCGCAACGAGCGTGACACGCTTGCTGAGGTCGTACGCCGTCTGCAGGTGCAGAATGAGCGTCGCCGGCTCCACGAACTGCCCGACGCTGTCGAACTTGCCGGTCAGCGGGTCGGGGATCGCGATCGAGCCGCCGCACGACGCTGCGTCGTACGGGGATCCGCCGGCCGCGCCGCCGGGATACCGCGGATCGCCGGTCGTCGATCCGGCCAGCACCGCGGTGCAGGTGCTCGGATCGACGCCAGGCGTCGTGATCGGCACGCCGTAGCGCTGTCCGGCCGAGAACTGCAACGCGGGGGTGATCGTCAGACGGTCGTGCTTGTACTGCGCGAGCAGCGTCGTGACGTACGGCGCACCGTATGCCGTGTAGCCGGCTCCCGCCACGCCGCCCGTCGGGAACGTGCTGAACGGCGCGTAGTTCGCGTTCTGGCTCAGCAGCCCCTGAGGCGCCATGTTGTAGTACGGGTTCGCGACCATGCCCGCCGCGCATGCGACGCCGGTACCCGTGCCCGGATCGTAGCACGGCGACCCGCCGCCTGCCTTCGTGAACGTGTTGAAGTTCGAAATCGACGAGTTGATCGAGTCGACGACCGAGACGCCGTTGAACTTGCTGTAGCGGATGTACGAGTTCGTGTAGCCGAACGACAGCTTCGCAGCGACGCCGTTGCGGCTGAAGTCGCCCTTGTCGACCTCCAGCTCGAAACCTTGCGAGCGCTGGTTGCCGACGTTGACGCCGGACACGAAGTTCGTCCGCTGGTCGAGAACGAAGTCTTCGATCTGGTTCTGCGTCTGACGCAAGAACGGCGAGAACTTCAGCGACGTATCGCGTGAGAGTTGCTTCTCGTACGAGAGGTCGAAGTTGTTCGAGACGCGGCGGGACGATCCGGTGCATGAAGCTGTTGCCGAGACCCGCGTTGGCAAAGTTCACGAGGCCGGGGACCGCGTTCGGTTGCAGGTAGTTGTACTGCTCGAACGCGTCGAGCGGCGGCTGCGCATAGCGGCCGTAGCTCGCGCGGATGACGGTCGTCGGATTCACCGCGTACGTCATCGCGAGGCGAGGTTGGAAGATCGGGAATTGCTCGCTCACGACCGCGTTCGGGTCGTAGAGAGCCGGATACGTCTTGCCGCCCCCACCAGGAATCGGCGTGCCGGACACCTGCGTGTTGTACGCGTTGAACAGGAACTGGCGCGCGTACGAGTTGTACGGGTTGTCGCCGATGAACTGGTACGAGTCGTAACGCAGTCCGAGGTCGACGGTCAGCTTGTCCGTCGGCTTCCAGTTGTCGTTGATCGAGATCGCACCGAAGTGCGGCGTCGCGTTGTTGAAGCTCGTGTTCTGACCGTTGCCGATGATGAGGTAACCGCACGGGCCGCCTCCGCACGCGGTGCCTGCCGGCACGACGGTTGCCGAACCGTTGTACGCCCCGCCGGTGGTGATGAAGTTCGCGCCGGTCGGGTTCGTCTTCGCGTTGTACGCGTTGTACCCCGTACCGGCGTAGCACGGCGTCGCAAACGTCGGTCCGCCGGCGTAGCCGTAGCACTGGCCGCTGCTGAGGTTGCTCGAGTTCACGAGCACCGCGTACTGCTGGCCGGAACCGAGCCACTCGTTCGTCGAGTTCGTGCGGTACACGCCCGACGACGTGTAGTTGCCCTGGATCGTCAACAGGTTCTTGTCGTTCAGCTGGTTCGAGTACTGCGCGCTGAACCCGTGCGTGTGGCTGCTGACCTCGTAGTCGAGCGGTCCGTCGACGCCGGCCGCGAAACTGTTGAAGTACGCATACGCCGAGTTCGGATCGTTCTCGAGCCAGTCGGAGTAGTACGTGTAGCCGTACACGCGCAGATACGCGGTCGTACCGAAGTTGTGCTGGTACTGCAGCTTGAGGATCCCCTGGTCGACCAACAGGGAGTCTTCCATATTCGGATCGATCGTCGCGCCCAGCGCGCGGCCGCTCGGCGAATAGGGATAGAGCGCCGGCTGCGCGCCGACCAGCACGTTCGCCGGCGAGACCACCGCGCCCAGCGGCGCGCCGGTGTACCGGTATTGATCCTCGTAGCTCGGCGTTCCGTAGCCGATCGCGTTGAGGTATCCGGTTCCGCCGAGATCGTTCGTGGAGTTGTATCCGTAGCTCTGAAGGCCGGATGCATCCCACAGGAACTGCACGTCGTCGCGGTTGCCGCTCTTCTGCGGAATGCCGAAGTGCAGGTTCACGACGTTGTCGCGCTCTTGGTCACGCGACAAGAACGGCGCCGCGTTGTACGGCGCGAGCGCGAAGACCGCGGCGCCCGTGCCGAGCAGATTCGGGTATCCGCTCATCGACCACGGCGTTCCGTTCGCCGCGTAGCACGACGGCGCAGCGGCGATCGACTCGCCCGCGCACGGCTCGAGCGGCGAGCCCCAATACCGGGTCAGTGAAGCTGCCGTTGAACTGGTCGATCGCGCGATAGTCTTCGTTGTAGCCGCCGAAGCCCGCGTAGTACGAGAACGTACGCGACGGGTTCGCTCCGCCGGTTTCGAACGAGATCTTGCCGTAGTACGCCGGAGCACCGACCCCGAGGTCGAGGTTGTTCGACGCCGGCGCGGTTCCGGTACGGATGACCTGGTTGATGTAGCCGGAGATGCCCTGGCCCTCGGAGTTCGAGGGAGCGGCACCGGTGTACACCTGAAGCTCTTGCTGACCGAGCGCCGACAGCTTGCCCGAGGGGTAGTTGTCGTACGAACGGTTCACGGGGACGCCGTCCAGCTCGTAACCGATCTGGTCGTAGTCACCGCCGCGGATGCTGACGCCCGGGCCGGCGCCGACATAGCCGGCGGAACCCGGTGCGACGTACACGCCCGGAACGGTCGTGATCGCAGACCACGCGCTGTTCAGCAGGCCGCCGCCGCCCATCGTGGACGCCTTGTCCTGAACGACGGGATTGACGGAGTAGACGTCGACCGTCGTACCTGGCTTGACCAGCGCCGACGCCGAACGCGCGGTCGTGGAACCGATCGTCTGCAGCGTGGGGCTGACCGTCAGCGCGACGGATTGCGTCTGGTCCGCTTGGACCGTGACGCCGGAGAGGGCGAACGCATCGTGTCCGTTCCCCGCGGACACCGTCACGTTGTACGTGTCCGGCGCGAGGGAGATGAACCCGAAATGACCGCTCGCATCGGTCTTCGTCGTCGCCGTTTGCGACGGGCTCGTCGCAGTAACGACCGCGCCGCTGATCGGCGCATTCGTCGAGCTGTTCGTAACGACGCCGGTGATCGAACCCGTCGTGCCGGCCAGAACGCTTATCGTTCCCTGGAGCACGAACGCGAGGACCAATAGCGCCGCGAGAACACCTCGTCGTACCGGAAGAGGTATTGCCACGGGCACCTTTCCTTTCGAAGGGTGTAGTGGAGTGGAGTCTAGGGGGAATCTGTCCGTCGCCTTGGACGGACCTTACACCCTTCTGAGAAGAGGGCCCACTTCCCCTCGTCGGGGGGCGGTCAGCGCCCCGGCCGTTGCACGACGACGATGCTGTGGCCGTCGTGCCGGTCGAGGAAGGCGAGACCCTCGTCCATCCAGCCGTCGAGCCCGGCGCTGAGGTGGCGCTGGACCTCGCGGACGACGTGCCGCCGGCTCTTGAGCCACGCGAGCTCGGGCCGCGTCGTGGCGAGCCACACGGCCTCTTCGCACTCCTCGCACTGGTAGCCGAAGCGCACGTCCGGCGCCGGGCGGCTACGCGCGGACCGGGTTCAGACGCTCCGCGAGGAGACGGGGAATGTCGGATGGCCGGTCCGCAACGGGGACGCCGGCCTCGCCGAAGGCGCGGACCTTCGACTCCGGGGTACCCGTGTTGCCGGAGATGATCGCGCCCGCGTGTCCGAGGCGCTTGCCCTTCGGCGCACTGCGGCCGCCGATGAACGCGACGACGGGCTTGTCGGGGATGTGGTCGCGGATGAACGCTGCGGCGTCTTCCTCGTCGGAGCCGCCGATCTCACCCGCGACGACGAGCGCGGTCGTCTCCGGATCGTTCGCGAACGCGCGCAGGCAGTCGACGAACGTCGTGCCGATGATCGGATCGCCGCCGATGCCGACGCACGTGGACTGTCCGAAGCCGGCGCGCGTGAGCCCGTCGACGATCTCGTACGTGAGCGTGCCCGAACGCGAGATCATGCCGACGTTGCCCGGCTTGAACACGTGCGAGGGCATGATGCCGAGCAGCGACTTGCCGGGCGAGATCAGTCCGGGACAGTTGCCGCCGATGATGCGCATGCCGCGCGTCGTGTTGACGACGCGCAGCATGTCGTGCGCCGGGATACCTTCGGTGATGCACACCGCGACGTCGATCCCCGCGTCGTACGCCTCCCACAGCGCATCGGCGCCCGCGAACGGCGGGACGAACACGATCGAGTGCGTCGCACCCGTCGCTCCGACGGCGTCCTTGACGGTGTCGAAGACGGGCTGCCCGCTCGCGATCGTCGTGCCGCCTTTGCCGGGCGTGACGCCGCCGACGATGTTCGTGCCGTACGCGAGCATGCGCTGCGTATGGAACCCGCCTTCGCGCCCCGTGATGCCCTGCACGATGCACTTCGAGTTCTTGTCCAGCCAGATGCTCATTGAAAGGCGCTCCGCCCCTGGCTCCACGCCCCCCACGCCTTCGGCGCGGGGCCCCCGGCCTCCGAGCCCGGCGCCGTTGCGGTCGTGCGAACGTTCCCCGAGGGGGCTCGTAACATCATGTTCTCTACGCCTTTGCGAGCTCGACGGCTTTGGCGGCGCCTTCGTCCATCGTCTCGACCGGTACGAAGCCCGCCTCCGCCAAGATTGCGCGCCCCTCTTCGGCGTTCGTACCCGTCAGGCGCACCACGAGCGGCACGATGCGGACGCCCGGTCGTGAGCCTGTCGACGAGTCTCCGCCCTTCAGCGCCTCGACGATGCCTTTCGCGACCTGATCGCCGCGCGTGATGCCGCCGAAGATGTTGATGAACATCGCGCGCACGTTGGGATCGCTCGTGACGAGGTCGTAGCTCTTCTTCACGAGGTCGGCCTGCGCGCCGCCGCCGATGTCGAGGAAGTTCGCAGCTTCGCCGCCGGCGTTGCGGATCGCGTCCATCGTGCCCATGCCGAGTCCGGCGCCGTTCGCGATCACGCCGATCGTGCCGCCGAGGCGCGCGTAGTTCGACATGCCGAGACCGATCGCGACGGCCGCGGCCTGATCGGCATCCGTCGGCTGCGCTTCGTTCCAGCCCGCGACGTCGGGATGTTTGTACAGACCGTTGTCGTCGAGCTCGATCTTCGCATCGCTCGCGATCACGCGCCCGTCTTTCGTCAACACGAGCGGGTTGATCTCGACCAGGTTCGCGCCGTAGTCCATGAAGAGCGTGTAGAGCGCACCGAGGATCGACGGAAACGCCTTGCGATAGCCTTCCGGCAGCTTCGCGCGGAACGCGAGCTGACGGCCGATGAACGCCGGGCAGCCGATCGCGGGATCGATCCAATACTTCGAGATCGCCGCGGGATCGCGCTCGGCGACTTCCTCGACGTCCATGCCGCCTTGCGCCGTGACGAGCACGACGGGCTTCTTCGCGGCGCGATCGATCGCGATCGAGACGTACGCCTCGCTCGCGATGTCGACTTTCTCCTCGACGAGCAGCGATCGCACTTCCTCGCCGTCGGGATTCTGCACCGAGCGGAGCACCTTCCCGATGAGCTCGCGCGCGAGCGCTTCGCCGTGTGCCGCGTCGTCGGCGAACTTGATGCCGCCCGCCTTGCCGCGTCCGCCCATCATCACTTGGCTCTTGAGGACCCACGAGCCGGGATGCTGCGCGATGTACCGCTGCACGTCGCCGGCCGTCGTGGCGTAGACTCCGTTCGGCGTCGGAATCCCGACGCGCCGGAACAGGTCCTTGCCCTGGTACTCCATCAGTTTCATCGGGGGCGGTGCGTTCCGCGCGGCTCGGCGCGAGCCCTCGACACTCGGGCGCTCGAAAGGCTCGCTCGCGAACGAATCGAAATTCGCCGTGCAATGCTTCGGCCGCTCGCTTTTGCCGTCTCGCTCGCGCTGAGTGCCGCCGTGTGCGCGCCGGCCGCGGCGCAAACGCCGCCTGCCGCGAAGCCGCTGCGGACGCTGGTGTACTCGCTCGAGTACAGCGACACGACGCGCAGTGAGGAATTCGTCTCGGGGCTCGCGTCCGGGAGCGGACCGTCGGCGAGCGGACCCATCATGGGCCGCGCGGAGACCGAGCGTACGGCCAGCCACGGCGACGCGGGAACGCTCACCGCGAACGTCGTCGCGGCGACGCCGGACGGCGGCCTCGTGGTCGACGCGTCCTTTGCCGGCAAGGACGTTTCGCAGCCGGTCGTCCGCGTCGCCGTGTTCCCGGACGGACGCCTCGGCGTTCCGCCCGGCTCGCCGCTGCTTCCGGCGGTCGCGCACATCTTGCCGCTGCTCGCGCGCGGCATCGTTGCGGGACGCACGATCGACGTGGGATCGACATGGGCGATGGACGTGCCGCCGCCCATCAAGGGCACCGAGACGTTCAAGGTGACGGCCATCAACGGCAACGTCGCGACGTTCGCAATCGCGCTGCACGAGACGGTCCCCGGCCCGCGCGGCTTCGACGAGAGCGGGGATGCGACGGCCGTCTACGACACGACGAAGTTGCGTCCGAACCGCGTCGACTTCACGCTCGTCTCGCGGCACACCGTCGGTACGGACGAATACGTCTCGACCAACAGCCGTCTGACGGTGACGCTCGTGAGCGACACGTTCGGAATGTAACCCGCTCGCCGGACACGCGAACCGCTCAGTCGAGGCGCCCCAACAACCCGCGCGCGATGATCATTTGCTGGATCTCGGACGTGCCTTCGTAGATCTCGGTGATCTTCGCGTCGCGATAGTACCGCTCGACCGCGAACTCGGTCGTGTATCCGTATCCGCCGTGGATCTGCACCGCTTCCGCGGAATGCTCGCGCGCCTTCGTCGACGCGAACAGCTTCGCTTTCGACGCTTCCGTCACGTACGGCCGCCCCGCGTCGGCGAGCGCGGCGGCGCGATACACGAGCAGCCGCGCCGCATCGAGGTCCGTCGCCATGCGCGCGAGCTTGAACGAGACGCCTTCGAACGCCGCGATCGGCTTGCCGAACGCGGTGCGCTCCTTCGCGAACGCGACCGATGCGTCGAGGCAGGCGGACAGGATCCCGACCGCTTGCGCGGCGATGCCGATGCGCCCGGACGTCAACGTCATCAACGCCTGCGTGAGGCCCGCGCCCTCGGCGCCGAGCATCGCGCCGGCCGGCACGCGCGCACCGTCGAACGCGAGGTCGACCGTGTTGGACGTGTGGATTCCGAGCTTCTCCGTCGTCTTCTCGACGATCACGCCGTCGAGCGACGGGTCGACGAGAAACGCGCTGATGCCGCGCGAGCCCGCTCCGCCCGTGCGAAACATCGCCATCACGACGCCGGCGTGCCCGCCGTTCGTGCACCACTGCTTCCGCCCGTGCAGCACCCAGTGTTCGCCGTCGCGCCGCGCGGTGGCGCGAATCGACGCCGCATCCGAGCCCGCGTCGGGCTCCGTCAGCCCGAAGCCCGCGATGACGTCGCCCGTCGCAAGCGCTTCGAGCCACTGCGCCTTCTGCGCATCCGACCCGAGCTTCGCGATCGCGCTGCAGATCATCGAGTGCACGGACACGGTCACCGCCGTCCCCGCGTCGACCTTCGCCAGCTCTTCGACGGCGACGCGCGTACGACACATGATCGGCCGCGACGCCGCCGTATCGCTCGGGCACGAGCATGCCCATCAGCCCGGCCTCGGTCAGCTTCGCGTACAGCGCCCGTGGAAACGCGTGCGTCCGGTCCCACTCAGCGATGTGCGGCGCGATCTCACGCTCGGCGACGTCGCGCGCGACATCGCCGATCGCGCGCTGATCGTCGGTGATCTCGAACGCCACGGCCCGCGTCTCCTCGATCACGCGCTACGCTTTTGCATAGTCGTAGAACCCGCGCCCGGACTTCTTCCCGAGCCACCCCGCCGCAACGTACTGCTTGAGCAGCGGACACGGCCGGTACTTCGAATCGCCGAGCCCCTCGTGCAGTACGTTCATGATCGCAAGACAGGTGTCGAGCCCGATGAAATCGGCGAGCGTCAACGGACCCATCGGGTGGTTCATGCCGAGCTTCATCACGGTGTCGATCGCGTCGACCGACGCCACGCCCTCGTACACGGCATAGATCGCTTCGTTGATCATCGGCAGCAGCACGCGATTCGCGACGAACCCCGGAAAGTCACGCACCTCGACCGGCGTCTTGTCCAACTCCACCGCCAGATCGCGCACGAACCCGAACGTCGCGTCCGATGTGGCGATCCCGCGAATCACTTCGACGAGCTTCATCACCGGCACGGGGTTCATGAAGTGCATCCCGATCACGTTCGCCGGCCGCGACGTCGCCGCACCGAGCACCGTGATCGAGATCGACGACGTGTTCGACGCCAGAATCGCCTCCGGCGGCGTGTTCGCGTCGAGATACCGGAACAGATCGAGCTTCAGATCGAGCCGCTCCGTCGCCGCCTCGATCGCAAGCTGCACGTCCGCATCCTGCAGATCTTCCCGCCCGTCGATATGCTCGAGGACCTCGCCCCGCTGGTCCGCGCTGATCCGGCCCTTCTCGACGTCGCGATCGAGCCGTTTCGCGATCCCGTCGATGCCGTGCCGAATGCGGGCCATGTCGACGTCGTTCAGCAGAACCTCATGTCCCTTCGCCGCAAGCACTTGGGCGATGCCGCCGCCCATCTGTCCGGCGCCGACCACTGCAACTCGCACGGTGGTCTCTTTCCCGTTCGCTCGCCGGTATGGCTGCTGTTGTGGCGGCGCCTGTCGCGGCGCACGCGACCCCGGCCGGGACGCCTCACGTCGCGCCATCCTGGCGCGCCGTCAGGCTCCGCGCTCCGCGCGCCGCGCCAATCCTGGCGCGGCGGGCTCCGCGAGGCCCCGCCGGGATCGCGTGCGCCGCGACACGCGCAGGCACGACTCACGCCATGCCGGACTCGTTCACTGCAGTTTTCATGCTCGAACAAACTCCATCACACGCCTCGAGCGCAAGCCGAGCACCGACGCAAACGCACGCATCCGAGACCTCGAAAACCGGTCCCCTTCAATCCCCATTGAAAATGACGAGACGAGGTCGCCGGTGCTCCGCCTCAACCTTCGCTGCGCGGGCCGCGGCACACACGACCCTGGCGGGGCCTCGCGGAGCCCGACGCGCCAGGATTGGCGCGGCGCGCGGAGCGCGGAGCCTGACGGCCCGACAGGATGGCGGGACGTGAGGCGTCCCCGGCCAGGGTCGTGTGTGCCGCGGCCCGCGCCGCCACAATCCCTGGAAGCTCAGGCGACCTTGACGAGGACCGCATCCCCTTGGCCGCCGCCGCTGCAGATGGCCGCGACGCCGTAGCCGCCGCCGCGGCGGCGGAGCTGGTGGATCACGGCGCCGACGATGCGCGCGCCCGAGGCGCCGATCGGGTGGCCGAGCGCGACCGCGCCGCCTTGGACGTTGATCGCCGACGGGTCGAGGCCGAGCTTCGTCGCCGCGGTCAGGGCGACGGCCGCAAAGGCTTCGTTGATTTCCCAGACGTGGATGTCCGCCGGGCGGAGCCCTTGCCGGTCGAGGAGCTTTTGCGCGGCCATCGCCGGGACGAGGGCGAGGTAGGGCGGGTCCCAGGCGACGCCCGCGTGGTCGACGATCTCGGCGAGAGGCTCGATGCCGTTCGCGCGGGCGTAGTCGGCGTCGCTCAAGACGAGGGCGGCGGCGCCGTCGTTGACGCCGGGCGCGTTGCCCGCGGTGACCGTGCCGCCGGCGTCGATCGGGCGGAGCTTCGCCATCGCGGCGAGCGAGGCGTCGGAGCGCACGGGCTCGTCGCGGTCGACGCGCGTTGACGGGACGTCGCCGGTGACGTAGGGCGAGTACTGCGCGGGATCGGCGACCATGGTCTGCGGCGGGACGTGGTCCCAGACGGAGCCGGCGGCTCCGGGCGCGCCGGCGAGTGCGGGGATGCGGGGGCGGGCGGTCTGCGGGGCGGCGTCGACGACGATCTTCCCTTTGGCTTTCGTCGCGACGTTGAGGGGAGCGATCTCGTCGGCGAAGCGTCCGGACTCGTGCGCGCGGTGCGCGCGCTCGTGGCTCTGGTACGCGAACTCGTCCTGCAGCTCGCGCGTCACGCCGAGCTCGGCGGCGACGCGCGCGCCCTGCGCGGCCATCGCTTCGTCGAAATAATAGTCCCACAGACCGTCGCAGATCATCGCGTCGAACATCGTCGCGTTGCCGTAGCGATAGCCCGCGCGCGCGCCGGGCAGCAGGTACGGCGCGTTCGACATCGACTCCATGCCGCCGGCGACGACGACGCGGTTGTCGCCGCCGGTGATCGCGCGTGCGGCGTATGCGACGGCGAGCATGCCGGACGCGCACACCTTGTTCACCGTTTCGGCCGTCGTCGTCTTCGCGAGGCCGGCCTTGAAGGCGGCCTGCCGCGCGGGCGCCTGACCCGCGCCGGCTTGGATGACCTGCCCCATGATCGCGTGCTCGACGTCCGCGGGATCGATGCCGGCGCGGGCGATCGCGTTGCGGATCGCGTCGGCGCCGAGCGTCGTTGCGGACAATGCGGAAAGGGCTCCGCCCAAACGTCCGAAGGGCGTTCGCGCGGTCGAGAGGACGACGGTTCCGGATTTCATAGCGTTGACGACTTCGTGGCGGCGCCGACGGATTCCCGAGGCGCTTGGGTGCAGATGATCGTGGTATCGGGATCGCAGCTCTCGCACTCGAACTGCACCGTCACGTGAGCGATCTCGAAATCGTCGCGCATCGCGACGTCGATCGAGCGCATGATCGCGCCCGCTTCGCTCAGCTTACGATCGTCGAGGACGACGTGGGCGGAGAGCGCGTGCGATCCCGAGCCGATCGTCCACACGTGCAGGTCGTGCACGCCGACGACGCCGGCGACGCGCGCGATGCGATCGCGCACGTCGGGGATCGACGCATGGTCGGGCGCGCTTTCGAGCAGCACGCCGACCGCGTCGCGTCCGATGCGCACGATGCCGACGAGGATGACCGCGACGACGGCGAGCGAGAGCACCGGGTCGATCCACGACGCGCCGGTCAATGCGATCGCCGCGCCGCCGATGACGACCGCGATCGCACCGAACACGTCGCCGCCGACGTGCAGCAGCGCCGCGCGCACGTTCATGTCGCGATGCGCGGAGCGCACGAGCATGAGGCCGATGCCGCCGTTGACGATCAGCGCGATGCCCGCGATTCCGGCCATGAGGCCGCCTTGCGGCAGCGCCGGATGCAGCAGCCGATCGACGGCGGCCGTCGCGATCGGGATCGTGACCGCGGCGAGCAGCGCGCCGTTGGCGAGCGCGGCGAGGATCTCGTAGCGCGCGAAGCCGTACGTCTGCCGGTGGGTCGCCGGGCGCTTCGCCTGTACGACGGCGGCGAGCGTGATGGCGAGCGCGACCGCGTCCATCGTCACGTGCGCGGCGTCCGACATCAGCGCGAGCGAACCGGCGCGAAAGCCGCCGGCGAGCTCGAGGACGGCGATGCCCATGGTCGCGGCGAGCGCGATCTTCAGGCGCCCGGCAGGCGCCGCGTGGAGGCTCAGGAGCGGAGCGCCTTCAGCGCCAGGACCGCCAGCATCGCACCGAACGTAACCCAGGTTCGCGACTCGGCGTTGCCGATCACGCTCGGGTCGTACGTGCCCTGCTGCGCGCCGGCGGGCGCGGGCGACGGCACGACGCGCGGCACGGCCGCGACGTAGTCGTCGAAGGCGGCGCCGAACGTCTCGCGCAGGTAGCGTTCCTCGTGCGGCACGATGACCGCGTAGACCGCGCCCATGGCCGCCAGGGAGCCGCCGACGAGCGCGACGCGCATCGGCACCGAGTTCCGTCCGGTGAACGCGAGCGCGAAGCCCGCGGCCGTGATCGCGTTGCCGACGTAGAGCGGGTTGCGCACGTGGGCGTACGGACCCGCGGACACGAGCGTCGGTGCGGTGACGGCGTCGCCGCGCGTCGTCACGCCGCTGTAGCCGACGGCCCACATGCGCACGATCTCGCCGGCGAATGCGAGCGGCAGACCGGCCGCGATCGAGAACGCGCTCGGCTTTCCGAGCGCCGCGAGCACGACCGCGGGAACGGCCAGCAGCGCGCCGCGGTTGGCGAACACGAACGCGTCGAGCGAACCGTCGTCGCGTGAGTCAGACATGGCGCAGGCCTCCCGGCGCGCTCGCGCGCCGCAGCGCGTCGTCGTACACCGCGCGCAGCGCCGCCGCGAGCGGCACGCGCTGCGACCAGCCCGTCGCCGCGCGCAGCTTCGACGCGTCGCCGACGCTGCGCGGCACGTCCGCGGGGCGCATGCGCTCGGGGTCGTCGCGCACTTCGACCGGAACGCGCGCGATCTCGATGAGGCGGCGCAGCACCTCCTTCATCGACGTCGCCGTTCCGCTGCACACGTTGTACGTCTCGCCGGCGTCGCCGCCGCCTTCCAGCAGCAGCGCGTACGCGTCGCACACGTCGCGCACGTCGAGCACGTCGCGGACCGCGTCGAGGTTGCCGACGCGCACGACGCCGCCTCCGTCGACCGCCGCGCGCGCGATCTGCGCGGCGAACGTGGCGACGGCGAAGCGTTCGTGCTGCCCCGGCCCGATGTGGTTGAATGCGCGCGTGACGACGGCATCGACGCCGAACGACTGCGCGTACGCGACGGCCAGCGCTTCCGCGCCCACCTTGCTCGCCGCGTACGGATTGCGCGGCGCCGGCGGCGCCGACTCGCGCAGCGGGTAACGGTCCGCCGGCTGCGCACCGTACACCTCGGCGCTGCTGACGATGAGCACGCGCGACGACGCGCCCGTCGCCGTCGCCTCGGCAGCGGCCTGCAGCACGTGCAGCGTGCCCCGCACGTTGACGTCGAGCGTGCGCTCGGGATCGCGCACCGAATCGGGGACGAATGCTTGCGCCGCGAGGTGCGCGACGGCGTCCGGCTGCGCCAGCTCGAACGCGCCGCGCACGGCGAGCGCATCGGTGACGTCGACCGCCAGCACGTCGTCGTGCGCCGCGTGGTCGGTTTCGAAGACGTCGTGACCGCGCGCCCGCAGCGACGCCGTCAGATGCCGGCCGACGAAGCCGCGCGCACCGGTGACGAGAACGCGCACGTCACACGGACGCGAGCGGACGCAAACGGTCGATGTCGGCCTGCACCATCATCTCGATGAGCCGCTCGAACGAAACCTCCGGCTCCCAGCCGAGATCGCGATACGCTTTCGACGCGTCCCCGACGAGGACATCGACCTCGGCCGGACGGTAGAAGCGCGGGTCGACGACGACGTAGCGTTCCCAGTCGAGGTCCGCCGCCGCGAACGCCGCTTCGACGAATTGCCGCACCGAGTGCGTCCGGCCGGTCGCGATGACGAAGTCGTCCGGGCGATCGCGCTGCAGCATCATCCACATCGCGCGCACGAAGTCGCCGGCGAATCCCCAGTCGCGCCGCGCGTCGAGGTTCCCCAGCCGCAGCTCGTTCTGCAGCCCGAGCTTGATCCGCGCGACGGCGTCCGTGATCTTCCGCGTGACGAATTCCTTGCCGCGCCGCGGGCTCTCGTGGTTGAAGCAGATGCCGCTCGTCGCGAAAAGGCCGTACGACTCGCGGTAGTTGATCGTGATCCAGTGTCCGTAGACTTTGGCGACGCCGTACGGTGAGCGCGGATAGAAGGGGGTCGTCTCGCACTGCGGCGTCTCGCAGACTTTGCCGAACATCTCGGAGCTCGAGGCCTGGTAGAAGCGGATCGACGGATCGACGGCACGCACGGACTCGAGAACGCGCGTCACGCCGAGCCCCGTGAACTCGCCCGTGAGCACCGGCTGCGTCCACGACGTCGGCACGAATGATTGCGCAGCCAGGTTGTAGATCTCGTCGGGCCGCACGTCGCGCACGATGCACGTCATCGACGTCTGGTCGAGCAGATCGCCCGACACGAACGTGATGTCGTCGACGAGGTGGTGGATGCGCTCGTGCACGTCCGTCGAGGAACGGCGCGTCATCCCGACGACCCGATAGCCGCGTTGCAGCAGAAACTCGGCCATGTACGAGCCGTCCTGGCCCGTGATGCCGGTGATCAGCGCGGTCTTGTCAGCCATGCGAGCCTTTTCAGTTCAGTATTTGAACGTTCTTGCCGGACTCGTCGAAGACGAAGCGCGTCTCGAAGAGCTCGTCGGAATCCGGGCCGACCACTTTCGACTGAATGACGAGGCGATGCATCAACTGATCGTTGTGCCGCACGATGCCGGAGTAGAAGTATTGCACGAGCGGCGTGACGCGCTCGTCGAGGGCTGCCAGCCGGCGGCGCTCCACGAGCATCGCGAGCAGCCGCATCTGGAGTGCCTTCGGCAGCAGGCGCGCCGTGTCGTCGGGCGACATGCGCACCGCCGTCAGCTCTTCCTGCGCCTTGTTGGAGTCCGCGATCGGACGATCCGTCGTGTACCGGATGATCGCGTCCCAGTCGTCGGCGGGGATCCCCGTGAAGCGCATCCCATACCGCCACACGCGGCGGCCCTGGTGCTGAACGTTGTCGTGCCATACTTTGCGGGCGCGAATGCGCAGGCTGCGCTCTTCGAGCTGCAGCCGCACCTCGAACTCGTCGGGCGCGACGGGCTCCTGCGTGAGGATGCAGATGCCGCCGCCGCTGATGTCGAGGCCGATCGCCGCACGCGTGGACTTACCGTCCGTGCTATACGCGGCGCGATACGGCTTCCGTTTGCGAGGGAACTTGCGACGGTTCTGCTCTTTGCCGGTGAACCACGCCAGGAGCTCGGGCAGCATGCGCTACGGGGAGTGTTGGCTGGGCGCACCCTCTTGGCCTTGAACGATGACGTTCAGAATGCGGCCGCGCGCGGCGCGGAGCGCCGCCCGCTCGGCCAGCGCGTCGTCGATGGCGAGCGCGAAGATCAGCGCTCCGTGCCGCCGGTTCGCCGCGTACCCGGCGAGCGTCGTCACGTGCGAGAGCGTACCCGTCTTGGCGAACACGCGGCCGGCGGCCGGCGTGCCGGCAGACGACGACGCGAGCGTGCCCCGCACCGCGGCGATCGGCAGGTCGTCGAGCACGACGTCGCGGTACGGTCCGTTCCAATCCGCGCGCAGCACCGCGACGAGCGCGCGCGGCGTGATGCGATCGTACTGCGAGAGCCCGCTGCCGTCCGACAGGGCGTACGCGCTCGGATCGACGCCGTGCGCCGTCAGCCAGTCGTGCTCGGCCGCGATGCCGTTCGCCGTCGTCCCCGGCACGCCGTCGCGCGCGACCGCGATCTCGCGCAGCAGCAGCTCCGCGGCGAGGTTGTCGCTCGGCAGCCACATGTCGGCGAGCACATCGGAGAGCGGTTCGGAGTCGTGCCGCCACAGCACCGGAGCGTCCGGCTGCGGCGCGCTGAAGTCGCGGTGCTCGTCCGGCCACGGACCGGCGATCGTCGAGAGCTCGGTCACCGTCACGCCGTGACGCCGCAGCGCGGCGTCGAACGCATCGTGCGCGTAGAGCGCGGGACTCGGCACGGCCGCATCGAGCGCGTCGGGCGACCCGCCGAGCGGGATCGCGCCGACGACCTCGATGCAGCCGGACGGCTCGCGCGCGAGATCGATCGTGTCGGCGGCGCCCGACGGCGCCGTCCGCGCGAGGTTCACCACGCGCACGTCGACGGTCGGCGCGCAGCCTTCGACCGGCGCCCAGAGACGGCCGCCCGGAGCGACGCCGACGTGCGCGCGGTCGCCCGGACGATCGCCGGGCGACACGGTGATGCGCACCGCGTCGTGCTCGAAAGCGAGCGCGCCCAGGACGGGCTCGTACGCGTACGGGACGTCGTCGAGCGACCAGCCGGGAAGGTATCCTCGGTGCTCGCCGTGCGTGTCGTCGATCGCGACGCCCCGCGTCACGCGCGTGACGCCGGACGCGGCGACCGCCGCCGCCGCCGCGTCCAGGTCCGCAGCGCCCAGAAACGGATCGCCGCCGCCACGCAGCACCAGCATGCCGTCGAGGACGCCGGCGGCGATCGTTCCGGCGGCGATGACCTCCGTGCGAAACCGGAACGACGGGCCGAGCCGTTCGAGCGCGACGCTGCCCGCAAGCAGCTTCAGCGTCGACGCCGGCTGAAACGCGTCGTCCGCGTCGCGCGCGTACAGCGTGCGGCCGTCACGCGCGTCGACGACGAGCAGCCCGGCATGCGCGCCGCGCAGCGCGTCGTCCGCCATCGCGCGGTCGAGCGCCGCATCGAGCGTCGCGATGTCCGCGTCGCTCCACGGCATGCCCGCGATCGACGGCTTCGGCACGGCGGCGCCGGCACCGCGATCGACGGCGAGCGCGGGCGACGCAAACGCGAGCGCGCCGAGCGCGAGCGCGCCCGCGCTCCGCAGCTTCACGCCGCGCAG
>CAWJDU010000006.1:0-71243 GCA_963841685.1 Vulcanimicrobiota bacterium
CCGGTGAGCCGGTCTTCCTCGGACGACCCGAAGTAGTAGCCCGAGACTTCCTGCGCCGTGTACGGCTGGCCGTACGGATCGAGGCCTTTCAGGGGGTTTCCGGCTTTGTCGGTTCCGTACAGCATGATCGGCCACACGGGGCTCGGCGCGGTGTAGTTCACCGCCCCGTTCGACTGCAACCGGCTGATCGACGCGTGGTACCAACGCGCCAGCACGTGTCGTTCTTGAAGCCGGTGCGCAGCTCGCCCTCGAAGATCGGCTCGTTGTTGAACTCCCACTCATCGCCGTAGCCGAACGGCGAGAAGCCGCTCGTGAACCCGGGATTGGGTCCCGCGACGCCCGCGTACGCGGGGCCCGGCGTGAAGTTCGTCGGGTACAGCGCGAGCGTGTTGCCGTTCTGGTCGCTGTACGTCTGGCTGCCGAGATAGGCGAAGGTGAACGACGTCACCGGCGATGCGTTGTAGCGGATCTTGGCGAGCTCGTCCTTGTTCGTGAACGTCTCCGGAACGGGGACGCAGCAGCCGAGCGCCGTCGTCTTCGCGTTGCTCTCGGAGTTGAACTGGCCGGGCGGCGTGATCGTCGTAGGCGCGGCCAACGTGATCGGGTTGCCGTGAGAGTCCTTGTAGACGTACGAGCTGTTCACCAGCGGGATGAACTGCTGCGGGTCGCTCGAGCCCGCGGGCCCCGGCGTTCCGTTGAGCGCGTAGTCGAACACGACGCCGAGCTTGCCGTTCAGGAACGTGTTCGAGTAGTTGAAGTTCGAGAACTGGCCGCCGAACGAGTCGATCCCGTACGTGATGTTCCCGGTGGGGTGCAGCGTCGGGTCGAGCGTGCGGAAATTGACCGTACCGCCGATCGCGCGCGCGATCTGCGGCGCCGCGGCGCCGGGCCCTTTGATGACCTCGACGCTCTGGAACATGTACGGGCTCAAGAACGTCGTGACGTAGTCGCCGAAGTCCTCAACCGCGAGCGGGTGACCGTCGATGAGCGTCGCCGTCTCGAACGAGAGCGCGCCGCGGACGTCGGGGAACGTGATCGCGCCGGGCGCGGCCGTATTCGCGCTGCTGCCGGGCAGACCGCTGATGATGCCGGGCGTCTGGTCGAGAATCGTGCGCATCTGGAGCTGGCCTTGGTCGCGGAATACCTGCTGGCCGACGACCTGCTCCGATGCCGGCGTCACGTTGAACGCGGTGCGTCCGCCCGCGCGAGCGGCGCTCGTGCGCGTGCTGCCGATCGTCTGCAGCGACGAGAACGTCGCGGCGGAAAGCGCCACGTTGACGTTCACGCCGCCGGCGACGACGGCCACGTCGTCCTGCGTGGCGGCTTGATAGCCCGCGTGCTCCACGCTGACGCTGTACACCCCGATCGGTACCGAGACGGAAAATTTGCCGTTCGCATCGCTGTGCGTCACGGCCGTGGCCGGTCCGCGGAACGTGACCGTGGCGTTCGGCAGCGGCGCGCCTTGGTTGTCGCTGATCGTTCCGGTGGCGGTCACGCCGGCGGCCGGCGGCGCTGCCGCCGGCGACGTCTGCGCGACGCTCGGACCCGATTGCGCGAGCGCGGGTGCCGCACACAGGGCTCCGATGGCGGCGACGGCGCTCACGAATCGCAGAGCGCGAGAAAAGCTCAGCACATGTGCTCCTCGGAAGACGGAAGAGAAGAGGAAAGGCCGCTCGCCGTGACGGATGGAAGGGCGAGGCGTCTCGGCGGGGTGACCCGCCGAAGGCTAGCACGCTGTCTTTAAGGGCCGACAAGGGCCGTTCCCTGCGGACGAGGACCAAACGCCCCATGCGCCGTTGGCTGTTCAAATCCGAGCCGGACGCCTTCTCGATCGACGACCTCGAGCGCGAGGGCCGCACCGAGTGGTCGGGCGTGCGCAGCTTCCAGGCGCGGAACCTCATGCGCGAGATGCACGCGGGCGACCTCGGCCTCTTCTACCATTCGAGCACCAAGCCGCCGGGCGTCGTCGGCATCGTCGAGGTGATCGCCGAGGCGCATCCCGACTGGACGCAGTTCGAGCGCGCGTCCGAGTACTACGACCGGACATCGAAGCGCGACGATCCGAAGTGGTGGTGCGTCGACGTGAAGTTCGTGCGGAAGCTGCCCCGCGCGGTGACGCCTCGAAGAGCTGAGGGCGACGCCCGACCTCGCGTTCATGCCGCTGTTCGGCGCGGTCAGCGGCTCTCGGTGCAGCCCGTCACGCCGCAGGAATGGGACGTGATCCTTCGGCTGTCCGAACGGGCGGCTCAGACGGCCTGATAGCGCTCCAAGAACACGCGCTGCGCTTCGACGCGCGGCTCGCCGGGCAGCGGACGCCGCCGCTCGTACGTGCCGTCGGCGCGCAACTCGCGCGCCTTGACGTTGTCGGCCAGGTGGACGTCGAGGATGTCGTTGCAGATCATGTCGCCGAGCAGAGGATCGAGCACGGGCACGACGGTCTCGACGCGGCGGTCGAGGTTGCGGCCCATCCAGTCGGCGCTGCCGATGTAGACCTCGCGCTCGCCGCCGTTCGCGAACACGAACATGCGTGAGTGCTCGAGGAAGCGGCCGACGATGCTGCGCACGCGAGATCGTCTCCGAGACGCCGGGGATGCCGGGCCGCAGCACACACATGCCGCGGACGAGGAGATGGATCGGCACGCCGGCCTGCGAGGCGCGGTAGATCGCCTGCACGATTCCGCGTCGCTGATCGCGTTGAGCTTCGCCGTGATGCCGCTCGTGCGGCCGGCCTTGGCGTGGGCGGTCTCGCGGTCGATGAGCTCCTCGAAGCCGCTGCGCAAGTTGATCGGAGCGACCATCATCTGCTCGTAGCGGTCGGCCTTCGAGAACCCGGTCAGCGCGTTGAACAGCTGCGTCGCGTCGCTGCCGAGGTCGGCGCGGCACGTGAAGAGCGAAAGGTCCGTGTACGTGCGCGCGGTGCGGTCGTTGTAGTTGCCGGTGCCGAAGTGCATGTAGCGACGGATGCCGTCCGGCTCGTTGCGCACGACGAGCGTCACCTTCGAGTGCGTCTTGAGGCCCGCGAGGCCGTAGACGACGTGCACGCCCACGCGCTCGAGCGTCCGCGCCCAGTGGATGTTGTTCTCCTCGTCGAACCGCGCTTTGAGCTCGATCAGTGCGGCGACTTGCTTTCCGTTCTCCGCCGCGTCGGCAAGCGCCGCGACGACAGGCGAGTTGCCGGACGTCCGGTACAGCGTCTGCTTGATGGCGAGCACGTCGGGATCCGACGCCGCCTGCTGCACGAACTGCACGACCGGATCGAACGACTCGTACGGATGGTGCAGCAGCACGTCGCCTTCGCGGATCGCCGCGAAGATGTCGCTCTGTCCGATCAGCCGGCGTGGAATCGATGGCGTGAACGGCGGATCGTGCAGCTCGGGCTCGTCGATGTTCGCGAGCGTCGACAGATCGCCAGTGCCGAGCATGCCGTCGACCTCGTAGCAGTCGCCTTTGTCGAGCTCGAGCGCCTCGAGCACCATGTCGCGCAAGTGCTCCGGCATGCCGGGCTCGACTTCGAGGCGCACCGGCTCGCCGAACCGGCGCTTGCGCAGCTCGGACTCGATCGCGCGCAGCAGATCGTCGGCTTCGTCTTCCTGCAGATCGAGGTCCGCGTCACGCGTGACGCGGAACAGGTACGACGCGGTGACGCGCAGGCCCGGGAAACAGCGCCTCGAGGTTGTGGCCGATGATGTCCTCGAGCATCACGAACCAGCGCTGACCGCGCGGCGCCGTCTCGACCGGCACGAACCGCGGCAGCGACGGCGGAACCTTCACGCGCGCGACGTAGCGCAGCGGCCCGTCCGGCGTCAGCTCCTCGATCTCGACCGCGAGCGAGATCGAGAGGTTCGAGATGTACGGGAACGGATGGCCCTTGTCGATCGCGAGCGGCGTGAGTACGGGGAACACGCGCTCCTCGAAGTACCGCCGCATCGCGCGCATCGTCTCCGCGTCGAGCTGGCCGTACGCGAGGATGCGGATGCCGTGCCGTTCGAACCCGGGAAAGAGGTCGTTCTCCAGGCAGTCCGTCATGCGTGCGAGCGACGTGCGCAGGCGCGCGCTCACGAGGTCGAGCTGCTCTTCGGGCGTCCGGCCGTCGTCCGAACGCTTGTGGACCTCCGCCGCGAGCTGCTGCATCAGCCCGGCGATGCGGATCATGAAGAACTCGTCGAGGTTCGTGCCGTAGATCGCGACGAACTTGAGCCGCTCGAGCAGCGGGTTGCGCTCGTCGAGCGCTTCTTCCAGGACGCGGTCGTTGAACTCCAGCCACGAGGTCTCGCGATTGATGTAGAGCGACGGGTCGTCGAGCGGCGGCGGCACGACGACCGGGCGGAGCTCGGAGCGCACCTGCGAACCGGAGAGCATGATCTGCTTCGGGTTCGGCGTGTAAGCGTGGACTTCATCGCCCACCTGTGGACGCACGCGTTGCTCGCCGCATCGTCGCTGGGGATCGCGCTCGCGATCGGCATCCCGGTGGCGGCGCTCACCGCCGACCGCCCGCTGCCGCGCGGCGCGCTGCTCGCGCTGGCAGGGGGATTCCGCGTCATCCCGTCGCTCGCGGTGCTGACCCTGGCGCTGCCGTTTCTCGGACTCGGCTTCATGCCCGCGCTGCTGGCGCTGGTCGTGCTCGCGCTGCCGCCGATCGTGATCAATACCGACGTCGGCCTCCGGTCCGTCGCCGCGAGCATCCTCGAGGCGGCGCGCGGCACCGGCATGACGCGCGCGCAGGTCGGCCGGCGCGTGCGATGGCCGCTCGCGCTTCCCGTCGTCGCGGTCGGCGTGCGAACGGCGGCCGTCGAGGTGATCGCGTCCGCGACGCTCGCGGCGTTCATCGGCGCGGGCGGCCTCGGCGACTACATCATCGGCGGCCTCGAGAACTCCGACCTGGGCGAGCTCGTGCTCGGCGCGGTTTCGGTCGCCGTCATGGCGCTGCTCGCGGACGCCGCGCTCGGTTACGCGGAACGTCGTGCGGCGGTGGTCTGACGGATGACGATGCTGAACCGCGCGAGCGCGCTCGCCCTCATCGCGACCGCGCCGCTCGCGGCGTCGTGCGCGCCGCGCGATGCCGTGAAGGTCGGCTCGAAGAACTTCACCGAGGAGCTGATCATCGGGGAGCTGTACGCGCAGGTGCTCGAGCACGCCGGCATGTCCGTGAGCCGCAAGCTCGACCTCGGCACGACGGACATCGCGATGGCCGCGCTGCGCCGCGGACAGATCGATCTCTATCCCGAGTACACGGGAACCGCGCTGCTCGACGTGCTGCACGCCGCGCCGATCAGCGACCCGCAACGCGCGTACGCGACGGTGAAAAGCGCGTACGCGCAACGCTTCGGCCTCGTATGGCTCGATCCGGCGCCGATGAACGATACGCAGGCGCTCGCGACGACGCAAGCCGTCGCGGGCCGCTGGGCGCTCGGCAAGCTCAGCGACCTCGCGACGAAAGCCTCCGAGCTCCGTCTCGGCGCCGTGCCGGAGTTCCTGACGCGCGCCGACGGCCTGCCGGGGCTCCAGAAGACGTACGGCGGTTTCCGCTTCAAGCAGGTGAAGATTCTGGACAACGGCTTGAAGTACCGCGCGCTGGAGCACGGCGACGTCGACGTCATCATCGCGTTCTCGACGGAGGGACAGCTCCGAGCCGACAGCCTCGTCGTCCTCGAAGACGACAAGCACCTGTTTCCGTCGTACGCCGTCGCGCCGGTCGTGCGGAAGGCGCTGCTCGCCGCGAAGCCGGCCGTCGCGGCGCCGCTCGACGCCCTCGCACCGCACCTCACGAACGACGTGATGCAGGACCTGAACCTCCAGGTGGACGGGCCCCAGAAGCGCGAGCCGGCCGACGTTGCGCGTGACTTCCTCAAGACCGCCGGACTCGCCTGACGCCGCGCGCGGCGCGCGCGTCGACCTGCGCGGCGTCGCCGTACGCTACCCCGGCGCCGCCGCGGCAGCCGTGCACGACGTCGAATCTCGTCGTCGAACCGGGCGAGCTCGCCGTTCTGCTCGGGCCGTCAGGGTGCGGCAAGAGCACGCTGCTGCGCACGATCAACCGGCTCGTCGAGCCGACGTCGGGAACGGTGCTGGTCGACGGAGGCGACGCGCGCGCGCGTGATCCCGACGAGCTGCGCCGCACCATCGGCTACGTGATCCAAGCGGTCGGACTGTTTCCGCACTACACGGTCGCGCAGAACGTCGCAATCGTGCCGCGGCTGCTCGGATGGGACGATGCGCGCATCGCCTCGCGGGTCGACGAGCTGCTCGCGCTCGTGCGCCTCGATCCGGACCGCTACCGCGACCGGAGACCGCGCGAGCTGTCGGGCGGCGAGGCGCAGCGCGTCGGCGTCGCGCGCGCGCTCGCGGCGCGCCCGCGCGTGCTGCTGATGGACGAACCGTTCGCCGCCGTGGACGCGATCGTGCGCGCGTCGCTGCAGGAAGAGATCGCGCGCGTCCACAGCGAGCTCGGCACGACGATCGTCTTCGTGACGCACGACGTCGATGAAGCGCTGCGCCTCGCGGACCGCATCGTCGTGATGAACGCCGGACGCGTCGTGCAAGCCGCCGCGCCCGCGACGCTCCTCGAGCACCCGGCGGACGGCTTCGTGCGCAGCCTCGTCGGCGTCGACGCGCAGACGCGCCGTCTCGCCCTCGAACGGCCGCTGATCGAACGATGACGTATCTCGTCGAACACCCCGACCGCGTCGGGCTGCTGCTGGCGCAGCACGTGGCGCTCGTCGCCGGCGCGCTCGTGCTCGCGCTCGTCGTCGCGATCCCGCTCGGCGTGCTCGCCGCACGGCGCGCGGGCGCGCGGGCGGCGATCCTGTCGATCACGGGCGCGATCTACACGATTCCGAGCCTCGCGCTGCTCGCGCTGCTCGTCGCGGTTCTCGGGCTCGGCGCGACGACCGCGATCGTGGCGCTCGCGGCCTACGCGCAGATGGTGCTCGTTCGCGGCATCGTCGCCGGCCTGCGCGGCGTCGATCCCGCGATCGTCGACGCGGCGCAGGGCCTCGGGATGACGCGCCGTCAGACCCTGCTGCGCGTGGAGATCCCCGTCGCGCTGCCGGTCGTCCTCGGCGGCGTGCGCGTCGCTGCAGTCAGCCTCATCGCGCTCGCGACGATCGCCGCGTGGATCGACGCGGGCGGCCTCGGCGTGCTGCTGTTCGAGGGAATGCGGAGCGACAACGCGCCGAAGATCGTCGCCGGCGCGCTCGCCGCGGCCGCGCTCGCCATCGTCGCCGACGCCGCACTGCGCGGCGCGGAACGCGCCGTCCGCCGATAACGGCATCGTGGCACGGCTCGGGGTTGCGCACGGTACGGTGACGCCGCTCGGTACGGTGGCGCGGCTCGGTCGAGATCGTCGTCGCCAACGTGGGCGAGTCGAACTCGCGTGTCACCCTGAGCTCGCCGAAGGGTGAGCGATCATCGTCCTCGCACGAGCCGCGGCTCGAGTGGCGCGTCCCACTCTCACCCTTCGACGAGCTCAGGGTGACATCGCGTGATCGTGAGAGAGCTATCGCCCGAGGCGAGGGAGCTGACACGACGGTGTGAACGGCCGTGTGAGCGAGCGTGCGCAGGATGCGCGGAAGCGATGCGAAGACAGAGCGGCTCCGCGCACGATGCGCGGAGCCGCGTGCCGTGCAGACCATCGTGTCAGCCCCCTCGCCGCGCCACCACCGCGGCGCGCCGATCGTCAGCGAACGTTGAGCAGCGAGAGCGCGTACCGTCCGCCGGCGTCCGTGTACGTGCGCGTCTCATCGAAACCGGCACCGTTGGCGAGCG
Organism: Vulcanimicrobiota bacterium; assembly: GCA_963841685.1. Classification (GTDB taxonomy): domain Bacteria; phylum Vulcanimicrobiota; class Vulcanimicrobiia; order Vulcanimicrobiales; family Vulcanimicrobiaceae; genus Vulcanimicrobium. The sequence goes on from CAWJDU010000006.1 coordinate 7,765, forward strand.
CGAGCAGATCCTCGCGTGCGAACTTGTACGAGGATTCCGTGTGGATCGCGTCGCCCGCGGCGAACGGGACGAAGAGCCGCGCCGCCGCGATCCGGACGTGCTGGGCGCGTTCGCTCACGAGGAACGATTCGACCGCGCCCGACGCGTCGTTCCAGCGCGCTTCGAAGCGGAACGCACCCAGGTCGAAGTCGCCGCCGAGCTCGCGATTGATCCGCGCGAGCAGGTTCTTGTTGAACGCGGACGTGACGCCGGTCGGGTCGTCGTACGCGAGCTCGAGGATCGACGCATCCTTCTTGAGGTCGTAGCCGATCAGGAGGGCGTCGCCGGGACGCAGCGCTCGCGCGAGCAGGTGCAGCAGCTCGCGCGCGTCGTCCGGCTCGAAGTTCCCGATGTTCGAGCCCAGGAAGAGCGCGAGCGCGCGGTCGCGCAGCTGCAGCCGTTTCGCGCGCAGCAGCGGGAAGTAGTCGCCCGCGTACGCCTCGATGCGCACCGCCGAATACGCGCCGGCGAGCGTGAGCGCCGACTCGGCGAGGACGTCGGCGGAGATGTCGATCGGCCGGTACGTGAGCGACGCCTGGCGCTCCAGCACGGCGTCGATCAGGAGGCGCGTCTTGAGCGCGCTGCCGCTGCCGAGCTCGACGAGCTCGAGCGGTCCGCCGAGGCGTCGTCACGATCTCGCGGCCGTACGTCGCAAGCAGATCGCGCTCGATGCGCGTGAGGTAGTATTCCGGCAGCCGCGTGATCGCTTCGAAGAGCGCCGATCCGAGATCGTCGTAGAAATACTTCGCGGCAAGCCGGTAGGGACGCGCGCCGAGACCGTCGCGCACGTCTTCGGCGAACGTCGCGGCGCGCAGCGGCTTGGAGTCGCGATGCAGCGTGATGCGGTCGGAAAACTCTCGCGGCGCCGCGCGCTGCGAGGCGGCGAAGTGCTCGGTCACGGCTTCTCCACCAAACGCGGCCGCGGCTCGAAAGGATTCCGAGCCGCCGAGCCGCGCTCGCTCGCTGCTCTGCCCTTCGGAGGCGAAAACACCCCCGCGAAGCGTCAGCGTCCGACGATGCGGGACCAGCGCGTGCGAACGTCGCCGATGTATTCGAGCGTCTCGGCGTACGGCGGAACACCGCCGTACCGCGCGACCGCGGCGGGTCCGGCGTCGTACGCGGCGAGCGCCAGCGCATACGGATCCTCATCGCCGCGCGCCCGGTATGCCGCGACGTACGCCGCCAGCACTCGCGAGGCACCCGCGATAGCGGAACGCGGCTCCCACGGATCGACGCCGTACTCGTCGGCCGTCGGCACGGTGAACTGCGCGATCCCGACGGCGCCCGCCGACGAAACGGCTCCCGGATCGAACGCCGATTCTTGGAGCAGCGTCGCCGCCAAGAACGCGGGTGGCAGGCCGGTCGCGCGAGCATCGCCGACGGCTTGCGTGGCGAGCAGGAGCGCATCGATCGCGTCGATCCGCGGGTTCGCGCGCATCGCCTCGCGAGCGACTTTGATCGCAGGCGGCGATCGGCGACCGGCATCCATGCACAGCCGGAGGCCTCGCATAACAGGGACCGGCGGGGGTATATGCCACGACAGCGCGGCGTCTCGCAGCCCGTCGATCCGTATCCCGCCCGCGACCGTGAGGGCGCTTGCCACGAGCACGGCAGCGAGAGGGTTTCCACCAGTCGGGAGCAATCCGCCGTTAGCCCTTCACTCGCACAAGGATCACCGTGAACACGATCTCGTTGGGCTCGCCCCTCGTCTCAGGGATCGCGGCGACGTTCATCGTCCTGCTCGTCGGAGATTTCGCGTCGACGTTCTTTTATCACGTGCCGCAGCACGTGTGGGGAAAGTTGCACCTGCGCACACATCACGACCGGAGGCGGTCGTACTGGGATCACGCCGTCCTCTCGCGTGATCCTGCGGTGTTGCTCGACGGTTTCCTCGGTGCCGTTCCGTACATCGTGCTCGCGATCGCGTGCAGCACGATCTCGGTCGCCGGTGCGCTCCTCGGGCTCGTGCTCGGGCAGCTGCACGTGTGGTGGCGCCACACGACCGAGCTCGGCTGGCGTACGCCGGCCTGGGGCCTTCGACTCGCCCGCATCCTCCAGATCGTGCTGCCCGAAGATCATGACGGCCACCATCGCAACCCAGAGATCGAGTTCGGCGACATCTTCCGCTTCTACGACGCACCGGCACGCGCGTTCATCGCGTTGTGCCGCAGTCTCGACCCGAAGCGTCGCGCGGCAGCCCTTCGCCGCGCCGCGATCGCGCGGCGCCGTGAGGCGACCGCCGGCATGAAGCGGCGCAAGATGGTCAAGCAGACGAGCTGAGGGTTGATGACGAAGCGGGTCCTCTTTTTGATTTCGGACACGGGCGGCGGACACCGCGCCGGAGCGCAAGCCGTCGGGGCCGCGCTCGACGAGATTCAAGGACCGACGCGCTTCGAGTGGCGCATCGACGACATCGCCACCCACTGCACGTTTCCGCTATCCAAGCTGGGGCCGGCATATAGCGCGGCCCTTCGCTTTGCGCCCCCGATCTACGGCGCGCTGTATCACGCGACGAACGGACGCCGCCGATACAAGACGATCGTGCGGTTCTGCGAGCCGCTCTATCGCGAGCGCTTACGCGAAGTGTTCACGCAGTATCAGCCCGACGTCATCGTGTCGGTGCACCCGTTGCTCAACCACGCCGCGCTGCGCGCGCGCGCAGACGCCGGCATGCAGCACGTGCCGATCGTCACCGTCATCACCGACCTTGGCCGCGTGCACGAAGGCTGGCTGCTGCCGGAAGCCGACCTCACGGTCGTACCCGCGCGTGAAGTGTACCAGCGCGCGATCGACCGCGGCGTGCCGCCCGAGCGTCTGCGGCTGCTCGGACATCCGATCCATCCGCGGTTCGAAGACGTGTCCGGCTCGAAGACGGAAATCCGCAAGAAGCTCGGCCTTCCCGAGACCGCGACGATCGCGCTGCTGATGGCGGGCGGCGAAGGCGGAGGAAAGCTCTTGCCGACGACGCTCGGGCTCGCGCGAGCCGGACTCGACTTCCACCTCGTCGTCGTCACCGGTCGCAACGCCGCGCTCAAGGCGAAGCTCGAAGAGCTCGCGCCCTCGCTGCCGACGCCGATGACGGTGCTCGGCTTCCGCAACGACGTGCCCGAGCTCATGCGCGCCGCCGATCTGCTCGTGACGAAGGCCGGTCCCGGAACGATCGCGGAGGCGTCGGTGGCCGAGGTTCCGGTCGTCGTGTACGACTACGTCCCGGGCCAGGAACGCGGCAATCTCGACTACGTGCGCACCAACGGCATCGGCGTCGTCGCGCTCACGACGGCGGAGGTCGTGTCGTCGGTCGCGCGCATCGTGCACAACCAGGAGCGGCTCGCAAAGATGCGCTTCCGGCAGACGGCGATCGCGCCGCGCGGCTCATCGCGCCGTATCGCCGAGCTGATCGCGCAAATGGCGAAGACCGGTCGCAGACCGATCATCCCCGCCGCCGGCTAGTGGCTTCGGCTACGCCGAAGACTTCACGTTCCGAGCAAACGTTACGACTGAAAATCTCCTACGCGGTCAGAACCTCACCCACGGTCACTTCCTTGATCACGTCGTCATCGACGACGAGTAGGTCGTCGCTGGAGTAACCGTGCTGCGCTATCCACTCCGGCGACGAGATCGGATGTCGGCGGCCGTCGCGGATGAGACAAATCTCGGGATGTCCGGACGTACTCTGAACAATGAGCTCCTTGCGCGGGCCGGATCGTGCCAGCGCAACGAGCTCTTCGCCGTCCCGGCAGCGTGCCGTCGCTGCGAGGGGAGCGAAGGGCGTCTTGGCGGTCATGCTCTCCGCCCGCGGAAACGTCAGAGCCTCGAGCGCGAGCGTATCGCGCGTCACGTCCGGACCGGCACCGGAACGCGACAACTGGATGAAAAATTCGATCCCTTCGGTATCGTGCCACGCCAACTCTCGCAACGTCGTGAGCCCTAACCGGTACAGATCTTCGGCGATCATGCGAAAGCTGTACGGCGTGAAGACCCACGCGTGGACGTCGTGATACACATGGTCGCGCACGACGCTGTCAAACGCGTCCCGCGCCTGTTCGCTCGTGTGGAGAAACTGCGGCGTCGCGTGTTCGCTCTGCTCGTTCCACGTGATGGCACCATCGACGGTAGCCGCGTACATCAGATGTTCGACGACCGCTCCTGCCGTTGTGCGCGTATCACCGAGGACGAATGCGTCGACGAACCTTGCCAGCCCGGTCGTCGGCCGGTAATAATCGAAGCACGAGCGTTTGTCGGGTATCACCAGAGAGAGGACGCCGCCATCGGCGAGAATCGCGGCGCAATCGTTCAGGAAACCGATCGGATTGGGCACATGCTCGATCACGTGCGAAGCGATGATCCAATCGTAGCGCTTCTCGCCGACGAGCTCGGCGTACGCCTGCCCGGACCACACGTAGTCCACGTGCTGAATGCGCGACGTGTCGATGCCCTCGGCGGCATATTTTTCGATCAGCCCCGCACGATCGGCGCGGTCCAGATGCTCGACGCGAAAATCGTCCCGTGATGCGATGGGGTTGTAACCGCCCCCGATTTCGAGCCCGAGCCCATCGAGTTGCAGCCCCGCGAGAATCAGGTTGCGCCTGTCGACCATCACGCGCCGAGGACTGGGCCTTCCGCAATCTGGAGAATGACGTCGTCTTCCACGATCGCGACGTCTTCAGCGGTGTACTGATGCAGTATCGTCCATTCCGCTGAAGAGATCGCGTGCCGATGGCCGTCCCGAATGAGGTAGAGCTGCGGATGACGGGATGCGCCCTGTACGAGCAGCTCGCCGCGCCGGTTTCCTCTCGCGAGCTCGACGAGGTCCTCACCGCTGCGAAAACTCGCCGCGCTCGGGATCGTCGAAAGATACATCTCCGCCACGCGCTCGGACGGTCCGTCGTACCGGATCGCGCCTTGGTCCATCCAGATCACGCGAGGACACGTCCGCGCGACCGTCACCATGTCATGGCTCACCAGCATGATCGTGCTGTGCTCGTCCCAGAACCGATCGATCCGAGCAGTGCATTTTCGGCGGAAACGTTCGTCGCCGACCGAGAGCACTTCGTCGACGAGCAGAATGTCGGGACGAAACTCGGTGGCGATCGCGAAGCTCAATCGAGCACCCATCCCCGACGACAGCGTCTTCGTCGGCTCGTCGCGATACTCGCTGAGCTCGGCGAAGTCCAAGATCTCCTCGAGGTGCGCGCGCACGAGCTCTTCGGGATGCCCAGCAGAACGCCGTAGTACATGATGTTGTCGATCAGCGAGAGATCCGCATCGAAACCGACGCCCAGCTCAAGCAACGGCGCCAGCGTACCGCTGAAGGTCGCCGCCCCGCGCGTCGGGCGCAGAATGCCCGCGATGACTTTGAGGAGCGTCGACTTTCCGCTGCCGTTGGGCCCGATGATGCCGACCTTCTCGCCCCGCTCGACCTGCAGCGATACGTTCTCGAGCACCGTGCGCCGCTTCACGCGGCGGTTGTGGCCGGAGAGCAGTCTGAGCACCGTCCGCTTGAGGTCGTGATGGAGTTCCTCTTGCGTGCGCCGCACGAGCGTGACGTCGTCCATCGCGATCGCCGCCGACGTCGCGAGCGGGCGCTCGGACCGCATCGCAGACGGGGAGTTGTTCAGCATCGACCGCATACTTCTCGCCGAATACTGCCGCGGGCTCGGGGCCGTATCCTCTCGGATACAGCCCTGCCATGTGCCGGCAACCCGGCTCGTTCGGCTGGCGCCACGGCTCCGAGCAGACGCCGGCCGGCCGACACGACGAACGTCGCAGCGACCGACCGGGCGCGCACGACCAGCGCCGGAAGCGGCGCGCTTCGCGCCGAGCCGCACGCGGGCATAGTGAACGTATGGTAATCGACGTTCCGCGCGAGGTCGCGGAGGAAGTCGTGGCGACCCGTCGCGACCTGCACGAGCATCCCGAGCTCGGGTTCGAAGAGCACCGAACGGCGTCGCTGGTCGCCGCGCGTTTGCGCGAGCTCGGCATCGACGTGCACGAGGGCATCGGCCGGACGGGCGTCGTCGGCGTGCTGCGCGGCACGCGTCCCGGACGCACGATCATGTTGCGCGCCGACATGGACGCGCTGCCGATCGACGAGGAGAACGACGTGCCGTACCGCAGCGGCGCGCCGGAGAAGATGCACGCGTGCGGACACGACGGGCACGTCGCGATGCTGCTCGGCGCGGCTCGGATCGTCGCGTCACGCCGCGACGATGTCACGGGCACGGTCTGTTTTCTGTTCCAGCCCGCGGAAGAAGGCAAGGGCGGCGCCAAAGCGATGGTCGCCGACGGCGTGCTCGAGCGCTTCGGCATCGAGCGCGCGTACGGATTGCACCTCGCCTCCGCGCAGCCGGCCGGACGCGTCGGATTTCGCGAGGGCGCGTTCTACGCGTCGAGCGACTCGATCGAGATCACGATCGAAGGCAAAGGCGGACACGGTGCATCGCCGCACCTGTCGGTCGATCCGGTCTACGTCGCGGCGCAGTTCGTGGTCGCGGTGCAGCAGGTCGTCTCGCGCAACGTCGATCCGATCGAGCCGGCCGTCGTGACGATCGGCGCGATCCACGGCGGCACGACGCACAACGTGATCCCGAGCCGGGTACGGCTGCTCGGCACGGTGCGCGCGTTCGATGCGGAGGTTCGCGCGAAGATGCCGGAACGGATCGAGCGCGTGCTGCGCGGCGTGTGCGAGTCGAGCGGCGCGACGTACGCGTTCGAGTACCTCTGGCGCTATCCGGTGACGACGAACGATCCGGCGCAGACGCAGTACGTGCGCGCGCTCGCGGAGCGCGTCGTCGGCGCGGATCGTGTCGCGGACGTTCCCAAGCTGATGGGCGCCGAGGACTTTTCGTTTTTTGCGGAGCGCGTGCCGGCGTGTTTCTTCACGATCGGCAGCAACGGCGGCGCGCGCAGCGCGTTTCCGCACCACCACGCACGCTTCGACATCGATGAAAGCGCGCTCGAAACCGGCGTCCGCATGATGGCGGCGCTTGCTTTCGACGCGCCCGCCCACACCCGGTAGGGACGGCCGCGATCCGCGGCTAGGAGGTCCGGCGCTCGATCAGCTCCGCCGGCGGCGGCCCGAGCCGCGGGCTGAGAATCTCGCGCAGCGTGGTTGGGCAACCGCAGGTGGCCGGACGACCCCGTCCGAGCAAGAGCGCCCGGCAGCCTTCGCGATGGTGGAGGGACGCGCGGTGGCCGCAGTCGCGGCAGATTGGCGGAAGGCGTGACGCCCGATCGCTGTCGTTCACGGCCCGATCATCGCGGGCGTCGCTTTCGGACGCCTTACGACGACTTACGAGACGCTTACCGGCAGGGCGGCCGTCCGCGGAACCTGTGCGAGCAGACCGCCGCGCATCGCGGCGACCGCCGCACCGACCGCTCCGGCATCGTTGCCGAGCCGGGCTCGCTCGATGCGTGTCGTCCCGCGCGGCACCATCGTCGTGCGGACCTCCACGAGCGGCCGCACGCGGTCGAGGAGAAAATCCCCGGCGGTCGAGACGCCGCCGCCGAGCGCGATGACCTCCGGGTTCACGAACGCGATGACGTTCGAGAGCCCGATGGCGAGGTCGTCACAGAACGCGTTCCACGCCGCGGTCGCGTGGGGATCGCCCGCCTGCGCGGCCTTGCGGATGCGCTTCGAGCCCAGGCGCTCGCGCCAGGAGCGCGCGTCGTGCTTGTCTTTGTCCTTTTCTTTCTCTTTTGCGGGCGCGTCGAGCAGCGCGCTGCGCGGGAATGAGGGCGCGAGCCGGAACGCGTGGCGCAACAGCCCCGTTCCCGACGATTGCGCTTCGAAGCAGCCGACTTTGCCGCACGCGCAGATGAAGCCGGTGTCCGGCCGGATCGTGTGGTGGCCGATCTCTCCCGCTCCCATCTGAAACCCGAGCGCGACGTTCCCGCCCGCGACGATCCCGCCGCCGATCCCCGTTCCCAGCGTCAGCAGCACGAAGTCGCGCGTGCCCTGACCGACGCCGTGCACGTACTCGCCCAGCGTCGCGCAGCGTGCGTCGTTGGCGACGAAAACAGTCAGACCCGGAAACGCTTCGCGGACGCGCGCGCCGAGCGCGACGTCCTGCCAGCCGAAGTTCGGCGAGTACCGGATCGCGCCGGTCGCGGGGTCGATGTTGCCGGGGGAGCCGATGCCGATCCCGACGACGTCGTCATGCGTTCCGTCGATCGCCTTGCGCACGACGCCGGCAAGCGCGTCGACGACCGCGGCCGGGTCGTGGTCCGTGATGTCGTGTTCGAACTTGTCGAGGATCTCGCCGGATTCTTGGACCACGGCCGCCATGACGTGCGATCCGCCGAGGTCGACGCCGATCGCCGCGCGCGGCATCAGCGTACGCCTCCGGTGACGTTCGCCGGGACCGTGACGGCGTTGCTCGGGTCGTCGTAGCGTGAGAAGGTCAGCGTCATGCCTCCGTTCGAGCAGTCGTTGATGCGATACGTTCTCTTGTCGTAGTCGCAGGTCAGATATTGATCCTTCTGCGGACCGGAGGCGACCGTCGTAAAACGGCCCCACACCCGGCCGCCGATCAGCCGGTCCGGCACGAGCCGCTCGACCGGAACATCGTGGAGCTGCGCCTGCGCCTGGAGGACCTCCGGTGGGGCGCTGGTCTTGCGGTACGTCTTGCCGCCGTCGTCGCTCAGATACGCCACGGGACCGATCAGGACGACGTCGCGCATCGCGCCCCCGTAGGCGAGGGCGCTGTGGTACCGATCGGGCGCGACGTACGTCATCGTCACGGTGAACCCCGTCATGCTGGTCGTCGTGACGACGTACGAGCGTGCCCACTGCATCGCGGCCTGCACGCGCTCGCGCACGTCCGTGAGCTCGTCGGCACGCGCTGCGACCGGCAACGCGGCCAGCAAGGCGAGCAATGCGGCGGTCGAGCGACGCTCCATCGGCCGCGCCTTCTCCGACGCGCCGGGTTCGTCCGCCGTCGACACCGAAGAAGCGAGCCCATGCAAGAGACGATCGATCTCATCGCGCACCGCGAGCTGCGCAACCTGCAGCGATACACGCGCGAGAACGGGCAGCCCACGAAGCTCACCGACCTCGACCTCGACCCGATCACGTCGGTGCAGTCGATGGAGATCGACGAAGAGCACGTCACGATCAAATACAACACCGTCACGAAACGCCGCTACAACGCGAACGAGATCTCGCACAAGGAGTGGACGTACAAGTACAACGACGACGCTGAGTTCGTCGATGCGCTGCGCCGCGTGATCGATCTCGCGCGCAAGCATCAGTACGATCTGCCGGAGAACCTCGCGTGCCCGCCCGGCTGCGCCGAGTGCTGCAGCGGATACGAGCCGTTCGTCAACAAGGCGGACGTCCAGCGCATCGCGGACCACTTCGGCATGACGTACGATGAGGTCATGGAGGAGTACGTCGTGCGGCGAGAGTCCGCGGACGGCTACACCGTCGGGTGGCTGCGCAAGGTCGACGACAAGGGCGCGTACAGCGTCGAGCCCGCGCACAAGTGCGTCTTCCTGATGGGCCCACGGTCCGGACGCTACTACTGCGGCATCTACGAGGCGCGCCCGGACGACTGCGGCGCCTTCACGCCGATCGGCTGCGACGACGTCGACACGAAGCTTTCGCACGGCGGCACGTACAAGGTCGGCAAGCCGTTCGAACCACGGCATGCGGCGCGCGCGAAACTGAACGGGCGCGGTTCGTCCGCGAACGGACGCAAGAAGCAGTGAGCGCGCCCGCGGCGACGCGGACGTACGATGCGATCATCATCGGCGGCGGGCACAACGGCCTCGTCGCCGCGTGCTATCTGGCGCGCGCGAAGCGTCGCGTGCTCGTGCTCGAGCGGCGCTCGGTCGTCGGCGGCGCGTGCGTCACGGAGGAGACGTTTCCCGGCTTCAAGGTCTCGACGGCGGCGTACGTCAACAGCCTCTTCCGCCCGGAGATCGTCCGCGATCTTCGCCTGCGCGACTACGGTTTCGAGCTGATCGAACGGAACCCGTCGTCGTTCACGCCGTTCGACGACGGACGGTTCCTGATGCTCGGTGCCGACGAGTCGCTCAACGCGCGCGAGATCGCGAAGTTCAGCGTGCGCGACGCCGAGCGCTATCCGCGCTACATCGCGATGCTCGAGCGCGTCGCGGCGGTGATCGAGCCGACGCTGCTGCAGATACCGCCGAACCCGGTGCATCCGCGAGCGGGCGACCTCCTCGCGCTCGGCCGCCTCGGGCTCGCGATGAAGGGTCTCGACGGCGCGATGGGCGAGGCGCTCGAAATCCTGACGGGCGCCGCTCGGCCGATCCTGGACCGCTGGTTCGAATCCGAAGAGCTGAAGGCGACGCTCGCGACCGATGCGATCATCGGCGCGTTCGCAGCGCCCTCGATGCCCGGTACCGCGTACGTGCTGTTCCACCACGTCATGGGCGAGACGAACGGCGCGCGCGGCGTGTGGAGCTACGTGCGCGGCGGCATGGGCGGGCTCACGCAGGCACTCGCGCGCGCGGCGCGCGACCTGGGCGTCGAGATTCGCACCGATGCCGAGGTGCGCCGGATCCTCGTCGACCGCCGCACGGCGGTCGGCGTCGCGCTCGCGAACGGCGAGGAGATTCGCGCGCGACGCGGTTGCGAGCGCGGTCGACTGCCGCCTGACGTTCGAGACCTTCCTCGAGCCGGACACGCTGCCGCCTGACTTCCTCGCCGAGGTCCGCCGCATCGACTATGCGAGCGCGTCGGCGAAGATCAACGTCGCGCTCGACGCGCTGCCGAACTTCACCGCGTGTCCCGGGTCCGAGCCGGGGCCGCAACACCGCGGCACGATGCACTTCTGCCCGGACCAAGACTTCATCGAGCGCGCCTACGACGACGCGAAGTACGGGCGGCCGTCGACGCAACCCGTCGTCGAGTGCACGATCCCATCGTCGGTCGATCCGACGGTCGCGCCGCCCGGCAAGCACGTGATGTCGATGTTCTGCCAGTACGCGCCGTACGCGCTCGCGAACGGCACGTGGGACGCCGCGACCAAGGACGGGTTCGCCGACCGGTGCTTCGGGATCGTGGAGCGCTACGCGCCCGGGTTCACGGCGTCGGTGATCGACCGGCAGATCTTGAGCCCGGTCGATATCGAGTCGACGTTCGGACTCACGGGCGGCAACATCTTCCAGGGCGCGATGAGCTTGAACAAACTGTTCATGTTCCGCCCCGCGCCGGGATACGCCGACTATCGCACGCCGGTGAAGCATTTGTACCTCTGCGGCTCCGCCGCGCATCCCGGCGGCGGCGTGATGGGCGCGCCCGGATTGAACGCCGCGCGCGTCATGCTGAGAAGCATGAAGAAAGCCTGAACGGCTCGGCGAGAGGCGGCGAGGACGACCGCGCGAAAGGCCGCTTCCTCGACAGATTCAGGAGGGTGCACATGAGATTACCGGTGAGGGCGGCCGCAGTCGGCGCGGCGCTCATTTTCGGGGTAACGGCACAGTCGATGGCGCCCATGGCCAGCATGGCGCCCAACGCGATGACGAAGCCCCTGCAGATCAAGCTGCTCGCGCAGAACAACTCCGGCGAAACGGGGACCGCGACGCTGATGGACAGCTCGAAAGGGCTCGTCGTCAAGCTGCGCCTGACCGGCGGCGAAAAAGACGTCGATCAGCCGGCGCACATCCACAAGGGTACGTGCGACAAGCTCGATCCGAAACCGACATACCCGCTGAAGACCGTGCAGAACGGCGAGTCCGAGACGACGGTCCCCGACGTGACCATCGCCGAGCTCGAGAAGTCGCCGTTCGCAATCAACGTCCACAAGTCCACGAAGGAAATTCCGGTCTATGTCTCCTGCGGGAACATCGTCGCGCCCAAATAGCCAGCCTGCGTTCAACGAGGGCGTCGCGCCGAGCGCGGCGCCTTCGCGTTTCGGTGCGCCGTCGCTCGACGACATGCCGGACGACATCCGCGCCGTCTGCGAAGAGACGCGCGCGAAGATCGGCTTCGTGCCGAACGTGTTCTTGGCGTACGCGAAGCGTCCCGAGCATTTCCGCGCGTTCATGCACTACCACGACCTGCTGATGCGCGGACCGAGCGGGCTCTCGCGCGCGGAGCGCGAGGCGATCGTCGTCGCGGTCTCGGCGGAGAACGACTGCCTCTACTGCGTCACCGCGCACGGCGCGGCGTTGCGCATCCTCGGCAAGGACCCGATCGTCGCGGATCAGATCGCGACGAACTGGCGCACCGCGGACCTCTCACCACGCCTGCGCGCGATCCTGACCTTCGCGTCGCGCGTGAACGAGCGCGGCTTCGCCGCGAGCGACAAGGAGCTCGCGGAGCTGAAGGCGCTCGGGCTCACGGACGAGGACGCCTGGGACATCGCGTCGATCGCGGGCTTTTTCGGCTTCTCGAACCGCATGGCCGGCGCGATGGACATGCGCCCCAACCCGCAGTTCTACGAGATGGGCCGCCCCGGCACGACACGGTAACAAAAGGCGACGCGTCTGACGGAAACGTCGCGCGGGAAACGCTTTTCGCGGACGAAACGGACGACCGGCTCGCTACCCGATGCACGTCCGCGAAGCGTGCTGCGTCGACGTTGCCGCCGCTCAGGATCACACCGACGCGCGCATCGTGCCGACGTCGACCTTCCCGTGCAGCAGCGCGGCCAGCGCGCTCGCGCCGCTCGGCTCGACGACGAGCTTCAGCCGCTCGAAGGCGAATCGCATCGCCGCGCGGATCTCGCCGTCGCTCACCGTGAGGACGCCCGTCGCGAGCGCGCGCACGATCGGCCACGTCAGCTCGCCCGGGGCTTGCGTCTGCTGACCGTCGGCGATCGTCTTCGGCACCGGGATCGTCACGATGGTCCCGGCGCGCCACGACTGCACCCAGTCGTCGCCTGCGTCCGGTTCGACGCCGTAAACGCGCGCGTTCGGCGCGCGCGCGTGTGCTGCGAGACACGTACCGGCGAGCAGACCGCCGCCGCCGAGCGGGACGAGAATCACGTCGAGCTGCGCCGCGTCTTCGATCAGCTCGAGCGCCGCGGTGCCTTGCCCGGCGATGATCGCGGGATGGTCGTACGGCGGGATCAGCGTCGCGCCGCGCTCGTTCGCGATGCCGGTCGCGAGCTCCGCGCGATTGATCCGCCCGCGATCGTACGTCACGACCTCGGCGCCGTAGCCGCGGGTCGCGGCGAGCTTCGCTGCGGGAGCGTCTTCCGGCATGACGATCGTCGCCGGCGCGTCGAGCAGCCGCGCCGCGAGCGCGACGCCCTGCGCGTGGTTTCCGCTCGAGAACGCGACCACGCCCGCGCGGCGCCGTTCCGCCGACAGCTGCGCGATCGCGTTGTATGCGCCGCGGATCTTGAACGCGCCGATGCGCTGCAGGTTCTCGCACTTCAGCGCGACGCGCGCGCCGGTGCGCGCGTCGAGGGAGGCCGACGTCGCGACGGGAGTGCGGTGCACGACGCCGCGCAACCGCTCCGCCGCCGCGCGGACGTCGTCGAACGTCGCCGCAAACCCGGCCGAGATCACGCTACGACGTCTTCTGCGGCGGGTCGTAAGCGAATCGAAACACCTTGTCCTGCGGGTCGAACTTGAACTTCTCGTGCACCGTGCCGTGCTCGAACGTCACGTCGAACTCGTGCACGCGGTCGCCGTCGTCCTTCGGCGTGTTCTCGTGCACGCGACGGATCGTGCCGAGCGGCGCGAGCTCGTCGGCGGCGTGGCCGAGGCGGCCGTGGCCCATCTCCGAGGCCGTCTCGGTGTTCTCGAGCTTCGCGACCGCGGTGTAGTCGTTGTTCTGCACTGCCGCCGTGAAGTCGCGCGCGATGTGCTCGTACCGGTTCTCGTGCGGCGAACATGCGCGCACGAGCAGGACGAGCACGACGACGAAAATCGCGAGCGCGATGATCTGATTCTGCCGGGAACGCGGCGTGGGCGTCGTGACGACGCGCGGTCCGGGCCCAACCGGCGTGGCCGGATTCATTACGCGGGCACCTCGCTTGCGAGCTGCGTCGTCCCGAACGGCTCGAACGTCAAGCCGGGGTTCCACTGCTGCGCCAAGTTGACGCTCCACGCGCTCTCGAACAGCGCGAGCGCATCGCCGTCCCAGTCCTCCACGAGGCGGGCGCTCGAACCGAGCGTCGCGCCGGCGACGTTCTCAGCCGGTTCTCCGCCCGTCGAAGGACGTACGCGGCGCGCCGTCGTGTACGGCAGCGTCTGGAACACCGTCTTCACGTTGTACTCGGACTCCAAGCGGTATCTTACGACCTCGAACTGCAGCGCGCCGACGGCCGCGAGGATCGGCTCCGTCCGCGTCTGCCCGAATGGGTAGAACACCTGGATCGCGCCCTCCTCGCGCAGCTGCGCGATGCCTTTCTGGAACGATTTGTAGCTCGCGGTGTCCGTACTCCGCACCGAGCGCGAAATGTTCCGGCTCGAAGGCCGGAATCGGTTCGAAGCGCACGCCGGGGCCGTCGGCCAGCGTGTCGCCGATCGCGAACACGCCGGGATTCGCCAGGCCGACCACGTCTCCCGCGAACGCCTCGTCGACCGACTCGCGGTCGGACGCGAACAGCTTCATCGCGCGCGTCAGCCGCACGTCCTTGCCGGTACGCGCGTTGTTCACCGTCATGTCTCGCTCGAACTTTCCGCTGCACACGCGCACGAACGCGACGCGGTCGCGGTGGCGTGGATCCATGTTCGCCTGGATCTTGAAGACGAAGCCGGTGAACCGCTCGTCCGTCGGCTCGACGACGTGTCCCTCCGCGTCCAGACGCGGCGCGGGCGGCGGGCCCATGCGGACGAACGCGTCCAAGAACAGCTCGACGCCGAAGTTCGTTACCGCGCTGCCGAAGAACACCGGCGTGACGGCGCCGTGCAGCATCGCGGCGCGATCGAAGTCCGCGCCTGCGCCTTCGAGCAGGTCCAGCTGGTCGAGAAACTCGCGGTACGTGCGCTCGTCGACGAGCGCTGCGATCTGCTCGTCGTTGCGGTCGGCCGTGCGCACCGGCGCGCGCTTCGCGCCGTGCTCCGTGCGCTCGAAGAGATGCACCTCATGCGTCGCGCGATCGTACACGCCGCGGAACGTCTCGCCGTTGCCGAGCGGCCAGTTCATCGGGTACGCCCCGATGCCGAGCACGTTCTCGAGCTCGTCGAGCAGCTCGAGCGGATCGCGCGACGGCCGGTCCATCTTGTTGACGAACGTGAACAACGGGATGCGTCGCGCGCGGCAGATCGCGAACAGCTTCTTCGTCTGCGGCTCGACGCCGCGGGCCGCGTCGATGAGCATGACTGCCGCGTCCGCCGCGAGCAGCGTGCGGTACGTGTCCTCGCCGAAGTCCTGGTGGCCCGGCGTGTCGAGCAGGTTCATCGTGTGCCCGTGGTACGGGAACTGCAGCACCGTCGACGTGATCGAGATGCCGCGTTCGCGCTCGAGCTCCATCCAGTCGGACGTCGCGGCGCGCGCGCGCCTCCGCGCGGCAACCTGACCCGCCGTCACGATCGCCCCGCCGTACAGGAGCAGCTTCTCGGTGAGGGTCGTCTTGCCGGCGTCCGGATGCGAGATGATCGCGAACGTGCGCCGCTTGGCGACTTCCTCGCGCAATTCCATATCGAGCCGGGCTTCGACGCGCGGCGCTACTCCGACTGCGGCACGGGCGGCGCTGCGTGGTACACGCGCACCGCGGTGCGGCCGGCGTGCGCGTAGACCAGCGCGAGGCCCGCTTTCGTGCGAAAGAGCGCCGCGTCCGGCGGAACGCGCAAGCGATCGCCGCCGCGAAAGACCCATACGTCGTGGGCCCGCACGAACACCGTGCAGTTTCCGGCGCGCAGCATCGTTCCGGCCGGCACGCGGTCCCGGCGCGGAGGGACGTGCGTGCGCACCAGCGCCGCCGGACCCTCGATCGCGGAGTGCTGATCGAAGCAGTCCGGCAGTGCGCTGAGCACCCAGCCGCCCTGGCCGTCGAAAAACGGCGGCGGCGTCACGAGGAAGCCCGGCGTTGGCGTTCCCCGTCACCGGGCGCGGAGACCGGCGAACGCCGCCGTGCGGCGGCCGCGCCGTCGCCGCGATCCGATGCGCGACGACGATGCTTCCGAGCGCGACGACGAGGACCGTCGCGATCAGGTAGAAGCGCCACATGCCGCGAGGATACCCGGCCGCCTCGACGGAAGTCGCAATTCCGTCGATCTCCCGAGGTCGCCCGCCATGCTGTTGCTGCTCCCGATCGTCATCGCGCTCGCTGCCGAACCGAGCCCGGTTTCCGCTGCGGCGGCTTCACCCGCACCGGCGAGCGCCGCCGCAGCGAACCCGACGCCGCTACGCGAGATCGGCCGCGTTCGGGCGCTTCCGGCCT
Organism: Vulcanimicrobiota bacterium; assembly: GCA_963841685.1. Lineage (GTDB taxonomy): Bacteria > Vulcanimicrobiota > Vulcanimicrobiia > Vulcanimicrobiales > Vulcanimicrobiaceae > Vulcanimicrobium. The sequence continues at coordinate 24,114 of CAWJDU010000006.1, forward strand.
GCGTACCCATCGTTGCGCACGCGAACGGCGCCATCACGGAAGCGCTCGACAACGACCGTACGTTGGCGATCCTCTCGACGAACCTGCACAACGTCGACTACGAGAAGCTGAATTCTCTGCAGCTCCGCAACGCGCTGGACGAGCTGATGGCGCAAGCGGGAAACATTCGCATCGCGTCCGCGTCCGGCGATCAGGAGATCAAGCGGCTGCGTGAGCTCGCGAAAGTCTCGCCCGATCCGAAGCGGCAGAAAGAGCTCAAGGACTTCGCCGATGCGCTCGGCGGCGCGCTCTACCGGCAGAAGAAAGCCGCCGCCGAGGTGATGTCGGCGATCACCGTGATCCGCGGACGCGAAGATCACGACGAGGCGCAGGATCTGATGCAGAAGTCGAACGCGGTGCCGCCGTTCGGTGCGGCGATGGCGACGGTGAACGCGCCGCGGCCGTTGCCGGTTGCCGACCCGCGCTACAACAAGCAGATGAAGGGCATCGGCGATGCGATGGACGACCGCGTGAAGTCGATCCTCGTCGACGAGGGAGCGGCGGCCGACCACAGCATCGCAGCGACGTCGGGCTGCTGACGTCTCGCGACGCCGCCTGACGGCGGTCTACAGCGCCGATTCGGTCGTGCGCGGCGCGGCGTTCGAGAAGCGACGCACGAGGGCGTCGACGTTCGTGATCGCCGTCCCGACCACGACCGACGACGCGCCCGCGGCGAACGCGGCTCGCACGTCTTCGGCCGTCGACACGCCGCCTTCCGCGATCGCGAAGGCGCCGCTCCCGGCGCACGCGCGCAGCAGGTCCAGCGCGGGCAGCGGTGTTCCGCGCGTCTCGTCCGTGTAGCCGCACATCGTGGTCGCGACGATGTCCGCGCCGGCCGCCGCCGCGCGCGCGGCGTCCGCGGCGGTGGCGCAGTCGGCCATCGCGAGCCTGCCGTACGCGTGGATCGCGCGAACGACCGCCTCGTCGCCGCGGCCATCCGGCCGCGGACGGCCGGTCGCGTCGAACGCGACGACGTCGGCGCCTGCGGCGACGGCCTCCGCGATCTCACGCGCGGTCGCGGTGATGTACGGCGCGAAGCCCGGGTAGGCGCGCTTGATCAGGCCGATCACGGGCACGTCGACCGCGCGACGGATCGCGCCCAGCCGAGCGGATCCTTCGGCGCGGATCGCGGCCGCGCCGTTGGCGACCGCGACCGACGCGAGCAATGCGAGCATCTCGGGCGCGTTCAGCGGCGAGCCGCTCTCGGCTTGCACCGAGACGATGAGGCGGCCGCGCAGCGCGCTCGAGCAGCGCGCTCATTCCGCGATCGCGTCGGGAACGGCCGCGCCCGCGTCGGCGAAGGCCAGGAGCGCCGCACCGATCGCCGGCTCGTAGCGCGGTCGTACGGCAACCGCGTTCGGCGAACGCTGCATCAACCGCTCGCGCACGCGCGCGAAGAACGGCTCGCTTCGGAATGCCCCGCCTGCGAGCGCAACTGCGACGCGACCGTCGTGCGACAGCCGCGCGACGGTCGTCGCCGCCAGCAACGCGAGAGCGTCCGCGGCGCGATCGACGATCGCCGCCGCTTCGGCGCTGCCCAACCGCGCGGCGTCGTGCACGACCTGTGCGAACGCGGCAATCTCTGCGCGCGTCATGCGACCCTGCACGGCCGCGGTCGCCAGACTTCGCAGATCGGGGCGATCGAAGAATGCGAGCGCCGCGTCGCCGAGCGGGCTGCGCGCGCCGCGATCGTCTTCCGCCATCGCGTGCGCGAGCGCGTCGCGCGCGACGGCGTATGCGCTGCCCTCGTCGCCGAACGGATACCCCCAGCCACCGGTGCGCACGCGCACGCCGCGCGCCGTCTTCACCGTAGCCGACCGAGCCGGTTCCGGCGATGACGACCACGGCCGGACGCGTCGCGACGGCGCCCGCGAGCGCGACCGGCGCGTCGTGCTCCAACCGCACGGACCGCGCGGCGAAGCTGGGTCGCGCGCCGTCGAATGCGCCGTCGAACCCGGACAGACCGATGTGGACGGCCTCCAGGCGCGCGTCCGACGGCAGCGACGCCGCCTCGAGCGCGCGCGCCATCGCCTCCGCGCACGCATCGGCGCAGCGGCGCGAACCGCGCGGCTCGTCGACGTGCGCGGCAGGACCCGCCGTGCCGCGCCCGCGCAGCGCGCCGCGCTCGTCGACGATGACGGCCGTCGTCGAGGACTGCCCGCCGTCGATGCCGGCGAAGAGTTTGATGTTCACGGGCGCCGCGGCCCAACCGCTTCGGCGTGGTGCCATTGCGCTCGCTCCGCCGGCATTTCGCGCGCTCGCTCCATCACGTGTCTGCGTATGCGTCGGCCGCGGCTTCGCGCTCACGGCGGCCGGCGATGCGCGCGATCTCGCCGATCGCTTCCCGGTGATGGTAGAGCTCGTGCGCGATCGCGCGGTCGATCGCATCGCGCACGGTGCACGAGTCGCCGCGCGGCAACGCGGCCTCGTTGACGCGAATCGCCGGCCCGTCCGGATCGTACTCGGCGACCAGCGTCGCGGGACTCCAGTCGCCGAGGTGCGCGAGCTCGACGCGAACGCCGTACGCTGCCGCGAGCGCGCGGGGGTCAGGCATCCGGTGTGGTGCTGAGAACGGGCTCGCTGCGCCGCAAGTCGACGCCGTCGCGCGCGAGCCGTGAACGCAGCAGTGCCGGATCGAGTGCGCGCGGCGCGATGCCGCGTTCGACGGACAGCGCCGCCGCGGTACCTGCCGCCTGACCGAGCGTCATGACCGTCGGAGTCAGCCGCGTCGACGCGTGCGCTTCGTGCGTCGTGGAGATACAACGGCCCGCCACGAGAAGATCGTCGACACCGAGCGGCACGAGGCAGCGATACGGGATCTCGTACGACGCACCGGGCGGCAAGCGGTGCGTCGTCGTCCCGCTGCCGGCCGGGTTGTGGATGTCGATCGGATACGCGCTGCGCGCGACCGCGTCGGGAAACGTCCGCGCGCTCAGGACGTCGTCCGCGGTCAGCGTGTACTCGCCGCGAATGCGGCGCGACTCGCGCACGCCGATCTGCGTCGCGGTCGCGGCGATGCGCGCGTTCGCGAACCCGGGGACGTCGCGTTTGAAGAACGCGAACAGCTGCATCACCTGCGAGCGCGCGTCGATCTCCGCACGCGTGAGGTCATCAGGATCGAGCGGGTCGACGTCGACGACGCGCGTCATGTTCACGGTGACTTCGTCGTCGTACGGCGTCGCGAAGAACGACACGAGCTCGCGCGGCACGTCGACCGCACCGCGTTCGCGTGCGGCGTCCCACAGCTCGTAGAGGCCGGCAACGGCGGTGAGCGCGGCGGGCGTGCGCTCGTGCGTCTTGAGCGAGCTGCGCAACTGCTCGGGCCGGCGACGGACATAGTCGCTGATGGCGACGAAGTCGACGTGCGACAGTCTGAACATCAGCGACGCCGGCTGCACGCGGCCGCGCTCGTCGCCTTGCTGCCACGGCACACCCGCGCTTGCGGCGACGTACGCGTCCGCCGTCGCGTCGATCGTGCGCCGCGCGTGCAGCTCGCGCGTTCCGCCGACCGTCGCGACGCGCGCTCCCGCGACGCGCGTTCCGTCGACCAGCGCGTCGAGGAACCACGCGTGCAGCAGCAGTTGGACCCCGCTCTCCCGCATCATCTCGAAGAGGAGCGCCTTGTGCATCTCGGGGTCGAACGGCGTGATCGTCGGCACGTAGTCGGACGCGTCGCGCACGTGCCCGGGCGAGCCTCCGCTCAGCACGAGCCGGTCGACGATCTCCTGCGCGATGCCGCCCACGATCCGGTCGTCACCGGAATGAAACGTCATCCACGGACCGACCATCGACGCCGTCGCGGTGCCGCCGAGAAAACCGTACCGCTCCGCGAGCAGGACGCGTGCACCGGAGCGCGCGGCGGCGATTGCCGCGGCGCAGCCCGCGTTGCCGCCGCCGACGACGAGGACGTCGTACTCGCGCATCGTCGCACCCTTCGCGCCCGCGCCGAGCGCCTCCGTTACGCCCGGTTCGGCACCACGATCAGTACGACGGACTCAGCGTCGTCGACGCCCACGAGCTCGTCGCTGACGAGCCCGGCGATCTGTCGCGCTTCCGCCATGCCGGCGAGCTCCGCGACGCGTGCGCCGCGCAGCAGAAACACGTCGGGCAGCGCGCGCCCGACGTCGCCGAACGTGGTGTGCTCGTCGACGGCGCGCGCGAGCACGCGCTGCGCGTCGCCCGCGCTCGTCGCGTACGTCACGGCGCGCGCAAGCGTCAGCCGCACGATCCCGCGCTCGTCGACGACGGCGCTCTCGAGCCCGCTCGTGTAGACGTCGAACGAACCGGCTCGGGCGACACGGCGCACGATGGAAGCGCTCGCGCGCAGATGCTCCGCTGCGGCCGCTCGCCGTTGCTCGTCGCCGGCGCCGGCGGCGGACTGCGCGCCTTCCACGAGCGCCGTCGCTCCGGACGCCGTCGCCCGCACGCGATTGCGCGCCGTGTCGACCTCGACGACGACCTCGACGCGATCCGGTGCCGCACCCGATGCGACGGCGGCGTCGATCGCTTCCCGGCGGATGCGCGCGAGATCGTCCGGTCCCGGGTGGACGATCGTCCGCTCGACGACGTCCCGCACGAGCGCCAGCGCGACGCCGAGCGGCGAGATCACGTGCGCGTCGCGCGCGATGCGATGCGCGAACCCCAGGCGGCGGGCCGCATACGGCACGAGCGCCGCCGCGCCGCCCCCGCCGCCGACGAGCGTGACGTGCGCGCGGTCGAGCGCGTAGTCGGCGATCAGCTCGTCGATGGTCGCGCGCAAGCGTTCCGTCGCGCGATCGAGGATCGCGTGCGCGAGGCCGTCCGCGTCGATCCCGAGTGCGGCCCCGGCGCGTTCGCATGCGAGCCGCGCGGCGATCGCATCGCCGCGCGCGAACGCGCCTTCAGGGACGCTTCCCACGGCGTTCGCGGCGCACGTCGGGGTGATCGCGATGCGCGTTCCGTCTTCTGCGAGCAGCGTCGCGTACTCCGACGACGCATCCGCGCGCGCGCCGGCGACGACGGCGGCATCGGTGAACGACGCGTACCGGAACCCGGCGATGTGCGCGGAACGCGGCCCGACGTCGACGATGCGCCCGCCGGCGATGCGCGCCAGCGATCCGCCCGCGACGGCGATCGTGCGCACGTCGAGCGTGCGCAGGAGCGTGCGATGGCCGCCGATCCGCGCCGGCCGCATCTGCGGCCGGCCGCGCACGATCGCGGAGCAGTCGGCGCTCGTGCCGCCGACCTCGATGAAGATTCCGTCGGTGACGTTCTCGTGGAAGAGCGCGCCGGCGATCCCGGCCGCGGGCCCGGACAGCATCGTCAAGATCGGCCGGCGCTCCACCTCGCCGACGTCCATCACGCCGCCGTCGCTGCGCATGATCATCAGCGGCGCGGGGATGCGCGCACCGGCGACGGCGCGCGCCGTCACACGCGATGTCCGCAGCATGCGCGGCAGGATCGCGGCGTTCAACGCCGCCGTGCGCGTGCGCGCGCGCAGCCCGTACTGGGTCGAGACTTCCGCGCCGCTCGTCGCCGCGATGCCGGCGTCGCGCGCCGCGGCGACGATCGCACGTTCGACGGCGGGGTGGTCGACGCCGAACGGCGCGCTGACCGCGAGCGCATCGACGCCGGCTCGCCGGGCCGCGGCGGCGACGTCGCCCGTGTCCGCGGCCAGCCAGACGGGCTCGAACCGCACGCCCTCGGCGATCGCGAACGGCGCGAAGCGCCCGAACGCGCGCGCTGCGATGCCGCCGACGAGCACGACGCCCACGCGCGCGACGTCGCCTTCGAGCAAGGCGTTCGTCGCCTGCGTCGTCGAGTGTGCGATGAAGGCGATCGACGACGGATCGATCCCGTGCGCGCGCAACAAGCGGTCGAGCCCCACGACGATGCCTTCGGCGACGCCGTCCGGATGGTCGTGCGTCGTCGGCACCTTGACGGCCGCGACGAGCGTGCGCGATGCCGCATCGACGGCGACGACGTCGGTGAACGTGCCGCCGACGTCGATGCCGATGCGCAGACGCGGTGACGAGCCGCTCAGTCGAAAAGCTCTTCGACGGCGAACGTCACGTCGGCAAACGCCTCGCGCGCGCACGATGGCGCGAGTGTCGCGTCGTTCCCATGCTCAACCGCCATCGGCGCCGAGGTCTCCGTACACGACGATCGTGCGCAGCGCCATGTCGACCCGCGCGTCGCTCGCGAACCGGTCGAACAGCTCGTCCAGCGCAGCGTACAGCGTGTCGCTCTCCGGCCCGCTCTGCGGCAGATACGACGTGCTGCGCGCGCGCGTGCGAACGCCTTCCCGGTCGAGCCGGTGCACGTTGCGGAATTCGAATCGCTTCGGTCCGCCGTGCCACGCCTCGAACGCCGCGAACACCTCGAGCCCGTGTTCGCGCCGGCGTTCCGTCTCGTCCGTTCGGTACGCGCGTACGAGGTCGCCGTACGCCGCGGTGAACGCGTCGTTCTCGTCGCGCTCGTTGTAGACGACGGCCGCGCGTCCGCCGGGCCGCACGATGCGCACGATCTCGGACAAGGCCTTCGGATGGTCGAACCAGTGGAAGGCCTGGAACGCGCAGGCGAGATCGACGCTCGCCTCGGCGAGCCCCGTCGCTTCCGCCGTGCCGTCGACCCACTCGACGCCGGGATGCGCCTGCGCCGCCTCGCGCATCGACGCGTTCGGCTCGATTGCGACAACGTGCGCGCCGCGTTCCGCGAGGGCGCGCGACGAGATGCCGGTGCCGGCGCCGAGGTCGGCGACGACGATGTCGCGCGGAGGCCCGAGCGTCGCGAGGAGCGCGTCGATCGCGGCGTCCGGGTACGTCGGACGTCCCGCCGCATACGCGCCGCCGCGTCCGGTGAAGCGCTCCGTGAAGCTCACGCGAGCGCCGCGGCCAGCTCATCGTACAGATACGTCATCGTCTCGATCCCGCCGAAGAACTGCGTGAGGTCGAACTTCTCGTTCGGCGCGTGAATCGCGTCGTCGGGCAGCCCGACGCCGATCAGCACTTGCGGCAAGTGCAGGATGCGGTCGAAGGACGACACCGGCCCGATCGTCCCGCCCGTTCCGATGAACACCGGGGGCTTGCCGAACCCGCGCTCCATCGCGCGCGCCGCGGCGGCGACCGCCGCATGATCGCGGGACGTCTCGACGGCGCGCACGTCGCCGTGCGCTTCGACTTCGACGCGAACGCCCTTCGGCGCCGTTCGCTGCACGAACGTCGTCACGGCATGCTTCACCTTCTCCGGCTCTTGGTGCGGAACGAGCCGCGCGGAGATCTTGGCGCGCGCGAACGACGGGACGATCGTCTTCGATCCGGCGCCCTGATAGCCGCCGTACATCCCGTTGACCTCGAGCGTCGGGCGATACCACATGCGCTCCAGCGGCAGCCGCGTCGTCTCGCCCGCGAGCTCGGGCACACCGAGGTCGTGCGCGACGCGCGCGGGGTCGAGCGGCAGCGACGCGATCTCCGCGCGTTCCTGCGGCGAGAGCTCGCGCACGCCGTCGTAGAATCCCGGCACAGCGATGCGCCCGTGCGCATCCTTGAGCGACGCGATGATCTGCGCGAGCGCTTCGAGCGGGTTCTTCACCACGCCGCCAAAGTAGCCCGAGTGCAGGTCGCTGTCCGGACCGTGCACGGTGATCTCCCAGTGCACGAGCCCACGCAGCGACGTCGTGAGCGACGGAACGTCCTCGGCGAACACCGCGGTGTCGGAGACGACGACGACGTCGCACGCGAGACGCTCCTTCTCGCGCGCGAGAAACGCCTCGAAGTTCGGCGATCCGATCTCTTCTTCGCCTTCGATGACGACCTTCACGTTCAGCGGCAGCTTGCCGGTGACGCGCAGGTGCGCTTCGATCGCGGCGACGTGCATCAAGCATTGGCCCTTGTCGTCGACGGCACCGCGCCCGTAGAGCTTGCCGTTGCGTACCGCCGCCTCGAACGGGGGCGACGTCCACAGATCGAACGGATCGGCAGGCTGCACGTCGTGATGTCCGTAGATCAGCACCGTCGGCGCGCCCGGCGCGCCGAGCCACTCGCCGTACGCAACCGGGTTGCCGTCGCCGGCGGTCTCGAGCACCTCGGCCGTCAGTCCGGCCGCACGCATGCGTTCGGCCGCGTGCTCCGCGGATCGCCGCACGTCGGCCGCGTGATCGGGCTGCGCGGAGATCGACGGCACCGCGATCCACGCCTTCAGCTCGCCGACGTAGCGGTCGCGGTTCGCTCGAACGTGCTCGATCAGGGCGTCGGCGTGTGGGGCCAGCATGCCGAGTGCTTCGCCGCGGCCGGCGCGGAAGCCGTCGCCGCGACCGGCGGATTCAGCCGCGCCCGCGCGCCGTAACGTGCGGTTCGGGCCCGTGCGTCCATCCGCCGGGCGGCTGCGCGACCGCTCGAACCGGTTCGTCGATCTCCGACGCGCGCGGCTCGTCGATGTCGACACGAATCCGCAGGCGCCACGCGCCCAGCACGATCGAAAAGTGCGTCGCCAAAATCGTCATGTTCAGACCTCCCGCGTCGCCCACAGGCGCACGGCGACAACCGCGGCCACGATCGCGATCAGCCCAGCTGCCGGCCGCGCGCGCCGCCGTCGGCAAGCCGATCACGTGGTGCGTGGCGAGTGCTGCGACGACGAGATGCTGCCGAGCCATGCCATGGGATTCACATAGTTCAGCATGCCGAGAGGTCGTGGAGCATGGGCGGCATCGGCGCCGCCCAAAGCGTGCCGAGCACGATGAAGGCCGCCCAGCTCACGCCGGCGATCATGCTGCCGCGACCCGGAAATCGCGCCGAAACCGCCAGGGCGAGCGCGTACCACATCAGCGCGGTACCGAGACCGAGAACGAACGCGGGCAACGCGCTCGAATCGACGGCGAGCAACTGGAGCCCGCCGAAGGCGGCGATGCCGAGGATGACGACATCGATGACGATGACGTACCCGAGCAGGATCGCCACCGCGTCGATCGCGATGTAGCGCCACGCGATGCGGTCGCGCGACAGAGGGCGCGTCCACACGATCGGCGTCGTGTGCGCGCTCTCGGAGCTGAGTCCCGGCACGACGATCGTCGCGACGATCCACGCGCCGAACGCGGCTGCGACGATCAGGTGCGAGAGCGGAACGCTGCCGCCGCCCGTGCGAATCGCGCTGTGCGAGCCCGCATAGACACTCAGGATCACGACGATCATGAGCGCCAGCAGCACGCCCGTGTACCACAGCAGTGCGCGGCGTGCGCGCAGAATCTCGACGTACTGCATCAGTCGACGGCTCCCTCACCGACGGCGTCAAGGAAAAGATCTTCGAGCGAGCGGTCGAGCACGCGAACGCCGGTCGCGCCCAGCGCGCCGAAGCGCGCGGCGACCGCGTCGGCACGCCCGTTGGCGTTGACGCGAATCGTGAGGCCGGCACGCCGGACGACCGTCACGCCCGGCATCGCGGCGACGCCCTCCGGAATACTGCCTTCGAAGGTCGCTTCGACCATCCGCGCCGCTTCGCGCAAATCGTCGAGCTCGCCGGCGACGACGAGCGCGCCGTCCCGCATGATCGCGATGCGATCCGCCGCGCGGTCGATCTGGCTGATCTGGTGCGACGACAGCAAGATCGTCGCGCCGCTCGTCGCGGCGTCGATCAGGAGATCGAGCACGACGCGCTGCATCACGGGATCGAGACCGCTCGCGGGCTCGTCGAGCAAGAGGATCGACGGCCGGTGCGCGAGGGCCATGATCAGCGACACCGCCGTCTGCTGGCCCTTCGAAAGACGCCCGGCTTTCTTGCGCGCATCGAGACGGAACAGCGCAACGAGCTGCTCTGCGCGCTCGGCGTCGTACGCCGGCTGCGAGCGGCGTGCGATGTCGAGATGCTGCGCGACGGTCAGCCAGTGGTACAGCGCCGGGCGCTCCGGCACGTATCCGAGGCGCGCGAACGTCTCGGTCGCGAGCGGCGCGTCGTCGAAGCGCACGTCGCCGGCATCCGGTCGCGCGAATCCGAGCAGGCACTTCATCGTCGTCGTCTTGCCGGCGCCGTTGCGCCCGAGCAGCCCGCACACCGAGCCCGACGGGATCTCCAGCGAGACGTCGTCGACGGCGAGCACGTCTCCGTAGCGTTTGGTCAGCCCGCTGATCGAGATCACGTGTTGGACTCCTCGGGATACCAGCGTGCGATGGAGGCGGCAGCGATCGAACGGATTTCGTCGTGCGTGATCCCGAGCGAACGGGCCTCGCGCACCGCCTCGTCCGCAGCGCGGGTGGCGACGTCGACGGCCATGCGTCTTGCGCCTTGCAGCACACCGTTCTGGCTGACGAAGGAACCGCGCCCGGGGGCCGTCGCGATGACGCCCTCACGTTCGAGATCGCGGTACACGCGTGCAACGGTGTTCGGGTTCAACTTGAGCTCCAATGCGAGGCCTTTCACGGTCGGCAAGCGCTCGCCCGGCGCTAGCGCACCGACCGCAATGGCTCGCTTGATCTGTTCGGTGAGCTGCTGGTAGAGGGGTGCTCCACCGTGCGGGTCGACCGAGAAAAAGGCCGGCAAGATCGTTGCTTAGAGCGTGATGCCCCAGCCCTTGAAGATGGACGAGTCGCCGGGGGTGCGGACGACGGTCGGACGGGCGTTCGAGCTCGTCGGGACGGGGCGGCGGACGGGGCGGACGGTCGGGTTCAGCATGGCGGGTGCCTTTCGGTCGGAGTCAAATCGTACTGCTTGAACTATTTATACTATCTATGATGGTACAAGTCAAGACTTTTCGGTGGCCCATTGACGCGCTTTCGGCGCACGCTGTCGCTCGTAGCCGAACTCAGCGACGATTTACTTGCTTGTATCCGGCCGACGAGAACCGCACAATCAGGCGCCGGCACTGCCTGCGATTGCGGGTGCTCGTCGTGCGATACAAGCTGCAGCAGCGTTGCATACTTCTCGAGCGAAGTGCCACTGTCGGCATCGCACAACTGTAATTTCAGCACATGCAGCAGTTGAGCTGTTTGAACCGACTCGACGGCATCATGGGCGCGGTCGCTGCGTTGACGCCTGAAGAACGTGTGCGATTTCGTCGCTGGGTCATCGAGTCGTTCGACGGGTGCGGGCTGTCACGACCATCGGTATACTGTTCGCTGACCGAAACAGGATACCACATCAGCGATTTCCCGCGGACCAACATGCGCGAGCTCCAACCGCCCGGCCGCATTTCTCCGAATCACATGCCGCATACGATCGGTGGTATTTACGCGATCGCGTCCGACCGCGACTGGCTGTATGTTGGAAAGGCAACGAGCCTTTCACGTCGTCGACACGCACGCTCATCGACATTGCGGCACGGACATCACACGAACGCGCTGCTGCAGAGACACTGGAACACTGATACCGGCCTCATGTGGTTCGTCGTCTTGGAAACCTGGACACCGAACGCGCTTGCGTAGAGGCGCTCAGCACCCGGCCGAGGTCGCGTGGAAAGCGCGCCTCGCGCCTCTCTATGACCTCGAAGGCCGACGGCCGGCCGTATCGTTTCTGATCAGTCCGGACGCTCGTCCACAAACGGACTGCCTAATTGAATGTGGACCGCCGGCCCGCCGACGCCGCCCCGTTCGACGTCGAACGCGTGCGGCCGGCCGTCGTATGCGCGAAGCTGCGTTTGGTACGTGCCGTACTCCCACCAGAAGCGCCCGTCGAGCTTGTCGATCACATCGCCCGTGCGCAGGCCCACGGCGTAGGCGGGGCCTCCCGGGCGAACGAGGGCGCGCATGTAGCCGTCGGACGGCTTGAAGAGGACGTAGAAGTACGTCGGCTTCGGATCTGCCGGATCGAATGCGAGGCCACGTTCGAACACTTCGCCGGCGAATTTCGGGTGCTCCATGCGCCACGCGCGCAGGCGGAAGAGAAGATCTTCGGCCGCCGTGCGAGGATCGCCGCGCGCGTGCCATTGGTCGACGCTCCAACCCGCGCAGTCCAGAAGCTCGAGGCCGACGTCGTGTCCGTCGCGTCCTTCGGACGTCGATGTCAGGCGCATCACGGCGGCGTACGATTTCGCATGGCAATCGCTTGCGCCCGGATCGCCGGTTGCAGCGACGACGCGGAAGCCGGCCCATCCGCGCGCGACCGAACCGGCGACTTCGCGCGCCGCAATCGCGGCCGCGGCCGTTCCGTCGCTCATCACGGCGACCGCGTCGGCCGCAGACGGCGGCGCGTAGAGGCCCTCGCTCAACGTCGCCGCCGCTGCCGGATGCGGGGCGAAGAGCGGCCCGCCGAGCAGCACCGCACCCGCGATCACCGCGAGCAGCGCCGCGACCGTCGCAACGCCGACCTGCCAGGGCAGCAGCAACCGCGTGATACGTTCGACGCCCGCACCGGTGAAATTCGCGACCCAGACGTTTTGCGTGTTCGTCGGATCGCAGACGTTCTGGACTTGCACGACGGCGATGACCGCCGCGACGATGGCTGCTGCGGGAAGGATGTGCAGCGTCGCGAGCACGGTGTAGACGCCGATGCCGACGCCGTACGGATTGAGCGGCCCGCGATACAGCGCGAGCGGCGAGAGCAGCCCGAACACGATCACGTACGCGACGGGCGTACGCGGCGCAACCAGGGCGACGAGCGGCTTCACCGCCGCCTGCACTTCCGGCGCGTTCGCGGCGACGAGGAGCATACCGATCCCGATCATGAGGATTGTCGCCGGTGCGACGTCCTCGATGCCGCGAATCCATGCGCCGACGAGCGTCTTCACCATGTCGCGCGGCCGCGTGACGAGCGCGCCGTACAGCGCCGCGATCGCGAACGCCACGATCGCGTCGATCCCGAAGCCGCGCAACAGCACGAGCGGCAGAATCGGCGTGACCAGGGCGATCGGCCCCGCGCGCTTGCGCGGCGCGTCGTCCTCGGACGGCCCGATGACGCTCGTCGCGTAGTCGCGTGTGGCGCGCGCGCGCGCGATCGCGTACGCGACCAGCACGATAGCCTGCACGGCGAACACGGCGAATGCGAAGCTTTGAAACGAGCCGCGGTCGACCCCGAACACCGTGGCGTAGAACTTCCACTGTGCGATGTTGAGCACGTAGCCGAGCCCGAACGCGAGGAGAAAGAGCGTTGCCGACGTCGAGCGCGGCAAGCCGACGGTCATCATCACGGGCAGGACGATCGTTCCGATCATGATGATCGCGCCGAGGCCCGTTACCGTCGTGAACAGGATCGCGACGACCGCGCACATCAGCAGCGAGAGCACCAAGGGCCGGTCTCCGCCGAACTCGGCCGCGTACGTGACGAGCGTCTCCGCGATACCGGTCGACAGCACCACGCGGCTGAGCAGCGCGCCGAAGAACAGCGTCGCGTACACCGGCGCCAGCTTCACCGCGCCCAGCGTGACGATCGATCCGAGGTCGTGCACGCCGGCGATCGCGGCCGTCGCGAGCGCCATCAGCGGCACCGCCAGCAGCGCCGGCAGGCGCCGCGCGATCATCAACCCGGCGAGCAGCAGGAAGACGACGACGATCGCGACGCCGCTCAGTGCGCCCGTGACATCACCTCGTCGAACGGCGGCACGACGTTCTTGCGCAGGTAGTCCTCGCGTTCGACGGCCCCGATCCGATCGGCACAACGCTGTGCGTCGTCCTCGGCGACGCGATAGCGCGGCAAGTACGTGCGTGAGACCCGGCTCGGTGCTTTCCGTGCGCCAGGCCGCCACGTACAGCGGCTCGATGTCCGCGAGCGCGTCGCGCATCTCCCAGCAGAGGTATTTCGCGACGTCGAGGCTCCGGTACACCTGCGAGTCGTTCGGCTTCGTCGCGTGCGCGCGCGCGTCGTCGTAGTACTCGCGCGCCTCACGCCCGATCTGCAGACGGCGCGCCAGCGTGTCGTACCGGAGCGCGCCGAGCTTCATCGCGGTCACCGCTTCCGCATTCAGCGGCGGGTGCGCCGTCCACAGATGCCGCAGCACGGCCTCGGCACGCGTTCGGATCCCGGCCAGGTCCATCGTCTTCGCACGCGCTTGAAGGGCCGCATCGAACGGATCGTGCCAAAACAGATAGTCCGGCGGATCGGACGGCGTCGTGCGCAGCATCGGTCGAATCGCTTCGAGCTGATCGAGATCCTTCGCATATCCCGGATCGTCCGTGCCGAAGAAGACGCGTGCGAACGTTCGATGCCACGTAGCCGTCGTCGACCGGCTGCGCTTGCCACGCCGTCGCTGCGGCATACGCGATGCGCGGGCCACGTTGCTTCGTAGAGCGTCTCGCCGTCGTCGTGCCATACCGTCATGAGCATACCGACGACCGTTTCCGTTTGCTGCGCCTCGCCGAGAAACCGCGACACGTTCGTGTACGAGGTCTGCAAGTCGGGATAGATCTCATTCCAGTTCGCCGCGCCCGGCGCGACCAGCTGCTCGAAGCCCGCGTTCGCGATCGTATCGATGTACGGACGGTACGTCTTCTCGACGCCGTAGTGGAAGCTCGCGATCACGACGTTCTTCGGAAGCAGCGCCAGAATCGAGTGGTCTTGCTGGATCGCATCGTCCCAAATGATCGGACGCACGGACGTGCCGCTCAGAAACGCGGTCACGCGTTTGACGTGATCGGCAAACGTCTGTGGGGAACGTCGCGTTCGTCCACGTCCGAGATCGATCGGTTCGTCGGATCCCACGTGGAACAGGTCCGGATTCGTCGCCACGAGTTCCGACCGCAGTAGCGGCTCGAGGTAGTCGTACGTCCGCGGGTCGCTCTCCGCCATGAGATACCCGTGCGGCAGCTCAGCGAGCGGCGCCAAATCTTCCCACTTCAGGACTTCGTGCATGTGCGCAAACGTCTGTTGTTCCGGAATGAGCTCGACGTAGAACCGCCGTGCGTATGTCGCGAGCTCGGTGAGCTGGCCGGAAGTCCACGAGTTCGGGGAAGCGACGAACGGATCGCGCGGGTCGAACACCACCTGTTCCATGTACGGCGACCAGCCGTTGATCTTCAAGGATGCGAGTTCCCGGATGCGCCGTTTTGCATACTCGATCGTCGGAAATGGTCCACGTGAGACGTCGTCGGAAACGATGCGCCACGTCTGCGAAGGCGCATCCAGGATGTCGACGCACGGCAGTATCCAGCGTGCGCCGCGCCGTTGAGGCAGCTGCGCAAGCGTCATGAGCGCGTCGAACTCGCCTTGACGGTCGCCGAGGTGAATCGGCTCATTGGCGTCTCGGCCTTCCGAGATGTCGATCACGCTGCCCGTTCGGAGGTCGTAATACGAATACGTGTACATCAGCGGCGGAGCGGGAGCGGGCGGCGGCTTCGTCCGCAGCGTGAGCCGCATCTCGTGGCTGATGTGCACGTCGGCGTTCGGAGCGATGACGGGTTCGGCAATGCCGAGCGCTTTCCAGCGCTCGCGTAAGAGCTCGAAACCGCCCGGATCGACGTCTGGAGGAAACCGCAAGGGCCGATCGAGCGCGCGCGGCGCCTTGCATGCAAGCGGCTTGATCGACCGCGGCTGCGGGATGAGCGGCAACGCGTCCGCCTGAGCAGCCGCGTTACACGGCGCGGCAATGCACGCCGCGGCGATCACGAGTATGGAAGCCGGCAGCAACGACCAGCGCACATCACGCGCTACACCGCGCGTGCGGTGGTCTCCTCGCTCGTACACCGCACGAAGGTTCGCCCTGCGACCGCACGAACCGACGGCGAATGGCGCTGAGCCCGCTCGACATCGCCGTCATCGTCGTGTTCTTCGCCATCAACCTCGGCATCGGGCTGTGGTTCGCGCGCGGCAGCGGCAAGAACATCGGCGAGTACTTTCTCTCCGGGCGCAGCGCGCCGTGGTGGCTGACCGGCGTGTCGATGGTCGCAACGACCTTCGCGGTCGACACGCCGCTCGCCGTCACCGGCTTCGTCGCGCAGAACGGCATCGCGGGCAACTGGCTGTGGTGGAACATGGCGGCGAGCGGCATCCTGACGGTGTTCTTCTTCGCCGCGCTGTGGCGGCGTTCGGGCGTGCTGACCGACGTCGAGTTCATCGAGCTGCGGTACGGCGGTGCGCCGGCGTCCTGGCTGCGCGGCGTGCGCGCCGTGTATCAGGGCGTCATCGTCAACACGATCATCATGGGCTGGGTCAACCTCGCGATGGTGAAGGTGCTCTCGCTCACGCTCAACGTGCCGACGCTTCCCGCCCTCTACATCTGTCTCGTGCTGACCGCGCTGTACGTGACGATCGGCGGGTTCTGGTCGGTGCTCGTCACGGACTTTCTGCAGTTCATCGTCAAGATGGCGATGGCGATCGTGCTCGCAGTCGCCGCGGTTGCCGCGGTCGGCGGAATCGCAGCGCTCAAGAACGGTCTCGCGTCGGTCGACGCGCAGCACGTCGCCCACGGCGGCGGCTCGATCCTTGCGTTCGTGCCGTCCGCGACCGGCGGATGGATGCCGCTCACGACGTTCCTCGTCTTCGTCGGCGTGAGCTGGTGGGCATCGTCGTATCCCGGCGCGGAGCCCGGCGGCGGATCGTACGTCGCGCAGCGCATCTTCGCGTCCCGCAGCGAGAAGGACGCCGTGTACGCGACGCTGTTCTTCAACGTCGCGCACTATGCGCTGCGTCCGTGGCCATGGATTCTCGTCGCGCTCGCCGCGCTCGTGCTCTACCCGCACGGCGTCATCGGCGCCGGCGGCAAGGCCGATCCGGAGCTCGGGCTACGTGCGCGTGCTGGTCGACCATCTTCCGGTCGCACTGCGCGGGCTGATGATGGCCGGGTTCCTCGCCGCGTACATGTCGACCATCGGCACGCAGCTCAACCTCGGCGCGTCGTACCTCACCAACGACCTCTACCGCCGCTTCGTTCGGCGCGGCGCCGGAGAGCATCACTACGTCGTCGCGTCGCGCTGGATGACGGTCCTCGCGATGGTGCTCGCCGGGGTCGTCACGCTGCTGATGTCGTCGGTCGGCGAAGCGTGGAAGTACATGCTGACGCTCACCGCGGGCGTCGGCCTCGTGATGATCCTGCGCTGGTACTGGTGGCGCGTCAACGCGTGGAGCGAGATCGCCGCGCTCGTCGCGTCGGCGATCGTCGGCAGCGCGTGCTACGCCCCGGCGATCGTCGCCGGCGACGATCCGAACGCCACCGCGAAGCGCCTGCTGATCACCGTCGCCGTAACGACGATCGTCTGGATCGTCGTCACGCTCGTCACGAAGCCGGAAAGCGAGGCGACCCTGACGGCGCTTCTACGAACGCGTCCGGCCGAGCGGCGCCGGCTGGAAGCCGATCGCGCGACTCGTGCCCGCGACCTCCGGCGACAATCTGCGGATCGCGCTGCTCGACTGGGTTGCGGGCCTCGGTCTGGTGTACGGCACGCTGTTCGGGATCGGACGGCTCGTCCTCGGCGATACGGCCCAGGGACTCGCGTGGTGCGCGCTCGCGGTGATCTGCGGCGCCGTCATCGCGCGCACGCTGCGCGCCGCGCCGCGCTGCGGGCACGTCCGCGCGCCGCTAGCGCCGAGCCTCGACGACCGCCGCGCGCCGGTCGAAGATCGTCTCGGCATCGCCCGCGCACGCGGACAATTCGTCGACGCCGTTCGCGCTGCGGATGCGGTCGGCGCACGCGACCACGGCGCGGTCGAAGCCGTGCACGCGGGCCGCGAGATCCGCATCGAAGCGCGCCCGGTCCGAGGCGCGAACGAAGGCCTGGTCCGTGAACTCGCAGCGGAGGATGAGCCCGTCGATGCGGTCCGCGAGGTCGGGCGGAGGGACGATCCGCTCCCGCGCCTCGGACAGCGCCTCCCCGAGATACGCGCGGACCTGCTTGTCGGAGTCGTGCCGGCTGCCCGGCGTGACGTAGCCCGCGTAGCTCGGAATGCGCTCGCGAAGGACCTCGAGGTCGTCCATGCGGCGAACTACGGCGGATTTCGGCCGAAAACCCGGGTATGGCGATCTTGGAAGGGCTCGTCATCCTCGCCGTGCTCGGAGCGTTCGCGGCGGTCGGATGGCGCCGGTGGAGCGCGGCGCAGCGCGAAACACACCGCGTCCGCGCGACGTTCGGACGCTACGTCGCGCCCTCGGTCGTCGACCTGTTGCTCGCGCGCAAGGACGAACGGCTCTTCACCGGACGCGCGGTGCGCGCGACGGTTCTCGTGTGCCGCATCCGCGACTTCGCGCGCTTCATCGAGCCGCTCGCGCCCGAAGAGACGCTGCGCTATCTCAACGAGTTCTACGGGCTCGCGGGCACGGCGATCCAGCGCAACCGCGGGATCATCGACAGCTTCCTCGGCGACGGCATCATCGGCGTGTTCGGCGTGCCGCTCGAGAACCCGACGCAGGAAGACGACGCGGTCGAGGCGGCCCTCGGCATCGTCCGGCACGTCGTGGCGATGCGCGAACGCTGGGCGAAGCAGAACCGCAAGCCCATCTCGATCGGGATCGGGATCAACACCGGCATGATGATCGCGGGCGATGCCGGATTCCGCGACCGCCGCGAGTTCACCGTCGTCGGCAGTGAAGCGACGTTCGCGCACCAGCTGCAGGAAGCGGCGTTCGAGCTGAACGCGTTCATCGTCGCATCGCGCCGTACGTGCGAGTCGCTGATCTCGGAGTTCAAGCTCGTTCCGATCAGCGGGATTCCGCTCGCGGGCGTGCGGCGTCTGCTCGATGCGTTCGTCGTGCGCGGACGGCTCCGCGGCGGCGAGCAGTTCACCGTGCCGACGGACGCGATGGTGCAGACGTCGATCGAGCCGGAACCGAATGCCGCGCCGATCGAGCCCGCGACGACGCCGGCCCCGGCCGAGCCCCCGATCGCGCGTCCGCGCCCACGTCCCGAGCGGCGTCCCGCGCGAAACTGGATGTCGCTCGACGACGTCAATCCGATCCTGCCCGAACCGCCGCCCCCGCGCGCGACGTACCAAGACGGGCGCGGCTCGCTCGATCTCTAAGGCGCGCTCGAACCCACCGCGATCGCCGTGATCTCGAACCGGCACCCGAACAGCAGCGGACCCGAACCGATGAACGCTCGCGCCGGCAACGCGCCGTCGAAATAGCCGAGATAGACGTCGTTGAACGCGGCGAAGTGCTCGACGCCGTGCGCGAAGATCGTCACCATGACGAGATCGTTCATCGTCAGGCCGCTCGCGGCGAGCACGTTGCGCACGTCGTCGAGGAGAAAGCGCGCTTCGCCGGCGGCATCCGCGGGCGGCCGGCCCGTGGCGGGATCGAGTCCGAGACGGCCGGAGACATAGACGGTGCCTCCGTCGCGGACGGCATCGCTGAACGGGCAGACGTGTCATGCCTTTCGGCAGCCGCGCGCGCGGAAGCACGATATGTTCGCGTTGCATCGCCACTGCTAGGACGCGCTTCGCGGACTTCCTTGCGGGAACAGACGCGGCGCGAGCGCGGCGAGCGACGCACCTTGCACGACAATGGTCACCAGTACGACAGCGAACGTCGCGTCGATGATCTGCGGCCGGTGCGCGAGGTCGTTCGGCAGCGCGAGCGCGAGCGCCAGCGGCAGTGCGCCGCGCATTCCCGCAAGGAAGACCGTCATGCGCGCGGCGCCGCTCCGAACGGCGGCCAGCGCGAGGAGTGCCCGCGCGAGCCACACGGCGAGCACCGCCGCGACGACGAGGCCGGGCTCGTGCGCGATCCGTTCGGGGCGGATGAGCAGACCCGTGGACAAGAACACGACCGCGTTCGTGACGAACGCGAGCGCGGTCCACGCGCGGTCGACGTCGTCGGCATTCGCGATCGCGCCGGGAAGACGCCTCGCCGTCGTGCGCAAGGCAATCGCGCCCGCCGCCGTCGCAAATATGCCGGAACAGTGCACGGCGTCCGCACCGAGATACGAGCCGTAGGCGAGCACGATCGTCACGGTGATCTCGTGCTCGGCGGCGTTCGTGGCACGGAGCACCGCGCCGCAGAGGACGCCGGCGACGCTGCCGATGGCGATCCCTCCGATGATTCCGAGCACGCCGAGGAGCACGTCGAGGCTGACCCACGCCGGGCCGCCGGTCGCCGCGGCGAGCGCGAACCCGAAGACCACGAGCGCGACGCCGTCGTTCGCGAGCGATTCGCCTTCCACGAGCGCGCGCAACACCCCGGGCACCGCGGCTCCGCGAAACGCAGCGACGACGGCGATCGGATCGGTCGCTGCGACGATCGCACCGAAGAGGAACGCGGCGCCGAACGGCAACGCGCGAACGGCCACGAGCGCACCGCACACGATTGCGGCCGTCGCAACGGTTCCCGGGAACGCCAGCAGCGCGATTCGCCAGGCCGCTTGCCGCAACGCGGCGAGATCGAGACTCCACGCGGCCTCGAACACGAGCGGCGGAAGGAACAGGAACAGGAGCGACTCGCCGAACGCGAACGGCGGTGAGATCGTCGGCACCGCCGCGCCCACGGCCACCAGCGCGACCGCCGCCGGGACGCGCACGCGCTGCGCCAGCATCCCGATCAGCACCGCGACGCCGAGCAGAGCGACGAACGCGGCGACGCCGTGCGCCATGGCGCTCATGCCACGAGCTGCGGCAGCACGTCCGACGCGCGCGCACGAAGGGACACGTCGACGTGCGCGGTCAGCGCCGTCTCCTCCGGATTCACCTCGACGACGAACGCACCGGTCAGCCGTTTCGTCGCGAGCGACGCCGCCGGTTGTACGAGCCCGGACGTTCCGACGACCAGCATGACGTCCGCGCGGCGCGCCGCGGCGAACGCGCCGTCGAGCGCGTCCGCGGGCAGCGCTTCACCGAACCAGACGATGTCCGGACGCCACCGTCCGCCGCACGCGTGCTCGGTCGCGCCGATGCCGCCGCGCTCGATGCGGGCGAGCACGTCGTCGAGCCGCATGCGCGCGTCGCACTGCGTACACTTCGCGTCGCGCAACGAGCCGTGCAGCTCGAACACGTTCTGCGAACCCGCAATGCGATGGAGCGAGTCGACGTTCTGCGTCGCGAGCGTGAAATCGCGCGCCCCGCGTTCCAGCTCTGCGAGCGCAACGTGCGCGGGCGACGGACGCACTGCAGCGTGCGCCTTGCGCCGTTCCGCATACCAGCTCCACACGAGCTGCGGATCGCGCGCGAAGCCATCCGGCGATGCGAGCTCTTCGACCCGATACGTCCGCCACAGCCCGCCGGCGCCGCGGAACGTCGGCAAGCCGCTCTCCGCGGAGATGCCGGAGCCGGTCAGCACCATGACGGATCGCGCTGCGCGGAGACGCTCGCGCATGGTTCCAAGCTCCGTCACAGAATCCGCCACCGTCGCTGCGACTTCGACAGCCGCAGCATCCGTCCGCCGCCCCGTGCCGTTAGCGTGGCGAGGTGACGACCGAAGCGGCGCGAAGGCCCGGCCGATGGATCCCGGGGTCCGCCTGATGGACCGAGTTCGCGCACGCGACGCGAGCGCGTTCGAAGCGCTCTACGACGGATACCATCGCCTCGTGTTCGGGATCGGCTTGCGCATGCTCGGCGATCCGTCGATGGCCGAAGACCTCACGCAGAACGTGTTCTTGAAGATTTGGACGTCGCCGGACGCGTTTCGCGGCGGTTCGTTCGTGGCGTGGGTCTCGCGCGTCGCGCGCAACCGCGCGCTCGACGTGCTGCGTTCGCGCGCCGTGCATCCGGAGGACGAGGTGCCCGCCGACCTCCCGCTGGACGGCGCGCTCGATGACGACGTGCTTGCGAGCATCGACGCGGAGCGCGTGCGCGACGCACTCGCGACGCTGCCGGCCGAACAGCGCTCGCTCATCGAGCTCGGCTTCTTCGGCGGCGTCACGCACCAGGAACTCGCGCGCCGCACCGCTACGCCGCTCGGCACGGTAAAGACGCGCATCCGCAGCGGCTTGCGCCGGATGCGCGAAGCGCTGGAGGAGCGGGTATCGCGATGAGCGACGGCGTCACGCGCGAGCAGATGCTCGAGTCGGTCGCGCTGTACGCGCTCGGCGTCCTTCCGCGCGAAGAGTCCGCGCTCGTCGCCGCGTTCATCGCGAACGACGCCGAAGCACGCCGCGAATACCTGCATGCGCGCGCCGCGTCCGACGCGCTCGCGCACGTCGCCGACGAGCCCGTCGACTCGGCGACATCGGCGCGCATGAGAGAGCGCCTCATGGCCCGCGTGCGCGCCGACGCGGCGTCGCCGGCGATCGCGCGGGTCCGCCCGCGCGCAGCGTATCCCGCGATGCTCTGGGCGACGGGGTTCGCCGCCGCCGCGGCGATCGTGTTCGCGGTCGTCACCGTCGCGCAGGATCTCACGCTGCGCGGAACGCTGGCGCTCGAGGACCGGCGCATCGCGACGCTGCAAAGCCGCATCGCGCAGAGCGATCGCGCGGCCGTCGAGAACGAGCGCACGCTGACGCGCACCCTCACCGACCTGCTGGCGTCCGACGCGCGGCGCTATCCCGTGCCGCCGGGCACCGTCGTCGTGCGCGGGGATCGCATCTACTTCGCGCTCTCGAAGCTGCCGCCGCCGCCGAAGGGCCACGTCTACCAGGCGTGGACGGCGGCGCGCGCGTCGAAGGTCATGGTGCCGAGCGTCACGTTCACGCCGAACGGCGACGGCGTCGCGGTCGTCCGATTGCCGGTCGACGCGGCGCGAGTCGGTACCGTCGCGGTCAGCGTCGAACCGGACGGGGGAAGCAAAGCGCCGACGACGACGCCGACCTTCGTACGCCCGCTCACCTGAAAGAGCACGGCACCGCTGCTCGAACCCGTCACTCGCACGACGCGCGCGGAAGCGATTCGCTACGCGGTGCGCCGGCCGTTCGAAAACGTCTTCATCCAGTGGGTGCTCGAGGGCGGCCACGGCCTCGGCGCGTCCGATTCGGTCGTGACGCGCCGTGACGCGCACGGAACGATCACGGGGCTGATCTACTTCGGCGCGCAGATGGTGCTCGCGGCCGACGATCCCGCGACGCTCGACGAGTTCGCGTTCGAAACGCGCAAGCACCCCGGGCTGCGAAGCTTCGTCG
This sequence comes from Vulcanimicrobiota bacterium, assembly GCA_963841685.1. GTDB lineage: Bacteria > Vulcanimicrobiota > Vulcanimicrobiia > Vulcanimicrobiales > Vulcanimicrobiaceae > Vulcanimicrobium. Next base: position 47,021 of record CAWJDU010000006.1, read on the forward strand.
GCCCGAAGATGCCGCTCGACGGCCTCTGGGACCGCATCCGCAGCTGGCACCCGCGGCCGGCGATCGTGCGCGCCGAACAACCGCTGTACGTCCTCGAGCGCGACGCGCTGCGCGAGCCGCGGGCCGACGTCGACGTCCGCCGTGCGAGCCCGGACGAGGCCGATCTCATCGCCGACCACAGCGGCGCGATGATCCTCGGCGAGCTCGGGTACGATCCGCGCACGAGCCGGACGGCCTTCACCGCGGCGGTGCGGCGGAGCATCGCGAACGGAACGTGGTGGCTGTGGATGGTCGACGGTGAGCTCCGCTTTCAGTTGAACGTCGGGCCGCGCACCGCCGAGACGGCGCAGCTGCAAGGCGTCTGGACGCCTCCCGCGCAACGCGGCAAGGGTTACGCCTCGCTCGCGCTCGCCGCGATCGCGCGGCGCCTGCTCGCCACGGAGACGACGCTCTCGCTCTACGTCAACGGTTTCAACGCGCCGGCGATGGCGCTGTACGAGCACGTCGGGTTCAGGCGCGCCGGCACGTTCGCGACCTACCTGTTCGCATGAAGCGCGCGTTCCTGCTCGACGCGCTCGCGATCGTCGCCGCGTGCGTCGTGACGCTGGCGCCGATTCCGCACGCCTGGATCGAGAACGGCTATGCGAACGGCGCATTCGCGGCGCTGAACCGGACGTTCGTTCCGATGGCGAACGGCGTGCCGTTCGCCGTCGGCGACGCCGAGGCGATCCTCGTGCTCGTCGCGCTCGTCGTCTGGTGGGTGCGTACGCTGCGCGCGGCGCGCAGCGGCCGGCGAAGGAGCGCGGTGCTCCGGCTGTTCGCGCACACGGTGGGCTTCGCGGCGCTCGGCATCGTGCTGTTCGAGCTGCTGTGGGGTCTGAACTACCGTCGCGCCACGGTCGTCGCGCGCGTCGACTACTCGAGCGCGCGCGTCACGCCGAGCGCCGTGTCGCGCTTCAGCGAGCGAATCGTGGCGATCCTCAACCGCGACGTGGCGGCCGCGCACGCGGAGCGGCTGGACCGCGCGAGGCTGCGCGACGCGTTCGAACCGGTCGTCGCACGCCTCGGCGACCGTTGGACGGTCGAGACGACCGCGCCGAAGACGACGCTGCTGAACGCATACTACGAAGCCGCGGGCGTCGGCGGCCAGTACTCGCCGTTCGCGTTCGAGACGCTGCTGAACGCGTCGTTCCTGCCGTTCGAAGTGCCGCGCGCGCTCGCGCACGAGTGGTCGCACGCCGCCGGATTCACCGACGAAGGCGACGCCAACTACATCGGCACGCTCGCGTGTCTGCGCTCCGGCGACCCGCTGATCCGGTATTCCGGCGCGTTCTGGACGTACGGCGACCTCCCGCTCTCGGAGCGCAAGCGCCTGCACTTGGATCCCCGCGTCGTCGCCGACTTCGGCGCGGCGCGCGCGCGGTTCTTGCAGCATTACCAGCCGCGCCTCTTCGCGATGCAGTGGAATTTCTACGACCGCTTTTTGCGGAGCAACGGCGTGCGCGGCGGCGTCGCGTCCTACGGCTTCTTCCTCCAGCTGCTGGTCGGCACGCCGCTCGACGCGGACGGCCTTCCGTTGCTGCGCGTCACGCCAGCGCGGGCGTCAGGCGGCGCGCGTTCTCCGACGTGATCGCGCGCAGCGCGACCTCGCTGATGCCGAGCGCGCGCAAGCCGCGCAGCTCGCCGTCGTACGCGTACGGGATGTTCGGCCAGTCCGTGCCGTACACGATCTGCGCATGCGCCGACTCGACGTCGTCGCGCGCGACCGTCGCGCGCATCGGCGAGTCCGGCGCGAATGCCATCGTCGTGTCGAGGAACAGCCGCGGCTCGCGCCGCGCGAGCGCGAGATACCGCGCGGAATCAGGCATGCCGAAATGCGCGACGACGATGCGCAGGCGGGGATGCCGCTGCAGCACGGCGGCGATGCGCGACGGGCCGTCGTTCGTGTCGTCCGACCACGGGATCGCGCCGACGTGCACGAGCACGAAGCCCTCGGCATGCGCGACCGCCTCGAGCGCGCCGGCGAGTCGCGCGTCATTCAGTTCGAAGCGCTGGACGTTCTCGTGCACCTTCAGGCCAGCGCATCCGTCTCGCACGGCGTCGCGCATGTCGCCCGCCGGGTCGGCATCGTCCACGTGCACCGTCGCAAGCGGAACCGCGCCCGCGCCGAGCTCGCGTGCCGTCGCCGCGAGCCAAGCGTTCAGGTCGCGCGCGATCCCCGGCTTGTGCGCGTACGAGCAGAACGCGAACCGCTCGACGCCGTGCTCGCGCAGCACGCGCGCAACGTCGCGCGGTTCCGTCGGATGATCGAGCACCCAGGGGCTGCGCTCCGCGAACCAGCGGCGGATCGCCGCGAACAGACGCGGCGGATGCAGGTGGGTGTGCACGTCGATCACGTCGCGTCACGAGGCCCGGAAACGAGCGTGCGGTTGCGCGTCGAGCAACGGTCCGCCGGCCCGACGCCGAAGACTTAACCCGGCGCTCCTCTCACTCGCCAGGAACCGCCGGCCGAAGGGCGCACCTTCCGGGAGTGCAAACTGCAGCAGCTAAGCAGCGGCGTACGCCCGCTTGGGCGAACCTCGTGGGTCTCACCGTCGTGCACGTCGGGGCGCTGTGCGCGCTCATTCCCGGGACGTTTCACTGGAGCGCGCTCGTCGTGCTCGCGGTGCTCTACTATGCGACGGGCGCATGGGGCATCTGCCTGGGATACCATCGCGTGCTGACGCACCGCAGCCTCAAGCTGCCGAAGTGGATGGAGTACGGAACGACGGTGCTGGGCGTGCTGGCGCTGCAGGGCGGCCCGATCGATTGGATTTCGACGCATCGCAAGCACCACGCGCACACGGACCGCGACGGCGACCCGCACGACATTCACAAGGGCGTGCTGTGGAGCCACATGGAGTGGCTCTACAAGCGCAACGAGGCGATGCTTTCGCCGCAGGAACAGGAACGGCTCGCGCCCGACCTCGCGAGCGACCCGTTCTACCGCTTCATGGACAAGACCGCACCGCTGTGGACGGTCGCGCTCGGCGCGCTGCTGCTCGTCCTCGGCGGCTGGTCGTGGCTGATCTGGGGCGTCTTCGTGCGCATCGTCATCACGTATCACATCACGTGGCTCGTCAACAGCGCGGCGCATTACAGCGGCTACCAGAGTTTCCGCACCGGCGACCGCTCGACGAACAATTGGTGGGTGGCGATCCTCGCGTGGGGCGAAGGTTGGCACAACAACCATCACGCGTTCCCGTTCAGCGCGCGCCACGGCCTCCGCTGGTTCGAGATCGACACGACCTGGTGGACGATCAAGCTGCTCGCGTGGATGAAGATCGCACGCGATATCAAGCTGCCGACGCCCGCCATGCTGCAGCGGCTGAAAGTCGCGCCGCCGAGAGTGCAGCGCGAACGCGCGTAGCCCCGGCGGCTGCTTGCTGCGTCTCTTCCCGAAGGTCGAAGCGCCCGCTGATTACGGCCGCGTCGGGGCGGCCGAAGCGTACTTCGCTGCGAGGGCGGCCAGCGCGGCGTCGCGCGCGCTCGCCAACGGGCTCGTCCCCGTGCGATCCCGCACCAACGTCCCCGTTCGCGACGCGCCGGGCTGCGCGACGTACGCGCCGACGTCGGGGGCGATCGTCAGGCGCACGGAATGGGCGGGAACCGCGATGTGCGGTTCGCTCTGCTGCAGATCGCTCGTGAACGCCTGACGTTTCGCCGGGTCGGCAATCCTCTGCGCGACGCTCTTCCAGGGAAATTCCCGTTCCGGGCCGGGTTGCGGCGACGACGCCGTCGGGATCGGCTTCGCCGGGTTCGGAATCGTGTTCGGCAGGATCGCGGTCGGCGGTCGCGCGATGATCGCTCGCGCCGATGCCGCGGGCACGACGCGCGCCGACATCCCGGACCCGAGCGCGTAGTGCAGGACGAACGTGCCGTCGATGCCCTGGCCGAGCGCGGCGCCAGGTGCAAACTGCACGACCAGGTACGTCCACGGCGACTGCGCTTCGAACCGTGGCGTGAATTCGGCCGGCGGCGGTTGAGGCACCGGCGTACCGCCCCAGTTCACGAATCCCCACGCATCGGTCGACTCGGGCTTGACGGTCAGCTTCGTCGCGTTCGCGGGCCACGGAAGCTGCACGAAATAGCGTCCCGTTCCGCTCGCGCTGTCCCAAAAGTGCTCGTGATCGGCGCACTCCCCTTCGTCGCCCTCGTTGCGCACGAAGAACCGCCACGTCTCGTCCACGCCGTCCCCGGCAGGATAGCTCGACGTACGAACGGCCAGCGCGAGGACCGGATGGATCTCCGTGTAGCCGTCGTGCACGGCGTCGATGCCGACCAAGCCCGTCACGACCGCGGGATTCCCGTCGAACACGGCGTGCCGTTCCGCATCGCCTTCGGACAGAAACGTCGTCCAGAACGACGACCCGAAGACGGTCTCGCGCGCGTCGAACTCGAGCCCGATTCCCGGATCGCCGTTGTCGCTCAGCAGCGTTTCGCCGGCGTTGTTGGCGGTGACCAGCCCGAAGTTCTCGTCGTAATCGCCTTCGTCGAGCCACGCGCCCGAGTAGTCCCGCCACTCGAGCGTCCCTTGATACGTCGCGTATCCCCAGTTCAGGTGACCCTGCAGCAGGCTCGACTTGCACAGCCCGAAGACGCCCGTCAACGCGCTCTGCGGAAAGCTCTCCGGAAACAGATCCGTCGTCGGCTGCTGTGTCGTGCAGAGCTGCGCGAGAACGGCGTCGCGCACCGTGTCGCCGTTCGAGAACGCGGCGGAGCAGGTCGTTTCGAAGTCCGGCTTCGCGCCGGGGTGCTCGACCTGAAATCCCCACAGAGGATTGACCGGAAGGCCGTTGGCATCTGCAGGCTGCGTCGTGTCCCACGTAAGGTCGAAGGGCTTGGAGAACGGCGCCCAGCGTGCGGAGACAGCCGGCGACGACGGGTGGGACACGCTCACCTCGACCCACGCCGGTCCGACGTTCAAGCATTGGTTGCCGTTGCCGTTGTCGTGATTGTAATAGCCGTTGTCGGCCGGCACGTCGTCCTCATAACCCAACACCAGGTGCGGTTGCACGGCGAGCGGCGATTGCTGCGGCACCGTGAACTTCTTGCCGATGACGCCGGCGACACGGACAAGACCCGGCCCCCCGGGAAGCCACACGGTCCCGCTGTACAGCATCGAGCTCTCGGTGCCCGCCGGATAGACGTACGACTTCCACGTGTCGCCGCGCCCCCCGGTCTGCACGCAGCCGCCCGCGTTGAACGTTATCGCGTCGCCGGCCGTGAAGGCGATTTTCGGGTAGTCCTTGCTCGGGTCGACCACGTCAGGGTGGTCGACGCGCCACACGATCGTCTCGCCGGCCGGTGTCTTCGCGTACGACACGACGCTTACGATGTCGAAGACGTCGCGGCTTGTCGAACGCGAGGAAAGCACGCACCGCAGCGTCCCGTCGACGTTCCAGATGGCACCGGGTCCTGCACCCGGCAGCGGCCCGCTCAAGCACTGCGCCGCGCTCGGCAGCGTCGCGCGAACCTGGCGTCCGAAGAAGTCCGGACACGTCGCGACCAGCGTCCCGTGCGCATCGACGGACGCGTTCGTGCACGACTGCGTGTACGGCGCGGCGGTCGGCGCGGCGTCTGCGGCGGACGGTAACACGGCGAACGCGAGCACGGTGGCCGTTGCACACCCGGCGAGAACGGAGACGACGCGCCACCCCATGGTCGTCTCCTACCCCGAACCGGCGCGGCCTAGCGACGACGTGCGGGCTTTTCCGCGACGTCGCCTCGTTCAGCGCGACCGGATCGCGCACGAGCGCGACGAATCGTGTGAACGCGGCTCTGCGGGCCAATGAACTCGCTGGAGACGATGATGCGCCGGTTCGCGGTGAGTATGACGGACGCCGGATCGTTGGAACGTTGGTTTGTAGCGGGAACGTGTCGGAATCGAACCGACCAGTCGCCTTGCGACGACCTCACCGGTTTTGAAGACCGGGCGGGCCACCAGACCCGTACGCTCCCACGCTACGGACCGACGGCCGGGATTGATTCGACGCGGCCGCGACGTTTCTTCGAAACGCGAGCGAGCAGCGCCGGCGTCCGTGTTTCAGCGCAGCGGGCGCAGCGACGCGAGGACCTTCGCAGCGTCGGACGGCACGACGTTGGCGCCGATCAGGTGATAGAACGGCTGCCTGCCGATCCACTCGGAGATCAGCCGCGGCTGCGCCGTGTGCGTCATCGCCGGCGGCGCGGGCTTCTCCGCACCGAAGCCGTGGCGCCCCGTTCCGAAATAGAGCGTCACCGGGCCGTAGACGGCGTTGCGCACGACCATGCGATAGTCGTCGCCGGTGTCGCCGATGCCGCCGTTCGTGCCCTCGATATCGAACGATGCCGCACCCTTCACGTAGCGCAGCACGTACTGCGGGCCGAACCTGCACGCCGGGGACGCTCCGCCCACGCCGCGCGGACACGGATGCGTGTCGACGCTCGTGAGGCGGAAGCCCGCCGGCACGTAGCCGGGCACCGCGACCGGCGCGCCGATCGCGCGCAGGCGTGCCAGTTGATCGGGACGGAGCTGCGACCCGGCCGGGTTCGCCGAGACGGCTTCGCACAACGTTGCGACCGCGACGACGAGCGCGCCGGCGAACGCCACCATGTTCATGCGCCGCGGTTCGACCACGAACGCCGGACGCCCCCGGCACGATAGGGCGCGCGCGCGCCGCAACGAACGGCGTGTAGCCGTGAGCGGGGCACCGGTGCGCACGGCGACGTTCGCGGCGACACTCGCCGCATTGCCGCTGTATCCCGCGCTGATCGTGCTGCAGCCGAATGCGCGTGCCGTTCCCGGTTTTGCCGTGCTGCCGCGGCCGGGCGCGCTGGCGCTCCTCGGGATGGCGATCGTTTTCACCGTCATCTGGCTCGCGATGCTGCTGCGCGCTGAGCCGCGGCGCATGCCGACGGTTCGCGCGTTCGCCGCGCTGCCGATCGCGGCCGCGATCTCGGCGGCGCTCGGATTCGATCCGCGCGCGGGTGCCGTGTTCGTTGCGATTCTCGCGGCCGGCGTCGTGCTTGCACGCCGCCATCGTGCGATTCGCCGCCGACGACGGCTCGATCGGCATCCTCCTCGGCGCGTTTCTGTGGTCGGGTGCGCTCGCGTCGCTCGTCGCGATCGCGATGGTGCTGGCGAAGTGGCCGCCGCTCGCGTACGCGCTCGGACACGGGCGCGCCCTCGGGACATTCGTCGTGCCCGGCGAGCTCGCCGGCTATTTGATCGTCTACGTTCCCGTCGCGCTCACCATCGTTCGCGCGACGTCGGGCCGGCAACGGACCCTCGCTGCGATCGGGCTCGGCGTCGCGAGTGTTGCGTTCGTGCTGACGTTCTCACGCGCCGGCTGGGGAGGGATGGCGGCGGCGCTCGCGACGCTCGCGCTGCTGCGCCGTCGCGCGCGCGGCGCGCGCGCGGCCGCCGGGATCGTCGCCGCGGCGATCGTCGTGCTCGCGCTCGTGTTCAACGTCCATCACGATCCGTCCGAGAACTTCACGCGGCTGTCGATCTGGCATGCCGCGCTGGACGGATTCGCGTCGTTCCCGCTGCTCGGCGCCGGTCCGTTCACGTTCGCGTCGATGTATCGGCTGCTGCGCGTGCCGGGCGGGGAACCGGTCGCCTTTCACGCGCACGACGTGCTGCTGACGCTCGCCGTCGAGACCGGATTCCTCGGCGTCGCCGCGGTCCTCTGGGCATGGTCGACGTTCGTCACGGATCTGCGCGCGCGTCTTCGCACGCCGTCGCCGTCATCGGGCATCGCGCTCGCAATCGCCGCGGGCTTCGCCGGGACCTGGGTGCAAGGTATCCTCGACACCGTCAGCATCGTCATCTTCGGCTTGTGGATGCCGTTCACGGCACTCGCGCTGGCATGCGCGGGCGACGCACCGCGCTCGCCGGTGCGCGCCGCGTCCGCACGCACATCGCGCGGCCGCGCGCTGCGCGCCGCGACGGTCGTGATGGCCGCGTGCATCGTCGTCGTGTGCGCGTACGTGCAGATCGCATCCGACGCGCTGCTGGGCTTCGCCGCTCGCGCATACGCGCTGCCAGCGCATCTCTCCGCGGATGCAGGCCGCCGCATGGACGAAGCGCTCGCGCGCGCCGCGCCGCTTCCGTTCGTCGAGCGCGTGCTCGCCGACGACGCTCTGAGCCGCAGCGACCCCGGCGCGGCGGCGTCGTTCGCCGCGCGCCTTCCGCCCGGCCGGCAGCGTGACGATCTCGAAGGGCAGATCGACGCGCTGCGCGGCGACGACGCCGGAGCGATCGCGTACTATCTCTCGGCCGGCGACGACACGCGCGTACTGCCGTTCGAAGCGACGACGCAGCACGTCGGCGATGCATACGCGCTGGAACGCCGCATTCGCGATCGGCTGGCGACGGATGAGACGCGGCCCGACGCGCTCGCGGAAAGCTGGTGGCGTCTCGGCGGCTTCGCGCTTCGGCTCGGCAACGTGCGCGAAGCCGAGGCTGACGATCTGCACGCGATCGCTCTCGCACCGCTGAACACGAAGTACCTCAAGGACGCGGGCCGTGTCGCGCTACGGCTCCGCGACTCCCGCACCGCCGCAGACGACTTCGGCCGCGCGCTCGCAATCGATCCCGGCGACCGCACGGCGCGATTGCTGCTGCGCGAGGCGAGCGCCCCAAACGCGCGCTAGCCTTCTTCCTCGTGCTCGGGCGGGTCTTCGAGCGTGATCGGCCCGTCGAACACTTCGAGAATCTCGCTGCCTGCGATGACGACCGCTTCGCGTTCGCGATCGGCGATCGCTTCGCTCGCTTCGATCCACGCGATCGGACCGTCGTCGGAATCGCCGGCGCTCGGCGCGAGGTACGCGAACTCGAGCAGGCCGACCGCCGCGAGCGCATCGGCGATCGCCGCGGCCGGAACGAGCGCCTCGGTACGCGCGCCCTCATCGCCCTCGTCGACGCGACGCAACAGCGCGCGGATCTCATCGGACAGGTGCTTGCGAACCTCCGCGTGCTCGAGAGGATCGGCCTGCGTCTGCGCGTCGTCGTTCACGCGGGTCGCGTTCGACGCGTGCGCGCGAACCCATCGCCGCGGGAACCGGCCCCCTCGTATCGCGCGTTCGTAGGTCGGTGCCGGCCGACACGCTGCTGCGAGGGCGCTCGCTCTTCTCGCTGATCCTCATCGTCGCGATCGCGCTCGTCGCGACGCCCGCGCCTTCGCGCGCGTCCTCCACGAAACCGAAGGCGTCCGCGCGCACGACGCGCGCGCGGGCAACACGCCCGAAGACGCCCGCAAAGCATGCGAAGGCGCGCGCCGGCTACCACCCGCATCTCGGTCTCGCGCCGGCCGACGAATATTTCGGACGCCTCGGGATGAGCATTCTCGGCGTCCGATCGAAGGTCAAAGATTTAGGCCTCGAGGCGGACGAGCATCCCGACCGCGACAGGGCGGTCCTCGGCGCCGCGATCTGGGTCGAAGACGCGATGCGCGATTGGGCGAAAAAGTATCCCTTCGACCGTTGGCTGCCGCGCTACGCGTACGCGCTCGAAGTGATGTACGAACGGATTCCGGGCTCCGAGGCGCACCGCCGCGCGATCAAGCAAGTCTCGTACATCACCGCGTACTTCCCGCAAACGATCTACGGACGCATCGGCCGCGCGAAGCTCGCGGCCGGTATCCCGATGCCCGATCCCTCCGACCCGCCCGTTGAGATGACCGACCTCGACCGGCTGGCCTTGCTCGACGGAAAGACGCCGCCGACGATGCCGCCGGCGCCGACGCCGCATCCCACGGCGTCGCCGGCGCCATCTCCGGAGCCCACGGCATCGGCGCAGCCCACGCCCGCTCCGGAGCCTTCGGCGAGCCCGCGCCCGTCGCCGTAGCGCGGCGGCGACGGCAGGAATTCTTTGTCGCGCAGAGCATTCGGCGACGAACCCGCCTGCATCGGAGCTCCCGTGGACGTCACCCGCGCCATCGCCGACCTCGCCGAAGTCCGGACGCGCCTGGCGGCCGTCCAGCGGTTCCGCGGGTTGTCGGGACCGGCGGCGTTCGCGAGCGGTCTCGCCGCGCTCGGCACGGGCGCGCTCCAGCTCACCGTCGTCCCCGTGCCGCGCACTCCGTCCGACGCGGCGCGGTACGTCGCCATTTGGGTGCTGTGTCTCGCATTCGCGCTGGCGGTCAACTACGGCGCGGTCGCGATCTGGCTGGCGCGGAACTGGTCGCGGCGGACACGCATGGAGCTGCGCACCGCGGCCGTCGCGATCGTGCCGTCGATCTCCGCCGGCGGAGCATTCACGGCGGCGCTGCTCGCGCGGGGCGAAATCGGGCTTCTGCCGGGTACGTGGGCGCTGTGCTACGGGCTGGGACTGTCCGCGGCGCGATCGATGTTGCCGCGCGGAACGGTCGGTATCGCGATCGCCTTCGCCGCCGCGGGGGCGACGCTGCTGTTCGCGCCGGCGATGAGCGCGCTCGCGTGGTGGGTGATGCCGCTGACGTTCGGCTGCGGACAAGTCGCGCTCGGCATCCTGATGATTCGCGACGAGGCCGAGCGCGAGGTGCACGCGTGAACGGTTCGGCGCCGTTCGCGTTCGCCGGACTCGAACGCATCTTTCACGAGCGCGGCCGCCTCGCCGTCTGCGCGTGTTTGATCGCAAACCCCGACGGCATGCGTTTCACCGACCTGCAGGATGCGTGCGCCCTGACCGACGGCAACCTCAACCGGCACCTGCACGCGCTCGCGGAGGTCGGCGTGATCACGACCGAACGCGTGCGCGGTCACGGACGTCCGACGACGACGGTGCGCATCACGGGCGACGGGCGCACGCGCTTTCTGGCCTACGTCGACGAACTCGAAGCCGTCGTGCGGGGCGTCCAGGAACGCGCCGAACCGGCGCACGGCACGCGATTGGCCGCGCAGCCATGATCGAACGCGCGCCCGTCGCGACACGCGCACCGCGTCATGTCGCGATCATCATGGACGGCAACCGCCGATGGGCCCGCGCGCACGGTGTGCCCGCGCTCGAAGGACACCGTCGCGGAATGCAGGCGCTCGAGCGCGCCGTCGACGCGGCACAACGCACCGGCATCGAGATGCTGACCGTGTACGCGTTCAGCGAGGAGAACTGGAGCCGGGAGCGAGGAGAAGTGTTCGGACTGTTCGGGCTCGCCGAGTCCTTCGCGCGCGAGAAGGCATCGGTGCTCGCGGCGCGCGGCGTGCGCGTGCGCATGATCGGACGCCGCGACCGCCTGCCCGGAAGCGTTTCGGAGGCGTTCCGCATCCTCGAGGACCGCACCGCCGCGGGCGGCGCGATGCTGTTGACGATCGCCGTCGACTACGGTGCACGCACCGAGCTGCGTGACGCATGCCGCGCGCTCGCGCGCGACGTCGCCGCCGGCCGTATCACACCCGACGCGATCGACGAAGACGCGGTCGCAGCGAAGCTTTGGACGGCCGGCCTGCCCGATCCCGACCTCGTCGTGCGCACCGGCGGCGAGCTCCGGCTCTCGAACTTTCTGCTCTATCAGTCCGCGTACGCGGAGCTGTGGTCGACGTCGGAACCGTGGCCGGACTTCGACGGCGCGACGCTCGGCCGCGCCGTCGACGCCTTCACGACGCGCGAACGCCGCTTCGGCCGCTAGTTCCTACGAAGCGCCGTCGCCGGTCGGCCCGGCGGGTCGGCGACGCCGGTCGGGGGGATGCTCGACGATCGTTGCGTGATCCGCGGACGCGTCGACATCGCCTTCAAGCAGAACCGTAGGGGCACTCGGCGGCTCCTCGTCGGCAGAGAATGCGTGCGGATCGACGTGCCGATAACGCGCGTTCATCAAGTCACCGAGAAAGCTCGACGCGCGACGATCTCGAAGGGCATGTCGAGTAGCCTGGATCAGCGATCGACCCCGTCCGCTACGGCCTCGCGCGTATTCCACGAGTCCCAGGCCGTAATCGCCGTACAGCTTACCAGACGGTATTCCGCGCGCACGAATGCCGTCGAAGTGCGCCTGAGCTTCATCGAGCGCACCGTCGAGCATCGTCATCGCCAGTCCGATTCGGGGAAGCAGCTGGTACCCCATCCCGTCTTCACCGTATGCAAAACTCGCATCGAGCGCGCGCTGGTAGTGTTCGAACGCCGGTGTGACGGCGTCGCCCATGAGCGCGATATCGCCGGCAGCCATGAACACCCGCATGCGGATCCACGGTTCCACGACGTCGGCGAGAGAGAGCGCTTCCGCGATCATGGCGCGCGAATCCGTCGTTCGCTCCTGCCGCGCGAACACGAGCGCCCGCCACGCTTTCGCGAGCGCCATGAGATCGTTTTCGCCCTCCGAAACCAGCTGCGAAATCTGCTCGCCGCGATCGATCTCCTCGAGCGCCTGCTTCAAGTGTTCGGCGTCTCCTTCTTCCAGATGCGTCCATGCCAGCGCGTCGAGGTGGAGCAACGCGAGATCTTGCGGGCAGTCATTGTCGTCCATCGAGCGAACGACACACGTGACGTACCGCAACCGGTCCGGATTCAAGCAGCGGCTGTCCATGTAGTGCACCAGCAGCAACACGAATTGTCGCAGGACATCGATATCCTTGTTCGCGACGGCCCAATCGAGCTGCGCACGAATCATCGGCCACTCGATGTCGAGCGCGTTCATATCTTCCGACACAAGCGCGTTCCAGTACGGAACGTCAGGCAGCCGCCGGCCACGTTCGACGACATCGCGAACGAAGGCCAAATATCGCTCCGCACATGCGCGGCGAACGTCCCGCTCGAAATACCGTTGCTTCTTGAGCTGCTCGGCTGCGAACTCGCGAACACGCGGATGTACGAAGTAACGGCGTCGATCCTGTGTCGGTTCGAGAAGTCCCCATTGGACGGCTCGATCCGTCGCCGCGTCGGCGACGATTTGAGGCGCGAGACCAGCGATTCGGGATACGATTCCGTGAGGCACCGTGGCAGAGACGAACAGCGACGTGCACATCAAAAGCCGGCGCATGTCGTCGGCATCCGCCGCATACCACGCAAGCGACAACAACAGCTCGAACATCACATCCGTGCTCGCTCGCGACGCGCGCAGCTGCGACACGAGCTCGTCGAATGGCAGCACGCGATGCTCGAGCGCCATACACGTTAACTTCAGAAGCTCAGGATTGCCGAGCACGACGGACACGAGTTCTGAAAATCGCGATGTCTCGGCGCTGAGCGCCCCGGTGTCGTCGTAGAGATAGACATAACGTTCGAGCAGCCGCAATGCGTCGGCATCGGATAGTCCCGGGAGGTCGATGACGGCGAAACCTGCCGCTGTGAGGGACCTCGCCATCTGCGGCCGGCATGTGATCAGCACGCGCGTTTGGATCGGGAGGCGGCGAAGCCATCGCCAAAGCGCGTCGATGTTGCTGCCGTGCGCGCTTTCCATGTTGTCGAGCACGAGCAGGCGCGGTTGCGCGAGCGCCTTCGCGACCTCACTCGTCTTCCACTCCAGTTCGTCGGCCCCGCGGCGCGCGACGTACTCGATCCCGAGATTGATCGCGATTTGATCGACGAGCTCGTTGAGCCAGCCGCTGCGCGCCTCGTGCTCGCGCGCCGCGAACCAAACGGCCTTTCTGCGTCCCGGCGCAGCTTCGTCGACCCATTTGCGTGCAACCTGGATCGCCACACTGCTCTTTCCGATCCCCGGGGCACCCGAAAGCACGACGATCCGCGTCGAAGCATTCAGCGATGCCAGCACGGATTCGCAGTGGGCGTCGCGCCCGATGAGTTCGACGGTGCGGTCCGGAACTGCAATGAGGTCTTGTCCACGATCGAGCGGACGAAGTCGTAGGACCGCTCGCTGCAGCGCCTGCAGCCACGCCGTCACCGCGTCTTGCGGTGATCGGCCGTCCGTGGAGCACTCGATAACCGTGAGATCGAGGTCGGCGAGACGTTTCTTCGTCGCGTCGTCCGGGTCGAGCATAACGATGTAATGGCGTCGTGCGAATCGGCCCGCCGTGCGATTCACTCGCTTCAGAATGGCCTGAATGTCGGGATCAGCGAACCCGTATCCGATGAACAGGACGGTACTCGTCTGGAATTCATTCTGCAGCCCGGTCGCGAGCGCGGGATGAGTACGCAAATACTGCTTGAAGTCCGTCGTCGCGAGCACGATGGAACGGGGCGCGTCAAGATGTCCGTGAAGCTTGACGATGCGGAAGAAGCCCGCCGGGAATATGCCGTACGTAGCGGAGTCGTATGCCACATGTGGCGCGCGCCCGGCGTCGCGGCACGCGAGCTCGAGTACGTCCTCGAAGTTCGTCGTGAAGATTTTTTCGAGGTGCAGGCCGTCGACAAGGACGCTGTGCGCTTGCGTCGGTTTGACGTCGAGCGTGCTCAAATACTGGCTCAACTCTTCTACTAAGCGCGCCGAACCGAATCGGTCCTGATACCGCTGCGCGACGTCGAGCGGCGATGCGGCGCGCGGGTCGATCCGTAGCTCGCCGGCAAGCCGGAGAGTCAGTTCATTCCAACTGATCAGCCCGGCACCGGTCGAAAGACCGGCACCGACGAAGACCGACGCTCGCCCTTGAACGAAGTCATCGACGAGTTCGTGCGGCACTATCATACACGCGACCCCACACGCGACGGGACCGGGGACTTCGGTGCCGAGCTGCTCTTCCCTACTCGGGAAGAGCAACCGCGATTTCGCCTGCTAGAAGATGTCCTTGAACGCGCGCGTTCCGTTCGGAGATCCCATCCCCGTCGGGCCGTCGTATCCCGGCCGGGCGTTGCAGAAGTAGGACGGCTCCGGCGCGCACGTACCGCTCGAGCCGGTCGTGATGTCGTTCAGCGCGTTCCCGTACACGTACAGGCTGGCGGCGCCGAGCGTGCCGCCGTTGTCTTTCGCGAGCGCGAACACGGACGCCACGATCGGTGTCGACGCGCTCGTCCCGCCCACGTCGCCCCAGCCGCCCATGTCGGCCGAGTCGTAGACGGAGAGACCGTCGGCAGTCGCCGCGGCATCGGCTGACATGCGGTGCGGGCAGGCGATCAGGATCTGCCAGATCGGCTTCGGATAGAGCGTGCTGCAGCCGCCGCCGGAACCGCTCCACGCGGTCTCGCTGTAGGTCTTCGGGTTCGGGTAGTCCGGGTTGTTCAGCACCGTGCCGCCGACCGCGACGACGCTGGTGATGCCGGCCGGGAACGGCGAGTCGCCGTCGGCCTGAACGCCGAACAGGCCCTCCGCCTCGTATCCGTAGTCGCCCGTGCCGGCGACGTACACGACGCCGCTGTGGACGTACGATGACGCGTACGCGGTCGTCGGCTGCTCGCCCGGCGAGGGTTGCGGATCGACTTCCGGCGCGTAGTAGCTGTTGCTCACGACGTCGGCCATCCGCCCGGCCGTGGCGGCCGCGACGGCGAGGTCGTTGACGTAGTCCGAGTCCGACTCGACCAGCACGATGTGGCAGTTCGGACAGACCGCGGAGACGGCGTCGACGTCCAGCGCGACCTCGAGCGTCCATCCGTAGGGCTGACCGTTCGGCGGGTAGTTGCCCGCACGCCCCCGGCCATTGACCTTCTTGAAGCATCCGTTCGCCGTCGTGCACGCCGGCAGGCCGAAGAACGACCGGTACACGGCGAGGTCGGACTCGACGCCCGGCGCGTCATAGGCATCGACGATCGCGACCGTCGTGCCGGAACCGGCGTGCTTGTTCGCCGGCAAGTTGTATGCCGCCGCGAGGTCGCTCGGCCACCAGCCGTAGTACGGGAAATCGTCGCCGGGCTCGACCGCGCTCGTCCGCCGCGCGGACGCCGAGGTCGACGCCGGCTGGTGCATCGGGGTCCGGCTCATCGGGATGACGGCGAGGCAGCTGGCGCGGCCCGCGCCCGGAGGCGCGCAGACGTCCTGGTACGAGGCCCCGCCGATGGAGCGGACATGGCGCGCGGCGCCGGCGGTTCCGCCGCTTTGGGAGCCGCCTGCGGGCGGAAGCGCAATGGACCGGCCTCCGCAGGCGGACAGCACGGCCACGGCCCCGACGACCGCGGCGAGACGCCCGAAGGAGCGCGCGCGAGTGAACGGCGACATCAACGTTTCCAACCTCGGTTGCAGCTGTGGTGCGCCTCCATGCGTGTGCTTGTCTTCTTTCCTATCGGACGAACCGATGCGAGTCGTAACGTCGCAGCGGGCGGTGTGATACCATAGGCCCTTATGGGCCAGACCCGGACGCGGGCCGACATCCGCAACGTCGCGATCATCGCTCACGTCGACCACGGCAAGACGACGCTGGTGGACGCCATGTTCCGCCAGAGCGGCATCTATCGCGAAGGCCAGCACACCGAGGCCCGCGCGATGGACTCGAACCCGCTCGAGCGGGAACGAGGCATTACGATCCTTGCAAAAAACACGGCGATCGAACACGCCGGGATCAAATTCAACATCGTCGACACCCCCGGACACGCCGACTTCGGCGGCGAGGTCGAGCGGGTCCTCCAGATGGTGCAGGGTGTCGTCCTGCTCGTCGACGCGGCGGAAGGCGTCATGCCGCAGACGCGGTTCGTCCTGCGCAAGGCGCTCGAGCTCGACCTGCGCGCCATCTGCGTGATCAACAAGATCGACCGCCGCGACGCACGCCCGGTGGAGGTGGTCGACGAGGTGTTCGACCTCTTCATCGAGCTCGGCGCGAGCGACGAGCAGGCCGACTTCCCGGTGGTCTACGCGAACGGCAAGGCCGGCGTCGCCAAGTACGAGCTCGCCGACGACAGCACGAACCTCGACCCGCTCTTCGACACGATCGTCAAGCACGTGCCGGAAGCGCCCGCCGAGGACGGCGCGTTCCAGATGCTCGTCTCCGCGATCGACCACAACCGCTACGTCGGCCGCATCGGCATCGGCCGCATCTTCCGCGGCACCTCGCGCGTCAACGCGCCGATCGCGAAGGTCGCGCGCGACGGCATCGGTTCAGACGGGACTGCGTCTGACGAAGATGCTCGCGTTCCACGGCTTGGAGCGCGTCGAGGTCGAGGAAGCATCGGCCGGCGACATCATCTGCGTCTCGGGCATCGAAGGCCTCAACATCGGCGACACGATCGCCGATGCCGCGCAGCCCGAAGGCATCGCCGCGACCGCGGTCGACGAGCCGACCGTCTCGATGTACTTCATGGTGAACGCGTCGCCGTTCGCGGGACGCGAAGGCAAGTACCTGACGTCGCGGCAGATTCGCGAGCGCCTCATGCGCGAGCTCGAGTCGAACGTCGCGCTGCGCGTCGAGGACACCGAGTCGGCCGACACGTTCGAAGTGCGCGGACGCGGTGAACTGCATCTCTCGATCCTCATCGAGACGATGCGGCGAGAAGGCTATGAGATCGCGGTCAGCAAGCCGCGCGTCATCATCACCGAACGCGACGGCGTGAAGATGGAGCCGGTCGAGTACGTCGTGATCGACGTGCGCGAAGAGTACGCCGGGCCGGTGATCGAGGCGGTCGGACGCCGCCGCGCGCAGATGTCGAACATGGTGACGATCGGCGAGTCGCGGCGTCTGGAGTACACGATGCCGACGCGCGCGATCTTCGGCCTGCGCGGCGAGCTGCTCACGCTTTCACGCGGTACCGCAGTGATGTCGCACGTGTACTACACGCACCAGCCGCTTGCGGGCGACATTCCGGGTCGCAGCAACGGCGCGCTCGTCGCGAGCGAGACCGGTGCGATCACCGGCTACGCGCTGATGGGACTCGAAGCGCGGGGAAGGTTCTTCGTCGAGCCGGGCACCGAAGTGTACGAAGGCATGATCGTCGGCCGCGCCAACGACGATCGGGACGTTGCAATCAACGTCGTGCGCGCGAAGAAGCTGACGAACATGCGCGCAGCCGGCACCGATGAGAACGTGAAGCTGCCGCCCGCGGACGAAATGTCGCTGGAGCGCGCGATCGAGTTCATCGAGGACGACGAGCTCGTCGAGGTGACGCCGCAGTCGATCCGCCTGCGCAAGCGTTTGCTGGACGAGGGCGACCGGCTCAAGGCGCGCAAGCGCGAGAAAGCTCTGGCCGGATAGCGGCACGCCGAGCGAGAACGGGCGCGGCATGCAACGGCTCGCGTGCTTCGCCGTCCTTCTCGCGATCGCGCTCGGCGCGTGCACGCGCATCGCGTCGACGGAGTCCCGACCGGGCGTAACGGCGGGAAGCGGCAGCGGCGGGCGGCACTCGTGGACGCACCCGGGCGTCTTGCGGATGGCGAGCATCCTCGACCCGGATTCGCTGAATCCGCTGATCGGCACGTTCCAGATCGACACCGATCTCTCGATGTTCTGGGCCGGCTATTTCTTCGAGTGGAACGACCGGAACGAGTACGTGCCCGATCTCGCGACGGAGCTGCCGACGCTCGAGAACGGCGGCATCTCGAAGGACGGCCTCACGATCACCTACCACCTTCGCCGCGGCGTGCTGTGGCAGGACGGCGCGCCGTTCGACGTCCGCGACGTCGTGTTCACGTGGCACGTGGTGATGAACCCCGACAACAACGTGCAGACGCGCGACGGCTACGACAAGATCGTGCGGATCGACACGCCGGACGACTACACGGCGGTCGTGCACTTGAAAAAGCCGTATGCGCCGTTCATCGGAACGTTCTTCAACATGGCGGCGTCATCGTATCCGGTCCTGCCGCGCCATCTGCTCGCGAAGTATCCGAACATCAACCAGATCGCGTACAACAGCGCGCCGGTCGGTACGGGGCCGTTCATCGTGAAGGAATGGCACCGCGGCCAGATGCTCCGCATGGTGGCGAACCCGCACTACTGGCGCGGCGCGCCGAAGCTGAGCGAGGTCGACTACCAGGTGATCCCGGACGAGAACACGCTCGCGACGAGCATGCAGTCGCACGACATCGATCTCTGGAACAACGCGTCGGCCGCCACGTATCCGACGTCTTCGAAGATTCCCGACACGCGCGCCGTGCTGACCCCGTTCACGCAGTACGCGTACGTCGGGTTCAACCTTTCTCGGCCGATTCTGAGCGACATCGCCGTCCGCAAGGCGATCGCGTACGCTACCGACCGGCAGCACATCATCGACACCGCGACGTACGGCGTCGACATACCCGGTGAGGGCGATCAGCCGAAATTCCTGTGGGCATACGACGCGGCCCTCCGCCCGATTCCACACGATCCCGCGAAGGCAAAGGCGACGCTGCAGGCAGCGGGATGGATTCCCGGCGCCGACGGCATCCGCAGCAAGAATGGCACCCGGCTGCACCTCGTCTTCGCAACGACGACGGGAAGCGCGCTCGGAAACCGCGTCGCGGTGCTGATGCAAGCGGTGCTGCGCGACGCCGGCATCGAAGTCGAGATCAAGCAGTACGCGAGCGCGCTGATGTTCGCGAACGCGCAGTCCGGCGGCATCCTGCAAGCCGGAAAGTTCGACGCGACGTTCGCGTCTTGGGTCAACGGCGTCGATCCGGACGACTACACGACGCTCGCGAGCACCGCGTTCCCGCCGAACGGGCAGAACATCTACCGTTTCCGCGACCCCAAGGTCGACGCTGACGAGAAGGTCGCGCTGTCGCATTACGATCGGGCGACCCGCAAGAAGGCGTACGACGACATCCAGGAGCGCACGGAGGACGAGCTGCCGTTCCTCACGATGTGGTGGACACGCCGCTTCGACGTCGTGAGCGTCGATGTGAAAAACTACAAGCCGGCGCACGCGGTAACGACGTTCTGGGATCCCTGGGAGTACGCTATTTAAGAACGCGAAGCCACGAGCTCTTCGACGCCGTTCGGCGTCGCGAGCAGAACGGCGCCCGTCATCGCGGACGGGAAGATTCCGGTCGCAACGACGCCGTGGATCGCGCGCAGGGACACGTCGAGCAGCAGCGGGTCGTCGATCTCACCGAACGCGCAGTCGAGGATCGCGTTGCCGTTGTCGGTGACGTAGGGTTCGATCGGGCTGCCGCGACGCCGCACCGCGGCGTTCGGATACGCGCACTCGATCGCGTGCAGCACAGCCTTGAGGCTGAAGGGCACGACTTCGACCGGCGTCGGAAAGCGCCCGAGGCGATCGACGAGCTTCTCGGGCGTCACGATCACGACGAAGCGCCGTGCGGCGAGCGCAACGGCCTTCTCGCGAAAGAGTGCGCCGCCGCCGCCCTTCGTGAGCGACCAGTCCGCGGCAACTTCATCCGCACCGTCGATCGCGACCTCGATGTCGCATTCGCCGAGTGCGGCAAGCGGCACGCCGAGCTCGCGACAGCGTCGCTCGGTCGCACCCGACGTCGGCACCGCGACGATGCGCTCGCCGAGCGCGACGCGTTCACCGACGCGTTCGACGGCCCAGCGCGCGGTAGTGCCGGTGCCGAGGCCGACGCACGTCCCGTTCGAGACGAAGCGGTCGACCGCGGCGAACCCTACCGCGCGCTTGAGCTCATCGTCGTGGGTCACCCGCCCACGATATCCTGGCTACGAACGCGTGCTAGTAGCGATTCGGCGCGCAGTGGCCGCGCACCCAATGGCCCATGCGGTTGCGGTGCGCCGGCACCCAGTGCATGTGGCGTCCGCACATACCGCGCGCGGATGCAGGCTGCGCGGGCGTCGAGAACGCGAGGCCGGCGGCCATCGCGAGGATGCCGAACGCGGCGACGATCTTGGTCATGTTTCCTCCAGAATGAGAGCGAAATGGACGTTGGAAGGACGCGTCTCCGCTTCTGCCGTGGAGGTCGTCCTCCTTTCGTCTTCAACGGATGAAAAAGCCCCGCGCGTGCGGGGCTCTCACGATTTTCTCACCGGAAGGCGGGAATGTCGGGCAGCGGTTCGACGACGTTGAACGTCAGCTCGCCGCGATTCACGTCCGCGTCGATCCGGACCACATCGCCGTCGCGGACGTCCCCCGCCAGGATCTTTCGTCCAAGCGGCGTCTCGATCTCCCGCTGGATCGCCCGCTTCAGCGGCCGCGCGCCGTACGCGGGGTCGTACCCGGTCCGCACGAGATGCGTCTTCGCCGCGTCGGTGATCTCGAGCGAGATCCGCCGCTCGCGCAACCGAGCGCGCACGCGGTCGAGCTGGATCTCGACGATGCCCTTCAACTGCTCCTCGCTCAGCTTGTGGAACACGACGATCTCGTCGATGCGGTTCAGAAACTCCGGACGGAATCGCTGGCGCAGCTCGTCGAGCACGGTGGCGCGCATCACCGCGTAATCCGCCGCGTCGATCTCGGTGGACGCATCGAGGATGCGATGCGAGCCGATGTTCGACGTCATGATCACGATCGTGTTCTTGAAGTCGACCGTGCGGCCCTGACCGTCCGTCAGGCGGCCGTCGTCGAGGATCTGCAGGAACACGTTGAACACGTCGCCGTGCGCCTTCTCGATCTCGTCGAACAGCAGCACCGAGAACGGACGGCGGCGCACCGCTTCGGTGAGCTGGCCGCCCTCGTCATAGCCGACGTATCCGGGCGGCGCGCCGAGCAGCCGCGCGACGCTGTGCTTCTCGCCGTACTCCGACATGTCGATGCGCACCATCGCGCGCTCGTCGTCGAACAGGAACGACGCGAGCGCGCGCGCGAGCTCGGTCTTGCCGACGCCCGTCGGCCCGAGGAACAGGAACGATCCGATCGGACGGTTCGGATCGCCGAGACCCGACCGCGCGCGCACGATCGCTTCCGCGACGGCCGTGACGGCCTCGTCCTGGCCGATCACGCGCCGGTGCAGCTCGTCTTCGAGGTGCAGCAGCTTCTGGATCTCGCCTTCGAGCAGCTTGCTGACGGGGATGCCCGTCCAGCGGCTCACGATCGCGGCGATGTCTTCCTCGTCGACCTCTTCCTTCACGAGCCGCTGGCCGGCGCCGATCGCCGCTTCCTTCTCGCGCAAGCGGCGCTCGAGGTCGGCCAGACGGCCGTACTTGAGCTCCGACGCCTTCGCGTAGTCGGCGGCTTGCGTCGCGCGCTCGATCTCGAGCTTCGTCTGCTCCATCGCTTCGCGCAGCTCGCGCGTCTGCGCGACGGCGGCCTTCTCCGACTGCCAGCGCGCGCGCAGCGCGTCGGTCTGCTCGTGCAGATCGGCGAGCTCGTGCTCGATCTTCTCGAGCCGCGACTTCGACGCGTCGTCGCTCTCTTTGCGCAGCGCTTCGCGCTCGATCTCGAGCTGCATCATGCGCCGCGACGCTTCGTCGAGCTCCGACGGCATCGAGTCGATCTCCGTGCGGAGCTTCGCCGCCGCTTCGTCGACGAGATCGATCGCCTTGTCGGGCAGAAAGCGATCGGCGATGTAGCGGTTCGACAGCACGGCCGCGGCGACCAGCGCCGCGTCCTTGATGCGCACGCCGTGGTGCACTTCGTACTTCTCGCGCAGGCCGCGCAAGATCGAGATCGTGTCCTCGACGGAGGGCTGATCGACGAACACCGGCTGGAATCGGCGTTCGAGCGCGGCGTCCTTCTCGATGTACTTGCGGTACTCGTCGAGCGTCGTCGCGCCGATCATGTGCAGCTCGCCGCGCGCAAGCAGCGGCTTGAGCAGGTTGCCGGCGTCCATCGAGCCTTCGGTCTTGCCGGCGCCGACGACGGTGTGCAGCTCGTCGACGAAGAGGAGCACGCGACCGGCCGCGCTCTGGACTTCCTTGAGCACCGCCTTCAGGCGCTCTTCGAACTCGCCGCGGTACTTCGCGCCCGCGATGAGCGCGCCCATGTCGAGCGCGATGAGCCGCTTGTCCTTCAGGCCTTCGGGCACGTCGCCGCGCACGATGCGCTGCGCGAGGCCTTCGGCGATCGCGGTCTTGCCGACGCCCGGCTCGCCGATGAGCACCGGGTTGTTCTTCGTGCGGCGCGACAGCACTTGGATGACGCGGCGGATCTCTTCGTCGCGGCCGATCACCGGATCGAGCTTGCCCTGTTCGGCGGCGCGCGTGAGGTCGCGCCCGTACCGCTCGAGCGACTGGTACGTGCCTTCGGGGTTCTGCGTCGTGACGCGCTGGTTGCCGCGCACGTCTGCGAGCGCAGCGAGCAGCTTCTCGCGCGAGAGGCCGAGATCGCGGAACAGCTCCCCACCGCGCCGGCGTCGGCGGTCATCGCGAGCAGCAGGTGCTCGATCGAGACGTAGTCGTCGCTCAGCGCCTTCGCCTCGTCGTCGGCTTTCGCAAACAGGCGCGTGATGCCGGGGGAGACCGTCACGCGGCTCTGGTCGGCCGCGGCGCCCTGATAGCGCGGCAGCGCGCCGATCGCGGTTTGGGCACGCTGATCGACTGCCTGCGGATCGAGGCCCGCCTTCTCGAGGATCGGGCGGGCGATGCCTTCGGTCTGGTCCAGGATTGCGGCAAGCAGGTGCTCCGGCGTCGTCTCGGTGTTGTGCTCGGAGACCGCCCTCGTATAGGCCGCATTGAGCGCTTCCTGGACGCGCTGGGTCATACGGTCTTGGTTCATTCGCACTCTACAACCGAGAGTGCTAACCCGCGGGTTGCGTCCGTTTTCGGTATGTACGCGGAGCGCCGGCGGCGCTACGTACTAACGAAGGTTTTTAACGAGGCCGTCATGATCCAGCTGAAGCTCACGAAGATCGGCAACTCGGTCGGTGCAATTCTGCCTAAGGAAGCACTCGCCCACCTACACGTCGACGCAGGCGATGCGATTTTCCTGACGGATGCGCCGGACGGCTATCGCATCACGCCGTACGATCGACCTTCGCGCGTCAAATGGACGTCGCAGAAGGCGTCACGAAGAAGCGGCGCGCGGTCCTGCGCGAGCTTGCCTGACATCGAATGGATCGACGCTTCGGCATTAGCGCGGCCGCAGAACGCGGCCGCGTACGGCAGCCCGGATATTTCGACGTTGGGCCGCGCTCTACGACCTGGGCGTCGTTCGGAACCATCCGTTCGTAGACGGCAACAAGCGAGTCGGTACCGTGCTGCTCGAAACGTTCCTCGAATTGCACGGCTTCGCGTTGCATGCGAGCGACGGTGAGCTGTTGACGGCCATCGTCGACGTCGCGTCGGGCTCGATGTCGGAAGACGCGTTCACGGCGTGGGTGCGCGGCCACGCCAAAGAGCGGCCGGACTGAAGGCCATCGGAGGCCGCTTCAGGGCGGAGGCCCGCGTGTCGGACGCTGCAGCGTACGCCGCCGCAGGCTCATGTGACCGGAACGGGGCACGACGATGCATGCGCCTGCTTCGCTTCATTTGTGCCGCCGTCGCTGCGGCCGCGTCGGTGTGGGCGTCGACCGCCGCGGCGTCGACGGCCGCGCAGCCCTCACAAGCGGCGCTGGGTGCGCTGCCCGCGCGACTCGTCAAAGCGCTGCTCGCG
>CAWJDU010000007.1:0-35019 GCA_963841685.1 Vulcanimicrobiota bacterium
TCGGCGCGGATCGCCGTCGTCCGCGTGTGCTCGAGCCGCTGCAGAAAGCCGATGAGCGGGTGCACCGTGCGCGGCAGGCCGCGGCGGACGACGTGCACCAGCGGGTTGAACTCCGCGTGCGCGCTGCGCCCTTCCGGACCGCCGAACACGGCGTAGTGGGCGAGCAGGCCCATTCCCGACGCGGCGACATCCGGCGACCGCTGCCGGTAGTGCTGCGGATCGAACCACGGCGTGGGTGCGAAGTTCCGCGTCTCGCCCTCGCGCAGATAGTGCGTGAGCGGGTCCTCACCGCGGCGCATCACCCGGTGATGCGCGCGCACGTACGACGCCGTGTCGAAGAGCGGGTGCGGCGCGAGCCCGCGATGCCATCCGTCGCGCACGAAGTGCAGCAGCGGCGACTCGCCGGACTGCAGCAGCTCCGGCGCCTGCGAGAGGTAGTACGGCATCGAGAACAGCGGGTGCGGATCGTTCTCGGCGCGGGGTCCCAGCGCGAGAAAGGCCTCGAAGGCATCCTCGGCCGGCTCGCGTCCCGCGGCGTACCAGGTCGCGTCGAAGAGGTCCCGCGCAAGAACCATCGCGTCCGGCGCGTCGTTGATCACGAAATCTACTCTTCTCCCGAGCGCAGCGAGCGGGCAACGACCCGCAACGGCTTCGTCATGCGCCACGAACGCGACGCGATCATCCCGCTCAGCACGCCGGCGGCGTCGTCCGCTCTCCGGTTCGCCGCGCGCAGCGCCTCTTCGAGGTTCGCCGCGTGGACGCGCAGTGCTGCCGCCTCGGCGCTTGCCGCGCGCTCCGCGAGCACCTCGAGCTGCGCCCTTGCCGCTTCGACCCTCGCCGCGGCGAGCTCGGACTCGAGATGCGCCGCGCCGGAGCGCTCGGCGTAGAGATCGGCCTGAGCCTTCCCGGCGGCCGATCGTTCGGCGGCGAGCTCCGCCTGCAGCCGCGCGACGCGGGACGAGAGGTCGGTGATCCGCGCGCTGAGCTCCGCGCCGCGACGGTCGATCCGCTCGCGCGCTTCGTCGAGCGCGATCGCGCGCTCGTGCGCGATGTGCGCCAAGTGGTTGACGTGCAGGTTCAGCGCCGCGATCGCGTCCGAGAGCCCGGCAACCTGCTTCTCCCGCACGTACAGCTCGCGCGACGCGTCCGCCGGGCGCGGCGACGTCGCCGGGAGCTGCCTGGCGCGCGAGGGCTGGTCGATCAGCAGCGCCGCCGTCGCCCCGACGGCGCGCGGCACGGCGCCGTTGCCGCTGATGCCCAGATACGTCTCGACGCCGCCGGCGCCGAGGCCCTCGGCGACCCCGCCTGCCGTGCGGAAGAACCAGCGCGTGCCGGCGTTCTCGCCGTTCGCCGGCGAGAGGACGGAGGCGCCGCCGTGGCGCTGCTCGAGGACGTGCGTCCACGCGAACGACTCCACGGTCAGTTCACGGATCACGTCCGGCGTCGCGGCGCGCGAGCGCCACGCGGTGAGCGCGACGCCGTCCGGCCGCAGCGTGCGGCGCGCCTCGCGCAGCAGCCCCGGCATCGCGGCGGGCGGATCCAGCGGAGCGAGCGCGACGACGAGGTCGAGCGTGCCCGAGGCGACGTCGAACCGCGTCTCCGCGGCAAACGGGTCGAGGTCGATCGCGAGCGTCTCGCCCGCGACCGCAGCGATTCGTTCCACGAGCGCCGGATCGCGTTCGCCGCACACCGCGACTCGGCGTCCGGCCGCGAGCTCCGCGGCGACCACGTAGCGGTGGAGGCGATCGGCCTCGGCGAGGCTCACGAGCGCGCCGGCCGCGTCAGACGAGTACCTCGCCCTCCGGGACTTCGAGGACGACGCCGATCGCGGGCGTCACAGCAGGTCCATGAAGTCGTCGCGCAGCGCGCGGAAGAGGGCGACGCCGATGACGAGGACCACGAGCGAGACACCGATCGCGGCCGCGACGGAGCTCCAGGCGATCGGACCGCGGTCCACGACGACCGAACGCAACGTCATCATGACGACGGCGACCGGGTTGACCGCCATCCACGCGCGCACCTGGGCCGAGACGAACGCCGCCGGATAGAACACCGGGCTCGAGAGCCACAGCACGAAACCGATCAGCGACCAGATGTACGGTAGGTCGCGGAAGAACACGTACAGCGTCGAGAACGCGAATGCGAACCCGGCCGTCAGCGCGACGACCGCCACCAGCAGCGCGGCGACGACCAGCACGCGAATCGGATCGCGCGTGAGCACGGCCGTCATCACGAGCACCACGGGGAATGTGGTGACGCACTGCTGGAACGTGTTGGCGACGACGGACGCGAGCGGAAAGACGTGCTTCGGGATGGCGATCTTGTTCAAGAGCCCGCCGTTGGCGACGATCGACGGCAGCGCTTCGCCGACGCCCTGGAGGAAGTACGTCACGACGACGACCGCGACGAACGCCGAGATCAGGTATCGCGCCACCGAGCCGTAGTACGCCCCGAACGCCGCACCGAAGATCGCGGTGTAGAGCAGCGTCATCAGGATCGGGTTCGCGAACGACCACAGAACGCCGAGCGCGGTGCCGCGATAGCGGACCTTCAGCTGGCGGAGCGCGGTGATGCGGACGAGGTCGATCTCGCGCCCGAGCAGGCGCGAGCGGACGGGTGCGAACGTCGTGGTGAATACAGCCATCGTAGAGGGAGCGCGGCGGAGGCGCCGGGCGCGACACGTCAACTTGGGTCGCGGCAGCGGGCGTTCCTGCGCAATCGCGTCGTGCCCGGGCCGGGCGCCTCGTTGGTTCAGACGCCGATGCCGAAGTTCTCGGTCTGCCGCGTCAGGTTCACGTTGTAGTACGGATCGGGCACCACGGCGGTCGCCCAGCGCTCGTGCATGACGAGCTGCTCGCGCAGGAACCGGCTCTGTTTCTCGGGCGTGTCCTCGTGCCCGCGGCTCTTCGACTCGTGGTGGTAGAGCACGACATGGGGCAGGTACACGTTGCGGTAGCCGGCGTCGCGGACCCGCAGACAAAAGTCGACGTCGTTGAACGCGATGGCGAGCTCTTCGTCGAATCCGCCGACCTGGTCGAACACCGCGCGACGGATCATCATGCAGGCCGCCGTGACCGCCGAGAAGTTCGTCACGGTCTGCAGCGTGCCGAAGTACCCGGGCTCGTCGCCCGGCGAGTATTTGTGGCTGTGCCCCGCGACGCCGCCGAGCCCGATGATCACGCCCGCGTGCTGGACCGTTCCGTCGTCGTAGAGCAGCTTCGCGCCGACCGCGCCGATCGACGGACGCTGCGCCTGTTCGACCATCGCCTCGATCCAGTCCGGCGTGACGCACTTCCGTGTCGTTGTTCAGGAACAGCAGGTACCGGCCCGTCGCGTGCCGCGCCGCGTGGTTGTTGATGCCCGAGAAGTTGAACGGCACGTCGTAGCGCACGATCTTGACGCGCTGCGGCTCGCGCGCGACCCAGCTCTCGAACGCGCGCAGCGACGCCGGCTCCTTGGAGCCGTTGTCGAGCAGGATCACCTCGAGGTCGGGATACGTGGAGTGCGTGAACAGCGACCGCAGCGCACGGTCGACGTCGCTGCCGTGATCCCGCGTCGGCATGATGATGCTCACCCGCTCCTTGACCGGAAGCGCGTAGCGCACCGTGTAGATGCCGGGCGTCTCGTCGCTTGCGATCACGCGTCCGTGCTCGCCGCGACGCTGCAGCGCTTCCTCGAGGGCGCGCACGGCGGCGTCGTACGCGTAGTTCTTCTGCGTGCGCTTCGCCGAGGTCGACTCGGCGTGCATCCGCCAGTGGTACAGCACGCGCGGGATGTGGACGATGCGCTGGGCACGCTCGGAGACGCGCAGCACGAGGTCGTAGTCCTGGCTGCCTTCGAAGCCCTCACGGAAGCCGCCCGCGTCCTCGACGAGCGAACGGCGGTACACGCCGAGATGCGACACGTAGTTGCGGGAGAGCAGCGAGTCCGGCGACCAGTCGGGCTTGAAGTACGGCGAGCGGCGGCGCCCGGCGTCGTCGATCTTGTCCTCGTCGGAGTAGACGAGCCCGACGTCCGGATGACGGTTCACGACGAGCGCGTTCTCGAAGAGCGCGTCGGGCGACAACGCGTCGTCGTGGTCGAGCAGCGCGACGAAGTCGCCGGTCGCGAGCGCGAGCGCGCTGTTGCTCGCGGCCGCGATGTGCCCGTTCGTCTCGCGGTACACGGCTTTGATCCGCGAATCCGCCGCGGTGTATTCTTCGATGATCGCGCGCACGTGCGGGGCGCTCGACGCATCGTCCGCGATGCAGAGCTCCCAGTACGGATACGCCTGCGCGATCACCGAATCGATCGCCTCGCGCAGGTAGCGCTCGGGTGTGTCGTAGACCGGCATCAGGACGCTGAACGTCGGACGCGACTTCAGCAGCGGCACCATCTGACGCATGCGCGCGACGTCCGGCGGCCGCACGCGGTGCGCGAGGAGCCAACGGTCGTACGCCTCGTCGCGATCCCACACGTCGGCGACGTCGTCCACGTCGGGCACCCAGTACGGCTGCGGACCGGCGGCGTTGAGCGCGCAGCCGTTTCTTGAGGGCGAACCACGCGTTGCGCAGCTTCCAGAACTTGCTCGACTGCACCAGCTCGAGCACGGCGCGCATGGCGCGCAGCAGGGGCTGCGTTCGCGCGATGTGCGCGAGCGCGCGCTGCAGATCGTCCTCGGCGACCTGTCGCGCCCGCTCTGCCTCGAACGCCGCGGTCGTGATCTCGACATGCCGCAGCAGCATCGCGCGCACGTCGAGCTCCGCACGCGTGGCAGCGGGCTCGTCGTCGTGCATGCGTGCGCGCTCGTCGGTGGTCATGCGTCGTTTCCGGAAGGCCGCCCGCGATGCGGGGAACAAGGGAGCGCCGTTGTTCTCTTCGCCGCAGATGAACTCCGTTTATCGGCCGCTCGACCTCCACAGCCTCGATCTGGCGCGCGGCGCGATCGACGCGTTCGATCACGTCGATGCGTACGCGGGATGCATTCCGCACTTGCGAGCGCACCGGCTGCAGCGGGGCTCGCCGCTCGTCGTGGGCGGCTGGGCGACCGACACCGAATGCCGTGTCCCGGCGAGCGCCGTCGTGCTCGTCGTCGACGGAGCGCTGCGGTACGATGCCGAGACGGGCTTCAGCCGCCGTGACGTCGTCGTCCGGCAAGGAGCCGGAACGCCCGAGTTCACGGGTTTTCGCGCGATCGTGCCGACGGACGCGCTGGTGGCCGGATCGCATCACGTCGCCGCGTACGCGCTCGTCGCCGGGACGTGGGGCGCCGTCGGAACGCAGCCGTTCATCGTGTACGAGATCGCCCGTCCGGAGCTTCCACCGCACGCACGCGCCGTGCGCGTGCAGATCGACGATGTCGACGTGCTCACGCCCGCAGGCGCGCTCGCGGGCCGGAACGCGCCCGTGCCGGCGAACCACGTCGCGCTGATCCGCGGCTGGGCGAATGATGTCGCCGCGGGCGCGCCGCCCGCGGGAGTCCGTGCGCGCTCGCAGGCCGGCATCGTGTGGACGGCACCGTGCGACGTCGCGCGTCCGGACGTCGTCGCCGCGCTGGGATCGCGGAACAGCGACCGTTACGGCTTCGAGATCGCGATCCCAGCGGTACAGCTGGGTCGCGGCCGGCACGTCATCGAGCTCACCGCGTTCGACGGCGAGGGCCGTACGTTCGCGCCGTCGGCGTGCGTCGACATCGACGTCGCCGCGCCGGTGCGGCCCTTCCCCGCGTATGCGCGCTCCCTCGACGAGCCGTTCGACGTCTCGGCGATGCTCAGCGCACCGGGCGAGCATCCGACGGTGCTCGACGAGCACGCGTTCGTCGAGGTGTCGCGCGGTACGATCCTGACGCTCGAAGGCTGGGCGACCGCGCCGGACGGCACGGCCGCAACCGACGTGTTCGTCGAGGTCGCCTCATCGGACCGCGCGCTTCCGCCGCGCAGGCACTTCCCGATCGCGGGCGTTCGCCGGGACCACGCGCCGCGCGAGCTGCGGGAGCCGCCGCTCGACGACGCATGGTTCTGGTATCTCCTCGGAACGGCCGACCTCGAGCGCGGCGATTACCGGCTGACGTTCGTCGTCGTCGGCGAAGGCCGTCGCACGTACGCGCGGCGCAATCTCGGCACCCTGACGGTCACGAAGAATCTCAGCGAATCGTCAGCCGCACGGCGGGCGCAATGGGAGACTCGGCGCCGGCGGCGTTGACGCCGACGATCTCGAGGCGATGCTCGCCGCGGCTACCCGTTGCGGCCGCGCGAATTTCGAAACCCGTGTCCGCGACGGCGGCCGTGCGCAGCGCCTGCGCGACGTCCGGTCGTGCGATGCCGTACGTCACGGATTCTCCCATCACCGGACGGCCGTCGATGAGAATGCACACGCCGGCGACCGGCTGCTGCATCGCGCCGTCCGTTGCCCAACCGTGCGCGATGATGGGCGCACCGCGCTCCGCGACCACCGAGGTCGCCGGCGCGACGGGATTCGCACGTACGTGCAGATCGTCGACGGATCCGTGCGCCGTACCGGCGACCGCCGTGAGCGGCGTGCCGCAGGAGAAGCTGCGCGCGCGCGACGCCGCCACGGTGGCCGGTGCCACCCACGGACGCTGCACGCGCACGAGCACGACGCCGACGATCAACGCAACGACGACCGCGCTCGCCGTTGCGACGTACGTCGCATGCGGCGTACGCGACTGAGCAACCGCGCGCACGGAGACGAATGCGATTCCGCTCCACAGCAGGACGAAGAGCAGTATGACGATGCCGAGTGATTGCACGAAGCGTGTTGCGTCGCATGCCGCGCCGCCGCCTGCCGCGCGGAGAAGGCGCAGTTTGCCACGCCGCCGCACTAGCGGCGCATGACCGAGAGCGCGTGGCGCGACGGATATTGGCGCGACGCGCGGTGGCTCGTGATCTGCTTGGCGACGATCCTCATCGTCACGTTTTCACCGTTCATCGTTGGACCGTTCTCGCTTCTCACGAGCGCATCGGACGCGCCGTCCCTCTATGCGTCCGGAGCCGTGCGCGCGCAGCCGAGCGCCGCGCCCGTCAAAGAGGCGGACCCGGGCGGCGCGGACTGGCAAAGTGAGGCGTGGCTGCGCTTCGAGCACGACGCATTGTTCGTCGCGCACCGCGCGCCGTGGTGGGATCCGTACGACGGATACGGTCAGCCGTTTGCCGCCGCGCAAGCATCGCAGCCGTTCTTTCCGCTCACCCTCGCCGCGGCCGTCGCTCCGTCGCCGCGCATGTGGAACGTCTACATCGTCGCTCGATTGTTTCTTGCCGGTGCGTTCGCAGGGCTGTTCCTGTTGTTCTACGGCGGCCGTTGCGCGGCGCTCGCTTCCGGCGTCGCGACGGCGTTCGCCGGCTACTACCTGCTGTACTACTCCATGCCGCATCTCTCGGTGGAGACGCTGCTGCCCGCGGTCCTCTGGAGCACGGAGTGGCTGATCCGGCGTCCCGGGATCGCAGCATTCTGCGTGCTCAGCTCGTTCATCGGCATGTTGCATCTCGGCGGGATGCCGGAAAGCGCCGCAATTACCGTCGGCGTTGCGACCGTCTATCTCCTCATCCGGGTTGCGATGGACGCGCCGACCCGCGTGCCGTTCGCGCGCATCGGCATCTTTGCGGGCGCGAACGTGCTCGGTGCCGGCATCGGCGCGGCGATGCTGCTGCCGTTCATCGACTACCTGCCGTCCGCGTTCGACACACACCGCGGAGGCGGTCCGCCCGTCGGGCTGGGATTCGACGGATACGGCGCGGCCCGCGCGGTCTTTCAACGGCTCGCGCCGTTGTCGTACGGCCCCCCGTACAACAGCGTGACGGATCGCTCGTTCACCGGATACAGCGGACTGCGCGGCTGGTTCGGCACGGGCGCGGCGGTCGGCGCGTCGATCGCGCTCTTGAGCCTGTTCCGCCCCACGCGAGAACGCACTGCCTCGGCGCACACCGGGGCAATCGTCGCGCTCGCCGTGCTCGGGATCGGAATGCTCGCGAAGTCGGTCGGTTCGCCATGGATCAACTGGATCGGATGGCTGCCGGCGCTCCGTCTGATCGTCTTCCCCAAATACGGTGAGGTCGTCATCGACGTCGCCGCTGCGCTGCTGTGCGGGCTCGGCATCGCGGCGTTCGAACGCGGGCGCCGTCCGGAGCCATGGGTACCGATGACGGCGCTCGCCGCGGTCGCACTCGGGTTGACGCTGGGTTTCCGCGCAGCGCTCGCCGTCGTTCCGGAAACCGTGCATGCGAGCTTCCTGTACGGAAGCGCCGCCTTTGCGGTCGTCGTGCTGACGCTCCTCGGCATCGTGCTGTTCGCTCGGCCGCAGCTGACGGCGGCGCTGTTCGCGACGCTCGTATGCGTCGAAGCGATCGCGAACTACTACGTGCCGATGTACGGCTTCGTCGCGTCCATTCCGCGTGACGCGGCAAACGCGTGGGCCGGTGCTCCGTACGTGACGGCGCTGCACCGGATCGACGCGGACGGGCGGCGCGTTCTCGGCGCCGGCGGCATGCTGTGGCCGGAGTGGGCCGGGGCGATGCGGCTCGATGATCCGGCGGCGCTCGACGCGATGTACCCGAGCCGCTTCCTTCCGTTCGTCGGGAACTTCTTGCACCCACGCATCCCCAGCTCGCGCGACTTGCTCGATCGCTTCGACGGTTCGGGTGACTCGCCGCTGACGACGCACGACGCGGAGCGCTGGATGACGCTCTCGTCCCTCGGCTTCGTCGTGCTTCCGGCGGGTGCCGACCTTCCGGATCGGCACTTCACGCGGGTGTACGACGCCGACGCTCGGATCTACGCGTACGACGCGCCGCTGCCGCGGGCGTCGATCTTCCACCACGTTCGCATCGCACGCAACGACCGCGCAGCGCTCGCGCTGCTGCGCGATCCCGCAGTCGACGTGCGCGACACGCTGATCCTTTCCGAACCGGCCGGCGCGGCACAAACGGCGACATCGAACGCGTCGTTCTCACCAGCCGAGGGGGCGCACATCACCGGCCGGGACGTCACGTCGGTCGACATCGACGCGACGCTGGCGTCGCCGGGATTCGTCATGCTCAACGACACGGAGCTGCCGGGCTGGATCGCCGCCGTGGACGGCGCGCCGGCCCCGATCCTGCACGCTGACTACCTGTTCCGCGCGGTTCACGTGACGAGCGGCCGGCACCACATCAGGTTTGCCTATCGTTCCGCAGCAGACCGCAACGGCGCCGCGATCACGGCGCTCAGCGTCATCGCGCTCGCGCTGACGGCTACGTTCGCGTGGCTACGGCGACGACGTTCTTTCCGAACGGCGGCTTGACGACCGACTCGATCGCGCGGCTCACCGGGAAGACGGCCGTGTCGTACAGCTTCACCGTCCGCTCGTTCACCGTGCCGACGCGATTCGCGAAGGCCTTGAAGACGAGACTCACTCCAAAACCCAGGAGGTCGGCGTACCGCGTCGCGTCCACGCGAAAGCCCGCGGCGCGCAAACGGTCCGCGATCATCCGCGCGTCGTACCGGCGCCGATGCCCGATCGCGGCATCGATCACCGTGTACAGCCGCTGGAATGCCGGCAAGTACAGCACGATCTTGCCGTCGGGTCGCAGCACGCGGCGCAGCGAGCGCAGCGCGTCGACATCGTCGTCGATGTGTTCCAGGACGTTGCTGGAGTAGACATAATCGTACGAGCCGTCGGAAACGGCCGAGATGTCGTCGAAGCATCGGAAGCCCTGCCGGACGAGCGCGTCGCGCTGAACGGCGTCGGGTTCGACGCAGTCCGGCTTCCCGACGAGGCGGGCGACCTCGCGCGTCAGCGTACCGAATCCGGCACCGAAGTCGAGCACCGCCGATCCGGGCGGCACGACGCGCGCCACCACCCGCGCGATCGAGGCATTGTAGTTGGGGAGCTGCTCGCCGAGACGCAGCAGATCGGAACCTTCGTACGTATACTCAGACACGGTCGGCGGGATACAGGGACGACGTCCGAAAGCGCAGCAGAGCCGCCAGCCAGGTCAGCGGATCGCGGAACATCGTCACCTTCTTCCCTTCCGCGATCGAACGTGAATGATAGTTCACCGGAATTTCTACCGGCTGATAGCCCTTCCGCAACAACTTGATCACGATCTCGAAATCGAAATCGAAGCGGTCGCACTCGAAGACGAGTCCCGCCAGACAGTCGCGGCGGAACACTTTGAACATGCTGAACGGGTCGTCCAAGGACTGGCTGTAGAGAACGTTCAGCATCCCGAGAAAGATCACGTGGCCGAAGTTGAACACTTGGGAGAGCAACGGAGCGTCGTTGAAGTCGCGGATCTTCCATGCGCTGCCCTTGCGGCTGTGACGCGACCCGATCACGAAGTTACGCCGGTACGCGCGAATGGGCTCGATCAAGTCGTCGTAGTCGTCGATCTCGTACTCCAGATCGGCGTCCTGGAACATCACGACGTCGCCCGTCGCCCGCGACAGACCGGCGCGTACGGCGTTTCCTTTGCCGGACGGGCGCTCTTGCAGCACGATCGTCACGCGCGGGTGCGCGGCGTACCTGAGAACCTCTTCGCGAGACCCGTCGCTCGAGTTGCTTTCGACGACGATGACCTCGATGTCGACGCCGTCGATCTCTTTCGCGAGCAGCCGGTCGAGCAGTTCGCGCAACGTCGCGCGCTCGTTGTAGACGGGAACGATCACCGACACGCGGTACCGGCCGATCGTCTCGCCGCGCCGCGCGACGACGGTCATCGACTCGTCCAGGAGTCCCGCGGACCGCTGCACGCGCACGGCGCGTGCGCGCAGCCCCGAAAACCGCAGCGCGGCCGCCGCGGTGCGCACGCGCAGCGATCCCGCACGCATGCGACCGTCGCTGTAGAACTTCGGGTCGCGGAAGCCGGCCCGCACGAGCGACGATTGGAACGTGTCGACACCGAAGAACGTGGTCGCCGGGGTGCTGAAGCCGCTCCACGCCGCGCCCGCGTAGCGCGCAGCGCTGCTCGTTACCGACGGAAGACTGAACGACACCGGCGCATTCGGCCGCAGTGCGCCGTGAACGGCGGCGAGCAGGTCCTGAGGCGACGGCACACGGTCGACGGCGTCGACGCACACGGCCGCATCGTACGGCGCGTTCGGAGCACCGTATGTCATCAGCCGATCGGCCGTGACGACATCGGCCGCGTCGGTGCGGCAGACCGCGCCGGACGGCACGACGGCGAGCACCGAGCCGAAGTCGCGGGACGCCGTCGCGCGGAGATGCGCGAGACGATCCGCAATGCGCGCAGAGTAGTCGACCGGGAGGGCGACGGGTTGCTCGCCGCCGTTGCGAAACAGGAGCGTGCAATCCGAGCACCGCGATATCCGCCCGGATGCGTTTCGAAACTCATATTCGAGGCGGGGAGAGGCGCACGTGGGACACCGGTCGCTGACGCGCGCGTCCGGTACCGCGTTGATGACACCGCGCATCTGCGCCCTATTGCCTGGCCCGTGCGGTCCAAACCTGCCCGCGCGCGCGGCCGATCGTCGAGGCGGCCATGAGCGCCGCGGCGATGATGACGCCTGCGACCGAAAGCCACACGCCCACGGCGAACGACGCGGGCCGATAGCGAAACTCCAGCACGTGTCGTCCCGCCGGAAGCTCGACTCCGCGAAAGAGGCCGTTCGCTCGGACGATCGGAACGTCGCGGCCGTCGATCGCCGCGCGCCATCCCGGATAGTCGGTGTCGTTGAGCACGGCGAGCGCGCGTTCCGGCGCGTCGACCGAAGCGACGACGTCGTTGCTCGTGTATCGGAGCAGCGTGCCGGCCAGCGCCGGCGCGGCCCGGCCGGACTGCAGGTCGGACACCGCCGCGCGCGCATCGTCGTTGTCGGCGACGACGACCGCCTCGCGCCGAACGTCGAAGGCCGGCGTCGCGAGCACCCTCAGCGCCGAGTCGACGCTGGCGGCGCCGGCGACGCGCGCATAGATCGCGACGCGCGGTAGAGGGTCGTCGAATCGGCGCACCTCTGCGTCCGGCGTCGACATCGCCGTCGTGAATTCAGGGCTGCCGAACTCGGGGTCGGAGCCGGGGCGGGATGCGACGAACCGCACCGAGCTCAAGAACGAGAAATCGTCGCGCAAGCGGATCGCCGAGATGCGTGATTCCCATCCCCGTGAAGCGATCGTGCATGTCCTGCGGGGCCTGCTCGTCCGGAAAGAACGTTCGCACGAACGGCAAGTAGTCGCGCGCGTAGAGCCCGTTCAGGTCGCGGACGTCGCAGATGCCGAAGACCGACGACCATTCCGGATACAACAGGTAGTCCGTGCCGAGGACGCGCTCGTGCGTGCGTGCCGTCTCGTGCTGCATGAACGCGACGTACGGCGCGCCGTTCGCCGCATACAACGACGCCGGCGGCGGCTCGTCGACGACGTACCACATCGGCACGACGTAGCACAGCGCAACGTCGGCCATGACGAGCGCGACGGCGCCGGCGAGCAGCGCCGTTGCGTTGACACGCGCGCTCCACCAGGCGAGCGCGAATGCACCGGCGAGCACGAGGAGAGCCCAAGCGACCGCGTTCGCGAAGAACATGCGATGCTCGCCGGCCGCGTAGAACGCCGGTATGGCGACCACCGATGCGCACGTCAGCACGACGAGCAGGACGAACGCGGCAAGCGCCGCCGCGGGCCGGGGTGCGCGACCGCGCACGAGCCGGTCGATGCCGAACGCGGCCAGCGCGGCGACGCACAGGCCGAGCAACGCTTCGTCGTATTTCGTCAGGCCGATGCGCGCGAACCCCGGGAGTGCGCCGAGCTCGTTCACGAGCGGCACGCCGAACCGCTTTGCGATCAACACGGCCGCCGCACCGGCGAAGAACGGCTCGGGGGACCACCCGCGCGCGCCGCGCAGGCGCTCGACGACGTACGAGCCGATCGCGGTGAGCGCGAAGAACGTCGCCGCCGCTCCCCAGTAGCCGCGCACGCCGGACCAGCCGTTCCACCCCGTGAAGATGTCATTCCACGGCGGCCCGTACATCAGCGGCGCGACGTACGTCGCGACGTCCTGAACGGCCCACGGATCCGCCCCCGTCCCCATCGTGCTGCCCGCCGGATGCTGCGTCAGCGCGACGCCGGCGAACTCCAGAAACGGCAGCGTCAACACCGAGGTGATCAGCGCGCCTACGACGACGCCCACCGCACCCAGGACAGCGATGGCGCGCGCGCGCTTGCGCGCGGACGCGTCTGCGACGACGCGCACGATCGCGTACGCGCCGGCGAACGCGAACGCGAGGAATGCGGACTCCGGCATTCCTCCCAGCACGACAGCCGCAAGGACGAGCGCACCGAAGCCCGCCGCGCTCCAATCGCGACGCCGTACGAGTCGCTCGACCGCGAACAACAGTGCGGGAAGCAGCACCTCGACGCTGAGGTGCGGCATGTCGTAGTAGAGCATGAAGTACCCGGTCAGCCCGTACGCGAATGCGCCTGCGACCGCCGGCCAGACACCCGCGTAATACCGCAGGTACAGGAATGCGAACAGCATTCCGCACCACAGGCGGAGCGCGACGAACCAGTCGTAGGTTCGCACCGAGGGAACGGCCTCGACGAGCCATGCCAACGGATAGTACGGCTGTGACAGCATGACCGCTGCGAGCGGCTCACCGAACCCGTTGTACGGATTCCACAGCGGCGGCTCGCCGCTCGCGAGCAGCCGATGTTCGAGGATGAACTCCGGTTCGGTTTGCCAGCCCGCCGCGCCCGGATCCATCTCCTTCAATGCCGGTAGGCGCGCCGCCGGCGATGCAACGGCGCCTCCTTCGGAAGATGCTCGCCGTATCCATCGACGAGCTCATCATGCTGGAGCGGCCCCACAAGAACGGTGCGAACAGCACGTTCAATGCCAGCAACAGGACGCCCGGCCCGATCAGCATCGCGCGGAACGTCGGACGGGAGCCGAGCATATCCTCATCCAAGTTGTGCGTGCATCGGGCCGCTACCCTTTCGCGGTCTTCGTGCGAGAAGAAAGGTGCAGCGTACCGGCCACGTGCAGCTTCGGGGAAAGTGGGTCGTCGTCACGGGCGGCTCGAGCGGTATCGGCGCGGCGATCGCCGCGCAAAGCGCTCGTCTTGCTTCGCGCGTGACGATCGTCGCGGACGGCGCGCAGCGTCTCGCGGAAGCCGCCGACGCGATTCGCGGTCATGGCGCCGACGTCGACACCGTTCGCTGCGACCTCGCCGATCGCGACGACCTCCGTGCGCTGACGGCGACGTTGCTCGCGAACGGCGGCGCGCCCGACGTGCTGGTGAACAACGCCGGCTTCGGTACGTACACGCCGTTCGAAGCCGCGAGTGAAACCGAAGTCGACCGGCTGCTGGAGGTCAACCTGAGCGCGCACGTCCGCCTCACGCACGGCCTCGTCGGTGCGATGGTGGCTCGACGCTCCGGCGCGATCTGCTTCATCACGTCCGCAGCCGGACGGATTCCGATCACGCCGAACGCGACCTATTGCGCGGCGAAACACGGCATGTTCGGTCTCGCGGAGGCCCTGCGCTACGAGCTGCGGCGCTTCGGCATCGAGGTGACCGCCGTGTGCCCGGGGCGCGTCGATACGCGCTTCTTCGACGACCCGACGTTTCGTGAGCGCACGCTCGGTCCGGAGAACCGTTCGGCTCTCTCCGCCGAACGAGCCGCGCGCGCCGCGCTCCACGCGATCGAGCGCGCGCTGCCGGTCACGTTCGTTCCGCGCTCGCTGGGTCTCGCGACGTGGGCGTACGAAGCATTCGCGCCCATGACGCGCCCGCTGTACTCGCTCCTGATGCACGCTCGAATCGAACGAATCTATGCCGATGCTCGCCGTTGACGCGACGCATCGCGACGTCGCGTGCCCGATCTGCGGCGTGGCGTCGACGATCGCGCAGCGCGTTCCCCCGGCGACGTACTACGGCTGCCCCGTCTGCGGAACGCTCTTTCAGCATCCGATGCCGACGAGCCAGCAGATGCACGAGTACGTCGAAACGGAGTACGCCGCCGGCGTGTACAGCAACTACGTCGCCGCGGCGGACCTGAAGGCTCGCACGTTCGAGAAGCGGGCTCGTCGGATCGCCGCGCGCGCGCACGGCGGCCGCCTGTTGGACGTCGGAGCGTCCGCGGGATTCTTCGTCGAGCAAGCGCTCAACGCCGGCTTCGACGCGTACGGCGTCGAACTGTCGAGCGAGGCCGTCGCGAGCGCATCGCCGCGCGTCCGCGATCGTATGCGTGTCGGTGACGTGAACGCTCTCGCGCTCGAAGGCGCCGCGCCGTTCGACGTCGTGACGGCGTTCGATCTCATCGAGCACGTGTTCGACCCGATCGCGTTCTTGCGTGACGTCCGGCGCGTCGCGCGGCCCGGCGCGCTTTTCGTGATCACCACGCCCGATACGGGGCACGTTCTCCGTCACGTTCTGCGCGCGCGGTGGCCGATGTTCCAGCCGATGCAGCATACCGTGCTGTTCTCGCGCCGCGGACTCCGTCTCGCGCTGACGACCGCGGGGTTCGGCGACGTCGAGATCGGACCCGCGACGAAGACCCTCAGCGCCGAGTACCTCGCGGGACAGGTCGAAATGTACGTGCCGCTCGCGGTCCGCGCGTACCGCGCCGTGTCGAAGGCCGTTCCGGAAAACATCCGCACGGCTCCGTTGAACGTCAACATCGGCGAGCTGATGGCGTTCGCGCGCGTGCGCCCGGCGCGATAATCGCCGAATACAAGAAGGCGGGTACTCACTCGCCGGGATCGCGACCGGAACGCGCTGAACCCCGCATGCAACGTCCCGTCGTCTTCATGAAGCGA
The DNA here is from genome assembly GCA_963841685.1 of Vulcanimicrobiota bacterium. Taxonomy (GTDB): domain Bacteria; phylum Vulcanimicrobiota; class Vulcanimicrobiia; order Vulcanimicrobiales; family Vulcanimicrobiaceae; genus Vulcanimicrobium. Next base: position 15,747 of record CAWJDU010000007.1, read on the forward strand.
GATTCGTTCGTGTTTTCTGCCGCTTTCCGAACGGCGTCTGCCGCCGTGTTCGCCGCCATGCTGCTGCAATCGTGCGGCGGCAGTGCGTTGCAGTCGACGCCGAGCGCGTCGCCGATTCACCTCGACACGGTGCGGTCGGTGTCGCCGGCCAACATCCACGCTCCGCCGATGGCCCAGACGAAGATACTGTCGCCGTCGTCGATGTCGCAGCTCCACCCGAACGCGGCGATTCAGCCGACGGGCTGGACGCAGATCCCGGGCGGCGCCATTTCGGTTGCGGCCAGCCCGGATGGTTCGATCTGGGTGCTCTCGAGCGTCGGCTCCGGCCCCGATCGCGCGATCTGGCACTATGCGAACGGCGCGTGGACGAACATTCCGGGCGCGGCGAGCAAGCTCGCCGTCGCGCCCGACACGTCATTGTGGGCCGTGAATTCCGCCGGCGGCATCTATCATTACGCGAACGGATCGTGGAGCACGATCGCCGGCGGCGCGACCGACATCACCGTCGGCACCGACGGATCGGTGTACGTCATCTCGAGCCAAGGCGGCGGACCGTTCGGACGCGGCATCTGGCACTACTCCGGCGGGACGTGGACCCAGCTTCCCGGCGCGGCGCTGCACGTCGCGGCGAATCTCGACACAGGAACGTACGCACCGAACATCGCGCCCGGCGGATTCTACGCGGTCAGTGCGGTCAACGCGCTGTACTACTACAATCCGTCGTCCGGATTCGCGCAGCTTCCCGGCGGCGTCGTGCAGGTCGCGCCGGGCACCACCGGCGGCATCTTCGCGCTCGGGTACGTGCAGAACGCCGACGGCAGCTATCCGATCTACTACGACGATCTGAGCGGCAGCAGTTGGGCGCAGCAGCCCGGCGCAGCGATCAGCATCGCGACGAACGGCGCCCATGTCTATGCGATCGGCGTCGCCGGCGGGATCTACTCTGCGCCGGTCGTCGTTGCGACGCCGGCGCCGCAGCCTTCATCGACGCCCGTTGCGAACAACTGCGCGGTGAAGCGCACGGTCATCGCCGGGCTGCGTCCCGCTCCCATCAACCACGGCGGCATCGTCCCCAACCAGCTGTACGTGCGCTACGCCGCAAGCGCCGGCGCCGGCGGCGTTCGCCCGTGCGGAGCGCAGCGTGAACGCCGTGCACGCCGCAAGCGTCGGCCGCGCGGCGGGTACACCGCTGCGCGTCCTCACGCTGCCGTCGAACGAAAATACCGCAGCGGCGGCAGCCGGGCTGCGGTCGGATCCGAACGTCGTCGAAGTCTCGCCGGTGCACTATCGCACCCTTGCGTCGGACAGTGCGGCCGGCGCGAACGACGAGTATTTCGACAACGTCGACCAGTGGTATCTGTACAAGACGAACGTCGTCAAGAACGCAGGCGGTACGGGTGCGTGGAATCGCACGACCGGCGCGTCCGGCGTCTCGGTCGCGGTGATCGACACCGGCGTCGACCTTACGGGAGCCGGGCTCGGCGGGCACGACTTCACCGTCGACTACGCGGAAAAGGTCCTCAACGGCTCGCGCACGGTCGGGAACAGCGCGGTGCAAGACACGAACGGACACGGCACCGACACGTCCGGCCTCGCGACGGCGCTCGCGAACGACGGCTACGGCTTCGCCGGCGTCGGATACACGATTCACCTGCAGGCGTACAAGATCTTCCCCGACGCGACGTCGAGCGGCGACGAGCAAAGCGCGAGCACGGCCGACGAAGCGATCGCGATCAACGACGCCGTGTCGCGCGGCGCGTCCGTGATCAGCTTGAGTCTGGGTTCGCCCCAGAGTGACGGCGCGGACGCCGGCGAGCAGACCGCGATCGAGAACGCGATCTCCGCCGGTGTCGTCGTGGTTGCCGCCGCCGGCAACGAGTGCGGCGACGGCACGGGCGACGGCGACGTGCCGGACTACCCGTCGGCGTATCCCGGCGTGATCGCCGTCGGCGCCTCGGCCGTGCAGGACTCGACGCCGAACTCGTACGCGGCGATCACCGCCGAAACGGTCGCGTCGTACTCGAACTCGGGACCGACGCTCGTCGCGCCCGGCGGCGACCCCGGCAACGACCCCGGCAAGGACTTCCTGCTGTGGATCGAAGGCTACGACACGACGACTGCCGCGTATGCGCCGGATCAGTGCACCAATAGCGGCGGCGTGTGTCGTGCGCTGTGGGCCGGCACCTCGATGTCGACGCCGCAAGTCGCCGGCGCCGTTGCGCTCATGGAGTCGTATCACGGCGGCGCGCGATCGCTCACGCCGGCACAGGCGACGTCGATCCTCACCTCGACCGCCGACGTGCTGCCCGGGATCGCGTCGAGCCGTCAAGGCGCAGGGCGTCTGAACACGGGGAACGCCGTGGCCGCCGCCCACCCCTAGGCGGTTCCCGACAGGGCGCCCGCTTCATTCGGCGAATGGGGCGGGCGTCCAAGAAGGGTGGGACCGCATGCGCCCCGTTCGTTTTCGTATCGCGATGCTGTTGTTCGTCGCCGGCGGGCTCGCCATGAACGGATGCGGCGGCCGCGGCGCAGGCACGAGCGCGGTTCCGCCGCGCACGGAAGTCCCGACCGCGCGATCGGTGTCGCCGGCGTCGATCGCCGTTGCACCGATGGCGCGCACGCCGATTCTGCCTCCGTCGGTCATGACGTCGTTGAAGCCGGCGGGCGAGATCCAGCAACTCGGCTGGACGCAGATTCCGGGCGGCGGCATTGCGGTCGCTGCGAGTCCGGACGGGTCGATCTGGGTGCTGTCGAGCGTCGGCACCGGGCCGGACCGCGCGATTTGGCACTACGCGAGCGGGTCATGGACGAACATCCCGGGCGCGGCGATGCGGCTCGCGGCCGCGCCGGACAATTCGCTGTGGGTCGTCAACTCGATCGGCGGCATCTATCACTACGCGAACGGCGCGTGGACGGCGATCGCCGGAGGCGCGAGCGACATCACCGTCGGCGCGGACGGCTCCGTCTACGTCATCTCCAATCAGGGCGGCGGACCGTTCGGATATGGCATCTGGCACTACTCCGGCGGGTCCTGGACCCAGATGCCGGGCGCCGGCGTTCGCATCGCGGCATCGTGGGACACCGGAACGTATACGGGCGTCAGCCCCGGCGGCTTTTGGGTGACGAACGCCGCGGAAGGCATCTACTACTACAACCCGGGGTCCGGCTTCGCGCAGGTTCCCGGCGCGGCTGCGGCGCTCGCGCCGACGAAGAACGGCGGACTGTTCGTACTCGGCGTCCCGCCGAGTCCGCAGGGCGATCCGATCTATTACGACGACCTGAGCGGCGGAGGCTGGACGCAGCAGCCCGGCGCCGCAGTCGGCATCGCAACGGACAGCGTGCACGTGTACGTGACCGGAGCAGCGGGCGGCATCTACATGGCCAACGTGCGAGCACAGCTGCCCGGAAACGGCGCGCCGCTCACGGGGCCGCAGTACGGGCCGAACAATGCGTGGGGACCGACCGCCGTCGCGAACGCGCTGCAGTTCCCGGTACAAAGCGGTTTCAACGGCAGCGGCATCACCGTCGCCATCGTGATCGACTCGAACATCATTGGCGGAGATCTGGGTTCGTATCTCTCGTACTTTCAAACACCTGGTGTCAGCCGGCAGATCCAGTACAAGACGATTGATAATGCGTCGACTACGCCAGGCTCGGACCAGTTCGAGGCGACACTCGACATGGAGACGGTCGCCGGATTGGCGCCGGGCGCCGGCATCTTGCTGTACATCATCCCCACCCTCAGCACGCAGTACATGAACGATGCATACGAATCGATCCTGAATGACGGGGCGGCATCGGTCGTGTCGATGTCGTACGGCGGCTGCGAACGCCCCGGCAGCGTGCAAACCACCGCGAGCTCGATCTTCGAATCCGCCGCGAATCAAGGTGTCGCCTTCATTGCGGCAAGCGGCGATCAGGGGAACGAATGCTATGCAGCCGTCAACACGTACGTCCAGGGTGTCCAATACCCGGCCAGCGACCCGAACGTCATCGGCGTCGGCGGGACCGAGACACGCCGCGGACCGTACGCTCTGACGAGCGCGACCGCGTACAACGACACCGATACGGCCGATCACACGCAGCGCGCGACCGGCGGCGGCGTATCGACATCGTTCGGGCTGCCGTCATATCAATCGGGTCTGCCCGGCGCTGCATCTGGAACGTATCGCAACGTCCCGGACATCGCACTTCCGGCGAACGACGCCGCCATCTACTTGAACGGCGCCTGGAGTGACGCCGTCGGCACATCGTGGAGCGCGCCGCAGTTCGCTGCAATGCTTGCCGAAGTCTACAACTACTGCAGCGCCATCTTCATGGGTCCGGTGACGATTCCGTACTACGTGGCGTACGAGGACGGATACAACGCCTTCATCGACGTAACGTCCGGCAACAACGACTACCAATCGACGTCCCCGTACTACGCCGCCGGCCCGGGCTACGACAACGTCAGCGGCATCGGCGTCCCGCTCGGGATGCCGATGGCGCAAACGGTGTGCCCGAACCGCGTCCCTGTGTCACGCGTGCGAACCGCGCGCGCGCAGCGGACCGTTTCCGGCCTGCCCGCCGCACACGGGCCCGTCGCGCTCGACGCGACACCGCATGTCACGGGCCTCGTCGACCGCGGTCGCCGGGCGCAAGCCGCGTCGACGCGAATCCAAATCGTGGTTCGTCCCGGCGCGTCCGCCGCGGCAGAGGAACAAGCGGTGATCGGCGTGTTGACGTCGTCCGGCTTCACGATCGATCGCACCTTCGCGAACCACCTCGTCGTCGATGCGATCGGACCGTCGTCGGCCGTCGAGCAGCTGTTCGCGACGGAGATGCACGACGTTGCACAAGGCCCCTACGGCTCCAGGTATGCGCCTATGACGAAGGGCACCCTACCGGGGACGTTGTCGCCGTACGTCGCCGGGGTCGTGCTCGACGACGTCGTGACCATGGCAGTCCCGCACCGTCGCTGAGACGCTCGCGTGTGAGCTGAGCGTGCGCAGGCGCGCTCAGCTCATCGATACGACCGTGGTGCCGAGCGCGTCGAACTCCACGCGCACTTCCGCGAGCCCCGCCTCGCGCATCGCGTGGCGCAGCCGCGTCTTGTCCTCCGTGTAGAACAGCAGAAAGCCCCCGCCGCCGGCGCCGATGAGCTTTCCGCCGAGCGCGCCGTTCGCGCGCGCGACGTCGTACCAGCGGTCGATCCGCTCGTTCGTCATGCCGCTCGAGCGGCGGCGTTTGCGCTCCCAGTGCTCGTGCATCACCTGCGCGAACGCGCGCAGATCGCCGCGCTCGAGCGCCGCGAGGCTTTCCCCTCCGAGCTCTTTCACGCGGTGCAGCTCGTCGATCATGAAGCGATCGCTGCTCTTCGTGCGCGTGTCCTGATCGGCGAGCAGCGTCGACGCGGAGCGCGTATAGCCCGTGAAGAACATCGTCATGTTGTCCTGGAGGTTCGCGCGCGTCTCGGGATCGAGCCGAACGGGGACGACGTCGACGGTATCATCGGCGTTGAAGCGCATAACGGCGACGCCTCCGTATGCGGCGATGTACTGATCCTGTTTGCCGATCGGCTCGCCGAGGACGTCGATCTCGATGTGGCACGCCTCCTCGGAAAGCCGTGCTTTCGTCACGATCTCATGATTCATCGCGTGGAGCGCGCCGAGGAGCGCCGTCGTGAAGCTCCCGGACGATCCCAGTCCGGTTCCCGCGGGAATGTCGGACATGCTCGCGATCTCGAGCGACGCGCACGCCGTACCCGTGAGCCGCAGCGCTTCGCGGATGATCGGATGCGCGATCTCGTCGATCGCGTGCACGCGCTCCATCTGCGAGTACTTGATGATGCACTCTTCGACGAACGTACGATGCAGCGTGATGTAGACGTACCGGTTGATCGCCGCGGCAATGACGAACCCGCCGTGTTCGCGATAGTACGAAGGGAGGTCCGTGCCGCCGCCGCCGAGCGAGATGCGCAGAGGCGAGCGCGTGATGATCACGCGCCCCGCTCCGCCGCATAGACGCGCTCGACGATCGTGAGCGCCGCCGCAGCGTCCGCGCAGCCTGGATCGGGCACGCGATCGAGCCGAATGTCGTCGAGAAACGCACCGTATTCGGCTTCCCAGGAGTCGTCCGCCATCGGGTATTCCCAGATCGTCGTCGGCGGTGGTCCGAGCTCGGGCGTCATCGCGTAGAGCGCGAGCCGCTCGACGCCGTAGCTCCCGCCCAGGCCGCTGACCTCGAGCTTTCCCGTGCGGCCGAAGATCTCGAACGAGAACAGGTTCTTCCACTCCGTCCACGACGCGTGCAGCGAGGCGACCTGTCCTCGCGCAGTCCGCAGCAGGAAGAACGCGTTGTCTTCCACCGGAGCGTCCCAGAAGTACGTCGGCGCCGCGCCCGCGACGCCGGTGAAATCGCCGAGAAACCAGCGCGCAAGATCGATCAAGTGCATCCCTTGATCGATCGCTTCGCCGCCGCCCGAGAGCGCGGGAACGAAGCGCCATTCCTTCTCGTAGCCGATGCGGCCGCCGTGGCCGTATCGGCCCCGCACGTGCGTGAGCGGTCCGAGCGTTCCCCGATCGACGATCGCGCGCGCTTGGCGAAACGCGCGATGGTAGCGGTGATTGAAGCCCACGCGAATCTTTGCGCCGGTACGCGCCGCGGCCCGAGCGACCTCATCGAGCTCGCGCGCCGTCCGAGCCGCCGGCTTTTCGGCGAGGACGTGCTTGCCGTGCCCCGCCGCAACAGCGGTCACCTCCGCAAGCGCGTCGTGCGAGGTGGCGACGATCACGATGCCGACGTCGTCGCGTGCGACCGCCGCGCGCCAGTCGGCCGTCGCTTCCGCTCCGTATGCCGAGGCCAGCGCAGCGGCGCGCGCGTCGTCGACGTCGCACGCGACGCGCAACGCGCCGTCGGGCAACACGCGCGCGCGCTTGTGGCCGATCAGCCCGCAGCCGACGATCGCGACGCCCGGCGTCACCATGACCAGCCGCGCTCCTCGGGTACGATGCGACGCAGCGTGTACACGTCACCGTCCAGACGACTCTTGTCGTCCGCGAAGCGGCTCCACGGATCCCACGGCGCCGAGATGAGCTTCCCGGTGATGCCGTCGGACTCGCGCGAACCGAGAAAGACGCACAGTTCGGCACCGACTTCGAGCGGCGTTCCGCCCGATTCGCGCTGCTTCACGGCGGCCGCGTGGAACGCGGCGCCGACCACGTCCGCGCCCGCCTCGAGAACCTCGTCGAGGAGGCGCGTGTTCAGCGCACCCGGCGCAACCATGTTGACGTCGATGCCGGCGTCGCGCAGCTCTTCGGCGAGGGTTTCGCCGAACCGAACGATACCCGCTTTCGACGCCGCGTACGCGCTGACGTACGGCAACGGCTTCGTCGCACCGCCGCCGGAGAGGATAACGATCTTGCCGCGCTCGCTGCGCCGCAACAGCGGAAGCGCCCGCCTCGCGCAATAGACCGTTCCGATCAGGTTGATGCGAATCGCATCGGTCCACGCCGCCCAATCGACATCTTCGATTGCACCTTTCGGTCCGTACACGCCGGCGTTCGCGATCAGCACGTCCAGACCGCCGAACGACGAGTCGACGTCGGCGAACAATGCGTCGACGCTCGCCTCGGACGCGATGTCCGCGACGCCGGCGTGGAGATGGACGCGGGGAAAGTCGCTGCGCAGCGACGCGGCCGCACGTTCGAGCGCGGCTGCGTCGCGCGCGCAGATCGCGACGTCGCAGCCCGCCGCCGCGAACGCACGAGCGACCGCGAGCCCGAGGCCTTGCGATGCGCCCGTCACCAGCACGCGCCGCGCCGCGCTCACGACCGCACCCCGGCCTCCGGCGAACGCCCGAACCCGACGTAGCGGATGCCGGGCGCTTGCGCGAGCCGGTCTTCGAGAAAGCGCGCCGGGTCGACGACGACCGGGTGACGCATCCGTTCGAAACGATCGAGCGAGATCTCGCGGAAGGCCGGCCACGCCGTCGCGATGACCGCGACGTCCGCGTCGTGCAGTGCATCGTCTGCCGACGCGACCACGCGGGCGCTCGGCGAGACGCGATCGTCGTCCGGCGCGATCGCCGGGTCGAACGCCGTCACCGCGATCCCGTCGTCGTGGAGTCGCCGGGCCAGCGCAACGGCGGTGGATGCGCGCAGCGTATTCGTTCCGGGCTTGTAGACGAGACCGAGCAGCGCGACGCGCGGCGACGGGACGGTGCGCGTGGCGTCGGCGACGCGCTCGACGGTCCAGGCACGATGCTGCTCGTTGCTCGCGGCCGTCGCACGCAGCTGCAGGAGCGGCAGGTGTTCGCGGTCGCCGAGCGCGCGAAGAAACGACAGATCGCGCGCGAGCGTGCCGCCCGCGAACGGCTCCCCTGCGCGCACGTACGCCTTCCTTCCGATGCGCGCGTCGCTCTTCAAGCCGCGCTCCACCTCACGCGCATCGGCGCCGACGCGCTCGCACACCGAAGCGAGCTCGTTGGCGAACGCGACCGACGTGGCGAGAAACGCGTTGATCGCGTGCTTCGTCATCTCCGCCGACTCCACGGTCATCCACTCGATCGCCGGTGCGAAACCGCCGACCGCGCGCTCCACGACCGCGCGCGACGCCGCATCGCGCACGCCCGCGACGAAACGATCCGGCGCTCGGAAGTAGCCGATCGCGGACCCTAGCCGCAGGTTCTCGGGAATCGCCGCAAATCGGAACCGCGCGTCCGACCGCGCTTCGAGCAGCGCGATGCTGCCGACGGGCATCTGCGAGGAGACGGCGACGACCGCGCCGCCGGGAAACGCGTCGAGAAAACGCGTCGTGCGTTCGAGCACCCACTCCACGTCCGGACGATCCGCATCGTCGACCGGCGTGTCGAACGTGATCCAGACGACCTCGGCTCCGGCCGCCGCCGCGGGATCCGAAGCGAACGTCAAACGGTTCGCGGCGACCTGCTCGGCGATGAGCTCCGCGAGACCCGGTTCGTCGACGGGCAGGCGCCCCGCACGAATCGCGTCGACGACGTCCGGCTCGTCGACCGCGACGACGCGGTGCCCTTCGGCGGCGAGCGCCGCGGCGGTCACCGTCCCGAGATGCCAGAGGCCGACGACCGCGATGGTCACGCGCCGCCCGCGTCCAGCCAGCGCACCGTCCGCACGACGGCGTCGCGGATCGACATCGTCGGCGCCCAGCCCAGCCCGCGCATGCGGGTGCAGTCGAGGAAGATGAACGGGTTGTCGCCGATCCACCCGCGTTCGCCGCCGGAGAACGTGAGCTTCCGGCGCGACCCCGAGCGTCTCGCAGATCCAGCCGACGGAGTCGACGACGCGGCAGTACTCGTCGGTGCCGAGATTGTACACGCCGACCTTCGCCTCACCGGCATCGAGCGCGCGCAGCATCGCATCGACGCAGTCGCCGACGTACAGGTACGACTTGCGCTGCTGCCCGTTGCCGAGGACGTGCAGCCGGTCGGGATGCTCCCGCAGCTGGCGCACGAAGTCGACGACGTGGCCGTGCGTGTAACGCTCGCCGAGCAGCGAGACGAACCGGAAGATGAGCGCGCGGATCCCGAAGCCCTCGGCGTACGCTTCGATGAAGCCCTCGGCCGCGAGCTTCGACGCGCCGTAGAGGGACGTCTGGATCGGCATCGGCGCATCTTCGGGCGTCGGGACGACGGACGCGTCGCCGTACACCGACCCGGTCGACGAGAACAACACCGTGCGCACGCCGTTCGTGCGCGCGGCCTCGAGGACGTTGACGGTGACGACCGTGTTCTGCTCGAGATCGAGCGTCGGGTGCTCGGTGCCGAACCGCACGTCGGCGTTCGCGGCGAGGTGCACGATCGCGTCGGCGCCGCGGGCGGCGCTCACCGTCACCGCAGCGTCGCGCAGGTCGCCGCGCACGAGCGTGAACGTGCGCCGGCGCACGGCGTGCTCGACGAACGTCTCACGGCCGGTCGAGAAGTCGTCGATGCCGACGACCTCGTGTCCCTCGGCCAAGAGCCGGTCGGTCAGCGTGCTGCCGACGAATCCGGCACAGCCGGTGACCAAGTAGCGCATGCGTCGACCGCTAGTGTCACCGCCGCGACGCGAAGTCCTTTGCGCGTCCGCACGAAAGGATTGCCCTCCGCGCGCACCAACGGAGCGCCGATGGTTCCGGTTGCGATCCTGTGCGGAGGCAAGGGGACGCGCATCGCGGCGGTCGCAGGCGACGTGCCCAAAGCGCTCATTCCGATCGCCGGCGAGCCGTTCTTGGCATATCAACTGCGCTGGCTGCGCGACTCCGGCGTCTCCGACGCCGTGCTCCTCACGGGCTATCGCGGCGATGCGATCCGCGCGTTCGCGCGCGACGGCGCGGCGTTCGGGGTGCGCGTGCGCTATCACGACGACGGGCCCGTGCCGCGCGGCACCGCCGGCGCGATCAAGGACGCGCTCCCCCTGCTCGGCGAGCGGTTCCTCACGGTCTACGGCGACGCGTTGCTGCGGGCCGATCTCGCAGCGGTCGACGCGGCGCTCGCACCGCCGTACGAGGGCGTGATGACGGTCTACCGCAACGACGACCGCGGCCTGCGCAGCAACGTCACGGTCGACGGCGAACGCGTCTCCGCGTACGTCAAGGAGGCCGCTCCGCGGACGATGACGCATATCGATTACGGCATCAACGCATTTCACGCCGCCGCGTTTTCGGACGTCTCCTGCGATGAGCCCGGCGATCTCGCGCAGGTGCACCGCGCGATGATCGGGCGACGCACGCTGCGCGCGTTCCCCGTATCGGAGCGCTGGTACGAGATCGGCTCGCCCGACGGCATCGCGGAAACGGAACGCTTCATCGCGACGGGGTCTTGGGGAGAATCACATCGGGCATGAGCTTCGCGCACAGCTTCTTCGAGGAAGCGCAACAGGTAATCGAACGGATCGACCGTGATGCGGTCGAGCGCGTCGTTGCCGAGCTGGTGGCGCTGCGGTCGCGCGGCGGCCGCTTGTTCGTGCTCGGCGTCGGCGGCAGCGCGGGCAACGCGTCGCACGCGGTCAACGACTTCCGCAAGCTCGTCGGCATCGAAGCGTACGCACCGACCGACAACGTGTCCGAGCTGACCGCGCGCACGAACGATGAGGGCTGGGAGACGACGTTTTCCGCGTGGCTGCAGGTCAGCAAGCTGCGCGCGGACGACGCGATCCTCGTGTTCTCCGTCGGCGGCGGCAGCCTCGAGCGCAACGTGAGCCCGAACCTCGTGCGCGCCGTGCAGCACGCGAAGCGCGTCGGCGCGACGGTGCTCGGCGTCGTCGGCCGCGACGGCGGCTACACGGCGAAGGAAGCGGACGCGGCGGTGATCATCCCGACCGTCAACGACGCGCACGTCACGCCGCATTCCGAAGCGTTCCAGGGCGTCGTGTGGCACTGCATCGTGTCGCACCCCGACCTCAAAGCGTGCGCGACGAAGTGGGAGAGCGTCGCGGAGCCGCAGCCCGCCTGATGCGCCCGGCGGTCTTCCTGGACCGCGACGGGGTGCTGAACGAGCCGGTCGTTCGCGACGGCAGGCCGCATCCGCCCGGGTCGATCGAGGAGCTCGTCGTGTGCGACGGCGCCGCCGCGGCGCTGCGCGCGCTGCGCGACGAGGGCTTCGCGCTGCTCGTCGTGACGAACCAGCCCGACGTCGCGCGCGGCGTGACCCCGCGCAGCGCCGTCGACGCGATCAACGCGCGGCTGCGCGCGGAGCTGCCGGTCGACGACGTGCTCGTCTGCGCGCACGATGACGCCGACGCATGCGACTGCCGCAAGCCGAAGCCCGGCCTGCTGCGAGCAGGCGCTCGATTGCACGGAGTCGACCTCACGCGCAGCTATCTCGTCGGCGACCGGTGGCGGGACATCGAGGCCGGCGCTGCCGCAGGGTGCAGAACGGTTCTCGTCGACCGTGGGTATGCAGAACGGAGCGCGACGGTCTCCGCCGGCGCCCGCGTCGCATCCGTCGTGGACGCCGCGCGCTGGATCATCGACGACTTCAGGAGCCGCATGAAGCAACTGGAAGCCTCCCCGGACACGGTCTCGCTCGACGGGCTGCGCGTCAAGCTGTTCGCCGACGGCGCCGATCTGGACGGCATCGCCAAGCTCGCCGCCGACCCGCGCATCGCGGGGTTCACGACGAACCCGACGCTGATGCACAAGGCCGGCATCACCGACTACGAGTCGTTCGGACGCCGCGCGCTCGAGATCGTCGGCACGCGTCCGATCTCGTTCGAGGTCTTCGCCGACGACGCCGCCGAGATGCTTCGGCAGGCGCGCAAGCTCGCACGGTGGGGCGAAGGCGTCTACGTCAAGATCCCGGTGACCGACACGCGCGCGGCCGACACGACGAGCGTCGTGCGCGAGCTGACGCGCGAGGGCGTGAAGCTGAACGTGACGGCGCTGATGACCGAACGGCAGGTCGCGACCACCGTCGACGCGCTCGACGGCACGCCCGGTGCATACGTCTCGGTCTTCGCGGGGCGAATCGCGGACACGGGGCGCGACCCCGTCCCGATGATGCGGCGCAGCGTCGCGCTCTGCGAGCGCGTTCCGGACGTCGAGCTGATCTGGGCCAGCCCGCGCGAGCTGTTGAACGTGTTCCAGGCCGACGCCGCGGGCGTGCACGTCATCACCGCGACGCATGACATCCTCGCGAAGCTCGCGCTCGTCGGGAAAGACCTCGACGAGTACTCGCTGGACACCGTGAAGATGTTCCACCGCGACGCCGTCTCCGCGGGCTTCGACCTGTAACAGCGGCGTTCTGCGCACGATGATCGGTTTCATCACCGGTGCGGCCGGGTTCATCGGCTCGCACCTCGTCGACCGTCTGCTCGGCGAGGGCTGGACCGTCATCGGCGTCGACAACCTCGCAACGGGAGACGAACGGAACCTCACCGCGGCGCGTGCGAGCGCGCGCTTCACGTTCGTGCGCGCGGACGCATCGCAGCCGTGGACGTGGATCGAGACGCTTCCCGCGGAGCTCCGCACGCCCTCGGCGGTCTTCCACCTCGCCTCGCCGGCGTCGCCGGCCCACTACGCGCGCCTCCCGCTGGAAACGCTCGCCGTGAACGCGCTCGGTACGATGCACGCCGTCACGTGCGCGCAGCGTTCCGGCGCGGTGCTGCTGTTCGCATCGACGAGCGAAGCGTACGGCGACCCGTTGGAGCACCCGCAGCGTGAAACGTACTGGGGCAACGTCAACCCCGTCGGCACGCGCTCGTGCTACGACGAGTCGAAGCGCTTCGGCGAAGCGTACGTGACGACGGCCGTTCGCGTGCTCGGCATCGACGCGCGCATCGCGCGCATCTTCAACACGTACGGACCGCGCATGCAGGCCGGCGACGGCCGCGTGATCCCCGCGTTCTGCACCGCGGCGCTGCGCGGCGAACCGCTCACCGTGTTCGGCGACGGCTCGCAGACGCGCAGCTTCTGCTACGTCGACGACCTCGTCGACGGTCTCGTGCGGCTCGCGACGGTTCCCGGCCTCGCCGGCCGCATCGTCAACCTCGGCAACCCCGAGGAGTACACGATCCGTCAGATCGCGGAGATCACCGCGCGGCTGGCCGCGACGCCGCTACGCACGGTGACGCAGGCGTTGCCCGCCGACGATCCCGCGCGGCGCCGCCCGGACATCACGTCGGCGCGGACGCTTCTGAGCTGGGAGCCGCGGGTTCCGCTGGACCGCGGCCTGCGGATGACGCTCGACGCCTTTCGCGCGCTTTAAGGCGGCCGACGCCGACATAGCGCAAGCCCGCCGCCGCGACGGTTCGCGGGTCGAAGATGTTCCGGCCGTCGACCACGACGGTTCCGCGCATCAGCTCGGCGCACCGCGCGAAGTCAAGCGCGCGAAACTCGTTCCATTCCGTCGCGAGCAGCACCGCGTCCGCGCCGCGCACCGCCTCGTACATGTCGTCGTAGAACGACGGGCCGTCGCCGATGACCTCGCGCGCCCGATCGTTCGCGATCGGATCGTACGCGCGAACGGCGGCGCCGCGGTCGAGGAGGCGCCGCACGACCGCGAGCGCGGGCGCGTCGCGCACGTCGTCGGTGTCGGGTTTGAAGGCCAGGCCGAGCACCGCGACCTCCCGTCCGTTCAGTCCGCCCAGCTCGCGCTCGAGCTTCATCACGGCGCGTTCGGGCTGCCGCGCGTTGACCATCTCGACCGCGTGCAGTAGCGGCGCCGCGTAGTTGTGCGACGCCGCGAGGTGCTCGAGCGCGCGCACGTCCTTCGGGAAGCACGAACCGCCGTAGCCGATTCCGGGATTGAGGAACTTCGTGCCGATGCGCTGGTCGAAGCCCATTCCGCGGCCGACGACGCGCACGTCGACGTCGACCAGCTCGCAGATGTTCGCGATCTCGTTGATGAACGAGATCTTCGTCGCGAGGAACGCGTTGGCCGCGTACTTGATCATCTCGGACGTGCGGACGTCGGTGACGAGCAGCGGCGCCTCGAGCGGTGCATAGAGCTCGCGCAGCATCTGCTCGGCGGCCGGATCGTCCGTGCCGATCACGATGCGGTCCGGGTGCAGGAAGTCGTTGACCGCCGAGCCTTCACGCAGGAACTCCGGGTTCGACACGACGGTGATGCGATGGCCGGCACGGGCGTGCTCGCGGATGATCGACGAGATCAGCTCGCCCGTCTCGACCGGCACGGTCGACTTCGAAACGATGATCTTCGGGCCGTCGAGCGCGAGCCCGATCTCGCGCGCCACCGCGCGCACCGCGCTCAGATCGGCGTGCCCGTCGGTGCGCGTCGGCGTACCGACCGCGATGAAGACGACGTCGCTACCCCGCACCGCGCTCGCGATGTCGCTCGTGAACGACAGGCGCTTGGCCTGCGCGTTGCGCACGACCATCTCGCCGAGCGACGGCTCGAAGAACGGAACCTCGCCCGCTTCGAGCGCGGCGATCTTCTGCGGATCGTTGTCGACGCACGTGACGGCGTTTCCGAGCTCGGCGAAGCACGTGGCGGTGACCAAGCCGACATACCCGGCGCCGATCATGGCGATCGATTTCATGAGTCCCCTTTCGGGCCGTTCGGGGTCGGCGTCCTGGGCTGCGACTCAGCCGATCGGTTCCGGCGCGGGCAGCGGCTCGAGCTCCGCTCCGCCCTGATCGCTTGCAACCGTCCGCGCGCGCGATGCCACGCGGACGAACGTCGTCGCGAGCACGCACGCGTGGCCGATCGCCAGCATCACGATGACGGCGGGGATGCTCGGATGCCACGCGCACACCGTGATGATCTCGGCACACGCGACGACGGCCGTCGCCGGAACGAACCCGTACCGGTGCAGCCCGAAGTTGTACGCCGCGACGACGGAAGCGGTCGACAGCATGCCGGCGGCCACGACGTACAGGAGCACGTACGGAGCGGCTTGCGCGAACGCGCGCCCCGCGATCGTCGTGACGACGAATCCGGGCGCGAGCACGCACGCGAGTACGGCGACCGCCGTCACCGCGAGCGCGGTGCCCGCGCCCGCGAGCAGGAGCGGCAACGCCGACGCGCCGCTCGCCGCACGCGCGGTCGCCTTCGGCAGGAGCACGATCGGGATGAACGCGCATGCGCCGATCACGGCGCGGCCGACGAGCGCGGCCGCCGCGTAGAGCCCCGCCGCGTGCGGGTCGAACGCGTGCTTCACGACCGGCACGTCGTAAAACGTCAGCACGGTGATCGTGAGCTGTCCGAGCCCGACGCCGCCGACGACGCGCATCACCGTCGCGCGGTCGTGCGGGATCCGCGCGCGCCCGCTTCCGAAGCGTACGTGGAACACCGCGATGTTGTACGCGGCCGCGCACGCGAGGCCGGCCGCGACGCCCGCCAGCGCGCCCGTCGCGCCGAACGGCGCGACGAGCGCGACGCCGAGCACGACCTTCACGACCGCTTCGATCGACAAGGAGACGGAAAGCGGCGCGAACAGGTGCGCACCCTGCAACACGCCGCGCTGCACGTACGCGATCAGGAGAAAGGCGAGCGCGCACGCGCCGGCGACGACGGGCCCTGGGCCGGACAAGCTGAAGAACCGCGCGATCGGGTCGCGCGCGATGAAGAGCACGACGACCGCCACGAACGCGGCGATCGCGGTGCCGAGCGTGATGACGTCGCCGAAGCGGCGCAGCGACGCCCGGTCGCCGACCGCATCGAGGCTCGCGGAGAGCCGCGCGACGATCAGCTGTCCGACCGTCGCCGGCGCGCCGAGCACGAGCAGCGCGGACGCGACCGACGTCACCTCGCCGTACGTGACCACCCCGGCGCGCCGGCCGATCAGCATGTAGAACACATAGCTGAAGGCGTTCGATACGACGACGCCGCCGAACACGATCGCGCTGTGCAGCAGCAGATCGTTCGCGCGCAGGCGCTGCATCACGGCGCGGTTCGCGCCGCCGCGCGGGCGGTCCCGTTCAACGGCGATAGTCGCCGCGCGACAACAGCTTCTCCAGCAGCACGTACAGCACGATGAAGAGGTACCGGCTGCCCATCTCCTTGATCTTGAACTTCGACACTCCCTCGGCGCGCCCGTACCAGTGCGTCGGCACGACCGTCCACGAGTATCCGCGCACGACCGCCTTCAGCGGCAGCTCCACCGTGATGTTGAAGTGATGCGAGAGAATCGGGCGCACGCCGTCGACGACCTCGCGGCGATAGCACTTGAACGCGTTCGTCACGTCGTTGTAGCGGATGCCGAAGAGCAGCGCGACGAACGCGTTCGCGCAGCGGTTCAGCGCGAGCTTGATCGGCGGATAGTCCGACACCCGCGCGCCGCGCACGAAGCGCGAGCCGAACGCACAGTCGAAGCCGCGCTCGATCGCCCGCCAGTACGTGACGACGTCCTCCGGATCGTCGGAGCCGTCCGCCATCAGGATGCACGCCGCGTCGCCGCGGAACGCGTCGAGCCCGGTGTGGATCGCGTTGCCGAAGCCGCCGCGGCGCCGGTTCTCGACGCACCGCACGTTGCTGCGCGCGCGCGCGACGCGTGCAACCGCGCTCGCGGTGCCGTCCGTCGAGTGGTCGTCGACGACGACGATCTCGAACGGCACGCGTGCGCCGTCGAGCCGCTGCGCCAGCGCTTCGATCGTCGTGGCGACGGATCGCTCTTCGTTGCGCGCGGGGATGACGACCGACAGCACCTACGCGCGACGCTCGCGCGGCGCTTCCGCGCGCCAGCGCTCGACATTCTTGTCGTGGATCTCGAGCAGCAGCTCGCGCAGCCCGTAGCGGTGCGACCAGCCGGGATAGTGCGCGCGAAATTTCGCCATGTCGCTGATGTACCAGACATGGTCTCCGATGCGGTTGCCGTCCGAGTACGTCCACTGCAGGGCTCGTCCCGCGATCTCTTCGCACAGACGGATCGCTTCCAGCATCGAGCAGTTGCTCCACCGCGTGCCGCCTGCGTTGTACACCTCTCCGCACCGCGGGCTCGCGACGACGCGGTCGAACGCGTCGATCAGGTCGCGGCTGTGGATGTTGTCGCGAACCTGCTTGCCCTTGTAGCCGAAGACCGTGTACGGCTCGCCCGTCGCCGTGCACTTCATCAGGTACGCGAGGAATCCGTGCAGCTGCGTGCCCGAATGGTTCGGCCCGGTCAAGCAGCCGCCGCGAAAGACGGTCGTCGGCATCGAGAAGTACCGCCCGTACTCTTGCACGAGCACGTCGGCCGCGAGTTTCGACGCGCCGAACAGCGAGTGGCGCGAGCGGTCGATGCGCATCTCTTCGTCGATGCCGTTCCACGCCGGATGATCGGGCGGGAGTTCCCAGCGCTCGTCCAGCTCGATCAGCGGCAACTCGTTCGGGGCGTCGCCGTACACCTTGTTCGTCGACGTGAAGATGAACGGCGCTTCCGGACAGTGCCGCCGCGCGGCGTCCAGCACGCAGAGCGTCCCGTTCGCGTTGACGGTGAAGTCGGTCTGCGGATCGCGCGCGGCCCAATCGTGCGACGGCTGCGCGGCGGCGTGGATCACGAGCGCGATCTGCTGCCCGTAGCGCCGGAACAGCGCGTCGATCGCGCTCGTGTCGCGAACGTCGGCGTCGACGTGCGCGTAGCGCTGCGGGAAGCGCGCCGTGAGCGCGCGCCGATTCCAGTCGGTCGAAGCGTCGGCGCCGAAGAACGCGCGCCGCATGTCGTTGTCGATTCCGACGACGTCGTAGCCGCGCTCCGCGTAGTGCGCGGCGGCCTCCGATCCGATCAGTCCCGCGGAGCCGGTGATGACGGCGACGGACACCGAGCGGGACCTACGCCGCCCACAGCGGTGCGACGAGCCGCTCGTGCGCGCGATCCACGCGAAGATCGATGCGAGCGTCTCGCGCGGCGTCGCTTCGACGCGCCACCCCGCCTCCGCGGCGATGCGAGCCGTGTCGGTCACGAACACGCGGACGTCGGCCGGACGGTTCTCCGCAATGCGTGCAATCTCGACGTGGTTGCCGGTGATGTCCTCGCACAACGCCGTCGTCTCGCGCAGCGAGAGGCTCGACGCAACGCCGCCGCCGACGTTGTACACGCGGTGGCGCAGCGTCGCAATGCGCTCCATCTGCTCGATCAGCAGCGCGCACAGCGCGTCGACGGGGACGAAGTCGCGCACCTGCTTTCCCGCGCCGCCGTAGCCGATGTACGCGAGCGGGCGCTTGAAGTAATGCGCGCCCATCCAGTACGCGAAAACGCCCTGATCGGCTTTCGCGAGCTGCCACGGCCCGGTCACGACACCGCAGCGGTCCACGATCGTGCGCAGCCCGTACATCGCCGCGTACTCTTCGACGAGCAACTCCGCGGCAAGCTTCGTAGCGCCGTACAGCGAGCGCGCGCCTTCGAGCGGAAACGTCTCTCCGATCCCGGATGCGCCGGCGCCGGAAACCGTTTGCTCCGGCGCAATCGAGAACCGCGTCGCCTCCTCGACGAACGCCAGGGACTCCAGCGACGCGATCGGGTAGACGCGGCTCGTCGAGAGAAACACGACGTCGGCGCCGTCACGGCGCGCGAGCTCGAGCAGGTTCACCGTGCCGGCCAGGTTCGCATCGATGACCGGACGCGGCCCGGCGTCGTACGCCGCGAGCACCGACGGCTCGGCCGAGCAGTCCACGACCACGTCGAACCGTTCGCCGCGGAACGCGAGGTCGTCGCGGTTACGAACGTCGGCGTGCACGAACGCGATCCCGGCGTCCGCGAGGCGCGGGATGCTCCACTCCGAACCGCGCCGCCGCAGGCTGTCGGCCGCGAGGACGCGCGCGCCGGGATAGCGGGCGCGCAGCGCGAGCGCAACGTGCGAGCCGACGAACCCCGCCCCTCCCGCGACCAGCACGCACGACGGC
>CAWJDU010000008.1:0-17187 GCA_963841685.1 Vulcanimicrobiota bacterium
TGAACGAGGCGTACCCCGGCATCCGCCGCGACGCGCAGCGCGCCGCGCCCGAACCGGTCGAGCACGGAATCGATCGCGGCGCCGGTTCCGGGCTCGGCGTCCACGGCTGGGCGGCTCGGCATCGGCGGAAGCGTACGCGCAGGCATGGACCACGGCGTGACCGTCGTGTGACGGACGCGCGTCCGCGCCCGTGCATGATTGTTGCCTCGCGGGGAGCAAGCGGGCGCCAAAGCGATCATTCCGGAGGGAGAGGCACCGTGCGCCGCTGCGCCGTCTGTGACGCCCGAGGACGCGCTCGCGCCACCGCGTACGCCGGAGCCGTCGCTCGAAATGTGACACAGGTCCTCTGCGGCGCGCGGTCGCGGGTGCCGATCACAATCGCACAGGAAGCCGGTTCGTACGGAGACGGGTATGGTCGTCGCACTCGCGGGAATGGCGCTCGGCGCTTTGCTGACCGCGGTCCTCATCGAGATCCACCGAGCGCATCGCCGCTGCGCCAATAGCGTCGCGTGGCTGGTCGTTGCGAACATCAATGCGCTGTTGCGCCAGGACCTCGAGCATCTCTGGGGTGACGACCGCAGCGACGGTCTTCGCGAGCTGCGCCTCGCGCTCGAGGACACGGCACGGCGGCGCAGCGGCGCGGAGCGCACGCTGTTGGAGCGCTACAACGGGCTGATCGGGATCGCGATCGCGTTCGGCACGAAGATGCACGATGCGGCAGGCAACGTCGACATGCGCGCCGTCGCGAACCGGCGCGCGCACGTACAGAGCGCGCTCGCGCTCGGCGAGCGCATCGAGGCGGCGCTCGGGGGCTTCGCGGAGCTCGCGCGCGACGCGGAGCGCGGCGACGCGCCCGCGATCTCGCCGGAGGCGCCGCCGAAGCGACGCAGGCGTGCGGCTCGTCTCACCGCTCTGCCGGCGGCGAGCGGCATCGCCGGCGTCGTGTGATGACTCCCGTAGCGCAGGGTTAGCTCGCGCACACCTGCGGAACGGTGCTCGGCTCAGCGCGTCCGCAAGCCGATATCAAGAATTGACATGGAAGCTACCGCCGCGCTGCTCCGGATCGCGGCCCGCGTCGCGGGCGCGTCTGCCGCGATCGTCGCGCGGGAGAACGGCGACGCGCCGCTCGCGGTATGGGGATGCGACGCGGATGCCGCGCGCGCGCTGCTGCGCGCGGCTCGGCGTGCGGCGCCGAACGGCGCGTGGTCGTTTCAGGCCTACCCCCTCGTGCTCGCGGACGGAAGCGCCGGCGAGCTGCTGCTCATCGCGCCGAGTTCGGACATCGACGACGCGGCGGCGGAGGCGCTCGCCGCAGAGATCGGCGCCGCGTGCGACCCGCGCCGCACGGCGGTCGAGTGGTCCGGTGCGATCGAGACGCTGACGCAAAGCATCGAGCAACTCGGCGAAGCGGTCGCGATCCTCGGAACGCCGCGCAGCGGCGCCGCATCGTCGTATGTGCTGCACGTCAACGCGGGATTCGCGCGGCTGTTCGGCATGACGGCGTCCGACCTCGCGGGCAAGGATTTCGACGTCCTGTTCGGACCGCTCACGGATCGCCCGAGCGTTGCGTCGCTGCGCGCACGCGTGCTCGAGCGGGAACCGGCGCACGAAGCGCTGGTGCTGTACGGAAGCGACGGCGCTCCGTTGTGGGTCGAGGTCTCGTCGATGCCGGTACGCGACGACGGCAATGCCGTGCAGCACGCAGTGACGTTCCGCGACGTCACGTCGCGCAAGCAGTTTGCCGACGCGCTCGAGATCGAGAAGAGCAAGCTGAACACGACGCTGGCGGCGATCGCCGAAGCCGTCGTCACCGTGCTGGTCGACGGACGCGTGGAGTTCCTCAACGCGGCGGCTCAGCGCATGCTGGCCGTCGAGCTCGCCGACGCACACGGCGCGCACGTCGATGACGTGCTCGTCATGCTGGACGACGACGCGCAGCCGGTCCGGCTGCTCGACGATCTGAACGACGTACGGCGCGGATCCGGGCATCTCCGCACGTCCGAAGGAACGGTCGACGTGGCGTTCATGGCGTCGCGCATCGACGCCGAAGACGGCGGCGCCGTGATCGTGCTGCGCGACGTCACGATGGAGAACCGGCTCGCGATGCGGTTGAGCTTCGAAGCGTCGCACGATCCGCTCACCGGCCTGCCGAACCGGCGCGCGTTCATGCAGCGGTTGGAAGAAGCGATGACGACCGCGCACGAACGGCGCGAGCACCACGCCGTCGGCTTCCTGGATCTCGACCGGTTCAAACCCGTCAACGACCGCCTCGGACACGCCGCGGGCGACCGTCTGCTGTGCGAGGTGTCGCACCTCATGGCGCGTGCCGTGCGCAACGGCGACGTGCTTGCGCGCATCGGCGGCGACGAGTTCGCGCTGCTGCTCTCCAACTGCAACCTCGAGGACGCGCGCCGCGTCGCCGACAAAGTGCGATCGGCGGTCGAATCGTACCGCATCGAGTCGCACGGCCTCGTCCTGGATGTCGGCGTGTCGATCGGCCTGGCGCCGATCGAGCCCGGCACAGCGAGCGCCGCCGACGCGCTCGACGAAGCGGACGCGGCCTGTTATCAAGCCAAAGCCGCCGGACGGAACGCGATCGCTGGGTAAGGGTTCGGCGATGCCACGAGCTCGCCGGATCGCTCCGTTCGCCCTCGGTGCGGCCGCGGTCGCAGCAGGCGCCGCGCTGCTCTCACGCCGTTCGCACGTCGTGGACCGTGAGTCGCTGCGCGACCGCGTCGTCGTGATCACCGGCGGATCGCGCGGCCTCGGCTTCGCCCTCGCCGAGGACCTGGCGCGCGGCGGCGCGCGCGTCACGATCGCGGGGCGGGATGCGGAGACCGTCGAGCGCGCGCGCGAGCGCCTCGCCGCGGGCGCACTCGTCGTGGATGCCGTTCCCTGTGACGTGCGCAATCGTGCCGACGCCGAAGCGCTGATCGCGCACGTCGAGGACCGCGCCGGTCCCGTCGACGTGCTGATCAACGTCGCGGGCGTCATCGAAGTCGGCTCGGTATGGGATCAGTCGCTCGACGATTTCCGCGAGTCCGTCGAGACGCACGTCTTCGGGCCCCTGCATATGATGCGCGCGGTGCTGCCGTCGATGCGGGCGCGCGGCGACGGACGGATCGTGAACGTGTCCTCGATCGGCGGCCTCATCGGCGTCCCGCATCTTGCGCCGTATTCGGCCGGCAAATTCGGACTCGCCGGACTCTCGCAAGCGTTCGCCGCCGAAATCGCACACGACGGCATCACCGTCACGCTCGTGTGCCCGGGTTTGATGCGAACCGGCTCGCCCGACCATGCCGCGTTCAAGGGCCGCACGCGCGCCGAGTACGCGTGGTTCACGCTCTCCGACAGCAACCCGCTGATCTCGAGCTCGACGCACCACGCCGTCGTCCGCATCGTGCACGCCATCGCGAAGCGGCACACGTTCGTGACCATCACGCCGCTCGCGCGCATCGCGCCGATCGTGAACGCGCTGTTCCCGCGGCTGACGAACCGTGCGCTCGCGCTTGCAGCGCGCGCCCTGCCGCCGCCGGCGGACGATCAAGCGACGCGTCGGGAAGGCGAAGCCAGCCATTCGCCGATCGCCCCGAGCTTGCTCACCGTGCTGGATCAGCTTGCGAAGCGGCGCTACAACCAAGAGTGACGGCCGAACTGTCGTGACGGGACTCGCGCGAGGCGCCGCATTCGAGGAGGCGCTCGCTGAACACCTGGGTGCATTGCGGGCGCGTGACGCCGATCGATTCGAAGCGACCCTCGCGCCTGATGTCGTCGTCGTCGACGGGAGCGGCACGATCGTGCAAGGCATCGACGCGGTCTTGCGCTCGCACGCCGAGTGGTTCGGTCTGCCGGAGCGCTGGTCGTTCGACTACGACGTCGTGCTGACGCGTGAGACGGCATCATCCGGGTTTGCGTTGTTGAGGGTGACGTATCGGCATACGCGGGAGAGCGAGCCCTCGCACTTCCTGCTTTCGCTGCTGTTCGAACGCAATGCCGACGGCGTCTTCAGATTCGTCTACGACCAGAACACACCACTGCCGTAAACCATGCGCACGTCGAAGGGCCGGTCAGGAGCGACCGTCCCAGGCGACTACTTCCGCGAACTCTATCGCGTCAAGGACGATCCGTGGGGGTTCGCAACGTCCCCGTACGAGCGTGACAAGTACCGCGCGACCCTGGGCGCGCTGCCGCGCGACCGCTATCGGAGCGCGCTCGAGCTCGCATGCTCGGTCGGCGTGTTCACCGCGATGCTCGCCGAGCGCTGCGACGCGGTGCTCGCGGTCGATGTCGCGGCCGGCGCGCTCGATCGCGCACGGCTGCGCTGCGAGCGCTCGCCCCACGTGCGCTTCCGTACGTGCGACCTCGCGGTGGAATTCCCGCCGGGCACCTTCGACCTCATCACGTTCTGCGAGGCCGGGTTCTACTTCGGGCCGCGAGATTTGGCTCGCATCCGCGACGACATCGCGCGGGCGCTCGCTCCGCACGGAGATTCGATCCTGGTCCACTGGACGCCGCTGGTCGAGGGCCACGCGCAGACGGCCGATGACGTGCACGACGCGTTCCTCGCGGACGCGCGGTTCCTGCATCGGACCGCGGCGCGCGCGCCGACGTACCGGCTCGACGTGGTGTCCCGGCGATGAGCGACTGCACGATCGTCATCGCGAGCTACAACCGGCGCGAGCGCCTCGACACGACGCTGCGCAAGATCGCCGAGATGCCGGAGCAGCCGCCGGTCATCGTCGTCGACGACGGATCGGCGGACGGGACGGCGACGATGCTGCGCGAGCGATGGCCGTCCGTGCGCACGATCGTGCTGCCGCGCAACGTCGGCGCCGCGGCGCGCAATGCGGGTGTGCTCGCCGCGACGACGCGCTACGTCGCATTTTGCGACGACGACTGCTGGTGGCGCACCGGATCGATCGCGCGCGCGGTCGCCCTCCTCGACGCGCATCCCGAGGTCGCGCTGCTGAACGCGCGTGTCGTCGTGCTGTCCGACGACCGCGTGGACGATGCGTGCGCGGCGATGGCGACAAGTACCCTGCCGAAACGGAGCACGTGTCCGGGTCGCGCGATCGTCAGCTTCATGGCGGGAGCGTCCATCGTGCGGCGCGATGCGTTCCTCGCGGCCGGCGGCTATCATGCGCGCTATCACATCGGGGCCGAGGAGCCGCTGGTCGCGCTGGAATTTCTCGATCGCGGGTGGGAGATGCTGTACGTGGACAACCTCGTGCTGCACCACTATCCGGAAGGCGCGGGACGCGTTCCCGCGCGTCGCCGCTTGCTCGTGCTCCGCAATCGCCTGTGGACGGCGTGGCTGAGGCGCTCGCTGCGCGGCGCGTGCCGCGCGACGTTCGCGCTGATGCGGCAGGGTCGCTCCGATCCGATCGCGCGCGCCGCCCTCGCGGACGCGCTGCGCGGTCTGCCGTGGGTGCTGCGCGAACGGCGTCCCGTCGCGCGCCGCGTCGAAGCCATGCTCGACCTGTTGCCGAGTCCGCCGGTCTGATGCTGCGGGCATTTCCTCGCGAGCCGTCCGTCCATGCGGGCGGTGAGCTCGTGCTGCACGTCGCGACCGACGCGCCCCGCTACTCCGTGCGCATCGAGCGCTGGAGCGACGGCGCGCAGCGCGTGCTCGAGGCCGGACCGTTCGCCGGCGAGGACGCGTCGCCGGGCGCGGTCGACGTGCCGTGGGACTGGCCGTCGATCGCGATCGCGCTGCCGCGCGAGCTCGAATCCGGTGCGTACGTCGCGCGCTTCCTTCCCGACGGCGGCCGAGGCGCGCGCGGCGCGCCGCGTGACGACACGCCGGACGCGCGCTGGGGCACCGCGCTCTTCGTCGTTCGCGCGCCGTCGCGCGCGCGCGTTCTCGTCAACCTGCCGCTGTTCACGTACCACGCGTACAACGTCGCGCACGTCGACGGAACCGCGGGGTTCGACGAAGGCGCGTGTCTCTACAGCGGCTTTCGTACCGTCACGCTGCGTCGCCCCGGCGGCGGCACGGGCGGGCACCCGTGGGACGAGGTCAACGCGGACGTGTACGACCGCACGTCGCCGCGTCAGACGTTCGCGCACTGGGACCTCTACGCGCTGCAGTGGTTCGCGCGCCAGCGCATGCCGGTCGACGTCTGCACCGATCTCGACCTGCACCGCGGCGCGGTCGATCTCACGCCGTACGGCGTGCTGTGCTCGTTCGGGCACGACGAGTACTGGACGCGCGAGAAGCGCGCCCACGTCGAGCGCGCGCTCGAGCGCGGCACGAACGTCGCGTTCTTCGGCGGCAACACGTGCTGGTTCCGGGTGCGGTACGACGACGCGGCGGCGACCATCGCGCGCGACGGCCGCTGGGACGACGAGCCGGAAGACGCGCTGACGGGCGTCTCGTACCGGCGCGGCGGCGGCAAATGGATCGGTCAGCGGCCGCCGACCGGCTATCGCATCGAGCGAGCCGACCATCCGCTGCTGCGCGATGCGCACGTGCGCGACGGCGATACGGTTGGAGCAGGCGCCTCGATCGTCGGGTACGAGTTCGACGGCGTGGACGAGGCGCACGCGCCCGCCGGGTTGACGGTGCTCGGCCGTGCGAGCGTCGACGAGTGGAACGTCGCCGGCAGCGGCGACATCATGCCGGGCGGTCACGCGGCGATGACGACGCACCGTCGCGGCGCGGGAATCGTCTTCAACGCGGGCACGACCGACTGGGCGCGCGCGCTCGGCTGGGGCGACGCGCGCGTCGCCGCCGTCACGCGATCGGTGGTCCGGCGGTTGAGCGAACGCGCGTCCGGGTAAGCCGACCCGCGACCGCATTTCGCAGGGAGATTCTTCACGTGCAGTCGCTCGATGCGCCGGATCGTACCGCGTCGCCGCAGACGCTGGGAACCGTCGTCGTCACCGGCGGCGCGTCGGGTCTGGGCGCCGCCATCGCGGATGCCGTCGCGCGGCACGGCGGAACGCCGGTGATCTTCGACGTCGCGCCGCCGCGCGCGGCGCGCGACTACGCGCACCACGTCGTCGACGTCGCCGATCGCCGTTCCGTCGAAGAAGCGATGCGCGCGGTGGCCGAACGCAATGGCGGCGTGATCGACGCCGTCGTCGCGAACGCCGGCATGGACGCGTGCGGCGACTTCGACACCGTCGACGCCGACGCATGGGAGCGCGTGATCCACGTGAACTTGATCGGAACGGCATCGCTCGCGCGCGCCGCGCTGCCGTACCTCGAGCGCGCGGCGAATCCGCGCATCGTGAACGTTGCATCGACGCTCGGCTTGCGCGTGCTCGGCGCGGCGACGGCCTACAGCGCGTCGAAGTTCGGCGTCGTCGGCCTGACGCGCGGTCTCGCGCTCGACCTCGCGGGCCGCGTGGGCGTAACGCTGCTGATCCCGGGCGGGATGAACACGCACTTCTTCGACGGCCGCGATCCGCAGTTCAAACCGGCGCCCGACGCGTTCGAGAAGAACCAGCTCAACGATCCGCGCAACGTCGCCGAGACCGTCGTGTTCGCGCTCTCGCAGCCGAAGGGCTGCGAGATCCGGGAGCTCATCGTGACGCCGTCACGCGAGACGAGCTGGCCGTAGGCACGGAAGCCGTGTACCAGTCGAGCAGCTCGCTGCCGGTGAGCGCGCACGCGCCGTAGCGGCGCGTCGCAGCGGCGAGGATGTGGTCGAGCACCGCGATGCGGTGCGGCGTGCCCGTCAGATATGGGTGCAGCGCGAGCGGCAGCACGCGTGGAGACGACACGCTCTCCGCGTGCAGCACTTCGAGCGCGGCGAGTGCGCGCGTCTCGAGCTCGGCCGCCGGGTGGCGCTCGACTGCGTAGACGACGATGTCGTTCAACTCGATCGGATACGGCACCGCGACCATGCGGCCGCGCCCGACGGCAAGATCGTACGGCAGGTCGTCGGCGGGACCCCAATCGCAGCAGTACTCGATCCCTGCGTCGAGCAGCGCGTCGAGCGTGCTCGGCGTCTCGACCAGTGCCGGCCCGAGCCAGCCGCGCGGACGTTTGCCGGTGGCGCCTTCCAGCTCGTCGAGCGCTTCGCGGATCACCGCGTTCTCATCGTCCACGGTCGCCATCGTGCGCTGCACGACGCCGTGCGGCATCATGTCCCATCCGGCGCCGAACGTGCGCTCGACGATCTCCGGATATTCGCGGCACACCGCTGAGTTCACGCTGAGCGTCGCGCGCACGCCGTACTTCGCACACGTGTCCAGCACGCGCCAAATGCCGACGCGCTGGCCGTACTGGTACCACGCGAAGTTCGGCACGTCGGGGACGGTCCCGCCGCCGCCGGGCGGCGGAAGCGCCGTGCGCGGCATCGGACGCGCGTAGTCCCAGACCTCGACGTTGACGATGACGTGCAGCGCGAGCCGAGATCCGCCGGGAAACGGCGCAAGCGGCGGCCGCGCGAACGACGGCGTGTAGATCGTACGTCCGTGGGAGAGCATCGCCGCCGTTTCCACGCCGCAAGGCCGTCGCCCCCGCGCGCCGGAATCTCCTGCGTATGGCAGCCACCATGCGCGCCGCGGTGTATCACGGCGCGCGCGACATCCGCATCGAGGACGTCCCCCGGCCGCGGCCCGCGCCCGGCGAAGTGCTCGTGCGCGTGCACGCGAACGGCATCTGCGGTACGGACGCGAGCGAGTACGCAGGCGCGCAGATGTATCCCGTGCAGCAGCGGCACAAGCTCACCGGACACGAAGGTCCGATCATCCCCGGGCACGAGTTCGCCGGATCGATCGAAGAGATCGGCGATGACGTCGAGGGATTCCGTGAAGGCGAGGCGGCCGTCACGGGTGCGGCGCTGTGGTGCGGGGAGTGTCCGCAGTGCAAGGCGGGGCGCACGAGCATCTGTGCGCTCTACGCGACGGTTGGACTCCATCGTGACGGCGGCCTCGCGGAGTTCGTGCGCGTCCCGGCGCACATCGTCTACCGCGCGGAGCCGTTCGGACTGCACGGCGATCTCGCTGTGCTGACGCAGCCGATGGCGATCGCCGTGCACGCGCTGCGCCGCGGCGCTCCGCGTCCGGACGGGCACGTGCTCGTCATCGGCGCCGGCGGCATCGGCGCGTTCTTGATCTTCGCGCTCGCGCGGGCCGGCGCGAACGTCGTCGCCGTGGACGTGGCGCCGCAGCGGCTCGCGATCGCCCGGCATCTCGGCGCGATCGATACGATCCGCGCCGGTGACGCGGACGCAACGACGGCGTCGCTGGCGAAGCGCGGATTCGTTCCGACGCTCGTGTTCGAGGTGACGGGCAGCGACGCCGGGATCGCGGCGGCGATCGCGGCGTGCGATCCCGGCGGACGTGTCGTGGAAGTCGGCATCGCGAAGCACCCGATCGCGATCGACGCACGCCGCGTCACGACGAAAGAGCTGGAGATTGCCGGCACCAACGCGCTGATCGGCCGCGAGGACGTCCCCGAGGCGGCGCGCCTGCTCGCGCTCGATCCCGGCGCGTGGGCCGACGTCGCACCGGTCGCGATCCCGCTGGATCGCGTCGTCGAGGACGGCATCGTCCCGATGCTCGAAGGCGGCGCGCCCCACATCAAGACGCTCGTCGACCCGTGGACGCGCGCGGCGCGCGCGACGTCCACGGGGTGAACGGCGGCTACGCGCTCGACGGCGTCAGCGTTCTCGACGTGTCGTACTCGCTCGTGATCTCGGCGCCCGTATAGTCGCGCATCGCCATCGCGGCGAAGAAGCTGATCACGCCGCACAGCGCGATGTAGATCGCGATCGCGTAGCCGGTATGGTACACGCCGAAAAGCCACGTCGCGATCAGGGGCGCCGGGCCGCCCGCGATCACGGACGCGAGCTGGTATCCGAGCGAGGCTCCGCTGTACCGCAGACGCGGCGTGAACGATTCGGCGATGAACGCGGCCTGCGGCCCGTACTGGATGTCGTGCGGGATCAGCGAGAGGAAGATCGCGAGGAAGATCAACGCCGGCGCGCCCGTGTCGAGCATCGCGAAATACAGGAACCCGAACACGAACGTGACGGCGCAGCCGATCATGTAGGTCTTACGCCGGCCGATGCGGTCGGAAAGCTGCCCGAAGAGCGGGATCCACACCGCGGAACCGATCGACGCGACGAGCACGGCGGTGATCAGAAAGTTGCGCGGCTGGTCCAGCACCCTCGTGCCGTACGCGAAGATGAACGCCGTGAAGATGTAAAAGGGCGCCTGTTCGGACATGCGCGCGAGCGCGGAGAGCACGATCTCGCGACCCTGCAGCCGGAACACTTCGCGCACCGGCGTCTTCTCGATGCGGTTCTCGGAGATGACCCGGCGGAACGTCGGCGTCTCTTGGATTCCGAGCCGGATCCAGATGCCGAGCGCGACGAGGATGATGCTCAGGAAGAACGGGATGCGCCAGCCCCACTCCAGGAACGCTCCACCGGACAGGCTGCTGAACGCGAGTACGGCGATGTTCGCCAGAAACAGGCCGGCGGGAACGCCGAACTGCGGCCAGCTCGCGATCAACCCGCGGCGTCCCGCGGTGCGCGCCCACTCCATCGAGAGGAGCACCGAGCCGCCCCATTCGCCGCCGACGCCGATGCCTTGGATGAAACGTAGCACGGTCAGGATGATCGCGCCCCAGATCCCGATCTGGGCATAGCCCGGGACGAAGCCGACGAGGAACGTCGCGATCCCCATCGTGAGGAGCGTCGCGATCAACGTCGCCTTGCGGCCGATGCGGTCGCCGTAGTGGCCGAAGATCGCTGCGCCGACGGGCCGCGCGATGAAGCCGACGGCGTACACGAGGAACGCCTCCAGCGTTCCGACGAGCGGATCGCTTTTCGGAAAGTACAGCTTCGCGAACACGAGCCCGGTGACGGTGCTGTACAGGAAGAAGTCGTACCATTCGATCGACGTGCCGATCGTGCTCGCGAGGACTGCGCGCGCGAGCTGAGTGCGGCCCTCGGCGGCGGAGGCGGTAGCAGAAGCGCCCATGGGACGACTGTTCCCCGTTTAGCTCAGGCGCACGACGTCGTCCGTGGCGTACCAGTCGACCGGTTCGTCGAGGTTGACGATCGTACTCTTCGTCTGGGTGTACTCGCGATAGCCTTCCAGGCCGGTCTCGCGACCGATGCCGCTGTCTTTCATGCCGCCCCACGGCAGCGACGGGTCGATGCGATGGTGGTCGTTGACCCACACGATGCCGCACTCGAGGCGCTCCGCGACGCGCATCCCCCGCCGGGCGTCCGCCGTCCAGACCGAGGCGGCGAGGCCGAAGTCGATGTCGTTCGCGATGCGGATCGCATCCTCGACGTCGCGATAACTCAGCACGCACGTCACGGGGCCGAAGATCTCTTCTTGCGCGATGCGCATCGACGACCGGACGTTCGTGAAGATGGTGGGCTCGTAGAAGAAGCCCGACACGAGCGCGCCGCCGGGACGCTGCCCCCCGCAGGCGACCGTCGCGCCCTCGTTCCGGCCGATCTCGACGTAGCGTTCCGTGCGCTCCAGCTGGCGCTCGGACACGAGCGGACCGAGCTGCGTCGCGAGATCCAGCGGATCGCCGATTCGCATTGCGCCGGCGCGCCGCACCATGCGCTCGACCAGCGCGTCGTGCTGAGACTCGTGCACGAGCACGCGCGTCCCGGCGACGCATGTCTGTCCCGACGCGATGAACGCCGCGAACGTCGCGCCGGCGGCTGCCGTGTCGAGGTCCGCGTCAGGCAGCACGATCACCGGCGCTTTGCCGCCCAGCTCGCACGTCACGCGCACGAGATTCTCACCGGCGAGCTTGGCGACGAGACGTCCCGTCTCGGTGCCGCCCGTCAGGTCGATCTTGCGCACGCGCTTGTCGCTGCAGAGCGCGGCGCCCGCTTCGCCGCCGAAACCGGTCACCACGTTGAGCACGCCGTCCGGCACACCGGCTTCGAGGGCGAGCCGCGCGACGATCAGCGTCGTCAGCGGCGTGTACTCGGACGGCTTCACCACCACGGTGTTGCCGGCCGCGAGCGCGGGCGCAAGCTTCTTCGAGAAGATCAGCAGCGGGTGGTTCCACGGCGTCAGCTGTCCGACGACGCCGAGCGGGACGCGCCGCACGTAGTTCAGGTACGGCCCCTCGAACGGCGTGACGGCGTCTTCGGCGGTGCGCGCGACCGCTGCGAAGTAGCGGTAGAACTCCGGCACGCGGCCCAGCTGCGCGCGCATCTCGCGCAGCGGTCGCCCGACGCACGTCGACTCGATCGTCGCGAGCTCGGGCAGCGCGCGTTCGATCGCGTCCGCGAAACGGTTGATGATGCGAGCGCGGTCCCGTACGCTCATTCGCGACCAGCGGCCGTCCGCGAAGGCGCGCTGCGCGGCCGCAATCGCGCGGTCGACGTCGGTCGCATCGGCCTCGGGCACGCGCGCGATCAGCGAACCGTTCGCGGGATTCCGCACCTCGAACGTGCGACCGCTCGCGCCGTTGCACTCGGCGCCGTCGATCACATGTCCGTAGGTTGCGATACCGTCGAGCGTCGTCACCGGGATGTCCTCGCGACAGGAAGATGTGGCGCACCCTTCGACAAGCTCAGGGTGACACCACCCCCGATGCAGATCGACTGGGACGTCCCGATCGCGATGGACGACGGCGTCGTGTTGCGCGCCGACGTGTTCCGGCCGCCGGGCGGCGCGCGCTCTCCCGTGATCCTGAGCTACGGTCCGTACGCGAAAGGATTGTCGTTTCAAGAAGGCTATCCGAGCGCGTGGAAGCGGATGGCCGAGCGCCATCCCGACGTGACGGCCGGGTCGACGAACCGCTATCAGAACTGGGAGGTCGTCGATCCGGAGAAGTGGGTGCCGGACGGCTACGCGTGCGTGCGCGTCGATTCTCGCGGCGCGGGCCGCTCGCCGGGTTTCCTCGACCCATGGTGCCCGCGCGAGACCGACGACCTCGCGCAGTGCATCGAATGGGCCGCAGCGCAGCCGTGGAGCACAGGGAAGATCGGGCTGAACGGCATCTCGTACTATGCGATGAACCAGTGGTGGGTGGCGTCGCGCGCGCCCGCGCCGCCGCACCTCGCCGCGATGTGCGCCTGGGAAGGCGCGGCGGACTTCTATCGCGACGTCACGCACCACGGCGGCATCCTCTGCACGTTCGCGCGCAACTGGTTCGACATGCAGGTGAAGACCGTGCAGCACGGCGTCGGCGAGCGCGGTGCCCGCAGTCCCGTCACCGGAGAGCTCGCGTGCGGACCGGAGACGCTGAGCGAAAATGAGCTCGCGCGCAACCGTGCGGACTTCGGCGGCGACATCCTCGCGCATCCGTGCGACGACGAGTACCACCGCTCGCGTTCCGCGGTGTGGGAGCGTGTGACGGTGCCGTTTCTGTCGTCGGCGAACTGGGGCGGTCAAGGTTTGCATCCGCGCGGAAACTTCGAGGCGTTCGTGCGCGCGGCGTCGTCCGAGAAGTGGCTCGAAGTCCACGGCATCGAACACTGGACCGAGTTCTACACCGAGTACGGCGTGCGTCTGCAGAAGCAGTTCTTCGCACGCTACCTCAAAGGCGAGGACACGCTGCGCGAGTGGCCGCGCGTGCGCCTCCAAGTGCGACACGTCGACCGCTTCGAGGAACGGCACGAGCACGCGTGGCCGATCGCGCGCACCCGCTGGACGAAGCTCTACCTCGACCTCGAGGCGCGCGCCCTGCGCGCGCAGCGGCCGAGCGCGAATGCGAGCGTCGCGTACGACGCGCTCGGCGACGGCATCACGTTCCTCGGCGAACCGCTCGCGGAGCAGACCGAGATCACCGGACCGCTCGCGGCGCGGCTCTTCCTGTCGTCCTCGACGCGGGACGCCGACGTGTTCGCGGTGCTGCGCGCCTTCGCGCCGGACGGCACCGAGGTGGTGTTCCAAGGCGCGATCGATCCGCACACGCCGCTCGCGCAGGGCTGGCTGCGCGCATCGCACCGCGCGCTCGATCCGGCGCTCTCGACCGAGTACCGCCCGTACCACACGCACGAGGCCGCCGAGCCGCTCGCGCCGGGGGAACCGGTGCGCCTGGACGTCGAGCTGTGGCCGACGTCGATCGTGCTGCCCGCCGGGTACCGCGTCGCCTTCTCGGTGCGAGGCTGTGACTACGTCTATCCGGGCGCGAGCGGCGGGCGGCTCTCGAACTTCAAGAACGAGATGCAGGGCTCGGGGCCGTTCCTCCACGACGATCCGGACGATCGCCCGCCGGAGACGTTCGGCGGCACGAACACGCTGCACGCCACCGCGGACGAGGCGCCCTACGTGCTGCTGCCTGTGGTGCCGGTTCACCCGCGCTAACGGAGGACCGCGCGGCGCGCGAGCGCAAGCTTCGGCCATACCGGCGCGGCCGGTAGGGGAGGCGTTCATCATGCGTATGCGTGCAGTGATGCTCGTGGCGGCATTCGTCGCCGTATCCGTCGCGGGGGCGCCGAGGGCGAGCGCGCAATCGGGGTGGCCGTTGCCCGACAGCTACGCGAACGCGGCGCAAGACGCGGGCAGCTGGATCCTGCCGGCGCACAGTTACAGCGGAAACCGTTATCTGTCCGAGACGGACATCACGGCCGCGAACGTCGGGACGCTGAAGAAAGCGTGGAGCGCGAACGTCGACGCGCGCGGTCCGCTCGAGACGTCGCCGATCGTGTGGAACGGCACGATGTACGTGACGTCGTCGCACAACGACGTCTATGCGCTCGACGCGAAGACCGGCGCGGTCAAGTGGCACTTTCCGTACAAGCCGCACGTCATCGCGTTCTCCGCGAACCGCGGCGTGGCGCTCAGCGACGGCAAGGTGTACGAGGCGACCCTCGACGGCAAGCTGATCGCGCTCGACGCGACGACGGGCAAGCCGGTCTGGAACGTCGTCGCCGCGCACGATGTGACGAACACGTTCTTCACCATGCAGCCCGTCCCGTACAAGAACATGCTGATACTCGGCGCGTCGAACGGCGACTGGGGCGGCATCGGGTACATCAGCGCATTCGACGCGGCGAGCGGCAAACGGCTGTGGGACTGGAAGACGATTCCGGGCCCGGGCGAGCCCGGTCACACGACGTGGAGCGGCGACTCGTGGAAGCGCGGCGGCGGCGCGATCTGGAGCGGCGTCGCGATCGATCCGGCGAGCAACACGCTGTACGTCGACGCCGGAAACCCGCAGCCGGACTTTCTCGGCACGATCCGCAAAGGCACGAACCTCTACACGAACTCGATGGTCGCGCTCGACATCAGCGGCACGACGCCGAAGCTGAAATGGTATCACCAGTTCATCCCGCACGACACGCATGATTGGGATCCGGCGATGCCGCCGGTGCTGTTCAGCGGCACGGTCGGCGGATCGGCGCGGAAGCTCGTCGCGGCGGGCGACAAGGGCGGCAACTTCTGGGTGCTCGACGCCGGAACGGGTGCGCTCGTCTACCACGTCGTGGTCAGCACGCAGAAAGGGCAGAACACCGTGCCGAACCGCACGGGGACGATCGCGTGCCCGAACACGAACGGCGGCGTCGAGTTCAACGGCGGCAGCTACATGCCGGACACGAACGCGTTCTACGTACCGAGCGTCGACCAGTGCGGCATCTGGAAATCGAACGGGACCGCGGCGTACGTCGCCGGCCAGTTCTATCTCGGCGGCGCGTTCCCGACGCTCTACGGTCCGAGCACGGGCTACATGAACGCGATCGACATCGGCACCGGCAAGTTCATGTGGCGCAAGCACCTCGCGTTCCCGCAGATCGGCGGAGCGCTCTCGCTGTCGTCCGGCGTCGTGTTCACGGGCGGCGTGAACGGCGATTTCACGGCGTACGACGCGAAGACCGGCAACGTGCTCTGGCACTACGCCACCGACATGACGATCCAGGCGCCGCCCACGTCGTACGTCGTCGACGGGAAACGGTACGTCGCGGTCGCGGCGGGACCGGCCGGCGTGAACTTCGCCGATCCGCGTTTGAAGCAAGGTGCACCGACGCTCGAAGGGCGCTATTCGCACTCGACGCGCGCGATGATCACCGCGTTCACGCTGCCGTAACCGCGTGCGGCTGATGCGCGTGCTCGCGCCGGTGATCGCGGTGATCGCGCTCGCCGGCGCCGCGCCGGCGCGCGACGACCACGCGAGCGCCCTCGCGGCGCTCGCCGACGTGCGCGCGTCCGTGCGCGAGATCGTGCGGATCGAAGACGGGTACGCCGTCGGCCACGGCGCGTATCTGCGCGCGGCGCACCGCGCGATGAACGCGCTCGTCGGACGCCGTGACGACGGTTATGCCGCCTCGTTCGGGGATCCCGGCGACGGCGTCGGAACGCTGGGCCACCTCGACCGCATGCTCGATCAGACGGCGACGCTGTCGTGGACGCCCGCCGTCCAGGGCGCGAAAGCGAACGTACTCGCTGCCGCTGCGAACCTGCAAGACGCGCTGCGCGAGAAAGAGATGGAGGACTACCAGGCCGACCTCACCCACGCGCTCGCGAACCTCGCGCTCGTCGTGGGGCGGCCCGCCGAGGACGGCGTCCTCGGCGGCCTCGCCGGCGCTCTCGCGAACACGACGCTCGGCGTGCCGCGCGACGCCGTGCAGACGCCGGGCTGTGCCGTACCCGCGCGCGCGCCCTCGTACGGCGTCGACCGCGGTCGCCTGACGTACGTCGCGCTCTCGCGCGCCGGTGCGGCGTTCGCGATCCCGCCGGAGCTCGCCGTCGCGCGCGTCGTCGTGCGCGGCGATTCGGTCGTGCTGTACTCGCCGGCGTCACGTGAGGCGTGCTCGCGTCGCACGCGCGCGGTGCGCCGCACGCAGGCCGTCCACGTGCAACGCACGCGCGCGCTCGGCGATGCAGGCGCGCAGCCTCCGTTCACCGCCGCGCAAGCGAAGGCGGGCGCCGCCGTCTACCGCGCGCAGTGCGTGCAGTGCCACGGCGTCGATATGCAGGGCGCCGCGGGACCCGCCGTCGCCGGGACGGAGTTTCTGCAGACGGCGCAGCGCAACAAGTGGACGCTGGCCGACATGCGCACGACCGTGTTCGAGAACATGCCGTTCTCCAACCCCGGTTCGCTCACGCCGGCGCAGTACGCGAACGTGATGGCGTTTCTGCTGGCGTCGAACTGCTACGCCGCGGGCGCGACGCCGTTCCCGACGAAGCCCGCCGCGTCGCTCGCGCGCATCAAGCTCGGGCCCGCGCACGGCGCGAAGCCGGCGAATCCAAGCTCGGCACGTGCACGGTGCGCTGAGGCGGTTACCGGTTCTGACCGCGAAG
>CAWJDU010000009.1:0-28305 GCA_963841685.1 Vulcanimicrobiota bacterium
CCCCAAGGTAGCAGAAGACGATTGAGGCGAAGCCGAGCACGCTGATCCAGGCGGTGCGCGAGCCGCGCCATTCCGGGCGCGTGTGCAAGTGCATGTAGATCGCGTACACGATCCATGAGGTGAGCGCGGCCGTCTCTTTGGGATCCCACTGCCAGTAGGCGCCCCAGGCTTCTTTGGCCCACATCGCGCCCGTGATGATGCCGAGGGAGAGCAGCGGCAGGCCGACGGCGATGATGCGGAACTGCGTCACGTCGAGCCGTGCGAGCGACGGCAGCCCCGCGAGCCATTGCGCGTTCGCATCGCCGGCCGCGGCCGCGGCGGTGATGCCGGGCGTGTCGTTGCGCAGCTCGCCGATCCTGAAGGCGCTCATCGCGGCCGCATTCGCGCTCGCGCTCGTGCCCGACGAGACGAGCGCGAGCCGCGCGCGATAGCGGCGTTCGGCCGCCGCTTTGACCAAGTAGATCACCGAGACGCAGAACGACACCATGAATGCCGCGTACGCGGAGACGACGATCGGCACGTGAATTTTGATCCAGTACGACTGCAGCGCCGGGACCGCGGGCATGTAGCCTTCGTTCCACGTCATGCCGTACGTCAGCGCGATCGCGGCGAACGTCATGACGAAGCCGCCGATGAACGCGACGTCGTAACGGTAGGCGAAGATCAGAAAGATCAGCACGCCGACGCCGCTGAAGAGCGAGAGCGATCCGTACAGGTTGGTGAGCGGCCACACGCCGGTCATCCACCAGCGCGTGCCGAGCTCGGCGAGCTGCGCGGCGCAGCCGGCGGCGGCGAGCGGCATGCCGATGCTCCGCAGCAGCGGCGAGCGCAGCAGAAAATAGCCGAACAGCAGCAGCGCGCTGATGACGTACGCCGCGAGCCCCGCGAGGAGCAGCGCTTGATCGATCGCTTGTCGGGTCGGGTCCATCGGTACTCCTATACGGCGCCGCGCAGCGCGCCGACGATGTCGCGGAAGCGTTCTTCGTACACGTCGTAGCCCCTCACGGTCGTCGCGGCGATGCCGACTTCCGTCGCGTCGCCGTCCCGCCGCACGAGCACGAAGAGTCGCGCCGGCAAGAAGTAGAACGAAATGCAGAGGCCCGCCAGCAGCACGAATGCCCCGACGCCGACCACGGGGATGCCGGGATCGTAGCGGTACTGGAATCCTGAGTACAGCACGTAGCGCGCCGCGTCGAGGCGGTAGCCGGCGCCGAGATCGATCGGTTGACCGAGCGGCACCAGCGCCGAACCGACGGCGCGATCGCCGTCGAAAGCCCGGATCACGACGCCCGGGTCGTTCGGGCGCGGGTCCGTGGCGGGCTGTCCGGTTGCGCGGTCGATCGTGCCGACGAAGCGCGTGTACTGTATCGAGCGCGACGTGCCGTCGATCGGGAAGCCTTCGCCCTCCTTGAGCAGGCCTTGCGGCCCCGGTACCGGGCGCCCGTTGTGCGTCACGCGGAAGTCGATCGCGAACCCGTACGTCGCCTGATAGATCTCCGTGCCGTCGACGTCGTACGGCTGGTTGACGCGGATGACGGCCTCGTGCGGCACGCCGTCACGCCCGGTCACCACGGCGTGCGAGACGTAGTCGATCGGCTGGTACACGATGCCGGCCTTCGTGCGCACGGGCTCGATGCGGTACGCGAACTGCTGCAGGTCGATGCGCGCGCCGTTCTGCGGGATCGTCGCGCTCTGCCCGCTCACCACGGCGAAGTCGCCGCTGTAACCCGTCGCCCAGTAGATCGTCGTGCCGATCGCGATGATCAAGAAGCCGACGTGCGCGACGAGCACGCCGCGGCGTGCCCAGTTGTTCTTGTCGGCGAACGTCCACTCGGTGCCGCCGAAGGCGCGCTTGCGCACCTGCCATCCGCGTGCGGCGAAGAAGGCCTCGATGCGGTCGCGCGCGGCGTCGGCATCGCCCTCGATGCGCACGGTCGCGTGCAGCGGGATCGCCTCGACCTTCACGGGCCCGAGGCGCGGGATCCGCCGCGGAATGACTTTGGTGAACGTCGCGGCGGCCATCGAGCACAGGATCAGCCCGAGCACGCCGATGTACGCGGGGCTGTGGTAGATGTTGAAGAGATCGAGGCGCAGGACCAAGCGCGCGAGCGCGGGCGGGTACGCGTTCGCGTAGTACGCCGCGTCTTTGCCCTGGTCGACGATCACGCCGATCGTCGTGAGGACGGCCCAGAACGCGAGCAGCGACACGCCGAACGGCACGTGCGCGAAGAGCGCGACGAGCTCGTCCCAGGCGTCGCGCGCGACGCCGGCGGCGCGTACGCCGACGCCTACGCGTCCGCCGCTTCGCGCTTCCAACGCCGTTCCATCGCGACGATGATCCAGATCGAGGCTTCGAACAGCACGTACATCGGCACGGCCAGCAGCAGCATCGTGACGGGATTCCCGTCGGGCGCGAGCGCGCCGCCGGCGACCAGCATGCCGAAGCCGATGTGGCGGCGATACTTCCGCAGCAGGCCGCTGTTGATGAGGCCGATGCGCGCGAGCAGAAGCATCACGATCGGCGTCTGGAACACGATCGCGAACGCGAGCAGCATCAGCAGCACGAGGTTGAGCGTCGACTCGATGCCGTACGTCGGAACGGCGATCGTCTCGGTGATGTAGTCGAGACCGCGCACGACGCGCGGGATGACGAGGAAGTGCGCGAACGCGATGCCGACGAGCGCGAGCACGAACGACGGCGCCACGTACGAGTACACCGCGCGGCGCGTGCGCGGGTGGACGGCGGGCACCACAAACATCCAGATCTGGTACAGGATGACGGGCAGCCCGAGCACGATCGCACCGTAGATCGAGAGCTTGAAGATCGCCCAGATCGCGTCGGCGGGGCCGAACGCGTGCAACTGGATGTGGCCGAAGTAGAGCTTCGTCAGCCAGGGGATCGCGAGATTCGCCGGATAGAGCAGCAGCAGCGCGAGTGCGGCGACGGTGACGACGCAGACGAAGAGCCGGTTCCGGAGCTCTCGCAAGTGCTCCGTGAACGGCATCTCCTTCTGGTCCCATTCGAACTCGCGCTCGCGGACCTCGTCGGCCGCGGGCTGCTCGGCGAACACTTATTCGTGCGTTCGCGCGATCGTCGTCGGTCCGGGAGCGCCGGTCTGGGGATCGGGGACGATCGCGGGCTGACCGATACCGCTGGTGCCCGCCGCGCGCTCCGCCGCGGCCGCGTCGGCTTGCGCCTTCACGCGCGCTTCCTCGCGCGCGCGCTCCGCCGCGACGTCGGCCTCGGCCTGGCCGACCATGAACTCTTTCTTCGCCTGCCCCGCGCTGCGCGCCAGCTTCGGCAGCTTGTCGGCGCCGAAGACGAGGATGGCGACGCCGACGACGGCGGCGATTTCGATGGGTGAGAACATTGGGATCTCCGACTTCTAGAGCAGCGCGTCCGCAAGGGCGGCGAGCTCGGCCCGGGCCGTGGCGTTCCCGAGCGGTGCGAGTGACTGTTTAGCCCGTTCGACGTAGCCCGCGAGGACGGCTTCCGTGCGCTGCAGTCCGCCGCTGGCGCGGACCGCGTCGAGCATCGCGTCGACGTGCGTGCGGTCGGGCTCGGACTCCTCGAAGAAACGTTCCAGCGCCGCGCGGAATTCCGGCCCGCCCGCCTCGACGGCAAGGACGACCGGCGCCGTCATCTTGCGCTCGCGCAGGTCGTTTCCGACCGGCTTGCCGAGCGCGTCGGCGTCCGCGGTCATGTCCAGCAGGTCGTCGCGCATCTGGAACGCGATGCCGTACGCGGTGCCGAAATCGCGCAGCGCCTTCACGACGAACGGCGATCCGCTCGCGGCGAGCGCTCCGCATTCGGCCGATGCCGCGAACAGGCTCGCGGTCTTCTTCGTCGCGATCTCGACGTAGCCGGCGAGCGTCGTGTCGGCATCCGCGAGCGCGCGCAGCTGCAGCACCTCGCCGTCGGTGATGTCGGCGAGCGTGGCGCTGAGCACGTGCGGGATCGGGTGCGCGTACTCCGCCGTGACGTTCTTGAAGATCCACGCGAACAGGTAGTCGCCCGCGAGCACGCTCACGCGGTTGCCGAAGTCGATCGCGGTCGCGTTGACGCCGCGCCGCGTCTGCGCGCCGTCGACGATGTCGTCGTGGATCAGCGTGGCGACGTGGATCAGCTCCATGAACGCCGCGAGGCGGAGCTGATCGCCGGCGCGGCCGCCGACGGCTTCCGCGGCGAGCAGCGTGACGCGCGGACGCAGCCGCTTGCCGCCCGCGTCCAGCATGCGCCGCACGGCTTCGGTGATCAGCTCGTTGTCGGTTGCGAACGATGTCCGGAAGAACGTCTCGACCATCGCGTAGAGATCGCGTTCGGGCTGTGCGCGGTGCAGCATCACGCGGTCCCGACATGAACGGCGATCGCGCCGAACCCGAGGCGGATCGTGCGCACGTCCGCGAATCCGGCGTCGCGGAAGCGCTCGGCCAGCGCGGCGGCGTCGGGGAAGTTGGTCAGCGAGTTCGGCAGGTAGCGATACGCGGGCTTCGAGCCGCCGATCGCTCCGCCGACGAGCGGCACGACGCCGTAGAAGTACGCGCCGAACACGCGCCGCACGATCGGGTTGCGCGGCTTCGTCACGTCGAGGTTGACGAACCGCGCGCCCGGGCGCAGGATGCGGCGCGCCTCGCGCAGCGTCGCGCCGATGTCGACGACGTTGCGCATCGAGAAGCCCATCGTCGCGCCGTCGAACGAGGCGTCGTCGAACGGCAAGCGCGTCACGTCCCCCTCCAGGAACGTGGCCCGGCCGGCCGGATCTTCCCGCGCGGCGCGTGAGCGCGCGCCGTCGAGCATCGGCGGCGTGAAGTCGACGCCGACGACCGTCAGCTGCGGGTCGGTGCGCAGCAGGTGGAACGCGAGGTCGCCCGTGCCGCAGCACAGGTCCGCGACGCTGGCGCCGGGGGGCGCGGCGAGCTCGGCGACGGCACGCCGCCGCCAGGCCTCGTCGACGCCGGCCGTGAGGACCTTGTTCGCCCGGTCGTATCGCGGCGCGATCGCCGCGAACATCTCGCGGACGTACGCGCCCTTCCCGGCTGGGTCGCTGACCATCCCGCCCATCTTAGACGACGGCGGCAACGCGCCCTCATACTGCGGTCGGCGACGGCACGCCCAGCACGCGGCGCGCGTTCGCGTCGGTCCGCGCGAGGACCGTCGCGACGTCGGTGCCGAGCAGCTCGGCCACGACGCCGGCCGTGTCCGCGACGAAGGCCGGCTCGTTGCGCTTGCCTCGGTGCGGCACGGGCGCGAGGTACGGGCAGTCCGTCTCCAGGACGATCGCGTCGAGGCCGACGGCCGCGACCGCGTCGCGGACGGGCTGCGCCGTCTTGAACGTGACGACGCCGCCGATGCCGAGCACGAGGCCGAAGCCTCCGGTGAAGGTGCGCGCTTCGTCCGGCGTCCCGGTGAAGCAGTGCACGATGCCGCGCTGCTCGCGCGGGTCGTAGCCGTCCCGGAGCAACGCGACGAAGTCGTCGTACGCCTCGCGCTGGTGGAAGACGAGCGGCATGCGCGCGCGGCGCGCGTACGCGAGCTGCTCCGCGAAGACGCGGCGCTGGACGTCGCGCGGGCTGTGGTCGTAGTGGTAGTCGAGACCCGTCTCGCCGATCGCGACGATGCGTTCGCCGTACTGCGCGCGCAGCGCGTCGAACGTCGCCGCGATGTTCGCAGGTGCGTCCTTCGCCTCGTGCGGGTGGATGCCGACGGTGGCGAGCAGCCCGTAGGTCCCAGCGGTCTCGCAGGCTCGGCGGCTATCCTCGACATCGCAGCCGACGGT
The DNA here is from genome assembly GCA_963841685.1 of Vulcanimicrobiota bacterium. Lineage (GTDB taxonomy): Bacteria > Vulcanimicrobiota > Vulcanimicrobiia > Vulcanimicrobiales > Vulcanimicrobiaceae > Vulcanimicrobium. The sequence continues at coordinate 5,778 of CAWJDU010000009.1, forward strand.
GACGATCGCGTCGACACCGCGCTCGCGCGCTCGGCTCAGCACCGCGTCGCGGTCCGCGTCGAACGCCCGGTCGTGGATGTGGGCGTGCGTGTCGATCATGGTGAACCATTAAATCCGACATGCGGATGTTCCCCGAGCGCGCCGATGGCGGAACGCGCCGGTTTCTCGCGCTCGCCGTGGTGCTTTCGCTGCTCGTGCACGCGGGCGGCGCCGCGTTCGCGCAGTGGTGGTGGCCCGGCGTGGCGCGCGCGATCGCGCGCGTGATGCCACAGCCGACGCCGACGCCGGAGATCGTCGCGCTCTCCGACGCGATCACGATCGAGAAGCGCACCGTACCGCGCGAATCGCATCGCAGCCGGACGTCGCATCCGCAGCGTGCGCAGCCGCATCCGCAGTCGCGCGTCGTCGCACAGCTGTCCGCGGTCGAGCGCGTCCCCGTGCCGACGCTCGCGCCGGTGCCGACCGCGGCACCGACCATCGCGCCGACCGCCGTGCCGGCGCCGGCTTTGCACCAGCATCAGCACGCGACGATTCGTCGGGTCATTGCGGCGGCGCCGCGCGTGCGCCCGACGCTCGAGCCCACCGTTGTGCCGCGGACGACCGCGAGGACGAGCACGAAGGCTGATTTCACGCAGCAGGTGCAGGCATACCAGGCGCAGTGGAGCCGCACGATCGCGGACGCGCAACGCTCGCTCACGGACGTGCCGCCGCAGCATCGCCCGCCCGCCCGCATGCCGAACATGCGTCCGTACGAGGCGATCATGGCCGGCACGCCGGCGCAGTTTCTGTCGGCGTTCCAGGGCGACTGCGTGTCGTTGCAGGGGCCGATGCCGGACGGGCCCGCGCGCGCGTACTATCTCCGCTGTTTCATCCGCTACAACGACGGCTACTTCGAGAACGTGTCGTTCCCGTGGGTGTACGTCTTTGCGCCGCGCCGCGATCCGTTCGATCTGCGCGTGAACCCGGACGGAAAGATGACGTTTCCGCCGCAGGCGCCGCCGGCGGGATTCGTGTTGCCGGCCCACTTCGCGCTATCGCGTGCGGTGTGCGCGTTCTTCAAGGCGCAGTGCGCCGAACTGATCCGGCGCGAAACCGAAAACGGCGGTCAGCCGGTCACCGACGCGCCGTGACTGCTGCGCCCGTCGCGTGGTGCGCGTGCGAGCGAAACGCGATCGCGAGCGACACGACGCCGTAGACGATCGCGAACAGCCCGAGCGCGATCCCGGGTGCGAGCAGCCCGCCGAGGGTGAACCAGAGCATCGCGCCGCCGAGCACGATCAGCAGCACGCCGGCGAGCAGCCACAGCAGCGCGTCGTGCAGCCGTCGCCACGTGACCGCGGCGAACGCGATCGTCAACAGGCCGACGACGAACGCCCACTCGGCGATCGTCCAGGTGAGCGCGACGACGCTCTTCGCGACGTCGAACGTGACGATGCCGACGACGATGCCCGCGACGCCTTCGAGCGCGTGGATCAGCCACGCGCGGTCGCGCCCGGTCGAACGGAGCGCGATCGCGAGCCGCGCGATGCCGTCCACGAGCGCGAAGGCGACGAACGCGCCGACGAGCAGCGTCGAGTAGACGCGGAACCACAGCGCGCACACGCCGAACGCGACGGCGACGACGCCGCGCAGCGCGATGGCCGCGTGGTGCACGCCGTCGTTCGTACCGGTCGCCGGCGGGGCGGAGCGGTCATCGCCATGAGGTCTCGCACGGTCACGCCGCGGGCGGATCGATGCGCGGAAACAGCGGCGCGCCGGGGTTCGTCTGCGTCCCGGCGGCAACGCCGCCCCACACGAGCTCGTCCTGCCACATGCGTTCGGGCGTTCCGTCGAGGCCGAGCTGCGACCACATCTCTTCGGCCTTGCGCGGCATGAACGGAAACAGCAGCAGGCTGAGCCAGCGGAGGCCTTCGCACAGGTCGTACAGCAGCGCGTCGAGCTCGACGCCGCGCGCATGCTTGTAGAGCTCCCACGGCTTGCGGTCGTCGATCGCGCGGTTCAGCAGCGTGACGAGATTCCAGATGTCGTCGAGCGCTTCGCGGAAGCGGAGGCACAGCACGTGCTCGCGCACGAGCGCGGGCAGATCGGCGACGCGTTCCGCGACGCCGCCGTCCGAGGGCTGCGGCACGATGCCGTTGCGATACTTCTGCAGCATCGCGAGCGAACGCCGCAGCAGGTTGCCGAGGTCGTTGCCGAGGTCGCTGTTGTGGCGCTGGCGCAGCTTCTCGACCGAGATCGAGAAGTCGCTGCCGAACGGTGCCTCGCGCATCAGGAAATACCGTAGCGAGTCGGCGCCGAACTCGTCCTTCAGCGCGAACGGGTCCATCGCGTTGCCCAGCGACTTGCCGATCTTCGTTCCGGACTCGCTGGTGATCCATCCGTGCGCGAACACGCGCCGCGGGATCGGCAGCCCCGCCGACATCAGCATCGCGGGCCAGATGATCGTGTGAAAGCGCGCGATCTCTTTCCCGATGATGTGCACGCCCGGCCAGAAGTCGGCGTAGAGCGAGCCGCTGCCGTCGTCGGGCCAGCCCAGGGCGCTGATGTAGTTGATCAGCGCGTCGTACCAGACGTAGAGGACACCGCCGCCCGGCAGCGGGATGCCCCAGTCGAACGACGACCGCGAGATGGAGAAGTCCTCGAGACCTTCCTCGAGGATCGCCATCATCTCGTTCCACCGCGATTGCGGCCGCAGAAACTCCGGGTTCGTGCGAAACAATTCGAGCAGCGGCGCGTTGTACTTCGAGAGGCGGAAGAACCAGTTCTTCTCCGAGAGCCACTGCACCGGGCGGCGGCACTCCGCGTTCGGACAGCGTCCGTCGACGAGCTTCGCCTCCGGCCAGAACGTCTCGTCGTGCGTGCAGTACCAGCCTTCGTACACGCCTTCGTACACGTCGCCGCTCGCGCGCATGCGCTCGAACAGCGCGAGGCACGCGCGCGCGTGGCGCGGCTCGGTCGTACGGATGAAGTCGTCGAACCGCGCGTCGAACGCCGGCGCGAGGGCGCGCCACTTCGGCGCGAGCGAGTCGACGTATTGCTGCGGCGTCATCCCGGCCGCCGCTGCCGCGTTCGCGACCTTCTGCCCGTGCTCGTCGGTACCCGTCAGTGCCCGCGCGGGAGCGTACGCGCGCGCCGTCCGCACGAGCACGTCGGCCGCGATCGTGGTGTACGCGTGGCCGATGTGCGGCGTGCCGCTGATGTAATAGATCGGCGTGGTGACGTAGACGGGGCGCTGCGGGGGCACGTCGCCTCGCTTTCGTCGTTCGTCCTCCGTCTCACCCCGGCCCCGCGATCTCACCGCGCCGCTCGCCGACGCGCGCGTACAGATGCCGCCGCGTGCCGTGGCCCGCGTCGGCGAGCTGCTTCGCGATGGCCGAGGTCGTCAGACCTTCCGCCAGCAGCGCGTCGATCGCCGCATCCAGATCGGCATGCGCGTCGTCGGGCGGGTCGCGTTCGGGCTCGCCGCCTTCGACGACGAACGCGATCTCGCCGCGAACGGGCTCGGCGAGCGCCGCGGCCACTTCCCCGGCCGTGCCGAGCACCTGCTGCTCGTGCAGCTTCGAAAGCTCGCGCACGAGGAACACGCGCCGGTCGGGCGCCACCGCCGCGAGGTCCGCGAGGGACGCGCGCACGCGGTGCGGTGCCTCGTACCAGACCGTCGTGTCGAGGAGCGACGCGCGAAAGGCCGCGCGCCGCGCGCCGCTCGTCCGCGGCGGAAATCCCGCGAAGGCGAAGCGCCGCAGGTCGAAACCCGACAGCACCGCGGCGCACACGAACGCGACGGGTCCGGGCAGCACCTCGACCGCGACGCCCGCGGCGCGCGCGGCCGCGACGAGCTCGATCCCCGGGTCGCTGATCCCCGGCGTGCCGGCGTCGGTCACGACGGCGACCACGCCGTCGCGCGCGCGTTCCAGAATGCCGGCGGTCGCGGTGCGAGCGTTATGCTCGTGGTACGTCCAGACGTCGTTCGCCGCGATGCCGAGCGCGCTCAACAGACGCCGCGCGACGCGCGAGTCTTCGGCGACGATCAGCGAGGCTTCGCGCAGCACCTCGATCGCGCGAAGCGTGACGTCGCGGAGGTTGCCGAGCGGCGTCGGTACGAAGACGAGGCCCATGGCGTCCGCTTCGCCGTCTCCGACGGTCGTCCGCCGGATCGAGCTGCGCGGTCACATCATCGACTCGGGCATCTTCAACCGCGTGCTCGGTATCCTGACCGACGACGAGCGCACGACCTACGTGATCGAAGAGTTCGATTCGGGCCAGACGGTCAACGAGCCGTCGTACGCGCGGCTGCGCATCGAGTCGCGCGAGGCGTCGCAGCTCGACGAGGTGCTCGAGAAGCTGCAGCGCGAGACGGGCGCCGTCGTCATGGACGAGAGCGACGCGGCGGTCGAGGCCGCTCCCGCGGACGGCGTGCTGCCCGACGACTTCTATGCGACCACGAACTACGATACCGATGTCCGGCTCGACGGGCTCTGGATCCGCGTCGAGCGCCCGGAGATGGACTGCGCGATCGTGATCGACGACGGCGGTGCGATGACGGTCGCGCCGTCGGACGTGAAGGCCGGCGACCGCGTCGTCGTCGGCCATCGCGGCGTGAAGGTCAACGTGGCGCAGCGTTCGCGGCGCCGCGACGTCTTCGAGTTCATGGCGAGCGCGGTCTCGAGCGAGAAGCCGCGCCACGCGCTGCTCGGCGAGCTCGCGCGCGAGCTGCTTGCCGTGCGCGCCGCCGGGAAGCGCGTGCTGTTCGTCGGCGGTCCCGCGATCGTGCACACCGGCGCCGCTCCGTACCTCGCCGAGCTGATCCGCGCCGGCTATGTCACCGCGCTGTTCGCGGGCAATGCGCTCGCGGTGCACGACATCGAGCAGCAGTTCTTCGGCACGTCGCTCGGCGTGAACCTCGACGACGCGTTTCCGGAGGAGGGCGGTCACGTCCACCACCTTCGTGCGGTGAACCGCATCCGCGCCGTGGGCGGCATCAGCAACGCGATCGCGCGCGGGATGCTGACGGCCGGCGTGATGTACGAAGCCTACCGGGCCGGCATCCCGGTCGTGCTGTGCGGGTCGATCCGCGACGATGGGCCGCTGCCCGACGTGATCGCCGACGTCGTCGAGTGTCAGCGCGCGATGCGCCGCTACGTCCCCGAGATCGGCATGGCGCTGATGGTCTGCACGCTGCTGCACTCGATCGCCGTCGGCAACCTGCTGCCCGCGGCGTGCAAGACGGTCAGCGTCGACATCAACCCCGCGTCGGTGACGAAGCTGACCGATCGCGGATCGCATCAGACGCTCGGAATCGTGATGGATGCGTCGTCGTTCTTGCGGGAGCTCGCGCTCGCGCTGCACGCCGCGGAGGCGGAAGCGACCGCCGGCGCCGGGTAGGCGCGCGCGAGCCGTCCTGGCGTTTCGGCCGATACCAGCAAACGTGGGCCTGTCCAATGCGATCGCTCGTCACGAGCCGACCGCTCTGGGACTGCGCGAGCCGTCGCACGGCGGGCGCGGTCTGCTCGCCACGCCCGAAGGGGCCGTGGCGTGCGAGCTCGAGCCGGTCGGGCTCGAGGACGGCGGCGCCCGGTACGAGCTGCGGGTCACGAACGGTACGCCGCGGATCGCTGGCCGCAACGGTCAGCGCCGTTCGCGTGGACGAGGACCGTCCGATCGCCGCGCTGGCGGTCGAGGTGCGTCCGCACGCCGCGATCCGCACCGGGTTCAGCCTCGACGCGGGGCTCGCGTACGAGCGCGTCGCGGCGGAAGTCCACGGTGAGGGCATCCACCTCGTCGTCGAAGCGCCGCCGCCGCGCGGCGGACGGTCGCTGCGGCGCTGGGTCGCTCCCGCCGGCGCGCTCGGCGGCGCGGCGGTGCTCGCCGGGATCGTCCTGGTGGCGTTCGCGTTCGGGCGGCCGCGGGTGGTCGATGCCGCGCTGCTCGCGACCCCGGACGGGAAGCTCGTGGCACGCTGGTCGACCTCCGGCAAAGGGACGCCGACCGTACGAGGTGAGGGACGCCGGCGGCGCCGTCGTGGCCCGAGGAGACCTGCCGTCCGCGGCGGGCACGATGCCGCTCGGGCGGGGCAACGCCGCGACCCTGCACGTCTCGATCGCGAACGCGTTCGGCGCCGACGCGCGCGACGCGGCCTACGGGCGCGCGACGCCGCCTCCGGCGGTGCGCATCGTCGCCACCCCGCCGCCGCGCATCGCCAGCATCACGATCGACCCGCCGCGGCCGAACGCGCCCCTCGTCGTCCGCTACTCCGCCGTCGCGCGCGACGTGCAGCTGTCCGTCGTCGACCGCGCCGGGGCGACGTGGTTCTCGACGACCACGCCGTCGGGCTCCGGCGTGACCGAAGTGCCCGCGCCGCCGGCCGGGCAGCGCGAGCCGTACGTGCTCGTCGCGCGCGCCGAAGGGGCGACGGCCGGTCAGGACACGCGCGTGCCGCTGCCCGCGGCGTTCGTCCCGCCGCCGACGCCGGTGCCGTTCGCGCCGGCGGCTTCCGGCCCGGAGGCGCGCGCCGGCGAGATCCCCGGCGCGACCGGGGACGCGACCGTCATCGACGTCGGCGGCGGCGACACGTTCACGATCCGGCCGTATCCGGTGCCGCCCGGCGACCCGTTCGTGGTCGAGATTCCCTTCGTCGACGGCGCGCGGATCGTCGTGGTCCGCGACCGCGACGACGTCGAGCTGACCGGAGCCGACCTGCGCCGCGGCGAGCGAAGCGTCGCGCTTCGCGCCCCCGTGGCGCCGGGGTCGTACACCGTGCGGGTGACGCTCCAGCGCGGCGTCGGTCAGGAGACGCTCGTGCGCCAATTGCGCCTGGCGGGACGCTGAAAGTTTACGCCCGGAGCTGCTAATCGGGCGGCTGACCGGGTATGCTCATAGGACTAAAGCCCTAGTCATGGAGGGAGTTGGGCGGACGTGTTCGAGGGTTCCTTGCGGGTGAAGCTGCCGAAGCTTGCGCCGGATACCATCAGGCGAGAGCGGATTTCGTCATGGATGGCCGACCATGCGGACGTGCCGCTGCGGCTCGTCGCCGCCCCGTCGGGCTCCGGCAAGACGACCGCGCTCGTCACCTATGCCGCGGCGCCGCGTTTTCGCGCGGGCTACGTCTCCCTGGACTTGGGGTCGACGCCGGACGAGCTGCGCGAAGGGCTCGCGCGGGCGTTCGGATTCGCCCGCTGCGCCGACGACGAGGCGCTGATGGCGGCGTTCGAGGACGCCGGCCGCTGCGAGGTTCTCGTCGACGAAGCGGACCGCGCGCCGGAAGCGACCCGCGCCGTGCTGCGCCGCTTCATCTATGACGCTCCCGAGAACGTGACGTTCGTGTACGCGACGCGCTCGCGCGACGTGGTGGATGCGACGCGCCTCGTCTCGCTCGGCCTCGGGGCGATCCTCGACGGCGACCGCCTGGCGTTCACGGTCGAAGAAGCGACGCGTCTCGCGGAAGCCGCGCGCGTCGACGCCTCGGACGAACGCGAGCTCGGACGCCTTCTGCACGACACCGAAGGCTGGGCGTTCGCCCTCTGCTCCGCGATCCGTGACGCCGCGTCGGCAGGCCGTTCGCTCGACGGCGCGTTCGACGCATGGCGCCGCGGCAACGCGCGTTTTCTGCGCCGCTTCATCGACGACGCGCTCGCCGACGAAGATCCGATGCTCGCGACCGGCGCGCGCAAGCTCTTCGACGGCGAAGCGATCGACGACGCGCTCCTCGACCGGCTCGAGCAGCGCGGGCTCTTCGTGCGCTGGGCCGACGGATCGTTCCGCCCGTACCGCGCCGTCGCGCGCGTCGCGCGCGCCGCCACCGCGGCGCCGACGCGCGCGCTGCAGCCGTTCACCGCCCGCCTCTTCGGCAAATCCGACGTCCGCATCGAAGGGCAGCGCGTCGCATGGTTCCGCCGCCGCGACGCGCAGCTGTTCGCATTCCTCGCGCTGCAGCCGCAGGGCCGCGCGCGCCGCGAGACCCTCTTGCGCGCGTTCTGGCCCGATGCGGACCGTCAGCTCGCCGCGCAAAGCCTCCGCTCGGCGTGCAGCACGATGCGCCGTTCGCTGGCGGCCGTCGTCGGCTACGCCGACCTCGCGCACTATGTCGCATTCGGCGACGAGATCGCGCTCAACCTCGACCTCTTCGTCATCGACGCGCGCCGCGCGCGCGCCCACCTTCGCGACGCCGAGGTCGCGTGGGAGGCCGGCGACGTCAAGACCGCGGTCGAGCACGACCGCGCGGCGCTCAAGCTCGCCAAAGAAGAGTTGCTCGACGGCGACATCCCGCCGGCGCTCCATCAAACCTGCGTCGATTTGAACCGCGACCTTGCTCGCGCGGCGGCACGGAGCTCGGACGACGCGCTCGTCGCGGCGGTCAACTCCTAGACGAGTTCCTCGTGGCTCCGCACGTCACCCTGAGCTCGTCGAAGGGTGCGCGGCGACCGTGAGCGCAGAGGCTTGCGTTGCGCATCGTTCTGCACGGCGGCATGCACAAGACCGGTACGAAGGCCTTTCAGTCGTTGCTCGCCCGGAGCGATGCGCGGCTTGCCGAGGCCGGAATTCTCTTTGTCGATGCCTCCGATGCGGCGGCGTCCACGCGTCCCGCGGATCTCTTGCTGCGTGCTCGGGACACGACGCATACCGTCATCGTGTCGAGCGAGGGCATCTCGACGTTGCCTTCGCACACGTTGCGCGCTCTACGCGACGGATTGGCGCCTCACTCGGTGCGGTACGTATTCTGCTTTCGCCACTGGTCCGGGTTCTTGCCGTCACGGTGGGCCCGACTGCAGGCGACGCGACACGCAAGCGTTCGACGCGTATCTCGATGCCGTCAGTGAGCGTTCCGCGCGGCTCGGCGATTATCGGTTCGACGTCGTGCTTCAGCGTGTTCTCGACGCGGGGGGAGACGTCGTCGCCGTTTCTTACGATCGCGCGGTCGCGTCGGAAGATTCCGTCGTTCCGGCCCTCCTCCGCGCGTGCGGTGTACCCGGCGCCGTCGTCGAGGGTGCCGGCGATCGCCTCAACGCGCGCGACCCGTGGTACGTGACCGAGGTTTGCCGGTTGCTGAACGGCGCCATCGCCGATCGGCGTGGACTGCCGCAGGATGCGCTGTTCGCGTCCGTGCGCGACGGCGTGCCGTGCGAGGTGACGTTCGACGTGATCGCGCGCATCGGCGCGCGTGCGCCGGAGCTTGTGCGCGCGCTCTACGGGACGATCGAGAGCGAGCGCCGTGACCTTGCCGTGCCCGTTCCCGAGCTGGACGCGTCACGGAATTGCTGGACGCGCACCGTGCGCGCTTCGTGAACGTCCCGCCCGGTGAGCCGATCTTCCCCGAGGCCGGCGTGATGCGCGTGACGACGAGTGCGTTCTCGTGGCGCACGTTCGCGTCACGCGTTCCGGATGTCGTCGAGGCTGCGCTCGCGCAGCTCGACGCCGCGCGATAACGACGTCCGCAGCGCTACGCGACCGGTTCGATGCCCAGGCGATCGCCGATCGCGAGCGGGTTTGCGGCCACGAAGCCGGGCCCGAACTCCGCCACGATGTGCGCGTCTTTGGCAGCGACGTACAGCTTGTGCGGCATGACGTTCGGGGCGACTTTGACGACGCGGAGCTCTTTGTCGAGGAACACCATGTCGAGCGGCGTGCGCATGCCGATGGTGTGGACGGCGTGACAGCCTTCGAACCACAGACCTTCCTCGGGCGCGATCGTCACTCGCGGCAGAAAGCCGACCGTGCGCTCGAACCAGCCTTCCGCGCGGCGGACGCGCCATGCCAGAACGCGCCCGGTGGCGGCGTTGCGCACGAGCCACATCTTCATAGCGCGGCGAACGCGGTGAAGAGAGCGGTCGCCCCGATGAGGTACGGTGCGAACGCGACCGGACGTGCGACGGCCACCGCGGCGGTGCCCGCGCCGGCGATCAGCGACGGCTTGCGAAGTCGCGACGCGACGCCCGCGGCGAACGCCGCGAGCGCGAGCGCGAGCAGCGCGTTCGACACGCCGAGCATCGCGCCCGAGACGGCCGCGATCTTGACGTCGCCCCAACCCATGCCGCGTCCGCGCGAAAGATAGGCCGCGACCGAGAACGGCAGGGCGACGATCAGCGCGGAGACGACCATGCGCGGCTCGTGCCACACGAAGGCGAGCACGACGATCGCGGCGAGCGGTCCGAGCGAGAAGACGTCGGGGATGACGCCGCGCACGATGTCGCAGTACCACGCGGCGACGAACGCGCCGGTGACGATCGCGAGGAGGCCGAGATGACCGATGTCGGCGTGCCGGCCGGCGTGCGCGCCCGCGATGCCGCCGATGAGCGCGGCGCCGGCGACGAGCGCGACGATCGGCGGCGTGCCGCTCTCCGGCCCGTCGTCGTATCCGGTGACGCGCGCGCAGATCGCCGACGCCGCGACGATGCCCGCGATCGCGGCGCACGCGAAGAGCAGCGCGCCGGGGAATGCGTGCGGGTTCATTTGCTGATCAGCTGTGCCGCGACCGCTCCGAAGATCATCACGAAGAGGGCAGGCAGCATGCAGAGCGCCATCGGGAACGTCATCTTGACCGGCAGCTGAGCGGCGAGCTCTTCCGCACGCGTCATGCGCTGGTCGCGCGCGTCGCCCGCGAGCTGGTCGAGGATGCCCGCGATGTCGCCGCCGAGCTTCTCGGCCTGCACGATCGCGGTGACCGTCGTCGTCAGCTCCGTCACATCGCAGCGCGCGGCCATCGCGGCGAGCGCTTCGGCGCGCGAGCGGCCGACGCGGATGTCGGAGAGCGCGGCCAGAAGCTCGTCGCGGAACGGTCCGGTCACGGCGTCGACCGCGGCGGCGAACGCGCCGTTGAGCGCGATGCCGGCCTCGACGGTCGTCGAGACGAGGTCGAGGAAATCAGGCAGCGCGTTGCGGATCCGCTTCTTGCGTTCGGCGATCGCCGCGTCGAGCATCGAGCTCGGCAAGATCGCACCGGCGAGCGCGAGCATGATCGGCAGCGCGACCAGCCACAGCTCGTGGTGGTGCAGCACGAGCGGGATCATGATCCCGACGAGGAGGCCGGAACCTGATGCAATCACGCTGCGCATCATGAAGCCGCCCGGCGTGAGGCTGTACCAGCCGGCTTGCATCAAGCGCCGTTCGAGCTTCGTCCGGCCGCGCTCGTCGAAGAAGCGCGCGAACACGCCGAGCTCCGCTTTGCGGTCGGCCTCGACGCCGGCGCGATCGAGCTGCGCGACGGTACGCTCGACGGCGGAGCGATGCACGACGATCGTCACGATCAGATATCCGAGGATGGCCGCCGAGATCGCGGCCGCGATTACCGCGATCAGCATCAGACCTCGAACTGCATCATCTTGCGCAACATCATGATGCCCGCGCCTTCGAGGATGGCGACGAAGACCAGCACGATGTGGCCGAGTCCGGTGAAGATCAGCGCGTGGCGCATCGACGGGTTCAATCCGACGATCAGGATGCCCACGACGACGGGAAGTAATGCAATGACCCAGGCCGTCATGCGGCCCTCCGCGGTGAGCGCGCGCATTTTGCGAAAGACGCGGCGCCGCTCCTTGATCGTGTGGGCGAGATGCTCGAGCACCTTTGCGAGGTTACCGCCCGTCTGCGACTGCACGCGGATCGCGCGGACCATCATCGAGCACTCGTCGCTCGGCATGCGCTTCGCGAGGCTGTCGAGCGCGTCGTACACGCTTTGGCCGATGTTCGCTTGGCCCAGCACGCGCATGAACTCGGTGCGTGCCGGATCGTCGAGCTCGTCCATGACGAGCACGAGCGACTGACGCAGTCCCAGACCCGCGCGAAGTCCGCTCGCCATCAGCCGAAGCACCAGCTCCAGCTGGTCGGCGAACTTCGCAAAGCGCTTGCGTCGCTTGTGCGCGATCACCTGATCGGCGCCGCAGGCGGCGAGCGTCATCGCGATCGGAAACGCGGCCGCGCCGTACAACGGGCTGAGATGCAGGAACACGAGCACCATCACCCAGAGCGCGATGCCGCTCCCGAGGATCGCCAGCAGGATCTCCTCGCCGCGCACCTTGACGTCGGCCTGCTCCAGCGCGAGCCGGTACTGTTCGACGTGCGGCCGCATCGGCTGCGTGATGCGCTGCCAGAAGGATGCGAGGACGATCCCCACCGCGCCGGTGACGCCGATGATGATCGCGAACGGAAGGACGTTCACCATGCCGCGGCCGCGCGCTGCGGCGCGCCTCCCATCTCGCTGAACGAACGGATGTCGAACGACACGCCGAACTCGGAGAACCGGCTGAGGCACTCGGGCTGCACGCCGGTGAACTCGAAGGCGCCGACGACCTTGTTGTTCTTGTCGAGGCCGCGCTGACGGTACCGGATGATCTCCTGCATCGTCACGACCTCGCCCTCGAGCCCCGCGATCTCGCTGATTCCGACGACCTTGCGGCTGCCGTCGCGCATGCGCGAGATGTGGACGATGATGTCGACCGCGCTGGCGATCTGATCGCGAATCGCGCGGATCGGCAGCTCGAAGCCCGCCATCATGACCATCGTCTCGATGCGCGAGATCGCGTCGCGCGCGCTGTTCGCGTGGATCGTCGTGAGGGAGCCGTCGTGCCCCGTGTTCATCGCCTGCAGCATGTCGAGCGCCTCCGCACCGCGGCACTCGCCGACGATGATGCGGTCGGGGCGCATGCGCAGCGCGTTGCGGACCAGCTCGCGGATGCGCACCTCGCCGGCGCCTTGCAGGTTCGGCGGCCGTCCCTCGAGGCGCACGATGTGCGACTGGTTGAGGCGCAGCTCCGCTGCGTCCTCGATCGTCACGATGCGCTCGCCTTCCGGGATGAACGAGGAGAGGATGTTGAGGAACGTCGTCTTGCCGGAGCCCGTGCCGCCGCAGATGACGAGATTCAGACGCGCTTCGACGCATGCGCGGAGGAAGTCGACCATCGGCGCGTCGATCGCGCCCATGTTGATGAGGTCGCCGGGCGTCAGGCGATTCTTGCCGAAGCGGCGGATCGTGAGCGTGGGGCCGTCGAGCGCGAGCGGCTCGATGATCGCATTGATGCGCGAACCGTCGGGGAGGCGCGCGTCCACCATCGGGACGGACTCGTCGATACGGCGGCCGAGCGGCGCGATCATGCGCTCGATGACGATGCGCAGCTGCTTGTCGTCGGCGAACCGCTTGTTCGTCGTCTCGATCTTGCCCGCGCGCTCGACGAAGACGCGGTTCGGCCCGTTCACCATGATCTCGGTGATGTCGGCCTGCGAGAGCAAGTCTTCGAGCGGGCCGTAGCCCAGCGCCTCGTCGATGACTTCCTGGCGGATCCGCGCGAGCTCTTCGGCCGAGAAGACGGCCGGATACGTGTCGAGGATCTCGCGGACGATCGTGTCGATCTGCGCGCGCAGCTCCGCGATCTTCTTCGCATCGTCGAGCGCGGCGCTCGCGGCGACGACGTCGAGGCGCTGCGCGAGCGCTTCGTGGATCTCCGTCTTGAGCAGCTCGCGTGCGGTGCGCTCGACCGTCGCGACGATGTGCGCGTCGGTGGCTGCGCCCGACACGACGTCTTCGGGCTTCGCGTCGCCCTTCGGACGCCGGTTGCTCGCGCGGCGGTCGCCGAGCGGCGTCTTCGCCGACGGCTTGAGCGGCTCGATGTCGTCCGGAACGGGCAGCGCGACGAGCGCGGACGCGAGCGCCTCGACGGCCTTCGTGTAGCGGCGGTCGCCGATCGGCGGGATGTTGCCGAGGAGCCGCGCGCCGAGCGCGCGCTCGACTTCATCGGGCCGAACGGCCGCGCGCACGTCGCGCTGGTTGAGCACCAGGTACACGCGCGATGCGGGGATGCCGAAGCGCGCGAGCTCCGTCTGCACGGCCCGCGCACTGGTGACGCCGAGCAGCGTCGGCTCGACGACGACGATGAAGTGCGCCGCGTTGACGACGAACGGACGGACGGCGGCCGCATACGGCTGGGGCGAGTCGACCAGCACGAGCTCGGTGGTGTCGCGGAGGTCGCCGAGGATGCCCGCGACGTGGTCCGGCATGAGCGTGAACGCGCCGTCGATCGACGCGGTGAACTCGATGCCCGCGACGTCGTTCAGGATCGTCGCCGACGCGATGTTCCCGCCGACGCGTCCGGCGTCGAAGGAGCGTACCGTGTCCGTGAGCACGGCGACGCAGCGGCGTCCGCTGAAATCCGCGTCGACGAGGCCGCATGCTTTCGACTCGCGCAGCACGCGCACGAGCTCGACGCACAGGGTGGTTGCGCCGACGCCCCCTTTGGCGCCGACGACGACCGCAATCGTCCCGTTCATGGCGTTACTTGATCGCGCCGCCGGTGACCACGTGATCGCCGTCGATGACGGCCACCGCGGGGGTCGGTGCAGGCTTCGGCGTGGCGGGAGCCGCCGGGCGCAGGAGCGGCATCAGACCCTGCATCGGCGACATGACGGCCGGAGCCGACCGCACGGGCGGCGCCTGCGATCCGGCGAGCACGAGCTTCTCGGCCGGACGGCTGCGCACGCTTTCCTTCGGCGAGCGCAGTGCCAGACGCAGCATCGTGTTGACGTCGGCGAGCGTCAGCAGGTCGGCCTGTTTCGGGTCGACTTCGAGCGTCGCGGTCATGAACTGCGATTGCGTGCCGCCGGGCGTGTCCGGCGCCGGCGTCGCGCCCGGGTCCGTCATCGTGCCGATCGAGAGGACGAGCGCGCCGCGGATGATCGTGACGGCTTTCGGCGCTTGGTCCTGGCGCGGCACGGTTGCGGCGATCACGTCGACGCGGTCGCCGGCGCGAATCAAGTCGGATACGCCTTTGACGCGATCGAGCGCGATCGACACGGCACGCATCCCGATGTGCACCTTGCCCGGAAGGCCGACGGCGGCGGCGCGCGTGAACTTCGATGCGGTCAGCTGGCTGCCGGCCGGGATGTCGGCGAGCGCCTGCGAGCCGACGGCGTTCGCGGGGACGACGAGCACGTCGGGATCGACCGCGTCGGCCGGACGCGACGCGCGCGCCAGCATGTCCGAGGTGACGATCGTGTGCGCCGGGATCGCGCGGGACGCGATCAGGATCGTGCGCTGCGTCGCCGGTGCGTTGGCGTGCGAGACGGACGCGAGGTAATTGTACGTGAGGACGCCCGTTCCGACCGCCAGCAAGCCGGCGACCGAGAGCGCGATGGTTCGCGTATCTAACGGACGAGTAAGAACGCGGGACATAGGAGTGCCACCCACAAGAAGAGCGCACCGCCGGCCGCTGCCACGGCGTAAGGGAGCCGTGTACCGGTTTGCGGCAGTTGCCGAGTGATGAGCGCCGTCGCCATCCGTTGCGACGCCGCCAGCGAGTACAGCGAGAGCAGTCCCCCGCACAAGGCCGTGTAGAGCAAGAAGTCAGCGGCCAAGGCCGGGCTCAGCCCGCAGCATCCTGCCGCGAGCAGCTTGATGTCGCCCCCGCCGAACCATCCGCGCGCGTAGGCAAAGGTGCCGGCGCCCAGGATGACCGCGAGGATCGCGAGCGCGACGCCCACGCCGGAAAATCCGTGTGTCGCCCCGGCCACCGCCACGCCCGCGATCGCGAGCGCGCCGGTGAGCGCGTTCGGAACTCGGCGCGAACGGATATCGCTCGCCGCAGCCACGACCGCGGCTGCGGCGAGAATCGGGACGAACGGCGACATGTCTAGCCGCCGGGGTTGATCTTTTGCGCGATGTTGTTGAACGTCGCGCTGACCGAGGTTCCGAGCGCGGTGATCGCAACGATCGCCGCAACGGCGATCAACGAAACGACGAGGCCGTACTCGACGAGCGTCGCGCCTTCGTCATCCTTCAGCATGTCGAGAAACGTGGTAGTCACGGAGAGCTCCTTCTCAATCAATTTTCAGCGTGGATCGGGTCTTTGGGGAGATGATCGAACTTCGAGTCGAGACCGGGATTCGGCGCGTCGATCGGAACGACGGCGGAAACCGAAGCGATCCCGGGCAGCGACGTCGCCGTAACGGTGACGTGGCTGCCGCGGGGCATCGCCGGTGCGACGGGAACCGTCGCATGGAACGTCGTGCCGTCGGTCACCAGGGTGATCCGACGGACCAGCACGTCCGGAATATCGCGAGAGATCGAACCGACGAGCGTGAGAGTCACGGGCACGGAAGCTGGTGCCGTCCCGTCGATCGCGATCGCTTCGCGACCCGTCATTGCGCGCGCGCTGAGCGTGAGCGTTCCGCTCGCGTTTCCCGCTACGGGCCTGATGACGGATCCGGTGCGTGCGCCCTCCATGGCGCGCGCATCCGGGGTGCGGCCGGCGAGCATGCGCAGTTCGCTTGCAACGTCGCCGGGAACGACGAGGTCGCCGTTCTCGTAGACGATGGGCTCGCTGGCGTACTCTACGCGTTCGTTGACTTCGTACCGGCGGGTTCCGGGGCGCAGCACGACCGTGATGCCGGGGCGCGAGAGCGTGACCTCCGATGCGGACGTTGACCACGAATAGACGTAGCCCGCCGTCTCGGCCACCCGCATGAGCGGGGTTCCGGTGTGGGCGGTAGCCGGAGTGGCGAGAAGCGCCGTCGCGAACATCGTCGCAACGAGACGCCGCATCGAGAGAGTCACGCCGGGGTCATACCGCCCTTAGGACGTTGGCCTCGCGTGAACGTGGGAACTTTTACGGTGCGTCGACGGGATGTCGACGCGTTAACGCCGAGCCCGCGGGCAGAACGAACGCGGATGAAACCGCTGACATCGTTCATTCCCATCGTCGCCGCGCTGGCGATCGCCGCCCCGGCGTTCGCGCAGCCGATCGACGCCATCTCGCTGCCTTCCGGGCGGTCGACGACGATCGACGCGCCGGGCTTGACGCGTGTCGCGGTCGGCGACGGCCGCATCGCCGGCGTCGTGCCGGTCGGGACGCAGCAAGTCATCATCAACGCGAAGGCGCCCGGGCACACGACGGTGCTGGTCTGGACGAACTCCGGACGCCGCGAGTACGACGTCACGGTCAGCGAGCAGACGATGGACGACCTCGCGGCGATGCTGCGCGGGTCGATCAACGAGCCGGGGGTGATGGTCGAGCCGATCGGCCGCGCCCTGGTCGTGCGCGGCGACGTCGCCGATCAGCTGAAGGCCAACCGGATCTCCGACCTGCTCTCGCGCTTCGCGGCGTACGCGAAGAATCAGAAGTACGACATCGTCGACGCCGTCACGGTGGCGCACCCGCTCGGCGCGCTGCAGAACGAGCTGGCGCGCGACGCCGACGCCCGCGACGTGCGCGTCGACTACGACAACAAAGGAAACGTGATGGTCAGCGGCCGCGTGCGCGACCGCGCGGCGGCCGAAGCGGTCCTGGCGCGCGTCCGTGCGCTGGCCGGCGCGAACCTCGCCGCCGACGGCAAGCTCATCGACCGCCTTCAGCTCGACGTCCAGCAGCAGGTCGACACGCACGTGTACGTGCTCGAGGTCGACAAGACGGCGATGTCCCAGCTCGGTATCCGCCTCCAGGGCGCGTTCATCAACACGGGCGGCCAGGTGCAGTACAACAACCCGTCGTTCCCGATCTTCGAGAATCCCGACGACGTCGGTGCACCGGGGAAAGGCGCGACGATCGGGCGCTTCGTCCGCGCGGAGTTTCTCGCGCCGACGCTCGACGCGCTCATCCAGAACGGCAACGCGCGCGTGCTGTCGTCGCCCGATCTCGTGTCGATGCCGGGCGCGAAAGCGGACTTCCTGGTCGGCGGCGAGATCCCGTACGTCGTCGCGACCGGCCTCGGACAGTTCAGCGTGCAGTTCCACGAGTACGGCGTGCGCCTCAACGTGACGCCGACGATCATGCCGGACGGCTCGGTCGAGTCGAAGCTCACGCCGGAAGTGAGCGACCTCGACTTCGCGGACGGGACGTCGCTGAACGGCATCGTCATGCCGGCGTTCAAGACGAGTCGCATCACGACCGACGTGATGACGAAGGCGGGCGAAAGCATCGTGATGGCGGGCCTGCTGCGCCGTCAGGAGAACCGCACGGTCAACAAGATCCCGGGTCTGGGCGATCTGCCGATCCTCGGCCGCCTCTTCCGGTCGACTTCATACCAGAAACAAGACACGGACGTCGTGTTCGTGCTGACGCCTGAGGTGATCACGCGATGACCGTTTTCGAAGCGATGCTGCGGGACGATTCCGCGGCGACGCTCGTCGAGTACGCGCTGGTGCTTTCGCTGATCGCGGTCGTCGCGATCGCCGGATTGAATCTCGTCTACAACGCCGTCTCGGCGACGCTCAACAACGTTTCCAGCTCGCTGACTGCGTCACAGAGCGGGTCGTGAAACCGTCCCGGGGAGCGGCGGTCCCCGAGACGGCGGTCGTCCTGGGAGTGGTCTTGACGCTCCTGTTCGGCACGTTCGAGCTCGGCGTGATCGGGCTGCTGCAGCTCGGCGGTGACGGCGCCGCGTACGTCGCGGCGCACGCATCGGTGCTCGGCACGGATCCGAACGCCGCGATCGCCGGACCGTTTCCGATGGTCGCGCAGACCGGCAGCGTCAACGTCCAAACGACGGAGCCCGACCAGACGACCGTTCCGGTCAACTACAACGTCGCCGCGCAATCGAACCGGCACGGCGGCGCGCAGGTGGTGCGCCCGACGCACAACCAGGCGACGATCACCGACAACGGGGTCGGCCTCGGGCTCATCCTGCCTCGAGCGAACTTGTCGAGCGCGTTCATCGAAGCGAACATGATGGTGTCCGGCGTCGGCTTCGACCTGTTCGGCGATCCGTTCAACTCGTCGGCCGATTTCTCCAACTCGAAAGGCTACTTCGCCGACGACGGCAACGCGCCGCCGTATCACATCGGGTTTCGCTATCTCTATCACTGCGTGCCGACCAACCAGCAGGGCTGCAGCGCGAACACGGGCATGATGGCCGCCGGGTTCGCCGAATATCTCGACGGCAGCAACTGGGATCAGCCGGGCAACGGCATCGCGCCGGGCGCCGTGTACGCCGCGATGTCGCTGCACCAGCAGGTCTACGCGGCGATCGCGCAGCGCATCAACGGGATGGCGTTCCCGAACGGCAACGGCGACGGCACGGTGTTGGCCCCGACCGACCCTGCGTCGCGACCGTCAACAGTTGGGACATTTCCATCCCGGCGGGCTACACGGTCGGCACGACGTCGATCGGCACGTATCCGCTCAACCCGCTCGGTCCGGTGCAGGCGGGATGTCCTACCTGACGCGTTCATCGCGCGGTCAGACGCTGCCGATCTGGGCGATGGGCATCGCGACCGCGCTCGTGCTCGGATTCGGCGCGATGCAGTACGGCGAGGTGCTGCGGTGGCAAGTGCGCGCGCAGAACGCGGCCGATGCGGCGGCGTCCGCCGCGCTGTCGGGGCAGACGCAGACCTGGAACGAACAGCTCTCGCTCGTGTATGCCGCGGGCGTGGAAGAGTGGCGCATCCGCTCGCTGCTCACGGGCCTGCAGGCGGCGGCGTACAACGATCCGGGCTGCCAACCGAACTGCGCTGCGGTGTTCTCCAGCTTGCGCAACGAGTACATGCGCGCCGTGAATCGCTACACGACCGACGTGCAGCTCGTCAACCGCACGTCGCAGTACACGTTTGCGCAGGCCGCGAGCGACGCGCAGGCGCTCGTCTCGCAGCTGCAGACGAATTGCGGTCAAGCGAACGGCGGTGACTGCGGGTTCTCGTATTCGATCGTCAACGTCGAGCCGCGCGCGACCGCCGTCAACGACGTCGAGGAAGACGGGGGCGCGTGGGTCATCAACAATCCGGGCGTCGCCGCTTCCGTGAAGCAAGATTACACGCCGGCGCAGGTCGAGATCGTGGTGTGCGCGACGGTCGCCCCGCTCGTGCCCTCGTTCCTCGGATTCCAGCCGCCGACGTTCACCGCGATCGGCCGTGCTGCCGCGACATCCGCGATGGTCACGCAGGAGTGGATCCAGCCGGGATTTCTGGTGAATCCGCAGACCGGTACCCCGTTCCAGCCGATCGAGACGCAATGGACCGGCGGATACGCGACGAGCGGTACGGGACCGAACGCATGGGACTGGTTCGACGTGAACTTCGGCGGCAACTCCGCGACGGCGTTCCCGAAGTGGGATGCGTACGCGATGAAGGTCACCGGGCCGGAGTTCTCGGCGGTGACGGGCTGGTGGAACACGATTCCGATCAAGCCGTACAGCGGCGCGCTCAACATGGGGAACGTGCCGTGCAAGGCTGCGTCGTGAGCCGCTCGCGCGGCCAAGCGCTGATCGAGACGGCGATCGCGCTGCCGGTGTTCCTGCTCGCGATGTTCGGCGTGATCTGGGCGCTGCAGACCGGCGTCCTCGGCGAGCGCGTGCAGTTGCTCGCGCGGTACGGCGGCATGGTGTCCGCCGACATCGATCCGTACGAGCAGTACAGCCTCTACGCGGCGTACAACGCCGCCACCGGGTCGCCGATTCCGGCGCCGTGCATGACGCCGCCGTCGTCCCTGATCAGCGACGGCGCGCCGCTCGCGTCACCCGCCTCGGGAACCTTGCCGTTTTGGCAGCCCAGCGGAAACACGGCCGCCGCGACGACGTGCGGGTACACGCACATGAGCGGCGGCGGTATGTCGTCGCCGATGCTGCTGGGCAGCAGCCAGGTGTCGGTCAGCACCTCGAGCAGTACGCCCTCGGCGCTGCAGTCGTTCATCGGCGCCTCGACGCAGCGCAGCGCGTCGCTCAACGGCTTCGCGGCGCCCGGAATGGCCGCGATGATCGGGTGCTTCGGCGAGCTCCAGTCGGCCTTCGAGCACTCGATCGCGCCGTCGACGGACCCCGCGTCACCGACGGTGCCGCAGCCCATCACGATGTACGACACCGGTGCGCTCTTGATGTCGGGGAACTGCGGCTAGGCTCGCAGCGTCGCGAGCACCTGGCGCAGCGACGGCGGCCGGCCGTACAGCAGAACCCGACGCGGTAGACCTTGCCCGGCGAACCACGCCAGCGCGACCGCGGTGCCGGCGTTGACGATCAGCGCGAACACGAGCTGCCACGCGGGCACGGCCGACGTCGACGATCCGCGTGAACATGACGAACGGCGAGAGCAGCGGGATCATCGATGCCGCGACGACCGTCGGATTGTTCGGCACGCCGAGGGCCGACGATCGCGAGCACGAACGCGAACATCACCGGCACGACGAGCGGTCCGGTGATGCTGCCGAGGTCTTCGGTGCGGTTGATGAGCGACGCCGCAGCCGCGTAGAGAACGCCGTACTGGGCGAACCCGAGCGCGAAGAAGACGATGAACGCGACGATTTCCCATGCCGAGACGTCGACGCCGCCGAGGAGCGTGGCGATGCGGTCGCGTCGCCGCTCGGGCGCGGCCACGCGGCGAGCGATGCGTCCCGAGGCGATGCCGACGGTGATCCAGATCGCGAGCTGGATACGACGTTGAGGCGGCGGCGAGGATCTTCGCGGCGAGCAGTTGGGCCGGATCGAGCATCGCGACGAGCAGCTCGGCGATGCGGCTCGTCTTCTCCTCGGCGACGGACGTCATGATCGCCTGGGTGTTCAGAAGATCGCAAGGTACAGCAGGATCACGAACAGGTACGCGATGCCCTTCGCCGCATCCGCCGCGGACGCGTTGTCGAAGCGGCCCGACACGTCGTGCACGTCGACCGGGACGCGGATCCGGCGGCGATGCGCGACGCGGGTACGCCGCTGCGAGCGAGAGCTGCAGCGCGCCAAGGTCGTGTCCGAGCGTGTCGCGGACGAGCGCGGATCGCGCGCGTATGCGACGACACGTGTAGGCCGCCGTGCGGGCGCGACGAACTCGACCAGCGCGACGCTCTGCCGTGCGCGTCGAGGAACGCCGGCGTCGGCCGGCTTTCGAAGGGCGGCACGACGGCGACGACGTCGAAGTCGCGTGCGAGCGCGTCGTCGCCGTCGCGGCGAGCGACGGGGTCGCCGACGAGCACCATCTTCTGCGAAGCGCTCGACTGCACGCGCCGCCCAGGACGTCGGCATCGCGGTCAGCCAAGAGCTCACCGCGCCGATCACCGTCCCGGCGATGTAGCTCTCGACTTCATGCTCCTCATGAATCCGCGCGGTAAGATGACGGCGACCGTGTTCACGCGGCCGCCCCGATCGCGCGCAGGTAGATGTCGCGCAGGCTTGGGTCGATGGTCGGACCGCGTGACGTCCCCGGCGCGACCAGCCGCCCAACAGGGAGGCGGGGTCGGCGCCGGCCGTGTACTTTGTACGCCAGCGCGGGCCGGGTCCAATCTGCGGTAGGCGCCGCGCGCGCGGATGCGTCGAGCAACGCGCGCAGCGGCGGCGAGGGGGCGGCTCGACCTCGACCACGTGCGTCGGCCGACGACGAGACGGCAAGCTCGGCGAGCGGCTGTCCGACGCGCGCACGGTCCGTGCGCGACGACGAAGAATGATCTGGCGATCCTTGATCTGCCACATCTGGTGCGACGAGAGGATCAGCGTCGTCCCCGCGTCGCGCAGCTCGCGCAGCGCGTGGAGCAGCGTCTCCGCGTTGACCGGATCGAGCCCGGAGAACGGCTCGTCGAGCACGAGCAGCTCCGGCTCGTGCAGCGCCGCGCACGCGACCTGCACCTTCTGCTGGTTGCCCTTC